>NZ_JBODQH010000001.1:2422500-3247500 GCF_052119485.1 Paenibacillus sp. DRB1-1 | reverse complement strand
ACATCCGGTAGTTCTATCAGTTCTTCCACCGTAGCGGACATCGTCTTGTGCAAATCACGGTAATGCTCAGCCAACATGCGTGTTGTCGCTTTACCGGTATTTTGTATACCCAGAGCATAAAGGAAAGAAGCCAAATCTCTCTCTTTACTCTTTTCTAGTGCCGCTAAGAGGTTACTGGCCTTTTTCTCACCAAACCGCTCCAGTTTCACAAGATCATCATATTGGAGTGTATACAGATCCGCAGGCTCGCGCACTTCCAGTTCGTCGTGTAGCTGTATGGCCGTTTTGTCACTAAAAGTCTCAATATCCATAGCATCACGTGAAGCAAAATGGGAAATACGAGCCACAATTTGTGGTTTACACCCCAACTTATTGTCGCAAAACAAATGGGCACCTCGCTGCTGCAACGGAAACCCGCAGGCTGGACAATGATCTGGTACGACAATTTCCTCCCCGTCGTTCTCAGACGTTACCTTTCCTAATATCTCCGGAATGACATCGTTTGAGCGACGGATAAACACACGTGCACCCAATGCAAACTTCAGGTTTTTGCGTTCGATGTCACCAGCATTGTTCAGTGTACAATTTTGTACAGTGACTCCCGCCAGCTCTACCGGCTCTACCCTTGCGAGTGGGGTAATTTTACCGGTTCGTCCTACATTCCACTCAACCGAGTTAAGCACTGTAGTTGTTTCCTCAGCTTCGAACTTATATGCCACAGCCCAGCGTGGGAATTTATCGGTATACCCGAGAGCCTCACGTGTGCGCATATCTGTAATTTTCAATACTGCCCCATCAATGAGGTAATCCAATCCGGCACGAGATTCTTCAATCTCAATCAGTTGCTCCATTACATCTTCAAAATTATCAAAGTAAGTCAGGTAAGGGTTTACCTTAAAATGATTTTCACGCAGGAAAGTCATCATTTCCTGGTGGCTGTTAAACTGGATACGATCTGCATATCCCACATTGTAGAAAAATGCATTCAAGCGCCGCTCTGCTGTCACTTTGGGATTCAAGTTACGCAAAGCGCCAGCTGCGGCGTTGCGTGCATTTTTAAGAGGGTCCACGGCAGTCTCATTATATTTGGACAATACAGAGAGATTCATTATCCCTTCTCCCTGTACTTCAATTGTTCCATTTCGAAAAGGAATTGTAAGTGGCACGGATTTAATCGTCTTCACCTGTGCCAGTATTCCCTCACCCACCACGCCATTACCGCGGGTAGAAGCCTGTACCAGCTGTCCATCAGTATACGTTAGGTTCAGCGTCAGTCCATCGAATTTAAGTTCTATCGCATAGCCTGGAGATGGCAAAGGTTTCTCCGGGTTCTTGGTATTGTAATCATTAACCAGCTTCACAACACGCGCATTCCATGCACGCAGCTGTTCCATATTCTGAGCTTTATCAAGGCTCCATAATGGGGCAAGGTGGCGATGCGGTGTGAAACCTTTGAGTAACTCCCCACCCACACGCTGTGTCGGCGAATCCGGCAGCACAAGACCGCTCGTCTGTTCAAGCGCTACCAGTTCGTCATAAAGCACATCATATTCTTTGTCGCTGATCTTGGGTTCATCCAGTGTGTAGTAATGATAGTTATATGTGTTCAGTTCAGCAACAAGCTGCTCCATCCTGTGCATTGGGTTCATGCAGGCGTATCCCTCCGGGAACTTCATCAGGGCAGAGGCCTAAGCCAAGCTGCCACTCATGAGGTTCGAGATTTAATGATGTTTGAGATTTATTCTACTTTTGTAATTGGTGCAAAACCAGCCAGCAGTCGTTTAACCCCCACTGGAGCCGGGAAAGCAATTTGAAGCTCCATATCATTACCCGTCCCTTTTACAGCGACAATGGTTCCAATTCCCCATTTGCCATGCTGTACCTTGTCTCCAGCAGCAAAAATGGAGGGGCCTCCTGCCGAAGCAACCGGAGTTGCTTTCGCGGATGAAGATGTCGTTACTGTTACGCGGGGTGACGCCGAAGCGGACGAACCACTACGGCTCATCGTATCAAACGAGCGTTCTCCACCAAAGTTACTACCACTACCTTTATTCAGTCCGCGCCCACCATAAGATCCGCCTACATTGCCTGAACGGCGGTAGCGGTCACGTTTAATGATCGTATCCTCTTTTAACTCGTCCGGAATCTCTTCGAGAAAGCGGGAAGGCGGGTTAGCTGTGGTGCGGCCAAACAATGTGCGCATCTGCGCGCATGTAAGGAACAGTTGCTCCTCTGCACGGGTAATCCCGACATACGCCAATCTGCGCTCCTCCTCTAGCTCTTCGTTATCCAAAAAGGCACGACTATGAGGGAATACTCCCTCCTCCATACCGACAATAAATACGATAGGAAACTCCAGTCCTTTGGCGCTATGCATGGTCATCAATACAACCGCATCGCTTTGCTCTTCTTCATCGTCATTCATGGAATCAATATCGGCAATCAGAGCAAGGTCGGTCAGGAAGGAGACGAGTGACTTGTCTTCCGCTCCTTTTTCAAATTCCATGGTTACCGACAGGAACTCATCAATATTCTCCAAACGCGAGCGTGACTCGAGTGTATTCTCGTTTTGCAGCTCCAATCGATATTGGGTGGTTTCCAGCATTTTTTCTGTTAACTCGGTAACCGACAGGTAGTCTACCATCCGACTTAAACCTTCGATCATATCGTAAAACTCGACCAACGCATTGCGCGTACGTCCTGCAAAGCCCAAATCGTCTACAACTTGAAGGACACGGAAAATCGAAACTCCACGTTCCGCTGCAGCTGCCTGCAATTTGCCGACGGTTGTGTCTCCGATGCTTCGTTTTGGCACATTAATAATTCGGATCAAGCTGATGTCGTCGTCAGGATTGGAGAGCAGGCGAAGATACGCCAGCAAATCCTTAATTTCTTTACGATCATAGAACTTGATACCGCCCACGATCTGGTAAGGAATATCCGATTTAATCAAAATTTCCTCGACAACCCGAGACTGAGCATTCGTACGGTACAAAATGGCATGATGGCTATAGGTTTTGCCTGCATTAATATTCTTATGAATTTCGGAAGCGATAAAGTAGCCCTCATCATGCTCAGAGTCAGCACGATAAACTTTAATCTTGGCGCCACCTTCTTTGTCAGTCCATAGTTTTTTCGGCTTGCGGCCTGTATTTTGACCAATTACTTCGTTGGCAGCATTGAGAATATTCGAGGTGGACCGGTAGTTCTGCTCCAGCAAAATGGTACGCGCTTCCGGGTAGTCCTCTTCAAAGTTCAAAATGTTGCTAATATCCGCACCCCTCCACCGATAGATGGATTGGTCACTGTCACCTACTACGCAAATCCGGTGATGCTTGTCGGCCAGCATTTTGCACAGCATGTACTGCGCACGGTTCGTATCCTGATATTCATCAACATGAATGTATTGAAATTTTTTCTGGTAGAAATCCAGTACCTCAGGTACTTCTTTAAAGAGCTGAATCGTTGCCATGATCAAATCATCAAAATCAAGAGAGTTGTTGTTTTTAAGCCGTTGTTGGTACTTGGTATATACCTTCGCCACAATCCCCTCAAAATAGTCGCCAATCTTGCGCTCATACATTTCGGGAGTGACCAGTTCATTTTTAGCCGTACTCATCATAGACTGAACCGCTTTGGGTTCAAACTTTTTGGTGTCTATATTCAGATCCTTCATGCAGCTCCGAATGACAGACAATTGATCCGTAGAATCCAAAATGCTGAAATTGGAGGTGAAGCCAATCCGCTCGATATCCCGACGCAAAATACGCACACACATCGAGTGGAAGGTGGATACCCACACATCTCTCCCCTGCGGGCCAATCAGCTTGGATACGCGATCTTGCATTTCACGCGCAGCCTTGTTCGTAAAGGTAATCGCCAAAATGCCCCATGGAGCCGTCTTGCGGGTCGCGATGAGGTAAGCTATTCGGTGCGTGAGCACCCGTGTTTTACCACTGCCTGCGCCAGCCATAATCAGCAGCGGACCATCTACCGCCTCCACAGCCTGACGCTGAGGCGGATTAAGGCGAGCTACCGCCTCGTGTATATCTATTGATTGCATGCGTGCATGCTCCTTTCCCTGAGCTTCCATAAATTCACGTTCTATACTTCCAATTTCACAGCTATCGTCTCCAGCGCCTTCGCCAAATCACGATAAATGATGTTACCTACTACAATGGTGTCACAAACAGCAGCCGCTTGTAACGCGGTAGATTTATCCACGATTCCTCCTCCGTATAGGACACGAGAGCGCTCCGTACTGCGATGTATTTTTTGCACCAGCTCCATATCCCCAAAAGCACCGCTATATTCCACATATACAATCGGCAGATGCATGAGCTTGTCAGCAATCTGTGCATACGAGGCCGCAGATGAAGCACCCAGCGAAGTATCTGCTCCGGTAAGCTTAGCGACCGTAGAATCACCGTTCAAAACAATATATCCTTCCGCCACAAGCAAATCCCACGGGATCATATAACCAAACTGTTCAATCGCACGTTGGTGCTGCCCTAGAATCCAATTACTGTCAGCGGTATTCAGTACCATGGGAATCATATATAGATCAAACCCTGGCACTACAGCCTCCAGATCGGACACCTCAAGCACACACGGCACCTCATAACGCCGAACCCGTGACAGCAAATCCACCGTATTTTCATAGGTTACGCCCGATGAACCTCCTACCATAATGGCGTCCGTACCAGACATACACACGGCGTCAAGTGCCTCATCATCCAGTTCCTTGTCAGGATCAAGCTTAAACACATGCTTCCATGATTGAATTGAATCTGCCAACACACATTCCTCCAGCATCCATTGCTTTTGTCATGATCCAGTCGAGCCGAATTCCAATATCCAAAAGCGTTCTATGCTAAGTCTATGACAGTGCTTAAAAGGTGTCAATGTTCGTATCAAATGGGAACACCCCGTTCAGACAGCTCATGGTCGTAGCGCATACAACCAACTGCGTTTACTAAGTTCCTTTTCCGTTAAAATATCTGTATAGAAACCTCGCACACCCATCTGTTCATACTCAGCCGCATCCCTCAACTCATTAATGGTATTTACGTAGCACACTGCTCCTGCCTGGCGCAAACTTTCCACTAAAGTACCACTCACCCGATTCTCTGGTAAAGTTACTGCCGTTATATCATTTTGTTGTACAAATCGAACGATCTGGTCATCTTTATCCTCTGTCGCATAGAGCGTATAAATAACGGATGGATAGGGATAAATACTCCGCAACGTTTGCAGCATTTCTTCATTGTAAATTTGAGGAACAATACGGGACAAAAGCTTGGGGTTTTTCTCCTGTGCCTGACGGGTCAGTTGTGCAAACAACTGTTTGATTTGGGCAGGGTCCTGTTCTTTCGTATCGGTCACAATATAAGCATCCGGGTATGTTTCCAATAAATCCAATACATCCTTCCAATCTACTGGGGTATAGGAACCGTGTATGGGTGTGTTCTTAAATTGGTGATAGCTCCAAGGTTTTCCGCCCTGTTCTGTACCAACTGCGTGTCTCTGTCGCATTTGCTCTGTAAAGGATTCTGTCCATTCATGGCGCGCCACCAATTGTCCATCCGAAGTAAACATCAGGTCGACCTCGAATACGCGGCTGCCTTTTTTATAATTTTCCACAAACGCTTCACGCGCATTAGTATAGGCCAAACCATCAACAGCTCCCATGGCATGCGAAATCACGCGGTGCGTGGTAAAGCCAGTAGGTTCTTCTGTAGATTGCCCTTTGTAAGCCAGTAAAAATGTGCCGATTAACATTAAAAGAATGACCGTAGCAATCAATCGTTTCATAGGGTGTCACATCCTTTTCGTACAGGTCAATACCCCACATACGCATACTCAAAACAACTGCCAGACGCAAAAACACCCTCCGGCTAACCGAAGGGTGACTCTGGATTAATACGCGTTCTTGAAACCATTGCGAATCGTACGGAAAATAATTTTAATATCGAATAAGAGCGACCAGTTCTCAATATAGAAAATGTCATGCTTAATCCGTTCCTCAATAGATGTATCTCCACGCAACCCGTTGCTCTGTGCCCAGCCTGTGATTCCGGGACGAACATGATGCTTCACCATGTATTTTGGAATTTCCTCACGGAACTGATCCACATAATAGGGTCGTTCTGGGCGTGGACCAACGACACTCATATCACCAAGCAGAACGTTGAAAAATTGCGGCAGCTCGTCGAGACTCGTTTTACGAATAAAAGTACCAAAACGTGTGCGTCTTGGGTCATTAGCAGTCGTCCAGCCCGTATCTTCAGTTCCAGGGGGCAGCACCTTCATCGAACGAAATTTGTACATTCGGAAGGTGCGACGGTTCAAGCCTACCCGCTCCTGCTTAAAAATGATTGGCCCTCTGGATGTAATCATCACACCAATCGCCACTGCCAGCATGATCGGAGAGGTCAGGAGAATCGCGAATAAAGAGAATAAAATATCGAACAGACGCTTAAACAATCGATTCCCCGCCACATCCAGTGGAATATCCCGTACATTGATCATAGGCATACCTGCAAAGTTATCAAAGTACGGGCGAGCCGGCAAATAATCGAAAAAGTCGGGGATTATAAGCGTGCGCACTCCAGCCTTTTCACACATGTTGATAATCTTGGGGTACTTATCATGAGCATCCAGCGGGAGCGCCAGAATGACCTCGTCAATCATCAGACGCGACAGCGTAGCCTCCAATTGATCTAAACCTCCAAGAATCGGGCGGAAATGTGCCTCTTCCTCTTCACTCCAATGCCGCTTATCATCCAGAAATCCTACTACTTCATATCCTAAATCAGGATACTGTCCAAGATTATGATAAAATCGTTGGCCTAGAGTACCAGCCCCGAGAATAAGCATGAACTGCTTGTTGTATCCTTTTTGACGGAGAGCTTTAAGAACTTGCTTCAAAAAAAATCGGTAAAACAAAATAAGCAGCACGTTTCCAAGCATATAGATTGCCAGATAGGACCGCGAAATGTCGATTTGCTTCACGAAGAACATCACACTCAACAGCACGAACAGGCCAACGATATGAATCTGGGTGACGCGGAATACGTCATCTGCAAACCGTTTTTTGCGTTTGGGCGAATAGAGCGAGAATAACATCCCCAACACTACAGCAATCAGGCCGTAGATTAAGCTCCATCCTCCATATACTTGAATAGGAAGCGGTTCTTTATAGGTGATCCATTCACTTTCAAATTTGAAAAACCAAGCGATCAGAAAGGACAACTGAATGACCGCGAAATCCGCCACAATATATAATTGGGTTAAAAAACGCTGATTTCTGCGTATCATGCTTTCACCTCAGTACGAGATTGTTCCCCGCCGTCTGGCTTGACCGGTGTGGACAACTTATTTTTTAGAAAGGCCATTCCAAATTTCACGGTAATTCCCGCATATACAGCCATATTGGTGATCCAACTGTATTGCTGTTTATAATGCTTACGATGAAATACCCACATTGCTCTATGAAACTCATAAATAATTTTCAAAGGACGACGGCGAGCGCTGCCCCCTTTGATATGAATAATATATGTGCGCGGATAGTAGTAAATGCCCCACCCGGCTTGCTTAATCCGGTAACACCAGTCAATATCCTCACCATACATAAAAAAGGTTTCGTCCAAACCCCCGACCTGGTCAATCGTCTCCCGGCGCACCAGCATAAAAGCACCTACCAGTACATCTACAGGATACTCATCGTCCGGGCTTAGATGCCCAAGCTGATATTGATTGTACTTCGGGTTATCCGGGTAACGCTTCGACCAGCCGAAAGCGTAGTAAAAAGAAGCTGACGGCGTTGGAAATCCTCGCTTACAAGCCTTGTCTAATGATCCATCCGGCAAGATGACCTTGCAGCCCGATGCCCCCATCTCCGGATGCGTATCCATAAACTGAAGCATTGTATCCAGCGTGTCCGGTTGCACCAACGTATCGGAATTCAATAACAATACATAACGCCCGCTAGCTACTTCCATCCCCTGGTTGTTTGCCTTGGCAAAACCTGTATTATCCTTGTTGGCTATCAACGTAATCTCCGGGTATGCAGCACGAATAGCCTCAACAGATCCGTCACTGGAGTGATTATCAATAACAATCACTTCATATCGGTACTGCGACTTTGACGCATACACCGACTGCAAACAATCCAGCGTCAATTGACACGTATTATAGTTGACGACCAGTATGCTTACATCCATATTTAAAACGCTCCTGACAAATTCAGTAATCTATTCTACTATCGCCTATTATAGCATACCGCACAGACCACGGGGCGCAAAAAAGCACATAACTTGTAACCTTACATAGTTAGTAGAATTTCACAAAATTCGATTCCTGTCGCTCCAAAGGGCAAATATAGACAAACGAAACCATTTCAAACTATATATTGTTCATTGGAAGTCGTTTATTAGATTTTTGTAAAATCCTCGGTTGAGGTCTAAAATTCATCGTGGTAAGATATACATGGAAAAAGGGCTGGTGCCAGCCAGCCCCTGCGCAACCAACGCTCCAAGAGCGGACGGTTTTGGAACAATCAGGCCGAAAATAGACCCTTCCTTGCGGGGGCGGTCTATTTTCGTTTGTTAAACTCTAACAGTGTGACGATTAACGCCCCGAACGTCAGCATTAAACTGAGCGCCTCAAACACTGTCACAGGCTTCACCCCCCTCCTCGGGAGAGTTAGCCGACCGCCCTTGCCAGCTCTATCGGTTGCACGTTTCAATTATACTATATTTTTCCATAAAGGAACACGCATTCGATGGTATTTTATCTAGTATTCATTTGCACCTTTGACTATTTGACGCTCATATATGGAAAAAAGTTTCAATATTTTTTTCTTTCCATACCTCTATAACTTCCTCATTATGAAAACCAACTTATAAATCCAGTTGTCCAACCGTGACTGCCTATAAAATGGGGACTGCCAAATATATTTCATACGAGAAATTACGCCCTTTTGGTAGCAGTCCAGGAATTGATCCATATCTTTATACATTTGAGGAGACATGTCTTGTCCATAAAGTTGAATAAATTGCTGGGCTTGTTTGCTTAAAATATAGCGATTTTTTCCTTTTAAAAATCTACTTAGTCTTTTCCTCCACTTGCTAACCCAGCCATCGGTAGAACCTCCCAGCACATTGTTTTGATGCTGCCGATACCAAATGGACGGCTCGGGGTCAAAAACAACCTTACCAAAAGAGGAGGTGCATAAGTAAATCCACCAGTCATGCATAATAATGTTATCCAAAGAAGTCGGAGTTCTCTTTTTCACGAGCTGGAGGGTTTCTGTATTGATCACCATGGTACAACCTACACACACATTCTCAATAAGAGCATTATAGAAGGATACAGGTCGGGGGATGCCAGCTGGCCATACTTTAAGTGGTTCCAATGTTTGAGAGACCATTTGTGTAGCAGAACAGTACATCAGCGGCCGGCTCCCATCCTGATCCCTGAGATGAGCCACAGCCTGAGCAAGTTTGTTCGGCATCCACACATCATCCTGATCACAAAAAGCGTAATAGTCGAATGTCTCAGACGATCTTTGAATCAAATCAAAAAAGCTTCTAATAACCCCTACATTGCTCTCGAGGCATAAAATAATCTGTTGAGGATAACGTTGCTTCAGCGCTCTCAACTTGGCAACCGTATCATCTGTCGAGCCATCATCACGAATTAGGATCTGAACTTCTACGTCTTTTTGATTTATGAGACTTTCTATTTGCTCATCTAAATAAGCTGCTCCATTATATGTAGACAATAAAATTTGTATGTTAGGTCTGTTCAGAGTAATGACCTCCTTCTTTAAAATGTGTAATAGTGGGGCACTAGGTTCCATCTGCTTATACATTATAATGCTCAGCGACCTTAATCAACATAGGCTTTAATATAATAAAATCTCCCAATCATGAACTGATGGGAGATTGTTGATATTTATAATAAGGTTTTATTTACTCGGGTTTACTAAGATACTCCCGCAAAAAATCACGCAATCCCTCACGCCAATCGCGCAAATCATTTAACCCGTTGGTTCGGATCGCTATATGCTCCATAACAGAATTAAGTGGCCGCGCTGCCGGTCTGGGGAATTGCTCTGTGCTGCACGGCTCCAATTTCGCTGTGATCTTGGCATCTAATATTTCCGCCGCATCCTGTAAAATAGCTTGCGTAAATTCATACCAGGTACAGGAGCCACTATTGGATGCATGGTATACGCCATACTTCTCCGTTTGAATCAATTCCGCCAAAAAACGTGCCAAATCCACTGTATAGGTAGGTGAACCCTTCTGATCATTCACCACCTGCAGGAGCGGCTTCTCCTGACCAAGCTTCAGCATCGTTTTGACAAAATTGTTCCCGTACAATCCATATACCCAAGATGTGCGAACGATAAAATACCTGGAGGAAAGTGTTTGGGTCAATACCTCTCCTGCCCGTTTGGACTTTCCATAGATACTCTGCGGATTGGTATTATCGTACTCATGATATGGCTCTTTTGCCGTTCCATCGAAAACATAATCTGTGCTGATATAAACCAGCTTGGCTCCAACCTTTTCCGTAGCCAGTGCCATATTACGTGTACCTGCCGCGTTGACTTGATAAGCCCCGTCTATATCAGTCTCTGCTGCATCCACAGCCGTATACGCTGCACAGTGGATTACGGCGTCAGGTTGATATTGTCCTACAATCTTCACGGTCTGCTGCAAATCCGTGATATCTAATTGTTCCCGATCGTAACCAAGGACATGATGTCCTTGCTCCTGAAAAACCTTTACTACGTCTTTACCAAGTTGGCCGGATGCTCCAGTAACCAATACCTTCATTCTACGCATCCCCCAAGCGGGAACCGTACTGCTTTGCATAGTATTGTTGGTATTCGCCAGATTGAATGCGAGTCCACCATTCTTCGTTGTCTAAATACCAGCGAATCGTTTCTTTAATGCCGGTTTCAAATGAGTGCTTTGGCTTCCAGCCCAACTCATTCATCGTCTTCGTGGGATCAATACCATAACGGCGGTCATGACCTGGACGATCCTGCACATACGAAATCAGAGATTCTGGCTTGCCCAGTTCCTCCAATACCGTTTTGACGATATGCACATTTGTCCGCTCGTTATTTCCCCCGATATTGTATACTTCACCCAGTTTACCCTGATGAATGACCAGGTCAATTGCGCTGCAATGATCCTCTACATACAACCAATCGCGAATGTTCAAGCCATCCCCGTATACTGGTAGCTGTTGATCACTCAGTGCACGAGAGATCATTAGCGGGATCAATTTTTCAGGAAACTGGTATGGACCATAGTTGTTAGAACAACGCGTGATATTCACTGGTAAACCGAAGGTTTCATGATATGCACGAACTAGCAGATCGCCACTTGCCTTGGATGCAGAATAAGGACTATTAGGCTGCAACGGAGTTTCCTCCGTAAACAATCCTGTTTCTCCCAGAGAACCGTACACCTCATCTGTTGATACCTGTACAAACTTGGTCACGTTATATTTCTTGGCTGCGTCCAGTAGCACTTGCGTACCCAATACGTTTGTTTTCACAAACACTTCCGGTTCCAGAATACTCCGATCCACATGTGACTCCGCCGCAAAATTCACCACCACATCAATTCCCTGTTGCATCAGTTGATCAATCGCTTGTGCGTCGGTAATATCTACTTTGATGAAGCTATGTTTGGGGTTATTTTCAATGGATCTCAAATTTTCCAGGTTACCTGCATAGGTAAGAGCATCTATATTTACAATTTCATAATCTGGATGGTGTTTTAACATATACAATACAAAGTTACTACCTATAAATCCGGCCCCGCCGGTGACAAGAAGTTTCATACAGACCTCCTAAATCTTATTATTCGTCTAATCAAAATTAATGTCTGCATCGGCCAGTGCTGGATGCTTCTGATCCTTCTCCGAAAGAATAGCATGAGAAGTGGGCCAATCAATCCCTAGTGCAGGATCATTCCACAGAATTCCACGATCATTTTCAGGTGAATAATACTCGTCTACCTTATACAGCACTTGAGTATTAGGAACAAGCGTACAGAACCCATGAGCAAACCCCTTAGGCACCAGTAGCTGACGTCTATTATGCTCGCTTAAGATTACCCCAACCCATTGACCGAATGTTGGAGAACTTTTACGAATATCCAAAATCACATCGTAGATAGCTCCAGAAAGCACACGAATGAGTTTGGTCTGCGCTTTAGGATTAAGTTGGTAATGCAAGCCCCGAATCACACCAGCTTCTGCAGACAAGGATTGGTTATCCTGAATAAAAACATGGTCTATTCCGTTTTCTTTCATGATTTGTTCATTGTAACTTTCCATAAAGAAACCACGGTGATCACCATGAATCACGGGTTCAATGATTTTTGCACCTGAAAGTACTTCCTTTATTATCATTCACGAAACCTCCAACATCTTGAGTATATACTTTCATTTATGATTACTATAAAATTAATAAGCACACTATATTGGGAGGGAATATGCTTTTGAATTTATCGAGAGTTAATAAAAATTTTGTTTGGTCCTATTTGGTTTTGATGTGGCTACTTATCCCGATTCTAATACTGTTTAAAGTCGATTCTTACTATATTTCCATATTATTCGGTCTAAATATTGCGCAGTCGTTTGTCATAGGTGCTACATACATTTTACACATTAGTGGTATCTTAACATATGCCAAGAAAGAAATAATGGTGCAATACCTAGCTTTTGGCGGTTATCTAGTTGGGATAATATTCATTTACTCCTTCCTTCAAAGGGAACATTTCATTTATTATTGGGACTTTTCAGCCTATTGGAATACATCCATACAATTTAATAACCTTTTAAGTACAGATTTTATAGCAGCATCTAAACAAATCTATGCAAGCATTTTAAGAGACGATTATTCCGTTTTCCCAACAGTCTTTCTCTCTTTACCATTAAAGTTCTTAGGTACAAGCTACATGAGCTATGTCTTGGCAATCTATACCTGCTTCTTGTACCCTTCTTGTTTGATACTTTTCTTATTATGTATCAAGATTGCCGATCAAATCCAGTTAAACACAAAGTTGAACGTCTTTATGATCTTTGTACTTACATTTACCTTTCCAATTATGATAGCTCCTATGTTAGGTGGATATCTGGATTCTATAGGACTTATTTTTATTTGCTTGTCCCTTGTTATCTTATTTAATAATGATTTTGAACGCTTAAATTTAAAAGCAGTTTTACTCTTAGCAGCTTGCTTGGTATTACTAACATTCACAAGAAGATGGTATGGGTTCTGGATCGTATCTCTTTTTGGCTCGATCAGTATCGCTTTTTTGTTCAAATGGATCCTAGAAAAAGAGTTTCGCTTCAAACAGCTCTTGCAGGTTATTTTAAATTTTTTCATTATAGGATCTTCAAGCGCATTATTTCTTATTATATTCTTCAATGAATTTATTCAAAGAGCCCTAACCAATAACTTTAAAAACGCCTACTCAGCTTATTATTTTGGTGACGTCTTAAGTAACTTACAGAATTTATTTTATCATTATGGTGCCTTCATTTTTCTGATAGCTCTTGTTGGTTGCATAGGCTTGTTATTTATGAGTAAAACTAGGTATATATCAATCTTTCTAGTTACGAACTTATTTATTACGTACTTTCTCTTTACAAGAATTCAAAGCTTAGCTTCTCAGCATTATTATCTTCTTACAGTGAACGTATTAATTCTATTTATTTGTGGCGTTATTCTTATTCTAAACTATTTGTCCAAGATAAAGTATGCAAAAAATGTTTTCTTAGTTATTCTAGTTTATTTAGTCGCTTGTAATTTCTTGGTAACATTCACTAATGTAAATGCACGGCCTGTTACCTATTTTTCCTCTTTATTCAGTGACTTTAAACAAACACCTAGAGTAAGAACGGATATACCTGTTTTAAAACAATTAACGGCTTATCTTAAGGAGATCTCATCAGAGCAGCATAAAGTATATGTTCTGTCCAGCTCTGGAATTCTTAATGATGACATACTTAGACAGATTGAAATGCCTGACAATAGCAACGCTCTTCCGTTTATGAATCTGACCCATCACGTTGATTTAAGAGATGGCTTTCCAGTGTCGTTTTTTGAGTCCGATTATGTCGTGATCGCATCACCTACACAATACCATTTAGGTGAAAGTGGTCAAAAAGTTGTAGGTATACTCGCAGAAGAGGTGATGAACGGATCTCTTAAAAATAATTATATACCTTTAAAGAGCTATACTCTTGATAATAGCGTAAAAGCCATAGTCTTGAAAAAGACATCATCCATCACGAAAGAAAAAATTGAACTTATACGTTCACAATTTAAAAAAGTATACCCTGATAATCCAGATCTTTTCTAATTCAATACAGATGTCGATGCATACAAAAAAGCCCTCAAAAAAAATCGGGGGCTTTTTTGTAAGTTAATTATCAAGCATTCTTATAAGGAATAGTCGTTGTTTTAGAACTGCCAAAACTAAATTTTTTGCCAATCAGGAAAGGTAAGAATCTATTAAATAGTTCAATAAAAAGAATACAACTTAAGAAGACAAGTAAGGTGGAAATAACAACAAATGAAATACCGTCTAAATACATATTTGTTTTAACAGAAAACTTCTCGTAAAAATTCACATTCTCCCAGAAGCTAAGTATTAAACCATGCAGACCAAATATAATTAAAGAATTTTTACCAAAATAAGACAGCAAGCTAGATGACTCTATTTTTTTGGATACGTATATATAAAATATTAAACTAGCCAACACTGACAGATAAAATAATACATAATTATGTCCATAGTAATTCCCTGACATGCCTGGTTTATCATTTATTAAAAATAATAAAAGACCCAGGAAACCTGCCACGTAAGCAAAATATGGTTTGTTAATTCTGATTTTTTCAATAAAATATTGTTCATTCAACTTGAATATATAACCACAAATAATTAAAGACGCTGCATTAATTGACGTGCCAAATGACCAAGGAAGTGCATGTGTGTCAAGCTTACTTAAGAATGCACCAAGTATGGTTAGCAATATCCAAAATACATACATATAACTTCTTTTAGACGAAATTTTCAAGACTAAGTACGAAATGATCTGGGCTAAGAAGAGACAAGGTAGGAACCAAAGTGACATATTTAGAATACTCAAGTGATTTCCATCTGCATATAAAAAAGTTTCAATAACAACCATTGGATCAAGCGTTCCGACAATCCCCATCCAATGCATCCAACCAAAATACAATAATGAGCATATATAAAGAGTCGTATATGGTAAAAGAATTGTTTTGATTTTAGACCACAAAAAACTACTAAACTTATACTTCTGAAAATTAGAAGTAAACCCAGAAGCAAAAAAGAAAAGAGGCATATGGAAGGAATAAAAATAGCCTATAATAAAGCTCTTATCCATCATCTCATTCTCTTTAAAACCATGAGGCACCAAATGTGAGAAAACTAAGAAAATAATTGCCAATCCCTTTAGTACATCCACCCACTTTATTCTAGTTGGAAGAGCATTCACAATTTGCATTTAAACAGTCTCGCTTTCTTAATTATTTAGTATCACCATAAGATGTGTAGTTCTATGATAATACTAAGAAAAAAGCTCATAATTCATTTCACTTACTAATTTGTTAGCAAGCATCAATGAACTATGTGTTCCTGCATCAGTCCACCAATTCTCTAAAATATCAAATGTAAGTTGGTTTCGTTGAATATAAGCGTTATTAACATCTGTTATTTCATATTCTCCTCTTGCTGAAGGAGTCAAGGTCTTGATGATATTGAATACCGAGTGGTTGAACATATAAATGCCCGTAACTGCATAATCACTCTTAGGAATCTCCGGCTTTTCTTCAATATTTACAATGTTATCGCCTTGTAATTCTGGTACCCCATAGCGGTTAGCATCGGGCACTTTATGAAGTAGTAATTTCGCTCCTGATTCTTGAAGTTTGAATTTTTCAACAAACGATGATATATCATCTTTAAAAACATTGTCCCCCAAAATAACAACCATCTTGTCATTGCCAACAAAGTGCTCAGCTAAAAGCAAAGCCTGTGCAATCCCCCCGGCTTCATCTTGCACTTTGTAAGTCAGCGTAACTCCAAGGTCGACACCACTTCCTAAGAGATTAACTACATCTCCCATATGTTCTTTTCCGGTAACGATTAAAATATCATTTATATTCGCCTTTTTGAGCTTATCAATAGAGTAATATATCATCGGGTATTTACCAATTGGCAATAAATGTTTGTTTGTAACTTTAGTAAGGGGGTATAATCTAGATCCAGTCCCTCCAGCTAATATAATCCCTTTCATGTCTAAGTCCCTCCTATTGAAGCTCTTTTATAAGCAGCTCCATAATGGTTTTTGCACGAGCTTCCCAATTGTTATGGACTACGAAGTCCTCCAGTTGCTCTTGATCATAAAAAGGGCGTTGCAGGGTATCTATATCCTTTAGATATTTTCTTATTTCCTCTAAACTATTATATAGATAAATCCCTTCCTGATCTAAAAACCTTGTTTCTTCGCTATCCACCGCTAATATCACTTTATTAAAACTCAAATACTCATAAACTTTTACTGGATTGATCGTATCAATTCTATCCGAATTCCTCAAAAAGGGGTATAAACAAACATCAAAAGCATCAATAATCGCACCAATTTCTGATTTAGGGACAGTCTCATAATATTTAATCCTATTATGCTGTTCAAAATTATAATTCAGGTTATTTCTCCCAACCAAACATACAACAAATTTCTCATCAAATTCAGTAATAGCCTTAACCGCTTCCACATCAAACCAGTGGTCAATCGCCCCTACATATCCAAAAATGTAGTAGCCTTCGTGCTTTAACCATTTTAACTCGCTAACAACCAAGCTAGCTACATTAATATTTAGTATAGCTTTATCAACAGCATTTTTCACCAAATAAGATTGTCTACACAATGTTTGAGAATGCTTATGCAAATGGTTACTTGTAGAAATAACAAGATCCGCCTTGGCAAGTAATTCAAGTTCCCACTTTCCGAGCAATTTCTTCATCAATGCATTGTTAGTTAGAAATACATAGTCGTCCATTCGATCAAACACAATTTTCTTATTATTATTTGATTTTATAAGAGGATAAAAGACTGGACTTCCCAACCAAATGATATCTGCACTGGAAACTAAATCTTCCAACTGTCTCTTTTCAAACCATTGATTCATATGAAATACGTCTAAGCTTTCAAAGCTTCGGGGTAATCTCAGACTGCCCGAAGGCCTGAATATTTGAAGGCTATCATTTAT
This sequence comes from Paenibacillus sp. DRB1-1, assembly GCF_052119485.1. Classification (NCBI taxonomy): domain Bacteria; kingdom Bacillati; phylum Bacillota; class Bacilli; order Caryophanales; family Paenibacillaceae; genus Paenibacillus; species Paenibacillus sp. DRB1-1. Next base: position 3,230,162 of record NZ_JBODQH010000001.1, on the reverse strand, counting down.
GGTTTGATTTCTTTTTTTATAATCTGAGTTCTGCCTTACAATACTATTAAGTATACTAATGGATGGTTCTACAAAGGTGATGTGAACCCCCGGCATTTTAGCAAACTCTTCGGCCAAATGTTGCGGACGTTGTTTTAAATCATTCCAATAGATCGGAGAGAAATATAAAATTTTCAATTTAACCGCTCCATACTAATAAAGGCGCCCCTTATTTTTATAAAAGAGGCGCCTTTAAAGTTTTATTAATTATCTATACGATCCTGCCAACTGTTTTCGCGAATTCATATCGTTTTCCTTCATTTGTATTAACTCTTCATACGCTTCAACTGTGTATTGCTTATACAAAATATCAATTTCAACGTCTCGATTTTTAGTCGGAATCTTCTGCAAATGATCTAATTCAGCTTTAACAATTTCGAGGTGATTCTTATCTGCCTCAATATCCGATTCCATCGGCGCATACAGATCCTTTTGCAATTGGTAATTGGTTAAAATACTGTTTCGCATTGTCTTTCTAACATGCTCAACAGTATATCGGGAGGTGTCCACATCATGAATGACCTTCATCTTAGGATTAAGACCAACCTTATAGCCGATTTCTCTCATAGCAAAAGATACAACAATTTCTTCTCCTCCAGCGTAATTGTTTCCTTTACGCCCATAGGCGCTTCTAAAGCCCCCAATTCGCATTAGCGCAGCATGTCTAACCGCAAAGTTGGCTCCATAAGGGAACTCCCACTGAAAATTAGAATCGATAATTTCGTCGCCTTCCACAATAAGCTGACTCCAGTATGCTTCAGTACCTGGTTTAACCACTTCAGGCCGTTCCTCGTGTAAATTGAGTATGATATTCCCACCCATGACCCCGATATCGGGACGATCTGAGAATCCTCTGATGGTTTCCTCAAGCAAGTTGGAGTTAGCGATAGCGTCATCATCAATATAGAGTATGACCTCCCCCTCTGCCCCAAATAAACCAACATTACGTGCAAAGGAAAGACCTTTTAATGGAGCCTCCATATATCGTAGGAAGGATTCGTCAATATTATAGGTTGCTCTGAACTCACGAACCAAATGATGAATCTCATCATTCAGATAATCATTATTTACAACAATAATTTCATAGTCCGCTTTATCCAACGACTGTTCTATGACAGATTTAATCGCATTAGAAAGTTTCTCGCTCCGCTGGTACGTGCAAATAATAACTGATAATCCCTTGTTATAAACAGGTTCACTTTCAATTACCGCCTCAATACGGTACAAGTGATCGTTCTTAACCTTCGTATTTATAAGAGAGAACAGAACTTCCGTATCCTGTGCAAAAAAGTCATAGTTGCTATCCGTTTCACCATTCATTTTATCCTTTATTTTCAGATTCCAAGGATAGTCAGCTACAAATGTATCTGTTGACTGCTCTGATTTATCTATAAGCAGTGCATACATAGACGATAAAGCACTAGAATCAATAAACTCAAAATCATGGACTTCGCCTGTTTTTATATATAAATAGCAAATGGGCGTTACCAAATTAAGACCAATAATCGTATTGACTTCATCTCTTCCAACCACAGTATGTCCTTTAGTCAGAACATATTTCTTAAACTCACCAGCTTCAGTAGCATCTCCCTCAATGATCCATACTAATGGGGTCAGATAAAAATCTCTTCTAAAATCATCAAGTACCATGAGTTTATATCTGTTAGAGGTGATGCCCAGTTCTTGATCTAAAGCGGTCAGTGACTTATCGTGCCAGCGATAATCATATATAGGCTCATCGAATGTCACATGTTTGAGCTCAAATAGAGAGTTCACTCTCATCCAGTAATCGTAATCTTCAAGGGTATGCTTATAACTAGAATAGTCACCCAATAACTGGGTTACCTTGGCCCTATACATAAAAGCTGCACCAATCGTATTGTTAGGATATACGTTTAACTCCAATGCAGACTTAGGCAGCATAACATTGCCACTAAACTGTGGTTCTTCATACCAGCCATGGTTGGAAATCACTTGACCGGCAGAGTCGATTAACCTCATGTTTGCATATACCATACCAATATTTTCATCACGTTTAAGATCAGCAACCATCTTCTCCAGGAAATTTCCAGGGAGGATATTATCTGCACTTGTCCACGTATGATATTCACCCTTGGCTAGCTTAAAACCCCTGGATAATGTTTTTGGTATTTTACGATTTTCCTGATGAACTACTCTGATACGATGATCTGCTTTAGCATACTCATCAATAATTTCTGCCGTTGAGTCTTTTGAACCATCGTTAATAATAATGAGTTCAAAATACTTGTAAGATTGCTGCAGAATACTATCAATAGCTTTTGAAACATAATCCTCACCGTTATATACAGGAAGGACAACCGATATAAGATCCTTCTCAAATTCAATCTCGAACTTATCAAGCGCCAGAGAAAATGAGTTGTCTTTAGATACTTTATAATTGTAAAATTTATACTCATACCAGGTTAATAACTGATTGTAATTCCCTTCATCTTTGCGTAGATCAATCGGCTGATCCCCTGCGTTAGTTCTTTTAAGCTTATGCGACACTTTAGATTTTATCTTTTTCAGTAAGATAGTGGTGCCATAACTTTTCCATACTCTATATCCCTTAAGAACATATATCATTTTGGACTTGTGTAAGATATGTTTCAGTTTATTCGCCATTTTCCACCTTTTAGAGTTATAAATATTATGAATCTCTGTAGACAGTCTTCCATTATATTCTTCCAACTCACTGAACTGGGTGTTCAGTTCATTATATTGACCAAATAGTTGCCTATATTGATGATTTAATATATCCAAGTTGTTTTTTTCATTATTATAATCCTGTGTAAGTTGAACATATTTCTGTTCTAATTCATCTTTCTTTTCAGACAGAGATTTAAAATCTGCTGACATGCTGCTTATTACATTTCCCTGATGATCTCGCGTTTGAATCAATGTGTTAATCTGATCCATATGCTCAACAATGTGTTGTTTTTGCTGCTCTATTTCTTGGCTTTGAGTTTGATTATGAGTTTGTAATTCATTAAATTCATTTTTCAGGCGTGTATGCCCTGCTCTATAAGCATGGTCCACGTCATCTTTTAGAAATCTGTTAATTACATCCATACACTTATCTATCGTCTCTCTTCCTTTAACCGGAAACATCTCTAAAGTAAATTTCCTTCTTTGTTGTATTAGTTGTTCATCTAAGATTGCATTAAGTAAAGTTTGTTTAATATTGCCGTTATCGCTCACAAAAGGAACAATGTTTTGCTGAACTATTTGCTCTTCCAAAGGTAAAATCCCCTCGAAAGATTCTGTTTGGGGATGTTGGAATATTACAATTGGAGTGTCCGTAAACAGCGCATCAAATATAGCCCCAGAGCCGTCAGACAATATCACATCAGCTTCCTCTATTAAATGAACAAGAGAAGCCTTGTGATCAAGCACATCAGGAATATGAGACTTAACTAGACTAACCCGATCATGCTCCAAAAAAGAAGTGCCATGATGCAATTTCACCTTCATATTAAAGCTATCTGACATTTCTTCAATATGGTTCATAACAAGCTCAATAGACGACTCATTCCCATACGTAGGCAAATAAAGCAAATTATATTTATCCGTTTCGCGCTTCTTCCTTTGAAATTTAGCGTATTTAATCATTCCAACAATTTCAGTCTGAGTGTACGCTGCCAGAACCGAGGAATCATACAGCCCATTACAAAAGATAAAATCGAAATTCCGACTCCATGTATCTAAATTCCAGTTTGGTTTAGCCATTCCATACTGATATCTAAACTTATAATCGGACTTAACTTCTAAATAATAAGGGAGATAAGGATAGAAGGCTATTTTATATGTCTTGTCAGGTACAGAGCTTGTTAGAGTCACTTTTATACCATTGTTCTTCAAATAATGATAGGTATCTAAGGACATGTTGCCCCAATCTTCTTCTTCAATGTGAGGGACATAAATATCACAAACGATCTGCTTTCTTTCACACTCCTCAATTAAAGGCTTTATCGTTTCATATAAAACTAGATTGTGAATGACAAAAGCTATAGATCTGTTCATATTCACTGCAAAACCTCTTCCTTTCAGGCAAAAATCTTATACTTATTTTCTTAATTTCAGTAATGTCTCATTCAGTAAAGTCGATGATGTACTCTTCGTATAGGGAAAATATATAATTTTCACTCCAACTTCCTTAAATTGCAACTCATACTGGTCCCAACGTTCATTTTGAAACCAATCATCACCAACGAACATTACGTCATATTTTAATTTTTGCCAAACCTCAAATTTATCCATGGAGTCCTGAGGAATTACAGTATCAACAAAGCTGATGTTCCTGACAATCTCAATTCTTTCCTCAAAAGGAATTACTGCTTTTTTGTACTTATATGAAACTAACTCATCTGTTGTCACACCAACAATGAGTTTATCACAGAGTGATTTAGCATTTCTCAACAAATTCAAATGCCCAATATGAAATAAATCGAAGACTCCGGAAGTATAGCCGATAATCATAAGATTTCTCCTAACGTAGTTAAATTGAAGTTAAACCATTTGTCGAACGTCGTCTTCCCTTCAATTTTCTCAGAAGATAGGACTCTTTCAAGTTGAACAGGAAAACCCACCTTTTTTCTGTTTACAATCTCTGCAGGGACAATATCTTTAAAAATTCTCTTGAGAGGAGCCTTAACAACCCCATCCTTCATTTTGTACAGAGAGTCTACACCTGCAAGCCGTTCAATTAATCTATAGTCCAAGAAAGGAGATCTTGCTTCTACGGAATTTAACATTGAGGCACTATCCAGCCTTTTAAGTAACCCTCTCAAATGGGCTTGCTGGAAGAATGCAGCTACGATTTTTTGAGGTGACTTTAACTTCATGAAAGGTGCCAAAGCGTCTTCTACAATCTCTATATCATCTTCAGATCCGTAGGTGTAGAGTTCACTAAAGGCTCGGATATCAAAGTCTGTAGCGCTACTAGCCCATCTGAAAATACGGTCATACCCAAAGAAAAGCTCATCAGCGCCTTCTCCGCTTAATATGACTGTATTTTTGGCAGATGCTTGCTGAGTCATATGATACAGTAACACTTCGTTGGGCACAGACAGAGGCTCTTTTTTTACAGTTATAAGCTCTCGAGCTAATGATAAAAAGTAATCAGGTTCAAACAATATCGGATGATGAATGGTATTGTATCTTGTTGCTGCGATTTCAGACCACTGAAACTCATTATAATCTTCAAAACCAACAGTCCAAGTATGCTCTACTCTGGCAAGTGCAGTAATAATCGTACTGTCCAATCCCCCGCTTAGGTAACTTCCAATTTCAACATCTGCGATCTTACGGTACTCTACTGCAGAGCGAATTAGAAACTCAAGTTCCTCATCGGAAGGAGGTTCTTTTTCAGAGTAATCAATTTCCCAATATTTAATAAATTCGCCATTCTCGTAATAATATCCTGGTGGAAACTCTTTTATTTCATTATAGATAGTACGATCATTAAAAAAGCATCTCATCTTTTTATATTGTCTTACGGCTTCTTGATCAATAGAAATGTTGTGGACTAATGGGAGCAATGGAGCAATTTCAGAACTGAAAATGAACTCTTCCCCATATCTGCTGTAATAAAGCGGTTTTACTCCCATACGATCTCGTGCTACAAAAAATGATTTCTGCTGGACGTCTAAAACAATAAAACTGAACATTCCATTAAGCCAATTCAACATTTGGGGACCATATTGAATATAAAGCTTCAATAAAAGTTCAGTATCTGAGTTTGTTCTCATTTGAATTGAATAATTGGAGGCTAATTCTTTATAATTATAAATCTCTCCGTTAAATATAATCACATATCTTCCGTCATCAGAGAAAAAAGGCTGATCACTTCTCCGATCCAAATCTAAGATACTCAATCTGTTATGCCCCAGCATAAAGTTTTCACTCTGATATACACAAAGTGGGGCCGTAGGCCCCCGGTGTTTCATTATATTTAAAGAATTAAGAAATACTTCTTTATTTATGGCTACATTAGAAAACAAAATCCCACACATTTTATCACCAGCCTTAATTAATGACTTGCAAATCTATTGTGTTATCTACAAATATTAATCCTGGTACGTAATTATTCTCTGGCTTAGGAACCTCAAAAACAGCTGCTATACTTACGCTATCCAGATAAAGAGGCTCAAAAGGCTTAGGCTTCAAACCAATAGAAATGGTGTATTTACCACTTTCAGATAATAGATTACGGAAATTAAAGTTAACCTCTAGAATGCCCCCCGCTTGCATTTTCGGAACTAATTTTGCTTTATTATAGATATTCATGCCAAACACATCGACACCAGTATGGTTTCTAACCATGTAGCCAATGGTTCCCTCAGAATCTATATCTTTATAATATTGTGCCAATAAACGCAAAGTAACCATTTCGCCAAAAGGGACCTGGTTAACAACTTCTCCATTGACTAACAAGTCCGCTCTTATAAAGCGCGCATCTCCCGTTCCAGAACGAAACTCATTGGCACGTTTTGCAAAAGCAGGGTCCTCTTCTAATAGCAACAGCGAGCTCTTCTTATCTGTTTCAGAATTAACAAATACATCCAAAGATTGAACACGTTTCATATCTGCAATTTCCTGGTTAACAATGTTTTCATAAATTTGTGCTACACGTTTCACTGGACCAATTTCGACCATGTGTCCTTTATCAATCAGCAGCGCTGTATCACAAAAACTTTTAATGGTATCCATGGAATGTGAGACAAATAAAACCGTACTTTTTTTGGAGAGCTCCTTCATTTTGGTAATACATTTTGCCTGAAAATAAATATCTCCAACAGACAAGGCCTCATCCACAATCAAAATATCTGGATCAACATTGATAGCTACTGCAAAGGCTAAACGGGCAAACATACCACTGGAGTACATTTTGACTGGTTGATTAATGAAGTCCCCGATATCCGCAAAGGATACAATAGATTCAAGTTTACCATCCATCTCTATTTTGCTATACCCCATAAGGGTACCGTTCAAATATATGTTTTCCATTCCTGTTAAATCCGGATTAAAACCCGCGCCCAATTCCAAAAGAGCAGCAACTTTCCCATTCACTTTAATGCTTCCGTTGGTGGGAGTAATCACGCCTGTGATCATCTTTAAAAGAGTCGATTTTCCAGAACCATTTTTACCAATAATACCAATCGCTTGTCCTTTATTTATGGAAAAGGACAGGTCACTGATGGCCTTAAATTCAGAATGATACTTTTTTTTAAAGGGATGAACAGCCTCTTTTAATCGCTCATTGGGATTATCATATATTTTATATATTTTAGTGACGTTATTAACTTCCACAGCAACTGATTCTGTTTGATTCATCATTTTCTCCTCACAATACATCTGCAAAATGAGATTTCATTTTCTTGAAAATTTTGATTCCTATAGTACCTGCGATAATCACAATAGCCCAAAAGTAGATCGTCATTGATGGGTGCTCCCAGAACCATTTGTGATCAATAAAAGTATCCCGATATCCCTCGACAATATAAAAAACAGGATTTAGTTTAAAGAAAAATTGATACTTATCCTCAACAATATTTAAATTCCAAAAGATCGGCGTAAGCCAAAAGAATAGCTGAATAAATACCGCAACAACTTGACCAACATCCTTTACAAAAACAACTAATGTCGCTGTTATGTAAGAAATGGACAAGGAAAGAAAAATCGTGGCTAATAAATAATAAAGGATTTGAATGTTATAAATCGTAAATTCAACATTGTATATTTTAAACATAATGAAAAGAACAATGATAAAAAATACATGTACAAAAAGAGCAGACAAAATTTTCACCATCGGTAGCAAACCAACTCGGAAAACAATCTTCTTTACCAAATAATTGTTTTCTATAATACTATTGGTTGCAGTTGCTAAGCTTTCAGAAAAGAATAACCAAGGCACCATTCCTGTTAATAACCAAAGTATAAAGGGAGTATCTCCAATAGGTACATTTTTAAAACCAACCTGAAATACGACCCAATAAACAAGTATAGATACCATAGGATGTATAAAAGCCCAGAGTACCCCCATAAATGAACCAAGGTATCTAGATTTAATATCTTTTTTAGACAATTCCCAGAGTAACTTTAAATTCTTCGAAAAGTTTTGAGTTAAATTCATACGAGTGTGTCACGACCTTAAACATGGTTTGGTAAGTCTCTTACAATACAATAATGTAAAAATTTGACAGTGTTATTCTTGCGATATGGCTCTAACAGCTACGATATGCTAAAATGTTGACGTATCTACAAGAAAAGGAGATTGTAAACCTTGTCGAATCCAGTATACGGGAAACAGGCCAAAACGTCGACCCGTGACGATAAAAGGCCGGCTATGTTTTGGGTGTTAATTGTTGGCATGATTCTGTTTTTAGCTTGGGCTCCCTTCCAGGCTGCACTTTTTAATGGGCAGATGCTCGATTTTGAAAAGCCTCTCTATTGGGCTGTTATCATCGCCTCGATTCTGTTGATCCTGGCAATCGTATCTTATTATAAGAAATTCAAGCTGGAAGAGCAAAGGGATTGGCTGGCTGTATTAGTACTGCTGCTTCCCCTTTCTTATGTGCTTTCACTGACTTCAGCAGCTTCACATTACCTGGCCATGAATATGGTGGTGGTACAGTGCATATATGCCGCTCTGTTTATCATCTCAATCTATCTACTACAAGATCGCTTAGGCAATAAGATTATTCACAACCTGATTATGACTGTTGCTTATGTCATTGTAGGCTTTGGCTTTATTAACTGGTTTGGACAGTGGGTACTTGCCGGCAAGATGGTAGGCTGGTTTACCCAATATGTGTATCAATATCGTTATACCAATGCAGTTATGACAGATACAAATGGTCTCCGGCTGACATCAGTGTTTCAATATGCGAATACATATGCGGCCTTTCTAATGGCTTTCCTATTCGCTGCCGTTTTCTGTCTGATGAAATCAAAACTATGGTATGGCAAGGCTATTCACAGCTTCATGTTGGTACCTATTCTGGTCTCGTTATTCCTGACCTTGTCACGGGGCGGTCTGGTTATGTTGCCAGTCGTTTTCGTACTGCTCTTGCTCTTCTTTAAACCAGCACGTCAGATTATATGGATTTTGCATTGTGCCATTGCTGGTGTAGCGTCAATATCTATCTTGGCGCCAATTACAAATATGGGTTTACAACTCAACAAGACCTACAACGGCGGAGAGGCTGCGAAGGCTTGGGGGTTACTTATTGGGGTCTCCCTGGCTGTAGCTGTCGTACTGTGGCTTGTTGAACGTTATCTGGCACCGAAGTTGGAAAATGCCCTCAAAGGATGGGCCTCCCGCAAGTTATCCAACCTGTGGCTACCTGTCGGATCTGTTGTGGTGATTGGCTTGATGGCTTTTCTGTTTATTGGAACTGGCCTGCGCAGCGTACTACCAGAAAACGTCCAGGTCCGGTTTGAAAATATCAATTTCCGGCAGCATAGTGTACTGGAACGACTTGTGTTCTATCAGGATGCTGCCAAATTGATTAAAGATCATCCTGTTATTGGCACCGGCGGCGGCGGTTGGGCTACTTTATACGAGAAATACCAAGATTATCCTTACACAAGCCGTCAGGCCCATAATTTCTTCATGCAGTATCTAGTTGAAGTTGGTATTCTCGGCTTCGTAATTTTTATGTCATTTATCTTATATATTTTCTATAAATATATCCGTAGCTATATGAGACAAGATGATGAAGAACGGGATTCTCACTTCCTGTATCTCATTTTGGCACTCTCAATCTTACTTCATAGCTTGCTAGACTTTAATCTGAGTTACGTGTTCATGGGCATACTGGTATTTGTGAGTCTCGGTGGTATGGCCGCTGCTATGGACAGCAAGCCGCTTAAACGCCTGTCCATGAGTGCTTCCGGATTCCGAATCATGTATAGTGCAGTCATCGGCATTCTAAGCATTGTGGTGCTTTTTGCAGGTCTCCGCTTCGTGCAATCGGCCAATGCTGCCACATCTGCCAAACAGATCATGGCGGTCAGCTCATCTTTTGAGGAAATCCAAAGTGCCATTAATAAGGATCTTGAACTTCGTCCTACGCACCCAGATTCGGTTATAAGATTGGCTGCACTGTACAAGAATGTGTATGATCAAACGAAAAAAGAGGAATTTTATAACGCTGCAATAGAGGTACTTAATACGGGCCTGAAGGCAGAACCGTATAATAAAATCATGTATAACTCCAAAGTTAACCTTTTAAAAGCAAAAGGTGAACATGAGCAAGCCTTCAGTATTTTGGAAAATAACATTTCCAACTTTGTCTGGGACAATGACTGGTACAATATGTTGATTACCCAAGCTTACACTATTGGTAATAAGGCATATGAGCAGAAGGACACAGCCAAGGAACAGAAATATTTCCAAGCAGGTCTCGCTGCTTATCAGAAGGTTCTGGATGGGGTAGCTCATATTAAGACGGTTCCACCTGAAATTGAGTTGACACGTACTTTTGAAGTAACTCCAGGTATTGCGCTCAGTACTGGAAAAATTGAGTTCATGTTAGGTAAGCCTGCTGAGGCTGCAATCATCCTCAAAAACGGCTTGAAAGACGACCTGAGCGACGCTACAAATCGTGAGGTTGCTCGCTATTATATTGTCGCTCTGCAGCAACAGGGGCAGGATGACAAAGCATTGTACGATAAGCTAATAAAAGCTGATCCGACGGAAAAAGAGCAAATTGCTCAGTTAAAATCGGAGAAATAGTAGAAAAAAAGAGACTATCAGATGATATTATATCATCCGGTAGTCTCTTTCTTATTTTAATAAAGTGAGGTTGGGTGAGATGTCTATTTTTGTTGATCAATCTTTTCAATAACCTGTCTCATATAAGCCAGTACTTCATCCTTGATTTCGTTATGCTGCAGAGCATAATGAATAGTAGTTTCAATGAATCCCAATTTCTCGCCAACATCATGGCGATTCCCGTCAAACTCGTAAGCCAGGATCGGACTCTTTTCTCCCAGCTTGGACAATGCGTCCGTCAATTGAATCTCCCCGCCTACTCCCGCAGATTGCTGACCCAGGATATCAAAAATATCAGGCGTCAAGATATAACGTCCCATAATCGCCAAGTTGGAGGTTGCTTCTTCCTTCTTTGGCTTTTCTACCAATCGTTCCGCCTCAGAGATTTTGGAAGTCAGTGCATGACCTTCAACTATGCCGTAACGATGTACCTCGTTCCAATCCACTTGTTTTACACCTACAACAGAACGCTGATACTCATCGAACACGTCAATCATCTGTTTGAGGCATGGATTCTCAGACTCAACGATGTCATCCCCTAAAAGGACGGCAAAAGGTTCGTCACCGATAAACTTACGTGCACACCAAATCGCATGTCCCAACCCTTTAGGTTCCTTTTGACGAATATAGTGGATATCTGCCATTTCCGATGGTTTACGCACTTCATTTAGCAGGTTCCATTTTTCCTTCGCAGTCAAATTATGCTCCAGCTCAAAAGAGTAGTCAAAATGATCCTCAATCGCCCTTTTGCCTTTACCAGTAACGATAATGATATCCTCAATACCAGATGCAACAGCTTCTTCAATAATATATTGAATTGTTGGTTTGTCTACAATGGGAAGCATCTCTTTAGGCATCGCTTTTGTAGCAGGAAGGAACCGGGTTCCTAATCCCGCAGCAGGAATAATCGCTTTACGGATTTTCATAGGTTAAACTCCTTTTCAACAAAACTTACTAAATTATTCAATAATTCGAGTAACGTTTGTAAATTGCTAATAGTTTATTATAGCACTTAGTCATTGCAATGTTATATACTTTAAGTAAACCATATTATAAACTAAAAAAGATAGAAATTTGAGTACCAGATATGCCAAAATTTGAGGAGAGAGTTCTTTGGATTCAATAATCAGTAACCCTGTTTTAACGTTAGTTATTCCCTGTTATAACGAAGAAGAAGTACTGCCTGAAACTATAAGCAGACTTACGGTCATTCTTGAGGAGTTGGCAGAGAGTCAGCTCATTTCTAAACATAGTAAAATGTTGTTTGTTGATGATGGTAGCCGTGATAAAACATGGGACATCATAGCATCATATAATCTAAAAAATCCTTTTGTCAGTGGTCTCAAATTGGCGAAAAATGCCGGCCATCAAAACGCCCTATTATCTGGGTTAATGGAAGCTAAAGAGACATCTGATTGTGTGATATCCGTTGACGCTGACCTGCAGGATGATCTCAATGCCATCCGAGAATTTATAATAAAATTCAAAGAAGGTTATGACATCGTATATGGGGTTCGAAAAAGTAGAACCACCGACACATTCTTCAAGCGTTCAACAGCCCAAGGTTTTTATCGTGTTATGAGTAAGATGGGAGTCAATATTGTATACAATCATGCGGATTACCGTTTAATGAGCAAAAGAGTTCTTCAGGAATTAAGCAACTTTAAAGAGGTCAATCTTTTTTTACGTGGTCTAGTTCCGTTAATAGGTTATAAGTCTACTGAAGTTTATTACGATCGACATGAACGCTTTGCAGGAGAATCCAAATATCCTTTAAAGAAAATGCTCGCTTTTGCTTTCGATGGAATCACTTCATTTAGTATAACCCCAATCCGGCTTATCTCAGCTGTAGGTTTTGCAATGTTTGGCATAAGCTTATTAATAGCTGTGTATACCATTATTAGTAAGCTCCTTGGAACCACTGTCTGGGGCTGGTCTTCTTTAATGTTGTCCATCTGGTTTATAGGTGGTCTGCAACTTGTAGCACTGGGGCTCATTGGCGAATATATCGGTAAAATATATAAAGAGGTAAAACAAAGACCCAAATATATTATTGAGACCCTATTAGATTCCCAAAGCACCCTAGATACTGAAAACACAAAAAAAGTGAAAAATAGTGAAAGGGAAGCTGTGGCTGTCCAATAAACAGATGCGAACAGGTGACTAATTTGACTTTATTTCAGAATAGCTTTTTCCGTTTTCTTGTCGTAGGTGTCCTAAATACAATATGCGGCATGTCCGTCATGTTCCTGCTCTTTAATACTTTAGGGACTAACTACTGGATATCGACCTTCATTGGTAATTCTGTAGGTGCCACTGTAAGCTATTTCTTAAACAAAAGATTTACTTTCAAAAACAATGCAAGCCATGGACAGACCATTTGGAAGTTTGTCTTTATCATATTGATATGCTATTTATTATCGTATTGTCTCAGCTATTTAATCAGCCACTTCCTGATCTCAAGTCTGAGTATTAAAAACAATGCTATTTTAGGCAACCTGTCCATCCTAATCGGGAATATCTTTTATACTTTAATTAATTATATCGGACAAAAGTTCATTGTTTTTTCGAAAAAAACGAAAGTTCAGAAAGTATAACGATACGAGATTCACAGTAGTTCAAATGAACTTATTAATAAAAACAGGGTATGTGCTCTCAACGCACATACCCTATTTTTTCTTTTACTACGTTCAAATATCAAAATAAATAACTGTGATAACCTATAGCATCCTTTTACTTCACCAGCTGCCCACGTGTAACACCCAACTGATTCGTTGCTTTAAGCGTCTTCCATACTTGTGTTCCGCTGATTTCTCCGCGCAGGGCACGGTTATAGAGATCAATAACCTCATGCACTTGCTCCGGTGTCTCCTCCAAAAATTCCACGCGGTAACGGGACACGCCTAGCTCCAGGAAATTGGACAGGTATTCCGCGCCGGATTGCTCAATCGCGTTGTATACCGTGTTGCGGCAGCCTTCGTCCACACGGACCGGATGAGACATACCAATTCGATCACGCAGGGATGCGCGATGGTCCTCACACGGACGTCCACAGTTAGTGTAGTCGGTGCCTTCACTCATAAAGGTACAGTATACGCAATGTTCAGTATGGAACATTGGCATATGCTGCTGGATCACAATCTCCAGCTTATCGGTACGCGTACGTCTGAGCATATCGACCATTTGCTGAATGTTCAGATCGTACGAAGGCGTAACCAAGTCGCAGCCGGAATCCAGGAACAGATCAGCCGCTTTATGATTGGCTATATTCAGCGAGAAGTCACCAATCAATTGCGGGTGATGTGCGTCCGGGTTCTCCAACCGGTGTCGCAAGTAGAAATACAGTGCCCCTGGATTGCGTACCAACACAGCATCCGGCTTCAGGCGCAGGATGTTGTTGTGGTAGCCATTTTCACCCGGCATGTGAATACGCGGGGTCGCTAGCGCAATTCGGCGGCCTACAGCATGCACAGCCTCTACAGCTGCCGGGAATTGCTTGATGAATTCGAAGTCGGCGTAAATGAATTCCACGCCGGCCTCGAGCGCAGCCTCCACCTGAGGGAGGCTGCGGCACAACGCGGTCAGCTCTGCCTGACCGCGTGCCACAGACGATGCCGGAGTCGATGCATCGTCATACACCTCGACCGTCCGCTTCGTGTACACGGGCGGTTTGGGACGCTCGCCCGCGAGCAGTTCCACCGCCTGACGGCGGATACCGTTCAGCTCGCGCATCGGCACGATGACGTCCCCATGCAGATGGACGTCCAGCTCTTCCAGCTGGAACACCGTTCCGCCCAGTCGTCCGAACTGCTCTTCGAGCAGTTCGTGCGTCATCGGACGCTTCTGGGCAATCTCCAGTTCCAGCTCGGAGTCCACGCGGACCGTTGTGCCCTTCTGCACGTCGGTCCACCATGTCGACAGCGGCTGCCCTGGGGAGCCGCTGACTCGCACATGTACCGGGAAGACCCGGTACGGCTTGTCGGTGTCGTACGACTGGCGCAGACGTTTGTCCAGCGCCGGGTCGTTGGTCTTCCAAATGCGGTCGCCCACGTGTACACGGCGCAGATCCACATCGTTGCGTCCCGCTACGATGTCGATGATCCAGCCTTCTCCGGCTTCGCCTTCAATCTTCACGCCCTTGCGACGGATATCGTATACGCGTCCGCCTTCTTCTTTTTGCGTGGGATCTCCCGCATCGAATACAATCCCATCGCCACGCTTGAGCGGTGCATCAATACGGCACACCACGCCATCACGAAGGATTTGTTCCACTCGACCCAGATACACCCCCCGGCTTTTCGGGAACGTACCGTCAACCAGCTTCTTGTTATTGGTTCCTTCGAGAAAACCGTGCGTAAAGCCGCGTGAAAAGCTCTGCTGCAGCTCGCGGATATCTTCTTTGCTCGTCTTGGACGTATCGCCATCAAAATACTTATCAATGGCCTTGCGGTACTTGCTGACCACATTCGCCACATATTCAGGTGTTTTCAGTCGCCCTTCAATTTTAAAAGAAACAACACCCGCGTCGATCAGTTCAGGCATCAAGTCAATCGCTGCCAGATCCTTAGGTGACAGCAGATACGTCACATCTGCCATTGATTTCTGCTCCCCATCCACCATCAGATCGTAAGGCAAACGACATGCCTGTGCACACTCACCACGGTTAGCAGAGCGGCCGCCCCACATTTCTGAAGTCAGGCATTGGCCAGAATAAGATACGCATAACGCTCCATGTACGAATACCTCCATTGGAAGTCTCGCCTGATCGCCTATTTTTTGGATCTGTTTCAAGTTGTTTTCGCGTCCAAGCACGACCCGTTCCATATTGTACGGCTTTGTAAACTCTACCGCTTCCGGCGAGGTGATCGTCATTTGGGTAGAACCATGGATCGGAAAATCCGGTGAAATGTCGCGGATCATTTTCACCAAGCCCATATCCTGGACAATTAAGGCATCGACTCCAGCATCAATACAGGCATCGACCAGCTCCTTAGCGTCCTCCAACTCGTTTTCAAATACCAATATATTGAATGTTAAAAAACCTTTAACCCCATAGCTATGCAAAAACGCCATAATTTCAGGCAGTTCCTCCATGCGGAAATTATTCGCCCGTGCCCGTGCGTTGAACTTTTCCACCCCGAAAAAGATCGCATCAGCCCCGTTTGCCACCGCCGCACGCATACAATCCCAGTCACCGGCTGGTGCCAGAAGCTCAACATCTTCTCTTCGTACTACTGATTTCATCTTTGTCCTCCCTATATGGAGAAATAACTGATTAACCTTGAGCTAAACGTTATTTTCCAGAGCAGCGATGCTGCTTATTTTATAGCCCTATGAATTATCATCCTATCCGATCATCCCCACTCTGAACCACTGGCTCGAGGGATAAATGGCATCCAACTCAAAAAATCCGCATCACGAACATTTGCGGCATAATCATTCTTATCTTGTAACTAATCTAGTGTACCAGACTGCGCCCCAAGCTTCTACACTTTCCAAGCGATTCCTCGTAAAAATCTCTTACTAAAACATAAAAAACACCCCCATTCCCGTCAAACGGTACTTTGGAGGTGAAGAATCATATAAAACAAGAGGAACAACGAAGTAAACAGTGCTATCCAGCAAGAAGCCAAATGGAGATGGAGACTAGGCAACTTAGACGCGCTAGTAGGCCTAAGCCTTTTAGAAAAAGGCATCCTTGTGGTGATACCAGCGTACTAGACATGAATCGGAGAAAAGGCGTTCGCAGGTCTAAGTACCGTAAATAGCTGCCTTCGCTCTTCCCTGCTTACCTCACTCTTTAAAAAGATTGGAAATCTTATGGCGGGTGCCAGCGAAGCGGGTCATTTCAATCCGAAGAAGCGTCAGCGTTCGCCTTTGACCTGGGATTCTTACATATTAAATCACTTATACAATCCAAGAATCCCGGGTCAACAGCGATCGTAGGATCAAATGGCACGCGTAGCCTCTTCCCACCATACCTCGCGAATCTTTTACCCACACCTTCTACTTCACAAAATTAAACGAATTTAACGTCGAATCCAGTGCATTAGACTGTACAGCCGTGTTGTTCGCATCATTCAATGTCGTTGTCACAGTATACGTTTTTCCGTCACGTTCCAAAACCAATTGGTGGCCTGTGTAGCCAATGCCTTCCTCTATACGATGGAATGTAAAGGACACTGCCGGAACACCAGCAAACGTTACGTCCTTAACCTCCTCAACTTTGAGGTTTTTGTAATTCTTTGCTTGCTTATCGTAGAAGTCCTTGAGCTGGGATACCGTTAGTTCAAATGACTGGTCGTTGTCGATTTTGACGGAAAAACGTCCTCCAGTAAACTGGTACTCTACATCGCCCAATTCAAATTGATCGCTAATCGCGGTCCAATATCGTGGGATATTCACCGTATATTCATAGGCTTTTGACGTCTTTTTGACCGTTTTCGTTTTATCTGTCAAATAGTCGTCTTCTTCCAACTGTCCAAAGTTACTCGCTACGGTTTGAAAATCGATTTGAAGCGAGGAAATGAGCGCGTTGAACTGATCATTTCCTTTGCTTACTTTTTCAGGAACTGCGTATTCAGCCAAATAGCGGTATCCATTTTGCTGAATCAGCACATTGTACTCCTTGACCCAACCATCGCCAAAATTATAACGGTACTCCTGTACTAACCCTTGAACGCCTGCAACCTCCAACGGATACGTCTTCTGTGCCTCATAAGCCGTGGACACAAAGGAATCGCCCAGCCATTTTTGCAGCTGCTGGCCCCAGTTCTCCAACTTTCCATCCGCTGGAGCCGAGGTTATTTTCATGCGGAAGCTCGATCCATCATTACTTTCATATTGCATTCGTTGATCGTCCATTTTCCAGCCTGCGGGTATGCTGAGTGACACACCGTAGTCTGGATTCCCGGCCTCGCGTGTGCCTCCTACAACAGTAGACAAGTCTTTAATACTTTTATCCTGCGCATTAAAGGAGGTCTTGAAGGAATTTAAAAGTCCTGCATACTGGGCCAGATCTTTATAATTCGTTGCTTTAGCATCGGAAAAATAAACTACATACAATCGTCCATTGTCATAGTACTGACGATTTTCCCACAATACGCCGTCCCCATCCTTCGTAATGACACGAGCATAAGGTACCTTCGCTTTCGGGAAGGATTTTCGATCGATCACAGTTTCTCCCGTTTCCTTGGCTGCCTGCACTAATTGTTGCAACAGATCGTCCGCATTCAGTGGAACCGGCTGTGACGCTGTGTGCACTTCCATATAGTAGGCACTGTTCTCATCCATAAAAGTGGAGATACTCTCATCTCCACCTCCCTGACCGATGACGAGCCCTGTTGGATAGTTCATAGACCAGTCATAGTAACTGTTCCCGATCTGCGTCTTGCCCTCATCATTATCAATGTTCGGTGTCTCTTCAGCTACCGTGCCCGCCTCTTCTTGTGCTTCCATCCGAATAATGATTCCGGCACCATTCTTCTCCAACTTACCGCCAAGCCCTTCTGCTACTTGACGCAGAGGCACCATGAGGATACCTGCTGACATTTCCGGTGGAGCTGGAAGTGTTACCTTGTGACCTCTCACCCATGCTGTACGGCTACCAATGGTCAGCGATACAACATGAGTTCCGCTGGTGATTTTAACCACATTATCTTCAGCCAATCGAATTTTGCTATTAAATGCCTTTTTAAACACACCAGCCGGAACCATCAGTGCACCACTTTTGGAATAGGGCTTCGTGATATTTGCATTTTGGCCGTTTACGACGGCTGTATTGCTGCCGCTTTGCAGACGCAATTCCAGCATGTTTTTATCTTGATCTGCTGCAACTGCTGGCAAAGCGGAAAGCAGAAGGGACAATGCGACAGCGCCGACCCCCAGCTTACGCATCATTTTTCTTTGAATATGCTTCACAGTAAATCTCCCTTTAGCTTTATTTTATAGATTCAAGAGCCGTTATTGTTCACTTTCCAGTAGTTGCCCCTTGAGCTGGCTCCGATGTTTCCTTAGAAAGCGCTATGCCACCATCTTCAGCGGCTTCCGAACCGTTCGAATCTTCACCATCTTCTGCAGACTGAATGGACTCATAGATTTCACCATTATCCTGTGTCAGTACCAGCTTGCGCTTCACAATATCACCGTCCGACTGCATAAGCACATTCACCGTTTGACCCGGTTGATAGTTTTTAAGTAGCTCATTGACGTCAATGGCCGAAGCTACACGCTTACCGTTAATACTATACAGCTCATCGCCTTCCTTGATTTTGGCCTGAACGGCATTGGCTGAAGTAATTTTCGTAACTTTCAAAGGATCCTCGGTAGGTAATCCGACGATAGCTGACCAGCTCTCTTCCAGCCCTAGACCAAGACTGGCGCGCCGAACCTCTCCGTATTTGAAAAATTGGCCGATGACATATTTCACTGTATCCGACGGAATCGAAAAGCCCATATTTTCAATACCGACCGCCGAGAATTTCATCGTATTGATCCCGATGACCTCACCCTTGAGATTGACCAGCGGACCGCCGCTGTTACCAGGATTAATCGCGGTATCGCTTTGGATCAAACGATAAGCAGCGTTGACACCACGATTCAGCCCGCTAACGACACCCGAGGTTGCCGAATTGCGAAGTGAAAAGGATATAGGCGTACCAATAGCCACTACCTGCTCACCTACCTGTAGACTGTTCGTTGAAGCTGCCAAGGTAGCGGGTTTGAGGCCGCTTGCCTTGATTTTGACTAATGCCAAATCACTGATCGGATCGCTGTAGCTGTCGGTGATTCCGTAAGATTTTCCGTCCGAGGTTACGACCACGGCATCACCTAATCCTTCGATAACATGCGCATTCGTCACAATCCATCCATCTGTACGAATGATGACACCCGTCCCGTGAGCCAGATTGTAGCGATCTCCTCCCGCTACGGTCTCTCCCGTGGCTGAACGGCCAATGATACCGACCACAGAAGGAGATACATTTTTAACAACCTGCGGCACACGGTCGGCCGATAACGTATATGTACCATTTGCGCTGTTATATGCGCCGCTGGTTCCTAATGCTTTATTCATATCGCTTACGTTAACATAGACCCCACCATTAATGACTTTGGCCTTTAACGCAGTTCCACTGCTAGCTGCACCTGCCGTTCCAGAAACACATAGAGCGCTGCCCAAAGCCAGAACAACTGCCCTTTTCCCCATCTTACGCATATACCTCACCATTTCCTCTCTTACATGACCCTGTTCTATCAGTTAGTCCAAATCTACCATAGAGGGGACACGCATACAATCGCTTTAAGCCCTATCTTTTTCTAAAAAAGCGTCGTTTGCCACATCCCTGTCCTCTCATGCTATTTATATTATAAATTTTCCAAATCCTTATATCAAAAAAATAAGCAAAAACGATAAATAATCGTTATACCAATTAGGTCATTCCTTCGTTTACGGGCATAACCAACTATGATACCATCACATTATATCTTAGTTTTATTGTCGGAAATAAAGAATGAAATCGTGAGTCCTCTATCCAAAACACTAAAGTATAAATAAGCACTTAAAGGAGGTTAAAAGAATGGCCTACGAACCAATCTGGAACGCTCATCCCGATAAGCTTAACAAATTCGAGTTGGTCAAGCTGGAAAAGGACGGTCTCGACGTTATCCGTACCATTATCGAAAACTATGCCAACGATGGCTATGATTCGATCTCTGCGGACGATATGGACCGTTTCAAATGGGCTGGGGTATATCAGCAAAAGCCCAAAGATGGTCATTTCATGATGCGGGTCCGCATCAACACAGGGATCATGACTTCAGCACAGGCACATGCATTGGCGGACATATCCGCGCTATACGGACGCGGACTTGTGGATGTCACCACTCGCCAGGCGATTCAATTTCACTGGTTGACGGTCGAAAGCTTGCCCGATATTTTCGAAAGACTGGAAAAAGTCAATTTGTATTCCTTTGAAGCCTGTGGAGACTGCCCGCGTACCATTGTTGGTAATCCGCTGGCTGGCATCGATCCTAATGAATTGGTGGATACCCAGGAGATTGTAGATGAAGTAAATCGTTTTTTCTTATTAAATCGAGACTTCTCCAATCTGCCGCGTAAGTACAAAATGTCTATCTCCGGTAATACGTACAACAATGCACAGGCTGAAATTAACGACCTGTCCTTCACTCCGGCCACCAAGATCCTCGACGGAAAAGAAGTGGTCGGCTTCCATGTGATGGTTGGTGGAGGTTTGTCCGCCAAGCCGCATATGGCACAGTCTCTGGATTTGTTTGTTCGTCCTGAGGAAGTACTGAAGGTTGCTATTGCTGTCACCACCATTTTCCGTGATTACGGCTATCGGGAAAAGAGGCACCATGCCCGCCTAAAATTCCTCGTTGCCGATTGGGGCCCGGACAAATTTCTGGCTAAGCTCACCGAGTACATCGGTGAAATGCCCGGACGCGGTGAGGACAAAACAATTGGCTGGCAAGCCGCCTATTTTGACGGTGTGCATCCTCAAGCCCAAAAAGGCCTGAACTATGTCGGTCTGAACGTGCCTGTTGGTCGCCTTAGTGCTGACGAGTTGCATGAACTGGCCGACCTGGCTGACCGCTATGGCGATGGTCAGATTCGTACCACGATGTCGCAAAATATTTTGCTGAGCGGCGTGCCGAATGAGCAAGTGGATGAACTACTGGAAGCCCCCGTGCTGCAACGCCTGACACCACAGCCCAAGCATTTTATGAGCCGTACGGTATCGTGCACAGGAAATGAGTTTTGCAATCTGGCAATTGTGGAAACCAAAAAACGGGCGGTTGACGTTGCCGAGTATTTGGATCAGCACGTACAATTGGATGAAAAGGTGCGCATTCATTTTATCGGTTGCCCGAATTCCTGCGGTCAAAAGCATATTGCGGACATTGGTCTGCAAGGCTCGCTCATAAAGACACCGGAAGGCTTGGTCGACGCGTTCGACATCGCTGTCGGCGGAGCGCTTGGAGCAGGCGCCCAATTTAACAAGGCGCTCAAAGGTCGCGTACGCGGGGATCAGGTTGGACCTGTACTGGCAGAGCTCATTCTGTTCTACAAAGAAAACAGGAACGCTGGCGAAAGCTTTTACACATATGTACAGCGTGTAGGGATTCCGACTTTTCAGGAAAAGCTGTCTGCTATTTTACAGTCCAGCCACGTTGCATCCTAAATATAGAGTCTATTAACAGCCTGCTTGTATGACATATACAAGCAGGCTGTTTCTTATCGCCATACAACCCCTCAATATCGTTTTCCTCACTTTCACAAAAAAAAGACACCGGATTACTCCGGTATCAATATTTTCGCAAAATCGAGTACTGTTGGCTTATGAGCACCTGTTGTAGATGTCACCACTGCGTAGCCTGAAGGTATCTTATATATCAATCCCGTATCATACCGGATGCCGAAGGAATTATCCTCCTTATAATGAGTCCTCGTTTCCCACACCTTCGTACCGTTTCCTTTCAAGCCTGTAATGGTGATGCCATGCATCTTCGTGGTTTTACCCAGTGGATCATATTGATCACTGAACTGGACATACAACTGCTCCTCAGGCAGATACACCCGGTCAGCCGCATAGTCCTCTGTATTACTAAATAATTGCAGACCATTACTTAGCACCTGTGTACGCTTGCTGTTTCCTTTAAGCCCTGTTACAGCAATATGACCACTCGGCAACTCACGTACTGCGGCAATTTCTTTACCTGATCCTAAGTCCAGATGGATGTCACGGATATCGCGACCATATACATCTGCTTGTACCCCAACGGGACCATCTGAACTGTTCAAAAGCGCATAATATCCATTGTGACTGCCGACCAGCCAACCCGAGGTCACTCCGGCCGTCGTTCGATTCCATTGTATATCGCCAGTTTCAGTGTATTTGAGTACAGTGAGGGACTGTTCCGCAAGGTTCAGATAGGAGACCAGGAAACTGCCATCCTCCAGTGGCTCTAAACCAACCTGCGAATCCTGTCCATGAGATATCAAGCCATCTGTGGGTAATGTTTTGGACCACAAGGTGTTTCCATCCTCGTCCAATCGTGAAGCCTGCACATCTCGTGTTCCGTTCGGTTTTGTATAATCAACCAGAAACAGCAAGCCCCCATCCGACGTCTCCCGCTGGACTCCACTGCTGCTTGTTCCGGGTTGTACGTCCAGATCCTGCTGATGTTTCCATACAGCCTCCACAGAACTATCCAGCTTGCCATATGTGACGTGTACTACACCTGCTTCTGTATCGTCCTCGACATTCAGCATAAAGAACCCACCATTCGCTGCGGGTTGAATGTAATTGTGAGCGTTTCCTAAATCCTTAATGCTGCCAATTGCCGCACTTGTTTCGATTTCGGCTTGTTTGGGCGCAAACGCCTCGGACACCTCGGAGGCATAGGACGGTGCAGCACTAAATCCCATCAAACATGCCGCCAAAGCAGCTCCAGCTGCCCATGAATATACACGTGTACGTAAAACTCTACTTTGCTTAATCTTCAAGCGTTCCAGCTCCCTTCATGACTTCCTCAGAGATGTGGTATGAACCTTAGATGTGATAAAACTTCAGACGGTTTCGCTTCAACTTGTAATGGTTGTCACGCGGGCACGGAACTTCGTATGATGCTATATAATCATGAGTTATATATTTACCTCTTCAAGCCCGAGCCTAAACACCAAAACTCCAGAGACTACTCAGAGACTTTCTGTCGATTGAATATACGTATAGACTTATTATTCCAGCGCTTGGTAAAGTATGTGTCACATGCTTTAACGCAGGAATTTGATAAAAGTTTTCTTTTTTTACAAAAAAAATAAAACCCTGCCAAGGCGAAGACATCAATACACTAGTTCGTATTCTGCCTTCCTGCCTGTGCAGGGTTTTTAAAACTATGCTAAACGGTATCTATAGATCGACTGTCTGAAGCGCTTGACTACGCTCTGTATCCCGTTCAAGGATCGGCTTTAAGTATCGACCTGTATAGGATTCTTCGACTTTCACGAGTTGCTCTGGTGTCCCGGTAGCCAAGATCGTTCCACCGCCACTTCCGCCTTCCGGTCCTAAATCAATCAGATAATCGGCTGTTTTAATCACATCCAGATTATGCTCAATGACCAGCACCGTCTCTCCTGAATCAACCAAACGATGCAGCACCGTCAATAATCGGTCAATATCGTGAACATGCAGGCCGGTTGTCGGCTCGTCCAAAATATAAATGGTTTTGCCCGTACTGCGACGATACAATTCGGAGGCCAGCTTCACACGCTGTGCTTCACCGCCAGACAAGGTAGTCGCAGGCTGACCCAGCTTGATATACCCCAAACCTACATCCATCAGTGTCTGGATCTTGCGATGAATCTTCGGAATATTTACAAAAAACTCCGTTGCATCCTCTACCGTCATCTCCAGCACATCGGCAATACTTTTCCCTTTGTATTTAACCTCTAGGGTCTCCCGGTTATAACGCTTGCCTTTACACACTTCGCATGGAACATACACATCCGGCAGAAAATGCATCTCAATCTTGATGATGCCGTCGCCTCTACAAGCTTCACAACGACCTCCCTTAACGTTAAAGCTAAAGCGGCCTTTCTTGTAGCCTCGTACTTTGGCCTCGTTCGTCTGCGAGAATAAGTCACGGATATCATCAAATACACCAGTATATGTTGCAGGATTGGAACGCGGTGTACGGCCAATTGGCGATTGATCGATCTCAACAACCTTTTCGATATGTTCTAGTCCGCGAATTTCTTTATGCTGCCCTGGACGTACTCTCGCCCGGTTCAGATCACGCGCTAACGTTTTGTACAAAATTTCATTGACCAGCGTCGATTTTCCAGAGCCGGATACACCAGTAACAGCTGAGAAAACACCCAACGGAATTTTGACATTCACATTTTTGAGATTGTTCTCCTTGGCTCCGCGAATCTCCAGCCATTTATCAGCAGGCTTGCGCCGCTCGGTATTGACCGGAATGAACTTGCGTCCGCTCAAATACTGCCCGGTTAAGGAATTCGGGTCTTCCATGACTTCCTGTGGGGTCCCCTGCGACATGATCATCCCACCATGGATTCCAGCTCCTGGCCCAATATCAATGATATAGTCCGCCGCCATCATCGTATCTTCGTCATGCTCCACCACGATCAACGTATTGCCAAGATTCCGCATATGCTCCAAAGCACTAATCAGACGGTCATTATCTCGCTGATGCAGCCCGATACTAGGCTCGTCCAAAATATAAAGCACGCCCATCAGACTGGACCCGATCTGTGTCGCCAGTCGGATACGCTGTGCCTCACCGCCTGACAACGTGCCTGCCGCACGGCTTAAAGTCAGGTATTCCAGACCAACGTTAACGAGGAATCCCAGGCGGCTGTTAATTTCTTTTAAAATGAGATTGGCAATCGATTTCTCCTTCTCACTCAGCTCCAGTGTATGGAAAAAGTTTGAGGCTTCACCGATAGACAAAGCTGTCACAAAAGCTATATTACGCTCTTGAATGGTTACCGACAGACTTTCTTTTTTCAGTCGGTGTCCCTTACAAGTGTTACATGGCTTTGCACTCATAAAGCCTTCAATAAATTCACGTATACCCTCAGAAGCCGTATCACGATAACGACGCTCCAGATTAGGGATAATCCCCTCAAAGGTCACATAGGCTTCCTTACGTTGACCAAAATCATTCTCATAGCGGAAACGGATTTTCTGCTCACCCGTTCCATGTAAAATGAGGTTCATTTGCTCTGTCGTCAATTGACTAACAGGAATGTCCTGCGGAATACCGTAGTGCTCGCATACTGACTGTAAAAATTGAGGATAATAAGTGGAAGTTCCACCACTCCAAGCCTGAAAAGCCCCATCCTCGACACTTTTTTCAGGATCGGGAATGAGCAAATCAGGGTCAACCACCATTTTAACTCCTAACCCATCGCAATCCGGACAAGCGCCGAACGGACTATTAAAGGAAAACATTCTTGGAGACAGCTCATCTATGCTGAATCCACAAATCGGGCATGCAAAGTTGGAACTGAACCGCAACTCCTCTTGCCCCATAATGTCTACAAGCAACTGCCCACCTGAAAGATTCAGTGCCGTCTCAATAGAGTCAGACAGACGCGCACGCACATCTTCCTTGACTACGATGCGGTCTACGACCACTTCAATCGAGTGCTTCTTGTTCTTTTCCAGCTCAATCTTCTCAGACAATTCACGTAGTTCTCCATTCACACGTACCCGTACAAAGCCCTGCTTGGCTATATCAGTGAACAGTGTTTTATGCTCACCTTTGCGGCCGGATACCAATGGAGCCAGAATCTGCAATCTTGTCTTTTCAGGATATTGCAAAATGCGGTCTACCATCTGTTCAACGGTCTGTGAAGTGATTTCAATGCCATGTTCAGGACAATGAGGATGACCCACCCGGGCAAACAACAACCGCAGGTAGTCATAGATTTCGGTAACCGTTCCGACGGTAGAACGCGGATTCCGACTTGTCGTTTTTTGGTCAATGGAAATGGCAGGAGACAGACCGTCAATCGAATCAACGTCCGGTTTCTCCATTTGCCCGAGGAATTGACGGGCATACGCAGATAAAGATTCCACATACCGCCGTTGCCCTTCCGCATAGATCGTATCGAAAGCCAGTGACGATTTACCTGAGCCGCTAAGCCCTGTCAGGACGACGAACTTGTCCCGTGGAATCGTCACGTCAATATTTTTGAGATTATGCGCGCGTGCGCCTTTGATGATGATGCTTTCATTCGCCAAATGTTTCATCTCCTTAGCCGTAGTTCACGTCATGCTATATCGCATTGGATTATCCCATGGAAGTGATATATCGCAAAGAGAACGACCACATAGGCCGCCCTCACTATTTTTAAAAGCAAAGCAATCAAACATTTTATTTTCATATGTTTTGCTTCTAGCTTATTCTCAATGTTTAATCAGCTCGCAACTCCAGCAAAGCATCACGCAGCTCGGCTGCCCGCTCGAACTGTAGGTTCTTGGCGGCGTCTTTCATCTCTGCTTCCAGACGCTGAATGAGTGATTGACGCTCCTTCTTGGAAAGTTTACCCGTCTCATTAGGAAGGTAATCATTCTTTGACTCTGCCACCTTAGTTGCTTCAATAACATCACGAATCTTTTTACGGATGGTTTGCGGGGTAATCCCATGTTCTTCATTATACTGAATTTGAATCGCACGACGACGTTCCGTTTCCTTTAGCGCTTTATCCATAGAATCGGTAATCTTATCGCCGTACATAATAACACGACCGTCACTGTTCCGTGCTGCCCGTCCGATCGTCTGAATCAGAGAGCGCTCAGAACGCAGGAAGCCTTCTTTGTCCGCATCCAAAATTGCAACCAGCGATACTTCCGGCAAATCAAGACCTTCCCGCAACAGATTGATCCCGATTAGCACGTCGAAGGTCCCCAGACGAAGATCCCGCAAAATAGCCATCCGCTCCAACGTCTTAATCTCGGAGTGCATATACCGAACCTTGATGCCCACTTCTTTTAAATAGTCAGTCAAATCTTCAGACATCTTCTTCGTAAGTGTGGTCACCAGTACCCGTTCCTCACGTTCCATGCGAAGCCGTATTTCATTAATGAGATCGTCAATCTGTCCCTTGCTCGGACGCACCTCAATAATCGGATCAAGGAGTCCGGTAGGACGAATAATCTGCTGTACCATCGTTTCGCATTTCTCCATCTCATAGGGTCCTGGAGTAGCCGATACATAGACGATTTGACTTACCTTGTCCTCGAACTCTTCAAACTTCAACGGACGATTATCCAATGCAGATGGCAAACGAAATCCATGTTCTACCAGTACATTCTTACGTGCTTGGTCACCGTTATACATGGCACGAATCTGCGGCAACGTAACATGGGACTCGTCAATGACGATCAGCATATCATCCGGGAAATAATCCATCAGCGTATATGGTGTTGCTCCTCGCTCGCGGAATGTCAGTGGACCTGAATAATTCTCGACACCGGAACAAAAGCCAACCTCTTTCATCATCTCGATATCATAGCGGGTACGTTGTTCCAAACGTTGCGCCTCTAACAGCTTCCCTTGCTCCTTCAACTCCGCTAACCGCTCTTCAAGCTCACGTTCAATGTTGACCAATGCTACCTTCATCGTATCCTCATGAGTAACGAAGTGAGATGCCGGGAAAATGGCAATATGATCACGTTCACCGATCAATTCACCCGTAAGCACATTAATCTCGGTAATTCGTTCAATTTCATCCCCGAACAGTTCTACACGTATAGCGTGTTCCCCGTGGGAAGCCGGGAATATTTCAACAACATCCCCCCGTACACGGAAAGTACCCCGCACGAAGTTGATATCGTTCCGCTGATATTGAATATCGACCAAGCGGGACAAAATCTGATTGCGGGGTTTCTCCATGCCGACTCTAAGCGAAAGCAGCAAGCTTGAATATTCTTTCGGGGAACCCAAACCATAAATGCAGGAGACACTCGCTACAATAATAACGTCACGACGCTCAAACAGAGAGCTTGTCGCTGAGTGGCGAAGTTTATCAATCTCCTCATTGATGCTGGAATCCTTCTCAATATACGTATCGGAAGACGGGATGTATGCTTCCGGTTGATAGTAATCATAGTAGCTGACAAAATAATCGACTGAGTTATTCGGAAAAAACTCTTTAAACTCACTCGCCAGTTGAGCAGCCAAAGTCTTATTATGTGCAATAACCAGCGTAGGCCGATTCAACTTGGCAATGGTCTGTGCGATGGTAAACGTCTTACCTGTTCCCGTAGCACCCAATAGCGTTTGATGCTTCTTTCCTTCTGCAATTCCCTCTACCAATTCAAAAATGGCCTGAGGCTGATCGCCTTGAGGTTGGAATTCCGACTGAATTTCAAAAGTCTTATCGCTAACAACGATATCACTCATTGCCCTGCATCACCCTTATCGTCTAAAATGGAAACATCATGATTTTACACCAGTCGAGCTTTAACGTCTTTACCTGTAACTCTATGTCGATATTTCCCGAGCAATGATACTTGGGAAATATGGTTGGATAAGAATGTTTGTTCCCGTATTATACCTCTTTCTTACCGTGGATGCAAACGATAAGTCTTGAATAGGAGTGAATTAAATTTTGGATATCACCATCGTATTGGGCATCATCGCAGGAATCATTGCATTAATCGGTGGCTTCTTATGGGAAGGCGGCGAATTTACAGGGCTGCTTCAAGGTACATCGGCTCTAATTGTATTTGGGGGAACTTTCGCCGCAGTTGTGATCAGCTACCCAGCTTCCAAGCTGAAGACGATCCCCACCGCTCTACGGATGGCATTTAGCCGTGAGGACAATCCTACGAAGCAATATATAGAAGATTTGGTTTCCATGGCGGCCACCTCACGCCGATCCGGTGTGCTTGCGCTAGAGCGTACTTCATCAGAGCATCCGAATGCATTTTTGCGTGAAGGTCTTCAGTTGGTCATCGACGGCACCGAGCAGGAGCAGATCAAACAGATTTTAGAGCTTGAGTTAGATGCCATTGAACACAAACATGAAGGGTACGCCAAAATATTTGAATCCGCAGGCGGTTATGCCCCTACGATGGGAATTATCGGTACTGTCATGGGCCTGATCCATGTACTGGGCAGCCTGACCGAGCCTACTGCGCTTGGTCCGTCCATTGCTGTTGCTTTTATCGCAACACTATACGGCGTTGCTAGCGCCAATCTGATTTTCCTGCCCATCGCATCCAAAATAAGAGCAGCCAGTGAGATTGAAATTATCACTATGGATTTGCTGCTACAAGGTATTCTGGCTATTCAAAACGGAGAGAATCCAAAGCTTGTACGCAAAAAGTTGGAGTTCTTTATCCGCTCAGAGCAAAATATAGATCGCAAACCGCCTCGTCGCTCGCGCACAGAGGAAGCTTCTCCAAAGGAGGACTTCCATGAGAGCGCGCGGTAAGCGCCGTGGAGGTCAAGGAGGCGGCGGAGACCATCGTGACCGCTGGATGATTACCTATGCCGATCTGATCACCCTGCTGCTCATATTTTTCGTTGTGATGTATGCCATGAGTAGTCTGGATGCTAAAAAATACGATGTCGTTGTTCAATCCCTCCAGGATACGTTCCACAAAGGAGATTCCATTTTGGAACAAGGCTCGGGCATTACAGGTACTGCCGATCGTTACACCAGCAAGAATCCACCCGCGACCAAACAACCGGCAGCCGATAAAAAGGAAGCTGGATCGACAAAGCTCACCGAACGTGAACAAGCATTCCGCACGCAGGAAAAAGAGCTGCAAAATCTAATGGGTGTCATTCAAGAATATATTACGGACAACAAACTGGAAAACCAGATTTTTGTGTCAGATCAGCCGCGTGGTATTGTCATTACGCTGAATGACCGCTTTTTATTCGATCAAGGTAGAGCTGCACTCAAGCAAGGCTCTGCCAACACGCTATCCAAGTTGGCCAGTCTGTTTCGAGATTTGAAAACACCGATTAGCATTGAGGGCCATACGGACAACATTCCGTTCACGCGCTCCTCGAACTCATCGACGTATAAGGACAACTGGGAGCTTTCCGGCGCACGGGCACTGTCCGTACTCCGATTCTTTCTCGACAGAGAGCAACTTTCACCCTCAGGATTTCAGTATGCGGGTTATGCAGATACCCGGCCGGTTGGTGACAATAGCACCGAAGCTGGACGACAAAAAAACCGCCGTGTCGAAATCACCGTACTACGCCAGCTTCAACAGTAAAACCCAAAAACCTCCTGAGTCACGCAATAACGTGAATCGGGAGGTTTTTTTGATACATATTCATCATTAATACATGGCTTCCGCTCTGATGTAGACGCAGAACAATAAACCGTACGAACAACGTGTATAAGAGCGGCGTACGAGATGCAATAGAGATTATTTTGTTTATTCTATATCCCACTATGTATTAGAAGCCCTGGTGAAGTTAGGTTTTATCTTGTCATGATTCTTGAAGATTAATAAGATAGGACAAGCTCGTGTTGCTTCTCTTGTATTTGTGAACTTTGGGGTCTGCTCTGTTGTCTACGATAGCTATATTTCCAGTCGCTGTATTTATTAAGGAGTCGATCCAACTCCATGGACTTGATTAACACCCGCCGATCCTTCAATCCCACCTCATTCGCCAAATCATTTAGTTCCTTCCGCTTTTCTTCGATGCATTCCTCCAATTGTTTCCATTTCACATCAATAAACCTCCTGTTCGGTGTGGTATTTACATTAGTTTACAAGCTGATACCTTCCCTACAGGTTAAAAATATAATAAAACCCAATTCATCCCTTTAACGGGATGAATCAAAAAAGCCAATTCAAAGGAATTGGCTTCGAGAACGGTGATTCTGTTCTATGAATTACACCATCTATACAAATTCAACCCATGCCATGATTAAATAATATAATTTCATTAGAACTTTCTACACTGCTTGGATTATAGAAAGGGAATATACTAAAAAATAGAATACCTAAGGCTAGTACCACCAAATAACCTTTTTTCATAGATATTCACCTCCTTAATTATATTTTCGTATCTCTTTGTTTGTTCATAAGTAGCAAATTCTCTGTAAACCTCAAACAACGCAACACACTGTTTAAAGTCACTATCATTCCGACTAATCAATGAAAGTGCAAGACAGTCCAGAACATAGTTTGTTCCTTTCTCCAAACTATTACTTTTATACTCATAAATTGCCCTTTGGTATAAAAAACAACAATAATAGTTTCTATTCTTTACATCATCAAGAAACTTGAACTGATCAATCTCTGCTGAAAAACTTTCAAGTACATAATCTACCGAGAAGTTATATTTGTTAGCTGATTCCAAGATAGTTAAAAGACCAGATAATTTCTCTTCCGGATGTTGATTGAGAAAAGAAATATATTCTACTAAAACATCTCTTTTTCCTAGAAGCATATCAAGTGTATAAGAATTTGCCTTTGCCCAAAGACTGAACATCTTTACATATTGCTCGCCTTCTGAGTTAAGTCCTTTGAACCAACTTAAATCCGCGTAATATTTAATATAAGATTGTGCTTCCTCAAATTTCTCCATTTTTTGGAGAGCTGTAGATTTAGATAAATATCCGTATCCGTAATAAAAAACAAGATTTTTCTCTGTTTTAAATTCGTCCTTAACACGTCTTTTAGTATTATTATTTTCATATCGATTTAAATAAACAGTTTTGGCGAGAGTACACAACTCATCTCCATACTTCTCTACGCTGTCCCATTTATGTAGATAAAAATATATATTGATAATTTTTAAAAGCCCATCTAGCTGATAACTCTCTGGTAGGCGATTGCGATAAGGAATAAATCTCAGAACAGATTCCAAATTTTTCTCCAGATCTTGACCCACAGAAGCAACAAACAATTTATAATGGCTTATCGCCAATCTCTCAGAATGCTGATACTTTTCATTTTCAATGACACATTCATAGAATGAAATTGCCTCTTGCAGCTTCCCCCCTTCGTATAACTCCTCTGCCAAAGTAAAGATTGTCGGAATGTGGTTAAGATCTTCCATTAAGCGTGAGAGCACTTTCTCAACACATCGCAGGTTTCCCACTTCAACACAACGAATCAGGAACGGCTTGACTCTTTTCCAATGTGGTCTTCCATCATAAAAACATTCATCCACATACAGGTCATACAACCAGCCTTCTGGATAATTAAACGCTTTGGTAATCAGGTCCATTTGTCTTACCGAGATAGGTTTAGGCGGATTGCCGTTAAGCATAGCACTAAATATGCCCCGGTTAAGCCCCGTAGCTTGTCCAAAGCTATTAAAAGTATAGCCACCAAGTTTTAATTCTTTCTCAATTTCCGAACGAATCGTGGTTGCATTTTCCAATAAAAACACCCCCGGCGTATTCAGATGATTTTAAAAATCACCCTCCTCGACAATCAATTACAATATACTAGAAATTATATGAATAAATTGGATGACGGTCAACCCCTTTTCTACACTGATTTATTATATTATGGAATTTGATGTTTATTAAAATAGTTCTTAGGAGAACTAAATATTGAATAATTAAGGCAATTTAATTACCTCCACGCTTAATCTAGCTTTGTCTACACTCATACTATAGGAGTGTGGGTGTCTATGGAAACAACGAAACTATTAGGAACGAAAATCCGTCAATTTCGAAAATTGCGGGGTATTACACAAGAACAGTTAGCAGAAGCATCCGATTCAACTGGTTCCTATA
Organism: Paenibacillus sp. DRB1-1; assembly: GCF_052119485.1. Lineage (NCBI taxonomy): Bacteria > Bacillati > Bacillota > Bacilli > Caryophanales > Paenibacillaceae > Paenibacillus > Paenibacillus sp. DRB1-1. The sequence continues at coordinate 3,197,043 of NZ_JBODQH010000001.1, read as the reverse complement.
TCGGCAAGTTGGAGCGCGGTGAGGTCAATGTGCAGATCAAAACACTGGAGAAAATAGCAGAGGCGCTGAACACAAACGTATTTGCATTTTTTGACTATAATCCATATGAAGAACTCAAAAGCCAGCCCTGGATTTGGGAATGCATTCATATACTTTCCCAGCAGAATGAAGCAGGGCAAAATAAAGCTTATCGCATATTGAAGGAACTGTTCACCTCTTCACAAAGCGAGCTTTTGGAGAGTAACTCCGACACCCCTGATACACATGAGGAATGGTAAATTTCACTCAATTAACATGCATGAAAAATTAAAAGAGCTATGTGATCTTCTACTCTAGGTAGAGAAACATAGCCCTTTTTTTTGCTCTAAGAGGTCATTTGCCTCATACTAATTTCCACTGCTTGTATCACTTTTTTATATTCTGTTCGTTGTTCTTCGGTCGAGTGATCCTTATATTTCTCAAACAATAGCGTGATGGACTTGATATAGTAATTCTTATCGTTTAACTCTGAGGAGGCCTTTAAACTAATCAGCATACTGTCTATTGCCTCGGTATAGCTTCCTTTACTGAAATAGTATCGACTAAGCTCAAGAAAAAAACGAGAATATGTCAGCAGATCATTATTTGTATGATAATACGAAATATTTGTACGTAGCTCCCTAAATTCATTAATATTCTCAGCAAAAAGAACCAGAGTATCGTCTACTGAGTAACTGTAATGATTGGCCGATTCTATAATAGTCAATAGCCCGAGTAATATTTCCTGAGGATTATTTCTAATAAGTTCGACATAGGCAGGCAAACTAGCCTTATCCCCCATCAGAATTTCTAAATTCAAACGGTTTGCTATTCCCCATATTTCGAATTTCTGTGCCTCTATCATTCCAATCTCATCTAGACCTTCAAATCCAGTTAGATTTTCATAATAAGGTATGAACTTCATAGCTGCTTCATATAGTCCTTGTTTTTCTAAGGAATTTCCCTGCATTAAATAGGCTTGACCATAATAAACGATTAGATGTCTTTCTGTATTTAAACGTATAACTTCACGATTCCTCGCCCTCGCTTGAGCTTGATGCCAATAAATGCTTGTGACTAGTACCTCAAGTTCCTTCGCATAGTGTATAGCCGCCTCATAATCGTAAAATTATGCATTAGTCAATTTTAACAACGCGTCTAGTTGGTAATTCTCGGGAAGATTCCTCTGAAACGGTGCAAACTTTATAGTTGCTTGCCGATTATTATCCAAGTCAGTATTCAGAGAATAACAAAATAAACGATACTGGCAGATTGCCAACCGCTCCGAGTGGTAATATTTTTCATTTTCAATTACACACTCATAAAAGGGGACAGACTCCCTTTCCTTGCCTGCCTCATGCAGCTCTTCTGCAAGCTCAAATATCGTCGGTACATAGGACAAGTCCTCGGTTAGTCTTGACAGTACCTTTTGAATACAGTCTTTCCTCCCTAACTCTACACAACGTAATAAAAAAGGCTTAATCCGTTTCCAGTGTCCTTTTCCCTCGTAAAAGCATTCATCTATGTATAACTCATACAGCCAGCCTTCGGGATATCCCAATGCCTTGGTAATCAAGTCCATCTGCCGAACCGAGATCGGCTTGGGTGGGTTGCTGTTAAGCATGGTGCTAAATATACCACGGTTAATTCCAGATACTTTACTGAAGCTGCTAAATGTATACCCTCTTTGCTTTAGTTCTGTCTCTATCTTCGAGCGGATCGTAGGTGTATGTTCCATGCTAATCCCCCTCTTTAGCTTGAAGAATTATATTTTTCGTATATTCTAACATTATAAGGTAATTTTAGTTCGTGATTTCTTAAACCTGGATATAATAATCAAACATATCTCTTGGAGGGTTTTTGTACAAAAAAATGAGCAGGTGGGATACTAAATCCCCTGCTCATTTCAACGATGGACGTCTATCTTAATTAGCTGTCGGTTCGGTTCCCCAAACAAGTACGCCATTATGATACAACGTAGCTTTCGTATGATCGGCATATGAAGTTTGCGTGCCTTTATACGAGTAATCGTCACTTTCATTATAGTTCGACCAGTCTGTTTTATGAATGCGGGTTTGAATTTCGCCCGTGCTTCCTCCAGGTGCTAACACGCCTGCGTTCGAGTTGAAGCTGACTTCCAAATAATAATCAGCACCGGTTGCAGCTTTATCCATTTTAACCAGCTTACCATTCAGCTTCGAGCAGCTCACCACCGCATAGTCGCAGTTAAATGTCTGGTCACGGTCACCGTCGATCGTGTAGTAGTAGCGAAGTTTCAACTCGTTGATCGGTACGGAGGTTGTACCTTTATTTAAGATTTGGAAATGCGGCCTCAAGTTATTGTCATTCACATTTGTATCCGCTACGCGATACTGGACCAACAGTCCCTTTGTCGGCTGCTGAGTATCCGCTTTCGGCGCTGCGCTAGCCGTGTTGGAAACCGTTTGTCCTGCATCATTCTTCGCTACGACTTGGTAATAGTACGTCGTGTCTGCTGTTACGGCTGTGTCGGTGTAGCTGCTTCCGTATACATCGCTCGCTACTGTGGCGAACGCGCCGTTTTCAGCCGTCGAACGCTTCACTTCATAGCTTGCCGCATTCGCCGATGCTGTCCAGCTCAGCGCTACTTTCGCCGTTTCGCCCGCCGCGTTCAGCGTGAAGCTGCCCGGTACTGACGGTTGCTCGGTAATGCCATACGTTTTCAAGTTAGTCGGGAGCTTTTCAAGCGTAATGACGTTCGGATGATTATACACTTTTTTCAGATGCTCAAGACTGTTTTGTTTGCCGTCTCTCAAGAAATCCCCATACCATGTAGCGAACCAGCTCCAATGGGCTTGATACGCTTTCATCAGATCAGGGTCCGGGATAGGTCCGTTTTCGCTCATAGCAACTAGCTTTTTGTCCTTGCCCAATGTAACAAGGTCTTCATATTTTGCAATTTGCGGGCTGTAGTCGCCTGCTTGCGGATAAGAGTCGAAGCTCAAAATATCCACATACTCATCTCCCGGATACCAGTCGGGAGCAACAGAGTTCCAGACCCAGATCAGATTGTTCAATTTGTGCACATTAGTCAAACGGTCGTGCATCAAAATATACAATTTTTTAACAGGCTCAGGACCTTTAGCGCCCCACCAGAACCATTTGCCTTCCGCTTCGTGCAAAGGACGGAACAGGACAGGAACTTTCGCATCCTGCAACTTCTTCAATTGCCCTGCAATCACATCGATATCGCGAATAAGTAATTTATAATCTTCAGACTCTGGATGATTCATCGCATATTCTATATCAAATGTGGTCGAATCGGCATAAAAGCCTCTCCACCATTCTTTTCCCTGTGTATCGATCAGACCTTTCGGCGCGTTCCAATGCCATGCAAAGGTAACAATGCCCCCTTGCTTATCCCATGCAATCGCCTTTTCCGTCTCAGTGGAACTAAGACCGTGTTCCGCCCTGCTTGGCGAATAGTCGATCAGGTCAAGCGCTGCAATTGCCGGTTTTTTACCTACATTGGCTTGAAGCCAATCAATTTCGTTTATTTCCTCCTGACCAGAGAGCATATTCTTCCCGTATTGATCAACCAGGTAGTTCATCAATGCTTTTGCTTCTACCGTCGCATTCGGATTAATGAGCGTTTTGGTTACCGCATGCGGTGGACGGTCAGTAGCTGGCTCCAGCTTGACATAGTCGATATCATACCAGCCCCAGCCTGTTTCAAAACCGATCGTATTGGCCCCTGCATTCAACAGAACCTTACCACCGGACGTTTCTTTAAAATCAGCCGTTTTCCAAAGTACCAGCTCGCCAGACGCTTTGCCGTTTAAAGAGAAGTTCGTGCGTTTGTCATCATGAGGAGAACGGTAGCCGATTGTAAGATTGTACAAGCCTGCCGCCTCTGCCTGAATCGTCATCGTCAGGGAATCCCCTGCATTGTGGAAATTGGTTACATAACCAGTACCTGAGAAGCCGGTCCCGCTGGACTCCACAATGGTTCCCTTCAGCGTACCATCTTCGGCTTCATAGCGATTTTGTCCGTCTATAGGCGTTCGCGGAACCGCTTTCAAAATATTGGATTCACTTGTTCCCGCCTTTGTTTTTGCGGTTATTTTATAATAATAAGAAGTGCCGTTCGTTACGTTCGTATCCGTATAAGACGTTTCGACCAAGTTGGATGCTACATCAGCAAAAGGTCCGTTTTCATATGTTGCCCGCTGTACACTGTAACTTACAACTTCGCTGGAAGCGTCCCAGGATAAATCGACTTTCCCATCGCCAGCCTCAGCCCTCAGCGCAAAGGACGTATCATTGCCAGCAGTCAACACGATGTGATAAGCCGTCAAAGGCGGTACTGTATAGGTAAAGCGGTTGCCTGAAATTTGCGTGATTGGCGCTGCTTCCTTAATTTGCGAGCTATTTTTGTCGAAGCCCCATACTTTACCGGAACCGTAAGTCGTCTCACCGGAAAGATCAAATTGGGCGTCGAATGCGCTGTCCATGCTTTTATTCATGACGACGAGGTGCAGTTCTTTGTAGGATGCATCCGTTACGGAAGCATGCACCGAGCTATTAACAATATCCGACGTTTGCGCATTAACGCTGATATCACCGAAAGTTGAGCTTTTTCCGTCATAATTGCGATAAAGCTTGTAAGCGGCACTAACGTAGTTGTTGGCACCCTCCTTTAACTTCCAGTAGTTTGCCATATAAACGTCGTTTTTGCCCAAGATGCCCAACACATCGGTCATAGCGATACCGCCGGAAATATCATTTTCGCCGCCATAGCTATACTCAGTCAAAGCCAGCTTGGTTCCCGGGTAATACTGATCCACCGACTGCTTTAATCGAGGCAGTAAAGGCAAGAATTCGCTGTTCCATTGAGCGATCCAGCTATCTTCCTTGTAGGTCGGATCCCACAAAGTACGAGGCGCCTGCATTCTGGCTTTCTTCGTTTCGTCATTGCCTACCTCATTCGTAATTCGTATGCCTCCACCCATCGCTTCGGGATACCAGTGCACATCGAAAACATCCAGCAATCTCTTGCCTTCAGCTTGCGAGCTGAGGCGCATTTGATCGAGGTAATAGTCCACGAACCAGCTGTAGTTGCCTTTTACAGAATTCCAATCAGGTGCAGTTTGAAGATCTTTATAGGCGCCAAAACCGTAAAGAACGGGTCCGAAAATTTCCGCACCGGCGTCAACCGCCTTAACGGCTTTGGATAAACTTACCGACCGCTCTACCAACTCTTTCGCACCGACCTTTTCACCATGAATGCGCGGATGCGTATGCGACCAGAGAGCGGGTTCATTGTCGAGCGAGTATCCTTTCACACCTGTTTTTGTTGAAGCAACGCCGTACTTTTTCACTAAAAAGTTGACGAATTCATCCGCATAAACCTGATTGTCATTCAGATCAGGCTGTAGTTGGAACGGCGCATTTTTAGCGTTTACGACCTGATTCCAACGAGCAGAAGGGGCTTTTTCACTTTCCTGCACACTTCCATTTCCATCTTTGGCCACATAACCGGCCATCGGCAGCGTAACTAAAGAATAAGTGCCCAGCTTCAGCGATTGATCATGAAACGAAGTCGTCACCGCCCCCGGCTTTTCACATTCAGCTTTTGTCAGACCGCCATTGTTGCATAAATAGTTATCGCTGGATTGCTCCCAATCGCTTCCTGCATTGGACATATTGTTTTCCCAGTTATATCCGGTCATTCGATTGCCACCAAGTCGTCTGGCAGTCAGATTCTCATCGCCTGCCAACTCCTGATTCGTACCGTAAATATAAGGGCTAATAGGCTTACGATCCTTGGATGTATCGACTTTAATGGTAACGGTTTTTGCCGTTTGACTGTGAACTACAGTTGGAGCCGGTAGAGCACCCCCTACTATAATCGTGCATGCCATGACGACAGGCAGCCATTTGGAACGTTTGGACCAAACACTACTACTATTTTTCGCCTTCATGCCGCTTTCCTCCTTTAAGTTTGAAAAGAGCGGCACCCATACGAGTGCCGCTCCGTCAGGCTTTAAGGCTCCTGACTCCAAACGAGTTTATCGTTCTGGTACAGCGTCACCTTACTCTAATCTGCCAATTAAATTTTTTGTAGGATCGTAGGAGTATTCATCTGCCACATTGTAGCTCGTCCACTCGTTTTTGTTAATACACGCTTGAATTTCGCCATTCGAAGCTCTAAGTATCCGGTTGACTACACTCTCCTCTCCGTCCGAAATCCAGAATTGGCCCGGATCTTCAAGTGTAGCAACAGCCGTATTCACACCGCACATGATGGGTTTGCCGTTTGCATCAAGGTAGTACCATTATCGGCTTCTTGTTGAGAAATGTGTAATAGTACAGCTCTGCTATACGTTCTACCGACCAAGCCTGCATATCGAACCATTTGTTGGACGGAAGGTCCATATCCAAAGATTATTCTAAATAGCCATGTAGTAGAACATGAACTCGCCGCAAAATTTCTAGCTATGTCATCGTCTTTCTTTGAAACTGGACAAACTTCGATAGGTTATGTATTTATATATGTTTAACAGAAATAAACCCACACATCTGAATTACCTGTGGAAAAACAAACCGGTATTTATCTATGGATTGCGATATTGGTGTAGAAGGATCCTATTTTCCTTTATCAGTAGCAGCTATTTACTGGAGAGAAATGAAACGAAGGGTATGGAGAACGGGGATTCATATCAAACTATTTCTAGTAAAATTACAGAATGAAGAGTCCCCGGCATTTAAATCATAGTGGTGTAAGAATGCTGTATTGCCTTCCAATGCTTTTACGATACATCCACATCCATTTCTCCTACCGCACTTTATCCTTTTGAATAAGCTTATAATAGATGCGTGCAGGCTCTGATTCTCCAGTGGATAAAATATATTCTGCCAAAGGTGCGCACAGCTTTTGGAGATAGAAGGAGTATAACAGCTCGGCCGTGTCAAAATGAATTTTCAGCACTTGCTTCATCAAGCCTTCGAATTTGGAATAATCCAGTTCTTCCGGGGTAATATCAAACGGGTACTCAGGAAAAGTTTTTTTCTGAATTTCAACAAACTGCTCCCTAAGCTTCGGTTGATTACCTGAGCGGGCAGCCGAGAAATTCATCATAAAAAAAGATACAAAATCCGTCTCACGGTCACTTAACTTATAGTACTCACACCAACGCATGAATATCAGCGGTTTTACCATATATAAATCTCCTTTAACAAAAGTTCAGATTTATCATGAATCCTACAAAAATCTAGCGGGTTCCATCTTATGTAATATATAGGTTAAGCCCCATTTTAAAATATGATTCCTTAAATGAATTTTGCTTTTTAACATATCCCCTTATCTTCTATACCCATGAAAGCGTACAACAAAAAAAGACTGTTTCAGCATTTTAATGACACTGACCAAGTCTTCTCATAATTATCCGTATATTCACATTCGTATTTATTCTAGTCCTCTACATAGCTGCAAGGTTACAGGCTGCAAGTGAACACATAAGCGGGAGGGACATTGTAGTTTACCTTTTTAATCTGAATGTCAGCAAAAAAGGTGCGGAAAAAATTGTGTTTGACCTTGCTGTACTGGAACGTAATAAATTTGCCTTCCTGGCCCAAAACCTCAGCCGTTTGTCCCAAAATGAGGCTGGATAACGCAGCGGGTAAGCTGGTGAAAGGGAGCCCTGACACGACATAATCCACTTTTGGGACCTCATACTGTCGTATATACTGAGCTACATGCTCAGCCGATCCATGAATGATGTGTACCTTCTCCAGGTGTCCATACTTGCTTTGTAATGTTTTATAAAACGATTCATTAGCTTCAATCACTAAAAGTAGCGTTTCTGGACGCTTGTTCAAAATCAGCTCTTGCGTAAACACACCGGTCCCTGCACCATATTCAATAATGCACGATGCTTTGTCAAAATAAATCGGTGTGGCAATTTGTTTGGCCAACTGTCTTGAGCTGGGTATAACAGCGCCTACGCTACGTGGATGCCTGATGTACTCTCGAATAAAGTGAATAGCGTTCATCTTTTCCTCTCCCTGCTTGACACACATGATAGGCATTCGGTTCATCAACGCTTCTTATTACATATTCATTGTATACCGATCAGAATATTGATTTCAAGCAGGCTACTGTCGGCATATAAAAAGAGCGTAGCCTTATTCGACTCTAATCAAATAATGACTACCCTCTTGTTGTAACATCTATTTGTCCATGGTATCCAAATGTGCACCCTCTGCCTGCGATGCCTGTCCAGCTTTACGTCGTCGTGCACCTATATGCATGGCAACAATCCGATAGATGGAGGCCGGCTGTATGGATACGGCCCAGCTCGCGTCTGCATCCGGTGCAAGCACGACCCCTAGCTGGTGATGATCACCATCGTACATGCCTCGCTGCACAAACTTGCTCTCGCCTTGCAGATTGCGTACCTCCAGCTTGCAAAAAGCAGAGTTGATCCGCAAGGCCTGGTGTAACTCGGCACGGGTATTCACAACAACCCCATTCACGCGGTAAATGGCCTCGCCCGGCAGTATGCCCATGGCTGTCGCTGGACTGTCTGGCAGCACAGCGAGAACACGCATCCCTTGCTCAGGATGGACAAACATCGGGCTAAGACGACTTTCCTCTATATTACCATACCAGATCAGCGCCTCATGAGCCAGAAAGGAGAATAACGCTGCTAACAATATCAGCGGACTCCACCATGCAGCCAGCAAGCTCAGCAGAAGCAAAGCCACACTGTACAGGAGCAAACGGTTCGAAGTAAGTACCGCCTTCTGTCGTGGTAGCTGGCCTAGCGTCACGCTGCTGAAGCCCATCAGGACTGGCAAGGCTGCCAGCATATACCCGGTTCCGGCATCGCCACCGAACAAAGGTGTCCAAGGAAGCGTGAATCCTCCCTGAGTCGGTACCAACAACAACAACGGAATGGGCCAGAGGTCTTCCATACGATAACCGCCAACCAATCTTCCCCGTTTGCCCTCGACAAACAGCGGAGTGGCCGCCTTTCCCCCTTGCCAGCGAACCAACAGCGCCTCAGCCACATGCAGCACGGCGACCAACACCAACAGTGCTGGAATATCCAATCCGCGTATGGCTGCTACTGATGTTCCGAGCGCTCCCTCAGGTTGCCAGCCACTGGCCACGTTTAAGAAAAATTGAACCACTCCTAGCAGACCTACCGAATAAGCGAGACACAGGTAACGGACGCGTACCAGCATGAGCAGTAATGTCGCTACCCACAGGCACACGATGGAAGCCGAGTTCAGATGCACACTGACGAACATTCCCAGAGCAGATAGCGCCATTCCAGCAAGCAAACCACTCCATACGACACGCCAGGTCTCTGCAGCCCAGCTATGCATTTTGGTATGAAATAGCTTGCGCTCCAGCAGCATTTGCCGACGATAACCAAGTGCGACAATGAGTATCGAGATATAATAAAAAGGCTGCAAAAGCAGGTACACGCAAGCATTCAAGACGCTCCATCCCCATTGTAATGCCCATTCCAAGTCCATTCACACTCCTTATGCCCCTGGCCCGCTGTATAGCGGATCACGTACATTTCATATCCATTTATTCTATATGAAATTGCCAACGTAGGGAAGACAAACCGACAGACTGCAAATAAATCCCAATATAAAAGGAGGCTGTTTCCAGCCCCCTTGTTGTAGCCTCACTATTATTTCGCTACGCTTGTCTTCATTTCCTTCCGAATCTCTTCAATCCCCTGCTTGAGCTGATTATCATTTTTCGGATCACGAATTTTCTCAATCAACTTGGCTTCCATCGCTGCTGCTGTCTTCGCATCAATGATGCCGCTAGCCGTCAGCTTCGCTTGTTTTTGGAAATCAATAACAGAGCTTTCCGTTACTTTGTCAAAATAGCCATCCTCGCGACCTGGTTTGTAACCCAAGCCTTGCAGAATGATTTGTGCATTTTTCACATCACTGCTATTCATATTGTATTTCAAGGACTTTTCCTTATTCAGCGGTGCTGCTGTGAAGTATTCAGGCTGTTCCACCGCGATATTCGGCTTAATCCCTTTTTTATGAATCCACGTTCCATTTGGCGTTAACCATTTGGCAATCGTGATTTTGAGCAGGCTACCGTCACCCATTTGCTTGTCATAGCTGGTTTGTACAGTACCTTTACCAAAGGAATTTTCCCCGATCAACACAGCACCTGCTGATTGCTGGAGAGCACCTGCCAGAATTTCGGACGCACTTGCGCTACCTTTATTCATTAGCAAAGTCACTGGATAGTTCTTACGTGATCCTTTGGATTTCTCTTCTTCACGCTTCTGATTCTTGTCTTCCACTTGTACAATCGTTTTGCCGGAAGGTACAAATTGCTGTGCAATATCAATGACGACGGAAAGCACGCCGCCCGGGTTATTACGCACGTCAATGACGAGCCCTTTTAACCCTTGCTTTTCGAGCTTCGCCAACTCTTCCTTGAAACGTTCTGCTGTATTCAAAGAGAACTGGGTGATCGTGATGACGCCTACACCGTCGCTTTCCATATGAGCCGTTACAGTTTCCATATCAATGTTGTCACGGGTAATCGTGTATTCGAGCGGATCAGGAGAGCCACTGCGCTGAATTTTGACTTTTGCCTGACTGCCTTTAGGTCCACGGATTTTGGAAACGGCCTTGTTTAGATCCAATCCGTCCAGTGTTTCACCATTAACAGACAAAATAATATCCTTAGAGCGTAACCCTGCCTTTTCAGCCGGGGAGCCTTTAATTGGCGTGACTACAACTACTTTCCCGTTTTCGGCCGCTACTTCGGCTCCGATCCCGGTAAAAGAACCTTCAATGGATTGCTCGAACTGTTGTGCAGTTTCTTTACCCATATAAGAGGAGTACGGGTCGCCAAGCGACTCCATCATACCATTGATGGCGCCATCCACCAGCTTGGTACGGTCCACATCCTGATAATATTGTCCCTGAATCAGGTCCATCGCCGTCTCGATTTTGCGGATATCACTTCTGGAGGTAGAACTGCTACCTGTCACACTCGCCAGCAGTCCTTCGCCCAGAGCGCTGTTCCCTACTGTAGTCGTTCCAGTATAGGCAAAAGTGAGCAGACTGCCGCCAAGCAGCCCGATCACCATCAAGAGTATCGCTGTACTTTTTTTCAACATCTAATCGTCCACCGCCTTCTCATTATCTTGTATCCTATTGCCTTACAACGCATGTCCATCCACGAAGTATACGTCTAGCTTGTACGGAATATGTTAATTGTATCCTACTCCGTGTCTCAATGCACATGTTCTTCATCGGATATTAACCATTACAGCAAAGCCCTATCTACAACCTTAATGGCTATAAATAGGGCTTACCTTATCTACTATAAATAGTTCATCGGATTTACAGGTTTGTTATTTTCGCGCACCTCAAAATGACAGTGAGGTCCTGTGGAATTGCCCGTCGAACCAACTTCTGCAATTTTTTGACCCCGTTTCACAGTCTGCCCGGTATGAACCACCGTACCGCCATTGCGAATGTGTCCGTATAGGGTCCATAGCCCGTCTCCATGGTCAATCACAACCGTATTTCCATAGCCACTCCACCATTCGGCAACAATGACAACACCATCTTCGGCTGCATGAATATCGGTTCCCTGAGGAGCCGCCATATCAACACCTGTGTGGCCTTTAAGCTTGCCGGTAATCGGATGTACCCGCATGCCAAAAGTAGATGAAAGTCGGTAATGGGATACAGGCGAAGCCAAAGTGCCCGTTCCGCCTGTATACGTACTGGCTGCCGCATGGCTGGAATTCGAGGCGGCACCTGAGGATGAAGATGCATATCGTTTGGCTTCAGCCGCACGTGCAGCCGCTCTAGCGCGTGCTGCTTTGGCAGCCTGCTCCGCTCTAAGCTTGTTCTTCTCCTGCACCAGACCCACACGCTTGTTAGCGAGTGCTACCAGCATGTCATTTTGCTCTTCACTAATTTCATCTGACTCAGCAATATCATGATCGTAATTGGAAATCAGTCTTTGTTTCTCTTTTTCCTTCGAATTCAGTTCTGCTTTGGCGTCCTGCTTGAGCGCATAGAGCTTCTTGGCATTTTTATATTCCGTGTCCAGCTGTTTCTTCTTGCTTACGACCAATGCCTTGTCCTTTTTATGCTCGTCCAACAGGATTTGATCCTGCTCCACGATCGTTTTCAGGGAATCTACCCGGCTGAGAAAGTCACTAAAACTGGACGAAGACATAAGCACGTCCATATATGAGACGGTTCCATCCGTATACATCAAGCGCACACGAGTTTCCAGCATTTTTTCCCGTGACTGGATACGATCAATGGCCTCAGCTAAATCTTTTTTGGTCGCACGCAGATTATCTTCCGTTTGATCAATCTGAACCGCAACACGAGTCAGCTGATCACTGACGCTGTTAATCTGAGCAAGCACAATTTTCAGGTTTTGCACGGTTTTATTTTTGTAATGTTGAGCATACTGTTTATCTTGAGCAGCCTTTTCCTGTTGTTGCTTGGCAGATTGGGCCTGCTTTTCCAATTGGTTCAGCTGCGAATTGATTTCACTCATGCTTTTGGCATATCCGTCAGAAGGCTGGATTAGCAATGCGGCTACCAAGGTAGCGGCCAACACAGATCCTGTTTTTTTCAACTTGCACTCCCCATCCTTTATCGCAAAATAACACCGGGCTTCCCCGTTCTAATTGATATCGACCACGACGTCCAGCCAACGCTTCTTTATACTTTTAAGAACTTGCGCATGGACAGGGTACTGCCAACAATTCCGACCAGCATACCCAAAATAATCAGCAATGCACTCAACTGAATCCAAATGCCTTCAAGTGGCATAAGCTTCAACATATTCAGAGCTATATCGCCCTGAACGGCGGTCAGCAAACGCTGATAGCCAGTAAATAAAATACCTACGGTAATAAGGGAACCAATAAGACCAATAAGCGCGCCTTCAATAAAAAACGGCCAGCGTATAAAAAAGTTGGTCGCACCGACCAGCTTCATAATGCCAATCTCTCTGCGTCGTGCCAATATGGTCACGCGAATCGTATTCGAGATGAGGAACATGGACATGATCGCCAGTCCGGCGACGAATATAAAGCCTACATTACGAATGAGCTTCGTAATCGTAAAGAGTGTCTCTACGGTGCCTTTTCCATAACGAACCTTTAAAATCGGTTTCTCTGGATGCAACGTATTCAGCTTCTCAATCTTTTCGGCTACAAATGGAACCGTTGTTGGTTCAATAACCTCTACCACAATTTTGTCTGGGAGTGGATTGCTGTCCTTGTCAAAACCCTCCAGCAGCTCCTTGCCGCTGTCTCCCAAATCTTTGCGCAGCTCCTCCAAACCCTGAGCTTTAGTCACAAAGGTCGTTTTGCTGATTTCCGGCATCGCCGCGATTTCCTTTTGCAGCGTTTCACGCATGTTTTGCTCTACATTTAGCTCCAGAAATACGTTAACCTCTACCTGACTATCTGCCTGATCAGCCAGGGAATTGACGTTGAGCACCAGCATGATAAATACGCCCAATATAAGTAATGACACAATAATCGAGGTGACGGATGCCACGGACATCCAGCCATTGCGGAATATGTTTTTGAAACCTTCCCGCACATGACGTAAGAAGGTATTAAAAGTCATATCCGTACTCCCCTCTTACCTGATCCCTTACGATGTTGCCATTCTCAATGGCAATTACGCGTTTACGCATGGAGTTCACGATGTCCTTATTGTGTGTCGCCATCACAATGGTCGTACCCCGAAAATTAATTTCGTCCAGCAACTGCATGATCTCCCACGATGTCTCGGGGTCCAGATTTCCCGTAGGTTCATCGGCAATGATCACGGAAGGATTGTTTACGATGGCCCGTGCAATCGCTACACGCTGTTGCTCCCCACCGGAAAGCTGGGCAGGCTCACGGTTCATTTTTGTTTTCAAGCCAACCAGTTCAAGCACTTCTGGTACCCGTTTGCGAATCAGCTTCTTGGGAGCTTCAATAACTTCCATAGCAAAAGCCACATTCTCATAAGCCGTCAAACGCGGCAAAAGCCGGAAATCCTGAAAAATGACTCCGATGTTACGACGAACGTAGGGAATTTTACGCTGCTTGAGCTTCCCGATATTAAAACCATTGACTGAAATTTGCCCCTTGGTAGGTACTTCTTCTCTATAAATAAGCTTCATAAAAGTCGATTTCCCCGCTCCAGACGGGCCGACTACGTATACAAATTCATTACGGTCAATTCTGACCGATACTCCTTGAAGTGCGTGGGTTCCGTTAGTATAGGTCTTCCACACATCCTGCATTTCAATCACTCGATCACTTCCCGCTGCTTAATCATATTACGCATAACCTAATATCCATTCGACATATTCCATGCATTTCCTTTAAAAACTTCTCTATTTCATCATACCGTTTATCATTGTAACAAATTTGTTACCTAAATAGTACCGAAAGTTTTCTGCTTTTGGCACATATATATGAATATTATGGCACACGAGTACGCTATCAAGCTTATCAGACAGGAGACATCTGCATTATGAAAAAAATTCATTTATCTGTCATTTGGATATGGTCTAGTGTTCTGGCGCTGGCCATGTTGTGGGGGGGACTTCATCTGTACGCCGACAGACAAACGCTGCCGGAGGGAGTTAGGGTCGGAGGAGTCAACGTAGGAAGCATGGATCACACAGCTGCTCTTCGGCTGGTGGATAAAAAGCTGGATGCATTGAAGCAACGCCCACTGCTTCTGACGGACAATGACAGCAGTGCACAGGATATAAAAATTACACTTGGGGAAGCAGGGATTCGTTATAAAGCGGAGGCATTTCGGAATGCCGTGAAGGCGCTCAGCTCGGAGCATCTATGGACTCGTGTGCAGACACGTTTTAGCTTCGAAAAGGAATGGTCTATCGCATCTTTCCGACAGAAGGAGATATTGAAAGCCCAATTCGGAGCCGATTGGGAGGAGCAACGATATGGCATGCCTATCAATGCTGTGCGTCAGATTGACGGGAATGATCAGGTTCGTTATATTCCGGGGCGCTCTGCGCGACGTCTGGATTGGCCCAAGCTGGACGCCGCACTGGATAAGGCGCTGCCCAAGGATTTTACCGTTTCTGAGGAGCCGATACGAGTGGAATTACCGTTCCGCCAGCTGGAGCCGAAAATTTCGGTGGACAGTCTACGTAACGAAGGGATTGAGCGTAAAATCGTCCAGTTCTCCACCAGTCTTGGCAGCAGCTCGGAAGGACGTGTGTATAACGTCAATTCAGCGGCAAGCACCGTTGATGGTTTAATTCTCAAGCCGGGCGACATATTCGACTACGGTCAATTGATTGCCAAGGCTGAGCGCACTCATGGCTTTCGTGAAGCTCCAGTGATCGTGAACGGTCGGTTGGAGTCCGGCATAGGCGGCGGGATTTGTCAGGTATCCAGCACGGTGTATAATGCAGCACTGCGAGTCGGTTTGGACATTGTTGAGCGCCGCAACCATTCTTTGCCAGTCAGCTACCTGCCCAAAGGTCAGGATGCAACTTTTGCTACAGGGTCCATTAATTTTCGTTTTAGAAACAATACAGGCAAGCATTTACTACTTCGTGCGGCTGTCCAAAACCGAACGCTTACTGTTAAATTTTTTGGTACATTTCCGTCCAATGTTTCGTATGAACTGGAATCCCATACGGTTCGCGTACTTCCCATACCGGAGAAGAGACTCCGTAATGACTCACTTTCCCCCGGCTTCTATCAAGTACTTCGGCAGGGCAAGGAAGGGTATGTGGTAGAAACATTCCGGGTAAAAAAGGTAGACGGAAAAACCGTAGATCGCACCCGAATCAGCCGCGATACGTACCGAGCGCAGCAACGCATTATAGCTAGTTATGGCGGTGGCACATCGTCTGAGCCACAAACACGTGAACCCGAGAAGTCTATTGTCGAGGACGGTATAAGCGAATAAACGAAAAATCCCCCTTCCACTGTCAGCTGGACTTGTTCCAGACAGAGTGAAAGGGGGATTTTAGCTATAAATTACTCGCTGCGTTTACCCAAAACAGAAATTTCTACAGGCTCACTTTCGTTACCGTCTGCATCTTTAGCTTTGATTACCAGCCTAACCGTTGCTTTTTGAGTAAGCACACTGATACTAAATGTGCCATCATCTTTGGCTACTGCACTACCGATAGGCAGTTCGTTGGAATAGGCCGTTACTGTGGAACCGGCTTTAGCTGTTCCCGTAATTGTACCTTCTCCATCATACACATTGTTGACTTTCAGTGCTTCCGTAGTTGCAGCTGTGTCTGTAGTGCTATCTGTAGTCGTATCCGTAGTTGTGTTGGTATCTATTGTTGTAGAGTTGTCCGTAGTCGTGCTATCTGTGCTGGTACTTGTGCTATCTTCTGTTTCGCTGCCAGAAGTAGTCGACGTGTTACCATAAGTGGAATCTGTCACGTTGCTGTATGTGGAATCCGTCACCGTTCCACCAGGAGTCGTCGTCAGATTATCAACAGGGCTCAGGTTGTAACCGGAAGCAGCGTCCAGAATAGCAATTGCCTCTGCACGAGTCAGCGACTTCAGTGGCTGGAATTTACCATCTGGATACCCGTTGATGATTTTTTGCTCCGCAGCTGCCGCTACGCTTTTCTTCGCCCAAACTCCAATTTTGTCGGAGTCAATGAATTTAGTAACATCTGCTGCGTTACCTGCAGTGAGTCCAATAGCTTTGCCTACGATAGCCGCAGCCTCTTGACGTGTTACCTTACCATTTGGTTTGAGCTTGTTATCTGCATAGCCGCTTATGTAACCTGCATTCACGGCACTTGTCAGCTCGTTGTATGCCCAGTGCGAAGCTGGTACATCTGTAAACGTTCTACTTCCATTACCATTTACTTTTACACTGTCCGCATACGTTACGTCTGTCACAGCTGGAGTATCCTGCGTGAACGTACCCAAGCTGCGATTCAGGAGAACAATAAACTCTGCACGTGTGATTGCCGCATCTGGTTTCACCGCGCCGTCCAATTGTCCTGTGGCTGACCAGCGTTGCACCTGATCTCCTGCCCAATGACCACTTGTAGTTTGGGGAGCAGCTGCCGCTGCGCTGAATGCGCTAAGAATAAGACCTGTACTCAATACACCTGTAACTGTGTTTCTTAACTTTTTTCCCATGCTATAAATTCCTCCTCTGATTGGATTCATCATTCTTTTTTAAACACTTTACCAGAAATCAAACCCAAATAACCCCCAAATTAAAAAAATCGTCCCATATAACCATACCCCCTCCTTATGTAGGATAAATAAGAAACGGGACTTAATGCCTAGTTATTCACTTGGATATGTATATTTAGACAGGCTAAGGTATACTGAATGAGTACTCGGTCATATGCTGGAACACTGCAATGAGGTCACAAAACCCTAGGAAAAGAGGTCTTCTTATGGCTCTTATTCAATGTCAGTTTTATTCGGAAGTTCTTGGTCTGAGCACATCCATGAATGTTATTCTTCCTCAGGCAACCCGTTCGCAAATTGGACTGGAAGGCAAGCAAGGAACCGGGCCACATCCGACGCTGTATTTGCTGCATGGCTTATCGGACGATGATTCAATCTGGTTGCGTCGAACCTCCATTGAACGCTATGTCGCCTCATTGGGCCTAGCTGTCGTCATGCCCCAAGTACATCGGAGTTTCTATACGAATATGGAGCAAGGCGCGGCTTATTGGACCTTTATCAGTGAAGAATTGCCGGCTTTGGCACGTTCATTCTTTCCTCTGTCCGACAAGCGTGAAGATAATTTTGTAGCCGGGCTTTCTATGGGTGGATATGGTGCTTTCAAACTGGCACTCCAGCATCCAGAGCGTTTTGCAGCCGCTGCCAGCCTTTCGGGAGTCATGGATTTACACGCATCACGCACCGATCCTATGCAAAATGCGATGAGTCCAGCCGAATGGCTTAACATTTTTGGTCCAGATGAAATACGTGGAACGGATCACGACTTGCTGGAGCTGTTACAACGTCATGCTACCTTGGGGACCTCGTTTCCCCGGCTCTACCAATGCTGCGGCACGGAGGATTTCCTATATAAGGGAAATCAGGCTTTTCGTGAAACATGTAATACTACCGGAGTTCCGCTGACCTACGAAGAAGGTCCTGGAGCTCATGAATGGGGATACTGGGACGCGAAAATTCAGGATGTACTGGCGTGGCTGCCGCTTAAGGAGCACTAAACTGGTTAAAAAAATCCCCGCAGCTTCCCTCATCGCACTATGGCGAAGGGATTGGCTTGGGGATTTTATTATGCACATTAGGGATTTGTCGTGGTCTCCGTCGATGGAGATCCTTTAGTTAGTGACTTGGGTAGCACCTTGTACAAGCGCCACTCACCGTTAAACTCACGTTCAAGCTGGACCCAAGGAGCGCCTTTCTCATATAAATTCGGATATACCATATTGATTTTACTCAGTGGCATGCCTGACATGATCTTAGGTACAAGGATATAATCCACATGGCTATCCTGCGGATAACTTAATGCCTTATTGAACGAATAATCACTGGTAATCAGGAAGCGTTTGGGATATTCGCTGTAGACAATCATGGTGTAGGCTGAAGCCGAATCGGTCATAATGGTAGACTTCGGCAGATGCTCATCCAACCAGACGGCAATCTTACGATCTGACTCCTGTCTCACGTAGTTCACATTACCCGTTCGTGTGAGAAAGCTGTTCTCATCCGGTGCAATATCCGGGCGAGTCAACGCATAGGAAAGTAATCCAGCGGTAAGCAACAGACTGACGGACACCAGGCCAAAGGCTGCCCTCCGCCATCGTCCCTGAAGCTGGCTCAGCTCATAGGGCAACCAGGCTACGGTAATTGGGAACACGTACATAAAATAACGAAACCATCCGTACGAAGATTGCTTCATCATGAGTAAAAACTGCAACCCTGGCACTGACAGGAACAACAGCAAAATAATCAATGTTCCCCATCGGAACAAGCGTCCACTCAACAGACGAATGAACAGAATAGCAAACAACGGTACCGAATACCAGAGTGTTTTGGAAGCAATAAATTTCAAGGCCACCAGCGGATTGGAGAAAATCTCTACAAACTTATCATCATTCAGCAGCTCTGCCGATTGGGCCGTGTTCGAATACTCCGAATTCAGGAAATAAAAAGCATTCCCCATAATGAGATAGTTAAAGAAAATCCACAACAGTCCGGAAAAGACCACGGGGAGCAGAAGCAGTAACCAAGTTGCCTCGACCTTGTACAGTTTTTCTCGCAAGGCCAGTTCACGTCTGCCCATGTTTCGATGAAGAAACATGATCGCCAATACCACTCCACCCGCCATTGCTACGCCCAGAGGAACCGCTTCATAGCGAGTCCAGAACGCCATGGCAAGCGCTAATCCAGAAACAATCAGACTTGCCGTCATGCGATCCTTGAGCCACAATGCAAACTCAATCACCGTCATCATAATGAAGTATATGTATAGCGAATCGCTCAGCCCATTGGCACCAAACAGTAAAATAAATGGATTCAGTGCATACAACAGTGCCAGCATGATGCTCATCCCTGAGCTAAGCCCTGTTCTGACCCCCGCCCGATACAGCAACATAGCGGTCAAAGCGGCAAAGGTAGCACTAAGAATGACAGCAGCCAATCCATAGGTGGCTAATGCCGGAAAGATTGGATACAGCAGTAGAATCACCATTTCCAGAAGACTGGGTAGTGGATTCCAGATAAATCCGATTGCGCCCAGATGCGGGTCACGGCTGTACAACACATAAAATGCATTAGCTACGCGACTGAGCGCGTCTGTGTGCATATATCCCAGAACATAGCTGAAATAGATGCCCGCAGACAGTTCCAATGCAAGTATAAATACAAACAGACCTATAGCCATCCATCTGCTTGCAGACCATTTGCGAAAGGACATTCCTCTCGTTCCCCCTCAAACTTCTTGCGGTGATACAGCTGTACCCTACTCACACCCTACAGCTGTATGCTTCCCTCCGCTACGATGCACTAAAATATCATAATTATTTTGATTCTCCATGCTCTATTTTGTACAGTCGCCACTGCCCGTCAAAGTCATGTACCAACGAGGCCCACTGCGCTCCCTTTTCGAACAAATCAGGATAGTTCCGGTTCACCTGATCCAGCGGTACCCCATCCACCAAGCGCGTAACCAAGACATAATCCACCTTGGAAGCAGGCAGATCCATTAAAGATTCCCCAAAGTCAAAATCACTCGTAATCATAAACTTCTTCGGGATTTTGCTGCTCAAAATGATCGGATAGGCGGCATAAGAATCTGTCAAAATGAGAGATGAACCATAATGCTCATCCAGCCACGGCGCTATTTTCCGCTCAATAATTTGACGTTCGTAGCTTTCATTACCACTATGCGTCAAATAGCTGTGTTCATCTGCCGCAATCGCGGGGTTCGTCAGTGCGTAGGATAACAAGCCTGCTGTTACCAACATTCCTGCTGTTACTAGTGAAATTCCGATCCCCCTCATTTTCCCCTTCAATAAACTTAGCTCATACGGCAACCAGGCAACCGTAATCGGGAATACATACATAAAATATCGGAACCAACCAAAAGAAGACTGCTTGAGCATCAGCAAAAGCTGAAGTCCTGGCACCGATAAAAAAATGGCCAGTAGCGTTAACGTGCTCCAACTCAACAGACGTTTGTCCAATAGTCGTATGAGCAAAATGGCAATCAACGGAGCAGCATACCATAAGGTTCGTTGCCCGATAAACTTTAGCATCAGCACAGGGTGGGCAAACATGGCCACGAACCGTTGATCCTCCAACAAAGCTGCTGATTGTGTGGAATTGGAATATTGCGAGCGTAAAAAGTAAAGCGGATCGCCCATGATAATCCAGTTAAAAAAGAGCCACAGCAGACCGGAAAAGACAAGTGGCAACAACAATAGAAGCCATGTCGCTTCCACCTTGTACAGGCGCTCTTTTAAAGACAATTCCGTTCTAACCCTCTCTCTGTTTGTACGCCACCGATGCAGAAAAAAGATCGTCAGCAATACACCCAAAGCCATCGCAACGCCAAGCGGGACCGCTTCATAGCGTACCCAAAATGCCAATGCAAGCGCAAAACCGGATACGATCAAATTCGCCGCCTTGCGATCCTTCAACCACATACAAAATCGACTCACTGTCAACAAGATGAAAAAGATATATGGCGAGTCACTTAAGCCGTTGAAGCCAAACAGAAACATAAATGGATTCAGTGAAAATAATAGCGCAATGAGCAAACTGGTTGCACCGTGAAGCCCCAACTGTTTGCCCGTCGCATACAATAATGCCGCGCTCGCCCCTGCAAACAGGCTGCTCACAATCACTGCCGCCAGCCCGTGGGAAGCGAGTACCGGAAATAAAGGATAAAACAACAGCACTATCAGTTCCATCAAACTGGGCAGCGGATTCCATACAAACCCGATAGCACCCAAGTGTGGGTCACGACTGTATAGCACATAAAATGCATTAGCCACTCGACTGAGCGCATCGGTATGCATATAGCCAAGATGCCATGCAAAATACACACCCACGGCCAGTTCAAGAGCAGTAATACAAGCAAACAATGATAGCAATTTTCCGTGTTTTCTTAAAATCATGAAGCCTCTTTCTGACGCTGTTGCGGAACGGAGAAGATCCAGTAGCGGTTCCAAATATAATTATGAACAGGCACGATGATGGTAGTTAGTACTTCACCGATCAGATACGACCAACCGATCCAATGAATGGTCACGTACATCAGAGCGGCATTTAAGAGCAAGCCACAGGTGCAGACCAACAAATATTTAAGAAACTGGGTGCGGCTTCCCTCGCCGGTAGGCTCGAACGTCCAGTTTCGGTTCAGCACATACGAAACGAGCAATGTAACCACAAATCCGATTGTAGTAGCCATTACTGCTGGTACCGTAAACAACTCCACCAGCAGCACAAGCACACCAACATGGATACCTGTGCCCAGCAGCCCCACAATACCGTATTTAATGATTGGATACTTTAGATATGAACGTCTGATCATGTTGATTAAACTCCCTGTCCACCCACAATCGGTCAGCATTCGCCCGTTTATCTGCTATCAGATAGCGAGGCCTAGCTTTGACTTCGTGATATATGGCGGCAATATATTCTCCTACCACACCAATTGACAGCATGAGTACACTGCCAATAATCAAGAGCAGCAAAATGACAGTGGTAAAACCGGTCACAGCATCACCCGTTAATTTGCGCATTAAGGTCTGAATCCCCAATACGACTGAAATCAGCATAAAAATGAGGCCCATCAGACTCACTACCCGCAATGGTACTGTCGAAAACGAAACGATCGCTTCTGCTGCCAGTCGAGTCAGCCCTAACGGACTCCAGCGGCTTGGTCCCTCTTCGCGTGGAGCCACCCGGAATGAAATCTGGGTTTTGCGGAAACCTAGCCAGGCCGTCATCCCGCGGAAAAACGGCATACGCTCTGGCATCGCCATCCAGGCATCCACCACTCGTCGATCCAGTAGCTTATAATCGGAGGCATCCTTGAGATTAAAGCCCGTCAAGCGGTTCAAGGTCGCGTAGAACAAAGAAGCTCCGAGCTTTTTGCCCACCGACTCTTCTCCCCGAAATTCTTTCACACATTCGACCAAATCATAACCTTCATTTTGCCATAAACGTACCATTTCCCCAATCATCTCAGGAGGATGCTGCAAATCGCCGTCCATGACAATAATCGCATCGCCAGAGGCATTTTCCAGACCTGCGCACAACGCCAGCTCCTTGCCGAAATTCCGACTCAGCCGGAGCGCGAGCAAAGAGGGCATACGACGGGACAATTCGGACAGCTTGAGCCACGTATCGTCTTTGGAACCATCATCTACTATGATGAGCTCATAGCGTGAGGTGACAACAGACAATACCCCATCAATTACCTTAAGTGAACGCTCGAGATGCGAGCTTTCATTGTACATGGGAATGACGACGGATAAAAAAGGTGTTTTTGTCTCCATTCTTGCTCCTTCTTTCTTCATATTCAGGAGGACTGTGCCGGGGTATCATCCAAATCGTGCATATCGGTCAGACCATGTGTCGTCTTCTCCCAATAGAACGGCTTGGTAATGAGCTGCCAAGCGGCTTTCACCGCAGCTATACTCATAAGTACCCAATATAACGGCGAGAGTAGCCCATATTTGACCATCGCGTATGAAAATGTTCGTTCACCGCGCTCTTCCAGTTCCCCGATGACCCAGTACATTCCGGCCACGTTACTGAATACGAACAGAAAGTTACCGATATAAAATTCCGCGCTGGCCAGGTAATACACATACCCCGGGAACAGCTTGGGAATAAAGGACAATTCCCAGCCAAACCATAAAATAAGCAAACCCCAAAAAATCGGATTCAGCAACGGCAACATCGGAGTTGCCAAAATCATCACCTGAAAGCCGAAAAAGCCCTTCCAGCCCACTTCGCGCACCAGCTTAACCGGATTGCGCATATGAACCAGCCATGTCTGCATATACCCCTTGATCCAGCGTGACCGCTGACGAATCCAGTTGCCCACGCGGCTGTTAGCTTCCTCCCATGTGCGGGAATCGACAATAGCCGTTTTGTAGCCGCCTTTATACAGACGTATGCCCAGATCGGCATCCTCGGTTACATTGTAGGGGTCCCACGCATTAATATCTTTCAATACAGATACCCGAAAATGATTGGATGTGCCGCCTAAAGGAATTGGGGTATCTAACTGCATAATACCCGGCAGCAGCAGCTCGAACCACATACTGTATTCTTGAGTGAACCAGCGGGTCAGCAAATTTTGTGTACTATTAAAGTAGTTGAGCTTCGCTTGAATACATGCATAATGCTCAGGGAGTGAATCGAACGCTGCAATGACCTTTTTAAGCTGATCAGCGTCGGGACGATCCTCAGCATCGTAAATCACGACAAACTCGCCACGTGCCCGAATAAGTCCATAATTACATGCCTTCGGCTTGGTTTTCGGCAAACCGTCTGGAACGACCAATGTCGTGTAATAGGCTGGCAGCTTCATTTCCCGAAGTAGCTCGATCGTCTCAATGTCATCCTCTTCAATCAGCAGCCGCACATCCAGCTTGGACTTTGGATAATCCAGCTGCTCCAAATTCCGCAACAACATCGGAAGCACGCCCGCCTCCTTATACATAGGTACAAGAATGGTATAGATCGGCAGTTTCTTTTCATCCATGGCGTCAACCTCTTCCTTCGTAAAACGAAGCTGCGCCCCACGCCGGGAACCGAGGTAAATAATGCCAAATTTAAATAGCGTCATCACAAAATAAAACAGCTGAATCATCATATTGATGATCAACACCGTTTTCCAACTGTTCCACAAGAGACCGAGCAGTGTAATCATACCCATAGCTGCGAACACCCAAAGTTGTCCCTTTGTAAAAGTCGTCCGCGCCGAATTGTGCGGTTCTTTTTCCAACAGCCCGGTCGTGCTCTCCTGCATCATTTCTTCACCGTAGATTTTACCCCAGAGCTGCTCCATCTCTTCCTTCGTAGCAAGCACCTGCTCTACCGGCATACCCAGAATTTCCTCCAGCTTCAAGCGTCTCTCTTCTGGCAACGGATCGCTAACCGCCACAATATATCGGTTCATATACTGATGGATGACGACCACGCCATAAGCCATTGCCACTTGCTCGGGTAGTTTGTACGCCGCATCCAGCGCGAGCTCCTCACCAATACGCCCGATTCGGTTCTGTGTAGCAATCGCGCGGTACAAATCGGCAGGTTCCAGCATTTGCAATGACAGCAAGATGTCGCCCAGCAGCCCGCCGCTCTTCGCCTGGAACTCCAGTGCGCGCTCCAGTTGTTCCGGTAATATGTAGCCGGAACGAACCAGCATATCGCCTAGACGCTCCTTGGACTCGTCGCCGTCAACCTGCTCCTGGAGCTGCTCGGCTGTAATGAAGCCCATCTCTACAAGAATATCGCCCAGCCTGCCACCGTAACGCTTCTGGTTGCGGATGGCATCTGTCAGCTGATCGCGGGTAATCATCCCGTTCTCCACCAGTTGATCCCCTAGACGGGCCTTGCCGTTTCGTCCACTCTGCGTTCCTGTTGCGGCCTCTTCGCCTTCCGCACCAGGAATACTGGAAGCAGCGCCCATAGCAGCTCCTGCTGCTATCTGTTCCTGCCCAGAGGCATATTGGACTTGAGCCTCCTGCACCTGTCCATCCTGTATCCCTTCATCCAGCAATTGTTCCACAGCTGCTGCTGTATCATGGGCGTTCTGTATCGCCTGGATACGAAGTTCTGTATCCTGAAGTCGCCGTTCTAACTCTTCAATATGAAAATCAAGCTTGTACAGCACCGGGGCCTGCTCTAACCGCTGGGCCTCTAGCTGTTGTTGCAGTTGTTCGATTCGCTGACGCTCTTCTTTTATTCTTCTCTTGGTTTGGCGAATTGAAACTCCTCCAACCTGCCACCTAAGCTTGTCACCCATGAATTCCCGCCCTTTCAATCCAGCGCCGCTCTTCCGCAAGCGCATCCGCAAGCAGCTGCTTTAACTCCGCATCCCGCTGCTTTTTCCGTTCCAGCGCCGCGTGGAAAAGTTCCCGCTCCTCACGCAGTAACTCCTCCGCTTGCACCCGTTCCTCATGCAATGAAGATATCAGTTGATCGGCTTCAGAAGCGCGATAACCGAACCAAGCGCTCTTTAACTGACGCGCCGTCCTTTTAGTTCTCATAATACCTCCCTGGATCATCCCGACTCCGCCTTCAGCTACGTCGCTACTTTAGAGCTTTTACTTGCCGTTCTCCCGAAACCAGGACATACCTATGTTCTCATTCAAGCCCTTCATTTACACATTTATGAAATTGACCTAATCAAAAGTGCCTCTAGTAACTTGACATTTATTTATTGAATATAGTTCTTGCCCTATTGAATTGGTAATTCAATGAAAAACTTAGTGCTATTCTACCATAATCATCGTAGGCGTAGTATACAAAAATGTAAATTCTAGAAACTTTCACACTAGCGTATTAATAGGTATTTAGAACTATAAATTGAACACTATGAAAAATACCCTTCCAGGAAATCTATGCATTTCATGATCATTGGGATCATGAATAAAACAAATACCTCAAAAAGCACAAAAGACACCGCGAACGGTGCCTTCGAAACCTAGATTGCTAATTCCTTAAAATCTGATTTTACACAGCATCCCGCTACTGTGCAAGACAATAATATCTTTCTTTACTGATTAATTTTTCGGCTTGTGCCCTTCAAACCATGTTGATGTATTCGCCAAGAGCTGTTCACTGCGCCCAATGGCTGCCTGTACCTGCCCGGTAGCGGTTCCACCATATACATTCCGTGCATTAACTACCGCTTCTGGTTGAAGCACCTCATAGATGCGCCCGTCGAACAGATCCGAAAACTGCTGAAATTCGTCCAGCGTCAGATCAAGCAAATATTTTCCATGCTGGATGCAATACAGCACGGTTTTGCCAATGACCTCATGCGCCTGACGGAACGGAAGCCCTTTGCCGACCAAGAAGTCCGCAATATCAGTTGCGTTGGAAAAATCCTGATTGACCGCTTGACGCATACGTTCCTTGTTCACCTTCATCGTGGCGATCATCGGTGCGAACAGTTGCAAGGCTCCTTCCAGCGTGGCAACGGTATCGAACATCCCTTCCTTGTCCTCCTGCATATCCTTGTTGTACGCCAGCGGCAAGGATTTCAGTACAGTCAACAAGCCTACGAGGTTTCCATAGACACGTCCGGTTTTACCACGTACCAACTCCGGTACGTCCGGGTTTTTCTTCTGCGGCATAATGCTGCTGCCTGTGCAAAAAGCATCATCCAGCTCGATAAAACCAAACTCCGTGCTGCTCCATAGCACTAATTCTTCGCTCAGACGAGACAAATGCGTCATAATCAGCGAGGCGCCAGCCAGGAACTCTACAATAAAATCCCGGTCGCTGACGGCATCGAGGCTATTTTCATATACGCCATCAAATCCCAGTTGCTCGGCTACAAAATGACGGTCGATCGGAAAAGTGGTCCCGGCCAAAGCGCCAGCACCGAGCGGCAACACGTTAATCCGCTTGTAGCTGTCTTTGAGTCGGTCAATATCACGCTCCAGCATAGACACATACGCCAGCAAATGATGTGCAAATAAAATAGGCTGCGCACGCTGCAAGTGTGTGTATCCAGGTACAATCGTATCCAGATTATCCTTTGCCTGGCCGATTAATGCAGCTTGTACATCATGCAGCATACCCACCAGAGATACCACACGTCCGCGCAAATACAAGTGCATATCCGTTGCTACCTGATCGTTACGGCTACGCCCAGTGTGCAGCTTACCCCCGACCGGACCAATGGCCTCGATTAGATTTTTTTCGATATTCATGTGAATATCCTCATCCGAAACAGAAAATTCAATTTCCCCACGGCGGATACGCTCCAGGACCGTGTGCAGTCCTTCCTTGATCGTGTCTGCATCCTCCTGCGGAATAATTCCACATTTCCCCAGCATGGCCACATGAGCCAAACTGCCTTGAATATCTTCTTCCGCCAACGCCTGATCAAACCCGATAGAAGCCGTATATTCCTCTACCAGCTTGTTCGTTTGCTTCGTAAACCGTCCGCCCCATAGCTTACTCATTGTATAATCCCCTCTCTGCAATACAAGCCGCCCTCGTCGTTTGGACAAGAACGGCCCGTATCCCGTACATTTTTTAGGTTACATCATTATTTATGATTTTGTGTTACGCCCGCGTTGACCTTCAAACGCAGAGCATTCAAGCGGATAAAGCCTGTTGCATCGCCTTGATCGTAGGCTTGTGTCGGATCAGCTTCCATGGTCGCAATGTCCGGATTGTACAAGCTAACCGGACTTTTAACGCCTGCGCCGATAATGTTACCTTTGTACAGCTTCACGCGCACGGTACCACTGACATTTTTCTGACTCTCATGAACCAAAGCCTGCAAAGCGACACGTTCCGGTGCGAACCAGAAACCGTTGTAAACCAAGGTAGCATAACGGGTAATCAGACTATCACGCAGATTCATAACCTCGCGATCCATCGTGATAGATTCCATTTTACGGTGAGCTGTGAACAGGATCGTACCGCCCGGCGTCTCATAGACTCCCCGACTCTTCATACCAACAAAACGGTTCTCCACCATATCCACACGTCCGATACCATGCTTGCCGCCCAGTTCATTCAGTTTTTCCATCACTTGCAGTGGATTTAGCTGTTCTCCGTTCAAAGCGACGCAGTTACCTGCTTCAAATTCCAACTCCAAATATTCTGCTTCATCAGGAGCGTCCTCAGGCGCGCTGCTGAGCAAGAACATTTCTTTATTTTCAGGGGCACTTGGATCAAACCAAGGGTCCTCCAGCACGCCGCTTTCATAGCTGATATGCAGCAGATTACGGTCCATGGAGTATGGCTTGGCTGCAGAAGCAGTTACCGGAATGTCGTGTTTTTCCGCATAGGCAATCATTTCTGCACGGCCCGGGAACTGATTGCGGAACTCTTCCAGCCGCCAAGGTGCGATCACCTTGATATCCGGCGTCAACGCCGCCGCGTTCAGCTCGAAGCGGACCTGATCGTTACCTTTGCCTGTTGCCCCGTGAGCAATGGCTGTTGCTCCCTCGGCAATCGCAATATCGACCATCCGCTTAGCGATCAATGGACGTGCAATACTCGTTCCGAGCAAATATTGTCCTTCATATAAAGCACCCGCCTGAAACATCGGATAGATAAAATCCTTGGCGAATTCATCACGCAGATCATCAATGTACACTTTGGAAGCCCCCGTAGCAAGTGCTTTTTCCTCCAAACCGTCCAGTTCTTCCTTTTGACCGATATCTGCGGTGAATGCGATGATTTCAGCATCATAAGTTTCTTTGAGCCATTTCAGAATGACCGACGTATCCAGACCGCCGGAATATGCGAGTACGATTTTTTCTTTTGCCATTGTTGAAGTCCTCCCCGATTGCTTACCTTTATCTTCTTTACCTATCAATACCTATCAATCTTATGCCATTAAAGCAACTAACAGCGCTTTTTGCGCATGCAGACGATTCTCCGCTTCATCAAAAATGACCGAATTCGGACCATCGATTACGCCTGCGCTCACTTCTTCCCCACGATGCGCAGGGAGACAGTGTAGGAATAAATAATCCGGCTTCGCCAGCTTGACCAGCTCCTCATTCACCTGGAAGTCGGCAAAAGCAAGCTCCCGCTCCTTCTGCTCTTCCTCAAACCCCATGCTCGCCCACACATCTGTGTAGATCGCATCCGCATCTTGTACTGCTTCCTGCGGACTTTGGGTTATAACGATCTCACTACCTGTCTGTTTGGCAATTTCACGGGAAGCTGCGACCACACTCGGGTCAGGCTCGTATC
Organism: Paenibacillus sp. DRB1-1; assembly: GCF_052119485.1. NCBI lineage: Bacteria > Bacillati > Bacillota > Bacilli > Caryophanales > Paenibacillaceae > Paenibacillus > Paenibacillus sp. DRB1-1. The sequence goes on along the minus strand of NZ_JBODQH010000001.1, from coordinate 3,167,578 downwards.
CAGCTGGACTTGCGATGGACACATGCACTCCAAGCTTCGCTCCCCCAATCAAGAGAGAATGAGCCATATTGTTACCGTCTCCGATGTAAGCCAATTTGAGCCCTTTTAGCTTACCCTTTTGCTCATACAAGGTTTGATAATCAGCTAGCACTTGGCACGGATGAGCTAAATCACTCAATCCATTGATCACAGGAACGGACGCATAACGTGCCAACTCTACAACATTATCGTGCCCAAAGGTACGAATCATAATGCCATCCAGATAACGTGACATGACTTGAGCCATATCGCTAATCGGTTCGCCGCGTCCCAGTTGAATGTCATTTTTGCTGAGGAAAAGAGCATGCCCACCCAATTGATACATACCGACTTCGAAAGATACCCGTGTACGTGTAGAGGATTTTTCGAAAATCAGTCCAAGCGTTTTCCCTTTTAGCGGCTGATAGGTTTCCCCGTTTTTGTGCTTACGCTTAATTTCAATGGCGAGATCAATTAAATAATGGATTTCCTCTGGAGAGTAATTATCCAGCTCCAGGAAGTCCCGCCCCTTCAAATTCATCTGCTGCAGTGCGCCGCCCTGGCTCATGCTATCGTCTCCTTTTACACTCTAGTCTAGGATGATTTGACCTTTATACTAGGCCACATGCTCCCGAATCAACTCAGCAATCAAGGTTACAGCTTGATCTATTTCGTCTTTCGTTACATACAAGTTAGGCAACAGACGAATCACGTTCGGTCCTGCTGTAATGAACAGAATGCCCTTCTTCTGTCCTGCCAAAACAAGCTCCGCTACCGGTTCGGCACACTCAATACCGACCATCAGACCTTTTCCACGGATATCCTTTACAAAAGGACTATCTCCAAGCTGCTTTTGCAGACTATGGAAAAGGTAATCTCCCATCTCAGCTGCACGTTCTGGTAGCTTGTCATCAATAATCGTTTCAATAGTAGCTTGAACCGCTGCCATAGCAAGTGGCGTACCCCCAAAGGTAGATCCATGACTGCCCGCTGTGAACGCTTCACGCAAATACCCTTTGCCTAGCATCGCACCCACAGAGAAACCACTGCCCAGTCCTTTCGCCAATGTAAAGATATCCGGCTCTATACCATAATGCTCAAAGGAAAACAGCTTGCCCGTCCGTCCCATACCTGTTTGTACCTCGTCAATGATCAGCAGCAAACCATGCTCGCGGCACAGCTTTGTGATCACATCTACGAAAGCAGGGTCTACCGGATACATGCCGCCTTCGGCCTGCACCATTTCCAGCATAATTGCCGCCGTATGCTCACTGATGGCTGCTTCAAGCGCCGTCTGATCATGAAGCGGAACACTTTTGAACCCGGCGGGAAGCGGTAAAAAGCCCTCTTTAACTTTATCCTGACCCGTAGCGGTCAAGGTTGCCAGCGTCCGTCCGTGAAAGGATTGCGTGAACGTAATGATTTCGTAGCGACCAGTCTGCTTTACCTTCTGGTGGTAACGACGCGCCAGCTTAATTGCAGCTTCGTTCGCTTCGGCCCCGCTGTTGCAGAAAAACACAGCATCCGCGCTGCTATTGGCTGTCAGCAAGGCAGCGGCTCGTTCTTGCCCCGGAATATGAAACAGATTGGATACATGCCACAATTCATCGATCTGTTTTTTCAATCGCTCAGCTACTGCTTGAGGCGCATGGCCGAGATTGGTAACGGCAATGCCCGACATGAAATCCAGATAACGCTTGCCCTGATCATCCCACAGCCAGCTTCCTTGTCCTTTTACCAGTGTAAGCGGGTATCTTGCGTAGGTTGGAAAAAGGGAGCTTTCTGTCTGCGCTTTTGCCGACACCTTATCCGTTTGCACTCCGCTTCCATCCGTACTTGGCATTTCCTCGCTCACCAGCGTATTCGGTTCCTTACTCATTATGTTCACGCTCCTTTATCGTTTGGTTATATAGGTCGAGCTATATATTGTAATTACTGCATACGCACGATGCGTGTTCCAATCGATTCTCCGCCCAGCACACGGCTTAGTACCTGCGGTTCGCTACCGTTCACAATGACGACTTCCTTCACTTTGCCGTGGATACAGGCAATAGCCGCTCTCACTTTCGGGATCATACCACCGTATATTTCACCTGTGCTGATCATATCCTCAATCTCCTGTACGGTGATAGAATCCAGCACTCTCTTTTCTCCGCCATACTTCTTCAATATGCCTGGTACATCTGTAACGACGATCATCCGACTGACCCCCAGATGAGAGGCTACCGCACCCGCCGCTGTATCCGCATTAATATTGTAACGCTGACCCGATCGATCAATCCCGATAGGTGCAATAACAGGCATATAGTCCATATCCAGTACACCTGTAATAATCGAGGCTTGAACGGATGTTACCTCTCCGACCCAACCGACCTCTGCGGCATTCGACACAGGCTTGGCTTCGATTAAATAGCCATCACTGCCTGACAACCCCAACGCTCGGCCCCCATGCATCCCTATTCTACGTACAATCTGCTTGTTAATGCTGCCAGCCAGTACCATTTCCACGACATCTAGCACGGGTTCAGTCGTTTTGCGTAATCCATGAATGAACTCTGTTTCGATCCCCAGCTTCGCCAAGTTGTCGGAGATCGCAGGGCCACCGCCATGTACAACGACAGGTTGAAGACCTTCCGACTGCAAACGCGCCAAATCTTCAAAAAAGGAATCAGGTAACGCAGCCAGCGTACTTCCTCCGCATTTCATCACAAAATTACGACGTGCCACTCCCGCATGATTCGCTTGATCCGCGTGTTCCACTGCCGATTGCATATCATCTCTCCTTTTCTTATCTGCATATCCGTGCCATTTTTAAATGATGCTGGGCTTACATCCGCTCGTTGCTTCTATCAACTACTATCCTAATTCAATCCGTATTTTATTCTGGTATCTATGTCCGATAAGCTGCGTTAATCCGCACATAATCATAGGTTAGGTCACAGCCCCATGCTGTAGCGGTTCCGTTCCCGTGATGCAAATCAACAATAATTTGCACCGTATCTCCCCGCAAATAGGCTAGCGCCTCTTCTTCGTCAAAAGCGACCGGACTCGATTGGCTTAGCACAACAATATCACCCAAGCGAATATCTACCGTATCTGGATTAACTGGCTCTCCAGCACGCCCTACGGCCGCAATAATCCGTCCCCAATTCGCATCTGCTCCGAAAACGGCCGACTTGACCAGACTGGACCCCACCACTGTCTTGGCTATCGCTTGAGCGGACGCATCGCTTACCGCTCCGCTTACAGACACCTCTACCAGCTTCGTAGCACCCTCTCCATCGCGAGCAATTGCCTTCGCCAGCTCTCGGCAGATATAGGTGAACGCCTCGGCAAAAGCGTCCCAATCGGGATGCCCTACGTGCAGTTCACGGTTGCCAGCCAGTCCGCTCGCCATGGCGATTAGCATATCGTTCGTGCTCGTATCCCCATCCACCGTAATCATATTAAAGCTGGTATCCGTTGCCTGCTTTAATAGTTGATGAAGCGCCGTCTGTCCGATCACTGCATCACAGGTCATAAAAGCGAGCATCGTTGCCATATTCGGATGTATCATGCCCGAGCCCTTGGCCGCCCCGGCGATGTGTACGGTCACACCGTCCACCTCAACCGCCACACACGCTTCCTTTTTGACCAAATCCGTTGTCAGAATGGCTTGGGTAAATTGCTCCGCTCCATCGTTTGCCCCGTTCATACGGTCAGGTAAGGAGGATATTCCGCCAAGCACACGATCCATTTTCAAATGCTCGCCGATCACGCCCGTCGAGGCGACGGCTACATTGCTCTCAGCAACACCCAGTTCACGAGCCGCAGCCGAACGCATAGCGTAGGCATCCTGCTCTCCTTGTTGTCCCGTGCAGGCATTGGCGTTCCCGCTGTTCACCACTACTGCCTGCAATCGACCATCTGTCAAGCTCTCGCGGGTCACCTTCAGTGGTGCAGCCTGAAACGCATTGGTGGTGTACACCCCAGCAGCTGTCGCCTCTACCTCGCAACGAATCGCGCCCATATCGTTGCGGTTCGTATTTTTTAGTCCGCAGTGTAATCCCCCGGCTGTAAAGCCACGCGGAGTTACGATGTTGCCCCCGTTTACTACTGTAAACACTACTTTGCCCATAATTATGTGCCCTCGTTCGCAACATATTCAATGAATGACAGCTGCCTGTATTCGAAATTCCGCTCGCTGACGTTTCCTGCATCTTGTTGCGGTTACTTGCTACTTACGGATATACCGGTATGAAGCCCAGCCCGAGGTTCTCCTCCCATCCCATCATCAAATTTAAATTCTGAATCGCCTGTCCAGCGGCACCCTTCACAACATTATCAATGACAGAAATAATCGTAAGACGCCCGGTCCGGGCATCTGCTGCAAAACCGATGTCGCAGTAATTCGAACCCAATACTTCCTTCGTTGCCGGCCATATACCTTCGCCACGTACCCGGACAAAAGGATGCCCTTTATAATAATCCCGGTATAACCCGATAAGATCCTGATCTGTATGGTCACCCTTTAGCGTGACATAAATTGTACTCATAATTCCTCGGGTCATGGGAACAAGTTGTGTCGTAAACGTAATCGTAACATCCTCGCCCGCAATATCACCCAGTACCTGTTCGATCTCAGGGATATGCTGGTGCTTATTTACCTTATAAGCCTTAAAATTCTCGTTCATTTCCGCATAATGCGAAACGAGGCTTGTTCCCCTACCCGAGCCGGATACACCGGATTTGGCATCCACAATCAGCGACCGATGGTCAATCCAATCCGCTTTCAGCGCAGGAATAATGCCCAGCAATGTTGCGGTCGGATAACAGCCTGGATTTGATATAAAAGAAACGCCCGCCAGCTTTTCTGCATACACCTCGCTGAGTCCGTATACCGCTTGCTTGAGATACTCGGGTGAAGCCGCAGGCTTTTTATACCATGCTTCATACGTTTCCCCGCTTCGAAGCCTGAAGTCCCCGGAAAGGTCAATGACTTTCAGTCCGGCATCAAGAAGCTGCGGTACTAACTTGGTACTAACGCCCGATGGCGTAGCAGTGAAAACCAGATCGGCCTTGGCAGCAATTTCGTGGACTTCGACACCGTCCAAATCCTGCACCACAATGTCCGTCAGATGTGGAAACCCGTCACTGATTGGGACACCCGCGCTGGATGAAGAAATAACAGATACAATCTCTACTTGCGGATGATGAACCAAAAAACGAATCAGCTCCACCCCGCCATACCCGGTGGAACCGACAATTGCCACTTTTAACTTGCTGCTCACAGACCTTCCTCCATTCCGTTCCTATGAAATATGTATTATTATACGACTCTGTTCATATAAATACAACACCTCATGTCATGTTATTCCTCCAAATTTAAAATATGCGCTCTTGTCTATTCTTTTGACGGACAAGCTGTACGAGCTATAATAAAGGAAATAAAAAATAGACAGAGAGTCTCTTGAATACAATCTGCCGTTTTGCATAAAGAAAAGGGGGGATATTCCCTTTAAATTATCTCATATATTGGTATTCATCTCGATTGGCCGTTTGCTGCACTTTATGAACTTGTTGAACATGAATGGAGTACACATAGCAGTACACACAAGAGAAAATCACATGGGCTGCATCTAGTGAATCTGCGCAGAGGAGCCGGTGGAGCACCGGTGGAGCGGATAATTGGGGTCGAAAAATAAACTTAAACGTTAGGGGTGCTACACATCGAAACATATACAGCGAATATCGTTATAGATGCAAAAGCAAAGTTAGGCGAAGGTCCCAGCTGGGATCAGCAGTTTCAACGTTTATTTTGGGTCGATATTGAAGGTTTTCAATTGCATATCTATGATCCTTCTACGTGCACAGATCGTACAATAGAGGTTGGTGAACATATTGGTGCAGTTGTACCTTATCTCAAAAATAAAGTGATCGTAGCGCTGATTAGCGGTCTATATTGTTTGGATATTGAGACAGGGGCCAAAGTATTGATCCATGATCCTGAGGAAGGTAAACTAGGTAATCGTTTTAATGATGGAAAATGCGATCCTACAGGACGTTTTTTAGCAGGAACAATGAGCCTAAATGGCGAACACGCGCAAGGAGCATTGTATAGTCTGAGCACAAAAGGCAATGTCTCCTTACTGGTTGATAAAGCTTCCATATCTAATGGATTAGCCTGGAGCGCAGATCATCGTACAATGTATTACATTGATACTCCAACATTGGAGGTCGTCTCCTTCGATTACGATGTGGCACAAGGCACGATTAGGAATAAGCAACTGGTGGCTAGATTGGATGAAAGTGAAGGGTATCCAGATGGCATGACAATCGATGCAGAGGGCATGTTGTGGGTCGCGCGATGGGGTGGTAAACGTGTCTCCCGTATCCATCCTACTCATGGAGAAGTAATTGCTGAGGTGTCACTCCCCGTCAATTGTGTGACTTCGTGTGCTTTTGGCGGTGAACATCTGGATGAGTTATATATTACGACTGCTCAAGATAATGATAGTGCCGATCAACCATTAGCAGGCGGTCTATTTATGGTCAAAACAGGGGTAAAAGGAACGCCAACCTCGTATTTCAATCAAGGACAACCGGCAAATTGGCTTGAACGATTAGTAAAAAGAATCTAGTAAAGCTATTCTGAAGAGAGGAGCCTACTACATTAGTGGGCTCTCCTGCTCTCCTACATTAATTCAGTTAAGAGCAAGTCTCCAGACATGCCACTTTGTTTTAGCTTTCCTTCTTAAACCCTTCACCCAATACCTCACGAGTATTACTAATAATCACAAAAGCTTCAGGGTCTACCAAGCGGACGAGCGTCTTGAGGCGAGTTACCTCGTTTTGTCCGACTACAACCATAAGTACAGGACGTTCTTCGTTCGTGTAACCGCCCCGTCCTGCCAGCTCTGTCAATCCTCGGTCCAAATCCTGCAAAATAGCCTGCGTGATCGTTTCTTTCTGATTGGATATGATGTAAGCTACTTTGGAGTAACTCAGTCCCATTTCCACAGCATCAATGACTTTGCCAGTTACAAACAAGCCAATCAACGCATACAGCGCACGTTCCGGCGAGAGGGTAAAACCAGCCAGTGTAATCACCGTTCCATCCATCAACATGACACAGAGAGAAAGACTAAAACCCGTATACTTTTGAATAATCTGCGCCAAAATAGCCAGTCCACCCGTCGAGCCCCTGCCCCGAAATACGGTGCCCAAACCCAACCCTACTCCGATTCCACCATATAGCGAAGCCAGCAACGGATTTGTTGTCGGAACTGCCCAGTCCTTCGTCACATAAACGAATAGCGGCAGCATAATACTTCCCAGCAGGGAACGCAACCCGTATTTTTTCCCTAACAGCAGTACTCCTGCTATAAATAACGGAATATTCATTCCCCACTGCGTATAGGCTGGTTCCAGGCCAAACAGGTCCTCACCCAAGATAGACAAGCCCGATACCCCCCCGGATGCAATCCGGTTTGGAAGCAAGAACATGTTAAAGGTCAGCGCTGTAATGAAAGAGCCGATTATAATCAGCAAAATGTCGGTCACGTTGCGTGCGGGTCCGCTGGCGGCAATCAGAGGCTTGCGGCGTCTTCGGCGGGTAGCGGGGGGATTCAATTGAGACATCATTCGTGTTCTCCTTTAGTTAAAATACCATTACACAAAAATTCCTACAGTCCGCAGGCACATGGTCTGCAGACTGTAGGAAAACGTACAGGCTATTATTCTGCGTCCAGCTTAATTTGGCTGCGCAGGTAACCATCGATGAACGGATCGAGATCGCCATCCATGACAGCTCCTACGTTGCCAGTTTCCACGCTAGTACGATGATCCTTAACCATGCTGTATGGATGGAACACGTAGGAGCGAATTTGACTGCCCCATGCAATATCGGACTGTTCTCCGCGGATTTCGTCCAATTGCTGACGCTGCTCTTCGATCTTACGCTCGTAGAGCTTGGAACGGAGCATCGTCATTGCCTGCTCACGGTTCTTGATCTGGGAGCGCTCATTTTGACAAGTTACAACAATGCCGGAAGGAAGATGCGTAATTCGGACGGCTGAGTCGGTCGTATTAATATGCTGACCACCTGCCCCGCTGGCCCGGTACGTATCAATTTTAAGATCCTCTGTGCGGATCTCAACGTCCACATCATCGGCAATTTCCGGCACCACATCACAGGATACGAACGATGTGTGCCGACGGCCGGAGGAATCAAATGGTGAGATACGAACAAGCCGATGTACGCCTTTTTCCGCTTTCAGGTAGCCGTAGGCATTATAACCTTTAATCAATAGGGTTACGCTCTTAATCCCTGCTTCATCACCCGCAAGGTAATCCAGCGTTTCTACCTTAAAACCGCGTTTTTCTGCCCAGCGTGTATACATCCGTAGCAGCATTTGACCCCAGTCCTGCGACTCGGTTCCACCTGCCCCCGGATGCAGCTCCAAAATGGCATTAAGCTTGTCATATGGCTGATTCAAAAGCAATTGGAGTTCAAACTCTTGAAGCTTGCTCAGCAAGGATCTGATACTGTTTTCAATTTCTCCAGCCAGTGTTTCGTCGCCTTCCTCATCAGCTAGCTCAGCCATCATCCCCGCATCCTCATATTCCTGACGGAGCTGTTCATAGCTGTCTACAGAAGACTTAACCGCATTCATTTCCGCGATCACGGCTTGAGCTTTATCGTTATCATCCCAAAAATCAGGCGCAGCCATCTTTTCCTCAAAGTTTGAGATCATTTCCTGTTTGAGATCTAAGTCAAAGAGACCCCCTAAGGTTTGTTAGTTTCTTGCCTATTTCTCTTAAATCATGTTTTACATTTGGATCTATCATGATGACATTCTCCTTTTAATATAGGGTTAGGGGGAGTAAAAGCGTTGTGAGTTACGGACTGGGTGAAGAGACGCTGCGCGAATGATTCGATCTTACGATCGCTGTTGCAGCGAGATGCCCTTGATTGGATTAACACATTCAAAGGTGGGCATCTCACTGCAAAGGCGTACGCTGACGCTTCTCCAGATCCAAATCCTCCGCTTCGCTGCCGACCGCCGTAAAGTTAAACTGCTTTTAAATAACTGGCTCTGGTTATGTGAGTCAGATTAACTGCTGAATTAACTGACAAACAAGCAGATACCTGCTTGCTTGTCATAATTATAGAAATAGGGACAATCTTCTCAAGAAAAAAATATTCAAACCGATCCTCCAACAGAGACCTATAAGTTGAAAACATCAGTCTCACCCCTGTATGGCACAAAATGGCCGACGGTCAGTGGTGAACTGCCGCCTGCCATTATATGCACTGCAGGGAATAGTGTATCTCAAGATCTCTCCCTTAATTTCAATCCGTTATTTTCTACGCGGACGCGAAGGAGCGGATTTCTTTTTAGGAGCCGCAGGTTCACCACTCGTCGAGATTTTGTCTTCGTCGATGACAGCCTGACGCTCTTGATTGGATTCAATTTGTGCTTTCATGATGTATGTCGCTACTTCCTCTTGGATGCTAGCAATCATAGCATGGAACATTTCGAAGCCTTCAAATTGATATTCGCGCAACGGATCGGTACCGCCGTAAGCACGCAAGTGAATACCTTGACGCAATTGATCCATAGCATCAATATGGTCCATCCATTTGCTATCGACTGCACGCAATACGATAACCTTCTCGAACTCGCGTACCATATCTTCGCCAATCATTTCTTCACGGCTGTGGTATCTGTTGGTAACTTTTTCGAAGATCATATCCACGATCTCCTCTGTTTCCTTGCCCCACATGTCGTCACGCGTAAGTGTATTTTCCTCAAGCAGGTTGTTGTTCACATACTCTGCTACTTCTTCAAGTTCCCAGTTTTCAGGAATGTCATCGCCGCAATGAGCTTCCACTACGCGCTCAATGACAGGCTTGATCATGTCGAACACAATTTCCTTGATGTTCTCTGATTCCAGCACCTCACGGCGTTGTTTGTAAATAATAGCACGCTGCTGGTTCATTACATCATCATACTGGAGAACGACTTTACGCTGATCAAAGTTGTTGCCTTCGACGCGTTTTTGAGCTGATTCGATAGCACGTGTAATCATACGGCTCTCAATAGGTTGGTCTTCCTCGAAGCCCAAACGCTCCATCATATTCAGTACGTTGTCCGCACCAAAACGCTTCATTAACTCATCGCCCAACGATAAGTAAAACTGTGTGGAGCCCGGATCACCCTGACGTCCTGCACGTCCGCGAAGCTGATTATCAATACGACGGGATTCATGACGTTCTGTACCGATGATATGCAAACCACCGAGTTCTGATACGCCTTCGCCCAGTACGATGTCAGTACCACGTCCAGCCATGTTGGTAGCGATGGTTACTGCGCCAGCCTCACCTGCACGGGAAATAATCTCAGCTTCCTCAGCATGATACTTGGCGTTAAGCACTTTGTGACGAACGCCTTTGCGTTTCAACATTTCAGAAAGAAGCTCCGAGTTTTCAATAGAAACCGTACCTACTAATATCGGCTGGTTCTTTTTGTTGCGCTCCAGGATTTCATCCACCACTGCATGGAATTTTCCTTTCACGCTCTTATACACTACGTCAGGCATATCTACACGCTGGTTAGGCCGATTCGTTGGAATTTGAAGTACTTCCAGACCATATATTTTCTTGAATTCTTCTTCTTCTGTTTTAGCCGTACCCGTCATACCCGCCAATTTGCGGTACATACGGAAATAGTTTTGGAATGTAATCGTCGCCAGCGTCATGCTTTCATTTTGTACAATGATGTTTTCCTTCGCTTCAATGGCTTGATGCAGACCATCACTATAACGACGTCCAGCCATCAGACGACCTGTAAACTCATCGACAATCAGGACCTCACCATCAGCTACGACATAGTCCACATCCAAACGCATAATAGCGTTAGCCTTCAATGCCTGTACAATGTGGTGATTGATTGTAACACTTTCCTGATCGTACAAGTTTTCGAGACCAAAGAAATTTTCAGCTTTGGATACGCCGTTTTCGGTCAAAGCAACCGACTTCACCTTAATATCCAGCGTGTAATCTTCTTCAACACTCAGGCTCTTCACAAAACGATCAGCCGCAAAATACAGCTCTGTCGATTTCTGAGCTTGTCCTGAAATAATCAATGGTGTACGAGCTTCATCGACGAGAATGGAATCCACTTCATCAATGATACAGAAGTACAACGGACGTTGTACCATCTGCTCTTTGTAAAGCACCATATTATCGCGCAAATAATCGAACCCGAACTCGTTGTTTGTACCGTACGTGATGTCACAAGCATAGGCTGCCTGCTTGGCGCCATGATCCATATTGGCCAAATTCAGCCCTACGGACATTCCCAGGAAGTTATAAATCTGTCCCATTTCTCCGCTGTCACGTTGCGCCAAATAGTCATTGACCGTAACCACGTGCACGCCTTTGCCCAACAGAGCATTCAAATAAACCGGCAGTGTTCCTACCAGTGTTTTACCTTCACCGGTTTTCATCTCGGCAATTTTACCTTCATGCAGCGCAATACCGCCGAGCATCTGTACGTCATAATGACGTTTACCCAGCACCCGCTTGGACGCTTCGCGAACCGTTGCAAAAGCTTCCGGCAAAATTTCTTCAGCCGTAGTCCCTTGTTCGACCCGAGCTTTAAATTCTGCCGTCTTCGCTTGCAACTCCTCATCCGAGAGCTTTTCGAAATCCGGCTCTATCTTATTGATCAGTTCAACCGTCTTCATTAAACGCTTGACGTCACGTTCATTGGTATCTCCGAAGATTTTCTTAACAATTCCTAGCATGGTTTACCCCTTTCGCGCAAAACAATTAATAGAATCAATTTCACAATAAGAAAGGGTCCATGATGAAATTGATTCCCGATATGTTTGACAGGCCCGGCTGTACCAGCCCATCGTGCGATGTTCTTTGCATAAATTGTAACAGTTTGTAGGACATGCCGCAACACAAGCAGCCTCCAGATTTGCATCCGGTTAAAGATACCAAAACAATTGACGCACGAAATACACAACTTGGTTATACTTATCCAAGTTTAAATTTCCTTACATTTACAAAAAAAACATATAAAAGAGCCCTATCCCGCCAGGTTCGCAAGGATAAGGCTCGTGTTGTTTTCATTTTCCTAATATCCATGAAGCATGCTTCAATCAAAATCGTTCTATTCATTTTAAAATGTGAAAAGTTCCTACTTCACAGGCTATTCCCGTTCGATCAGACCGTATTTACCATCATTGCGCTTGTAAACTACGTTAACTTCTTCGTTGTCAATATTGGAAAACACAAAGAAATTATGTCCAACCATGTTCATTTGAAGAATAGCTTCTTCCACATCCATAGGTTTCAATAAGAAACGCTTGGTGCGGACAACTTCCAGCTCATCCAGTTCTACATCCTCATCTTCAGCAACAGCCACGCCACCTGCTGGATCTTCCACAAAAAGGGTTTTCAAGCTGCCTTCCTGACGGAATTTACGGTTTAGCTTGGTTTTGTGCTTGCGAATTTGCCGTTCAAGCTTGTCTACCACGGCATCAATGGATGAATACATGTCATCGCTCTCGTCTTCGGCACGGAGTACAAGCCCCGGCAAAGGAATGGTTACTTCTACAGTGTGCAAATCTCTGGTTGTGCTTAACGTTACACTTCCATCAGACGTCGGGGGTGCATCGAAATACTTTTCAAGTCTGCTGAATTTCTTATCAACGTAGTCCTTCAAAGCGTCGGTAACCTCGATCTGTTGACCTCGTACTGTTAAGTTCATAGGGCACGCCTCCTTTGCTCCTTCAGTATAGCACATATGTTAACGCCAAGTAAAAAAAGAGACCAACATTTCGAAGCTATTTTACAAATTTCTTCTTTTTTCGCTAAAACGCTTCCTATAACGTCATTCTTTGAAAACAGGTATGTTTAAAATTGACTTGCATACATATGTGAATAATGACTGCATATAGATATTGCCCCGCTGAAGTCATGCCAAACAACTATTTTGGGCTTCATGCTAAGCGATTTTATCGAAAAAGGGGGTGACCTTTTCCCGCTGGATTAGGTACATGGGCTTGTGCGGTATGCAAGGCCTGGTTATAACGCAGGCAATTTATACGAAAGGATTATTACACCCAGCCTAGCTGGCTCTTCCTATACGGAGATCCTAAGATAACGGATTTGGAAGAGATGGAAAGTAGGAAGCTAATCCATGGCTTTTATTCAGCGTTACGTAACGAACCAGACGGGGGCTGTCACCTTTATAGGGAATACACTTGGGCTGGCACGCTCTAATTCGGTAGGAGTGCCGGGAACAGCGACCAGCATTGGCGCGTTCATCACAACTAATACAGCCTCTCGCTTCGGTACGTATCCATTTGGCACGACTTCTACCTTTACCAGTAACTCATCGACAGCATTCCTTGTGCTCCCTGCGGGCAGTACGGTGCTGTATGCTGAGCTTATTTGGGGAGGAAGTTATGCCAACGGCAGTACCAATGTATTGTCCAGCGCCAGCAACCCGGTCACATTTCAGACACCTGCTTTATCTACTACAGTCAGCCCTGAATCGGCAACATCAGTCAACGTCACCAGTCTCAGTACCTATGTGAGAACAGCGAATGTCACAAATCTGGTCATTCAAGGCGGTGCAGGGGCATACACGGTCGGAAATGTGACGGGCACCATCACGGTTCCCGATTCCACCAACACCAACCATGCCGGATGGACGCTGGCTGTGGTGTACAATAACCCGTCTCTGCCCTTCCGCAACCTGTCGCTACGTGTTGGTGGTGAAGGGGTCAGTACCGCTACAGGCTCGGTCAATGTGGTGGTGAGCGGCTTTGCCACGCCCGTACAGGGGACTTTGCGCGGTAGGGCGCTGATTAGCGCGCAAGAGGGTGATGTTGACATTACGGGTGACCGTGCGTTGTTTGGACCTACCACATCCAGTTTGACTGCGCTGTCTGGGCCCAATAATTTTTCGACTAATTTTTTCGCTTCCCAAATAAACGGAGACGACGGTACATTGGTCACGACCGGGACCTTCGGTACAACTAATGCCGTGAATGGGGCACCTGGCACACAGGTGACGGGCGGACGGCAAGGTTGGGACATTACCAATGTCGATATTTCCTCCACGCTGCTCAACAGCCAAACCACAGGTGTCCTCCAGCTGACAACAAATGGCGACATTTACACTGTAAATGCCAATGCCATTCAAATTGATATCAATGCTCCGCTGGTGACCCTGACCAAAACTGCCAGCTCTACAGGCTTGGTTATTGGCGATACAGTGACCTATACGGTTAACATTTCGAATACGGGGCTCGTCAGTGCTTCCAACACAGTACTTACCGATACCATACCAGCCGGGGCTACCTTCGTACCCGGCAGTGTTGTTGTCTCGGGCACAGCCCAGCCAACAGCCAATCCCGCTACAGGTATCACAGTGGGTAGTGTTGCTCCTGCTTCCACGGTGACCATTACATTCCGTGCAACCGTCACTTCATTGCCAGCAAACACCCAGCTAGGCAACCAAGCATCGGCATCCTTTTCCTTCCAAACCGTACCGGGAGGACCTGTCATTTCTGGCAACGTTCCGTCCAACACTGCCAGTACACCAATCTACCAACCTGTTATTGGGATTGTTAAAAGTGCCAATACAACGGCTGCTACAGTTGGAGATACGATTACGTACACGTTTCAGATATCCAACACGGGCAGCATTGCTGCAAATCTCAGCTTTTCGGAGAGCATTCCCGCCGGATCATCCTTTATACCGGGCAGTGTGACCATTGGTGGTTCTTCCGTGCCTGCTGCCAATCCCGCTACTGGTTTTTCAGTAGGAACGATTAATACAGGTGCTACTATACCTGTGACCTTCCAGACCCTCGTCAACGCGGTTCCCGCCTCTGGTAATTTGACCGATCAGGCGGCTTACACGTATACCTTCACACCGCCTGACGGACGTGTATTGAACGGAAGCGGGACGTCCAACACGCTCACCATTCCCGTATCCTCACCAAATGTGACCGTGACAAAAGCCTCTTCCCTGGCGGCAGCCGCGGTCGGAGAGACTGTTCAATTTACCATAACCGCCACAAACAACGGAATCGCCAATGTGACCAATGTAATCATTACCGATCCGCTGCCAAGCGGAGTTGCCTTTGTACCTGGCAGCGTCACCGTGAACGGAACTGCTTCTGCGACTTCTACACCTGTGAACGGTATTCCGATCGGCATTTTAGCTCCAGGCGCATCGGTTACGGTTGTATTTCGGGCAGCCATTAATTCTCTGCCTTCTCCTGCACAGATCAACAATCGTGCAACTGTCAGCTTCACTTCCGGAGCCTTTACCGGATCATCTTTGTCCAATCTTGTAACCATACCTATCGTTATTGCAGCGCCGACGATTACCAAAAGCGCCAGCTCCAACCGTGCCAGCGTTGGCGGGACGATTACTTATTCATTTCTCATCGCTAATACCGGAACTGCCGTATTAAACACGACCTTGACGGAAACTGTACCGACAGGCTCCACCTTTATTCCCGGAAGCGTCATTGTCGGCGGGTCCTCAGTGACAGGTGCCAATCCTAATACGGGAATTTCAGTAGGCACCGTCAACCCTGGTGCACAAATTACAGTCTCGTTCCGGACGACAGTGGATTCGCTACCACCTGGGGGTGGATTAAACGATCAGGGCCTACTCCAATATTCATATCAGTTGCAAGACGGAAGAACCCTGTCGGGCTCGCTTCTCTCCAATATTGTTTCCGTATCGATTTCGCTTCCCAACGTAGCAGTAACCAAGTCTGCGGGGTTCACATCCGTTAGTGTTGGCGAAACGCTAACCTACAGTGTGAACGCCGTTAATAACGGAATTGACCCCATCACAAACACCGTGATTACCGATCCACTCCCCGGCAGCGTGTCATTTGTACCCGGAAGCGTAACCGTCGGTGGTTCACCTGTGAGCACAGCCGACCCAAGAAGTGGCATTCCAGTCGGCACCATTGGCGCAGGCGCATCCGTGCAGGTGTCCTATGCTGTGCTGGTCAATGCCGTTCCATCCGTGCAGCCGCTGCAAAACACAGCCAGTGTCAGCTTCACCAGCGGTGCTTTTACCGGAACATCCCAGACAAATACCGTCTCTGTGCCGGTTTATCAGCCTCGCATCAGTGTGACCAAATCTGCAAATACAACAGCAGCTACGATAGGCGACACGATTCTGTACACTTTGCTGGTCACGAACAGCGGCAACTATAATGCTTCTGTAACGCTGACAGATGCTATTCCTGCCGGGTCCACGTTTATGGAGAACAGCGTGGTAATCAATGGCGTTAGTCAGCCCGGAGCCAGTCCAGCAGCAGGTATTTTCATCGGAACCGTGTCGCCGCAAAGCCCTATCACACTGACATTCCAAACTGTAGTGGCTTCTCTTCCAACACCATCCCAACTGACAGACCAGGCCACCGCCGCCATTTCCTTTACGTTGCCCGATGGGCGAGTGCGAACAGATAGCACATCGTCCAACGTGTTATCCATTCCTGTGTCAGCGCCGAATGTGTCCATTTCGAAGACTGCAGACCGTTCCACCGCCATTCCGGGTGATTCGGTGTTATACACCCTGACCGTACTCAACAACGGAATTCAGACCGTGAGCAATGTGGTCGTTTCCGATCCTATCCCGGCTGGCTCTCAATTCACTGCCGGTAGCGTAACGCTGAATGGCTCCACAATAGCCAGTGGAGATCCTTCTTTAGGTATCGTAATTGGGAGCATTGCCGCTGGAGGGGGAGCTACAATCACTTTCAGGGTAACAGTATCCTCTCCATTACCAAGTCCGCCGCAGCTCACCAATCAATCGCGTGCCAGCTACACCAGCGGTGCTTTTACAGGCGTATCAGTATCTAACCCGGTGACGGTAGCCGTCAATGCCCCAGTGCTAACTGTCAGTAAAACTGTAGATCCCATACAGGCAACGGTTGGCGATATCGTAACGTATTCCGTGGCGGTAACCAACAATGGTAACATTGCTGCTGCTGCAACCTTGACAGACAATGTCCCTACAGGCTCGGCACTTGTGCCGAACAGTGTGGTCGTTAACGGTACTCCTGTTCCGGGCGCCAGTCCAGCAACAGGTCTGTCTATTGGCTCCATTGCACCTGGAGCCGTAACTCAAACAACTTTTCAGGTGGTGATTACTTCCGTGCCTTTACCTCCCCAACTCACCGACCAGGCGAATATCAGCTTTTCCTTTCAACCGCCGGATGGCCGGATTGTTAACGGCAATGCTTCGTCCAATATTGTCACAATTCCTGTATCGTCACCGAATGTGCTGGTTACCAAAAGCGCTTCGGCCACTGACGCAGTTCCCGGTGATACGATAACCTATACCATTACAGCTACCAATAGTGGCATCGAAACCGTGACGGATGTTCGGGTAAACGATACGATCCCGTCGGGCTCCACTTTTGTTCCTGGTTCGGTTATTGTAAATGGAACGACATTGCCGTCAGCCAGCCCCTTAACGGGGATTCCAATCGGCTCCATCGCTGCTGGAGCGTCAACAACTGTCACTTTTTCCGTATTGGTCAACAGCCTGCCTCAGCCGCCGCAACTGAGCGATCAGGCTTCCGTTTCTTTTACCAGCGGCACACTGAACTTCACATCACTCTCCAACACGATTGTCGTGCCTGTATACCAGCCTATTATCAGTCTTGTTAAAACCGCAAATACGAGTCAAGCAACCGTAGGCGACACCGTAGTCTATACACTCACCGCCCAAAATACAGGTAATCTAGCAGCGACCGCCACATTCACCGATGCCATTCCATCCGGGTCCTCCTTTATACCGAATAGTGTCACCGTAAACGGTCTGCCTGTTGCTGGAGCCAATCCCCAGTCGGGGGTATTGGTCGGAAACATTGCAGCGGGGGCTTCTATCGCCCTTACCTTTCAAGTGGTCATTAACGCTGTCCCTGCTGGGCTGGGTCTATTAAATCAAGGTTCGGCCACATTCACCTTCCAGCCACCTGACGGCCGCATATTAAATGGAAACACACAATCGAATCCGGTGTTCATTCCCGTATCCAATCCGAATGTCACCGTAACCAAAACGGTCAACCAAACCTCCGTCGCCTTTGGAGATACCATTACGTACACCATTACCGCAGCGAACAATGGCATTGAACCTGTAACAGGAACGGTCTTTATCGACCCGATTGCTGACGGCACTACCTTTGTACCTAACTCCGTACAAGTCAATGGTGTCACTATACCGGGAGCCAACATCGCTACAGGCGTTTCTGTCGGCTCTATCCCTGCTGCCAGCTCGGTAACGGTCACCTTCCAGGCCACGGTAACATCCTTGCCGGCATCAGGTTTGTCAACAGATCAGGCGACTGTCTCCTTTAACTCGGGGGCTTTCGCAGGTCAATCCGCCTCTAATACGGTCAGCCTGCCTGTATTGCAGCCGATTTTGAATGTGACCAATACCCTCAGTGCGGATCGTGCTACCGTAGGGAATACACTTGGTTTTTTCATTACTGTAACCAATACCGGCAACGCGCCTGCACAAACGGTCGTGCTTGATCTGTTGTCCAGCTCGCTTAGCCTGAATCAAAATAGCGTACTGGTCAATGGAGCGCCTATTCCCGGAGCGGACCCGATTTCGGGAATTAATATCGGTTCAGTTGCACCTGGTACTACGGTAACTGTCACGTTCAGCGCCGTGGTCATATCTGTACCGCCTGGCTCTATACTGACCAACCAGGCTAATGTGAACTATACGTTCCAACTACCAGACGGACGAACGTTGAGCGGAAGCGGATCAGCACAGCCTGTATCCATCCCGATCTCTTCACCGAATGTAACAGTCACGAAGGCGGCTGATGTCGCTGACGCTGTCGTGGGTGATTCTGTTCCATATGT
Organism: Paenibacillus sp. DRB1-1; assembly: GCF_052119485.1. Lineage (NCBI taxonomy): Bacteria > Bacillati > Bacillota > Bacilli > Caryophanales > Paenibacillaceae > Paenibacillus > Paenibacillus sp. DRB1-1. The sequence goes on along the minus strand of NZ_JBODQH010000001.1, from coordinate 3,148,638 downwards.
CATAACTGCGTTCAATAACGGACTCGATCCTGTTACTAGCGTTATCGTCACGGATACCATTCCTTCTGGAACCGCCTTTGTCCCGGGCAGCGTTACCATCAATGGTACTCCTGCTATTACAGCCAACCCACAAAACGGCATTCCTGTCGGAACGCTTGGAGCTGGTGGCGGTGCGACCATTCGCTTTTTGCTTAACGTACAATCACTGCCGTCACCAGCGTCCATTACCAATGAAGCGACCGTCAGCTTTACTTCAGGTGCCTTTAATGGATTTTCGGTCTCCACTCCCGTTACCATCCCTGTGTATCAACCGATTGTCACTGTAACTAAAAGCGCGGGAACGGGAAGAGCTACGGTTGGAGATACGGTAACCTATACATTCTCCGTTACAAACTCTGGAAACATCGGTGCAGATACCGTCCTTAGTGATCCCATCCCGGCAGGGGCTGCCTTTATCCCTAATAGTGTAGTGATCAATGGCACCGCCGCACCTGGCTCAGATCCAAGTGTTGGGATTCCATTAGGTATCATAGGTGCAGCTACGACCGTCACTCTGACCTTTCAGGCAGTCATTACCTCACTGCCCGCATCAGGTACATTGGTCAATCAGGCGACTGCAGCTTACAGCTATCAACCTCCAGATGGTCGTGTCCTGACTGGAAGTGCAGTATCTCCGTCCGTGACCGTCTCGGTCTCTTCACCAGACGTGGACGTTATCAAAACAGCCTCCGCTACAGATGCCGTAGTCGGAGATACCATTACGTATACTGTGATTGCTACGAATAACGGAATCAGTCAAGTCGTCAATGCCGTTGTATCTGATCAACTGCCGCCTGGCACCAGCTTTGTTCCGGGTAGCGTAACCGTGAATGGAACTTCGGTACCTGCTGCGTCGCCAAGCTCCGGTATCCCTGTGGGCACCATTGCTGTAGGTGGTTCGGCAGCAGTTACATTCCAGGTCTCCGTCGTTAGTCTGCCGCAACCGCCGCAAATAACCAATCAAGCGACCGTCAGCTTTACTTCAGGCGCGTTGACCTCGTCTTCGCAATCCGATCCGGTTACCTTGCCCGTTTATCAGCCGATCATCGGCCTGACTAAAACCGTCAATACCGTTAACACACAGATCGGATCAACATTGGTCTATACCCTGACGCTAACTAATACCGGAAATATTGCCGTTATACCTGTGCTGTCGGATAACATCCCCGCAGGTTCTGAACTACTGCCTAACAGCGTAGTCGTTAACGGCATCCTTGTCCCGGGGGCTTCGCCAGTTACAGGCATAACGCTCGGATCACTGGCCCCTTCAGGCAGTATTACAGTGAGTTTCCAAACCATCGTCTCGTCTCTGCCAACTCCGCCTATATTGACCGACCAAGGGCAAGCGGACTTTACCTACTCACCACCTGACGGTAGAGTACTGAGCGGTTCTGTCACATCGAATACAGTCAACATTGCTGTATCTGCACCTAATATTCAGGTGATTAAAACATCCAGCCTGGCAGCCGCTGTAGTCGGAGATACGATCAGATATACACTGAGCATCACGAATAGTGGCGTGGATTCAGTCACAGATACTGTTGTAACCGATACAATTCCTGCAGGTACCTCCTTCGTTCCGGGCAGTGTCCTAATCGACGGAGTAGCCTTCCCTAATGCCTCTCCGGTTGCTGGAATTGCCATCGGAAACGTCGCACCTGGAAATACATTCGTCGTCAGTTTCCAGACAACTGTCCAGTCTTTGCCGCAGCCACCACTGCTCACAGATATTGCAGCCGTCACGTTTACTAGCGGAACGTTCACTGGCACTGCCTTTTCCGATCCACTCATCGTACCTGTGTTCCAACCGTTAATTGCAATTACTAAAGCATCCAGCACTCTTAACGCCTCCGTCGGCGATACACTGACCTACACGATTACAGCCATGAATAGCGGCAATATTGCAGCAGCGCTTACCATCAGCGATAACATCCCGGCCGGATCGACTTTCCTTGCCAACAGTGTCAGCATTGCTGGCAGTCCGCAACCTGGGTTGTCCATCGAAACTGGCGTTCCAGTTGGATCCGTGTTGCCAGGCGGAACGGTATCCGTAACGTTCCAAACCATTATCAATACACTGCCTAATCCACAGGTACTGGTCGATCAGGCATCAGGCTCATTCACTTTCCAAACACCAGATGGCAGAACTGTATCCGGATCTGCGGTATCCAATTCAGTTAGTATCTCTGTATCCTCACCAGACGTTAGCATTGTCAAAGGAACGGCGGCTACCGACGCCATTATTGGCGATATCATCACCTACACACTGGCCGTCTCCAACAATGGGATCAGTACAGCCAATAATATAGTGGTTTCAGATATGATTGCGGCGGGAAGCTCCTTTGTGAATGGCAGTGTTACCATAAACGGCACTTCCTTCCCTGATGGAAACCCTGGCTTTGGTATTGCCATCGGTACGCTCGCTCCAGGAGCTGTTACTACCGTTACGTTCCAGGTTCGAGTCGACTTCTTGCCAACACCAGCACAATTAACTAATCAGGCATCCGTTAGCTTTACCAGCGGAGTATTTACTGGCAGCTCAACATCTAATGTAGTAACCATTCCAGTCTTCCAGCCGATCCTGACAGCAGTCAAAACAAGCAGTACCAATAATGCCACAATCGGAGACATCATCACTTACACGATTGTCGTATCCAACACGGGTAACATTGCAGCCTCGACTACTGTAAGTGACAATATTCCGGACGGCTCTGTATTCCTTCCGAACACAGTCTCGATTAACGGTATTGCTGCTCCCGGTGCAAGCCCAGTTCCCGGCATCCCGACTCCCGCCATACCACCAGGACAATCGGCAACCGTCACTTTCCAAGTGCTGGTATCTTCCATCCCTGTAACCGTACTGCTGGTGGATCAGGCTGAGGTAGGCTATCGCTTTAATGCACCAGATGGGCGAGAGGCGGGCGGTTTCCATTTATCCAACATTGTTGAGGTTGCCGTGTCACCGCTAGACATCACATTAAGTAAAAGCGTAAGCTCACCTTTCGCCACTACTGGCGATACCTTGACGTATGAACTCGTGATCCTCAACGAGGATACGAATACCGTGCAAGATGCCCGTTTGCTGGATACTCTGCCAGAGGACATCGAGTTTATTACAGGCTCAGTTCAGATTAATGGATCTACGGTGGCAGAAAGCGATCCCGGCACTGGCATATCTTTGCCACCGTTAGAAGCGAATACCAAGACTGTCATATCCTTTGATGTCCGTATCACAGCGACAGAACAGCCAGGACCACGTACGAATCAGGCGCGCTTGTTACTCTCAAATGGTGAAGAAGCGAGTGCCGTTTTGTCCAACGCTGTCACCATTGCCTTACTTCAGCCTGTGGTGAAACTGACGAAAATAGCCAGCACGGAGAGCGTACAGCCAGGCCAAAGCATCACCTATTCCATCGTCGCAGAAAATACGGGAAATATCGGTGCCTTTAGCTTGTTGACGGACTCATTGCCATCGGAGCTTTCTTTTGTTGCTGGCTCTGTTTCGGTTAATGGAATCCCTCAATATGGGGTCAGTCCAGGGCAAGGCATTGCCCTAGGTAGCATCGCACCAGGAGAAAAAACGACTACCGTCTTCTCCGCGCTTGTCGTTCGTGCCTCCGAGTCTGGCACACTGGTGAATCAAGCTGCGCTAGCTTACTCCTACCAGCTGCCGGACGGACGAAGCACGAATCTGGTAACTGCTTCACCTTCTGTCTCGGTTAAAGTAGCCCCTACTGCTAAAGGAGCCTTGTCAGCTGTGCTACGCACAACAGTATCTACTGTCGCATTAGGCGATGCTGTGCCTTATCAGCTGACCCTTTTTAACGATGGAGGCTCAGTCATTACTGATGTAGTGTTAGCCGATTACGTACCGATTGGAACCATCATAAACCCGGACAGCTTGAAAATTAACGGTTCTCCACCTGCTTCTAGCAAGCCAGGTGAACCATTATTTATCGGCAGCTTACAGGCGGGACAGACAATTGATGTATCCTACAGCGTGAACGTTCAGTCTCTGCCTCTCGGAGGACGTCTAAACAATAGTGTACGGCTTCAATATGCTGGCAGTGACGGTGCGAGCGATGTCACCAGCAACACCGTGACTGTAGCCGTTTTCGATCCACAGCTTGCCGCAAGTATCTCTACGGAAAATACGGAGGCCATCGCAGGAGAAAGCCTTACTTATACGGTACTGCTCAACAACTTTGGCAACGTAACATCCGAAGTTACACTGCAAAATTTCATTCCTGCCGGGACTCTATTGATTCCTGACAGCATACAGTTGAACGGTCAATCACTGTCGGGAGCCGATCCTGCTGTTGGTGTTAGCCTGGGGTCTGTGGAACCTGGACAGTCATTGACACTGACTTATCAAGTAACCGTATCGGAGACGCCTCCATCTGGCTACATCGTAAATCAAGCTGCCTTTGCCTACTCGTTTACGTTACCTGGAGGAAGAGTCGTATCAGGGACAGTGACTACGAATACCGTTACCATCCCAGTTGTATTCCCACTGCTCGAATTAGTTAAAAAGGTGAATACCACGGATGCCTCTATAGGTGACACACTCACCTTCACCATACAGATTACAAACAAAGGAGGAATCCCAGCGCAGTATCCGCTGTTCACAGACCCGTTGCCGCATGGACTCATTTATGTACCCAACAGCCTTACTATCCAAGAAAAAGCACAGCCAGGCGCTAATCCCGCTGCAGGTATCACGCTCCCGGATATTGCACCAGGAGAGACGCTCACCCTTACGCTCCAGGCGCAAATTCGTGAAGCACCAGCAGAGGGAACATTCAGCAACCAAGCCACCATCGAATATACCTCACGTCGTAGTGGAGGAGAGACCATCCAGGAAACAACCCAAACCAACACCGTCGGCGTGACCGTTATTGCAGCCATCCCTAAACTTACACTTAGCTCCAGCGCTCTGCGTGTCGGGCAAGAAGATACCCTGTCCTTCACCGTCCATGTGGAAAACATCGGCAATACTCCGCTGGAAGAGCTCTTGCTCACTGCACCATTCGCAGCCGAAGATTTCCTTGTACTGAGAACCGTCACCGTGAATTCTGTGCCGCTTCCGCATCCTAACCTGCTCCAAGGTATTCCGTTAGGTCGGCTTGACCCAGACCACAAAGCCGTCATCGTCTTTTCTTTCGACATCGAATCTGCGCTCCGCGCGTATCTGATCGCCCAGGTCATCCTGCGCTATCAATTCCGCTATCCAAACGGAAGCATAGAGAAACAATCTGCCTCTTCCAATACCATTTTTGTGGAGATGGCTGACTTTGATGGTTCTCTAGAGTAAAAGTTCTATTGTGTCGAGCTCCTTACCATCGGGTAAGGGGCTTTTTTATGTAATTAGAAAACATAAAAAAGCCCTGGAATATTTTCCAGGGCAGTTGCTAGCGCGTTATCCATTGCTAACCATCTTACCAATTATGTAGGTCGGCTATGCCGGGGATGATTATAATTTGGTTACGTTAGCGGCTTGTGGTCCACGTGCGCCTTCGACAATGTCGAACTCCACGTCTTGTCCTTCTTCAAGTGTTTTGAAGCCTTCTGTTTGAATTGCGGAAAAATGTACAAATACGTCGCCGCCGTCAGACGTTTCAATGAAACCATAACCTTTTTCTGCGTTAAACCATTTTACTTTACCTTGCATGCACTAACATTCCCTTCGTCATCAAATGAAGTGAAGCTCTCGCCCACATTTCCGACTATACCACCCAAAGTTATCCATTGTCAATTGGAATTGATAATGTTTTCATTCATAGTTATTCCAATTTTACAAAGTAATCTATTTCTATAGATTGAAATGGTATATTAAGCGAAGAGTTTACTATACAAGTATAGTAAACTCTTTGTGAATGTTTGAAACTCCTAGGAAAAAAACTTTGAAATTTTTTGTTATTTCTTTTTTACTTAATTATAGTAAACTACCGTTGGCTGGGGCTCAATTCCTTTTGCATAGTAGTAATTCAAGTTACTTACAAAATCAATTACTTTCTTTGTATCGAGATCATACACAAGAATGTCTGGATCTCCAGCCATATCAATAAAATCCAGGCGTCTCGGTGTAGTTCTGCCACTGGTGTCAACAAAAGAGGAACTGTGATACGGTGGATTGCCAGAACTATATGCAGATTCAAAATAGGTAAAAAGCGTATCTGCATTTAGAACAATCAGAACAGCATTATCCGAGCTTGCATAATTTGAGGTATACTTCACAGGCGTAGTGATGCTTTTAACCCGAACATCTGATACATCATGGCTCCTTGAAGAATAACTGCCACCACTAGAGAAGTTAAATTCTCTTGACCATTCCAAATTCGGGTTCGCCACCGTTGTATTGGCAATTTGGGTCCCATTCACCTTAATATCTCCATTTGGATACTCAATGACCGTATATAACAAATTGTTGGAGTAGGATGTTAGCTTGGCCGCCTTACCATTTATCGGTGTATCCGCTGGCGAGGCCGCATTCATGTGGATACTATAGCTTTCACCTACCGTTCCTGTGGAGGTAACACGAAGTCCCCAGTCCCCTGCTTTTAAGTCTGTAGCAAACTTCACTTCAGAGGCCTTGCCTCCAAAACCAGTCAAACTTGCTGTTCCCGTGCTCCAATCAACCGAGTACAAGTCAAATCTATAATTGGGATTACTGGATTTGATCTGAGCCAAAATGCGCCGTTGCACTTGATGAGCTGGCCTCAACTGAGGCTGGAGCTATTGACATACTGCTTAAAACTAAAATGGCTAATAAAATTCCAGAAACATATTTCCCCCACTTCATAAACATCATCCCTTCTCAGAATATTTAAAATTATTCATAGATTGAAAATAATTCCTATGGATGATGTGCTAATTCTATAACATACTTAATTATTCTTTATTCTAAGATTTCGTCTTAGACGATCTTACGTTGAATCTATGAACGAGCACTGATCAGCACTCTTATCATATAAAGAGAGCACTGTCATCTGGGGGAGCTAGGAAGTTTCACTTGCATCTCTTCTCTCCCCGTCCAATAATACCAACTTTCCATTTTTTGAATTCTATAACTGCACTTTATATATAAATTCAATGCATCGTAATTTCGACCTTGTGTTGAAACTACTAGTTGTTCAATCGGCCTACTTTAGTTTATATAACTCATCCACTTTTTCTATATCAAATATGTGGATAACAAGAATATCTACTATTTTCAAATAATCCAGTCATCATATTTTGTATAACAGGAAAGTCATGTTCCGTCGCTAATACAAGAGAACTTTTATTTTGTGCATTAGTTTCTATTCTAGTCTCAAATGTTACTTTAGTATCCACTATACAAATCCTCTTACCATACGACACCTCCATTAGTAGTTAAGCCCTTTTATACTATATTGATAGAAATGTCGAAGTATTTCGTATGTTGTCGCAACATAATAAATAACTGCCAGTTATTCAAAGACAGACCTTATTACGTCCTAAAATTAAATCCACTATTAAACTTTATTTTGAATATATAGACATTAATGTTTAGACATCCCTTTTGTTCTTTTGTATTCTTGGTAAGTAAATTAACTCAAAGGAGAATATAAATGAAAAAGATTTTTATCCCACTCTTACTTTCCATGTTTTTTGCATTATTTATCGTTTCACCCACTTTTGCTGCTACAAGTATTGGGTCAGTATTAGAGCAACCCGAACAAGGTTGGACAAGATATAATCACGACTCAAGTGAGATAACCTATTTAGGTGGAAAATGGACGCTGGATTCATATTCAAAATCTTATAATTCTACAATTGGCAATAAGGATACAGGCATTAAATTTAATTTTACTGGTTCTAAAATCCGATATATATCCACTACATGGTCATCTGGATCATCTAGTAATGATGTTATAATCGACGGTCAAGTTGTTGGTAAAATTAACTTTGCTGGTCCTGAAGTGTATCAGAAGAAAATGATGTTTGAAAAAACGGATTTAAGTCCAGGTGAACACTCATTCGAATTGAAAAATAATGGTACCAACTATATTTTCTTCTATGGTGTGGACATTGAAGGAACTTTAAAACCATTCAATCTAATAAACCCGACTCCTGTGGACCCCGTGCCTGTAGATCCAACGCCTAATCCTGATCCAACACCAACACCAAGTCCTAATCCTGATCCGTCTGAACCTACTGAACCTACTGAACCAACCGAACCAGCACAACCAACTGGCGACCGAGCTATTCTGACTGTAACCATGGACAATGGATTTGATAAAGAATTCGATCTTAGTAAAAAAGAATTGAATGCCTTCATCGCTTGGTATGACGCTAAAGATGCTGGTAGAGGTGCTTCATTCTTTGCCATTGATAAGCACAATAACAACAAAGGTCCATTCAGCAACCGTAAAGACTACGTAATCTTCAACAAAATCCTTACGTTTGAAGTAAGTGAGTATTCAACTAAATAATAAACAACAAAGGACTCCGTACTGGGTTACATACCAGCGGAGTCCTTTTTCACATCTACTCTAAATTCAAACTGCTTACGGAAGAATAAGATCCATTAATCTAATAGATTCCGGCGTTATTTTCTCAACTACTCCTCCGCAGTCTACAATCCCCTTCCTTTGTATCCCTAAGAATTTCTTGTGCTGCATCCTCTACGACTGCCAAATTGTATCTATTCGCCAAATCTAAAATTTTATCCATGTCACAAGCTAGTCCAGCATAATGCACCGGGACAATTGCTTTTGTTTTATCTGTGATCGCGTTTTCTATAAGATCTTCATTAATATTCATGGTATCAGGTCGAATATCCACGATACAATCTTAGCTCCTCTTAAAACAAAGGCATTGGCAGTAGATACGAATGTATAAGAAGGCATGATAACTTCATCACCTTGTTGGATATCCGAGAGAATAGCAGCCATCTCCAGAGCATGTGTGCAAGAATTCATTATTAACGTTTTTTACATCAAAAGTTCTTTCAAACTAGTTTGCACATAAACTCGTAAATTCTCCATCTCCCGAAAGATGTCCACTAGAAAATGACTTTTCAACATACTCTCCTTCTTTACCTACGATTGCCGGTACATTGAAATTTATCATTATCATCTCTCATTTCAGCAAATTATATGGTAAAATCTATGCCTATGTAGCTTAATAAAAGTGTGGTGATTTAGTCACAGTCTCTATAATCTGTCTCATAACTTTCACTGTAAAAAATTTCATCCGTCCTGTTTATTGCTAAAGATCTTTCCGCGTCCCCTAAATACAGGATTTCCCCATTTTTTTATAAATGTCTTTACATTCAAAACTGTTAATATGATAGTACTCTCCTGCCGTGTGAGCAACATCTCCGAAAGCATATGTAAAAACGGGTAGACCTTGCCGTAAAGCAATGGCAGCAGAAGTACCGCCTCCAGATCGAACTGTGTTTAAATAAGCGTCACACGGGGTATGGTCATTACATTTCAATAGATCGTCTAGTTCTGTTAAAAAAGAATTAGGTCGGAGCTTAGATTTGAGCCTTAGATGGACAAAACAAAGAGCGGCTTAAATGCAATATCAACTCTTATTAGGATATAAAAAAACAAGGGACAAACACAGTAGTTCGTTCCTATTCACATCACTCACAAATACGATGATGTCCCTAGAGGAGGTAGACGTATACAGTCTATTCTATCCATCCAAAACTCTCTGTTGTCAGAAATCCCCCCTTCTCTTGTACTGAAAGCACCAACAAATCCATTCTGTACTAGAACAGGAGTTAGTTTGTCCAACATTAACTTTTGGTTAACTCCACCACCAAAAGCAGGCGTATACCAGATCGGGTTTATACCTAAAACACTCTTCATCCAATCTTTACAAGGGCCGATTTCAATATCATAAAATTCCTGTGGATCGCCATTGTAAGGAATATGATTATGAGCATGCACACCTATAGTCATTCCTGCCTGGCTCATTTCAACTATTTCTTCTGTACTTATATAAAAATCATTTATAAATTTTTGCTTATCGGGAAACAAGGACTGAAAAATAGACTCGAGAAAGATAGTTGCTTCCGTAACAGATAATTTAAAATTAAGCATAAATTTATTGTATCTGCGGAGCTTTTTCTGTTCATACTTATAGATTTGGCTCTCCTCTTCCACACCGCTCGTATCATATGTCCCACTCAATAATTCCCATAACTCTTCATCGGATTTGAAGGAGAGCACCGTGTGTACCAAATGAACTAATGGAACGTTACCTGTGAGGTGTGGACCAGACATGATTGTAAAATATGCAGGAATTCCTTTTCTTTTTAAGATGTCAAAAGCAAACGTATATTGGTCTTTTGTACCATCATCAAACGTTAGTACACACCATGGTTCCGAGTTGGACTTATCAATCTCGTCTAACGAGATAATTCGATGTGTCTTGCTAATTAAATCTAGCTGTTCTTCAAAGTCATGGGGATGCATGGGAACAATCCCACCCCATCCCTTCTTCTCACGTACATAGTGGTACATCGCAGCAATATTACCCATTATCAATTCCACCCTTTAGGAAGTGGCCAAATGTTGGGACGATCCATATCTCCGTCAGTTTTAACAAGATATATGTCATTCACTTCCGTATTTTGAAAGTAACCTTCATTTTTTTTAATTTTCCATACAAAATTAATGGGATTAACACGATAACGAAAAGGCTGGAACAGGCCTGCCAATCCACATTCCTTTGGCGTGTAGTCTATATTTTGTTTTTTAAAACCGATGGATTCCAGAACATGCTCTAAACGATTTGAACTTAACTGAAAATCCGCCGCAACACACCCTTGGTCTCGAGCCCATGACAAAACCCCAGATACCATCTCAATCAAGCGATGATCTGCTATTCCTTCCCAAACATCCGCATTAGCTGGGATGATTTCTATAATCCTTAACACTTTTGTGCCGTGGATACTCTCTTCTGGAGCATATACTCGATCTAGACGTGCAACTACAATCCCTTCAGCAGTAGAATCACCGAAAAATAAATACTTATAGCCCGCACTATTTATATATCTCCATTCCCAAAAAGAGGCGCTACGGTATTGTGAAAGTGAGAACCGATGTTGAATACTTTTAATGTATAATTGCTCTAACTCATCACCCGTAATATTGAGTATTGGGCTGTATGAATGTATCAATCTTTCCTCAACACCTGACATCCATTGTCCAATATCCGAATGATCAAATGGATCATTTAGTAGGTTAACATAACCATTGGCGTCAAGCGGAATGATGTAACGGTTCAAATGATCTGAGTAAGAATACCGCATACGTTCATACATAGGTACCACTTGAAGATTACAACCTAAGGTCAAGCACACCGAATTGTACTTTTCAGCTTCTTTCATAAGCATAATGCCCAAGCCACTGTTTCTGTACTTCTCTGATACAATCCACATGGCGAAACTGATACCTTTATATTGTTCTCCGTTAGAACTATACTCCCCAGGAATGACCCCAAGGAATCCCTCAATACAGCCATTGTCGATCAGCAGTAAACTTTCCGATAAACCATTCTCGTCAATCCGATACTGCCAATCAAATAATTCTTTATTATAGATAGCATGCTCTGGAGACCAATTAATTCTCATAAACGCAACCAGCGACTCATAATCAGAATCTTTATATTTTACAATTTCCAATAGCTTTCCCTCCTTTTCACGCGTTATCTTTTTCTACATAACATTTCGAAGGAAATATCAATTATGAATATTATTCAAAATATGCAAAATGCTTTGCACTGAATCTATATTAGCTATTTCATCAATGGGAATAGACACATTAAAATTAGCTTCAAGTTCCATCACTAAATTCAATTGATTGAGCGAATCCCAATTTTCAAAGTCACTTTTTACCGATTCCAACGTCACTTTTTCGACAGACACATTCATAATTTTAGATATTATTGATTGAACCAACTCAAATTTATTCAAAAAGAGCACTCCTTAAGTAAGATATGATGAGGTAAGAATATCTCTCCTAGATCTAATTCATTGTTTTTAGATACATCCCTATACTTCTTTGAAATAAAGTCGTAAAAAGGGTTATTCTTTTCTGTTTTTATATACGTAGCCTTAATATTATGGGGGGAAAAATGCTTGATAACTAAATAAAGCATTGCTTCCTCAATCCCTTTGCCCATGACACGACAACTCATAACAAAATCATGGATTTCAGCCTGACCTTCATCATCACATGAAACCGAAATCAGTCCTGTATAACCTGCATTTCCAAACTTGTCTTCCACCTCAAATAAGATTGCATGATTATTCGGTAGTTCACTCCAGGACCAATACTCTTCAATCGTAAACCTGCGGGTCGCCATGTTAAACTGATTCGTTTTATTCATTAACTGGACAGCACGTGTTAGCAATATTTTATTCAATTTATGTGGAGTCAGCTTAATTTCAAGTGAGTGAAGCCACTCTTCCAATGACCCTACGTTTAACTTTATCGACTCCCGTTCTTGCTCCTGTTTGAACCAGTCTGTTCGTTTACGATCCTCCAACGTTATAGCAGGAGTCTCAAAACAATCCAGTTGGCTAATAAAAACAGGATATTGGGTTACATCTACAGGTAGATCAGGTACATATATTTCAGGAAGAGCTTGCTTGATACGATCTCTTTCAGATGGATTATCATCCAAAAACACAACAGATTGCAGACCTAGATTGAGTTCTTTTACAATTTCAACTACATTGGCTGCCTTGTCGTTCCAGTTGATTCGAATTGAAGAAAAGTCCTTTTTTCTCAGAATCATTTCTGGATGCTGTTCTATCATTTCTAGTGCTATCGGTTCGCTGTTTTTACTGCAAATAGCCAGAATGACACCTCGGTTACTCAAGCTGTACAATTCTTGCTGAAAAAGCTTGAAACTCTCACCGACGGGATCAATCCCCCCCAGTTTGATGTTGTCAATGCCATCGTCACCAATCACGCCACCCCAGAGTGTATTATCCAGATCACAGATAATTAACTTTTTACTTTGTCCGTATAGACCACTAATGATTGATTTTAGCTCATTGGATACAAAGAGAAAAAAATCGCGAGAGAACTGAATTTTCCCAAGTGCATACATTTTAGCATCGTAGCTTTTTTGCTGGATTGCTGCATACCAATAGCTAGAATCAAGAATGATAACATGCTCGTGCTCTTGTAGTCGTTCTGAAAGACGTAGATTCATTTGCATAAGTACATTGCTTAATCCTACATTGTGCTTTAATGTCATCGATTGTATCCAACGGTAATGAGGTGGGAGGGACCAAGACACAACAAAAATATGTTTTGCTTTTCCCTCAGCTCTGATAATAAGCTCACAAAATTGATCGACTTCATTAAGAACATCACCGATATTAACTTCCTTATATTCCAGCAGTTTATTAAAAGAAGGAATTACTTTCTCAGGACTTGTCCATAAAAGCAACATATCCTTTTTTTCCGACCATACGGAGTGATCAGAATTCATAAGAACCTGATTTACTTGATTATAAGGAGCTTCTGTCACTTCTAAAGTCAAATCTTGAAAAGATCCCTCTAGAAAACGAACCATCGGATTTAGATTAGAATCAGAGAGGATTAATAGTTTATTTTTTCTCATTTATTTTCTCCCCCATAAATCAAGGTTCAACTTACTTCATAATGGCGACACTACCACATAAGTCACTTATAGGCGTGTACTTAACACCATGTTCTCTACAATACTCTCTAACCGCCTGTTTTACACCATGAAATCGAGTACTGTTGTAGTCATGGATTATAATATATCCCCCATCTGACATCTTAGGATAGAAAAATTTTAATCCTTCGAGAATAGGCTGATACAAATCAACATCCAAACTAACAAATGCAAAAGTTTCATTCACGTCACTTGCTGATTCTGGAAAATACCCTTTTTTCACAATACAATTTTCTTTATACATCATTTTATTCAGTACTAAGTCCACATCCGAATTGCAAAATTCTCCTGCAACCGAGTTTGAAAAATCCCCTTTATTCTCGTTATCAATATCCTTTTGATCAAAACCGCTAAAGGTATCAAATAAATATAATTGACGATCAGGAAAAACCCGGTTAATATACTTAGAAAATTCCCCCTTAAACACACCGAGCTCTGCTACACTTCCCTTTACTTCGCACTCATTTATTTCATCAGCAATTTGCCGTAATAGAGCCAGCCTAGTATCAAATTTTAAACTCATAAAATAGTCAATAATTTTTTCCTTTTCAATCGACAACTCTTCAGTGAGCTGCTTGTACACTGATTCTCCATGAATATTCGCTATAATTACATAATCGAATACAAGCTTACAAATTTCATTAGGAGCAACGACCGGTTTGGACAAAAATTTCGAGCCTTGTTTAGATACATCATTGTCTGCAAATGCGATAACCTCGAATTCATCACTTAATAGATAATGAACACGAAGTCCTCCGTCACCTGCACCAAAAATAACTACCTTTGCTTTATCAATCAAATTCTACACCTCTCCCGAAATAAGCATCATAAACATAATGACTGAATAAATGCTCTTTTTATGCAAAACATAGCTGTGCTAATTGAGTTCAATATTATATTCATCGAAAAAAAGCCTTCATTTGATTAATAACAAAGCTCTGCTCATCCACCGACATATTTGTTCCAGAGGGCAAGCAAACTCCTTTTTCAAATAATATTTTGCTAATATCCAAGCCACCTTCATGAGCAAAATATACGGCATCTTTAAAGAGTGGTTGCAGATGAAGCGGCTTCCATACTGGTCGAGATTCAATATTATCTTTTCCTAAATAACCTATTAAATCACTAACGCTTGTACCAATAATCTCAGGGTCTATTATCATTGTTGTCAACCATCGAGTAGACTTACCAAAACTCTTTTCTGGCATAAATTGTATTCCATCAATTCCTGATAGCTCATAGCTATACTTTTCAAAAATTTCTCGTTTCTGTTGAATGCGTTCGTCCAACACACGAAGCTGCCCTCTTCCTATACCAGCCAGAACATTACTAAGACGATAATTGAAGCCTACATCCTCATGCTGATAATGTATCGCCTTTTCCCTCGCCTGAGTTGCGTAATGTCGCGCTCTACTTAGTGCTTCTAAATCATCTGAAACCAGCATGCCCCCACCTGAAGTAGTAATAATTTTATTTCCATTAAATGAAAGAATGCCGAATTTCCCAAGCGTTCCACTCATTTGCTTGCCGTAAGTTGCTCCGAGTGATTCCGCAGCATCTTCTACAATTGGTACCTCGTAATCATCACATATTTTCTTCAAGCGATCGTAGTCTGCACTCTGCCCGTACAAATTGACTATAACTACAGCTTTAGGTTTCTTCCCCTTATCTGCATAAGTCTTGAATGCTCGCTCTAGTGCCTCAGGGGACATATTCCAACTGTCTGGTTCCGAATCGATAAAGACAGGAATTGCACCTTGATATAAGATCGGATTAGCACTGGCAACAAAGGTAAGAGAAGAACAAAAAACAATATCATCCTTCTCCACACCAAGCAATATTAAAGACAAGTGAATCGCTGCTGTTCCAGAACTTAGGGCAACTGCGCCTCCACATCCTAAGTAATTTGCCACCTCTGATTCAAAAGCGTCTACATTTTTACCTAGTGGAGCAATCCAATTCGTTTCAAAGGCCTCTGCGATATATTGTTGTTCAAGCCCGCCCATATGCGGTGAAGATAAATAAATTCTATCTCGATTGGACATTTTGTTTCATCCCTTATCCTTATAGGTTTTTTATTACTTTGGCCGGACAACCCACAGCTATGACGTTCTCTGGCAAATCGCGGATGACACAAGAAGCAGCACCAACGATGGTATCGCACCCTACACGAACACCAGGTATAAGACTTGCACCTATTCCGATATGAGCACAACACCCGATCTGAACTCCACCTGCCATATGTACACCTGGGGAAATATGCACGAAGTCTTCTATTCGGCAATCATGATCTATAGTAGCCGCCGTATTAACAATGACATGCTCTCCAACGTACGCGTCAGCGTTAATTACAGCATTAGCCATGACAACCGTCCCCTCGCTAATGAATGCGCTGGGTGCGACTACAGCGCTTGGGTGAACAGCAGTACCAAATTGGACTGAAGCAACTTTTAATTGACTTACAATCTTCCTTCTGGTTGTATTATCTCCGATTGCCACAACGAACAGCGCCTCTGGATACAGAGATAATAGTTGAGCAATCTGATTACGGCCCCCCAAGATCGGCAATCCGTTCCATGCTATTTCTTTACAATGGTCATCCAGAATACCAATGATTTCTTCACCACAGGACCGTAAAATATCCACAATAACCTTGGCATGTCCTCCTGCTCCAAAAACAATATAGCTCAAGGCCGATCCTCCTTAATAGGTAATGGTCTTTTGAATAAGCTGCTCTGACTTGGATGTTCGGTTCAATATATCTACGATACGAGAGCTTGTGTTATCTCTACTGTAAATATTGTCGGCTGCTTTAACAATTTGTTGGAAAGGCTCAGACATTGCGTACTCCATTGCAGAAGTCAATTCGAGCTCGTCATCTGCAATATCTATTGTGTTCACAGAACGCTCTCTGCCTGTCTGGCGAGTTCCGATATTAATGACTGGAACATGAAAGGAAGCAGCCTCAATAATCCCCGATGAAGAATTTCCAATTAAAATCTTTGCATTTTTCAACATCGTCAGATAATCAAGTTGCTCAAAACTAGTTACAAGGTGCATCCCTTTTCTTGCAGCAAAACGATTATATACATCAACGATCGCATCAGCTCCAGCATCCGAATTGGGCATCACACAAATTACCTCATTCTCACCAGCCAAGAGAACTTCCATCATCTTACCAAGGATGTGCATATCCGCTTCTTCCGTGGTGACAGGATGATAAGCAAACAGCACATAATCGTTATCTATATTCAGATCGTATTTACGTTTCGTCCTCTCTAGCTCAGGCAGGGAAGTGTTCATCATGGTTTCAATTCTCGGAGCACCGACTACATGAATTCTCCAAGGTTCTTCGCCAAGCCTAATTAGGCGCTCTCTGCTTCCATTTGTAGCCACAAAGTGAATGTGGGCCAACTTACTAATCGCATGCCGTACAGACTCATCAATCGTGCCGGAGACTTCTCCACCATGCAAATGAACAAGCGGAATGTTCATGTGAGAGGACACAATCGCAGCTGCAAGCATTTCTCCCCGATCTCCTAATACAACAACGAAATCTGGTTCCAAAGCCTCTACGGCTTGTGTCATGCCCATGATTGCTATTCCAATAGAGCGAGACATATTAGCATGAGTAGATCCTTGCAGCAGACAGTCTACCTTAGCAGATACACGAAATCCGTCCTTTTGGATAGCGTCCAATGTATACCCATGCTGTGGAGATAAATGCATTCCTGTAACCAACAGGTGGAGCTCCAGAGCATGTTCTTCCTCAAGAGCCCGCAAAACCGGGTAATATATCCCATAATCAGCTCGTGTTCCGGTAATCACCAATACTTTTTTCATTGCACATCATCCCATGATAACAAATAATCTTCATGTACATTCTTTAAAAGCTGCTTACCAACCAAGTCATCAATATATTTAGGCTCTATTCCAGTACCCGGACGCTTGATAACTAGATCTTCTAGTGTTAGCAACTGGCCTGTTTTTTTAGGTGTTGCCATCACAATACTTTTTCTTGCAACGGCTCTGGTACTTTCCTCGGAAGGCATACACCTTTTAACACCATCCCCTAGGGCCTGCTCCACATTACGAATCGCGAGAACCATTTTTGAGAAATCAGCAGGCTCCAGTGAAGCCTTATGGTCAGGACCTGGAAGATTTCGATCCAATGTAAAATGCTTTTCAATAATTCTAGCTCCCAGTGCTGAAGCAGCTACAGCGATCTCAATTCCAGCCGTATGATCTGAGTAACCTGTGACCTTATTAAAGGCTGTAGATATTGTCTTCATAGCTAGCAGATTCACATCTTCTAAAGGCGCCGGATAGTCAGAAGTACAGTGTAGTAATAGTACTTCACTCTTTTTAAATGCTTGTAACGATTCTCCAATTTCATCTAAATTAGACATCCCGGTTGATAGAATAATCGGACGCCCATAGCTATCAAGTTTCTGAAGAAAGGGGATATTGTTCATATCTCCTGACCCAACCTTGAATGCGTCAATATGAATTGAATTCAGAAACTCAGCACTTTCTTCATCAAAGGGTGTGGAAAGGAACCCTATCCCTTTATCCTCACAGTACCTTTTCAAAAGAACAAAATCCTCAAAGCTCAATTCCAACTGTTTTAACATATCTAATTGGCTTTCAGCTGAATTGGTATTTTCTGTCTGATAATTAGCCTTCTGGGCGTACTTGGTTACCAGCTTTTCGCTTTTAAAGGTTTGGAATTTCACTGCATCGGCACCACTTAAAATCGCTTGATCAATACACTCGAATGCAAGCTCCAATGATCCGTTATGATTGACTCCTACCTCCGCGATAATATAGATAGGGTGGTTTTCATTATTTGATAAGAAGTTTTGCATGTTATATTCCTCACTCCTACTGCAAGGATTCCTTGTGATTGGATTCTCTCCAAAAATACTCTGCCATTTTTAAATCAAACTCGTCATCTATGTCAATAGATCGTTCTTTAGGCATAATGTAGCCACAATTATTAGGACCAACCAGAGTGTCACTATTCATCAACAGATCTCTTTTTACGATATAGATGGCTCCGTTTAGAGCATGTAGTTCTTTCAGGTCTTGTCTCCTCAAATGCTCCCGTTCACCTTTCAGGTAGGGCGTAAGCCGACCGTTATCCATTTCCCTTAGTAGATAGGGTTGCACTCCAGACAAAGTGACACTTTGAAGTGAATCAGCCTGATGATCTAAAAATATTTTATATGCTTCTTTAATGTCCATAGCATTTCGCAGTGGAGATGTGGGCTGCAGCAGCATAATAACATCAAAAAATTGATTTTGCGTCTGCTCATAAAATTCAACTGCATGCTTCAATACATCAATGCTTTTGGCCTCATCGGTAGCTAGTTCATCGGGCCTTATAAACGGAACAGCCGCTCCGGCTTGGCCCGACACACGAGCAATCTCTTTACAATCCGTTGAAACTATAACTTCGTCCACACAACCACTATTTAGTGCAGCTTCAATGCTATATTGAATGAGCGGTTTATCATGTAACAATCTTATGTTTTTACCGGGTAAACCTTTTGATCCACCCCGCGCAGGAATAATAGCCAAACATTGGTGATTGCTCATCATACAATACCTTTTGTGAAGCCCAATCCGTTCTGTTCAATAAGCTCCCGAATGGCTTTCGGGAAAATCTGTGGTGCAGTCATCGAAGAATATTCTTGACGAATTGCCCTTTGAAAACCTTCATATTCTTGCTCTGCTGTATGAAATAACGAAGGAATGATATACATTTGTCCATTCTCCAACGCTCTTTCCGATTCCTCAAGCGTCATTAATTCCTCATATAGCTTCTCACCCGGCCTGATTCCGGTCTCAATGATTTCTCCACGATAGGGCTTACCAACTGCCTCTTCATACGAATCAACCAAGCATTGGGCCAAGTCCGTAATCTTGAGAATCGGCATTTTCAGTACAAATACTTCTCCGCCTTGCGAATAGTGCGCCGCATCTATGACCAATTGAGCGGCTTGAGGAATAGACATCATAAACCGAGTCATCTCTGCATGTGTAACCGTCACCGGTGTCCCTTTAGCAATCTGATCACGGAATAAAGGAATAACAGAGCCCCTGGATCCCATAACATTTCCAAAGCGGACACAAGAAAAGATGGTACGTTTGCTCCCTTTATACAAGTTGGCGGCAGAAATTAAACGTTCTGATAGCAGCTTCGTAGCTCCCATCGTATTCGTTGGATTTACCACTTTATCTGTGCTGATGGCTACTACTTTTTCTACATTATGCTCAATAGCCGTCTCTATCAGATTTTGTACACCAATAACATTCGTTTTCACTGCTTCCATAGGGTTATACTCGCATGCTGGCACATGTTTGAGAGCAGCAGCATGAAAAATATAATCCACATCCTCCATAGCATAACTCAATCTTTGCTTGTCCCTGATATCACCGATCAGATAACGGATATTCGTATATTCTTTTAATTCCTGCTGCAGATCAAACTGCTTGCTCTCATCCCTGCTAAAAATCCGTAAGGCTTTAGGGTTATACGATAAAATATTACGTACAATTTCGCTTCCAATCGAACCTGTGCCGCCCGTAACCAGTACAATCTTGTTGGTAAACATAATGACCTCCGGAGTGTAAAACGATTAATTTATATATCTTTATCGATCACTGCATCGCTATCTATTTTTTTATCTAAACGGCGAACCGATTCCGAAAACATTTCTTCGAGTATCGGAATTTGTGTTGTAATATCCTTTAAAATCTTACTAACGTGCTCGTAGATTAAATCAGACTTACGAGTCAACTGATGTTCTGTCACAATGACAGGAAGCACCTGATCAAAACGAGCAACTTCGATAGGCATGATAGACTCAAATATAGGTGAGAACCATGTTCTGTTAGCTATTAGCCCCCACATCTGCTCTATGGATTCCATCATATTTTGAGCCTTTGCTGGTTTAGTCCGGCTAAACTCGCGTAGCTTATTCATAAGCTTGTGAATAGCTGCAATCTCAGAGCGTACATTGGAAAGATCCTCACGCGTCGCTATCAGCTTGTCTCTGACATCCTGCACCTTATTCATATCAACAGCAATATTTTTTTCATTTATCAAATCGGCAATTGCATCAGGGGCAACAGTTTCTGAAGCCAACCATTCAAAGATCTCTTCCATGGGCTTGAAAGGAGCACCCTCAATCACTGCACCATTGCGGCTTGAATTGACGAATTCGATTTTCGGAAGTGCCGTAATGAGATTTTCGAGTCCATCCTTCATCAGGGAGAAACTTCCGTCTGTAGTGTTGTACGTCCCCTTTACATTTAGCACTTTTTTAGGTGCCTCCTGTACTTTCTTATCTGTAGTTTCAGTTGCAAAATGTTCAATTCCATCTGCGTAAAATTTGTTATCAGGGAACGACAAATCCTGGCCTGCAAGGATGATCCGTTTGGCCCCCAGACAGGCTGCTGCTTGAATAGCCGTTCCTGCAACTGTTTCTGTAGGGGAGATAAAGAGTTCCTCTTGACTGAGTCCAAAGAAATACTGGGATACATCATCACTTTTCATAATACTATGAATTTTTTCTGCGCAGTTCTGATCGGAAATCTCATAATAAGATGAAGAGGTAAACAATAAAGGTTGTTCCCTTGTTACAGAAGAAGCAAAGATCTTCTTATTGACTGGATGTCCATCCATAATGACAGCAAGGTGAGGCCGTACTCCATGCTTTACTAAAGCCTGAATGCTGGAGCCTGCTGAAATAATCAGTACATGAGGACGCAATTTTTTCAGCCATTCGATATCCTCCTGTAACGATGGTCCCGATGATACAACCACCACCGTTGCACCCTCAAGAGCATAAAAAAGCCGCTCAATGGAAGGAGTGTATAGTACATCAGATAGATGATATAGAAAATTCCGAGTCCATTCTTCTCGAAAACGATTCTCTGTATATTTATCTACCAAAAAGGTCTGATGATAATCCTGAAATTTCTTTTTTACTTCACGTAACATATCCATATCGTCTGATAAATACTTACGCAGTGCGATAAACACCAAATCTTCTATCATATAACTACTTAACATATGAAACATCATATTGAGCTGAGAATCACCAACGGATAGCCAATACAAATTGGGATGTCCCAACAAAAGACTGAGATCATACTCTGTCACAGCTTTTCGAAACAGCTGCTCATCCGGCTCGTACACAAACAACCAATGATTCGGATACAATTCGAGGAGATCAGCAATACTGAGCCCCCTTTCAAACCCATATACAAAAATGATCTTTCCATTTCCAATAGCTCCATCAACAGCATTGAGCCAAGCGATATCCCTTTCAAAGGACTCAGTAAACAAAGGTATAGATAAGTCATCATTCGGCAAACTATTTATTTTGGTTGCAACATGAGGAAACCTTTGCTCTAGAATTGTATGGTTTATTTGTAGTTGAGACAAGGTAATACCACCGTTTCACATTAATATTTGTTAATTAGTATATCGGATTTACTCTTAATGGAATGAACCTTTTTACAAAAATACCCCCATTCAAATCGAATAGGGGGTACGCTCCATAAAGCATTTTTTATTTGCGATGATCAATAAACAAACTGTCTACAGAATAAGCCTGCTGGTATGCATGCTGCTGCACACGAATGGCTCCGCGTTTCTCCATCCAGTGGCCAGCCTCATCCTTTAGTACATGCATACGCTGCAAAATTACAGAATCATTACTTAGTATGCCACGAATTTTCTGTTTATCATTTTCCGTTAACGATGGCTGATAGGGCTGCATCTGTTCTACAATGCGCTGTCTTTGATCAGCAAACTGTTCGAATTCTTCTTCACTTAAATTTAGAAGGTTAGATAATACTGCTTCTGTCCTATGTTGCAACTCTTCAAGGAGTACTTGTATATTAGGATCTGCCATCACACACTACCAACTACACCAGGCATTTTCATGGCTTCCAACCAAGCTTCCCGTAGGTCAGTCAAATGTTCCAGCACCTCTTGTGCCGGAGAGGCTATTTTGTGGACATTCGCCTCGATCAGCTCATGCAGCATATATTCATACACTCGCAATAAGTCATGGGATATTGGATACTCAAAATTTAACGCAGATATCAGCTCGTGTACAATCGCTTGCGCTTTACACAAATTATTATTTGCTTTCTCGTTATCCTTATTCTCTATTCCCTCAATCCCCGCACGAACGAAACGAATAGCCCCATCGTATAACATAATCAGCAGTTTAGGCTTGGATGCAGTTTGCGCTTGTGTCTGCCGGTATTTCTGATAGGGTGTATTGATCAATTATAAAACCTCCTTTATGACAACATACTTGTAAGACTGGAAGATGTGCTATTATATCTGTTAATGGATGTTTCCATCGCGGTAAATTTTTTAAAATAATTGGTTTCAATCATCGTTAGACGACTTGTCATGTCACTGATCCGGCGGTCTAGGCTCAATAATTGCTCTCCCATTGAGCTCGTAGAAAGAAATGAAGCGGTTAGATCAGAGCTAACCTTGGATGTACCCGCAGTATCCGCCATCCTTTGAAGTGATGCATTCGAAATTTTCTTTAGTTTAGCAAGAATACCGTCTTGTTGTGTATATTTATTAGTTAACGCCGTGCTTGGATCCTGTTTCCCAAAAAAATTCGAGATAACATCTGGGTCTTTTTCTACTGCTGCGCGCAATTTGTCTGCATCTAGAATAAGCTTGCCCTTGGTATCATACGTACCCGTAGTGATTCCTAGCTCAGACATCATTAAGGGCTTATTCTTACCATCCGCGTCAACTCTACCGATATCTACACCTTGGATCATAGCATTACGCATTTCAGATAATGTATCCTGCAGGATAGGATCGTTTCTAAGCATGCCGCTCTTGGCTTTCGTTGTCCATAGCTTGACTTCATCATCACTCATATCCGCTTTTTGTTCCGTTGTAAGCGGAGCGTATTTTTTATATCTCTCCTCACTAACCTTGCTATTGAGTGTGGCAAGAACATCATTATACGCATCGACAAAGCTTTGAATATTTTCGACGATCTTATCCGTATCTTTGGTAGCTTCTATTCGTGTTGCAGCACCGCCTGCTGTCTTAAGTGTAATATCAACACCATTTATTGTAAAGTTATTGGAAGACTTTGTTACGTCTAACCCATTTACCTTTAATACAGCATCGGTTCCGTTCGTTGAAGATAGTTTAAATTCACTACTAATTTGAGAATCAATATTGAATGTTTGCGAACCGGTGGTCTTACTTGTTAATGACAAACCGGATTTAGCATCATATAGGGCAGTTACTCCTGTCTTACTGTTATCGTTGATCTTTTTGACAAACGATTCAATGGTTTCATTCGCATCCACATTAATGGTAGAACTACCAACCTGGACCGTGCGAGCTGCCCCATCTGCGAATGCCAATTCAGTACTGGCCTTTTCAGTCCATGTACTGTTCGAGACTGATCTTGCCGCAGTGGCCAAGCTCGTCACCGAAATATCCAACACTCCACTAGCCAACGAAGAAGCCGTTGCAGATAGCGCATCACTATTACCAGTTACTGTAACTTTCTGCGGATTTATTGCAGCGGTGCGGCTTAATGTAGTCATTTTATCTTGAAATGAAACTATCTTAGTGCTGCTTTCGCGATAATTTTCCCTTTTCCATTCCATCAATTGTTTTTGCTGATTCATTTTGTCGAGCGGTACACGCTCAGCTGTCATCAGCTTTTTGACCATTGAATCAATATCCATACCTGAAGCTAGGCCACTTATTCTAGTTACCATAATTGTATATCCCCCTATACTTTTTTATCGATAATGATTCCTGCAATTTCCATCATTCTAGCCGCTATATCCAGAATTTTCTCGGGAGGTACCTCACGAATCAGATCGCCAGTTTCCTTATTCATCACTTTTATCATGATTGCATGTGTCTTTTCATGCACAGAGATCTCGAATGTCTTCTGTGGGCCTTGAATAGCATCAATTACTTTCTGAAGCTCCAAAACTGCTTCCTCATGTGTCGGCTGTTTCTGCGCATTACCAACTCTATTGGTTGTTTGGACGCCATCTTGTGTATCAGCATAATTGGTTTCGGCATCCGAAGGGGCTTCACGTTTTATTCCTGCTGATGGCTGAATCGGCAACAGATTTCCACTACCAGGGGATATCATCGAGTCCATAGAATAACCTCCATTAATAGTTCTTAGACACAATAAAACCGTTCTGTATTTGAAATACTAATACATTATATATCGGTAAATGAGTGCAAATATTTATGAAAAAACTAAAATAAAAACAAAAAAAGATCCTGCGAGAAGCAGGATCTTTTTTTTGTAACGGCTGTCGTTTAAAATTAACGAAGCAACGACAGTACGCCTTGTGGCGCGGAGTTCGCTTGTGACAACATAGATTGCGAAGCTTGCAGCAAAATGTTGTTTTTGGACAGAGCAACCATTTCTTTTGCCATGTCAGTATCACGAATACGAGATTCGGAAGCTGTCAGGTTTTCTACAGTTGTGCCCAAGTTATTGGAAGTGTATTCCAGACGGTTTTGCATAGCACCCAGGTTCGCACGTTGCTTAGCAACTGCTTCAATTGCTGTAGTTGCACTTTTAAGTGTTACGGCCGATGTAAGACCTCTGAAACCAGTGGAGCTAATACCTTTAATAGTAATGGTAAATTTGTCATCGTCAGCTTGAATTTTCACACCTGCTCCGCCGGAAATTGCAATACCGTTGAATTTAGTGTTGGACAGAATTGCGTCAATTTGACTACCCAATTGACCAAGCTCTGCTTTGATGTTGGATTTATCGCCAGCACTGTAAGTATCATTAGATCCTTGAACAGTCAGTTCTTTCATACGAGTCAACATAGAGGATACTTCGTTCATTGCACCTTCAGCTGTTTGTGCGAAAGAGATACCATCTTGAACGTTACGTTGTGCTTGTTCCAGACCACGGATTTGACCGCGCATTTTCTCGGAGATGGAGAGACCAGCAGCATCGTCAGCAGCACGGTTGATGCGCAGACCCGAAGACAGTTTTTCCATGTTTTTGCTTGCTGCCGTGTTGTTCAATTGCATGTTACGGTGTGTATTTACTGCAGGTAAGTTGTGATTGATAATCATTTTAAATTTCCTCCCTGAAATGGTTTGATTCCCACATCCTTGTGGTATAAGCGTCTTCACAGGTCGGCCGCCCTGAAGAATTACCGCTCTAAACTATATATCGACCCTTAAGCTATAATTGTTTATAGCATTCCAGATTTTTTTAAAAAAATATTTTCTTAGAAGTCTACGACTCGGTTATTTCGATTAAAAGTCAAAATCTCTATAATGATGACCTTGCCCAAATCCGACCTGTCCACACCTGACTTGAGCCATCAAACAATCACCCAGATGAATAAACATAAATAAAGGCCGACACTTTACTCGTGTCGGCCTTTATTTATGAAAGTGTACTACTATTATTGTTTAATCAGACTTTCTCTTATCCATTTCCAACATTGCATTTTGAATAGCATTCGAATCCATAACAGCAATTTGATTATTTTGCTGAATAGCATCAAAGACTTCTTTTCGGTAAATATCGATATCCTTAGGGGCAGAAATACCGATTTTCACAGTATCTCCTTCAACAGAAAGAACTGTTATGACGATATCATTCTGAATTACAATGGATTCACCCTTTTTACGTGTTAATACCAGCATTAGGACTCACCGCCTTTGCTGGACTCTATTTCATTCCACAAGGGATGCTTAATTGTATAGTTCGTATTTTGCAAAACAATTTGTTTTCCCGTCTGCTGTTCAATGTTAAAAATTAAAGGCGCAAGCAAATTAACTGTTGTTTTGGATTGATCACTGTTCCATGTACAAATACATCGTACTGATATCTGTTCCTGACTTGTAATCCCAATATCCTCTAGAGCATCATCAGATAACTCAAATTCATAATCTTTAAAGAAATCAAATGGATTTACAGTAATAAAAATAGTAGCTGGCTGCTCTACTGCACTGAAAAGACTAAATAATTCATTATGCTCCTGTAGCTGAAATTCCCGAAGTTGTTCAAATCCTGGTATTCCTTTCGGAAACACATAAAGACTAGTATTTTTATCTTGGTTCTCTTCATCTAATTTCTGTTCTGGGGTCATAAGTAATCCCTCCTATATATAGTAACAAAAAAGCTACGGACCACTCGTCCATAGCTTCAAATTATAAATGTCAAAGATAAAAATCAGCTCATAAAGTCCATCAGGGATGGCTGCATGATTTTAGCTGATGATTTCAGGGCGGCTTCATAAATGGTTTGGGCAGAGGTAGCTTGAATCATCAGACTAGCAACATCCGCATCTTCCGTTTTAGCTTGAAGTGTCGTCAAATTCAAATTCCGCTCTTCCAAACGGGATTGTATCAGTTCAACCCGATTCGTACGTGCGCCCACTTCAGACAAACTGGTCTGCATTTTAGTAAAGCGGGATTCAATACTTGAAAGCTGACTCGATATTGCTGTACTATTTCCGCTGCTTAGTGCAGAAGATATAGCATCCATGACCTTAAAAACATTATCAGCATCTGTCGATTTCCCAAAAAAATCGCTACCGGATGTATTTACCCGAAATGCATCTTGGTCTCCAACTGCATAGCTGACAGCGGCTTGATCCGGATTGATCTGATCATAACTTGTTACTGTAGCAGAAAGCTGATACGGCGCCTGATCATAATTTTGTCCATTAAAAACATACTTCCCACGAAGCTGGCTGTTACCAATATTCATCATTTGTTCTTTTAGCTGATCAACTTCTAGCTTAATCGAATCCAAGCCGGATTGAGGTAGTGTTTCACTTGAAGCCTGTACTGTCAGCTCTTTAAGACGCTTCATTACATCACTGGCTTGTTGCATGGTTGTATCAGTGAAATCTAACCAGCTAACAGCCGCATCTGAGTTTGTCTTGTATTGTTCATTAGAAGCTAACTCAGCTCTGTAACGTAGCGCATAAGTTACCCCTACTGGATCATCTGAAGGTTTATTCAACTTACGACCAGTCGAAATCTGATTCTCCATTTTACCCATATTATTATTATTTCGATTCAGGTTACTGAGCAGTTGCATACTGGTCATCCCTGAAGTCACTCGAATTGGCATGGCTTACTCCACCTTCTCATTATACTAGAGACCTACGCGGCCTGTACCATTAATCAGTTTGTCCAACAGTTGATCAAAAGTTGTCATGAACCGGGAAGCTGCACTGTAAGCATGTTGAAACTTGATCATGTTCGACATTTCTTCATCCAGTGACACCCCGCTGACGGATTGGCGGTTCAAGTCCACTTGCTCAGTCAACAGCTGCGCATTCTGCGATTGTCGCTCTGCTTCCTGAGTTTGGACACCTAATTGCCCAACAATTGCACTGAAGAAGTCATCTACAGTGGTAGTTTGCGCTTGAGTTGTATTAAAACCAAACTTCACATTTTTCAGGCTCGCCATAGACAATGCCAAAGCATTGTTACCTACAGTTACCTTTTCATTAGCTGTTCCCGTTCCATCTACACGCAAAGAACTGGCAATTTTATTGGGATCATCTTGAATATCCTTATTCAGCGTAATGTTACCGGCTGTAATAGCAGCTCCATCTTTCGAGGTGAAAAACACTCCTCCCTTTTCTGGAGTTGTGCCACTGAGTGTGTATCCCAATTGATGGAGTCCATTAATTCCTTGTACGGTTACTTTCAAATCCGCGGTCAAGGTTCTGTTGTTATTCGCATTCGAGTAAGTCACTGCTGCATTGTTGACACCTGAATTCAGTACCGTTCCCTCAGGTAGAACTGTACCTGCGGGTAAAGTAATTTCAATATCACCATTTGCCAAAGTATTAGCTAACTGGTCCATTTGGGTTTTGTAATCTGCTACATATTTATCTCTAGATAAAATCATACCGTACACTTCGCCACCAGTTAACGCTCCACCTTGATATGCAGCCTCAAGGCCAGCCGCCGTAATAGCAGTTACCTCTGTGCCTGCTACAGCTATCTGTCCTGCCACCGTTACCTGATAACCGTTATCCAGCTGAGTTACCTGCACATTCGCAAGCTTGGACAACTTATCAACTGCATAATCCCGCTGATCACGCAAGTCATTCGGATTATCCCCAAGTTGTTCTAACTTGTAAATATTACCATTCAAGTCCGCTACAGACTGCAATAACGAATTCATCTCGCTTGTTTTTAATGTAACGTTATTAGTCAAATCAGAACTGAGTGCATCCAATTGCTTGCTAGCCTGGTTCATTGCATCTGTCAGAGCAAGTGTAGTCTCTTTTACAATTTTGCGATTCGTGACATCCTGAGGATCTTGGCTCAGATCGGACCATGCATCCCAGAAATTATCCATGACCTTACGGATACCTGTATCCGAAGGTTCATTCATAATGGTCTCCAGCTTGTTCAGTGTGTCATAGCGAATGTCCCATCCACCTTGAGAAGAACTTTCATTACGATACTGATCGTCCAGAAACGTCTGACGGACGCGCTCAATAGCAGTGAATTCAACCCCTGTACCCATTTGACCTCGTACAACGGAACGATTCAAACCGTAGGCTTCCATAGAGTCCGAGGCCTTCATACTAACCACTTGTCTGGAGTAACCCGCTGTGTTGGCATTTGAGATATTGTGTCCGGTTGTATTAAGTGCCGCCGTTTGTGTGTTTAAGCTTCTTTTCGCAGTTTCTATACCATGAAATGTTGAGACCATGTTTTCCTCCTTCAATTAGGCGCGTGTATCAAATAGTCCCGCTCGTACAGTAGAGGTGCTTTTGTCAGCTGGACGCTGATAAACCGCTTCAGATTCCGCATAATATGACATACTCTCAATAGAAAAATCAATATAGGAAAGCGCCTGTTGTATAAGCTGTTGATTCAACTCATTTAATTTTTTCAATTCTACAAGCGTATCCGCTAGATTTTTTTGAATTTGAAGGAGGCGCTGCTTGTCTTCTACATCAAACACAAGACGAGACAACTCCGTAATATTGAGATTCAACTTGGACTTAATACCACGTTCCTGCAAAAATTCATATGCTGCCTGCAGGCGTCGCTCATCCAGCTGTTCAATGTGTCTGGACATCTTCGATTCCTGGTTCATGACTAGAATGAGCTGATCTACCTTATTTGATATCAGTGCTTCTTTTTTTTGATTTCCTAATGCAATCAACTGCTCGTGAGCCTCTCTAAGTTGCTCTAGCACATCAATCAATCGATCTAAAGGCATATTCCTTCACCTAGCTTTCAGAAGACTGCTTGAAGTAAGGTAACAGCTTCTCTGCAATTTTATCGGCATCCACACGATAGGTACCAGAAGCTACTTGCTGCTTAAGCTCCTGAATTTTCTTAACACGGTCTGCATCACTGCTGCGGTTCAGCATTTCCATTGCTTCTGGAGAAATCGAAACCTCGTCCTTACGGCGGGACTTCTTAAGCTCCTCTTGACGTCCTGTTTCAATATTGCGTTGATATGGATTAATAGCTCCGATGCGGTTGGTCTCGTTAATTTTCATAACTTCCACCTTCCTTAGTTATTTGATATGGTCAGAATGTATCAGACGACATAGCGTCGAACATGGTTCGTATTATGCCTTACTTCTTTATTTTGTGCATGGTTGCTAAAAATAAAAAAACCGATAAGCTCTATAAAGATTATCGGCGGTATTTGAAACTTTTTGAATAGCTGAATGCGTTTTTAATTCCCCTGTACTACTTTCCACGAAGTTTATCAATCGCGCTGTAGGTACCTGAGCCCATATTATTACTTTGATCCTGATTACTACTTTCGCGTACAGCCTGATGCAGGTCTTTAGTCAGACGTGTTCGACAAGAATCGCACATATGCCCTTCACGAATCGGTATCCCGCATACCTCGCAAGGATACGTCATATTGGGCGCATTAGCAATGGAAATACGTCCCTCACGTATAAATGTCGTGATTTGCTTTACGGATACCTCAGTAGCCTCTGAAAGCTCATGCATATGAATGCCCTTATTTTCACGTATATGTTTGACACAGCGTTCGTATTCAAATTCAATTTCTTTAATACAGTTCTGACAGATTCCCCTGACGTTCTTAATAAACAGCTTTCCACAGCGAGGACAGTTATCCAAGTTCATCCTCTGTAGCGCCCCTTTCCAATTTCCGATCTTTAATTACTTTTATCCTTACATTAACTTATAATGAAGAGCCTCGTCTAGCAAATATTTCAAAAAAGATTTTCGGATTTTACACAATTGCACATCTTAAAAGTTATCATAGTAAAAGAATAAGAGAGAATGATCCATCAGCAAAAGTTTCTCTACATCTATATACATCAATATGCAATGACATAAAAATAAAGAAAGCCTATGAAAGCTAATAGCTCAGCCTATTGCATGTGTCTATTTATCGTCAAACATTGCTCCATACTTTAGAATAGAAATAAAATAAGCGCCATTCCAGTTATTTTCGGGAATAGCGCTTCATTATATAATTAAAATAGCTATATATGAATATGAGTAAATGTAGAAATTAAATATCAAGATGAGGGAAAAACCGGGCGAAACAATCCTCAGAAGAATTCATGTTCACCTGTGCCCCGAATGACATCAAGAAAGCCTGTAAATCCGGGGGAACGGCGCCCATACGAATGCTCCGCACATGGAGTGTGGGTATTCATAAATCTCATGGACCTAACATCATCTCAACTTATAACCTATCTGAAATCAAGCTAGATGCACCAACGGAAATTTGCAGCCCAAAAAAACAAGCTATTTCACAAATAATTATTCAAAAAAGCATTGTTTTAATAGAGGCCTTCCCGTATACTATAGTCAAACGCTTGGTTTAAAAAACACACTTCATTATTCATTTATAATGATAATTATTTATTTGTGTTTGCTTGCGGTACTTGCAATTCTTGACCTGCTTTAACCAGGTTGTTGATTTTAACCAGTTCTTCAACAGTTACACCGTATTTTTCAGCAATAGAAGCCAATGTGTCGCCCTCTTGAACATTTACAGTGATTGTATTTACAGTTGCTGGTGTTTCAGTTGTAGTCGTTGCTGGTTTTGTGGTTGTTGCTTGATTGTTGTTCTCAGTAGCTGGTTGAGCTGGTGTTGTAGTTGCTGCATTTTCAGTAGTTTCAGTTCCAAAAAGTTTTGCTTCAAATGCTTTTTGTGCTGCTTCTTGTTGTTGAATGATCAGTTGTTCTTCAGCTTGGTCTCTGTTGCTTTCTGTGTTCGATTTTGCCATTACTTGACCTGTTGCAAGTGGACTCAACAAAGATACTGCACCTAAACTAACTGCCAACATGCTAGATACTGCTACTTTTTTCATTACGTTTTTCATGATTTTTTCTCTCCTCTTTTTAGCTTTAAATTTTAATTAACTGCTTTACTACTGAGCGAGACACTCCCAATGTCCGCTCTTTAGTCATTAGCTAATCACTTATTACCAATCATGTTAGCTATCAACAGATAGAAATTGTACTCCTATTTTCCAAAAAAATCAACCTCTAAATTGAAATATTCTGTTTTCATCCCTCACTTCCTTACTTTTTGTTTGTCTCTATATTTTTATTATATACCTCTCTCTAGCTCGTTGTCAAATCCTGCTGATTGTATGGTTTAAATGGCTTCTGCTCTATCATCTAATTCTTCCATTAAGGGGATTATACCCTTTTTTCATAGTTTCAAGCAAAATAATCATGAGAAATACTGGAGATTGGACTTATGATCTGGCTAAAGTCAGGCAAAAAATAGTCAAATGTATTCCTTGCTCTAATGCCTTTTCTCTCAATACACGTGCACACGCCTGCAATGTGCTCCCCGTTGTATAAATATCATCTACAAGCAAAACGGTAACGAAAAGCTTACCCTTCGTAACACATTGAGATTCAGCTTTTAAAATAAAAGACTTCATCAAATTTGTCATGTTGGGGTCGACAGAAAACGCATTATTCATTGTGTTCATGCGTTCCTTTTTTGATTTAAAGCTTTGTTTGCCTGTATCTTGTGGACGAGAAAGTAATGATAGGAAGGGGAGCTTATTCCGCCTAGCGATCTCTTCTGCCAATATCCGAGCCTGATTGAAGCCTCGCTCTGTCAGCCTTTTCTCACTTACTGGGACACAGGTCACTACATCCACACTCCACAAAGATCGCTTGAAACGAGAATGTTTAAGACTTGCAAACTCACACCTCATCGCCTGATAGGCTCGATTCATGATCTCACCCAGCAAGGAACCATACTTTTCATTCCCGCGATATTTGAACTGTCCAATCCATTCTCTCATCATCGGCGTATAGCTGGTTGCACTCCGATTGCATACAAAGTAACGTTCTAATCGGTCAAATTTTACGCAATCCGGGCAAAACGTCGGACGTCCGCAATGAACACAACGAATGTTGTAAACCCAAGGAATTTGAAGCGAACAAGAAGTACATATCCCAGAGAATTCAGAAAAACGTCCTGTGAAAGTGCCGCAAGCGATACATGTTTGGGACTGACGTTGGAATAACCAATTCAAAAATAGACGGGTTCTTGGAATCATCCCCATACCAGAATGCACCTTTCTTGGTAGTTTACGTACTGACATTGTTTCAGGTTTCACATTTCCAAAAAAACTTTTTTTATTTAATACATTTAGTGCTTCAACTCCTTCAGGTATCCTTTTTTCCGAGCCAGTGCATTCATTCGTTTAATTTGTCTAATCGCTCTCTTTTGGCCTCGAGTCCATTGGGGCGATGTAAAAATAACACCTCCACACGGATCATCCTTGGACCTTCCCGCGCGACCAGCCATTTGGACAAGAGAGGCTTCATCAAAAAGACTGCTGTCCGCGTCTAACACATACACATCACTCCGTGGAACAGTCACCCCTCGCTCCAAAATAGTCGTTGTGACCAGAACTCGTATTTCAGTAGCTCGAAATAAGCGCACTTTAGCGGTCCTTTCTTCATCCTGTGAGGAGGTTCCAGCAATAGTTACATCAGGCAATTGTTTAATCAGCAGCTCCACAAGTCCCTGAATATGTGAGATTCGTGTCACAAACAGGAAAACCTGTGCTCCACGTTGTATGGATACGCGTAGGCGTTGAATAAAGGATGCGGGAAGCCGACCTTTTTGCAGCCAATGTTGCACTGAAGCAGTCCCCAGGCGAAATGGGACAGGTAGGGGATGACGATGAAAACGAACGGGAACCTTGGCGTGTGGCAGTAAACCGCGTGCAGCCTCTTTCTGTAAAGCATGCGGTGGTGTAGCAGACAAATAGATAAACTTGCCCTTTGGCTTACATACTGCTCGTGCAGCAAAAGCAAGCATAGGATCATTGTGATAAGGGAACGCGTCAATCTCGTCAATCACAACCAAATCAAAGGCTTGACGATAACGCAATAGCTGATGTGTCGTTGCCAGTGTAAGCTGTCCCCTTTGCCAGCGTTCTGCGCTTCCCCCATAGAGCGTCACCATACTCACATCGGGAAAAGCAATGGCCAAACGAGGGGCTAACTCCAGTACTACATCACGGCGTGGTGTTGCCACAAGTGCCGTTCCTCCATGGTCCAACACATATTGCAAGAGCGGAAACATCATTTCCGTCTTGCCTGCGCCTGTTACAGCCCAGAGCAGAAAACGTTCTACCGTAGTACCGTGCCCTTGCCGATCAGCGCTATACCTTGCATCTTCGCCAGGTTTCTGCGAAGACTGCCTGCTGTGGGCAAGGTTGCTGCCCTGCGAAGAGGCAGCATCTGATCCCCGGCACGCAACCATGTCGCGCCGGAACAACGCCCGGAGCCCACCGCCTTCCGGGCGAAAACGTCCCCGCACTTCGCCGTGCGGTGCGGCCAAAAAGCGCAACGCCGCTTCCGCGGCGGCACGCTGTGCAGGGCTCAGCCCCCAGCGGTCGAGTTCCCTCGCCGGGGCTGTGCCTGCTGTGTGTGGCAGGGCGGGTTTCGCTGCACCGCGCAGCAGCAGCGAGCATTCACGGCTGCGCCCCAGCGCGAGGCATGTCTCGCAGTAAGCGCACGCCTTACGTCCGCACGATGCACAGCTCGTGCGGTGCACTATCCCGCTGCCACAACGGTTGCAGCGGAGTCCATGCGTACGCGCGGCAGACCAGCGCGTGCGTGGTGCTGGAGCGAGGCCGGCAGAGAAGCTGAGTCGGCCTTGCAGATATGCAAGCTGTGCAGCGGATCGCCAAGTACGCTCCAAACCTGGCGCTGCCTCTGCCAGTAGCGCTTCGGCTTCCGGGACGAGTAACTGGCGGCCTGACAGCAAATTAACCAGCTCATTCGCTTGTCGTGTTAAACACTCCCTTTCCAATCCATCAATTCCCGTGACGAGGCTCCTTTTTTGAATAGAACGTAAACCTCCGTTTGTTTCTCGTCCCTCATTCCTACTTTCTGTGCGAGAAGTCCACCCTTGTCCACCATCCCAAATGCATATATTTTCTACTCCTCTAGATAAAATCCGTTCTCCATCGAAAGGCTCAGGAGCCAGCTCACTTTTTAGCTGAGCGAGAATATAAGCCCACCACTGCCGTTTTCCCCATCGCTCCATATCTGCTAATTCCTTAAATGTTTCGCACAGCTTTGTTCCCCAGGACAAGGGAAGCTCATCTCCTAATAACACCCATCTTTCGACAACATTCTCTTGCCCCTCATCTTGATTCATCCACCATGTCATATCTACTCGAATATCCACAGATAATCGGAGAGTCCAATTCCCTTTATAACTCACTGCATATACTGCAATTTTCACCTTCCCCTTCTCCTCCCATTCATAATTTTTGCGGTTCTTGTCACCCCAGAGAACAGCAAAAAAGCACACTCCTATGGCTAATAGCCTGAAGTGTGCTTCACATCAAGTAGATCTCAACGAAATCCCTGTCGTCTTGCCTATGCAACTGTTTATAAACATTTATATCCGATTTTGACCACGATGTCCACAATCCCCTGTCGCTAAGGAACAAGTGGGGCGTCCGCCAACGACTTGACCGTTCTAAGATCAATAACAACCTGCTTTTCACCGCCTGACTTCGGTAAGACCGGATTCCCCGGTGAAAAACGACTTGAAATGACTGAAACATCCATATGACTATAGCGCACTAACCGTGTCAGAATCGGTAGCGTATCGTCCATAGATTCATCATCCAGTACTGTCACATGTAGCGGCCTCCGGTGTAGCCAGGCAAGTATGTTCAGCGAACGCATCACCCATTCCACACGATCTCCGTCATTGGACGTAATCACAATATAGCGAGTCGCACGATGACCCGGAGATATTGCGCGTGAATCTTCACCATTGTGATAAGCCTGAACCGCCTGTCGTATATACATAAGATGAACGACTGCGGCTCCCACACCATATATAAGCAATATCCAAACCAAGTGAGCCGTCACGAGGGTTCCACCTCCTCCTATAGCGACAATATATGCCGTATAACAGGAAGAGGTGTCACGGTTATGTACTGGGTTTCCGTATGAGCGGACATATCGCTCCAAAAGAAAGGCGGTACAGCATTCATATCTATTAGCAGCTGCATCGTCTAATGCATAGAAAAACTACACTTTACAGCGTAACCCATCCATATTTGATTGAGTTAATAACTGCTTGTGTACGGTCATCAACCTCCATTTTCTGCAGAATGCTGCTGACATGGTTTTTGACCGTTTTCTCACTAATGAATAAATATTCACCGATCATCTTGTTGCTCTTACCTTCAGCCATCAGACGCAGCACTTCAGCTTCACGGCGGGTCAATGGATTATTTTCACCTGCGACAAACTTCACGCCGGCTTCCTTCGTATGACCTTCAGCCATAGCCCCTGTTTCGTTCAAGTAGGTCATCCGGCGAAGCTGCTGAATGAGTTTACCCGTTACCTTCGGATGGATAAACGCATATCCTTCATGAACCGAACGAATTGCATTAATGAGAGACTCGGCCTCCATATCTTTTAACAAATAACCATTGGCTCCCTTGCGCAACGTCTCGAATACATAGCTTTCATCATCATGAATGGATAAAATGATAACTTTGACATCCGGGAACATCTCACGCAGTTTTTCAGTTGCCTCTACACCATTTTCAATTGGCATATTAATGTCCATCAGAACAATATCCGGTTTCTCTACGTTACAGAATTCCAACACTTGAATGCCGTCGCCACATTCTCCGATGACCTCAATGTCGTCCTCCATATTCAAAATACGTTTAAGTCCTTCACGGAACAACTGATGATCGTCCGCTAAGAGAACTTTAATGGGTGCATTACTAATTTCCTGATTTTCCATGTTGTTACTCCTTTCCCTTTTCCACGTTGGTTGGGATATGAATCACTATCTTGGTGCCTTGATTCTCAGCTGATTCGATCTCCATTCTCCCCTCGAGCAGTTCAACCCTTTCCCGCATACCAATCAGACCAAAATGCCCATGATCTTTGCTTTTTTGCTGAAAAAGCTCTGGCTTGAAGCCCAAACCATTATCCTGCACCACGATTTTTACAAGCTGCGCCTGATAGGTAATCTCAACAAGCACATAGGTAGGATAAGCATGCTTGGCAGCGTTGGTCAAAGCTTCCTGGATCAGACGGTAAATGGCTGCTTCCATCGCGGAAGAGAGACGGTGTTCCTTGCCCCTTGTTTCAAAAAGCGATCTAATCTTTGTTTTTTCTTCAAAATCCTGCACATATTTCCGGAGCGTCGGAATAAGTCCCAGGTCATCCAGGGCCATAGGACGCAAATTGAAAATGACCTTTCGCATTTCCTCAAGACTGGAGCGAACCTGTTTCTTCAAGTCTACTATTTCGTCCTGAACCATCTTAAATTCCTGCTTGGCGATCATTCTTTCCACAATTTCCGTCCTAAGCACTAGATGCGCAAGGAGCTGCGCAGGTCCATCGTGAATTTCACGGGATATGCGCTTGCGCTCCTCTTCCTGAGCTAAAATAATTTTCAGACCAATAAACTGCCGATTTTTGGCCGATTCGATGATCCGCGTCACTTGTCCCAATTCGCCCGACAAATATTCTAGCACGACCCCCATCTGCGAACCGATGGTTTCGGCGCGCTCGACAGAAGCCTCGACACTTTTGGCCCGCTTTTGAAGATCATCTCTTCTGGCTTTGAGATACATTTCCTTCTCACGGAAAATCATCACATCGAGTTGAAGCTGTGTTGCCTTCTCATAAGCCTGCTTGATATCCTCTTCCGAATAGCGCACGAAGTCACGGCTGACCTCAGTCAAACGAATGCGGGACCGCCGATAGTTCATTTCCAGCTGGTCCACCTTTTCGATCGTTTCTGCCGTTTCCTTCAAGACGCTCTGGAGCTCCTGATTTAACGTGACCAGCTCGGTCCGGGCCGTGTCCAATATTTCGAACATCTGATATTTGCTGTTCTCCATCACCTGGATGGCATTTTTAATGACTCGGTCTATGATATCGGCTTGAAAGTCCACAAATGTTCTACTCCAATCCTAGCATTTCAAGTATATATCATACCATATCATGACTGAAGGGTGATGGTCTTCGTTTCCTGTTCCCATTTTACAGTCATTCCTAACTGCTCAGACACGAGTCTTAATGGGACTAAAGTCCTACTTCCTAGCACAACGGGTGCAACATCAGTGCTTTGACGCTTCCCGTTCAGAACAACTTCTTTTTTCCCTACGGTCAAATCCATCAGTACACCGCCGCGCATAATGGTGATCCGCTGATCGCCCGCATTCCATTTGGCTTGTCCACCAAATGCGTCCAGTACATACTTGATCGGAACATACGTTGAACCATCGCGAGTCATCGGAGCGGCATCAATCGTGGTCGGCGTTCCGTTCACCGTCATTGATTTTTGCCCGATCGTCATTTGAGCTGTTCCTTTTTTGAGTCCTTCTGTACCGACCGTTCCCGGTGTATTAAAAGAAATATTATCAAAAGCAACCTTGCCTGTTTTAGCGCGCTCGTCCTGACCCTCTGCCACATTGACCACATAAAGACGCTTCAGCTTCGCAGGATACGAAATATTCAAACCGCTCATATCTGCATTAATGGTTTTCCAGCCGTTCCAGTCGATCACTTTAGCGAGATCAATATATGCTGTTTTGCCTTGAGCATCCTCTAGCTCTGCACGCAGCCAGTTCAGACTCTTATCCCCTCTGACATCAATCGAGATGGAAGTAGCCGCCTGTTCAAGCGTTTTCCCAGATGTGCCGTTCAATTGAGCGTAAGCATACATTTTACCGCTGCCGTTCGTCATATCGTAGTTCAGCTCTAGCACTTTGGAATTGGCATGGTCGCCATCTCCTTGTACAACAGCCGCTGTGCCGGTAACACCTTCCACATTCGAAGTAAAATCAACCGGATACGAAACATTTTCGAAGTTCTCCCAGTTGTTTGTACTTGCTCCGCCAGCAGACAGGAAGACGACAGCGCTGAAACCATCATAGCGACCGATGGCATAGCCCGTTTTCACACCTGCATCCACCGTATTTACTGTAAGCTGATTGTCCTTGACACTTCCCTTAAAGCCGATGAACTCCCATTTGAGCGCATCTGACGTAATGCTGACACTCTGTCCATCTTTTGTCTTTGCCGTTACCGGTACAGCGATTTTAGCTCCAGCGGTAAGCGAGCCAGTTCCAGTGCCTGCGGTAAGTGATGAAATTTCATCTGCTCCAAGCACCGTGACCTTGGTTGTAGCGCTGGCTGAGCCACTGGATGCCGTTAAAGTAGCCGTTCCTGGTTTGGCTCCCTTTACAACGCCGCCGCTCACTGATACAACAGCCGGATTGCTGGATTTCCACGTCACTTGTACTTTCGAGGTATCAAATGGATTGTAGTAGTTGTCATACCCTTTGAAGGAATAGCTTCCGGTCTGTCCAATCAGCAGCGTTTTATTGCCCTTGATGGTGAAGCCTTTGAGCGTTCCTTTAGGAGCATTGGTATATACCCCTACTCCATTTACAATACTACGTTGCTCTGTACCATATTCTGTATTGAACGTAAGCCCCGCTGTCGTATCTCCCAAATCACGGGTCACCATGGTGGTAGAGCCGCCCCCGTCAAGGTTCATCCCCTTCCAGACGCCAATATCCTTCATCAGCGTTTGCAGCTCGCTCAGGGATACACCAACGCTGTTCCCATTCTTCTCAACAGCTATGACATAAGCGTAACGCTTGTCACGAGAATATCCCAGAGCTGTACGCGCACGCGTCCCGCCTATGCTTGTTGTGCTTCGAGAAAAAGAGGTTTTCTGACCGTCATTTACTAATATGGTATGTCCACCAATCATCATTTGAAGGTTAGAAGGATCTACTTCACTCCCTGTCGATTTAACACGAAGATGATAGCTCGTTTCTACGGTTTGTCCCACGGTCAGATGCGCTTTGGC
This sequence comes from Paenibacillus sp. DRB1-1, assembly GCF_052119485.1. Classification (NCBI taxonomy): domain Bacteria; kingdom Bacillati; phylum Bacillota; class Bacilli; order Caryophanales; family Paenibacillaceae; genus Paenibacillus; species Paenibacillus sp. DRB1-1. Next base: position 3,108,475 of record NZ_JBODQH010000001.1, on the reverse strand, counting down.
ATAATCAGCAGCTTTACCATGAGTACGTAAAATATAGCCATCCTGCGGAACGGTCATATTCAACGTAGCATTGTCGGAGACTTGTGTAACTACACCATTTTGTACCAATATCTCGGTGGGCGTTGTCGAACTGTTTTTGGGGCGCTCAATTGCTTTCCAAGCAGATGTATATATATACATAGCATTAGAGTGACTATAGTTGCCCCCACTCGTCTCAGGGGAATACGAAGCCTTGTTCATCCCCGCCAAAGAGAAGGACGACCCATCTCCAGCTTTCACTGTACCTTCAAAAGTAAACTGCTCCACCATCGGAGAACCATCCTTGGTTACAGCAAAGGCATACATACCCGTCAAATCAGACGGAGTAGACATCAACACACCCTTGGATACTTGTCCACCGATCGGCGCTCCCTCGCTGGAGGTATTAAAATAATCCCCGTTTACACCAGCAACCGCCCCGGTCTCTTTTGCCATGCCACCTGTGCTCTGACGGGTCGTAAACTGTCCATTCTTCCCCGTCATGACATCCAGCTTAACGTACGGATTTTGCAAGTCCACTCGAATGATATCAGCTAGCGCTGTTCCTTTGGAACCTTTAAAACGATATTTCAATAATGTTGCACCCGAAGTAATGATCTCTTCGCCCAATTTGACAGTTGAACCAGAGGCTGCACTTGCAATTGGAGCAGACATCCAACCATTCAAGGGGATTAGAGCCCCAGTTCCAGCAACTGGACCGACCCATAATACCCCTGCCAGTGTTAACACGGCCCATCTTTTAGCGATTCCTCTGCCATTCACTTTCACTTCACTCTGTTTCTTATTACTTAAAAACATTTGGATAATAGCTCCCATCTTCAATGTATTCAAACGGTTTTGTTCCGCACGTGTACTCTATCAATAAACAAAAAAATCCTCTTATGTTAATAGACTTATTATATAGGCAAAAGTTACGAAAATCCCGTCAACTAATTCGTAAAATCTAAAACGGTGAATTGACGAATGCAATATTGGCGCACTATAATACATTTGAACTAATAAGTTCAAATAATACTGATTGGTTCAAAACTCTAATTATGACCCTACTCGGAAGGATTGATAATCATGAATAAACAACGAGTCATCATCATATTCACTTTATCTCTGAGCATCGCAATGACCGGATGTTCTACAGAAAAAAAAGATGCCGCTCTAGGTTCATCTGCACAACCAACCGTTGTGCGCACCGCAATCGTCAAGTCCACGCCACTTCATACTGCCTATAACTTGTCAGGCACTCTTCAGGCTTATGAGGAGAACACACTGGCTTTCCAAAATGGAGGCACTGTAGCCAGTGCATATCTCACTGTCGGTACTGCTGTACAGAAGGGCGCCGTTATTGCTAGTCTGGATGACGCTGACTACAAGCTTCAGGTGGCACAGGCGACAGCCTCCATCTTGGAGGCACAGGCTGGTATTGATAACGCACAGGCTAATTTACAGGCTGCTACCTCCGCGATTCAATCCGCCGATGCCGGCATTACAGGAGCTCGCGCGAATGTTAACAAGGTCAATAAAGGCGCACGCGCTCAGGAAAAACAGCAAGCGCAAGCTACTGTAGATAAGGCACAAAGCGCTTATAACAAGGCCAAGACGGATAGCGAGCGTACACAGAAGCTGTTTGAGGCAGGCGCTGCTACCGCATCAGATAATGAAAATGCTCGCCTGAATGCTACCGCAGCCCTGAAAGACCTGGAACAAGCCAAGGAATCCCTGTCCCTTTTGCTGGAAGGAGCCACAGCCGAAGATCATCAATCCGCCCAAGCTTCCTTTCAAGATGCGCTTGCAGGTAAAAGCAAAGCCCTTGCGGCCAGTGAACAGGCTGCAGCTTCCCAAAAACAAGCCCATGCCAACTACGAAAAAGCCCTTGTTGCCAAGGGGCAGGCAGAACTTGCACTTTCACGCACACGTCTAATCTCTCCTGTGAACGGTGTAATCTTAGACAAAATCGTGAATACAGGTGATTTGGTCGCGTCAGGGCAAGCCGTCTATCGCATAGGCTCCATCGACCGTCTCAAAGTACTGCTTCCTGTACCAGACAGTGAAATTAAGGATTGGAAAAAGGGTCAACAAGTAGAAGTGGCGCTCTATGAAGAAACTCGTCAAGGTACGGTGTCTAACGTCTATCCTTCAACCAGCACCGATACAGGAAGGGTTAACGTAGAAATTGTTATAAACAATCCACAGCGAGACTGGTTACCCGGCCAGGTCATTAAAGCTGCTCAACAGGTGACAGACAAGAATGGGATTCTCGTACCTGCCGAAGCGGTCATTAATACGGGCAGCAAACCTTTTATTTTCAAAGATGTTCAAGGAAAAGCTGTAAAAATTCCTGTGGAGCTTGGTAATCAGGTTGTAGAAAATCAGTTACAAATCGTATCGGGACTCCATGAAGGTGAACGTATTGTCGTTAAAGGGGCAGAAAGCCTGTTTGATGGAAATGCGATTCAGTCGGAGGAAGGCGGACGACCATGATTGAGTACATTGTAAAAAAACGAAAAATTACATTGCTGTTTTTTGTCATGCTGATTTTGGTCGGAATCTTCGGCTTTTTCCAGTTACCACAGCAGGAAATGCCGGATGTCACCATACAGAATGCTATGTTAACAACAGTCTACCCTGGTGCTTCACCACAAAAAGTAGAACAAACCGTAACCAAAGAGCTAGAGAAACGCATTAAGGAAGTAGAAGGTGTTAAAACGATTAGTTCGACTTCTGGTAACGGATTCTCCTCTATTTTAATCGAATCCAAAAACGGAGTTGATCCTCAAACGGTTTGGGATAATATGCGTAAAAAGGTGCAGGATGCACAAGCTGATCTTCCTCAAGGCGCTGAAGTGCCTGTTGTAAATGACAAGCTAACCAGCTCTTTTATCGGCTCCTATGCCCTAACAGCTGACTCTTCCGCACCACTGTATAAACTAAATGATTTAACAACAATTTGGAAAGATCAGCTTAATACCATTTCTGGCGTATCTAGCGTCAAATTCAATGGTCTCCCTGATCAAGAAGTACGTGTCCATATTGACAACCAGAAGCTTCAGCAATACCAGCTGTCATGGGGACAAGTAGCTCAAGCGATCCAGTCTCAAATTGATCGGGTTCCTACCGGTAATATTGAATACAACGGACGTACCTATCAACTTATTGTTCGCGAGACCGAAAAAGCTGATGAATTGAATCAGGTTCTTTTGACACGCACCAAAGAAGGTAATCCTGTTTATTTAAGAGATGTCGGCACAACGGAGCTGGCACATCCTAATGCAGAATACTTTGCCTATGTAGAGGGTAAACCGGCCATTACGCTAAGTATTGGAGCAGAAACAGGCACAGACATCCCTTCTATGAGTGAAAGGGTCAATACCAAGCTCAAAGAGCTGGAGAAAACACTCCCCGCAGGTGTTCACTTTCAAACTCTTTTTGCACAAAAGGATCAGGTAACCCATATCTTTGACGACTTAAAGCGTGAAACGATTCTTGCGATTGCGGCCGTTATTCTCGTTTGTATGTTGGGGCTGAATATGCTCACCTCTGCATTTGTTGCACTGGCCATTCCTATTTCGGTTTCGATTGCCATTATCTTTTTGCCTATGTTCGGCATCACTCTAAATCAGATTTCCGTTGTCGGTCTGATCATTGTACTCGGCATACTCGTGGATGATGCCGTAGTTGTAAATGATAATATTGAGCGTAGACTTACGGAATTAGGAGAATCACCCTCAGTCGCAGCTGTAAAAGGTACCAAAGAGGTCATGCTTTCTATTTTGGTTGCAACTCTGGCCACCATCTCAGCTTTCGCGCCATTGTTGTTTCTGCCTGGAAATGTAGGGGCCTTTATTAGACCCATTCCCGCTATTGTCTCCCTGACCATGCTTGCCTCTATGATCATGTCGCTTACCATCATTCCTATTTTTCGAGAATGGTATGAGAAGCGCAGACAGGCTCGTCACCCTCAGGGTAAATCTAAACCAGCAGGCTTGCTCGGCCAGCAGATTCATTCTTTAAACAAGCTCTATTCACAAAAACTGATGCCTAAGGTCATTCAGCGTCCCTTGCTGACAGCCATGGTCGGACTCATGCTTGGAACAGCCGCCTATGGATTAGTTCCCTTTACTTCAGTTGAACTATTCCCTGAGTCGGAAGATCCTCATGTTGCACTAAATGTAAAAATGCCTGTAGGCACTTCAATTGCGGAAACCGACCAGGTCGTTAAAGACCTTGCAGGCTGGGTGAAAAAGCAACCTGAAACTTCCAAGGTCGTCTACAGCGCTGGAGGGACTGCCCCACAACTGTTTAGTGACATTAATAGTTCGGGTGGAAATATTAGTTATAACGAAACGGTGGGGCAGATTGCTGTCGTCGGCAAAGAAAACGTATTCGATCTCAATACGACAGTGGATGCATGGGAACAACATGTTAAGAAATCCTACCCTGGAGTTACAGTTACGATGTATGTTCCTCGTCTCGGGATTCCAGTGGGTAAGCCCGTTTCTATTCGTATCTCAGGTCAGGATCTGAATGAACTGCAAACCCTTGCCCAAAAAGCAAAGGAGCAGATCGCGACAGTAGAGGGCACAACAGGCATCGTGGATGATATAGGAATTGAACGATATGCACTGGAGCTTGAGGTCAACAAACAGGCGATGGATCAATACCTGGTAAGTTACACAGACTTGACTCGCACGCTGCTTCTATTAAAAGAAGGAGCCCAAGTCAGCCAATTTGATGCTGGAAATAGTCTGGTAGATATTAAAATGTATTTGAATCACAGTGACGAGGAGCCAAGTAAGCTTTTCCAACAATTAAGTGTAGTTAATGCAGCTGGTAAGCAAATACCATTAAACCAGCTCGTCCAGATTAAGCCGTCATTTGCTATTCAGCAAATCAAGCATTACAATATGGAGCGGACGATTACGGTGGAAGCCGACTTGAACGGACGAACTGCAAGCGAAGCGATGGTTGATGTTGAAAGTAAGCTGGCGCAAATGAAGTTCCCAGAAGGCTACAAATGGGAGGTTGGTGGGGAAACCTCTGACCAATCGACCATATTCAAGGACTTAGGACAGCTGGCGATCGTTGTAGTCTTGCTCATTTTACTCTTGATTACCATGCAATTTTATTCTCTCTCCATTCCTATTATTATTATGACGACCGTGTATCTGGCAGCAGCCGGCGGGATTATTGGTATTTTCTTGACCGGTATGCCTATCGGTTTTATGAGCATCATGGGAATTATTGCTCTCGCAGGCATTGTTGTGCGGAATGGGATTGTGTTAATTGAATTTATCGAGGATGCACGACATGAAGGAATGGAATTAAAGGAAGCCGTAATACAGGCGGCCACTGCCCGCTTCAGACCGATTTTATTGACATCTTTGGCAGCTATTGTAGGTATGATTCCGTTAGCACTATTGGGAAGCCTGCTCTTTAAGCCACTGGCGTTTACCGTCATTTTCGGTTTGTTATTCTCGACCTTGTTAACCTTGTTTGTCGTACCGTCCTTGTATATGATCATGGCCAAGTACAAGATGCGCCGTCAACTCAAAAAACAGCAGCACACAGTTATCACACGTGACCAACCTTTGTGAGGTATGAAGTGAATTCGCATGCTGTTGAGTTGGTCGGTCCCTAGGGGGAAGTATGTATGGAAAGTAAAAAAAATGATATTTTACAGGCGGCCATTCGGCTGTTCTCCAGAAAAGGCTATTATTCAACATCTGTTGAAGAAATCGCCAAAGAAAGTGGGATGGCGAAGGCATCCTTCTATAAATATTTTCAAGGAAAAGAAGAACTCCCTCTAGAAATGTGTATCATTCTGGAAAATAACATTGAACAAGACATCCGGGCTCTCTACAGTAAACCTGATCTTTCTAAGCATGATAAACTGCACGGTTTTATTGTACTTTACTTGAAAAATCTCGTTGAAAATAAAGTGTATCTTATGATGGATCTTCCTGAGCCTTCTATGCTTATTTTTCAGAATGAACAACTCAATTACGCGTTCGAAAATCATGAATATAAATTGTACAAATGGGTTCGCGACTGCCTGATTGATATTTTTGGACCGAGCATTGAAGATCATGCATGGGATATGACCTTTGTACTTAAAAGCATTGTGTTTGAATATATTCGCTTCTTTGCCGATCGGATGAATGATGAAACGATTGAACATCTAACACAGTTTATCATCTTCTTATCCAGTTCCTTGGCAACCAGCCTGAACAATGCTGATTCAGCTCCACATTTGTTCTGGAGCAAGCAAGGCTGGTTACCTGAAAGTGCTCTAAGTAATCCCTTTGACCAAGGTCGTCAAATTAACAGCCTTCTCCACTCCTTGGAAGACAGTATACTGCTGTCTTCGTGGAGTTCAGAGGAGAAACAGGAGTGTCAGCAAATCTACGCTCATTTAAAGGAAGAGGCTCTGAAATCGAACCCTCAAAAAGGCCTCCTGAAAGCCCTTTTTGCGTATTTGGAGCAGTACAAGGAACTGCAAAAGGTTTGTCGTTTACTTAAAAATTTATTGGACCATGCACCGATATCCGAGTAGTCACTCAGCATTCGGTACATCGGAACAAATTCATACTTAACAGCGAAACACATCAAAAAAAGACTGTTCATGCAAAGCATGAAACAGTCTTTTTGGGTTATTGCTTTTATTTTGATAACATACGAGGAATTACAAACCCGCTTGTTCTTTTAGAATTTCAGCTTTATCTACGCTCTCCCATGGTACATCCAAATCTGTACGGCCAAAGTGACCGTAGGCAGCAGTTTGCTTATAAATTGGACGACGCAGATCCAACATGCGGATAATGCCTGTTGGGCGCAGATCAAAGTTATTTCGGATCAATTCAACCAGCTTCTCATCACTTACTTTACCCGTACCGTATGTATCGACGTTAATCGAAACAGGCGTAGCTACACCGATGGCATAAGCAAGCTGAATTTCCACTTTGTCTGCCAATCCAGCTGCTACGAGGTTTTTCGCTACATAACGAGCAGCGTAAGCAGCGGAACGGTCCACTTTAGTCGGATCTTTACCGGAGAATGCTCCCCCGCCGTGACGTGCATAACCACCATACGTATCCACAATAATTTTACGGCCTGTCAGACCTGCATCTCCTTGAGGGCCACCGATAACAAAGCGTCCTGTCGGATTAATGTAATACTTGGTTTGCTCATCCAATAATTCGGCAGGGACAACTGGCAAAATAACCTTTTCTTTGATGTCTGCTTGAATTTGCTCCAAAGTAGTATCCTCTGCATGCTGCGTAGAAACCACAATAGCATCAATACGAACAGGTTTACCATTTTCATACTCTACCGTTACTTGGGTTTTACCGTCTGGACGAAGGTAATTCAGCGTTCCATCCTTACGTACTTCAGACAAGCGTCGTGCAATACGGTGAGACATAGCGATAGGCAAAGGCATCAACTCAGGTGTCTCGTTCGTAGCAAAACCAAACATCAATCCTTGATCCCCAGCCCCAATGTTATCCGTTTCTTTATCTACTTCAGCAGGATCACGGCTTTCCAAGGCAGCATTAACCCCCTGAGCAATGTCCGGCGACTGTTCATTCAAAGAAGTCAATACAGCGCAAGTATTATAGTCGAAACCGTATTTCGCACGTGTATAGCCAATTTCCTTAATCGTATTACGTACAATGGATGGAATATCCACGTATTCCGATTTGGAGCTGATTTCACCAATGACGAGAACAAGACCAGTAGCTACCGATACTTCACATGCTACCCGTGCATTAGGGTCATTAGCCAGAAAGGCGTCCAATACAGCATCGGATATCTGATCACAGATTTTATCCGGATGGCCTTCTGTTACAGACTCGGACGTGAACAAATGACGGCCTTTTACAGACATGAATTTCAACCTCCCACAATTAAAATACATGAGGATTTATAAAAAAATCCTGACATGGCAATGGTATTATTCAGATACCTTCAAGCCAACAAATGGCGGGAGATATCTTGTTACACCTGATTAATAAAAAATGAACCTTTTCCGGTAGGAAAAGGTTGCGTACAAGCCTCAAATGCCATGATATCCTATTTAAAACAAGGTGTCAATTCATACAACCCAATTACAACTTTCGAAATTGAGGTAAGTTTACATGCAAACCATTTTCGATTCACATGTAAATAACCCCAGTTTATACGCTACTATATAATCAAAAACTGTAAAAAATTATTGCAATTTACAATGTACCATATTCAGATAAGCTAAGTTCAGCAGATTGTATCAATCGCTTAGTAATTTCACCACCAACTGAACCGTTCTGTCTTGAAGTTAAATCGCGCCATGCTACATTTTCGACTCCTGCAAACTGTCCCAATTCTGAAGCAAACTCACTGTCAGCCTTAGGTTGTATATGTGTATATTGGGGATTATAAACAGGCAGCCCAAACTCAGCAGCGATCTCATACTTCAAATCATCTAACCTGGCACGGCTTTCAGGAATTAATCGTCTTTGACCTCTTGATGCCATCGTATACACCCTCCACTAAACGTATTGTCTTTCATGGGGTTAGTGTGCAGCGATTAGGTTCAACTTAGCCAAGAACAATTTGCTATCCCAAACAGTATTTAAGAAAAAGAGCCATCGAAAGCAGATTATATACAAAACAGTTTACTGAACAGTATAACCGCCTCGTACCATAACGACCAGACCAAACTTCTGACCTTCTTTTACTTGAATACCTCTTCCTTCTCTAGGAAAGGATACTAAATGATTTTTTTCGACAGCCTGGTTATGGACAATTTCCGTTCCAGAAGTAATATCAATAGCACCACTGGCATCCATACTATACACAACAGCATAACCATTACGTAAAATGAATTCCGAGCCTGCTTTGGCAATCAGTTTTTGACCAGGCTTTACATCAACAACCTTTAAAGCCTCTGTCTGCTCTGGTGTGGAAGCTTTTCCTGCACTAGAGGCTCCTGACGCCGTTGTGTTAGAAGTAGCGTTTGTTGCTGGAGCATTCGAACTAGTCGTTTTACTACTTGTGTTACTTGCTGGTACTTCACCTTTAATTGCCTGAGCAATTTTTTGGTCGACATAGCTTTTAGTTACGACTGGATCATCAGCTGTACCAGGTTGTCCAGAACTGGAGGCACCATTAACTGAATTGTTCATTAAGGAACCAGCAACAATTCCTCCTCCAAGTAAAACAGCAGCCAATGATACTTTATAGCGTGATTTCATGAAGTCCTCCTACAGCAGGTTATAGCAAGTATAGTTAAGTTTTAATTATTGTGCGCTAGCTCCAGAAGAACCCTGCATAGCCCAAGGCTTATCAAATGCCAACTTCAATGTATCAATATTTGTAACTATATCTTCGGCTTGTTGCTCAGCAGTAGTCACTTTCAAATTAGCTTCATAAACCTGAAGCTCTGTAGCCAAACCAACATCAAATTGCTTCTTAGCCATGTCAGCCGCACTTCTGGCACTCACCAAACCAGCTTGAATCTGTGAATACTGGCTTTCTAATGCTTTGATGTTATTATAAATTGTTCTTACTGCTTCTTCGAGTTGTCTCTTTGTGCCTTCTGTAGCATACTGAGCTTTTTCAACATTAAGTTGTTCAGCTTCGTAAGGCGTGTTTCCTGGCGTACTAAAATTGTAGAGCTTCAAGCTCAATTCAGCTAAATCCACTTTTTGCTCACTCAGCCAAATGGCCGTGCTGCTGGTAAGTACTTGGCTTACTTTAGTTTCAACATTATCTTTGAACTCAGAATATACAGGTTTATCCTTCAATTCATAACGTTGCTCCGGTTTGTAACCAATCACTTGGTTCAACGACACATAAGCACTATCCAGATCTTTTTTTGCTTTTTCTAAAGCAGCTTGATTTTGAGTCACCTGATTGGTTGCTTGTGTAACTTCATAATCACTCGACATTTGATTGTCTCTTTTAATTTGTGCAACTTTTAGCTTGCGCTCCGCATCTTCAATGTTCAATGCAGCCAGCTTAACGGCATTTTGCTTTTGAAGAAGCGTATTGTAAAGACTTTTCACATTATATTCAATACCTTCTTTGGTCATATCCAGGTTTTTTTTAGCAGCCTCATAATTAAGATTCGTTTGAGCATAGCCTTTGAAAGCTTTATCAGAAGCCTCATCACCTGCTTCTGCTGGAACAAAGTCAATATTCTTGCCTGCTTCTTTCATGATTTTGCCTGCTTGATCGATATTCGTTGCTGCTGTTTTAACTGTAGTACTATCAGCTATAGCCAGTTTAACGGCATCATCATAGGCCAACGAATCATTATAGTAGGTATCATACGTAACCTTTGTTACAGGAGCTGTGAAAGGCTTACTGGACAAGCTATTGACTTCGCCAGTTGTACTTCCATCTGCTTGGTTTGAAATAGTAATTGTATGTGTACTTTGATCCCAATTTACTTTGGCGCCTAATGATTGGCTCACAAAACGTAAAGGAACGAGTACTTGACCCTTTTGAATTTGAGTTGCTGCATCGAGCTGTACAGGATTACTATTTTTATAAGCAAGTTTAGAACCAACATTTAAAGTTAACGTATCGTCATTTTTAGATGCTGTTACTTTTTTAGCTTTGCTGTCCCAATCGACTTTCGCACCCAAGCTTTCAAAAACACCACGCAGAGGTACCAAGGTTGTATTTTGACTTACAACCGGGGACTGGGTATATTGCTGAGTTACACCGTTAATAATAACCTTTATGTCACCTGGTTGAGCTCCTGCAAAATTGGCAAATGCAGAAGAAAGAACTAATGTAGAAAGTGCCGCCACTCCAAAACGTTTCATAATTTCTCTCCTTTGTCAATAAGACTAATAAAAGAAAAGGGCTCCAAAAGGAACCCTCTTCTCATCTAATTCAGTTAACTCAAAAGAGTTGCTCTTAAATTAGTTGTTGTTTTCAACAGTTACTGTTTTAGCAGTTGCATCATAGTTGATGGATGCATCCAACGCTCTGCTCACCCAGAAGATAGGCAGTACAGTACGGTTTTTGTTAGTTACAGCTTTAACGTCCATACGAACCACAGAACCGTTAATAGTCAACAGGTTTGTGTTCAGTTTGATTTGAGCAACGCGGTCACCTTTAATCAGGGTAACTGTGGAAGTTGCTTTGTCAAACAGGATGTTTTGTGGGGATACACCCAAAGCTTCAGCTGCATAACGTACTGGCAAGTAAGTGCGTCCGTTTTCAGCATAAGCAGCTACATCAGAAGTTTTACTTTCGCCGTTCACAGTGTAGGAAGTGCTTCCCAGTGTGAAGACAGCTTTAGTTTTAGTAGCACCTGGAGCTGGAGTTCCAACAGTTGCGATTGCTACTTCAGCAGCTGCAGTGTTGTTGTCTTTCCAGTTTTGTGTGTTGTCAGTTGCGCCTTTGTATGCAGTGTAAGAAACTGCGCTACCTTTCAGCTTAGCAACGATATCGCCTTGAGCTACAGTACGGTCAACAGTCAGCTTAGGAGCTGAAATTGTGATTGTACTTGGAGTAGCACTTTCGCTGTCGATGTAGAAGCTCAGACGGCCTTTGTTGCTTTCGCCGTAAGTATCAGTAGATACGCTCTTCACTTTAACGTCACCAGCTGTAACTTTTACTTCTGGAGTAGAAGCAAAACGTACGCCTGTTGGCAATTCCAAGATTACTTCACGGCTACCGTCTTTCTTAACGAAAGCTTCTTTAGCAGCTTCAGTGATTGTGATATCGCCAACTTGTTGGTCGCCCAGACCGATTGTCAGGGTTGGTTTGGAAGCAGCAGCCAGAGTGACAGCTTGTTTCACAGTTGCAACCTTAACAGTACCGCTCAGACCTTGGCTACCAGCAACATCAACGTTCAGATCGCCAGAGAAACCTGGTTGCGTAGCAACTTCAACGTTTTTCAGTTTCAAAGTACCAGCATCAGTTGTGCTGTTAGCATTGTTGAAAGTCAATTTCAAAGTACGTTTGTCAGAGTCAGTGTAGGAAACCTCTGCTCCACCCAAACCGTTAGTGTTCTCCATAGAACCAGAGAAGTTGCTTCCTGGGTTATTGCTTTCAAAAGTTGACTGCCAACGAGCACCTTCAGGCAGACGCAAAGTTACAGTACGTCCTTTTACGAAAGAACCAGCAACAGTTTCTTTAATTGTAACATCACCAATTTTTTGCTCATCATGACCAGCAAGAATTGTTGATGGAGTAGCAACGGAAACGCCACCACCGATTTGACCATAGCTACCAACTACGAGGGAGCTAACATCAGTTGTTGCATTACCAGAGATACTAACTGTAACATCGCCTTCTTTTGCACTGTTTTCATCATCAACATAGAATCCTACAGGCAATTGGAAAGATGTTTGAGCATCACTTACTTTTTTCAGAGACAAAGTAAGCGTATCGCCATCAGTAGAGTAGTTTACATCTGATGGTTGAATTGCTTTGTCTGTCTTGGAAGTAAACAAAATAGTGGCTGGGCTCTTAGGAGCGGAATCCCATTTGAAACCACTAGGCAATTTCAACTTAATGTTGCTATTACCCAAAGAACCAGCTGTTTCTTCTTTAACTTTCAAAGTTGCAGTAAAGTTCTCTTCACTGGAAACTGTATCAGCAGCAGACAAAGATACTTGACCGGAAGAAACTACGTTTGCAATTGTTGCTTCACCGCTAGTGAAACCACTTGCAGAAGCTGCATCAAAAGTAGCTTTTACAGGTCCATTGCTAGGTCCGTTAACATTAATTTTACCAAAGTTCAGGTAAAGATCAACGCTATCTTTAGAGTTAGTAAAGTTGAAAGTCACTCTTGCAGAGTTATTAGTGAGCTTCTCTACAGTCAAACCTTCACCCTTAACGTATCCAGTTTCTGCACGAGCTGCAGCATCATCATCGTTATCGCCTGGATCAATGTAAACACCCAAACCATAAGTAGAGTCAATAGCAGTAGGGACAACACCAGGAGCAGTAGCGAATTCAAAACCTTTAGGCAATGTAACTGTGAAAGATTCATTTTTGCCAACAGAAGCTTGGCTTACGTTAACTTTTACTCTACCCAGAGTAGTGTTAGTAGTTTGGCTTGAACCAATGCTAGGAGTATTAACAGCAGAATAGCTAGAAGCTGCATGGATTGCAGTTGGTGCAGTCAATGCTGCGATTGGAGCTGCTACACCAGCAACCAATGTTGCTGTTGCCAGCACGTTGATCATTTTTTTGTTAAACTTTGTCATAACCTTTTTTTCTCCTCCTTGAATATAACCAGAAATATTATTTTTGTCTTTTTGTCGGATCTTGTCACTCATCAGTCGTTACACCTCCTTTCCGAGCTTTATGAGAACCCTTATAAAATGATATCTGTGACAATATCACAGAAGCTTGGAATCTAGTTGAAAGAAAGCGTCCATTTATGACGTACTCCAGTATTATACAATGTGATAACAATGCAGTAAAGATTTTTTTTAGCGAATTTTGTCTTTACGCTTTTGTACCCCTTTGTTTCATACTCACCCAATTAGACGTAGCATGGGTTCAAAAAGTTGCGTCTGTTTCAAAAAAAATTTTATTTTTTTTGATTATGTATTCCGCTCCCCACAGTCATAATTATACTATTAAACCTGTTCCTCCGTCATCCTACAACTTTTACCTTATCAACCTTAAATGTACAAGGGTCATTTTCGTACATTTAAGTCGGTCTTTAATGGAGTATATTCGTTAAGAATTATCCATAGAATATATAAAGCACATAAAGTATATAGATTCCCTTGAAATCTAATACTCTAATACACTTTAAAGTAGTAGGAATGACGGAGTAACAGTGATTTACGGTAAATATAACCGTGACAAATTACTTCACTACATTAATCTTCGCGCCATCCGTAAGCAGACTAACGCCCTTAACGACAACATTTTGTCCTTCAGCAAGCCCCTTGGTTACCTCAATCTGTTTGGCACTTTCCTGACCTGTCTGCACCTCTACCCGCTTAGCCACTGTTCCTTCCACTACATAAGCATACTTTTTCCCTGCCTGCTCCGTAATGGCATCCTGCGATACCAAAATGTTTTTAGGAGCTTCTGATTTCATGTATACAGTTACAACCATCCCTGATTTTAATTCACCTGAACCATTAGGAACCGAAATCTCGACAGGATATGCCTTGAGATCATTATCCATTACCGGATTGACGGCCGATACTCTGGCCTCAATTCGCTTATCTAAGGAGTCCACACCTACAGTCACAGATGAACCCACCTGCAACTTAAGAAGCTCAGATTCAGAAACGTTAACTTTAGCAATAATAGGATTGGTATTCGCTATTGTAGCAACCGCGGATTGTGCACTAACCATTTGCCCCTGGGTTCCTGTTACAACCGATATCGTGCCGGAAATCGGAGCTTTGACTACAGAATCCACCAGTTGACTACGTGCTGTGTCTAAACTGGACTTAGCTTGATTGACAGAAGCACGAGCTACGTCAATGCCAGTTTTCTGTTGTGCAAGACGTAATGATTTTTGAGCATTGCTATATGTTGTTTGTGCACTTTCCTTGGACGTTTGCGCATTGTGAAGTGTTATCTGTGCATTCTCCACCGCAGTCAAAGCTCTTCTATGCGCTATTTGAGACTGCTCTAACTCGGATTGAGATAGAGCGCCCGCACTAAACAACTGTTGGTTGCGATTGAGCGTATTTTGAGCATCACGCACGGAACTCTGAGCATCAACCAGACTGGTCTGAGCTTGGGTGATGGTGTTGTCTTGCTGGACAAGCGCACTTTTGGCTTGATCCACGCTGGATTCTGCCTGCTGCACCGACTGTGCTGCACCAGACTCAGCCTGCTTTAAATTAGCCAAGGCAACCTGGTACGATTCCTGGGATTGCTTAATCGCGTCCTGCAGGTCCTTTTGGTCTATAGTAAACAATGTGTCGCCTTTGCTTACTTTTTGCCCCACTGTAAGATTAATACTTTGAATCTTACCACTAATTTTCGGAGACACCTGAGCCGTCTCTTTGGGAGCAAAGCTTCCAATAATACCTGTTGAATCGTTAATACTACCTTTAGCCACTTTTGCTATTTGAACTGGAATGGCTTGCTGCGCCGTAGTCGTTGCGGCAGGGGCCTCTCCCCCACCGCAACCTGCTAATGCAACTGATAAAAGCAAAGTTGTAGCAATCAGAGCACTTTTTTTATTCATTATGTTTCTCCACCTCACCTTATATATGAACACTTTTTTGTAGTTTCGCTTCTTTTTTTAATTCTCTCTTCGCTTGTCTTTTTAATTTCCGATTCTTACGTTTTTGTATCATATTATCCATGATGACGTAGACTACCGGAATAAGAATCAATGTAATAACAGCTGCGAAGGATAACCCGAATACAACAACAACAGCCATCGGTGCTTGTGTCTCGTTACCACTGCCTGTAGCAAATGCCATCGGGAGCAAAGCTAGTACAGTAGCCAGCGTGGTCATCAAAATCGGACGCAACCGCTCAGACGCTCCATGAATAATAGCTTCATCCCGATCTTGGCCGTCTTTTCGGAGCTGAATTATAAAGTCAATCATAACAATGGCATTGTTGACGACCAAACCGACGAGCATGATGTAACCTGTCAAAGCTGAAACGCTGAGACTCGCCCCGGTTACAGCTAAACCGATAAGCACACCAATTACCGTAGGTGGAACGGAAAACATAATAACAAACGGTGTGAGCAACGATTCGAACTGTCCTGCCATAACCATGTAGATGAGTACGACAGATAACAAAATAGCTATCGCCAAGTTCGTAAAAGACTCCAGCATTTGTTCATTTTGTCCACCACCCGTATCTGCACTGTAGCCCTCTGGGAAGTGAGTACTCTTCAAAAGAGCATCTATTTTTTGATTAATAGTAAGAATATCCCCTGTTCCATCAATATCAGCTGTAATCTGTACTTGACGCGTTTGGTCTTCACGAGTAACAGTATCGGGTACAGTCCGTTTATCAATACTTACTACGGAAGACAAAGGTACATCAATACCTTGCGAAGTGGTGATCCGTAAGGCTTTTAG
Organism: Paenibacillus sp. DRB1-1; assembly: GCF_052119485.1. Lineage (NCBI taxonomy): Bacteria > Bacillati > Bacillota > Bacilli > Caryophanales > Paenibacillaceae > Paenibacillus > Paenibacillus sp. DRB1-1. The sequence continues at coordinate 3,092,414 of NZ_JBODQH010000001.1, read as the reverse complement.
ATTTGACAAATCATGGCGGTTTTGCTCTGGCAACGATATCTTCACATCAATCTGATCTTCACCTGTACGATAGCTTGTGGCGACTGATCCATTAAAAGAAGTATTCACTGCAGATAAGATTTGGGTCGCTGATAAGCCATATCGACTTGCAAGTTCCCGATTAACGGTAATCTCATATTCTTCGCGAACAGCACTCAAGGTACTTTTCACATTGACCGTACCCGGTATGTTTTTTACGTCCGCAACGAGATTGTCCGAGAGTTCTCTCAGGACGTCAATATCGTCACCTTTTAAGTTAATATTAACAGCCGCTCCGCTTGAAAGGCCTGTTGTAGACGCCATTGTAATCTCTGCATCCGGAATGCTATCAAATTTTTTACGAAGGCCATCAACTATAACATCTGTTGCCTGATGTCCATCCTTCAGTGTTACACTTAGATCTGCTGAGTTGGTTGGAGCCGCCCCTGAATAACCAGAATTGCCACCAGAACCAACAGTCACTGTCATTTTATCTAGATCCGGAACTTTCAAAATTTCTTTTTCTATATCTTGAACAACCTTTTCCGTTTCTTCCAAAACCGTTCCATTAGGAAGTTTCACGTTAATTGTGAATTCCCCAGTATCGGATGCTGGGATAAATTCAGCCTTAACGAAAGGAACTAGAGCCCCAGCTGCCACAAACATTAATAAAGTAATAATTAACACAGATTTTCTATGGTTAATTCCCCACTTCAGTATACGGCGATACCCACTCTTAAATTTCTCGAAGCCAATATTAAACCACACAATAGGGTTAACACCCTTATAAGTACCTGAAGAATAGATGGATTCATCTGGCACGGTAGGTAGCCAACGTGAGCCCAGCATCGGCACAATCATAAGGGATACAAGCAAGGCTGCAATGTGAGAGAAAATAACTGTTAACGCCAACGGTTTAAATAGAACTCCCGCAATTCCGTCAACAAAAACAACTGGTAAAAATACTACGATCTGCGCAAGTGCAGATGCCATAACGGCATTACCCACCTGCTTGGAGCCATCAATAGCCCCTTGTAGCATGCTTTTCCCTTCATGTCGCTGTCTAAAAATATTCTCAATAATAACAACCGCAAAATCGACAAAGGATCCTAACCCCAGAAGCAAACCGCTCAGTGAAATAATATTAATGGTTTGTCCGGTGAAATACATCATCATAAACGTAGCTACGAAGGAAATTGGAATAACGATAGTAGCAATAATGGTAGAACGTATACTATTCAAAAATAACAGCAAGACAATAGCTGCGATAATAAGTCCCAATATAGCATGCTCTACTAATGAGTGTACGGAGTCGCTAATGGGTTTGGATGCATCTGTTACCATCTCCAATTGAGTTCCCGGAGGCAATTCCTTCCGTATCGAATCTAAACTATCCTTTACAGAATCGGCGATTGAAAGGGTATTCCCCCCTGTAGCTTTAGTAACAGAAATATTGATACTTGGCTTTCCGTTATAGGTAGAAATGGTTGTAACATCATCCAAGGAATCTTCAACTTTCGCGATGTCCTTTAGCTTAATGCTTCCCTTCCCTACTGGAATTGGAGTTTCACCCATTTCTGAAACAGCTTTGTATTCACCTTGAACCCGAAGTTGGATTTCTGTATTGCCTCGGTACACCGAACCAGCAGAACCCGCTACGTTATTAGACGATAGCGCTTGGCTGATTTGATCTAGCGTAATGCCATAGCTTTGAAGTTTGGCTTGATCTACGGTAATCTTCACAAGCCGAGCTTGCCCACCTGACATGTTGGCTGCAGCTACTCCCGCAATTCTTTCAAGCCGCGGCTCAATAATATCTTCAGCAATAGGCTTCAACTTGTTAATATCCTGGTCTCCTGTAAGAGAGAGCGTAATAACCGGCGTTGCGTTGAGATCCACCTTAAGGACACGCGGCGAATTAGCCGCCTTGGGAAGAGACCCTTTAACCCCATCAACTTTATCTCGCATGTCGAGGGTTGCTTGATTGATATCTACTCCCCAGTTAAATTGAATCATGACCATAGATGTTCCTTCTGAAGACTCGGACATGATTTTATCCACGTTCTCAATAGAAGCCAGACTTTTCTCAATAGGTTTAGTAACCAATTCCTCAACTTCTGTAGGCGTTGCATTTGGAATACTGGTCACCACTGCAGCGAATGGCAGCTTCATATCCGGCATTTGCTCTACAGGAAGTCTTAACGCAAAAATACCGCCCCCGATTAACAAAGCAATAATTAACATAAATACTGTTACAGGACGGCGTATTGAAAACTGAGACATCTCATCACTCCCCACTCACTTCTCTATGTAATATTTAAGCACACACATCCTCTACTACGATGAAATAGGCGTAAAGTTTCAGATAAATGTGCAAAAAAAACATATAAAAAAATAATAAACACATTTTGAGATAAAAGCTAAAAAAAAAGCAGTTAATTACAGACGTTTAAGCAAAACCCGAAACCAAAAACGTTGTAAGGCAATCCAAAGTTTTTACCTCATTGATATTATGGCATAGGCCCTTAATCCCAGTCAAATAGCTGATTTATAAAAAACATCCCTCTCATGTATATGAAAGGGAATTACCATTTCGCATGGAGGGATGTTTAATAATTTCAGGTGTTTTGTTGATTAGATTTTAGGAAGCAACTTTTTATCAGCCATAACTTTAGCTACAATAATCGCTGCATCTCCGCGCAAGGTCAAGGAAGTAGGATTAAACATATATCCTTTTTTCAGATCACTTGCATCCACAGGTGACCCTGTTATAAAGCCCTTCTTGGCGATAGCCAATATAGATGCTTGCGCATAGTAATCAATTTTTTCCGCATCTTTAAAGGTCTTAGACAGGTTCTTCATGATCTTGTCATGATCTGTTTCCAGCTTCAAATTCAATGCCTTGGCAATAATGACTGCTGCATCTTGGCGTGTGATTACATCTTCCGGCATAAAGATTCTTGGTTGCGAACCTTTGACAATACCGGCGCGTGCAGCTGTTTCAATATAACGATAATCATAGAGCGCATCTGCTGATATCGTATTTGGAATAGACACGTCGTCAAAATGCTTCGCTCCGCTGAAATTAAGTGGAATTTGCAGACCTTTGACGATCATAGACGTAAATTCGCCTCTTTTAATGTAGCTGTCTGGTCCAAAGCTATTAATTGGATCCATTGGATTCATAACACCTTTAGCCAAGATGGCTTCGATGTAATCTCTGGCGTATTTATGCTTAATGACATCACTATACGTTTCTCCAACTTTAGCAACTACATAGTAACCGAAACGATCAAACGGTACCTTAATGGTATGTTTCTTCGGATCCACCACACCACCAATGTTCTGCCAATCTTTAAGGTCAGAATCAAAATAGAACACCGTCATTTGTTTCCCTGCATCCTGAGCGATACTGTTATCATACGTCAAAGTTAATGTTGCACGCTTGGATGGTACTAATTCATTAGAAGGATCACGCCAGTAGAAGTTTTTAATCTTGCTACTGTCATTTTGCGACTTGTTAGCCAATTGATAAGGATCGGCACCGTAAGTTACCGGATCGTAATCATCTGTTTTAATGTCATCTGCTGTACCTGGGTCAATCCAGAATACTGGACTTGACTTGGTAAAACGATTTGGGAATTCTCTGTTGAAGTATCTACTTCCATCTGCAATCAAGCTCTGCATATCCGACAATGCTTTTTCGGTTTCAAATTCATGACGATCGACCACACCATCTTCGCTATTTGCTATTGCAAAATACAAAGTGTGACCAGAGAAAACCTGGTTTTTGAACTGTTGCGGTTGATCGTAATCCCGACGAATCAGACTCGTTCCCTTTGCAAAAGCAAGTGTAAGATTGCCATCGAACACTTTGTGCGATGTTTTCATCGCTTCCATGTACTGCTCACCAGGAATATTAGTAGGCACATATTTAACAGTAATGGTCTGTTTCAGTTTTTCCTTGCCTACAGTAACCACTACGTCAATTTTATTATCTTTGTTGGCTTTTAGACCTGTAACGATGGCTTTGTAAGTAGATGGATAATCAATGGTACCATCATAATCAGAGTCGAATCCCTCTTGAACTGCTGTTTCTTTACCTACCGTAACACTATCTGCATTACCTGCGTTTACAACAACTTGCACAAAGTTTTGATTCACGATTCTCTTTTCAGGGAGCGGACGCAAAATATCAAAAGATGTGGATTGACCTGATACTTGCAATCGGAAAGTAGCAAATGGTCCGCTCTTGCCGCTATTGTACAAGGTAATGTTATAAGCTACTGGTGTTCCATCTTGCGAAATAGTTTGGTTTTTCAACACAAAGCTGAAATACTTTTTGTCCGGATGGTAGTACACAAGCAGGTCTTTTAAATCTTTATTTGTAAATTTATCTGTGGTAGAACCGGAATTGTATGTTGTCTTAGCATCTTCTGCTGAGAAAAACTCGTTACTCAGCGTCCAGTTGACTTCGCTGTCATCCGATCCCTTAATCTCCAAAATATATTGATCTTTATTAGCAATATCACTTAACGAACCATTTACCTGATCTGCTTTACCCAAATCAGCAATACTGAAAGTACCAAATACATTGATATTTTTCAAAGATGTATTGTAGTTAGTGTCATCTACTTTGGTGAAATTAGCATCTTTTGATTTCGGAGCAACTTCGTTATATTTCGGCGTATTGCTCAAGCCACTAACTGGTGTAAAAGGGATGATTCCTTGTGTATTCGGAACAGGAATTACTGGAATATTCGTCTGTGTAAAGTTTACTTTTACCGTATTGCTATACTCAATACCTGGCTTGTATACAAACTTGATTTCATTATTCCCGTTCGCCAAGGCATTGGCTGCGGCTGTCTCTGAGGAAGCAGCAAGCTTGAAGTCCGCTCCTGAACCATCCAGATCAACCAATACATTATTAACATACAGGAATACATTTCGGTTACTTCCAGTGTAATGAATATCTGCTGCGTTGCTCACATCAAGCAATTTACCTTTAAAGTAGCCCAGTTGAGTCAATTTATAGGTATTCAAGTTTGAGCTGGATGTATTCAACGGAATTTGTTGCCCATCATAAATCGTATCGTATTTCATGAACGGACCCTGCAACAGATTCACCGTTGCTTTAATTAACTTGGTCGAGTCACCATTCAGATAAAAATTCAGTACATTTTGTCCTTCTTTAGGCAAAGAATCTACATAAGCAACAACTTTCTTCACTTGCGTTGACTTACCATTGATTGTACGAATTACATCTTGAGGAGACCCTACGGTATGAACCGATACTCCGGAAAGCTCATTAATTGAAGAAGGTGCGCCATTAACAACGATGAACTCCATACCTACAGGTACAGATGCAGCATCTGTAGTCTTGTTCTTCATAGAGCTACCTGTTAATTTCATAGCTTCATCTAGAGCAGCTGCCTGATCAGACCCGCTTCCATTAATTCTGTTCAACAATTGAGTATTAAAATCAGGAAGATAGCTAACATCATCAATATACGGCTGAGTGCTACTGCGCAATGTAAATTGGACAGCCGATGGAGCTGGAGGTGTACTGCTATCCGTATAAGTTATGCCCAGGGATGCCCTGGTCAAATGATCAAGTACAGCTTCCGAAGGTACAGTCACCTGAAATGGATATACTTTATAGCCATTTGATGTAACTATATTTGCAGTATCAATTGTGGCATCAACCCCAGTCGCACTACCCACAGCACTACCATTGTTACTCACATCGGTAAAACGTGCATTGATTGTGGCCACTCCTGGATCGGTCGCACCAGCTGGTACCAAAACGTTACCTTTTAAAACCACACCACTTGTAGACGATACAGTAAAGTCAGGGGAAGTGGTCAGATCGGCAGAAACATTCCCATCCTTGTTCAAGGTCAAATCAGAGAATTCCGGTTTACCCGTATAAATCGTAATTTCACGTGTAACTGTAAGAGCCTGAGTTCCGTTATTCACTTTAATAGTCACTATATTTTTACCCGGACTCAGTACAACACTACCTGTTAGTTTATAGCCAGTGTAAGAGGATACATTATACGTATTACTGCTTTTTGCAGACGTGAGCGTTACACTGTCAGCATTAGGAGCCGTACCTTGAATGACTACTTTTACATCATCCGTACCGCTATTGCGTGCGTCTGTCAGCACCGCTGTCTGATTCTCTAGCAACTGCTCGGTTGCACCATTCAGCGTAGCAGATAGATCATAAAGCTTAGGCCCATCCTGATACTCAATGTAAATGGAGTCCTTCATATCAGCCGAATTTTGGCTGCTTTGAAATGTAATCCGGTTCAAACCAGGAAACAGTTTAATGTCTGTAACTTTAAGCGTAGAGCCACTGACCGTAATTCCGCCTTTTTGACTCTCGTTTTTATTAACCACGTTAAGGTTTGTTCCATTTTTAGAGAGTTGGAATACACTATAAGATATAGTACTTCCGTTCACTCCGTTAATCGTACCGTTAACTGTAACTCGGTCAGTGTTTACCATTCTAGCCGAATCCACATCATATTTTTCACTCGGAAAAATAAAATAAGTTCCCGTCGCAGCATGAGCCGTACCTACCAGGGCCGCCGGCACCAAGCCAATGATGAGACCAACCGTCAGCAACATGGATAGCAATCGTTTCAAATCATTGTCCTCCTTTGATTCTGTCGCACCTTGGGGTACGTAATCATTCAATACTTTTTTTATCGGTAGTAAACATACAAAAAATTAGTAAATTCTCAAAAAAGGAGGGGTTTTTTTTACAGCAAACATCAAAAAGGCCTTCAAACCCGCGGTATACCGCCAAGCTTGAAGGCTTACTTTTAAATTGAAATTATAATTTCGAACGTGTTTGGGAATCTGGCTTAGCCAGCAACCGAATCAGTGTATTAATAACTGGGCGTTTGGTTTTGCCAACAAGACCAATAACCTCTGCACCGATCTGTAGGAAGAACATCATAATACAAATCACGACAAAGGTGACCCAGTTCGCTTCATTAAGCGCAGCAGACGATTGAATCACGGCCAATACACCGAAAAATGCAGCAATACCGTAGATAATCAACACTGTCTGTCTGTGACTGAAACCTAGTTCGCGTAAGCAGTGATGCAAATGACCTTTATCCGGAGAAAAAATCGGTTTTTTCTGCAACTTGCGACGAATGATAGCGAAGAATGTATCTGACAAAGGTACACCGATAATAATCAATGGCGTAATAAAAGATACGATAGCAATTTGCTTGAAACCAAGCATGGATAGCATGGCCAGACAGAAACCTAAAAATAATGACCCTGTATCACCCATGAATATCTTTGCAGGATGAAAGTTAAAAAATAAGAATCCGATAATACTGCCCAGCAGCACAAGACAAAGCATAGCTACCATGTAATTGCCCATCAGTACCGACATCACAAAAATAGTTCCAATCGCAATTCCTGAGACACCTGCAGCCAGTCCATCCAGACCGTCAATCAAATTGATAGCATTCGTTACACCTACGATCCAGAAAATCGTAAGCGGAATGGAAATCCAGCTTTCCAAAGATGAGTATGCATCCTGAAAAGGTACATTTACAAAATCTACACGAATATCAAAAGCAAACACGACCATACACGCAACGGCAATTTGAGCCAAAAATTTCAATTTTGCATTGAGATCAAAACGATCATCGAGAGCACCAATCAGTGTAATCAGCGTACCGCCAATCAGAAAGGCTGCGATAAAGTTAATATCCCGAGAGGACAGCATTCCGTCAGGCACAAAAGGTAACACCGCCAATAAGGACAACAGAAATGCCAAGAAAATCCCCAGTCCGCCAAGACGCGGCATAATTCGGGTATGTACTTTTCGGGCATTCGGTACATCGACGGCTCCAACCTTCACAGCGAATTTCTTGACGAGCGGTGTCAGTAACAGCGCAAGTCCCAGTGCCATGATGAACCCAATAATATAGATCAATAACATTTGATCATTCGACCCCCAATTTTAAAGCAATCCCTTTTCAGATGTAACCGCATTGAATTATACTCTGATCAAAAATAAATACCAAGCTTCATATTCTGGCAAATTAGCGGGTTTTGAAGGCAGATTCAAGCTATTTATCACACTTTTGTGACGTTTTCTTTTTCGCGCATCACTTTCGCGGCGAATTTCGGCAGCGCAAGCATTCTTTTGTAACGGCTTGGCTCTTTGAGGAGTCTATATAACCATTCAGCCCGTAGCTTTTGAAACAATTTAGGTGCGCGTTTAGTTCTGCCTGATATAACATCGAAGCTACCGCCAACCCCCATCATCACCGGTACACCCAGCTGTTCCTTATATTTACCAATCCAGGGTTCCTGCGTGTCCGCTCCACGTGCTACAAACAACAAATCAGGATTTGCTTCACGAATGGCTGCAATCACGGCTTCATCCTCTTTAGGTCCAAAAAAACCATCACGCTTGCCACAAACCGTAATTGCGGGATAAAGCTCATGTACCCGCTTTGCGGTCGCTTGAATCACCTCAGATGTTGATCCCAGTAAATAAACCTTCCAATGATAGTTTTCTCCTGCTGCAAGTAATTCATGTAACAAGTCAAAGCCCGCTACCCGCTCAGGTACAGGATGTCCTACATAGTTTGCAGCCCAGACCACGCCAGTCCCATCCGGAACAATCAACTCTGCCTGTTTCATCACGTTCATGTACACTGGATCTTCCAATGCAGCCATTACCATAATCGGATTGGCAGTGATCACTTGATGGGGCTGGCGAGACTCCACTGCTTGAATTAATACATTTAATGTATCTTTCATATTAAGCCTTGATACCGGAACACCGAAAATCGGGACGGTAGGCACATTCGTAACCTTATCAACTGTCACTGTATCCATCATCCTTTGCGACACAAGTAATTAACGATATGCTGTGCCGGTAAGCGAGCCTCACTTTTTAACAAAGCAATGTCCGCTCCCTGGCTCTCGATCCATTGACTTCGCTGATCTAGCAACCGCATAGACTCATTAGCCAGTTTTTGTCCATCCAGTGCCTCTGTAGTGCCTACAGGCTGGCTACCGACACGGCTGAGGAAATGGTCAATTTTAGGATCGTAGGATATCCCCAACGGAGGCACCTGGTGGGATGCTGCATAGATCAAGCTGTGTAATCGCATCCCGATCATCAAACTGCAACGGCTGACTTCCAAAAGCATCTGTTGAGGATCGGTGACTTGATCACACATGCTGACAAGGCTCCCCGTCCCCCTAATATCCCCCAACAAATCCATTACCATCCTTGAAGCCTGCTCGTCATCAGGCAGATGGAAAGGTAAAAAGCGTAAGTGTACACGGCGCTCAGCAGCTAATTTTTTTAAGCCGTCCGCAATAGCCGTTAAATCGCGACGTTCCTTATCCCAGTAACGTACAGATACGCCAACGATCGGAAGTTTATCCTTATCAGTCTCAAATGCTGCTTTATGCAGCTCGGAACCCGGGGGCAATGGAAGCCCCATTACCGGATCAGGAACAACTTCGACAACCGGGTGCTTCAGTTTCATAGTGCCCAGCAGTGCGGCAGACTGCTCATCTCTTACAGAAACATATTCACAGCGCTGAAACACAGAACGGATCATAGGATAAAATATCTTCCGTTGTACCGGACCAATGCCCTGAGCATATACAAACGTCGGCCTTCCAGCCCATTGGGCCAGTTTCAGAATCGCCAGATAATACGGAATACTTTTAGGGCTTGTTGCATCCTGGAGCAAACTCCCGCCGCCACTTATTAGCCCATCGCTGTTTTTAATCGCTCTACGAACTTCCCCCAGACTCATCCGCGGTACAGCTTCTACTCCGTACATTTTCTGTGTCCAGGCGGGGTCAGAAGACAGAACAACAGGCTTGATTGTAATCCCCGCCTGACGACTTTCCTCCTCTAAAGCTGTCAAAATCGACTTGAGCACCGCCTCATCTCCACTATTGTGAAAGCCGTAATAACCTGAGATGATTATCGTTTGAGCTGTGGTGACCATTTCTTCCAACACCCTTCCAGCACTTGCCACACGACAATTGCGATGATTCCCAGCACCAGACCGAAGCCCAATCCTAACAGCCCGCGACTAAGCGACAGTGCCGCTGGAGAGTGAATGTGAGCAAAGGTATCCACCATAGAGGCTTGACCAATAGCAGCTATAATCAGCAAATAGATTGCTTTGCGATATTTCAAAGCCAGGAACGCCCCTGCAATAAACAGTGGGTGAGCCATCAAAAATTCCTTATTGCGCGGACGTACACCAAACGCATTTTCAAGGAAGTTCCGGAAAACCAGCTCCGTGTTCGACACCGTACCCGCATTTCCGGTACGAGTCAAATAGTAATAACCTGCGGCTGCGATAATAGCCAGTGCGATAACCCACAATACAGTAATCGGCGTACGTAGCAACTTGGAAATTTCCTCTCGTATAGAAACACCACGATAAAAGAAAATATATATCGCTGCTAAGAAGATCGGCAGAATGTGAAGCAGGCTTACACCTCTAAATTGGTTCAGCACAAGGCTGTAAGCAATACTATTCAACAGAGCAATAACAAAAGGCACTGCAGCCAGCGACAAAATCGCTGTCTGTACGTACAGTATAAGCGTTTGAATCAAACGCTGACCTACAGAAAGTTCAGCCCCCTGTTCACGTTTAATTCTAATCGTACGCACGGCGATGATCATTGCAACCGTAGGTCCGCTAATCGCCGCGAGTAGGGCTAGACCTTGCTCCATCAAGCTGGAGTTCAAAACATAAAGTCCTGCTGAACCTACCAAACCGAGTGCAAATGCCAGCAAAGTCAATGCTGGGACGAAATAGGACACCATAATGGAGAAGAATGCCAGTGCACCCAGTACGACAATCATTTTCAGATAGCGCTGAATGGACGAATCGACTACTTGGAATGGTTCAGCCTGTCCGAGTTCAAACCCCTTTTTCTCCATCCGTTGTACAGCGTTACCCGGCTTGTCCAGGCTATGGATCAGGTTATCTACCGAATCCTTCACCTTGGCTTCAGCAATACTACGGCTAGGCGCGGTATTCAGATACAACATGCGAATATTACGGTCCTTGGTGGCCAGTGCAAATCGATCGGCCAACGTTTCCACATCGAGCGTTGAATCTTTATCGCTCAATGAGTATAAACGCACAACGTTATAGTGGATATCGTAAGCGAGCTTATTGAAGCCTGCTTGCGGTTTTTTTAAGTTTTCGATAGCAGCTAGGCCAATATCGTATTTGTTCAGCAATTTAGCAAATGCCGCTAAGCTATGCTCTTTCTCGTTATCGGTGAAGCCTTTGACTGAATCACCTTCAAACAATATGCGTTTTACACCATTCTGCTGAAAGGAAGCAAGCATCTCTTCCGTCAACTCCTGGTTGTAAGGAAGACTGTCGCTCATCCGTGGAACAATAAAAAATCCTTTGCTTCGAAGCTGCTTCATCGCAATCGGATCAGGCTGCATGGGCTTGAGATACGCATCCTCTGGGGATGTTTCCACAACTAAGCCTTCCTGCCCCTGATAAGTCCAAGGTTTTACATTGATGTCCAGGCTTGTAAAAGTACGTAAAATTAACGGCTTTAATGCCTCGGCATTTTCTTTATCAGCGAAAACAATATACGTAAAATTCTCATTTGCAGGTGAAAGCCGTTTTTCCATATCGGCAACGTTCTGAGTCGTATAGGTTACGACGCGACCCGCTTTACGGAAATCATCCAACGTACTTTCATACATCGCCATGCTGTTTACACCCGCTTGCTGTAAGCGGTCCAGTTGCTCATTCAGATAGTCCTGCGGGTGAGCCTGATACGAGGCTGCCTCCGTCAAATCCCGATAATCGAATACAATCTCTACTTTTTTACTCGAGGATTCTGTCTTCACACGATCGGCGATGACCGGAATGGAAGCCAGCAAGCCGACAGCCACCAAAATCCATAACCATTTTCGAGAAGCCGTATTCCAATACTGCCATTTCTGATACACCAAAGAACCTCCTTAATATTCGGGATTTTGCAAAATTCAATGCTGCCCACCTTGCCGTACTCAACCTTTTGGTAGGTCACTCATTGAATTTTGCAAAATCCTCCGTTGCCGGAATAAGCCTATTTTCCCAAAGCCTCTTCCAGGTTATTCTGCAATACAGAAATGACCTCCACGGCGTACTGCCCTTTGCCGTGAGAGGTCACCGATTACTATATCTTATCCAATTACCTTAACCTATTCTATTATAAAGGGATTTTTCTCAAGCGTCTACGCGAGCCATAACAGCATCGACCAGGTGGCTGATTCTTTGCTCCGCGTCTGACAGCGATGAACCGCGTACCGCAAAGTATATTTTGATTTTTGGCTCCGTTCCCGAAGGGCGCAGGCAAAACCACGAACCGTCCTCCAGTAAAAATTTGAGTACATTTTCCTGTGGAAGTCCGTCCAGACCTTGTGAGTAGTCCAGTACCTTGTCTACCTTCACGCCTGCAATCTCTTGAGGAGCATTGCTACGCCAATCGGTCATTTTTCCCTGAATTTGTGCCACTCCATCCTTACCCTTAAGGGTACGAGACTCCAGCTTCTCAAGGAAGTAGCCAAACTGCTCGTACAGCTCTTGTAAAACATCATAGAGCGTCTTACCTTGTGTGCTGTAATAAGCAGCAGCTTCAGCGATCAGCATAGCCGCCAAGACAGCATCCTTATCGCGAGCATAATTCCCTGCCAAATAACCATAGCTCTCTTCATAGCCAAACAGGTAGGTGTACTCGCCAGTTTCGTCAAACTGGTTCATTTTCTCGCCAATATACTTGAAGCCAGTTAGCGTGTTAAACACAGTTGCTCCAAAATGTTCGGCAATGACTGCACCCATTTCGCTGGTTACGATGGTTTTGATAACCGCTCCGTTATTCGGAAGCTTGCCTGTTTCTTTCAGCTGATTCAACAAGTAGTAAACCATGATCGCGCCAGACTGATTACCGGACAATACCACATATTCGCCATCACGGTTTTTCACAACTGCACCCATACGGTCAGCATCAGGGTCTGTTCCGATCAACAGATCCGCACCAATTTTCTCACCCAGCGCGATTGCCAGTTTAAACGCATCACGTTCTTCCGGGTTTGGCGACTTAACAGTCGAAAATTCAGCATCTGGCAGCTCTTGCTCAGGTACAATATGCACCTGTTCAAAACCGATTTTCTCCAGTACACGACGAACCGGTACATTTCCAGTACCATGGAGAGGTGTAAACACAACTTTGAAGTTTTTGCCTGGTCCGGCTGCAATCAGCTCACGGTTCACACTCACACTGGCTACCGTATCTACAAACGCTTCATCTTCCTCTTCTCCAAGCCAAACCAACAATCCCTGTGCCTCTGCTTCTTCACGTGTCAGACTGCGAATATCGGCAAAAGAAGGAACCTCACGGATATAACCAATTACCTGTTCAGCCTGATCAGGAACAAGCTGACCCCCTTCATCGTTGTAAACCTTGTATCCATTATACTCAGGAGGATTGTGACTCGCTGTCACAACAATCCCTCCACTGGCTCCCAAATGACGTACACTAAACGAAAGCTGTGGCGTTGGACGCAAGGAAGGGAACAACTTAGCCACGATACCATTGCCTGCCAGCACCAAAGCTGCATCCAGAGCAAACTCCGGTGAAAAATGACGCGAATCATGTGCAATGACAACCGAAGGTTTGCCTTCTTTACCAGCATGCTGTTCTAAAATATAGCGAGCCAGCCCTTGAGTCGCACGTCCAATGACGTAACGGTTCATCCGGTTACTTCCTGCCCCAATCACTCCACGCAGACCGCCTGTACCAAATTCCAGCTCTTTGTAAAAGCGATCCTCCAGTTCCTGCTCGTTGCCTTCCAATGCGCGCAACTCCTGTTTGGTCTCTTCATCAATATAAGGGTCTTGCAGCCAGCTCTCAATGCCTTCTAATGCTTTTTTACTCAACTGCGTCATACGGAATTTCCCCTCTCCATTTTTGGGTTGTCAAAACAGGATTTCTATGTACACATGCACTCAGTTCAGACGTCGTGCTTATGTCGGCAGAGCTTTATTTATTGGGGAGGGTCAGATAAAGCAAACATAATTTCGCCCTCAGCTACTACCGTATCGCCTACTTTAGCCGTAGCTTTCCCTTTGCCAAATGCGCCTTTGGAACGAGTGATTTCCACTTCAAGCGTCAGCGTATCCCCAGGAACCACCTGTCCACGGAAACGGAAACCATCCAACCCTGCCAAGAACCCGATTTTGCCACGATTGCTCTCTAGGTGCAGTAATGCGACAGCCCCTACTTGAGCCAGTGCTTCGGTGATCAACACACCAGGCATAACGGGATACCCCGGAAAATGTCCAATGAAATGAGGCTCATTCATCGTTACATTTTTAATGCCTACTGCTCTTTTCCCTTCCTCCAGCTCAATAATACGATCCACCAATAAAAATGGCGCTCGATGTGGGATAATCTCTTGAATTTGATTAACATCCAATTGCAATTTGTCCATTTACCTTAATAACTCCTCTCGCTTGCAGTTTTGACTCTGTATCAGTCATGAGTTACTGCAAGCATAATATTACCCCGCCTGCGCTGCATAAAAACAGCTCTTAGCGGTAACAATGTTAGATATCCTTCACCTACTGCAGAAGTGGAGGTTGAGATAAGGGGCTTTTTCCGCCGGTTATGCAACCTGAGGCGCGAAGAAGCCCTTTTGCCCGTGCTTGGTTTTACCCCGCAGTGTTATAAACTTCCCCATCATTATACAGTTATCAGATGCAAAAAGAAAATTACGCGGAAGTACCATATTGGGTGCTCCTATTATGGAGTGAAGCGAAGTTTCCTTTGAGCAAAGGGGGAGGGGCTGCACGATTTATTTGATCTTCCGATCGCTGTTGCCCCTAAATTTTTTCATTTTATAAAACCTGCAAGGTTAAAACTTAGGGGCAAAGGCGAACGCTATCGCTTCTCCAGATTCAAATAAACCCCTCCGCCGAGTTACCTTTAGCTCAAAAGGAAAGCCTCGCTTCAATAATACTCGCTTGCCGTGAGGGGCAGTGAAACAACCGAAGGCCTCTATGATAGCCTACATTGGCGTTCCAAAAGACGTGCTGCATTGAAGCACGATTTAGGCATAACAAAACCCTGCGCCACTGGCACAGGGTTTTGTTATATACTCCCCACACAAATTGCGGGCAGTTTATTTTAATAAAAGTGGCCCTGATAGCGGGTAGCCAGCGGAGCGGGCAGAATTGTTCTGAAGAAGCGCAGCGTTTGCCTTTATCCCCGGTTTCAAACCTCCAATGTTTTAAAACCAAAAGGAATCTGGGGATAACAGCAATCGGAGGAACAATCTGCACGCGGAGCGGTCTTTTCCCGCCACCCCACTCTTTTAAAGTAAACTAAGGCGCAAATATAAGATCAATGACATGCTGCCAGGTTTTCCATTCGAATACGCCTGACAACCCTTGCTTACCTACAATTACATATCCTGCAATTAAGCCGCCTAACAGCGATAACAAGAACAGCAACGGAACTATGAAATAACGAGCAGTACGCCAGCGGGACTTCGTCTTTTCAGGCACCGGACGGGAATCAGATTGTTCTTCTTTCATCACCAAATCCTTAAGCCCTCAGATTGTTGGCCAAGTTCATCATCGTATCACTAGAAGTTAATGCCCGTGCCGCCATTTGATACATCCGCTGAACTTGCATCATATCCGTCATTTCGCCCGCTAAATCCACATTAGATTCCTCAAGATAACCGGAACGCACAGATACGTCCGCTGGAACAGCACCTGCCACACCTGCTGCTCCGAATACATTTGCCTCTGTTACACCATTCAACAACACGAACAGGTTATCATCCCGCTGTTCCAGTCCTTCTGGACGCTGTACATCCATTAGCTTGATTCTCTGACCAACTGTCGGAGCTCCAGTTCCATTAGCACGAATCAGCAATTCGCCATCCGAGTTAATAGCCACCTTGGAACCCGCTGGAGCAGTCACAGGAACATCATTGTTATCCAGCACGGAATAACCTTCAGCAGTGGTCAACATCATCGTCGCACTATCATTCGGATCAGGAACAAAATGAAAGCTACCGTCACGGGTCCAAGCTTTTTGCCCATTTCCCTGAACTTCAAACATGGCATTACCTTGAATCGCAAGATCCGTAGGAAGTCCCGTCTCCTTGAGTGGACCTTGCTCCATATTTTTCATGATTGCGGCCGTTTTAACTCCGTAGCCCAAATTATAGCCGAGCGGCATGGCCCGTCCATTTTGGAGATACGTTGAAGGCTGTTGCTGCACATTAGCCAATACATCTTCAAAGGAACCCTGTTTACTCTTATAACCCACTGTATTGATATTAGCAATATTATCGGCAATTAAATCCAAACGCTGCTGCACACTGGCCATAGATACCATTGCGCCAATCATGGAGTTGTTCATCACTTACCCCCTGTTATACACGGCCTACTTCATTAACGGCCTTGTCCAAGCTTTTATCATAAAATTGAATTACCTTCTGATTTGCCTCATACGCTCTTAACGCAGCCATCATATCCACCATCGACTGTGAAGCATCTACATTAGATACCTCCAGATAACCTTGACGAACGGATACAGCATCGTTAGCAGTCATCATTCTAGCTGTAGCACCGTCAGTATCATTCAGGCGAAAATTCCCATTGCCCTCACGAACGAGCTGGTATGGACGATCAATGACACTAATACCGAGCGTCGTCCCCAATGTCTGGTTGGACCGGCTATCTACCAATTCGCCCCGCTCATTTACTTTAAGCTCTGAGACAGCCCCCGTCAATTGAATTGGGTTTCCATTCGTATCCAGCACCGCTGAGCCGGTCGATGAAAGCAATGCTCCCGCTCCATTTACTTGAAAATGTCCATCACGTGTATAACGAACATTACCATTACTATCCCGCACCGTAAAAAACGCTTCTGGACGGTAGGTGACTTCACCGTTAGCATTGATGAATTTCCCTGCCTGATCAAAAGCCATAGGTTGACCAGTAGCTGGGTCGTTCACATTAATATTGGACTGTATCGCAAAATCCGTCGCTTGTCCACTGTCCTTTAATGCTCCCTGAATGTAAGGGGAGAGGCTTTCCTCAGCAAAAACGCCAGTATTGAGCTTGCCGACCGTACGGTCCGGGTTATCAGGGTTACCACCCGTCATGGAAATAAGCATTTCGGGGAAAGAACGCTGAACACTGTTCTCCTGTTTGTATCCCGTCGTATTCATATTAGCAATATTTTGCGTCACGGTGTCATGGCGTCGTTGTTGTGTCATCAATCCGGCGGCCGCAGTATATAAACCTCTCAACATGTATCGTGCACCCCAATCCTATACTCTGCTAAAATCATATGCTCGCGCGGAGGCACGAAAGCCAAAATGCTAGGCAACCTGTCTAACCGCACACGAGTCTCTTATAGTCACTATCGGCAGATTAGAACTTTTTCTTAACCACATGATCCAAATTATCCAGCATAATTCCTGTACCTTTAACAACACAATGCATCGGATCTTCGGCAACCAGTACCGGAACACGCAGTTCTTCAGCAAGCAGCTCGTCCAATCCGCTAAGCAAGGCACCGCCACCAGTCAAAATAACACCACGGTCAATAATATCAGCTGACAGTTCCGGTGGGGTCTGCTCCAATACAAACTTGGCCGCAGCAACAATCGCCGACACAGGATCTCTAAGCGCATCCTGCACTTCATCCGCAGAAATACTTAACGTTTTAGGCAATCCGGATACCATATCCCGTCCACGGATGTCCATCTCTGCACGACGTCCGCTCGGATGCACGGTTCCGATAGCAATCTTGATATCCTCAGCCGTACGTTCCCCGATCAGAAGCTTGTACTTCGTTTTTACATATTTCATGATGGCTGTATCAAATTTGTCCCCTGCCATTTTAATGGAAGAAGCTGTTACGACATCCCCCATAGAGAGGACTGCAACATCAGTCGTTCCGCCACCAATATCCACTACCATGTTGCCGCTAGGCTCAAAAATATCCATTCCTGCTCCGATGGCAGCCGCTTTTGGCTCTTCCTCCAAAAATACTTCCTTGGCCCCGCTACGCTCCGCCGCTTCACGAATCGCTTTTTGCTCCACTGAGGTAATGTTCGTCGGCGCACAAATTAGAATACGAGGGTGGCTGTACCAGCTTTTTCCCCCTACCCGATTGATAAAATATTTTAACATCGCTTCTGTTACTTCAAAATCGGCGATGACACCATCACGTAATGGACGGATGGCTATGATATTACCAGGAGTACGTCCCACCATACGGCGCGCTTCCTCTCCGACAGCCAGAACTCTTTTTGAATCGCTTTCTATCGCGACAACGGAAGGTTCGTCAAGAACAACCCCCTTCCCTTTGACGTGGATAAGCACGTTGGCCGTACCGAGGTCGATACCGATATCATTACTGAACATATTAAAAAGGCCCCCAAAGTGATATTTTAAAAAGCTAAGATTCGACAAGAAGCGGCAAATATATGTATAAACCTACGGTTACATGTCATTTTTCGTCTTGTACCATCTTTTAACATATCATACTTCAGGGGGTTGATTCAATGGCTTTGCCAGCCAATTCACTATATATTTTTAGGACTTGCCAGAAACGAGAATCTCCCTTCGTTTGCCACTCGTTTTTTTGTACTTAATTTTCGTCGCTTCTCCTCCCCGCAGATGGCGGATGGATTTATGGTATTCGAGAATGTGCTTCACCTGATCGGCAAGATCCGGGTTGATTTCAGGCAGCCGTTCGGTCAGATCTTTATGCACCGTGCTCTTGGAGACACCAAATTCCTTGGCAATCGTACGGACCGTATTCCTTGTTTCCACGATACAGCGACCGATTTTGATGGTCCGTTCCTTGATGTAATCGTGCACGCTCCCGCCTCCCTACTGTGGATAGTTTGGTACATTATATGAGGAGCGTGCCTATATATTCGCGGTTTGGCGGGAAGACATGCTTCGGAAGGCCTATTTATTTGGCAAAAGCAGCTTATGTTTACCTTATGCACAAAAACTACACAAGAAAAAAGCAGGGAATATGGATTCCCCGCTTTGCATGCAAAGCCATGACCAAATTTATTTTTTAGGAAGCAGACCTGCTGGATTCACCGGCTTGTCATCCTGATACACTTCAAAATGCAGATGTGTTTTCAAATCCTTTTCAAGCTCGTTACGACCCGCTGAAGCAATCACATCGTTTTGTTTCACTTGATCGCCTTCTTTTACTTTCAGATCACTCAAGCTTTGGTACACCGTTTTGAGATTATTATCATGCGTGATTTCTACGACATTACCTACCAGCGGATGTTGTTCCACACGAGATACTTTGCCACTCAGGGCGGCTCTCACTTCAAACGCCTGATCGTCGGCCCGGGAAAGATCAATTCCAGTGTTAGCGGTAAATGTTTTATCGTACTCTACCATAGCTGCCGCCTGCTCATCAGCGGTCGCGTTCTCATCAAAGAACGGCTTTACAACCTGTACTGCGCCAGCATCTGCTACTGGCCATGCGATATTTTCCGACTGGGCAACTACTTCCACACTTTCTGGCTGTTGTCCGTTAACATCGGCATTCACTGCACTTGTGCTTTGTACCGATGGACTAGCTGGGTCAGGTTTGAAAGTCTTCTGGCTGGCATCCTGATAGACCCACACTAAGGTTAGTATAATGGCTGCTGCGGCAATGTAGGCTGCCGGGTATGCCCACCTTTTGGACAACAGCTTTTTCCACGAAGACGGCCGTGAAGCTCTTCCACCCTGAAAGGTTTTGGGTGTTTCTTCATGATTTTGGTTCTGGTTTTTATTTTGTTCATTCATTTGCTCATCACCTCAGTAACCAGTGTTACCGGGTGCAACTCTTTTATACTTCAAAGTTTCGAAATATTTACTAACTTAGAATACGAGAGGCTTGCGCAAAAGAAATGCCAGTATAATAGTGAAGGAGAATTTGAGTGGCAGTATGACCTTCCTTGGCCATTCCATTGGCTCCCCACTGACTCATACCAACACCATGACCATAACCATAGGTTGTTATAGCAATCCGATC
This sequence comes from Paenibacillus sp. DRB1-1, assembly GCF_052119485.1. NCBI lineage: Bacteria > Bacillati > Bacillota > Bacilli > Caryophanales > Paenibacillaceae > Paenibacillus > Paenibacillus sp. DRB1-1. The sequence continues at coordinate 3,072,272 of NZ_JBODQH010000001.1, read as the reverse complement.
CCCTTCAGCCTTCCACGTAAACTCAGCCGAACGCAGCCCCAGTTTGTTACGGATTTCCGGCCCTGTAAAGATTGAACCACCAACCTCAATCTTCTTGATGCGATGTCCTTCTGTCTTAGAGAGTATACGAATCTCTGGCATTCTCCCTCCTCCAGTAGAAGCAGCTATCGCAGTACGACTCAACCCCAATCTATCGAACACACTCTGACGACTCAGTGTGACGGTTTCTGTATAACGCGGGGCCAACTGCTTGTCCCATGGACTTGACACACTTCGTAAATAGGGCACTGCCTTCGCCCATACATCCTCTGAATTTTCTGTATAGCCATTGCTAGTAGAAAAAAAAGAGGCCGTAATGGGCTTCCCCTCATATACCATGATCGTATCCTTGGTGTCTCGTACAGCCTGCTGAATTTTAGCCAGTTCTGCGGATTTACCAGAATGCCCCCATTCTCTAGTAAGTTTAGCTTTAGAGATATAAGCCTGATGTTTAACAGTATCCGTCACATCTGCTCCCGCCGGGGCACCGCTGGTGTCATCAGCTAGCAAACGCCGTGCAATGAAGGTACGCGCGGCAATGGCCTGCGCTTTCAGTGCCTCGCCCTCGAAGCTGGGCGGCATTTCGGCGGCTACTACGCCGACAATGTATTGCTCCAGCGGTAACGTCTCCGTGCGACCAGTAGACGTGACGTACACACGCACGTCCGGCTCTGCCGCCACCGGCACGCTGCGCGTTGGAGCAGCGGGCACCGCCGGTATCGGCGGGACACCCGGCAGGCGCGTGACGGGTGTCTCGCCCTTTGCCGTTACGCTAGGCGCAGCCGGTGCTGCCGTGCGACTGCTCGGCGGCACCGGCTGCGCCGTCTGGCGAGGCCACGCCATCAGCGCGGGCACTGCCATGGCAAGCACCAGCACCCCTGCCATGGCGGCGAATGGCAGCCATGGGCGGCGATTGCCCCAGCGCGGGGCGCGCCCGGCGGAAGGACGCAGGTGCGGCAGCGGCACCTGCAGCGGACTTGCAGCGCGTGTGTCATGGACCGCTGCTCCAGCAATAGTCAGAGCCGTATCAACGGAGTTCACAGCGGAAGGCATGGCTGTTATACGCCGATTGGGCTTGACGCCACCCGACAATGTACCTCTTGTGTCCGGTTGCTGTTGCATAAGCTTAATCTTCTGTAACGAAGTAGCTATAGAGCCAGAGCCTTCCTCCGCAAGTGAAGCCTGGCGATGTTCCTTAGGATGATGAATGGGTATACGGATGCGAACCTGTGAATCTTTCATAGGCTGAAACCTCCATCAAAGGGCTAAGTGTCCGGCTGGAAGTACAGATATACTCCAGCAGATATTTTCAATCATATGAAGTCGTCCACTTTGATAGAACCGTTTTAAGAGAACTGAAAGAATGAAAAAGACTGACTGCAAACAACAAAAAAACCAAGCCCTTTCGGACTTGGTTCCTTATTGTTCAAGAATATACTTATGCAACATGAAGCTACATACGTTAAAGCTTAGGCGAGGGAAGGCTGGATCTTCTTAAACAAATTCCCCGACGTCTCTTCCGGCATTACGCGCTCTGTACTGGGTGAATGATCCAGTTTGGACTCTTCCACGGTCACTCTGTAAATGTCCGCTCCCAATCCAGTCAGCTTCTCAGCCAAATGAACGTAACCGCGATCGATGTGATGTACGCCGGATACCTCCGTTGTACCTTCCGCAATGAGTCCGGTCAGAATTAACGCAGCACCTGCACGCAAATCTGTAGAGGTTACTTTCGCACCTGTCAGCTTAGCATTACCAGTTACAATGGCGGAACGACCTTCGACCTTAATTTCGGCATTCATGAGATGAAATTCATCCACATGCATGAAACGATTTTCAAACACGGTTTCCGTAATAATGCTCGTTCCTTCAGCGGCAAGTTGAAGTGCCATCATCTGAGACTGCATATCGGTAGGAAAACCAGGATAAGGCAACGTCTTAACATCAACGGCCTTTAACGGCTTATCTGCAATGACACGAATTCCGTTCTCATCAGGTTGAATGGTTACACCCATTTCTTCCATCTTGGAAATAACCGGTCCCAAATGATCGGATATTGCGCCTTCTACATATACGTTCCCGCCTGTGATCGCAGCAGCAACCATATAAGTACCTGCTTCTACCCGGTCGGGAATGACCGTATGTTTTACACCATGCAGCTTCTCAACGCCTTCAATACGAATAACGCCCGTGCCCGCACCGCGTACTTTGGCACCCATTCCATTCAGGAAATTTGCGAGATCAACAATCTCAGGTTCCTTAGCAGCATTCTCGATGGTAGTTACGCCCTCAGCAAGAGTAGCGGCCATCATAATATTCTCGGTTGCTCCTACGCTGGCTACATCCAAATAAACTTTAGCTCCACGCAGACGCCCGTTACTTTTAGCTTCAATAAAACCTTGGCCCAGGCTAATCTCCGCGCCCAATGCCTCAAAACCCTTCAAATGCTGATCAATTGGTCGCGTTCCGATTGCGCATCCGCCTGGAAGCGAGATTCTTGTACGTCCCAAACGTGTAAGCAGCGGCCCCATAACCAAGAATGATGCGCGCATTTTCCTAACCCACTCGTAAGGGGCTTCACAGGAAATTATCTTCCGCGCGTCAACACGAATGACCTCATCTTGGTATGTAACGCCTGCTCCTAAGGACTCCAGCACTTTGTTAATGGTCATCACATCGTCTAGAGGAGGTGCATCAATAATAACACTTTCTCCTTCTTCTCCTAGCAGAGAAGCGGCGATGATCGGCAGAACTGAGTTTTTGGCTCCGCTGACTTTGACACTCCCGGTCAATCTGTTGCCACCGCGGACGATAAATTTGCTCATCTATGGTTCCCTCCGCGCGTCATTTCTCTTTTCCATTCTGAAAAAAAGAACATATTCCGCTATTTTCATGCCTTGCTTTTTCATTACATAAAAAAACAAGGTTTTACTAATACCCTAACTGCCATCATACCACTGATTAAAACAAGTATACAAGCGTTTTTTGTACTTGACGACCATTGTACTCTAACTGATTCAGCCAGCTATACATGTATGGTTCTTTTGTTTACCATTGTTAACAATATGACGCGATGTTATTCGACAATTCCCGCAGAGACACAGTCATAAGGTCATATAACCCGCCCACTTCATGTTAAAACAAATTCTAGAGCATCTGGCTCCAAGAGATGTAGCTCAACAGGAACCCGGAAACCAACTGTCCCAAAATTATAGCAAGAAACAAGTGTAGCAATCTGCCTTGCGGTCCTTTGGGTTGCCGGATTAACAAATCCAGCTTAAAACTCTGTAAAGCCCACCAAGCTAACGCTATACAGATGAGCGACACGATCATGGAGATCAGCGCGGTCATACTCGCCGATTGACTTAGCTGTTCAGCCAATTGCTGTTTCCCGTTCAACCATAATTCCTCCCATCTGCGTCACAGACTTCTTTATAATACTCGGCGAACGCCTAATATGCCAGTGCTATTTCTGTTTTTAGGACATTTATTTCGACAAAATGTGATTAATCACTTCTGTTTCGCGAATTTAAAAGGTACTAAATACCTAGCAGCCGGGCAAGAAATAGGACTGTACATTTGGTAATAACAGCTAAAAAAGGGCCCGATCACAGTGATCGAAGGAAGCAAGGTTCTCCCTCACCTTCTACCGGACATTCTTTGGCAGAAATTATGAAGTGGTCTCCTTGTCGTTCCATCCGTATACTATGCCGAACCCTTTTAAAATTCCACTTAAAATCCAATATTAATTCTTATTGGTTCTGATGCTTGTAGCATTTAAACGGTTAAGCGCCCGTTGCAGAGCTACTTCCGCTCGATGATGATCTATCTGTTCCTGCTTGCTCTGGAGCCGCAGTTCTGCCCGCTCCCTTGCCGCACGGGCACGTTCCACATCAATTTCTTCGGAACGTTCCGCACTCTCAGCCAAAATGACCACTTTATCCTTGCGGACTTCAAGAAAGCCCCCATTGACCGCGATCACTTCGGTTTGACCACCGATTTTAATGCGTATCGGTGCAATCTTCAAGGGAGTGACCAAGGGAAGGTGTCCAGGTAAAATCCCAAGATCGCCTTCCGAGCCGCGAACACTGATGCTGTTTACCTGTTCTGTATAGACCAGGCGCTCCGGCGTCACAATCTCTAGTAAATACGTGCTCACTTGAATCCCTCCTGGAAGCTGTCCGTAGACAGCTCACTTCGTAAGGCTCGGCTATTCTTTGCCTGTTGTTTACAACGTTTTAGCTTTTTCAACTGCTTCTTCGATGGCTCCTACAAAAAGGAAAGCCGCTTCTGGAAGATGGTCATACTTGCCTTCCAAAATTTCTTTGAAGCTTCGTACAGTTTCTTTAACCGGCACATATTTACCCGGGAAGCCGTTAAATGCTTCGGCAACGTGGAAAGGTTGAGAAAGGAAACGCTGGATTTTACGTGCACGTGCCACCAACATTTTATCTTCTTCACTCAGCTCGTCCATACCCAGGATGGCAATGATATCCTGAAGCTCATTGTAGCGAGCCAAAATTTGTTTTACCCCTTGTGCTACATTGTAATGTTCTTCACCCACAACGTCTGGAGCCAAAATACGGGAGCTTGATGCGAGTGGATCAACCGCCGGGTAAATACCCATTTCGGAAATTTTACGTTCCAGATTCGTTGTAGCATCCAAATGGGCAAACGTCGTAGCAGGAGCCGGGTCAGTGTAGTCATCCGCAGGCACATAGATCGCCTGAATGGAAGTAACAGAACCTTTTTTAGTAGAAGTAATCCGTTCTTGCAATTGACCCATCTCAGTAGCCAGCGTAGGCTGGTAACCTACTGCTGAAGGCATACGTCCCAACAGGGCTGAAACTTCAGAACCTGCTTGGGTAAAGCGGAAAATGTTATCAATAAAGAGCAACACGTCACGGCCTTCTTGGTCACGGAAATATTCCGCCATCGTCAGACCTGTGAGAGCTACACGCAAACGTGCACCCGGAGGCTCGTTCATTTGTCCGAACACCATCGCTGTTTTGTTGATAACGCCGGAATCTCTCATTTCATGGTACAAGTCATTTCCTTCACGTGTGCGTTCACCTACACCCGCAAATACAGAAATACCACCATGCTCCTGAGCGATATTGTTAATCAATTCTTGAATGGTTACGGTTTTACCTACACCAGCACCACCAAACAATCCGACTTTACCACCCTTAGCATAAGGAGCCAGCAAGTCGATAACTTTAATACCGGTTTCGAGCATCTCTGCTTGAGTTGTCAGCTCATCGAAAGAAGGAGCTTGACGGTGAATCGGATTTCTAGCCGTTTCACTCATATCAGCACCATTATCAATTGGCGTTCCAAGCACGTTAAATACGCGTCCAAGAGTAGCTTCGCCGACAGGTACTGAAATAGGTGCTCCCAGATCTATGGCTTCAGCTCCACGAACCAAGCCATCTGTGGAAGACATGGCAATACAACGCACACGGTTGTCACCTAGATGTTTTGAAGCTTCGAGCGTCAGATCAATTTTGACTCCGCTCTCCAGCACAGTCCCAATATGAATGGCATTCAGGATTTCCGGAAGCTGTCCACGTTCGAACTCAACGTCGACAACCGGACCCATGATGCTCACTACGCGTCCTTTGTTCATCTTTTGGTTTCCCTCCTACAAGCTTGCACAGCCGCAAATCCGAACCACTCTGATTTGTTTTGCGCCCGCAATTTATCATAATAGTGTAGACCCTGCTATAAAACAGTCGCAACAAGCCTGATTAAGACTGAGCGCTTGCCCCTGCAACGATTTCCGTAATTTCCTGGGTAATAGCCGCTTGACGAGCACGGTTATAGGTCAAGGAAAGCTCACCAATTAACTTGGAAGCATTCTTCGTAGCAGATCCCATCGCCGTCATCTTCGCTCCCAGTTCACTAGCTTTACCATCCAGCAAAGCGCCGTAAATGAGCGTTTCCGCGTAACGCGGCAGCAATACTTCCAGCACTCCTTCTGGTGAAGGCTCATACTCATAGTTAATTGAGGATGAAGCTGTAGCTGAATCCAGTGTTGCCATTGGTAACAGACGGTCAACTGTTGGAATTTGAGTCAATGCGTTGACAAAGCGGTTATAGCATAGATAAAGCTCATCAAATTCTTTAAGTTCAAAGCCTTGTACAGCCTTGCTTGCAATTGTTTTGATATCTGCAAAAGCAGGTGTATCCGACAGATCTGTTACCGATTCAGCGATAGGAAATTCACGACGTCTGAAATAATCCCGTCCTTTTCGTCCAATGATGAAAATCACAAATTCATCCTGTGAACGGTGACGTTCAGAAATCGTCTGCGTAACCTGTCGTAAAATATTGGCGTTATAACCACCAGCCAGACCACGATCAGATGTAATGATGAGATAAGCAGTCTTTTTAACCGGACGCGTTTCCAGCATTGGATGCTTGATGTTATTCGCTCCAGAAGCAATGCTACTCACAACTTCCTTAAGCTTTTCCGAGTAAGGACGAGCCGACTCCGCTTTCTCCTGAGCTTTTCTCAGCTTGGATGCAGCGACCATTTCCATCGCTTTCGTGATCTGCTTCGTACTCTGCACACTTTTAATCTGACGTTTAATCTCGCGCATACCTTTTGCCATGATTTCACCACCTTTAAGCTCCAGCAAAGCCAAAGCTAACTTCGTAAGCAATCCCTTAGCTTGGGCCAAGTCCAAGCACTTCGTAAGATTCAAATCCAGCCGGACATATGTTAAAGGGCCTGTTATTGAGGGTAAAACATGCCAAGGAAGCCAAAACCCGGAGGGCACGCTTCCTTAGGACATCTTTCATCATAAACAGACAAATTCCAATGTATTAAACCGACGTGGCGAATGATTTTTTGAATTTCTCGATAGCCGCCTTCAAAGCCGCTTCGTTATCAGCAACCAAGTCTTTCGTGTCGCGGATAGATTGAAGCACGTCCTGATGGTCAGACACCATGAAAGACAGGAAGTCTTTTTCAAAACGTTTTACATCCGCTACAGGGATATCATCAAGGAAGCCTTTTACAGCAGTGTACAAGCTCACTACTTGTTGCTCTACAGCAAGCGGTTGGTTAACACCTTGTTTCAAAATTTCCATCATGCGTGCGCCGCGATCCAGACGGGCTTTTGTGGATTTATCCAAGTCGGACCCGAATTGGGAGAACGCTTGAAGCTCACGATATTGAGCAAGATCCAGACGCAGGGAACCTGCTACCTTTTTCATCGCTTTAATCTGAGCTGAACCACCTACACGGGATACAGAAATACCTACGTTGATCGCCGGACGTTGCCCTGCATAGAACAAGTCAGCTTCCAAGAAGATCTGTCCATCCGTGATGGAAATAACGTTGGTTGGAATATATGCAGAAACGTCGGAAGCCTGTGTCTCGATGAACGGCAATGCGGTAAGTGATCCGCCGCCCAACTCATCATTTAGCTTCGCTGCACGTTCCAGCAAACGAGAGTGAAGATAGAAAACGTCACCCGGATATGCTTCACGACCCGGTGGACGACGCAGCAACAGGGACAGTTCCCGGTAAGCTGACGCTTGTTTAGTCAAGTCATCATAAACTACAAGGACATGCTCGCCTTTGTACATGAAATACTCACCCATGGCGCAGCCAGAGTAAGGAGCAATGTACAGCAATGGTGATGGTTCGGAAGCAGATGCCGTAACGACAATCGTGTATTCCAGAGCACCGTGACGACGCAATGTTTCAACAACTTGAGCTACCGTGGATTGTTTTTGACCAATAGCGACATAAATACATTTCATGCCGTTACCTTTTTGGTTCAAAATTGCATCGATTGCAATAGATGTTTTACCTGTTTGACGGTCACCGATGATCAACTCACGTTGACCACGACCAATCGGAACCATCGCATCAATAGCTTTAATCCCCGTCTGCATAGGCTCATGTACCGATTTACGGGCCATAACGCCTGGAGCCTGACTTTCAACCGGACGGAATTCTGTTGTAGCAATCGGTCCTTTACCGTCTACTGGTTGTCCCAGTGGGTTAACTACACGTCCGATCAATGCTTCCCCTACAGGGACCTGCATGATTTGACCTGTACGTTTTACTTGACCGCCTTCACGAATGTCGGAGAATTGACCCAAAATAACAACACCGACATTGCTTTCTTCCACGTTGAGCGCCAAGCCCAATACGCCAGTGTCGAATTCAACCAATTCACCGGCCATAACTTTTTCCAGTCCGTAGACGCGGGCAATACCGTCGCCGACTTCAACAACAGTGCCGACTTCAACGACCTCGATATCATTTTTATATTGTTCAATCTGACTTTTAATCAATGAACTGATTTCCTCAGGTTTGATACTCAAGTGTGTTCACCCCTATCTTCTATACTCGTCTGTTAAAGGATTTCTCGAGACGATCCAGCTTGCCGGCCAGACTGCCGTCGTACAGTGTATCGCCGATAACCACTTTCAATCCGCCCAGTAGACTCGGGTCCACTATATTTTCCACACGGATTGTTTTATGTTCACGGGCTCCGAATTCCTCGGCTACCGCTGTTTTTTCCTGATCACTTAAAGCATAAGTCGAATACACCTTTGCATGAGCAATTCCCAGCTTGTATTCCTGAATATCGAGGTATCCGGCAAGGAGAGATTCGAACAAATCTGCTCTACTACGCTGAATCAACAGCTTGATCGTGTTAATTAGCGAGGCAGAAAGCTTGCCTTCAAAACTGTTAGCCAGAACTTGAAGCTTGACCGCTTCCGTAATGTTAGGAGAATTAATGAATTTACGGATTTCAGCATCCCCCGATACAGCCTCTACAAAAGCACGTAGCTCCTGCTCGGTTTCCATAATGGTCTGTTCCTGCTCTGCCACTTCAAACAAAGCTTTCGCATACCGTTTGGCTACTACCGTATCCCGGCTCATGCTTTGCCTCCTACCTCTTTAAGGTATTGGTCGACAAGCTCTCCCTGGACTTGGTCTTCCTTGATTTCCTTTTGAATCAGTTTGGAAGCAATTTGTACCGAAGCTTTACCCACTTCGCTGCGCAGTTCGGCAACCGCCTTATTACGCTCGCTTGTGATTTCACGAACAGCTTCGTCTTTCAGGCGGACAGCTTCGTCTTTAGCCTGAACAATAATTTGCTCCGCTTGTTTGTTACCTGTTTGTTTTGACTGCTCAATAATGTCGTACGCTTCCTTACGTGCCTGCTGGAGAGCCTGCTTTTGCTCCTCAACATAAGCAGCAGCCTGTTCACGCGTCTGTGCCGCTTCATTCATTTGCTGTAATACAAGCTGACGCCGCTTTTCCATAACGGAAAAGAGAGGGCCGAATGCATAACGCGTCAGTAACCAGTACAAGATCAAAAATGCAATGATTGTGAAAACGATACTTGTCCAATTTAAACTCAATTGAAGTCACTCCTTTCCGGTGAACGTCGGTTCTGGATCTTTCATGTTCAAACGAACAAAGAAGGCGCGGATGGCTGTGCCTTCCCCGCCAAACCTTGCTTCCATTCAATTAAGCACCTGCGTAGAAAATGAATGCCAGAACGACCCCGATGATTGGCAGGGCTTCGACCAGACCTACACCGATAAACATTACCGTTTGCAACGTTGCTTTTGCTTCAGGCTGACGAGCGATACCTTCAACTGTTTTACTTACGATCAGACCGTTACCGATACCTGCGCCCAAAGCGCCCAAACCTACTGCGATTGCAGCTGCGATATATGCCCAAACTCCCATTTTAAAAATCCTCCTTAGTGATGTGTATTTATATTGTACATGTATTTGCAGTTAAGAGCGAAGCGTACTCCTGAACTTAACTAAAAACCGGAAAACGAGCTTGTCTAATGCTCTTCTTCATGCGTGTCAATGGACTGCGAAATGTATACAAACGTCAGAATCGTGAAGACGAACGCTTGAATACTGCCGACAAAGATACTAAATCCTTGCCAAACAACGAGTCCCAATACGGAAGCAATCCAGCCTCCTACACCAAGTGCTGTCAATTTCAGCAGAACACTGATCAAAACCTCGCCGGCAAAAATATTACCGAATAGACGCATACCATGTGTCAACAGTTTTGAGAACTGCTCAATCAAGTTAATTGGCAAAAAGAATGGAAATGGCTGAACGTAATGCTTGAAGTAAGCTTTGGTATTACGGAAGATCCCCAGGAAATGAACCAAGACAAAGATCATCAATGCCAGTCCAATCGATACCCCTGCATCTGCGGTAGGTGATTTCCACCAGCTGATGCCTACATGGGCAGCTTCGCCCGGGTGAGACGCCTGTGCTTGTTCTAATGCTTCTTTGACTGGAATGATTTCATGTCCAAATACTTGGGCACTTTGCGCATTATCGAATTCGGTCACAATCCCGAACGGTAAGCCCAGCATATTCCCCACGAAGATGAACATAATCAGCGTCATCCCCAAGGAGAGGAATGGCTTCCCTTTTTTCAAATCCATCGTGCTGGTAATCAGTCCTTGAACGAATTCTACGACCCATTCCATAAAATTTTGCAGTTTGCTTGGATTGTCCACAGACAAATTGCGCGTTGCAGCAAATGCCAGTCCAAATACAATCGCGCAGGTCACAATCAGCATAATAATGACGGACAAGTCAATGTTAAACCCGCCCAATTGGATAATCGGTGATTCATGCAACATGTTTTCTCACCCCTTTCTCAGTTGAGCTATCATTTTTCCTGAAGCGCGAATATGATGCCTATAATTAACAGAAGAAATTGCCCAGTCACCAGGCTTGCCATTACAGCGATCTCATGGAAATAGGCCGGAAATTCTATCGCCAGCACTACTGCCAAAATTGAGGTCCCTAATCGAACGCCAAAGCCAATACCAAACACTCTCTTCTTTCTTTCACCGGCGGCCGCACTCGCAACCTGTCGAATTTTGTAGGCCATATACAGCACATTTAGACAGCTTACTCCCGTTCCCAGAATGATTCCGTGAGCAATGTCACGGTGTTGGGGCATGAAGGCGGAGACCAGGAAACACAGAGCCATAATACCAAGCGCTACGATCCATAACATTTTTTGCATACGGGTCATCTCATTCATGGTTATCCCTCAGTACCTTTCCGATCACAAGGGCAATACTTAACGCGCCTACAACCAAGCCTGCGAGAACGCTTACGCCAATCCAAATTCCGGAGCCACCAAGTTTGGCATCAATCCATTTTCCGGCATAGAAACCACCCAGTGTGCATATCGCCAAATCAATGCCGATCGCGCTCACCAGTCCTATAGCCTTGAAGGCATTTCCGGTGTTATTTCGGTTGTTGTTTTGCTTGGAAGGTTTGACCACTTTTCCATGTCACCCCTGCAATTCCAGTCCATTTTACTTAAATATAAGATGCTTTGTCAATTGAGATATTTTAGCGCCCTAAAGTATAAAATCAAACGACAAAGCATCTTAAATTGCTGTATCCCTTGGTAACCGTACAGTTTAACTGTATGCTTGCCTTGTAAAGAATAATTATATCGGACGAACACCTTTTGTGAACATTGTGTGAAATTCTTCAGGACGTTCGGATTGAACACCATAATGGTGCAAAATCGCATTGACAATTCTTACTGATGCTTGTCCATCGCCGTAAGGATTCGCTGCCTGACTCATAGAATCGTACAACGCGGAATCTGTCAAAAGTGCCTTGGTCCGATTGTACACGTTCTCTTCGCTCGTACCCACCAGTTCCAAGGTGCCCGCTTCAATTCCTTCCGGTCTTTCAGTCGTATCACGTAGCACTAGAACAGGCACTCCGAACGAAGGTGCTTCTTCCTGAAGCCCACCGGAATCCGTAAGGATCAGATGTGTATGCGGATAAAAATTGTGCAGATCTACGACATCCAGCGGATCAATCAGCTTAATACGCGGATGGTTACCTAAAATCTCAAATGCAGGTTCCTTCACAGCCGGACTCGGATGAACCGGATAAACAATAGCGATATCCTCAAACTCATCCGCAATTCGCTTAACCGCATTAAAAATCTGACGATGTGGTTCCCCTTGGGATTCCCGGCGATGTGCTGTCATGAGAATCAAGCGTTTGCCCTGAGCCCATTCCAGTACGGGGTGCTCGTAATCCTGGCGAACCGTATATTGAAATACGTCAGTTACTGTATTGCCTGTAACATATATTCGCGATTCAGGCTTGTTTTCCTTCCGTAAATTTCCAGCCGATAAAGAAGTAGGCGAGAAATGCAGATCAGACAGCACGCCTGTGAGCTGACGGTTCATTTCTTCAGGATATGGAGAAAGCTTGTTCCACGTCCGCAAACCCGCTTCCACATGCCCTACTTCAATCTGCTGCATAAAGGCTGCATAGCTGGCGAGGAAAGTGGTCAGCGTATCGCCGTGAACCAACACGATATCGGGCTTGGCCTCACGCAATACAGGCTCCAGACCTTGAAGTACCCGTATGGAGATTTCATTCAGGGTCTGGCGATCCTTCATTACGTCCAGATCATAGTCAGGGTGAATATTGAAAACTTCTAGAACCTGATCAAGCATCTGGCGATGTTGAGCCGTAACGCATACCACGGACTCGATATGCTCTGGGTGACGCTGAAGCTCCAAAATAAGAGGAGCCATCTTAATCGCTTCCGGACGCACACCAAAAATTGTCATCACTTTGATTTTGGACATTCTCTGTTGAACCCCTTTTCATAATAAATGTCCGCTTCACAGATCTTCCATTATTCAGAAAAACGACCTGTCATAACGTCCATAGATTTTGCCGAACCGCCAAAGGCAGTCTACTTGGTTCCGTACAAGCGGTCTCCCGCGTCACCAAGACCCGGAATGATGTATCCGTGATCATCCAGACGCTCGTCCAGAGCAGCGACATAGATATCTACATCAGGATGCGCATCCTGCACAGCTTTGACTCCTTCAGGAGCAGCAATCAGATTCATCATTTTAATTTGAGTGCAGCCTCTCTTTTTCAACACATCAATCGCCGCAATTGCCGAGCCACCCGTTGCAAGCATCGGATCAATCACGATCAATTCGCGTTCAGTTACATCTGTAGGCAGCTTCGTATAGTATTCTACGGGTTGCAGCGTCTCAGGATCGCGGAACAGTCCCACATGGCCTACCTTTGCTGCCGGCAGCAGCTTTACTACGCCATCCAGCATACCCAAGCCTGCACGCAGAATCGGAATAAGACCCAGCATACGACCCGAAATCACTTTACCTTCTGTCTCAGCAACCGGTGTCTGCACCGTAATGCTTTCCAGCGGGATATCCCGTGTAATTTCATAAGCCATCAATGTTGCTACTTCATCCACCAGCTCGCGGAAATCCTTGGTGTTGGTCCGCACATCGCGGATAAATGTAAGTTTGTGTTGGATCAAAGGGTGATCGCAAACCACCAGTTTCGCCATAATATATTCCCTCCGGTATTATCGTCACGTTCTTTCGCGCCAGCATATCGAACTATCCTGAGTCGAAAGGATCTATGTAACCTATTTGTACAAACCAAATAAGCACAGATGCAATGCGTGCCTGTAAATCCTGTTTATTATAACATTCCCTTGATTGATTTAACACCTGCCACCACAACCTTTTGTCAAGGGAAAGATATGACATGTAAAATACTTAATAGGACCGTTTCAGGTGTGACTTTTGTCACATAAAAAAACACATCAAAAAGGCCCTGACGGCACTTGACCGTCAAAGCCAGTGGACTTTAAGCTTCCTGCCCGAGCTATAGCCTTTGCATCCTCTTGCATCATTCTTTTATCTATACTTCAAATTGTCCCATGCTTCCTGAAATTGCTGAAGCATTTCATCCTTCGTGATCACCCCTGCGATATAGGCTTGCATACTACTGCTTAAATCCTGATTCAGTCCCTTCGGGAAGCGTTGGAAGTTCCAGCTCCATATCTTTCCTTCCCTCACGTGCCGAGATATCTCTGCACCTAGATCGCCTGTCGTCTCGTCACTGGACGTGATACTTTTGAAGGCGGGAACAAACTTAAATTCCTTGGTGATATAATGCTTGCCTGTTTCTGATGTGACCAACCAATTGAGGAATTCTTTTGCCTCCTGCTTCACAGGCGAATTTTTGTTGACCACCCAGTTCGAGGCTACTCCCACAGCAAGTCTACCTCCTGTGGAGGGATCATTGTCTATAGGCGCAGGCAGAATACCCAAATTCAAGTTAGGGTTAATTCCATCCATTTGTGGTTGCGTCCAGTTCCCCTGATGCATCATAGCAGCCTTACCTGTCGAAAACAGTGTCACTTGTGTATTGTAATCCGTCGTGAGCGGATTGCGGTTCCCATATTTTATAGTTAGGTCAAGCAACTTCACCCACTGATGGAACACGGGGTTACCGGGGATGCGAGCCGTTCCTTTGTTTAAATCCGTAACATAACTTTCCGGGTTCGGCTGTCTGGCAAACGGGATATTGATAAAATGGTTCCCCAGAACCCACCATTCCGCATACCCGTTAGCAAAAGGTATAATCCCTGCCGCTTTCAGTCGCTTAGCTGCTTCCTCCAGTTCATCTATCGTCTGAGGTAGTTTGATTATGCCCGCTTTTTTGAACAAATCCTTGTTATAAACAAAACCAAATCCTTCTAGGTTCATAGGCTGTCCATAAATCTTACCGTTAACCGTCATCGGCTTACGAGCGAAATCGTCCAGATCCTTCACCCATGGCTGATCCGACAAATCCTCCAAGTACTCCAACCACGTATCGCGATCCTGGTAGCCCTCATTTGTAAAAATGTCCGGCTGATCGCCTGATGCAAATTTAGCCTTCAACGAAGCACCATAGTCCGTACCACCACCGACAGATTGGATATCCAGCTTGATGCCTGGGTGCGTTTTTTCATATTCTGCCTTCAGCTTATTTAGCGGTTCCGAAATCTCTACTTTGAATTGATAAATGTGTATTGTTTTCGTCTCACTCTGTTTAGCCTTCGTATTTCCACAACCTGCAAGTGTACATGCGAGCAGCACCATCAAGGAGATGACAAGTAACGCTGTTTTTTTCATCGGTTATCCCTCCCTTCAGCCTTTGACCGCACCGGCTGCAATGCCAGAAACGATGTATTTTTGCATCACCAGAAAAAACACAACAACTGGCGTGATCCCCAACACCAGTGCTGGCAACGCCAAGTCCCATTGCTTGGTGTACTGACCAAACAACATATAGGTTGCAATCGGAATGGTGCGCAGCTCAGGATCATTCAAAATGAGCGAAGGCAATAGGTAGTCATTCCAGATCCATAAGGTATTCAAAATAAGTACAGTTACGAACATAGGCAGCAGCAGTGGACAAACGATGCGAAAGAACACCCCGTACCGGGATGAACCGTCCACCCTTGCTGCCTGCTCGATCTCAATAGGTACCGTTTTAATAAAGCCATGAAAAAGAAAAACGGATAAAGGCGCTCCAAAACCCAGATAACATAAGATCAGTCCTGGTATACTGTTGTTCAAGCTCAATACGTTGGACACTTCCATAAGCGGCAACATAATCGATTGAAAGGGAACTACCATCGCAGCCACAAGCAAACCGAATAGGAACCGATTAAAAAGAGTGTCATGCCGAACCATCTGGTAAGCGGCCATCGAGCTGATTAGAAGCAAAAGCGCATTACAGACGATCGTGACAATCAGTGAATTCCCCAGTGCTGTGGGAAAGTTTATTTTATTCCAGGCATTAGCATAGTTTTCAAAACGGAAGGTTGTCGGCCACGAAGCGGAATGGGCCAAAATGTCGCCAAAGGATTTAACGGAGTTTACGAGCAAAAAATAGAACGGAACCAGAAAGATTAACCCGATCACAATAAGCAATATTTCAGCAACCCATGTGCCCAAGCGATAGTTTGACGTTTTTCCCATTACATTTCGACCTCCTTTTTCTTCGTGAGACGCACCTGAATGCTGGTAATGATCGCAACGACCACAAAGAAAATCATAGCTTTGGCAGTCCCTAATCCAAGTCGATTATTTGTAAACGCTTCATTATATATGTCCAACGCTACAGACTCTGTCGACTTGAAAGGTCCCCCCTTCGTGAGAGCCAAATTCAACTCAAATACTTTAAAGGACCAGGATATCGCCAGGAACAAGCAGACAGTCACCGCTGGCATAATAAGTGGCACTACGATATGACGCAAAATCTGTCTTCGGCTCGCACCGTCGATTTGGGCCGATTCAATAAGGGCATGCGGGACATTATTTAACGAGGATATGTAAATAACCATGAGATAACCTGCATATTGCCACACAAACACTATGACAGTTCCCCAAAAAGCAGTTGGCCCATCACCCAGCCACGGCAGTTTAAAAAAGGAAAGCCCTGTTGCCTCCCCTACTGCAGAAAAGCCCCGTACAAATATAAATTGCCAAATAAAGCCGAGCAGCAAGCCGCCAATCATATTGGGCATAAAAAATACAGTTCGCAGTGCATTACGGGTACGCAACGGTTTGGTAAGTGCATAGGCTAGGAAAAAACCAATCAGGTTCGTCAGAATGACACCACATACGGTAAACCGGACCGTAAACCAGAACGCATTACGGAAATCTGGATCATCCCTAAAAATATGAACGTAATTCCCTAGCCCGAGCCATCGAATATTTTCAGATACTCCATCCCAGTTCGTCATGGAATAATACAACCCCAGCAGGAACGGAATGACCATAATCAAGACGAAAAACAACGCCATCGGTCCTACAAATACGATTTGCTGCAATAATTGCGCGGATTTTCTTTGACTCAATGCAATCACTCCTTTGTCGTAGATCATGAAGGAACGCGCGCCATAAACCCTTACTGTAATCGCTTATTACCCAAAAATGTAAGTTTCGAGTCGTTCGGAAGCAAAAAAAGGCTGTTCTCCTCCGGCTTAAGGAAGGAAAACAGCCTATAACATAAAGATTATGAATGTCGATGAATTAGTATTGAGTTCCTGGATAAATTGGGAACTTATCTGTCAACTCGCCAACCGCTTGGCTTGCTTTGGACAATACAGTATCATCTTTCGGGTTTTTAAGGGTTTCGGCAATGATTTTACCGATTTTGACCATAGCCTCTTCATCCATACCACGAGATGTTGCAGCAGGTGTACCAATACGAATTCCGCTTGTTACGAATGGACTGGTCGGGTCAAAAGGAATCGCGTTTTTATTGACTGTGATGCCCACGGAATCCAATACATGCTCCGCTTCTTTACCTGTGATATTCAAATTGCGCGTATCCAACAGCATCAGATGGTTATCCGTACCACCAGATACAATGTTAATCCCCTCAGCCAGCAGTGTTTCAGCCAGCACCTGTGCGTTGCGAACTACGTTTTGCGCATAGGTTTTGAACGATGGCTGGAGCGCTTCACCCAAAGCAACCGCTTTGGACGCGATCACATGCATCAGTGGCCCCCCTTGAGTACCAGGGAAAATAGCTTTATCAATCGCTTGCGCCCATGCTTTACGAGTCAGAATCAGACCCCCACGCGGACCACGTAGCGTTTTGTGTGTCGTTGTTGTTACAAATTGGGCATGCGGAACTGGACTTGGGTGAATTCCCGCTGCCACAAGACCTGCGATATGTGCCATATCCACCATGAACAAAGCACCTACATCATTGGCAATGGAAGCAAAAGCTTCAAAATCAATAGTACGCGGATATGCACTCGCGCCAGCTACAATCAGACGAGGGCGGTGCTTAAAGGCTGCCTTGCGCACTTCATCGTAGTCGATGCGGAAGTTGTCTTCGCGCACACCATAGGCAGCAAAGTTATACAACAAGCCGGAGGCGTTTACCGGACTTCCGTGTGTTAAATGACCACCATGCGCCAGATTCATACCCAGTACAGTATCTCCAGGTTTGAGAGCTGCCAGATACACCGCCATATTGGCTTGTGCTCCAGAGTGAGGCTGCACGTTAGCATGCTCGGCGCCGAACAGTTCTTTCGCGCGGTCACGTGCGATGTCTTCAACGATATCTACATGCTCACAGCCACCATAGTAGCGCTTGTTCGGATAACCTTCAGCATATTTATTCGTCAGCACGGAGCCCATGGCTTCCATTACTGCTTCACTGACAATGTTCTCGGATGCGATTAGCTCGATATTGTGGCGTTGCCGTTTCAGTTCAAGTCCCATTGCTTCCATCACTGCCGGGTCACTTTTACGCAGGTGTTCCATCATGATTGATTACTCCCTCTCCATAGTCAATTGTTGGGTATACAAGCAAACGCCTGCTCCTCTGTTGGGTACCTCATCATCAATGCAAAAAAGATTAGTACAAACATGCCGCCTTGCCAAATGCTAATCGCAGTTTCCGCCGACTTCTTGCTCCAGACTGTACACCGCCCGTTGTCCGCCAATAAGTGGAGGACGGGTGAACGCTGCTGTCACACGTGCTTCGCCAATCCAGCGAAGGCTTGGGCGAAACGGAACGGCAATGGGGCGCAGATGCATGCCAATCAGCGTTTCGCCGATGTCTATCCCGGCATGAGCCTGCACGTTCGCCGCCAAACACGCGTCGATCATAGAACGATAGGCGACGGTAGCCATAGAGCCTCCTGCTGTACGAACAGGAACAGCTGCAACCTCCATCAGTCCCCATCGCTCCAGCACAGCCCGTTCAACGACCAGCGCTCGATTCAAATGCTCACAGCATTGAAACGCCACATCAAAGCCATACTCCCTGCGAACGGACTCTACTCCAGACAACAGTTGCTGAGCCACATCGAGCGCTCCCGCCGTACCAATCCGACTTCCAGCCACTTCACTTGTGCTAACGCCAATAACCAGCAGGCGACCAGCCTTGAGACTGGCTGCTTCTGCGATTTCCCGCACGACAGAAGTGGTCTGTGCTTCCAGCGGAATCTCATGATCTAATTGTTCCACCATTGGAACCTCCTTTGGTTGAACAGCCTCTCAGAGACTAGGCACGGTCTCATGCCCCAAGTTCAACACACTCTCTCCTGATCACAATCTGACTATATTATAGCCGATGTTTCAGATTTCGAGCAGAAAAAATGGAAGAACCTTTAATGGAATCAACCCTCAGCTAAAAATCTGGCATAACTTGTATATGAAAAAAAGAGCAGTCCACACCTATGTGGAATTGCTCTTTTGCCCAGGCGACCGGCCGTATATCCGATGCTCCATCGTGGTTAATCCCACTTTTGTCGCCAGTCACATCGGATTCTCATTTTTCCACCTTATCTTAACGGATTAACCGCCGAAAATCAACAGATTCCGTACAAACAGATGAGTAATACCAATTTTATTCGGAAGAAGCCTTTAGCTTGTCCAGCAGCTTATGCAGCGCCGTACGGATTTCCGCAGCTGTGACATCGTAATCTTCCCGCGAACCGCCAAACGGATCAGAAATATCAAAGCCCGGAATCCGTTGGTGTAATTCAATCATTCGTTCACGCTCCTGCGCCGATAGCTCTTGTCCGAGTGAAGCCATCAACTGCTGTGAAGCATATAAACCGTCCAACTCCTGTACATCATTCAACACCGCATCCCGGTTCTCCACATATTCCTTAAGCGTAAATACTTTGCCCGCCGTTTGGGGAAAGCGCTGAATTACGTGCTGTTTATGTCCTTGCGTCAAGGTTAAGATCAGATGCGCCCACCCGGCAAGCTCGTCGCTCAAAGGGGTGGAAGTGATCTGGTCGGATATATCATGATCACGTAGAACCGCCTCTGCATGTCGGGATATCGGCGTGCCTTCCATCGCGGCTACTCCCGCAGAACGCACTTCCAGTTCTAGCCCATGCTCAGCAGCCAACTTACGCAGCATCCCTTCAGCCATTGGACTGCGACAGGTATTCCCTGTGCATACGAATAAGATATTCTTCAACGTTTTCACCCCCCGTATGTTAAAAAAATATATAAACAGAGGATTACTATAATTCTAATCCCTTACTATAATCCTGCATTTATTTTACACTGTCTACGCTAAAATCAAAACATAAACATAAAGCCGAATGCCAGCAAAATGGCACCGCCCACTGCTTCTCCATAATCTCCTAGATTGCGGCTGACCTTGCGACCCAGCAACAAGCCCAACATCGCCATTGCTCCCCCGCAAAAACCAAACGCCAGAACGGACAGCACCAGATCACTCTGGAACATACCCAGTGACACCCCTACAGAAAATGAGTCAACGCTCACCCCAAGTGCAAACAGCAAAAGGCCTAAAGGCGAACGATGATCCAACACCTGTACGCCGTCCCCTTTAAAGGAATTATACACCATATGCCCGCCCAAAAGGATGAGTAGACCCCCTGCGAAGTAGGCCGTCACATGACCTAATAAAGAACTCATATAATGGCCTGTGAACATTCCCAGCAATGGCATCAGAATGTGAAAAAAGCCAATAACAGTACTGATGCGCAGCACGTCTCGCAGGCGTATCCCCTTCATGCCGATCCCTACGCCCAGCGATAACGCATCCATTCCTAGCGCTACCGCCATGATCAGAATCGTTACAACCTGCCCGGCATGGGCAGAGGCTGCCAGCATACTCCATCCCTCCATTATCCGTCTGTTCTTGTACACGTTATGCGGACAAGGGGGAAATCAGTACAAGCATACACTGAAAGTACCCCATACCGAGACGAGGAAGGAGGAAAATTTAATATAAGAGGCTCTGATTCGACAGAAGCTACAAGCGGACGATTCGGTGACCTGCCGCTTTAAGCAGGCGGTTCATGACGGCGTCTCCCAATCCTTTCGGCGGACAGGATTCCGACAAAATGTAGGTGACGCCGTCCTCGTCGCAGCAGCGCAGCACGCCATACAGGCGCTGCGCTGCCTCATGGAGCGCTTCCAGCTTGCCTAGCGTGTAGACGCGCTCTCCGGCGTAGCCGGCGGCATGCTCGTCGAACGCGAGCACTGCCGTGCGCTCCCCGCGCGCGGAAGCCTCCGCCAGCGCGGCGCGAATCCAGCCCGTCACCTCAACGGACGACGGGCCTTGTACCACGCTCAAGCGGCCTCGCGGCGCGTAGTGCGTGTACTTCATGCCTGGCGAGCGCGGCGCCGGGCTGTCCGCGTCTTCCCCAGGCGTAGCGGCCAACGCCGGGTCCAGCACGACAGCGCGAGCAACCGCAGCGAGCTGCTCGGCCGTCACGCCGCCGGGACGCAGAATGGTGACGGTTCCGTCGTCACCCGCCTGCACCACCGTGGACTCCAGCCCCACCCCCGTGGGACCTCCGTCTAAAATGCCGCCGATGCGGCCCTCCAGATCCTCCCGCACATGCTGTGCAAGGGTGGGGCTGGGCCTTCCCGACCGGTTGGCGCTTGGCGCAGCCAGCGGACAACCCGCTTCAGCGATCAAACGAAGCGCTATCGGATGATCCGGCATGCGCACACCAACCGTGTCCAGTCCGGCTGTCACACGCGATGACAGTGCCTGCGGCACCACTGGCAATACGAGAGTCAACGGTCCCGGCCAGAACATATTCATCAGCGCTCGGGCTGTATCGTTTATTTCTGCTACCATACCCTCTAATTGATCAACATCAGAAATATGTACAATGAGCGGGTTATCGGAGGGGCGCCCTTTGGCAGTGAATACCGCCTCCACCGCTTTTGTACTACGAGCATCGGCCCCCAGGCCGTACACGGTCTCCGTAGGAAAGGCTACCGTCTCTCCAGCTTGGAGGAGTAAGGCGGCCTCGCGTATGCCCTTTTCCGCCGCGATCCGAGTCTGTTCATCCCAAATTTCATCAGAAACATCCCCGTCAGTGTTGCTCACAGGAACCAAACATCTTACATCCCACCATTGTGTATGGGAAGACTTCAATGCCTGCTTCAGCTCGCGAATTCCCTGTTCACCTAGCTTTTGCTCAGGTTTTTCCTTTTGCACAAATTCTCCACGCAAGTCTTGCATTTGATTCGATTTATCGCTCATTCAGATCATCCCATATCTTATTGTCATACAAGCCAGTTATTTCGTTTGATCCCCATAAAGCTACTTTGAAAGATCAGTTCATTTGGCTCTGCCATGTGTATATCTATCGTAAGTTCCATTATAGCATATGGGGAAACTTACACTCCTCAACGTTTAGGCAAACAAGCCACTCACCCAGCTACACAGTCCCGCAAGTGCATCCCACAGAAAAAAACGTACTTCCGGCTCCTTGTCAGCGGCATTCGTCCGACTTTCTCCGTGATCCGTTTTTGCTGATACCGTTTGTGCCGCTGCTTCCCCACTGCCTGCATCAATAAAGCACAGCGGAGGAAACAGCACGCACCACCAATTTTGCCCTTTTCCTTGCCCCAGCGTAACCCGAAGCGCTTCATAATTCCCTGCTGGGTAGACCAGACCACCGTACATTTTCGTTGGGAAAGGTACGCTCGCCAGTTCCACCTGATGATCATATGCAATGCCGCGACGAGCCAGTTCCGTACCTACCAAACGGTCAATTTCAGGTAAATGAGCACCAATCAATGATCTAGCTTGATCTAAGCTTTGCGGGTTTTCCAGCTCACCCACCCAGGCATTCATCTGCTGTACAATAGCGTCCCGTATTTCGCGTTTAACCAGCTGATCCTCCGGACGATCCGAGTTGGCCAAAATACGCAGTCGAATGGAGTCATGTGGAATCACATTCAGCCCTGTTGTAGCTACTCCTGATGCTAAGGTTCCTCTTGTTCCAGTGGTCATAGCAGCATCCGTCTTTTGACCTTCCCAAGACATCATTAATATCGAAATACAAAATAGTATCATTGCAGCTTGCTTGATCCAATTTCTCATCTTCGTCTCCCCCAAACCCAAACTCTATCATGTCTATCAGTCTGTCCGGTTTGGGAGAGTCTAAACCTATAATTCTTGTAAAAGATTCAGGAACACTTTACAGATTTTCTTCAATATACCCTTAAACCATGCTACACCAAGCTTCTGACCCTCACCGAGGAATATGAAAAAGCCCAGATTTCACAATCTGGACTCTCTCGTTGCACCGTTTCAACTCACACAAATACCAATCATTATCTAGCCACATTCCACCTATACTAGGCTTTTTTCGCCTTCGTCAAGCTTACTCTGGAAGGCTGTGGCAGATCATCCTCCAGCTCTTGACCGTGCACCTTAATACTCATAACCAAGCCGATACTAGCCATGTTAATAAGCAACGAGGTACCACCATAACTTATGAACGGGAGCGTAATCCCCGTAAGCGGCATAATGCCCAGAAACGCACCAATATTCTCAAAAATCTGATACAGCAACATAGACACAATCCCGACAATAATATACGGTCCGGCGCGATCCCGGCATTCCAGCGAAATCAAGATCATTCGGTGAATCAAGATAAAATATAGCAATAGCAGCACTGAAGAGCCTACAAACCCAAATTCCTCCGCTACGACCACAAAAATAGAATCCGCGTACGTATAAGGAACACGCCCGGACTGTACCGAGGTTCCTTGCAAAAAGCCCTTGCCCATCATCCCGCCAGAGGCTATCGCCAGCTTGGCATTTTTGGTATGATAAGACGCCTTCGCGGTTGCCTCTTCCGGTACCAACCAAGGGTCCAAACGCTCAACCCAGTGACTACGGCCAATCCCCTTCATAAAGGAGTCAATCTCATCGTGAAACGAAATATAAGCTTTAATCCCGCCGCCAACAGCGACTGCAAATACTATAAATCCGATCAACGCATGGGATGCCTTCACATTACCAATCCATAGCATACCGATGACGATGACAATGTAACCGAGCGCATTACCCAAGTCATTTTGTGCCATAACCATGGCAAACGGGACAAAGCTCACCAGAGCGACTGGAAGAACATCCTGAATAAAATACAGCTTGCTCTTGCGCTTTTTGATCAGCATATAAGTCAGAAAAATGATAAGGACCAGCTTGAATACCTCAGCAGGCTGAAGATTCAAGCCCCCAATTTTCAAAAAGCCCTGAGAGTTGTTAACCGTCCCGCCAAAAAATCCGAGACCCAACAAGAATATTCCGCCTCCATATACGTACAAGGCTTTTTTAATGAATATCCGAAAATCGACCATCGCTAAACCCAAGATCGCCACAAAACCCAATATATAATACCCGATCATCTTCTGGTAGTCATTGCCGTGCTCTGCCAAGTTCGTAGGGCCCCTACCTGCGCTGTATACCGTTATGATACTAATCGCCATGAGCAAAACCAGAATAAAGATAACCGGACCGTCAATTTTTTTCAATTTCTGAAGCATGATTTCCCCCTGAGCCGTTTCTCGGTCATACTCCTCTTATTCTAAAGGAAAGACTCGCAAAAAGAAAATGCAGCACTACTCCGAGACGCCTAGGACATGTCGTTCGATCCCTGCAAGGTCAGGAACGATAATAATATTCTTCCAATGACCTGCCTGTTCCAACAGGCCAGCCACGTCTCTGGCCTGTCCCATCCCCAGCTCAAACCCGATTAGCCGGGGCGGAGCCTGAAGGAGTCCGAGCTGCTCCAGCATTGCCCGATACGGGCCGAGCCCGTCAGGACCACCATCCAACGCCATCCGCGGCTCATGGTCGCGTACCTCTGGCTGTAAGCCAGCGATGTCAGCAGCCGGGATGTACGGCGGGTTGGACACGAGAATGTCCACCGCCGTTCCCGCGAACGGCGCCAGCAGATCGCCCTCGCGGAATTCTACGGCTGCGCCGTTCGCAGCAGCATTATGAGTCGCTACTTTTAACGCGGCAGCCGAAATATCCCCTGCCGCCACGCGCCAGTTCGGTCGCTCAGCCGCCAGCGTCACGGCAATCGCACCGCTGCCTGCGCCGATGTCGAGCGCCTGCGGAGCGCCGCTTGGCCACAGACGATCGCCGTGCTGGAGTATCGCCTCGACGAGCAGTTCTGTCTCGGGGCGCGGAATCAGCACCGACGGCGAAACCGCGAACGGGCGGCCATAAAATTCCTGCCGTCCGATAATATACTGCGCTGGTTCACCCGCAGCTTTGCGGGCTATAATCTGTTCCCACTCCTCCCTGACGGAGGAAGGGAACGAATCACCCAGAGCGGCGTAAAACGCCGTGCCTTCGAGCCCGAGTACATGCTCCAGCAGCAAACGGGCATTGTGCTGCGGCTCCAGAACGCCACAGCTTCCTAAAAAAGAAGAAGCCTCAACTAAGGCTTCTCTGACACTCATGTTCCGTTCCGGCGACATCCGATACACACAATCGCGTTCGTTCCCCAAAACTTAAACCTCTTGTTCCATCAAATCAGCCTGCTCTGCAATCGTGAGCGCCGATACGATTTCTTCGATCTCCCCGTTCATCACCTGGTCCAGCTTATGCATAGTTAGGCCAATACGATGATCCGTTACACGGCTTTGCGGGAAGTTGTAGGTCCGAATACGCTCACTGCGGTCTCCAGTACCCACTTTGCTCTTACGCTCGCCTGCATATTTGGCTTCCTCTTCCTGACGCAACATATCCGAAATACGGGCACGCAAAACTTGCAGCGCCTTCTCCTTATTGGAGTTCTGGGATTTGCCGTCCTGACAGGTTGCCATAATACCTGTTGGCATATGCGTTACACGCACAGCCGACTTGGTCGTATTAACGGACTGCCCGCCTGCACCGCTGGAACAGAACGTATCCACGCGAATATCCTTGTCGGAAATTTCAATATCCACTTCTTCTGCCTCAGGCATAACGGATACTGTAGATGTCGACGTATGAATACGTCCACCTGATTCCGTCGTAGGAATCCGCTGTACGCGGTGTGCGCCGCTTTCGAATTTCATTTTGCTGTATGCACCACGGCCGTTAATCATGAAAATAACCTCTTTAAAGCCCCCGAGATCATTCATGTTCGCGTCCATCAGCTCTACACGCCAGCCTTGGGTATCGGCATAACGAGTATACATCCGATACAAGTCAGCTGCGAACAGTGCCGCTTCGTCACCACCCGCTGCACCACGAATCTCAATAATAACGTTCTTGTCATCATTCGGGTCCTTCGGCAGCAGCAAAATACGGATTTTTTCATCCAGCTCCCGCTTGCGAACACTTAGTTCATCAATCTCCATTTTGACCATTTCACGCATCTCGTCGTCCAGCTTTTCACCCTGCATGGTTTTTGCAGCTTCCAGCTCTTCAACGACATTTTTATATTCGGTATATGCTTCATAAGCAGGCTGTAAATCAGACTGTTCTTTGGAATAATCTCTAAGTTTTTTGCTATCGTTCGCTACATCCGGATCGCAGAGCAGTTCGCTCAGTTTATCGTAGCGGTCCGCCAATGATTGCAATCGGTCCAACAAGCGATTCACCTCTTCAGTTAAATTAATATGAAACCAGCTTCAATTTCACTGGCTACAGCTCTTTATTATACCAACTAATTCATGAATTAGCTACAAGAAATACTGACTAATTTAGGATTTTGCAAAAATCCACACAACATGCAATAAAATAAAAAAAGTCGCCGCCCTAATATAGGCAGCGACCACGTAATCTAGCACATTTCAGAACACACATACATTGAGTTATCGTCTTTTATATATCCGAATCGAGCATTGTGCTCTGGAAATTATTTATTAAACATTAAAACGGAAATGCATAACGTCTCCGTCCTGCACCACATATTCCTTACCTTCCAGACGAAGCTGACCACGTTCCTTAGCCCCGTTCATCGAACCAGCAGCGACCAAATCGTTGTAGGATACAACCTCGGCACGAATAAATCCGCGTTCAAAATCCGTATGAATTACGCCCGCAGCACCCGGTGCTTTCGTTCCTTTGTGAATAGTCCATGCACGTACTTCCTGCACACCTGCTGTGAAATACGTATACAGGCCCAGCAAGCGATAAGCTGCTTTAATCAGACGGTTCAATCCGGATTCAGCTAATCCCAGCTCCTCAAGGAACATCGCCTTGTCTTCGCCTTCCAGCTCAGCAATTTCAGATTCTACCTTGGCGCTGATCGGCACCACTTCTGCATTTTCATCTATGGCAAAATCGCGTACTTTTTGCACATATGGATTGCTGTCAGCTTCCGTTACGCCATCTTCGCTGACATTAGCTGCGTACAATACAGGCTTCATCGTAAGCAAATGAAGATCGCGTACAATCAACCGTTCTTCATCCGACAATTCTAAGCTACGCGCCGGTTTATCAGCATACAGCGATTCCTTGATCCGCTCCAGCACTTCAACCTCTTGGGTGTACTGCTTGTTGCCACCCTTCATGTTTTTGCGGGAACGTTCAATACGCTTGTCTACGCTTTCGATATCCGCCAGAATCAGTTCCAGATTAATGGTCTGAATGTCGCTGATCGGGTCAATTTTGCCGTCCACATGGGTAATGTTCTCATCTTCAAAGCAACGTACCACATGTACAATCGCATCCACTTCACGAATATGAGCCAGAAACTTGTTACCTAGACCCTCGCCCTTGCTCGCACCGCGCACAAGTCCTGCAATATCAACAAATTCAAATGCCGTTGGCACCGTTTTATTCGGTACAACCAGTTCAGTCAGCTTATCCAGCCGCTCGTCCGGTACTTCAACGACACCCACATTCGGGTCAATCGTACAAAATGGATAGTTTGCGGATTCCGCACCCGCCTGCGTTATTGCGTTAAACAGTGTTGATTTGCCCACGTTCGGCAGACCCACAATCCCCGCTTTTAAAGCCATAATCAGAACAACTCCCGTTTATATAAAATATGCGTTATGCCATCCGTTAGTTTACCAACCCACATTATATATGAGAACCTATACACGCGGCAAGCATACGGTTATGAAATTCAGGATTTTGCTACATCCCTATTTAGATTTCTTTGCTCATCTGGATATCCGTAACCCGATAGCCCGATTTGCGATATACATGCAAAGCTCGCTCATTATGCCCAAATACATGCAAACCGATGCGAACAGCTCCCAGTCGGCGAGCCTCTTGTTCCAGAGCCCCCATCGCCATCGTGCCAAGGCCCCTTCCCTGATATGAATCGTAGACAAGAATATCCAGTAGAAAAGCTTCTTTTCCTTGCGCGCCATCCGTAATATTGAACCAGATATAGCCAGCTTCCTCCTGACTCTGCCCCCCGGCATCGGAAAACATCAACATATACAGGTGAGCATGAGGTGTGTCTAGTCTCTGTGGCAGGTATCGAGCAAAACTTTCTGCCGCACGTTCTGGTGCTTCTTCTACCGTCCATGTACCTGCTTGGATTTTCTCATCCGCATAGTCAGCAAGCGAGCGTTGTTCAAATCGATCATATTGCTCCGCATTCATCGGAACCAATGTAATAAGTCCGCTCATCCGTTTACCTTCTTTCTTAGTCGAGTCGTATCTTTAAGCCCTTCTATTCCATCTACCCCAATCCCAAACATGACCGTTCGGAGTTCCAGCTCCACCTGCTCTAGGCGTGCTTCCAGCGCTTCGCTGGAGGCAACCGCCGAACCGAGCAAAGAACGCCCGAAGCCTGCCATGTCAGCCCCCAGAGCGAGCGCCTTAGCTGCATCGACACCGTCTCTCAGTCCACCGCTACCGATCAGAGCACCATGTGGCTGAGCAGCTCTAACTTCCACGATACAATCAGAGGTCGAATTGCCCCAATCCGCAAACGCCTCCGCCGCGGCACGACGCACAGGATCAGGATTACGAAATTTCTCCACTTGGCTCCAGCTTGTCCCACCTGCGCCAGCGACATCAATAAAGGCAGCACCCGCATCATACAGTCTCGATGCCGTCTCGCCATCTATGCCCCAGCCTACTTCCTTCACTCCTACAGGCACTGAAAGCTGACGACACAACTCCTCGATGCGCTGAAGCAGGCCACTAAAATCCAAATTCCCTTCGGGTTGAAAAATCTCCTGCAATCCGTTCAAATGCAGCACCAACATATCTGCTCCAGCAATCTCCACTGCACGGCGACAATCGTCCACGCCAAATCCGTAGTTCAGTTGCACCGCACCCAGATTGGCAAGGATCGGGATACTGGGTGCCAGACGGCGAACCGCAAAGGTTGAAGCTAATTCTTCCCTTTCCACCGCAGCCCGTACCGAACCGACGCCCAATGCCCAGCCGCGTCTCTCCGCTGTCTCTGCTAACCGCTCATTAATCGCTCCTGTCTCGGCGCTGCCGCCTGTCATGGAGCTAATAAGCAGTGGTGTTCGTACAGCCTGTCCTAAAAAAGTAGTATCCAGACGAACCTCGTCAAAATGCACCTCCGGCAGAGCGCAGTGCTTAAAGACATATCGCTCCAGCCCGCTGGTGATGCCTTGTCCGGCCACATCTTCTTGCAAACAAAGGCGGACGTGCTCAATCTTCCGTTCGCCTGTCCTCGCAGCAGGCAACAAAGAGCCGGATTTATTTAAACCGTCAGGTGCTCCTTTTTCATTTTCTGTACTACTCATCTATGTTCCACCTCATCCAAAGTCACTCTGTTTAATGTATCAAGTTCAAGAAGCACAAATAAGACCGTTCCCGAACACGGTAACCGATCTATGTATCGTCTCTTATATCAAATATCGTAGCCCTTAAAGTGGCTATTTTAAGATACTTTCATTGTATCATGGATGGAAAAATATATACACGATCGTGAACATTTTTTCTTACCCATAGGTCATGTTCAAAATTCGCAATAAACCAGTTATTTCGGAAACTCTACAGAAAAGCCGCTCTTAATTGAGCTGCCGCTTTTCTGCAAAATGCCTACTCGAAAGGACGATCCCTATCCCAGCAAGATAAAGGCCATTTACAATCTCCTCTATCCCTTCATCGAATCAGGTACAGATGAAATGCTTTCTGCTTGCTCCTTCGTACGCCCATGTCCAAATTTGAATACGAGAATACCACCGATAATGACCAATACTCCGATCAACTTGTTAAAGGTAAACGGAATCTTTTCTAATCCCAGCCATCCTAACGAATCCCACAACAGGGCGGTCCCTAATTGTGCCGTCAATACAATGGAGATCGCATAGGTCGGGCCAAGTCGCTTCATTCCTTGCACCAGACAGAACACAACACCGACACCAATCATGCCACTGAACCAGTACCACGGCTGCATATGCTGTAAAGCAAATGTATTTTTCCCTTCAAAAATAAGACTCCCGAGCAAGGAAGCCAAGAACCCTGTACCCAGCACCAATGTTGTTGTGGCCCACGATCCTGTCCGTTCATTCACCTTATTATTGAATATCGTTTGCAGACTGACCAAGGCACCTGCGATAATCGCCAATACAATTCCTAATAACATATTTTAACTCTCCCTTGATGATCCCTGATATTCTTCTGCCTTTATCCTAAATGCTCCTATTACAATGATTCATAAATATTATGTCCTGCCAGTTCACTCAAACCTTTTCTGTCCCGAATGACAATGTAGCCTTTTGTCCGTTCAACCCATCCATCTTCAATCATTTTGCGAATGACACGGTTGAGATGTCTATAGCTGGTTCCGATCAAATTCGCCACATCTACCAGACTAGATGCACGTAATTCCTCATGAAAAGCCGTATTCGATTCGTCAAAAGAAACCGATAGCAGGTAGCTCGCCAGCCTGACTTCCACCGGATACATGAGATTGAAACTGGAAAAGTCGGAGTCCAGGCAAAACTTTCGCGTGACAATATCCAATAGAAATTGCAGCAAAGGAGCATAGTCTCTGCCGTATTTATTCATCCATTGGTGGTGAATACCGATCACATAGATCGGAGACACTGCCTCTACTGTGTTGATAACGTGACTACTCCGAATATATTCAACATCTCCAATGACCTCGATCGGTGTTTTGAAGCAAAGGATCAGGGTTTTCCCTTCTGTAGAACTGGTATAAATCTTGACCTTGCCCTGCACCAGTATATATAGATGTTCGATGGAGTCCCCCTGTGAACAGAGCCTTTCCCCTTGCTCCAAACGATGCAACGACAAATAAGGATGTAGTGGCTCGTAGAGTATGGATTCCAACTCATGCAGCTGCAAAAAATATTTTAGCTGCTCTTGATCCTGAATTTCTCTCATTCCTAAGCTCACCTTCAATTTCTACATACTAAGCTTTCTTTACAAATTAAAATTCTATTTTAGAGCTTCAGAATAATCACACCCGCGATCATCATACCAATACCTATAAATTGTGGCAGCTTCATCTTTTGCTTCACTATACCGAACCATCCCTTAATATCTACCAGGAAGGTTAAACACAACTGCGCAATCAACAACGCCGAGATCGTGAACGTAACCCCAATATGTTGGATTGCCGTGACTTCACTAAATATAATAATTGCTGCAAAGGCACCGCCCCAAAGATACATTGGCTTTACCTGTTTCATTTCAGCTACATTGCCATCCCTTGTAAACATCCAGACTAATGCTGCCAAAATAAAGCCTATTAGCTGAGTTACAGTGGCCGCCGGCCATGTACCGATATCCTGACTAATCCGTGTATTCGCTACCCCCTGTAGCGTAATACACGCTCCTCCCAGAAAAGCAAACAAGATTCCTCTCATAAATCGTTATTCTCCCCATGTAAATGACTTTTCTATATATTAAAGTATAGGGCAGACTGTCTATAAAGGACATATGTCCTCAATGAATAGTAAAACATCCTCCATTTCATTCCATTCAGCATCCGCGTCAATCCTGCACACTTGCGTTAATAACTTGACAGTATCGCATCATAAAACTGCATGTTCCGGAACGATAAAATGGAATGCAGCATCCAATTGAGGAGTTGATTGTCATATGACTACACGTGATCCACTGCATTCTGTGCCGGAATATCGAAGAAGAACCAAGAAAAAGGGTCGGGCTTTTAAAATCGCTATTCTGGTACTTATTCTCTGGCTGATTACCGTCATGCTGTATCAGACCCATAAACCATTGCCTCCGTTCGTCTCCTATGAAAGTCAGGAATATTCAACCCATGAGGTAAACTTCTGGACGGATTTAACCTATCCCACCGGGGATGGAAGCACTGCAAAGCATGAAGGACAAATTTTGAATCGTATGCTCGGGATCATTGACGAAGCCCAACAATTTATTGTCATCGACCTGTTTCTGTTCAATGACTACAAGCATAAAGGTCAACGCTTCCCCCAAGTCAGCGCACAAATGACCGATCATCTTATTGCCAAAAAGAAAGCTCATCCAGATATGCCTATCTTTTTCATTACAGATGAAGTCAATACCAACTACAATTCTGCCCCCAATCCTTTGTTGGAGAATATGAAGCGAGCAGGGATTCAAGTCGTGCAGACCGATGTAGACCCGTTGCGGGACTCCACACCCATCTATTCGGCGGTGTGGCGTACCTTTCTCCAATGGTTCGGGCAGCAGGGCACAGGCTGGATTCCCAACCTGATGGCCAGTGACGGACCTGATGTTACGGCTCGCTCCTATCTTAAGCTGTTAAACGTCAAGGCCAATCACCGAAAATTGGTTGCCAACGAACAGACAGCGCTCATTTCTACAGGCAACGTGCACGACGCAAGCGCTTATCACTCCAATGTAGCGCTGGAGGTGAAGGGGCCTATCATCGGAGACATTTTACAAACGGAGCAAGCGGTGTTGGACTTTTCGGGCGGTGGGCAGCTTCCTGCCTATACACCACAGGCCGAACCCAAAGTTCCATCGAGTAAGGACAGCTATCGGATCAAATATCTAACTGAGGGCAAGGTGTACACCTCGGTTCTGGATGGCATCGGACAGACGAAGAAAGGTGACAGCATTCATATGGGCATGTTTTATTTGGCTGACCGCAAAGTATTGAATAGTCTGCTGGATGCCTCTGCGCGCGGTGTAAATATCCAACTGCTGCTGGACCCCAATGAAAACGCGTTTGGTCAGGAAAAAATCGGCATTCCCAATCGTCCGGTTGCCCAAGAGTTGTCCGATAAATCGGGCGGAAACATTCAAATTCGCTGGTATCATACCACTCATGAGCAGTTCCATACCAAACTGATTTATATCGCCAAGGCGCAAGGAGAGCATATCATTTGGGGTGGCTCTACTAATCTGACCCCTCGTAATCTGGATGATTTGAATCTGGAGAATGAATTGTGGGTGGCCGCTCCGGCGGACAGCAAGCTGACCCGACAGGTTGCGGCCTATTTTGATAAGCTATGGAATAATCAGGGGGCTGAATACAGTTTGGATCTAGCAGCTTACGAGGATCATTCAACATTTTGGAAAGATATTATATATCGTCTACAGGATATTCTAGGCTTTACTACATTTTAACTACGGAATACTACTGTAGCGAATTCGTTTATGTTACAGCAGCGGTGAAAGCAGCCGCGCGAGCGATTCCATCAAACGTTTGAACAGACGTTTTTTCATGAATTCTTCGCGTACGATCAGACTGGCAGAGTGCAAATCTCGTTCGTAGTCTGTTACCATCTGCTGCACACTGTGCGTTTGAATTAACAGAGCGTTAACTTCAAAATTCAAATGAAAGCTACGCATATCCATATTGGCTGTCCCGATGGTTGCAACTTCCCCGTCAATGATGAGGAGCTTGGAGTGGAGGAACCCTTTTTCATATTCATATACCTTAACTCCAACCTCCAGCAACGACTGGAAGTACGAATGAGACGCGAGAAACGGTAGCCATTTATCCGGTTTTGCGGGAAATAGAATACGCACGTCCAACCCGGACAGAGCAGCCATCCGTAAAGCAGTCAGGATATCTTCATCCGGGATAAAATAAGGAGTGGCAATCCAGACTGATTTTCGGGCGGACGTAATCATGGAGAAAAACAGATTTTTGAGCACTCTCCGCTCATTATCCGGGCCACTGGCAATAATCTGCACGCCTCCGTCCGTAATTGGTTCAATATCAGGAGACAGATATTCGCTATCGAGCACCGACTCACCCGTCATGTGAAGCCAATCCTGTAAAAATATAAGCTGCAACGTCCGCACAGCTTCGCCCTTCACAATCATATGCGTATCACGCCAAAAGCCGTAGGCTTTGTTGCGACTGAGGTACTCGTCTCCCACATTTAGGCCGCCGATTAATCCGATATTACCGTCGATGACTACAATTTTACGGTGATTACGATAGTTTACCCGGCTGGAGAAGAACAAGATCCGAGCGCCGCCGTACGCAACAACCTCTACTCCTGCATCTCTCATTTCCTTCAAAAATGACTTCGATAACTGAATACTGCCCACCGCATCGTACATAAACCGAACCTTAATACCCGCTTTGGCCTTTTCGATCAAAATTTTCTGAATGCTGGTACCGATATCATCCGACCGGAAAATGTAATATTCCATATGGATATGATGCTGCGCCTTGCGCAGTTCTTCCAGCAAAGTGGAGAAGGTTTCATCTCCATTGTTCAGAATTTGAGTTTCTGTCGCAAAATAAATCGGGGAGCGGGCCAGTCTGCGTGCCAAACGCATCAACTGCTGCTGCTCATCTGTAAAGCAGGTTAGATCCCGTTTGACTCGCAAAGCATCCTTTTCAATGCGGTCGTACGCCTGTTGGTCACGCAATGCCTTTTTATCATACTTGCGACGCTTGAATACATTTTGCCCAAACAAAAAATAAAGAGGAAGTCCAACGACTGGCAGCAATGCCAGCAGCAAAATCCAGGACATCGTGGTGGAGGGATTACGATTCTCCGAAAAAATAATCAGACTGATGGAGATCACTGTCAGGGTGGAAAAAATACTGATGACAGTTCCTTCATTTTTGCCGATGTAATTAAACAAGCCAAAATAATAAATAATAAACACCATAGCCGCGATCAATACGGCCAGTAAGCTTCGCCTCATAACTAACCTCACTTCCAGTGGACTGCATTTGACAGGTATTCTTCATTATATTGTACATGAGCCCCTTATTTCTTCCCACTTTTTTATTAAATTGTTGATAAAAAAAATCCAAAGAAAAGCTTTATACAAAACGCAATGATGCTGGGTTGACACTTATTTTTTTTCGTGCAAGAATAAACTAACGAACGTTAGGTAGGTGAAAATAATGGGGATGGAAGAGATTCGAAAGGCCGCTCTTTTTCAATTTGCCACCAATGGGTATGAGGGAGCCTCCTTGAGCAGTATTGCCACTGAGGTCGGTATCCGAAAACCGTCTATATACGCGCATTTCCAAGGCAAGGAGGATCTGTTTTTACAGGTAGCGAGGTATGCTTTTCAAGAGCAGAATTTACGTATTTTTGAATACTTTTCAGAACGCAGGGATCAGCCGCTGCAGCATACACTGCATGACTTCTTGTTTTGGATGGGACAGGAATATGAGAGCAACAACTCAGCCAAGTTTATGCTTCGCTTTTCCTTCTTTCCGCCTGTATCGTTGTATAACGAGATGCTGGATATTGTTAATCCTTTTCTGGACAAAATGGAGCGAAAATTAACTCGCCGCCTCCGGAATACACGGGATCAGGAACCCTTTGGGCATATGGAGCCAGTGGATGTGGCTTTAGCCTTCATGACACTGGTAGACGGAATCATGGTGGAGCTACTGTACAGTGGAAGCATCAACTACCACCGAAGACTAAACGCTGCATGGCCTATTTTTTGGCGTGGGATTACGTTAACCTCACCTCATGAAGCGTGAAGCTGGCGAACTTATAAAATCTATTTTTGAGGAGAACTTTCATCATGAATCGCAGTTGGATTTACGTTTTTGTTGGCGGCCTGATTGAGGTCGTATGGGTATCGGGTTTGAAGCATGCGGATTCTGCACTCGCCTGGGCTGTAACCGTGCTGGCTGTGGTAGCCAGCTTTTATCTGATCATGAAGGCTGCGAAACGACTTCCTGTAGGCACGGTGTATGCTGTATTTACCGGACTGGGGACAGGGGGAACAGTCGTAGGCGAAATGCTGCTATTTGGGGAACCGTTTCAATGGTCCAAAACGCTGTTAATTGCCCTTTTACTGGCAGGTGTGGTCGGCTTGAAGTTAGTTACCGACCGTGATGTTCAGGAAGGGAGTGGTGCATAATGGCTTGGATTGCATTGGTTATCGCGGGATGCTCGGAAGTGTTAGGAGTCATCGGTATGAAGGGAGTTACAGTGGGCAAAGGCTGGAAGTCCTTAGTGCTTATGGTCTTATCCTTTGTTCTTAGCTTCTCTCTACTCAGCTATGCCATGAAAAGTTTGCCTATGGGAACTTCCTATGCGGTATGGACAGGCATCGGAACGGTTGGCAGCACGATTACAGGCATGTTCTTGTACGGTGAACAAAAAAGCGTACTGCGTGTTTTATTCATCGCCATGATTCTTGCCGCAGCATTGGGATTAAAGCTGATATCTTAGCATGAGCGAATAGCATCAAATGTTGCAAATTGCTGATCTTAAAGGAGTGATGCCTTGTGATTACCACCGTAACGCTTAACGCGGCTGTGGATAAAATCTACACGGTTGCAGGCTTCGGTTTGAATGCCGTCCACCGCATTAAAGGCGCCCTGACGGTACCGGGCGGCAAGGGCGTGAATGCCGCTCGCGTCATTCGCACGCTCGGCGAGCCTGTACGAGCGACCGGGTTTGCTGCCGGACACACCGGACGGCTGCTCATTGACGGGTTGAGCGCAGAAGGCGTAAGCGCCGATTTCATTGAAACGGCACATGGGGAGACCCGTCTCGCCATTACCGTGCTCGACCCGTCCGCACGCACGCAGACCGAGCTGATTGAGAGCGGACCGACCGTTGGGCCGCTTGAATTAGCCGCACTGCGGCGCAAAATCGAGACCCTTGCCGAGGATTCGGCTTGGGTCGTATTCTCCGGCAGCCTGCCACCCGGCTGCCCGCCCGATCTGTACGCCGAGCTGTGCACGCTGGCGAAGGCGCGCGGCGCGCGGGTGGCGCTCGACGCGAGCGGTGAGGCGCTGCGCTTGGGGCTGCGCGGAAAGCCCGACCTCGTGAAGCCTAACGAGGACGAGGCCGCCCACTTCGCGGGAATCGACGCAGCGCGCCCGGATGCCGCTGAAGCGGCGGCAGCAAAGCTGCTGGAAGCCGGAGCGCAGCTGGCCGTCATCTCGCTCGGCGCGCGCGGGGCGCTGGCGGTAACGAGCGATGCGCGCTACCGCGTGAGCCTGCCAGACGCGGACATTGTCAGCGCGCTCGGCAGCGGTGACGCCATGGTCGCCGGGCTGGTCACCGGCGCGGCGACGGGGCTGGATCTCCCTGCCATGCTACGGCAGGGAGCGGCCTGCGGCACAGCGGCAGCTCTGCACGCCATGGCTGGGAAGATCGAGCTCCAGGACGTGAAGCGTCTGGAGCAAGGCATTACGGTGACGCTGTTGTAATTCAGCGTCACTTTTTTTTTATTTCATCCAAGCATTCGCTTATCTTTATTTCACAAATACAGTTATTCCGAATGCTCTATATTCCAAATGTTCGGTTCTCCGATTGGCTTACAGCAAAACCCTGTTCTCCAGTATATTTTTCATACAAATATGCGACTTCGAAGGACCCAGCTTGACTAGTGAATCCTGAAGCTCTGCAATTTCCTCTACCGACGCGGTTTGTACCTTAATGAGATAATTAAATTCCCCACTAATGCGAAATAAATCGGTGACTTCCTTCGCCTCTCTACAAAATTCAACCAGCTCTTGGCAATGTTCTGTCTTTATTAGAATAAATGTAGTCGTCCCTCGATTCATTTCCCGTAAATTAAATACGGTACTATATCCGGAAATAATCCCTCGTTCTTCAAGCTTGGTTATCCTTTCTTTAACAGACGGCTGTGACATCGAGATTTCTTTACTGATTTGGGAAATAGTTATCCGAGCGTCATGCTGTAGCAATTTCATGATTTTGTGATCTATATCGTCTATGTGATGCTGCATATCGAGCCTCCTGACCTGAATTTTAAAAAATAATATTTTTCATCCCAATTAACTTTTATTTAATAATTAATATAGTATAAAAACCTTACTTTAAATATATAAGCACCACATAAATATTCATATAATAAGGTTTACTTACATGAGGATTTTGCAAAAATCTCATAAGCGACTTCCAATGAACGATATATAGATCGAAATGGTTTAGTTCGTCTATATATTGCACTTCGGAGCGACTAGAATCGAATTTTGCAAAATCCTGAATCAAAAGGAGGATTTGAAATGAGCGTAAAGGGACTAGCGCATGTTGCCATACAAGCCCGTGACTATCAAGCGACCATTGCATTTTATACCAAGGTATTGGGATTTAAAAGAGGACATCACTGGAGTCTTCCGTCTTTTCGAATTCAAGAGGCTTCCATGCTGATCTCACCCGATCAGAGAACCTGTCTCGAAATTTTTGATAATGATGCTGTCATTCCTGCCCAAGGAAAAAAAGCTTCATCCGAGCAAGATATTGCTCACGGGGCTTTATTACACTTGGCATTTTACGTGGACAATGTAGATGAAATATATCAAAAAGCCCTTGCCCACGGAGCAAGAACCTTTGTGGAACCCAATCAGCTTACACTTGGCGAACCTCCTCTGGTTGTAACAAATGCATTAGTCCACAGCCCTAATGGTGAGGTTATCGAATTTATCAAGGATGTTGATTTTGATATGTCCCTATCGAGCAAAAAGTAATCCTCGCAGCTATTAAAAAGATCCACTTCCCGGTGAAGTAGGATCTTTTTATATTCCATACAGCTCTGTCGTTATCTCTATGGAAGAATTAAACTGTTCCTAAAAAATGTCCGATATATTGATTATCGCTTATTTAAAGGAGTAGATTATCATCTCCATTGATTTCAATGTGTATTGGTTTCATTTTAGCTCCGATCTGCTGATGCCATTGTTCAGCTTGATTGGACTGCTACTCATCTATTTTGGATTCAGAACGATCCGTCGTCATCGTTATCGTAAACGCCACTGGGTCCGTACCAAGGGGCAGATCGTTGATGCGCATATCGAAGTAGATATTGATGTCGTTCCCTTTGACCGAGATGATCCGGTAGATACTAGCTACACCCGCCGATTAAAGGTGCGCTTCTATACAGCTTCAGGTGAAGCCGTAGAATTCTGGAATCCTTATAGCACCAACCTAAGCCTCAACCGGGTTGGCAGCAAGATTAAGGTATTATACAATCCATCCAACCCTCTGGACGCCCGAATTGCAGGCGGTGTAAATGGTGCTGGATGTCTGGCCTTTATGCTGTTTTTGATCGGTGTTCCCTTTGCTTTGAGCGGGGTATTCGCTGTTTTGAAGTTTTTCCTCTAACCAGGCTTGGATCACATACTGGTAATAAAATTTATCGCCATATACATTGCCAGGCCTAAAATAATCAGTGCCGATATTTTGTTGAGCACAGTCCCAAACTTCCCTTCTGAATCCATACGTCCCACGAGACGCCCCGCCGTTGCCAGACCGATAAACCATATCCAAGATACGGACACGGCAGCCAGACCAAAGGCCCAGCGTTCCCCGCCGTCATATTGAAGGGAGCTGGTTCCAATTACACCAACAGTGTCGAGTATGGCATGTGGATTCAATAGCGATACCGAAGCGGCAAAAATCATCTGTCGTTTCGGGCGCATCGCCTGACTTTCTCCTGAGGAAGCTGCCTTCGACCTCCATAGAGTCCAGGCCATATACAGCAGAAACAAACAGCCCGCTGCATAGAGTACGTTCGTGAGCCATAGAAATTGCTGCAAAATAAGAGATACGCCCCCAACCGCAAGCGTGATCAGGATTGTATCACAGATACCCGCTGTAATGACAGCAGGCAGTGCATTGCGAAACCGCGACTGGGACGCCCCTTGATTAAACACAAATACATTCTGTACCCCCAAAGGCAAAATCAAACCCAGCGCTAATAAAACAGCATGGATAATAGCTTCCAACATGTTATGTACTCCCCTCAAAACCATTACACTTCTTCTCTCTCATCTTCCGTTATTTCCTTTCGTTCTTGATGTAGTTATCGTTCTGGGTTTTCCAGGTTCTGTGCACGTTCGGTACGTTTTTGTATATGCTCCAATTGCTCCACTGTAGTCTGATAATCTTGCGGGTAGTTCATATTAAATACAGCTTGCCGCCACATCTCTAAGCTCGCACCTGGCCAATCGCCCGCTGTCTCATAACGAACGTTCAATGAATCTAGCCAGTCGATCAGACGAAGACGTCCACTACGCAGACATTGCTCGGCAGACGGCAACACACTTTGATGGTATGTGCCTAGCAGCGGATGTATACGTCCATCCACAGAGGCAATCACTGCCTGTAATGCTGGTTCTGCTGGCTGGGGCGATGAGCCTTTTCCTGTCAAGGGTGCATGATCCCCCTGTACTTGTTGTTTTCCTTGTTCACTACTTGTCTCTTGCGCCGCTGTCCAGTTCGTTGCGTGAGTAAGCAAAGCACACAATATCTCTGGCTGCACGAAGGGCATATCGCAGGCAACGACAATGCCCCACTCCGTTCTGGAAGCAGAAAGTCCCGCATGAATACCGCTCAAAGGCCCTAAGCCGGGATACAGGTCTTTTGTCGTTTCCAGATCAAGCTCCCTATACTGCTGCGTATCCCGAGTCACTACAATAACCCGTTTTGCTACCTGCCCCAACACAGCGGCTATTCTCTCCAGTACCGTAACACCTCCCAGCTGAAGTAGCGCCTTGTCCTGTCCCATTCTGCTAGAGCGCCCACCTGCCACGATAATTCCAGTCACCTCCACCATCACCATCGCACCTCCTTTTGCTAGACAAATTCTATCATTAAACACGGATAAATCTAATAATATCATCTATATAAAGTATAAAAAATGGCGATCCACCTGGATCGCCAAAAAAGAGGGTGCCTATTCGTCTAGTTCATTACTTTTAATTCGTGAACTTAATATGTTGCAAAAATCGTTTTATTATGGAAGTAGCCTCCGCCCGGGCCGCCTGCTGTTTGGGCGCAAGCAAGTCGGGAGAGACACCCTTAATTAAGCCTTGCTCTGTAGCCTGCGCCATAGCATCTTGAGCCCAAGGAGAAACAGTAGGTGCGTCGCTGTAAATCTCTTTATATTTCTCATTAGCAGGACCAGCATTCAGTGTTTGAGCGTAATGTGCAGCCTTTTCGGTAATAACCACGATCTCCTCGCGAGTAATCAATCTTTCTGGTCCAAATGACTGATTCCCGTAACCACGGATCAGACCAGCCTCCACTGCAGCTCCAACACTACCAGCATACCAGGCATTTGCTTTCACATCTGCAAAAGGCTCCGTTAACGGCTTTTCCTGCATACCAAGCCCACGCACAAGCATTGCCACAAATTCAGCTCTTGTTACCGCCCGATTCGGTTCAAAAATATCAGGCTGAACACCTTGGACAATCAACTTGTTTGCCAGCATCTCTACATCTTTCTGCGCCCAATGATTTTCTAGATCCTTAAACTTTTTGTCTGCTGAGACTACAGCATAAATGCTGTTATGGTTTGACTTAATAATTGCCTCTAATTGCCCATCCACATTCTGAATCAACACGGGAACAGACGACAACACACCTGTCTTAGGATCGAACCAAACGGCCGCTATATGCTTAGGATCAACTTCATGATCGAGAATCAATTTCCGTTCCACATAATGCCCGAAAAATTCAGTGATCTCTTGATCTCCAGCCATAAGCTTGAAATCAACCGGGTTTACCACAACATTCGCTAAACCCGTGTCAGCAATAGCTTGTCGCACTTGTGCACCGTTTTCGCCTGACAACGCTGAAATTTCGACGATCAGGTTGTCTTCAGGATATAATGAGACCAATTTGCCAACCAATTCAGTAGAAAGAGTAAACTGGGCTACTGCTGTGTGAATGCTAATCGGCACCCTTGTATTTTCTTTCTCATATTCCTTTAAAAAGGTAGAAGGTATACTCACTTTTGCTCCTTTATTGTACCCCGAGGCGTCCACGACCAACTCTTTCTGCTCACCGATTGTAACATTCAGGGCTTGGCTGACGTCTCCATCGTTCAAACCAATAAGTTGAATAGTGCGGCTCTTATCCGCTACTGTCTTAGCGTCTGTTAATACGACACCCGTCTTAGTCTCTGTTTGGGAAGCAGCTGACGAAGTACCCT
Source organism: Paenibacillus sp. DRB1-1 (assembly GCF_052119485.1). Lineage (NCBI taxonomy): Bacteria > Bacillati > Bacillota > Bacilli > Caryophanales > Paenibacillaceae > Paenibacillus > Paenibacillus sp. DRB1-1. Next base: position 3,030,280 of record NZ_JBODQH010000001.1, on the reverse strand, counting down.
GATCAGACGTTTTTTTATCCTTAGAACGATGTGAGCGTTCATCTCGTACGCGGAACGCCCATTCCTCTGGAGTATGCATACCTACATACGGATTCATTGCCAAATCCGTCAGTGCTCCCGAGGTAATTTCCAGATAGTACGACTTTCCTTCTTCCAACCCGCCTGATAGCTCGATGTACGCTATATTTCCCTCGCCTTTTAACGTAAAATTCGAATTTCCTGCACCGGATACTCGCAGTTCGCGAACCACTGCCCCACCTGAGGCTTCGTGGAGCCTTACATAGCCTTGGTTCCACTTCATGGGCTCATTGAACTCCAGCATAAAACCGGCATACGGGCCTACTCCACTGAGCTCCAACCCTTCCGGTGATCTCTTTTTCACCAGTTTCGGCGCGGTAGTGTCTGCTGTCTGGAAGCTCCACGTATTCTTGCCCCAAATGGCATTTGTTCCCTGACCCGCACGGTCTACAAACATACCCGAGCTGACCTCCACATAATACTGGGTACTATCCGCCAGTGGATGATCCAGTTCCATCCGCACATGCTGACCACTGATATGTACCGTGCCACCTACGACTGTACCTCCGCTCACGTTAATCCGGCCCGCTTCACTTCCATCCTTCTGGTGTACCACCAGATGGCCTGTGCCTAGCTGCACCTCTTCGCTGAATGCCATTCCCAACTCAGGTGTGAGCGTCCACATATTTCCGTGAGGAGACATATAGGTATAATAAGGTCTCTCATCTTGCACGCGGAACGTCCACTCCTCTGGAATATGCGTACCCACATACGGATTCATTGCCCAGTCCGTCAATGCTCCCGAGGTGATTTCCAGATAGTACGACTTTCCTTCTTCTAACCCGCCTGACAGCATAAATTCGACTACATTATCATGTCCTTCTAGCGTACTGTTTAAATTCCCTGCACCCGATACTCGTAGTTCGCGAACCACTGCCCCACCTGATACTTCGTGAAGCCTTACATAGCCTTGGTTCCACTTCATCGGCTCATTGAACTCCAATATAAACCCTGCATACTGGCCTGCACCACTGAGTTCCAATCCTTCAGGCGTTCTTCTCTTTACCAACTTCGGCGCAGTGGTGTCTGCCGTCTGGAAGGTCCACATGTTCTTGTCCCAAATCGCATTGGTACCTTGACCCGCGCGATCTACAAACATACCCGAGCTGACCTCCACATAATATTGGGTACTATCCGCCAGTGGATGATCCAGTTCCATCCGCACATGCTGACCACTGATATGTACCGTGCCACCTACGACTGTACCTCCGCTCACGTTAATCCGGCCCGCTTCACTTCCATCCTTCTGGTGCACCACCAGATGGCCTGTGCCTAGCTGCACCTCTTCGCTGAATGCCATTCCCAACTCAGGTGTGAGCGTCCACATATTTCCGTGAGGAGACATATAGGTATAATAAGGTCTCTCATCTTGCACGCGGAACGTCCACTCCTCTGGAGTACGCGTACCCACATACGGGAGCATTGCCCAGTCCGTCAATGCTCCCGAGGTGATTTCCAGATAGTACGACTTTCCTTCTTCTAACCCGCCTGACAGCATAAATTCGACTACATTATCATGTCCTTCTAGCGTACTGTTTAAATTCCCTGCACCGGATACTCGTAGTTCGCGAACCACTGCCCCACCTGATACTTCGTGAAGCCTTACATAGCCTTGGTTCCACTTCATCGGCTCATTAAACTCCAATATAAACCCTGCATACTGGCCTGCACCACTGAGTTCCAATCCTTCAGGCGTTCTTCTCTTTACCAACTTCGGCGCAGTGGTGTCTGCCGTCTGGAAGGTCCACATGTTCTTGTCCCAAATCGCATTGGTACCTTGACCCGCGCGATCTACAAACATACCCGAGCTGACCTCTACATAGTACCCCGTACTATCCGTTAGCGGGTGATCCAGTTTCATCACCACATTATGACCACTAAAATGGATACCTCCCCCTGTGACCGTTCCTCCGCTTATGTTTATTCTTCCCACTTCACTTCCATCCTCCTGGTGCACCACTAGATGACCTGTGCCCAGTTGCACCTCTTCGCTGAATGCCATAGCCAGATTTGCGGACAAAGAAACGCCACTTTCCTGAGGTGAAAGCCATGTATAGTATGGAGGCTCGTCCATTTGCGCCTGCATATAGACTGATAAGGCCACAGGGGATGAGGAAGCGTCTTGTATGAACCCGTCCGACACCGACACATTCTCCGTCATATTGTCGCTTACGCTCTCCGATGCAAACGTCGCTGAAATATATGGGTTGGCTAGATTGAGCACCTGTGTTGTCAGTACACTTACCTTAATCATTCGATTTACATGATTCTTACTTCTATTCTTATTTCTACTCTTCTTGCTCATATACGTGCTCCTTTTTATCTAGGTGAATGGAATGGTGAAATTCATGGATCTCATTCTTGATTCCCATATAATCCTGCTGGCATTTCCATATGAAATCCCCGAAGTACAGCAGAATTTGCTCCCCTCTGATTAGAGGATTCCTACTGCTCTGAATGGCGCCCATTTTACTGTACAAAAACTCATACAGCATACGATGGCGAGGAAGAACATATATTTTGAAAAAACAATTACCTAATAATGAGGCAAATAAGTCATCAAACTGTCCAAAGGACACGTTCAGCATATTGGCCTGCTTCAGACTGAGCTTATGTTTGATACCAAGCAAAACATGATGAATCTGTTCCATAATCGCTTGAAAAGCCTCCTCATCCCGCTGAAGCTCTTCAATCCGTGACCCCAGAAACAAGAGATCGTATTCCGAATTGCTGTTGGTTTGCAGCCACGCATCATCAATAGCACCTTTTAATCGCGCCTGGATTACCTCTTCCAAGTTCTGAAAAGATGTCCCTTTTATAACAGCTCCTTCACGCGTTGTGTTTATAAATTCAGTTCCCTTCACTGTGCTAATGTAAAACTCCATTTCTGTTTTCATTTTAATAAAAGAATGTCGTGTAACTACCTGTTGGCCATGAACACCCTGTACACGCGGCAAATCGGCACTAGCTGTAACACCTTGGGCATGAGTAATCCCCTCAGCATAATATTGTTCATCCCGATAAGCTAAATTTTGCCCTACCAACACAACAGGGTCTGCTTTCATCTGGATCAGACATTGGAGTGCAATGACCGCTACTGAAGGAGCATCGTTAATAATCGTTGGTTTATTTCCCTCCGGTGTACGCAATACGTGTTTGGAGAGTTCATCCTGAGAAATGATGATATGCATAAGACGACCTGGATAATGATCGAGTGTGTGTTTACCGACCGTACTGCCGAAAATAAGTGGAATTGAATCAATTCGCTTGTCGATCACCTTTTGAATTACATTTACGTTGTATTCGTTCGGGTCATAACTGAATGTGCCGTGCGGATAAATGCCATGCTCCACCAGCGTGTTCACTGCCGATCCTACTGTAAACAGATAAGCAAGATTGTTCTCACGAATATGCCGCAGGTGCTCAATTTCGTCGTTAAGCGAAGGGCCAGCAGATATTACTAAGACTGGCTTGCCCCTAATATGCTCTGAGCCTGCGTGCAGAAAATCTGAACTATGTAAAATATAAGGAAAATTATGAATGCTGTTTAAAGCCCATTTTTTTTCGTACACGTTATTGATAGCCATTTTGTCCTTCTTGTTAGAGACCATTTTATACAATGTTTCATTAAACTTCTTCAGTTCCGCAGTAAATAAGGAGCGATACGGGAGCCATGGAACAACTAGGATCCCAGATACACGGTCGATCAACCTATGCAGTGTACCGATTGTCTCTCCTGTCATTCCTCCTACCATAACCTCTTCGATCATCTCATCAGCCAGCCAATCGTTTTCATTCAGATGCTGCAAAAAAATATTCATCAAACCAGTGTCTGGCTCGACGATGGAGAAGCTGGTATTCGGGTACTTACGTAGAAATTCACGAATATGATACCCAAGTCCTACACCAAAAAAGATCACGTGCGCTTGAGGTGTAACCTCGTTAAAACCCAAAACAAATAATTCTGCTTCCCGCCCAGGCTGCTCAGGATCATGTAAATAGTATGATTGTCCCTCACGAGTCAGTATTACATTGGGCTCGTTGGTTTCAGAAGTTACCAACTCACCTCCTTCTCCTGCCTGAAGCAAAAGAAGCCGAGGAAATCGGTGGTACAAGGAATTGTCTCTATGATGCTGTAATGCCATTTTCCATCCCTTTCCACCCGATATTTCATAAAACCAACTATACAGGCCAGTCGATTAAACCTATATCATTTCTTATGAAGCATAGTATTCTGATTTTATGTAATATCTGCGACAATGTATTTTTATTCAGAAAAAAATAATCCTAAATTCTCCTGATTATGGATTAAGTATCGGCTATTCTATGTATAAACTTTAGGTCTTAAGAACCTATTTATAAATAAAGATTTTGTAACTAACCAAGCATTTACTAGGACTAACCATATATAGTTTCAAATGCTGTAGTTCGTCTACATGTCGCCCCTTGGAGCAACAAAAACAATAACTAGTAAAATAGCAAAATAATCATTAAGTTTGCATAAACAAATATCAAACTAGTATCTTCTAATAATTATTACATAATTGTTAATTTATTGGTTTGTTAACCCTTTCAACACATGATACATTGGAATAAAGAACCTCCCACAGATCGGCATCGATGCGCAATTCTCTATCGGGCTAAGAAAGGAATGGCTTGTCTTGCAAAAGAGAGAAATTCAAGAGACTCCTCTATATTCCTTAAAACTGTATAATTTTTTTCTATATGGAGCTATGGTCATTTTCTCCAGCTTCTTCCCGTTGTATCTGCAAGATATCGGCATGGACAAGCTGGAGATCGGGAGTCTGATGGCTATCGGACCTTTTGTATCCGTATTCGCGAACCCTTTTTGGGGCTATACAAGCGACCGGAGCCGTAACCTCCGACGTATTCTGCTATTTATGATTATAGGTACCTTGTTATTACTACAGGCTTTATTTCATGTCCATACGTATATCATGATTTATGTGGCGATGATTGGTTTTTATTTTTTCCAAAGCCCTTTATTTGCGCAAAGCAACAGCCTAATTCTCAGCTATATTGAGGGCACAGACCGGAAATTTGGTTCATTCCGTATATGGGGTTCCTTCGGCTGGGCTGTGACAGCGGCAGTTGCTGGCATAGTTATTGACCAAACGGGGATATCCAGCATATCCACCATCTTTACGGTACTTCTTCTGGCTGCATTGATCTGCACCTTGTCGATTCCACCATTGAAAAGCACTGTGGAGACAGCAACCATTCATTTGCGTGGCTTTGGCAGCGTTTTAATGAACGGATACTTTATATCCTTTATTTTATTGGGCATCCTTGTATCCATCCCGAATTCGATCAACAGCGCCTTTATGTCCCTGTATATCACCGAACTGGGTGGGTCCAAACAGATGCTTGGTTTTGCTGTTTTTATGTCATCGGTATTCGAAATTATTGTATTTTTGCTGTTTGATCGCTTCTTGAAGAAAAGAATGACCGTGATGGTCGGCTGTTTGGCACTCGTCAGTTTGCTGTTTGCCTTACGGTGGGAACTGATGGCTCTGGCCACAGACCCGATTCAGATCGTGTTCATTCAGGCACTTCATTGCGTCACCTTCGGTGGATACTTCTATGTAGGCACCCAGTTGACCGTCCTATTTACTCCTGCAGCATACCGATCATCCGGACAGGCCGTATATACCTTGACCTGGAGTGGTATATCCGGTATCGTAGCAGGTTTTGCAGGAGGTTGGCTATTCCAGAACTTTGGCGGAGAAATGATGTACCATGCAGGGGTCTTTTTCGCCCTACTTGGCTCTGTGGGATTCGCTATCATGTGGTATATGCTGTACAAGAACGGTTATCAGCCAGGACTGCCAGCGGGCACAAACGAATAGAAGAAGCCCCTAACAACACTAGAGGAATGAGCTATCCCCTCTTCCCTTCTGGCTTGTTAGCAAAGACAATAGAGTATCGTCAAGTCAATGATCATGGATAAAGAGTGTGCATGCGTAAAATAAAGGAGTCTGCCGACGGCAGACTCCTTTTCAACTTGGTCGCATGAAGCTACCATCTCTCCCACACTTTCCAACAACCTATTGCTTAGGCAATTGGAAAGAGCTTTTCAACGATACAACACGGTTAAATACAGGCTCACCCGGCTTGGACAGCTTCGGATCGACACTGAAATAACCATGACGGAAAAATTGGAACTTGTCCTGCGATTGAGCTTCTTTCATGTTCGGCTCGACATAGCCATGAGCAATTTCCAAAGAGTTCGGATTCAATTGGTCAAGGAATGTTTTTTCCGATGCATCCTCTTCAATCTCTTCCGTGTCCTCTGCGTTAATCAAAGGCTCATACAAACGGAATTCGGCAGGTACAGCCTGAGTAGCCTCTACCCAGTGGATCGTGCCTTTCACTTTACGTCCAGTAAAGCCTGATCCGCTCTTGGTTTCTACATCATAGGTACAGTGAATCTCCGTTACATTTCCGTCCGCATCCTTAATCACATCGTTGCATTTAATGAAGTAAGCATGTTTGAGACGTACTTCATTACCAGGGAACAAACGGAAGTATTTGCTCGGTGGATTTTCCATGAAGTCCTCACGCTCAATATAAATTTCACGGGAAAACGGAATTTGACGTGTACCGAGTTCCGGATTTTCAGTATTATTTTCCGCCTCCAGCATCTCAACTTGTCTTTCAGGATAGTTTGTGATAACCACCTTCAACGGATCTATGACTGCCATGGTGCGAGGTGCCTTAAGCTTCAAATCCTCACGTACAAAATGCTCCAGCACCTGCAAATCGATGACTCCGTAGGCTTTGGAAATGCCTGTCTCATATACGAAGCTGCGGATGGCCTCCGGCGTGTAGCCGCGACGACGTAAACCGGAAATCGTCGGCATACGCGGATCATCCCAACCATCTACGTGCTTTTCATCGACCAGAAGCTTGAGCTTACGTTTGCTGGTTACGGTTTGAGCCAGGTTCAGCCGTCCAAATTCGTATTGGTGCGGTACCTTTTCCATCTCGCATTCAGCTACAACCCAATCGTACAGCGGGCGCTGATCTTCGAACTCCAGCGAACAGAGCGAGTGCGTTACTCCCTCAATCGCATCTTCCAGCGGATGAGCATAGGAGTACATTGGATAGATGCACCATGTGTCGCCTGTATTGTGATGTGCTGTGTGTGAAATGCGGTAAATAACCGGATCACGTAAATTAATGTTTCCTGAAGCCATATCAATTTTGGCACGCAGCACCTTTTCACCATTTTGGTATTTGCCTGCACGCATCTCTTCAAACAGCTTCAGATTGTCTTCCACACTGCGATCCCGATAAGGGCTATTTTGCCCCGGTTCGGTCAGTGTGCCACGAGTTTCGCGGATTTGGTCCGCGCTTTGATCATCCACGTAGGCTTTACCCTTTTGGATCAGCAGGATAGCACGCTTGTACATTTCTTCGAAATAATTGGAGGCAAAATGTTTTTCCTCCCATTCATAACCGAGCCACTTCACGTCCTCCTGGATGGAGTTCACATATTCCGTGTCTTCCTTCGCCGGATTGGTGTCGTCAAAACGCAGATTTGTGCGTCCTCCGAATTCATCTCCCAGCGAAAAATTGATCCAGATAGCTTTGGCATGTCCAATATGCAAATATCCGTTAGGTTCAGGCGGAAATCGTGTAACAACCTCCTTTACCTTACCCGTACGTAAATCCTCTTCAATAACATTTTTAATAAAATTGGGGGGAGTGATCGGCTTCTCCACGCTAATCAACCTTTCTTCCGTATAATCTGTGTAAAACCTGTTCCCTTAAATATACCCTTTCACACCGCATAACTCAATAAAATGAAAATCCTTATGCTCGCTTCAGCAAAAAAAGTGACAAGTTATGAAAAAGAGTTAACATTTTCGGCAAATAAATTCGTTATAGTGTATATATCTTTTATTTTGCCCGGAAAAGGAGACCCACCCGTGTTTAAGCTGCTCATTGTGATCCTGCTGTCTATGCTTTTGTCCTCTTCCGTCATGACTTCCGGCCATCCTTCACCGGGCCCGGTGAACGAAACCGTACAATCTCGTCCGCTAGCCAGTGCTCCAGAAGACTCATCCGTCCGCTTATATGCTGTTAATCCGTCACAGGGATTATTCCATTCGGCTGTACTGGAAATCGCTCAGCAACGCCGCACATTCCGATGGTCGGGCTCGGCAGATATCTCCACCGTACCACAATTATATTACAGGGATGTGAACGGGGATGGTGTTCGTGAAGCCGTCGTGATTATCACACGCGCCTCGGGAACGGGTGTCGAATTGCAGGAATTGCATATTGTTAACGCACGCACGATGGAAGAATATGCGGTCGAATCGGCAGCAGATGCTGTGTCCCAGCGCGTACACAGCTCAGTGGAGCTACGTGACCACAACCGCCAGGTCCATATTGCTGTTACGATTGACGGTGTTACACACACGATAGACCCTAAAGCATCCGTATTTTATGATGATCCAGCCCAATTTACAAAACATCTCGATTTTAGCTCTGTCGTCATGTATGATGCCGAACAGCTTCCTCTGCAAGCCACTGTATCTGGCAGTGTATCCCCAACCGAATTTGTAGGGGATTTGGATCTGAAATATGTATACGAGCACGAACGGTTCCGGGTGGGACCTATAGAATTTGAAGCTTCCTCTCCCTTTTGACGACTCTCGCAGAATAAGGTAGCATGGGATTAAATGCTAGACTGGCTGGTTTAGCGATTTTCCGAGTGAAAGAGGGGATCAATCATGTTTACATATGCGTTGGACGAACGCACAGTCCTTCGGCCGCTCACCAAGGAGCATGTGCAGCCTCTGTTTGAGCTGATCGAAATGTCCCGTGACCGCCTGCGTCAATGGCTTCCATGGGTAGACTCTACCACGGAAATCAGCCACACAGAGCAGTTCGTGCAGGGCGCCTTGAAACAAGCCGCAGAGAACGGTAGTCTGACCGCCGGAATTTGGATAGACAACGAGCTTGCTGGCATCATCAGCTACCATGAGATCAATTGGACTCACCGCTCTGTTAGCATCGGATACTGGCTTGGACACGGGTACGAAGGACAAGGTCTTATGACCAGCGCCTGCCGCGTATTCGTTGAGTATGCTTTGATGGAGCTGAACTTGCATCGGGTCGAAATCCGTTGTGCAACTACGAACCGCCGCAGCCGCGGTATTCCAGAACGTTTGGGCTTTGTGCTCGAAGGCATTGTACGCGAAGCGGAATTGCTGCCCGACGGCTACATGAACCACGCAGTGTATGGTATGCTCCAAAATGAATGGAAGCAACTTCGGTAATATTGTATTGTACAACAACGCCGCAGACCTGATCAGGCCTGCGGCGTTGTTTGTTTAGGCCGGGCATAAAACCGAATATTACTGTCTGTAGCCTCCCGCCTATTTTAAAAAATAGGCCATTAACACATCATCCACGAATTGGCCTGCTATGTAAAACTCCTCATGCAAACGTCCTTCAATCGCGAAACCACTTTTTTCATAAAACATAAGGGCTTCCGTGTTGCATGAGAGTACACGCAAACTCAACTTGCGTATGCCCTCGGCAGCTGCAATGTCCTTCATGGATTTCATGAGCGCTGTCCCAATACCTTTACGATGGTAAGCTGGATGTACAGCTATATTTATTTCGAGTACATGACAATTACTAGCCAACAGCGTTGGAGAACGAAATCCAATATACCCGCAGAGTACTTCCTGTTCGATGGCGACCAGTTGAGAGCCTGGAGGCGTATTGCGCAGAAACTCTCCGCGCGACTTCCAAGACAGCGAAGCGGGAGCCGTGCGTTCATTCCATACCAATTCATCCAGCGCAATCAGATCAGGAGCATCCTTCATCTCCGAATGACGTATTGTCAAGGGTTGACTTGTAAACAATTCCTTTCAATCCTTCCTGTGAAGGCTTTCCTGAAGCAATAACTACAACCATTCGTCACTTATTGTACCATAATTACAGCATATTACTGCACTTTTATTAGGACTTAAGAACTGGGAGCATCTACCTTGGATGTCGTAGTATCCAAAGTATCCGAATGATGCCGGAAACGGTTCATCCAGCTATGCAGGACGAAAAACAGGATCGACAACACTGCTACGCCTGATGCCAGCCAAAGTGTAGGCGGTAACCCACCGCCATCATACAACTTCCCCATAATATAAGGCCCCATTACCCGTCCGGCTGCGCCAATGCCCCCCACAAGCCCAATGTAAAAGGGTGCACCCCGACCTCCATGATCAGACAGGAATGCTGGAACCGCAGGTGCAATCAGCATTTCTCCCAGGGTCGCCAGAACCATAGCGAATATCATTCCAGTATAGTTCTGTGTGCCCAGCATGACAATATAAGCCGCCAAATAAAATCCTCCGGCCCATGTCATTTGCGCTGAAGCGTGATGAGCGTACAGTCGTTTTATCCAAAAAATAATGGGTTGTGCAGCAAAAATAAGGATACCATTCAGCGTCCATAGTAACCCATACATCGTTTTAGGCAAGCCCTGCTCAATAATATGGGGAGACACTCCTGTATTCCAGATCGAATTGCCGAACCATAAAAAAAGCGAGCCTAACCCCACAAAGAGATACAATCTGGTATCACGAAACAGCAAACGAGCTGGTATTTCCTCTCTTTTCTTCACGGACTTGCTGAGCTGTACTTCTCCCTCTTCCCGATCCACCCTACTTAGATAAGACCAGAAGAACCCGGCAAATACCGCAGAAGTCACCCCGTTCATCACAAAGCTGAGCTGATAGGAAAGGTCAGCCAGAACGCCACTCAATCCCGTACCCACTGCAACCCCAATATTGTTAGCGACATAAATAATATTAAACAGCTCTCCACGACGGTCAGCGAAACGAAAACCTACAAAGGCCTGAATCGCAGGCACAGATACGACATTAAAAAAGCCGATAAAGCCCATCATGATGACAAACGCTACCCAATGACCACTGGTAAATGGAAGCGTGAGAAGTCCCAGCGCGTTCATCGCCAGTGAGCCAACAATCAATTTTTTGGCTCCAATACGATGATAGAGGGCTCCGCCCAGCACTTGACCAAAAATCCCGCCCAGAGACTGCACTAAAATCGCAATCCCTGCATCTCCCATACTACGGTTCAGTTCGTCAAACACATACATGCTAACCAACGGCCACATCAAGGAACTTCCAGCGGAGTTAATCAGGCTAGCAACGAGAAACACTTTCACTTCTTTCGGATAAGACTCCAACCATTTCATATCTTTTGTTTCTCCTTTTGCATCTGACGCCATAAATGGCATTATCTCATTGGCGCTTCACATTCACCACCGTTGAGAAGAAAGTAGCCCCCTGTCCCATATCCGACAGCCGATCAGAGGTTAACACATTGGCACGCTGTCTGCGTCCTTTGCCTTCCCACCATAATCCCTGGCTAATCACTGTACCGGGCAGCATCAGATCGGTGACTTTGGCTTTCAGCTCATACGTCCCCCGATCATTCCATACGGTAACCGGTTCCCCATCCGCGATGCCTCTGGTCTGAGCATCCTCCGGGTGAATTTGTAGCAAGGGCTCCCACTCCAGCCGCTGATGCTTGGGTAAGTTAGCGAAAGTAGAATTCAGAAAATTATGGTTTGGCGGTGAAATAAACATTAATGGAAACCGCTCGTCCGCTTGCGGTCGATGCTCGCCATCATACCCTTCGATCAGCGGCACATATGAAGGCATCGCGGGCAGACCTGCTTGTTTCATTTTTTCCGAATATAGTTCAATCTTGCCTGAAGGCGTGGTTAAACGATCCAAATAAGTGGCCTTTGGCGACATATCGAGCTTTACAAAAGGTGACTCTTTTAAGGCTTCCAAGGTTACACCGTTGAGATAAGGGTTCGTTGGATTATCAAGCGCGCCTGCGATCATGTCCTCTTCACTTTCCGTAAAGGCAGCTTCGTCAAAGCCCATAGCCCGTCCGAGCAGGCTAAACAGCTCATAATTGCTTTTGCTTTCCCCGAGTGGAGCAATGACGGGTTCCTGCATCTGGACATAGTGATGCCAGTAGGATTTATATAGGTCCGTACCTTCAAAGGAAGACGCTGCAGGCAGCACAATATCGGCATAACGGGCCGTATCCGTAAGAAACAGGTCATGTACGACTGTGAACAAATCCTCTCGTTCAAATCCTTCAGTCACCCGTTCCGAATCGGGAGCTACAACTACCGGGTTACTGCAGTATACGAATAACGCCTTAATTGGCTGTTCCTTCTGTAGCAGCGCTTCTCCGATCCGGTTCATGTTGATCACCCGGGCATCCGGGTTCTGTCGCAGATCAGGACGCGCCAGATTGGCGCCGTTAAACTTGCCATAAGCGCCATTAGAGCGTGATGCTCCCCCGCCGTGCTTCAGCCATTGTCCAGTGAGCGCAGGCAAGCATGTAACCGCACGTACATTCATACCGCCATTATCATGATGCTGAAGCCCATTGCCGATATTGATATACGCTGCTCGCGCAGTTCCGTACATTTCCGCTAAACGGATAATATCTGCTTCCGGCACGCCGGTAATCCGCGAAACTCGCTCTGGTGTATATGTCTTAACATGCTCGCGCAGTTCCTCATGGCCTACCGTGTAGCGGTGTAAAAATTCGTCGTCCGTCAGTCCCTGAGCGAACAGCACATTCATAACACCCAGCGCGAGCGCCGTATCCGTCCCCGGATATAACGGAATGAACCAATCCGCCCATTGCGCCGTCCGGTTGCGATGAACGTCAATAACGACCACCTTAGCACCTTTTTTACGTGCCTTCTCAGCCAAAACGACCTGATGCATGTTGGTACTAATGACATTTCCACCCCACACAATAATGAGGTCTGCATCCTCCGTATCCTCCGGGCTGGTGCCGCCCTTAAAACCCATAACGGACGCCCAGCCTTCATTCCCTGCCACACTGCATATCGTCTGATCCAGTTGGCTTGAACCCAGCGCATTAAAAAATCGGCGATCCATTCCATCCACACTCAATACGCCCATATTGCCATAAAAGCTGTAGGGGAGAATAGATTCCGATCCGTCCGTACGTATCAGCTCCTTGAACCGACCTGTAATGGTATCGACCGCTTCCTCCCAGCTAATTCGTTCAAACTTCCCTTCTCCTTTGGGGCCTATACGTTTCAACGGATAGAGCACCCGATCAGGATCATATACCCGCTCCGTCATATTGCGAACTTTGTTACAAATAGCCCCTTTGGTAATAGGATGATCCGGGTTCCCAGTCACCTTGACTATCTTTCCATTTTCCTTGTGAAGCAGGAGCCCACACGTATCCGGGCAATCTAACGGGCATACAGCCGGAAAAATACCGGCCTGCTGCTCCGTCATCCGCTGTCCCCTTTGTAAGTCTTGTTGAAGCGTGGCCTCAGGAGGCGCGCTATTGCGATGATCCATAGTGTTGATGCTCCTTTCCGTTACCGTTTCCAAAAATTACACTGATCTTATCATATCTACAGCTTTGACCTATGGCAAGAGAAGGATTTTCCCACACAGCCGCTCTCCAAAATATTAAAAAATCCGTCTGCTGTATACAGCAAAACGGATTTTTAAAAATCATAATTATTTTTTTATCACCCTGTTTCATCATTTCTTACCGAGGGTAAAAGAGATCAAGGCATTATGGACGAGAGCACACTCATCCTCCATGCCAAATCATGGACCACTCCCAAAAAAATCCGCCATGACAGGTTTCGTTCCCCCGGGCCTGTCATGGCGGATTTGCTTTGTTCATTGCTGTTTAAAGTACCATAATTAAGCAGGATCACTCAACGGATTTGATGTGCAACCGAAGAAGTAGTTGGAGATTCATTCACTGGATGTGCGTTGGCTTGAGGCTTTTTCAAATAGGCCAACCAGTAGGCTCCAGCCACAAACAGGCTACCTCCTACCAAATTCCCCAGCCATACCGGAATGAAGTTCATAACATAATCTGCCCATGAAAAGTGGCCTGCAAAAATAGCCGCCGGAATGAGAAACATATTGGCAACAACGTGCTGAAATCCAATAGCGACAAAGGCCATTGTCGGGAACCAAATCCCCATAATCTTGCCACCGATTGAGTCTGTGCTATATGCCAGCCATACAGCCAGTGCTACGAGCCAGTTACATCCTATACCCGATATAAACGACTGCAAAAAGCTTTCATGCAGCTTATGTCCTGCCATATCCACCACTTTGTCCAAGTAAGGGCCCGTCTCTGTCATACCCAGCACATGCCCAAAGAAAAATGCAACAAATAACGCACCTGCAAAATTACTGAGCGTAATAATGGCCAAATTACGGAACATAGCGCCGGTCTTAATCCGTCCTGCCCATCTCGCCAAAGGGACAGCCATCATATTACCGGTCAGCAATTCTCCGCCAGCGATCAATACCAACACGAGACCTACAGGGAACACGGAAGCTCCAATAAAGGTAGCAATACTCCCCCATTCCTTAGGTGCGCTTGCGATGACACGTATATCCAGCAAAAACCCGAGTGCAATAAATGCACCTGCCAAAAATCCCAATACCACCGACACAGTCCACGGGTTGTTCGCTTTAGCCACTCCTGTTTCTACCGTCTTTTCGGCAATTTGCCCCGGCTTATAGCTTGCCATATGTTCCCGCTCCTTTAACATCTTTTTACTCGAATATTCTTCTCTCATATTTTATTTAAAATCAGTGATTATGTTTGTGAAAAAAATCACTTTATTAACTATAAAAAAAACAGCCCTTGGAAAAAGGACTGTCTTTCTGTATTATTGCATCTACTGCGCTACTACGCGCTTTACATTTAATTGTATTCTTCCTTTTCAACTGCTCTCAAGAACCAAATAACTCCACCGAGGCCTACCAGCGCCACGACTACAAGAAAAAGGATATAAAACAAACCCATAAGCTACTTCCCCCCTGATCCTTATGCTACTCTATATTGTACTATAAGGATTCATTCGTACGCCTCAGATTGTTGACAAACTTATGAACAATGTCACAGACAAACCGAATTATACAGTAACTGGGTTCCGTTCGGATATTGTAGGCAATGCTTGTAAACCTGCTGCGTTCAGGAAATTCCAAGGCTTGTTATAATGCGGCTGGAAGAAGAAATCGACAAAGGCCAACTGGTCAATAGTCATATGATTTTGAATGGCTACAGATAGCGTGTTAATGGATTGCGTCAAATCCACCTTCGACATAATTTGAGCACCCAAAATTCTTCGTGTCTCCTGCTCATATACCACTTTCAGTAATACCTTTTCGGAGGTTGGCATAAATTCAGGCCGGTAGCTGTCCTCAATGGTTACAGCTTCTACAGTCATGCCTTCGTCCTTTGCCGCCGCTTCCGTCATGCCTGTTCCTGCGATATTGTCTTCGTAAATTTTGATACCCGAAGTTCCTTGGGTTCCCATGTAGGCAATGGTTGGTTGTACCAGATTACGTGCTACCAGCGTACCCATACGAACTGCGTTGGTTGCCAAAGGGATATAAGCCGTTTTGCCTGTCGGATTATAGCGGATTGCACAACTGTCACCTGCTGCAAACACGTCCGGGCAGCTACTTTGCATATAGTTATCCACAATGATCGCACCGTTAGGCAACATATCTACCTGACCTTTGAGCAGATCCGTTTGAGGTCGGAAACCGATGCAGAGAATAACAAGCTCTGTTTCATATTCCCCTTTAGAGGTCACGACTTTACTCACCTTACCGTTCGTACCCTCAAAACGACTCACCGTCTCGCCAAGTACCAGCTTAATGCCATGCTCCTTCAGGGAACTTTCAATCCGGTCTGTATACTCATGGTCCAAATACTTATTCAATATACGATCAGCACTGTCGATCAGTGTTACGTTTTTACCGTTCATTTGGAAAGCTTCTACCAGTTCAACACCAATGTATCCAGCTCCGACGACTGTAATGTTCTGTACGTGCTGGGCTTTCTCAATGATATCATTCGAATGATTATAGTTTTTACAGAGCAAAATATGATCAAGTTCAATGCCTTCCAGCTTCGGAATAATGGGCCATGATCCTGTGGTCACAATTAATTTATCAAATGTGTCTGTAAATTCTTCGCCTGTTTGGAGATTACGTGCATGCAGCGTCTTGCCTGCCGTATCCACACTCGTTACCTCATGAAGCATCTTGGTCTCTACACCCAAGTCAGCCAGTTGATCTGGAGACGAATAAAACAGTCCGTGCGGATCTTTGACGACACCACCTACGTACAGAGCAATACCACAAGATAAGAATGAAATATTATCATTACGCTCATAAACGGTAATTTCGGCATCTGGATAACATTTAGCTGTGTTGACGATAGCTGCCGTGCCTGCGTGTGTACATCCGATAACTGCTACTTTCATGTTAAATTCCTCCTTGGTGTGTGGGCATAAAATGTATAATAATTGTGAATAGTTTCACGTAAACAGCTCGTTAGTGTTTGTGATTTATTTCACTTCATGCGCTTATTATAGTGTGATATTTTTCACATTACAATAGCTTTTTAAGATATTCACAATTTGTCCACATTTAAAAAAGAAAGGATAGCCGAGTTCAGTCGTTTGCTGAAATGTTTCTTTGCTCCATCCAGTTTTCCCTGTAAGCCCCCTGATTATGCCCTTGGAATCGACCTTCACATGATTCAACACACCTCAGACAAATGCATATGTAGAGAACAAAAAAGGTCCGTTTCCCGGAGACATTCCGGAAATCAGACCCTTTTTAAACATATACATTGGAATTAAAGCGAAGCTACTATAGCAATTGCTCAATAGCTGCTTTCATCGCTTCTGGTGACTCCTTCGGTTCAAAACGACCCACAGGTACACCTTCACGATTCACAATGAATTTCGTGAAATTCCACTGAATTGTCCCATCTTCCTGTTCTCCAGGCTGTTGCTTTTTTAAATATTCAAACAGAGGCGCTGTATCCGGTCCGTTGACGTCCACTTTGGCGAATACCGGGAAACTAACCCCGTAATTCAGTTGGCAAAATTCAGCCGCTTCCTCGCTGCTGCCCGGCTCCTGACCGCCAAATTGGTTGCAAGGAAATCCTAATACAACTAATCCCCGATCCTTATATTCGTCATAAAGCTTTTGCAAATCCCCATATTGCGGGGTAAGTCCACATTTACTGGCGGTATTCGCAATAACCAGCACCTTACCGGTGTAAGTATTCAGAGAAACCTCCTGATTCGCTGGTGTTACGGCATTATGTGAATAGACAGACATACAGCATCCTCCTTCGTGTCGCTTGGTTTAGGTTACATAACCTATTTTAACCAAAACGTGACGGACATGCCAACATCCACAGTGACTTTACCGTGATGCCATCACTTCGAGTCTGCGTTCTTCGCGTTCGGAAGCGGACATTTTTGGGCAAGCATAACAATACCGCTGACCTCCACCTGTCTTGTAATATTGGCAACAGGACGGTTTCATGTAGGTATTTTCACCAGGACGGTAAGGATTGTCCAATTCAATGAGACGAACCGTAAACGGATTTCTTTTACGCCCGAATACCTCTCCCTTCAGTTCACGTGTCACATACATATAATCTTGTTCAAAGCGCTCCACATCCTGAGGATCAGTCAACGATGGCTGTACTCTATCCTTAAAATACAGCAATGTCAACGGAAACTGTCCCCACATTTGCCCAATAGATGCGCTCCCCACTGCAGCTATTGCCTCCAATATAGGCCGCATCTGCAAACTATAAAAGTCACGTAACACTTGCTGAGCCTGTTCGGAAGAATGGTCATCCCCATTGTTCCGCGTATTGTCCAGCTCTGTTAGGTCGATGACCTGGAGGCTAATAGAAGGATATTGACCTTCATAACAAATATGAAATCTGAGATTGGAAACGGACAGATCCAAACGACGTTCACACAGAGACACCATAAAATGCTGCGCAAACACGAGACCACGCAACTGGTTCACAAAATAAACGGCTGCGGTTAAATCGTCTTCAGCACGCAGAAGATCGCCGTAATACTCCATCACAGAGCGGATTTTATCTGGTTCAAGCCATTCAGCCACTGGCCCAGAATATACTGCATCCTCCGGCGTGACTCTCACTATTTTCGCTAGTTGCTCAAGCTGATCGTAATCCAGTGGTTTCATGGTATGTCCTCTTTAGCCTCTTGCCGCTACTTGTGGTCTGGCATCACGTCGCTCAGCAACAGAACCCACGAGTTGCTTATCTTCCACATTCATTTCTTTTACTGCTTGGCTCACCGCAGGCTGTCCAGCCAAAGCATACGGAAGGCAGAGCGGTACACCCGTACGAGGATCTATTACAATATCTGCTTCAATCCCGAACACCTCACGCAGCACATCAGGGGACATAACCTCAGTTGGAGTTCCTACCGCCTCAGCCTTCCCTTTTTTGATCGCAATCATATGCTGAGCATACCGGGCGGCATGGTTCAAATCATGCACGACCATAACAATGGTGCGCTCCTCCGAAGTATTCAGATACTCTAGCAAATGCAGCACTTCCAGTTGATGCGCCATATCTAAAAATGTCGTTGGCTCATCCAGAAACAAAATATCCGTATCCTGCGCAAGCGCCATAGCAATCCAGGCACGCTGACGCTGGCCGCCAGAAAGCTGATCAATCGGACGATCGTGGAACTCGCTCATTCCCGTTACTTGAATGGCCCATTCTACCATTTTGCGATCTTCCGCTTTCATGGAACCAAAGCCTTTTTGATAGGGAAAACGTCCGTAAGATACCAGTTCCGTCACGGTTAATCCTTCCGGTGCAGTCGGATTTTGTGGCAAAATAGCCAGCTGTTTAGCTACTTCCCGGGTGGATTGCTTATGAATGGATTTACCGTCAAGCAGAACACTGCCGCCCTTAGGATTCATGATGCGAGCCATCGTCTTCAGAATGGTGGACTTGCCAGAACCATTTGCGCCCACCAAGGCTGTGATTTTCCCTTGCGGTATTTCCACGTTCAGATCTTCTACAATCAATCGATCTTCATAAGCAATATCCAGATTTGCCGTTTTCAGACGAAACATTTGGAATCATCCCTTTCCCTTATCCAATATATAGTCACGGGCTTAACGCACGACTTTCATCAAAACTTCATTCTATCTTTATATAATAAAGATATTGATAATCATTATCAAGTGTTAACTCGTTTATTTCCTATATCATACAGTGCATATCATCCAATATTTCCTCAAAAAATTCAAAAAAAGATCACAGCTCCTCGAAGCTGTGATCTTTTAAATCCGGCGAATCGCATTATGACTGTACAGAAGACAGTCCAAATGCTTCAGCCATGAGACGTATAGATTTCATTTTGGCATCAAAGTCGTGAATAATGCTCGCAACCATGATCTCCTGGGCATTATAGTCCTTACTTAATTGCTCAATCTGACGCTTCACCTGTTCGGGCGAACCGACCACCATACGTTTGCGATTCTCACGAATACGCATCCGGTCAAACGGCGTATACGGATACGCCAGTGCCTTTTCGACGGAAGGTGTTCCAGCGGAGCGCATTCCCTGCTCTAATAGTACAAGAGACAAGTCCATACTGGAAGCCAACCGATTCGCCTCCTCCTCGGTATCCGCACAGATCGCAAATACAGCAACAAGTGAACGCGGTTGGTCACTATGCTGGGAAGGCTGGAAGCTTTCCCGGTATTCCTTCATAGCCCCTGTGCCGCCTTCACCATTAATGAACTGCGCAAACGCAAAGCCCACGCCACGCTCGGCGGCGAGACCTGCGCTATCACCGCTGGAGCCGAGCAACCACATTTCCGGTACAGTTTCTATGAGCGGCATCGCCTGTAGCGAACCGAAACGGTGATCATGGCCTGTGCTGTCATGTAAATAAGCTAACAGGTCATCCAACTGCTCAGGGTATAGATCTACACCGCCTCGCATTTTGCCTTCTTGCAGTGCTCTGGTAGCAATGGGCATTCCTCCAGGCGCTCGTCCCAGACCCAGATCAATGCGACCCGGATACAATCCCTCCAGCACACGAAAGTTTTCCGCTACTTTATAAGCGCTGTAATGGGGCAGCATCACACCACCTGACCCCACTCGAATGGTTGAGGTACGGGCAGCCAGATGCGAAATCAGTACCTCCGGACTGGAGCCTGCTAGATTTGCGGCAGAATGATGCTCTGATACCCAAAAGCGATGATAACCCAAGCGTTCCGCCTCTATAGCAAGCTCAGCGGTCTTTTGTAATGCCTGCGCATGCGTCATGCCTTCCGATACCGGAGATTGGTCAAGAATGCTGAGTTTTATCATAAAAGTCTGACCTTTCTATTTTGGAATAAGGATAGACACTAATTATAGCACGCGTAGCCACAGTTACCCAAGAGGGGCCCATATCAATTTTATAGTGAAAAAGTTTATTTTTCGTAAAGACTTGTGTTCTCCTTATCCGCCTCATAGAGATGCGAACGCTTTTTAAAGAAACTGTACAGATGTGTAACGATTACTTTCAAGACAGCGTAACCTGGAACCGCCAGTACGATTCCCACCACACCAAACAAATTGCCTGCCGTCAGAATAACGAAGATAATCGTGATCGGATGTACTCGAAGAGATTTACCCATAATTTGTGGAGAAATAAATTTACCCTCAATGAGCTGTACGACTGTCCATACGATAACCATCTTGAGCAACATAATCGGTGAGGTGACCAAGGCTACAATTAACGCAGGTGTAATGGCAATAACGGGACCTAAGTAGGGGACAACGCTCGTAAAGGATGCAATGACTGCAAGCGTCAGAGAGTAGTCTAATCCAATGATTAGATAACCAATATACAACAGCACCCCAATACAGAAGCTGACAATAATCTGCCCACGAATATAGGAACTGACCTGATGGTTCATTTCGGTCATAATGCGGTCTGTTTCTTTACGAAACATAGGCGGGAGCATTTTCAGGATAAACGGTGGCAGCTTGTGTCCATCTTTTAGCAAGTAGAACAGAATAAATGGAACCGTGGCAATCGCAAGTACCGTTTCTGTAACCACGCCCAAGAAGCTGCCCACGCCCGTCCATGCATTATTAATAAAGCTAGATAACTTTTCAGATGCTTTGGAGGCCAGCTCAGATGGATTAATTTGAATGGTGTTCTGGAACTGGTTTACAAAATCGCTGCCGATCAGTTTCTCGAATTGTCGTTGTACTTGTTCGCTATAGTCAGGGAAATTTTGGATGAGCCCCTGTATTTGATCGCGGATTACAGGCACCACCGATGTAACCACAATCGCAATAACCCCTATAATCAGCAAAAACAGTACAATAATGGAGTATATTCGTTTCACCTTATTGCGCTCCAGCACATCAACCAACGGATTGAACAGATAGTACAACACGCCGGATAAAATGACAGGGAGAATTATCGTTTTCAGCAGCACCATGACAGGTGTGAATATGTATGAAATTTTGGTAAACACCAAGATATTCAAGCCGATCAGCAGCAGTACCAGCAGGAATAACACAAACTTGTTGTTCAGAAAAAACTTCTTGAATCGGTCTTTCCATGCCGGAGTTATTTCCACACCACATTCCCCTTCTCTTTACACAATTGAGTATACGTTCTTCATAGATACGATATATTTTTGGAACAAAATATACAAGGTTATACCCAAATAAACACAAAAGCAAACAAAGTTGTACGTCATCGTACGAACTTCGCTTGCTTTCGAGGGTTATGGAGTATCATTAATTGTAGTTGCAGCATCCACCGTCGTGGTCACAGGTTTGTTCTCCTGTTCAAAAAGATTCTGTATGAAGCGCTTGAGCTTTCTTTCGTCCACACCCAACACCTGCGCACCCTTAATGGTTTCCCCGCGCACCAATTCATTCGGCGGGATTTGCTGCTTCGCTACTGTTGTTGCATCAATATTAAAGCCCAATGAAGCCAATTGCAGCATTTCCGTAGTACTGAGATTCGTTTCAATATAAGGAGAAATGCTATTTAAAATACTTGGCAGTTTAATTAGAGATGAGGTTGACTGAATTTTACCGCCAAGCTCGGTAATAAATTTGCGTTGCCGCTCCGTACGCGTAAAATCGGAAGTCGCATCATGACGGAAGCGTACATATTGCAAGGCTGTTTTACCGTCCATGTGCTGCATTCCCTTTTTCAAATCAATATCAAACTGGTGTTTATCTGCCTTGGAGGTATAGTGCATATCTTTTTCGACATCCAGGTCAATACCACCCACAGAATCAACCAACGCAATAAAGCCATTAAAATCAGTATACACATAATATTGAATCGGTATGCCCAACAGATCGCTCACGGTCTGTCTGGTCAAATCCGGTCCACCGTAGGAAAAAGCAGCATTCAATCGACTTTGCCCATGACCTGGGATATTGACGTACGTATCACGAAGAATCGACATAAGTGTAGCCTTTTTCGTAACCGGATCAATAGAAGCAACCATAACGGAGTCAGAACGCCCTGCATCCTCTCCACGGGAGTCGCCGCCTAGCAGCAGAATATTCACTCTTTCTGTCCCATCCCATTCCGGTGGGAGCGATACCTCTACAGGTTGTACATTGGTTTGAGTTTGTGCCTGCGGTTTGAATTTCGAATCTTGCCCGGAAGCAACCGAAATTTGATTCGTAAAATGATATATAGAATACGTATAATATCCGCCCACTAAAAGAACCGCCGCAGTCACAGAAATGCCTAACCATTTTAAAAATTTTCGCATATTTTCGGGTAACCTCGCTTTTATTCATCATCGTTCGGCTTTTAAAAGCATACCCTCCCTGCAAGTTATCTGTCAATTCGCGTCGTCTGTTCTAGTGGTCGTCCGCATACCATGGATTCAAATGGACAAGCACCTCATAAACCCGCGGTTCCCGCTTCATGACAGCCCCCTTAATCAGTCGGATAATATCGTGTCCCTGCTGAATCGTCAAAGAGGCATCCACTGAAGCGCGGATATCCACGATAATATAATGGCCGTGCTCACGGGCACGGATGCGGTCAATACGTTGAACCTCGGCTACACTCAGTGCGGCTGCGGCGTAGCTTTCAATTTCCTCCGTTGCAATCGCTTTTTCCATAAGCACATCTATGGATTCACGGCCCATTTCCCACGCCAATTTCAGAACTAGCAATGCCACTACGAATCCCGCAATAGGGTCGCCGTAGGATAAGATTGAAATGCTCCAGTGCTCCCCAATCAGCCCCAAACCGATACCCAGTACAGCAGCCCCAGAGGCGTACACATCAGCGAGATGATCTTTTGCCGTTGCAATAAGACCCTGACTATTGGCCGCTCTCCCGATACGAATCGTGTAGATATACAACCACTGTTTCCAGAGCAAGGAAATAATGGCGGCCACCAATGCCAGTATATGCTCCTGTGGCATCGGTTCGAACAGTGCTGCAATCGAATGATAGCCGATAAATATGCCCGCTCCAAACAATATGACCGCCACCACGCTTGCACCGATCACTTCTGCTTTGCCGTGACCATAAGGATGATCCTCATCCGGCGGCTGGCTGGATATGCGCATCGCTCCCAGTGCCGTTGCAGAGGCAATCACGTCCCCTGCATTATGCACACCATCGGCCACCAGCACCTTGCTGTTGAACATAAGTCCTGTAATAATTTTAATGCCGGTTAATAGGATGTTGCTAATCAGGCTGATCCATGCTGAGACCATGGCGCGCTTGCCCATATCCTGTTCCTGCATGATGTATAACCCCTCCAAATTTATCTTTTGAAAAATGTATCCTAAACGCTAATCGTTTATTTCAAGGTAGCCCCGCTGCTCATGTCATCTTATGGTGCTGCTCCTTCAAGCGTTATGGGTGAAGATTACAATAGCCCCGGAAGATGAGCCTCCCCGGGGCTATTATGATAACCATACTGGAGTATTCTATGAGAATACTCCAGTTTTATCTATCTGGACCGTCCGCGACGGCCTCCTTGTCCTTGACCACCACGCGGGCCGCCTTTGGCTTGTCCACCGCGGCCACCTTGGCCTCCGCGTGCAGAACCACTGCTGCTGCGGTCATATCCACCGCGCTCGCTGCTTTGTCCTGCCGAGCGACCTTGGCCTCCGCGTGCAGAACCGCCGCTGCTGCGGTCATATCCGCCGCGCTCGCTGCTTTGCCCTGCCGAGCGGCCTTGGCCTCCGCGTGCAGAACCACTGCTGCTGCGGTCATATCCACCGCGCTCGCTGCTTTGTCCTGCCGAGCGGCCTTGACCTCCGCGTGCAGAACCGCCGCTGCTGCGGTCATATCCGCCGCGCTCGCTACTGTCGCGGCTAGAGCGACGTTCGCCGCCTATGGCATCACGACGGCCCGCCTGTTCGCGGCCGCTGCCCCGGCGTCCACCGCCGGAGTCGTTGCCGCCGTAGGAACGGCGGTCGTTTCTGCCCGAACGGCGTTCTCGACCCTGTCGATCAGCCGTATCGGAAGCAGGTCTACGCTGTCCGCCGCCCTCACTGCTGGTGAATGTGACACCAGCAACTTTCTGGATGTTCCGAAGCTCTGGAACATCTCTTGGTGTAGCGAGCGTCACCGCCACGCCTTTGCCTCCGGCACGGCCGGTACGCCCGATGCGGTGGATGTAGCTTTCGGCATCCTGCGGCATGTCATAGTTAAAGACATGCGTGACGCCTTCTACATCCAGGCCGCGCGCAGCTACATCAGTCGCTACGAGCAATTGGAGTTTCGCTTCCCGGAACGCCTTCATCACTTGCTCCCGCTTGTTCTGGGACAAATCTCCGTGAAGCTCACCGCTCTCAAAGCCCAGCTCTTGCAGTTCTTCGTTCAGTTTGGCAGCCCGGCGCTTCGTACGGCAGAAAATAACAGCCAAGTACGGACGATCCGTATTCAGCATATCCACCAATGCCTGTTGCTTACCACGGTCTGTTGTTTGCACAACGACCTGACGGATTTGGCTCACCGGAACGGAAGAAGCGGATTTCACTTTGACATCTACGGGTTCGTTCATATATACACGAGCCAGCTTGCGAATACCGGCTGGCATCGTAGCAGAGAACAGCATCGTCTGCCTCCGGTACGGAACTTCCTGAAGAATCGTCTCTACGTCGTTCAGGAAGCCCATGTGCAGCATTTGGTCGGCCTCATCCAGCACCACCATTTTAACACCGCTCAAATCCAGTGTGCCGCGTCTCAGATGGTCCAGCAGTCGTCCGGCTGTACCGATAATCAACTGTGCGCCGCCCTTCAGCTTGCGAAGCTGACGCTCTACATCCTGTCCTCCGTAGACAGCCAGCAACGACAAGCCTGGCTCCGTAGCCGCCAATAAGTTCGCTTCCTGTGTAATCTGGAGCGCCAGCTCACGAGTTGGAGCAATCACGAGCGCCTGCGGGTGTCGCTTATCCAAATTGAGCTTTTGTAGAATCGGCAGTAAAAACGCAAGCGTCTTCCCTGTTCCCGTATGTGCCTCGGCGATAACATCCTGGCCTTCCATCAACAGTGGAATCGACTCCTGCTGTACAGGAGTTGGGGATGAAATCCCCTGTTCTTTCAAGGCTTCTACCCAATGCTGCTCTACGCCTAATGCTGCAAAGTTCTTCAAGTGGTATTCACTTCCCTTATCTGTATTCAATATGTGTCACGTAAAATAGGTTCATGTGCCATATGACATCTATCGTTCCATAGTTCAGAATTCCCATTTTTGTATCGGTTCTCATTCTACCCTTTTCAGGAAGGGAGCTTATCCGTTATCGTTGAATCTGTTCATGTAACCAACATACGGCCGCAATGCGGCTCAGGCCCGTTCCATCTATGACTTTCCTAGTATACGCGAAGTTGAACTGGTTTCCAAACGATTTTAATGAACAGTACACAGTCAATGTAAAAGGTGAATTCGATCTTCATGTCATATATTATGGTATATGAATTGGTAATTCATGAATAAAGGATGGATGCTTGTGGTTAACAACCTGCATTATAATTTCATAATGACCGGTTCTTTGTCGGAGGAGCACACTTTGTTTGCCGAAGAGTGCTTTACTAACCTGTTCGATTGTTTTGAAACGCTCCTGAATATATCAGGAATCCGCAATACCCGTGTGTCAGTCTATCAAGCCGGAGCTAAAAAGGCCAAACACGGTAAGATTCGCTGGGACAAGCAGGAGTTGCTTCATATTGTAACCGATGATGAATTGATTCCGCTGATGCTAGCTATCGAGGCTCCCAGTATCAAATCATCCTATAACAAAGGGACAACGCCGGAAGTGTACATTCTTTTGTCCAATGACCCCATGTCCCAATCATCCAATAATTGCGGCATACTCGTTTCGATCCGTCAGGACGTTTATGAACGTATCGACCAAACAATCGTCGAAGACGTTATGATGAAGCTGAGCCAGTGGTTAAAGGCAAACAAGCTGCTACACAGCTCGCGTAACTTTTATGCTGGCAGTAAAGCACGTGCCATTATGGATATTCTTCCATTTATGCTCGAAAAGGATACTCCGGATATGAAGTATGTTTTTCAATCGTGGACTCCGTTCCCTTTACCACACACTTAAACAATCCGTCATACTATTAACCCCAGGAGGCTGCAATTTATGCAAATTCAAGTTCAAAAGGTTGAAAAAAAAGAGAACGAATATCTCATTCATTATCAAGCCGGGGGAGCGTTGCCGTTCGTTCCGCATGATATTGTTCTGATCCATAGCAAACAGTATTTTATAGGCACGATTTTGAAAGTAGAGCCGGAACAAGCCCTTGTACGTATCAATCCAGAATATGAAGACCAACTGACAGGGTCCATCGGACTGGAACTGGCTTTCTCTCCAACCGTTTCTATTCAAGGTGCAGACAGCATTGTCGAAAAGCTCGGCTATTTTCCTCCCTTTCATTATGACCGAATTACAGCTGCTAATATGACGAAAGACCAGATTACGCTGACGATTGAGCTATCCTACGCTAGCGTGCTTGTCCCTAAATCACCGGATCTGGAGCCTTCAACTGAGGCACCTGTAATCCCTGAAGCTCCAGTAAAAGACGTCCCACGCTATGCAGTGACTTTTACATTTCTGGAAACCAAAGAGCATGTATTAACTCCTGTAGAAACAGAAAACATCATCTTGCAGCTTGATTTCCGCTATGAAGAAGCAGACATGGTCGTTGATATCGATGCCTTATCGGGACTGTCAGGTAGCTTTCTGTGCAGAGGTATCCGCGCAGAGATTAAGGAACTGAATGAATAAACAGGAGGCTCGTGAGCTATTACGTTGTCATTCTTTTATTCACGATGATCTGGATCATCCCAAAATGCAAAACGGATTTCTAGGGATGCTTCGTCCCTTCCAAGGCGAACTGATCGAGGACAATTTCCATGAGCTGATGACTATCATTGAAGTTCTGGCAGATGAGTTGGAGAAACCATCCGTAGAACGGGAGCTGATTGCCGCTCTGTGGGGGATATGTCAATATACACGGGCATGGGCATTGTATCCTGATAGTATGCTGCAGCGAAACAACCTGCTGACCGTAGAGCAGATCAACACCCTCGACGATTGGATTGATATGATCTCCTATGCGGTTATGGTGCTGCTGGAGGGTGGCGGACCGGAAGAAGCCTTATCGAACTACAGACATGAGAAAAGCTAGTATACAATGCCCAAAAAGTAATCTGGATAAGAAATGAGGGGGATATATGTCCATACAAACTGATGATGACGGAAAGACATTTTTATCTGTTTTCCCTACACTATCGTATGAAGATCAATTGGTATCATTACGCGAATTAACAGCAATCCCCCAGCCCGTGGGGGACACCGTCGCATTACTTTTGCAGCTTGTACAGCAATCGTCCGCGGATGATCTGCTTCGTATAGAAGCGCTGAAGGTCATCGGACTATATGCAGATCAGAGCCAGCAGCCGACGATCATGCGAGGAATTCGCGAGCTGCTGTCCAAGCCTGAGGAAGATGATGATGTACGAAACGCAGCTTTACAAACTTTGGCATGGATGCCTTGTTCAGAAGCAGAGCTACGTTTAGCTTTGGACTTAATCCGCAGTGATACATATATCTTAGTCAAGGGGGCCGCTTTTGCACTGCTCCGCGCACATAAAGCCAACCCTTTCGCACAACATGCGCTGAAACTATTATTGCAACATGAGGAATTCGGCGCATCTGCCCAACGAGAGCTGTCCACATAATCGACAACCAAAGGAGAATTACTCTACTCATGCGTGTAAGAATATTTATATTCATATTGATTATCGGAATTATTTGTGTGCCTGCCTATTTTATTATGAGTAGCTTTGGATTATTTCAAAATGAAAAGGTGCTTGTACATTACAAGCTTGCCATTGAGGTAAAGGGTAAAAAGTATGATGCCTGGCCTTTAATCAGCAGCTATACCGCGATAGATAAAAAAGGGGACCCTCGTCAGCTCTACTATCAGGCAGAGGGCTCAGGTATAGAGTATCTGTTTCAACTAGCCTATGGACAATATGAACTCAAGCCCTCCAAGGAAAATCCTTTTCTGGACGGGGGAATTCGCTACACCATGGACCATCCTGAGTATGTACGTGAGGAAAAACAGTATAAGAACGCCAACGACTATACGGATTTAACCCATTATTACAATCAACAGGAGCAGGTTATTTATACTTACAACCCTGAAGCCCGGCTCGACAAAACCTATGTGCGCTCCATCATCACCGCTGGGATGACTCGCACCTCTGGTAATTCAAGTAGTGCGGTAAAGGATGACTATATCAATATCAGTAAGCTGTTTAAGGACAAGCTGGGAGTGAATGTGAAGGTAGATGTGGATGAGGACAACAAAATCGTCACCCTATCCATGACATGATCTCACAAACGATGCACCGCTGCGTCTTCTCATTTTCAAAAAAGAGATCTATGGTTTACTAGGATCAAGGAGGCTGGTTGTTGATGTCATTCGCAATTGAATCAGGGCTTTCGCCTGCCCAGATCGCGGCATTGGAGGAGCAAATACAGCGTATATTACCTGCTGGCTATACACGTTTTCTTTCACAATATAACGGCTTTTATGTAGCCGCCCCTTTTTATTGTAATGTGCCCTTCGATCGCGTGGATAACGGAGACATTGATTTGACTTGTTTTTTCGGATATGAGGTATCCAACAAAAATCATGACCTTCTAGCGATTAATGATGAATTTTTGAATGAAATCAATCATGTCGAGAACGCTTTGTTGGTTGGTGCAGATGCGGGCGACAATTTTTACGTTCTAATATGTAATGAATACACCCCGTATGTGTACTACTGGGACCGCACACATCTTCATGCTTATGATGACAAACTGAACTATAATATTGCAGAGCAGGACGAATGTGGACATTTATATCTGGTGGCAACAGACTTTACAACGTTTTTTAATCAGGTAATTGAACGACTCAACGAGCAGAAAGGGAGGCCTACTGATGACAGAAATACATAATCCTAAATGGGGACCGGCTTATTTGGAAGGTTGGGTTGTACCCAAAAACCCGGAGGCATGGGTCGAGCAGGAGTGGACTGGTACGCTTCGTTCACAGGCAGGACATACGAAATTCCACATTTTTTATTATGGAGAACTTATGGACGAGCTGATCACTGGAACTGAATTTGCACCCCAGCTTATTATTGCAGAAGAGGCAGTCACAGGTGAACAGATCGTGATTTTTGACGGAACCCGCCATGGTTACGATGCTCTACTATGCGAAGTTTATACCAAGGAACAGCAGAACAATCGCACTCCCCTGCTGCCCTATCTGGACGAAGATGGTGAAGATACTTTCGAGGTAAGCTTGACCGCTTTTTATAATGTGGATTGGGATGACGAGTTTGCAGACGATGTGGATGAGAATGGACAGTTAGAGCTGATCAACGGCGAACGATGCGATTTTGAAGATGCGAAGCGGAACGGCTATGACTCGATCAGCATTACGATTACCAGCGCTAAAGGTCTAAAAACAGAGATCATTCAGGAAGAGCTGGCGTGACGATGGTGTTCAAAAGAATCAAACATCGGGAAGGCGATATTTTTGTTATCCCCCTGCATGACGGCCGATTTGCGGTATGTCAGGTGATCTGCGCACTGTATGGTAGATTCAAAAAAGCGTTCTCCTTCGGGGTTCTATCCATAGGCCAGAATCAAGCGTACGAGGGTGAAAAGACATATCTTCCGTTTACAAATTATCGCGGCCGATTTGAAGTTATCTTCACCGCCACCCAAAATCTGACGAAGGGAGTATGGCCTATTATCGATCAGCGCCCTCTATCCGAGGAACAACAGCAGCTAAAATATTTTAATTGTGCGGGCCATCTGTACTGTGGTGATGAATATATACGTAATCTGGAATTGGAAGAATATAATCAATATACTGTAATGGGCGTGGCTGGATATGAGTTGGTACAGCAATATTTAGCCCAATATGAAGACCACTAGCAGAAGAATACCAGCGCAAATAACCACCTTGAAGTTTGATACCAAGGTGGTTATTTACGCTGCTAAAAGGGCTCGAACGTATAAGAGAATGGTGTACGCTCTGTCCCCAATACCGACTTCACGCGCTCTTCATCCACCAACGCTTCGACGAGGCTATACAAATCCGGGGCTGCATACCGAAAATTGCCCCATGTGTGTAGATTCAAAGCATAGATTGGGAATTCTCCCCGTTCATCAGGCGATTGAATATCCCAAATCAGCAGGTCATTCCCTTCACTGGAAGCGAAGGGAACCGCATGCTCCAAAAGTTCCGAAAAACCATCTGGCTCCAGCGCCGCTTCTTGTAAAACCTCTTCCGATTCCAGTAAATCATCAAACCAGGCCCGCCAGTCATGATAACGAGGAAGCCATGAATCCGGGTGATCGCCAAGAGGAATATGAATGTTCCATAAGCCGCATAGGCGCCCATAACCAAGAGCTTTGACATAATCTATATAAGAAGGCGGAAACCCCATACCATTTTCAAATCGATGCTCTATTAAAAAATTCTCATCATAATAAGCCTGAAACTGTGGACGTTGTAGTCCTGTAAAAATGCTCATGTTCTCCCTATCCTTTTGCACGTCCTATTCACCTTTTCACCCTTCAGCGCATTGATAAGACCATTTTCAAGTGTTAAAATGGGAATAAGATGTATATTCTAAAAAAAGAGTGAAGATGCGTCAACATCCTCACTCTTTGGCAACAGCCGCTTTTAAGGGCGGTAGCCGTGTCAAAGGATGATCATTGAAATAGACCGCTTGCCTTTGTCGAGGGCGGTCTATTTCTTTTTATGGAAGGAAAGAATTAGGATCACCAACGTTGCAAATTGAATCATCAACATTAGGGTGTCTTTAACCTCCACAGGCCTCACCTCCTTTACAGGAGACTAGCCGACCGCCCATTTAAGCCATTCTGTTGTTAAGGAATATTATAACATACGACACATAAAATGTACGTCTTTACGACCTTTCTGAAAAGGAGGAACGCACATGGAACAAAAACGCTTCAAAGATGAATATGGATATAAATATGACTTTGCCGCCGTGATCCGGAGAGGAGAACAAGTAGCTGTTCACTGTCCCCGTTGTCAGGGCCAAGCTTTTATCTCCATATCCAAAAAAGACTGTTATTACGTCGTTCAATGTTCTCATTGTTACTACACGTATCAGCAGCCAGAATCTTATACATTCTATGCACGCGGCGTATGCAACCATTGTGAACGATATTTTAATATCGAAATTCATGATGACCGAACGAAATCCCATAAAAATACGAATATAAACTGTCCGTACTGCGAGACACGTAATCAGGTTCCAGTGCATCGTGTGCAATCACGCGAATGGCATACGGACGTGATCCAAAACGGAAAGGACCCTATTTTCCAGCTCCAGTTGTACTTCCTTTATTACTATCGGGGCAAACCTGTCTGGGCTCTTAACCGGATACACCTGAATTACCTGCTATCCTATATCTCTGCCGAGTTGCGCGAAAAGCCTACATCGGGTATGATGCGTACGGCTTCCCATTCCATTCCCAAGTACATTAAGGATGCGAAGAATCGACAGGCCATCTTGAGAATATTACAAAAGCTACAGCATAAGCCAGTGGCTAAGAGAGGGGCCTCCATACATGAGCATACAAACTTTTGACAGCCTTGAAGCACTGGTCCGCGCGGTTGACCAAACAGAAATCAATGAATGGGTATTTGCCAATCTGAAACATGTTCAAAGTAATCCGCTCAATTCTACCTATTACATCATTCCCGAGGAAGAATTGTGGGAACTGGAGGATGCCGGTCTCACCGTCACCAATCATCGTGATGAAAGTATACCTGCATCTCTGCCAGACCATCACGTGCAATCTTGGCTGGAGGTGGCGACTGTACAGGATGTCATTGAAGTGTTACGCCACAGCGGGAGCGAACCGGATATTGAACGCATTGCGCAGGGACTGCAATACTATCATGAATATGATGCTTTTATGGAATAAGCTTCTCCAGCAGCTCTTTTACCTCAGGGACAGCCTGCTTCAGGCTGTTTTTTAGTTTCTTCGCTCCACCCCATATACGATAAACAAGTGCCTCTTGTTCGTAGTCCTCCAGCTTCTCAAGCTCCTCCACCAGTACCTGTGCCTGCTCTACGGTTTCGATTCCGGGTGACTTCAGTGGTTTGGCAGACTCGTTGCCTGCCAGTAGAACCCTCGTCCAAACGGGTATCGTGTCCGGTGTCAGTCCGTGTGCGTCAGCAAATACAGCGGCGTAACTGTCCTGTACGGACTGATGTTCACTGTCCACCAGCTTCATATAACGATTCACTAATGGGAAATAGTTCTTTCCTTTTAGGCCCAGTCCCATCACCGCATAGGTTCCCGGCATCGCCGACTTTTCACCGGGCTCTACATCGTTATACCACTTGAACTCTTCCATCACGACCTCAGCATATTCAGCCAGCAACGGATGCAGCGCAGGGTATTCAAGTGCATTGGCGAAGAAACGATGTAACGTAGATTTAGCCAACTTGGGTACAGGCAGGTAGTTTTTCACCTTGCTTTTGAACTTCATCCGATATTCCTTGGTAAAGCCCTTTCTTAAAATATCGCATAAATATACAAGTGCTTCTCTATAGCTCTCTTCTTCCTCTGAACGAATCTGAACCTCCAGCGTTTGCAAAATATCATTGGCTTGGCAGATGACTCGCTCACTTGTATATAACGCTGGGATGCTTCCTGATCCGCTCTCAAGCCACACGGAAGCCTGCTCCGAGCCTAGCTGTGCAGCAATCTCCAAATACTTCTGCCGTGCATCGGCATCGGTCGAGCCCACCCGCATCGCGGTAAGCAGGAACATCTCCATGGCTGGCGCGGGAATTTCCGAAGGAAGAATATCGGGCTTCACTTTATAATCCAGTCCATAGCTTTTTTCCCGATCCGCATACTTCAGCAGAAATTCATCCTCAGCCCAATGCTTTAAGCCACTGCTGAGCTGATACCTCCATGCTTCCTCACGCTTGCGGCTGACCTTCACTTTGGCATCCATTCGATTCAGCAGCTCATTCATCCGCTGGGCGTTTACAGGGTACAAATGAGGATCAAGCAAGTGCCTCACTAAGAAGAAATCGTCCTCTTCCTTCGGCACAGCTTTACTGGAGGGGTCGAGCTTTTGCTCCACAAACTGTTCGATAGTGGCTAAAAGTTGCTGCCGTTTATCTTCATTTAGGAGCGAGAATGTAAAATGACTAGCCTTATTCTCCAAGACTACTTCCAGATGAAATTCCAGCCGATAACGAAAGAACATGGAACTAAATTCTTCCGACTTAAACAGAGCCTCTATCCGTTCCCTAAACACAGGCATCCATTCGTCCTGTACCTGCTGCAATGTTACCCCATCTGTAAACCCAGAAATTTTTGTATCCGGTCTACGATGATCCCAATCAAACGGTTCGTAGGTATCCACCCACAGCCCATCCTTCTTACAGGTAACTTTTAAGTATTCATGAATCCCTTCGTGAAGGACACTTTTGATTTGGAATTCGGCGATGCGCTTTTGCTCAGAAGCGTACGCCTCATCAATCGCCTCAAAAATTGGATCTATGTAGGCATGTACCCCTGATGTCATAAGATGTGTTCCTCCTTCGTCC
This sequence comes from Paenibacillus sp. DRB1-1, assembly GCF_052119485.1. NCBI lineage: Bacteria > Bacillati > Bacillota > Bacilli > Caryophanales > Paenibacillaceae > Paenibacillus > Paenibacillus sp. DRB1-1. The sequence goes on along the minus strand of NZ_JBODQH010000001.1, from coordinate 2,996,072 downwards.
CCTCACAAATTGTAGTTCCTATGAAATTAAGATAGACTAATCTATAACTATTTTATTTCCTGATTATAGCATATCTCTCATTTACTTTTGGGCTCTATCCCTATAGATAGAGTGCCGGAAAGCAGGTGTATTCTACATGTATTGGGTTTCCACACAGCACACACCGGTGGCTACCGATGAACTGACAAATTTTGAGCATACCTATGGAATAACTTTACCACCTCCCTATGTAGCATTCCTCACCCGCTACGGGCCAGGCACCTATTGTGGCCTGCTGATGATTGAATGGCCCGATCCTCAACTATTGCAATCCTATACGGATTACGAACTGTGGACGCATGATGATAACTGCCCAATTACAGCACAGCAGCTGGGCGAGTGCGTAGTCATCGGCAGCTCCATAGATGGTGACTTCCTAGCCATTCACCCTCAGGTTGAAGGCTTGCTGTGGCTGCCACGACACTCTGAGATCATTACTACAAAGACTTTAGATGTTCAAGTTCCATTCACAGAGACATTAGAGCATATACTACAAGATGAATTTGGAAGAACGGAGCCATTCCCCCGTTATTTCGAACCTGTCAGCCCAGACAAAACCGCTACATTCCTACTGTTTAGTCCCATGGATACGGCCGAGGCCTACAATCCAGCCAATCCGGGCGATCAGGCGCTGAATTTTGCTCCGGCATCCTTACAAGCATTGGCTCAGCGATTTAAACAGCATTTTAACTCAAATCTATGGATTGAAAATGAGCATATCTGCATGGCTTTTCTTCAGACTCTTGGCGGATACGTGCGTTTTAACTATGCATATGGACGCGAAGTGGCGATCATTTATGAACCTAAGGCGATAGTACTTCGTGATGAAATTCTAGCATTCTTGCAAAAAGAGCATTGCCGGGTTGTAGAGTAAGAGGAGGACGAATACGAATGACAGTACATTTTGCACAAACCTTAGAAAAACTGGAACAAATCGTTGATCGTCTGAGACAAAGTGGGATGCCTGACGTGGTATATCAATGGACGGAGGGGATTTCTACAGGTGAACTAACTGAGCTGGAGGAACGGCTGCAGATGCCTTTGCCTGCCTCCCTGTCTGAATTGATACAGCGGTGTGGCAGCTTAAATTTACTATGGTGCCTCCCCCAACACTGTATTGTAGCTGATGGACCAGAGTGTTCATATAAAAACAGCAAGGATCTTGAACAAGAGCAGCGTATCCTAGACGATATCACAGGAGAGTTTGGCTGGAATCATGAGTATATTGGCTATTTTACATCCTATGGGGAAGATACCGACTCAGCAGCGGACGAGCAACGATATCTGATCCTTAATTATAATGGTGCGGGTGATCCGATACTGCTTGATATGGCGACATCCGCAACAGAGCCAGCGGTATTATGCTATCATCACGAGCTGGACCAGTTCACGCTGCTCGCGGAAAATCTACCCGCCTATATAGACACCATGCTCACCTTGCACGGGCTATGGCTATGGGATTGGTTTAAAGTGGCCGATGAGCATGGCATTCAGCTAAACAGCCCACCACTGCAACTGTGGCAACGCTGGTTGAACATGTTTTGCACGATGAAGCTGGAGGATGCGCAGTCGTTGGAGACGCTAATCCATTACACCACCATGCATGGCGTAGATCATCCTGCTGTGTTGCAGGCTTTTCAAGCCTATGATCCAAAGGATATTTTTCTTGCCTGGGAGCAGCACTGGCAGAACATTCAACATAGCCAGGTTCCATTCTCTATTTGGGCCGTTTTGATAGGGGAGACTGCGGGGATTGGGGCTGCTGATTGGGTCCGCTCCTTGTGGGAACCAGAAACCGAGCAAGCATGGACATCTTTAGTTCAAAACAATCCCCTACATGCTAAGGGTGCATTTGCGTCCACACGTGCCTATCTGAGCGCCTGCTGCCTACCCGAGCAGGAAGGCTTGGTATGTGTTTGCAATCACCTGCTACAGCATTCGGGCGCAGAAGACAAATTAGAAGGATACACCGCTAATGGGCAGCTACAACATTTTCGTTCACCACAGGTCATTAACTGGATGCGGGATAAGGTCAATCATCCGGTGGATGGCTGGGCAATACTTTTCGCTCACTCCCGTCCTACAGCTGAGCAGTTGATTGAATGGCTATCCGATAGCGAGCTTCATCAGAAAATTGCAACCGAGGCGCTGGATATTATGATTCATCGGGATCTTCTTCCCGCTCTGGAAGCAGACGCTTGGGCCAATATCTCAGATCTGCTTCTTGCTTCTTTGCAGCTCGTTATGCTCAAAAAAGATAAACGTCGTATTGAAGCCGTGCTTAAGCAACTTTCAAATTTGGAACTTCATTAATCTTTCGGAATGGTCGTATGCGGATTCACATGTACAGTGATGTGAGGTAAAGAAAGTTAGCCGCTGCGTCAGCGGCTTAACCCCCTGAGGAAAGTATCTATAGTGAATGCGATCAATTCATCATTGGATTTTGACATAGGAAGTTCAAAATTCAGGAGCAAGGAAGTCAATCCGTGCAGCATGCTCCATACGGATGTGGCGATCAGGCGCTCATCTCCTTGAATAATGCAGCCCTCCTCCATGGCGGCTTTGAGCCCCGCTTCAAGCAGTTCAAAGCCTTTAAAGCGCCCACTGTCTATAAGGCTGACCAAGCTTACAGATTCCAGGTTGCTGATAAACAGGATGTTGTAATATTCGGGGTTAGCCGTCCCAAAACGAACATACGCATCAGATACCGTTTTCAGTGTGTCCAGCGCATTCGATCCCGCTGCCTGTGCTTCATCCACACGCTGCTGAAGAGCCTGTAGGAACAAGGTATTTCCTTCTAGCAGCAGTTCACGGACAACGGCTTCCTTATTGGCAAAATAATGATAAATAGTCGTTGGTGAATATTCGATCTGATCCGCAATTTTGCGCATGGAGACTTCGGCATACCCTTGATTCAGGAAAAGCGACCGGGCGGCCTCAATGATTTTCCGGCGGATTTCACTGTTTTCACGTTCTCGGCGTTTGATATGTTTCATGAGTAGATGTACTTGCCCTTTCTGCCTACCCCAATTTGGCGGCGATACGATCAGCTTCCATTATACCCGAGTTCATAGCCCCTTGAAACCCGCCCCCAGGCTGTGTCCAGGCCCCTACCAATGACAGACGGTCTACTGCTGACTTGTGCTTCAGTCTTTTTATACCGGACTGCCGGACCGTTTGTGCGTAGCCATAAACGGCCCCGTCGGGATTAGCGGTATAACGCTGCATCGTGCGCGGTGTGCCCAACTCGGCCACCACTACCTTGCTGCCAAAACCCGGATACAGCTGTTCAAGACATCCCAATATCTGCTGTGTCACGGCTTCTTTTTTGGCTTTATATTCGGGACGTGCAGTAGGCCAGTTCTCCAATTTATCCAAAAATGTAATTGCGATAACACCTTTTCCCGGTTCATTGAGCTTAGGGTCCATGGCGTTATAATTGGTGAGCATCCAGTTGCCTTTAGTGTACTGGCCGCTCATCATAACTTCATAATCTGTCTCCGAATCCAGCTCATTACGCAGGATTAAGTCTTCTTCGGTGATGCCAAGCTCATGGGGTTCACATGATAATCCCAGATATAGCTGGGTGAGAGACGTGCCAGTCTCCAAACTGCTGACAGCTTCCAGCTCACGACGGGCAGCATCATGGTTTTCCAGTAGGCGTCCATAGGTATGATGGGGACTGATTCCAGACACAATCCAGTTGGCTTTATATACATCCCCTTTTTTCAGACGAACACCAGCTGCTTTACCGCGCTCGAGCATAATCTCAGATATCTGACTGCGCAGATGAACTTCTCCTCCCGCTGACTTAATAGCGTCAACCAGTGCATTGGATAAAGCCTGGGCCCCTCCCTCAATGTAATACGTCCCCTCTAAATGATAGCCGATCCAGGGAATGAAAAAATACAAGGCCGCAAGCCGCTTTGGAGGCAATCCATAATAGGCCCACAGCGCGGTGAAAAATTCCGTGAATCGGTCAGACAACCCGAACTGGCTTACAGCTTCCCAGGTAGTCATTTGCGTCCAGCGGAAGAAGGTTCCTGCTTTGAGCAGGCCAGCCGCCTTGCGCCAGGAAGTGAGGGAAGAAAAAGCAGAGAAGCCTGTTTCAAAACGGCGAATGCCCGCGAATAGACTGTCAATGGCTTTCACCTCAGCAGGAAACATGTTTTTGAGGAGCTGCACATACTCCTGAACATCGGACGGAATATCAATGGTCTGCCCTTCCCAACGAATGGAGTAAGGGTGCTTTTTGCGGAGAGGAACAATTCGCTGATCCGCATTGCAGTCCTTTAACAGCCGACCGAAGCTACCTTCCTCGAGTCCACCGACACCATGCAAGGAGACATCAAAAGTGTAGCCCTTTCTTGTAAATTCAGTTGCGAAACCGCCAGGTAGAGTGTGGCTCTCGAAAACAGCTGTTCGGTAACCGAGCGCGGAGAGTCTTGCTGCACAGGACAAGCCGCCCAGTCCTGCACCGATGACAATAACATCGTATTGGTTCATGATTTCATCCCCCTCTTGTTAACATTGTTATATAAGTTAACAGCGTTAAGTTAAAGAGATTATATACCACAATATTACCGTTGAAAAGCCCGGTATCTTGGTTGCCCGCTATAGAAGAATACAATGAGTTCGATCTATCTACTTCTAATTGCAAGCCGCTTTAAGGATTTTTGTAGAATCCTCCTGTTGTGAAGGTAAAACTCTTTTTATAAAAAAGATCCAAAAATGTAGCGCTTTCACTTGTCAGAATCCAATGAAGGTGCTATCCTTCAAGTGGGATTGTTACTGAAAAGGCAAAACCCGAGTACACTTGTGTACCCGGAGTTTGCCTTTTTTTTGATTTGTATGAATTCCACAGCATACAGTCAACCATCCCGAACATGTAGTAAGCGCTTTAAAAAAATGACACCAAAGGAGATTAATCTCATGCAAAGAAGACGTTTTGCCATTGTTTTATTATCTTTCGTGTTCCTGCTTACGATCTTTTTCCCATCCTCCAGCTCTGCCGCAGCAGCCGATGTCCCAGCGCCACAGGCTACCCTGCTTACGCAGGTACAGCCTTTGGGTGAAGTCGTATCTGCTGTTGTACTGAAATACAGCACCAATATTGACGGGGCATCCTTATCCACTTCCAGCTTTCAGGTTCAATCTGTACTCAATGATGTATATACAGACAGAACCGTGACCGGTGTATATACCAATGATACCGGAGCTATCACCAACCGCAGTACTCATGGTAAATATGTCGTGATTGAGCTGGACACGCAAGATAAAAATGCAAGTACCCTTACTTATGATGCAACAAGCGCAGTTAACCGCATCAACACGTTGAATTATAATATTAGTCAAAAGAAAGATATTGCAACTTCAAAGAAAACAGTCATTCCAGCCTCTGCACAGACTGTAAAAGCAACGGATAAAATCACACCGATCGTAGACGATTTCCAAAAAAACACCTTTGAAAATAAAGAAGGCTTCAAGCTGAACTACTTTACGTTTGAGCCTAAAGTAGAGCCCGGCAAAACCTACCCTCTGGTTGTGTTTCTGCACGGAAACGGCGAACGTGGTGACGGAAACGGAGTAAACCTGCTGGCAAATGCCGGAGCTGTTACTTGGGCTTCTCCTGAGCAGCAAGCCAAACACCCATCCTTCGTAATCGCTCCACAAAGCCCGATTGACCTGGAGCATAAATTCATTTGGGCGGATGAGCCACGCAACAGCGCTGTAGCCGATTTGGTACGTGAAACCGCGTTGAAATACCCGATCGATACCAACCGAATCTATATTGTTGGTATTTCTCAAGGAGCTATGGGAACGTGGAGATTGTTAGAGAAAAATCTGGACTTGTTCGCTGCAGGCGTACCGATTGCCGGTTTGACCAACTATGAAAAAGCCGTTAACATGTACGCGCCTGTTGAACCTACACACGTCGAGGTATTGAAAAACGTTCCGATTTGGGCCTTCCATGCTGCAGACGACACCACAGTAAGTCCTAAAAACTCGCAAGAAATGGTCGCTGCCATTAAAGCACAAAACGGAAACCTCATTCACTTCACTGAATACGAAGCAGGGATTATCAAACCTACAGGACACTTCTCCTGGGTTCCGGCTCTGCAAAATCAGGATATGATTGAATGGCTGTTTGCACAAAAGAAATAAAATTGTTTCCATAGCTCTAAAAATAATGCGCCAGAACGGTTCAATACCCGCCTGGCGCTTTTTTATATCTATAAAAAAAGGCACCCTGCCTTCCTGTGTACCACCATCAGGAAAGCAGGTGCAATATCAAAACGAGGAGACTGAAAATTTGACACTGGTATTGCCATTTGCAGTTAACTTGGAACCTGCTACTTCGCCCGTTTCGCAGCTTTGATCGTTCTCAAAGCTCGTCTGCGAGTTACCTTGTTCGGACTCTGAAGCTGTCTTCTGGCAGTTGCCACATCTGCTTTAGCCATGTGCACATCACCATCCTATTCACTTAGGCTCATATTGGGAGCATGCACCTAAAGACTGTTATTAATGATTATGATTCTCATTATCATTTAAGATTATATAATGAAATCTACTAGCATGCAAGAGCTTTTGGGTAGAGTATGTATCTTTATTAAGGAGTTGCCAAAGACACCTTTTCCCTATATTAATAAAGAAGCGTTGGGCTTGCTATCCCAACGCTTCTTTATGGTAGAACAACAACTTACAATAATTAATCCACTTTGCCGCCCTCTACGACCAATTGATCTGTAAAGCCTTCTCCGTAAACAGAGGTCAGTGTGTCCTTGTAGGCTTGATGCACAAAGTTTTCCTTGCCTAATGTAGCCAGCTCATTGTTGATCCAGTCTAACAACTCCTTATTTCCCTTTGCTACTGCGGGTGCAATTGTATCTTGACCACCAAAGGCCGGGATGGTTACGGTAAAGCCGGGGTTGGCCTTGGCCCAGGCGATCAGCTCTGTATTATCGTTGGCAATCGCGGCGCCGCGTTTGTCTTTGAGGGCTGAGAAGATTTCTGTGTATTGATCGAATTTAAGCAGCTTGATGTCAGGATAATTTTTCGTGAAATAGGTTTCAGCCGTCGTTCCCTTTGCGACAATCAGCTTCTGGTCCGAATTCTTCAATTGGTCAATCGTGGTGATTGGAGCGCTGTCAGGTGACACAATGCCAAAGGATAATTTCATATATGGATTGGCAAAATCGACTTTTTCTTTACGCTCATCCGTCACCGTAAAGTTAGCCATGATGATATCTACCTTGTTGGATTCCAAATAGGCGACCCGGCTGGCAGCATCCACCAGGACAAATTCCACCTTGGACTCGTCGCCCAAGAGATCTTTGGCAAACCGCTTCGCAATGTAAACGTCAAAGCCTTGATTCTTCCCTGCCGAATCCACGTAGCCAAAAGGCGGCTTATCTGCAAATACACCTATTCGAATCTTGCCATTCTTTTTAATGTCCTCAATCGAAGTAAATTTAGCCGAGCCTGAACTACCGTTGGTATTTCCTGCTCCTGCACATCCTGCCAAACCAACAAGCAGCAAGCTCAAAGCCAGTAATAACGTCGTGAACTTCATTCCTTTTCTCATCTGTATTCATCCCCCTGTTTATATCGTTTCGTACTGAAATATATCCAGAAAGTGCTGGGCACGCTCTGTTTCCGGTTGGGTAAAAAATTGCTGTGGCGTAGTCATTTCACATATTTGTCCTTGATCCATAAAAACGATACGATCTCCTACCGACTTGGCAAATCCCATTTCATGCGTCACGATAATCATGGTCATGCCCTGTTGTGCCAGCTCTCGCATGACATCCAGCACCTCTCTGACCATTTCCGGGTCCAAGGATGCGGTGACTTCATCAAAGAGCATAATTTCCGGGTTCATACACAGGGCGCGCACAATCGCAATCCGTTGCTTTTGCCCGCCTGATAATTGTCTCGGATACGCATCTTTGCGATCCAGCAGACCCACTCGCTCCAATAGTTGCTCCGCTTGCTCAAGTGCCTCCTGCTTGTTTCTCCGCTGAACTTTAAGCGGGCCGAGCAATATATTTTCTAAGACCGTCATATGCGGGAACAGCTCGTAGTTCTGGAACACCATACCGATATGCTGCCGCACCTCACGCCAATTCACTTTCTTATCCGTCAGGTCCTGCCCTCTATAACGGATAGCTCCACTCTGGACTGGTTCCAGACCGTTGAGACATCGGAGGAGTGTGCTTTTTCCACATCCCGAAGGACCGAGAACGACCACGACTTCCCCTTTCGTTACGTCCAGATTAATCTGTTGCAATACTTTTCGGTCTTCGAAGCTTTTGTGCAGCCCTCGAATTTCGAGTAAAACCTCCACAGCCTCTCCCATGACACCCACCCCATCCTGCTAATTTTGCCATCTGCGTTCAAATCTTTTGGAAAGTCTGGATAACGGATAGCATACGAGAAAATACAATATGAAAATAAAGCCGTACACCCAGAAGGATGCGGAGGGCGCTTTGATTACACCAAGCTCAATAATCTGCTGTCCGACCTTGACCACTTCCACTACACCGATGAGCACCACTAATGAAGTGGTTTTGATCATCCGTGTCGCCAGATTAATAGAACCGGGAAGCATTCGGCGCACCGCCTGGGGAATGAGCACATGGCGGTATAACTGTCCATATGTCAGTCCCAATGCCTGCCCGGATTCCACCTGATGCTTGGGCAGTGATTCCAATGCACCACGAACGATGTCACCAATCTCGGCCGCTCCCCACAGGCTGAATACGATAATTGCTGTCAATTCCCCGCTGATATTCACATTCAACAAAGGAGTAAATCCAAAATATACGACATACAACCACACCAGAATTGGAATAATGCGGAATGTCTCCAAATATAATTTCAGCACAAACCGAATCGGTCTTGATTTTAAGGTGCGCAGCAACCCCATCAAAATGCCTAATAGAGTACCGATAATAATGGAAAGTAGCGCAATCTCCAGCGTAACGAGTAATCCCCCTAATAGACGCTCGAAATTGGAACCTTCAAAGAGCACATTAATCCCCGAATTCAGCATATCGCACCTTCCTTTCCACCCACGTCAGCAGTATCGACAAAGGTAAAAGCAGAACGAGATATGCCAATACCAGCAGAATTAGCGATTCTGTTGTTTTGTAGTACATGCCGATCAGGTCTTTTGCCACATTCATCAGATCTAATAAAGCAATGGCGCCAACAATGGAAGTCTCCTTGAGCAAAAAAATCGCATTCGCTCCCAGAGACGGAACACTGATGGCAAAAGCCTGTGGCAAAATAACATATCTCGCCAGTTGTACCTTGGACAGTCCGAGACTCAGCCCGGATTCCGTCTGGGTTTTACTCACTGCTTCCATCCCCCCACGGAACGCCTCAGCCATATAACCCCCGCCCAAAAAGGTCATGCCCACAATGGCACACGTCATTTCGCTCATATGCAGACCTATTTTCGTAAACCCGTAATACAAAAAATATAACTGTACAAGCAGCGGCGTATTTCGGGAAAGCTCAATATAGGCAACAATGATGCCGCTAATTCCCCTTACCTTGTAATACAGTACTGTGCTGCACAGCAAACCGACGACTAGTGAAAATAGAATAGCAAAAAAGGCGATCTTCAACGTCAGCCACATAGCTTCTCCATATAACGGCAAGCTCTCTACAATAAACTCCCAGTCTAAGTTCATATATGCATACCTTTCAATTTTCAATTATTCCTATGTATTTGCTCTGCTTAATAACAATGATTGTATTCCTGCCCAATTATCACGTCAATACTTTGACGAAAATTTGTCATAATTATCTATGATTTAGGAAGAAAAGTGTTGTTTTATTTCGGAAACAAATAAAAAAAGCTTGAAATGAATAAATTTCATTTCAAGCTTTGATTTATGCTATACGATTCATCACACGAGTGGCTCTGTAACTACAGGACCGCCAAGCTTCTCTATAATTAAACGGCTTTCCTCATTTAACCCTTGCAGGGTAATAGATTTGCCGGATTTTGTATACTTTTGCAACACCTTGCCGATAGCAGTAACCGCGGAGTGATCCCAAATATGAGAATGGCTAAAGTCCACAACGACACGTTCTGGATCATCCGAAGGTTCGAACTGATCGACAAAACGAGTTGTTGATGCAAAAAACATCGGACCCCTGACATGGTACACCTTCTCATCGTTGTTCTCCGTCGCGCTAATGCGAATTTTAGCCATTTTCCAGCCAAAATGCAGGGCACTCAGCAGTACGCCCACGATCACGCCCTTGGACAAATCATGCGTAGCCACCACAATGATCACCGTGACTACCATAATTAACGTATCTGCTTTCGGAACCTTGGCAATGTTTCGGAGCGATTTCCAATCCACAGTTCCGATACACACCATGAACATGACTCCCACCAATGCGCCCATTGGCACTTCCTTTACAACCCCGCCAAGCACGAGCAGCAGAAAGGCCAAGAATACCCCAGCTGTAAAAGTGGACAAACGCCCTCTTCCACCTGAGCTGACATTAATGACGGATTGTCCGATCATGGCACAACCACCCATGCCACCAAAAAAGCCATTTACAAAGTTAGCGATCCCTTGTCCGCGGGCTTCCCGGTTTTTATTGCTTTTCGTTTCGGTCATTTCATCCAAAATACTGGCTGTCAGCAGCGATTCCAGCAGTCCAACCAGTGCCATCGTAAAGGAATACGGCAGCAAAATCCGCAAAGTATGCCACGACCACTCAATTTGCGGCAAATGGAATGAAGGCAGCGAGCTGGTTAGCGTACCAATATCTCCTACCGTTTTCACATTCAATCCAAATACATACGTAATGATCGTCATAATGATGATTGCGGTCAATGGTGCAGGAATGCTTTTCACAAATCTCGGTAAAATATACACAATAAGCAGCGTCCCCGCTACCATCGCGTACATGATCCAATTAGCTCCATGAAAGTGGGTGAGTTGTGCCATAAAGACGAGGATCGCCAGCGCATTCACAAATCCGGTCATAACTGGCTGCGAAATAAAGCTGATAAAGCGACCTATTTTCAAAACACCCAGCAGCACTTGTATGATTCCTGCCAAAATGGTAGCTGCAAACAGATATTCCACGCCATGATCCTTCACCAGGCCAACGACCAGTACAGCTACGGCCCCAGTCGCTGCCGAGATCATCGCCGGACGTCCACCTGCAAAAGAGATGACAATTGCCATTGAGATGGAGGCGTACAGTCCGACCATGGGATTGACCCCCGCAATGATCGAGAAGGCAATCGCCTCGGGAATTAGTGCTAGCGCCACAGTCATGCCCGCAAGTATATCGGCCCGGATATTACCGAACCATTGTTGTCTAAGATTCATACTGTCTCGTTCCAGCCTCCTATATTTACAGAAAGTAGCGTGTTGACTCGCAACCCGTGTGTTTCGGGCATCCGTCCAGCTGCCAATCGCCAAGGCTCTCCTATCATTCAGCTCGTCTCTCTCAAACGAACCCGGTCCGTTACATTCAGTCCATCATTATAACGTAAGGAATTCGCAGAGACGAATGAGTTAAAAGGCTGTTTACAGAAAGAAATCATCTATTCCCTTGAAATATCGCTCATTTTCTTCATCTTATTCGTTTTCTTATATTTAAAATTTTCGCAATTCCTGTACAAGTTCCGATAGGGGTTCAGCAATCTCCGAGTCTGCATGGTGCTGGAGTAAGCTTTCAAAGTCAGGCAGTGCTTGCTTCAATAATCGATAGCTATAGTCATAATAACTCCAAAAAGCTACCGGATCATAACCGCGTGCTTCTTCCTCTTCCCACTCCAGTTCATCTTCTTCTGGATCGCTGTCTGCTGGCCATAGATATTTTTCGTCCAGCAGCATGGTTAGAGATTCCACAGACTTCTGTGAATCCTCTTGTGCGTTTTCCATGTTCAATGCTCCAACAACCGTATGGTACAGTTCCAACTCACTCAGCGTGATATCATCCAAATTTCTCGTATGCATATTACGCAATAAGAAAAGTAACACCCATGGCGTAACCTGCCACAGTGTGCCTTGATGCTCTATCAGATCAGCAATTGCTGCGTACTCCCCGTTGGATATCAATTGTGGCAACTCCGTGCCCCTACCATAAGGAGTAGTCAGGCGGTGCCATGGCACCTCTGCAATTTGGAGACTATTCATCTTATGTGTATCCATAACCCCTCCTTTCTGGTCGGTATCTAAAACCTTCCCGATTTAAAAATGGAATACAGTAAAAAGGCAACCATTAAGAGAGCTACAACAAAGCCGATTTCAATAGCAGGTACGTTCCACAGCATGGTCGCCTGATGATTCAGCGATGAACCGATAATCAGTCCGACCATAATAATGCTGAACGCTAACAGCACGATACTGAATGACAGGCGATTGCTGATCTGATCCAGTCTGCGCAGAAGCATTTCCAGCTCCGGCACAGTAACCTCCAGCTTAAGCTTGCCCTTGCTGATAATCGAGGCCAAATGCCTCGCCTGTCCAGGCAGTTCCATCAGCGTCTCCACCAGCTCGGTTGCACCACCCAGCAGCTTGCCTCGGATACGACGACCACTGAAGCGTTCCTTCAACAGCTTATTACCAAAGGGCTCAGCCAAAGCGATAATACTGAGATCAGGGTCCAGATGCTCCACGACCCCCTCCAGTGTCAGCAACGCCTTGCCTAGCAACAGGACGTCCGACGGCAAACCAATCCGATGGCGCTGCGCTGCGCCAAATAGGTCGTTCAATGCATCACCAATACTGACCTGTGAGAAAGGAACGTCTGAGTAATCTTCGCGTATCTTGTCCAGATCGGCACGCAGCGCATTCAGGTCGGTGTCCGGTTCGACCAGACCCAAACGTTCGATAGACCGAACCATGGCATCGGTATTTTTGCGCATCAGGGCAATAATGAGGGAAGCGAGATGATTCTTCATCTCTTCGCTAAGCCTTCCCGTCATGCCAAAGTCCAAATAAGCGAGACTGCCATTTTTCAGAACGAGTAAATTCCCCGGATGGGGATCGGCATGAAAAAAACCTTCCATAAAAATTTGATGCAGCATGCTGTTCACCAGCCGCTGCGCCAGTTCTTTCAAGTTATATCCACGGCGTAATAGCTCTTCACGACTACCCAAGTGAGTTCCGTCTAGAAACTCCATGGTCAGTATACGGGAAGAGGTATGATCCCAGTATATTTTCGGAATATAGATATGTGGGTCCTGCTCAAATTGGAGCGCAATCTTCTCTGTGTTACGGGCTTCATGGTTGTAATCCAGCTCCTGAATGAGCGATCTCCCCAGCTCCTCTACCATCTGGCGAAGCTGATACCGCTCTACCCATTCCCAGCGCTTGGCTGCCATAGCGGTCAGTTCCCGCAAAATGTCCAAATCTCGCCGAATAATGCGATTAACGCCAGGACGCTGGATTTTAATGGCGACCATTTCGCCGCTGTGCAGCTTGCCCAAATGCACTTGCCCGATCGAAGCAGCGGCCAGCGGAACATCGTCAAAACGAACCAGTATGTCCTCTAATGACGTGTCCAGCTCCTGCTCCAGAATGCCACGCGCCGTTTCAGATGAAAACGGCGGTACCTGATCCTGCAGCTTAACCAGCTCACGGATAATAGGCTCCGGTAGCAGGTCAGCACGTGTGCTTGCCAACTGTCCAAGCTTGATGAATGCAGGCCCCAGATCCTCCAGCACAAGTCGAATCCGTTCACCTAACGTTTTGGACTCGGGAGTTTCTCTCGTCAGCCACTTGCGAGGCAATGACAGCAGCTGGAACAGTCCCATTTCTTCCACCATATAGCCAAAGCCATGACGCGCCAGCGCCATGGCAATTTCCCGGTAACGACCGGCGTGCTTCATACGAACCGCCATTTTAATCCAGCCGGTTCGCTTCTTCAGCGTCGCTCGAACCCGTAAGCGCCGCCTTTTCTTTTTCCAGCTCCGCTACCTGTTTTTCCAACAATGCCACACGCTGCTCCAAACTTGTAACATCATTTTCGGTAGGTACTTCCAGCTCCTGCAAAATGCGGCTAACCTGTTCGCGGATCACTGTTTTGAATTGTCCCTGTTCCTCTGCCCCTCGTTCGATCAGACGATCGACCAGCGCTTTGGATTCCGAGGGCGCAAGTTCTCCCCGGTTTACGAGATCCTCGACGGCTTTCTCCACCTTTTCTTTGCTGACAACGGTGAGGCCCCACCCCAATGAGATGGCTTTTTTGAACAAATCGCTCATAATATATCCTCCCCTACCTGTGATTACCTATAGTATAACCTGAAAAGGGGAGCCGCATAAAGCTCGCAGCTCCCCTTCCTCAATGAATGGAATAATCTATGTTTAACCTGGAAAGCGTCCAGCCCACTTGGCAGCTTGAAGCAGCAGCTTGCGGTATCCCTCGTGCTGGAAGCTTGGCTGATTATGTCCAGGCATCAAATAGACGACCCGACCCAAGCCATAGGACAGTGACCATGCCGCCGGCCACCACTCGCCCTCGTGTTCATATTCCATCAGTAGTGTTTTTTCAGTGAATGGATCAAAGTCAAAACGATACGGTTCCTCTTGGATCTCAAACGGCTCGATTCCTTCCATAATCGGATGATCCGGCGCCGTTACTTTGAAGGAAAGCGGTCCGGCAGCCGGATGCCGCAAGAAACGCGCCCCCATTAATTGGGCAATTTCATACCGTCCTTGCAATGTGATTCCGTTATGCAGCACAAGCAATCCACCCCCGCCGCTAACATAGGACAGCAATCCTGCTGTTTGTTGAGGAGACAGAACCTCCTTGCGGCTATCACAGTACGAGATACATAGATCGAATGGGGTTAGATTTTCCTTGAGCAGCATTTTACGATTCTCACTGCATTGTACGGTCATCCAATCCTGTAAAATATGGCTAATCTCTTCGTCCACCCCTTGCAGCGGGTGAAACTCCGGATACGAATAATCCCCTAACAACAATGCTTTTCTTTTTTCCATGATAAATCCTCCTTGCCTGACTTGTATATAAGGACTTTAAAGGCGGGACCCGTGTCATTTATTCTTGTTTGTGGGGTCAAAACGCTCAGAAAATTCCGTTTGGCCCTCATCCATTTCCCATAACACCGCCATCATTGTCCGAGCTACGGCATATATAAATAATTCTACAGACGGCCTATTAAATCCTTTAGCAGAAGATTATAGCATATATGTTCGCTCGGGATAAACTTATTCAAAACTTATTCAAAATTTATAAATCTGAACGATGGCGATTCGGCCTGTTTATGGTATACTCGTAAGAAAAAAAGTGCGTCCATGCTTGATTAACAATAAAGGGCCGCTTTTTGTAAGAATTTATGCTTGCGGTTATAGAATTGATAAGAATTGCCTCAAACCTTATACATTCTATAAATCTTAAAAAACCGGGGAGGTTGCATGAATGAAAAGGACTGGAATGACCCGGCCCTTGGACAGCTTGGGGCGAATTGTGCTACCTAAAGAGTTGCGCATGACGATGGAGATTGACATCGGCGATCCATTAGAGTTTTTTATTGAAGACCAGACACTCATGCTCCGTAAGTACAAATCAACCAACTGTATTTTTTGCGGTGCGGTTGATACCAATACCTACTTTAAAGATCAGTTTATCTGCGATGAATGTGCAGCCTCGATGAAAACGGAAGATTTACTTCCGGTCACAGCGACTGAAACCCATTCACCCCCACTTAAGCAAAATATGCATATGAAAAAAATTTATCAGCGCACAGATGTTATTTTGGAGAAAATGAGAGAGCTTATGGAAGAACATCCAGCATCTTCACAAAAACAACTCGCCTCCATGCTTGGCGTGAGTCAGGGAAGGATTTCCCAGCTGAAAAAGCTCATGTAAGCGAATCACCAAAAAAGTAATGTATACGCTTCCAATGTATGTAAGGTTTAAATCTATTGAAATTTTAGAAAAGCCGGACCCTTTAGGGGAATCGGCTTTTTTCGTTTCTATGAAGTATTGGACTCGTTTGCAAAACTATTGACCGTAAGCCCGGCATTGTTCCACCCAGCGTGCTGCCGCTTTGGGAAGAGAAGCGAGATGAACATGCGTGTAGGCTGCCAAAAGGTTCCCTTTCGCATAGCCCTCCCTCTGGAGACCACGCATCCCCTTGGTTTGATAGGCATAGGAGTAGGGGGCGGATGATTCATCATAGTGCATGACAGAATAATGAAATTCATGTCCCCGAATGGTCTCTCCAGCCTCCAGCAGCAAGCAATCCTGTAAAGCGGTTGCTTCCCGGTATCCCAGTGCGGCCCGTTTCTCTTGCATGCGGACGTCCGACGGAATAACCCCGGCCATGTGATGGGAATTACCCATACGATCCGTAAGTGTCCGTGCCAGTACCATATAACCGCCGCATTCGGCGAATACTGGCATATCCCGGCTCACCGCGTTGCGGATATCTTCCAAAAAGCCTGTATTTGCAGCGATATCTGCGGCAAACTCTTCGGGGAAACCGCCGCCCAGGTATAGGCCGCTTGCCTGCTCAGGCACGCGTTCTCCCGCCAGAGGACTGAAATAGACAATCTCCGCTCCCGCCTGACGTAGCAAATCCATATTTTCCGGGTAGTAAAAATTGAACGCCGCATCTCTGGCGACGGCAATCACGGGACGTTCCCCGGTATCAGCTTCATGCACTGCTGATGGAAGCCAATCCAGGGGAAACAACGGTTGTGCGGGCAGAGACAACGGTGGAGCCGAATCCGCCAATGCCCGCAGTGCATCCAGATCCGTACCCGCGCGGATCAGCTCTGCCGCCCGTTGGAAAAGCGGCTCCAGCTCGCCGCGTTCCACAGCAGGTACTAATCCCAGATGACGCTCGGGAATATCCAGCCCGTCATCACGCTTTAACCAGCCGAGCACGGGGATGCCACACTCCTGCTCAATCGCCTTTTTGACGATGCCATAGTGCCCTTGGCTACCGCAGCGATTCACAATTACGCCCACAATGCGCAGCTTGGGCTCCAAGCGCTGAAAGCCGAGCACAATAGCGGCGGCGCTTCGTGCCATACTGCGCACGTCGACCACCAGCAATACAGGGCTGTCCGTCAGCATGGCGATCTCAGCGGTCGAGCCGGTGTTGCTGAGCGGGTCCTTGCCGTCATACAGCCCCATGACGCCTTCAATCACGGAAATATCCGCGTCTTCGGAAGCACGGATAAAGATTTCACGCACCGTATCTGGTGAGGTCATCCATGAATCCAGATTACGGGAAGAAGTACCGGTCGCGGCAGTATGATAGGTCGGATCAATATAATCCGGTCCGCACTTAAAACCCTGCACTCGCAGGCCGCTATCGGCGAACGCCTTCATCAGCCCGAGGGTAACAGTCGTTTTGCCTGCGCCGCTGCCTGTTCCAGCAACAACAATACGGCTTCTGCGCGTAGCGGCAGATGGATCAGACTGTACAGCCTGCTTCATGACGTCAGTCATAGGAAACCCGCGCTACAGACAACGTCATATTGCCGCTTTTTTTCTTCTCCAGCAGCCAATGGTCTGCACCAGAAGACAACAGGGCTGATGGTTCACTGACCCCATATGCGCCAGTGTATTTGAAGACGGTTTCCGATGGATTGGGAAGCTGCACCGTATTCAGCTCTGACGGAGTATACGTCACCAGTTCCCAACCGTATTTGGCGCAAAGAGCAAGTAAACCCTCTTCGTCCTTTTTCAGATCAATGGTGGCAATATTCCGTACGCTTTTCACGGACAAACGCAGCTCTTGCAAGGTGTTCAGCACACCCGCCTCCAGCTCCTCTAATGCAGTCCCACGGTTGCAGCCGATGCCAAGCACCAAGCTTTTCGGACGGTACAGCACGCCATTAGAAAGAAGCTGCTCCTCTTCCTCCGGCACCAATAAACGGTCACTCACGACCAACGCGGCGTTAAATGGTTCTTGTAATGCTTCTGCTGTCGAAGCATATACCTTGATATGTCCAGGTACAGGCTTGTCATAACGCCACCAGTTCCGTTCGCCTGTCTCTTGTATGAGCGCAACAGGCTCCTCGTTCACAACAGCGGCGCTCACAGGAGTGGCCTTGTCGAAGCTATCGACCACCCAACCCAATTCCCGACCAAACATGTCCACCGGAATCGTGCCCTGCACGTCTGATGCAGTCGTGATTACAGCACGTGCGCCTAGTACAGCCGCTACATGGCGGGTCAATTCATTGGCACCACCCAAATGGCCAGACAATACGCTAATGACATGCTCGCCGCGATCATCAATGACAACTACCGCTGGGTCTACCTTTTTATCCACCAAAATTGGTGCAATCATACGGACTACTGCACCGAGAGAAATAAACAAAATAATACCGTTATATTGTTTAAATAAATCCGGCAAAATCAGCTTGACCGAGCCTTCGAATAACTGAATGCCACGCTCCTGCTCGTCGCCACGCTCAAACTTGGACATGTAATACACATCCGTGCCCGGAAAGCTGACTCCCAAATTGCGGACCATTTCCACTCCATGCTTCGTGATCGCCACAGCGGCAAATGGATTACTCACTGGGCTTCACTCCCTTCCGGTAGCCATGGGTGAACGACTTGTCGTACAGCTTGGAACGATGCGCGTCCTTGTCCACCAGTCCCGGGTCCAGCGCCCAGCCTGCCAGAATCATGGCATGCATCGTAATGCCTGCTGCACGCAGATCAGCTGGCAATTGGGCAAGCGTCGTGCGCACGATCTTTTGATCCGGCCAGGTCGCGCGCTGTACAACCGCTACAGGTGTGTCCTCGCTCCAGCCTGCCGCCAGAAACTCAACGACTACCTTCTTTGCCAGCGTTGCGCTGAGGAATAAGGCCACTGTGCAGTGATGGGATGCTAAATCACGCAGCTTTTCCCGATCCGGTACAGGTGTACGGCCTTCGGCACGCGTCAGTATGACGGTCTGCGTCAGGTCAGGCACAGTTAGCTCTGCACCCAACACGGCCGCAGAAGCAAAGACCGAGCTGACGCCCGGCACGATTTCATATGCTACTCCGCGCTGCTTCAGCAACACCATTTGCTCCAAAATGGCTCCGTACACTGCCGGATCGCCTGTATGTACGCGAGCTACACTGCGTCCAGCCTGCACAGCCTCGCTCATAATCTCGACCTGCCGCTCCAGATCCATGCCTGAGCTTTGCAGTACCTGTGCCTCTGGTTTGGCCGTGGCAATCAACTCGTCGTTCACGAGTGAATCCGTGTACAATACCACATCGGCCGTGCGCAGAATCCGGGAGCCTTTGACAGTAATCAGCTCCGGGTCGCCGGGACCTGCTCCTACGATATATACTTTGGGCTCCAACGTCATTTGCTCACCACCATTAAACTCAAATATTCAAGTTCCTGTCCGCGCAGCTCACGTGCGTTGCGCCATACCATTTCATAAGGAGAAGTGACCTTGGTAATGACTGATGCACGGTCCCCAAGATTAAGTTCATCCAGCACATCCAAAATCAAATCCAGCACCTTGGCAACCTTGATAAACACGACCGTATCGTGATTCTCAATCGCCCGCTTCATCGCTTCCCAATCATCCGTAGCCGGAATTATACCGACCTGCTGATCTCCGTCTGCCAAAGGCAATTCCAGCGCTGCCGCCGCTCCCAACACAGACGAAATGCCCGGAATAGATACAATCGGCACCTCTGGATGGAGATCCTTCATGAGCCGTGCCAAATGAATAAAGGTACTGTACAGATTAGGGTCTCCCTCTGTGACAAAGGCTACATCCTTGCCTTGACTCAGTGCCTCCCAGCAAGCAACCACCGTTTTGTTCCACTCACGCTCCAGTACAACCGGGTCCTTGGTCATTGGAAAAATGAGTCCCAGCATCTCCTTTTCCTCCGGGTTGACGTACAACTCCACGATTTCGTGAGCATACGACTTACCTCCCCGACGTTTCTTCGGATAAGCCACAACTGCACATTCCTGAATCATGCGATACGCCTTGACCGTAATCAGCTCGGGATCACCCGGCCCCACACCTACGCCGTAAAGTGTTCCTGTTGCTGCCGTATTCATGCTGTCTCTCTCCCCCTCTTGAATTACCAGCTTACTCCCCTGCTACTTCGTCAGCCACGTCCACCACCGGCTGTCCTGTAATAACATATATCGGATTAAGTCCGTCAAAACGCGTCATATTCAAAATCGGCTTGCTGCGCGCTGTTTGCAATAACGTCACCGAAGTTTCGAGTCCTGCTGCTTGCATCGCCTTCATCCCATCATGCAGCGTCTCAATCGTTGCAGCATTCACTACAATTCGTCCATCCTTACGCAGACGGGAAGCACACAGACGAATCAGCTCCGCCAATTCTCCCCCGCTCCCACCGATAAACACCGCATCCGGGTCTGGCAGATCTTCCAGTCCGGCAGGCGCTTTGGCATGAATAACCGGGAAATCGGTACGGAATTTGGTTTTGTTCGCTTCCACATTAGCCAGATCGCCTTCGTTCTTCTCAATGGCAAATACTTGCCCATACTTGGCTAGCCGCGCACATTCCACCGCTACAGAGCCGGAGCCTGCGCCGATATCCCATACGATGCTTCGTTCGGTCAGACGCAGCTCGGACAAGCTGAATACGCGTACTTCACGCTTCGTGATCAGCCCTTTTTCCGGCTTGCGCTGGTGAAATTCTGCATCCTCGAAGCCAAATCCTCGACGAATTGCAGGCACGTCTTCTCCCTTACGGCGACGTAAAATAACCACATTCAATGGTTGGAACGTTCTCTTCGCCATCTCTTCCAGCGTATAATGCTGATACGCCTCATCCGGTCCGCCCAAATGCTCGCCGACAAAGGCATCATATTCCGTCATGCCATAATGCAGCAGATAGGCAGCGACGGCGGCGGGATGATTTCGGTCATCCGTCAGCAGCGCGACCTTGTTCTGTCCGTCGATCCGCTGCGCCAATCCAGTCATCGGACGGCCGTGTACGCTTTCCAGCACCGCATCCTGCCAGCTTTCACCGAGACGCGCAAACGCCAGCTGAACCGAGCTGAGATGCGGCAAAATATCCAGATGTTCAGCCCCCAGCTTGGCAGACAAATAACCTGCAATTCCAAAAAAAAGCGGATCGCCTGACGCAAGCACGACAATATCCCTGTCCTCACGCAACCGTCCCAATTCTTCTACCACGGCAGATAAGCCGCTCTTTAATGTTCGTTTTTCCCCTGCGAATGCCTTGAAAAAGGCTAGCTGGCGTTCTCCACCAACCAGCAGATCGGCATGCTCAATGTGCTCCAGCGTCTCCTGCGACAGACCTGCCGCTCCATTTTCACCGATACCAATGACACGAATCACTCTACTCACCGACTCTCGCCCTCCCCAGCACGTTCCCTTTCATCGTTACCAGTACCATTTCCACGACAATTCCACCACCTGCATGGTCCAGACAATGCTGACATCCATAGGTACACAGCTTTTCAAAAAAGCTCAGCGCATTCGCTTCGGTCATCATATCCGCCACCTGCGTAGCTGTATTCGCCTCTGCCACTGCCGCTACAAGCGACTCGTCCACACCAGCCTCACGCGCGACCTCAGCCAAAAAGCCAAAGTCCACCGGAGCGCTCTTGGAGTGAACCATCATGACACCTTGAGCTACCTTCGACAGCTTGCCGGGCATACCGACGAGAATAATCTTTTTCATTCCCAGCCGTTTCCCATGCTTAATGGCAAAGCCGACAAAATCCCCCATCTGAATAAAGGCCTCTTCCGTCAGCTGATCGTACATTTGCATGGCATATTTTTCACTGCTGCCGCCTGTGGTCAGGACTATTTCCTGGCAGTTCATCGCTTGCGCAACCGATATGGCCTGCACGACACTGGCTTTATAAGCTGACGTGGAAAACGGAACGACCACACCACGCGTGCCTAGTATGGAAATACCGCCAAGAATGCCAAGTCGTCCGTTCAACGTTTTCTTGGCGATTTCTTCGCCGTCCGGTACGCTGATGACGACACGGACACCTTTGGCCGATCCGTGCTCTTCAAGCACGTCTGTCACAGCCTCCGTAATCATACGGCGCGGCACCGGATTAATCGCTGCTTCCCCGATAGGCACAGGCAGACCGGGCTTCGTTACCCGCCCAACGCCGATGCCACCGTCCAGCTCAATGCCCGGCTCCTCGCGCCAGCTAACTAACGCGCTAATTTTCGCCTGATGCGTGGCATCTGGGTCATCGCCACCGTCCTTGATCGTCGTGCAAGAAGCTTCGTCCGCGTCCAACACAGGCTCGATCAGCTCAAACGCATGATCAAAGCCCGCGGGCAGCGATATCACTGCTTCCTTCGGCGGAATGCCCGTGATGAGCAGTTGTACCGCTCCTTTGGCCACTGCAGCCGCACAAGCTCCAGTCGTAAAGCCTGACCGCATTGGCTTGTCCGGTGCGGGAGCTTCACCGCTTTTCATCCGTTTGGGCCTGTCGGCGGACGCCGCTTCCTTTTCCATCCCAATTCCTCCTTAACCTCTTCTGCTGATCATGTTCCAATTCATTTCATGATACAGCAAACGGACAACCGCATCTAGCGGACAGCCATTAAGGAAATCGCATTCAATGCTGCTACGACAATTGTACTGCCGCCCTTGCGTCCAATATTCGTAATGAACGGAATATCCAGCTTGCGCAGCTCGTCCTTGGATTCTGCCGCCGAGACGAAACCGACGGGCATGCCAATTACCAGTCCGGGCTTAGCCGCTCCTTCTTTCACCAGACGAATTAACTCCAGCAACGCTGTCGGTGCATTACCAATGGCATAGATACCGCCTTCGCCCGCCTGAATCGCTTTGCGCATCGAAATAATGGCGCGTGTCGTATTCAGCCTTTTCGCTTCTTCCATGACGTCAGGGTCAGATATGTACACATGCACATCCCCACCAAATTGACGGATACGATCCTTGCTCAGCCCCGCTTGAATCATTTGCACATCCGCCACTACCTGCTGTCCTGCACGAATAGCTGCAACCCCGGCTTCAATCGCTTTTGGATGAAACACCATGCTGCGGCCCAGCTCAAAATCAGCAGATGCATGAATGACACGCTGTACAACAGGATATTGCTCTGCTGTAAAAGGATGCTCTCCCAGTTCTTCTGTGATCATCTCGAAGCTTTTGCCCTCAATCTCCTGCGGCTGTACCGTTAGCGGTTTAAAATCTGTTTTAAAATCCATCGTATCGACCACTCCCTTATGGAAAATTAGAAAATTAAATTAGCTTAGAACATTAAAGTTAACTATTGTTCCACTGCGCAGTCGGATGGTGCTTCCCATCGCCACCGCCCCCGGATTCCTTGAATAAAACCTATGATCAGCGTAGAAATCCGGGGACAAAAGCGACCGCTACGCTTGTACAGCACCATTCCGACTACTCCGTTTTATGTTCATTTTTCAAGTTCGTCTTATATAGGGAAAATGACATTCATGTTAAGGAGTTACAAACACCTCTACACAAAAACTACACATTTTAAGATGACTATATTTTAAATACACGCCAGAAATCGTTCTGAATTCATCGGATTGACTGGACCGACCAGCTTCATAGGCTTATGTCTTACAGCACAGACTCCTCTTTGTCTATACGCAGTGCATCAATCACTCCGTCGAAATGATCAAATACTGTGCCAAATTCCACTTCCGGCCTGGAAATCAAAAGTACGTGAACCCCCAGCTCCAATGCAGATTGAACCTTTTCATCCACTGCTCCCGTGCGTCCGCTTTCCTTGGTGACCATCACGGTCGTGCCATAGTGCTTGTACAATGCCTCATTCATCTCGCGGGAAAAGGGTCCCTGCATGGCAATAATATTCTTTTGTTCCATGCCCAGTTCGCCGCATTTCTCCATATTGTCCAGGCGCGGCAGCATGCGTGCAACCAGACGAATCTCCGGGTCTCCGAGTAAATGCTTGGTGAACGTACCGAGCGTCTTACTGCCCGTCGTAAGCATTACAGAGCCCTTGAGTTGCTTCGCTTCTAATGCGGCCTCTTCATAGGAAGACACGATGTGGAGCAACGGATGATTGTCATACACCAGTCCCGCCCGCTCGTAGCGAATATAAGGAACCCCGGACTCGCGAGCGGCTGCCATCGCATTCGCATGTGCTTCTTCTGCAAAAGGATGACTGGCATCAATAATCGCCTGTATTCCCTGCTCCCGAATCATTGCAGCCATTTCATCGGCTGTCATTCGGCCTGTACGTACGTCTAGTCCCGCTTCGGACAAGCTGGCTGCCGCGCTTTCGGTTACGACCGAGGTCAATACGTTGAAGCCATTGTCACGGATTTGCAGCGCCAATTCCCTAGCGTCGCTCGTTCCGCATAGCATGAATATCATGAGCCCACCTGCCCGCTTCCGTTCACTACAGATGGCGTATGTGAATGCTCGTGATGGTGATCATGGTCATCATGGCTGTGAGCATGGACATGCTCATGAGTGTGATCGTGGCTGTGTGTATGGTGATCATGATGATCGTGCTCATGTGCATGATGATGATGTTCATGGTCGTGCTCATGATCGTGGTCATGGTGATGATGATGGTGCTCCTGCGCCTCCAGACGGAACTGACAGTTATCACAATTGGCCGTAACCTTGCCAAACAAGCCTTCCTTAGCTCGCTCCAGCACCAGTTCAATCAATTGGGGATGGAAACCAAAATATCCGCCCATCTCCACTTGTAATGTAGGGTGAGCCTCGGCAAATTCCTGGGTCATTTCTCCGATACGCTTAATCAGCACACCCGTGAACAGAAAATAGGGAAGCACGATAATCTTTTTAGCCCCCAATCGTACACAACGCTCCAACCCATCGGGAAAAGAAGGCTGCGTCACACCGATAAAGCTGCTCTCTACCCAGGTATAAGAAAGCTGCTCCCACAGCATACGGGTGATTTTGAAAAAGTCACTGTTCGCATCTGGATCGCTACTTCCGCGCCCTAATACAAGTACCGCCGTTTCTTCGTCGGATACCTCGGCAAATGCCTCTACAGCGCTATTCATTCCCGCTGGAATTGCAACCGGACGTGCCTCTTTCAAGCGGCTTTGTAGAATGCTGACGATTTTCTCATGAACACCAATCGGACGTCCGTATACAAATTCCACCTGCGGATATTTCGCCTTTGCTCGGTCAATAGCCATCGGAATATCAATTTTGGCATGTACCGCTGCGAACAAGATAATCGGTATAAGAACGACACGCGTCGCCCCTTTCTCCACACATGTTTGCATCCCATCAGCAATGCTGGGACGTGCCAACTCCAAGAAACAGGTTTCCACGCACATATCCGGTACCCGGTCTGCCACTGCCTGTGCAAATTCCAGCAGTTCCTGGTTCCCCTCCGGGTCCCGACTTCCATGTCCAACCAACAATATTGCATCCACTGCTGTTTTTTCCTCCTCTTTAATAGGGATAACCTGCATGACGCCCTATTTTATATATATGCTTGTATTCAGTTCATCAGGCCTTCAGTCCATTAATCACCACAAACCGCATTCACTTCTACCGTTGCTGGTGCATCTTCATGCCGGAAACCCGCAACGACACCTACACGTTTAAAAAATTTATGAAAACGCTCATTCGGATGCCCTTTTTCTTTATATTCAGCAATGACGTTCTCCACGATGTCAGTAATCTGATCGCCCGGAATCCCTTCCGCTACGGGCTGAGCGGCATGAGCATTGCGACCGAATTTTTTGCCACCGAGGAAGAGGTCGTATCCTCCCTTGCGATAGACGATTCCGATATCCTCCAGCACCGCTCCATAGCAGGCCATACCGCATCCGTTCAAAGCAATGCTCGTTTCCTTGGGTGCCTGTAATCCGCCAAGTACAACCTGTAGATGCTCAGCCACAGGCACAGCATCATCCTTTTCCATATTGCAGAAGTCGCACGCCTTCACCTTAAACACATCGCCAATCGGCATGACAATGAATCGTTCATCCCGCAGCCGTCCGACCAGTTCCTCGGGGTCTGCACACGACACGCGCAGCACGATCTGATGATCTGGCGTGTATTCCAGCTCGCCGTCATCACCCGCTACCTCGGCGAGCAGCGCCATCTGGCGAGCGGTGAACTTCTTGTTTCCCACACCCGGGGAAACGCCCACCTCAAATAGCGCAGGCTTGCCAAAGCCGCCTGTCGCCATTCCAGCCGTAGCCCCCGCTCCGGCCACCGCTGACGTTCCGGCGGTGCTCTCGAAGGTAGGCGCTTGCCCGCTCCAGCGAGCGTTGGCTGCGCCAGGCAGCTTGCCGCCAACAGCGAGGCGGCTTAGTGCCTCTGCCGCCAGCGATGCTGGGGCTGCGCCGGTTTGCACAGCATTCGTTGCCTGCACGGCAGCCATCGCTTGCGGGCGTGCCTGCGTCGCAACCGCAGCGCCGCTCGCGGAAGGCCCGCCGGGCGTAGTCGGGGCTGCGCCTGCCTGCGGTGTATCCTCTTGTGCGCCCAGCGACCACGGCTCCGCTTCCGTGCGGAGACGCTGGTGCGGCTTGAGTGCCTGCTCGGTCGCATCTAATGTGTATTTGCGCTGATATCCGCGCGGAGTCACGATCAAACCGTCATACACCGTCGTCGAGGAATTGCCGATGATTACAGTCGTCAGCATCCCGATGTCATGATTCAGCATATCCTCCAGCGTCGTTACAATAACTTGCTGACGTTCACGATAAGCACTTTTCACCAACCCGACTGGAGTTTGCGGATCGCGGTAACGCAGCAAAATGGACTGCGTCTCCACAATCTGGCGGGTACGCCGACCACTGCGCGGGTTATATAATGCAATTACAAAATCGGCCGAAGCCGCTGCTTCTACGCGCTTCACAATCGTTTCCCATGGGGTCAGATGATCACTCAGACTGATCGTGCACGCATCATGCATAACTGGCGCCCCCAACAGTGAAGCACAGGACTGAATAGCCGAAATCCCCGGTACGACTTCTACCTCAACTCCGTCCTCGCGTCGCCAGCCTTTTTGCATCAGTACCTCATACACCAGTCCTGCCATACCATAGACTCCCGCATCTCCACTGGAAATGACAGCTACCTTCTTGCCCATCTCTGCTTGGCGAACCGCCTCCTGCGCACGGCTCACTTCCTCTGTCATCCCTGTGCGTACAATCTCCTGTCCGTTCAACAACGGACGGATCAAATCAACGTAGGTATTGTAGCCGATAATGACCTCACTTTCGGCCAGCGCATCCAGCGCCCGTTTTGTGATATGTTCCATATCTCCTGGTCCAAATCCAATCACCAGCAATTTTCCTAATGGGCTCATCGTGCTCCTCCTATTCATCCTTTTCAGGGCAGCTATGCTATCTATTTCAATGATTTATGCACATCGTGTAACTCAAAAAAACCCCATCCTGCCCGGATGGGGTTTCTATGTACGCATCTCTCATCAGACGAACAAACAGCGTAAGAAGACACTATTTGTCTTCCTCCAGCCTGCCGTTGTCCTCCATCTGACTGTTTACGTTTCAAACGCTGCTGCACGTTCATATCCACGCAAACCTCTAGCCAACATGGAAAAAGCAACGTGTGCCTGATTTCCTGATTTCGTACACCCATCCTCTCCGCGAAGGTTAACGGTGCATACAGATCAAGGTAGGTCTCCTGGCTTGGCATCAACGGATTCTTTCGTCTTCCCCGTTTTTCACGAGTGACCATTTTAAAAAATCCTCTTCCTTACAGTGGCGGGACCGCTCGGGATTTGCACCCGATTCCCTGTTACCCTTTGCTCAACCGCAAAGGCACCTTGTCTGTCCGCTATTTGATTATGGGTCTTATCATAACCTTGCCTCAATCAGTTGTGCAAGCACGAAAAACGCTTTATTTCAAGTTCTCTGCTTTATTTTTTAGCATATGTAGCAATTCGTCCGGGTCCGCAGAGATACTTAATAACGCTGGGTGCTCAGCCCCGGTAAACCCTTCTTGCACGCTATGACGTACCATTTCTACTAACGGGTCAAAATATCCATTCACATTCAACAGCCCAATGGGCTTGCGATGAATCCCGATTTGCGCCCAGCACAATACCTCGAATAGCTCCTCAAAGGTTCCCAAGCCACCCGGAAGGGCAATAAACGCATCGGCCATCTCGCTCATTGCCGCTTTACGCTCATGCATGCTTCCTACCTCAATAAATTCGGTAACTCCCCGATGAATGATCTCTGCATCAAATAACAAGGTGGGCATAATGCCAGTGACCTGACCGTCACCCGCCAGCATGCCGTCCGCCACCTCTCCCATCAACCCCCTACTGGAGCCACCATAGATCAGACGGATATGATGGCGAGCCATGGCTTCTCCCAGCTTGCCTGCCGCTTCAACATATACCGATGAATGTCCAGGTCTGGACCCGGCAAATACGCAAATAGAATTCATTAACGTCTCAGCTCCTGTCCTAAGTATCATGCATCGAAACTTATTCATTATATTAGATAAACATTTTCACTATAACAAAAATCTTTGTCGATGCATGTCCAACAAAAAAAGATAAAGACCTTGTAGGCCCTTATCTTTATTTTACTCTGTATCCCAAAATATAAGTTCATTTTTTAGCATAATGCATTTATAATTTTGATCTCATTTCAATGACCATTCACGATCTTCAGACCACATCCATGCACCGAATCGTTATGTTCAAAATATTTGCCCAGCTCCACCATCATCGCGCCCATGCGCTCTTCGTTCGGAAACACGACTCGATCAATCCCTTCTTCCACAATGGACTGTGCAGTCACCTTCCCTACGGATACAGCAATCACATCCTCACGAAAAGCTTCCAGTAAATCCTCGATTCGATTTTGCTCTCTCGCATATTGGGCCAAAAATCGGATTTGCGGACCACTTGTGAACGTAACAGCATCAACATTACGATGGATAACATCCTCCAGTAACGCCTGCAACTTTGCTTCCTCAGGTGGGATATGCTTATAAGGAAGTACCTGGCGGGTCACTGCCCCCTGCTCGTCCAGCCACTTTACCAACCGTGGAGCTGGATCGCCATGCAGTTGCAACAATACTTCCTTCCCCTTCAGATCGTATGGGGCGAAAGCTCCTGTCAATCCGATCAAACTTCCGTCCTCGTCTCGTACTGCTGGCGTAAAGCCACGCTTTTTGAGTCCATTGACCGTCTTGTAGCCCCGCGCTGCAATGTTGGAGGATTGCAGCAACTCCATAATCTGCTCGGCCACGCCCATATCCTCTGCCATATCGAACAAGGCATCCAGCCCCATACCTGTCGTGAAGATGTACCAGTCCGGGGGGTGCTTCACCCACGCTACAACAGCGTTGCGCAGCTCGATATCATTCAAAAAAACGGTGCCCTGGGCCGGGCGCTGTACTGGCTCACCCCCCATCTTCACAACTAGCAGCGCCATTTCCTCTGCCTTACGGGGACCAGCAAGAGCGACTCTCTTACCTGCCATGCGTTGTGCCATTCTGTTGCCTCCCTTGTAGAAGTCATATTTCTTTCTACCAAGTATACAATCAGAGGGGTAAAAGACAAATAAGAATTACTTTTCCGATAAATACAGTAATCTTATAAGTGGTCGTGTCCTGTTCTGCCTCCATGCTGGCTTTCTTTCTGACTACTGCTATCCCGCTCTCCGTTAAATGCCTTATCATCTCCGCCTCTTCCTTTAGATTTGGATCGGAGCAACATCCATAGCAACAAGGGCATGATAACAAAAAAAATGATCATCACCACGGTCCACTCCCGGCTGAAATCATAAATTTGCACGATATTGGAGAACAGCATAAACGAGCAGACGTAACCTAACAAACCTACGGGCCAAACCATCAGACTTCCCCATGCATGGGCAAACATACGCTTTACCGCCAAACTGGTAACGTACAGATCAACCCCAATCTTCGTAAGAAAGGTCGGTACAGTCAGTGCTGCCACGAACAAGTCGAACCGATCCAAAAAGTCCGTTAGCTGCAACTGACGCACTAGTTCATAGGATGGATAAAATAGCCGGGACAAGATAGGAACACCAATGACCAACTCCGACAGCAACATCAGCATGGTCAGAAATGCGGTTCCGAGCAAATGCCCATACCATGCACTACGCCCATTATAGCTCTTCCCAGAAATCACAAAGGGAACTATCATGACATCTGCCATATAACCTAGCATGCGCCAGCTACCCTTGATCACTCCATCTACTTCCGGATGTAAATAGGGTCTCAGTACCGAAAAATCCATATTACGCCCGAAAAAAAGCGGCATGGTCAGCAGCGTCAGAATCAACAAAGGTACAAAAATCTCGGTCATATTCACGATGGTGCTTATTCCGCCTTTGGCCATAAACGCCAGAGTCAAAAGCAAAATAAGAGATACGACAACAATCGGAGTCAGCGGCAAAAGTACAACCTCCACCAAATCCGTGATAATTCTCAAATCCCGTGCAAAAATGATCAGAAATAAAATAAGGTAAACTGCAAGCAGCATACGTCCTAGCACAGGGTGAGAGCTCACCATCGCCTGCATCAGGTCCTGATCAGGAAAACGCCGCTTGAGTTTCAACATGGCCCAGATCGGCAAGCATAGCACGATAGCCGCAATTATACAGGTCCAGTAGGCATGTTGATTCGCGTAATCTGCTGCCTGCGCCGGAGCATGTACAAGGGTAATACCGACCTCCATCAATACACCAAGCAGCACGATTTGTCTGGTTGTGAACTGTCTCATGCAGGTACATCCTCCTTTTGCCCGCAGGCATCCATTACACGATTTACAACGTAGGGGGGAGCCACATGTCAATAAAACGGGCCAGCCATGTAGCCACATAAACGGAGCTCTTCGTCGATGTCCCGTAAATCCAGATACCAATGCTAATGACATACAATACGCGTGCGATCCAGCGATTGACGGCGTGTGCATTGTTCATACTTTTACGGTCGATCAGATACATGAAGAGCATAGCCAGCAATAAAGGTAATAGAAATACTTTATTCATTCTGGATTTGCTCCTTTTTGACCCCGAATGGTTTGGTGACCGCACCGATATTTTCAATATGCACGACCGGATCTATAGTAACCTCCACCTTGGGATACAGTTGATCCCATTGAGGTTTAATCCGTTCCCATTCATCCGGATGACTCGTAATAATAGCCCGGCCCAAACCAAGTATGTCTGAGTGATATTTTTGCTGGATCACCTTGACACCCTCTCCCAGCTCCCTCTTAATTTCCCCGGCTGTCTGCTGTTCCAGCCACTTCAAATTTTCCTCGTTGGAAATATCGAAATCCGTCTCATTTTCCTTCACATTCCCGTTACAGTTCATATGAACGGTCATTCGAATCTCATCCCCGCGAATATTGGGCTTGATATGGACTTTATTTTCGATGAGGTGTACAGATATGTAGCCTCTACCTTTGGGAGGGTGGATAAATATTTCTGTCTCCTTGGCTTGCTCCATACCCAAAAGCAGGAATCGACTGAGGTGGTTATCTATAATCCCTGTTAACCTGTCTTTCCGAAATACAGCTAGCCCATCGACCTGAATATTTGTCTTCTTGTCTTTAAGATTAGAGGGGCCATTCTTCACCAGAGACATCACCGGCACCACCGGGTCAATGCCATCCAGCAGGACGGAATTTATCAGCAGCTTAATAGAACGAGGTTTTTTCATATAGGAATAGTTGAGCTCACGCACCATTTCTGCCGGATATTGCTCAATCGGGGCATCTGCCTGAAGCACGTCCATCGCTGATCCCTTCGTAATAACAACCAGGGAAGACAGTCGGTTCTGCGGAACACGTGCCAGTACATCCATCATTTTACTAATCCCTTCTCGTGCCAGCGCCTCGCCGAACAGCAGCACCCGCCGGTGGGAGTAGTTCAGTGTTCGCGAAACTCCGCGCTGTTCCTCAGTGCTTGCTCCGCGAAAGCTTGAACCTGTTTTGGACTCCAGGTAGTAGGACTTCGTACCGCTTGTACCTCCCCCTCCTCCTGTGCTGCCCGAAGATCCAAGTTGTCCGGGCAAAGCGATTTGCATCGTTACCCGGTATTGATCGCCTTCTTTATCCAGACCCGTACCCATTACAAAGGCCACATCGTTCACTTCACGGCGATCCCAGCATCCTCCCAAAAGAACAGAACAAAGCAGCAGACAACAGAGCACAGCCGCTTTACGTATTTGTTGTGCATCGGATTTGGGCTTCATCACCATCCCTCCTCGGTTGTAGGCGATCCATTCATCTTTTCCTTCGCTCGTTTGTTGTTGTCTTTACCAATCCAGGAAGGACGTTTAGTCATTTTCCACCAAGGCGCACGAACGACGATATCCTTTTGATCCATATGTTTGTATGGGCTATATCCGCTCATATAAGGAACACCAAACGATGTTAGCTTGGTTAGATGCGTAGCAATCAGCGTTGTCGCAATAATGATTCCAAACAATCCGAATAATCCCGCCATCAGCATAATTGGAAATCGTAGCAGACGAACCGTGATGGCAAAGTTAAAACGCGGGATGGTAAACGACGCAATACCTGTGAGCGACACAATAATGACCATCGGGGCCGATACAATCCCTGCTTGTACAGAGGCCTGACCGATGACGAGCGCTCCAAGGATACTGACAGCCTGACCGACCGTTTTGGGGAGACGAATCCCCGCTTCTCGTAACGCCTCAAAGGAAATTTCCATCATTAGTGCTTCCACCAAAGCGGGGAAAGGGATAGACTCACGTGCTGCTGCAATACTCAAAATAAGCGTCGTCGGCAGCATATCATGATGATAGGTCGTCACCGCTACATATAATGCAGGCAGAAAGAGAGCCAATATGAGAAAAAGAAAACGAATCCAGCGCACCATATTACTGATAAAAAAGCGCTCGTAATAGTCTTCGCTCGCTTGCATCATCTGCCACATCGTCACGGGCCCAATCAGGGCAAAGGGCGTTCCGTCTACAAAAATAGCAAAACGTCCTTCCAATAATTGCGCAGTGACGGTATCAGGGCGTTCGGTGTATTCCATTTGCGGAAACGGCGAAAACGGATGATCCTCAATCAGTTCCTCAATATATCCAGTCTCCAGAACACCATCAATTTTAATATCACTAAGCCTTTTTTTTACATCCTCCACCAGCTTCGGATCTATGATCCCTTCAATATAAGTAAGGACGACGCTCGTTTGAGTTTCTGTTCCGATGGTCATGCTGTACATCTTGAGCTTGGAGGTCTTCAGCTTGAAACGTAACAGTGCCGTATTGACGCGAAGTGTCTCTGTGAATCCTTCACGCGGTCCACGAATAACCGATTCGGTCTGCGGCTCCTCCACTCCACGGCGGACGCCCCCCTTGGCGCTGAAAATATACGCACGAGGTGTGCCATCTACGAACAAGGCGGCATTGCCGTCCAGTATCGCTGCCGATACCATCTTCCATTCGTCCATCGTTTTGGTCTGGGACATGGAGATACGAGTTTCATCCAGCGGCTCCAATTTGCCGTTCACTTCAGGGTCCTTGAGCATCATGCCCAGAATGACAGGCCGCAGGATATGGTCCTGCAAATCCTCCGATTTTACCGTACCTTCAAAATAAGCCAATAACCCTTTGCGTTCAGGGGAAATCATGAGCTCTCGATAGACGATATCAGAGCAATCCTTGAAAATATCACGCAAAGCAATCAAATTGTCTTCCACACTGCTACGTAGCGGCTGTTCCAGCCACGAAGACTCAGGCAGTCCTTTAGGCACATTGGAATTTCGTGTCTTGCGGTCTGCGGCTGGAATCGCTCTCCGGCTCCACGGTAGCTTCGGCAACTTGGGAAAGCGCCCTTTCTTCATCGTTATTCCCCCTTTACGAATGAGCGGAACAGATAATATGACATATAGGATGTACCAGCCTGCAAAGGATTATGTATCCAATGAACTCAACATGTTGAACAGATAACAAAAAGACCCTGCAATGATGCAGGGTCTTCGGAAATCCATTATAAATCTAAAAATTTATTATAAAAGAATGATTAATCTCCCCAATACTCCTCGGGATGGTATTCAATCTCAGAACTAGCTTTGAACGTAAGCTCATCTGTCTGATCATGATATTCCACGCTTTCCGGGGTGACGTAATACCAATGCTTCACCACGGGTCCATCGTCTACCGGCGTTACAAAACGAAATACGTTCAACTCCCCGCTATAACGCACAATCGCCTCCGCCGTCTCATGCGGCAGTCCTTGAAGCGTAAAGCGAAACACGCCGTCCGCCGATTCCAAATGGCAATCGAAAACCTGCTTGCGGCTGTCAGCAAAGCTACGTCCCGTAACGGCATGCTTGATCAGCCATGTTTCCTGCTGCGCCATTGTGCGCACCTCCTTTTAGGGCAAATCAATCAACATATAAAAAACAGAATCTTCTGCTTTCAGTGAGAGCTTCGGCTCCTGCTCAATACGAGCGGAATCGCGTCCTTGCAGAATATGTTCACCGTTCACACGCAGCGAGCCTTCGATGACGAATAGAAACACGCGCCGACCCTCGGCCTGTGTGAATTCTACTTGCTCTCCAGCCTGAAGCTTGCTTAAATAAATCGTTAAATCCTGGTTGATTGCAGCAATTTCACCCTCTGTGCCTGGTACACGCTTTCCGGCAACCACAGGCAGAAGCTGACCGTGAAGACGCTCAGGATTAAACGCTGTAGCCTCATATGACGGTTTCAGGCCTCTCGTATGCGGGCTAAACCACAATTGTAGTAGACTGACATCCTCCGTTTGTGAAGCGTTGTGCTCCGTATGAATGATACCGTGGCCCGCTGACATTCGCTGAATGCCTCCAAAATGGGTCACCGCTACATGTCCACGGTTGTCTTCATGACGCAGTTCCCCATACAGCACAATCGAAACAATCTCCATATCACTGTGCGGATGCGCCCCAAAGCCCCGTCCCGGTGTGATGACATCGTCATTACAGACACGCATAGGACCAAACGCTGTATTGTTCTCATCCTGATACTCCGCGAATGAAAAGCTGTGACTCCCCCGCAGCCAGCCCTTATCGAAGCTGAATCGGGAAGCCGCCGGATATATTGTAAACATAATAGCCCTCCTTCAGGAAGAAAAATGAGATCAAATCCCTCTCATTGTAACCGAGCCCAAGCGATAAAGCTACGCCTCTGTCTGAGTGATAATCTCATCTATAAAAGACTGCAAAGTACTGGTAACAAAGGCTTCCTTACGCCGGATAAACACCGTTGTTACTTCATTGTACGGCTCAGGCATCGCATGACCGCATACAAGGCCTTGAGCCACCAGCCCGCTGATCGAAGATTCGGGAAAAACAGTCATTCCAATACCAGCCGCCACACTGCCGATAATTGTCTCAAATGTCCCAAACTCCATAATCTGCTTGGGAATAATCCCCTCCATTTTGAGCCAAGTTTCCAGCCGTCCCCGGTAGCCGCAGCCTTTTTTATACAGCAGGAGTGGACGGGTTGTAAGATCCTCAACAGAAAAGTCATCTCCTTGGGAAACAAGGACCAGTTTTTCCTGAAATACATCAAACTGTTCAATCAGCGGATGCTTCACCGGCCCGGTCACAAAAGCTCCATCCAGCCGCATTTCTGCAACCTCCTGCACCAGAGACTCTGTAACCCCGGCCTTGAGGGACAACTCGACATCCGGATACTTGCTATAGTAGGCATGTAAAATGGCCGGGAGGGCAATGACAGTCTCCACAATGCCAATCTCCAGCACCCCCGAAGGTGCAGAGGTATTCTGAAACGCATGTTTCATTTCCTCGAATTGCGATAAAATGCTTTTCGTATATTGCAGCAGACGCTTGCCCTCAGCATTGAGGATCATTCCCCGCTTATGTCTATTAAATAAAGGCGTTTGCAGTTCCTTTTCGAGCAGCTTGATTCTGGCCGTTACATTGGACTGGACATAGCTAAGCTCGGCTGCAGCCTTGCTGACACTGCCATGCGCAGCCACCGTCTGGAAAATGTTTAAATCGTTCAGATCCACTACTGCTCCCCCTTATTGTGAAGGACAAGGGGCCATCAAAATTGACGCGACTTGTCACTTATTATCATTTTAAATGATCATAATGTTTATTTTCAATCATTTTACCAACAGCTTCCTATCCTTTATGATGTGTCCATAAGATATGTCCGCTGAGACCGGCAAGGAGGAGCTTTTGTACACCATGAACAGACAAATCATGACCGGATCTTTATTATGCCTAATCGCCAGTATGTCCTGGGGGGCGATGTTTCCGGTTTCGCACATTGCATTACAACACATCAATCCACTGTACTTTTCATTTTTGCGCTATTTATCGGTTACACTCATTTTAGTTGTGCTATTGTGGCTCAAAGAGGGACGGACAGCATTTCGCTTTGAGGGCAAGGGCAAGACGTTGTTATTCTTCGGGACCATGGGATTCACCATTTATAATATGGCCGTTTTCCAGGGACAGCACGCGATGGGGGCAGCAGGTACTCTGGTAGCCTCTATAATGGAAGTGCTAATGCCGATGATTTCCATTGCGATGGTGTGGATCATGACCCGTAAAATGCCTCCGAAATATACACTAATCAGCATGGTGATTGCGCTGGCTGGGGCTTTACTTGTGATCACGAACGGAAAATGGACCTTTTTCACGCTTGCCGGACAACATTTACTGCCGCTGCTGCTTATTTTCGTAGGCGTCGTCGGATGGGTCGTATATTCCATGGGAGGCAGCCATTTTGCAGGATGGTCTACTCTACGGTATTCAACCCTAACCTGCATGCTCGGAACTCTCGTCTCCTTCGTAGTCGTCACATTTGCCTCTGCTTTCAACTGGATTGTGGTGCCGGACTGGCAGGCTGTGTGGTCAGTTAAATACGAAATGAGCTTTATGATCCTGCTTCCAGGGCTAGCTGCCCTGCTTAGCTGGAATGCTGGAATCCGAAAGCTGTCTCCACTGAACGGAATTCTATTTATTAACTTTGTACCGATTACCACGCTGGTACTCATGTACTTCCAAGGTTATGCTATTAGCCGTTTTGAACTATATGGTACAGTGCTAGTCATTTTCGCACTGATTCTGAACAATATGTTTCAGAGAAGTTCGCTACGTCCTTCCGACAGCTCTCGGGATGTCCGTTTCCGTCTGGATCGCCGCAAGTCCTTCCAACGTTAACTTCTAACCCTGCAAACCAAAAATTATTCTAAAAACATTTAAAAAAAGCGCCTGGATACAGAGTACAATCTCCTGTATCCGGCGCTTTTTATTCATTTCAGGATTTTGCAAAATTCGATTTCAGTCGCTCTGAAGCGCAAGATATAGACGAACTAAACCATTTCGATCTATATCTCATTCATTGGAAGTCGCTTATTGGATTTTTGCGAAATCCTCATTTTAGGATTTTCCTTCAACCTGAAAACGTCCAACCAGTTCGCGCAATTCCTCTGCCATTTGGCTCAGGTCCGCTGTAGATGAAGCAATTTCCTCGATAGAAGCGAGCTGTTGCTCAGCTGCGGCTGAGATCGACTCGGTGTTGCTCGCTGCCTCATCCGAAATGTGGGAAATATCGCTCATAATATCTACGACACCTACAGTCCCCCGTGCCATTTCCTGAGTCACTCCGGTAATGTCATTGATATGCTCCATAGCTCGTTCCACGGCTTGGCTGATTTCCGCAAAGGATTGCTCAGACGTGGTTACCGAATCAATGCCTTCCGTCACCCGTGTCCGCGCTTGATGCATAGCGCCCAGAGCATGATTCATATCCACCTGCATCGCTTCAATACGCTCCGAGATCAAGGTAGCCGATTTGGCAGATTCCTCAGCTAGCTTACGCACCTCCGTAGCGACCACGGCAAATCCCTTACCATGATCCCCAGCGCGTGCGGCCTCAATGGACGCATTTAGAGCTAACAGATTGGTCTGTTTAGCGATACCGGATATAACGCTGATAATATTCACGATTTCACCGGAGCGCTCATTGAGGGAGTCCATCGCTTGTCCGAGATCGTTAACGGTCTCGTCGATGTCATGCATCTTCTGTACAGCCTGCGTAGCAGCCTTGCTACCCTCCTGAGCCGACTCGGCGTTCATCTTCACATGTTCAGATACGCCCACCATACGCTCGGATACGTTCGCTGCTTGCTGAGCAAGCTCCTCCATATGTACAGAACCGTGCTTGACGCTCTGCACCTGACGTTCACTGCCCACAGCTACTTCTTGGATAGCAATGGTGACATGCTCAATCGCTTGGGTTGTCTGATCTGCACCCGCAGCCAGCTCCTCCGCTGAAGAACTTACCCGATCTGTCGTTTCGTGTACGCTTCGAATCATCGTGCGCAAACTGTCGACCATGGTTTGGAAGTGAGAAGACAATTCGCCAACCTCATCCGTTTTTCCGGTTTCCAAATCGCCCGTCAAATCTCCTTCACTGATTCGTTCTGCTGATTTTTGCAGCTTACGAATCGGTACCAGAACAGAACGGGTGATCAGGAAAATCGCGATAAGCGCAATCACCAATGAGGCAGCCAACACAAAAATGGTTACATAACGCATGGCAGC
Organism: Paenibacillus sp. DRB1-1; assembly: GCF_052119485.1. NCBI lineage: Bacteria > Bacillati > Bacillota > Bacilli > Caryophanales > Paenibacillaceae > Paenibacillus > Paenibacillus sp. DRB1-1. Next base: position 2,957,493 of record NZ_JBODQH010000001.1, on the reverse strand, counting down.
GGTGGCATCGCTGATCTCGGATTGATAGAAGGTACCTGCAATTTTCCAGCCGGTATCCGTATTCGTTACATAGGTCAAATATTTCTCGTGACCTTCATACACATATGTATACTGCCCGCTCTGCGCTGCATACATATTATTTATAAAGCTTGCATCAAGAGATGTACCCGGCTTAGCCGTAGGGTGGACTACAAATTTTTTCGTATGATCCAAAATGATGATATACCCCTCCTGGCCGACTTTGATGGAGGCCAGTTTGCGTACACTTTCCAGATTTAGAGAAATCCCGATAACCCCGGACTGGTCGGAAAGCGTCTGAGATACCACCACAACAGGAATACCCGATGAATTGATGATAACAGGGGTGATCGCTACCTTACCGGGTTGCTTCATCGCTTCGATGTACCATGGCCGTGTACGAGGATCAAATGTCCCTTCGTCCTCCTTGGGCACCCCCCGAATCATCAGCCCCTCCGGTGTTCCAACAAAAATATCCGTCGCATCTTCGTGCAAGCCCTTGTATTGAATCAGTTTGGGCTGAATCAATGGGCTGTTTCGACCATCTATCATTGAGGCGTCCAGACGCTCTGCCAAATACTTCGCATCTTTAATTTTACTGGCGATTGCGTATTCAATAATCGAGTTAGCCGTCGCTACACCCTGATTTGCACTGCTGTAGAGCTGTTTCTCCATAGCATTATATGATGATTTATAGGTCGCAATGGAAATACTTAAGCTCGGAATCAGCAAAACAAGCAAAAAACCTAAACTTAGCTTGTTCCTGAGTGTCCATATAGTTTTTCTCTTTCGCGTTGTTCCCATGTTTTTTCCCCTTTGCTCATAAAACATTATATTTGAATTACATTCAGTGTTAGTTATATCGGTTGAAAGTAACAAATGATTTACAATAAAATTTCACAAAGGAGAAAAACAAAAACCACGCCCTATGAGACTAAGGACGCGGTTATATAAACATTTAGACCTGTACGTTACTGTTTTCAGCCTTTTTACGGCCAAATAACTGACCCACTGCCAGAAACCGTCCACCGACAAGTGCTTGCTGAAGGCTGGTGAACAGAATCAGCAGATCAAATTCAATCGAGCCAAAAGGCTGTCCTTTTTTAGCAGTTAGCAATACACCGATCATAACGATAGTCAATGCCGCTCCAGCCAGCCGTGTTCCGATACCCAGAACCAGTGCAATACCCCCAACCAGCTCAACGGTAGCGACCACAGGAGCCATCCAGCCAGGGAGTCCGATGCTTTGGAAGAAACCAGAGGTTCCGTCTAATCCCTGAAACTTTAGTGCACCGTGAACGATAAAAATAACCCCTGTAAAGATTCGTACCAACAACAATCCAATATTCATAAGCGTTTGATTCATTTGCTCATCTCCTTTTAAGTTGTATAAAAATTCTGTAACAAACTACATAGTGTAGTGTATTGAACATCGAGAATCGGGAGCGCGAAAAGCGCCACCCGTAAGAAACATCTTGTCCAACTAAATTAGCGCCAGTGCGAACATAAGTGTCAGCATCACTAGCACATAGCTGGAAAACATAATCGAACGCCAAGGCATTTGAATGACAGGTTCTTGCTGAGGGTCTAAAATACGTGAGATACGATAATTAATGGACGTTTCTGCAAACGAGGAACAAGCGGCGGAGTTTACCAGACGAGTATTGGCAGGCGTCATACTCAGAAGCTTGAGCAATGCGCTCCCAATCCCAACTGGGGAACCAGCTCGATGAATCGCTTCGTTATCAGCCAAAATTTCACGGGCCGTCTTATAATGATTGGTAATGTGACGCAGCACCGGCAAGTAAAATAGCTGTTTAGCACACACTTGCAGCAACCAGGTCTTCAACGGATCATAATGTTTCATATGATAGGCTTCATGGTATATGACCGCTTCTTCCTCGTGCTTGTCCAGTACGGACAATAGGGCAGAGGACAATACAATACGTGGCTTCCATAATCCCATGGTGAAGGCGGCTGGCTTGGCATAATCAATGACCCATATCCGATCGGTCCCGAGTTCACGATATCGCTCACCCAGTGCTTCGGTCAGCGGCAGGTCACGCATTCGGTGCAGTCTGCGAAAAGCTGCCCTGGTAGCCATACACTGTCTGACTGCTTCTCCTCCGGCGATAGTGAAGGTAACGAGAACCAGCCCGCTGAGCGCATCCACCATGTAGCCGATTCCGTAGTGCTGCAACAAGCTTCTGCATATTTGAAACACGTTATAATTCAATTTCCAGCCGAAAACATGCTGCCCGGCGTACATACCCATCTGCATAAGGGCGAAACCCGAAATCAAGGCGCCTGCTGTAAACAGTAATTTAGAACGTGTTTTCCACATCGCTACATATCCTTTTTCCATTGTTTAATTTTTTGTTCCAGACGTTCGATCAACTTCGGATCGGCCACCTCCAGAGCATCAATCATATGATTGACAGCAAGCGGACCAAATTCATCCACCAATTCGTGACTCAGTCCCTTGGATTGCTCATCCATGAACTCATCCCTGCTTAATACTGGACGATATAAAGACGTTCTCCCACGTATACTCTTACTCAGTATTCCCTTTTCCACTAAACGGTTCATCACGGTCATTACCGTATTGAAGTTAAAGTCCCGATCCCCCTCCAACGCGGTCTGCACTTCTTTGATACTCCGATCCGAAGTGGACCATAAAATATCCATAATTTTGGCTTCCAGAGGTCCGAAAAATCGGTTAAGCCCGGTTTCGCCAGCTTTAAAATTCAGTCGTTTCATAAGAAGCACCTCACACTACCGATTGTAGTGTATATATCCGGCTAAAGTCAACCGTCACACCTAATGTCAGTTTCTTCATGGAATCATATACAAACCGCCGAATGTCTCCATCCGACGGAAATTCATCGATATTCATAGCCTTTAGTTCAATCTGCCAATCTGTATCCTACACCTCTTACGGTTGCAATATATTCAGGTTCCGCAGGTCGATCATCCAGCTTCTTGCGCAAACTTTTGACATGCACATCTACAACGTTGCTGCCTCCTACAAAATCCGTCTCCCAGATATCGTGCATCATTTGCTCGCGGGAGATCACTTTGCCTTGAGCATCAATCAGCTTCAGCAGCAAATCGTATTCTGTTTTAGTCAGATTCAATTGACTCTCTTCTTTATATACCAGCATTTTATCTCGGTCAATCCAGATGTCCTTGAATACCGTACGACGGCTGGCTTGCGCTGCCTGACGGGAAGCTGCAGGATGGCGTACAATCATCCGTTCAATGTCATGCACCATATGATTGGAAGCCAGCGGCCACACCAGCACCTCTTCTGAAGGGAGCAGCTCATGCGCATGTACAGACACCCGATCCTGAACCACATACATAACCGGTGTGTCTTTCATGTGTTCTACCTCGAGACGATTGCGGATATCCAGTAATTCACTCTGTGGTTCGGTGGCGGTCAAATCGTAAATCAACAGATCGCTTCCCAGATGACGCTGCACTTCAGGTTCCCAGCGATGAAAAACCATCACATCAAAACACGCATCTGACAACGTACGCACCAACCCATGAACTACACCCGGTACCGAACTGATCAGAATGATACGACGTGTAGTCGGACAATACAAAGGCTCATTGGAAGGAACCGTCTGCACCGTAGGTGTAGAGGGAGCTGCTAACATCGATGTCCAACTGCCCTTCACCCGTCTAGGCATATCAGCCACTTTGAAACGATTCGTTATCTGATTCGTTTGCTTTGACATTCCTTACACACTCCTCCGAATACGACATGGGCATGGGCAATATTATACCCCGTTTCATGCGCAACCGTGTCAATCCAATCATGTGGGACTTCACTCATCACTTCATCTACTCGGCCGCATACCTGACAAATAATATGCTGATGATCGTCCATCCGTCCGTCATAACGACTAGCAGCTTCCCCCAACTTCAATTCACGGATTAGTTCCTTATCCGTCAAATAACGTAGGGAATTATATACTGTTCCATAGGCCAGATTATATCCGCGCTCCATCAACCGATTCATAACATCGGCCGCAGTAGGATGATCGTGGGCTTCACGAACCACATCATATACCGCTTGGCGCTGTGAAGTTAAATTTAAAGTTCTCATACCGCATCTCCCTTAACCAAAGCAGATTATATTAATTACAAACTTAAAATCATATCAAATATCAATTTAGAATAAGTATAAATCTTAATTTATTTCAAGTCAATGGGATCGGATAAATTGAACGACTTTGCAACACAATGTATACATGGTACATGCTTGGCTTATATAAATATCGGAGGGATGCTTGTTGAAAACACTTTGGATATTCATGCTTTTTATGCTGCTAATGCTAGGAACAAGTATGTCGATAAAATGGCTTTTTGGTGTTCATCATCCTTGGGAGCCTATTTCATTGGCTTTTCTCACGATGCGACCATCAGAATATATCGTCCTGATAGGAATGCTCATGGTGCTTCTTATAAATGTGGGCAAAAAGCAAATAGGAAACGCATTTCGCTTCCTTTTCTCACAATGGTCACGTTTCCTTAAAGTTTCTACTTCCTCCTCTGCCTCTCCGCAAGAGAGTCATCAGAAAGAACAAACAAGGGAAAACATAAACAAATAATGGATGAATATAGATGAGGGACAGTGCTGCACATTCGCAAAGGTGCTTAATAATGGAAAGATCGAGCGTTCCGTTATACTCGTACCCAGCACGGTTACATTTAATATTGCAACTTCAACTAATACGATACCTCCGGCTAGAATACTCCCATATCCAGCTTTGATGAGCTGTGAAGGCCTTTTTACGCAGAGAATCATCAGAAAAGCCACGACCAGGCTTGGTATTTTTTCAGTAAAGATAATGACCGCATTTCCATGAATAAAATCGAACATCAAAATGAGCATTTGACCGATACTGTTGTATGTTTTGTCGGCAAGACAATGTCTCATGAGACATTGTCCTCTCCTTTTTTATTTCGGGTCTTTCTCAGCCCACACACGATTAGCAGCAAGATAGGAAAAAACACGGCAAATATCGGAAACAGCCATTTCAGCACTAACTCGCCTGTTTGAAGGTGATCTTGATAGTTCAGTGTCATCAATACACAAGAGACTAACATGATAATCCCAAATGGCAGGATCAGTTTATCGTATGACATTCTCAATACATCCTCTGCGGCTTTAAGCGCGGCATAATAGAAGATGAAAATTTTAAAAAAATCAAAGATAATAACGCTCATAACGCCGATGACATCCACTCTGTCGATAAAATCAGATATTTCGACCTTGCTGATCATCGAGAGTAGCGGGTAAGTCGCCCGTTTAAACACATCCTCTCCCAGTGCAAGCACATTAGACAGTGTAACAATAGACAGGAGCAGCCCTCCGAACAATATAGCAGAGACCCCTACCCCATTGGCACGATAGCCCTTTTTTAATGTGGGAAGAATCATCGCAAACGTAACCATCTCGCCGTACGGTAGCATCACGGCTTGCGAATAAACAACTTGCCATATCGGCTGCCAGCCATGCTCGGCTATGGGCAATATATTGCCCACATCTACAATGCCTGCCAACAAAATTAATATATTCGTAGCCAGGCCCAGCAGTAGCAGCAAAATCAACATGATGATGGCCGTTCGGCCTGCAACCTCGATTCCCAAATACACCACATACATTACAAGTCCAATCATTAAAGCACAAATGACTGTCAACGGCGTATGCTGAAGTGTCCGGTCGGCAATCAGGATCCCCGTGTCCCGAAGATCCCGTGCTCCGCCGTAAAGAAAAAACACGATATATAAAAAAGCAAGCGCACTCCCTGCTTTCTTGCCCAAAAGGGTTCTGCAGTACTGTGTCATGAGCAAGTCGGGAAAGCGTCGGTGAAGGCTGCCATAGCATACAAAAAGCATTGCCCCCAAAACCGTGGAAATGAGGATGGCGATCCATGCATCCTTGCCCGCATTCCTTCCGGGAATAGACATCATGGATGTACCCATCTCAAACAACACCATAAGAGAGATCATCTCTTTTGCACCTATCTGTACCCTTTTTTTCATGGCCTTCCCTCCTTGTTCTATTTTTCACTAGTCTGATTCCCCCTTGGAATATGGGTTAGTCCGCGACTGAGTGTGTTTCAGTATAGAAGTCACTTGAATACGAACGGTACTTTCCGCAAAATAACGGCTCCAATCGTGAGAGAGCCTCTTCCATTGTTGGGGATGGCTCCTCTCCAGCGCAAGGCCAAAGCCTATTACATCGCTGCGGGTACGCTGAATGTCCCTGACTGTTGAAGCGATTACTTTTTTCGTCTCCTCTGTCCATTGCTCCTGCAGTCTTTTCATCGCCTCCGGACTCTGTAAGTTAATCGAGCACTCGGCTTCCTGTACTGCCCCGGTCTGTTTTAAGTTAATCACAAAAATAGGCTCTCCTTGCTCCATCCGAGTGTGTATCTTGGTTGCAGAAAACAAGGTTTCGATGCCAATGGTTTCCCTATTCTTACCGCAGCTCAGTGTTGTTTGGGCACCTTTCACCTTGTTGTTGATCATAGACAGTCCAATGGCCTGGTCATCGTCCAACCAGTGGACAAGCCGATCCTTTTTGAACACCCCCATTCCGTTAATATGAACAATGGCTTTCGGTAAAATATTGTCCACATTGTTCTTGCTTGCAGCCTGCTCCAAATTCCCATTGACCCCTATGCCCGTCAGCACAGGACCGCCACCCTTATGAGACATGCTGCGAATGACATCGTCGATAGTCACCGCGTAATCCCCGGCATACAAACGCTCCGATGTTTCCAGCTTTCCTGAAATATCATTGGCCGGAATACGGCCGATCGCGGTCATGATTGCCAGTACATCCTTCCCAGTATTACCGCGTGCCACCAGCATTTTCACCGGCAACCGGATTTCTGTAGACCTTTCCAAAGAATCCATCATATCGCCGATTCCAGCCCGTGCCAGCTTTTCACCAATAACGACCAGTTTGGTGTGCGCCAAAGAAATGATCCTCGGAACCTTTTGTGAGGCTCTGCGGAGCGCTTGAAACAGATTTTTTCCCTTTTCCCGATACAAAACGACAGGAGTATCTCCTCTCGCTTTGGCTCCGGCGATTTCATCTGCCACGATCACCTGTAGGGAAACTTCGTAATCTGACTCCCCAACCATATCAATTCCTATCCCCGCTACTACTGCTCTCTGGTTTAACTCCACAGAATCCCAGCAACCGGATAACAAGGGAGCGAACAGTAACAGGACCAAACACAGTCTCCCTATACTCCCCTTAAAGGTTACTGCCCTTTGTTCATTCCTCTTCCCCTGATACACCCTGATTGCCCCCCTCCTGCATCGGTGTGGTTTTATCAGAAGGGGAATTCCCGCTTCCATCCTTCATTCGTTTCTGGTTCTTAGACGTTATGCTTTTAGGACGTTTCTTCATCATCCAAAATGGGAGTCGCAATACGGCATCCTTTTGACTCTCCAGCACAAAAGGACTGAAAGGCGCCATGTAGGGCACCCCGAAGGAACTTAGACTGTTCATATGAGCAATCAACGCAATCAGCCCCAATGTAATGCCGTATAGCCCCATAAACGCTGACAGTATCATGAAAATAAACCGGCACAATCTCCCGGCCACTGCCATGTTATAGGCTGGGATTGCGAAACTGGCTATTCCTGTCAGGGCTACTATAATTGTGAGCAGCGGGGTGACGACTCCGGCTTCCACGGCCGCTTGACCCAACACAAGCGCACCAATAACGGATACCGTTTGACCACCCGCACGCGGCATTCGAATACCCGCCTCACGCAAAATCTCAAAGGTAATCTCCAAAATAAACGCCTCTAGAAATGCCGGAAAAGGAACGGATTCCCGCTGAGCCAATATGCTGATCAGTAGTGGAGTCGGTATCATTTCATAATGGTATGTTGTTAAGGCAATGTAGAGAGAAGGCCCCAGAATAAGAATAATGAAGCTGATATATCTAATGAGCCGAACAACAGTCGCCATATCGTAACGCTCTTCATAATCCGAAGAACTCTGAAAAAATTGGGCAAATATTGTAGGCATCACCAGTACAAACGGAGTCCCGTCTACGATGAGCGCTACTCGGCCCTCCATAATATTGCTGCTGATGGTGTCGGGTCTTTCCGTGTTAAAAATCGTTGGGAATGGTGTGAAATGATTTTCCTGTATCATCTCCTCAACCATGCCGGACTCAAATATAGCGTCAATATTGATGTTTTCTATCCGTTTACGAACCTCATCTACGACGCCTGGATTTGCAATATTCTTCATGTACAGCATGGCTACATTCGTGAGAGACGTGCTTCCCACTTGGAACATCTCCAGTGTAAGATCGGAGCTTTTAATCCGTCGCCGGACCAGAGAAATATTCGTGAACAGGGATTCTACAAATCCTTCTTTCGGTCCTCTGACGACTGTCTGTGTTGTTGGCTCGCTGACTGCGCGTGTCTCTCCCCCACGCGTGCCGCACGCAATGGCTTTTTCGCAGCCTTCCAATAAGATGATCGTGTCCCCCATTAACAGTTGTTCCATCATGGAACTCCAATCATCGCAGTCCGTCACTTCTCCCAGTGCAAGCGCATGACTCTGTATTCTTGCGTACAGCGCTTCTGCATTCTCCGCCTCAGCAGCCACTTCAGCAGATGAGCGGCTAAGCATGGATCTCATGATGAGTTCATTCACCGTATCCGTTTTAGCCATACTATCCAGAAACACAATAGCGGCGGGAACATCCGCCCTCAGCCCTAATTTAAAGCGGCGAATCAGAAAGTCTGGGCTATCTGATGTCAATTTCTTAATTTGCTGCAAGTTGGTTTCCAAACAAGTATCGATTTTTAAATAGCGCGGAGAATTTTCATTGTTCTTGCCCGCACCCGACTTTTTATTATGTTTGCGATAGGGATAGCGAATCATGAGCAAACCTCATCTCCAGTAAGGCAGCAATAGATACCGCCCATTTTTCCTTATTCTTGTATCTTTGGAGTATGCTCAATCTATTCCCAGTTATGCACCAAACACATGAACGAAACGTTATAAGCGCATCAACGTAATAAATTTCAATAAATTCTTCATTTTCAAGCTTAATGTCAGTTTTTTTGATAAAATGAAGAAATATGCCTCTCGGGAGGGTTAGCATCTTGTTCAGTACGTTTTTTGTAAATACCTGTATCCTTGTCACCTTTTTGTACATAACTGGCCTCATATCACAAAGATATAAAATCCGTCTGCACACCTTGAAGCGTAAGATACATTGGATCGGAGGCGCTCTTTTTGGGTGCTATGGCATTGTTATGATGTACTATTCAATTCCAGTAGGGTTTAATACGATTGCCGATCTTCGTCATTTGGCCATCGTAGCTACTGCAACGTACATCGGCGGCCCAGCAACGCTCATGGCTACCCTATTTATATGTGTAGGTAGATTATTGCTGTTTGGTATTAACGCTCAAGCCATCGTAGGCGCTATTTTTATGATGCTCGTTGGGCTGGGGTGCGCTTTGCTGTCACATCTGTCCTGGTCACGTTTACCTAAGCTGATCATTATGAACGTTTTTGCTTTGGGCATTATATTCTGTCCCCTTATGATTAATTTGAAAAATCTTGATGATGTTCTGCACGTTTATCCGCTCCAATTCTTCATTTCCATGGTCGGCGGGTGTCTGCTGTATCTCATTGCTGAATCTATCAACACATCCAATGAGCTATTACTTCGTCTGGAGCATACCTCCTACACAGACCATCTCACTAATTTAAGTAATAGAAGACAGCTTGAGTTCTCATTGGAAGAGAAGCTCCCTCAAGCCCGCCAACGTCATGAGCACTTATCTGTACTGGTGTTGGATATTGATCACTTCAAGGAAGTCAATGATACCTATGGGCATGCGGCAGGAGATGCAGTGCTGCGCCAGCTTGGGCAGATTTTAATGGAAAAATGTCGTCCTAATGATGTAGTCACCCGCAGCGGAGGGGAAGAATTCACCGTGCTTTTGCCGAATTGTGCTTTTCGGCAAGCGTTGCGCATAGCTAATCAAATTCTTAGCGGAGTAAATCAGCACGAGTTTATTTTAGCGGACGGTCTTGTTCTCAAGGTCACGGTGTCCATCGGCGTGACGACTTTTCCTGGTACCGGGGAAGATATGTCCGGGGCAGCCCTGTTAGAGCAGGCAGATAAAGCACTATACGAAGCTAAAAATGCAGGACGTAACCGGGTTTGCTCATATGAAATATAATTTGAGACATGACCATTTCATAGAAATAGCCGATACAACCCTCTCTTGAGAGTCGTATCGGCTATTATCATTTTGAATGAAAATGTGTTAATCCCTCTGAGAAGGAGACTTGGCATCCTTATCTTCATTATGATTGCATTTTCCCACCACGAGTGATGTACGATTGGCAAGCGAAGCCAGCGTATGGGACCCCCATACTTCCAGCATACGTCGTTCGCTCTCGGCTAAAATTTCGGATACGGCTATCGCCAACTCCTCACAAAAAGGATTGGTTTCCGGTTCATGCATCATACCCGGGAAAATCGGATCACATATTTCAATGGCGTGGTATATATCGGCAAGTGTAATATGGTCGGCCGAACGGGTAAGCACATAGCCTCCCTCACGACCTTCGCGTGCTGCAATCAAATCTGCCTGTACAAGTCGCGTCAGCACCCTGCGCACCAAAGTGACTTCGCAGTCAATGGAACGGGCAATAGAACCGCTGGCACAGAGTTCTCCGTGCTTTTCCAAATAGACAAGCGCCTTTACCGCCACCCCAAGCCATTTGGGCGTTGCGGTGCGTAGTCGTTTTTCACTATTCAAATGAGATGACACCCCTAAGCTGTAGAAACTTCGTTGAATGCATTGTACGTGATGTCAGAAGTAAGTTCAAGCCTGAAAGCCGGAATCCTCTGTAGCATTAGCGCCCAAAGTAAAATGAGCTAGCCGCACTTCCCCGCTTAACAATAGGTATACAACACGTGTGCCAGAGACTGAATGTACCGCTTCCGAAAGCGTAACCCATGCTTGCGCCCCTCCTGTATTGCCCACGTTCACACGTGCCACAGCTTCGCTGTCCGGTGCATCCAAACGCAGCTCAATTGTGGCATCGCTACTGTTGCCTGACACGCGGCACTGAAGCTCAACCACACTCACCGTATCCATGTCTACGCCATGAAAGGCAATCCAACCGGAACGTTGAGGTGTGCGCGGACGCACACAGGCCTCCCTTTGCTCCTTGCTTTCATCCAGTACAATGTCGGAGCAATCATCAAAGTTTTCAGCGCGGATACTTCGTCCGGCTTGGCGTGGTGGAATAACTTCGCCACGAACGTACACAGGGTGCTCTAACCGGATATCTGCTGAGGAAGCGCCTGCCAGCAGTGTATATTCACCCGATTCAACGCAATAGCAATCCCGTGTAACATCCCAAATCGCCCAATCCTTCATCCGAATCGTAAAGGAAACCGTTCGCGTCTCACCTGCCTCTAAGCGAATCCGTTGAAAACCGCACAATGTCTTCAATGGTCGCTTTACTCGTGAGGCACCAGGCCGTACGTAGAGTTGTACAACCTCTTCACCAGCAGCTAAGCCCCTATTCGTCACCTCTACCCACACCTGGAGCGTATCCACGGCATCCAGTGCAGCAATAGATTTTACGCTATCCTTTGGGGCATCCGTACGCAGGTCATTATATTCAAAAGGCGAATACGTCAATCCATGGCCAAAGGGATACAAGGATTCACCTTCAAAATATTGATAGGTACGACCACCACGAATAATATCGTAATCTTTGATGTCGCCCAATTGATCCTCGCTCTGAACCCAGGTCATGTTCAAACGCCCCGCTGGCGCGTAATCTCCAAATAACACATCCGCTATTGCCGTACCATGCTCTTGTCCCGCATGAGATGTGTATACGATCGCTGGAATATGCTCCTGAACCCAAGGGATGGCAAATGGATAGCTGCCCGTCAGAACCACAATCGTATTCGGATTGACGCGATACACTTCTTCGATAAGCCGTTGCTGGGAAGCTGCCAGTTCCAAGCCTGGGCGGTCATTCTCTTCCTTTCCATTGATGAGCGGGTGATTTCCAACAAATACAATTGCTGTATCTGCCGCTTGCGCAGCGGCTATCGCTTCCGCTAAACCATCAGACACCGTCTCTACCTGGAATGTTTGGCTCTGTCCTGAAATTGTCGAGGCTGTCGAGGCGTTACTCTCTACAACGTTAAGTGCAGATTTTTCAGCCTCCACTACCTTTAATGAGCCCTCCGTTCCGGCAATCACTGGTTTGCCATTCCATGTTGTCCACAGATGCTCTCCTTGTCCAACAGGAGTCAGCCCAAAGACCTCTTTGACATACCAGCCATACGCTTCATCAGCTGTCACACGGAGCGTTTCCTCATCACTCGTCACGTAAGTACCCAGATGCTCATCATGTAACGTCACACTGCCATAGCCCCAATCCGTCATGGTCAATACTGTGGGCTCTCCATCCTGGGATAGGCGCATCTCGCCAGAAGAATCAACTGCGAGCTTCGCTCCGTCATTCGCCGCCGTCAAGGTCACGCGATTCTTGGCATCACGGTACACGACGCGTTCCTTTGCGTCCTCGCCTTCTAGCTTGGCACAAATCGCCTCCAGCGGTGTAACCCGGTAGGGCAGCGTACCGGAATACCAGTCGCGGTACACCTCATTGCCATGTGTACCAATGACCGCTACTTTGCCACACCCGGCAGGGTTCAATGGCAAGAGTTCATGCTCATTTTTAAGCAGTACGATCTGCTCCCTCGCCGCACGCAACGACAATTCACGGGCTTGCTCTGTCATGAGAGCTTCCTCTCCGATCGAGGCATAGGGATTGTCTGCCGCCGGGTCGAATTCCCCCAAACGAAAACGGACACGGAACGTATGGAACAATGCCCGATCCAAGTCTTCTTCTTGTAGCATTCCTTGCGCCAAAGCTTCTCGAATCGCCTGCTTGGAAAGCTCCGCATCATCTGTAATGCTGTCAATTCCCGCCCGAATAGATTCGGCCACGCCAGGCGTATGGGAATCGTAATACTGATGATCATTGACAATCCCCATGACATCACCCGCATCACTTACAACAAAGCCGTTCATCCCCCATTCGCCCCTGACAATATCGTTAACCCCATGATATAACGTAGCAGGCGTTCCATTAATCAGGTTGTAAGAAGTCATCATCGACTGGGCTCCGCCTTCTGTAAAAGGCTTCTCAAAGGCTCTTAGGTAATATTCTCGCAGGTTTCGTGGGTCTATACTGGAGGAGCCAATTCCCCGGTCCACTTCATTGTTGTTACCCAGAAAATGTTTTAAAGTGGCAACCGCTTTCAAATATACCGGATGATCCCCCTGTATCCCCTTGACTAACTCCTTTGACAACTCTCCCGTCAAATACGGATCTTCGCCGTAAGCTTCCTCATTGCGCCCCCATCTCGGGTCACGCTCCATGTCCACCGTAGGTGCCCACAGGGTCAGACCGTTTAATTTGGGATCACGGCGATAGTAAACACGTGCCTCATCTGCAATAACAGAGCCGATGAGGCGCATTAATTCCGTATCCCAAGTACATGCCAATCCTACAGGATGAGGAAATGAAGTCGCCTCACCCAACCACGCTATCCCGTGTGCCGCTTCCGTACCGTGCTTGTAAGCTGCGACTCCCAATCGGTCAATGGCCGGCTGGTATTGCAACATGGATTCAACCTTTTCCTCCAAGGTTAGTCGCGACACGAGATCCCGTACACGCTCATCCAGGTGAATCTTCGGATCTTGAAATAAATATTCGATACCCGTTGTTTCATGACTCATATCCTTCATCTCCTTAGCTTAATTAAGATGATAAAAAGTACTTTTATGAAAACGTTTTAATATATCATAGCTAAAAAGGAGTACCCCGGCAACAATACCGAAAACATCCTATACTGGATGAAAGAGAGACCCCAGCATAAAGACAAAAAAAGTTGTATTTTACCTTCAATATACAAAGCTAAAAATAATATTTTTTGGTATAATCAGGATATATCATTGAAGGAGGAAGCGCTAATGAAAAATACCGGAATGACAAGGCCTCTGGATCAATTGGGGCGGATCGTACTCCCTAAGGAAATGCGCACCACAATGGATATCAATATCGGTGATTCACTTGAATTTTTCGTAGATGAAGAAGGATTTGTATTAAGAAAATACACGGGTGTCTCCTGCAAATTTTGCGGCGCGGTGGATCATTTAACATATTTTCGGGACAGCTTTATTTGCGCAGAGTGCATCCAGGTATTAAAGAACGATGAAAATGTGCATGCCACAAGCACCGATGCTATCCAGGCTCAAGAACATTCCAAGCCGACCCGAACCAACACAACCTGGCAGCCCAAGCAATCTAGAGTGCAGCAAGGTGAAATGGTAAAAAAGCTACGCAAGCTGATTCAGGAACACCCGAACCTGCCACAAAAAGTGTATGCCGAAATGCTAGATATTTCCCAAGGCCGGGTGTCCCAGTTGAAAAAGCTACTCTAAACCTTCTCGAAACAATATCCCAAGATCATATATTATGTACTCGCAAGCCTATCATTTTCATCGTAACTATGATTGCCAGATATAGAGTAAGGTACATATCCGTGGATGTGTCCCTTACTCTGTATCTGGCTTTTTTATACCGCCCACTCCTATCAATGTGACAATAGTCACATACTCTCAATGTTTACGTATATACAATATATAGATCGAAACAATTGGTTAACACAAGATATCATCAATATGTTGTTTTTGTGAAAAATATATATATTTTACTATATGGAGGGTTTTACGATGAAGGTGCTGGAGGAACATCAATTATACGACATCGGCGAGCGGGTCATTGGGGCACAAGATCTGGACATGCTACGGGAGAATGCGAATTTGAATGGAGAATCGTTCAGTGGCAAAATGAGCAAGCTTGGGTCCGAGTATGCCAAATGGTATGCGCGCCTGCGGGTACTTCCGCCTGAACTGACGAACGCGATTGACCACGGATATGTATATGTTCACGATTTGGACCAATATGCGCTCGGAACTACGAATTGTATCTTTATCCCTTTTGGTCGTTTACTGCGAGACGGCTTCAATACAGGCAACGGCTCTGTGCGCACACCGCAAACGATTATGTCCGCTATGGCACTGGTCGCCATCATATTCCAGTCTCAGCAAAACAGCCAATTCGGAGGTGTCTCCGCCAATAAAATAGATTGGGACCTTGCCCCATACGTTGCCCGGTCCTTCCGCAAGCATCTGCGCAAGGGACTACGGTTGTTCGAGGAAGAGATAGAATCCAGTCTGTCTGACGACGAACTACATATGGCCAATCCCTATTTGCAAGAAGTCTGCCCTCGTTCATACGCATTCGCACGCGAAGAAACGGAAACGGAAACCCGCCAGGCTGCCGAATCGCTCATTCATAACCTGAACACCATGAGCAGTCGGGCGGGTGGACAGATTCCATTCACTTCACTGAATTACGGAATGTGCACGTCTGCTGAAGGACGGCTTGTTACTCAATCGCTGCTGGAGGCCACTATTCGCGGCTTGGGTAGCGGGGAAACTCCTATTTTTCCGCAGCATATTTTCCAATGCAAAGAGGGAATCAACCAGGCAGAAGGCGACGTCAATTATGATTTGTTCTTACGGGCGGTAGAATGCTCTAGCAGACGGATGTATCCCAATTTTGTGAATGTGGATGCCACCTTCAACTTGCCTTTTTACCGTGCTGATGACCCGGATACCATTATAGCGACAATGGGTTGCCGTACCCGTACCATTTCTGACCGTTTCGGCAGAAACCGGCAGAGTGGCAAGGGAAATCTCTCCTTCAATACCATTAATCTGGTGCGGCTTGGCATTGAGTATGGTATTTGCACAGGCAAACGCCTGACACCTGACCGTGATCGCTTTGATGCGAGACTGGAAGAAGTTATGCGCATTGCGGTGGATGGCCTAATCCATCGCTATCAAATCCAGACCAGCCAGCCGGCCAAAGCTTCGGACTTTATGATGCGTGAAGGGGTATGGGAAGGTGGAGAAGAACTGGCGCCAGAGGATAAGGTGGGAAGCGTACTAAAGCACGGTACGCTTTCGATCGGGTTCATCGGGCTGGCTGAGTGCATGAAGGCACTATACGGGAAACACCACGGGGAGGATGATTTCGTATACCGCGAGGCACAGCGAATCATCACTTCCATGCGCGTGTATTGCGATCGAATGAGTGAACATCACAATTTAAATATTACATTGTTCGCTACGCCTGCCGAAGGTCTGTCGGGCAAATTCACATTGCTGGATCAACGTGATTTCGGGATTATTCCTGAGGTAAATGATCGAGAATATTACACGAATTCTTTTCATATTCCCGTGTATTACACACTCCCGGCTGCTCGTAAAATCAGCTTGGAAGCTCCGTTCCATAACCTATGCAACGCTGGTGCGATTTCATACATCGAGCTGGACGGCAATGCGCGGAATAACCCGGATGCGTTTCTTAAAATTGTTCAGTACGCGCTGCATCAGAACATCGGCTACTTCTCTATCAACCACCCGGTGGATCGTTGTACGGAATGTGGTTATGAAGGGATTATCGGGACAAGCTGCCCCCAATGCGGCACAGATGAGGAACATACACACTTTCAGCGCTTACGTCGGGTAACCGGATATCTGACAGGAGATTATACCGTTCGCTTTAATGCTGCAAAACAGGCAGAAGTTCGAGACCGGGTGAAACATAAGTGAATTTGTGTGGCTACATTCCGGAATCTCTGAACGAAGGATACGGCCTGCGCACCGTCGTGTTCATTAGCGGTTGCCGCCATGCCTGTCCCGGATGCTTTAATCCAGCGTCGTGGAGCTTCCGTGCAGGTGAGCCATTCACACCCCAACGACAACAGGAAGTCATTCGTGACATCATGGATAATCCGTTGTTGGACGGACTGACTCTCTGCGGGGGAGATCCGTTTTTCTCAGCAGCAGAATGCTCGCAATTTGTGCGTGACTTCCGCAAGGCCTGTCCCGACCGAACCGTGTGGGCTTATACTGGCTTTGTCTATGAAGATTTACTCACAGATCAGGAGCGACAGGAGCTAGCGCTTTTGTGCGATGTGATTGTGGATGGTCGTTTTGTAGAACAGCAAAAGGACCTGACCCTTCCCTTCCGGGGCAGTCGCAACCAGCGTCTGGTGGATGTGAGAGCCAGTATTCAGGCAGGCTATACCGTTTCATTGGCATAAGGCGATGTCTACCCAGAAGGCAAGATGCTATATCTAATGTAAGACAAGTCCCCCTCACGGGTAAGGCTTGTCTTTTTTTCATATGCTAACAGATTCCATTGGAGTTTCTATTGCGCATCCTGTAAGTTTCACTTATGATGGTGAACAAGTATACGAGTGCATAATTATTCGTCATACCTCAACCGCATAGCTTGGAGATAGGTGTCTGTTCTATTCAGATCAGGCTTAAAAGGGAAGCCGGCGCAAATCCGGCACGGTCCCGCCACTGTAAACGGGGAACTTTCAGCTGTTCATATATCCACTGGTCCACAGACCGGGAAGGAATGCTGAGAGTCATGATCCGTAAGTCAGGAGACCTGCCTATTTTAACAACATCGCAAGTACCTACGGAAGATAGGGAGGTGTTAAGAGCAGTCGCCGTATTTTTGATTTTTCAATCACGGAGGCATTCTTTCCCCTACTTATTTTTAACTCTGGGGGGAAGAATGCCTTTTTTGGTACGTAAAAATAAAACAGCTACCCACTAGGAGGAAAAGTACATGTCCATTATTGAATGGCCTGAATTGTCCGGCTTGATTAGCAGTAATCTGGGATATCCACGTATCGGCGAAAACCGGGAATGGAAGAAAACACTGGAACGCTTCTGGAACGGCAGCATTGACGAAAGCGAACTGCAAACGGAGATGAAAAGATTAAGGTTGGAGCATCTGAGCAAGCAGCGTGACAAGGGGATTGATCGCATTCCTGTCGGAGACTTCTCCTATTACGATCACATGCTGGATACATCTGTGATGTTCGGTCTGGTACCCGAACGGTTCAACCATCGTCCCGCAGGTCCGGTTCCTCTGTCCGTGTATTTCGGGATCGCTCGTGGACAGAAGGGAGCAACCGCCAGTGAAATGACCAAATGGATGAATACCAATTATCACTACATCGTTCCTGAATTGGCAAACGCAGTCCCGGTGTTCACTGAAAATAAACCTTTACAGGCTTATCGTGAAGCAAAACAAGAACTAGGCATTGATGGGAAACCGGTCCTCATCGGCCCCTATTCATTCGTTACCCTTTCCAAAGGCTATGATCATAAGGATTTGGCCACCATCGTACGAAGCTTCCTGCCACTGTACACCCGTATCCTGTCTGAACTAGCGGCAGAAGGCGTTCAGTGGGTCCAAATCGATGAACCTGTCCTGACCACCTCATTCCCGGCAGAGGATTTGGACATTATTCAGGAAGTCTATGAAGCTTTAACTCAAGCTGCGCCCTCTTTAAATATAATGCTGCAAACCTACTTTGGCAGCCTGGACCATTATGAGCGTCTGTCCGCACTTCCGGTACAGGGACTGGGTCTTGATTTTGTGTATGATGATGGCGAAAATCTTCAGCATATATTACAGCATGGCTTCCCTAAAGGAAAAACGCTGGGCGCTGGGGTCATTGACGGGCGCAATATATGGCGCAGCGACCTGAACGCTGTGGCTGCCCTGCTGGGTCAGTTAGCAGAACAAACCACTGCCGCACAGCTTATCGTACAGCCATCATGCAGTCTGCTGCATGTGCCAGTCAGTCTGGAGGCAGAGCAAAAGCTGGACAAGGAGCTGGTGCAAGCGCTGGCCTTTGCCGATGAAAAGCTGGAGGAAATCGCCGTCCTGACGGCTGCACTTGGCAAACACGATCCTTCCGCACTCGCCAAGCTTGAGCAAAGTGCGGATGCGGTAACCCGTTTCAACAGCTCAGCGGCACGCGTACAGACAGCTGCAGATCTGGCCGACCTGTTGGCAAAAGAGCCTCTGTCACGCAGCGTTCCTTTCGCCGAGCGTCGTGAGATTCAGCAAAATAAGCTGAAGTTGCCTCCGCTGCCGACGACGACCATTGGTAGCTTCCCGCAAACCGCCGAGATCCGCAAGGCCCGCCTGCACTATCGCAAAGGAGAAGGGTCTGCCGAGCAATACCGGGCGTTCATCCAACAGCAAATTAAGGAATGGATTGATATTCAGGAGGACATTGGCATTGACGTGCTTGTACACGGCGAATTTGAGCGGACCGATATGGTTGAATTTTTTGGCGAAAAGCTGAACGGCTTTGCTTTTACGCAAAACGGATGGGTGCAGTCCTACGGCTCCCGCTGTGTCAAACCGCCGATTATATACGGAGACGTTTCCTTCGATCAGCCCATGACCGTGGAAGAAACGGCATTCGCCCAATCGTTAACCTCCAAGCCTGTTAAGGGAATGCTTACAGGCCCTGTGACCATTTTGAACTGGTCTTTTGAACGCAACGATATTCCTCGTAGTCAAGTTGCTTTACAATTGGCTCTGGCATTACGGGCAGAGGTAGAGGCACTGGAACAAGCGGGCATCGGCATGATTCAGGTCGATGAGCCTGCAATTCGTGAAGGGCTTCCACTGAAAAAAGAACAACAGCAAGCCTATCTGGATTGGGCGGTTCAAGCCTTCCTTGTGACCACGGCCACCGTTGAGCCTGCGACCCAAATCCATACGCACATGTGCTATTCCGAATTTCAGCATATGATTCAGTCCATCTCCGATATGGATGCCGACGTTATATCTATTGAAACTTCACGAAGTCACGGAGAACTGATTGTCAGCTTTGAAGATCAGGTATACGACAAGGGCATCGGTCTGGGCGTGTACGACATCCACAGTCCGCGCATCCCCGATGTATCCGAAATGCTAAGCATGATCCAGCGTGCCCTGCGCGTACTGCCATCAGATTTGTTCTGGGTTAATCCAGACTGTGGTCTGAAAACCCGCACCAAGGAGGAATCTGTCGCCGCCTTGCGACTAATGGTACAAGCGGCTCAAGCAGCCCGGGCTGCATTGGCTGTTTCCAACTAATTTTTTTATCGTATCGAATAGCGCCATCATTTCACCTTATCCTATTCCCCTTCCCCGCCCTTTTTGCTAAAAGCCGGGAAGGGGGATTTATTCTAGGTCATATAATGTATAAACGCCTTGAATATGCTCCATTTTCATCTGCTTCATATGTACGCCTAAGCCATGTTCTCGATCCCAGGAACAACTAAAATTCAAATACAATTCATCCTTTGCCGATGAGTCGGAAATTAGTATAGACATAAGTTGTATTCGATCCAGCAATTGTTCCGGCCGCTCCACATAAGGCGCATATTCATCGGGGTCCTCTCCCCATGTACTGTAAGCATTCCGGTACTTTTCCACTATGCCAGCATAATGATGGTGTATGGACTCCAACACTTGAGGATGAATAGCTGACGAATATTCCATATACTGCTCCCATGTCTTTTTTTGCAGGTCTGTAGGTTCTGCTATAGCCTGTGCCTGTTCTTCGGAGTCGGCTCCCACGATAAATTCAACTTCTACTTCCGAGGGTTGCCCGCAAAAATTAAGATGCACTACACCACGCAGAACAACCTCCTCAGATACATCCCAAGGCTCATCATCCTGTTCCAGTTCCATATACCAATGTTTCCAGTCCACCCTTTACCCACCTCTTCATAAAAAGTAATCTATAACCCTATTGAATACTTTACAATCTATCATTTTAATGAATGAAATTAAAGTAGCATCCTATTTGTGCTTCCAGCCATATTTCGAGGAATTCCCAAATAAAACTACTTTTTTCTACAACATTCGCTATTCATTGAAGCCTTCAAGAAAGAAAATCCGCCCATTTTGGCACAAATATTTTATTATTAAAAATTTAGTACCTTGCATTAATCAGTACATGATGTTAAATTATACCTGACTACTGTTCTATAATTAGTACCCGTGACAAATTATGCACAAACACACGTTTCTTCCCCTTATTCCGAACGACACCTATGAACTATTGATAACATCCAGGAAGGGAGCACCGCTCGTGAATGTGAACATCCAATTCAAAAAAGGGGTACTGGAACTGTGCGTTCTAGTTCTAATTGGACGCAGAGACCGTTATGGCTACGAGTTGGCTCAAGCCGTCTCCCGTCATATTGAAGTAGCTGAGGGAGCCCTATATCCACTGCTTCGCCGTCTGGTATCAGAAGGATACTGCACAACGTATTTACAGGAATCTACCGAGGGGCCCCCCCGCAAATATTATCGGCTGACTGATACTGGAAGCCATTATACAAAAATACTTACGCGGGAATGGAATGATTTTGTCCATCATGTCGCAAGCCTACTGGAGGAAGGAAATTCCGATGAATAGAAAACAGTTTCTTACAGAGGTGGAGCAGCGTCTTTCTCCTCTCCCTGCAGAGGTACGCAATGAGCTGCTTAGTGATTTGAGCCAGCATTTTGACTACGGGTTGGTCAATGGAAAAAGCGAAAGTGAGATTGCCAATGAGCTGGGTAACCCAGAGGATATTGCCCGAGAAGCGTTGGATGATCCCAATGCAGCTTGGAACGCTTCTCCTCCGCTTCGCCAGGGAAGCTTCGCACGCAATCTTTTTACTTTCTTAGGGCTGCTGTTTCTTAACTTGCTGATCTCCATCCCGATTATGGCTACCCTATGGGTAGTATGGGTTTCATTGACCGTGGTAGCGGTCAGCTTCATTGCAGCCCCCCTTCTCGCCGTTACTGACTATGCGCTAAACAGTACCTTTTACCCGGCCAAATTCTTTTTCTCTATCACGTTGACGGGTATAGGTCTATTGCTGCTGTCTGGAGTACGCTATCTCTTACTCCTTATGGTCAAAGGCACAGTACGATACTGGAAATGGAATCAGACTACCCTGAGGGGAGCTTACTAACAACATGAATAAAAAGTGGTTTATTACAGCAGGCCTGTGCATTGTGATCGGTGCAGTCGGAATGGTGGCTTACGGTGCCCCATGGAGTCAACAAGTCATGAAGGAAACAACTGCGATTAACAAAAAATGGACGTTCACACGTGGTCAGCTACAGAAGCTGAAAGTGGACAGTTCTGATGATGTCTCTATTTTGTTTACTCCTGGCTCTGGCGACCAAGGTACGATACGCATTAGTGGAGAAGTTCAGACAAAGGTAGCCGACCAAATTCATAATGCCCGAATTGAGAACGGTATGCTTACGATTCAATCGGAGCCGGCCGCTTCCTTGTCATTCCTTTCGATCACCCCTGATGTGGATCAAACGATTACCGTAGAGATGCCCTCCGGCGAAACACTAACTGACCTACAGGTAGATGCACATTCAGGGAATGTAAAACTTCAAGATGGCTCCGTGCAGAATACTTCCATCACCGCTACTTCAGGCACTGCCGAGATTACAAACTTCCAAAGTACCCACCTGATCGCAAATTTAACATCCGGCAATTTCACAGCCAGTCAGCTTGCAGCAGATATGGAGTTGAAGCTTACTTCAGGCGATGTTACCATCCGCGATTATAGCGGTAATGGCCTTATTTCCCTAACCTCAGGAGAGACAAATATTACGCAACGTGCCGTAGCCAACTTGGAAGTGAATGCTGATTCTGGTGACGTGAAGATTAAGCAAGCTCCCGATTTTAAAGGTGTTTATAATGTCCACTCTGACTCTGGGAGTATAGATACTCCCGAATCTGTTCCCGGTAGTGTGAAGGTGATAAAGGTAGAAACCACCTCAGGGGATATTAATATTTCCAAATAGGAGACCTCTGGATGAATACCTCATCAGAGGCGAAGTTTGGTTCAATGAGTTTAACCTTGTATAATGTAACCATGTGCTCACATGCACAACCACGTTATGGAGTGAAAAGGAGGAGACTGGATGGAACTTAAGAATAAAACAGCCATTATTACAGGGGCCAGCAAAGGAATCGGTAAAGCAATTGCCGAAACTTTAGCTAAGGAAGGCGTAAACCTGGGATTAATTTCACGCACATTGACTGACCTGCAAAAGCTGCAGGATTCGCTGGGGAGTACATACGGTGTGAAAGTGGTGAGTGCCGTTGCAGATATATCGGATCGCGCACAGGCCGCTGCCGCTGTAGCTTCACTGGAACACGAGCTGGGCGCTGTCGATATTTTGATCAATAATGCAGGCATTGCTACCTTTGGCACAGTCGCAGATATGGACCCCGAAGAGTGGGAACGTATTATTCGCGTAAACCTGATGGGAACCTATTATGTCACACATGCTGTTCTTCCAAGCATGCTGGCACAAAAGAGCGGGAATATTATTAATATTTCCTCGACGGCAGGAGAACGAGGTTTTGCAACAGGCTCGGCATATTGCGCATCCAAATTTGCTTTGATGGGCTTCACGGAAGCACTGATGCAGGAAGTTCGCAAATCTAACATTCGCGTCACCGCGCTGACTCCAAGCACTGTCAATACAGAACTGGCGGCAAATGCAGGATTGCCTATTGGTGATGAAGATCGCATGCTTCAACCGCAAGATTTGGCCGATCTGACATTAGCTGCATTGAAACTGCCTCCACGGGTTCAATTAAAAGTAGCCGGTATTTGGACAACCAACCCACAGTAATTCGACACGACATCTTAGATTCATTGGCTGTACAATGCTCCGGCAGACGTAATTGTTCGTCATGCCGGAGCTTTTTTTCAGCATAGCTATACCAAAACAAACTGTAATATAAGCGCTTTTTACTTCCAGCATATATACATACAATTCCTACAACTATAAGCGCATTTCAGGAAAGGGGAAAAATGATGAAGAACACAGGAATGACACGGCCATTAGACCATTTGGGCCGCATTGTGCTGCCCAAGGAGCTGCGCAATTCTATGAATATTAATATTGGAGATGCTCTCGATTTTTTTATTACCCCAGAGGGACTGATGATTCGCAAGTATACGGGGGTTTCTTGCTATTTTTGTGGCGCCGTAGATCATTTGAGCTATTTCAGGGATCATCTGATATGTAAAAGTTGTATTGAAAATCTGAAGAGCGATAATCCTTCCAGTCATTTGAGTGAAGCACGTTCTGTCCAGCCCAAGAAAAGAAGGAGTTACAGAAATCAGAATGATCTCCTAAATAAACTAAAACAGCTCATGCAGGAGCATCCTAATGTATCTCAAAAAGAATTAGCCGAAATGCTCGAACTATCCCAGGGACGCGTGTCGCAGCTTAAAAAGCTACTCCTTTAAATGATCCGGCCCGATCTCGTCTGTTATTATCAACAAAAAAAGAGCCTGACGGCTCTCGGATCATCATCGTTACGCAATGTCAGAATGCTCCATAACCGGGACTCGATAGGCCAGCAAGGACTCGTCTATTACGGCAGAAATAAACGTTGCTTCTATTTCAGGCACCAGTCTAAGCGCATAATTCCATGCGTTTTCTTCAATTTGCAGCGCAAGTCGTTGCCGGGTCCCTATCCCGCTCTCTTGCTCCAAAGCATCGGAGAGATCCACTAATTCCGTATCGGCGGCGTGCCCGATCTCATGTGCAAGCACAACCGTAAAATACTCCTCAACTCGATCAACGCTGCCGAACATTTGTAAACACTGTGTTTCAATAACGTCCGTATACATGGTAATGGCGTGAGCATTCATAGCATATTTGCCCCCAATCAGCCTTCCACCAGGAAAACGTTTCTCCAGCTTGACTGTTACACCTATAGCAGCCCGTTCCAAAAGCTCAGCGACAATGCGCTCTGCCTGATATCTTTCCAACTTAGCTTCGCTCCTCAAACCAGGATATATAAAGTTATATTTACTCTAAACTCATGAAATCATGGATGTGTTCATACCATACACAGTACGATATTATACCTTTTTACAAAGGAGAATACCATGTCAGAAGATTATTATATAGGCTGGGGAACGCTTGCCCTTATTAATGCCGGTTTGACACAATCCAAAAATCGGAGCGGGCTAAATTGGTTTCTGCTCTCCCTATTAATAGGACCACTGGCTACCCTTTTTATCGTTGCATGGGATAAGCTGGAATCCTAATCCAGCCATTAGGTCATTCTCATCGTTATTCGGAATGAAAAGGGCAACCTTGGCGCTTCTGCTGAAGCACTGTATCTGATGCTGTATTAGCCTGCCTCGACATATACGGCTTATCTTGAACTCCGAAATTCGGCTTCACAAGCCGATTATCGTAGGAACTATGAAAAATATGCGTTGTTGCCGGGGATAGCGGGGGGATCAGCCATGTCCAGTTGCCTGTCAGTGCGCGCCCAGCCTTGGCCTCCCGTTCCTCAAACAGCTTGAATTGTGCCGCTGCGGTATGGTGGTCGACAATGCTGACTCCCGCCTTTTTAAAAGAATGCAGCACAGCAATATTCAATTCCACCAGCGCACGATCACGCCAAAGCGTTGTTTCACTCGTCGTATCTAGCCCCATCACCTTAGCCACCTGTGGCAACATATTATAGCGGAAGGTATCCGCAAAATTACGGGCGCCGATTTCTGTTCCCATATACCAGCCGTTAAAGGGAGCCGCCGTATAGATGATACCGCCAATCTCCAGCGTCATGTCTGAAATCATAGGCACGGCATACCAACGCAATCCCAAGGAAGCGAAACCCGAAAGTTCTGGATGCTCAATGTCTACCTCCATCACCAAATGTTCGGGAATATCAAATAGCTCGGGAGGCCGCCCGCCTGCTTCCACAACCAGTGGCAAAATATCAAAAGGAGTCATCGCTCCTTGCCAGCCCATATCTTTACAAGCATTGGTAAAATCCAACGAAATCGGGTCCCCGATAATCCCTTGATCGGTTTCATATCCAGCGTAACGAATGAGTTGATGGTTCCAGATGCGAATATTCGGCTGCCCCGGCTTGGAGGCGCGAAATACAGTAAGCGTTGGCTTAATTTTACCGCCATTCGTTCCTATGCGCATATGTT
Source organism: Paenibacillus sp. DRB1-1 (assembly GCF_052119485.1). NCBI lineage: Bacteria > Bacillati > Bacillota > Bacilli > Caryophanales > Paenibacillaceae > Paenibacillus > Paenibacillus sp. DRB1-1. Next base: position 2,931,408 of record NZ_JBODQH010000001.1, on the reverse strand, counting down.
CCAGGAGCTCGCGGACCACCTCCGTCGCATCTGACGCGCCCCGCGCATCCCTGACCAAAAGCTTGTCCCAAAATAAGCGCCCGATGCAACGATTGCTATTGCGCCAAGCCATGAGTGCTCCGTGCTCCAGCTCTTCGTACGTATGATCATACGTTCCCGTAGCCTCTATGTCGTAACGAATATGAAGAAGCCGGGCTTCCGCTTCATCGCGGCTTCGGCCCAGCTCCTCATAACATGTATATATAAACTGCTCCGCTTCATGCAAAAGCTGTTGTTTCACTTCCATAACATACACCCCATCCCGGTAGCTCTATAACTCAAGAGCCTGTGGTCTTCCACGCCTTCACGTTATTATACTCCAGTGGCAGAGTGGAACCAACGGGATGTGTATCTTGTTCACCTGATCTTCATATACATGGAAATATATCCCAATATCTTATCCCAAATACGCACTCAGCATCCAGATATGTTTATCCAATGCTTCTCTCAAGCCGTTAAGAAGATCCTCTGTCGCTTTATCCTGTGCTGCTTCCGCTGCTTCCATCCCATTAGCCAGTTCAACAGTGATGGTTTTAAAATCAGCAACAACGGACTTCACCATATCGTCAGCTGTCTGCTCACCTGCGGACTCCTGAATAGCTGACAGTTGCAAATGCTCCTTCAAGGTCGCAGCCGGACGGCCACCAATAGCCAACAAACGTTCAGCAATCGTATCTAGATTAGCTGTTGCTTCATCGTAAAGCTCTTCAAATTTAGCATGCAGTGTGAAGAATTTAGGTCCTTTCACATACCAGTGGAAATAATGCAATTTTGTGTACAATACAGACCAGGTAGCTACCTGACGATTCAATGCCTTGTGCAATTCTTGAATAGCCTCTTGTGTAGGTGCGTTCGTATGATTTAATGTACTCATGTTAAAATCCCCTCTCGTTATCATTCAAAATATAGTTGGTGTAAAGCTTGGATACTCGTTAGCAGTAGTGTCTGATTTTCTTCAAAATCCCATGCGTCAATCCAATAAATATTAGTTAATTAATTTAGACTTAATCTAAATCCTGTTTTAATTATAACACTGTGTCGATGTTTTTCAAGTCTTTATTCGGTTTTAATCATGAAGATTACGTGAATTGATTGTAAATCTAACTCTACATGCAATCGGACATCCACAATCAGGACTTGTTTATCTTTTATACATAGGTTACATCAATAGGAGGATAGAAGATGTTAATTTTGTCTGCTAAAGCATCTTTATTTTAGGCAAAATCCATAACCTACCTCATACCTAACCACGACAAAAAAGAGCCGGCCCGTAAAAGGGGCGGCTCTTTTATTATTCTTGTATCTCTGAAGGTTCCACGATTAAAGGTACAACCTTGCCAGCATTTACATCAATCAGACCATGATCGGTAATCTTCAAGGCTGGGCTGACCGGCAAAGAATGCGTACTCAGCGACATGATTGGATTGTAATGGCGGTAGCCCAGCGACAGCAAGGCTGAACGCAGCTCTTTCACATGCGCTGCAACCATTTCCAGCGGTCCTTCTGTTAAAATCCCGCCTACGGTTAACGGCAAATGGGACAGCACCTTGCCATTTTCAACTACGCAAAAACCGCCTTGGCTGGCAAGAACCGTATTCGCGGCCAATATCATATCTTCCTTGTTATGCCCTACGACCAGCAAGTTATGGTTATCGTGCGAATAGGTGGTTGCCACTGCCCCACGTTTAAGCGTATCTCCCCCGATCAAACCGTAAGCACGGTTGCCATTCTTTCCATATCGCTCAAACGTAGCGATGAGTCCATGTTCACCATGTTCCCATACCAGTTCACCCTGCTCCACATGTGCAGGTGCAATCCGTTCACTCGTAAAAGTTGAGCCATCCTTGACCATCATAACACGGCATTGATGTGTGCCATCAGCTACATCCATCTTTACAGTAAAATCCTGCTCGGTGAGCGGATTGAGCTTCACACTTTGATAAAAATGGGCGGGGAAGCGACATTTTATCGGTGCCTGATGGTATTCCTCGAATTTATCAAAAACCTTGTGTCCGTCCTTATAGACTTGCTCCACATCAAACTGACCAAGATCGGACAGCAATACAAAGTCAGCTATTTTTCCCGGTGCAATGGTTCCGCGGTCATGCATACGCATCCGTGCAGCAGGAGTAAACGTAGCTGCATAAATGGCATCCTCAGGCTTCATGCCCATTCCGATAGCTTTACTTACGATATGGTTCAGATGCCCTCGTTCTACGAAAGAGTCTGGCATCACATCATCCGTTACGAAGCAAAAATGTTGTGCCACATCTTCCTGAATAAGATAGTCCATCACTTCAGGGGTCATGGATTTTTCCTGGATTTCAATAAACATCCCGGCGGCCATCCGCGCCTTCATACCTTCAATACTTTGGTGAGTATGGTCTGAGCCTATTCCCGCATAGATCAACTGATGCAGGTCCAGATCAAGCAGCTGCGGCGTATGGCCTTCAATGATCAGCTCCGGGTAATGCTCACGAACATGGCGTAAGATGCGATTCGTCTTGCTCTCCGGATCACGAATGACATCCACATAGTTCATAATTTCACCCAGGCAGATCATTTCACCGGTTTGCAGCAGGGCATCTATCTCGGGAATATCGATCTCGCCTCCTGAGGTTTCGAGCGGCGTTGCCGGGACAGAGCTTGGAATACCGTAGAACATATCAGCCACGCAATCTTTGCTGGCTTCCATCATTTCCTGAATGCCTTCCAATCCGAAAACATTCGCCATTTCGTGCGGTTCCGGTACAATCGTCGTTACCCCATTGCGAATCAGCCCATAGGAAAAGGTTGCCGGTGTCACCATTGTGCTCTCGATATGCAGATGGATGTCAATCAGGCCGGGAATCATATATTTCCCATGCCCCTCTACAATCTCAGCCACCTCAAAAGACTCCAGACCACGCTGACCGATATACATAAACTTACCGCCAAGTATAGCTACATTACCTTCTTCGAACGTCTTGTAGTAACTGTTATACACCTTAACTTGTAAAATCATTTTGTCTGCACGCATGATGTATCTCCTTCATCGAACCCGCTGATTATTGGACCAGCACCATTTTATCTGCCGGAAAATGCAGGGTGACCCGCTGACCACTCAGGTAAGGCGTATCCATTTCCTGATTAGCCGTAAAGTTGCCTTTCGCCGTTTCTACCACATACTGATAGCTACGCCCCAGGTAAGTACTTACCTTAATAATACCGGGAAGCTCATTTTCTCCTATCTCGTTGCCTTCTGTTCGAATGACCAAATCATCCGGGCGAATAGCGCCCTGACGAGCACCCGGCTGGGCAGTACCCTGATTACGCGCTACGCCGAACGAAAGATCGCCTGTATTCAGTTGAATACGATCCCCTTCTTCAGTACGCTCGTCAAAACTCAGAAAATTATTAAACCCAATAAAACGGGCGACAAATTCGGTCGTCGGATATTTAAAAATGGTTGATGGAGCATCTAATTGTTCGATGTTCCCCTTATTCATAATCGCAACCTGGTCAGAAATCGAAAAACATTCCTCCTGATCATGCGATACATATACGGTAGTGATGCCCAGTTCCTGTTGAATACGGCGGATTTCCACACGCATGTTTACACGCAGGTTAGCATCCAAGTTACTCAGAGGTTCATCAAACAACAGCAGATCGGGTTCAATCACAAGCGCTCGCGCAATCGCAACACGTTGACGCTGTCCGCCTGACAATTCACCGGGGAAACGTTTTTCAAATCCCCCCAGGCTAACCGTATCCAGCATGGCCATAACGCGGCGCTTTACATCATCTTCCTTTACCTTGCGTAACCGCAGACCAAAGGCAACATTATCAAAAACGGACAAATGCGGGAAGAGTGCATAACTTTGGAATACAAAGCCGAAGTTCCGTTTATTTACCGGAACCCGAGTATAATCCTTATCGCCAAACAAAAATGTTCCTTGTTTAGCTTCGAGAAATCCTGCAATGAGACGAAGTGTGGTCGTTTTGCCACAACCACTCGGTCCGAGCAGCGAGAGCAATTGCCCCCGTTCGAGCTGCAAATCGAAATCCTGCAAGATCAGTTGGTTGTCATAAGCGACCGATACGCGATCCAGAGTAAGCAGTGCCATAAGGTTGAAGCCTCCATTACCTTTTAGTGAAGTAAGACAATCCCATCAGTCGTTCAATCAAGAACATCAGGATACCGGTCAAAATCATCAGCATAACCGAAATCGCCGCAATCGTCGGGTCAAAATAATTTTCGACGTAAGTCAGCATTTGAATGGGCAGGGTGCTGAAGCCCGGTCCTGTCATGAAGACGGAAATGTCGACATTGTTGAATGATTCCAGAAAGGCAATCAGGATAGCCGCAATAATACCTGAGCGGATGTTAGGCAGAACCACCTTGAAAAAGGTTTCCAGCCGTCCAGCCCCCAAACTAAGCGCTGCTTCCTCAATCGCAAAATCAAAGTTAGACAAACTGGATGCAATGACTCTAATAATGAACGGCAACATAATCACCGTATGTCCGATCAATAGTCCAGCATATACTGGTAAATGGTAAACAATGATCAAATAGCGCAGCAGTGTAAAACCAAGAACAATACCCGGTATAAGCAACGGGGAGAGGAACAAAGCATTCAGCGCATCCTTCCCGCGAAACGAAAAACGACTAAGTGCATAGGCGGCAGGCATACCGATCAACAGTGCCAAGATGTTGCCTAGCAGAGAAACGACAATGGACGTTTTGAACGTGGACATAAACAAATCCACTTCAAAAATATTTTCATACCAGCGCAAAGAAAAGCCCTGCGGAGGAAATTTTAATACCGTGCCCGGCTCGAAAGAAGTGACCGATATGATCAACAGCGGACCGAGCAGAAAGATGAAGACCAGCAGGCTAAAGAAGCCTAGTCCGTAATGTTTCTCCCGCATATCCACCTACCCCTTCGGATTGAGTTTATGGGCCGCCTTATTTAAGAGACCGACCACGATAAATGTAATAACAATCATAATTGTTGCAATAACAGAAGCTAAAAACCAGTCGTTTAGCGTCATCGCGTTCTGATACAAAAATGTAGCGATAACCCGCTGTTTTCCTCCAAGTAGTGCTGGTGTCGTATATGCAGTCAGGCTGCCCACGAAAACGAGAATGCTTCCAATGATCAGGCCCGGCACAGACAGCGGAAATACAATTTTACGAAATGCGCTGAATCTGGAGGCCCCGAGGCTCTGAGCAGCATGAACAAGATCACCGTCGATATTTTCGAGTACACCAATCAGTGAAATAATCATCAGCGGTAAAAACAAATGAACCAGACCAATAATCATCGCTGCCGGAGTATACAAAATATTCAGCGGCTCATCCACGAGTCCTAAACCGATGAGCACGTTATTTAACAGCCCCTTGCGACCCAGAATGACCATCCAGCTGAATGACCGCACCACCGGACTCGTCAACAAGGGGAAGATAGCCAGCGCTAGCAAAATCCCTTTACGACGCGGGGCCTTTTGCGAAATATAATAAGCCGTCGGGAAGCCGAGTAATACGCACACGAGTGTCGTTACGACACTGACTTCCAGCGTAGTCAGCAATATTTTCAGAAAATAAGGGTCCTTGAAGAAATGGAGATAGCCTTCTAGGGTGAATGAGCTGTTCTGTACGAAGGTCGAACCGATCGTCAACACAATCGGAATGACCATGAACACCGCCAGAAAGAGCAGACCTGGCAGCAGCAGCCAATACAAGTATGTTTTCTTCATGGGTAGCTCCTTGCGGTTATCAAAATGTTATTCCTTATTCAGCACCTGGATAAACAGCTCCAGAAAAGCTTCGCTGTCCACCTGTTCGCACACATTCATATTGGGGCTATGATTGAGGCGGTTCTGTACATCGCCCACTGTTTGTCCGTCACATATGCGACTCGAGGTTTCCACGTCGACATACAACAGCGAGGTATCTACTAACCTCGAATTCAACGCGACACCCACGGCAAGCGGGTCATGAAGCGCACACGCTTTTACCCCGTTGCGTTCTTCATAACGCTTGGTATAAACGGCCGTGCTTTCAGCTACATAATTACGAATTGCTGGGCGGGTCAGACGAGCAATATGATCCACAGTCAGCAGAGCCTTCCGTGTTACATCCAGTCCCACCTGTATCAATCGACCAAATCCTGCATGAAATACGATTCGTGCGGCTTCAGGATCAGCATACATGTTGTACTCCGCTACAGGTGTAATATTGCCGCACCCGTGAATAACACCGCCCATAAAAATGACCTCATGGACGTGATCCGTCAGCTCGGGACACTTCAGTAGCGCCAGTGCCAGATTGGTGAGTGGACCGGTGCAAATGAGCGTCACTTCCCCCGGGTGAGCCATCACGGTATCAATGATGATATCCGGTGCAAAACCTTCGGACGCAGACATGGCTGGTACTACTCCACTCAATGCACCTCCAATGCCGTCTTCTCCATGGACACGGTGCTCGTGCAGACCTTTACGTATTAAGGGAGCCTCTGCCCCCCGATAAACCGGAATATCCGGTCTATCCAAAAGGTCGAGGATTTTGCATGTGTTCAATGTTGCTTGTTTAAGTGAAACATTACCGCATACTGTAGTAATCGCTTGGATATCCAGCTGACCACTTTTGGCCGCTAGTAAAATACCCAACGCATCATCAATGCCCGTATCTACATCTAATATGACCTTTTTCATTATTGTGCAACTTCCCGGTTCCAACGATCTGTCCATGCCTTGATATGATCGTTAACGAACTTCATATCCAGCTTGGTCAGCTTGTTCACTACATCTGCACCGTACGTAATTCCCTCTGTATCCGCACCGGATAGTACCACCTGCGTATTCACCGGGGAATCAACCTTTGCCTTGGCGGATTTTTCTTGAATTTCCTTGCTCAGCTGCCAGTTGATAAATTCCTCAGCCAGCTCCTTCTGGTCGGAGCCTTTCACTACATTAATCGTGTTCATTACTGCGTAAGCACCTTCACTAGGAGCTACAAATTTCGCTCCTGGCACAGCCGCCTGCAAATCTTTGAAGTACATTTCCATGATCGGACCGCCCGCAATTTCCTGTTGACTAAACATGTTCACGAACTCGGACGTTTTACTATAAAACTTAACGATATTCGGACTCAGCTCTTTCAGTTTTCCGAAGGCTTGGTCTTCATTAAACTCCTTACTACCCGCTACTTTGGAGGCTGCATCTACCATCATTGGTCCGGCAGTCGCCGTAATGTTCGGCAGAGTCACGTTTCCTTTGAACTCATTCCCCCACAGGTCAGCCCAAGAGGTCACATTTTTTTTCACCAGCTCCGGATTATAGGCAATACCGAGACGCCCAACTGTATAAGCAGGACCATACTCCTCACCCAGTGGTGCTTTGGCAATGTCATAAATTTGGTTCAGATTCGGCACCTTGCTGCGATCCAGCTTCTCAAACAATCCCTGTTGAATTCCCTGTTGAGCATAATAATCAGACAGATAAATCAGATCGACATCTGTGCTGCCTTGGCTGATTTTGTTCAACCGTTCTGCGTTATTTCCAATTTCGACTACGATGTCAACGTTATGTTCCTTTTCAAAAGGCTCGTACACTTCTTTATTAAAAAAGTCCTCGGAAAAGCCCCATGTTGAAATAACTAGTTTCTTTTTCCCATCAGCTGAGCCATCTTTTCCATCTGTCTGACCGCCAGTAGCATTGCTGCCGCAACCTGCCAGTACCACAGATGCCAAGGTCACAGCCATAAATCCTTTAAACCATTTTTTCATATGAAACTCCCCCTGTTTTTTTATTCTGCACACCTTATGACACAAAAAAGAAAAGTACTCTTGTAAAACAAGAATACTTTTCTTCGTAAACAAAGAATAAGTTGATCCCGCTGCGCGTTATAACAGGTTCTCCCCTCAGATAGATCCGAAGCGAAAAGCCGAATATCCAATTTTATTAGGATTCTTTCAGTATGATGTTCGTAATTGCCCACTGCGTTGCTGCATCATAATCGCGCAGTAAAGCTTCTATATCGAGCTCCATATCCTCAATCAGCTTCTCGCGAAGTCTCTTCTTGTACAGCATGGACATTCGGAAATCCACTTCCAGCTTCAAGCCGGGGGCTTCCACTTCCAATGCTGCCGAGCGTGGAGAACGCCGGTGCTTCGCCACAAAGGTAACAATGTTGTTCTCAACGGTGGCCCGCAGCAGCGTGGTCCCGAAGCCGAACAGTTCCTTTGAAACTTCATTGTAAATCTGGCACATCCGCTTCTTGCTTTCGTTACTGTCGAGCAGCGTCAATGAACCCACCCTCATCAGCATATTACGTACAATCAATCTTTCAACACGATAGATTATACATAAATATACGATAAATAGCAAACAAAAATCCCTAATTCAATAACATATGATGCGAAAAAGCGAACAATATGTCGAACTTTGTAGCTTTTCAACATTTTTACACTTTATTTAACTCATCTCCAAGCTTCCGAACACTGCTATATTCGCTCACAGGATAATTTAAAGTAGACTCCGATAAATCTCTGGCCAAAGGTTTTATCGTCGTCACTCCAGAGGAAATTTTTTTCTTCTACTATATATGTGGTTTTTACTTAAATGCATTTAACCGTACCCCGCGGGAGTCCCCTAGCGATTGTACGGTTTTTTTATGTTATGTAGCTGACTTAATGGTTGAGCCTTACATTACCATTGCGCTGCCCGTTTGCGTTTCTCTTCGCGCCGATCTGCTTCTTCCATTTTACGAATATAACGTTTCAACTGCTCTTTATGCTCGTCCAATTCTTGCATCCGTACCGTGGTTCCTTGGAGAAACGCCTCCATTTTACGTGTTAATTCAGCAGCCGATTCTCCCCGCCAGTCTTGCAGACGACCATATATATTTTTCATCTGCTGCTCCTGATGCTGAAGTCTTTGCTTTAGCTGTTCGCATTGTTGTACAGCCCTCCGCAGATCCCCCAGGCTCAAAGATATTCTACTCATCTCTTTTGCCCCCTGTTGTGTTCTTACAGCTGATCTATTACTGATCCACCATCGTGAATTCCTGACCCTTGCGATCTATATATTCTGCGATCTCCGTAATCGATTCCTGATACCAGCGATTAATCCGATCTAACGTTGCCGTTGCACTATGCGCAATTGGGGTCAAAGACTGACTTTCACTCGTCCCGATATGAGCCTGAAATAACTGGATGGATGCTCGGGTATCGCTAGAGAATCCATGCAGGCTGGAACGCATCTGGTTAGCCGCATGCTTTAGCTCCTCAGGTGTTAATTGAATTGTGCCTGTATTCTTGTTGCCTACAAAATATGCCCCACCATTAACGCGACCATCTTGTTGTCCTGCTCCCATCAAATTCACACCCAGTGCATTAGCAGCAAACTGCCCGAAGGCACCTAATTGTCCACCGTAGCGTTCGACCAAATCGCCCACGACTTCCTTAAGCTCTGCTCGCGCGGCCAGCATCTGCTCGTATGCCTGCACCCGTGGGTTACCTTCTACCAATTGTCCATCCATCGTGTACAGCGGATTGCTGATATTGCCGTTTTTATCAAATGTGAAATGATCCATGCTATGCGTCGCTTCTCCAAATACCGAATTATAGAACTTTGTAATCGGATCTTGCTGCATCATAGGCAACGTAATCGGGACATACACAATGGGAGACCATTTGGGTCCCAAAAAAAAGTTGGCCCACTTACTTTCCCTTCTGACCGGTAATGAAACAGGAACAGTGATTTTGGCTTCATTAGCTGTCTTATAATCATTGTCTATAAAGTAGGTTGTACCCACATGTGGCTGTGCATCATTAACTCCCGAACCGATAGTGTCTTTCGGATTGACATAAGCGACATTCGTCTTTCGAAAATCGCCATTTTCCACCTTCTTTTGAAGATCATCCGGTAATAGATGTACAATGCTTGGTGGATTATAAGCGACTGATGACAGCCCGTTCCGCACCGCCACATATTCTGCCTCCGCTCCTCCCAGAGAATGGCCTGTGGTCGTTATTTCAGCAGAGGGATACTCTTTTTTTACAACATCATATAGATTCTGAGCTTGTGTAAATTGATTATTCTGGTACTTCTCCTCATATTGAAGAAATGCACTTTGCACCTGTGGTGGGAGTTTAGCCACCTCTGCCTTATTATTTTCATAATATTGATGGACTTCTTCCAACGTTTTCGCGCGTCCTCCGACGACATCGCTGAAATCCGTTCCCCAGTCCATCGCCACACTCCACTTGGGTCGATTCGGAGGTTCTGTCCCCCTATAACCGATGATCACCTGATTGGTCTTCTCGTTAAGGAATACAGTCGCATCGAATCCAGAACCGTTCGTATCATGCAGCATAGCCCCTTCAGGCTCAACAATCTTCCAGTCAGGAAGAATTCTGCTTTTAGAATCTTTAGCAGTCAACTCCCGGTCATAAACTTTATCCGCAATGGTCCAGTATGTTTTATCGTTAGTGTAGGTCAAGTTATTCCCACCTTGTCTATTGTGTAAATATATTATAGAGTTATGAAAAAAGGTGATTACCAGAAAAGGAGAATTGTAACTTGAACAGAAAAATCCCACTGATTCTGGCACTTATTTTAATTATTATGTATTTAGGAGGTTGTTCCAGCTTGTCCGACAAAGAGAAAAAAGAATTAGTAGACGTCGCCACTCCCATCGGTGTGGAGTTTATTAAAGAACACTATAATGCCGATTTCATATTAAAGGATTATGCTGTGGATGATCCTGCTGTCCACTCCAGGCTTTATTTGTATGGGTACATTAAAGGCCACGAAGACAACAAAATTACCATCTACTATAATTATAAAACCAAAGAAGTGATCGACGTCTCCGGGCCAGATTGGTTTATCGACAGTGAAGTCCCCAAATACAAGGCCCCTTCTTCCTGAGAAGGGATACTCATCGAGCATTTCACTTTCAACATATTTGTAATCTATGTTAAAGTCTAATTTTTCCCAAATTAAGAAGTAGTATAATTATAGTGCATCCTTTTTGCGAGCGATATAGCCGAGAGGAAAAATAAGTATAAAGTCATTGGATGCAGTATATCTGGTCATAGTACATAGTTTATGTAGAATAGGTCTTTGTAACTGTATGTTAGGAGAAAATTGCATAGATGAACACCATTTTTAATTTGTTGTACTAACGAGTATGCAATGACAAATGTAGTTAATAAAATTCACCTTTACGGCTACATAATAGTGCTAAAAGGGTACAAATCATCACACTCAAATAAGGCTCCTTAGGAGCCTTATTTACTTGTTGCTAAACATACTTAGAGCTCTTCACCTTTGGTGCTATGCTTAGTTACATGAATAAAAGGATATTCGCCTTTGCTTATTTTACGTTTCCATTCTTGAATCATATCTTCTTGGGTAGGCGGTTTCTCGTTTACGATTGCTCCTGTGGTTTCTTTAGCCATACTCTTTATCCTCTCACGATGGATTTAGTTATTGCGTCTTTATCTTTTCTCCAGTCATTTTGATGTTACCATCCATTTCTACCAAACTCGTTTTACATTTTAAACCGATAGCATCCTTCGCGGTCACCTGTATCGTGTTACCCGCATTGAACACCAGGTTCCCGTCAGCTTTTACACGGATATCCTTTTTGCTTCGCAGTTCAATGCCATGGTCATCCAGCAGTCGAATCACCACTTCATCGTCGTTCCCCGTGATTAAAATTTCATTTTTCTCAAAAATAATAGCTTTGCGGTACTTGGTCATAAAGATCTTCGTCGACGGGTCCTTAATAAAGTCACCGCCTTTGGATCTCTTGCGGATCGAGTGAGTTACAATGGCGTCTTTTTCTTTAGAGGTCGGAAAGTAGATATCTACAAAGTCAAACAACTCTGGCATGCAGTACCATCCCGTATTCCCTTCCGATGTATAAAATGTAGCCGTTGGAAAAGCGAAGGTTTCCTTGACGTTCGGCTTGACCTTGTCCATTTCATAAAAGAAAACCTTCACATGATCCTGCTCGATTCCAATGACCTTGGACTTCAATGATATGCCACGAATGCTCTCATTTAAAATCAAATCCTGTTTCATTCCATCCGATGTAGTCAGCACATATTCATGCCACAAGACACTATGCCGTATAAACGCAACAGACTGCAGGACGTATAAGGTTTTCCCTTTGAATTTAACCTCTGCGCCAATATGCAATAGAACATCTTTGGCCCCTGTCGTTTGTACTTTGTAATACAAAAGATTGTCGTCCTTGCTGGCCCCTGGCTTGGCTTTTCTGGTCATCGAGTAGTTATACTGTTTGAGCTCACCTTGATTGACACCATCTGGTAATCCAAAATAAAACTGAGGTTTGTCTCCAATCGGATCAGGTATCAGTCCCCAACCAAGCCGAGACGCTATACGTTTCAGAAACGACCAGTCCGTTTCGTCGAATTGCATCGTAAATTCCTGTAAAAGCTGATCTTTTAAACGGCTCGTACAATTGGCTTTGGGATATGATTTGAGTACATGTTCAAGTAATGCCTGCACCTTCATCTTTACATTTTGAAAGGATTGTCTATGAAGCACTTCATCCAGCTGGCTTGTATAGGAGAGGGCTTCGACGACCAAATAGGCTACATTGGACACCAGCCTGATTCTGAACTGCGTGGCTAATCCCCTAAATAATACAATCTGCTTTTGATCATCATTCACATAAGAAACGACTAACTTAGCCCCTGCCTCCATATGATCTGTGTACTCTTCCATTTGGGCACCCGTTAACACACCTGTCAAAAAGACTTTCACATGCTCATTCATTTTCTGTACAACTTTAACTTTCGGATTTTTAAGAGATAAAACCGTTCCATTATACTTGATGATTGGATATCCCATGTTACCGCTCCCTTTTGCCAGTTAGTTTACGTTTATCCGTTGTTTGCTTACGTATTGAATGACATCTTTAATGGTTTGATTATGCTCCTGCCTGATCCAATGCAGGGAGCGTGGTAAAGGTTTTATTTTTTTTCTGAAAATATATGTCCGCTATAGGAAATTCATCAACTCTACCAGGTCCATGAATCCCGTTGTCAACATCGGCAATGACGATAACATCCTTCAATCCATCCTTATTCACATCCTTAAAGACCACTGCTTCTACACCTCCGTAACGTGCAACCCACTCACGGTTCCCGTAGAAATCGGGGAATGGATACAGAATATGTCCTTGGTCATCCAATAGGAAGAAAAAGAATTTACGAAGACCTTCCGGATACCCATATGTGGATACAAACCGAACTTTTCCAAAACCTTCGAGAGTAGTGTGAGAAGACTGCGACTCTTCAATTTCATATTGATCTGTATCCAATTTTTCACCGCCACTAGCGGAAACAGACTGATCCACAACAGGACTTAGCTCACTCCATAGTTCCTTATTTTGCTTGATATTATCTGGAATTTGCCCAAAACGAATCTCATACTCCGCATGGTCCCCTACCACATGAGCCATAGGTACACTCATCCCCAACGAATCATTTGTGAGATAACTAAATGTATCTAATGCTGACTCCTCAGTCGATCCTTTTGTTAGGTCTGCACTTGTTAACGATTGAATCAACTCATCTTGTGTAAAACCACCGATTAAGCCTTTTTGCTCCGGTTGTACATCTGTAATTTCCCCATTTTTTAAAAGCTCTAACAAAGGTTTCTCGATCTTTATCAGATCACTCAATCTTAATTTTGAAGCCTGCTTCATATCCAAGTTGGTCGTATAGAAAATATGATTAGGATAGGCTGCGCTCTTCACATAACGAACACCCGTATATTGAACACTCAAGAACCGTTCACTTTGCCGTTTAATTTCATAATCAATCTCTACATGAGCTTCAGTACCAGAATCGACATATTCGTGTAATCCTTTTACAGCTTCGGTCTTAAGAATTTGGTTTAAAGATTTTTGCTTTACAGTATCCTTGAGTTTTGTAATTTGAGGATATTTAATAATGATCCCATTTTCCGAATATTTCGCTTGAATGAGTTCGTAGCTTTGCTGTTCAATATGAGTATTTGAGGTGATGTTATATTCAGAATCAATATGGACTTCCCCGCTTTTGGAGAACTCAATGCTAATGTTCTGTTCAGAATCATCACTGTTTATTAAGAAACCATCGTCGTGGTCTAAAACCTCGATACTCACGCTATCATGTTGTCGATTCTCGAGAATAATAGGCTCATCCATATCCTTGTTCAGCTCCCACGCATCCGGGAGCTTCATCTTACCCACATCTATACTTTTCTGCGTCCACTTTTGTCCAGACAACTCCCACAAATCAACAAATACGGGGTCTGGATGATATATGGAGACATGTCCCCCTAACCACAACTGTATTCCTTGGTCTGAATCTCGAACCACAAAATCTGTAGCCAATTCTGGCCCGCCATCCTCAATCATCTGGGCGTGTACAAGCTGCTTCGTACTCCACCACTGAATAAATGTGTATTTATCTCCGATCGTACCTGTCACCGTTTTAGGTGCTCTATAATTCATAACTCTAACGTTTAGCTGCCCACTTTTTAACTGAAACGATTTTGTTAAGATAGTGAGATTGTTATCGAACTTTTCTACTAATTCTCCATCCTTCATCTCTACACTTTTTGGCTCGTTTAACAACAAATTAAATTCCTGTGTGAACTCCTCAAGCTTGTTTTGTCTGATATCAGAATCCATATTCTCATCGTTGACTATACGAAGTTTTTGAACTAATGCATCCAACTTTTTCGAATAGGAAATCGTTTTGGCTTCATTTTGGAGAACAAGCGCATAATTTGTTGCTGCTTTTGAAGAATCATTTCCCTTCGTACATCCGTTCAGTACCACGAAGGAAAATAACAATAACAGGACGAAACATATACGACCGCCCTTGAAGTGACTCATGCTGGATATCACACTCTCTACGATTTATCGTTTGACTCTATGCTCATAATCCTCCACTTGCCTGACTGTTTTTCTAATGTAAATACAAGTCCTTGGTTTGATTCCCCTTCTTCTGAGTTACTCTTTACCAAAAATGCCCGCTGATCAGCCTTAATAGCAATCTCTTTTATATTCAGATCTAATCTCGTATAGTCCATAGTTGAAAAATCTATGATATCTTCAAAAAAATTATTTTTCGGGTTTTCTGACAAAGCTGTGAATTCCGCCATTTCGGGCAAGTGTATCAAGAAGCGATTCATAAGATAATGATCTTCCAAATAATTTTGGATAATATCTTTAGGAATCGTAGGGTATACAAATTTTTTATCTTTATTTCCATATAATACTTCTGATCTTTCTGGTCCAGTCCTGTCAAATTTCTGATACGTCATGATTGTATGTTGTTGAGTATCCTGAAAACGGTAATAACTCACATCCTCAAAAACACTATCTTTATTAATATCCTCCAGCTTCCTGATTCCTTGCCCTGTTGCTTCTGGATAACTGTAATTCAGGTTATTAATTTGGTTATGTTCCAAAGCAAATATAGAGAAGCCTTCTGCCTCATTCACTTCGCTAGTGGAATATACCACGATAAATTTTTGTTCTGTTTGATCCAACTTCATGATCTTCACATCTTTATTAAGATGCACAACCATAACTGGGTCCTTTAATTTATCAATGATGTGATAACCAGCATCCTCCCGGACTACAAATATGTCGTCAATTTTCTCTTTTTCTAATCCAAAAACAAGCACGTATTCCAGCTTTCCATCACGATCCAAATCTTCTTTTAATATTTTTTGAATATGCTCACCTTGGGGTTGAATTTTATTTATAAACTGATCCAATGTGTCAGAATCTGTAGCGCGAGCACTACTTCTTTTATTTATTGGAGTAACAATATTGCTATTTTGATCTAGTTCTTGAGCAGCAGGCTCTGGTTCAGTCACAGCTTTTTGCTCTACCACTTGAGTGCTAGGTTTGATGGGATCAACTGCCTGCTGCTTCTCATTCGTAGATTTTTCCGAACATCCATTCAATAGCAGGCTAAATAACAATATTAAAGATAGTATTCTATTTTGTTTTATAAAGTTGATTCAAAAAACTCCTCTCTTACATTGTTCATTGCATGTTTATACGTTGTTTACTTACATATTGAATGACATTTTGAAGTGTTCGATTGTGGCCTGTTTGATTGATATTATTATCCAATTCAGGCAGGGTAGTGTATGTGTTGTCCTTTTTCTGAAAGTAAATACCCGCAACAGGGTGAGTCTCTATTCCATGTGCATTAACCCCGGTGATATAATCCGCAATTATGACAATGTCCGTACGCCCATCCTGATTTAAATCCTTAAAGCTTACTGCTTTAATCCTGTCAATCATCCTACCGTTGTTACCATAAAATTCGGGGAATTCGTATAGTATCTTCTTTTCCACATATTTGTCATTGTTAACTTCCAAAAAAAACTTTGCTTGTATCAGATCATTCGTACCCTCATCTTTTAATGTAGATACAAACCTTACTTTCCCCCACCCATTAAGAGAAGTGATAAAAGATTGTCCTTCTTGAATAGTATATGGTTCCAGATTAGGGTCGGGCTGAGCATCTTCTTCTACATAATCTGCGCTACGTTGCTGTTTTATGGATTTTTCCATGTTGTAATCAATGGAAATATTATATACATTTTCCTTTTTAGTGTCCCACAGAATCCTCAAATGCAAGCCGTTTTTGGAGTAGAGCAGACTCCCATTTGTTACAATACTCGGTTTGCCGTAGAGCTGTAGTACTTTGCCAAGGGTATCACCGATCTTCAATCCTCTTTTTGTTTTAAACTTGGGACTTTCCAAGCTCACAGCTACTAGATAACTTTCACCATCCACCAATTCCTCACCTTCAAGCTCAATCTTAGATAACACTACAAATCTTATTTCTGGGTCCACGTAGTTAGGATAAGACAAGTTCCACCTTCTGTAAGCCCCGTTTCCACTAATAAATCCTCGATTGGAACTATCATATCCCTCACCATAACCCAACTTATGAATAAGTTCTTTAATGTCTGTTATTTTATCAATCTTGTGTGATCGATATGAAATTTCAAAGTCCTCTTCCTGAAGGGGCTTCGGATCGGCAGATACAATCTTCTCAGCTATTTCCTGTCCTGACTTAGCTTGAGTGGGTACTTCATGATTGTCGGTTTTAACAACTGCAGAGCTACACGCTGTTAGCCAGAAAATGATTACAATGATTACAATTAGCTTGCGCATTTCTTTTCCTCATTTCAAAAACTATCAGTTGCCTGTTATTGTCCATTCTCCATTAGAAACGCCTCTCGAATCTTGCGCATTGCGTTGAGCCTTAAATGTATAAGCAGGTAGCTTTATCCCTTCCGATCTGACAATTTCTTGAGCCTTACTTTTATTAATACTTGATATATATAGTTCATAATTATCGGCTTCATTATTACTAAGTTTATTATATAGTTTCTCTACGCTTGTTCCCCACGTGCCATTTCCAGCATATGGTCCGAGTTCTACTACTTTTCGGTTCATCCTGACGATTGGGGTTTTCCAGTTGCAATATTGAAATAAAGTCCCATTACCAGTGATTCCAGGTGATTTATTGTTTTTAGCTACTGCTTTTCTAAAATCCTCGCCATAGTAAATATATCCCAATAGTTTTCCGAATATTAAACTGTTGGCTTTCATTAAATCTTTGGCATAATCAGTTTCAGCACCATGTTGTCCATCTGCTGCTCGATTTGAACTGCTAGTATTGAAGCTTCCTGTTCCTTCCTGAATAATGATAGCTAACAAAAGCCGTGGATCAATCTGAATATCATATGCTTCTTGTATCTTTTTTGTAGCTTCCCACAAACTATGCAGCTTTTCCTGATTCCATTTTAATTTTGTAAAATTTAATGAATACTTTTTGAAGAGTTTCTCTGCTTTAGAGTTACCATTGTACTGGAATTCAGCAGGTATCCATTTTCCAGTCGGAGTCTTTACATTTTTTGTAGGTTCATCCTTTGATTCGTTCGTAACTGGTTCTTTTGGTGGTTCTTTAATGCTTTTATCAATCACACCCAGTTTCTCTCGTATAGCTCGTCCCGCCTTCTCAGCAGCTAGCTTTTCTTTGATATTCCCGCTTGCCTCAGCAGCCATCCAACGAATTGTTTCTTTTTGCATTTGCTCTTGAGCCCATTTGGGGAACGTAGCCATTTCGCGTAGTTTGCTTCGCAGTCCCTCTGCTAGCTTTTGCGCTTTACGCATGCCAACCTCGTCACCGTTGGCTTGAGCGATGTACCAATCCTCTTTGTATTTACGCATCCAGGTCTGTGCCCAATCAGGATAATTCAGTTTCTGTTTCTTCTGCTCTGCTACCAAGTCAAAAGCCTTTGCTTTCCTGTGCGCATTAGCGGTTGCTAAAGCTTTCAACATAGGTGTTGCACCAAACGTTGGCTCTTTCCACTTCATAGGCTATCTCCCTTTTGTAAGAATGCTAGAAAAGCCGTACATCGGATATACATGTATCCTGATATTTCGTTCCACGTTCAACTGATAAAATAGTAAGTTTAATAAATGAGGTATTAATAGGCTCTTTAAATTTCTTACGTGTGTTAAAATCATTCATTTCTAGAGAAGAACCATCTGAGAATTCCAGTTTTAGTTTTTGAACTCTGTTATTCTCCCGATAACTTTTCTCAGATTTAGCATATCCGTTAATCAACTCGATCCCCTTTACCATCTGTAATGACCCGAGATCTAACAGTATAGTTTCCCCTTCCCCGTTGCCTTTCACACCTTCACACCATGCAGTAGATGTATCTCCATCCAACAGATTTTTGGCATCATAAGTCTGCGTGCCTTTACTTGGCAGAATAGATGAAGCTTTAATTTGATGCACTTTTATTTCACTATCATATTTAGAAAAATCATTAGCAGTATAAAACCACTGCACAGGCGTTGCTGTATTCCCATTAATTGTAGTGATAGATGCGGCTTTACTTTCTAAACCTGTATTTATATTCAGTTTATAATTAGACGGCAAGTCTAACTTCTCAAACCATAGCTCCAACCCATCACGAGACATTAAGGGTCGTTCCATCCCTTTGCCTAAAAGGTGCTCCTCTCCATTATTTAAATTTAACAAGTACGTTTTATTTACAGACATGGAGTCAATAGAATAGATTAATTGATTCTTCTGAGCCCATTGATTGACTATTGCCATACCAGAATCTATATGGATTTTCTTAATGGTTCTATAATTTGATACATCAAATATGACAATATTCTGCTGGCTGTTGGTAAAACAAAACTGGGTACTGTCTGGAGAAAATTGTCCTTGATGAATGTCATCTATATCTATAGAACTTCCATCTAACTGAATAGCTGTTGATTGATTAGTTAACGTGTCATATATATACGCTTTGTCTTTATCCTCATATAAATACTTGGTTAAATCAGACGAAATTACTGGATGGTTATAAGGCAGCTTAAATTCATGTACTTTGTTACCCGAATCCAAATCATAAATCTGTACTATTAATCTCGCTTCTTCAAATAAATCTAATACGAATGCGATTTGACTCCCATCTTCTTGGATTCTCCCTACATTTACATAAGAATCTCGATATTTCTCTTTATCCTCCTTCGACTGTAGGAGACTAATCAATTTCTCGGCACTTAAGAACCGTTCAACTTTTGAGCCTTCCAGCTGAACTAAAAATTCTGCTGGATCTTCTTTGCCTTCTTCTACGGTTAAAGCCCATTCTTTCTTGCTATTCTCTTTAACAAGCTCCGTTTTATCATTTTTATTAGCTGATTCCACCACTTCTGAAGTCATATCTACCGTTTTTGAAGAAAAGGGAGTAGAGGTTTTTTGAGAAGCATTACATGCTGACAACACGATTAAAAAAAGAATGATTAATATGTTTCTGATCATCTTCACTTTGATCTATCCTTCCGATCAAGAATAGCTAGTCCTGTTACAGGATTAGGTCTTTCATCCAATGAATTCTTCACCACACCTACTGAACTCAAAAATCTTACATACTCGTCTTTATGGACTGTAATACAAGCTGTCGAAGTCGGTTTACCTTTAGTATCTTTATTGTAGCCCTTGTGTATATTTACGCCTTCTGCTGTGGTATCCTTTTTTTGGCTTCCTTTGGTTGCTGGAACTGCTGCACCATCCCGAATACGCAAAGCAGGATAAGACCCCCGATGCAACCCCCCTACAAACTCATACACTCCATCTTTAACAGTTTTATCCTTGCTCTCATAATCAGGAAGTGTGCTGGCGTTTTTGCTTGTATACTTAATTTCGCCATCTATCACCACAATTGCCACAGCTCCATATCGACCTTCCGGGTGATCTTCTTGTTTATAACTATACGAACCGTCTCCTTCAAAGAAAAACACGAGCGGTGCTTTACGGTTCGAGGACAGTTTCTTTTGAATGATACTGTTATTCGTGTAATCGTTTATTCTGTACAGAGCTCGAGCCTGATTACCTTTTATACCTTTATTACTTATATAGTTTTCAATCTTTTTCACCACTACCAATCCATCTTTATAATCCTCAGGATCTAATGGCTTTGGTTCCTCCTTCTGCGGCTTTTCAGGGGTAGTCGGCGTCTTCTTACCCGGTTCCGTTTTCGTTGTTGGAACAGTCGGCGTTGCAGCCTTGCTAACCTTGGGCCATGGAAGAACGCCATTGGCTACTTGATGCAGGTACACTGCGAGCACATCACGGCCGTAGCCCTTATTGTCCAAGCCGTATTTCTTCGCAAAATCCTGCAATGCGGCGTTAAGCTCCTTATCCCAATCGCCTGTTGTTGGAAGCTTGTACGAGAAGCTGTCTGGATACTTCTTGGCAAGCTTGTTCAAATTCTCCCTGGCAAGCTGGCTGTTCACGCCATACTTACTCCGCAGAGCAGCTGCTTCCTTGGCTAGAGCCTTTTGATCAGCAACGGTCAGCTTATGGGCCGCATCTGCGTATTGTCCAGACAGCTCCTCCAACCGATTCGCATCGAGATAGGAGTTGGCAGAATGCCCACGAATCAGTTCGTTGATTAGCACATTGTCACGCAGCTGGTTTGCGAGAAGATGCATCTGCTTTTGCTTGGCCTTGTCGTTTGCGCTGTGCGCTTCCCACCACTGGGACGTGTATTGGTGCATTTGCGCTCTGGCCCAGGCGGGCATACGATCTATTTCTGCCACCTGCTGACGCAATTGCTTGGCCTTGGCCGCTGCTTCCTTGGCCCCCTTTTGGTCTCCGGCTGCCACGGCCTTGTAGTAGTCCGTTTTATATTGAAGCAGCAAGTCCTGTACCCATTGCGGATACCCCTTCCCTTTCAATTCTTGAACTAGGGATTTATAGGCTTTCAGCTCTGCATCTGGCACCTGATTTTTCATGAACTTACTAGCCTTGATATGAAGCGTTCCATCGGTTCGGATATGACTGGTTTTGCACGTCAGAGATATTTCGCGAGTAGCGGTCATCTGTACCTTTTTGCCATGCAGCACTAGATCTGTATCGGCGTGAAAGGTAAGATCGTGATGACTATACACGTGAATGCCGGAAGCAGGATTTAAGCGTACAAGTATCTTTTCTTTTTGGGTGGAAAGTGCTACCTCTTTGTCATCGAATCTCGCCACTTTTTGAGTTTTGGTATGAAACAGCTTTCTTGACGGCTTGCTGATTTCATCTCCTTTGTAGTCTCTCTTACGCAGGGATTGAACCACACGAGCTTCCTTTTCTTTGTTAGAAGGTAAATACAAATGAACATGATCCCCTAACTCAGGCATGCAATGCCAACCGATTCCATCACTGGTATACATGGTGGGGTAAGAAAACCAGCAACCCTCAACTATGGGCTGCACAGAGTCCACGGACAAGTGAAGTTTAACGGATTCATTTTCACCATCTAACTCAATGACTTTCCCTTCAATAGAGGTACCTTTGATAAACGGGTTATGTATAACCTCCCTCGGAATACCTGCTTCCGGAACGAGAACGTAGCCATATGTCATGATGCCTTGCTTCATCTCTGCATGAATCTGATCAATAACCCAATGCTTTCGTTGAAACACGACGACATCTCCAAGTTCAAAACGCTTCGTATCCTCCACTTCAGCATATGTATATTCTGGACCTGACTTTGTTTTTTGGAGGGAAAAGTTAATGCTGCGCAGTTCACCTTTCACCTGTTCTTTCGAGGTACCTAACCATAGTCTCGGGAACACGGATGTAATCTCGGCAATGAGTCCAGCTTGCAGATGAGAGGCCATTCTTTTTAAAAATTCCCAATCACTCTCCCCATACTGAATAATAAAGCCGTCCAGTTTTCTGTCGCTGTCCGTCAGGTCAATAAAATCCCCGTGTGGATAGGCATCTATAAGTTCGCGGAACAGTTGATAATACGTCAAGTTGCTATTTTGAAAAGAACGGTTTTTCTGTTGTTGATCCATTAGATATGTAAAAGAGGCAGCCTCTATGTACATGTGATATACGCCATTCTTGAATGCAATTCTAATATTGGTGACGATTCCTTTAAAAATGCTAACTGTCCCTCGGTCTTCATCCGTCTCATATACCTCTAGCACATCCTCATCATGCGCTAAACCGTCATACTTCGCATGATCCTCATCCGGTATGAGAGCAGTAATGTACACCTTACCGTGCTCATTTATCTTCTGTGTCAATTCAAAATCAAGCAGCCTGATAATTTCATACGGTGCATTCACTCTAATATTTCCATAAGTCAGCACAGTTCCTGCCAGTCCCATCTTACTCCCCCCGTTTGCTTTTCATGTGATGCAAATCCTACAATCTGCTAACTATTCCTGCCCGTCTGTGGAGAACGAGATTTTTCCACACCACATGCATAAGTTCGTGGAGCAGCTCATAAGAGCCGGAGATTGATCTACGTATACATCCTTTTTCCCATTCAACCAAGGCATAGAAACGCTCGGTTTGCAGGGCTGCGGAATGATTTTTCCGGAATTTCCTTTGTTAGCAGAAGAGACTGCAGGATTATGCATACTACGGCACATTCCGAAAGAAGGGATATGCGTCTGCGGGTGAAAATCCTGAATATTCCCTTGCAGTTTGTCGCCAATACTAATCCCCCTGTTAGCTGAAACACTAAATCTTTCCGTATGACTTCCATAGCTGCAATGTATCTGTGCCCCGTCCACTACATAGCTCTCACTCATTCTTAGACTCTCCTTTGTATAGATGGCCCCTCTGTATCGACCTTTTGTAATTTCAAGCCTGCCAGATTGAACTTCAAAATACATTCAGCCACATCGAGGTCTACAATAATATGATGATTGGCATCCTGAATCCTGAATATTTTATGATTCTCCACTGCATGTTCATCTAGAATGATTTTCTTCAGTGTACCGTCCCTATGATATTCACTACATGGTGATAAACACATCAGGCTAGGCAAATTTGCTAGCCAATACCTTGTTTGCTGCATTCTCAGCATATCGGCTAAAACAACCAACTTCCAGCTTAATCCGGATTGATATATATCAAAGATTTCCTTTAGTTGTTCAGAAACGATGGATACCGGATGCTCTATAAAATCAATATAGTCCGCATCACCTGATACATAAAATTGTAAAATAGATTCTTCATCAGTACATGATGAGCTTTCTGCCCATTCCAATAACTGCCTTCGATTCGTCTCGACTGGATACATATACTCCGTAATACGATTATCCTGTTGAATCATGTAGTACTCCATAAGCTGTTGAATACACCACCTCACTGATTCCTTTATACTCCCCTATTCTTACTTCCAATTCGTCCTCGCATTTCAACGCCTTGAATTCAGGTAAATGTACAGCCTGCTGAATAGCATCTTTCGCTAATTTCAGAATATATTTATGAAATTCCCCTGCAGCCTGGAGTACAAATCGCTCCACATCAGGCTGAAAAATCTTATTCATATAGGGTTTTCGAAGCTGATTCAATTCACCCTCCACTTCTGCTAAAAAGCGGAATACCCAGCCTGCATCATAGATTCCATAACAAGGTTGAGGATCAAAGAACCAATTTTTATCATAGGCTTCGACGACATAGTTATAGTTGCGATCCATCAGATACGTGCGCCTCATAGAATAAGTAATGTATCCGATCCTTGTCTTGGCCACTTCTGCGGAATGGGCTTGCAGGCAGATCGATTGAAAGGATTGAATAAAAGAAAAAATGAGCTCATCTTTTCTTTGTTCATACAAATACGCTGCTTGATGTAATTTCTGGTTCAATACATCTTCCGCATAGGTCTTATGGAAGTGTTCTAGGGCTTCCAGTCTATTCATAATTCCACCTCTGAACCTATTATATAGAATATTTACATGATATTACTGGTCCTATCCTCCTATTTTATTACACAATTTTCATATGATGAGATTGCCAACGAATGTATAAAAAGCCAAAAAAATAATTAGATAATTTCATGAATGTGTATTCGCATACACCAAACTCTCAAAAAAACCTCCTCACTAGACCTAAGAAATGAAGGTTTGCGCAAGCGAATAGGTAAATGGAAGTAGAAAGATCGGTTTATAATGAAATAATCATGTATAATTAATGATACGCTCCAAAAACACATTCAGAGGATCGGGAATGGGATACACAAACTGCTAGAGTTTTGGATAACCACCACTTTGCATCAGGATTGGAGATACATGATTACTTCACCTACAGGTTTTTATAATAGTATTCAAGAGGCTACCGCGCATGTCATTGATGTGCTAAGTGGTATTTTACATGTAAACACCATTTTTATTGCCGCTAATGACGGCATTACGAATGTGATTGTAGATTCATTTAACCGGGAAGAGGTGCTCGTTAAGGAAGGAGATGTGCTCCCTTTCGAGCTTAGCTATTGTAGTCTGGTGTTGGACCATCCTGCGGATCACCTCACGATTACAGAAACGACGATTCACCCGCACACATGCAATTTAGATGTGACTAAAACCATTGGAAACCACTCGTTTACAGGAATCCCTATTCGCATGAAAAATGGTCAGGCTTACGGAACCATTTGTATCTTGGACGCGCCATCTGTACATTTGACAGAATCCGAACTGAAGGCCCTTCAGGCTATGGCTGTATTTCTGGGCTATGTGGTGGAACTGGAGAAAGACAAGCTAGATGCTGAAATCTCTTCTATGAGCAAGCTGGATTTGATATCTTCCCTGAGTAATAAAATTCGGTTTTCGCTAACCGAAATATGGGGAGCCACCGATCTCATGCTGACGACGGAGTTAACAGAGGAACAACAGCAATATATGAGCATCATGGAGTCGAGCAGTCGCTCGCTCATGACGTTGTTGAGTAATATTTTGGATTACAGCACTATGGAGTCTAGGCAGATTGATGATATTGAAGACCCGTTTGATCTGAGAACGATGATGGAAAATGTATTGAGCCTGTATACAGAGGTAGCCGCGCAGCGGAATCTAGAGTTGAAGCTCGACTGGAATCTCACCAGCTCGCCTATTTTTATCGGGGATGAGTCTAAAATTCGCCGTATGCTGATTAATTTGGTAGATAATGCAGTGAAGTTTACAAGCACAGGAGCTGTCACTTTATCTGCAACCACCCAATCCGTGACCGATGCACCTGAGGTTGAACTGGAATTAAAGGTGAAGGATACCGGAGTCGGTATATCTCCAAATAAATTAAAATTGTGGCTTGAACATGACCGGGGGTATTCGCCCTCATATGGTAATCCAGGCTTGGGTTGGCAGATTACCAAACATCTATTAAAACGAATGAAGGGTAAGATGACAGGGATCAGTGAACCTGGTAGCGGCACAGAGATAACGCTCCAGTTCACCCTGAAAATATATCAGGAATCTGCCTGAAACAGAGATTAGCTTGTGATATATAGAGAATCATGTAATAGAAGCCCGTGACGCATAATGTCACGGGCTTTATGTTATGAGTACGTATCACTAGGCAGTATTATCGCCCTATGCCGTACGTTTGTGCATAGCCAGACTTAGTAACGTTTGGGAGCAGCTAGCTTGGCCAAATCCGCCATATACGTAAAGAAGGCTTCTGGATCTGTATCATATACCAGGTTCACAGGACGTCCATCTGCCTGTTCCACTGTTCTGCCCTGACTTGGTCCTTCTGCGATAACGCTGCAATGCACCGTCTTTTTCTTGACAATGTCCGGGCGTCCTACGGATGCAGTGGTCAGCACATCCCACAAGTAGTAGGTTGAGTTCGTTTCGCTATAAACGAGCGGCGGACATCCTGCATAGCAATTGCCCAAGAAATCCACGCCCTCATATCGGCGCTCGGCAGCCCAACGATTGCGTACTGCTGGAGTTAATGGCACTTTGCTTGTGCTTTCCAGCGCTACCAGATCAATCGTGATGCCGCTTTGCCACACCCGATATGCCGCTTCTGGGTCCCAGAATACATTCCACTCTGCTGTGCCGTCATGCTCCGGCTCTTCCACATTCCCTTTTTCAAAGGTGCCGCCCATCCATACCAGCTTTTCAATCTTTGCTTCAATATCCGGTGCTTCATCCAGCGCTCGCGCCAGATCGGTTAGCGGTCCAGTGAATAGCAACAGCGTCTTACCTTCAGCTCCGCGTACCTTTTCGATCAGATGCTGATGAGCTGGCAGGGATGAAAGCGGTGCTTCTATACGCCCTGATTCATTCAGTACGGGTAATGCATCCACATAGAAGGAATGTAAACGCCAAGCGGCAGGAAACGGATTTTTACCGCGTGAATTAGACTTTGCGACTTCCACAGGCCCTTTATTTTGTCCAAAACGATCAATAATTTTACGGCTGGCATCCGTTGCAGGCTCCAGGTAACCATCTGCTGGAATCACCGATACTCCGGTCAAATGAACCTGCTCCATCTGAAGCAGCATAAAAAGGGATACTAGATCATCCACTCCACCATCATGATTAAAATAAACGTTTGTCTGACTCATCTGTCTCTTCCTTCCTTTATCCCCGTAAAACAGGCTTGTTCTTATCGGCAACCATCCTTCATTATGCCTGATCGCTTCACAGGAGTAAATGTGGGATAGTGCGTGAATCAGGGATTTTTTGCTTACTCCATGCTTAAGAAAGGTAGAAATGTGTGTAATAACAGGGTAGAATCATGGGTCCTAATCGGAAGCGTATGAAGGAGAGATGCATATGACAGCCCGAACAATAGAAGAGTTGGAGCAGATCCGTAAAGAATGTAAATCCATGGTGACGAAAAGGGCTGCGGCCTCAGGTGGAGCGGTATTAGTTCCAGTTCCTGGGGCTGACGTTCTTGCTGATGTTGGCATTTTGATGCAGCTACTGCCAGCTATTAATGGCAAATTCGGATTATCTGAGAAGCAGCTGGAAGGTCTGGACGCAGAAACAAAATCCATGGTGTATGGTTTTATCACCTCGATTGGCAGCAAGCTGATCGGGCGACTCATTACCCGTGAAGTCATCGTGCAGATTTTGCAAAAAATGGGCATTCGTATCGCTACCAAGCAGGTTAGCAAGTTTGTCCCTCTTCTGGGGCAAGGGCTAGCCGCGGCAATTGGCTTTACTGCTATGCGAACCATTGGTAATCGGCATGTCGATCAATGTTATGAAGTAGCCAAACGCTTGCTGGAGCAGCGAACTGCCGCAGATATCGCGCGCAACTGGACGGTTCCACAGCAACCGCTAGAGCCTGTGGGAATTGATCATTTGCCAAACCGGGACCCGGAAGCAGCAATTCCACTACTGCCGGCATCCACTAAAGATTAAGTCTTTCAAATTCAAGTCAACCATCCATTTCACCCACACGGGGTACTGCAGATCGAGACAGCTCTTGTATCCCGTGCTTTTTAGCCTTCCACCTTGGCACCATAGGAGCGGGCCACCGCTACTGCCTGCTCGATATCCAGCTTGGCTCCAGTGATGTCCAGATCTTTAAAATTCACACCATCCATCTTCGCACCGCGCAGGTCTGTTCCTTGAAGATGGGCTTTGTGCAGTCTTACTCGGGTAAGATCCGCCTCCCGTAAATCTGCTTTTTCCAAATTGCATTCGGATAAGTCAGCTTCCTTGAATCGTATTTTTCGCAAATCTTGTTTTCTTAAATCTGCATGACGCAAATTCGTATAAGACCAGTCTCCGCCCGTAATTGTGATACCATCCATATTCGCCCCTGCAAAATCTGAACCTACCAGCTTGCAGTTATCAAACCGGACTACAAACAGATTGGCGCTGGTGAACAAACAATTGGTAAAAGCCGACTCCTTGTAGTGAGATGCATTCAGAATGGCTCCGGTAAAATCACAGTCCACAAAAGTACAGCCTTCCACGAGGGACTCATTCATCTCCACACCCCGAAAGCGACATCGGGTAAACTCGCAATTTCTCCACTCGCCTTCTCTGGCATCCATTGATCCAAAATCACGGGCTTCATAGACCTCATCTGTATAAAAGAACATGTTCTCTCTCCTATTCCTTATTCCTTATATTAGGAATTCAGCATTTCGGCAAGGACCGCTCAAAACCGCCTTTCATTTTTCCCAGTAAACCCTTCATCATCTTATGATCCTGCGGCGTAAACTCAGACATACACGACCGAATCAACTTCGTATAATAAGGGACTATCTTACTTAACAACTCTCGTCCCGCCTCTTTTAATCCGACAGTCACCATCCGCCCGTCACTCTCATGAGCCACACGTTCAATCATGCCATCTCGCTCTAATCCGTCGATCAACCCCGTCATGGTTCCACGCGTCACATCAGCTTTTTCCGCCAACTCTGATGGTGTCATGCGATGCGGCGAATGGCAATGCAACAGGCTAAGAACAATAATCCGGCCCTGAGAAGCCCCCAACTTGCTAAAATCGGTATCCATTTCTCTGAAAATCCCGTTAGCCAAGCGTGCAAATGTCACAAAAGTCTCTATATTATCCACTTCGGCATCTTCATGCCCAAAGCTACGCAGCACCCCGCGTATGGAGTCATTATGAAAATTAAAGTTCATAGTCTATCCATTCCTTCCTTAATCCCGCTTGTTCCGTCAGACGGTAGCTTTTCCATTCGTCTGGCAGCAAAGAAGCATACGGTTCCTTGGCAAAACGATCATCTACCAGGACCAGCAATCCTTCGTCGTGCTCTGTGCGAATAAGTCTGCCACCTGCCTGAAGAACCTTGTTCATCCCTGGATATACATACGCATAGTTGAAACCATTCCGTCCCTGTTCGGAAAAATAATCCCGCAGCACATCCCGCTCTGCTCCAATTTGTGGCAAGCCGACGCCGACGACCACTACCCCATTTAAGCGATCCCCAGGTAAATCGACACCTTCAGCAAACACACCACCCAGTACGGCAAAGCCAAGCAAGGTGTGCTCTTGCCCAGGCTGGAAAGCCTCTAGAAATCGATCCCGCTCTGGTTCGGTCATCCCCGGACTTTGTACCAACGTATTTGCGGACACGTCCCGAAGCATGAACTCCTCATATACCTCACGCAGATATGGATAGGACGGGAAAAATACAAGGATATTTCCTTTCCGTTCCACAACCAATGCAGCCAGCATATCCGCAATCGCCCCTTTGGAACGCTCACGATCCCGATAACGGATGGAGAGCGGCAGCAGACGTACATCCCACTGCTCCTGATGGAAGGGTGAAGGAACCTGTAACGTATAATCTTCCTCGTTTGCTCCGAGCATGTCCCGGTAATAAGCAAGCGGTGTCAACGTTGCGGAAAAATAAATGGCTGAGCGGTAGCCCTTAATAGCTTGTCCCAGCAAGTGAGAAGGATCGAGGCAGAACAGCTTGACCCTCACTTCACTGCGCCCCGCTTCCACATAAGTAACGTACCGTTCATCATATAAAGCAGCAATTCGCAGCATATTCTGAGCGGTAAAATACGTATCTAGAAGCAATGCATAAGCCGTACCCTCACCGCTTACGTGGCTTGTACTGTCCCCCGTCACCAGTTCACGTTCAGCTGCTTCTACAAAAGGCGCCAACAGCTCCAGCACCTCTTGCGGTGCTGCTGTCTCCACTGCTTTTCCTGTATCTGCATATTGCTTGCGCAGCGTAATCATATGTGCGTTCACTGCACTCGCAGCCGCAGCAATCTCTGGACTTAGCAACTTAAATTCTCGTTTCAGTTCTAAAAAAGAAGATTTCAAAATTTCCGCCGAAAACATGTCCCGGCCGCGTTCTACCAGATTATGCGCCTCATCCACCAGTACAACACCTTTTCGCTTGTGCTCCTCCAGCAATCTTTTCAAAGAAATCCGTGGATCGAAAACATAATTATAATCACTGATTATACCATCCGAGGCATACGCCACATCCAGCGAAAATTCAAAGGGACATACCTTATGCTTGCGCGCATAATGCTCAATCACCGCTCGGGTCATTAACGTCTCATTCGCCAAAATATCGGATATCGCACCGTTGATCCGGTCGTAATAGCCCTCGCACATGCTGCATGATCCAGCATCACAATCATTTTCATCCTTAAAGCAAATTTTATCCTTCGCAGTCAAAGTCACCACATGCATGTGCAGCCCTTGGCCCTGCATTCTGGCGTAAGCTTCTTCGGCTGCTGCCCGAGTGGTGGTACGAGCCGTTACATAGTATACTCGCTTAACCTGCCCCTCACCGATAGCCTTGATCGCAGGAAACAAGGTGGATACCGTTTTACCAATACCTGTAGGCGCTTTGGCAAACAGGTTAACCCCTTCGGCAATCGTCTTGTACACCGAACCCGCGAGAGTTCGCTGACCCGAACGATACGTATCAAAGGGAAAGTTCAACATAGCAATGCTGGCATCCCGCTTTTCCGCATGTGCTCTTAGCAGGAATGCATACGGTGCATAACCAGCAATCATCTCCTGTGCGAAGGCTTCCAACTCAGTAAAGGATAATTCTCGTCTGAATCGGCGAATGTCTTCACTGTGTGCCTGTACGTAAGTAAGCTGGACCTGCATGGAATGCTGTTGTTCCTCACGAGCAATCATATAGGCATACAGAAATGCTTGTGCCCAGTGTACGGGTTGACCGTCACCCTGAATATCTTCGAGGGGCAAAGAGATCGATTTAATTTCATCAACCGTCCATACGCCATCCAGCTCAATCAGTCCGTCACAGCGGCCTTCAATGATAAACAATTCGTCCTTATACGAAATTTCTGTACGTAAATGTACCTCTTTGCGGTCATGCTCCTTGTAACCTTTCTGGATAACCTGATGGACGCGAGTTCCTTCGAGCATACTGCTATTCGAGCGAAAGCCGCTATGAATGCTGCCGCTCCGATGTACATATTCCACAAGTGGACGCACCGATATGTGAATTGGTTCCTTCATACGATCACCCGTTCCGGTCATAGTCCTCTCACTGTACCACGTAGATAAACGAAACGTAAGGGACATAAGAATCGTTTGTGGTCGATTGGTATTCACTCATGCCTACTTTTTACCGAAATATAGAAACGAGGCCTTCTGCTTTATTCCCAACGATACTACAACTCTCATTACAGCATAAAGGATAGGGATATGTTAAAAGAATTAATTAACAATTTTGCGCTATTAACGAGCTTCTTATTCTTTGGAAATTTATTTTCCCGGAAATATGAACGTTACCTAGAAAACCATGTATTCATTTTTCGGGTAATGAACGGTTTAATGCTGGGTCTGTTTGGCATTCTGTTAATGATGACCGGTTTATGGATCCGTGGGCACTTTGTAGTCGATCTGCGCCAATTGGCGATTATCATATCTGTTTATATGGGAGGATCGGTATCCGGTCTGCTGACCACCCTAATCATTAGCCTGTACCGTATTTACATCACAGGTGGTTGGACAGATGTCTCTCTGACTGCTACCGTCAATTGCTTCATGACATTGGGCATTTCACTTATCTTTATTCGAGAAAAAAGCCTAACACTCCGCAAGTGGATGTCGGCCGTGCTTGGAGCTGCTATAGTGTCGCTATTATCTACTTTCTATGTGGCTAATCCTCCTGATAATGAATCTATGATAATAATCACAACCTTTAAGTTACTTGGCGGCCTATTCACTTATTTTATGATGTCCCATATCAAAAAAACAGAACGGGCTGTTCATCTGCTGGAAGAGGCTGCAAATCGGGATCATTTAACCGGACTCTACAGTCCGCGTGCTTTCGATGCGCTATTCGAAGAGGTCTTTCATACTTCCAAGACTACAAAACAACCCTTTGGACTCGTGATGCTGGATATTGACCACTTTAAAAATATTAATGATACGTATGGTCATTTGAACGGAGATACCGTCTTAAGCCAATTGGGAATGCTGTTAACCCGGGAATCTACAACGAGGGCGTACCCCTCCCGTAAGGGCGGAGAGGAATTTGCCATTCTGATTGGAAATTGTGATAGTCAGAAAGCAGCAAGCTTTGCCGAAAAGATTCGGAAAGCTGTGGAAAATGAACGTTTTCTTTTGAATGACGGAATCTCGATCTCGCTAACCGTATCCATCGGAGCAGGCAGTTCACCTGTCATTGCATCGAGGCACTTACTGGAAAAGTCAGATGAGGCATTATATGAAGCTAAACGTTCAGGACGCAATCAGGTGAAACTGGCAAAACCATAAATATTAGTCGCTAAATGTCAGGAAAGCTGGATTATTGTTAATAAAAAGTGGTAAAATGGAAATAACATCGTTATCAAAAAAACTGCTGCCGCTAGTGGAGACATGCCTTACAATCGACATGGGGGGTGGGCTTTGTGAACCTCGAACAATTGGAAAAACTCATGGAAAAAGAACGCCGTGAACTGAATCGCATGGCTGACTTACACGGATTAAAAGATGAACGTGTATTGGACAAATCCTCCAGACTTGACCGTATTATGGACAAGTACCTTCACACCAAGCGTGCAATAAACCAAACACACTCATAGAAGCAAGCTACATCGCTGCCCCTCAGGGCAGCTTTTTTATGATGTAAGCAGTATTCGTCCTCCTTCGGTACACATCTGCATCGTACTCACCTTCTCGTTGACTTACTATTTTCCGCCATATTCCGTCCTCAACAATTGTTGTGTGAACGATATCCATTCTCTGGCGGCAAAGGACAGATAACGATCGTTCCGCCAGATCATCCCCAAATGCCAAGGAATGACGGGGTCCACCAATGGAAGAACACGCAAGCGCTCGGAATCCAGATCTCGGCAAATGGCCTCCGGCAACAGCGCTACTCCCAGGTTTGCAGCAACCATTTCGCTAATCAGATCCCATTGTGAGCTTTCGTAGACTACACGCGGCTGAAAGCCAGCACGGACACATTCGGCAATGATACGGTCATGCAGCGTAAAATCCTCACGGAACAGTACAAACGCCTCCTCCGCCAACGCAGATAACGGTACCTCCTTGCACTCTGCCAATGCATGCGTAGGATGAACGAGCAAATTCAGCTTTTCCTCCACAAACAGAAATGTCTCAAACATATCTCCAACCGCAGGCAGCACAATCACCCCGATATCCAGTGCCCCGGCTTCTACGTCCTGTTCCACTTTCTTCGCTCCGTCCTCAAATAATTGAATAGTCACATCAGGATATGCCTTATGGAATTCTCCAATGACACGCGGGAAAAAGCTCGATCCGACCATAGGGGGCAGGCCAATACGGATATGTCCCTTTTTCAGGTTCATCAAATCACTCAGCTCCGAGGACAGGCTCTGAAAGGACTTTACAATCGCTTGTGCTTGAAGCTCAATTACCTTTCCCGCGTCCGTCAGTTCGATTCTTTTGCCAATTCGGTCGAACAAAGCGACCCCCAGTTCATCTTCCAGACTTTTAATCGTCTTACTGATCGTCGGCTGGGTAATAAACATGCTCTGGGCTGCCTTTGTAAAGCTACGCAACCGCGCGACTTCCAAAAAATATTGTAAATGTCGGATATCCAAAGCTACACCTTCTCCCATAGACAAACGGAATAGATTACATTCTTTATATGCATTTTACTCATGAAAGCTTGTGATGTAAAATTTCATTACAGTTTGAAAATAACCGATCTCAAAGATAGGAGCCATTATATATGAAAAGCTTCATACGCGGTGTCCTCCAGATCGCCGTCCTGATGGCCTTTTCGCTCATCCTGAACGCGGTAGTCTCCTGGCTCCACCTGCCTGTACCCGGTAGTATCATTGGTATGCTGATCCTTTTTATTCTGCTGCAAACCGGCTTGGTCCGGCTAAGCTGGATTGAAGTTGGCGCAAATTGGTTGCTGGCCGAGCTGCTATTATTCTTTATCCCCTCCGCTGTCGGCGTTATGAATTATTGGCCGATGCTGGAACACGATGGTATGAGCATTATGCTGGTCGTGTTGCTCGGCACCTTTCTGGTGATGGCCTGCACAGGTATGGTCGCTAGTCTGCTTGGTAAACGAAAGGAGCATAAATCATCATGACCGGTCTTCTATGTATTGTATTGACACTCGCTATTTACTGGATGGCCAAACGCATGTACCGCACACTACCTAAGGTGTATTTGTCTCCATTGCTCATTACACCTATTGTTATCATTTTGATTTTGACGCTGACGGGTGTGAACTACCGTTCTTATAATTCGGGCGCTCACTTGCTGTCCATGCTGCTACAGCCAGCTACGATTGCATTTGCTGTCCCTTTGTACCGATATTTCCCTGTGTTAAAAAAACACGCGACCCAAATCGTGCTTAGCGTGCTGTCTGGGTCTGTTGTAGCCGTGTTGTCCTCCATGGCGCTTGCTAAGTGGATGCACCTGAATTCTTCGCTGCTGAGCAGCCTGATTCCTCGCTCCATTACGACGCCCATTGCGATGAATGTATCGCAAACGATTGGCGGCAATCCGACGGTCACGGCTGTATTCGTTATTCTGACCGGATTGAGCGGTCTTATTATCGGTCCGATGATTGTAAAGCTGTTCCGTATCGAAAATGAAGTCTCACGTGGGGTGCTGCTCGGTACCGGTGCTCATGGTACAGGCACTTCCAAAGCATTCGAGTTCAGTTCGCTGACGGGGACGATATCCAGCATCTCGATGGTGCTCGCCGCTCTCTTTACCTTGGCGGCTGCCCCGTTCCTGTTCCACTTGATGCTGTAAGCAATCTGTATACAAAAAAGCAGCGATTCTCTTGTTATGAAGAATCGCTGCTTTTTTTTGCTTTCAGTCAAAGTTTCAAAGCAATGGATGGCTCAAGGATATATATCCCTCGCGGCCTCAAATAGCTTTAACGTCACCGGGTTTCACCTCTGCCTCTACAGGCGTTACAGCTTCATACAGGTAAGCATCCAGCTCAGCCGTATATTGTCGTTCTTGCGCGGCGCTCCAGCCTGCACGTTCAGACATCCATGCGATGGCGGGCTGTCTCCAACGCTTCACCTCGTCAATCTGGAAGAACAGCGCCCCGGTTCGGCGTATAAAAAAATCAGACGGTGTCACTGTCATTTCCTGTTCCAACGCATACAGGAGCGGGACACGCACTTCCACAGGCAGCGCCGCTTCCTGCTCGGTAGCCTCCTTCATGCTCTGTGCCGCTATGTCGAACAATCGCTCTGTGTTGGAGCCATAGCGGGTAGCCCATGCTTTAGCTATATCCGGCGATAGGCCGAGCGCAACACCTGCTAGGGTTTGCTTACCTACGTACGCGTCCCAGCCCGCTGAGCCTCCTACGCTGCCACCCGAAATCGGGATATGTCTGGTGCGGCATGCCCGGAAGCTCTGCCCATGCAAGCGCCCCAGCTCCCGTACCGCACGATCCACGACGAGTTCGGACATTTTCCGGTAGCCCGTCAGCTTGCCGCCTGCAATCGTGATCAGACCTGAACGGGATTCCCAAATTTCGTCCTTACGTGAAATTTCCGAAGGGCTTTTACCGTCTTCATAAATGAGCGGCCGTACCCCTGCCCAACTGGATTCTACATCCGTAACAGTCAGCTTTACATCTGGGAACATTCCGTTGATCGCTTGAAGCACATAGGCCCGATCTTCGGCGGTCATCCGGGGATGCGCCGTATCCCCCTCATACACCGTGTCGGTCGTGCCTGCATAGGTTTTTCCATCACGTGGGATGGCAAATACCATGCGTCCATCCGGTGTATCGAAGTACACTGCCTGTTTGAGCGGAAAGCGCTCAGCATCGAACACCAGGTGAATACCTTTCGTCAGGCGAAGCACCTTTCCTTCTTTGGAGCGATCCATTTCCCGCAACGTGTCTACCCATGGTCCGGCTGCATTAATAACCAGCGAAGCTCGAATTTCGTATGGCTTTCCCGTTACCCGGTCCGTTACGCTTGCACCGCTTATTCGTCCTTCGTCATACAGCAGCTTGTCAGCCTTGGCATAGTTCACCGCCAGCGCCCCTCGTGTAACAGCTTCCTTCATGACCTCAATCGTCAGGCGAGCGTCATCTGTGCGGTACTCCACATAGCTGCCGCTTCCCTTCAGTCCCTCACGCTTCAGCAAAGGCTCGCGCTCTAGCGTAGCCTGGATGTCCAGCATACGACGGCGCTCACTACGCTTAACACCAGCAAGGAAATCATATACCAGCAGCCCGACAGAGGTGGTGAATGCGTTAAACGTGCCGCCCTTGTGAAAAGGAAGCAGCATACGCTCCGGTATGGTCACATGTGGACCATTTTCGAATACGATTGCCCGTTCCTTCCCGACCTCGGCTACCATTTTAACTTCAAACTGCTTCAAATAACGAAGACCACCATGCACTAGCTTGGTCGAGCGGCTGGACGTACCTGCTGCAAAATCCTGCATCTCCACCAGTGCCGTCTTCAAACCACGATCCGCCGCATCCAGCGCAATACCCGCCCCTGTAATGCCGCCGCCAATGATTAAAATATCAAAATGCTCATGTCCCATACGTTCCAAAACAGCGGTTCTCTCCTGCGCAGCAAATCCCTGTTCTCCCATCATTTATCCCTCCAGCTTTGTATATATCCACGATGCAATCTGCCAACCGAATCATCATAAGGTACAAAAAAAGACCACGAACATCGCTGCGGCGGATGCCGAGCGGTTCATGGTCTCTCCAAGTCTCCTGACGAGTATTAACTTATCTATATCGTAGCACACACGGTACGCTATGAAAAGGGAAATCTGCCTGTTGCCAGATGGCTCCCTTCTATCGCAAAACCGTCTCTACTTGAACGCCATTGCGGCATGAACTGCCTTTTTCCAGCCACCATAAAGCTCAGTTCGCATGTCCTCACTCATGGACGGAGTAAAGGTATGATCACTCTGCGCATATCCCCGGACTTCATCCAGACTGCTCCAAAACCCGACTGCCAGTCCCGCTAAATACGCCGCACCGAGTGCAGTTGTCTCGTTCACAGCAGGTCGTTCTACAGGCAGATCGAGAATATCGCTCTGGAACTGCATCAGGAACTCGTTCATCACTGCGCCTCCATCTACACGCAATGAACGCACAGGATGTATTGTTACCCACTTGATTCAAATAAAAGCTATTGCTTATAATGCTCGAACAGTTGTTTATTGGAGGTCGTAACTGCTGTAGCTCCCGCAGCCAACGCCGCTTCCACATCCTCTGGGGTGCGAATAAGTCCGCCCGCCAGAATAGGAATGCCTGTGCGTTCGCTAACTTCCTTAATCATCGGTGGAACAACACCGGGCAGCACCTCAATATAATCAGGTCGTGTTTTTCCCACCAGCGTGTAGCTTTTTTCCAGCGCAATCGTATCGAGCAGGAACACGCGCTGTACAGCAAGAATCCCCTTCTTTTTAGCGGTTGCAATCACCCCGGATCGGGTCGAAATAATCCCAAACGGCTTAATTTCCTGACACAAATATTCAGCCGCATACTCGTCATTCTTCAAGCCTTGCACCAAGTCGGCATGCAGAAGCATTTGCTTGTTGCGACTCCTAGCCATCTGGTACAGGTTGCGCAGCTGCGCTACATGCGTATCCAGAAAAACCGCATACTCATAAGAGCTGTCCAAAATACCCTCCAGCTGCTTCATATGCTTAGCTGCAGGTAAAATGCGTTGTCCCTGAAATGGCATGGAACCCCCCCTTAAAGCTGAATGTCGGTCAAACTCGTTCAAATTTTATATTATCACTCTGTTCGACGAAGGTGAAGCGGTCTCATTGCAGATATGTATAAAGGCCGCCTTCCCTGCAATAGATGTTAGCAGGAAGAAGACAGCCTAATCGTTCAAAAAACTAGATCAAATCACACGACGGCACCCTTAAAATGCTCTATAGTGTACTAGCCTTCAAACCCTTGGCGCAGCCATGAGGTAGCGAGCATGATCGCACCGCGCTTGGCCGTGGTTTCCGACAATGGGTTCAGCATCACAAAGTCGTGTATGATGCCCTGAAAACGTGCAGCGGTCACATCTACCCCCGCTTCACGCAGCTTATTCGCATAAGCCTCACCTTCATCGCGCAGCACATCGGCCTCGCCTGTAATGACCAGCGCACGCGGTAGCCCTTTGAGCTGTTCTGTGGTGGCACGTAACGGGGACGCCGTGATCTGCGCTCGTTCGTTGGGATCCGTCGTATATTGATCCCAGAACCATTGCATTCCTTCGCGGCTCAGGAAATATCCTGTGGCGAACTCCTGGTACGACTCCGTGTCAAAGGAAGCGTCCGTCACCGGATAAAATAACAACTGCTGCCTGATGGAAGGACCACTGCGTTCTTTGGCCAGCAGCGTTACGGCCGCGGTCATGTTACCGCCGACACTGTCTCCGGCTATCGTCAGCGTATCAGGCTTCAGTCCATGCTCACGACCATGCTGTGCCACCCATTGAACGACCGCGTAAATTTCCTCAATTGCCGTCGGATATTTAGCTTCTGGTGACAAGCTGTATTCTGGGAATACAACTGCTGCCTGTGAGCCGACTGCCAATTCACGAATCAGACGATCATGCGTATGGGCATTACCGAATACCCAGCCTGCTCCATGAATATATACAATGACCGGGAGATCGCTTGTCACTTGTTGTGGGCGAACAATTCTGACCTTCACCTCGCCGCCAGGCCCACCTGGAATAGTTAGATCTTCTAAATCTGCGGCAGGTTTGTCTACTGGACCGGATTGAACCTCATTGACCGTTTCACGTCCTTTTTCAGGACCCAAATCATATAGAAACGGAGGCTTGGCATTATCGTCTGCAAATTTCTGTGCTGCGGGTTCAAGCTGTACTTTTTTACTCATATCGGTTCACTCTTCCTTTCTTATCTGTAGTCTACATATATCCAATATGGCTAAGTTTGCTCATTTAGTTTCACCTTATATATTTAAACGAGTTCCTCTCTTTCCAATCGGAGGACTTTAGTTTGCCCAACAGAAGAGCTTGACTTTTATTTTATATTGTAACTATAATAGTTACATATTAAAGTTCGTAAATGCACTGAGTACACTTACGATCAAACGAATGAATCATCCACATCATATTTATAGGAGGCTATCTATTATGAAAATTGCAGTTATTGGTGCAACCGGTAAAGCAGGAAGTAATATCGTAAAAGAAGCATTAGACAGAGGGCATGAAGTAACCGCCATCGTCCGTGACTCGGCTAAAGTAACAGAAAGTCGTGCTACTGTAGTACAAAAAGACGTTTTTGATCTGAAAATAGATGATCTGAAAGGTTTTGACGTAGTCGTTAATGCATTTGCCGCTCCACTCGGACAAGAGCATTTGCATGTCGATGCAGGTAACGTACTAATTGAAGCCCTCCGTAATGTATCCGGTACTCGCCTGATTGTCGTAGGTGGTGCAGGCAGCTTGTTCACTGACGAATCCCAAACACTTTTGGTAAAAGATGCTCCTGGCTTCCCTGATTTCGTATATCCAACAGCAAATAACCAAGGAAAAAACCTGGAAATTTTGCGTGGTACCAGCGACCTGAACTGGACTTTCATTAGTCCTTCTGCGGAGTTTGCTCTGGGTAAACGTACAGGCTCTTACCAAGTGGGAAAAGACACGCTGTTGGTTAATTCCAAAGGTGCAAGCTATGTCAGCTATGAGGATTATGCGGTTGCCGTAGTAGACGAAATCGAAAAACCGCAACATCTGAACCAACGTTTCACTGTGGTGTCCGAGTCCTAATTCCTGCACCTTAGCAGAGACCCTTCGCTCACTTTCCCATGCTGCATGGAAATATGAATCCGAAGGGTCTTTTGGTATGGCTTGTTAGTACCAGTCTCTTACTTCTCTATCTGGTTTAAAGACTTCCTATCGCTAAAACATAGCTTAAGAATCGGAGGTGCAGCCAAAGTCGTCAAAATGACAGCAATGATCACGGATGTAAAGTATTGCTGTGCCAGCAGACCCGTTTGCAATCCGGTAGCTGCGATAATAAGTGCGACCTCGCCACGTGATATCATACCGGAGCCAATCGCGAGCGAAGAAAGGTTATTAAAACCCGTCAGCCGCGCGCCGATACCGCCTCCCACTAACTTCGTCACCAACGCTACCAGTGTCAAAATAACAACAAATCCAAGTTGCTGACCCACTCCTTCAAAAGATACATTTAATCCAATGCTTACAAAAAATACAGGAACAAAGATGGAATAAGCGATGGGCTCCACCTTTTCTTCTACGACGTGCTTAAAGCTGGTTTGTGCAATGGCAATCCCGGCAGCAAAAGCCCCGATAATCCCTGCCATCCCCAATATATCCGCAAAATACGCAAACCCAAAGCAAATAATCAACGCGGTCGTGATGACTGCTTCAGTCACCTTGAGTGGAGCAAGTATTTTCATAATCCATGGAACAACGAACCAGCCCCCCAGAATAGCTACCACGAAGAAAACTAGCTTTTTGCCAACAAGAAGCCCCAGCGAAGTTTCTCCACCCATACCGAATATACTCATTACTACCGCTAGTAGCACCACGACAAGCACATCATCCAGCACTGCCGCACCCAAAATGGTCGAGCCTTCCCGGGTATTCAGCTTATTCATATCCTTGAGTACCTGTACCGTAATGCTTACAGAGGTAGCACTCAGAATAATTCCTAGAAACCAGCCCTCATGCACCGAGAATCCAAAGGCTTCCCCTACACCAAAACCGCAAATTAGCGGTAAAATAATACCTCCAACCGCCACAGCTACCGCAGGCTTCCAGTTACGTCGAAGTTGATCCAGGTCCGTCTCCAGTCCAGCAATGAACATCAGCAGCAGCACTCCGATTTCAGACATATTATGAATCAGCGAATCATTCTGAACCCATCCTAATACGGCTGGGCCCAGCACAATTCCTGCGATCAGCTTTCCCAACACCGCTGGTTGACCGAGCTTGACAGACAAATGACCCGCGACTTTTGTGAACAGTAGAATCAGCAGAAGATATAGTATAAATTGCATAGACTGATAACCTCCTTTTATTTAATCCTTGAACTCATCTGCGCATAACCCACAATATTGAATAAAACTGATAATCGAGGATTTTGCAAAAATCCCATAAGCGACTTCCAATGAACAAGATATAGACCGAAATGGTTTAGTTCGTCTATATATTGCACTTTGGAGCGACTGGAATCGAATTTTGCAAAATCCTGAATCATAAAATGCTAAACAAACGTGCAAAATATGTGTCTGACCTTAACGGACAACTTGCAAAATAAAAAGGGGAACCCGAGATACAGCACAGGTTCCCCTAAAAAAGACATAAAGGAGCCTTGGTGACAGGCTCCTCCGGTAATTCATATATTCATTTGATGTTGTCGGTTCTACATACTTGCGCAAACAAGCAACTTTATCTTTTAATTGTATCTCTTCTGTGAACCTGTGTAAACGTGCTGAATCAATTTTCTGCTTTTTTCACATAGCGGTCGCGGTATTCGTGGTCCAGCATACCCATCAGAATCGAATCATGGTATTCATAATTGTAGAATAAAGCATCCCGTTGTACACCTTCACGCTGAAAGCCTACTTTTTCATAGCAACGAATGGCACGTTCATTAAAATCAAATACATTCAGCTCAATCCGATGCAGATTACAGATACCGAATCCGTAACCCAGCATGAGTACAAGCGCTTCGGTGCCGTAGCCTTTCCCCTGATTTCCCTGCTCATTGATTGCAATACGGATGTTGGCGCTGCGGTTCAAGCTGTCCATATCCTGCAGGGCTATATCCCCAATGACACGATCATCTTCGCGAAGCGCAATCAACAGAAGCAGGCTTGAGGCATCCTGTCCTTTAGCTTCAATATAACGGGCAATTTGATCCTTGGTAAAGCTGCGTTGTGTGCCTGTCAGCCGCCGCACATCCTGATCGAACAATGTATTATAGTATAGCTCGGTGTCCTCTACGTTAACGGGACGCAAGTATACCCGTGATCCTTCAAGTAACCGTGCCACAGGCTCTGAGACTGAAGTTCGTTGAGTCATCATGATCTCTCCCATGCTAAAAATATAAATGACGAAAATCGAAGCAAATTATTGCGCAAGATCGACTACGCAAGGTCTGCATTTTGCTCCGTAGTCAGGCTAGAATCAGCGAGGGACTCACGCCAAATCACGGATTGAAGCAGCAGTCCCGTCAAACCCAGGATTCCAACAGTCATCCCGATCCAGACAAAAGCCGTGCCCGCCCCTGCTATTCGGATCAATACTCCTCCGGCAAGCGGTGAAACGACCATGATTGCTCCAATCACGGTACTTTGGATACCAAAGACGCGTCCTACCATATCAGCAGGGGTTTTGGCTTGTAATATATAGTTCTGGGTGATAATGTACAGGCCGTTGCCCACGCCCAGCACAGCCCCGATCATAAGCAGTACGGGCAATCCAGTTCCGGGTTGCGCCCAGCCTAAAGCAGCAATAGCTCCGCCAACCAGCACATATCCACCACCGAGCCCCCAGCCTGCGCTTATGCGATTCAAGCGATTAAGCACAAGCATACAGCCGACGGCGCCAGCCCCAATGGCTGAAACCAGCCAGCCAAGCAGCGATTCATTACCCGGAGCGAGCACTCGCAGCAATGTAGGGAACTGGTAGTCGATCATGAGAATGGCGATTAAGCCGAAAAGTCCGAATATGAGCGTATGCAAAAGCATTCGACTGCACCATAAGAACGCCCAGCCCTCACGCCATTGGTTGAAAAAACGAGATGCGCGGACATGCTCCTCCCGCATTTTGGCTTCATCAGCCTCAGGTGCTGCTGTATGCGCAGCCGACTTTTCTTGCTGCTCGGCTGCAACAGCTTGTTGGTCTGCGCTGACCAGCGCCGGACCGATTCCGCGTAGCGGCCACAGCAGCAGGCCGGAACAGAGACGCAGCAATGCATTGAGAATAATGCATGCCTGGGGGGACAACACAGTCAAGGTCATAGCGCCCAGTAATGGCCCTGCCACTTTGGAGGCCTGATTGACCAACCCATTCAGCGAGGTCGCCCGAAATAGGTCGTCGCTGGCGACTACCGTGCGGGTCAAGCCTTGCTGTGAAGGCATTTGGAATACGCCAGCCGCCGCGCGCAGACCGAGCAAAGGCAGCAGCCACACCGGACCCGGGACGGCGAGAATGGCCAGCGTCAATAAGGCAATAGCTGCATCGCAGACGATCATCAGCCGGGCTTTGTGTACCCGGTCGGCTAACGTGCCCGCGATGGAACCCAGCAGCAGACCCGGTAGCGCCATCACTACCGGAATCAGTGCAATCATCATAGGATCAGCTTCCCAGCGATAGGCAACAAGCACCTGAATGGCGATAGCATCAAACCAATCGCCAAAGGAAGCAGCCGTGTGCGCCGCAAACATCCGCCGAAAACGGCCATTGCGCCAAATGCTAGGCGTGGATTGCAGTTCTTTCTTTTCCTTCATTATCTACTCACCCTGCTCTCATTTTCAGCTTCTTTAGCAATAAGAACATTCTAGCGGGTCTATATCAGAGGAAAATCAGACAGCTAAAAACATCAGACAACAGAAAGTGTTTGTTCCAACCAGCGCCTTAGCGCTGGACGATGCAGTGTTAAACTGTTATCCCGGTCAAGCCGATCATATTGAGCCGCATATTTCTCTTCC
The DNA here is from genome assembly GCF_052119485.1 of Paenibacillus sp. DRB1-1. NCBI lineage: Bacteria > Bacillati > Bacillota > Bacilli > Caryophanales > Paenibacillaceae > Paenibacillus > Paenibacillus sp. DRB1-1. The sequence goes on along the minus strand of NZ_JBODQH010000001.1, from coordinate 2,887,392 downwards.
AGCGTGGGATAGGAGCCGCAAAGCTTCAAAAAACTGCGGATTTGGCAGACCGCCTTGATTTTTAGCAATTCCTGTTTAGCCATATCAAGGGTGTCCAGCCCTTCATCCATGAGCCGCTCGGCGTTGCCCACATCTCCAGTACGTAAAAGCATAAGTCCGCGCATCATGCGATAACGGCCCAGTTCGCGCAAATACGGAGCCTCCGACAGCATGCCTTCCAGACGATCAGACAGTTCCGCAGCCTTTTCCATATGATTGGAAGCCAGATGCATGTACATCTCCATCAGTGCAACAGGCATCACAAATTTATCAAGATCATCCCGCTCCATGACCATCAAGGTCAGTGGTAGACCTTCCTGTGCGCGTTCAGGTTTTCCATTTTCCACATAAGCCTCCAGGATGTTGAGAATGCGTAATTCCCGTTCCTGATCACTGGACAGCAGCCTGCTGGAAAGCGCACACTCGCATAGAGCAAGCCCCTCATCCGTCACCCCTGCTGTGCACATATATAGCAGCAGCATCCAATACAATCGGTCTGCGCGTGTAAAGTCCTCCCGCTCCAAGAACCAGGACACATCCGCCTGTACAAAACGGGTATACATTTGATAAAAGACAGACAATTCAAAACCCATCTGCTCCTGCTGGGCAGCAAGCGCTACAATGGAATTCCCCTGCCCCAACAGCTGGTATTTCCGGAATAGTCCATGTACGGCGTCCTGCACCTCCTGATCGTGCAAGGACGGATGATTCTGTGGCTGCACGTCAGTCAAGGTCAAGCTGTAGCCATACCCTCTGACCGTATGAATACGGAGCACATCCCATGATTTAAGTTTTTTGCGCAATCTGTAGATATGATCATCCACCGTACGCTCCACCGGATACTCCAGCGGCCACACACGATCCAGCAGTTGTTCCCGGGTGAACACCTGATTCCGGTTATCGTATAGAAAGCGCAACAGCGCAAACTCTTTAGCCAACAACATAACACGACCTGCACTACAGATCACACTGTAACCATCTGCATCAAATTGCAGTCTGATCATCCACCTCGCCTCCGACATATCGTTTCTTGGCTGCACCCAGCCCTATAAACATAAGCAGAACACTCAGGCACAAGAGCAGCAGCAGCGGAATTGTCCAGCCATGTGTCGCATCATGCAAATAACCGAATAGTGTCGGCCCGGTCGCTGCTAGCAAATAACCAAAGGATTGCGCCATACCAGACAGTTCTGCTGCCTGCTGCGGTGTCCGCGTCCGCAAATTAAAGAACATCATCACTAACGGAAAAGCAAAACCACCCGCTATACCGATACAAATGACCCAAATCACACTCCACTGTGTAGCTCCAAGCAGAAATCCACCCAGACCGATAAAATACAGCGCAGCCATAATCAGAACCAATACCCGCTGATCCTTCACCCGTGCCGCCCAAATAGGCACAATAAAAGTAAATGGCATTTGCGAAAACTGCAGGACGGACAGCATCCATCCCGCAGTCTCTGAATCCATTCCCTGTCCGCTCATCATTTCTGGAAACCAGGCGGCAGGAACATAGAACAGAGCAGATTGCAGCCCCATAAACAGCGTCACCTTCCAAGCCAAAGACGATGTATATACATTCACGGTTCGGGCAGACACTGCCGCTTTATTGGCTGTTTTGCGTGCCTTAAGGAGCTGGGGCACCCAGAGTAAAATACCTACGACACCCACAATCCCCCATACTCCCAAAGCACCTCGCCAGCCCATACCTCCATTTATAGCCAGCGGTATACTCAGGCCAGATGCGGTTGCTGCGACCACATTCATGGATACTGAGTATACGCCAGTCATTAGTCCGCTGTTGCGAGGAAACTCCTCTTTGATCAGACTGGGCAGCAACACATTACACACGGCAATAGCCAGTCCCAGCATGGCGGTCCCGATAAATAATGCGGTCACCCCCAGCGTTGAGCGCACCACAATACCTGCGGTCAACAGCAGCAAGGCTGCAAAAATAATAAGAGACGACCCAAAGCGGCGCGACAGTTTGGCTACAAAGGGCGACAACAGGGCAAAAGCCAGCAGCGGCAATGTCGTTAATAGACCACTCAGTGTATTCGAAATATGCAAAGAATCCTTAATCAAACCGATAAGAGGTCCTACCGAGGTAATCGAGGCGCGCAGATTGGCACCTACCAGAATGATCCCTACGGCAAGCACCCAAGGACCGGCATGCCACAAAGATTTGTATACCAAAGCTCGTTGGTGTTGCTGTGAACTCATCTCTCCATTCTCCAATCCATCTGTGTTATGCTCAAAGGCTCCAACCAAGTGTACGGCTGGAGCCTAGCAATTTTTATCTCATTAAATTATAAAGGCATTCGTGCCATATGCATAGGACGGATCGACACAGCGCCCCAAGTCTTCAAGTTCACCATATAGCTTCATTGAAAAAATAAAAGCTGCCTGAAAGGATAGTTTCCTTTTGAGGCAGCTTTCAGTTCATAAACCTCGATGCGACCAGCGCTGCTTAACGTACCAACCAGCCGCCGTCCACCGCCAAGATATGACCGTTCATGTAGTCGGAACCCTGACTGGCGAGGAAAACCACAACTCCCATCAAATCAGACGGATCGCCCCAACGACCCGCAGGAATACGCGACAAGATTTCTTGATTGCGACTTTCATCCGCACGGATTGGAGCCGTGTTTGCCGTAGCAATATAACCCGGCGCAATCGCATTAATCTGAACGTTATGAACCGCCAGCTCGTTCGCAAATGCCTTGGTCAAACCAGCTACCGCATGCTTGCTCGCTGTATATGGCGGAACGAATTTGCCACCCTGAAAAGCAAGCATAGAAGCGACATTGATAATCTTCCCGCTTTTTTGCTCTACCATCACCTTTGCCACTTCCTGGCTCAGATGATATACGGCATTCAGATTGATCTCCATGACAGCGTCCCAATCCTCATCTTTATACTCCAGCAGAGGGGCGCGACGAATCGTACCTGCATTGTTTACGAGGATATCAATCTTGCCGAATTCCTTGACGCATTCTTCTACAATCTTCTTAATAGATGCTTTATTCGTCAGATCCGCCTCATGAAAGACAACCTTCACACCTGTAGGTTCGACCAGACGTCTTGTTTCTTCATAATCATCATTGTTAGCTACAATGAACAGGTCTGCGCCCGCTTTGGCCAAAGCTACGGAATACCCTTGACCCAAACCACTGTTGCCTCCTGTTACAATTGCCGTTTTACCTTTCAGACTGAAAAAATCCAATGAAAAATTGTCCAGACCCATGCCTACGCCTCCATCACAAATTAGTATAAAAACCTATAATTCCTGAAGCCTACAGCGCTGCGCGTACTTCCTTATACTTAGCTACATAACGTGCTGCATTTTCTGTGATCAAGTCGTAGCGACCCTCTTTGGCTGGAGCCGTCAAATTACCCCCAATTCCCACGGCTACACATCCGTTACGCAGCCAGGTTTCCATATTGTCCAGATCAACGCCACCAGTTGGCATAATCTGTACATGAGGCATTGGACCTCTGACGGCCTTAACAAAGTCCGCCCCCATCGCACTTCCTGGGAACAACTTCACGACATCGCTACCCAATTTCATGGCTTCCTTGATCTCATTTAGCGTCATACAGCCGGGCATATAAGGAATCGCATACAAATTGCACAGCTTCGCTGTTTCTTCTTCAAAAGAAGGACTCACGACAAACTCTGCTCCGGCCAGAATAGCAATTCTCGCCGTCAGTGACTCCAATACCGTTCCTGCACCAATCACTGCCCGATCTTTAAATTCGTCTCTCAATCTTCGAATGACCTGATCCGCATCCGGCGTCGTAAATGTAAGCTCAATATTATCCAAGCCACCTTCAATGCAGGCTTTAGACATTAGATATGCTTCCTCCGCCGTGTTTCCCCGAATGACTGCGACGACACCTACTGAAGTGATATGTTCCAAAACTTTCTTTTTCGTCATGTTCCTGATCCTTTCCACGAATGGGATGACCATGTACCCTAAGCCGCTTGCAGGTCTACGCTCCAATACACTGATCGGATTAGCGCAACTCGCTCATGGCAACCTGATCCATGTCTTTGTATGTTTTATTTTCACCGGCCATGCCCCAAATGAAGGTATAGCTGCCCGTAGCCGCACCGCAGTGGATAGACCAAGGTGGAGAAATAACGGCTTCATCATTCTTCATCACCAGATGGCGCGTTTCGTTCGGTTCACCCATCAGGTGGAACATTCTCGCATTCTCATCCAGTTCAAAGTAGAAATACACTTCCATACGACGGTCATGAACATGCGTCGGCATGGAGTTCCACACACTGCCGTTCTCCAACGTCGTCATCCCCATAACCAATTGGCAACTTTGAATGCCTTCATCATGGATAAAGCGACGCAACGTACGGTTGTTGGCTGTTTCCTGCGAACCCAGACTTTCAGACGGTACATCGGCAAAAGACTGCTTCGTCGTCGGATACGTGGTATGAGCCAAAGCTGAAACGATATAAAATTTCGCAGGCTTTTCACTGGAATCGCTTTCAAAGATCAACTCCTTGCCACCTTTACCTACGTAGAGACAGTCTTTTGTGGCCAGCTCGTAAGTTTCACCATCCACCTTGACCGTACCGCTGCCCCCGACATTAAAAATGCCCAGTTCGCGGCGCTCCAGGAAAGTTTCCGCTTTGATTTGATCGTTACCTTCCAGTGCAACAGATTTATTCACGGGATAAATGCCCCCGATAATGACACGATCTTCATGCGTATAGACCAGCTTTACCTCCTCAGGTACAAACAGTTCCTGGATCAGATAGTGCTGACGCAACTCTTCAGTCGTAAAATGCTTGGCATGTTCGGGATGAGTTGAATAACGCATTTCCATAAAAACATTCCTCCTGTTTAGATAAACTTTTTTATCAACGGAATTGTTATAAAAGCGGTTTCTAACTCTACTTCTTAGCTAGAATTGTAATAATTATCTAAGAGGGTGTCAACCCAAAACTTCACCATTCCTAGAAAAAACCTTAATATACACGAAGTTTTACACGCTTTTTACCTTTTGATAAACAAAATCGCATTTTTTTATCTATATTACCCAAAAAGTTTTTAGCAAATATATCAACTTCATCATTGTGAAAAACCGATTTATGTGATAATTTCAATTTATTCAGTTGGTGCATGCGCTTACAGATTAAGTTTACTAAACATAAGGAGGAATACAAATGACCTCAACATTGGATGCTGTTACCTTCGGAGAACCGATGGCCATGTTTTATGCCAATGAAGCAGGCTCTCTGGATGAGGTGCGTTCATTCACCAAAGCGTTGGCCGGGGCAGAGACGAATGTTTCAGCCGGTTTGGCGCGTTTGGGTCTACGGGCGGGACTCGTGACCAAACTCGGCGAGGATACGTTCGGCAAGTTCATTGCCAGTGCGCTACGTCAGGAAGGGATCGACACCCAGAACGTCATGTTTACCAAAGACCACTCTACCGGCATGCTGATTAAATCCAAAGTTACAAGTGGGGACCCAGAGGTGGAATACTTCCGCAAACATTCCGCCGCTTCCACATTAAGCATCGCTGATTTTAACGAGGCTTACTTTTCCGGAGCTCGCCATCTGCATTTTACAGGTATTTCTGTCGCCCTCTCCCCTGAGTGCCGTGATTTCGCACGACATGCGCGGCAATTTATGAAAAAGGCTGGCAAAACCGTATCCTTTGATCCGAACCTCAGACCCAAGTTATGGCCTGACACGCAAACGATGGTAGAGGCGATTAACGAAGCATCTGAGGGGTGCGACTGGCTTCTACCCGGCATTCATGAAGGTAAAATATTGACAGGCTACACCTCACCGGAGGATATCGCTTCCTTCTATCTTGACCGAGGTACCTCGCTGGTCATCATCAAGCTGGGAACCGAAGGTGCATATTACAAATCCGCAGATGCTGAGGGATACGTCAAACGCTTCCGCGTAGAGCATGTTGTTGATACCGTAGGCGCGGGTGACGGATTTGCAGCAGGTGTTATCAGCGCACTGCTGGAAGGCTTGCCCCTGGCAGAGGCAGTCAAACGCGGTAATGCCCTTGGCGCACTGGCTGTCATGTCAGCTGGAGATATGGACGGCTATCCGACACGAGCCGGGCTGGAATCCTTTTTGCTCAGCGCCAGCACGAATTAATCCGGTTTCATTCCCCGCATAGCCTTCACCGCTATTAGCGCAAGCTCAACAAGGCCGAAAGAAGTCGGCCTTAACTTTTAATAGCCCGTATTCGCATTTGTGTGACCTGAGTAGCATACGCAAGCTCAGGTCGTACAAAGGAATACGGGCTATTTTAAATATATGACATGATGCTCGTCTACAACGTTTTAACTGATTCTCCTCGATTAATATCCGGCACAAATCGGTAGATAATCGGAACCGATTCGCCGCCCTCCTCAATGCTGGACAGCAGCGTCTTTGCCGCTTGCTTCCCCATATCCGCAATCGGTTGCGTAATAGTCGTAATCGGCGGATTGTAAATATGGGCAAACTCCGCATCGTCAATCCCGATAATAGACAACTCCACCGGAATGCGTATACGGCGGGCATTTACATATTTCAGCGCCTCTGCTAGCACAATATCATTCCCGGCCAACAGCGCAGTCGGCGGCTCTGGGAGCTGGAACAACTCCTTCAGTGTCTGCTGGATTTCTTCTCTCGGCACACTGCGCATATACTCTTCTCGAAATGGCAAGCCATGCTCTTCCAGCGCCTTTTTGTATCCGCTGAGCCGCTCCACCCGTGGAGTAATCCGATTCAAGCCAAGGGGCAAAGTAATCAGCGCAATTCGCTCATGTTTGTGAGCCACAAGTTCCTGAATCGCCAGCTTAATCGCCATTTCGTTATCCAGCAGCAGGCTGCGCGTATTCACCCCGTCTACCAAACGGTCCAAAAACACTAACGGATACTTTTCACGAATGAGCTGGTTGTAGATATCTGCATGCTTGCCTGTCGGGAAGATGATCAGGCCGTCTACCTGCCGAGCCTTGAGCATCTCAATATACTGGCCCTCCTTGTCCGGATTTTCATCGGCGTTGCAAATGATCACCTGAATGCCAAAACGCTGCAATTCCTCCTCAATCGCACGGATAGACTGGATCGAAAGGGTATAGTCAATGTTGGCTACAATGACCCCGACCATAAACGTCCGGTTTTGCTTCAAGCTGCGGGCCAGCCCGTTAGGCTGATAGTTCAGCTCTTGAATAACCTCGGCAATCCGGTCTCTGGTCTGGTCGCTCATATATTTATATCGTTTGTTCAGAAATTGCGAGACAGTGCTTTTAGACACTCCTGCCTTCTGGGCAACATCTTCAATCGTCGGCTTCTTCATCGGTACACTCCTTGTCTTTCATGTACTGCGTTAGTGCAACAAAAGTATATCTTTTTTTTAGTAAATTTACCATACTTCTATTTATGAATGCCATTATGATATAAGTCGAACTTCAAAGTTGCCTATCGTGCCACCGTGTAGAAGTATGGTTCTCCAGGAGCAAAAAGAGGCAGTTCAAGATGTTCTCTTGAACTGCCTCCGCGTAACCATAAATACTGCTCGGATCAGTGTGCCGGAACGGGCGTTACAGACTGATCTGGTGTATCGTGCTCGACCAACGCATGCTTTTCCCATAACCGACTTTTCCAGCGGGCATACATGATGACAGCACGAGTCCATTCATCAGCAGCAATCGCCAGCCACACGCCGGCAAGCCCCATGTCCAGCTTGAATACAAGCAGATAACCAAGCGGCAAGCTCATGCAGACCATGGAGATCAGACCCATAAAGACCGGGAACTTCGCATCTCCAGCAGCACGCAACGAGTTAATAATGACGATATTCGTTGTCCGGCCAGTTTCTAGCAGAATGCTAAGTAAAATGACCTGTGCTCCCAAACGAATAATTTCAGGGTTTTCCGTGAACAAACCAAGCAAGGGAACACGGAAAAAGATGACCACCGCATCAATAATCACGGTCACGAGCAACGCCCATTTCACACTGGTCAGTACACGTTTATAGGCAGTATCCTTCTGTCTGGCTCCCACGAGCCTTCCTACCACAATAGCCGTACCCATACCGACTGCCATACTGAACAAGTAAATATAGCTTGATATATTATTCGCATATTGGCGTGTCGCCATTGCTTCTGCGCCAAGATAAGTCACGTACAGTGTGAAGATGAGCTGACACGACTGATACATAATGGACTCCAGCGCGGATGGTACACCAATACGCAATATTTTAGAGATAAACTTTTTGGACAATTGGACATAATATTTCCACTCGACACGAACCTCAGTGACCCGGTACATCAACCAGAAGAAGATCAAGAGACAAATAAAGCGGCTACCTACTGTAGAAATAGCAGCACCTTCTACACCGAGTGCTGGCATTCCCCAATGCCCCAAAATCAAAACATAGTTGCCGACCACGTGGATCACATTCATAAAAACCGATACATACATCGTTTCTTTGGTAAAACCGTGCGTACGAATGGTCGCCGCCAGCGCGTTAATCAATGCCTGAAGAAAAATGGCACCCCCGACGATGCTCATATACGACTCCGCGTAAGCCAGAATGTCCCCCTGGACATTCAGCCATTGCAACATATGCGTACCAAACACAAGAAAAATTACGCTTAGCAAAAGACCTACCATCAAATTCAACGTAATGGCCGTACCTGTAACCTGGGCCGCTTCGACTAGTTTCTTAGAACCGATATATTGAGCTACGACGATAGCAGCGCCGTTGCCGATAACCTCCAGTACAAGGATAGCGATTGAAATAATTTGATTGGACGCGCCCACACCCGACACTGCATTATCAGATACAGAACTGATCATGAACGTGTCGACACTCCCCATTAGCATAAACAGAAACAATTCAAGGAAAATAGGCCATGTTAAACGGAACAAATTCAGTTCCTTAGCTTCGGACAATACCGAACCTTTTTTTAGTGCTCTGGTTGTCATTCATTCACCTTTCTTCATAGATTTATTTAACGATCAAAAGGTATGTTAGCACAGTCATTCTGAAAATACATCCCGTTTGCGTGAAATGATTTGCAAAATGCGTAAGAATTCATTTATCACTCTCTTTATAATTGATTATCGAACTTTATTGAAACAGAATATTGAAAGAATATACCAGGAATCTGGTCTTTTTGACGTAATTATGAGCTAAAGAGTATAATAGAATACGAGCCTGTGAGCATTCCCGCTGACAGGTTGTGAAGATTGTCGTATGCTTTCTAAGCATAATTTGTGAATTAAAGATGGAATATATAGGACATTCATAGGGTTAAAAGGTAATAAAGGAGGCTTTTACAGATGACTCAATCATTTCAAGCTCTTGTCGTCGATCAGACGCAGGATGGTGAAGTTCAAGCAGAGGTTCGTTCTCTGGAAGCTAGCAGTTTACCTGCTGGAGAAGTATTGATTCGTGTCGCTTATTCCAGCATCAATTATAAAGATGGGCTTGCTGCCCGCAAGGATGGCAATATTGTCAAAGCCTATCCGTTCGTACCAGGCATAGATTGCTCGGGAACCGTCGTCTCTTCGGAGGACAGCCGCTTTAGCGAAGGACAAGCGGTGCTCGTTACCGGATACGGGCTGGGTGTGTCTCAATTCGGGGGGTTCAGCCAATATGCACGCGTGCCTGCGGACTGGGTGGTTCCACTTCCAGACGGACTCACGCCGAGAGAGGCGATGATATTCGGAACAGCCGGATTCACCGCAGCCCTGTCGTTATATCGGCTGGAGCAAAACGGTGTTACTCCAGAGCAGGGCAAGGTACTCGTCACTGGAGCGACGGGCGGCGTAGGCGGGGCAGCTATTGCCCTGCTGAACAAGAGAGGCTACCATGTCGTAGCCAGCAGTGGCAAGGCTGATGCTCACGATTACCTCAAGGCGCTCGGAGCAGCCGAGGTCATCTCCCGCGAGGAGGTCTACGACGGGACGGAGAGCATCCGCCCGCTGGGCAAGCAGCTTTGGCAAGCGGCTGTTGATCCTGTAGGCGGAAAGCCGCTCGCTTCGCTGCTCAGCCAAATCGCCTACAACGGCTCTGTAGCCGTGAGCGGCCTGACGGCAGGCACCAAGCTGCCTACGACAGTGCTGCCGTTTATTTTGCGCGGCGTAAGTCTGCTGGGCATAGACTCTGTCTTCTGCCCATACGACACCCGCGTAGCGATCTGGAAGCGACTCGGCAGCGAATGGAAGCCGGAGCGGCTGGAGCAGCTCGTTGAGCGCGAAGTCGGATTGGCTGACCTGCCAAGCGCGCTCGAAGACATCCTTGCAGCCCGCTCGCAAGGAAGAACGCTAGTACGGCTGGTTGACTAAGCGGAGTAGGTGCGCAAGCTATCCATTGACGGTTTTCGCGTGAAGAAGTCATCCCATAGGGTCTAGGTTAGGAACATATGAGAAGTCTGTAAATCTGCAGTTTTGAGATTTACAGGCTTCTTTTTTTCGTGTGGTACATTTGAAGCAGAGGATTTACTTTTCGCAACCAAATGAACCTTTTGAGGACCTCAGTTGTTATATAGATAAACTGCACGAGAAAGGAGAGCACATCATTGGAGAGTAATCGAGAGTTGTTTGATTTGTATCAACGAGATGTATACCGAACCTGCTACTACATGGTACATAATGCATCGGATGCAGAGGATTTAACACAGGAAGTGTTTATCATCCTGTTTCGCAGCAATCGTGAACAGATTGAACAACTAAAAGCCTGGATTATGAAAATTACGGTCAATCATTGTCTGAATTATCTTAAACGCCAGAAAAGCCTGCATTTGAAGGTATCGGCTAATCCCTATCTATTTAGCGGGGCGGAAGGTAAGCCTGTAGACAGGCTGGTGGAAGAACGCGAATCGGCAGAGGAATGGGCCGTTTATATGAATGGTCTTCCAGCCAAAATCCGCGCTGTGCTGACACTCCGCTATATGCACGATTTCACGCTGGCGGAAATATCAAAACTGCTGGAAATTCCGCTGGGAACCGTCAAATCGAGGACTCACAAAGGACTAAAGTTATTGGAGCAAATACTGCGGGATGCAGGGGTACAAATTCCCGAGATGGAAGGAGAGAACTATGAACAACATAGAAAAGGCATTGAAGCGCAAGTTAAATGATGATTCGGAAATGGCCTATCCTGACTTCGATGAGATGTGGAACCGGATGGAACAGACAGGGCATACTGCCCCTACGCTAACCGACACTTCCGATTCATTCACTCCGCACCGACACAGAAATTGGCGCAAAATAGCTATCGCCGCCTCTCTGAGTGCACTTCTCGTTGCCGTTCCCGTCTATGCCGCCATCCATTATAATTGGGGCGATCTGCTGCACGGAAGAAGCGGCATTCAGACGGCACTAAATCAAGACCTTGGACAGCCGCTGGAGCAATCCGTAACCAGAGACGGAGTGAAGTTGACGCTGCATACCGCTATTGTCGATGAGAACCGGACCGTGATTCTGTACAGCTTGGAGGTCGGAAAACGAGCAGAGAACGAGTTTTGGAATGTCAAAGGCGTATCGCTTAAAAGCGCTGCGGGGAAAAGCAGTGCAGGCGAGTATAGCTTTCAACAATGGGACGAGAAAAACCAACGTTATAACGGCTACTTTGAAAGCGATTGGACACCGCAGCAAGAAACAGAGGACGTGCGACTGACCCTAGATCATATTGAGCTCACCAGCGTTCAGGAACTGGATTTGCCACTCGATATCAAATCGCCTCAGATGCAGACGTTCAAGCTGGATCGTAACAGCTTACAAGATTTGAAGGTACAGGTATTCGAACAAGGGAAGGATAAACTAATGCTGTCCTCGGCCATTACCTTCGATTCGTCCAAGCCGAAGGAATGGGACAATCCACAAATCATTGCCTACAAAGGTGGAGAACCTGTGAGACCTCAACCTGGAGGAGCTTTTGGTACACCCGGAGAGAATGGGGAATACACAGCCCAGCAGTATTTTACTAAAGCAGATATACCGGAAGGACAGACTACTTTCAAACTGCAATATGCGCAAACTGAGAAAAGTATAAATGAACCCATAAACTTTGATCTGCAGCTAAGCAAAAAGAAAATGGAAAGCGGGACGATTAAAAGCGTGCTGAATACCCCGTTGGAGAACGGCAATCCGAATTTTACGCTAGAACAAATGATTGTCACACCTACACAAATCCGTGTGACGATCAGAAGCGAAAAGAAATTCGCCATGTTACCTTATCAAAAATACTTTCTTTCTGTGAACGGCACAACGCTAGAGGGTAGTCGTTGGTCTTCACCTGATCAGGAACACGATCTGAACACGATCCGTTTTGAACGACCGTCCAATCTTGTGATTATCAAGGACACTCCTGTTACTTTTACAGGCAAATACAAGGTTACGACCCATTCGGATGACAAAACGCCACAGCGTTTAACTGATATTTCTGAGCAAAAGCAGACGCTAACGACGCAAATCGGTGGCTATCCTGTGAAGTGGACCTACTACAAACAGGGATCGGACTTATTCGTAGAAACCGAAAGCGAGGACGCTCACTTTGGAGGGATTAACCAGACGCATATTGGCCTGGGTAAAGAACGGATTATCGGCAAGCCGATCACAGCCAATTTCGCCGGAGACGGCAATAACAAGGCAGTGGATGTCTACAAGAACTTCAAAGGGAAGGAAGCTTCTATCTATATGTTCTACTATACAACGGACGACCCGGAAGCAGAGACAACCGTACCCTTGCAGCCTCTGACAAGCAACAGCGAAGCATCTAAATAGCAATGCTATAAAAAGAGGGTCCTCTATACCTGGGTGAACCGTGGTATAGGGAACCCCTTTTTAATTTCCTAGGAAGGCACAGTCTGCCTGAAACGATTGACTCCCGCCCTACTTCACAGAACCTTGCGTAACGCCATTGATAATCCATTTTTGTGCAATAAGATAGACAATAATCATCGGCAGCAAGGCCATCAGGTACGAAGCAAAGGCCAAATTAAAGTCGGTATTGAACTGCCCCTGAAATACATACTGGACGAGCGGTAGTGTATACTGCTCCGCATCACTGATAATAATGAGCGGCAGCAGGAAGTCGTTATATGTGGACAGACAAGTGAGAATCCCCACCGTAGCACTAATCGGCGCCATCAGCGGGAATATAATGCGCCAAAAAGTACCCCATGTCGTCGCACCATCTACCGTGGCTGCCTCTTCCAATGCCACCGGAATGGAGCGAATATAACCGACATACACGAAGACATTAAACGCCAAACCATACACTGTATGCAGCATAATGAGACCCAACAGATTAGTCATATGAAGGCCCGAGGCCAGTTTTACAATCGGCAGCATGATGATCGGGAACGGTATAAACATGGCGCTCACAAAGTAAAAATATAATCCCTTAAAAAAGCGTCGCTGCATATTACGGGCAATCGCATAAGCGACCATTGAATTGGTTAGCAAAGTGAGTATGACCGTCGATGTCGTGACCATCACACTGTTCTGAAAAGCGCTGAAGAAATTAGTCATTTCCACTGCACGACTAAAATTCTCCCAATGCAGCTCGGTCGGAAAGGCAAAGGCGGACTGCGCCATTTGCTCGGGATTTTTAAGTGCTATCGTCACCGTCATATAGAGAGGAAACAGAATAAATATTGTTCCCAACGCTACCAGAAGCAGCACAGGCCAGTTGGTACGTCTGCTTGTCTTCATCAGTTATCCATCTCCCTTCTCTGGAGGAATCTCAGCTGTAAGATGGAAATGATCGCGATCACAATAAAGTAAATAACAGAGTTAGCCGACTGATAAGCAAATTCTCCGCCTCTAAATCCCCCAGTGTATATCAAGTGGGAAATCGACTGGGTGGCCCGTCCCGGCCCGCCATTCGTCAAAGCCACGATCTGATCGAACACCATCAGGGAGTTTTTCATCGCCAATACCATATTGATCGTAAAAAATGGAGCAATTAACGGAAAGGTAATGCTCCAGAATTCGCGCCATTTACCCGCACCGTCCAGGTTGGACGCCTCATACAGACTTGTCGGAATGGTTTGCAGCCCGGCCAGATAGAGAATCGTATTGAAGGCAATCCCCTGCCATACAGCTACGATGACAACCCCCACCCAAGCCAGTTGTTCGCTGCCCAAAATGTTCGTCGACAATGAGGTAATCCCTAAATTTTGCCCCCAAATCGTAAACACGTTCGAGAACAAGTAATTGAATATGTAACCCACGATTAGCACGCTCAAAATATTAGGCAGAAAATAAATACCGCGGAAAAAGTTACGAAACCGTATTTTAGCATTCAGCCCTAGCGCAATCAGCAAACTAAGGATATTAGTCGCAATGGTAACCACAATCGCAAATTTGAAAGTAAACCAGTATGCGTTCCCCACATTGTCATCCTGAAACAAATTAATATAGTTCTTAAACCCGACAAAGTGATACTGATGACCAAAACCGTTCCAGTTCGTAAGCGAATAATAAAAGCCCTGCAAGGCAGGCAAGGTCAAAAACACAAAAAACAATAGCACCGCCGGCACCGTCATCCAGTAAAAAGTCGTTAGTCGCTTATTCATGTCTCTTCCTCCTCTCCTATCGGCGGTTAGCTACCTTATTCCACTCACTGTCTAACTTGGCCAGATAAGCGTCGATGTCTCTATTTTGCAGGAAGGCCTGCACAATAGAATTCAATTGGACCGCTTTGGGAATATAGTGATCGGCAAAATCAATGACTCGGCCCGATTTAAAATAAGGCAACAGCTCCGCCACACTCGGATCATCCTGCGTAACTCCCTTCACCGCCGAAAACAGCGTTTGCTCTGTAATGTATTGCTTGCTGTTTTCCGGCTTCAACAAGAAGGCAATGAACTCCTCGGCTTCCTTTTTATGCGGAGTGCTCTCCGATACGGCTAATAGTGTATCTATACCGGACACCAGTTTGACCGCCTTTTCGTCATTCCCTGTCGGTAATGGGAAAAAACCAAGCTCCACTTTCGGGTTGGCTTTGCGAATTTCAGATATGGCCCACGAGCCCTGAATGTACATCAATCCCTGCCCGTTAGCGAAGGCACGATTACCGTCGGCATAGTTTTTGCCAAAATTATCACCATGTCCGTATTTCAGAAGCTCCAGCTGCTTTTCAGCAACCTCGCGGTACTTGTCCTGAAAGGTGACCTGATTTTCACGCCGTTGCAGGAAAAAATCAATGCCCACCAGATTCGGGCCCAGCGCATTAAAGGGGAGGTTTGTTTGCCAATCATCTTTATATGTAAAATAGAACGGGATTTTCCCAGCAGCCTTAATCTTTTGCGCCGTTGCAATCAGCTCACCCCACGTTTTGGGCACCTGTAATCCCATTTCCTTAAAAAGCGTTTTGTTATACATCACACCATTCGCATTCGCAGCATAAGGAATTCCATATACGGGATCGACCCCGGTTACATCCTTAAGCATTTTGAGGTAAATCGGGTCAATTGTACGTGGCAATTCTGTATTCACCAGATCCGTAAAAATACCGCTTTGTGCCAAAATGGAGTAGGTATCGGTGGCCCCAAGCCCCACAATGTCAGGTACATCGTTTTTGACAACCCGGGTCAATAACACGGTCTCTGCCTCCGGCGGGTTGACCTGTGTCACTTCAATACCGGGATGTTCCTGATTGAATTGAGAGATTAGCTTATCGAATGAACCCTTGGCCTCCGGCTTGTTTTGAAAAAATTCAATTTTCACCTTACCCGAAGCATCGCCCTTGTTGCATGCGCTTACAGAAACAGCCAACAAAAGGATTGCCGCCAGTGTAGACAGCTTTTTGACCCAACTCAACATGCTCATACCTCCTTTTCCCCTATGTCAATCTATGCGGGACTAGACAATTAATACCCGTCCCTTAGGGAAAAGAAACGATACTGCTATAGCATGAACCATACAGCAATCTTGATATCAGGAGGAATTAATGTTAAAAAAGATCCTATTGACCTCAAACGGTCGATTGGATCTTTCTTTTATTTTTATGATGTTCAGGTTACGGATGCTCCTAATACAGATAATCATCAGTCACAAAACGGCGGTATGCGCCCCAAGTAAAAAAGATAAGATATAGACTAACCACGGTGATAATCGCTCCATTCACAGACAAATTCCCCATTAAGGACCTATCTAGTCCTGTATGCTGCATATATGGAACAACCATAAATGCAATCACATTGTATAAGTAGGGGATATGAGAAACCAAAGCGGCCAATTTTAAATACAATGAATCAAACAACAGTGAGCCCAGATTGTATACCATACAAACACCGATGGCATACGTCACACTTTTGCTATACATAGCGATAAAGCAGTAAAAGGAGCTTATTGCCAATAATGAGGCAAGCGCCCAACCATAGTATTTAAGCATCTGTAGTCCTTGAGATCCGGACAGTCCCGCATCACTTATATGATATGAAAGAGTCCATACTTCAACGATCACCTGCGAGGATACTGCAAATGCAATGAGAAGAAATAAGATAGATGTATTCAAAACCAACAGCTTACTCCAGAAAATCTGACCGCGGGTAAATCGGCGTATAAATAACAACCGCAGTTGCCCGCTTCGAAATTCCTCTGTATATACAGCAGCCGCTAAAGTAGCCACAGCTATGTTGCATACTAAAAACAAATTCTCACGCAGACCCGAAACGACAAAGTTTAAGGATAATAACTCTACAGGAACCTTCATCGTGCGCAAAAAATATACTCCTGTCGAACAGGCTAGAATCGGTGTACATAATACCATGAGCCAGAACCACTTTCGTCTCCACAATCGCTCGAACTCGCTGTATATTAATGATTTCATAGTCCCATCAATCCCATAAAAGCATTCTCTAGCCGCTGACTGTCCTCGACTAGCTGCTCAGCAGGTCCTTTCCAGGCTAGCCTGCCTCCTTTGATAACAATGAGCTCATCACATATCTGTTGTATTTCATCCAACAGAGGACTGGAGATAAAAAAGGTATAATTCGCTGAAGCATGGAGCTGTAGCACAATATCTCTCAGCTCACGCTTCCCGATAGGATCAAGCCCATTAGACGGTTCATCCAGCAATAAAAGCTCAGAAGCACCCAGCATGGACTGTGCAATACCTAGCCTTTGTTTCATTCCCGTTGAATACGCTTTCAATTTGTCATCTCCCTGTGCTTCCAGCCTCACCTTTGTCAGCAACTGTTCAATATGGGTCTCCCGATCAGAGGGTGCAATTTCAGAGTGTAACCGTGATAAATTGCGTAAAACCTCTCTACCTGTCATATAGTCATAAAATACCGGAGATTCAATAATAGCCCCCACCTTGGACAACGCCTTTTCCCGATCCGTCTGTACATCATAGCCGGCTATCTTAACAGAGCCGCTGGTTGGCTGCATTAATCCGGTCATGATTCGCATCATTGTCGTTTTACCCGCTCCATTAGGTCCGATAAATCCATATATCTTCCCTTTCTGAAGCGTAAAGGAAACATGGTCCAACCAATACCTTCTCCCCATTTTTTTCGTTACCTGACTGACCTCCAGTAAGGAGTCCGACATACCATTCCCTCCATCCATACAAATCACAACATAGCTCCAACGCGTGTATTTGATATGTAAGATCATGTTGGATAACATAAGCTTCATGTAACATTGGATGTTATAATTGGTTCAATTAAAAAATATCACATGTTGCGAAATGTAAACGGCTAGCTTTATATGTAAAATATAATAGCAATAATACATCAATACCCATTATCTTAATTAACGGTTATTAACTTTTGTAATGATATGTTTGTTTTTACATTTCAAAAAAGGACAGCCCTTAAGTAAACGTTCTACCTCAGGGCTACCCTCTATATAAAATAAACTGTTTTCTAGCCAGTAATTACTAGCCTGTCACCTACTCCAACTCAACCCACTCGCCGAGCAACGCGTCCAGCTCAGCTTGCAGTCGCTCACGCGCGTCCCATAGCTCCGCCATGTGCATCGTGTCGTCGCTTGTGCCGAGCAGCTCCAGCTCTGCATCCGCTGTCGCCAATTCTGCTTCTTTGGCGGCGATGGCCCGCTCCAACCGCTCGCTGGATGCCGCGGGCGTGCGTGATGGCTTCGCAGCCTTCACTCCGCGGGCTCCAGACCCGGCAGCGGGCGAGCCCAAGCGACCTGAGCGTGCACGGCTCGCATCGGCTCCCGTAGTCGCTCCCGTCTGCGCAGCCAGCCCCGTGCCATTGCTCGCTGCACTGGAATGTGCAGCTGAGCCCGAGCCTGAGCCGCCACCGGATGCAGCACTGCTTGCAGATGTTGAGCGTGTCCCGGTGTCCCCCTCGCTCTGTAGACGAGCATTTTCCAGCTCCCGCTTCTTCGCTCGGTACTCATCAAAGCTGCCCAGATAAAAGGTCAGCTTTCCAGCCTCCAGCTCCCACACGCGTCCTGCCAGCTTATTCACAAAATAGCGGTCATGTGAAATCGCCAGTACCGTTCCCGTGTAGGTGTCTAACGCTTCCTCCAGCGCCTCGCGTGAGTCAATGTCCAGATGGTTCGTCGGCTCATCCAGCACCAACAAATTTGGCTTTTTCATGACCAGCAACGCCAGCCGCAAGCGGGACCATTCGCCACCGGACAGCATGCTCACGGGCTTAAACACATCGGCACCGTAAAACAAATACTTCGCTAGCAACCCGCGTGCCTCGCCTTCTTCCACCCCTGCTTCCTCCTTGAAGTAAGCAAGCACAGTCGCCCGGCTATTCCGTTCTCTCTCTTGCTGCGCCAAATATCCGTACTCTACGCGCGCACCCCACTGGACCGTGCCTGCATCCGCGCTTTCCTGACCAAGCAGCAGCTTGAGCAGCGTCGTTTTGCCTGAACCGTTATCACCTAGTAAGGCCACCTTTTCACCGAACTCCAGACTGCCCGTTGCCCCGTTTAATATCTGATGCTCTCCATAGGCTTTAACAATTTCTTCAAACTGAAGCACCCGGCGACCGGAACGATCCTCCAACTTTAAGTGAAATTCCGCCCCCTGCGGGTCCAATACAGGCCGCTTCACTAGCTCCATACGCTCCAACGCCTTACGAATAGAGGCTGCTTTTTTGAAAAACTTTTCGTTGTCGCCATTGCGCCCCCACTCTTCAAAACGCCGAATGGCCTCTTTCATCTTTTTAATCCGCTTTTGCTGTTCCTTATAATCTTCAAACTGCAGTAGCAATCGTTCTTCCTTTTCCTTAACATAGCCGCTATAGTTCGTATAATACGTAAACGCCTCGCCATCCTCAAGCTCAATCATTTTAACGGCGACCCGATCCAGAAAATAACGATCATGAGATACAACCACACACGCACCTGTGTAGCCCTGCAAAAATTGCTCCAGCCATTCCAGCCCCTTCAAATCCAGATGGTTGGTCGGCTCATCCAGCAGCAGCAAATCCGGTCGTCCGATGAGCTGTGATGCCAGCGCTATTTTTGTTTTCTCTCCACCCGACAGCGAGCCGAAGCTGCGCGTATACATACCTTTGGGAATACGCAGCCCATCCGCCACCTGGTCAATGTTTGCATCCATTTCATAGCCGCCGTTGCGTTCAAACCGTTCCTGCAAGGCAGCATATGATTGCAGCAGCTTCTCCAGAAGGCCCACGTCTGCTGCCACAACTGGATCTGACATTTCCCGTTCCAGTGTGCTCATCTGATTGCGACAATCCTTCAGCTCACGATAGGCGTAAGCCAGTGTTTCGTACACAGTGAAGCTCTCAAACTCCGCCGGAATTTGCGGCAAATAGCCAATTTTCGTATCCTTGGCGATGACGAGCTGCCCTTCATCCGGGCGGGACAAACGTGCGATTAGGCGTAATAGGGTGGTTTTACCGCTTCCGTTGCGGCCGATGAGCCCCACCTTTTCTCCCGTATGGATATCAAACGATGCACCATCCAAAATCAGATTGGCAGCGTGGTATTTTTTCAATTGTTGACCGTTTACTATATACATGTTCAGGCTCTCCTTTATTTAGGAAGACCCTTACCCGGGTAACACAAAAAGAGCCGCAGGAGCAACCCCGCGACTCTTCGGAAGATACAGAAATCCGTTCGAGTTAAGGTAGGCGTCTTCTCGCGATGTTTACAACCGTATGATTAAAATTGGACAGACTTCTCCCGTTGTATGGAAAAGCATGAACAATGCCAGCCATAGCAATCGGCAGCTGGCTAATACGGTTGTTCAGCATCTCGTGATTCACCTACCTCACCTCCTTTTTCATAATTGTGTGTAGTATAACATGTTTGCTCGCATTATAAAAGAGGGCGATGGTCCAGCAAATTATGAAACAGAGTGGTGCCCTCTGACAGCCTGCGATGTCCCCGCTCTGGTAATCGAAAATACGCCGCAGACAAAAGCAACAATCACAAATGCCCCACCCACCCAAGCGTTCGTGGCAACAGATTCACTATTTTCAATCACTACTCCTCCCAAGGCAGAACCTAAAGCGATCCCGACCTGGAGTGCGGAGAAATTAAAGCTTTGCTGAATACTACCCGATTCGGGTGCATTTTCAATAAGATAACTTTGCATCGGGGGCGACAAGGCCCAACTCAGTATGCCCCAGATGATCAGTAGTGGCGCAAATACATAAATCGAGTGGATTGAGAATGGCAGCAAGAACATCACGGCGATAAACACGCCTACGACGACTAGAATACTTTTCGCTGTGCCGAACCGATCTGCCAAAGAGCCGCCAATAAATCCGCCGCTCACTGCCGCCAGCCCAAAGACAAAATAGGCCACACTAATCCACGAAGCGTTTAAGCCCATCATATTTTCTAAAAATGGAGTGAAATACGCATATAACGTGTAATGGCCCGCCAGTGTCAGCGCGGTCACCAGATGAGCACTGATGACTTTAACATTTTTTAAGGATTTCAGCTGATCGCGCATAGGCACAACATGTTCCGTCGGAATCCGCTCCATAAACAAGTTGATAACGATCATAGCAACGACCGTCAACAAGGCAATGATCAGGAAAAGCACCCGCCAGCCAAACGCATTTCCAATCAGCACCCCGGCTGGAATACCTAGAACGATGGAGGAGCTAACCCCCATGGAGATGACACCAAGGACACGGGCCTGATAAGCCTTGGACACCACTTTGACTGCAATGGTCAATGACAATGTCACGATCAGCGACCCGCTTGCAGCGGTAATGATACGAGATAAAAACAAAACAGCATAATTCGGACTCCAGAAGGCCAGCAGACTTCCCAGAATAAAGATAAACATCGACCACAGGTACAGTCGTTTTCGTTCAATTTTGGCGGTCAACGCCAACAAAGTTGGCCCAGCAATAGCATACACAAGCGCATAGATCATGATAAGCTGTCCTGCCGTGCTTACGGAGACATTCAAATCCTGTGCAATTTGGGGTAGCACGCCACCGATAATCAGCTCCACCAAACCCACCGTAAAGGTCGCAATCGTTAAAATAACTACTTTGAAGTTCATTACATTAGCTCCTTTGCTGTCATGTAAATCCCTCGTATTACGCAAAAAAATCCTGACCACAAGAAATGTACAAGACGTACACTTTTTGTAATCAGGATTTATCGGTTCCTGGTAGAGACCCTCAAACCATATTATTGAGGTTATACAAATGGGGCATTCATTTATTATGCATTCACGAAGGTTATAGCTATTACTATAAAGGAGTCTGTGGCTAAGTTCAACCCCCCTACAGCCGCAAAAATTCGCTCATAGCACGATCCGACAGATAAGGTAGGTACTCATGACCGTATTCGTGATACAGGAGTATTTCCTTGTCTGATACAATTTTATTGTACACCGCAAACTGCGTAGAAGGCGGACAGATGATGTCCGACAGCCCCGTCACAAACAACACACGACCACGAATACGATCTGCCAAATGTTGAATATCGATGTAGCCTAGTCGGTGAAAGAGCTCCTCCTCGCGCATATGATTCGGATCAAACCAACGAAAATAATAAACCAGTTCTTCATATGCAGATGTAGTGGCATCCAGCGCCCAAGCTCTTTTATAGTCCGACAGAAATGGATATACCGGAACTGCCATACGGACACGTGGCTCCAATGCAGCGCAGGCAACCGTTAAGGCCCCTCCCTGGGAGCAGCCAAATGCGCCAATCCGTTCAGGGTCGACCTGCTCCATAGACATTAGAATACGCACCGTCTGCACGGTATCCAAAAATACATTGCGGTAATACAACCGATCCGGGTCCGGGTCGTCAATTCCACGGATGATATGGCCGCGAACCGTCGTTCCTTGAACCTGCAAATTGTCCTCAGACAGGCCTCCTTGCCCCCGGCAATCCATGGCCAGTACGGTGAATCCGTGTGCCGCATAGCTCACCTTGTCGAACCAGTCGCCACTGTCGCAGGAATATCCATGAAACATGGCCAACGCTGGCCCTTGTTCCGTAAGGTGCTTGGGACGAGCCAGCTTCCCATGAACCTTTGCTCCGCCCACTCCAGTAAAATATAGATGGTAACACTCCACCATCGGAGAGACAAAATCAGCAGGCTCTAGTGTATAATCAAGCGGCTGCCGAGCCAGCTCCTGTAATGCCCGTTCCCAGTATGCGTCAAAGTCTGGCGGCTTCGGGTTACTCCCCATATACGACTGCAATTGCTGTAAAGACATATCCTCTGGCATTCAAGTTCCTCCTACATCCGGCCCGACTCACGGTCGTCTGCGACCACTTCATCCGTTGCGATCACATACTTCATAATGTCGGACACTGTCGTGTATGCAATACCTACATACGTATCAGCGGCTCCGTAATAAATCGCAATCCGCCCGGTGTCCGCATCATGCAGCGTAGCACACGGGAACACCACATTCGGCACAAAGCCCCGTTCTTCGTACCATTCCTCTGGGGTCAGCACGAAATTAGAGGAACGATATTTAACTTTAGACGGATCATCCAGGTCAAGAACGGCTACGCCCATACTGTATACCAGCCCATTGCACGTGCCCGTCACCCCGTGGTAGAACATCAGCCAACCCTCGGTCGTCTCAATCGGAGCCGGTCCGCCGCCAATCTTTACCGATTGCCACCAGCCCTGTCCGCCCTTGCTCATGACATGACGGTGCTTGCCCCAATAGACCAAGTCAGGACTTTCACTTAGGAAAATGTCGCCAAACGGTGTATGTCCGCTGTCGCTCGGACGGGATAGCAACATAAAGTTTCCATTTAGCTTACGGGGCAACAGCACACCATTGCGATTAAACGGCAGGAACGGATTTTCCAATCGTACAAAGCTTTTAAAATCCTTTGTTTGGGCTATCCCCAACGCTGCACCGTAAAAATCTGTACACCAGATGATATAATACGTATCCTCCACGCGGACCAAACGCGGATCGTAAGCATAATTAGGCTGGTAATCGTTCCCTTCCTCGTCAACCAAATGCAGACGTTCTGTCTCAATGTCCCAAGCCAACCCGTCCTCACTCCAGCCTAGATGCAAATGCGGACGTCCATTAATCGTTTCAGCCCGGAATACCCCTACAAACCGTCCCTCATACGGAGCTACTGCGCTGTTGAAAATACGGGCAATGCCTGGTACCGGATTACGCCCAATGACCGGATTCTCACTATGTCTCCATACCGGAGCCTCACTGCCTTCAGGCTTATCCTGCCACGGCATTTCCGGCAGACTATTTCCCACAATTCGTACGCTATTTACTCCCAAATCCACATCCCATTTATTCATACGTTTATTCCCCTCTCACCGAGATACTTGATTTCACCGAATCTTCTATTTCGCCATTATTCTATTTCACCGAACCCTGCGCGAATCCGTTATAGATATATTTTTGTAATGATAAAAACGCAATCAACGTCGGAATAATGGCAATGATAATGCCCGCGCTAATGACTTCCCATTGCGAGCCATATGGCCCTTTAAACTTGAACAGCGCCGTCGATATGACCTGAAGGCTTGTTTTGGGCATATACAGGAACGGGGTATAAAAGTCGTTGTAAATATTAACGCCCTTGATAATGATCACCGTCACAATGGCAGGCTTCAGCAGGGGCAAGATAATGCGCCAGTAGATCGTCAGATAGGAGGCCCCATCCAGCATGGCCGATTCATCCAGCGCCACCGCAATGGAATCCAGAAATTGCAGAAAAATATACACCGCAATAATATCCGTTCCCAAATACAGCAAGATCGCCGCCCAAGGCGTGTTAAACAGCTCCAGCTTGTTGATAATTTGAAATGTCGATACCTGTGTCGTTACCCCCGGAATGAGGGTCGCGAGCAGGAACGCTCCGAGCATAAGACTTTTGCCCTTAAATTTAAAACGGTTCAAAATATACGCGATCATGGAACCCGTTAACGTAGCTCCGATGATCGAAATCAACAGGATAAAAGCTGTGTTCACAAATCCGGTCAGCATATTTCCGTTAATAAAGGCTTTGGTATAGTTAGCCCAATTCAGCCAGTTCACGGGGGGAGTCAGAGGACTGGTTGCCGCATATTCAGTCTTCGTCTTCAAAGATGCAAACAAGATTACGACAATCGGCAGCAGTGCAATGAACGCACCTAGTAGTAGCGCGGCATACTTGATGCTGCTAGCCAGTATTCTTTTCAGCTTATACATGATTAGTCCTCCTCTCCCCGAATTAGCAACCGTTGAAGCAGCGTAACAGCGATTACAATCAGCAGCAGAACAACCGCCATCGCCGAGGCCAAACCGACCTTGCTGTATTTGAATGCCACATCAAGAGTTTGAATGACGAATGTTTCGCTACCGTTGGAGCCACCGGTCATAATATACGGAATATCGAATGCACTGACCGCACCGCTAATTGCCAAAATGAGGTTCAACTGCAAAATCCGCTTGATGCTCGGCAGAATAATTGAACGGAACTGATGCCAGCGGTTGGCTCCATCGATATCGGCTGCTTCATACAGATCACTGGATATGGAAGAAATCGCACCGAGAAACACAATAAAGTTAAAGCCCATGTATCTCCAGATCGACGTACCTGCCAGCGAAATATTGATAATCTCCGGGTTGCCCAGCCACAGCTTGACATACGAACCCAGCCCCATCGCCTGAAGCAGTGTATCGAGCGTGCCGTCTGGCTTAAAAAAGAAAAGAAAAATAAAACCAATGGCCACCCCATTCATCAGGGAAGGAAAAAACAAAACGCCTTTAAAGAAATTTTTAAACCAGGTCTGAAAGCTGAGAATGGTTGCAAAATAAAGGGCCAGACCCATCTGTACAAACGTGGCTACAAAGTAATACAGACTGACCTTAAACACCGAGAAATACTCGGGGTCGGTAAAGATTTTGATATAGTTTTCAAAACCCACATATTCCAGACGCTTACTATAGCCGTTCCAGTCCGAAAAGCTGTACTTAAACATATTGATCACCGGCAAGTACGCAAAAGTGATCAGCAGCGCTAGCGGAATAAATGAAAAGGCAACAATAATCGCCAATCTTTGTTTGGAGTAGCTGAGATTCGAAAATTTTAACATGCTGCACCTCCTGGCTATCCGTCCATCGACTGCTACGTCGATCCTTTCTTTTCTCGTCAGTTCAGATGGCTATTTTGCTTCCTTTGCAGCCACTTCAGCACGCGCCTTCACCCATGCATCGTTCAGATCCTTCATAATGGCATCATACGATTCCGGGCGGTTACCAACCGCTGCCTCAATAATGCGTTTCTTGAAATCAGGCTGCCACAAACCAATTTCGCCCATTTTATCTATTTTATCAACAATTCCTTCCTGTCCTTTCGGGGACGGAGTGAGCGTTTCAAAAACGACTCCCTGATCCTCGTACTGCTTCAAAATGCTAGGCATTGGGGCACCCTTCAGCGGACTAATACTGCCTGCCTGCTCTACAGCATAGTTGGACTTTTCGGTAAACCAGTCCACCCAGGCACGGGCCGCCGCTTTATTTTCACTGTTTACGTTAATACCGAGATTAAAATCACCCGCTAGCGGTACAAGTACCTTGGAGGCATTCGTCGGAAAAGGCATAAAACCGATATCATCCTTGTTAGGAGCTGTGCTTTTGATCTGGTCAATCGCCCAAGAGCCAAGTACCATCGCACCGATTTTGCCTTGAGCGAGATCCGCCTTGGAGGTCTCCCAATCCGTAGTCGTTGGATCTTTTTCAATCAGGCCTTTTTTAGCTGCATCGTACAAGACCTTATACAGTTCATAGTGGGGCTGGCCCTTCGTGAAATTGTCATCTGTATTCGGCTGTGTGACATTTACGTATTCCTTCGTACCCGCCAATGTTGCCAGACTAGACTCCCACTGGGTCAGTGCCCAACCAGAGGCATAGTTCGTAAACAGCGGCACTGCCTTGGTTTTGTCCTTAATCTGCTGTAACGCTGTTAGGAATTGGTCCGGTGTTTTGGGAAGCTGCGTGATTCCTGCGTCCTTGAACACCTTTTTGTTATAAATCACACCAGAGTAAACCATCGCAATCGGAATACCGTAGCTGTTATGATCCACCGTACGTTCTTCAAGGCCGGTATACTTGTTTTTCATCTCCTCATAAGTACCCAGTGGCTCGAAAAAATTGGGCAGCTCTTCAACTGGAATACTGCCAGGAATCAGCAAAACATCTCCGTAATCCCTGGTCCCCATCCGGATTTTAATTTGGCCCTCATAATCGGCCAATGCCTGAAAATTGACCTTCACGTTCGGATAAAGCTTGTTAAATTCCTTGGCGTAGTCCTGAAACACCGTATCCACAATATCTGTCCGCTGTGTGATAACCGTAATTTCACCTTCCACATCCTTTGGATCAGAGCTGGCTGCTGGTGTATCCGATGCTTTTGGAGTACAGCCTGCAAACAAACCTGCTACTAGTAGTACTGACAACAATGGCATCAAAACTTTAGACAACTTCATGAAACGACCCCTCCCATTTTTTTGAATAAGGTTATCGTTAAGCTAACAAAAGTTATTTTATTATGATAACGCTTACTATGTCAATTACATTATTTTTTTGTACAGTACACTAGGCTATTATCTTATAAACAAACACAAGACGAGAATAGTTGACAGTTTACAAACACCTAGATATGATACTTCTGTAAAGTTAACGATAACTTAATAACTTATTTTCCGAAGGGGGCTTTGTCTCTTGGAAACACTACTGGACGAAATTAGACAGGAATGGAAGGAACACATACTCCCATTCTGGCTTGGACTGAAGGATCAGACACACGGTGGGTTTTACGGCGAGGTGGATGTGGATCTGCACACTCATAACCAAGCCGACAAAGGCGGGATTGCCACTGCACGGCTACTCTGGTCATTCTCGGCGGCTGCCCGTGTAACAGGGGAAAATACCTATGCAGAAGCCGCACGACATGCATTCACTTTCTTGCGAGATCACCTGCTTGATCCATTACATGGAGGAATGTACTGGATGGTGGACTACACCGGGCAACCCGTGGACACGTGCAAGCATGTATACGCGCAGGCATTCGCGATCTATGCGCTAGCAGAGTATGCACGTGCCACAGACGACCCGAATGCATTGCCACTAGCTATGGAGCTGTTCCACCTGCTGGAGCAAAAAGGATATGATCGCACCCGCCAGGCATACGGCGAACAATATGACCGCTTGTGGAACACGCAGCCTAATGAGCTACTCAGCGAAAATGGGGTTACCGCGCATATCACCATGAATACGCATATTCATGTTTTGGAGGCGTATACCCAATTGCTGCGCGTCTGGCCAAATGAAGAGGTTCGAGATGCGCTGACGAACGTACTGGACATTTTATATCATCGTGTTTACGATGCTTCTGCCCGACGATTGGGGGTATTCTTCGATCGTGAATGGCGCTCTCTGCTTGACCTGACCTCATATGGTCACGACATCGAAGCCAGCTGGTTGATTGAGGACGCTATGAATGTGCTGGGTTATTACCCGTCAGAATACGTGGATATGGTGATGGATATTGCCAATGCGGTAGCAGAGCGCGCTGTTCAGCCGGACGGATCGCTCATCAACGAGCGGGAAGGAGAGCGGGTAGACACCTCACGTATCTGGTGGGTACAGGCCGAGGGAATGGTTGGTTTTTACAATGCATTTCAACGTACAAAAGACGAACGTTTTTTGCAAATTGTGAAAAATCTATGGTCCTATACCCGGCAATATATCATCGATCCGCGCCCCGGAGGCGAATGGTTCTGGTCAGTTCAAGCGGATGGTAAGCCTGATGCGAGAGAGATTGCAGGCCCTTGGAAGTGCCCTTATCACAACAGCCGATTTTGCATAGAAATGCTAGAAAGGATGGAGAACCAATGATCCATAACAAATACAATGAGCTGCTATTGCAGCAAGAGGAACTGATTACACGCCCCAATGAGGTCAAAACTACCTTTTATAATGGTATCTACGAACGCTATCTCTACCCAGTGCTCACACGCCATCATGTTCCACTTCACTGGCGGTTTGATCTGGATGCGCAAACTAATCCCTTTTTCATGGAGCGGCTGGGTGTAAATGCGGCATTGAATCCAGGAGCAATCTATCATGAAGGAAAATACATTCTTGTTTCGCGTACCGAGGGACTGGATCGAAAGTCATTTTTCGCTTTGGCAGAGAGCGATAACGGCATTGATCAATTTCGATTCATTGACGCCCCCCTAGTCTGGGAGGATATCGACCCAGAAGAAACAAACATGTACGATATGCGGTTGGTGAAGCATGAGGACGGCTGGATTTACGGTATTTATTGCTCAGAGAAAAAAGACCCTGGCGCGCCACCTCACGATACGTCCAGTGCTGTCGCTCAGGCCGGACTGGTCCGTACTCGTGATCTTCGTACATGGACCCGGCTTCCCAACATCACTACCCAGTCCCCACAGCAGCGCAACGTTGTTCTGCACCCTGAATTTGTGGACGGTCACTACGCCTTCTATACTCGTCCCCAGGACGGATTTATTTCCACCGGCTCGGGCGGTGGCATCGCCTTCGGCCTGTGCAAAGATATTACACAACCCGTGATTGAACACGAAACCGTCATTGATGAGCGTTGTTATCATACGGTGTACGAAGCCAAGAATGGTCAGGGCCCTGCCCCGATCAAAACCAGTCGCGGCTGGATTCATATCGCTCACGGGGTACGCAATACGGCCGCCGGGCTGCGGTATGTGCTGTATACCTTTGCCACCAGTCTGGAAGACCCCACGCGCGTCATCGCCAAGCCCGGCGGGCACTTTCTGGCTCCTTATGATGAGGAACGCGTGGGCGACGTTTCGAATGTTATTTTTTGCAATGGGGCAGTCGTTAACGAACAAGATGAAGTCTTTATTTACTACGCATCCAGTGATACCCGTATCCACGTAGCGACGACCACCATCGCTCGACTGGAGGACTACACCTTCAATACACCATCCGACCCGTTGCGCTCTCTCAGCAGCGCCGCTGTTCGCCGTGAGCTGATTCACCACAATGAAGCGCTATTGCAAGCACACTCCCGTCCTTCCCAGCGGACATAAGCCGCAGGCTTTATCCTGCTTGCGGAACCATGTATACTATCCATAGAACAACTGTTACCCGCAGGCTAACAGTTGTTCTATGGGCAGCCATGCTGCCAGTCTTTGTATCTTTACAGGACAGCAACCCTGCTAAATCTTTTTGGATTTTTACAGGCGGCTAAGCTACTGATATATTCCCCAGCATTTTGCATCCATTCTCTGGATTAGGCAAAATGCTTATCTTTTTAAAATTGGAAGGCGGAACAGGAATGAAGAGCAACGTAACGATGCGGGATATTGCAGATAAGCTGGGAGTAAGCAGCGTGACCGTGTCGAAGGCGCTCAATGACAAGGATGGGGTTAGCGAGGAGCTAAAAGAGCGTATTAAGACGCTCGCGGGCGAAATGGGTTACCGTTTCAATACCGTTGCCAAGTCCATGAAGGAGGGCCTCACCTATAACATTGGTGTTGTCATCCCTGAACGTTTTACCGGCCCCGGCCAATCGTTTTATCTGCACATCTACCAGCAAATTTCACGGGCACTGGAGCCATATGGCTACTACGGCATCCTTCACATCCTCCATCGCGAAGACGAAGAACAGCTTAATCTGCCACGTATCTATTACGACCGCAAGGTGGACGGCTTCATTCTCCTGGGCCAAGTGAGCAAGCCATATATTGAGCTTGTACAAACCATGGACCTGCCCAAAATGTTTCTCGATTTTTATGATGAACATGCCGATATCGACTCCGTGGTGACGGATAATTTTTACGGAGCCTACGAGCTGACCAACTATTTGATCGCCCAGGGACACCGGGATATTGCATATGTGGGTAATATCTATTCCACCAGTAGTATTCAGGATCGTTTCCTCGGCTACTATAAATCCTTGCTGGAGCACAGGTTGCCCCTCCGTAACGAGTGGGTGCTCAGTGACCGGGACGATGAAGGTACTTATGTTGAAATGGAGCTTCCTCAGCCGCTACCAACTGCCTTTGTATGTAACTGCGATCAGGTCGCTCACAATCTGGTGCATAAGCTCATTGGCCTGGGTTACCGCGTACCTGAAGACTGCTCTGTGGTTGGCTTTGACAACGATGTATACGCCACTCTTATTGTTCCGCAACTGACCACGGTCGGAGTAGACATCGAGCAGATGGCACGTACCGCGATTGATTCGATGATGAAAAAAATAAGCCATCCCGGCATCCGCTTTGGTCGAGTCCTGGTGCAGGGACATATTGTATATCGTGATTCCGTGCAGCCCATCCAGAGACCATGATCAATGCATATTTTACTTTGGGGACAGGTCACCCCTACTCTAATTTCCACAACCAAAAGCCGCTCAGCATGTCGCTGGAGCGGCTTTTGACGTTCATAAATTCTGCAGTGTGATCATCGTACTCACATTCAATTGTAGATTTTGCAAAATCCTGGATTAGGAGCGCTGGGCGACAAAGGAATTGCCCGCCCGATTGAGAATCGGCAGCATTCGCATTTCCTGCCCCATCGAGGCTTGGCAAAGTGGACAAGCCGGCTCATTCAAAAAGGTGAAATCCGTTCGCATCCAACCGTTGCAACCCTCGTTTGTACACGACCAAATAGCCGTATTTTCCTCTGGAATGATTTCCGGGGCCTGGCGTCTGTACATCTATATCCCCCCTCGGTTTTTATAGGGTAATATCCCCTGTCGGATTACCGTTAATTTCTACCTGCGCCATTATTTTTTCAAAAATTCGATTCCAGTCGCTCCGAAGTGCAAGATATAGACGAACTAAACCAATTCGATCTATATCTTGTTCAATGGAAGTCGCTTATTGGATTTTTGAAAAATTCACCTGTGCGGGTATTAATATGCTCCAACCTCCAAAAAATATGCGCAATTTACCAAAATGTTTATTTACGGATAGCCTTGGTCCAGAAGCCGCCATGAAACTGCTTCGGCTCTACCGTAATGACAAAAGCCTTAGGATCCAGCTCCAGAATGGACTGGTACAGCTTATTCTGGTTTTTCCGTTTAGCCAAAATTTCCATCACTAGGCGCTCTCCATCACGCCCACTGCCCAGCCAGGCTGTAACACCGTATCCTTTGTCCCGCAGCGCATTGGCAATTCCTCCATTGATCTCATTACTGATCACCTTAACGGTGACATAACCAAGCGCTATTTTTTCCTCAATCCATGCTCCAATAAGAATGCCCAATGCATAGCCAATGGCGTAGACTGCAAGACTTGCCACTTGATCCAGATACTTAAGCACAACGTTCAGGCCCAACACATAGACCGTAACCTCCACGGTGCTAATGAGCGCAGCAATGTACTTCTGTCCTTTCAGCGTCAGAATCATGCGCAGTGTATACGCCGATACGTAAATAATTTGAATAACAAGAATAAACAATAAAATTTTGAGCATACGCTCACTCCCCACTTCACGTTCTGATTTAACCCGTATCCAACATTATACCCCCGTCTGTGATATACAGCCTCTGGTTTCGTATTACCCTCGCTCGGGTAATGACTAACTACAGCATGCTGAATGAAAGTTCGATCACATAAGGAGGGCTACAACATGAAGGATAACGGAACTAGCGATAAAATCAAAGGTAATGTGAACAAAGCCAAAGGTGAAATCAAGGACCAAATCGGGAACGCTACCGATAATAAGTCCCTTCAAGCCGAAGGTAAACTGGATAAGGCCAAAGGCCATCTTCAGGAAACAGCAGGCAAACTGAAGGACGGCAAATAATCCTGAATGGATAACCTCGACGCACTGTTTTACCAACAAGTCTCGCTGTCTTGTGCAGCGGGCTTGTTTTGTGTTGCTCGGATACTTTTGGAAAAACTTTTGCGCAAACAGGGCAACTTTTACGGTTGCTGTTGCGTCTAACCAATATAAGCACAACCCATAATGACTCTCCAAGCTGTTGGATTTTGTAGGCATTAATGTTACTCTAGTCTATGAACCAGGCTATAATTCTTAAATAAAGGGGTAGACCAACGAATGAAATCACTGAAATCTATCAAAAAACCTGTCATCATCACTGCCGTATCCGCCTTGGCCATATCCGGGGCTCTTTTCAGCCAATCCACATATGCCGCACAAGTGACTAAGCCGATCCAAGCAGTATATAACAATATCAAAATCATCTACAACGGAACCGAGGTTGCTTCTGATGCCAAAACAGAACCGTTCCTGCTGGATGGCGTTACGTATATCCCACTGAAGCTGGCAGGTACAGCTTTGGATAAAAAAGTAACATGGGATGGCACAAACAAGCGCGTAGTCATTGCTGACAATGGTGTTCCGATTGATCAATCTACGGTTACAGCACTGAACAACCAGATTACGACGCTGACTCAAGAGCTCAACACAGCAAAAGCAGCAAACACAACGAAAGACGCTACCATCGCTCAACTGCAAAAAGACAATCAGACGCTAAAAGATGACGCGAGCAAAAGCAGCTCTAGCACCTTGAAGGATCTTCAAAAGGAGCTGAACGATGATCACAGCGATGACTACGATACTAATTCGGATATTGAGCTCAGTGGCAACAAAAAGGATATTACAGTGACCATCGAAATGACGAAATCCAGATGGGAAGGTTTATCCAGCAGCAAACAAAGAACCTATCTGGAAGATATCGTTGAAGATATTTTGAAAGAGTACAAAGATGCCGAGGTAGAGGGTACGGTTAAGAACTCTAGTAATAGAGATAAATTAGCAACCTTTACAACCAATAGCAGAGGCGATGTTACGATTAAAAAAGTAGGTACATCTTTCGACGCAAGCAGTATCCAACGTGATTTATTCAACAGATACAGCAGCTACGCCGGATACGGCTTTGATTTCAGCGTAAGAGGCGACAGCAGTAAAGCTAACGTGGATGTGTATGTAAATCCGGATGATTGGAATAAAATGTCAAATTTACAAAGAAGCAACCTGACAGATGGCATTATTAATTTTCTTAAAGACGAAGAGTCCATTGATAGAATCGATGGAACTATACGCAATAAAGGGAACAGCAGTCAAATCATTACCTTCTAAGATTATGACTTGTTTATATTATACTAATCAAAATATTCATATAAAGAGAGACCAGATCATTATGGATCCGGTCTCTCTTTATTATATACCGTGAGGTTAAGTTATACAGTATAATTTACTCTTCGCTCTAATCAACAAGTCGTCCCGCTGCAATAATATATTGCACCTTTTCACCCATATTCCCAAAATCGCGTTTTAACGTCAGCTTCCCTTTTCCTGTACATTGAATTTTGCTTCCTGGTATAGATTTAGAGTAAGGATCCATAGTAAATGTTTTCCCATACATTATTAAAGGGCGGATGTCCACTTGTTTCTCGGAAAATTTCAAGCTTTCATCATAGTTTGCGTGAATTATTAGCTTTCCTACACCATTCCATTCATAACTGTGTAGGTCAAAGGCTTCCTTATTCGTTACCTCCGCAAGATCTTGCCCCAAAAAGCTAAGAAGCACCTGACTTTTATTAAAACTATCATGTTCCAACTTCAGTAAGCCCCGTTCTGAGTCCCATTGCATCTTGGCATCCGTATCCTTGACCAACACTGAAATAGGGAGAAACATAGCATTCTCTTTCATAACAGGTACGGTATCCATTGTTACGGGCTCATTATTGATAAAAATATCTCTTGATCCAATGGTGACTACTACGCTACGCCCCAATAAATTTACCGTTGCCGTTTTATTCATAGCATTGTACGCCACCTTACCTCCCAGTAAATCTTTTACCGCTTTGAGGGGAATTAACAACCTTCCTTTAGGATCAACAAATGGTGGTTCAGGTTGAGTATATAAAATGTAGAAATCGTTTACTTTAAAATGAATAGGGATTTCTTGAGATTTAGCAGTTGCGTCCCCTACTATTGGATTTAAACACAATAAAGTAATTAGAAAACATATTAAAAAATTAGTTTTCATACCGTTCTCCTATAAACTTATAACGTAGTTACCATTCATAAAAATATGATAATCATCTATTTTGGTTTTGAATCCAACTAGCCATCCTAGTGTCGGGATCATAGTACTTAATATAATAAGTAGGCCAAGCAATAGTTCCATGCCATTTTTCCCCGTCCCACAATGAATATTCAGGGTAATCCCCCCAAGAATAGTAGTAATCTGAGTTCACCTTAGAAACTAGTAAATTATAAAAATCCCCACTTATCGCCCCATAAATATTGTTCCCATCAAAGTTATTTTTCGCTATTGAAAAAACTCTTTTAAGAGACAACGAAGGAAAATCAGATTCATCAAAAAAAGTCATCATAGCGACAATTTTCTCGGAGCCAACTATTAGATAAGAATCGCCAGAATTAGAGTCAATGTAGAATTTCATAGGTTTGATTTCTGCTCCCTCTGACCATGTTCCGTAAGAATATTCAAACCGATTACTGTTTCTAACATATCCCTGCCAAACTTTCCGACCAGTCTGGTAAGAAAATCCTCCTTCAACTCCCCGTCCTTTTGCTGAATCAAAGCCGAAGTAGAACCACGGCTGCTCTCCATCTCCCAATCTATGAACATAGGGAAGCCAAAAATTTCCAGTCACGCCATCAAAGCCATCATAATCCAATTGAACCCTTGAAAAAGCTCCTGTTGTTCCTCCACTCACTTGCGATGGAGTGGGATTATTTTTACTTGATTTGGAAACATCATGATTGTTGCTTGGTTCACTCAAAGAGTTTGTTTTCATATAAGTAGCATCCGTTACACTATCTTCTTTTGATTCAACTTTATCTGCCATGCCTACATAACCTTTTTCTGAGCTGTATACTTCTCCATCGAGCGTAAGATATATGTATTCCGACTTGTTAAGCTTCTCCAGATTTTGTTGTAGATCACTATTATTTTTACTCTTTAGTGATGTACTATCGGCCGTGTTCAGTAGTTCAGTAATAGATGCTTTCGGATTAACGGCAATCTGGTGTTCTTGAAGTTCATGGACAATGGCCCGCTGTTTGAGATTTTGAAAAAAAGCAGCATCGTACGTAGTGGACTTAGCTTCCGCATAAGCGAAGCTTCCCGAGAATGCCGAACACATGAGGATAGTTGCTAATCCCATGCCAATAAACTTATTTTTCCTAAACATACACAAACCTCCTAGTTATTTTTCGAAACTAGCATACCTCCACAAATATATAACGTCAACCATAATTTATAAATTTTACCTAAAAAGAGAGCATAGTATTTTACAAATCATAGTGTATAGAAGGATCAACTACGTATAAAAAGAAAGTGTGGAGCAGTGGCGTCAAGGTCGCTTAGATGCTAAAACCTTCCTTGCATCTATATAATTCATAAATACATTAATAATATTTATAAATATAAAGGTATTTAGCGATGAAAATAGAATATATCACTGTATTCCAATTTAGAAAGGGGCAAATGTGTATGATGAGAAGTTTTGTTAAACGTAAAGTCAGGAAAAGTATTGCAATAACACTAACATTATTATTAGCAATCGCAAGCGCACCATTAGGTGCAATAGACGCGGCGGCAACGGTGCCAGACCAGAACAATAAGCAGGATGCGCCAACCTTCTCTAATGTATCGGTTCATGACCCTTCCATTGTCAAAGACGGTGACACTTATTATGTATTTGGGTCACATATCTCAGCGGCGAAGTCAAAAGATCTTACAAACTGGACTTCTTTTGGAAACGGTTACACTACGCCTGGGAACACACTTTACGGGGATTTATCGAAGAATCTGGCCGGATCTTTCGCTTGGGCGGGTGAGAATGATGCGGACAGTAAGGGAGGATTCTCGGTATGGGCGCCCGATGTATTTTGGAATGAGCATTATGTCAATAAGGATGGGACAAAAGGGGCATATATGATTTATTATAGTGCATCTTCCACCTACATTCGTTCCGCGATCGGCATTGCAGTTGCACCCAAAATCGAGGGTCCATATCAATATGTGGATACCATTATCCACACTGGTTTTACGAAGGAGACTGCATTCGATAAAGATAGCAAAGTGGATAAAAAGTGGACAAATACGCCGATTCAACAACTCATTAAGGAAGGCAAGCTTGAGGGTCCCAGACCGGGATGGTTTAATACCGATGGTTCTTATGCGAATCGGATGTTCCCAAATGCAATCGATGCAAGCGTTTTTTACGATGCAAACGGGCGCTTGTGGATGACGTATGGTTCATGGTCCGGGGGAATATTTTTACTGGAGCTGGATAAGGCAACTGGCAAACCCATGTACCCAGGTAAAGATGGAACTACAGAAGACGGTCGGCTCATTGATCGTTATTTTGGCACCAAGATCGCAGGTGGATACGGTGAGTCAGGGGAAGGTCCGTATATTGAATACAACCAGGAGACGGGTTATTACTATTTGTATGTAACCTACGGTGGCCTTGCAGCGGACGGAGGGTATAACATGAGGTTATTCCGTTCCAAGAGTCCGACAGGACCTTATAAGGATGCCAAAGGGCAGAATGCTGTTTTGCCGGCAAACACCAAAAATATAACTTATGGCAACAAGTTGATAGGTAATTTCTTGTTCGATAGTAAAATAGGCGACCCCGGTACAGGCACTGGCTACGGCTATGTTTCCCCTGGACACAATTCTGTATACACCGATCCTGCTACTGGACAAATGTTTGTCGTCTTTCATACCCGATTCCCTCATCAGGGGGAGACACATGAGCTGCGTGTACACCAAATGTTCATGAATCAGGAGGACTGGCCTGTCGTAGCTCCTTATCGTTACGGTGGCGAGACGCTTACAAAGCTGGATGAGAAACAATTCATTGGCGATTATCAATATATTAATCATGGCAATGATTCTTCAGCTACGATCAAGAATACACAATTTATTCAGCTTAGAGCAGATCATACCATCGAAGGCGATGTGCAAGGAACTTGGCGCAAGTCAGGGGATGCGAATATCCAATTAACACTGAATGGTGCTGTATTGGATGGGGTGTTCTTAAGACAATGGGATCAGGTTACGAATCAATACATCCTGGCGTTTACAGTTTTATCGAATAAAGGTGAGATGGCTTGGGGCAGTAAGCTCCCTGATATGACCGATACAACAGTAGTGGACAGTGTGTATCGTGAATTAGATCTTGGCGATACAAGTCGGGTGACGGCTAGCCTGAATCTTCCGAAGGAAGGCAGTCGGCAATCCCGGATTACCTGGAAAACTTCAGATCAAAGCGTCATTACGGATACAGGTGAAATCAAGCGTCCAGGAATTGGAGAAAAGGCTGCATCTGCCACTTTGACAGCTACCATTACCAAAGGAGAACGTAGTCGGGACAAAATTTTCAACATCACGGTATCCCCTTATGAGAAGGCAACATTGACTGCGTCATACACATTTGAACATAATCTGGAGGATCAGCAAGATGCTTTTGCTAATGGCGAAGTTATCGGTGACCGAATCGATCGCCAGGGCGGAAGTGTGTCCTACGCTGAAGGCGTAAGAGGCCAAGCTGTAGTCCTTGATGGAAAGTCAGGCATTGCTCTGCCTGAAGGAATCATATCCAGCTCAGCATATTCCGTGTCACTGTGGGTAAAACCAAGCGAATTGACTCTGCATACACCAACTTTTTTTGGAGCTATGGATAGTAATCACTGGATTAGCCTTTTACCCAGAGGACCCGAGAAGGATAACACAATGGTCTGGTCTGGCAGCTCACCTTGGTATACTGGCAGTACCGGCCTAAAGATCAATACAAATGAATGGACCCATCTCGCCTTCACTGTAGATCGTGGGGTGTTAGCTGTGTATGTGAATGGCAAGCTTCAATTTACGGGCTCAGGATTCCCAGATGTCTTTACCTCCAAATCTGGAACATTCAGCTTAGGTGTCAACTGGTGGGACCCTGCGTTCAAAGGATCTATTGATGAGCTGAATATATTTGAAGGTGCGCTCCCTCCTGCACAGGTGGCAGAGTTAGCGAAGATTAAAGTGAATTAAGACTAATGAATCGTGAGTATCGCTAGTACCGAAAAGAAAAGCTACAAAAAAGAGAGCGCTGAATAGCGCTCTCTTCCAATGAACCATATAAAATGTAAGAAATATTAATAGGCCAATGCAAAAAGTCCTTTGATGTGGGACAAGTAACGGATGTTACTGCCTTCCTTCATCAAAGTGGCTACAGCGCCTTTCAGTTGGGTGCCATTCGCACCTACAGTACCGATCGCGTCTGTTCTGCCCAAGCTGCCCAGTGTACCGGAGAATACTGGTGTAAAGCGTTCCATTTTCGCTCCGTTGAAATAAGCGAAGATGTTGTAACCAACTAATTCGCCCATTTGCCAAGCCAACTGTGCAGTTGGAGGGTATGGACGCTCGCCTTCACCCGGGAACACCACTGCGCTGTCGCCAGCGAGGAAGATGTCTTCGTGAGAAGTCGATTGCAGTGCACCATTCACAGTTGCGCGACCACGGTTTACTTCGATGCCAGATGCGCCAACCAGTGCATTACCTTGTACGCCGCCTGTCCAGATCAGTGTGTTCGTTTTGATCGAACGTCCGTCTTTCAAGAGAACTTCGTCAGCTTTCATTTCTGTAATCGGTACACCCGCTACGATTTGAACGCCACGTTTTTCAAGGCTTGTTACTGCACGATCAACCAGTGGTTGAGGGAAGCCTGCCAAAATAGATGGTCCAGCTTCTACGCAATACAAGTTGATATCTTCGTAGTTAATACCTTTTTCTCGACAAATTGCAGGCAATTTGTCAGCATATTCGCCCACCAGCTCAACGCCAGTCAGACCGCCACCACCAATAACGATTGTAGCGTCAGCTTGGTTACCGGATTGCTTGTAAGCATCCAGACGAGCTTCCACATGTGCGCGAATCCGATTGGCTTCTGCCACTGATTTCAGCGTGAAGCTATGCTCTTGCAGTCCTGGAATACCGAAGTAAGCCGTTTCGCTGCCCAGGGAAATAACGAGAGCGTCATAGCTCAACGTAGCGCCACTGGCCAAGGTTACTTTTTTATCGTCAGGCTTGATTTCGGAAACAGTATCCACTTTCAGGATAATTTCTTTGTTACGCAGCAGTTTTTCCAAAGGAAGCGCAACAGCTTTTTCAGCAATTGTACCTGCCGCCAAACGGTGCAGTTCCGTAATAATTTGGTGCGACGCAAAGCGGTTAACCACTGTAATGGTTGCTTGGCTAGCGTCCATATGCTGGCGTGCTGTAAGAGCGGCCAGCAATCCGCCGTATCCGCCGCCCAAGATCAAAATTTGCTTCGACATGTCCATCCTCCGTTCTTGATCAGGTAATTATTTGCTTTCGCGTTGGCGCTCATTCAGAATATCCAGGAAGGCCTGGCTGAAACGCAGCGTTTTTTGTACATTCGGATCTTTAAGCATTTTGAGCAGGCCAAACAGACCTACACTGCCGTCCGTAGTTTGTACACGGTCATTTGCTTCAATTGCAGCAGAAGCCAATCCTTTAGCCGAATCTGTAACAGGCTTCACAAACTCTCCCATGGAGCTTTTCATATCTCCGATAAAGACAGGGTCAGTCGCCAGACTGCGAGCTACATCATAAGCGTCGGTCATCAAAGTAACCATCTCAGTCAACTTGGGCAGATTTTCTACCAGCACGGTCAGCGATTGCTGAACCTCTGGTTTCATCAATTGGTCCAATACATCCCGAGACTCTTTGGTAGCTTCTTGTGTTACTGCCACCTCTTGTTGGTTTTCAGACATGCGTGAACGTCCTCCTTTACTGTGAAAATAGAAGTCCATTCCTTTCTCGTAACCTGTATCCATAAACTCTAGCAATAAAACGTTCATTGAATTCGCGCCCCTAAACATGCAAGAAGCACAGCTAAAACCGGCCTATACCCTAAAGGGCAAGACTGATTTATCGCAGATGCCAATTGTATATTGCTCAGACGGTATTCTGTTGTTACTGCTGCGGAATATCCCACGAAGCGCTCCTTCGTGACTACAACAGGCCGAAACGGAACCCTATACCTCTATATTACACCTTTCACAACACAATCGTCGAAGAAATTTTAAATTTGCACAAATTTCTGCAAAATTTTTATTGTTATTTTAGATAAAAATTAGAATAAGCTCGATTTTTGTCCAAGTTTCCCTTAAAAAAAGGGTCAATTTATGCTAGAGGAGGGTAATAGAGAAAGTGCGTTTCAGTTCAACAATATGAAAATAACACAAAATATATTCATACGGAGGTTTTACACGATGGCTAAAACATTTGGAGATATGGTTCAAGAAGCAAGACAGCACGTTCAGGGCATTGATTCACAGGAGGCACGTCAGCGAATGGAGGCAAATCCTGATACATTCGTTATCGATGTACAGGAC
The DNA here is from genome assembly GCF_052119485.1 of Paenibacillus sp. DRB1-1. Classification (NCBI taxonomy): domain Bacteria; kingdom Bacillati; phylum Bacillota; class Bacilli; order Caryophanales; family Paenibacillaceae; genus Paenibacillus; species Paenibacillus sp. DRB1-1. Next base: position 2,846,505 of record NZ_JBODQH010000001.1, on the reverse strand, counting down.
TCCCATGATGCAGGCGCTTGCGGTCTGATTCGCGGAAGCGCCAATATTTCATTGGGCATGCTGCCCATCCGCGCTGACTTGGAGGTTCCACAGGATTTGCGTGACGAACGTCTACGTGACCGCAATCGCCCGATTATCACCACTTGTGGGGCAGGAGGACAAGCTGCATTGGCAGCTTATACACTCCAGCAGATGGGCTTTACCAATGTAGCTTTTATCGAAGGTGGAACAACAGCCTGGAAAGAATCCGGCTTTGAAGTAAAACTGTACTAAGGGACCTACGCTCCAAGAATCGCCCTACGTATGTAGGGTGTCTTCAGAAGCATCCGGATTATCAAGTGACTCGAAATCATCAGGAGACGGCTGCGGCACACCAGACTCAATGAACTCATCTACATCGCGGGCAGCCTTAACCTGATTGCATTCATTGCAAGCACATACACAATTGACTGGCGTCGTGTGCCCCCCTTTTGCCCGAGGCAGTAAATGATCGATCGTGTCACCGTAGTCTCCGCAAAAAAAGCAAGTATAGCGGTCACGCTTAAGCACATATTGACGAAATTCCTTGTTACTATACAGTCTGCGCACGGTGTATGGATTAACAATCACCGCCATACGCTCTCTGACCAAGGTCATGGCTAGATCAAGCTCAATCTCTTGATGCCAGCGTCTCCCCTGGTCGGTTTTGCCTCTTAGCCGAATCATGCCATTGCGATTGAGCCGCAACGCCCGGGTATCCGCAGGCTTCAGCCTGCTAAGCAGATGCCGAACCCGTTGCCGGTGGCGCTCACGCGCTTTATCCGTGACCGGCTTCCTGCGGGGGCGTTGTGCCTCCATAGGTAGTGACGCCTCCAGGTTGTGCGCAGCCGTATTTGCATCAAGGCTATGCTGCGTCACGGGAGCAGCCGAGGGGTTCGTTTCCTCGCCGGAAGGAGCGGACGTAGCCGCACGTTCTTGTGGGGCCAACCCCCGACAGGAACGGCAAGGACCACGCCGGGAATAAGGACCAGCCCGGCGACCCGTTCTGCGCTGAAAGTCCGTTAAAGGTTTCATTTCCTGACAATACGTACATTTTTTAATCAGCGGTTTGCTCGCTTTATCCTTGTTCTGCTGCGGTTCTGTCACGTCCACCCCTCCTTTCCTCTGTTGCTCGTGCTTTACGGTTTTCACCAAAACCCGAACTATTGTTAAGTTAGATTCATTTTACCGTTTTCACGTTCCCTTTTCTAGCTACCCGAGTCGTTGTGAACACTTAGGTATAACAAATTTTAATGATTTAGCATACGTTATACAGCGATCCTTGTTCTTCATTCAGCATCATATTGACCGTCTGACGTTTAGCCCCCCTCACTTGGTGGGTAACTTGTTATATATGAAGGAGGGACGCACATGAAAAGGAACCATACGATGATGCAATTTTTCGAGTGGAATGTCGAAGCTGACGGTTCTCACTGGAAGAAGCTTACCCGCCTGGCACCGGAACTGAAGGCCAAAGGAATTGACGCGATATGGATTCCACCTGTCACCAAAGGCCAATCGCCCGAGGATACGGGATACGGCGTCTATGACCTTTACGATCTGGGCGAATTCGACCAAAAAGGTGCGGTGCGCACCAAATACGGAACCAGGGAAGACCTGCTGGAGGCTGTTGCCGCCTGCGTTCGCCACGGTGTGGCCGTCTATGTCGATCTGGTCATGAACCATAAGGCTGGCGCGGATGAAACCGAAGTGTTCAAGGTCGTCGAGGTCAATCCGGATAATCGCAATGAGGTCATTTCCGAGCCCTTTGATATCGAGGGCTGGACTAAATTTACGTTCCCCGGCCGTCAAGGTCAGTATTCCACATTTCAATGGAACTTTGAACATTTTAACGGAACCGATTACGATGCAAGCCAGGACCGGACAGGAATCTATCGTATTTTAGGTAAAAATAAAAGCTGGAGCGAAAATGTAGATGATGAATTCGGCAATTATGATTATTTAATGTTCGCCAATATTGATTATAATCATCAGGATGTGCGCAAAGAGATGATCCGCTGGGGCAAATGGCTGGTAGATACTCTGCAATGCAACGGATTCCGTCTGGATGCAATCAAGCATATTAATCATGAATTTGTACGAGAATTTGCTACAGAAATGATTAAAAAACGCGGACAGGATTTTTATATGGTAGGCGAGTTTTGGAAACCGGATCTGGAATCGTGTCAAAAGTTCCTGGATACCATTGATTATAAAATCGACCTATTTGACGTATCCCTCCACTACAAACTACATAGCGCTTCCTTGGGTGGCAAGGATTTCGATTTAAGCACCATTTTCGAGGATACGCTGGTTCATACCCATCCCCTGAACTCGGTTACTTTTGTCGATAATCATGATTCCCAGCCGCATGAAGCGCTTGAATCCTGGGTGGAGGACTGGTTCAAGCCTAGCGCCTATGCACTGATCTTGCTGCGCAAAGACGGTTATCCCTGCGTATTCTATGGCGATTACTACGGTATCCAGGGACAAACGCCCGTCAAAGGCAAGCAGGCTGAGCTAGACCCGCTTCTATATGCCCGGTACCATAAAGCTTATGGTGAGCAAAAAGATTATTTCGATGATCCCCATACGATTGGATGGGTACGTCAAGGCGTGCCTGAGCTGGAAGGCTCCGGATGTGCTGTGGTGATCACCAACGCAAATGACGGGGAAAAGCGCATGTTCGTAGGCAAACAACATGCAGCGGAAGAATGGATAGATTTGACTGGGCGTCACGATCATACCGTAAAGATTGAGCAGGATGGCTACGGCATATTTCCCGTTCGTGCCGGCAGTGTATCGGTGTGGGCACTTCCCGCAGATGAAGACAGCCAAGAAACAGAAGAAGAAGTGAACGCTTAATCATACCCAACACAAAGAGGACAGGATGCGAGGAAGCGCCCTGTCCTCTTTGTGTATGGAAAGTCACTCCGTTACCTTGCTTTGGTTGGCCACAGCCTGCTTCTTAGCCTCTACATGACTCGGATCACCGAGATAAAAGCGCCGGATGGGATCTATATGCTCATCCAGCTCGTACACCAGTGGAATGCCTGTCGGAATATTCAAATCCAGCAATGCGGTTTCGTCCAGATTCTCCATATACTTGATTAAGGCCCGCAAAGTGTTACCATGTGCAGAAATGATAACTCGATCCTTTTTGAGAATCAAAGGTACAATCCGCTGCTTCCAAAACTCACCTACCCGATGCACCGTGTCCTCCAAACTTTCCCCAAGCGGCAGCTCTTCTGGCTTAATATTGCGATAACGCTCTTCCCGATGCGGACTCCGCTCGTCCTTCTCATCCAGCATGGGTGGCCGCACTGTTAGGCTACGCCGCCAGATATGAACCTGCTCCTCTCCGTATTGCACGGCGGAATCCAGCTTGCTAAGCCCTTGAAGGGCACCGTAATGGCGTTCATTCAGCTTCCATGACTTCTGCACAGGTATCCACAGATGATCCAGCTCATCCAAAATGTGATACAGCGTGCGGATAGATCGTTTTAGCACAGAGGCAAATGCCAAATCAAACGTATATCCAGCCTCCTTGAGAATACGTCCCGCCTCAATGGCCTCATGAGTCCCTTGTTCAGTCAGGTCCACGTCCGTCCAGCCCGTAAACAGGTTTTGTCGGTTATACACGCTTTCTCCATGCCTAACCAGCACCACTTGATACATACACTCACTCCTCTCCTGTCTGTCTTTATGTTTTACCCAACTTCTATGTATTTAACGTAAAATGCAATTTTTAAACCGTCTATTTAATACAAAAAAGGACGGCATTCAGCCATCCTTTTCTTCTCACTCTGCACTTAGTCCCTCTTACTGAACTTAGCCAACAGATCCAAAATCCGTACATACAGCCATACTAGAGTCACCAGCAATGCAAAAGCACCATACCATTCCATATATTTGGGTGCACCTTGATCTGCTTGCTCTTCAATAAAATTGAAATCAACCAGTAGATTCAAAGCCGCAATGATCACGATAAATAAACTAATACCAATACCCAGCCAACCCGTTTCATGGATATACGGAACATTCATACCGAAAAGATTCAAAATAAAATCAACTAGCGTCACCAGAAAAATCGCCATCGTACACAGGACAACGAATGAGATAAAGCCGCGTGTCACCTTGATGATTCGCTGTGTGTACATAAAGAGCATCAAGAACAAAATACCCACGGTCAGCAAAATGGCATTGGCTACAATTCCAGGGTACTCATACTCCATAAAAGCTGAAATGCCACCCAAAGCAAAACCACTCAGAATCGCATATACAGGAGAGAGTAATGGAGCCGTTTTTGGAAAAAAGGATATCGCAAGTGCTACGCCTGCCATACCAATAAAGCCTGCCGTCAGCAAGGATAGCACCTCTACGGTTCCTTCGTAGGTCATGTACCAGGTAATACTTCCAGAGACGATGAGCAGAACCAGCAGAAGTAACGTTTTGTTCACCGTTCCTCCGATGGTCATGCGTTGTTCGCTAACTTCTCTTTCATCTTCGCGCAAAAAGATGTCATCACGTAAAACCGGATTGCTAAAGCTCATACAGGGTACTCCTTTTCGATGTTGTTGTTTGCTATGCTATATGTATATATCGGCACAATATGAAAAAAGTTTCAGAAAATTTCAAACAAAAAAACTCTAACCTTGCCATACGGCAAAGCTAGAGTTAGAGGGTCAGGCCGTTACAGGTTAAAAATCAGCAGTAGCAATTTGGATGGTGCCCGTCACAGCTCCAGCTGGAGTAGCTTGGAGAGCAGCAACCAGCAACAAAGCCACTTCTAACGTCAGACTGTTGGCTGCCGGGATAACATACGTAATCACGGGAGCATTGACACGGGTAACAACCAGATCCACCGGATTGGCACCCGTATTATTCACGGTAATTGTTGCATTATTACCGCCTTTCAAATTTTCAAAATAGGACTTACCCACACCAGCAGCAAGATTGTAAATTTGCGAAGGTAAAAGGATCGCCATAGAATTCACCTCCCTTGCGTTTGATAGTGTATTCTATGCTTCCAATCTATGAGTGTAACGTTAAGTGACTCAGTAATAAGACACAATTTAAAAGACTCATAGATTAGCATACCCTAAACTATGCCAAAAAGGAGTTGCCCTCTCAGATCCCTTTCAGAATCTGCGGACAACTCCTTTTTAAATAATGGAAGTCTCAAACGGTATACAAGCGGTTAGTAGGATTGTATGTTGCCTTTGCTTCCTTATTGCACGTGAATGCTCAATTCCTGTGGGTCGAAACGGGAAGGCGCAGAAACCTTCACACGAATTTGTCCAGCCTCCCCCTTCGTACGAATCCAGAATGCAATGCGCCCACCAATTAGGGATAAGCTTGAAGGACCGATCAATTCACCCACTCCCTCGACCTCTACCGAAACAGGATCTGCATAGAACGGCAGGGCATTGCCGTATTCGTCCAGCGCATCCACTACTACTCGGGTTACGTCCCAATCGCCAGCTTCCAGCACCATATCATCTGCAGCTACCCGTAGCTCTGTCGGCACCGGATTACGCGAATAGTATTTGCGGATCACTTCTTGCCCATCTACGTACCCAATGAATACAGCGTCTTCCCACTTCATGCCCCAGTGGCCTGTCAGCTCGTCGATCACGACAGGGGGGTGAGGAAGCGCCGGGTACTTCTCTCGGTTCGGATGATAAACACCTTTGCGCTCATGACCGTAGATGAACTCCACCTCATCGCAATTGGTGAACACCACCAGCGGCACGATGCCCCCGATATTCCGCTCGCCACGCGACCAGTAAGTGACCGGCTCCATAACGATTTCCTGTTCGACGTTCTTCTGGCTCCGGTACACACTCGCTGCAAATTTAGGGAGGCGGAACATATCCATGACACCGTGGTAGCAGATTTTATCACCGGAACCAAAATCAGCATGCGTGTTATAGTCAAAAGCACACCAACCAATCGCCCCGGCAATGCCCTCATCGGCATAGGAAGCATTTTGGACCCGCGTATGGCGCAGTGCATGCTCCATTACCCGTTCCTCCTGGTCAAAACGCTTGGTCGGGTACATATGCCCGTTATATTCCGTTACCAGATAAGGGACCGGATGATCCAGCTTTGTAACGAGAGACGGCTGGCGCAAGCCTGTCGTTTCGCCGTCTACGCCTTCTGTATCGTCATACGTATCAAAATTGCGGATTTCCTTAGCCAAATATTTTTTGTGCCCACCATCATGAACAAAATCATTTATCGTATATACATCTTCCAGTAGCTCACTGCCTACAATATAACGCACACCGCCCGTAGCACGGGTCGGATCTAGTTTTCGTGCTAGCTCATTGGTACGCGTGTACAGATCATGGTCATCCTGCGACTCATTAATTCGTACCCCCCAGATTACAATGGAAGGATGATTACGATCACGGATAATCATGTCCTCTACGTCCCTCACCGCTTGCTCCTTCCACGCTTCACCGCCAATGTGCTGCCAACCCGGGATCTCTTCGAAAACGAGCAATCCGATCTCATCACAACGGTCTAGAAAATGACGGGACTGAGGGTAGTGGGATGTCCGTACCATATTCAGCCCCAGCTCCTCCTTGAGCACATCTGCATCACGACGCTGCGCTCTTTTAGGCATAGCATAGCCAACGTACGGATAGGACTGGTGACGGTTCAAGCCAAGCAGCTTGATCTTCCGCCCGTTCAAGTAAAAACCGTCCGGCTGAAATTCGGCCTCGCGGAAGCCAAAGCGCACGGTCACCTGATCCAACTCTTCTTCGCCTCGTAGCAGCGTCAGCTTTGCTTCATACAGCTTGGGATCATCTATATCCCAAAGCTGCAGGCCGCCCAGCTCTTTCAGCTCCAGCGTTACTTCCGCCGCCGTCATCGCTGCCAGCTCGGTCTCCGCCTTCACACTCGCTCCGTCCACCAGTTGCAGCGCGACCGTCAAGTCGTCCTGCTGATCGCCGATGCCCTCCAGCTCCACGACCACGCGCACCGTCTTGCTTGCCGCAAGCGGCTCCGGTGTCTGAATGAATACCGTTCCCAGGTGTACAGGCTCTACTATTCGCAGCTGCACTTCGCGGTAAATACCGCCGTAGGTCAGATAGTCAATGACTGCCCCAAAGGGAGGGATGTCGTCCCGTTCCGTGGAATCGACAATGACCGTGAGCACATTGGGGCCGCCATACTCGGCAAGTTCGGTCAATTCAACGCTGAACGGTGTATATCCACCTTTATGCTCCCCCGCTTTTACCCCGTTTAGATATACCTGGGCATAGGTCATGACTCCTTCAAAATCAACATACACTCGCTTACCTTTCGCATCTGCCGGAATGTTCAGCTCTCTTTTATACGTAGAAATAAACTGAAATGCCTTGTCGTCAAAATAATTATACGGAAGCTCTACATTGGTGTGCGGCAGCTGAATTGGCTCATACCGACTTGTATCAATGCCTGCGCTTACTTCGCTCTCGACATATTCAGGAAGGTAAAACCATTGGTCATTCAACGGCAAAATGGTACGCATGGGCAGTCACCTCAACCTTTTGTTTTTCACTCTTATACCATAGTAAAATATTTGAGTAAAAATGACGAGTAAAACTTGGTAAAATAAATATATGTTCAATGTAAGCATTTACAAGACAATTGTCAATCCATTTTTGTATCTTTTTATATCAAAAAAACAGCCCCGGTAAGCCGGGGCTGTCCAAATCAATAACGTCGATTTTATTGGGTATCAGTATGTAGCGGCGCACTGCTGTTGCGAATCATTAGCTCGGTCGGAATGATGACCTTGCGCCCCACCTCGTTTGCACCGTTGCGTACCGTATGCAGCAAGAGCTGGACGCCCGTTTCTCCCATCAGTTCGGTGTGCGTTTTGACCGTTGACAGAGATGGGGTCAAATATTCCGCTGTCGGAATATCATTGAAGCCAACAATTGAGATACGTTCAGGCACCGCAAGGTGATGCTGCTCCAGCGCCTTCAGCGCCCCAATAGCTACCGAATCGCTCGCGACAAAGAAGGCAGTAGGCAGGTTTTCTGTTCCCGCCAGAATAGCCGCTTCCATCGCACGGAAGCCATCTGCCGCCGTTCCACCGCACACATGAATATCATCCGACGTGCACAGCCCGTGCTGTTCCTGATACCGCAAAAACGTCTCATAGCGGGCATCTAGCTCGACTCGTTCGGAATCATGGGACTGCTCATCCTTGCCCATACCTACATATCCGATGTGACAATGGCCCGCGCCCATCAAATAATCCAGTGCATCAGCCGCAGCGTGAGCAAGGTCAATGACCACATAGTCTGCCCCTGTACGCTCTACCGGATGATCCAGAAAGACGCAAGGAATGGGCAGTTCCAGCATACGTTCTACTTCTTCGTTGCTAAAATGCCCCAGCACGATCAGCCCATGTAGCCCTTCGGATGACGCCTTCAGCGCAGTCAGGTCCTCTCTTCTGAAAATACGCTCCAGCTGCGCCCCGCTTTGGCGGCACTCTTTTTCCACGCCAAACCGGATAGACAGATAATAAGGGTCTTCCAGTTCCTCGTACGCGCTAAACCAGTGCACCATACCCAACCGGATGGGTCCCTCTGCCTTCTTGCGGGGCTGACGACCAATACCGCCATTTTTACGTTTAACAGTCGTATATTTCATGCGCTCGGCAACCTCAAAAATTTTACGCCGCGTTTCCTCAGATACAGACAGTGTTTCATCATAATTCAGCACTCGGGAGACCGTGGATATCGAAACCTCTGCCTCCTGGGCGATATCTTTTAACGTAGGCATTGCAGACTCCTTTAATGGTTTTACTCTATTTTTACTTTTATTTTACTATCATCTTACTCGTCTCCCCTGTGTAACACAACCCGTCATTCCTAAAGGGTCAACCATTTTTTTCATATTATAAGCTAATCATGATAAAATACGTACCATAATAGAAATGACACCAAGGAGGATACACACATGAAACAGGAATTGATTGACCGCCTGACTACATATGTTCAGGTAGATACCCAATCTGATGAAAGCAGCCACACTTGCCCCACTACACCCGGACAGCTCACATTAGGCAACCTCTTGGTGGGTGAATTGAAAGCCATCGGTATGACAGACGTGACCATTGATGATCATGGTTATGTGATGGCGACCCTTCCCTCCAATACGGATAAAGAGGTTCCCGTCATTGGTTTTCTCGCTCACCTCGATACAGCTACCGAGCTGACTGGCGCAGGGGTAAAGCCGCAATTGACGGAAAACTATGATGGGGGCGATATCACGCTGAATGCTTCGCTTGGTGTGGTTCTTTCTCCACGTGAGTTTCCCGAACTGACTCAATATAAAGGCCACACCCTGATCACAACAGATGGTACCACCCTGCTCGGTGCAGACAACAAAGCCGGGATCGCAGAAATCATGACAGCTATCCACTATCTGATTGACCATCCAGAAATTCAACATGGCAAAATTCGCGTCGCTTTTACACCGGACGAAGAGATTGGAAGAGGACCGGAACGCTTTGATGTAGCCGCTTTTGGCGCTGAATATGCCTATACGGTAGACGGCGGACCGCTCGGAGAACTGGAGTATGAGAGCTTTAACGCCGCAGCCGCCCATATTACCATTCACGGTGTGAACGTGCATCCCGGTACGGCTAAAAACAAAATGATCCACGCTGCTAAAATCGCTATGGAGCTACACAGTCGGTTACCTGCAAACGAAGCCCCGGAGTATACAGACGGATATGATGGCTTCTATCATCTCTTGGAGTCTACAGGCACGGCAGAACAAGCTAAGCTATACTATATTATCCGTGATTTTGACCGCGAGAGCTTTGAAAAACGGAAAGCTTATTTAACAAATGTAGTCAAAGAGCTGCAGGCCGCTTATGGAGAAAACCGTATTGCGCTGGAGCTGAGAGATCAGTATTACAACATGAAAGAGAAAATAGAGCCTGTTAAGCATATCGTCGATGTCGCTTATGAAGCAATGACAAAGCTGAATATCGAACCCATTATCAAGCCGATTCGTGGCGGTACAGACGGTTCACAGCTATCCTACATGGGACTGCCTACACCGAATATTTTTACAGGTGGGGAGAACTACCACGGTAAGTTTGAATATGTGTCGGTGGACAACATGGTACTTGCTACTAAGGTTATTGTGGAAATCGCACAACTGTTCGAGCAACGCGGCAAGTGAACTACCTATACACAGCACTGACACGTTAAGATTAAATAGAAGGCATATCGTTCCGTAATGGAAACGGTATGCCTTTTTTTCTGAAGCTTTCATCTCACTTTAAATTTTCAATATCTTTATAACTTTTATCCGTCTCTAGACCGACAACTATATACGAGACTATAAAAAATATATCTAGTAAAGAAAGGTAGGTTATCTATTTGAATACAATAGATGCATTAATTGCAGCCATTCCCTACATACAACAAATTATGCGTGAGAAAGTGACCCTTGCTCTCTTCGACCGCACTCATGTCCTTATGTATACCCAATCGGAGGGTATGGATCTCGGCTTTGAAACAGGCTCGGAGCTGCTCGAGGACTATAAAGATTTTGCCATGCTTAAAAATGGACGTGAGCCCAGCCTGACCCACATTCCTGCTGAAATTCTGGGGTTTCCTCTTGATATGATCAGTATCCCTGTATTTGACGAGAAAGGTGAAGTCATCGCAGCATTTGCGGCCTCTTATAATTTGACTAACAAAAATCAACTGGATCAAATCGTATCCGAGAATCGCTCCATCACCGAGCAGCTCATTGATATGGTACAGCATGTGGCGGCTCATTCCGAGGAGCTTCAGGCAACCAGTGAACAGATTTTGAAAAACACTCAAATCGCCGTACAAAACTCGGGTAAAATCAATCAGGTAGCTGTGTTCATCAAGGAAATTTCCGATCAGACCAACCTGCTTGGATTGAATGCAGCGATCGAGGCCGCGCGTGTCGGAGAAGCAGGAGCAGGCTTTGGTATCGTCGCTCAAGAGGTTCGCAAGCTATCCGTAGAATCTAAAAAGGCGACGGTCGATATTGAAGGAGCCCTTAAGGATGTACAAAACTCCATTCGTCAAATGGAGCAGGAAATTGAGCAAATTGTTTCTTCTTCTCAGGAGCAGGCGACTCTGGTAGGCTCCTTCACTGAAGTGATGGAGCGTATGCAAAAGGCGAGTGAAACGATGCAACATCTGGCCAATGACCTGACTTCGTATGCCGTAAAATAAATCTTGGCATAAAAAAGGGGAGCACACTGATCGCAAAATGCGTAAAAGTGTGCTCCCTTTATGTACAAAAGCCCTATCGGGTTTGAAGGTCTAAATCTGAAACTCAAGCAATATAAGAAAAAACACCATGATTTGAAGGAATCACAGGGTCTAACCCTCCTACAATATTTCCCACCGGAAGAGCAATACTAAGAAACGCCAAGACCATAGTTACCGAGATTAATGCCTTTTTCATTATGAAGCCCCCTTAATAAAATGGTTTGGTATTGCTCTTGCTGTGATGGTGTTGCCAAATCTCGATAAGTCTCAAACAGAGCAACCAATGTCCTGAAATCGGCATCCGCTTCTACATGGGCAGAGAATTGCAGAGAATCAAGGACATAATTTAAGGCAACGGAGTACTTCTTCTTCTTGAAATGGTAAATGGCCAATTGGTTGACCAGTTTTAAATAATATACGCGGTTTGCTCTATCTTCATAACCTTCAAATATCTTAATATCATCAGCAAAATCGTTCAGCAGGTCGTCTATATTCCAATTATTCAAGTTAGCCGCTTCGGCAATACCAACCAATCCTGGAAGTAGCTCCTCTTCATTGTCGCGAAGAAATTGAACGTACTCAGGCAAAAGTTCCCTTCTCCCCGAAAGTAATTCAATCGTAAATAAATTGGCCTTGGCAAGGAAACGGAATCTCTCTACTTCTTCGTGACCGCTCTGATCCAGCCCCATAAACCAGCCCATTTCGCTATACTTCATAATATAGTTTCTGGCTTCCTCATACTTTCCCATATTCTGATAGTAAATAGACTTCGCCAGATAACTGTAAGCATAATAAAACACTAGCGGGTGTTTGGTGTCCAATGTCTCATACTTGCCGTCTGCAGCATTTCTCAGTTGGGTGTGATACAGGCTTTCAGCCAACTTATGCAGATAATCTGCTACTTTGTTCGCTTCATCCCAATCATTATGTGTGTAGCTGATTCTAAACAACTCACAAGCTTTATCGAGTTCGTGGCTGTCCGACAACAAATAAATGGCTTCCCTTTGGTTCAGGACCTCTTCCACTAAAACCCGCCTCCCTATCCTGAAAATTGCGATTACCCCTTAGCACAGCGGCTACTCTTCAGGGTAGTTATGCTCTTAGCCTCCATTTTTTGCATACCAGTATATTACAAATATAGTCAAAACCTAACTTGAAGTCAATTCAATCATCGCTACCTTCTTTTTTGCAACCTTACATTGCTGTGTATGGTTATGGATTTTGCAAAATTCGATTCCAGTCGCTCCGAAGTGCAAGATATAGACGAACTAAACCATTTCGATCTATATCTTGTTCATTGGAAGTCGCTTATGGGATTTCCGCAAAATCCTTGGTTACGAATAGTCGACTCCCCTTATAGAAATAATGCTAAAGAAGACAAAATGTAGGCTCTCTCATGGATGGTTTTTATGATGCTATAGTATCGTCGGGGTAACTACGTTACGAATTAGTGCGTACTTTTCAATCGGATATCGGGGCCTTACAATCAAACCTGTGCATGAAACCAAAGTATAGAGTAATACTCAACAGAGCATGTACCTGTTCAACAAAATATAAATTCACTTAAGGAGTGAAGTTAATAACATGGAACTTCAATTGGCTTTAGACTTAGTAGATATCCCGCAAGGTATTGCATTGGTAAAAGAAGTAGAGTCGTATATTGATATCGTAGAAATCGGTACACCGATTGTCATCAATGAAGGACTTCATGCAGTAAAAGCAATGAAAGAAGCATTCCCGAATCTGAAAGTGCTGGCTGACCTGAAGGTTATGGATGCAGGGGGCTATGAAGTGCTAAAAGCTTCCGAGGCTGGTGCAGATATCGTTACGATTTTGGCTGTAGCTGAAGATGCAACAATTAAAGGTGCAGTAGAAGAAGCGAAAAAACAAGGCGGCAAAAAAATCCTGGTGGACATGATCGGTGTTAAAAACCTGGAGCAACGTGCAAAAGAAATCGACGCTCTGGGCGTTGACTACATCTGTGTGCATACAGGCTACGATCTGCAAGCTGAAGGACAAAGCCCGTTCGAAGCACTGCAAACCGTCAAAAAAGTCGTGAAAAACTCCAAAACTGCCGTGGCTGGTGGTATTAAGCTGGGCACGTTGGCTGAAGTCGTGAAGGCTCAACCGGATCTGGTTATCGTCGGCGGTGGTATCACTGGCGAGGACGACAAAAAGGCTGTAGCTTCCCAAATGCAACAGCTCATCAAACAAGGTTAATCCCAATGGAGACCTCTCAATATTTATCCGAGGTACTCAAGGAGCTGCAACTGGTTCCACAATTGATCAGTGATACAGAATCGGAGCAGCTGATCCACTCCATCGCCGCTGCAAACAAGGTATTCTTGGCAGGTGCGGGCCGCTCAGGGTTCATGATTCGCTCGCTGGCGATGCGGCTGATGCATATGGGGGTTCAAGCTTACGTGGTCGGGGAAACCGTAACTCCTGGTTTGGGCGAGGGCGACCTGCTCATTATTGGTTCAGGCTCTGGCGAAACCAAAAGTCTAACCTCCATGGCAGAAAAAGCAAAGAAACTTGGGGCTTCTCTGGCGCTTCTAACCACTTCTCCCAGTTCCACCATTGGCAAACTGGCCGATATCATCGTCAAGCTGCCTGGTGCGGCCAAGGACCCGTCCAACAAGGACTACCAAACGATTCAGCCCATGGGCTCATTGTTTGAGCAAACCCTACTGTTGTACGGTGACGCATTGGTACTCAGAACGATGGAGCTGCGCAAGCTGACCTCCAAATCTATGTTTGGCCAACACGCCAATTTGGAATAACACTGTAATTCCTTTACGATAACAAAGCAGGCTGTCCTTTACATGTCACATGTGAAGGACAGCCTGCTTTTATGCTTGTATAAGGCGACGTTCGATACAGCATAGAATAAGGCAAAACAAGCCCGGCATGTATTTAAACCATTTATTCGTTATTCCCTGCTGGCAACGGCGGGACTTTGGATGGATCAGCAAGTGCCCAATAGGCATATTTGGCCTTTAACCGTTCGTCGAATAGTAGCGGCTTATCCAACCGGGCTATTGGAAACGTGCTGAGCCACGTATTTCCATCATCCGTACCCCAAATCGTCACATTGCTGATATGATTTTGCTGCCTTGAAAACATATCGAACAGCTCTTGATAGCGGTGAGCCTGCCGGATCAGCATAGATTCTGGAATCGTTTCATAGCGATCTGTGTCATTGGAATAAAGACCCATATCCAGCTCGGTAATCTGATTATCCAGACCAAGCGAAGCAAACTTTTCTATGGACTGCTCAATCTCGCTAATAGCGGGAAACTCCAGGCGGATATGCGATTGGTGGCCTACCCCGTCAATCGGTACACCTTTAGCGAGCAGATCACGTACCAAATTGTACAGAAAATCCCGTTTCTTCGGCTCATGCGTGTTGTAATCGTTAATGAATAGTCGTGCGTTCGGGCCCGCCGCTTCCCTCGTGACACGGAATGCTTTTTCAATATAATCAGTACCGGTAATTTGATACCACTTGCTGCGGCGCATGCCATCCGGCTGATCAGGATCAATGACCTCATTCACCACATCCCAATCAGTGATGACATTTTTATATCGCGCTGCAACAGCGCGAATATGCGTCTCCAGCCGATCCAGCAAAAGCTTTTTATTCTCAGCAGTCGGCGTCATCGGCTGTCCATTCTTATCCTCGAACATCCAATCCCCAGTTTGGTTATGCCACACCAAAGTATGAAAGCGAATTTCCAGTCCATGTTGTCTAGCAAACTGCACAATTTGGTCTGCTTCCTCCCAATGGAACTGTCCCTCGGATGGTTGTAAGGAGATTGGCTTCATCGCATTCCCTGCAACGACGCTGTTAAAATGCTTCTGTACCAACTCTCCGTAAGCCCCTTCGGTCTGGAAAGCTTCAATCGCCGTGCCAATGCTAAACTGTCCCCCATATAATCCATGCAAAGAAGGAATGTCCTTTTCAATAGCCAGTGGTGGTACAAGTGACAGCTCGAAATCATCCATATAAAAGGAAGGCGTTCCTTCCGCTGTTTCAAAATACATAGAAACATTGTCCGCATCATACGCGAGCGTATACATACCAGACAAATGCATCCATCCCCCAGCGGTAGTAGCCGTGTCACCTACAACAGTTTCATACGCACTATCCCCTTGGTGATCACGCTGTACACTGAGCCTCACCTTGGCAGGCTGCTCACCCGGCGCCAGCTTCACCCAAGCACTGACCGTATATCGGCTGCCCTTTTTCATCATAGCAGTCACATCTAGCTTGGGTCCGGCATATGTCTCTTGTCTGCCTGTTGTCAGCAGACTGTATGTGCCGCTTCGTGCAGCAGCATTCGAAGCCTGCACGGTCTCGGTCCCCATACGGGACACCCATCCTTGAGCCGTACCATCTTCAAACCCGGATACGATACCATTAGTCGGCTCCGTTGGCGTCTTCGATACCTGTGTTATTTCTACCTCATCCACATAGTAGGCCTGCGCGGGATTGGAGCTTTCCACATACAGCTTCAATGCGTCCATCCCCCCGGTAAAAGTATATTTCCCCTGAAGTTTAATCCACGATGTATCCGCCGTCTCCGACTGCGCTACCGTCTTCCATGTCGTAGTCCCGCCTGTCGGCTGCTGCTCCACTGTAAGTTTAACCATGCTCGGAACTTCAGAATGACCATCTAGCTTCACGTAGCCACTAATTTCATACTCTACATCCGGCTGCAACAGTGGCTTCACATCCAGCTCCGCTCCGTTCCAAGCTTCTGTGCGGGCGGTTGCCTTTAGACTATGTGTGCCACCGTAAGCGGTTTCTGTGACGGATGCAATTTGGGTATAAGTTCCCCGAGGTTTCCAGCCGTCACTGTTTCCCTCCTCAAATCCATACGTTCCAATGGTCTTATGGACACTGCCCGCCGACAGCGCCGTACCCACAACAAGCGGAGAATGTTCTACAGACGCAGATGCCTTCGCTACAGATGCCCACCACCAACCACCAGGTGATAACAACAGCGCTCCAACCAGCAACAGACTAAAAGGCTTATACCAACATAACCGCAAAGCAATCCCTCCCACACTCAAATTTTTTGAATTCGTATTGGGCACACCATTGGATTTCAGTTACTATCCTTTGACACCTCCCAAGGTCATACCCTTCACAAAGTATTTTTGCAAAAAAGGATAAACTAAAATAATAGGCACTGAAGCGACAATCGTCATCGTGCCCGAATCGAGGTAGGCGTGACCGACTTCTCCAGATTTTCCGAACCAGCGAATTGGCTCGCATAGTCCTGAGTGTTAACAGACGTGTTGGAATTTTGCAGTATTTTCATCAGCTCATATTGAAGAGTGCTTCATTGCTCATATGACGAATTGTACAAAAACACATCGAACCAGGAATTCCATTGCGCGACCGCTGTAAACACCGACACCGTCGCCAGTACGGGAACACGCAGCGGCAAAACGATGCGCATAAAGTGGCAAACTCCCCAGCCCCGTCAATACGCGCCGACTCCAAAATCCCTTCCGGCAATCCCTCAATAAAGGAGCGAATGCCAATCAAATTAAACACCCCGATATTTAAAAACGGATACAGCGTGAACACTATCAGGCAGAGCATAAACAAGATATTGCACGCATCAAAAATTCGATCCGAGGGGGCCCGAAATCGCCCGTGTAAGGCCAGCGAAGCGGCCTTCTCCCCCATAACTCCCTTTATTCTAGAACAATCTTCCCTCCCCTAACCGCTTCGCAACATGATTGGCGCTGAACAGTAAGATGAAGCTGACCACCGTTTTGAACATCCCGGCAGCAATCGAAAGCGAGAAATTCCCCATCTGGATACCATATTTCAGTACGAAAATATCCAGATTCTCCGAGTAATCCACGTTCATACCGTTGTCCAGTAAGTATTGCGGCTCAAAGCCGGATTCCAGCAGATTGCCGATGTTCATAATGAGCAGGATGATAAATACAGGCTTCATACTGCGAAGGATCAATCATCGTCATTGCGGCCAAATAAATAATTGTATTCCAGTCCACATTCCTCCATACCTCCGATGCACCGAGGATACCCCAAAAATAGCTTCCCTCGCCCAGCCACATTAGTACCTCATTGATAATGCCGCCATTGGCAGACAACGCCGTACTGATGATGCTAGCCGCGACCACCCATGAAATAAAATGCGGCAGATAGCTAAGCGTCTGTACTACCCGCTTAAATACGACCTGGCGAAGCCCATTTAACAAAATCGCTAATGTTATAGTGGTGATAAAGCCCAACACCAGATTAATAAAACTTATTGCCAGCGTATTTCGCATAACCCGTAGAAAATGTTCATCCTGAAATAAAAAATAGAAACGCTTCAATCCTACCCATTGCTGATCGAGCAGCTTGCGGGCAGGCTTAAAATCCTGAAAGGCAATCGTCCAGCCCCAGATGGGAAAATACTTGAAGATGAACAGCCAGATTAAAAAAGGGATGGACATCCATACCAATGTCCGTTGCTGAGTCAGCTTGTGTATAAATCCCCTGAAGCCGGCTCGTCTTGAAGGCGGCAAATGATGCGGGGAGAGCGTGGTAGGTGGGGGTAACGAGTAACCCATAGCTGCTGCCTCCTTTATTTCTCACCGGAATTTTTGATTTTTTGGGCAACCTCCTTCGTGATCTGTTCCTCATACGCCTTTACACCCAGCTTTCTAAATTCAGTGGTGTATTCATTCCAAATCGCATCAAACTGCTCTGGTGCAGACAGCACCAAACGGGGGAAATATTTGCGCTGCAGTCCCCCCCTCTGTTGCTGGAAGAGCTGCGCAGTTGAGCCTTGGGTAATCGGGATACTCCAGGCTGGAAACCAGGGGCGCTTGTCAGGTGCGGAAAACATTTGCGAGAAGGACTCTACACCGTAGACTTTTAGTAGCTCTTTATCTCCCTTTGTGTAGGACATACGCGCAACCTCAGGCTGTCGTCCGGGAGCAACCGAGTTGCCATCAGGCAGGGTGGAACCACTACCGTATCGCGGCCAACTGTATTCAAAATATTTAAACCCGAACGATTCGCGGAACGCGTCTTGACCAGTCCGCTTAATTTGCTCCTCGGTCCGGTAAAAGCGTCCTTTTTCATCTACATCATAGGTTTCTCCCTTGATTCCCCAGTTGGATAACACCTGGTTTTCGTCCGTCAGCAGATTGTCAAAAAATTTGATGATACGTACCGGGTCCTTGGCACTGACCGTAATTCCTATACCACGGTTATTAACGAACGATGACGGATCAATGTATTGATCCTTTATATTCTGGTCGTATACAATAGGCAGTCCTATATATTCCATATCATCATTGCCCGATTTCTTAGAAGCCTCCTGGAGGTTATTTAAGGCCTGTCCCGCCTGCCAGCGGTAGTCGAAAAAGCCCAATACCTTACCCGAGGTCAGCTTCGCCAAGTATTGATCATAATTGTCCACAAAGGACGATTTATCAAATAAGCCCTCTACATTGAGCTGGTTCAGCTCTTTCAAATATCGTTTAGTGATTTCCATATCTCCATAATCCCTGGCCTGGTAAGATTTCATATCAATGAGCGTACCGCCATCATTCGGATAGCCTGCTAGATGCATCGGCGCGTTTGTAAGAGCATAAAACCTATCCTGCGTGGTTAACGCCAGGTACCCCGTCAAGCCTTCGTTGGCATGTTTTTTAGCATAGTTACGAATCAGCGCCAAATACTCATCAAGTGTTTTGATTTTTGGATATCCAGCTTCTTTTAATACCCTGCGTTGCACCCAAAAGGCCCCTTGCTCTATATCAGGCGCAGGTAAATAATTGCCTACCACCGCACTGAGCGGCAGGAAGTATATATTTCCATCCTCCGCCTTCATCAAGTTGTAGTACGGTCCATATACACGCTTAATATTCGGTCCATATTTATCGATTAAATCATTCAGGGGAATAAAAGCCCCGGCATCCAGCAGCTTATCGATTGTGCCATCCGGTACTATCGCATCAGGGTAATCGTTACCGGCAATAAATGTACCAATCTTCGTATTGGAATCACCCACCAAATGCTCCAGCTTCCAGTTTACCCCCGTCTGATCCTCCAGTATTTTGCCGATCCGCGTTTCTTTGGTATTAATGTCCTTTCCCGCAGTGGCATTAAAATACGTGAACGTAACCTTCTCTTTGCTATCTCCTGACTCACGCTCCTTACCCGAGTTCCCTGAGCAAGCAGTGATCATAGCTGCCATCATAACCACGACCAGACTAATGATTCCGAACCTTTTACTTGCCATACTAGACTCTCCTCCTTCGCCCTCTTTTGCCGGTTATGTGAATCATGCGGACATGCCGCAAGCATTAAGAATCGCGCATACCTCAAAATGTAAGCACTTTCATTCTATAAAATGCTGTTCATTTCGTTCAACTATCAATTTAAAGGTATTACTTAGGAAACTATAGGTTAGCGTTTTTCAAGGCTATAAGGTACTGTTCTCACTCCCGTTCCGCTGGAATCCTAATTTGGATCTCCGTACCCTCGCCGGGTACACTGCGAATGGTAAGCTTAAATCGGCTCCCATAGTAAAGCTTAAGGCGATAGATGACATTTTGCAGGCCTATATGTTCACCCATTTCTTCCTGTCTTTGCATGTAACCATATAAACGTTGTACCTGTTCCGCAGACATGCCAACTCCATCATCCCGAACGGTTAAAAGCAGTTGTTCTTCCTTACGCTCGAAATGAATCTCAATGCGTCCTCCATGCTTTAGCGGCTCAATGCCGTGGATACTTGCATTTTCGACCAATGTCAGCACGACCATTTTGGGAAGCAAATTGTCCAAGTCCTCAGGGCGCGCCTGCACTTCGTACTGTATCCGCTCTCCAAAACGATATTGCTGAATTTCCAGAAAACAACGGATTAGCTCCAGCTCCTCCCCCAAAGTAACCCGATCCTTGTTCCACACCAGCGAATTGCGGAAAATCCGTGCCATGTTATGAATAATGCGCGATGTCTCATCCTCATGCTTCATCAAGCTCCGCATGCGAATCGTCTCCAGCGCATTGAACAGGAAATGCGGGTTGATCTGGCTGTGAAGTGCATTCAACTGGGCATGTCTGCGCTGAATTTCTAGATTTTTTCGCTGAATATCGGCCCTATAAACATCGTTAATCAGTCGCCTTATTTTCAACGTCATTCGGTTAAACTCACCTGTTAATTGCCCGATTTCATCTCGCGACTCTGTACCGGGAATCAGCTCAAAATGCTGGTTTTTCACCTTTTTCATGTGCTTTAAAATACGATGAATCCTCACGTTCAGCGAACGTGTAATCCAGATAATAATTAATGTAGGCAGCAGCATATTTACACAGGTTAACAAAAGCACTGAGTTGCGGGATTCCCGCATTTCATACAGTATTTGATCTCTGGATACCGTAGCCACAATGCTCCAGCCGTTCAGATTATTCCTAAGCACATAATTCGTTTTGAACTCCATAGTGTCCTCGGACAGTTTGAGAGCGCTATAGGCTACATTTTTCCGGTTTATATCCACTTTAGGGTCTGTTGTATATTCGATTTCCCCTCGTTCGTTCAACAGAAAGAGACTTCCCTGCAAATTCAGGTTATTGAAAATATCCCGAATGGATGACATTCGCAGTTCTATTTTCAGTATTTTTTCACGGTCCTTTTGAGAATAAAAGTAGTCCATCCGCCGAATTAGGCTAAAAGGGTGTAGCTGTTCGCCTGTGCTGTCCTCGGTGCGTACAAATATGGGCTTGGACTGCCGTCCGGCAGGGATTTTGTTATACCAGGGCAAGCTTCTGACTCTCTCATCTATAAAGCTGACTCCCCCGGCATCCAGTAGCGTCGGATTATCTGTGTAGATCGTAATTCCACCTACGGAATGATATACAGGGCTAAAAGTATTGTTCAAGATACGACGCAAATAAGAGTCATAAGCAGCGATATAGTCAGCGGGCTGGGGATATGTTTCCTCCAGAACCTCATTAAGCTGATGATCGGTATAAAAGTTAGATGAGATTTCCAGTGCATCCTCAAACTCACGGTAAAATTCAATTTTAACCTGTTCCAGTGCTCGCGAAATATCCTGCATACGCTGTTCTTTCACATTTTGCGAAGTAACATGGTAAAAAATCAAATTGGTTAACACTACAGGCGTAAAAACACAGAGAAAATAAAGCAGCAGCATTTTATCTCGCAGTCGCACATGATCAAGAGTCATTCTCAGCATCTTCACTCGCTGGTCCTCTCTGTCTCGATGCCAACACTTAGGCTGTTGCGGTATTCGCTTGGCGTGGCATGCGTCATCTTTTCAAACTGGGTAACAAAATAGTCTGAACTGCCGAAGCCCACGCGCTCAGCAATTTCATAAATCCGCAAATCCGTCTGCCGCAACAAGCGTTTCGCCTCCTGAACACGCAATTTCAGCAGAAATTCGTTAAAGTACACACCATATGTTTTCCTGAACAATTGACCGAGGTATACCGGGTTCATGTAAAAGCGAGCCGCAATACTTTTCAAGCTTATATTCTCGGCGGCATGCTGCTCAATGTAAGCACGGATGTGCTGGATGCCTCCTTGCTGACAATCCTTGCGCAGAACCCAAATATACCTTCCACTTTCCTCTACAAAAGCTGTAAACAATCGCTGTAGTTCACCCATTGACAGGTTCATGTCCTGCCAGTTCATCATCGGTTCTAGTGACTGAAGTGAGCGCTCATCTCCCTGCATGTTTTGAATGACCCGAACGATACTAAGTAAGCATTGATGCAGACTCATTTTCATAGCCTCAGGTGCATAACACTCCTCCCGAAAACTGCTAAATAAATAATCCACGGCCACACGTAGCTCATCCAACCGCAGTTCCTCAACTTGTTCCGTCAAGCGATCCAGTACGTCCTGAGGGATGGTCTTATAGTGAAGTGGTGGCATTTCCTCCTGTAGATATACAACAATACCCCCATCGTCATAAATGTATTTATGGAGCACTGCTTCCTTCGCACAGGCATAGGACTGCTGGATATCCTGCAACCGATTCACAGGCTTTCCTGCATAAACGAAAACCCGACTTCCCAGCTGATCTTTTAGTGTCTTCATCCCCTCTATCTCTCGTTGTAGCGCTTTCATAAAAACTTCGACCTTGCCTTCAAAACACCCCAAAAAGAAGTCCGGTACGATAAGACCAATCCGGTTACGATGCTCATGAACATAGAAAGGGTACTTGCCATCCATTAAACGATGAAGCGCTTGCTCTATAAGCTCCCTGAATTGGAAAAGCGATAGCATGATATTATTGTCACCGGAGCGCCAGGGATGCTGGTCATTCAGCTCGACGAGTACATAGTACATATACGCGGCTTCCCCAAGCCGTAGCTGCTGCTCCCACTGTGTCACCACTACATCATCCACTGGGTTCATCATCACAGTCTCTAACAGCCCACCTGCATGGTGATTCTGATATCGTTGTGCATTCTGTTGTTCACGATGCAGTCTTTCACTCAGCTTGCGCAGTGTAGCCGAAAAGTCACCCTCATCGATCGGCTTAAGCATAAAATCATGAACCCCATAGCGAATTGCCTGCTGCGCATAAGCAAAATCACTATAGCCGCTTAAGATAATAAACGCGGGATGGTCTGTACTCTGTTCGAGCACAGACCGAATCAGCTCTAATCCGTCCAGCACAGGCATACGAATATCCGTAATGACCAGGTCCGGGTGAACACGGCTGATTAGCTCCTGCGCATCCTCACCGTTATCAGCTTCTCCTACGATTTCAAATCCACAGGCTTGCCAATCCATGAGTTGAAGCAGCCCTTTACGAGTAAAGGTTTCATCATCCACCACAATGGCTCGATGCAGCTTCATAACAGGCTTCCTCCTTTTGATGTATGCCTATTTTATTATTTTAGTTAACTATTCCAATGATCTCAGTCACTATGGTAATGTAAAACATCAGGAATTGGAAATTTTCTTTACACCTATTATATGACGAATAGAGGGGTGAAAAGCATGCACACTCCAGCAGCCAGGCCAAAGCAGCAAATATACAAAAAGGAGACGAATCCCTGAATAGGGGTTCGTCTCCTTTATTGCTATTGCATAAAAAGCTTTATTCTCTTATTCATGAATTCAGGCTATCGCTCAGCGATGATACTGACCGCTTGCAGATGGTCGGCGTAATTTACAAACTGCTTGCGCATACCCATAACCCTTGTTCGGGCAGCATGGTTACGCATAAGGTTAAAGACAATTTTCCCAAATCTCAACCAGCCCTCGTCCTGAATGATACGTGGCAGATGCAATAAGTGCATGGGAACCGTATAGATTTTAACGACCTTAAAGCCTTCCTCTTTCAGCAGCTGTTCCCACTCTGACACCGTCAACGGTGTCGCATTAACTCTCATGGCTGTAGCCAAATCCTTGTAAATTTGTTTTCTGAGCGCAGGCTCAATATGGTTAGAAGCAAGGCACATCTCATGAATTGCATACTTCCCGCCTACTTTCAAAAGCCGCCTGGCTTCCGAAATAATCTGCGCTTTCTTGGCCCTTGTGTGCATCGTCAGCATGGCTTCCCCATATACCACCGTCGCAGAGGCATCTGGCAACGGAACCTGTTCAGCATCGGCAATAATGACTTCCCGGTTTGCTCCGCTTGCATACGTCTTTACAATAGAAGCCGCCTTCTCATTCTGTTCAATCGCAATATAACGACGGGGATTAAGCCGCAATGTGATTTGGGCAGTTATACCCAATCCGGGGGCAAACTCAATAACCTCATCCTGCCCGGTTACGTCAAGTCCCTCTATCATCCAACGTGTTGTTTTTAACCCTCCGGGCCTAAGCACGCGCTTACCGAGACTTGCTAATATCCAGTGCCCTGGCACCTGTTTGTAATCTACTGTCTGCATTGGTTATTAACACCTCTTCTTAAAATTTGATAATGATATTCATTATCAATATGAGTGGAAAAAAATAACCATTTTCTTTTTTTATATGAGCATGTTTCTGCTGTGTCCTCTTTTATATGTTTTGCGCATAGCTTTCACTTGGCGTTTGGGTCAACACTACATGCAGACTGGAATTCGCCTCTGCACCGCCACGATAGGAAAAGTGCTCATCCCCCGTAACATGAATGATATCCCCTTGGATAACTTCCGTTGTTTCGCCGTTCACAGTTACAGTACCGCTGCCTTCAAGAACCAGCAAATATACATTCGCTCCTGGGTGATTATGTGTTGGTAGCTCGGCATTAGGAGTAAAGTTGAGAATAAATATTACATTGTCGGCTTCCTTATGCACAATTCGTTTTGTAAACCCAGCTTCTTTATATTCCTGAAACTGAATGAGGTTTGATTTTTTCATATTGGTTCACGCTCCTGTTTGAAATTAAATTTGCTTAAGATGGATTAATACCTTTATTGTATTGGATTATTTCGCTCGCCTTGTGATTGCAATCACAAAACTAAATTTAAGTAAAAATACTTTTAAAATATTCAAAAATTTGATTTCAATCATCTTTTTCATCGATACGTCCAACTAGAATCAAATTGTGTTAAATAAACCAAACAAGCAGGAGGTTATTTCATATGAAGCCTGGATTCAAGCTGGCAAAGGATATTTATTGGGTAGGAAAAATTGATGACCGTGAGGTACCCTTTCATCGTCTTACATTATCTAAGGGTACAACCTATAATGCATATCTATTGAAAACTGGAAAACCAACCATTGTGGATACCGTAGATATGGCGTTCGGTAGAGAATTTGCCGAAGCTGTAACCGAATTGATCGATCCATTGGATATTCAATATATCATCGTCAATCACACAGAACCAGATCACTCCGGCGGATTGGCGGCACTTGCTTCCAAGGCAACGAACGCTACGATTGTCTGCACTGAGATTGCCGTTCCGGAAATTCAACAAATGTACAAGCTTCAGCATCGCAACTTCCTCGTCATCAAGGATGGGGATCAACTGGACATTGGAGGCAAAACGCTGCTATTCAAAGAAACTCCTTATCTGCATACAGAAGAAACCATGATTACGTATTGTATAGAAGATAGAATCTTGTTCCCTTGCGACATTTTCAGTACACATGTGGCTGTAGAGCATCTATTTGCCGATGAGGCTGGTTTTGATATCACCGAGGACTTTATCGGATACTATCAGGCTATTATTCATCCGCATCGCAGATATGTGCGCACATTAATCGAAGCTGTTGCCGATCTGGATATTGAGATGATTGCACCTTCCCACGGCTTCGCGATCCGGCATGATATTTCCAAGTTTATTGATTTGTACGCCTCTATGAGTACCGAAACCAAGGATGATAAAAAAGTAGCGATTGTCTATGCCACCCTAAAAAATAACACTAAAAAAATGGCAAACATCCTGAAAGACTGCTTTTTGGAGAACCAAATCAAGGTGGAGCTATGGGACGTGGATAAAGCCGCTGAAACGGAAATATTGAATAGTATTGCCTCAGCAGATGCTGTTTTCGTCGGTAGCTCTACCAAATATGCCGACATGACGGGCAAATTGGAAGACCTGTTGCAACAAATGCAAAAGATGAATCTGGAAGGCAAGCTGGCTGCGGCCTTTGGTTCCTACGGCTGGAGCGGGGAAGCCATTGAAGTTGTACAGGATTACTTGAACGGTACTAATATGAAGGTTCAAAGCACTTCAGATGTAATCAAATCAACGGGTATGACCCATGTGGAATTCCCAGTACGTATTCGTTTCTCTCCTACAGAAGTTGAAAAAGTGAAGAAAATTAAAAATGCCGCTGAATTTGTCTCAGATCTACTGCTTAGTGTTATTTAAAACACAGTAGCGTATAGCGAATAGGAGAGATACTGAATGGGTAACCAACATTACGTTATTATCGGAGGCAGTGTCGCCGCCGTCAACGCGGCAAAAGCGATTAGAGATCAAGATGAGCTGGCCGAAATTTCTATTTACGGGGAGGAAGCATCCTTTCCGTATAACAGAGTCAAACTTTCCAAGGGACTATTCACTGATTTGCACAGTGACAAAATCCTGATCAAAAAGGAAAAATGGTTTGCCAATCAACGAATTCATGTGTATTCCGGCATCAAGATAACCGAGATACATCCTGAGGACTGTACTATCAAAACAATAGATGGACAAACCGTTGCTTATGACAAACTGCTGCTGTGTACAGGAGCTCACAACCGTAAGCTTGTGCTAGATGGAGCTTCTCTAAGGAACGTTCACAATATCCGTTTTCGACAAGATGCAGATCGCCTTAAAACGGAATTGCGACAGGGAGACCGGATATGTATCATCGGCGGCGGTATTCAAGGCGTGGAAACCGCCTGGTCCTTCCAGCAAGCAGGGTATTCTGTAACCATACTGGAAGCTTCGCATCGGCTTATGCCCCGTCAGCTAGATGAGAAGGCCTCCGCTATTTTGACCGATCGAATGACCGAACGGGGTACTCAGGTACACCTTGGGCAAGGCGTAAAACGTATTAGAGGCACAGATCACGTAGAAGGTGTGGAACTACAGGACGGCTCTGTTATCCCCTGCGAGCATGTCGTGTACTCTATCGGAATTGTACCGAATACGGAGCTTGCTCGCCAAATCGGCCTTGATATTGGACAAGGCATTCTGGTGAATGCGCAGATGGAGACCAGCTCCGCCAACATCTATGCAGCAGGTGATGCAGCCGAATTTCAGAGTAGAGTAGATGGTTTATGGGAAAGCGCAATGGAGCAGGGAAAAATAGCAGGCGCTAATATGGCGGGCGCATCCGTCAGCTATCAGCGTCCCCTCCCTGTAACCCTTTCGAACTGCTATGAATCTCCTCTCTTTTCCATCGGTCTAGTAGATGAACAAGTCTGCGACACCAGCCTAATTACTAAAAATCAAGCTTCTTATACACGTATGTTCATACAAAACGGCTCTATCTGCGGCGTGATTGGCTTTGGGGATGCCCTTGCTTCACTACCATACAAAACAGCCATCATGCAGGGACTCAAACCGGACGCACCAGAGCTTACAAAAATTATGAATGACAAGGAGAACTAGAGATGAAAAAATATGTATGTCAGCCCTGTGGATACATTTATGATCCTGCTATCGGTGACCCCGATGAAGACGTTATGCCCGGTACAGCGTTTGAGGATCTTCCAGAAGACTGGGTTTGTCCAGTCTGCGGTGAGGATCAAAGTCATTTTGCCCCAATAGATGATACAGAATAACAACCATGCGCTATAACCTGTAGTTTCCGGTTTATGAATGGAGTGAATGAATGTGAATGAGATGTCCTGTCCCTGCCAGTGCGAAAAGGAGCCCTGTGCCCGCAAAGTGCCTATCTTTTCCTCTTTGTCCTGCGAAGATTTGTGTAAGGTCAGCTCCATGATCCGACACCGAAAATATCAGAAGGGTGAAGCCCTGATTATCGAGGAACAAGCATCCGATACGCTGTACATTATTAAAAGCGGGCATGTCAAGCTGCTGAAGATGACGCCTCAGGGCAAGGAGCAAATTCTGCACATTCTGACAACTGGCGATTTTTTTGGCGAGTTGAACATATTTAACAGCGATGAGCTGAGTAACTTTAGTGCGTATGCCTTAAAAGATACTGATATTTGTATGCTCACCAAGGATGATATGGAGCAGTTGATTCGCAACAATCCCGATATCTCTTTGAAGCTGCTCAAAACCATTACTAAACGCTTGGCACATACCGAAAACCTGGCTCAAAGCCTAGCTACCAAAGACCCGGAAATCCGCATCGCCTATATGATTCTTGAGCTTGGACATAAATATGGGAAGCCGGATGGTTCCTACATTAAAATAAACCTCCCCCTTTCACGCGAGGAAATGGCTAATTATGTTGGTGTCACACGCGAAACCATCAGTCGCAAATTCGGAAAATTTGAACAGCTGGGGATTATTCATAGCAAGGGTACACGAGAGATCACCATCTGCGATGTACAGAAACTGAACGAATATATGGATTGAGACACATAGATACAATGTTACTCTAACATGAAGACAACGAAAAACCGCTTCTTTAACTTATGGATTGCAGTTGATCTATCAACCACTTCCATTTCGTTAAAAGGCGGTTTTTTAGCATATTTTATACTCCACTAACTATCAATTGTCGTGTTCACACCTTGGGAAGACGTTCCCCATGCAGGCCGCGCTGAAGGAAGTTCTGGCGAAACTCTGTCTGTGGAAGGAGCAGTCTCAATCGTGGTCGATTTGGAGCAATCCCATACTACTTTGACCAAATACCCAAACAGCAACACGTTCAACAATGATGTCACACACAAAATAATACCGTATGAATCGCGAGCATTGGAGCTATAGAAGATATCAAAGGTGTTCAGGAAAATGGTAAGACTGAATCCACCCGCAAGCCACAAAAATCTGCGGTCTCGTAAATACAGATACGCTAGTACAGCTAACGCTGCCGCAGGGAACAAGTACCGTTCATGCATGCTGGAAGCGAAGGTAAATACACCTGCAATGAGCACCAGTGCAGCTGCCGCTGCAAATTGTGGTTTGCGACTGCGGATATACATCCACCACGTAAACAGAGTCACCAGCACAATGCAGATCATACCCCATGTATGGTAACTGAACAGGAACAATGTTGTAGTGTCCTGCGTATAATTGCCACCGATCAGTGCAAAGAAATTATATGCGTTCACCGAAGCATACGGATACTCGCCGACCGTTCCCTTGTATAGGTCAAGCAGCCATAACGGCTCCTGCCCCCACGAAAATGGCAATATGACCAGAATGGTCGTCACAACAGCACCGCCAATGGACAACAGCCAAGGCTGTATTTTACGTTGTCTCAGCAGTTCAAAGAACAAAACAGGCCCATAAATAATCCCCTGCGGCTTCATCAATACGGCTACTGTAAACAATACAGTCGACCAGCCGACCCGGTTTTCCACAAGCAGCACAATCATGCCCACAATCAGCATAGTAAAGAAAGAATCCACCTGTCCCCAGAAGGTCGAATTGATAAATACAGCTGGGTTAAACACGTAGAATATAGCCAATCCAAGGCTTATTCCATAGCCGACCCGTTTGCTCGCCAACCGGTACAGCATGTACGCTGTCACGATATCGGCTAATATATTGGGAAGCCGCAGCAGTACGGACATGTAGGGACTGAAAGCATCCGTAGAGCCGATTTGACCGATCACATATAAAATATAAATATAGAACGGCGGATAATCACTTGATCCGTTCGTGTAAAAGCCCGATAAGCTATCCGCTGCTGTCGTAGCCCAGTTCCGGAATAGCATCAAATCCATATGACCCGAGATCCATGGGGCGATCGCCATTCTTAAAAAGAACCCCACACCCAGCACTGTCCACAGCATCAGTCCCCGATTACGTTCCCCGAGCTTCCATTCACGAGCCCGAAAACGGTACGCAATAAACACGAATGCACCGAAGAACAAAGCGGCGAAAATCGCCAGCGGAGTAGCATAAGCAGATGAGGAGTTGCCACTTCTTCCACCACCCATACCACCGCCAGGACCGCCCATGCCAGATCCGTTACCAGACATGCCACCGGGGCCTCTGTGCTGTCCGTCTCCGGCAACACCACTGCCGCCCGAAGACGTATCATTCCCGGCCGTTGTACCTTTGTCACCCGATGTCGATGTACCCTCAGTGGAGGAGTTGGTAGTTTGGTCTGTCGTCCCCTGATTTTTGCTGTCAGCACTATTCGCCGAATCCTGCTGTTCTTGTCCTACATTTCCTGCTCCACGGTTCCCCGCGGTCTGACCGTCAGAAGGACGTTGCCCCGGTCCTCCCATACCTCCACCAGGTCCGCTTCCTCCTCCGAACCCACCGGATGGGCCCTGCCTATCAGCCGCAGACTGGGACGCAGAACTACCTGAATAACTCCATAACGAAACGACACTAGCGACAGCACACAATATGAGACTAAATAGAAGTATATATTTCAGACCGTTCGTTTTCCAAACGTTCAAATCCGATGCACCTCTCTCTGTTTCTATTTTCCCATATTGTATCTGCCTTAGCTTAGGACTTTGTGAGTTCTGGCTGAATGTTGGCTGAATACGGAATCATCACACTGAAGATTGTCGTTCCATCTCCATAATCGCCCTTTCCAGCTGAGATTGTGGATGCTTCAGCATGTTACCGTGACCAACAGCTAGTAAAGATGGATTGAAACTCGCCAGCTTTTTGGCGCTTTTCAGCGACAGTTCTTTATTCCAGGTAGCCAGTGCCGGAAAAGGAAACAGCGGCTTAAGCCTTCCCGATACCGCTATACCACCTCGGGTCTGGAAAGCGTCGCCTGCAATCAACGCGCGGGTACGAGTATCCAAAAATGCCATCGAGCCCGGCGTATGTCCTGGTGCGCTGATCGCCAACAGCGAACCTACATGATCCCCGTCCTCCAGTAAAACGTCAGGCTGGGTAAGAATATGCTTCGGTACATCGCCTCGAATAGGAGTATCCGGTTCTCCTGCCTCCAACGATACATCGCCCTGTAGCAGCGGTGCGTCCCGCCTTGAAATGAATACTTGCGCGTCAGGATACCTTGCCTTGAGCTTATCCAACGCACCTACATGATCCCCATGGGCATGGGTAAGTACAATTCGAATAATCGGCTGCCCGATCCGCGCTGCAGCCTGCTCTATACCACGGGTACTGTATGGCAATCCGGCATCTACCAAGGTGAGCCCCTCTTTCTCCTCCACCAAATAACAGTTCACCGGAAACAGGCGGGGCATAAATGTCAATTGATACACATGCTGCACCTGAACAATACGCATTTTAGCTCATCTCCTTATTTTAATTATAAACTAATCATATTAGTATTATAAATAATGTAATTAGTTTTAAGCAAATATTTTTGCCGCTATTCACCCGGAGTTGGAGCTTGGAACTGCTACGGGGACGATCATACTGAGGAAACAGCAAAAAAGCATCCTCGGAACTCTGCTTCCGGGGATGCCTCTCAAAACAAGAATTAACCTTTTCCTCCTGTTATTAATAATGAAGCCTTCTTGGCTATTTCCTCTTTATCAAACGGAGTATTTCCAGATGCCCATAAATAACCAGCCTCATGTATGATATTGGCATAAATAGGTACATAAAAACTCTTCTCTGAGTCTGTACAGATGTTATCTAAACTTTTCACTAAATATTTTTTCAGCTCAATTAACATTTTTTCTTTCAACAGAGGCGCAAGACTTAAATAGCTACGACGACATTTAATTTTCGGTTGTTGATGAAAGTCACATACTGCTAGAACGAGTTGATTTATGGTGTCCTGATCGAACTCTACTACTCCTAATGTTCGTTTTTCAATGACGTTCGAAGCAGAGTCGTCAATCATGTAATCCAACATTTCGTACTTATCATTAAAATGTGCATAAAATGTAGCACGATTCACTTGGGCCCCTTTTGTTAGATCTGCTATTGTTATCTTTTCAAAATCCTTTTCATTCACCAAATTAACAAAAGCATTAATCAACGATCTCTTTGTATGTGTCATTCGCATATTTTTTACTTTTGTCCCCACATTCTGCCCTCCTTATTTTACACATTTTAGTTTTTTATTTTATAGCAACATTCTCATTTAATTGTTGGTTGTTCCGTACAGTAAGCGGGCTTATACTTACTAAAACAACATATGTTGCTTTAAAATATACCACAAATAAGGAGTTCATATAAGATGAAAACTATTGCAATCATTGGTGCGGGACTCGGGTTAGGTTTATCTATCGCGAAAAAATTCGGGGCACAGGGGTTTAAGGTAGCTTTAGTTTCTCGCAATCCAGAAAAATTGGAAATCATCACAAATGAACTAAAAAGTCTGAATATTGTAGGGCGCTCTTATGTCGCGGATATTACGGATTTAAACGCGTTAAAACAAGCCTTACTGGCTGCTAAAAAGGACTTAGGCAGTATTGATGTACTCGAATTCAGTCCTTATGCAGGATGGAGTAATTTCACAAATATTTTAGAAACAACGCCCGCAAGCGTCTTGGAACAAGTCAATAGCATTGTGCTTCCTGCAGTTCTATCCGTGAATGAAGTATTGCCCGATATGATCAGCAAGGGTTCGGGTGCGATTCTATTTACAACAGGCATATCTGCCATGTTCCCTTTGCCCAGTCTTGGGAATGGTGGTATCGTGATGTCCGGTCTTCGGAACTATGCAACTAACCTGCATAATGAACTGAAAGAAAAAGGGATTTTTGTAGGGCACCTTTCAATCGGCACTCTCATACAAGCAGGTACGCCAGGAGACCCGGATATCATCGCAGAAGCTTGGTACAACTTATACGAGAAAAAGCATAGCTTTGAAGAAACCTTCCCTAAAGGAATTGATCCAACCAAGCTGTAAAATGATTAAAGCGAGAAGATGACCATGGATGGTCGTCTTCTCGCTCTTTTATCATTTATAAGCATCCTCTGGGCAACAACTTCATCCGTAATTACAGCCGGATTGCCTCAGCAATAGGCGTACTGCCAGACACCAAATTAATTGCACGATGATACGTCTGCTGTTCCCCCAGCGCTGCTACCACCGCTGCCGCCACATCTTCACGGGAAATGGTGTGGCTGGTGAGCTCCTCACCAGTAGCAACTTTGCCGGTTCCCACATCATCCGTCAGGCCACCCGGACGAAGAATCGTGTAGTCTAGGTTGCTCGCTTCCAACAGGCGGTCAGCGTAATGCTTCGCCACATAATACGGTTTAATGGATTCGGGCCACTGCTCCCGATTCTCCGCATGTAGGGCGCTGACCATAACGAAGCGCTGAATACCCGCTTGCTCAGCGGCTTCCATCGCTTTGACCGCTCCATCCAGGTCGATAAGCAGCGTTTTATCTGCACCTGTATTCCCGCCGGAGCCTGCTGTGAATACGACAGCATCGCTGCCTTTTATAGCTGCGGCAATTTCGCCAACCGTCCCTTCGAGGTCAGCTACCACCGTTTCTGCTCCCAAACGTTCAAGCGCTTCGGCCTGATCCGAATTTCGGATCAACGCCTTTACGCGATGCGATTCATTTTGCCCCAATAGACGGACAAGATGTCTGCCTACTTTTCCATTTGCACCAATCACCAGTACGTTCACTCATATCCCTCCTGTATTCGCAGTCTCTCATCTACATTATACAGATGTATTTTACCCTTCGGGTCTGCGACACAATCATGTTAGCTGCATCAGGTTGAAATCAGACTTCTTTGGTAAGCTCGACATCTCACTTTTGCCGCACACGCAGACCTGCCAAAAAGGTAGCCATCATCACCTCAATACTCCGGTCCACCTCCACAGGTAAACCAAAGCCGCCCTTTTGTTCAAGCGAGGCGAATCCATGAAGCAGACTACGGAATCCCCTCGCTGCATGAATGCAATCTTCTTCCTTGAAGCCATAACCACTGGACAGGACGGTAATGACCAGCTCGGCCACGCGATCCGCAGCCTGCCTCATTTCGGTATCATTTCGATCAGTTGCATACAGCATCGCTTCATACAAACCGGGTCGCTCCCGAGCATACCGCATATACGCCTTCCCCATAGCGGTCAGCGCATCTTCGCCCGCTCTACCAACCGCTGCGCTCATCAAAGCTTCCTCCAACTGTTCGAGACTGTGCAATGCCAGTACTTGGCGCAGTCCGTTCAATCCGTTCACGTGGTTATACAAGGACGGAGGGCGAATATGCAGCTTTTGCGCCAGCGTGGTGAGCGTGACATCCCCCATCCCTTGTTCATTGGCAATGTCCTCGGCAGCCCGTAGGATATCTTGCAGCTTTACTCCGTTTCTAGGCGACATCATCCTGTCTCCTTTCATCGAATTTCTATGTAATCCGGTTCCTTATACCTATACATAATTGATCTAGTTTCTATTTTAACTAATCCTGTTAGTTTATACAAAGAAAATGCCGTTTACAACAGCCAACCTGCATCGAACCTTTATAGAAGAGCATAGCAGTCATTACTGATATAATAAAAAAATAAGATTATAGAACGGATCTGATCCCTTTCTCGATCCCCTACAAAGGAGCTAGCTATATCTATGGAACCCAAGCCACTTCCAGCTATTGAATTCAATCACATTCTCAAATATTTCGCCGGGTCTGGACAGCAACGTACGGTTCTGAACGGGATTACGGCAAAAGTTTCCCCCGGCAAAATCACCACGTTGGTCGGTCCATCGGGGTCTGGTAAAAGCACGTTGCTTTCACTGTGCAACCTCCTAATGACACCGGATGAAGGGGACATCCGTGTCCTCGGCAAACCGATATCGGATTGGGAAATCCCTGAACTGAGACGGAAAGTAGCATTGGTTTTTCAGGATGCTCCCGTGCTTCAGGGAACTGTCCTGTACAATCTCCAAACCGTAGAACGGCTGCACGGTACAGTGCTGGATGATCCTGCCGGCCTGTTGGAACGCGTAGGACTCACCCGCGATCTGTTGGAACAAAAGGCGCAGGAACTGTCCGGTGGACAAAGACAGCGCTTGGCCTTGGCGCGGACGCTCGCGAACCGCCCGGATATTTTATTGCTGGATGAGATTACTTCTGCACTGGACCCTGCCTCAGTCAAAGAGGTTGAGGAACTGCTGCTGCAAATGAACAAAGAAGAGGGAACAACGATGATCTGGATTACGCATCATATGGAACAAGCCCGCAGGATAGGCCACGAGACATGGCTGATGATCGACGGAAGACTGGTAGAACAAGCGGATACGGAGACATTTTTTAATGCTCCGCAGCATAGTGAGACCCGCAGGTTTGTAGCAGGAGAATGGGTATGACGATTGTTGCCTTGATTCTCTCTCTCGGTTTTGTATTTATCGCCATCGTCATGTCCAAATCCTTCAAACTCGGTCTGGACCGAGACATTATCATCGCCACGATCAGAGCGTCGATTCAACTGCTGGCGATTGGATATGTATTGCATTTGATTTTTGGAATGCAAAGCTACGGATTTATCGTATTATTCATTCTGCTCATGATTACCGTAGCCTCACAAAATGTTACGCGCAAAGGACGATTTATCCCCGGTCTCATGTGGAAGTCATTCCTGACGTTGCTGTGTGTGGAAATCGTTACGCAGGCGTTCCTGATTGGCCTGCATATTATTCCGGCGACAGCCCGATATATGATTCCGATTAGCGGCATGATCATTGGCAGCTCCATGATTT
Organism: Paenibacillus sp. DRB1-1; assembly: GCF_052119485.1. NCBI lineage: Bacteria > Bacillati > Bacillota > Bacilli > Caryophanales > Paenibacillaceae > Paenibacillus > Paenibacillus sp. DRB1-1. The sequence goes on along the minus strand of NZ_JBODQH010000001.1, from coordinate 2,811,006 downwards.
TGTCCAGCCTGCTGGTGTCCCGGCTCAAGTCGGAAGTCCTGCTGCGCAAGCCTGAAATCATGCTCATTCTGGCGCTAGGCGGCACGCCTAGACAAGCCATCTTCCCTATACTCAAGGATTGCATACGTTCCAGTATGATTCCAACCATTGAGGGGCAGAAAACGTTAGGGCTTGTCCAGCTTCCCGGCATGATGACCGGACAAATCATCGCAGGTGCCAATCCGATTGCCGCCGTGCGTTTGCAATTGCTAATCGTATTTACTACCATGACCTCTGCTATTTTGACCAGCGTGCTGCTAAGCTTGTTCATTTATCCGGCATTATTTACCCGCCAGCAACAATTGAACACAGAAGCATGGGAACGCTGATCGAGGCGGATATATCCAGTTATTTACCAGCCTATATAAAAAAGTAGACATGTTTAATTCCTGACATGAAGGTTAATAGATACACGAACACGCTTTACTAAAATTCGATGAGGAGTGATTGAACATGGCTAACAACAACCAAAATGGCAAACTGAGTCGCGAAGAGGCAGGACGTTTAGGTGGAGAAGCTACTGCTAAAAATCACGACAAAGAATTTTATCAGGAGATTGGCGAAAAAGGTGGCGAAGCCCGTGGCAATTCAGACCAAAGTGATAGCGACGGGAGAATGAGTAGGGAAGAAGCTGGCCGTAGAGGCGGCGAAGCCCGCGCACGTCAGCGTAGGGATAACTGACAATAGGGAATGTGTGGTCGGTGCAATTGTAATGTAGAGGCACAGACTGCGTATAAACACGAAGTATAATGGAACTTTATGTTATAAAAGCCTATCTGCCTGAACAACGGCAGATAGGCTTTTTGTGTGAAAGTTACTTTCATCATCGGATCATACACCTTACAATATACATAAACAGGTTAAATAACCAATCATACATATTTTATTACAAATGAAAGAATGAATTGTAGGAGGTTTGCGCGAATGTTGATTACAAAGAATAAAACAGTTGCAACTATTTTAAGAATTATATTTTTTTCACTGATTTTCAGCTGGATTTATTATTATTCAGGTCATCACTCAGCAGAAACCGCTAAATTAGTTAAAACTACAGATGATTACTTGGTCATACAGAGAGATGCTTCTAACGGAAGTGAATATAAAGAATTATATATTTCCTCAAAGTCTGTGATCCCTCCTCTGGTTATAGGCAAACAATATTATTTCGTGTCTGATCAAAGGTACTTTCAACGCCCATATATCCGTTATGTAGAGGAATAAAATAGTACAAGACAACAAGGACTAACATAGCCCTTGACTAAAGCTTCATAAATAATACAAAAGAATGCATGCAACTCAAGTCAAATATTCCTGCATTCCGGCTGTTAAGATGGAGTCGAAAGGAGGGAACCCTCGTGTACGAATGGAACGAAATGGTCCAGCTCATGATCGATTGGATTGATAATAATCTTACTTCAGCACCTTCGTTGTTGAGAATGTCCGATCAGTTAGGCTACTCCCCTTACTACTGTACAAAACAGTTTCATTCTCTTACAGGAATGACGTTAAGGGATTATGTGTGGATGCGCCGGATTAGCCGTGCTGCACTGGAACTCCGGGATAGCAATGTCCGCATCCTCGATGTTGCAGTAAAGTATGGGTTTTCTTCACAGGAGGCTTTTACACGGGCATTTGTAAAAGCGTTTGAGGTAACTCCGGCTGTATACCAGAAGGAGCCCCGACCTATTCCGTTAGCCATTCGTGTTGAGGTATTCTCTCCTTATCATTACCATTTGAAGGAGCGGGATAAGATGGTTAAGGATCATTTGCAAGAAGCTGAAGTCAAAATCGAGCGTATACCAGCACACAAATTTATTGGAATTTGGGATACTTCTTCACGAAACTACGGTGATTTCTGGAGAAACGGTCACAATTGTGATGAAATTTGCGGAACATTGGAAAGCATGTCTCATCTCAAGCTTCCCGAACAATTGGGTCAAACTGCGGGCTGGTTCTATCAGGATGGTCAGAAGGGCTATCTCTATGGAATACCGGTCGCCGCTGACTATGCCGGAGAGATTCCCGCAGGAATGAAGTGCCGGGACATTCCCGAATCAGATTATCTGGTGTTTTTCCACCCACCCTTCAATTATTTAAAAAACAATGGAGACGTTATGAGAACGGTGGAGGAGAAAGCTTGGAACTTTGACCCTAGCAGCCTGGGGTATGAATGGGATGAGGAAACGAAGCAGGATTATCAGCGGCATTTCCCGGAAGGATACGGCTACGCAGTGTTACGTCCAGTGAAAAAAGTGTAGAGAAAAAGAATACGAAGAAGCCGCTACGATCAGAATGCTGTTCATCCTCTTGCTAAAGTCTGTTAAAAAATAATAACAGTTATTACTAACGGGTTTCATTTTGAGGTGCAATACACATCGAATTGACATTGTGAACACAATAGGATGTAAATATAGAATAAACCGATCACTGAATCATACAGTTGTCGGTTTATTCTTGATCAGTATTTTTATTTTGCAAGTAACTATCAATGATTTTAACCCAGCTATCAGCAAGTATCCTCTCTATGGTAAAATCCCGTTTAACGATTAGATTACGAATTGTACTCTTGCCACTTCCGTTGTTTCCTGCGAATACAAACATAGTAGCAAACGGCTCACTCATGATAAAATATCCTGTTCTTTAATTCGTTCGACTTGACCATCACTGTACTCTTTAACAAATTGACCATCCGGCGTTTTGTAGACGATATATGTGCCATTTGCTTTAGCGTCCAGTTTTGCTCTATCTCCAGTTAGTTTGATTAGCTTGCCTAGATCGTGTGTACGATTCATTCAGCCATCACCATCCCATCCAAATCATATATCGAGAGTATATCATAAATCGAAAAGTCTGAAAGAATCCAGCGTCACTCAAATCCATATAAATACCGCACGGCTAAAAATCGTGACATGTAAGTAGGATCGAAATATCGTTCTTTTTAATACATTTTAATAAATAAATTTGGAATAAATGCTACCTTCAGCCAGGCAATGAAATCTTTTCGTGTTTGCTGGTCCTACTCTCATGTCTAGTTATTACTGTAAATATTACGGGGTACGACGACTACAATATACTATTAGCTATTATTAGCCCGTTGGTTTGGATGTATGAATCATTTCGATTTGTGCGAGAGGCAGACATCCCCATAGCCATTGTTTACTTCACTACACTAGTTTTCTGGTATCTCATTGGATACGCTTTGGACCGTTTGATTAGAAAATCGAAAAATTAAAATCACTTGAAATTATTTTCCAAAATATTATCTACCTTCTCAGGCTCGTACTCGACCGTTCTGTAGTCAGGTGATGAAGGAGTCATATTGATCACAACATTTCTCATTTGTAGTTGGTACTTTCCTTCCTCAAAAGCAAGAATATGCTTAATGGGAGGTAACTCCATATCCTCATACTTCGTTATCGACGAAACAACAACCTTTGAAGGGTTAAAATCATCCATAGACACGATACGATAATCAATCGGTGTTCCCTGAGCTTTTAGAAAGTTAAGCCGTGCCTGTTCTGTTTTAAAGCGATAATCATCAGACAGTGAAATCATCTTATCGTAATCGCGACTCATAGAAGCGTTCATATATTCTGAAAATGTCGAGACAGCAGCCTCTTTGGGCTTATCGGGAAGTTTATAAGGTTCCTTATCCCCTCCAAAACCTGCAATTACGGTCAAAATCCCTCCTAGGACAACCAAGCAAGCCAACTTATTACGCGATACAAGCCTCAATAAATAAAACCCCCTTTGTTGTAAATTTTACCACCTATTTTCAACGTATCTCAACTTAAAAAGCCACTGTAAAGCGCAGCATAACTTCTTGTTAAATCCCATTCATTTAAATCCAAGGCCATTCTTTTAATATAATTTTATTTTAACGTTAATACTCACTGAACACCTTTGTTACCTTATGTAATGTCGTCTTCCCATCCTGTAAACTAAGTTCCATCAAGCGATAACCGCTGGATCATAGAGAGGATGGGATATTTATGAGTTTGGATAATAGAGTTTTTGCGATACAAGCTGGTCTGGACGGACGTGTAAATGCAGTTATAGATCAAACCCTTGCTGAGAAGCGCCTGATCGGCGCAGTCGTCATGATATATATGGATGGTTCACCCGTGTATGTCCGAGCGGCGGGGCTGGCTGATCGAGAAGAACAACGTCCTATGCATGAGGATGCTTTATTTCGGCTTTCTTCCGTATCCAAACCGATTGTATCGACTGCGGCTTTGGTTTTGGCAGCCCAAGGATTGATTAAGCTCGATGAATCTATTGAACGCTGGTTGCCCGACTTTCGCCCCCGATTAATCAGTGGTGAGCAGCCCTCCATTACAGTACGCCAATTGCTAACACATACTGCCGGGTTGACCTATGGCTTTTTAGAGGAAGAAGGCGGCGGTCCCTATCATCGTGCAGGCGTATCAGATGGCATGGATTTTTCAAATCTTACGCTGGAAGAGAACTTGCAATGTTTGGCTTCTGCGCCTCTGTTATATGCACCGGGTAAAGCGTGGGGATATTCGATTGCTACTGATGTGCTCGGCGCGATCATTAGCCGTGTATGTGGCACAACCCTTGATGCAGCTGTTAAAAAACTCGTTACAGAACCTCTCGGTATGCACGACACCAGTTTCGCGGTCGCGGATGCCGGACGGCTTGCGGCTCCTTATGTCAACGATATATCAGAACCCCGGCGGATGCGCGAGCTTGAGGTTGCGCAGGTTTTTGAAGGCACCGCTGGACTTCGTTTTCAGCCTGCACGAGCCTTTGATCCCACGGCTTTCCACTCTGGTGGCTCTGGTATGATCGGCAGCGCAAAAGATTTCATGCTGCTGCTGGAAACACTGCGAAACGGCGGCAATCCGTTACTTTCAGAGGAATGGGTCCGTGAAATGGGCACCATCCAGACCGGGAACCTCCCCTTGGCAGGTTGGCCGGGGCGGGGCTTTGGACTGGGATTCACCGTACTCCAAAATCCCGACGAAAGCGGAACAGCAGAATCACCCGGAACGTGGCGTCTCGGAGGAGCTTACGGTCATTCATGGTTCGTTGATCCCGCACTAAGACTCAGTGTGGTCGCCTTTACCAATACAGCATTTGAAGGGATGTCAGGTCCGTTTACAACCGAGCTTTGCCAAGCCATTTACGATAGCTCAAATAGGGTCTAATAAAGTGGGAGTTACATGTTTATGGTTCACAGGCGAGGACAGGACAATTAACGTGGTAGAGTGCCCGTGCTTTCCACACTCATCCCCGAACTGCTCCAGTTTGAGCATAGACTCAACCATGACTTTCAGTAAGTAATTTTGCTCGCCGCTGATTCTATGGCACTCAATGACTTCAGGTGCAGATTGGCAAAACTCAACAAATGAATTGCATTGATTCGTGTGCACGAGCACGTGAGCCATGATCGGCTTTCCAACTTTCTCATGTGAAACTATGGCACGATACCCGGCGATGATACCTTTATCCTCCATGCGCCGCACTCTTTCCGTTACGGCAGGCTGGGAAAGTCCAACCTCCTTACCCAGCTCGGTCATGGAGATACGCGCCTGGTTTTGTAGACACAACAAAATTTTATGATCCACTTGATCCATCAAATCCATCTCCTTAAGTCCAAGGTAATATTACAAAAACACAATTATTATTATGTATTATTCCGAATATTGCCTTATTATTTTATGATTTAATGAAATATTAGCATACAAAATCAAGGACGTAAAGCAGGAAGAAGTGGAGAAGGAATGAAACTAATGAAATATAGTAAGCCCCTGCTTTTCATTGCGCTTGGCCTATTTGGCGTATACACGATCGAGTTCGGTGTCGTTGGCATTTTGCCGGTCATCATTGAACGTTTTCATATTACGGCAGCCCAGGCCGGGTTTCTTGTCAGTTCATTTGCATTGATCATCGCGCTGTTCGGTCCCTTCATGGTGCTATGGATGTCCAGGTTTAACCGCAAACGAATCATGACAATGTCGTTGTTTGTTTTTGCCGTAACAAGCTTGCTGTCAGCCTATACATCAAACTTTTATCTACTAGTAATTTTACGTATCATTCCGGCTCTGTTTCACCCGGTGTATTTCTCGCTTGCCTTTGTCGCCGCCACTGCGTTGTATCCCCCGGAAAAAGCAACGCAAGCTTCCGCCAAAGCCTTTCTCGGCACGAGCATGGGGATGGTACTCGGTATTCCAATTACGGCTTATATCGCCAATCAATTTTCATATGAGGCCTCCTTCTGGTTTACTGCGGTAGCGAATGGGATTGCAGGGATCGGTATTTTATTTATGCTGCCGGATACACCACAAGCCGAAATGTTCTCCTATCGGAAGCAGCTTGGTATTTTGCGTAAGGCGTCGCTGTGGCTCAATATCGGGGCGGCTACTTTTATTTTTGCAGCCATGTTCTCGGTGTATAGCTATTCTGCCGAATATTTGGGGCAAAATACAGGGATGAGCAGCAATGTTATCAGCTTTCTGCTTATTATTTTCGGCATCGGCGGTATGCTCGGCAATCTGTTGGCTGGCAAGCTCATGGGCTTGCATAAGGTACGCACCGCTCTTTTTCATCCAGTAGCCTTGGGAGGCACCTATTTGCTGTTGTACGGGATCAGTTCTTCATTTATCCCTACGCTCTTCATCATTATCGTGTGGGGGGCCGTTCATACCAGCGGACTGATTGTCGCCCAGATTTGGGTGATTGATGAGGCCAAAGAAGCTCCCGCGTTTGCCAACAGTCTTTATATCTCGTTTATTAACCTAGGGGTCTCACTGGGCTCGCTGGCAGGGGGGTGGTTTATGGTCAGAGCGGGGATCCATGGGACGCTATGGAGCGGTTTGCTGTTCGCCATGCTGGCGATGGTATGCATCGGGTCTAAAGTGATTTACCCACGTATTTTGCGAAAATATAAAGGGTTAGATGTACAAAGCTAAAGAGTTGCAAGAGGGCCAAGCCTGTTATCATAAAAAACCGGTTCAACACTTTGTATGGTGTTGAACCGGTTTTTGTTTGAAAATTGATTCCTGCCTGTCGGATTAGATCAACGTATAACCGCCATCCGGGAACAGCACGCTTCCGGTGGTAAACTTGTTCGTCATCAGATACAACACAGTATGTGCGATCTCCTCATTATACCCCACTCGACGGAGCAAGGTTACTTCCTTGTATTCCTCAAAAGCCTGTGCCCGCTGCTCACCCTCAGGGCCGTCTCTCCAGATCGTGCCAGGAGATACGACATTAACCCGTACTGGGGCCAATTCTACTGCCAACGCCTTGCCCAAACTTTCAATCGCGCCGTTAGCCGCTCCATATGTAGCACCAAACCCCATCGGTCGTTGACTGAAAGCTCCGGACATGAGGACGATCGAGCCGTCCTTGGAGATATGTGGTACCGCATGCTTGGCAGCAAAATATTGCGGCCAGAATTTCCCCTCGAACGGGGTTTTAGCCTTTTCCGTATCTATCGTGATCGGACCACGCGTGTAGCTTGCTCCCGGTGTAAACAGATGGTCGAATGCTCCGACTTTTTCAAAAAATGCTTGAACCTCTTCCTCTATCTGATTATTCAGTTGGAAGGTTTCCACCGATTCGGCAGGGATGACCTTCTTCGCCTGTTCCAGTTTTTCCGCGGAACGCCCAGCGATCACAATGCTTGCCCCTTGCTTTGCTGCTTCTATGGCTGTTGCCAGCCCTATACCTGCACTGCCGCCAATCACGACGACACGTTGATTATATAAATTCATATTATTCTCAGCTCCTTTATAAGGATTATATCATAACTATTTTAAAGACATACTTATTTTTATTCGAATGGGCTTTCCTGCACCGTGCTTTTGCGATAGGATGTCGGCGATTGGCCCGACCAGCGCTTGAACTGTCTGCTAAAATGCGCAATATCCCCATAGCCGAGCATATCGGCAATTTGTTGCACCGACCATTGCGGATCAGCCAACAGCAACTTGGCCTCATGCAGCACAAGCCCGGATAGATATACACGGGGAGATACGCCGAAAACGCTACGGAATACACGATTACAATGGGACACGCTAATACCTAGCTCGGATGAAATCCCCTCGATCCCATCCTGCTTTTCCACCGAGCCAGCCTGTCCATAAGGCTGATTCACTCTGCCCTGAAGACGACTGGCAATCTGATGGGCAAGCTCTGCCTGCACATATCCACGCTCCGGCAGATGGGCCGCTTCACTGGATACAGCCTCCCACAACGTTGCGAACAGTTCAAACACAGCAGATTGAATCCGCATTCGCTTTGCCACCGAATCACTACCTACTCCTATGTCTTCCGGCGTTGAAAGATCGAGCAATTTGCCCAGCGCTGGTCCCATCTGCCCTGCCACTGTTCCTTCAGCTGGAAACAGCACCTGCTCCAGACGACTCAGGAGCGAGAGAAACAGCTTATCATCAATGTCGAAATGCATACAAAAATACGTAAATCCCTCTCCGTTACTATAGCTGGAGTGGACAATCCCCGGTCGCAGCAGCACCAGATCACCCTGTCGCTGGGTATAGCTGCGACCATCTACAACCATGATCTGTTCTCCCGCAAGCACGATGTTAATCTCATATTGAGGATGCTCGTGTAGCGGATATCTCCACTCTCTTCCGACACTTCGTGTATGAATAGCAAACAAATTGACTGTGGTTCGCACATCGGGAAAAAAGAATTCCTCTCCGGCAACTGTAAGGTCTGGATGATGGGGGCGCTTCGGTAAACGTGATGTCGACATGTTTTCCCTCCTGGCTTACTTGCATGGATATACTCCAGTATATCGCTTTCAGCGCGATTTGGATAAATAGTTGAGCGATTTGACAATGGTTCCCCACCACATGACATGCTAGGCTCTAAGTGAAGTTACTCAAAGTTAAACTTTATCATGAAAGGGGTTTCATCATATGTCGAAAAATATATTCTATAACACACAGCATGCACCTATCGGTTCTTTTTCCAGCTTTACACTTGGGTTTAAGGGTAATCGCGGCGGACTTGGTTTGGAGCTGGGTAAGCCTGCCGATGAAAATGTATATATCGGGCTGCAATCCAGAGATGGCGGAGTATACGAGGCGCTTCCCTTTTTTGCATCCACACAGGATGAAAGTGCCCGCTACGACGTGGAGAAAAAGGGTAAACGAACGGAACCGCAGCTTATCGCCTTTGCCGATTCAGACATTACCCGTGAGCTAAAAGTAGGAACGGATACATGGCAGGCGGGCGATTTGACGTTCCGGCTGTACTCTCCTGTTCGCCCGGTGCCCGAGCCGGGAACCGCAGGTATGGATGAGCTGCGGGCAGCGTTGGTCCCGGCGGTATTCGCCGAGCTAACCGTCGATAACACACAGGGGACTGCAGCGCGAAGAGCTTTTTTCGGCTATCAGGGCAGTGATCCGTATAGCGGCATACGCATTATAGGAGAAGATCCGCGTAGGGACGCTACGGATTCTACCCAATTAGAAGAAAGACTTACAGGCATCGGCCAAGGACGCAGCACAGCCATTGTGACCAACAGCAGTGAAGCAGTGCCTGCCAGCGGATTTACAATAGAGAAACTGCTTGGAGAGACCATGGCCGAGAATTTATCCTTTGGCCTGGGCGCGACGGGTGCGCTTCTGATGGACGTTCCCGCAGGTGAGAAGCGCACGTACGCCTTCGCCATATGCTTTTATCGTGGCGGCATTGTGACAACAGGCCTCGAAGCATCGTATTACTATACCCAGCTGTTCAAGGATATTGAAGACGTGGGAAGCTATGCGTTGAAGCATTTTACAGATCTCACCGCAGCCTGTGTTCAGGCTAATCGCTGGATGGAGTCGGCCAACCTGAGCCCGGATCAGGAATTTATGCTCGCTCAGGCGATTCACAGCTATTACGGCAGCACCCAACTGCTGAGTCACCAAGCGGACGGAGAACCGATCTGGGTTGTGAACGAAGGCGAGTATCGGATGATGAATACACTCGATTTGACGGCAGATCAGCTCTACTATGAATTGATTTTAAATCCATGGACGGTACGCAACGAGCTGGAGTGGTTTGTCCAAAGGTACAGCTATCGGGATGAGGTACGCTTTCCGGGAGAGGAACAGACCTATACCGGTGGTATCACGTTTACGCATGATATGGGCGTGGCAAACGTGTTCTCCCGGCAGGGGTATTCTTGTTATGAGCTGGCTGGGATTGACGACTGCTTCTCTTACATGAGCCATGAGGAACTGGTGAACTGGCTTTGCTGCGCTACGGTATATATCGAGCAGACACAGGATCAGTCATTTACAACACGTATGCTGCCTGTCTTGTGTGACTGTTTCGAAAGCATGCTGCGGCGGGATCACCCCGACCCGGCACAACGAAACGGCTTGATGGGCTTGGACAGCTCTAGAACCCGGGGAGGCGCGGAAATTACGACCTACGACAGTCTGGACGTATCTCTGGGTCAGTCCCGCAACAACATTTATCTAGGCAGCAAATGCTGGGCAGTATATGTTGCACTGGAAAAGATATTTGCCTCAAAAGGGCTTAACTCCCTCTCACAGGAGGCTGGCTCACAGGCGGACAAATGCGCAGCAGCGATCACAGCACATATGACAGACAAGGGCTATATTCCTGCAGTTATTAAGGAAGGTAATGATTCGCAGATTATTCCTGCCATTGAGGGGCTGATCTTCCCTTACTTTACAGGATGTGAGGCTGCGCTTAAGCCTGATGGACGGTTCGGTGGATATATCCAAGCACTGCGGCGTCATTTGGAAACTGTACTGGTACCGGGAGTTTGTCTGTTTGAAGACGGAGGCTGGAAGCTGTCCTCGACCAGTAACAACTCCTGGCTGAGCAAAATCTATCTGTCACAGTTTATTGCCCGCGAGCTGCTGGAGCTGCCTTGGGAAGAAGCTGGGCAGGCCGCAGACGCTGCCCATGCCTCATGGCTCCTTCACCCTGAAGAATCCTATTGGTGCTGGAGCGATCAGATACTCTCCGGTATTGCTCACGGCAGTAAATATTATCCGCGCGGAGTTACCGCTATTTTGTGGATGTATGAAGGCAACGGCAACCGTCTGACTCTCCCTCAGCATATGAGTCAGGATCAGAAACAGCATGTCTGAGGATCATCTTCACCTGCCCAAAAGGAGGCTCCAATATGAGCAAGCTGATGGATATGCCAAAAGAGAGCGGCTATGCGGCTTGGCTGCATTACAGCCGCAATAGTAAGGTAGAAAAGCTGCCCGCTTGGTGCAAGGTCATCGTGGTCCATGGGACAGATGAAGTGCTTCAATCGGCTGCGAGTGAGCTTCAGCACGGATTGACCTCCATGTTTGGACAGCAGCCGAAGATCAGCTCCGTTCCTGTGAATACGCCATTCATTGCGCTGGGTACGTTCCCAGAGCATCCTTTGGTCGCAGAACGATTCAGCGCAGAGGAACAGGCCGAAGTAGGTGCCGAAGGCTACCGAATTCGCGGGATAGGGATGAAAGATCCCGCCTATTCGGCTTCGCACGGTAGCGATGAGTTCGAAGGGCAGTTCGTCACAGTCGCGGGGCAGACCTCCAAAGGCGTATTATACGGAGTCTTTCATCTGCTACGCTACCTGCAGGGAGGACTTGACGGGAAGTTAAAACCCTTTGACGAATCAATTCAAGCACCCATTCTAGACCAACTATCCAACCCTACAAATCCCATCCGCATGATTAATCACTGGGATAACATGGATGGTAGTGTAGAACGCGGGTATGCCGGCCGATCTATTTTCTACGATAATAATGCCTTTACGACAGATATGAAGCGCCTGCGAGACTATGCCCGTCTACTCGCTTCTGTAGGCATTCAGGCGCTATCCATTAATAATGTAAATGTTCATCAGGTAGAAACCGAGCTGATCACAGATAAATTCCTACCGGATGTGGCTAAAGTAGCTGCGGTGTTTCGCGCCTATGGCATACAGATCTACCTAAGCATTAACTATGCCAGCCCTATTCAGCTAGGCGGTTTAGCTACTGCCGATCCTCTGGAACCTGCTGTAGCTAAATGGTGGCAGGTCAAAGCCCAGGAAGTTTACGCCGCCGTTCCAGATTTGGGTGGCTTTGTGGTCAAGGCTGATTCCGAAAATCGGCCTGGACCCTTCAGCTACGGGCGAAATCACGCCGATGGAGCCAATATGCTGGCAGAGGCGTTGCAGCCCTATGGCGGACATGTAATCTGGCGCTGCTTTGTCTACAACTGCAAGCAGGACTGGCGCGATCGCAAAACAGATCGGGCTCGCGCAGCCTTTGACCATTTTAAACCACTGGATGGGCTGTTTCGGGAAAATGTCATTTTACAGATCAAAAATGGTCCCATGGATTTTCAGGTGCGGGAGCCTGTCTCCCCCCTGTTCGGTGCGCTGGAATCCACTCAGGTACTGCTGGAATTTCAAATTGCGCAAGAGTACACCGGGCAACAGAAACATCTATGTTACCTTGTTCCGCAATGGAAGGAGGTATTGGATTTTGACACCTATGCCCAAGGAAAAGGCTCCACCATCAAGCGTATCGTGAGTGGCGCTCTGCAATCTCCCAAGCAAACCAGCTATGGAATAGCTGCTGTATCCAGTATTGGTGCAGACACCAATTGGACTGGACATTTGCTCGCTCAGTCCAATCTTTATGGCTACGGTCGATTAGCATGGGACCCAGAGCTGTCCGCAGACGAAATCGCTGATGAGTGGGTTCGGCTGACGTTTGGCAAACCAGGAAAAAGCGACGGCGGAATAAATTTAGTTTCTACCATTAAGCAGATGCTGCTCGATTCATGGAATATCTACGAATCATACACCGCCCCCCTCGGGGTCGGCTGGATGGTCAACCCTGATCACCACTATGGGCCGAATGTAGACGGGTACGAATATTCCATGTGGGGCACCTACCATTTTGCTGATTGCCGGGGGATCGGGGTAGATCGCACGACCGCAACCGGAACGGGCTATGCGGGACAATATTTTTCTCCCCCTGCCGATATCTACGAATCTACGGACACCTGCCCGGATGAGCTACTCTTATTCTTTCACCATGTTCCTTATACACACTTGCTCCACTCCGGCCAAACTGTCATACAGCACATCTATGATACCCATTTTGAAGGTGCAGAACGTGCGGCCCATCTCCGAGACACATGGGTTAGTCTACGAGGGCAACTGAATGCTGCCATGTATGAACAGGTGCTGGAGCGGCTGGAGCATCAGGCTGAGCATGCCAAAGAATGGCGGGATCGGATCAATACGTATTTCTACCGTAAAAGCGGCATTGCCGACCAGAAGAATCGCCCTATTTATTAAGTAAGCAACTATTAAACAAGCCACCTCTGCAATACTTTCATACAGACTGGAACAAGACTTTTATACGCTTAGGTTCACTTTCTCCTATACTGGCATTGGCTATCCGCACATCACTAAAAGGCATGCGTCTTACTAAGACCTATGCCTTATTTTTTTTGCCTGGAAACTTTTAAGCACACGGTTGCTTACGTAAAATGTCATATTTGTCCACTCTGAGTGTGCAATAAATTCTTCTTTTTATGCAACCGCTTGCTTTATACTGTTTTTGTAGACGTTTACAAAATGTTGTCGAATTAGACTATGCTTTGGGGAGGATGATCGGTTTGACCTTGTATCGAAGTCTATGGAACAAAGGGTGCCTGATTCTGCTAAGCCTTGTGCTATCTCTGACCGCCTTCATTGGCTCACCCTCCAATACCGCGAGTGCCGCGGTTGCTGAAGATTTTCAAGCTTCTGTCATGGGACCGTTGGCGAAAATTAATGACTGGGGGGCCTTCAAAAAGCAACTGCAAACGCTGAAAAGTAACGGTGTATATGCCATTACCACCGACGTCTGGTGGGGCCATGTGGAGAGCGCAGGAGACAACCAGTTCGATTGGAGCTACTACAAGACCTATGCAGATGCCGTAAAAGAAGTGGGATTGAAGTGGGTTCCTATTATCTCTACGCATAAGTGTGGGGGAAATGTGGGGGATGATTGCAACATCCCGCTGCCAAGCTGGCTGTCTAGCAAGGGCAGTGCAGATGAAATGCAGTTCAAGGATGAAAACGGTTTCGCCAATAACGAAGCCCTCTCTCCATTATGGAGCGGGACTGGTAAACAATATGACGAGCTATATGCCTCATTTGCTCAAACCTTTGCTAGCTACAAAAGCATCATTCCCAAAATTTATTTAAGCGGTGGGCCCTCTGGAGAATTGCGATATCCTTCATACTATCCGGCAGCGGGATGGAGTTATCCTGCACGGGGCAAATTCCAAGCCTACACTGAAACAGCCAAAAATGCGTTCCGCACGGCCATGAATGAAAAGTATGGATCAATGGACAAGATTAATGCAGCCTGGGGTACCAAGCTGAGCAGCCTTAGCCAAATCAATCCGCCGACTGACGGGGACGGATTTTACACGAACGGCGGGTATAATTCCACGTATGGGAAGGATTTTCTGTCGTGGTACCAAAGCGTGCTTGAGAAGCATCTGGGCGTCATCGGAGCTGCTGCACACAAAAACTTCGATTCCGTGTTCGGTGTCCGTATCGGAGCCAAGATTTCCGGTCTGCACTGGCAGATGAACAATCCTACCATGCCTCACAGCACAGAGCAAGCAGGTGGATATTATGATTACAACCGTCTCATCGAGAAGTTCAAAGATGCGGATCTGGATTTGACCTTTACTGCACTGGAGATGAACGACAGTGGTACAGCACCGAATTATTCCTTGCCGTCCACATTAGTAGATACCGTCTCCTCGATCGCTAATGCCAAGGGTGTTCGCCTGAATGGTGAAAATGCACTCCCGACTGGCGGCAGCGGATTCCAAAAAATTGAAGATAAAATCACGAAGTTCGGTTATCATGGCTTTACACTTTTACGCCTCAACAATCTCGTCAACAACGACGGCTCACCAACCGGTGAGATGAGTGGATTCAAACAGTATATTATCAGCAAGGCCAAGCCTGGCGGTAATGACGGGGGTACAGGTAACAAAGTAACGATATACTACAAAAAAGGCTTCAACTCACCTTACATTCACTACCGTCCGGCTGGCGGAAGCTGGACTGCTGCGCCTGGTGTGAAAATGCAGGATGCCGAGATTAGCGGCTATGCCAAAATTACCGTCGATATCGGGTCTGCCTCCCAATTGGAAGCCGCTTTTAATGACGGCAATAACAGCTGGGACAGCAACAACACCAAAAACTACTCCTTCAGCACGGGCACTTCTACTTACACGCCTGGTAACAGCGGCAATGCGGGAACGATCACATCAGGCGCTCCATCGGGCACGGTTCCCGGGGATGGCGGCGGTACAACTAACAAGGTAACGGTATACTACAAAAAAGGTTTTAACTCGCCTTACATTCACTACCGCCCGGCTGGCGGAAACTGGACTGCCGTACCTGGTGTGAAAATGCAGGATGCCGAGATTAGCGGCTATGCTAAAATTACCGTCGATATCGGGTCTGCCTCCCAACTGGAAGCCGCTTTTAATGACGGCAATAACAGCTGGGACAGCAATAACACGAAGAACTACCTTTTCAGCACGGGAACTTCTACCTATACGCCCGGCTCTAACGGAGCCGCAGGAACTATCCGAACGGGGGCACCTTCGGGGAGCATCCTCAGCGTAGGGACTTCCACCTACACAACCAACCTCAACGAAGTTGTAGGACCTATCCAAACAGTGGAACTTTCGGGTGCATCCTTAAACGTAGGCACTTCTACGTACGTACCCAACTCTAACGGAGTTGAAGTAACTATTCAAACGGAGGCGCCTTCGGGCGCCTTCACTCCTTTAGATCTGGGTATCCTCTCCAAGCCCACTCCCCTCAACACAGACTGGAGCAAACAGAGCATTTATTTTATCATGACAGACCGATTTAGCAACGGAGATCCATCCAACGATAATTACGGTGGCTTTAATTCCAACAACAGCGATCAGCGCAAGTGGCATGGTGGCGATTTTCAAGGTATTATTAACCAGCTCGACTACATTAAAAATATGGGGTTTACCGCCATCTGGATTACTCCGGTAACGATGCAAAAGAGCGAATACGCATACCACGGCTATCATACGTATGATTTTTATGCGGTAGACGGACATCTTGGTACCATGGACAAGTTCAAAGAGCTGGTTGGTAAGGCACACGACAAAAATATCGCTGTTATGCTGGACGTAGTTCCCAATCACACCGGCGATTTTCAACCTGGGAACGGCATCGCCAAGGCTCCTTTTGACAAAGCGGACTGGTATCATCACAATGGCGACATCACAGGAGCAGACTACAGCTCCAACAACCAATCGAAAATCGAAAACGGTGATGTGGCTGGATTAGATGACCTGAATCAGGACAACCCTGCAACAGCAAATGAGCTCAAAAACTGGATCAAATGGCTGTTGAACGAGTCGGGGGTCGACGGACTGCGGGTGGACACTGTGAAGCATGTACCCAAAGGGTTCCTGAAGGATTTTGACCAAGCCGCCAATACCTTCACCATGGGTGAAATTTTCCATGGCGACCCCGCCTATGTGGGCGATTATACCCGATATCTCGATGCCGCGCTGGATTTTCCGATGTATTATACAATCAAGGATGTGTTCGGACACGATCAATCTATGAGGAAAATCAAGGAGCGCTACTCAGATGATCGTTACTATCGCGATGCCCAGACCAACGGTGTATTTATCGACAATCATGATGTAAAACGTTTCCTGAATGACGCCTCTGGCAAGCCGGGTGCTAACTATGACAAATGGCCTCAGCTCAAGGCCGCCTTGGGCTTTACTTTGACCTCACGCGGGATTCCTATCATCTATCAAGGCACCGAGCAAGGCTTTAGTGGCGGAGATGATCCTGCCAACCGGGAAAACGTTGTGTTTAACGCCAACCATGACCTGTATCAGTACATCGCTAAGCTGAACTCTGTGCGCAACAACCACCCTGCTCTGCAAAACGGCAACCAAAAGGAAAAATGGGTGGACGACTCCTTTTACAGTTTTCAGCGCTCTAAAAATGGCGACGAGGCCATCGTCTTTATCAACAACTCCTGGAATAGCCAAACCCGCACGATTGGCAACTTCGATAATCTGTCCAACGGAACCCGCCTGACCAACCAGCTAAGCAACGACTCCGTTCAGATTAACAATGGCTCGATCACCGTAACTCTTGCTCCAAAGGAAGTTAAAATTTTCACCAAATGAGTTACATCGGTTATTCAATTGTGCTCAACTAAATGATAGAAGGATATACTAAAAAAGAGCATGGATGCTGGTAACATCCCTACTCTTGGCAACAGCCGCTTTGAAGAGCGGTCGGCTGATAAGGGCTAGCTATTAGAAATAGGCCGTATTCCCCTCACCAGGGCGGTCTATTTCTTTTTGTTTTGGTTCAACGCAATATAATCGTAACGATTAATCCGATCAACGCTATTAATAGCGTTCTATATGATATACAAAATATAACCACTACTACGTGTAAGATTGCTTATACTGTACCATCTGTCCATAAAACAAAACAGGCACCTGACGAAGCGTACACTTCGTTGCAGGTGCCTTGTTTATATATAAACAACGTGGGATTACTTAGGCCTCAGTAGCCACGTTGATATTGTTCAGGTATGGAAGGCTTCTCACCGCGCAGCGTCACTGCTGCATGAATCGCCCAATATGGATCGCGCAGCAATCCGCGTCCCACAGCGACCAGATCGGCATCCTCGTTGCCGATAACGGACTGCGCCAAGGCTGGGTCATCCAACGAGCCTACAGCAATCACCGGGATGTTCAGTGCCTCGCGAATTTGGCGTGCGAACGGCACTTGATAGCCCGGATAGTTGCCCGGCTTTCTGACGCCAGCAGGGCCTTCCCCGCCCGAGCTAACATGGATCACGTCTACGCCTGCCGCCTGATATGCACGGCTCAGCTCAATGGCATGATCCACATCGTACCCACCATCTACGTATTCCACTGCGCTGATGCGTAAGATTAACGGCATACCCGCAGGCATTTGCTTACGTACAGCCTGAATAACCTCAACACCGAAACGGGATAGCTCCTGACCATACACGTCGTCTCGCTTATTCGTAACTGGCGAATGGAATTGGTGAATCAAGTAACCATGTGCCCCGTGAAGTTCAATCGTATCCATGCCCGCTTGAACCGCACGCCGGGCAGCGTCTGCGAATTTTTGCACCATGCCACGGACTTCCTCCGTGGTAAGCGCGCGTGGCTGTTTATAATTCGCATCCGGGTATGCAATGGCCGAAGGAGCAACTGGCTCAGCTGCATCCTCGGCTTTACGGCCCGCGTGAGCAATCTGAATGCCTACCTTGGACCCGTGCGCATGAATGCCATCAACCAGCTTCTTATACGCCGGAATATGCTCATCTGACCAAAGACCCAGATCATAATCTGTAATCCGTCCATCCGGTTCTACGTCCGTCATTTCTATAATAATCAGGCCCGTACCTCCAATAGCCCGACTCAGGTAATGAACATGATGCCAATCATTCGGAATCCCGTCCTTGACTGTCACCGAGTATTGGCACATCGGGGGCATTACCACACGGTTCTTTAATTCCAAATCTTTCAGTGTATACGGTGTAAACAACGAATTAGTCAAAACGTTCATCTCCTTTTTACCTTTACCTCATCAATGAAAATGCGTTCCAAATTACACGGTCTATTATAAACATGATCGGCATAGCCCAAACGGAATAAAGAGATTCCCTCAAACGGGGGATCTCTCACATTTGCAACTTGCAGTCATTATGTATGTCGTATGTTGTAGATATATTGCACACAACCTATTATCCACAACTCAATAACTTTTTGCAAGTAAATATTTAATTATTATTAGATATTTTTTTGTCGACGCCTCTCCACCTCCTAGCTATAACACAAAAAGACGCCCTTACGGACGCCTCTGCGGAACCAACCTTATTGTGCTGAACCTAATTGTACCCATGCCTTCTCGATCTCTGCAACCGCCTGATCCTTGTTCATGTTACCGCTGATATATGCTTGCATCAGCTCGCCAAATTTTTGGTGGAACGTATCCAGCGAGTAGTTAACAGACAGATCACCGGACTTCGACGTTTTCAAAATGCTTTCCATTTCCTTAGGCATTTCCAGATCAGGAAGCGGTGCATCCTTGATTGGAGGAATCACCTTCGCTACCTGGGAGAACCAGTTCTTGCCGTATTCCGAAGTGTACAGCCAGTTGAAAAATTCAATCGTTTCCTTCGATACTTCGGAATCCTTGTTGATACGCAGCGCCTGATCTGCACCGGTAATGATGACCGATTGATCAGCTTTGTCACTCACCGGATATCCCATGATGCCAATCTTAAGATCAGGATTAATTTTCTTGATTGCTTCCTCATCCCACGCACCTTTACCCGTCATAAACGCAGCTTTTCCGGATGCAAAATCACTTACTTCCGCATTGCTGTCCCGTTCCAGCGGCTTATCTGTGCCATGTTTCACCGTCAAATCAATGAAGTTAAAGAAGTTGTTGTACAGCACTGGGTAGTCCTTAATTTTTGCTTTGCCTGCGATAAAATCGCTAACGAGTTGCTTCGGTTCCACTCCTGCATCCTGCGCAGCAGCGTCTACATAGTGTTGGAAGATATGCTTCCATACCCACCACTCTTTATATGCATTGGCAAATGGAGTAATGCCCTTCGCCTCTAGCTTGGTGACCGCATCCTGCATTTCTGCAATCGTCTTCGGCGGGGAGGTTACCCCAGCCTTGGTAAGCAAATCCTTATTGTAAATCAGCGTAAACAGGTTCCCCTTCACCGGGAATCCCAGCACTTTGCCGTCACTAGAACTCATATTCGCTCGAACAGCATCCGTCATGGCTGCTGCCAGCGGCTCATTGGTCAGATCGGCGCTATAATCCGCATACGTGTCGATGTCGCCTCCTGCCGTCGTTTGGAATACATCCGGTGTACTACCTGAGGCAATTTTCGACTTCAAAATCGTGTTGTAGTCTGCCTGCATGATCTCCAGATTGATCTTCACGTTAGGTTTGACCTTCTTATACTCCTCGATATACGCGTTAAAAGCATCGGTATACTCCGGTGAGGCTGTGAACATATTTATTGTAACCGTTTTCAAATCTTCTTTGCCGCCAGCTCTTTCTTTCGACGCATCCGTACCGCCGCTGCTTCCACATCCACTCAACAAACCGACCGTCAAAAGCAAACTGCCGGATAACGCCATCATCTTCTTTAACATGGATACTCCCCCATTTGTTTGTGATCAACGTCCATGCGCTCATTCTAAAAAATATACTCCAATTTAAAAAGGCAGATTAGTGAAGCGTTAAGGGTAAAAAAGTGGTTTATTGCAGGCTCACGCGATACTCAGACGGTGACACCTGATAATAATTACGAAAAGCCTTACTGAAATAATTTTTATCTTTATAGCCGAGCATATCCGAGATTTCCTGTATTTTCAGGCTAGAATCACCCAGCAACTCCTTCGCCTTGTCCATTCTAACCTTCTGTACATATTCGTGAATACCGTAACCAAACTGCTGCTTGAACAGCTTCATCAGGTATTCCCGACTCAAAAAATAGGTTTCGGCAAAAAACGAAATTTTGATATCCTCAAAATAATAACGGTCGATGTGCCTTTTGATGTCCGTTATGTCAAAGGGCTGGTTCCCCGCTTGAGCATGTTGGACCCCAGCAATGTAAAGCTCCAGCATCCGATTCAATCTCTGACCGTAGTGGACAAAGCTCGTAAAATCAGCAGACAAATCGCCTTTACCCACGTGCTCCGGTTCTTCCAAAGCTCCATCTTGATTCAACGCTGACGTAGACGCACCCAACTCAATCGCAGCTTCTCTCAGTAAAAAATGGAACTCCTTCATCATTCGATCCGCATCCTGCAAACGGAAAATAGGGCCTGATGCCAATTGTTTCAGCAGATCGCCCAGCAGTACCTTTGCCCGGTTTGCCTGACCTGTCTGAGCATCCTTTTGGATCGACAACAGTCGCTCTGTCCATGACATTTCCTCTAACGTACCCATTTGCCGTGGCACTGTATGAAGAATGGACTCCCCTTCCAGCTTCAACACATCCGTGCTGTGGATGAGCGTCTTGGCATCCATATAAGCAGATGCTAGCTCCAATACATCTGTACAGAGCTTACCCAATCCAGCAGCTACCACCATGCTGAACAGCCCATGCAGGTTCGCCACGGCCTTCTGTGTCACTTGTGCCAATAGTAAGACCATATGTTCTTCTTGCCCGGGGGCCAGGGTACAGATCGAAACGACCTCACGCTCCCGTCGCGGATGGGAGAAGCTAAAACAACTCAACCGTTCATCTGACGTCTGAGCTAACACATTGGTCACGGCAAAATCCATCAGATCGGCATCGCCATGAAAACGCGTCCTGCGAATCTCATCCCTGTTCAGCAGCCGCAGCACGATCACCCCAAAGCGATTCCCCTTCTGATCCGCTCCGATCAATGGGAGCAACGCCGTATTGGCCTGCCTTTTAAAGCTACCGTCCAAAATGGACAAGTATAGCTTCTCTTTCAGCTTCGGCAGTGACATATTAAGCGTAATGTTCTGGCTAATGAACTTGTTTTTGCTTTGCTCTCGGCTTTCCAGAATGTCCACTGCTTTGCGCAGTGCCTGGTTCAGATCCTGACGATTGATAGGTTTGAGCAGATAGTCCACCACCCGGGATTGAATCGCCTGCCGTGTAAATTCAAAGTCGTTGTAGCCGCTAATGACAATCGTCAGCAGATGGGGATATGCCTTTTCGATCGCGCGAAGAAATTCGATACCATTCAGCTCAGGCATTTTCATATCGACCATCACCACATCTATATGGTGCTGACCCAACAGCTCCAGTCCCAATCTTCCATTCGTCGCCTCATAAATATGTTCGATGCCCAGACGGTCCCAGTCCCCGATAATACGAATGGCTTCGCGCAACGGCTCTTCATCGTCAATAATCAATACGTTATACATGACTACTTCCTCCCCGGGGAATTTGCATTCTCATTTCCGTTCCCGTTTCATCCGTAAGTATGAATAATCCTGCCTGATCTCCGTACAAAAGCTTCAGCCGTGTGTTCAGATTTTTCAAACCAATATGCTCGCTCTCCCGTTCTTCCCATTTTTCATGGAATGAATCCAGCACCATTCTCAGCTTGTCCTCTGAAATTCCAGGTCCGTTGTCCCTGACTGCAATTGTGGCATTTGTAGAACTCGATTCGGCTGAAATGACGATCAAAATATCGCTTGATACTTTTTCCAACGCATGCTTAATAGCGTTTTCCACCAACGTCTGTACGGATAATCTCGGGATCGGCAGCTCCATCAGCGCTTCCTCCCATACCACTTCGACCCGCAGTCTCGCCCCGAACCTTGCTTTTTGCAGGCCTATATACCGTTCAATGTGCTTGAGCTCTTCGCGGGCAACTACGATATCCTTGCCGTTGATGGAATACCGCAACGTTTGGGCCAATGCATCCACCATATCCGCCATGTCGAACATCTCCCGCTTTAATGCCTGTGTGGATATGGCTTGCAGGGCATTGTAGAGAAAATGAGGATTAATTTCAGCCTCCAACGCCTTGAGTATGGCATTCTTTTCGACCAGCTTCATGCGATAGCGCTCATTAATAAGTTCTTCGGTTCTTTCGACCATTTCGTTAAAATGCAGCGACAAATATGCAATCTCGTCATGTCCCTTCACAGGAGCTGTTGCCCCAAAATCTCCGGTGCTAAACCGCTTCATCTGGGTGGATAGCTTATGTAAAGGTCGGGTAATGGCGTTCGAGGTCAGTGTCACTAATATAATAGACACACCTAAAAATAAAGCACCGATGGCATAGCTCCAATTCCGTGTTGTCGTAGCTGCTTCATAAATCTGGCGATATGGGATGGGCTTGATGAGCTGCCACCCATCTTTTTCACCAGCATCATAGACGACCAAATACTCCTGATTGCCACTGCTATCTGACCACGTTACTCGCCCGCTTCCTCCCTTGCCGATCTGTGCCAACACTCCGGAATCATGCATCCGCTCATATAGCGGAAAGCTATTCACATAAAAGGGAACCCCTTTAGGGCTCATTAGCATCAATTGATCCCCTTTACCCAGTGGGATGTTCTGCATGATTTCATCCACGGCGCTCGTATTGTAATAAAAGGACAGCACCGCCTGCGGGTGACGGGATGCAATCGACCTTAGCACTCGATGGTATGCCATAAAGCTGGCCTTTGGCGCCACATAGCCCATATCAGAGCGGGACCCCACAAAGGATTGAAATGACTCGTTCGTGGTACTAGCCATCGCCTCTTTATACCAAGGAAGCTTGGGAATATCCGTGTTCATTCCTTTGCGCACCGTAATGTTGTACGTCTCCCTGGTAACCACATAGTATTGATGTCGGTCCGCCACGTACAGATAGATTGCTTCCAGATCATTACGCGAATAAAACATGCTGCGCAAGTAATCTTCAATGACCATTCGCGAAGCATAGTCCCGGTTCTCATTGGCAATCGCGTTCATGATATCGTTATAACGTAGCTGTGGAAGAGCCAACTGCTGCATTCCCTCCAAGTAATCCTCCAAATTCTGATTGACCAGCAGCAGATTATTGGTCGTGCTAGCGATACTATGGTTAACCGACTCCTTTTCAATCATTTGATAGGAAATAATTGTGAGTGAGCCCACCACCAGAATAATCACCGAGGTAAAAAGAAGAATGAGCTTGTTCACTAATTTTTGCGTGATCCTCCTCCACATGGAGCGAAGAATCGTTCCTACGCGCTCTGACATCATGATAACCGCCCCTTTTGAAAGCGTACACATTTTTACCCTCAACTGTTTTCTTAAATCCATTGGTCCGGCCCTAGGGGCTATCCTATACTTTCATTATATCTTAAACAGCTTGGAGCGAAAGAGCGGAAAATGTTGAGAAAAAGAGGTGCGTTATGCTGAAAAAAAGGGGAACCTGGGGCGACAAGGGTAGTAAACTGGAATTCGGTTTATTCACACTGCCCGTAATCTTGTGCATTACGATTGCATTTTATATTCCGTTTTTGATGACGATACGCTATTCCCTAACCAAGTGGAACGGCATATCAAAACATCCGAAATTTGTAGGTCTGGATAACTTCAAGCAAATCCTGCTTGGGGACGCCAATTTTGCACATGCAGCCTGGTTTACCGTCAAGTATGCCATCCTGTACATTGTACTGGTGAATGTGCTGGCCATTTTGCTGGCGCTCGTTCTCGATATGAAGCTGAAAAGCTCGGCTTGGCTGCGGGCGGCCTTCTTTATCCCGTATATCCTCAGTCTCGTGATTGTCGGCTTTATATGGAAATTCATCTTCATGCAAGGCTTTGAGTCACTGGGACACAGTACAGGCTGGGGCATCTTCCAGCTAAGCTGGCTGGGTGAGGAAGGGCTCGCGTTTGTTTCCATTTTGGCAGTATCGATCTGGCAATCCATTGGCTTTTACATGGTCATTTATATTGCAGGCTTACAATCTGTGCCAGAGGATCTAAAAGAAGCTGCCATTGTTGATGGCGCGGGGCCGATTCGGAGATTTTTCAGTATTATTCTACCGATGCTCGCACCTTCCATTACGATCTCAGTCTTCATGGCACTGACCAACTCGATCAAAGTGTTTGACGTCATTTTATCTCTGACCGGCGGTGGGCCGGGAGGTACGACATACAGCATTGCGTATGATATTTACCGGGACACGTTCCAGAACAATCTGTATGGCTACGGAACAGCCAAAGCATTGATTTTATTCGTTGCAGTCCTGATCATAACGATTATTCAATTGTCTATTTTTAAACGCAGGGAGGTTGAAGCCTGATGCAACGCAGCCGTACGGGACGTATTTTGCTAGAAGCGGGCATGATTGTATTATCACTGTTATTTTTGTACCCGCTGTTTCTCGCCATTAACAATTCGTTCAAAAGCTTCGCTGAGGTCATGACCGACGTCATTGCGCTGCCCAAGCAGCTTTCGCTGGATAATTACGTATATGTATGGAAATTCATCGACTATCCACGCCTATTTCTGAATAACACCATTATTACCATCGTCGGCCTGGCAGGTATCGTGCTGATATCTTCCATCGCGGCCTACAAGCTGGCAAGAACCAAAAGCAAATGGAGCTCCGTGATTTACATGCTGTGCATTATGCCGATGCTAATCCCATTTCAGTCCATCATGCTCACTGTCTTGCGACTGGCGAAAGACTTAAATCTGGCAGACAGCACTTGGGGCCTTGGCTTGCTGTATTGGGGCTTCGGCGCACCGCTGGCAGTGTTTATCTATCACGGCTTCGTGAAAGGTATTCCGGCTGAGATCGACGAAAGCGCTAAAATCGATGGGGCCTCGGGCTTCCGGCTTTTCTTTTCCGTGATTTTTCCCTTGCTGAAATCAGTCACCGCCACCATTGTTATTATCGACGTGATGTGGATTTGGAACGATTTTCTGCTTCCGCTTCTCATGGTTAACGGCTCACCTAGCACCAAAACGCTGACGCTGGCCGCCTACACCTTCGTCGGACAGTATACGTCAGACTGGCAATATGCCATGACCGCGATGGTAATGGCAGTGCTACCTTCCATTATCGTATTTATTTTTCTGCAAAAATACATTGTCAAAGGCGTCGTCGCTGGAGCCGTCAAAGGCTGAGTCAAGTATTCGAAGCCAGATGCAAAAAAGAGGACTTGCGTGTTGCTCGCGCAAGTCCTCTTGTCTTCGTGATATCCATCATGGGCTTCTGTACAAATTACCTAAAATTTTAATTATTTTCGATTTGAAAATTAATACATTTCTTATCAGGTGACCTTACCTTCCTTGACAATTCCTCTTAATAATGATTTACTAATTTTACTATTCGTAATTATTACGATTAAAGAAAGACAAAGAAAGCACATCTGCTTTCCTATCTCGCATGATAACCACTACAGCACATTCGACATTTCATGATACTTTCGAAGGGAAGAGTGATTACGTTGGCAAACGCTATGGAATTGGAAAAGAAAATACCGGTCACGGTACTAAGCGGGTACCTCGGCTCCGGCAAAACTACCCTGCTGAATTATGTGCTGAACAACCGGGAAGGCTTGCGGGTAGCCGTCATTGTCAATGATATGAGTGAGGTAAACATTGATGCTGATCTCGTTCGTGACGGTGGAGGATTATCTCGTGTGGATGAAAAGCTGGTGGAAATGTCCAACGGTTGCATCTGCTGTACCCTGCGGGAAGATTTATTAAAAGAGGTAGAGCGACTGGCACTCGACAAAAGGTTTGACTATATTCTTATCGAGTCCACGGGTATAGGTGAGCCCATTCCGGTAGCACAGACCTTTAGTTATGTAGATGAGGAAAATGGAATTGATTTGACCAAGCTGACCCGACTGGATACTATGGTCACCGTCGTGAATGCACCGGAATTTTGGAAGGACTTCTACTCCAGGGACTCTCTCAAGGATCGCGGACAGGAAGTGGCAGAGGAGGATGCACGCGGCATCGTTGATCTGCTCATAGAGCAGGTGGAATTTTGTGATGTGCTGATCATTAACAAATGCGATCTGGTATCCCCTGAGGAGCTGGAACGACTGGAAAAAGCGTTACGCGGCATTCAACCAAACGCCAAAATCATCCGTTCCGAGTACGGTAAGGTGGACCCAAAAGAGATTTTGAACACGCATCGCTTCGATTTTGAAACAGCTAGTCAGGCGGCAGGCTGGATACAGGAAATGAACAAAGAAGAGCACGTCCCGGAGACAGAAGAATATGGAATTGCTTCGTTTGTGTACAAGCGCAAAATCCCATTTCATCCCGAACGTTTGTTGAAATGGCTGGCTCAATGGCCTGCTGAGGTTGTACGTTCCAAGGGATTGGTGTGGCTCGCCACGCAGAACCGCACTGCTTTTACATTCAGTCAGGCGGGTAGCTCCAAACAATTTGCACGCGCAGGACTGTGGATATCTGCTTTGACTGAAGAAGAACGCCTATACTATCTCGGCGAAGATTTCGAAAAGACACCTGACTGGGACGAAAAGTATGGTGACCGGGTGACCAAGCTCGTATTTATTGGTATTGATATGAACCGGGAAGAAATCGAGCGCACCCTGGATGAAACACTGCTGACCCCTGAAGAAATGGAGCAGGATTGGCGCAAGCTGCCTGACCCGTTTACGAAAAAAATATAATGAGATTATAAAATAAAAGCGCCTTAAGTGAGGAATCCCCCCCTCTTAGGCGCTCTTATATTATTTATGCTTAACCCATTGCGCGCTATCCACCGGCCAAAAAATCACATCCGCACGGCCAACGATATCTTTAATAGAAACAAAGCCAATAGCACGACTATCCCTACTATTATTGCGGTGGTCGCCCATCACAAAAATATAACCCTCAGGTACCTTGGAATCGGTTATGGTTCCATTTGGAAAATCGACATTGTTATATAGTTCTCCCTTGGCGTGCGCATCCTGAATAGCTCCCTGAATGTATGACTCCTCTACTTTCTTACCGTTCACATAAAGATGATCGCCTTGATACTGAATCGTATCCCCAGCCACTCCAATAACACGCTTAATAAAGTCTTTTTGTTCCTTTCTCACATGGAATACAACAACCTCACTCGGCTTGGGATCACGAAAATCATAAATCATCTTGTTCACGACCACTCGTTCATCTGTCTTGAAATTCGGTTCCATGGACGCTCCCTCAACAATAAATGGCGCAAATAATAGCCAACGTATAATGAACACGAGCACAATGGCTACAATAATGGCTTTAAGCCAATCTATCATCTCATTTCTCACTCGTGGCTGCTTTTCGTGCAATTGTTCGACAGTTGGCTCCGTCAAATGATTCCCACTCTCCATGCGCTAAACCCACCTTTTCTCACAGTTTTCATTTCTATTATATGTATAATGTTTAAGTATAATCAAATTTTCCCAGTCTGGCAAAACTGCATTTTTAGTTGAAACAAAAGTGTGAACTTTTTTTCACAATATCAAAAAAACAGTAAAAAACTGTTGATGCAAACGTTAACATATATTACACTGTGCTTATACTTCTTAGAGCGTTTTAGACATAAGTTAGATCAATCTGTCACCCCAGGAGGTGTCCTGTTTTTACTGAAAAGACAGCATGAGCCACTTTTATAGATGCTATCTTCTTTTAAAATAAGAACTCAAATGAGGAGGAATTTACATGTTTAAACGGAATGATCGTCCAAAAAACGGATTTAACGCTCTAAGGCTCGGTGTTTCTTTTGTTTTCGCTTCTTCTTGTATTATTGGAACCGCTTACGCAGATACGTCATCCAACGACATCCCTTCTTCCGCACTCACAGAAGAGGCAGTTAGTACAACCGACGCAGCAGCTGTCTCTACAACGTTAGCGGCAGGAGATTTGTATGTGGCGCCAAATGGTAACGTGTCCAATCCGGGTACAATATCCAGTCCTACCACGCTCGAAGCAGCACTTACACAAATTGCTCCTGGTAAAGCCATTTATCTGCGCGGTGGTAACTACACTTACTCCTCAACGATTACAATTCAGCGTGAAAACAGCGGCAATAACGGCTCACTCAAAGGGTTGGTCGCTTACGGTAGTGAAAAGCCGGTACTTGATTTCTCTGCTCAAGCCTTTGGTTCAGCCAATCGTGGACTTCAGCTTAACGGAGACTTTTGGCTAGTAAAGGGCCTTGAAGTAAAGGGTGCCGGAGATAACGGTATCTATATCGGCGGCAGCAATAACCGAATCGAAAACGTGGAAACCCACCACAACCGGGATACTGGACTTCAGCTTGGACGTTACTCGCCTAACGCTTCCACTAGTGAGTGGCCCTCGAACAATTTGATTTTGAATTCTTACTCTCACGATAACGCTGATCCCGATAATGGTGAGGATGCCGATGGCTTCGCGGCCAAATTAACTGTAGGATCAGGCAATGTGTTTGATAACTGCTTGGCTGCGTACAACGTAGACGATGGCTGGGATTTGTATAGCAAAACCGAAACGGGTCCCATTGGCGAAGTAACCATTTTGAACAGTGTGGCCCACCACAACGGGCAGACCTCAGATGGAACGTCTACCGCGAACAGCGACGGCAACGGCTTTAAGCTGGGTGGAGACAAAATCAAAGTCAACCATATTGTGAAAAACAGTATTGCTTTCCAAAACAAAAAACACGGCTTCACCTACAATAGCAACCCCGGCAGCATTACGTTGACCAATAATACCTCGTGGGACAATGGACAAAGTAATTTTGCCTTTGACAAAGGTGATCACGTGTTCATTAACAATCTTTCCTTTGAGGGAAGCTCCAGTGACAAAACAAGTGGTACAGATCAAGACAACTCTAGCGTTTGGTGGAAAAACAAAAAATCGACGAATGCCAAAGGCCTGGTAGTCAGTGCAGACGACTTTGTTAGTCTCACACCTTCTATCACTCGAAGTGCAGACGGTTCCATTCAGCTAGGTGATTTCCTTAAGCTAGCCAAAGGAAGCGATCTGATCGGCTCGGGTACTCCGAGCGGAAAAAATATAGGGGCACGTTAAAAGCCCCGCCTAATCAGGACGCCCTGGCCCATCTACCAACTCAGACAATTTTGCATAATATAGCGACCGGTGATTGTCCTCATAACCAGACAAAATATGAGGTGAACAGATCATGGAACGAAGAATTACATTGAAACATACACTCGCCTATGGAAGCGGTAACATGCTGGGAAGTGGCGCACTTGCTATTAGCGGTGCATGGTTAATGTACTTTTATACAACCTTTTGCGGACTGTCTCCCGTTCAGGCCGCAGCCATTTTCTCTGTTGCCAGCATCATAGATGCAGTCAGCAATCCGATCATGGGCTTTATCAGCGATAACTTTCACCGGACCCGCTTGGGCCGTAAATTCGGCAGACGACGCTTTTTCATCATGATGGGTATCCCGCTGATGCTCGTGTATCCGATGCTTTGGGTAGATGGGTTGGGCTTCTGGTATTACCTGAGTACGTACGTGCTGTTTGAACTGGTGTATACCTCTGTCATGGTGCCGTATGAAGCACTAGCGTCAGAGATGACCCGAGATTTCGGCGCACGCTCCAGATTGACCGGATGGAAGGCCATGTTTGGCAAAATCGCCAATTTTGCGGCTGCTTTTATCCCTGGTCGTTTTATTGCTGAGTATGGCAAAGACTCTCCATTGCCTTTCTTTTATACCGGTCTCGTTTTTGCAGCTATTCTGCTGATTGCGATGGCATTCTTGTATAAAAACTCCTGGGAACGTCCAAGTGAGGAACTGCAAAAGGAACTGGAAGGTGAAGCTCCGCTTTCCTTTATAGATTCGATGAAAAAGTTGTTTGTCGACATTTCCTCTACCTTCCGAGTCAAGACGTTCCGTCATCATCTCGGGATGTACCTGGGTGGCTTTTCAGCTGAGTGGCTGTTTACTTCTGCTTTTACGTACTTCATTGTCTTCTCCTTGTTCCAAAGCTCGGAGATGGTATCCAATTTGAACAGCTTTAACTCTGTCATTCAATTGATTTCTACCTATTTCTTCATCCAATTCTGTGTGCGTAAAGGGTTCCGTATGCCTTTCATCGCCGCACTCGTTGTCGTTTGCTTCAGCGTAGCAGGTTATGGCCTGCTCTATATAACGGGAGCCTCTAATACGATGGTATGGCTATATGTCATCACATTGTTCATGGGACTTGGTACAGGGGGCGTCTACTACATCCCTTGGAATCAATACACATTCCTTGCCGATGTGGATGAAGCGTTGACTGGCCGTCGCCGGGAAGGTATCTATGCGGGTATGATGACTTTTGCCGGAAAAATGGTGCGGGCCGTTGTCGTCTTCATTCTGGGCTGGGTTTTACAGCATTTTGGCTTTGTATCTGGGGCCGATAGTCAGCCAGTCGCTGCTCAGCACGCCATCTTTTATGTACTCGTGGTCGGTACCATCGTTCTTGCGATCATCGGTATGATTGCGTCTGTCGTGATGAAGCTGGATATCGACAGCCACAAGAAGTTAATCGCCGAAATTGACCGCCTCAAAAATGGCGGCTCCATGAAATCAGCCAAACCGGAAGCACGAAAGGTATTCGAGGAACTTACAGGTTTCCATTACGATCGGTGCTGGGGCAACAATAATGTGGGCTTTAAGAACAAACCTGTTGACCCTAAAACACACACTCCGTCTATGTAATAACAAATACAGATTAAACATTTACTAAAGAGGTGACTGTATCATGGCAAATCCAACATCACAACCAACAACCAGTCCTACAAAAACGGATTCTTGGGCAGTACGTATGAGCGATTCCGTTCTACAACGGAGTCCAGAATTTTACGAAAAATGGGAATATGACCACGGCGTCATTTACAGAGGTCTGGAATGGGTTGGCGAACTGACAGGCGATCCTAAGTATATGGAATATATAAAGAAACATATGGATCATTTTGTTGACGAAAATGGCGTTATTCAGCGCTATAAAGTAGATGAGTACAATATTGACCATGTGAATAACGGTAAGCTGCTCTTCTCTCTGTATCGTGCTACAGGAGATGAACGATATAAAAAGGCAGCCTACCAATTACGCAGTCAGCTGGAAAAACACCCGCGCACAAGCGAAGGCGCATTCTGGCATAAGCAAATTTATCCGTATCAAATTTGGCTCGACGGCTTGTACATGGGTGCCCCGTTCTACGCTGAATTTATCCGTGAATTCGGAGATCCGTCAGAGTTTGACGATGTGACCCTGCAATTCAAGCTCTGCTACGAACATACACGTGATCCTAAAACAGGCCTGCTCTACCATGCCTGGGATGAGAAGGGGGAGCAGCATTGGTGTAACCCGGAAACAGGCTGCTCTAAGAATTTTT
Organism: Paenibacillus sp. DRB1-1; assembly: GCF_052119485.1. Lineage (NCBI taxonomy): Bacteria > Bacillati > Bacillota > Bacilli > Caryophanales > Paenibacillaceae > Paenibacillus > Paenibacillus sp. DRB1-1. The sequence continues at coordinate 2,779,023 of NZ_JBODQH010000001.1, read as the reverse complement.
GGGGACGCTCGATGGGTTGGTTCGTTATGGCACTCGTTGACGTGCTGGACTATATTCCAGAGGATCATGCAGACCGTCCCGTCCTGATTGATATGCTGACGGAAACACTGGAAGCCCTGCTGAAAGTGCGTGATAAAGAAAGTGGAGTCTTTTATCAAGTGCTCAACCTGGGCCATGTGAAAGGCAACTATCTGGAAGCCTCTGCTTCCTGCATGATTCTCTATGCTATTGCCAAGGGCGTTCGCAAAGGCTATCTGCCAGAGCAATATCGTCAAGAGGCAGAAATCATCCGTAAGGGAATTATCGATGAATTTATCACGATTACTGAAGAAGGACTCGTGAATCTGAACAAAACGGTACAAGTAAGCGGTTTGGGTGGTAAAGATCGTCGGGATGGCACCTTCGCTTACTATATCAGCGAGCCGATTATAACCAACGATCCCAAAGGTATCGGAGCCTTCATTCAGGCGATGGGTGAAGCAGAACGCATCTAAACACGCGAACTATAAACCTTAATTGCAAAAAAGGACGGTGGCCATCAGCCCCGTCCTTTTTTTACATATAAACACATCCTACTTCATAACCTTAAACTCATATCCCTGTTTCTTTAGATATTCTATAATTTGAGGCAACGCTTTTGCGGTTTCTTCTTTACCATAGGTGTCATGCATGAGTATGATGGCTTTTTCTCGACCTTTGACTGACCTTATAAACTGGTTGATTAGTGCCGGTGCCTTCTTGGATTTCCCCTCTGCATCCTTCGTTAATACATTCCAGTCCACCTGATGGTAATCCTTTTGAAGTAAAACCTTATCCAAAGCAGCCATTCCCTGTGGATCTCTTCTGTTCCATGTCATGTGCCCCCCGGGGAATCGAATCATTCTAGTGGAGAATTCTGGCCCCAGAATACTTTTTAGAACCTGATTGTTCTTCTCGATCTCCTGCATAACATGATCCGTATTTACTCGTCTGTTCGGATATAAATACTTATAATTATGAGAGTACGTATGGTTTCCTATCGCGTGACCCTCTTTAACAATTCTTTTGATAAGGTTCCTGGTATGCTCATTTTCATTGGCTTCTTTACCTACAATAAAAAAAGTTGCCTTGACCTTCTGCTTTTTCAGAATATCTAATATCTGAGGTGTGACCGTCACGGATGGACCATCATCAAAGGATAAGTAGGCCACTTTTTTACCATCAGCTCCATCGGGCATCTGCCCTAGCATTTGCTGTTTTAAATATTTTTCGACAAAGGCACCATCTTCTACTGCGGGGTCGCTTTTTGGAGAGACTGCTTTACCTTTTGATGAGTCCTTGGATACGGAATCTGTTTTTTTAGCAAGCTCCTGTGTTGGCGCATGTGTTTTGTTATCTGAGACCTTTATCGCAATGAAAGTAATACAGCCTGCCACAAATAATATAATAGCAATTAAAATTAGTCTTTTTCTGTTCCTCTTCAAGCGGTGTTCTCTTGTCCTACTATGTGAATAGCCCTTTTCCATTAGCTTATGTACCTCCCACTAAAATAAGAAAAACCACCGGATCAGGGTTGATGTACACACCTTAGAATGGACATGGGAAAAACCCTTAGGTTTAGCCGATGAAAATTTAGGGATGCACTTCAACCAGAGGACAACCTACTCCCGGTGGCTTTCTTGTCTTGCATTTGCATAATTTATGAGTATCATTGCAGTTTATTACGATTGCTTCGTTAAGGCCTGAGCCAACAAGGACGCATAAGCTTTAGCACCACTAGGTTTTAAATGTACTCCGTCATGCTCGAAATATGAATTTTTACCAGAGCTGGCTGCATACCAGTCAATCATTGTAATTCGCGGGTCCTGGGACGCTGCATCGGCAAGATGCTTGTTCACAATACTCTCCCACGGTCGAGGCACACGGGTATTCACGAGTATAATATGCTTCGTATCCTTCAAACTGGCCAGCAAATTCGCTAACTGATCCTTGGTGAAAGCGCCGTTCGTGCCCAGCTCAATAATAACTGTCTTACCCAGCTGTCCGTTCTGTCTTAGCTGCTCCAGTACTGCAGGCGCCTCCGCCATCTGACGGCCGATCCGTCCATCTACAACAGCTCCCGGGAAGGAATCCTGAATGTACGACTGTACATCCAACATGACAGAGTCTCCAATGGCGGTCACATTCGACCCATCACCTGTAATAGACGTAGCTTCTTTGGGTTTGTCCGAAGGTTCCGACGGTTTCGTAACATCGTCCGTAGTACCAGCCTGGACCTTCGTGTTTTTAGGCGTCTGGGCTTGAGACGGGACTGAGGTCTGCACCTTGCTGCCCTCGGCCCCTTGCAGCTTGATGGCTTTGGGCTCCTTGGAAGCCACGGATACTGTTCCGTGAAGCGGCGGCATCGCCTTTGCCTTTGCGACTGGCTTTTCATCACTTGATGCTGCCTGAATCGTTGCATCAGGAGACGCCAAGTACAGGTGGACGGTACCCACGAGAATACCTGCAAAAAGCACAGCCGCTGTGGTTGTAGGCATCCATCTCCACCGCGCCTGTCTACGAACCGCTGAACGGATTTCTGTGATCCAGTGGCGGAATCCTCCATGGCGAATCGGCTCCTCGATATATTTAAATGAGAGAGACGCCAGCAATACGGTAGCTAGCAGTTGTAAAATGATACGCATCACATGCACACCATCGGTATCTACTTGAGGCGTCGTTAGCGTAATAACCGGAACATGCCACAGATACAGTCCGTAGGAACGGGCTCCAATCCAGCGTAGCGGCTTGATTCCAAGGAGACGACCAAGGTGGCTTACCGGATGTGCCAACGCTGCGACCACAATAGCAGTGACCAAAGCTATGCCCAGCAGACCGCCCCGGTACAGAGATGGGTCATATTCATTCGAGGCCCACGCCCAGTGACAAAGCAGCAGCAAGCTTATTGCACCGATGCTGTCCAAAAGCATACGCGCCTTAGGAGAAGCTTGCTCTTTCAGCTTGCCGCTCGGCCATACCAAGGCCAGCGCCGCACCAATCAGCAGAGCAAAGCCGCGCGTATCCGTGCCATAATACACCCGGCTCGGGTCACTTCCTGGTACGTAAATCACTGCCATCAGGAGTGCAGATATTAACGCCAGACAAGTCACCCAGCCTGCGAGCACAATACGCTTGGGCATGAATTTTAGCCCAAGCGCCAGCAGTAAAGGCCACAAGATATAAAACTGCTCCTCCACCGCCAGCGACCACAGATGCCCGAGCGGAGAAGGTGGGCCGAAACTTTCAAAATACGAAACCTGATGGAAGATAAACCACCAATTGCTCATATACACCAATGCGGCAGGTACATCTCCGCGCAAGGCCGTTAGCCGTGACGGATCGAAAAGCAACGAGCACAGGACAATGACAGTCACAACCGTCAACATGGCAGGCAGCAACCTTCTGGCACGACGCAACCAGAAATCTTTCATTTTAAAACTATGATATGTATCCCACTGACTCACCAAAATATCTGTAATCAGATACCCCGACAAAGTAAAAAACACGCCTACACCCAACAAACCACCCGGCAACCAATCCGGATTCAGATGATACACAATGACTGCGATGACCGCCAGCGCTCTTAATCCATCCAAACCTGGCATATAACGACGTTGTGACGGCAATTGTTTAGACTTCATTTCAGCCGCCGTCCTTCTTGCAAATTCAAGCTCCCTGTCTGTTTCAATGCTCTTCTGCCCTTTCCCTCTCCTGCATATCGTCTGTGCGATGCCCTGTAGCCTTTTCATTCATTATATAAAACTTCATAATCGTAATGATTTCAATGAAGTTAAAATTAATGACAATGTTTTTATTATATCATTCCTTTCCACAGTTAGGTAACCACTGATAGATATACAAAAAAAGGCATCTCTTCCCTTAGGAAGAAAATGCCTTTTTATTAGTATTCTATTCTCTTAAAATTTGATGATACCTGAGGTATGAAGGAAGACCAACAACATCAGGATCGGTGCAACATACCGAAGACCGAATAACCATACGTTGAACCAGAAGGGTTTGATGTTCGCATGCTCAGCCGCAGTCTTCCAGTAATAACCTGTGAATATAACAATCAACAAACCGCCTAACGGTAAGAAGATGTTGGACGCGGTGAAGTCTACGAAATCAAAGAATGATTTATCCCCCACTTTTAATTCCGGCACCAGGCCCATGGACAATGCAGAAGGGACGCCCAGCATCAAGCACAGGACCGATACGACAATAACGGAGCGAACCCGGCTCCAACGCATACGCTCCATGACATAGGCTACTGGAACCTCCAGCAAGGATACCATAGAACCTAATGCAGCAACCGCCAGCAGTACGAAGAACAAACCACCGAAGAATGCACCAAAAGGCATTGCCGAGAAAGCAGCCGGTAAAGCAATGAAAACCAGCGATGGTCCTTGAGCTGGGTTAATTCCGAAGGAGAAGGTTGTAGGGAAAATAATCATACCTGCGATAAACGCATAGATTAAATCTCCGCCACCAACTGCCAGCATGGCTCCACCCAGCGATTGACGGCGATCCACGTACGCACCGTACGTGATCATAATTCCCATCCCCAGTGAGAGTGAGAAGAAGGCATGTCCCAAAGCAACCAATGCAGACTCTATACTTAGCTTAGAGAAGTCGGGATTCAGAAAGAAGGATACGCCCGCACCAGAGCCTGGCAGCATAAGAGCGTTAATCATCAACACGAGCAACAGGATGACCTTGGCAGGAATCAAAATTTTATTGAACTTTTCAATCCCGTTTGATACCCCAAGAGTAACCACGACTGCTGTAAATGCAAAAACAACTAACAGCCAAACCAACGGCGCATACCCGGAGGAAAAAGAAGCGAACTGTCCAGCAAAATCATTATTTGAAAACAGATTTCCGCTAAATGCCTCTACGGCATAATGCAGTGTCCAGCCTCCTACAATGGCATAGAACGATAAGATAACAAAAGGCACGATAACAAACATGATGCTCATCTTGCCCCAAATCGGATGACCGCCTACTTTTACCATTGCAGAAGCAGCACTTCCTCGACCTGCACGACCAAGCGCAAGCTCTGCTAAAAGCACAGGCAAACCAACAAGCAACAGGCAGACAATAAACAATAAGAAAAATGCAGCTCCGCCATATTGTCCTGTAATATACGGAAATTTCCATATGTTACCTAGTCCTGCCGCACTCCCGATCGCCGCCAATATAAATCCAGCAGACGAGAAGCGTTCATTTTTATCAGACAGGCTATTCTGCCCCTTGCTCAAATTCATTATATCCCCCTCATTCTCTCTACTTACGCATAAACATGAGCATGCGTACATAAATAATTTTTACTCATTATAGCGTAAGTAGGATGTAAGGTCATGCATAATTTTTCACTATTACCGGATTTATTTTCATAATGTTCCGTATCTACAAAATACAACAGAAAACTACATATTTTCTTCAACATCCTTCTTTATTATGGTCTCTCCCATGCGATTAGATACTTTTTGATAAATATACGAAATCGCCAACAGTACAACACCAAAAGAGAAGTAGGCTACAATCGTGCTCCCCGTCGTTAACAGGTGCAGATCATACAACAGCAGCTTACCTGTCGACAGCAAGGTCAAGCCCAATCCAAATCTGCGAATGTAGACCACTCGCTTGAGGAAGCCGTATACAATATACAAAATGGCCAGCAGCAAATACACCAGACTGAACACAAGACCAGCATCCCCCAGGCGGAACTGAACTCCAAGAAAGGCGGTTAGGATGCCCAGCAAATATACACCCATAATGACCGGATACAACTCATTACTTCTATAATGTCGGGTCATCAGTGCGTTCAGGAAATCCCTGCTACTGAAGAATACCAGCACATTAAAGGCTGCGAGTACCATCAACGCCACATAATCAGCAGCCGTATTTTGCGCATAATTTTCATGCAAGGTTGGAACCGTTACGGTGACCACCAGTGCCAGCGCGTAGCCTATGACGTACAACGCCAAGCTGTAGTATTTAATCACCCGATCATACAACAGCTTCACTTTAGGCAGGAAATAAGCCAACACCAGCGATACGCAGGTGTACAATAACACTTTGTACAAGGTGTAATGGACAAACCCGTCGGATACAACGATGTTATACCAATGCCCGGCTTCATACAAAAGATAGAAATACACGTTCACCAAAGCTACATATTTAAATCCTTGCATGATATGCATTTCGTACAAACGATTGTTTTTGAAAGCATTCGGACGACTAAATTGAATCGCATAGAAGACGGTAACGATTAACATTCCCAGTGTAATGAGCGTATATTTGAGTCCAAAATAGTCTGTCTCAAATCCTGACAACAGATATATAGGGAAATCGACGAAAAAGAATGCGCCCAGACACAGTAATAAAATGCCCCAACCAGCTCGTTCCAATTCCTTCAACCGGTAACGGTGGCCATATAAGGTAAGAAGAACCGCTTCAATTAACCAGCCCATGGATAACCATCTAATTCCAAACTGGAACGGCACCATAAGGACGGCAAAGGTCAACGAAGTCGCATAAAATAATATTTTGGTTTGTTTCTCCTCTGGAATATATCGACGGACCCATTGTCCCAGACCCCCGTACACCAAGCAAAAGACGAGAGCCAGCAAGCCTTTATAATCATCCAGGCCTGCATCGCCGAACAGAGAATACAGAACAGAACAGCTCACGACTGTATTCATAGCCAATAGGGAGAAATCCAGCCATGACAGTTTTGTTTTTAAACGGAACGGCACCCATAGCGTCATCCCGAGGTACATCGCAAATGTAATGACTGCATACAGCATGCTCGCTACGGCGCTTTCCGATAACCATGCCAGCACAATCATCAAGGGCGTATTAAGCAAAAAGCTGATATATTGCACGACGACCCACCGTTTGCGGAAGGATACAAGCAGAATCAGCAAGTTTAACAGGAACAAATAGCCCATGGCAATATACACGGCGTTCCCTACCAGCCCGTTCGCTGCCATATAGGAAAAGAGCGGAAGATATCCCCCTACTAAACCGAAAGAGCATATCGTTCGGGATTCATACCTTAATGACAGTAGCACAGCGGTCACCGTAACGAGTACGGATAAGCCTATGCCTGTATACATTCCTATGATTTCTAACAAAAAGTAGCTGTAAAAAATCGATCCGTACAGTACAGAAATACCGCCGCCCAAAATACCGAGCGCAAAGGTCTGCTTCTGCTTGCGGTACAGCCATTCGCCGCCGCCCAGCATCAGCGCTCCTAGCAGAAAGAAGGCCACGCCCTTCATATTTCCTGTAAACCAGTTCGAGTATGAATATTTAAAAGCGGCTCCCACACCCAATATAATGAGCAAAATCCCCAGCTTGTTGATCCAGTTCAAGCCTAGCTTCATTTCAAACTGGTTTTGCTTCATGCGCTTCTGCATCGTTTCTTCGCTGATCTCTTCTTCTCCGAGTTGCTGGAACTCGCTTGCCGTCTGATGAAGCAATTGACGCTCGGCCTCCTGAAACCGCTCGCGTTGCTCCATGATTCGGTCACGAATCTCCTCTGAGAACAGTCGTAATCTGGCGACGATCTCGTCCTGATCCTCTTTAAGCTCATGCGTAGTTTGCTGAATAAGCTGTTCCACCCGGTTTTTAGCCCCATATTCAAAGGATGTCAGCCGATTCTTCCCTTCTGCGGTTCTGGAAGCAAAATAGGTCTCCAGCTTTTCACGCGAAATGCGAATCATATTCGCCTTTTCACTCAGCATTTGCTCCGTCAGCGCAGTGCGCAGCTTTCCATTTTCCTGCTCAATATGTCGTACTCGCTCTTCCAAGTGAATGCAGCGAGCCTGATAATCCTCGAACTTTTTTCGCAGAACCTCATTCTCCAAAATAATATCTGAGGCTTCATAGTCCGCGATTAATGTTTGATACTCCTTGAGCAGCTTGTTCTGTTCTTGGCGGATCGTATGTAAACGATCTTTAAAATCCTCCATGTTCTCCTCCATCGCTGTCCATTTTGGTAATCATTACATTTTACATGAAATTAAAAAGGCATTATAGAGACTATAGCCCATTTTAAACGTCAAATTGGGGCTTTTACTTAAATATTCTTCCAGTTCCATCATCACAGAAAAAGTAGGACGTATATACATAAGAAATAAAGCCTACCTTTCCCCCTTCGCAAACATGAAATATGGATAATGTCTAATTAAATTCCCAGTTATAGTCGTATATTACCTATAATATTATATGAATCTTATTTGCGCATGAGTTTTAACAATTCATAAAGGAGAGATTTACATGTATTCAGTAAGCGGTACTATAGCTTTGATCTCAAGCATGTCTATGTTTTGGCTTTTATACTATTTAAGAGTCACCCATTCCTCAGGGTTTAATGATGCTTTTTACTTATTTCCACTTATCTTAATCTTTCTTTGTATTTATTTTTATTGGAAGGATCATGATGAAAAAAGTAAGTCATAAAAAGAAATAAAGTAGAGTGTATAGTTCAGATTTATCTAAGCGTTCTAGATTTCCACAAAAAAAGGAAGAACCCCGTAGGATTCTTCCTTACACAAAATTAATACTTTTTCATGAAAGTCGTCACAGACTTTAGAGCTTTCTGCATGTCACTTAAAATTAGCTTTCTTATTTTTTGTAATGAGTGTAAATTTTAACGATTGTTATTCTTCCTTAACATAAGTACGTCATATGCAATAATTACTTTGGTTTTATCTGTAGCCTCTGGAACATTGTAAACCACTTCATTTTGACTGAAGTTTTTTTACAAATAATTCATCCTTCGTTTTGATTCTGTCAGGATGACTGAGAGGGGTAAAAGAAGTGATGAATATTGATAATCTCCAAAAGTTGATGTGCGCAACCTTTTGGATTATAATAATCATGTTTATATTTTTTGGATTTATTACATAAAATTATAAAGGGTGATGACAATGAATAGGGCTGCGACAGGAACAATATTCTGTTTTATATCTGCTATATTGTATTCTTCTTACTTTCTTAGTGCATCAATTATAGGAGCCGGAACGTTAAATCCTAATTATAATGTAACGTTTGATTCTCTAAAAGTTTTTGCCGTAATAGCTTTGATTATTGGAGTAGCTTACTTAGCTGTAAGTGAATATGAATATTTTAAAAAAAAGAAGAAGGACTAGTCCTTCTTCTTTTACATTATCAATTAATTACTATAGCTTTGTTTCTACTACAGTGATTACACCTTGTACTTTACCACCCGCAAGTTTAACAGGGGTTTTGATGGTAACATTACGGAGGCGCTCTAATACTGTATCCACATAATTATAGCCAACTAGGTCTCCTGTAACCACTTTATAAAAAGGGGTAAATTGTAGTTTCGCTTGATATCCAGGCTTAACAGTTAGAGAACTAGTATAAGTATAGGTATCACTAGTCGACCAGCCACCTCCTAGAACTTGAGTTATTGCGTCAGACCATTTAAGAGAAATGGTCATATTCGCACTCCACGTAAAACTTTTTGACCAACCTACCGTTTGCGTTACTGTGGTAGTTTTGCTTTTATTTTTAATATAGTCAGTTACATCGCTTTTCTGGTTTACTTGTAATTGACTAGGAGAATATGAGGACTGAATTAATTTACGCTTAGAAACAAAATCAAGACCAGTATCAGCCGTTGGACTAATCCTATTTCCAGTATCATAAACTTGAGCTGTAACTGTCTGTGGCTGTTCTTGGGGAAGAAGTCTTTGATACTCATCTAATGAAATTTCTTCCAAACCACTGTCTGTAGTTATGTAGGCTTTAACTACTTTGGGCTGTGAAGTAGCTGACTCACTAACAGCAATATTAGAATTAGTCACCTCAGCATTTGCAACAGATACAACTGGAATAGAAAATAGAGCTACTGATAGAGCAAACAACGCAATACTTTTCATTTTCAAAGCAATCCCTCCAATAATATTATTCTATAGAAACTTTTTTTACATAGAAACTTACAAAAAAAAGCGACTAGCAACCCTAATAAATATGTGAGTATGTAATGTTATGTAATGCAAAAAGTAGAGTGAAGAAAATTTCATATAAAATAACAACATAAAATATTTCAATATTATTATATTTTTTAATCAATGGTAATAATTACAATAATTATTGTATCACAAAACTTCTGTTTTCCTACCACAAAATTCAATAACCCCCTATAAATGAGTCCACTTTCCTAGATAGCTAACTTTTCTAAGCTTTCAACAAGGCTGTACTGAAATTTCCTTTAGGTCAAAGGATAGATTTTAATGGTCATTGGTTGGTTTTTGAAATTAATATATGCATCAATTCTTACCTATACCTTAAAATTGATTACATTTTATTGCATATTAATGTATTTCACTTTAAAAAAATCCATTATATAGAATGATTATATTGATTAGATGAGAGGAGGAATAGTTTTGCATAAGTCGAATCTGTTTCATTTATTTAAACGGAACTAGGCATAAGACAAGAAAAGCAATATAGCTGATGTGGCTCTGAAAGCATGAAGATGTCTAGTTATATCATTTGGGTCAGCTTCTTGGTCTGAAACATACGGTTGTACTGATTTATCAGTTCATCCAAAAACATAGACTGTTCAAGCACACAGGCATGTCCGAAACCATATTGTTCGTACAGATCATGCAATCGTTGCCGGGCATCTTCCAACTGTTGATTTAGCGTTTCATCTGTATTCATATCACGCCTATTCCTAATTAATATCATTTTAGGTTGGAATATGGAAATATGAATTGCTATTTTTGCAATCAAACATAATATAATAAAAAAGACCAGCGTTTAGGCTGGTCAGTGGTAATGAAATTAGAACCTGAATCAAGCTGTACCAATGTGTTCTTGCAGTTTGGCTTTGCCAAGAGTTGAGTCTTTAGCCTGAACCGGTAGTACCAATACCAGTAAAAAGCTAGTAGTTACCAAGAGCAAAGCCATCTTTTAAATCGATTTCTTTCCACACTTTTTGAAGTTTTCTTCCTGTTTCAAGGACAGCATTATCGTGCACAATTCGTTAGTCGCACTTCTGCTCCAATGGTTAAGAAACCTGCGCAGAAAGGAAAGAGAGTAAACCAATCATCAAAAAAATTAATCCAACGCCTAAGGGAACTTCTGCATGAATATCCCCATGCCAAGCAGGGCGAATATGCAAAGTGGCTTGGTGTGTCACAAAGCCGTATATCGCAGCTCAAAAAGTTGTTGTAGCTTGATTACCCTGCCGAAAATCCGTATACTAACAAAAAAGCAAACGATATTATGCCTATGAAGAGCATCCAACTCGGAGGCGTTTACGCCAAGGACCATACGTTAGCGTAGGATATGGCGATATGTACCTAAGTAAACCGGAGCCGCCCGTTACAGCGGAGCAAAGTGGATTGGAGAGTTATGACATCTGTCATGCTGTCTGGTCAATTTGGGTGGCACCGCGAGATCAAAGCGCTCCTCGTCCCATGTGGATGAGGGCGCTTTTTGTATTTTTATCCGAAAAGGAGTGCGGTGTCATGTTGGATATCAAATGGATCAGAGAGCATCAAGAGCAAGTTCAGACGGCAGCAGACGGCAAAGGAATACAGGTATCGATCGCAGAGCTGTTGACCCTGGATGATCGGAGAAAACAGCTACTTCAGGAAGCGGAACAGCTTCGACAGAAGCGTAATCAGTGTAGTCAGGATATTGGCGCGCTAATCCATTCCGGCAAGAGTGAACAGGCAGAAGGGGCAAAGCAGCAGGTCAAAGAAATTAACGGACAGCTAGATCTTCTGGAAGCCCCGCAACAGGAAGTAGAGGAACAGTTTCAACAGCTTTTGCTTCTGATGCCTAATATCGTATCGCCAGATACGCCACGGGGGAGATCGGATGAGGATAATGTAGAACTGGAGCAGGTCGGGTCGGTTCCGAACTTCGGATTTGAACCAAAGGATCATATGACGCTCGGTGAGCTTCACAAGCTATTCGATGTCCCTCGGGGTGTCAAAACAGCCGGTACCCGTAACTACTATCTGACGGGAGCAGGGGTTGCATTGCATCGGGCTGTGCAGCAGCTTGCGGTGGATCTGCTGACTGAACGCGGATTCCAGTTGCTGGATGTTCCGCTGATGGTACGTGCAGAGGCCATGCGCAGCACTGGTTTCTTCCCGCTCGGACTGGATCAGACGTACCGCATCACAGGTGAGGATCAGTGGCTTGTAGGCACTTCGGAAGTACCACTGGTCTCGTATTACAGCGGTGAGATCGTGGATGTTACAGACCCGATTCGGCTGGCAGCCGTGTCCGTATGCTTCCGCAATGAGGTTGGCTCGGCCGGAAGGGATGTGCATGGACTGTATCGTGTGCACCAGTTTGCCAAGGTTGAGCAGGTCGTCATCTGCGAAGCCAGCCTGGACGCTTCGGAACAGATGTTTCAGGAGATTACGCGCAATGCGGAAGACCTGCTTCAACTGCTGGAGCTGCCCTACCGTAAGATGGCTGTCTGTACAGGCGACATGGCGCAAAAAACCTACAAGCAGGTGGACATTGAGACATGGATGCCCAGCCGCCAAGCTTACGGCGAGACACATTCGTCGTCCCAGCTACTTGATTTTCAGGCGCGCCGTTCCAACATCCGGTACCGCAATGCGGACGGCAAGCTGAAATATTGTTACACGCTCAACAATACAGCGGTCGCTTCGCCCCGGATTTTGATTCCGTTGCTGGAGCATCACCAGCAAGAGGACGGTTCGATCCGTATTCCGGAGGCTTTGCGCCCATATATGCCGCGAGGTATGGAATTTTTGCGTACTCCCTTGTTATGAAAACAGGAGAGCACTTTGAAAAGTAGTACCTAATGAGCAGGATTTCCCATTGTAATCATTGCAAAAAAGGCGAAGGACAAATATCCTTCGTCTTTTTCGATGTCTTATTGTGCTTCTGCTTCCCATGCGCTGGCAGGGCCAAAGAATTCATAGTGGATATCCGAAGCGGGGATATTCCACTCTTTCAACAGGCCGTATACCGATTGCATAAATCCCTCAGGGCCGCAAAAGTAATATTGTGCGTTACGTTCCGGTATCACGGATTGCAACCAGGCCAGATCCAAACGACCTTCCTTGTGAAAAGCCTGTGCCAGCCGATCTTGCTCCGTTGGTCTGCTGTAACACCAACGAACTGCAGCCTGTGCATCATGTGTGGCGACCAGCTTTTCCACCTCATTGCGCAGAGCATGGTTATCCCCGTTGACTGCTGCATGGACAAAGGTGATAGGCCGATGCGGAGCAGATTTCACCAAGGAAGCCAGCATACTGACCATCGGGGTTAGCCCGACCCCGCCGCTGATCAGCACGACAGGTCTGCGATCTGCCCGATCCAGCGTAAAATCACCCGCCGGTGCAGATACCTGAAGCACATCGCCCTCTTGCACCTGCTCATGCAGATACACGGACACTTTACCTGCCGGACGGGACTCTACAGCATCCTCTCGCTTTACAGATATCCGGTAGTGGGATTGGCCCGGGGCATCCGAAAGACTGTATTGACGAATGTGGGTATTATGTTCACCCGGAATTTCCATTTTTAAGCTGATATATTGCCCAGGTTCGAATTCAGGCAACACCTGTCCATCCTGCGGCACCAGATAAAAGGACGTAATTTGGTCGCTTTCCTTAACCTTTTTCTGCACAACAAAGCTCTTAAAGTCTGACCAGCCTCCCTGCTGCTGTCCAGCCTCCTTGTACATTTCAGCTTCCACGTCTATAAATACATTAGCGATCACACCATAGGCCTCGGCCCATGCGGCAATGATCTCGTCTGTAGCCGCATCTCCCAGTACGTCCTTGATCGCAGCGAGCAGATATTTTCCGACGATAGGGTAATGTTCCGGCTTAATTCCCAAACTGCGGTGCTTATGTGCAATCTGACGTACCACCGGAAGAATTTCCTCCAGACGGTCAATGTGCTGCGCGGCTGCGTATACAGCATTGGCCAGCGCTCCCTGTTGACGTCCTTGCTTCTGATTCGCGTGATTGAATATATTGAGAAGCTCGGGATGGGCCTCAAACATCATCTGGTAAAAACGCTTGGTGATTGTAGTTCCGTGTACCTCCAAAACAGGTACAGTCGATTTGATCGTTGCAATGGTTTGCTCACTTAGCATCTTTGTATCCCTCTTCTCTCCAAAATAAGATCAACAAAGGGTGTTTCAACATTAGCACCCATTTGTAACCCTCAATTTAAAGCAAGTATACCCAGATAAAGTAACCGTTTATGTGATTCCAGTCACTTTAAATTTGAAATAATGTGAACGTGTCAATGACAAAACGCACATTTAAAAACAATTCCGATATAACTGACGAGCTTTCCCCAAGTAGGTAAAAAGGGACCGCCTTTCGGTCTGAGCCAGGTTCTAAAGACTTCAATTTATTCCACTTGTAAACGCTTTCAATTAGGATAAAATCGAAGATGAGGTGCCGGACAAGCTGTTCCGGCTCATCCTATCCGAGTTAAAGGAGGCAGATGATATCGTGAAGTGGATCAACAGCAACAAATGGTTAGCCGCATGGCTTTGTATTATGTTCGCAGTGGCCAGTGCGGGTCTTCAACCCGATGCAGCACATGCCAATACAACAGGCGTTACGCAAGCAACCTACGGGACCGAGGTGAACCAAGCGCTGAATGGTTTGGACGTCGCCAATGCTGAACCATCCCTGAGCGCAACAGCAAGCACGGCCATTACGAACGGAACGGATTGGAAAGACACGGCAGGTAACCCAATTCAAGCGAACAGCGGTAATATCCTAAAAGTAGGTTCTACTTATTATTGGTACGGCGAGCATGCCGAAAACTGGAAATTTGAAAAAGTGAACGTATATACCTCAACCGATTTGAAAAATTGGTCCTTCCGCAGCAGTATTCTCACCAAAGATTCCGCCCCTGAGCTGAATTCGAGCAAAATCGAGCGTCCCAAAGTCATCTACAACAAAACCACCGGAAAATATGTACTATGGGCGCACTATGAAAATGGCACGGACTACTCACTAGGTCGTGTAGCTGTCGCTACCAGCGATACACCCGACGGAAATTTTGCCTACCAAGGCAGCTTCCGCCCACTGAATTACGAGTCTCGTGATATGACGGTGTTCACGGATACTGACGGTAGCGGCTACCTTATTACAGCTTCCCGTAAAAATGGCGGCGCCAATGATACGATGGCGATCTTCAAGCTGACAGCCGATTATACAGGCGTGCAGTCGTTCGTTGGCTGGATTTTTGAAAATGGCTATCGCGAAGCTCCTGCTGTTGTGAAAAAGAACAATACCTACTACCTGTTCACCTCGCAGGCATCTGGCTGGTATCCGAATCAGGGGGCTTACGCAACCGCCAGTTCCATGACTGGAAGCTGGTCTGCTCTGTCACCCTTCGGTGATCCGGCGGCTTACGGCTCGCAAATCCATTCCATCGCTACGATTACAGGTAGCGCAGGAACCAGCTACATCTATATGGGCGATCGCTGGAATCCGCTCAATCTGAGCGACCACAAATTCATCTGGTTGCCACTAACTCTGAATGACTCCAACAAAACAGCAACCCTGAACTGGTACAGTAGCTGGGATCTGGATGCTGCGACAGGCACAGTAATCCTGCCGTCCCTTGTGAATCACGCACAGGGCAAAACAGCGACTGCTAGCTCAGCCGCATCCAGTTCTTCAGCTTCACTGGCGAACGATGGCAACGCCCAAACCTCGTGGAAGGCTGCTTCCGCATCCTGGCCCGCTTGGTGGCAGGTCGATTTAGGCAGTACCAAGACCATCAGCGAAGTGGATATTTCATGGTTTATGTACAAAGGATCTGAAGCGTATTACAAATATAAAATTGAATACAGCACGGATGGAGTTAACTACTCCACGATTGATCGCACAGGTAATACCACGTATGGTTTTACCAGTGACAAAGTCAATTTTCAAGCTCGCTACGTGCGAATTAACCTTGTAAATGCAGTGCTATTCAATAATCCGAACAACTGGTATACCCCGACGGTGCATGAAGTAAGATTGCTTGGCAATTAACTTTCACACTTGGAATATTGCCTTAATCCTTAAAAAAATATCGCACAGCTCTTGCGCAATGTTGTACCCATTTGCAGGAGCTGTGCGATTTGTGTTGAACCGCTATGTTCGAGTGCCTCTCTTAGACTCCTGAAGTATCACATGCCGGGCAGTGATAGTGAGTCGCAGATAATCAGATATCAAGCGCTGCATGATATCCTTGATATATTGCAGTCGTGATGGTAGATGCCTTAACGCAATCTCCGATTTGTGCGACATAAGGTGCACAATCAATTAACTCATCTACTACGTTTCTTCTTGGCCGTTGTCCAAGCGCACAAATGACTGAAGTACCTGGAACAAGATGTTCTTCACCATTTTGATCAGCGCAAACAACACCTTCTTGTGTAACACATAGCCCTTTAAATCCTAAATGAACTTGAATGTTATTCTTTTCGATTTCTTTTAACATAATGGGACGATGTCTAATATTAGCATCCGGAGCCAGCTCTGCTCTCATCTCTACCAGATGAACAGTCTTACCTTCCTGAGCAAGGTGAATGGCTGCTTCACAGCCTGCCAGACCTCCTCCCAATACGACTACGCTATCGCTGACCCTGTCCTGCTCCAGGTAGTAGTTATTAACAATGACTACGTTATCACCATTCAATCCAGGAATTGGAGGAACAATTGCTGCGGAACCAGCTGCTATAATTAACGCATCAACATTTTCTTTCTCTGCATACTCTTTAGTAACAGGTGTATTCAAACGGATCTCAACGCCAGCGTCTTTAGCCAGCTTTCCGAGAGTAACACCTAATTCATACATCTCATATTTAAAAGGAATCGCCTGCTCTCCCCTCAAAATACCGCCTACCTCGTCAGCCTTCTCACATAGAATAACTTTATGTCCGCGTTTGGCTGCAGTAAGAGCTGCATAAAGCCCGCCTGGGCCTCCACCGGCTACTAAAACCTTGCGTGGATTAGGGGAAGGGTAAATTTCTGTTCCATCCATCTCACGACCAATTAATGGGTTAACCGTACAGCGTCTTGTGGATGTTTCTGCACGTTCTGCCATACAGGTGAAGCATCTCAGACATTTAATAATGTCCTCGTCGCGGTTGCTCATCACCTTTCTTGGAAGCTCTGGATCAGCAAGCAGTGCGCGAGCCATTTCAACAACATCCGCCTGACCGCTGGCAATGATTTCTTCCATTTGAGCCGGGTCATTTAATCCGCCGACCGTTGCAACCGGAACACTTACATGCTTCTTAATCTCTGCTGCAAGATAAACGTTACTTCCATGAGGCAAGAACATCGAAGGATGTGTGATACCAAAGCCTGTCTGATAAGTTCCTGCAGATACATGGAGTAAATCGACTCTTGATTCGATTAATTTAGCAATTTCTATACCTTCTGTCAGGTCATAGCCACCTTCAAATAACTCCGAACCACTCATTCTAAACTCGATTGGGAAGCCAGAACCCACCGCTTCACGGACACTGTCCAGAACCTCCTGTGCAAAACGCACCCTGTTTTCCAAAGTTCCGCCATACTTGTCTGTTCTGCGGTTGAAATAAGGAGAAAAAAACTGATTAATCAACCATCCATGTCCGCCATGAACCATAATCATTTCATAACCTGCTCTCTTGGCAAGTCCAGCACATCTACCATAAGCTGCTACGATATCATCAATTAGTTCTTGCGAGAGTTCCTTTACTTCTCTGCCATCCGGGCGTACTCCGGGGCTGGGTCCCCACTGAGCAAGTCCTTGTTTCTTATTTTTGTCAGTCAGATAAGTTCCTGCATACTGTCCAGAATGAGACAATTCCACACTGGCAATTGCCCCGTGACGGCGAATAGCGTCTGCAGTATAGGTGAAACTAGCAAGAGAATCTACTGTCCCCAGATCCAGATGGTACATATGGGAAGCTTCCGTTTCGGGATGAACTACAACTTCACTGACCGTGACTGACGCAGCACCGCCTTTGGCTCTTAATTCATAAAAAGCTGTAGATTTCGGTCCAATAGTGCAGTCTGCTGTAATATCCGTACCTCCCATAGGAGAGCCAAACATTCTATTTCTGAAAGTCACATTTCCAATTGTGATTGGTTTACATAGATTGGGATATTTTCTTTGCATGATCTCATGCTCCTTATCTGTATTTATTGCTATGGGTTAATTGATAGCTTTCTGATTCATATCCACAGCCATCTTCTGATTTTTTCGGGTAGTGAACTTATATACAAATGTTAGAACAAGTCCAGTTATGCCAAGTACGGCCGCAATGACAAAAGCTCTCTGATAGCTACTGTCTGTGCTGTAAACATGACTCATAATGGATGGGCCAAAGTATCCTGCTGTTGCAAATCCAATAAACATAATTCCATAATTCACACTATTATTTCTCACACCAAACTGATCGGCAGTAAATCCAGGAAATACCCCCATCAGTGCACCAAAGCATAAACCAATAACTGAAATACCAATATAGAATGTCAACACACTACCTTCGCCTGAAAAATAAAGCAATGTGAGTCCTATGACCGAAAAGACAGAAGAAAAAGCCAGGGTATTGATTCGACCGATTTTGTCCGAAATATAGCCTGCAACGATTCGTCCGCCCGTGTTAAACAATGCCAATACGGAAACAACTGTCGTAGCGGCTGCCGCAGACATACCAATCATTTTCTGAGCTATAGGAGAAGCTTGTGATGTACACATGAGTCCGGCAAAAGCACCACACATTAATAACAAGATCATGATATAAAACAGAGGGCTTGAGAGCATGCCTTTCCAGTCTTTGTCGTTCTGAATAGAACGGCCAACATTTACAGTCTTGGGTGTCCATCCTGCAGGAACAAAATCAGATGGACATTTCTCAATGAAGAAAGAAGCAGCACATACAATAATAAGAAATGCTATACCGATGATAATGAATGCTGATGTCACACCAGACCTACTGATTAAACTATTGGCAATAGGAGGTATAATAACTGAGCTTATTCCATAAGCAGCCGTTGTTATACCGCCAACTAATCCTCTTTTGTCAGGGAAAAACTTAATAGAGTTGCTAATTGTGCATCCGTAAACCATTCCCGTTCCTAGGCCGAGTACGATACCGTAAGCCAATACCAGGTAACCTACAGATGTTGCAAATCCTGATAAAATCATACCGCCTCCAAATAGCAAGCCCCCTACAAAGATCACTTTCTTGGGCCCGAATCGATCATTAATCCAGCCACCTGAAATCATCGTGATAGGACCTACCGAATTTGTAATCGTAAATGCAATAGCCAAATTCCCCGGTGTTAAACTAAGTCCTGTGATGCTGCTCAAATATTCTGCCATTGGGGCAGAAAATACACTCCACGCGTAAATTGATCCAATACACAGATTAATAAAACAGCTTGCAATCAGAATAATCCATCTCTTTTTTGTAAGTTCCACTGAGATCTTCTTCTCCCTCGTCGTTGTATTGTGAAATCATTCACATATTTCGAATTAATATTAACACGCGCTTTGTAATATATCAACAGGAACATGTATGTAGTTATATGTTTTATTAAATATGTTTTCAATAATATATCAATCTTATTGTGGACTCGCTAAATATGTTATACTTAACCAATAAACGACGAAAATGTTAGGAAGAGTGCCTTATGAGAACTTTAAAATATGCCATTCTGGGCTTGTTAAATAAAGAACCTATGACTGGTTATGATATAGGTAAAGAATTCAGTAAAGATTTAGGCGAATTTTGGACTGCAAAGCATAGTCAGATCTATCCAGAATTAAAAAAACTGCTTAATGAGGGACTTATCGTCTACGAGATCCAAATTAGCGGAGAAATTTTAGAAAAAAAGTTGTATTCGATTACGGAGAAAGGCAAAGAAGATTTTTTACAATGGCTAAAAAAAGCAGAGCCTATTGAACCCACTCCCAAAGATGTGTTTAGGCTGAGAATGTATTTTTCTAATCATCTGGATATAACAACCCGATTATATTTGTTGGAACATCAGCTGCTTCAACATCAAGATAGGCTGGAACATTTACGCAAAAATAAAGAACGCTATGAAACTATTCCTCCTCTTGATAGTGATAATTTTGGCGATTATCTTGTATTAGATGGTGCTATTTTACGCGAAACTATAACCATACAATGGATAGAAAGTTTTATTGCTTATTGTAAAAACACGTAAACACAAAAAAGCATAAGGATTCGAGAATAGGTAGCTCGAACCCTTATGCTTTTTTTTACTAATCAACGCATCCGATTCACTGTGGTAAACACAAATTTATCGTACCGATGCCGCGAGAACGAGTATTCAAATGGTATACCCGTATCCAGATAACCCACCTGCTCAATTTCCAAGATTGGATCATCCGCTGCGCAGTCCAAATGCTCCCGATCCAGTTCCGTCGACTTGGATGCCCGGATGGTACGGTGTGAACCGACAATATTAAGTCCCAGCTCCTCCTTAATATGTTTGTACACCGAGCCGTACAGCACCTCCTCTGTAATACCGCTGATCAGCTTCGTGGGCATGTATGTGCGCTCGATAACGTAGGGCTCACCCTCCACGACACGCAGACGGATCACATGATATACAGGAGAATTGGCATCAATAAATAGATGGGTCGCTACCTCTTCGGATGGAAATTGAACGTCAAAGGCGACGATTTTATTTTTGATCTCTTTCCCGCGCAGTACGTTGGTTAACCCCAGCATTTCATTTACGACAACGTTAACAGGGCCATTGTGAACTGATTTGACGATAAAGGTTCCGTGTCCTCTTTTACGATTCAGCAACCCGTCCATCACCAAAGTGTCCAATGCCCGCTTAATCGTCATCCGACTTACACGAAACTCTTTTGCCAGTGAGATCTCATCGGGAATCGGATCATCACTGCTATAGGTCTTATTCATAATCCGCTCTTTGACCTCTTGTGCAATCCGCTCGTATTTGTTCATCTGTCTACCACCTGTACTAAAAATTGTTTTATGTCAGCATTTTACCAAAACATCGGTAGCGCTGGTTCTTTTTGTTCTGCAGGCGGGACGTTAAGGTATTACGGTATAAGTAAGTATACCGAACATTATACTTTCTCACCAGCGGCGTACAGCACAGTTCTTTGACGATGATGAAGAAAAAAAGGCGGTCCGGAGGACCACCTTAGAATCCGTTATTCTCGATCACCTGTTTGAACCAGTGCCCACTCTGTTTAACGGATCTCTTGCCACCGTTCTGAAGATCGACAGACACAAAACCATAGCGATTCTTATAAGCATTCGTCCAGGACCAGTTGTCCATAAACGTCCATAAGTGATAGCCCTTCACATTGGAGCCTTCTGAGATCGCTCGTTGGACCCATTTGAGATGCTCACGGATAAAATCAATGCGATAGTCATCGCGGATCATGCCCTGTTCATCTCTGAACTTTTCTTCACCTTGAACACCCATTCCGTTTTCTGAAATGAAGCATTCAATGTTGCCATAATTTTCTCTAACGTTAGTCAGAATGTCGTAAATGCCTTTTTCATAAATCTCCCAGCCCCGCATCTCATTCATCTTGCGACCAGGCATGACGTAATAATCGAAGAAATGTTCCGGCACAAAAGGCGCATCCGGGTTCGGCAGACTTTCGCGAGCCTTGACTCTGCGCGGCTGATAATAGTTAATCCCCAGCAGGTCCACAGTGCCCTGGCGTATAATCTCCCGATCTCCGTCTTCCATGCTTGGTACATATCCCTCTTGGCGTAACAGCTCCACGAGCAAAGGATTGAATTCTCCCGTCACAGATGGGTCTAAAAAGGAACGGTTAAAGAACGCGTCGCATATTTCAGCAGCCTGCACGTCTGCCGGATGCTGACTACGCGGATAAGTCGGCGTCAGGTTCAAAATAATTCCGATTTTGCCCTTATAACCGCCTTCTCTATAAGCCTTAATGACACTGGCGCTCGATAACAGGGTATGATATCCCACCTGTACAGCTTTGCCGAAATCCACTTCATTCGGATAGTGGAAATCGTATAGATAGCCGCCTTCCACCGGGACAATCGGCTCGTTATGCGTAAACCATTTGGCTACACGATCCCCGAATAGCTCAAAGCAAGTGTTAGCGTAAGCCACGTAAGCTTCGACCGTCTCCCGGTTCACCCAGCCTCCATTTTCCTGTAAAGCCATCGGCAAATCAAAATGATACAAGTTCACAAACGGCTCAATACCCGCCTGATGCAACTCCTCAATGACGGAAGTATAGAATTGAACCGCCTGCTGGTTTATTGCACCTTTCCCTGCCGGAAACAGGCGTGACCAGGAAATAGAGAACCGGAAAGAGTTGTGGCCAAGCTCTTTCATGAGTGCAATATCCTCTTTGTAACGGGTATAGAAACGGGACGTATCGGCAGGGCCAACCCCATCATAGAAACGGTTCGGCTCCTGCTCAAACCAATAATCCCAAATGTTCGGTCCTTTGCCGTCTCCCTCCACGGTTCCTTCTGTTTGGGTAGCCGAAGCTGAGGAACCCCACCAGAAGTCGGATGGAAAACGGTATTGAATGGTTTGCTGCTCTATATCTTTCATTTCGGTATGATTCACAGCTCTACTCCTCTCTCTTTTGCAATGAATAAGCTGCTAATCTAGCAGCTTATTCACATTACATTCCAACAGTTTGATCCTTACCAGCAATGGCTGCTTGGCTAAGCTCCTCTTCCTGCTCTTTACGAACGTTCATCCGATCAATAATTTTCAGGAACGGGAACCAGATGACAAAGACGACAGCCATATTAAACAACTGCAGCACGCCACCCATCAGGGAGCCCGTAGCCATCATTCCACTAAAGAACAACGGCATCGTCCAAGGAACCTGAATTCCGTTTGGCGGCGGCACAATCCCGGTGGTCATGGCAAAGTAAGTAATCAGCGTAACGATCATTGGAGAAATAACCCATGGAACAAAAATAAGCGGATTCATCACAATCGGCAGACCGAATATGACGGGTTCGTTGACATTAAACAGACCCGGTCCAAGGGCCAGCTTACTGACCTGCTTCAATTGCTTACTCTTCAGGAAGATCAGAATCGAAAGCACGACAGCCAGTGTCATACCTGTACCACCGATACCTACGGTGTAAATATCCACAAACTGCTTGGTAATGATATGCGGCAGTTCTGCTCCTTTGGAGTACGCCTCATAGTTTTCAAGTGCCAGCGTATTCCAGATTGGGTCCATAACCGAGTTAATAATAATTTGACCATGAAGCCCAAAGAACCATAAAAGCTGAACAAAGAAAATAGCAATCAATGTAGGTATAATGCCACTGCCCAAATGCACCAGAGGTGCCTGTACAGCATGATAAATCAGATCATGCAGGTTATTATGAAGGGTCAGTGTAACTACAACATTAATGATCAAAAATATGCCCAATGTAATACATGCCGGAAGCAAAGCGGCAAATGATTTGGCAACTGCCGGCGGAACGCCTGGAGGCATTTTAATGACAAAATTCCGCTGCGTCACCTTTCGGTATATCTCTGCCGCGATAAAAGCGACGATCATACCAAGGAACATGCCTTTGGCGCCGATCCGATCAACCGGAATGACACCAGCAATCGTGGCACCGCTTTCTTGTGTCAGCACAAACGGGGTGAGCATCAAGAAACAGGCCAACGCAATCATGCCGCCAAATATGGGCTCGACCTTATAACTTCGAGATAGGTAATAACCAATCCCGACGATTACAAATAAGGTCATGATATTCAGTGTGGCATTAGGCGCAATGTTCAGCAGACTGCTAAAAGTCGCATAATTGCTATCGCCCATCCACCCTTTTAGAAACGGCAGATTGATAATAACGACGATAATGGATCCAAAAACTGTTAATGGAAATGACAGCATAAATGCATCACGCAGTACAGTAAGATAGCGGTTATTGTTCAGTTTACCGGCAATAGGTATCAGTATCCGGCTTAATTTTTCAAACAAAGCCTATTCCTCCCCGCGAAGTGACTTGCATCAATAGGGTTGCAAGCTTTTCATGTCCCAAATTTCACAAACTTACATGTTTCGTTATAAATTTCTGGATTTGAACAGCTCCAGCAATTCTAGAACCAGATCCTTCATGGTAACCGTGGACATCAGATGATCCTCGGCATGCATCAGAAGGAGCGAGAAAGGAGTTTGGGTACCTCCCGCTTCCTTCTTAACCATTTGAAAATGGATATCATGCGCAGCACGTAAATCCTGCTTGGCTTGTTTGAGCAGTTCGTCCGCACCTTCTACATTCTCATTTCGGTATTCGGTCAGCGCCTGAATTACTTTACTGCGAGCGCTTCCACTATGAAGAATAAGTTGGAAACTAATTTGCTCTTCCGTCAGTTCAGCTATATTGACTTTATCCATTTTTGCGTTCCACCAGCTTCACGGCCTGTTCATAGGCTTTCTTACCATCAACCATTCCGTAGGCCATCATGTCGATTACTTCTACATGAATACCATATGGAGCTGCTTCCTTTTCCAGTTGTCCTTTCAGAAAACTCATTTGCGGGCCAATCAATACCGCGTCAGCCTTAGCCATGTCTTCTGCCGCCTGATCTTGACCTACTGCCCAAATTTCAGCCTCGTCCCCAATGGACTTAGCATATTCCTGCATCTTAGTAACCAGCAAACTTGTAGACATACCTGAGCTGCACGCCAGTAAAATTTTCTTCATGGTTATTCCTTCCCTTCAAGGTCTTATTGGATGTTAAGTACTAGAAAACGTTTACAGCGTAATTATAAATCCAGTCTTTTGATTTGTCTATACATTTAATTTATATGTATAGACTTTTTTTAAAATGACACTACTTCTTCACTTTTTTTCTTGAAAATGAACATGATCTCTTAACTTTAATCTCTCAATAATAATCGATTTTCACTATAAGAGATCCTGCCTAATGATATGTTATTCGATTCTATAAAATGTTAACATGGGCTTACGGAGTAAACTTGATAGCCCCTCCGTAGCCAAAGAATAGCTGAGGTGAGAAGAGATGAGTAGAGATGAGAAGAGTCAAAGTAAAAGCAAGCAAGAGTTAGACCGGGTCGTGTTCATCGGCCGTACGTTTGAGGAGTACGTACAAATGTTCAATTGCACATTCCTGAACTTGTAGGCAAAAAGATTTTGGACTGTCCTGCGGGAGCATGTTCATTCACCGCTCTGGGCACCAAAGCCTCGCTGGATATCACCGCAAGTGATATCGCCTACGATCACAAGATTGATGATCTGAAACGCAAAGGCCTATTGGATATTGAGCATGCAATGGAAACGCTAGAGCGTGCTAAAGATAATTATGCTTGGAGCTGTTATGGAGATGTGCAAGGGCTTAGCGAGCAGCGCCATCAAGCACTCCAGGATTGCACGCAGGATATGAGGAAGCACCCGGAACGCTACGTTGCTGCGGTACTGCCGGAGCTTCCCTTTGAAGATGAACAGTTTAATATCGTGCTGTCTGCCCATTTTCTGTTTATGTATAGTGATCGACTCGACTATGAGTTTCATAAGAATACCGTACACGAACTGCTGCGAGTGGCTTCAGAGGAAGTCCGCATTTTTCCTCTGACCGATTTAACGGGAACTCGTTACGACCTGCTAGATCGTTTGATTCTTGAGCTGGAGGCAGAAGGCTTACGGGTGACAGAGACCAAGGTTCCGTATGAGTTTATGCGTAACGGTAACTCTCTGTTGAGCATCCGAAAGATATAGGGCAATTTTAGGTGTAGAGGGAGCAAGCGATTAGCTTGCTCCCTTTCTGGTTATTGAGATGATAATTAGAAAATTTTAGAATATCAAGAAACATTCCTACATTTTTATCGTCTATATTATGGAAGACCTTACGTATGAGGGTAAGGCTTTTCGAAGCCCAAAGTTAAAAAATCAACTCACAAAGGAGCTTATGCATGTTAAAAAAGTTAGGATTAGCTGCATTGATTCTGGTTACTAGCCTCTCCGTTATTGGAACAGGCTGGGCCGCATCCAGTACAACAACCATTGAAGTTTCTAAAACTGCTCTGGATTACAACGTTGCTCGCCCGCTGAGCGATGGTGCTTTTCATGATGGCTTATTAGCCGCTGAAACATCCGCTGGAAACCTCGTGTATTACAATTCCAAAGGAGAGAAAGCTTTCTCACTTCCCGCCGAGCTTAAACCCATTGGTGATTTTCATGAGCAGCGAGCCGTCGTGAAAAATACAAAAACCAATCTCTATGGATACATTAACACCAAAGGGGCACTGATCATCCCTTGCCAATATACCGAAGCCAATTTCTTTTCTGAAGGAAAAGCCAAGGTAACCATAGCAGACACCAAAGAAAATGCAATTATAGATCGAACGGGAAAAATCCTTTCTCATTTTAAAGAAAATGTGGAGTCAGAATATGTATTTACAGACGGTCTGGCCCTCGCCTATGCCCCCAACACTGGCAAGATCGGTTTTGTGAATGCCTCTGGTCAACTAGCAATTCCTTATAAATATAAATACAGTCGTGGTTTCTCGGATGGCTTAGCTATTGTTCAGAATAGCAAAGGGCTATACGGGTATATCAATACAGCAGGGAAAGAAGTCATTCCTCCTCAATATAAATCCGGTGGAGACTTCTCGGAAGGATTGGCGCCGGTGCAAAATACCAAGGGGAAATGGGGATTCATCAATAAACAGGGAAAAGTCGCGATTCCCTTTAAATTTACGGATGCCCAAGATTTTAGTGAAGGCCTGGCGAGTGTGAAAAATGCAAAAAACGAAGTCGGATTTATTGATAAAAACGGAACGCTGGTCATTAAATATCAACAAAAATATGATGTTACCTCTCCGTTCAAAGAAGGCCTTGCTTTAGTCGGTAAACAAACACAATCATCCGTCTCAGACGGCAAATTCGGTTACATCAATCGTCAGGGGCAACTGCTGACTAAACTTGAGTACAGAGCGGAATCCTCCTCCTTCTCCAATGGCTATGCTGTTGCTTTTATCAAGCCAGGCAAAGCGTTCATTGTATCTAAACGTTCGCTTTCAAAATAAAAAAGACGACCCCGGAGACAGATCGAGTGAATCTGCTTCCGGGGTCATTAATTTTCCAATATATTGAATATAATTAGTCGTGTGTGTAGAATTTCACTCCAGGCAGATCTGCTGCCACCCACGAATAATTAATGGTATTACTGTTATAATTTTTGGTTCCCGCCTGAGCAACCTGTACCTCTTTCAAAATCGTAATCGATGAACCCTTCGGTCTGACAACGACTACATGACCATGACCATCCGCTTTTTTGATTCCGATGGTAGGATACCCTAGATTTGCTCTTTTTTGAGCATCCTGAAAGGTTACAGAGTCCCAGCCCGGCGCCTTTTTATTCAGTAAAGCATCAGCCATTTGATTGGCTAAACCACTTGGCAAGGGTGCCGACATCGCAGACATCACATCTTGCGCGAAAATATTACATTTCGTTCCACCTACTGGTGAATACTTTTTGTTCGTTTCTACCTTAAAACCGTCAATTACAGATGCGTAAGTACTTGCACTTCTAGCCATTGAAATTCCCCCTGAATATAAGTTGTAGAGGAAATGACGGAGTCGCTTGAACATCTGAATGGCTCCACATTCAATTGATGTTGGCCTCAATTCCCTCTCAACTATTAGGGTGAATTCCGGCTTACTTTAACAACGTAATACCATAAAAAATTACCTTCATTCTCATAACTGAAGGCTTTCTTCACTGATTACGGTGGGAACGATAAGCTCAGGAGGAGTCGTAGGCTTAACTTGTGTTAAATAGTCTGCTGCCCCCACCATCAGAGCGATGCCGATAAATAGCACGATCCAATTACGATTCTTTTTCATCATCTGTACCTCTCATTCTTCACTCCGCCCGTTCAGCCACTTGAACCAATGGAGCAGATGACTGAATCGGTATTCATGCTGCAAAGCATACGTCCATACTTCTGGCTCTTCACCGGGCTCCTTCCAGACGAGCATGGAAAAGTGACCCTCTTCCTCGCTCGCAACCGACAGCAGCGAAAGACGATCATCCCCGAATCGGTATGGAGCCGATTCCACCCAGTAATTTCGCATATCGCTGATCCAGCTGCGGAACTGCTCTGTACCTGCGATCCGCAGCACTTCATCTGGCAGGAGCAGATGCTCATCGATGTCCTTCCAATCCCCCGCATATCGGTACCGCGCTGCCAGCATTGGACTGAGTGGTCGGGTTTTACCGGGGGCCAACGTAGGCATACAGGCGACGGGAACGACCGGACCAATACTCTGGATAGCATAAGACTGACATTCCTCCTCACTCATTCCGTAGGACATAGCCTCCGCGAGAAAATGGTTTCGTCTTACCCCAAACTGATGCTGA
This sequence comes from Paenibacillus sp. DRB1-1, assembly GCF_052119485.1. NCBI lineage: Bacteria > Bacillati > Bacillota > Bacilli > Caryophanales > Paenibacillaceae > Paenibacillus > Paenibacillus sp. DRB1-1. The sequence goes on along the minus strand of NZ_JBODQH010000001.1, from coordinate 2,750,575 downwards.
TACTGTGACATCTCATCCTGTAGCTCCAATACCATACCCTGTAATGCATCTGTTCCGATCATTCCCAAACACCTCTCATTCCAAAATATAGTCGTGCAATTCCCGTTGCGCTCGATACTTTGCCCAATTGAATTCAGGCCAAGCCGATTCTTCTCTCGTCATGCTCGTCAAACGGGCTTGTAAAAACTCATCCAGCGCTCCATGTTCCTTACGGCTAAAGTCAATCAGCAGCGGAATCGCGTCTGCCGATAGCTCACTCAAATATTCCTTATCTATCACCGATGTCGTACGATACCGTTCGAGATTATTTTCAGCAATCCGTATATCAATGCCCACATAGTTCACGACGACATAGGCAACCAGAGCGAGTACAATATAATATTTCGCCAACGGCAGTTGACGGAAATGAATGCGTACTGCTGCAATAAGCAGTAGCAAGCCCAGAAAAATCATAAACGCGTGTACCAAATAGCGGGTGTACGTATAGCCGTATGCTTCTTCGTACATAACCAGCCGGGTATATCCCGAGTACAGCATCACACCCGAACAACCAACGAGTATGTACAGCAGGCCGCTGTTCATTTTTTGCACTATACCTGAGCCAAATTCAGTCCACTTCAATACACTGATCATCAGCACAAAGTTGATACCTGTTACCATAACCAGCTCCCCGAATCCTCTTCTCGCATATTCAGCATACGAGGTTCCTTCGGGCAGAGCACCTTCCCATGCACCAAACAGATATCCGAACTGCAACACAACGAATACAACATACACCAAATTCATGACAATCAGCACCGTAGCGGTGATTACAGGATCAAACTTGATCGCAATCGGCTCGTGGTAAGGCACCGTTGGTCGGTCAATCATCACTGAAGAGTGACCATCATACTCAGTGGTTTGGCCATTCGTGCGCTCGTCTAATCCGTGCCATGATTGGGTCTCTCTCTGCGTATTACGCGGAGCAGGCTGTACAAATCCCCACAAATAACAGAAGAAACAGAAGGTGAAAAAGCAGGTCCAGATCAGCCGCAGCATGCCATTCCCAAAGGACAGCGTTCCGATCCATTCGGGTACTCCAGCTAACAACTTTTCGAACATCCCATCCGCCGAAGCCAGCAAAGATATGATAATGAACAGTAGCGGCAAGGCAATAAGTAAACCAATCATCACTTTGCCCAATACACGCTTACGCTCATCCTTTACATTCCGAAGGGCTACTGTCTTGACCATCCGAAAGGGGGTCACGATATGACGAAAGTTTTGATAAAACCAATGGCTTAACGCCTGACCAATAATACCGGGTTCTGACCAGCCATGCCTTTTCTCCCCAAACAGCAGCACCATATGTACGCTAATCAGAGCAGGTATCGCCAGCGCATTTAACACATACAGGACCGGATTATTGAACAGCGCATATGTCAATGCCAGCATGAAAATGATCACAAACAGCAAACGCCCTATCCATGATCCTAACTGGAAACGATCTCGATTAAAGGCATACATATAGGCGTAAAACACAATAACAAAAATTGGCATAGACACGCCCAGCCCATGTCCGTAAAACAGATATTGATGAACCAGCGCCAACACAATTGCGCCAGCAAAGGCGGACAGAAACGACGTTTTCGGCAAAGACGTTCCATTCATCTTGTCATGCATGGTAAATACCTCCACAAATATGCTTTATAACCCTTATTGTAGATGATAAAATAAGAAGATAAAGAGAAATTAATTCAAACAAAATTTCCTATTTTATAAAAGTGGCTACGCTTTTAATCAAATATAGGGGAAACGGAGCAACCTTGAATGAAACTCCATGCCCAATTTTTACGGCTTCACTCACACGCAGCTGACGACAAGGACGAAAACCATACCATAGAGACGACGCTGGATGAGCTGGCGGCTATTTTTGACTGTACTCACCGCAACGCCTTGATGATCATTCAGAAAATGGAGCAGCACGACTGGATACAATGGACTCCTCGCCGAGGCAGAGGTCGCCGCTCCAGTCTGCGCTTCCTCATTCAGCCGGAAGACATTGCCGTGCAATCCATGATGCAAGCCATAGACCGCCATGATATCAAACGCGCGCTGGATGAGATCCGAGTTCATTCACGCTCCTCCACCATGCAGGAGCATTTGCAAGGCTGGCTGCTGAATTATTTTGGGCATCACGCAGAGGTGCGCAGTGATCAGCAGCAGATCGACACGCTGCGTCTGCCTATTCGCCAGCAACTCTATACGCTGGACCCGTTGTACTTGAACTGGCTCGCCGAGTCCTTCGTATCCAGCCACGTCTTTGATGGCCTGGCCCGCCGGGCGAACGAAAGCGGCGAGATTTTGCCGGGATTGGCGCACGCTTGGGAGGTGGATACCACTCGTACACAGTGGACCTTTTTCCTGCGTAAAGAAGTGTTGTTTCATAACGGAAAAATACTGACCGCTGAAGACGTCGTCTATACCTTTGAGCGACTGAGTCGGGCGCCGGGAAGGAGACTTTACCATTTTATCGTCCGGCAAATTCAGCACGTCCAGGCGCTAAGTCCAACGATAGTACGCTTCGTACTAAAGGAGCCGAACGAGCTGTTTCTATCCTTCCTGTGTACCAGCCGGGCTGCGATTGTGCCGCGTGAGCTTAATCAGGTGGGTGAAGCCGCCTTTGGCATCCGCCCTGTCGGTACAGGGGCATTCAAAGTCACGGAAATGAACGAAAGCCTGTGTACACTGGAGGCTTTCGCACCTTATTTTCAAGGCCGAGCTCATCTGGACCGAGTGGAAATTGTCCAACTCCCGTGGGCGACTAAGCTGGAATCGTCGGATACGGAAGACACCGCTTCTTCTTTTCACATTATCCATAATCCCGTATCAGCGGGAGATACGGATACCGCATGGAGCCAGATTCACTCGGCGGCTTCGGTACGCAAATTTATCACATGTAATACACACAAGGATGGACCGTTGCGCAACCCAGAAATACGTGCCCGCATTGTAGCATGTCTGGATCATCGCTCCCTTCCTCCAGCAGTGGATTCATCTAACGATTCTTATGAACCACTGGCGGCACTACAAATTGCTACCATTCCCGAGTATAAAGCCGACGCAGACCGGGTTGCGGCTCAGCTCGAATCCTGTGGGTATACCTGTAACATCGTGGCCGCATCTATGAATGAATTCAAAAGCTCATCTATCCGTATGGAGTCAGACTTAATCATCTTTTCTCTCTTTCGTGACCGTGATGAGCAATTACGCCTGTTTGACTTGTATCTCAATGTATCTGGGCATGTGGAGCCTCATAGCCGTGTGGATATCGAAAGACTGCTGCGTGAAATTGCACGGGAGGCCGATCATACTGTTAGGGCGCAGCAATTTGAACATATCGAAACTCGGCTCATGGATGAGCACCAGCTGCATATTTTATATGAAAAGCCCGTTCAGACGGCCTATCTTCCTTCTGTGCGCGGTGTATCTTTTAACAGTCAGGGCTGGGTAGATCTGCGTCATGTCTGGTTTCCGCCTGCTCAACTTCCAACTCCCCACTCTTGACGGCAAAAGTGCCCCTTCAAATGCACTTCACATCAAAAAAAGGTATCCTCTTCTTCAGAAGAGGATACCTTTTGGAGTGCCGTTATCTAGAACCTCTAAGCCGATGGTTCAGGAGTTGAAAGTGCCCAGCCACCTACCCCATGACTGTGAACATCACTCGGATCTTCTACAGGGGGAGCAATAGGTGAAGAAGTCAGGATGATAAAAACGTTAAATACCAGCAGAGAAAAAACGAGCTTTTTTATCATGGAAGTATTCTACCTCTCCAAGTAGATTTTTATATTCTGCTTTGTCCTCAGAAGAGGCAGTATGCCGATATTTTTCGAATAATCCTACACATTTAATCGTTACAGGATTACCGTTCAGCACGACGGAATAGGAAAGGCTCTCAAGCAAGAATTTCATACCTTTGGTATAACGGTGTTTGTTGAGATCATAACAAGCCATCTCTGCCAAAAATCGTGCATAGAGATCTGCTGACATTTGCTCCGTATAGGTGCCTACCTTGACATGCTGATCTGCAAATGCCGCAATTTGTTTTTCAAAACGTTGCAGTACATGATCCACATTAAAATCATAACGATTGGCTGCCACCATAATTTTGAGCAAACCTACCAGAATTTCGCCTTCATTTCTTTCCAAATAGTCCACGTACTGTGGAATCACATCCAGACTGCCGGACATCAGCTGATATAGATACCCGTTGGCCTCAGCCCAGTTACTGCACTGATCCTTCAAACGACGCGCTTCTTCTGTATCCTCCTGTACCCAGCTCAAATCAGAATACAAGGATACATATTCCAGTGCTTTTTGGTAATCCCCGCGCTCATCACACACCCCGGCACGCAGCACGTAAGAGTATACAATATACATAAACAAGGGACCTTTGGGTTCCTTGCCACGCTCGGATTTTCTCGTATTTCCGTATTTTTGTTCATATTGTACCTTGGCCCTGTGACCCATTTTTTCAGCTAACCACTCTACTTTATCCCAACGTCGCAAGGAAGCATAGGTATTCGCCAGGTCTTTTAAGGCATCCAGCTGATCTGCTTCACCCAATCGTTCCACAAAGCTTTCAAAGTGTGTGGCTGCCCATAAATTTTCGTCCTGGTCATCGCCAACGGCAATCGTAAATAAACGGTATTGGCAGAGCGCCAGACGCTCTGAATGTTGGTACTTCTCACTTTCCGAAACATTTTTATAAATAATTGCCGCAGCCTCGAACTTGCCTTCACTGAATAATTCTTCTGCTGTCTCAAACAAAGCTGGGGCGTATATGAGATAGTCCATCATAAACTCCACGACTTGCTTAATACAATCCAGTTTGTTCAGCTCTGCACAGCGATGCAAAAAGGGACGAACCCGTCGCCAATTCGGTGCCGTATTCCGTATAAATTCATCAATGTATAACTCATAGAGGCTTCCTTCTTCAAGCCCCATGCCTGCAGCAATCCGATCCAACAGCAACATCGCAATCGGACGATTACCGTTAATAATGGCACTGATCGTTCCTGCATTAATACCTGTGTTCTCCCCAAACTTACTAATCGTAATTCCTTCTCGTCTGATGTACTGCTCCAGCTCTGCGCGAATTGTGGTTGTTTCCTTCAAATCAGGCACCCCCAGGGATTACTTGCATGATTACAATACAAAAAAAGAAAATTCCCGCGAATATTCCCTTAATTATACAAAAGAAAGTCCGCTTAGCCAACCGCTCAAGTAAATTTATATCAAAAAATTCAATAATTCTCCGAATTGCCGTATACTACGGGGAGGTGAGCCGAATAGCTACACCCAATCGGTACGCAGGAAAGGATACGACAAATGGACAACACCCCTACAACAGAACAAGAAATTGCACAATGGATGGTCGCGCAGATCCGTGAAGTGGGCACCCTGAAACAAGAAGATGCAATTGCATATGTACGCTCTGAGTATGGAGAGCAGTATGTGTTTATAAGCGAGCATGGTCATGTATCTCTGGAAAAAGAAATCAAAAAAGCATTCCGCAAGCTTCATGGTGGCAGAATTGCCTGGGATCGTGACGGATTTCTCTGGGCCTGGACTTAACAAGCAAAAGCATCTGCCCTAGGCAGGTGTTTTTTTAATAATTTATCCATATATCCTCTGGAGTCGGTTAATTTCTTCCTTCACAAACTGTCGGAGTGCTACAGGCTCCACAACTTCAACCCTACCGATCCAATCCATAGCATCGCGACAGGCTGCTTCATAACTATACATGTTGACCGTTAGAATGAAATGACTGCCTTCCTGTACAGACTGGATGATTTCCATTCTTTTCGCTATAATTCCCGCTTGCTTCTTATTCGTTCGGATCAGAACGGGATAGTATTCTTTCTCTGTACAAAGCTGCTTAAACGCGGTTTCTTGCCTCATCCAATGATGTTCCAGCGAAAAATCGACCGGAACCTCAAACACTTCCGCAGACGGCTGAACCTCCTTGATTCGCTCACATTTAAAGGTCCGAATCTCCTGCCCAACTTCACAGAAGGCAATGAGATACCAATCTCCTTTTTTCACCACAAGTCCATAGGGATGCACATGACGGGAAGAACAGATTCCGTCAGCCTTCTCATATTGAATGGTTATTTTATGGGACCCCCACACTGCAGCTCTCACGGCCTCAAGACAAGGAATGGCTATACGTTCCGTCCACCACGGCGTATCATCAAAATAAAACCGTGCTTTGGCTTTCTTAATATCGGACTGATACGGGTCTGGCATCGTCTGTTCCAGTTTGAGCAGAGCATTCTTTAACTTCAAACCCGATTCGGTGGGCCCACCTGTATAAATGCCCATCCCTGTTAAATACAACTGAATGACATCCCCGCCATTCAACTGTTTCAGGTTCGCCGTATAACCCTCCATTAAATAAATTCCGCCCTTCGGTCCGGATGCGGTAACAATCGGAACGCCGGCTTCAGCCAGGAGGTCGATATCCCTGTAAATGGAGCGTACAGAGGTTTCCAGTGCCAACGCCAATTCCTTGGCCTTCATTCTCCCTCTAGATTCGATACATAATAAAATCGCGATTAAACGATGCAGTCTCACAATCATACCTCCACAATAGATGGTTAACCCGAATTGAAAAGATGATGCAAAGATTGTTGACACCCTGTTGGCAGCAATAGGTGTGTATCATAGAAGTAAAGGGGTGTAATGGATGATGAATATTGGAATATTGGGGACGGGATTCGGCGCATATCATGCCTCATTGTTAAACAACCATCCCAAGGTAAACAGAATCATGGTATTTGGAAGGAACGAAACCAAGCTGCAAAAGCTGAAAGAGGAGCTAAACGTAGAAGTCACACAAAATATAGAGGATATTCTGCTGGATCCAGACGTGGATATCGTCGATCTATGCCTGCCCTCCCACCTGCATAGGTCATATGCTGTGGATGCGCTAAAGCACGGTAAGCATGTATTTTGTGAAACACCCGTTTGCTTTAATCTCGAAGACGCTCTTCTTATGCAACAAGCTGCGGAGCAATATGGCAAAAAGATTCTGGTCAACCAGTTCATTAAGTTTGATCCCGCCTATACCTATCTGTATGAGGCATACCGCCAACAGAAGTACGGAAAGCTTATCTCCTTATCTTTGAAAAGAGAAACGCCTCCTCTGTGGGGGGATCTTGGACTAAGCTCCATCCCTACTCAGTTCATGATTCATGAACTGGATTTACTGACCTGGCTATTAGGCCCCTGTGATCCATTTACAGTCTGGGGTACAGAAGTTACCCATCCTGAACAAGCACAGGTTCGTGCTTACTTTCAGCATCGGGATACATTCACAGAAGTCATCGCCTCATCCCACATGCCGGGAAGCTACCCCTTCACAGTGGCCTATGAAGCTTATTTCGAAAAGGCCAAGCTGGTATTTCATGAAAGCGACGAAAACGATCTTATACCTACCGCATTATATGAGTATACCGCATCAGGACAGCAAAAAATCAACCTCGAATCTGCCAATCCATACGAAAAAAGTTTGGATCATGCACTTGAATGCTTTGGTGGACATTCGGAAAGCCTGATTCCACTGGAATCGGCTGTACAAGCGCTGAAAGTGGCTATTGAGATTAAAAGCAGACTGGGGCAAGGCCAGCGTTAACCCGGTATCTACGGAAATCAGCTTCCTATAAGGAAGCTGTATCCGCAGGCAGGGAAACTTCGTCTGCGTAGTTCGTTGCCATAATCTTGGCTACCCCGGCCGGATCGGTCGTCTGCCCCAACGCCCACATCATTTTCGTCACCAGCGCTTCCGTTGTCATGTCATACCCCGGAATAACCCCCTTCTCCAGTACCTTTTGCCCCACTTCGTAAATCGTCAAATCCCCGCCCTCATAAGGACATTGAGTAGTCACGACAATACTCATACCGTCCTTCATCAGTTCCTCGATTTTACTGATCAGGCTTCTTTCTTTAAAAGGGACGCCACCCATACCAAAGCCCTCAATGACGATACCTTTATAGCCCAAGCCCTGAATGGCATCGAAAATCGCCGGATTCGTACCCGGAATCAGCCTGAGCAGAAATACTTCGGAAGCATACCCGTCGTTGTATGGATGACGAACGGTACTGCGATTTGCAAATACGCCCTCCGTATAGACCACCTTACCGTTCTCCACGAGGCCAATGTACGGATAGTTAATACTCTCAAAGGCGTTATAGCTGCGTGTTCTGATTTTCGAGCTACGGCTACCATTGATAATTTTGCCGTTAAACACGACAAAAACCCCAGCCACCTCGCCACATGCGGTCAGGAATGAGTCAATTACATTTTTTTTGGAATCGCTGTGCTCCGCCAAAATGGAAACTTGTGAACCTGTCACAACGACGGGTTTGTCTACGGTTCCCAGCATGAAACTCAAGGCTGAAGCCGTATAAGCCATCGTATCCGTACCGTGTGCAATGACAATGCCGTCGTACTGATCGAGCGAACGATGTACCATCCGGGCGATGGAAGCCCAATCCTCTGGTTGTGTATTTGTGCTATCAATGCTCATCAGATTATGGGCATCAATCTCGCAAATCTCCTTCAGCTCCGGAATTTCCGCCAAAATATTTTCAGCCGATTGGGTCGGTGTCAGGCCGTTTTCCTGATAGGAGGAAGAAATGGTCCCTCCGGTATTAATGAATAAAACCTTTTTCATATGCCAATGTTCCTTCCCGATTACATCTTCACTGTATTGTTCTTAGAATTTATCATGAATAAGTGTGATAAGCTACTTTGCAATGGAAAAGAACTTGGGATATGAGGCGCCAAAAAAGCACGACAAACAAGCGCGGGCTTTCCTTCCTCCTGCGACTTGTCTAACGTGCTTTTTACTATAGGTGCAATAAGTCTACAGCGTTGTACATACCTATAACCCATCCACGTACTTTTTATGGGGATACAGGCTGCTCCTGTGGCGCTCTCTGTACCAACGCTTTGCCCAGAAACTGCCGTGTCCGTTCTTCCTTCGGATTGGTGAAAAACTGCTCCACGGGTCCCTGCTCCACGATCACACCATGCTCCATCAGCACAACCCGATCCGCTACATCTCTCGCAAAACCAAGCTCATGCGTGACAATAATCATCGTATTGCCTTCACTCGCCACCTTTTGGATCACGGACAGCACTTCATCCACCAGTTCAGGATCAAGTGAGGATGTCGGTTCATCGAACAACAACACCTGCGGATTTAGTGCCAAAGCACGGGCAATCGCAACTCGCTGCTGCTGTCCACCCGAAAGCTGGGCAGGATAATAGGTCATACGATCCTTTAACCCGACCTTTTCCAAAATGCCTTCACTGATCTCCCTTGCCTGCTTACGATCCAGCTTTTTCACACTGGTCAGACCAATCATCACATTATGGAGTGCATTCAAATTTTTAAACAACTGATATTGCTGAAATACCATTGCCGTTGCCATCCGTAGTCCGAGAATGTCTTTTTTTCCCGCCTTGGCGGCATCGACCTTTACACCGTTAATTTCAATGACTCCGCTGTTCGGCTGTTCCAAAAAATTAATACTGCGCAGCAGCGTGGACTTCCCCGATCCGCTTGGGCCCAGGATGACTACAACTTCTCCCTTGCCTACCGTCAGGTCTATGCCCTTCAACACATGATGCTGCCCAAAATGCTTATGAATTTGATGAAGTTGAATCATACCTTACTCACTTCTTTCGTAAATTCGAATACGCTTCTCCAGCACGACAAGCCCGCGCTCAATAATAATGCACACCAACCAGTAAATCAGAGACACCGCGACATATACCTCAAAAAAAGCCAACGCCCGCGCGCCCATAATTTTAGCCTGTCCCATCATATCGACGACACCGATCATAAAAATAAAAGACGTATCCTTCACCGTACTGATCAGCGTGTTTCCCAAATTGGGCAAAGCCACCGTCAACGCCTGTGGTAGCACAATTTTGAGCATAATCTGTGTTTGACTCATCCCGATGGAATTGGCAGCCTCAAATTGTCCCCGGTCGACTGAATGAATCGCCGCCCGGAACGTCTCAGACAGATACCCCCCGAGATTTAGTGAAAATGACAACAATGCGAAAACCTCGGGTGGAATCACGTAGATATTTAATTGCTGTAAGAAACCGTATTCGCTCTGAAAATAATATAAAAACTTGGGTATTCCATAATATACGAGAAACAGCTGCACAATGAGCGGTGTTCCCCGGATGTAGGAGACATACAGCGTAGACAGTTGCGCCAAGACAGGCACCTTGTATATCCGAATTAACGCCGTTGCCAACCCGATAATCGTACCCAGCAGCATGGACAAAAATGCAATCCATAGCGTAACGGGTAGATACTCAACGATCCGGGGAAGGCTTTTCAGCATATAATCAAGGTCAAACAGCTTTTCCATAGGAACCTCACTTTACCCTTTACATTGTTGTTACTGCGGGATATATTCTCCGCCTGTCCATTGTTCAGACAATTTTTTCAGTGTTCCGTCCGTTTTCAACTCTTTAATAATCGGGTCGATTTTAGCTTTCAGCTCTTCGCCCTGCTTATCCTTTTTGAACACCAGATTGATATCATCCGTTTGCACAGGATCACCTATCGCTTCGACCTGCAAACCTTCCTTCTTGATCGTAGCAGCCGTCATGACTGGATCATTCACATAAGCGTCCACCCGGCCATTTTGCACGTCTTGAAGGTTATCGGACGAAGTGCCTGTATCATTGTATTTCAAAATAATTTTATTCCCATTCTTCGCATTATATTGTTCCAGCAATTGTGTGTAGGAATCGCCTACTGATGCGGCTACCTTCTTGCCTTCCAAATCCTTGAGAGAGTGTATATCCGTTCTGCCTTTTTTCACAACAATGACGGATTGTGCCTGAAAGTAGGATTCATCCGAGAACAAATATTTTTGCTCGCGCTCAGGATTTTTGGCGATTTCATCTGCTACGACCTGAATCTTGTTCGATTCCAGCGCCATGAAAATTCCGTCCCAGCCAGAAGGTACAAACTCAAACTTGTAGCCGTCCAGCTTCTTGTCGATCTCCTTGACTACTTCCACATCGTATCCGGTCAGCTCGTTTTTTTCATTCGTAAAAGCAAACGGAGGGTAGTCATTTTGTGTGCCGACATAGATTACCTTATCCCCCGATGCCGCATCCTTCGAGGAACATCCACTCAAGGCACCCGTTAATAACACAAGAGATAGGCCAATCGCTGCTACCAAAGCAGATTTCTTCATATATGACATCCCCTTTTTAATATCCAAGTAATTTACTATGATTTTATATTATAACGGGTTATTCAAATAATACAACAAGTAAATTTCATTTCGATTATTTATCCATATGTTGCACAAAAAAAGGACCCTTGCGGGTCCACTGTTATCCATGAAGCGGAAAACGCTCTGCTGGATGTTCCGGCAAAATGGACGAGATCAACCGTCGTACAGCCGGATGAGCAGATTCAAAAATCTGATCCTTCTCATCACAGCGCTCAATCAATCTCCCCTGCTCCATCACAGCAATGCCATCACAGACGGCATATGCCGCCCGAATATCATGCGTGATGAACAGATATGACAATCCAAACGAAGATTTCAGTTCTCCCAGCAGGGATAAAATGTGCATCTGGTGAACCATATCGAGGCTGCTGACGGACTCATCCAGCACGATCAGCTTTGGCTTGAGCGCAATCGCTCGTGCAATATTGATCCGCTGCAATTGTCCGCCACTGAACTGATGCGGATATTTAATCCGGTCCTCTGGCTTGAGGCCGACCCGTTCCAGCAGGCTTTCGACCGTTCTTTTTTGTTCCTGCGCCGATAACCGTTCGTAATTGTCCAATGGCTCCCCAATAATCTGCCCGGCGGTCATTCGGGGATTTACAGCAGAGTAGCAGTCCTGAAATACGACCTGCATATCCCGTCGCAGTCCCCTGCGGACTTGGGGGCTCGCATTATAAATGTCCTGTCCCTGGAACAGCACCTGACCCTCCTGCGGCCTCTCCAGCCCCAGAATAACCTTGCCCAGCGTGCTTTTACCAGCTCCGCTGGTACCAAGTAAGCCCAGGCAAAACCCACTTTCTATAGTAAGCGAAACGTTAGCCAACACAGGAGGACGTGGTTCAGAGCGGCCCAGCCATTTGCGCCTTCCATAGCTATGAGTTACTTTCTTCACTTGTAGCATGCGCATTCGCTCCCCTTTTGAAAGTGTAACCGTCGAACAGGCGACTAACCACCTACCTGATTTATGCCCCGAATGGACAACTTGGGTCTGACATGCAGCAGCATTTTCGTATATTCATCCTGCGGGTGATCGAATAACTGATGGACCTCAGCCTGCTCAACAATACGACCCTGCTGCATGACAGCCACTTCATCCGCCAATTGGGAAATGACGCCCAGATCATGCGAGATCAGCAAAATGGACGTATTGTATTCCGTACGCAAGCGATCCAGCTCTCTTAGCACCTGTAGCTGATTGACCACATCGAGCGCCGTCGTTGGTTCATCGGCAATAACCACTGCTGGCCGCAGGCACATGGAAATGGCGATCATGACTCGTTGCAGCATCCCGCCGCTCAACTGAAACGAATACCGCTTCATCAGCTTGGCTGGATCGGGCAGATTCATATTTTCCAGAGCCGTTATGGCAAGTTCATGGGCCTGTCGTTTGGTTAATCCGGTGTGCGTGCGGACCGTTTCCATAAACTGAGCTCCGATCGTATACACTGGCGTAAAAGCGCTCATCGGATTTTGCATAATAAACGCGATTTCCTTGCCCCGAATACGGCGCATCTCCTCGGCCACCATTCCGTTCAGCTCACGCCCGTTCAGACGGACACTACCTTCCACGTCCATCGTCTGGCGATCCAGCAGTTGGAGCAACGCTTTACAAGTCACTGTTTTGCCGCTTCCACTCTCGCCGACAAGACCCAGTACCTGTCCCTTTTTCAGCTCAAAATGAGTTGGCTCCAGCAGAGATACCGCCCCGGCATCGGTTTTGAGCTTCACCTGTAAGCCGCTGACCTCCAGCACCTTCTCCCTGTCGTCCATCGTTGTAACTCACTCCCGTTTTACTGACGTTTGGCAATTCCGTATCGGTCGGACAGCGCCTCCCCCAATATATTGAAGGCCATCACCACCACCAGAATCATAACCCCCGGATAGATCATTAATTCCGGATGACTGCGTATGTATCCCGTTCCCTCATGAATCATCGCTCCCCATTCGGGAGTCGGCGGCTGAATGCCTAGACCAAGGAACGACAACGCGGAAATATCCATGATCGCCCAGCCCATTTCCAGCGTACCAATGACCACAATCGGCCGCAGCACATTCGGAATAATATGCCGCCGGATAATGGCCCCTGAGGAGGACCCGCTAATCCTTGCAGCAGCTATAAAATTCCGTTCTTTCAGACTGACGACCATATTGCGGCACATTCTGGCATAATACACCCACTGCACCATCATTAAGGCAAGCAGCACCTGCATGAGGCCCGGCCCAAAAATACCGACAATGCCCAGCACAAGCACCAAATTCGGAAACGCCATAATACCTTCGCAAAACCGCATCAACACACTATCGACCCAGCCGCCCACATAACCTGCTAGCGACCCGACCACAACGCCGATGCTAAGCGAGGACAGGAAAATTAATGTCGCAAAACCGAGGGAAATCCGCGCTCCATACAGCAACCGGGATAAATTGCACCGACCCAAATGATCGGTCCCCAGCCAGTATTCTTTCGAAGGTCCCTCCAGCTTGTGCAGTAAATTGACTTTAACCGGATCATGGGGAGCCAGCCAAGGAGCTAGCGCCATAATGATAAAAAGAGCAGCCAGTACGACAGAGCAGACCACGATTACCTTTTGACCTTTGAACATTGTACGCAACCTTATCATCACTGCTCTGCTCGTCCCTTCGATGAAATTCGGGGGTCCATATACAAATGCACCAGATCAACGAGCAAATTGCATACGATGAACAGGCATGCCGCCAAAAACACATAGCATTGTATGACGGGAATATCCCGGTTAAAAATCGCTTCCACAAAATAACGGCCAAACCCGGGCCATGAAAACACCTGCTCCACAATAATTGTTCCGGTCAGAAGCTTGCCCAGATTCATACCCATACTTGTAATCAGTGGAGCAATGGCAATTTTCAGTACATGCTTGAGCATGATCACCCGCTCACGAATCCCTCTAGTTCTGGCATACTGCACATACGTTTCCTGAAGCTGCTCCAACACACTGGAACGCAGCAGGCGCGTATATAAAGCAATCAGAACCAGCGACAGGGTCAAAGTGGGCAACACCAGATGTTGCCACGTTCCTCGCCCCTCTACAGGGAGCCAATCCAATCGGACAGAGAAAAAGAAGATTAACAAATATCCCAGCCAGAACTGGGGTATAGACGCGCCAAAATATGAAATTCCTCGACTAAGCATGTCGATCCATCCATTTTTACGCATCGCCGCCAGCACGCCCAGTGGAATACTCACCACAATAGATAGCACCATACTGCTCACAGCCAATTCAAAAGTGGCGGGCAGCCGAACCTTGACCTCATCCCACACCGGCTTGTTGGTCAGATACGAAGTACCAAAGTCCAATTGACTGATTCTTTGAAGTGTATGCATATACTGCGTCAGCAAAGGCTGATCCAGCCCGAACTCATGTCTTTTCTGCTCCAGAATCTCTGGAGTAGGATAAATATGAGCAGCCGTCAAATAGGCCTCGGCCGGATCAACTGGTGAAATATGAATCAGTGCAAAGGTAACGAGGGTGGCAAAGAGAACAATAGGAATGACCGCTACCATTCGCTTCCCGATATAGCTGATCATGAGTTGTCCTCCTATCCTGTAAACTACCGTTACCTATCGGCTTCAGCTACTTTCCGATTTCAATTCCCTCAAACGGATTTTCATCCCGATTAGCCGGGAATACAAAGTTTGTAATCTTTTTCTGGTACACTGCCGTTTTCTTAATATATGAAATAGGCACAATGGCAGATTGCTCCTGAAGCGTCTTCAGAATCGAAGCATACAGCTCTTGACGCTTGGTTTCATCTGTCGATGAGAGCGCTTCGTGTACTTGCTGATCCAGATCTTTCTTCATCGGAAGGGCACTCAGCACCTCGGAAATTCCGAAGCTCTTCTTGGCAATGACATTAATAAAGGAGTGCGGATCATAAGGCGCACCATAGTTGTACCAGAAGTACAGATCAAACTGGTTGGATCTAAGGCGCTTAATTTGAACCGTCAGCTCCAGTCCAGTCAGGTTCACTTTGACACCCAGTTCTCCCCATTCGGCCTGAATGGTTTCAGCCATCGCCTTTTGGATCGGATCAGTCTTATCAAAAATCAGCTCAAAATCCAGCTGTTGTCCGTCTTTTTCCCGTACTGTACCGCCTGCGGGCAGCTTCCAGCCAGCCTCATCCAGCAACGCTTTGGATTTTTCCACATCATAGCCAACAGGCTGTAAGTTTACATTCGTATACGGATAGTTTTTAGATAAAACCGTATCCGCTTTTTCCTCCAGCCCCGAGGTCACACCTTCCACCATTGCCTGCTTGTTAAAGCCATGCTGGAGTGCCAGACGTACCCGAAGGTCTGCCAGCTTGGGATTGGATGAGTTGAGTAACAGGCTTCTTGTACCGACAGGCTCGGACAGCGTGGTAACATACTGATTCGTGTCGCGAAGCTGTTTGAAAGCATCCAGACTAATGACACCCTCTCCATAAATCAGATCCAGGTCGCCTTTTTCAAAGGCCATTACACGGGTTTCGCCATCGGGAATGATTTTTACCGTAATTTTATCCACCTTCGGTGCAGTACCCCAATAGTTCGGATTACGCTTAAAGGTTGCATATTCATCTTGCTTGTATTCATCCAGCATCCAAGGTCCTGTACCTACAGGTTTCTTGATTCCTTTGGACGTATCTCCATCATCCGGGAACCCAGCTTCACCCAGAAAACGGAACGGGCGAACGACAGACAAATCCTGAAGCACTGGGTAGTATGGCTCTTTGAGCGTCATTCGGAAGGTGCTGTCATCTACAGCTTCAGTTTTGTCGAGAACGCCTACTATACCAAGCCAGCTGTGCGTTTTCTCATTTTTCATAATAGCGTCAAAGTTCTTTTTGACAATGGCCGCATTAAATAGCGTTCCATCCGAAAATTTCACACCTTTGCGTAGCTTAAACGTATATATTTTGCCGTCCTTGGATATAGTCCAGGATTCAGCCAAAGCAGGCTCCAGCTTACCTCCTTGCTTGTAGCTGACTAACGGCTCATAAATCATAGATTGTGCAAAAAGTTGGGAAGGATTGTATACGTGAGGATTCATCGTACCAATGTCACGCGGCCACGATAGTGTGATAGACTTTTCATTGGCAACTCCGTCAGTTGAGGTGGATGCAGGCGTGTTCTCCTGCTTCGCACAACCCAAAACAACGGATAATAAGAGGAGCGCCACCAACATAAGGGTGGCAGTCTTGCGGTGTCGAACGGACATCAATGTATTTCCCCTTTTCTATATATGTGATAATGATTATCATAATCATATTTAGAATAGGTACCACGTTCTATTTTGTCAACAACATTCGACAAACAATCCTCATATTTATTTTAAATTTGTGGAATATTAAATTTATGGCTTAATTATCCAACGTTTGAAACAGAGTACGCGTGTACTCATGCTGTAACAAGTCTTCATCCCATTCCTTAAAGATTTCCACGATCTCCCCCTGAACCATGACGGCAACTCGATCACAAAACTGACGAGTAGATTGGAGATCGTGAGTGATGAATAGGTAGGACAACTGACGTTCCATCTGCATTCTTTTGAGCATGTCCAGTACAGAAGACTGCGTTGTCGTATCCAGATTGGCGATCGATTCATCGAACAAGATAATATCCGGCTCCACCGCCAACGCTCGGGCAATACATACCCGCTGTTTTTGCCCGCCACTCAGCTGTGCTGGGTATTTTTCCAGACTGTCAGCCTCCAATCCTACTGATTCCAATAGGGACAGACAAATATCCAGCGCCTGCTCTTTTCGCTCAGGAAAATAGTTGTGGATCGGCTCCATTAAAATATCTCGAATGGTCATACGAGGATGCAATGAGGAGGACGAATCCTGTGCAACCAATTGGATTCGCTTGTACAGCTGAACGTCCTTCATCTTTTCGAAATGTATAGGCTGATGATCCAGCCAAATCTCCCCTGAGGTCAACGATTCCAGCCCTAGAATACATTGTGCCAGCGTGCTTTTGCCACTTCCACTTTCCCCCACCAGTCCAAGACATTCCCCCTGTCGTAACTCCAGACTCACCTTCTTCACGGCCTGCTCGCTATCTTGCTTGCTGAACCAGCCTTTTCTCCGTTTGCGGACAGGGTATGCTTTGGTCACATTCTTCAATTCCAGCATCACTGGTGCATCCTTCCTTCCGGGCTCATCTCCAACACTCGATCTGCTATGCGGCTCATCCCCTGGCGATCATGTGAAATCAACAATATGGTGAGATCAAAGTCTTCTCTCAACTGTTGCAGCAATGCCAGAACCTTGTCGCGGTTGATAACATCCAACGCCGTAGTAGGCTCGTCGGCAATAAAGAGGCGCGGACCGGAGCTTAACATTGCAGCCAGCAGCACCCTTTGACACATGCCTCCGCTTAGTTCAAAAGGATATGACGACAAAATATGCTCAGGATCTGCAAACCCAACCTTGCGGAGCAGAGAGTACAAATAGGCCTCCCGCACTGGAGTAACGCCTCCTCTGGCTATCTCCGTGGCACGGCTCAGCATCTGCCGCATCCGTGGCAGCACGCCCAGCGGGTGGACTTGCTGCGGTGCAGTGTGGGATGGGACAGCATCAGCGTGCTCCGGCACTGCCTGGTTGTGCGGCATTCGACGCCGCCCGTGCAGTCTAAGCGTATCCATCAGCTGGGCGCGGACAGTCCGGATCGGGTTCAACCCGCTCAGCGATTGTTGAATGAGCAGGGCAATATCGTCTCGGCGAAGCCTTTGCCAGCGCTGTTCCTGGAACGGGAGAATGTCTTCCCCGTTATAGTAGATATGCCCTTGCGTAACACCGATACCTGGCTCCAGCATGCCTGCGATTGCGTGTGCGGTCAGACTCTTGCCGCATCCGCTCGGTCCGGTCAGGGCCACAATTTCCCCTGAATATATGGAAAAGCTCACATCACTCAGCAGCGGTTTGCTTCCGCTTTCGCTTGTTCCTACGCCAGTGCGGCAGATCTCTAAATGTTCCACGTGTAACAAAAGTTCTCGCCCTGCCACTTGTTCTATCGTATCCTTGCACCCAAGGGCTATTTGATCCTCCACTATTTGGTCGCCCCCTTTTCCGAAAAACGGTCGCCCAAAAGCTGGCAGGCAAGTACGAATAACATAATCGCCAAGCCTGGGAAAATCATGACATGCGGAGCCACCTGAAAATATGAGGTTGCATCATGCAGCATCACGCCCCACTCTGGCTTGGGCGGCTGTACACCCAGTCCAAGAAAGGACAGCCCAGCGATCATCAGCACCACGCGTCCGATATCCCATACCGCATAAACCAACAACTGCGGCAACGCTTGTGGCAATACATAACGTCTCAGTATACGCGCGTGTGAATTGCCGGATAAACGGGCATACCGAACGTAGTCCTCCTGACAGGCTTTTTGAACCAGACTACGGATATACCGGACATAGCCCGCCCACCGTACCGCAATAATCGCAAGGGTCATGTTAACAAAACCCGGGCCCAAAATGCCCACAATTGCCACCGTTAAAATAATATCAGGAAAAGCCAGTACGCCGTCGATTCCCCGCATAATCAGCTGATCCACGCGTCCGCGCACATAACCAATGAGCAACCCTATAGGTAGACTGAAGCACAGCGTAGCTGCAGTAATTGCACATGCGATTAGCACGCTCGTCCGAATCCCGTAAATTAGCCGTGACAGCACATCCCGACCCAGATGATCCGTACCAAAAGGATATTTCCGACTGGGTGGTGCCAGACGGTTCAAAAGATCCACTTGAAGAGGATCATGAGGAGCGACCCATGGAGCCAATAACCCAAGCAGCACGATCAGACCAAACAGTATGCCTCCTGCCAGCAAGCTCCCTTGAAAGGAAAGCCGTATCTTTTTCATTTTCAGCTTCCCCCTTAACGCAAACGTAGCCTCGGATCTATCGCCGTCTGGACCACATCCACCAAACACTGAACTCCTACAATTAAAAATACGGCGAAAATAACATACCCCTGAATCACCGGATAATCTCGCTGGGTAATCGCATCTATAAAATACTTGCCCAACCCCGGCCATGAAAAAATGGTCTCGACGATGACATTACCTGCCAACATAAATGATAGATTGGTACCTAGCAGTGTAATCATAGGCAGAACCGCATGCTTAAATATCTCAAAAAACAGGATATGCATACGTGAAAAGCCTCGAGCCTTCGCTGCTTTCACAAAATTCCGGTCACCCAGCTCCAGCATTTGAGCGCGCAGTACACGGGCTTGCACCGCTCCCAAACCTGCGCCAAGAGTCAGCGCTGGGAGCACTAGATGCGCCCAGTCCTCCCTTCCCATGGATGGGAGCCAGCCCAGGCGAACGGAGAATAGATAGATCAACAGAAACCCAAGCCAAAAAGAGGGAATCGACGATCCCAGCAGGGCAAACAGCCTGCCCAGACGATCCAGTGGGCCGCTGATTTTTAGCGAGGCAGCCAGTCCCAGCCCCAGCGTAAGCACCGTCATGACGGCAAAGCCCGCAGCAGCTAGCTCCACAGTAGCAGGCAGTCTGTTCCATAGTTCGGCTAGCACGGATTCCTTGGATACATACGAGGTGCCCCAATGCCCTGTGAACACATCTCGCAGCCAGTTCACATATTGAATATGAAGCGGCTCGTTTAAGCCCAGTTCCTGCCGTAGCGTCTTCAACGCCTCCTCAGAGGCAGGGACATTATGCGCGGTGAGCAAAATGGTAGCAGGGTCACCAGGAGCCAGCCGCATCAGTACAAAAGTCAGCGTGGATACAACGAATACAATGATGAGCAGCTGCGCCACACGTTCCAGTATAAAACGAATCATAGGATACGCAGCTCGTTATTCCGCAATATCAGATTGCGCTGTAATGTAGTAATACTCGATTGGATGGGGTGTAAAACCCTCCACCCCTTTTTTCACACCAAACACATTATCAGGATGCACAATGAACGACTGTGGCAAATCCGCATTGATGATATCCAGCGCTTGTAGTGTCACAGCATTACGCTGCGCTGTATCCTTCGCCAGCTTCAAGCTGTTAAGAATACTCTCTAGCGGTTTGGAACTATATCGGCTTACATTGGCTTCGCTTTTCGAAGAATAAAACATGTCCATAAAATATTGCGGCTCTCCTGTATGAGCAGTAAGCATACTGTACATAGCAAAATCCCAATCGTTTTTGGTCAACGCCTCGTCGATATTTTCCACCTTGCGAATCTTGACCTGGATTCCCTCTTTCAGCAATTGGCTTTGGATGACCTCAGCCATAACAGAGAGCTCCGGACGCTGAGGGAAAGTCAGCAGCGTAACCTCGAACGGCTTGCCTTGCTTAGTCCATGTCCCTTGGGCGTCCTTCTGCCAGCCATCCTTCGTCAACAGCTGCTCTGCCGTTCCCCCCAGCGCTTTACGCTCAACTTTACCAAAGGGAAGAATGCTCGGGAACGGACTGCTTGCTTCCGTACCGAAGCCTCTCATGACGGCGCTCACAATCGATGTGCGCGGAATCAGGCTGTCCACCACCTTACGGTTCGCCGCATCCTTGAATACTGGCGATTCCATATTGTACACGATCATATGGGTGCGCAAGGAGGGAGCCGACAGTACTTGTAGCTTGTCGTTCTTTTTCAGCACCTCTGCGTTATCAACCGGAATATCGGTCGCTACGTCCACCTCGCCGGATTGCAGCGCCATCAGGCGCGAATTCCCGTCCGTAATGAACTTCATCGTCGCTTCAGCCAGTCGTGCCTTCTCGCCCCAATATCCGTCATAACGCTCTACGACCAACGATTGGTCCTTGTTGAACGCTTTGATTTTAAAGGCGCCTGTCATCGCTGGGTAGCTCTGCTCATCTTTCATCGATGCCACATCCAGTACAATCGTCGATGGATCAGCTAGATTGGACACCAACGCCGCATTCGGCTGGTTTGTCGTGATTTTCAAAGCCAGCGGGCCGCTTACATCAATGGACTTCACATTCAGTAAATCCTTCGCCAGATGGCTTTTCTCGATAGAGCGCAGTAAAGATGCTTTTACACTTGCTGCATCCATACTCTTTCCATCATGAAAAGTGACTTTATCCTGCAAGCTGAACGTCCAAACTGTAGGACTATCCTGCTTCCACTCTTTTGCCAGCCAAGCCACAGGCTCCAGCTCTTCATTCAAACGTACTAGTGTCTCACCTGCACCGGATCGCATCACATCCCAGCTATTATCTCCGTGCGGGTCAACGCCCGACGGTTTCCATGTATACGCCATTACCAGCTTTTTATCTGTCGCTGTTTGTTGTACTGACGCGTTTTCACCCTTACCGGAGCTATCCGATGTCTTATTGCTGGCACATCCCGAAAGAGCCATAACTGCCAGCAACAGCATCACCCCTGTACATATCAACCATGAACGCCTGCTACGATTGCTAATCATTCGATGAATCCCCCTCTATCTTGTAAAAGCATATAAACCTAACGCAAAACGCGAAAAAAGCATTCCGGACTACTTGATCAGCAGTCAGAAATGCTTTCATTATAAAATGTCAAAACTCACCTCGAAGCCAACTCCAAAAACATAGAAGGGATCAGATCGGTTTCAGACATTCCGTATGCAGCACGCCTAACCACCTCCCCAGCATCCCGTGGGTCTGACAGTGATGTCAAAACAGGCAGGTCTCCTGACTCCAGGCGCATCTTTCAGGCCTTCCCGGTTCTTCACAGTTCCAGTGGCTGTTCTGAAAGCTCCAGCAGTATCCTGCTGATGCCTGTATACAGTGGCGGGCCCGTGTCGGAATCAACCGAACTTCCCTTTTAAGTGAACACGCTCAAAATCCATCTACATGGTCTCAACAAAACCCCGTACACAGAGTCGTCCGGTTCACACCTGTTTTCTTCCTTTATTTCTTTCCATTACGATCTTATTTTGTTGTCACAGGCTTGTCAATAAATGCTGCACAATAATTTAAATTTGAACGATAAGGTAGAAACAAGACGTAACCTCCAATTGCGTGCACGCAATTGAAGTGTTAAAATTAGGTATAGAGATAATCATCGTGTCCGTATACTAAAAAGAGTCTTCGCCGCGCCAACGGCAAAGACTCTTAGGACTTGAAAGGCTGTGGATCACCACCACGGCGCGCTGCATAACTAAATGTCAATGCAAACGAAACCCACCGTTAGGGGCCAACCTAATTACGCGGTGGGTTTTCGCTTGTTCCGAAATTTTCGACGTAGCCAGCGATAAAGTTTACGAATACTAAACACCAGGCTTAGTAACGTAACCATCCAACGCAACACATCGTAGCACGACACAAGTGTGACCATCGGCTTCACCCCCTTTCGGGAAGCTGCACCGTGGTCCGAAAACATCCACCACTATTCAAAATCCATAAGGTAAATTATACCACGACCTTGCCCACTACTCTAGCAAATTCCTCTAGTAAATAAATCAACTTAAGAGTTAACTTTAGCGCCACTGCACAGTCTCTATATGTCCCCAGACGGCAAGGGTATCTACTATTTAGGCAGCGCCTCTCAGAAGAATCAGGAGGAAGGACGCGGCGTGTACTTTACTTCGAAAATCCAAACCCCGATCTTTATACAGGAAGAGGGTTTCATCAATAACTTCATGCTGCTTAATAAATAACCAGTTCTGGATAACTCCATGCCAAAAAGCCGGAAAAGAGGCATACGTCCTCTTTCCGGCTATCTTATTTTTTCCTAATCATCAAACCTTCTGTGGAACCTCCTGAACCGTCACGCTTTTGACCGATTCGCCCTGTTTTCTCGTCAAAACGATGTTCAAGACAATCGCTGTAATCGAGCCCGAAACGATACCATTTTGCAACAGCATTTTGGCAAAGCTCGGCAGCTGGTCGAACATTTGTGGAAGAACGGCAGAGCCTAGGCCCACGGCAATGCTGCATGCTGCGATCAGCAGATTGCTTTCCTTCCGCAGATCCACTTCTGACAGAATAGACATGCCTGATGCAGCGACCGAGCCGAACATGACGATCATCGCCCCGCCCAGCACAGCGTTAGGAATCACTGTCGTTAAGGCAGCCAGCTTAGGAAGCAAACCAAGAACAACCATGATACCGCCGGCAGCAAAAATAACGTTCCGCGATTTGACGCGTGTGAGTGAAATCAGACCAACATTTTGCGAGAAAGCTGTATAAGGAAACGCGTTAAAAATACCCCCAAGCATAATCGCAAGTCCTTCGGAACGCAGACCATTGACGATCTGCTTCTGCTCCACCTTCTGATCAATTGCTTTGCCTACTGCCAAATAAACGCCTGTAGACTCAACCATACTGACAATATTGACGATAATCATCGTACAAACTGCCATAATGCTAAACTCTGGCTTACCAAAATAAAACGGCTGCGCAACACTCAACCATGAAGCCTCCGCCACGGGAGCAAAATGCACCATTCCCATTCCATAAGCAACCACTGTGCCCGCGAACAACCCAATAAGCACGGAAATCGAGCGCAAAAAGCCTTTTGCCAACCGATTCACAAGCAGAATAACCAGTAGTGTGACTAAGGCCAACAGCAAATTACGTGGCTGTCCAAAATCCGCGCTGCCCTGACCCCCTGCTACATTGTTCATCGCCACCGGAATAAGGGATAGACCGATAATCGTAACCACCGAACCCGTAACCACCGTCGGGAAAAAGCGTAGCAGCTTGCCATACAACGGTGCCGCTAACACCACGAATATACCAGACAAAATAATGGCACCATACGCTGTCGCTAAATTTGAGGTCGAAGCAATCGCGATGATGGGCCCTACTGCCGTAAACGTACAACCTAAAATGACAGGCAGTCTACTACCGAAAAAGCGTGTGCCCATAATCTGTAATAATGTAGCAATCCCGCAAGTGAACAGATCGGCAGCCACCAAATAAGCCATCTGGGCTGGCGTCAGGTGCAATGCTCCCCCTACAATTAGAGGTACAGCAATTGCTCCAGCGTACATCGCCATGACATGCTGGAAGCCCAGCGCGAATAACTTTTGTTTACTTAACATCCCACATTCTCCTTAACGGGAGGAATCACCGCGCCAGCTTCCTCTATAAAATGAACCTCGCCTGGTGCCATGGAAGCGATACGCGCAAGAGAGCGCACAGCAATGCCTCTTTGCTCCAACAGTCCACGGCCTTCCTGGAAGCTCTTCTCAATCACACAGCCAACCCCAGCCAGCTCCGCTCCTGCTTCCTTTACAATATCCGTAAGTCCGACCAATGCTGCACCAGTAGCCAAAAAATCATCTACGATCAGTACATGGTCGCTGGCATCGAGATATTTTTGGGAAATACTCACCTGATAAGTTTCCTGCCGAGTGAATGAATGAACCTCAGCGAAGTAGACCTGCTCATTCAGCGTGATTGCCTTCTTTTTCTTCGCATAAATGAACGGGACTCCCAAGGCAATAGCAGTAGCCATAGCAAATTGAATACCACTAGCTTCAATTGTAAGCACCTTGGTGATCGGAGCACTGCCGAAAAGGCGTGCAAACTCCTTACCAATCTCCAATGCTAATGCTGTATCTACCTGATGATTCAAAAATGAATCTACCTTTAATACGGTGTCAGATAAAATCTGTCCCTCTTGACGAATACGTTCCTCCAAAGCTTTCATTATGCGAGTATCGCTCCTTCTGTACTTTAAAATAGTATAAAACCTGCCAAAACCAAAAAAAGGACAGGCTCCCTTGAGTTGTTTCTCAAGTGAAGCCTGTCCTTGGGGTTATAATCCCTGACGGATTGGCGCACAAATAAATGCCCGCATTCATCCAAAGCCGATGCGCTATCACTCATAGTCGGACGATTACAGTGGTCATCCGGTAGAAACTTTTGGGCCATATCCCCAATATTATACGAGTCATATGAAATTGATATCTTGTATACTACACCCTCTGGCGGGCGGTTTCAAGACTATTTTTCATACAGACAGCGGCATTTGGAGAACCTTCCACAATTGGAATATCGTAAAATCAAATCGACCTTTGTTCAAGATATATATATTGCAAGGACTTTGCATAATCCTGATTGTAGAAAACAGATTAAAAAACAAAAATACATACAAAACAACATTTAATTTTAATTATAATTTTAGAAAACAAAAATAAAACCACAAATTATACTTCCGTTTATGTTGACTGCAAAGAAAAACGGAAGTAGTATGGAGTTAGTTAAGAAAACAAAAGGCAGACTTTCAGGCTGCCAGTATTTTATCCATGCAAGGAGATTGGGTATGAATAATTATCTTGCTGTTGATATTGGAGCTTCAAGCGGAAGGCTCGTAAGCGCAACTCTGCAAGGTGACCAGCTACACTTGCAAGAGCTTCACCGTTTCAATAACTCCTTTACCGAAAAAAACGGACACGATTACTGGAATATCGACGAACTATTGAATGAGATTATTCAGGGCTTGCAAAAAGCTAAACAGACAGGGATTCACTCCTGTACACTCGGCATTGATACATGGGCTGTAGATTACGTGCTGCTTGATCAGAAAGGAAACCGCATTCATGAGGTATACGCTTACCGGGATGCACGTACCCTCCATGCGCCCGACAGGCTGCACCAGATCACCAGTCGAGAGGCTGTGTATGAGAAAACAGGCATTCAGGAACTAAACTTTAATACCCTGTATCAACTGTTTGTCCATGATCGGGAACAGCTTGCCCAGGCGGATAAAATATTGATGGTCCCTGATTATCTGTACTATCGCCTGACAGGCATCATGATCAATGAAATGACGAATGCGTCCACGATGCAGCTTCTCAACGTGAACACCCGAGAGTTTGATGAAGACCTGTTGTCGCTGCTCCAACTGCGGCGCAATCAGTTTTCAGAGCTTGCCGAGCCTGGACGGGTTCTGGGTTCTCTTTTGCCGGAGCTGGTTCATAAATATGATCTTCCGGACTGTCAGATCATTCTTGCGCCTACTCACGATACTGCATCGGCTGTTGCAGGTGTTCCGTCCCAGCGGGAAGAATCTTGGGCTTATATTAGCAGCGGAACGTGGTCACTACTGGGAATGGAACGATCCGAAGCCTTGAATACCAAGGCAGCCATGCAGGCGAACTACACCAATGAATGGGGCGCTTACGGTACGTACCGTTTTCTGAAAAATATTATGGGATTGTGGATGATTCAGGAGGTTCGGAGAGAGGGCGGCTTCGCACATAGCTTTGCCGAATTGGCCGAACTGGCTTCAGCAGAGGCACCGTTTGTCAGTCTCGTCCTCTGTAACCAATCATCCTTCTTAAACCCGGATAGTATGACTGTTGAAATCCAGCGATTCTGTGAAGAAACAGGCCAGCCCATCCCCAGGACGCCGGGCTCACTCGCCCGCTGTATTTTTGACAGTCTGGCCTTAAGCTACCGCGATGCCTTACACGAACTGCAATGTTTAACAGACGAAACAATTACCAGATTGCACATTGTCGGCGGAGGCGCTAACAACGAATTACTATGTCAGCTAACAGCCGATCTTTTGGGAATTGAGGTTCAGGCAGGTCCTTCCGAATCTACGGCCATCGGCAATATTGTCGTGCAATTAATCAGCTCTGGTGCTCTTGAGAATCTCAAAGCTGCTGGCCGAATCATCGCCCGCTCCTTTCCGACTCGGCTATATGAGCCGCAAGCAGTGGAAGACATGCAAGAACTTCTAGATCGCTGGGAGCACCTTAAGAGACAAGCGATGTCCACTATCCACATATCTCAATAAAGGAGTAAAGCCATGAACGAAGCCATTGAAGCCAGTTATAACGAAGCGAAAAAGCTGTATGCCCGCCACGGTATTCAAGTTGACGACATTTTACAGAAGCTTTCACAAATCAAAATATCACTGCACTGCTGGCAGGGAGATGATGTTCAAGGATTTCTGTTCAAAGATAAACAGCTTAGCGGGGGGATTGCCGTAACGGGCAGCTACCCGGGCAGAGCAGGTACGCCGCATGAGTTGCGTCAGGATTTAGAAAAAGCTCTATCACTTATTCCGGGTAAACACAAGGTCAATCTGCACGCAATCTATGCGGACACCACTGAACAAGTGGGTCTGGATCAACTGGAGCCACGCCATTTTCAGAACTGGGTAGACTGGGCCAAACAGCAAGGGCTCGGGCTTGATTTTAATCCAACTCTGTTCTCCCATCCCAAAGCGGAAGACGGCTTCACACTGAGTCACAAGGATTCGGAAATCCGTGATTTCTGGATCACACACTGCAAAAAATCACGCAGGATTGCAGAGCATTTTGGCAAAGAACTCGGTCAGCCCTGTGTCACAAACCACTGGATGCCGGATGGCTATAAAGATACTCCGGTTGATCGGTTGGCTCCAAGAGAACGTCTGCGTGATGCGCTGGACGAAATTTTCAGCGAGGAAATCAGTGAGGAATACAATATCGATGCGGTTGAAAGCAAGCTGTTCGGCATCGGTTCGGAAAGCTATGTCGTCGGCTCCCATGAGTTCTATATGGGCTACGCCCTAACGCGGGGTAAATCTATCTGTCTTGATTCCGGTCACTTCCATCCGACGGAAGTCATTTCGAACAAACTGTCCTCTGTGCTGATGTTTACCGACCAATTATTGCTCCATGTCAGCAGACCGGTTCGTTGGGACAGTGATCATGTCGTGACAATGGACGACGAATTGCTGGACATTGCCCGTGAGCTGGTTCGCGGTGAATTGCTCTCCCGAACCCATATCGGTCTTGATTTCTTTGATGGCAGTATCAATCATGTAGCAGCATGGGTCATCGGAACACGCAACACGATCAAAGCGCTGCTTCGCGCTATGCTCGAACCGATTGAAGCATTAAGGCAGGCGGAAGAGGAACGGGACTTTACCACTCGTCTTGCTCTGGTCGAAGAGTTTAAATCGTATCCGTTTGGTGCCATATGGGATTACTATTGCGCTCAAAACGGCGTTCCCGTTCGTGAGGAATGGCTGGCCGAAGTAAAAAACTATGAACAACAGGTACTGCTGAAACGGTAACTACTGCACTGATAATGCTTATATTCATATCATACAAAGGGAGAGATTATCCATGACTACTGTGCTGGAGAATCAAAAAGAACGAAAATCGGGACTGGATATCCCATTTGTTCGCGAGATGGCGGAAATTACACAAAACATGTGGAAATTCGGCTGGGATGAACGCAATGGAGGTAATGTAAGCTATATTCTGGATGAAGCTGAGGTTGCAAAATATATAGATATTCATCAGGTCATTCGGACGATTAAACCTGCTTTCCCGGTGAATGAACTGGCTGGTAAATATTTTATCGTCACCGGATCAGGAAAATATTTCAAAAATGTAATTGCAGATCCAGAAGCTAACTTAGGAGTCCTTCGTGTCTCCCAGGATGGTGAGCTATTGGAAGTCTTGTGGGGTCTCAAACACGGGGCGGTGCCTACCAGTGAGTTGCCTTCCCATTTTATGGGCCACATTGAGCGCTTGAAGGTCGATCCTAACCATCGTGTTGTGATTCATAATCATGCCACCCATGTTATTGCCATGACCTTCATTCATAGTCTGGACGAAAACCAATTCACCAAAACACTGTGGGAAATGTGTACCGAATGTATTGTCGTCTTTCCAGACGGTATCGGTGTAATCCCTTGGATGGTACCGGGTTCCAGCGAAATCGGCCGCGAAACGGCTAAAAAAATGAAGGATCATCATGCTGTATTATGGCCTCATCATGGCATTTTTGGAACGGGCAGCTCCATTGATGAAGCGTTTGGCCTAATTGAAACGATTGAAAAAGCGGCGCAAATTTATATGCTCATTGCTCACCATGATATTCAGCAACGGATTACAGATCAGGAATTGGCCGATCTGGCCAAAGCCTTCAACGTTACTCCAAAAGAAGGAATCCTGAACGTATAAATGTAGGCTAATCTTCATCTCATAATACAGAACTTAAAAGGCTTCATGGCTCGTCTCCAACCGGCCATGGAGCCTTTGGCATACCTAGTTTTAATTTTATAACCCTAAATTCCAATGAATTAACTTGTAATTGTGCTTTCCTTTATATACAATAAAATCAAAATTCCCTTATCTCCACCAAAGGAGAGGTGACAAGTTATGAAAAGAGTAAAAAATGAAGATCACTTCGACATCGTGGAAGACCATTATTTCACAGCTACCGAACTGGAAAAATCCAGCGCCATTTGGCCAGTCAGACTGGGTATGGATATTTCGAAAACAAGCTGCCATGTCGGTCCCAAGGCTGTTCCTTATTTTTATTTGATTTTTGTACTTGAAGGTCAGGCTGAGTTTATTTATAAGCAACAGAAGTACCGTGTCCAAAAGTCTGATTTATTCTGCTTTTTTCCGCATCTTGCCCATGAATATTACACCGATCACGAGCACCCGTTGCAAAAGGTATGGATTGCCTTTGAGGGACCCAAGTCCCTTGCACTGCTGGAGCGGATCGGAATTAATCCCTCTACGCCATTTATGGCTAACGCAGTGAGCGAGGAAATCCTCGAACTTATCTCCAACCTGTTTTCCATCGTAAACGACAACAACAGACAGGGTAGCGATCTGGCCCGCTTGATTACACTGCATCAGATCTTCGAGGAGTTGTCCCGCAACACATCTGACGTGCTGCGCAACTTTGTATGCTCTGATTATTGGCTCCAGCAGGGGAAAGATTACATTGAAATGCATTATTGTGACCGTGTTACGATTGAGCAAATTGCCGAGCATGTAGGTGTGGATCGTGCGCATTTTTCACGTAAGTTCCATTCCACCTTCCTCATCTCTCCCGCCAAGTATTTGCAAAACCTCAAGATTAACGAAGCCAAAAGATTACTGGAGCAGACAACCTACAATTTGTCGATCATAGCCCAGTCCATCGGCTATACCGATATGTCCACCTTTTCCAAGGCATTTAAGAAAACAGCAGGGATTCCACCGCGTGAGTATCGCTTCCGACATCAGTCCCGGCAAGAGATTCGTACCGTCAACGCTTAGTCGGAATCCAGTAACGTTAAAGAGAGCCACAGTATACGGTGGCTCTCTTTTTATGACCTGATCCTAATTTCCACTTGGTTCTGAGCCCTTTCAACGCTATAATAGGCATCAAACCAACAGGAAAGGTACGTGAAATCCATGCTGCGATTCAATGCGATACGTACGGGCTATCTGCTGGGCATCTCACTGATACTGGCCGCAATTATTTATTTTTTCGCCTCCAATTGGGGCGGACTGGATCGGACATCCAAGATTGTACTTGCTGCTGCGCTTATTGTTCTGTTCTATGGCTTGTCTTTTGTATTTGCACGGATACGTGCTGTTCCCGGCCAACAAGCTTTTCTGTCTAATATGTTTTTGGTGGCTGGCTGTATAGCCTTTGGCGTTTCCGTGGCATTGCTCGGTCAAATTTACAATTCCCATGCGGACAGCTACGGATTGTTTTTCATTTGGTCGGTGCCGGCTCTACTGCTTAGCTGGATTACTCGCTACAATCCTTTTTATATGCTGTCTTATGTACTAATTCATCTTGGTTTGTGGCTTTATTTTTACCCTACGATGCAAAGCGCGCCTTATAGCGAGCTGGAATCGTTGTCCATTGCCGGAATATTCGCAATAGTCAATCTGCTGCTATTTTTATTGACATTCCTTCATCGTATACACTCTGCTCCACTACAATATATGAGCTTTACGGTTTTCCATATAGCCATGTTGGCGATGACCAACTCTTTTGCATTTGATGGGTATGGCCTGGTTATGAATATACCGCATATCGCTGTGATTGCTTTAGGATTTTATATATTTACCAAGGTGCAGCTGAATAAAACGCTGCTGACCTTGAATGCATTGGCACTCTCGGCTTTTGCCGTCTTTAAATTTATAGAGCTGGCTGAGGCGTACTCCTCATCTCTGTTTTTTGTTTTTGGTTTGATTTTTGTGGCGCTACTGCTGACGGGTAACGTGTGGTTTTTCCGTTATTTGAATCGTTTGGGGAAAACACCGCCGGAAGCAGATGAGATATCCAATGAGGAAAAGGGAAGTATCGCGAAATCTGATACAGGGACAACGGACATCAGTACATCAAAGACTGAGACGACCGTTCCCGAGGAACGTGGCAGTGAATGGATCAGCAAAACCGTATCCCGTGTAATCAAAGTGGTTGGAGTGCTGATCGGTAGTATTTCTCTCATCGGATTGATTATGATTAGCACGAATGTAAACCACACCGAATATGTACTGTTGGTTGTGTCGTTGCTGCTTATGATTTCGATGATTGCCATACCGGAATCCAAGCTGGATTCGGTAATACGTTATACACTGCTGACCATCAGCTATATTACAGGCTTGGCGGCCATTCTTTGGTCAGATCAGACGTTGCTTTCGGTATTATTTCTGATCGTTTCCATCGCTGGATGGTTCCGCTCCAAGGGGAAAAGGCAGTTGTTCTTTGCCTACACCTTTGTAAACCTGAATCTGGCGACCATTTTATTTCAGCAGTATCAGGAGTGGGATGGTTGGAACTGGACCTATAAGTTCATCATCTTCTCTCTTTTCATCGTCAATGCGGTGTTATATGGGGTAAGTTACTTTATATTCAAAACGGAGTTAAAAGAACATCTGCGGAATAGCTCATTATTTTTCAGCTTGCTGTTCCTGTTTTGGGCGACGTTTTTCGAGGATGTCATTCCACACTCTTATATGTTCATTAACATTTTTTATTTTGTTATCGTTACCGGGATGGTCTTTGCCTTTGCCCGTCTGAAACAAAAATCGGAGACCATCATGAGCGTTGTCTTCTGGTTTATTTTTATCGGCTTCAAATACTATGATTTATTGTGGACGCTACTGTATAAGTCTTTTACGTTGGCGCTTCTGGGGGTCATTGCACTCGGCTTGACCTGGTGGGCGGATCGGCGAATGGCCCATAGCGGCAAAGCAGCATTTGATGCCGACCACCGCAGCTTTAGCTTCATGCGCTTAAGCCCGTTACTCATCGCTATTGTCATCGTGCTACAGCTGGGGATCATCGGCTATCAGACGGCGAGAAGTGAAACCCTGCTCGCCACAGGGGCTTCCATTAAGCTCAAACTGGCTCCTATAGACCCGCGCTCCCTGCTGCAAGGCGATTATGTGGCACTGAATTACGACATATCTACCCCGCCTTCCAAGACCCCTCTTCAGGAGGAGGAATGGAGCCGAGGCAAGGTCAAAGTCGTTCTCACACCAGATAGCCAAGGAGTATACGTCGCGGATCGCCTATATCAAGATGGTGAAAAACTTACCAGTCATGAGGTCGTTCTAAATGGACAATGGTATGGTTCTCGTATTCTGTACGGTATTGAGAATTATTTCATCCCTGAGGGAACCGGACGTACTGTAGAACAGAACGCACATTTTGCCCATATCCGGGTGAGCCGTAATGGAGACGCACTACTGGAACGTTTAGCGGAAAGCTGACCAGATCGGCGCAGGTAGCAAACAAAGCAGGCTGAACCAAGCTGCTCCATTGCTGGAGCACAACTTGGTTCAGCCTGCTTGTTCTTTTTCGGGCCATCGAGTTACCTCTTATAGATAACCTTTATCCCTGCGCTACGCTTATCCTCGTTTATACATCTCTCGTCCATGATGCTATTTCCTCAATATCCAGCGGCTGAGTCCGGCAACAACCACCAATCAGACGAGCTCCCGCTTCGTACCATTGGCGGGCACTTTGTCCAAACGTCTCTGCACAAGTGCTGCCGTGCCATGTCTTGCTGACCGGGTCATATTCCTCCCCCAGATTGGGATATACCACCACAGGCTTATCCGTGTGGCTGCGTATTTCGTGAATAAGCGATGGAACGAATTTCGGCAAAGTGCAATTGATTCCTACAGCAGCCACTTGCTCATGCCCATTCAGCCACTCAGCACATGCAGCGGCAGACTCACCATTACTGATATGCTGTCCATCCTTTGCGCTAAAGCTGATCCAGGCATACGTGCCAGGGAATTCCTTCAGCAATCGGGCAATGGCCTTGGCTTCAACCAGACAGGGTATCGTTTCACAGGCTAAAATATCTGCACCCGCCTCGATCAGAGCTTTCATACGTGGCCTGTGAAACTCCACTAGCTGTTCCTCGCTCAGCTTGTAATCGCCGCGATACTCTGACCCATCTGCCAAAAACGCCCCGTAAGGGCCAACAGAGGCCGCGACTAGCGGCTTGGGACGATGTCGCTGACTAGCAGTAGCCGTCACGTCAGCCCAAAACTCATCGCGTGCCTGCACAGCAATCCGCACCGATGATTGAATCAGCTCCAGCGCCTCACTTTCGCTTAGGCCCCGTTTAACATAGCCTTCAACGGTAGCCTGATAGCTCGCAGTAATCGCACAGTCTGCCCCAGCTTCAAAATAATCCCTATGTACACGCTTGATCGACTCCGGATGCTCATGGAGGATTTTAGCTGACCATAAGCTATCGTTCAGATCATGTCCATGACGCTCCAGCTCGGTCGCCATGGCGCCGTCCAGCACGATCAGCTGAAATTCGTCCAGTATATGTTGTATCGGATTCATACGGCCCCTCCTGCTCGTCTTTTCTATTTAACCCACTAATCAAGTAGGGTTTAATGATTTACATTATAGCACGGAAGTCGATGAGCACTCACAAAGCCAAGAAATAATCATTTCGTGAAGACGTCCCCTCGCGTTTCATTTGCCATCTGATGTAACGTATAAATTTTTTAAATTAGTTTCATAAGTTAAATTAATTAGATATTGTTCTTTTTTTCACAAAGTCATTTTACTATAAAAGTGCAAACCAACACTTTGGCCAAAAGATCAGGGAATTGCATCGTCACATTCTGCATCGTCATTTATGTGAAAAAAGGTACAAGAGAGGGTTTTATCTATGTCTTTACTAGAAATGATTACAGCGACCTTAACAGATAACAAAATTCTCAGTTCTATCGCTTCCACCGTTTTTATTATCCTTCTTGGTTTCTTTTGCCGGAAGAAGGGGATTTTTAACGCAGCAGTAGGAAAGATGTTATCCAAGGTTGTTCTAACCGTGGCTCTACCAGCACTAGCCTTTAATTCTTTTATGCAGGATATTAATCCCACAATGTTAAAACAAGGAATGAATGTTTTAATATGGGGAATTTTAATTTATATTATTCTCATCTTTATTTCTAAACCGTTCTTCCTGAGCTACAACAAGGATAAACAGGATGTTTTGCGGGTATTAACCATTTTCGGTTCTACTACTTTCTTCGGAATTCCAATTGTCGGAGCCATTTACGGTCCTACCGGAGTGATGTACAGTTCCATTTTTAACATAGGGTACCGCATTTTCTTATACTCCTATGGCTATATCAAAATGAGCGGCTTGAAAATGGAGCTTAAAAATCTCAAAACCATGTTTTTGAATCCCATCGTTATCGCCACGTTTCTAGGCTTGTTTGTTTGGTTGTTTCAAGGTTATTTGCCACAGATGAGTGTAGCTACAGAGGATGGGGCCATTCAGCAGTTCGCCTTTCTAAGAATTGATCAAACCGCTGTCTGGCTGTTCAAGCCCATGACCTACCTAGCTGGACTAGCTTCTCCATTAGCCTGGTTATCGATTGGCTCGACATTGGGGGAGATCAGCTTCAAGTCGGCAGCTACTGATAAGACCTCTTGGTATTACAGCATAGTTAAGGTTTGGCTTGTTCCTATTGTTAACATCGTCTTGCTGGCTTTGTTGACTGTATCTCATATTCTGTCAGTCGATTCTGTCGCTTTAGCTACTATTGTCATCATGATGGCTACTCCTACAGCTACCGTAGCCGCAGCCTATGCCATCAGTTTTGATAAGGAAGCCATATTAACTTCTAATGCATCGCTTCTATCTACTATCACTTCTGTCGTCATGATTCCAGTGTGGATCATTACGCTCAATGTCATTGATAAAATTGGAATTTTCTAAATCAGGGGGAAAACAACATGTTAAAAATCATTTGCTATGGTGTCCGTTCTTATGAGAAACCCTATTTCCAGGATCTCAATAAATATAACTTCCAACTAACGCTGGTAGAAGAGTTGTTAACCACCAGCAATGCAGAATTGGCACAGCATCACGATGCCGTTTTGCTAAGAGGAAACTGTGCTGCCAATCGGGAAAATATCACAAAATTCAATGAATACGGCATTCAATATGTTTTCACCAGAACAGTCGGAATCAACCACATTGATTTGGATGCCTGCAGCGAATTCGGAATGAAGGTGGCACGCGTGCCATCCTACTCTCCGAATGCCATCGCCGAGCTCTCCCTAACTTTAGCAATGATGCTGTTCCGACACACCGCTTATATGACTACCAAAAGTTCGTTCAAAAATTTTATTGTGGATGAGCATACATTCAGCAAAGAGATCCATAACTGTAAAGTTGGGATTATCGGGGTTGGTCGCATTGGTCTGACGGAGGCCAAATTGTTTAAAGGATTGGGAGCCTCTGTTATTGGTTATGATGTGTACCAATCAGATGCGGCCAAGGAAGTCATTCCATTCACGACCTTGGATGAATTACTGGCAGAGAGTGATGTCGTTAGTGTGCACGTTCCTTATCTGCCGGGACAGAACGACAAAATGATTAACGCCAGCTTTTTAGCAAAAATGAAAAAGGGATCTATTCTCATCAATACCTCACGTGGAGAATTGCAAGATAACCAAGCCATTTTGGACGCTTTGCTCAGTAACCATCTGGAAGGCTTCGCTACGGATGTCTTCCCTAAAGAAGATGAATTATTCTTTAGAGCATTTGAACCATGGCAAATGCTCCCGGACCCAACGATCCAGAAGCTTGTCGAGCTGTATCCAAGAGTTTTGGTAACGCCTCATGCTGGCTCGAATACCGTTACGGCGTTATCCAACATGATTGAAACTAGCTATGACAACTTCCATGATATCGTTACAGCTCATTCTTCGGATAACCTAGTCCCACTTCCTGTTCTCTCTATGAAATAATTAGGAAGCTCGGTACTCTTGTTGAACAAAAAAAGAACCGCTATTTCCAGACTACATCGGAAATAGCGGTTCTTTTATATCAGGATTCAACTGATAGAGCATTAGCGGCCTGCCAACCTTGTGGTATTCTATCGATTCAACCAGAAAGCCATCGTCCACCAGGAACTGAATATATTTTTTTACCGTGATACGGGACAAGTCCACTTCTCTGGCTAACGTTTCAACCGAGAATGGTCCATCCAGCTCTTGAATACTCTTCAGTATCGTGGTCATGGTCAGTTTGGACAAATTTTTAGACAGGTTTTTCGGTAGATTATGCGATGGATGTTCAACAGGTTTTTTCTTCTCCACACCCGCATGCTCTTCTTTATTAAAATAATGGTCAATAACAGCCTGATTAATTCCGTTCCCTTCCTCCATCACCGTCGCCAGACGCTGGATTTTCTCAACAGCCAGTCTAAAGCGTTCGAATGTAAAGGGTTTAATTAAATAGTCTGCAACACCATAAAAAACGGCTTCCTTCACCGTCTGAATATCTTTTGCAGCCGTAATTAAAATAACTGAAGCATGATACTGATGCTCCTGCATATGTGATAATAAAGTTAATCCGCTTTTTCCAGGTAAATAAACGTCCAGTAATACCAGATCCGGTGACCATTTTTGAAGGCAATCCTGTGCTTTCTTGACGGTATCTGCCTTACATACAACGTCCAAATTGTCCATGCGCTCGATAAACTGTTGATTGAGCTCAGCAACCATCGGATCATCCTCAACAATTAGAACTTTCATTCATTTGTAACCTCCAATGTACAGGGCAACTCTACATATATACTTGTTCCGAGACCCGGTTGGCTATCAAGCTCAATGATTCCTTGATGATTTTCCACCATGGTTTTAACCAGATTCAAGCCGTAGCCTCTGTCTTCTCCTTTGGTTGAAAAGCCATGCTCGAATATTCTTTTTTGCATCTCAAAATCAATCCCCATACCATTATCTTTCACTTTCAAAATGAATACATTTCCCTCACGCTCATAGTTCAATTTCAGTTCAATTTTGCCGGGTTCTTTTTTTTGTAAGATGGAATCTATGGCGTTGTCAAAAAAATTGCCCAGGATGTGTATGACATCATGAACGATATCCTGCATCTCCACATTAGAGACATCCGAGCTTTCTGCAAGAAGAACCGAAATATTCTGTTCGCGTGCTTCGTTGATTTTACCCATAATAAAACCTGCTAATGCCGGAACTTTAATTCTCTCAGTCAAAAAGCCTACCTCATCTTGATACCGGTGATTTAGCTGCTGAATATATTGACTGACCTCCGCATATTTCCTCATTTCAATCAGCCCGGATATTACGTGCATTTTGTTCATAAATTCATGGGTCTGTCCGCGAAGGGAGTTAATATAATATTTTGTACCACTTAACTGGTTGCTGAGATGGATCATCTCGGATTGGTCGCGCAGCGTTGCAACTGCCCCAAAAAACTCATTTTCAATATATATAGGGGTTACTGTCGCAATGACTTCTATACCATTCACATAAAATGAGCGATCCTTGATTTTCTTTTTATCATCAAACACTCTCTTGAAGAGCACGTTATAAAAGTTGGTATCTAGCTGCTCGCCAATCGGGGCTTTCATCTCTTGGTTTGCCAGTTGATACTTGGCCTGAGCTTCTTTATTCATGAGCATAATTTTCTTGTCAGCCGAAATGGCTATAATTCCTTCAGCGACCTCATTTTCAATAATTTCTTTTTCGCGCAATCGTGTTGCTATCTCTTGCGGCTCAAGCCCAAATAAAATCGTTTTGATTTTCTGAGCCAGAATGATCGCGCCCAGAACTCCACTAAAGAGCCCCAGCATCAGCCCCCCAAAAATGGTATACTGCGCCTGCATCAAATCATGATTTAGGGTTCTCATGGTCAGCCCTACACATACAATGCCAATGACCTCATGCTGTTGATTAAATATCGGCGTAAAATATCGGTAACCTTTGCCCAAAATTCCTATATTCTCAGAAAAATGTCCCTGACCGGATAGCGCTCTTCTGGCATCATTCAAATCAGAGAACGGTTTGCCAACCATCGTTGCATTCGGATGAGATAGCCGAATTAAATCGTGGTTCAAAATGACAACGAAATCCACATTAACGTTGTTCATGACTCCAAGCGAGTAGTCTTGGATCTGCTGCACAGGAACTCCCTGCTCGACATTACGAATAACATCGTTGTCACTGGCAACCATCTTGGCAATACCCGAAAGTTTTTCCTTCGTATTATCAAAATGCTTGTTAATCACGAAATTACGAATGAGAAGCAAGGATATAATTAAAGAAATAATGATAACTAAAACAACCAAAATAATAATCATGAATTGTAGCGAAACCTTGAATTGTCGTCTCGGTTTCGACTTACTTTTTAATCGCAACCCCATCACCTAGCTTCTTTGTTAAGCTCTCCATTAGGAAGAAGAGCTTATCTCTGACCTATATTCCCTTGATATTCGACATCATTTGACAATTTCCTTCTTATTCTGCAAGCTCTGCGCGCTCCACCGACAACCAAACGTATCCTTTATCTGAAATAAAACGATATGCTGAATAAGGAAAGATCAATTCTCCATAATAAGGACGTATACCTAATGAAATGGAGGATATCGGATGATTGACAATCTCGAAAGCAATTACAACTGCGCTAATGCAGGACAAGACCTTCATCAGCTCAAGCAGGAACTCGCTGTGCTTCAGGAACAAGGTGCAAACGACCAGGCGTCCGAGGAAGCCATTCATCGGCTGGAAAATCAAATTTCGTTCATCTTGAACAAGTGCGATATTAACCACTAGTTGAAGCTTGGCTATTTCAGTAAAATAAATAAAACCGACTTGTCTTTTAAAGACAAGCCGGTTCTATATGAACTAGTGTATGCTAAAAGGTTCCAAATTCACAAAATTCCCCGTATCTCATCCAATGACTGCACCTTTTCCCGCTGCATCCATTGTTCAAGGCCATGTACCAGCTCAGCCCCTGCATGTAAATGGACAAAATTGTACGTTCCCACCTGAATGGCAGCGGCCCCTGCCATGGTGAATTCAATAATATCCTCCACCGAGCTAATCCCGCCCATCCCGATCACCGGAATCGACACCGCCTGTGCCACCTGGTGAACCATGCGCAAGGCAATCGGCTTAATTGCCGGGCCGGAAAGACCAGCATACGTGTTGGCGAAGACACTGCGACGCCGGCGTATATCTATTTTCATTGCAGAAAATGTATTGATCAGCGAAACTCCGTCTGCGCCTTCTTCCTCGCACATAACCGCCATCTGTGTGATGTTCTCTGCGTTTGGAGACAGTTTGACGACCAACGGAAGAGCCGTCACATTGCGCACCTGACGCACAACCTCCCGCGCTACCTCCGTCTGGATACCAAATTGCATTCCACCCTGCTTCACATTGGGACACGAAATGTTCAATTCCAGCATATCAACGCCTCTGCGGTTCATCGTGCGTCGTTTTTGCGCGTTTTCCGTAATCATCGCTACGGCCTGAACATATTCCTCCAGATTGGAACCGCCCACGTTGGCAATAACAGCCGTGTTCCAGTGAGTCATGTCATCCAGCTCATCCTTCAAAAAGGCGGCAATACCCGGATTCTCCAGCCCCACACTATTGAGCATACCCGATGCTGTCTCATGTATTCGTGATCCTGTATTACCAGCCTTCGGATGCAGGGTCAGTCCCTTGCCGACGATACCACCCAATAATTCAGGAGAATAAAATTCCGCATACTCACGTCCGAATCCAAACGTACCGGAAGCCATGATGATCGGGTTCTTGAACGGTACACCCGCAATATTACACGCCATGGAGATCATCGAACTCCACCTCCTCCACCGGGAATACAGGCCCTTCTTTACATACCCTACGATTGCCTCCACGGGTACGCATCGTACAGCCCAAACATGCGCCAATACCACAGGCCATGTGTCTTTCAGTTGAAATATATAAACGGGATGACGTATCCACCGTTTTCATGGCGAGTGCTTGCAACATCGGAGTTGGTCCGCAGGAGAACATATTTGCATAGAGCGTCGGATCGACCTGTTCGACGATGCTTCCCCCTACCTTGACCTGCACAGATGCCGCCACAGCTTCGAACGCTTCAACCCCGAAGGCTTGCTGTGCAAACCCCAAATAAACGTGCGCATGCGTGTAATACTTTGCAGCCAACAACAACGGAGCTGTACCCATGCCACCGCCGATCAAAGCCAAACTACCCTCTACCTGCGGAAAACTGTTTCCGAAAGGTCCTTCTAAATGAATCTCCTGACCAGGCTGTAATTGGGAAAACAAATTTGTCCCCTCTCCAACAACCCGGTACAAAAAGGAAATACTCTCTTCCCCGATATCATAAATGCTGATGGGTCTGGGCAGCAGTGGGTAACCTGTCCCGCTGCGCAGCATGTAAAACTGCCCCATGTTCCCTTTAAACTTTCCCTCTATTTTCATCACATAGATGCCCGGTACGAGCGCCACATTCGAAATTACGTTAGCCATATAACCCCTCCACTAACCACTCACTATAACGTAAAAGCAGCAACTATTACGTGACTATTTTCACATTTTCGGGTAACGTTTCGCCCTGCGGCTCGTGATATAAAAAAGCGTACTCCTGTTAGAGAGTACGCTTGTGAATTTAACTAATGGCTTCGCGCTCCGCATTGCGGCTACCCTTGGCATCCTTGCGGATTTGCTTGCTGCGTAGCTGTCCGCAGGCTGCGTCAATATCGACTCCATGCTCCAGCCGAACACTACAGCTAATGCCTTGTTTTTTCAGAACATCATAGAAGCCAGTAATCGACTCCGACTCACTCCGCTGGTATTGACTATGCTCATCCACCGGATTGTACGGAATCAGGTTTACATTGGCCAGATTACGGCGATGGCCCACCAGCTCAGCCAGTTCGAGCGCATGCTCCTTACCGTCATTAACATCCTTCAGCAAGATGTACTCCAGCGTAATCCGACGATTTGTTTTGTCCAAATAATAATCAATCGCCTGCATTAGTTTCTCAATCGGAATCGCCCGGTTGATCTTCATAATGCGAGTACGAATCTCATTATTCGGAGCGTGGAGGGAGATTGCCAGATTGACATGTAGGTCGGAATCTGCAAACTCAATGATTTTATCAGCCAATCCACTTGTGGAAACGGTAATATGCCGCGGCCCAATCGCTAGCCCTTTGTGATCCTTAATGACCCGAATGAAATCGGACAGGTTCACGAAGTTATCAAACGGTTCGCCAATTCCCATCACAACAACATGACTGACCTGGTCCCCCGGACGTTCCTGATCTAGATACAGCTGGACCTTCATAATTTGCTCTACAATTTCACCGCTGGACAGGTCACGGCTCTTCTTCAACAATCCGCTCGCACAGAAGCTGCACCCAATGTTACATCCTACCTGCGTAGTCACACATACGGATAAGCCAAACTTATGCCGCATCAATACCGTCTCAATCAAATTACCATCCTGAAGCCGGAACAAGAACTTGACCGTCCCGTCTGCTGACTGTTGCTTCACGTGTTCTTCAAGTGTTTCTATGGAAAAGTGCTCGGTCAACAGGCGAGTACAATCCTCATGAACCTCTGCCATCGCTGCAAAATCAGTAACCCGCTTCCGGTACAATGCGTCCCATACCTGCAATGCCCGAGATTTCTTATGTCCATGCTCGATGAGCCATGCTGTCAATTGATCTAGCGTTAATCCATAAATGGATTCTTTTTTCATGTTCGATCCTCTTTTCAAAACATTCAAATTCGTCTTCCTCTATATGAAACTAAGCACGCACCATTCGTCTCAACCATCATTGCATCATAGCATGTTTAAGCAATCTGCGCTATTTAAACGCCTCTTTCATTGTCCCAAATTTTAATTATGAACACAAGGGGGCAGGACATTGTTTCTCCAAAATTTTAGCGTGAAATTATATCTTGAAACAAAGTACAAGCCACATTAAACTAGGCGACAGAACCTGTTCAACAAGAGCACGCAAAGACAGGATTACAGATACTCCTAATGATATGATTACAACTAAGGAAGGTGATGCGGTTGGAATGGTTGCTTCGGATCAAGAACGCACTGGATCTGATGGAAGAGAGAATGCAGCAGCCCCTTGATATCGATGAAATTGCAAAGGCAGCCTACTCGTCTCCTTTCCATTTTCAGCGTATGTTTCATATGCTAACCGGCGTCACGGTTGCAGAATATGTGCGCAAACGTCGATTGACCTTGGCTGCTCAGGAATTGAGTCTTTCTTCCGCCAAGGTGCTGGATGTAGCGTTCAAATACGGATATGATTCCCCCGAATCTTTTTCTAAAGCGTTCCGAAAGGTACACGGTATTTCTCCCTCTGAGGCCAGAAGCCCTGGGGTAAACCTGAAAGCCTTTCCACGCATCACCTTCCATCTATCGTTGAAGGGAGATCAGGAAATGGATTACAAAATTGTAGAGAAAGCGGCCTTTACGGTCATTGGCAAGTCCATTCAAGTCACCACTAAGAACGGCGATAATCTTCGAGAAATCCCAAAATTCTGGAACGAACTGAATGCGGATGGTACATCGGATCGGATTCATGCCTTGGGGACAGGCGACGATATCCTCGGTATTTGTTTGGATTTCAAACATGGAGAGGAGAAATTCACGTACCTGATTGCCGCAGAAGGCAGCGAAGACGTAGCGACCGCGAATGGGCTGGAATCCAGAATCATTCCGGCTTCAACCTGGGCAGTGTTTACATCCATCGGCCCTATGCCTCACTCGATCCAAAAAGTATGGCAAAGAATCTTTCAGGAATGGTTCCCTGCCAGTAATTATGAGCATTCAGGCGGCCCGGAACTGGAAGTGTATACTATGGGCGATTCACATGCTGAAGACTACCGAAGTGAAGTTTGGATTCCGATTAAGAAAAAGTAAACAAACGAACCGACTGCCTATTGCAGTCGGTTTTATACCGTATTGCATTTACATCATAAGGTGACAGAAAACACAATTCCCTGCATACTCGCTACTCTAGCTTAATGCTCCCATGCAACTCCCCAAGCTCCTGCTTCAACACAGAATATAGCCTTGAACCTGCCGGCTTTAGCGGATAGTCTGTTGCTTTGCAAAGAAGGCCGAAGGTCATATCGATCAGGCTGTCGCTTAACTCCCTCACCGCTGTTCCTGTCGGGACAGAACTGACCAGAATTTGTGGCACAAGTGCAATACCTAAATCGCTCTCCACATAAAATTTCAGAGCCGTCATGCTGCCAATTTCCATCGTGTTTAACGTGGTTATTCCATATTCCTTCATGACCATTTCAAGTTTGCGACGATATGGGCAGGTGGCCGACGTAATAAGCAACCGCTCCCCCTGTAAATCCTCCGGCCCAATCTTTTCTTTTTGCGCAAGCGGGTGATTTTCAGGCATTAATACTACAAATCTCTCCCTAAATAACGGTTCAAAATATAGCTCTGTGCCCAAATCCGGTGCGGAGCACAGCGCTAAATTAATATCCCCCTTGAGAACACGCTCGCTTAGAGTAGGAGTATTCCCAAACTCAACAGAAACCCGAATGTTCGGATAATGGGTTAAGAATCGTTTTAAAATTCCTGGTAGTCGGTAACTGGCAGTCGGTTCGGTCACTCCTATACGAAGGTCGCCTGCGGTTCCTCTTTGCAGATTGTCCATATTTTCCTGCAATTGCTCCATATCCTTTACAATATGTAGACTTTGCTCGTAAAACATCCTGCCCGCTTCAGTTAACTTTATTTTCTTGCCCCGTTCGATCAGTTGAATTCCCATATCGGACTCCAGCTTCTGTATTTGCATCGTCACGGTAGATTGTGCATAATTCAACTCTTCTGCTGCACGAATAAAACTCCCGTAATTCACAATCATTTGAAATGTTTTGAGTGTTTTAATGTCCATTCTCAAACTCCTATATGCACAATTAATTCAATTTTATTGAATTGTAAATTCAGTTAATTCAATTATACAGAATACAGTGCATCCTCTACAATGATACATATCAGATCATATTATTTTTCAGACGCAAGATGAACTGGATGGGAAGGAGCGAATATATATGGATTTACATCAAAAAGTAGCACTGGTTACAGGTGGAGGTACAGGAATTGGGAGAGCCGTATGTATGGCCTTGGCAGATCGAAAAGCTACGGTAGTCGTAAACTATTCCCGCTCTAAAAACGATGCTGAGGAAACTGTACGTATGATCCTTGAAAAGGGCGGACGTGCTATCGCATTACAGGCAGATGTTTCCCGAGATCAGGAAGTTCGAATTATGGTAAACCAGATTGTCCAGCAATTCGGTACGATTGATATACTCGTGAATAACGCTAGCATTACACATCACATTCCTATGGATGATCTGGAGGCAGCCACGGAAGAGGTATGGGATGATCTATTTGATGTAAATGTAAAAGGCATGTTTTACTGTGCCAGAGCCGTAGCTCCTTTTATGAAGCGTAGTAAACAAGGA
The DNA here is from genome assembly GCF_052119485.1 of Paenibacillus sp. DRB1-1. Lineage (NCBI taxonomy): Bacteria > Bacillati > Bacillota > Bacilli > Caryophanales > Paenibacillaceae > Paenibacillus > Paenibacillus sp. DRB1-1. The sequence continues at coordinate 2,705,730 of NZ_JBODQH010000001.1, read as the reverse complement.
GCTATCGTCAATCTGGGAAGTATAGCAGGGCAAACAGGGCTGGGTTCCTCGCTTCCCTATGCGGTATCCAAAGCGGCCGTCCACGGGCTGACCAAATCTTTAGCACGAGCATTGGCACCGGATATTCGCGTTAATTGCATCGTGCCGGGAGCCGTAGCGACAAGATGGTGGGCAGGCAGGGAAGAACAAATGAAGCAACTGTTTCCTCATTTGCTCCTACAGCGCATTTCTACACCCGAGGATATTGCCAGCATGATCTGCTCTGCTTTGGAACAGGAAGCCATGACAGGCCAGATCATTACGGTGGACAGCGGACAAACACTGTAAAGATACTGGGACTTCTGCGTAAAAACAAGCCGCCTTCTCAAACAGAAGGCGGCTTTTGAGCTATCGTATTATCGTATACCGTCGTTGACTACGTTTTAGCTTAGAGATACCGCAATTCGTGTACCTTTCACGAATTTAACAAATAAGTACCGAACAAGCGGCCCTACAATTAAGAGCTGCAGAGGGAAAGCAAAAATAAAATTCTTAAAAACTAAAGACAAGTAATTTTTAAATAATGACTCTCCCGAAAGACCATTAAAAAAGTAAGCCGTCCCCAATCCATAAAGTGACATACAGATAACCATTCCAATGACCATACAGCATGAGAGGGACAGAATCACAAATACCTTTTTAGATTTGTCGTATGGTAATGAGAAGGCTATTTTCTTTGCTAGTGGGCCGACAATAAATAATTCCAATACGAAAGCAATGATAAAACATAAAATAAATTGAAGAAACATTACTTTTAGAGATATTGTGCCAATCAAGTCATTTGTATATAGATTATAAAATGTCATGAATACGACCATCCCCAAGCACATCATTAAACCAAAATAAAAATCTTCTTTCTTCGTTGTTGGCAATTCCATCATCCCTTCTGTGTACCTTGGTAATTATATAAATAGTCAAAACCTCCACATAAGTGAACTTTCTGTGAACTTTATAGTAAACGCTTCCTTATATATAAGAAATAGGCATCGTTCATCTCAACGATACCTTGGAATGTTGCAGTCATATCCCTCAATGATCTGCTTTTAAATCTAAGCCAAATCTCTTCAGCTCAATAAAAACACCTTCCAGTCGCTTCCCTTTTTCCGTTAACGAATATTCAACACGCGGGGGAACCTCGGCATATACCTTTCTTTCTAACAGGCCGTTATCTTCAAGTTCCTTCAGGCGTAGGGAAAGCGTTTTGGGACTAATCCCCTTCATGGATTTCTGAAGTTGGCTGAATCTCAGTGTTCCTTCGATAAGAAGGTCACGGATGATTAAAAAAGTCCATTTCGTTCCGATCAAATCAAGTGTTTGGGCAATAGGACACGGCTTGCCTGGTATTCCTTTGGTCAATTCAATAGGTTCTTGAGCGTGCATAGGAACTCCTCCAAAAAACATCTGTTAAATCCAATAGTATCACAATAGTTCCCTTAAGGAAACTATATGAATTAAATATCACTACTTCCCTAAATAAACTTACTACGTATACAATATCGCTGTAGCAAATCATGTTTTCTCTAATACGAGGAGGAAAACAATGTACAGCTACAAGCCGTATTACATGATTAACAAAACCAGATGAACACTAGGAGGGAATCCATTTGCAAAACCAAAAGATTGTCATTATTGGTGGAAGCTCAGGTATTGGTTTAGAAACAGCTAAGCAAGTCATTTCGCTTGGAGCGGAAGTGGTAATCGCCAGCCGCTCGGAGGATAAATTGCACAAAGCCAAAGAAATGCTGGGCCCTCGTGCTGCAATATATGTGCTGGACACGTCAGATGAGCAGCAGGTAAAATCTTTCTTCGGAAAAGTCGGCCCCTATGACCATCTTATCGTTAGCGCGGCAGAAACCTCAGGTGGGTCATTCCTTCAGTTGGAGACGGATCAAGCCCGCAAGCTATTCGAAAATAAATTTTGGGGCCAGTATTATGCAGCTAAATACGGAGCTTCCCAACTTTCAACCGAGGGTTCCATTACCTTATTTTCAGGAGTGGTGGCATACAAGCCGATGATTGGCTCCTCTGCGCTCGGTGCTGTGAATGCAGCGGTTTCGAATCTTGGTCAAACCTTGGCGTTAGAGCTTTCTCCCATCCGCGTGAATGTCGTCTCACCCGGCATTATTGATACACCTTCACGCAGCAAAATGCCTGAAAATACGCGCAATCAATTCTATGATACGGTCGCGCATAAGCTTCCCGTGAAGCGAGTTGGACTTGCGGAGGATGTTGCACGAGGTGTAATTTATTTGATTCAAAATCAGTTTGTGACCGGAACAGTCCTTCATGTGGATGGCGGACACATTTTAACATAAAAGCTTCGTCCTAAATCCGTCAGTCATTTAACAAAAAAAACGGAGAACACTCCCGCATCTTTGCTTGGGCGTTCTCCTCTTTTCTTATCAATGAATGTTTTCGCAAACTTTATCCTAGTGATGAATACGACGTTTGTTTCTCAAAATGTTGCGAATCATCTTGTGATTGGGGAGCTGCCTGAACAACATATGTCCGGGATGCGGATTGGCCTCGATAATCCAGATTTGACCGCTCTTTTCAATAGCAAGATCGATGCCCAGCTCGCGAACCGGATGATTTTTATCTATCGTGTCGGCAATGATTCTAGAAAGCTCGGTGATCTGGTCCAGAATCTCTTTCATTTTTGTTCTGTCATTTTCAAAGACCCTTAAAAGCACTTTGGACAACGGCGCCGCATGTCCTCCCTTCCGATAGTTGGTAACGACTTTTCGAGGTGCAGCGACACGGCCGGTTATTCCTGAAATGACCCATTCCGATTCCGGCTTCTGCATATACACTCTGGCATCAAAAATGGAACCTTTGTACTTGGCTAACTTAAGTCCTTGCTGTACCAAATAACGGCGATGAGGTCTCCGATAGGTTCTAACTGCTCTTCTTACGGCGTGGGATCTAACGACTCTGCGACTGGAGCCACAACGAACCTCATATTTCCTCCCCAGCTTTTTCGCACGTATGATGCCAGTTCCTCCACTCCCATAATTAGGCTTGATAAAGACTGTGCGATAGGTATCCAGCATCCGTAAAGTCCTTGCATTACTGATCCAGCGGGTTTCGGGCAAGTGAGAACGTAAAATGGGATGTTGTCGCATTTCCTTGTATTGAATCATCTTTCCAATGGGCACGAATATCCCTCGATTCTGTTGGGTTTTTGCACACATTACATGAATATGCATCTATATTCTATCTTGGTAACGGCGAATGCCACAGTTTGCTATGAAAGAGGCAAATCTCCTACTTTCTTTAAGGCGAGTCTTCTTTGATTTCAAGAGAGAAATGGACAATGTGTTCTATGCATGACGAAGTTATTGTAAATACCTATAAAGTTGATTCCAATAATATATTAGACCAATAACAATTCTGGATATATGATGTATTAAAAAATAACGTGAGGAGGAACGTTAATATGTCTATTTATGATTTTCAGGCAACCTCAATTAACGGGAAACCGATTGAATTCTCAGACTACAGAGGAAAGGTTCTCCTCATTGTAAACACAGCCAGCAAGTGTAGCTTCTCCAGTCAATTCGCTGATCTGCAGAAGCTCTACGAAAGACGGAGGGAACAAGGTTTTGAAATCCTTGCGTTTCCTTGTAACCAATTCAATGAAAAAGAGCCGGGTAGCAATTCGGAGGTTCAGGGATTCTGTCAAATTAACCATGGAGTAACCTTCCCGCTATTTGAGAAGACGGATGTAAGAGGCTCATCTCCTCATCCTTTATTTCAATATCTGACCCAACAGGCACCGTTTCAAGGCTTCGATACCCAGACCAAAGACGGTCAATGGATGGAGGATTTCCTGCGGGATAAGTATCCAGAAATATACGCTGGCGACGGTATCAAGTGGAACTTTTCTAAATTCTTGGTCGATCGCGATGGCCATGTAAAAGGAAGGTTTGAAGTAACAACCGAGCCCTGTGCCATTGATCCTGTCATCGAATCGCTATTGTAATTTTTCCGTTCACTTCTTTGGATTCTTAAAAAAAAGAGTATCAAATGACAAAAATGAATATTTGTCATTTGATACTCTTTGTGTTATCCTGACTTCAAGGAGGTGACTCACACGGCACTTGACCGTGTCCCTATGGAAAAATCCTCAGATGTGTTAACCAAGGAACAGATTCTCATCGCTACAGAAGACACCCTTAGACGTTTTGGTGTGGCCAAAACCTCCGTGACCGATGTTGCCAAAGTACTGGGAGTAAGTCATGGCAGCATTTACCGACACTTTAAAAGTAAAGCCGAGCTTCTAGAAGGTGTGACCGAAAAATGGCTGAATGAAAAGATTATTGGCCCGTTAACGGAGGTCTGTCAGAATTCATCTATACTGGGAGCGCCACATTTAAAACGATATATACAGACCTTGGTCGAACTTAAGCAGTATTATGCCCGCGACGACAAGGAAATGTTTGAGATGTATACGAGGGTCACCGAGCAAGCCGCTGATTTAATCGACCAGCATATCGCCCACATTGTGGATCAGCTCGCTGATATCATTGCACGCGGGGACATCACATCGGATCAGCCAGCCCAACTGGCGCGTACCCTTTTCTATGCCACAGCCCGTTTTCATCATCCCGCTCATGCTTACGAATGGAAAAGTCCCGTGATTAATCAGGAATTTTCGGATGTATGGATGCTTTTAGAAAAAGGAATCACTTAAAATAGATATGGAAAGAAGGACAAAGCACATATGAAGCATTTGGACGGAAAAACAGCAATTATTACCGGGTCCTCCAGAGGGATTGGACGTGCCATTGCCGAGCAACTGGCTGATCTGGGCGCTAATGTAGTCATCAATTATGCCAGCAGTCCGGACAAAGCCCAAGAAGTCATGGAGAGCATTATTCAAAAAGGCGGCAAAGCCATAGCACTTCACGCTGATCTGGGCAAAATGAGTGATATTGAAGCATTATTTACAAATACGATTGCTGAGTTCGGTAAAGTGGATATTCTGGTTAACAACGCTGGGCTGATGATCACCCAACCTCTGGCTGAGGTAACCGAAGCAGATTTTGACCAACAATTCGCACTGAATGTAAAAGGCACCTTCTTTGCCTGTCAGCAAGCCATGAAATATATGGAGAACTACGGAAGAATCGTGAACCTGTCCACATCCGTGATCGGACAAATGTTCCCGGCCTATAGCGTATATGCAGGTACCAAGGGTGCAGTGGAGCAATTTACCCGTCAGCTAGCCAAAGAGTTCGGAAGCAAGCAAATTACGATCAACGCTGTGGCTCCCGGTCCTGTGAACACCGAGCTTTTCCAAGCAGGAAAAACTGAGCAGCAAATCGAAGGCATGAAAAAAATGAATGCTATGGGTCGGCTCGGCGAACCGGAAGATATCGCTGATGTGATTGAGTTCCTGGTCAGCGCCAAATCACAGTGGGTTACCGGGCAAACGATCCGCGTCAATGGCGGGTTCATCTAAAAGCTGGAATACATGGAATGGAGGCTGTTTACGTTCATGATATTACACAAAGGCGAGACCTTATTTCGACAAGGAGAATCCGGCCCTTTATATCACTTAAAGAGCGGCTTGTTAAAAATTGTCCGAGTCCATGAAGACGGCTCGCAAATTTTAGTTAATGTGATTGTGCCCGATGAAATCATCCCGCACCACTCCCTGATCAGCCCCAATCCTTATTATGGTACAGCGGTGGCGTTAGTAACCTCTGAGGTCGAGGTTCTGTCGCAAAAAGAATGGTATCAGGCGCTGGAGCAAGATCCGGCTCAATGTCGGGCTATCGCTTTGCAGCTACAGGACAAGTTGCGCATGATGCAGCAACGAATTGACCAACTCACCGAGGTGTCACCTGCCGAGAAGCTTCGGAAGCTCCAACGCTGGTTCCACTCCTACATCGCACCCGCCACGTTAACGGACGTGCTGACGCAGGAGGAAATCGGCCAGTTTATTGGGCTGCGTCGGGAGACGATTAATCGGCTATTGCGTGCTTCAAGCGCTCCTTCTGCAAAAGATGATGACGATAATGCATCTCGATGAGCGAAAACCACTCTCCAGCATTCAGCGCGCCGAATCTGGGATGAGAGACGGTAGACGACCCTGTTGATTTCCCAACGGTCGGCTCAATCTCTCTCATCTTGCGGATCACGACGTTTAATCCCTCCACAATTTCTTCTTTGCTAGTGGGTTGTTGGGGAGTGTACTGTGGGGATGGTGGAACTTGGATACGCATTGGCGGAAAGCTCCCCAGATTAAAAATGGCCGTACCTGCCTCCGTTTTAACTCCTGTCTCCCCATTTGGCTGTAGACAAACATCAATGTTCTTAAGATGCATATACAAAGCAGAGTTCACCAAATGAAGGTACATTTGTCCAAGTGACCATTCGTCCTCCTGCGGTGTGTACTGCAATTGCTCCAAGCTGAAGCTGTCCAATTCAAGAAGATAGTGTTGTGCCGTTTCTTCAAAACGCTGCAATGTTTCACTTGTATTCATATATTGTAATTGCTCCTCTCTATCAAAGTAGCTTTACTATATAAAAATGCTACTGACAGCATTATGTCAGTAGCATTTCAACATTTTTTCCACTTCCGTACGTATCCGCTCCCGAAGCGACTCAGGCTCCAGCACAACCATATCCGCACCCCACCCAAGTACCCATTGCAGTAATTCCTCCGGCTGTCTGACGCGGAAGAGTATATGCAGTCCATCTGTACGCTCCTCTATGGCCTCCATATAAAAGTTGTTCGCTTCCTTCACCTTATCTGCAATATCTGAACGTGCTAATATGCGAACAGTTACATGACGGTCATCGGTTTGCTTGTAATCCTGCAAATGAAAATCGACAGGTAACTGAAACCTGTCCTCCAGCACGATAAGCTTGTCCATACGTGACAGACGGAAATGGCGAAGCTGCTGCCGCAATTCGCATTGCCCAATTAACACCCAAGAACCACGGAGCAGTACAAGACCATAAGGTGCGACCACACGCACACTTTGACGATTCCCGTCAGCTTCTGGCATTCTTTTGGAGTAGCCAAACTGTACTTTCCGTTTTTCCAATACAGCGAAACGCAGCGTTTCCAAACAGGTTTTCTCGCTATGGTTTGCCCCTTCACCCACCGCGAGCAATCTGATGGTCGTACGCACCCGGGAGACTTCCCTGCGAACGCTCTCCGGTAATATGGCTTCAATCTTCCTGCGGGAGGTTTGCGCCTTGATACCGTAGTCTGTATCAAATTTTTGTTCGACAAAATCCGTTCCGATTAGCAACGCCACAGCCTCTTCTGCGGTAAAGCTCAAGGGGGGCAGGAAGTACCCCTCCATCAAGGAATATCCAATGCCCGGTGCTCCTACAATCGGTACGCCCGATTCACTTAGAGCCTGAATATCCCGATAGATGGTCCTCACACTCGTTTCGAATATGGCTGCCAAATCCTCGGCTCGTAAAATATCCTTACGCTGCAACTCTAGCAAGACCGCTAGCAAACGATCTGTTTTGTTCATACCACAGCCCCTCTCTGGAAGGATCTAAAATGCAGAAATACAAAAAAGCAATAAGGGCAGTACAGTCACTGCGACTTATTGCTCTTTTTTTTCATACGGAAGTTACTTCATTACTTAAAAAACACTTTTTCGACGTTATATTTAGCCTTTTGTGAATTGATGATGTAGGTTTCATAGATTTCTCGCTCTACCGCATCTTCCACAATACAAACCTCAATAATCGCTACTTCGTTCCGCTTGTCCTTGATCGGCGATACGGTATCTTCAAAATGCTTTTTGATTCTTTGTCTCAGCTTTCTTGCTTTACCAACGAACAGCAATTCCTCCTGTGTGTTGTAGAACATAAAGATACCAGCCTTATCTCTAGGGATCAGGTGAAAGTCGGTAAATCCGTAAATATGGCTGAGCTCAGGGTTAACCTGTTTGGTAATTGTGATATCCGGAGTTGGAATTGTTATATTAATCACTATGTCACTTCCTCATTCTATATAGGTGTAAATATTATCACAAATCCCGATGTAACACCATTTAATAATCCTTGCCCATCCCCTAAACAAAGATACTCGAGGATTGAAATAAAACCCATTTCAACCCAAAGTACAAAGGGTAATTATGTAATTAAATCAACTAAAATACAGGCAACCGCAATCGGTAGAAATTTTATGAATTACCTACTATGCGAGTACGTCGGTTTCCGTTACAATATGTCAGTGTGATTCTGGCATCGGCAGATTGACGCGTACTTGAACATTATTGGAGGCTTCTATTTTTTCATGCAAAATGAATCTCATTCTAACGTAAAAATCATAACGGCCGATCCGAGTGCGATCGGCCTGTTTGGCTTGGCTATTGTAACGCTTGTGGCTTCATCCCAAAAGCTTGGTCTCACCGAAGGCCTAAGCTTCATCATCCCTTGGGCTATCTTCCTTGGTGCCTTTGCACAGTTGTTTGCCTCCATTCAGGATGCAAAACATAACAACACCTTTGGTATGACGGCTTTTGGTGCTTACGCCTTCTTCTGGTTAGCCGTAGCTAGTAGCTGGATGATCAAAATGGGGGTATTCGGCTCAGAGCTGGCGTCTGCTGTAGACGGCAAGCAGCTTGGCTTTGCCTTTGCGGGCTATCTCATCTTTACGCTCTTCATGACCATTGGAGCGATGGAGACGCATAAGGTTCTATTCTTTATTTTTGTGTTGATTGATTTTCTGTTCCTCGGTCTTAGCTTCGATGCATTCGGCGTTGCACCAGAGATATTCCATACCATCGCCGCTTATGCTGAAATGGGCATTGGTCTACTCTCACTGTACGGTACAGGAGCTGCCGTTCTGAATGCTCATTTTGGCCGTACATTCCTGCCCGTTGGACGTCCTTTCGGCATTTTCAAGCCACGTCCTTAACTGTATATGTAAACCCACAAAGCCGCCTTTCGCGCCGATCCGCGTAAAGGACGGCTTTTGTTTTGGGATTAATATGCTATCTTAATTATTCAGCTTGCCAATTCGGCATCCGCTCTGCAGGATAACGAAGGCCTGCTGCCATCCCTTTTGGAATGATTGCGTTAATAGCTTCCATTTCCTGTGTGGATAAAACAACATCGATGGAACCTGCATTTTCCTCTAAATACGTAACCCGTTTGGTTCCTGGAATCGGTACAATGCCCTCTTGCGCAAGCAGCCATGCCAACGCCAGTTGAGAAGGTTTGACCCCTTTTTGGGCAGCAAGGTCCTTAACATGCTGCACGAGGTCCAGATTTTTCTGGAAATTCTCAGGTTGGAAACGTGGCACCGAGCGACGGAAATCATCTTCTGCAAAATCATCAAATTTCTGAATTTGCCCGCTCAAAAATCCGCGGCCCAGTGGACTGTAGGCCACAAATTCGATGCCCAGCTCCTTACACGTCGGTATAACTTCATCTTCCGCTTCCCGGCTCCATAAGGAGTATTCCGTTTGCAGCGCTGTAATCGGATGTACCTTGTGAGCGCGTCGAATGAGCCCAGGAGAAGCTTCGGACAGCCCCAAATAGCGGACTTTTCCCGCCTGAACCAAGTCACTCATCGCACCCACCGTTTCCTCGATAGGTACATTCGGATCGACACGGTGCTGGTAGTACAAATCAATCACATCTACACCCAGTCTTTGCAGGCTGCGGTCACATGCCTCTTTTACATATTCAGGACGACCACTTACACCCATAAATGCGCCATCTTCCCCACGCATAATGGAAAATTTAGTAGCCAATACGACTTCGTCACGGTGGCTCCGCAGGACTTGGCTAATCAGTTTTTCATTTTTCCCCACACCGTAGACATCGGCAGTATCCCAGAAGTTTATCCCTAGCTCCAGCGCACGATGAAGCGTTTTGATCGACTCCTGATCATTCAACTCACCGTAATATTCGGACATTCCCATGCAGCCCAGACCCAGTGCAGATACTTGAAGGTCGCTGTTACCCAGTTGTTTCTTTTTCAATTTCTATCACTCCTAAATTATCAGAATAGTCATCGCATTTCCTAATCACTACGTCACATCCCGTATGTTACTACTTAAAGTTAACTTGAAGTCAAGCATTGTCTTGTATATGCTATTTCAAAATTTTTTTTAAAAAATTGATTTCCGGGTTGTAAGAGGCAGCTGTAAATTTCCTATATATATGAGAAACGAATTATCGCGCGAGATTCGGTTTCAAAATAATCCAATTGGAGGTTTAACATGCCAGCAAACTACTCTTACACCAAAACGTCCGATGGTTTCCATGTTATCATCACGCCAGCTTCGAATATTCAAAATAAAAATATTCGAAGCCGGATCACACAGCAAACCGATTACGGGATTAATGGGGGCTTCTTTAACCCAATCAGCACAACAAAGGCGCCGACCGAGTGTTTGTCTATCGCGGTCACACCTAATAATACCCATGATACTAAGGCGAATGCCAAAGGGAATAGCCGTGGTACGGCATTTATCTACACAGATAGCAACAAAACAAAAATGGGAATTGTCCGTGCTTCAAGCGTAACGGATCTCAAAAAACAAATGGGGACTTCAGTTGCGTATAAGTCTATTATTAGCGGCGGCAGCTTGTCGCTGAAGAAAGAGGAAGAAGCATGGCTTAAGGATTTAAAAGATATTGAAAAATTTGATTTGAACGGAACGTTGCGATACACCGATTCCACCGGTCGAACTGGCCTGGGCTTCAAAGTCGTAAATAATGTTTGGCAGGTCTACCTGGTCGTTCATGAAAGTGCAACGCTAAAACAACTTCGCAATTATTTTATTAAACAGGATTGCTTTGAAGCCATTCTTCTTGATGGTGGAGGCTCCTCCGGTATTCAAGTTAAAAACTCTGCAGGCACTATGGTTAAGTATGAGCAAACACGTTATATCTACAACATGGTAAAACTCATTAATATCACCTAAGCCCTATGATATAACGTGCTTGTATAGGAGTAAGGAGGCCTTATCGGCCTCCTCTATAAATCATCCAGCACAACGATTTCCAATGCCAGGAAAACAGGTGTTACAGGGTACAGATAAGAAACTTCAATCGGTTGCCCCGCTTGTAATTGTGCTGGATTGATTAATTGCCTCCGCTGACCATCCATCTGCTTATAAATATGTGTATCTGGGATAGATATATAGACTGATTGGATAGGTTTTTCCGTTGGATCATCACTTTGGGGTAGTTCTTTAGCAAATTGAACAGGCCGTTCAAATCGGATCAAATAGTCCATGGTAGGGGCTGCTAAGGGTTGTTCTACTTCTTTTTCAATCCTTTCAATACTTTCGATCTTGGCACGCCCTGTATATACTGTTGTACTTTCCAGACGATCCAAGTCAAAAATAGATTGAACCACCGCCCCATTAGATTTGTTAACCGGCGTAGCCGATTCTTTTGTAGAACATGCAGGCAGTAAAGCTGCCGCAAGCAAGGCAAAAACAAGAGCAGAAGCTCTATTTTTCATAAGTGATCCTCCCGAATCTGGTTTAAAGAATATGTTCATTATTAAGACGCAAACAGGAACAATTTGGTTGCTTTAATCTGTATTTATCTATTACATTCTGAAAGGTGTGCAATTATATGTTAAAAAAACTCGGTTTAGCAGTCCTCGCTGCATCAACACTTTTAGTAGGAAGCTCTATTACGGCAAGCGCTGATTCTACTGTAAATTACGATCATTTGCTCTCGGCAGGGACCACTAACGCTTTCCTGGCCATGGAAGATGGATCTTCATTTTATGCAACGGGAAGTAACGGTAATGGCAAGCTCGGCGTGGGCGCTGGCGGAGGGAATAATAAAACAAGTCCGATGCAGGCTCATGTATCTGATATCGCTATGATTGATGCCGGTGCTCTGCATTCCACCTTGCTCAAAAAAGACGGAACCATCTGGTCTTGGGGCTTTGCAGGTTACGGGGAGCTAGGAACAGGGATTAAAAAGGGTTTTGTAAATGAGCCTGTTAAAAACAAATATATTAATGATGTGAAGGAAGTGAGGGCGGGTGGTCAATTCACACTTGCCCTCAAAAATGACGGAACCGTGTGGGCCTACGGAGAAAACAACTTTGGCCAACTGGGCATTGGCACAAAAGGAGCTTCCGCCTTTTCCGTTAAGCCTGTGCAGGTACAGGGTTTGGAGAATATTGTAGCCATTGACGCTGGCGATAGCTTTGGGGCAGCCTTAGACAAAGATAATCAGCTATGGGTATGGGGGCGTGGTTATGATGGGGCAATGGGGCAGGATGATAAAGAAGACCAGCTCACCCCTGTTCAATATCGAATTGATGACATCAAAAATTTCACTGCCGGAGCTGACCGCATTTATGTACTAACGAACAGCGGAGAAGTATACGCTTCCGGTAGCAATACTTCAGGAAAGCTTGGGGATGGAACCTCTACTTTTAGAAGATCACCCGTATTGATCAATGTTTCCAATGTAAGTAGACTGAAAGCAGGCAAAACTCAAACTTTTGCACTTAAAAATGATGGAACTCTTTGGGGCTGGGGAACCAATAATGAGGGGCAGGTAGGTGACGGGACCGATGTATTTTCTGTTAAAGTCCCATCCCAAGTTGTAGATGACACAAACACGCCACTAACCGATGTAGTAGCATTCAGTGCAGCAGGAACCCACTCCCATGCTTTGACAGCCGATGGGAAGGTCTGGTCCTGGGGATTTAATAGAAATGGTGAGCTTGGAATCGGTAGCACCAAGGAACAATATTCTGCCACGAAATCGAATTTCCCGAATCCATTTTCCAAATAAGCTCCGTTTTCTCCAATCCTAAAAAAACAATCGGGCAGGTTCAATCAACTGCCCTGATTGCTTTTTTATTTTCACATAAAACCTGCATTATTTTAAATAAAACTATGATTATGTATGAACAGAAGCACTTCAGTAGCTTCTGGACGGTAGGGAAATTCATTTACAGAGCTAAGGCCTCTTCCGTAATCTTTTTGATATCAATGGATGAAGGCGTTTCTTCCTTGACCATATCGGGCAGGATATTTTCCAAAAAATAATCAACGCAGTGTAACTGAATATTCTTGATTTTCACAAGCGCATTACGATACATGACTATAAATTCTTTTTCAGTATTTCCCCGCTGTAGTTCGGCAAATGCTTCGTACACCTGATCCATCTTGTCCGCAACTTCAAGGATTAAACCTTCTACAGAATCATCTTTGCCCTCTCTTAGCTGTTTGCGAAAAATAGCTTTAAAATCCTCGGGAATATTCTCTTCAATAAAATACTCAATCATACCTTCTTCGACCTGCTGGATTAATAATCGTAGTTCCTTAGAGGAATGCTTAACAGGCGTTTTGATGTCTCCAATAAAAATCTCCCCGTAATCGTGACTGCTCGTAATCTCGTATAGCTTTTTCCAGTCAATACTGACACCATTTCTCTCTTCAATATCAGCCAGCGTTTTAGCGTATTGTACTACTTTCCAAGAATGTGCCGATACGCTGTGTTCCTCGAATTTAAACTTACCGGGACAACGGATGATTCTTTCCAGCTCATTTAGCGACCGAAAATACGTGTGAATTCCCATCATTGCATCCATCCTTTAACATATATGAGATAGTCAATATAAACCCAACTATAAACCTCAACTATTAACAGCAGATTATCGCAATATCAAGTTGAATCCACACATGTAGCACATATACAATTTTTGCTATACACTTTATATAAGAAGGGTTTGCAAAAATCCAATAAAAGTAAAAAGTGGTGAAATCGTTGTTCAAAATCTTACTAATTGAAGATGATGAAACTTTGTTCCATGAAATGAAGGATCGGTTAACTCAGTGGAACTATGATGTGTATGGCATCCAGGACTTTAATAAAGTCATTCAGGAATTCACAACGATAAAGCCTGATCTGGTCGTGATAGATATTCAATTGCCGAAATTTGATGGGTTTCATTGGTGTCGAATGATTCGATCCCACTCTAACGTCCCCATCCTTTTCTTATCATCACGAGATCATCCTACGGATATGGTGATGTCGATGCAGCTTGGAGCGGATGATTTTATCCAAAAACCGTTTCATTTTGATGTACTCATTGCAAAATTACAGGCGACACTTCGCCGCGTATATAATTACAATACAGAACCTGTCACCCTGAAAACATGGCGTGGAGCGACGGTCGATTATGAAAAAAATGTAGTAGCCAATGAGACTGGCTCCATCGAATTAACCAAGAACGAGATTTTTATTTTGAAGCTGCTGATCGAACAAAAAAATAAAATTGTCGCACGAGAGGAATTAATTAAAAGCCTCTGGGATGATGAACGTTTTGTCAGCGACAATACCCTGACCGTCAACTTGAACCGCCTGCGCAAAAAATTGGACGAGCTGGATTTGGGCCGTTTCATTGAAACGAAAGTCGGGCAAGGCTACATGGCTACAGAAGAGGCACCTGCCTATGATTAAAAAATACCTTATAGAGAGGCGGAGCTGGATTCTACTGTTTGTGTGTCAGCAATTCCTGATCCTGTTCATTGCTTATGTGGATGCAGCAATTCCGTTAACGCCGATTCTTTATATCGTCTTCTTATCTATGATGATTTTCTTGGTTTTTTTAATCATTCGCTATCCCAAGGAAACCAGATTTTTTACCACACTAGAAGAATGGGAGAGCCCTCTCGAACTAACGGGTATAGGCGAACCGGGGAGTCCGTTTGAGCAAATCATTGAACAAAAAATCACTGACCAGACCGAACGGTTACAACAGAGCATCTCGCAAAATCAATTGACACTTGAACATGAAAAAGATGAATTGTTATCCTGGATTCATGAGGTAAAAACACCTTTGACCACCATGCATTTGATGATTGAGCGGTTGGACGATAAGCCCCTAAAAGCTCAGTTAACCTATGAATGGCTACGAATCCACTTACTGCTGGATCAGCAGCTCCATCACAAACGCATTTCCTTTATTGAAAATGATCTATATGTCGAGCAAGTGAATTTAAAATCTCTGGTTTTTAATGAAATCAAAGCACTACAGTCATGGTGCATCCAAAAAGGGATCGGTTTTGACATCCAATTGGAGCACATGGAAGTGCTAAGTGATGCCAAATGGCTGGCTTTTATCATCAGACAGCTCTTAACCAATGCCATCAAATATAGCGATGCCAGTGATATTATCATTCATAGCTATGTACAAAGGGATCGAATACAGCTTGAGGTCCAAGACTTTGGGCGCGGTATTGATCCGAAGGATATACCCCGTATTTTCGAGAAAGGTTTTACCTCCACAACCCAACATTCTGATCACACTTCAACGGGTATGGGGTTATATTTAACGAAAAAGGCAGCACAGTCCTTGCTCATACATATAGATGTGCACTCCAAACCGAATGTGGGTACAACCTTCACTTTAATTTTTCCCAAACGAAATGATTTCGTGAGCATGGTGAGCATGTGACAGAGATGTCACATGCTTTTATGTATTGTTCGCCCAATCAAAGGAAAAACACCGGCTCTATTTTTATAATAAGGCTACAAGAACAATAAGGAGTGCATCGAAGTGAATATTTTAGAAGCCCATAAAATCCATAAAAGCTACGGTAATAAGTTAAATATGCAGGAGGTTTTGCAGGGAATAGATATCCTTATTGAAGAAGGGGAATTTGTCAGTATTATGGGAGCCTCCGGTTCAGGTAAAACCACACTGCTGAATGTTCTTTCCTCTATTGATAAGGTGAGCCAAGGCTCCATTAAAATCAATGATATCGAAATGACGAAAATGAAAGAAAAGCAACTGGCTGAATTTCGCAAACAGCATTTAGGTTTTATTTTTCAAGAATATAATCTGCTGGATACGCTAACTGTGAAGGAGAACATTCTCTTACCCTTATCCATCACCAAAACGCCTAAAAAAGAAGCCAACCAAAAATTTCAGGAAGTAGCTACAGAACTGGGAATTTATGAGCTCAAGGACAAATACCCCAATGAAATCTCGGGTGGACAGAAGCAGCGTACATCTGCGGCCAGAGCGTTTATTCATGAGCCCAGTATTATTTTTGCCGATGAACCTACGGGTGCGCTGGATTCCAAATCGGCTTCCGATTTATTAAATAAGCTGGGCCAATTAAACCAAAAACGCAAGGCAACCATTATTATGGTCACGCATGATCCTGTCGCAGCCAGTCATTGCAGTCGAGTCATTTTTATTAAGGATGGGCAGATGTATACGCAGCTTCACAAAGGCGAGCAGGAAAGACAAAGCTTCTTTCAGGATATCATGAAAACCCAAGGGGTCTTAGGCGGGGTCCAATATGAACATTAATCTGCTCATTCTAAAGAATTTGAAAAAAAACCTGAAAAATTATTACCTGTATGTTTTTGCTCTCATTTTCAGTGTTGCGCTCTATTTCGCTTTCGTCACATTACAATACGATCCCTCCATGGACGAAGTGAAGGGTTCTGTTAAAGGTGCAGCTTCCATACGGGCAGCTTCCGTTTTACTGGTCGCTATTGTCTGCATCTTCCTTTTGTATGCTAATAATATCTTTGTAAAAAGACGCAGCAAAGAAATTGGCCTATTTCAATTGATCGGAATGACTAAAAATAAAATTTTTCGCATCCTGAGTGCTGAAAACTTAATTCTATACTTCAGTTCACTATTCATCGGAATTGGGGTTGGATTTTCCTTTTCCAAATTAGTAATCATGATTTTATTTAAGACGACGGGCGTCGAAGCCATTGCCACTTTATATTTTTCTAACCAGGCATTGACTCAAACACTCATCGTTTTTGGTATCATCTACCTATTGATCATGCTCATGAATTATTCCTTTATCAAAAGACAGAGTATTTTGTCTTTGTTCAGAGTAATCTCAACCACTGAAGGGAAAATCAAGAAAATATCTATCTATGAGATGATCATCGGGATCATTGGAGTTTCATTCATCGCTTTAGGATACTATGTTTCTTCCAAATTGTTTGGTGGAGACTTTACATCCATGAATGAGTTATTTATGGCTATGGTGTTTATCCTGGGCTCTGTCATCATCGGAACACTCCTTTTTTATAAAGGATCTATCCGCTTTATTTCAAATATTATTAGAAAAAGTAAAGGCGGCTATTTGAACATTAATGAGGTGCTGTCTCTCTCGTCCATTATGTTCCGCATGAAATCCAATGCTTTATTGCTGACCATTATTACAACTGTATCAGCACTTGCCATGGGTTTACTTTCCTTAAGCTATATCGCCTATTATTCTGCGGATCAAGCAGCTGAGGACAATGTACCTTCCCATTTTGCCATGACGAATGTACCGGATGCTGAGAAATTCACAACGTTACTTCAGGAGCATGACATAAAGTATCGTGAAAAGAAAATTGAAGTGATTCAAGTCAGTGTGAAGACAGCGCAATTTATGGAGACTCCTATGGAGCAATTAAATGATGGTACGGATTCCATGACGCTGCCTGTCGTAAGCGACCTATCTGTGGAGGGTACGGATGTATCTCCAGGCCAAACGGTTTTAACGGGCTATAATGATATGTTACAGAAATTCATGTCCTTGAAAAACTCAGGTCCATTGGATTTGAAGGGAAATAAGGAAGTCATACACCAACAATATGTGGGTCTAAAAAAGGAGTACGTGATTCCCTACTATTTTACAGCCGGGGGACTACCCACTGTCATTGTAGACGAAACTATCTTTGAACGGTTAAAGAAGGATGCAAATCCTCGGATTCAAAAAAAGTCATCCTTATATATCGGAATTGATATGATAAATGCAGAACAAATGGAAGAAGCCAATCGTCTCTTTACAGCTGCGAATTTTAATGATCAACAAACATCACGCCTTGAAATGAGCAGCAATCAGAAGCGGAACATGGGAGTGATCATGTTTGTAGTTGGCTTTTTAGGATTGACCTTTCTCATTACATCAGGCTGCATCCTTTACTTTAAGCAAATGGATGAGAGCGAAGACGAAAAGGCCAATTACACCGTGTTAAGAAAGTTAGGGTTCACACAGAGCGACCTGCTTAAAGGCATTAAAATAAAACAACTCTTTAACTTCGGCATCCCATTAGTGATTGGCCTTTCGCATAGCTATTTCGCCGTCCAATCCGGCTGGTTCCTATTTGGAACCGAAATTTGGATGCCTATGATCATCGTTATGGTGCTGTACACCGCCTTATATTCCATTTTCGGGATACTATCCATCCTGTATTATAAAAAGGTCATTAAATCCGCATTGTAATCGGCAAAAAGCAAAAAAAGCCCCAGGCGAAAGCGCTGGGGCTTTTCCAAATATTTGAGCATTTTCGTTCCTATGTGTACAATAAAATAACTATCATCGTTACCCCAAAGGGGGAGAGCTTATTTTATTGTTAATCATCAATGGCATCGGCATCGTAGCCAATATCATACTCGGTTCCTCTGTAGGCGTGGCTATTATCGTAGGAATCGTCTTTTTCCTGATTGGCTTGCCTGAGTTTAAAAGATCGCCGAAACTCACGAAAAAGGCTAAAAAAGATATCACCTATATTATGTCAACTCTATTAACTCTCTTTATATTCGTAGTTATTGTTTCTTGGAATCTCCACACTTCAGGTGACCTGTTTCTTGAAGGTCCGCTAACACCGCAAATGAAGTTTCACTGGGGACAAAAGGTGTTGCTGCTAGGGTTACTGGAGGGCTTATGGGCTGTCATCAGCCTAAAATGGCTGTTGCCTATCTTTTTTGATCCGCTGGATCTCAGTAAGAAGCAAATCCTTGTTTTAGTAAGCGGGATTGTATTTAGTGTGGTTTCAGGTATTTATGCCATGCTTGAAGCAAGTTAAAAGTCTCGCCCTTCTCTGTTACGCACAGGAAGAGCGAGACTTTTTTATTAATGGTTCCTCTCTCCAGAGGCTCATGTGAACGCTTAACGCAAAGGTTCAAAACCTTCTGCTTGCTTGAGAATCCGCTCAATTTCCGCGCATGTCTCCAGTTGCAGCGTCACGTCGACTGCTTTTACATTTTCTTCGATTTGTGCCGGTTTAGTGGCCCCAATGAGCGCAGCGCTGATACCCGGTTCTCTCAGAATCCAGGCAAGCGCGAGCTGTGACAGGGTGATACCCAAATCCTTCGCCAGCTTATCCAGATCCTGAACACAGTTTAGAACGGTATCGTTCATGTAACTGCTGATGACATTATTGACAGAGGCATCAGCTCCGCGGCTGCCCGTCGGTAAAGGTTGGCCAGGCTTGTATTTACCCGTGAGAATACCTTGAGCCAGAGGCGAAAATACAATCTGACCGATACCTACCTGCCCGGATACGGGAAGTACCTCATGTTCGATATAACGCTCGAACATATTATAAATCGGCTGATTCGCAATCAACGGCCGCAAATTCAGCCTTTTTCCAATCCCATAGGCATCCGTGAGCTGGGCGGCACTCCATTCACTGACAGCAGCGTATAGAATCTTACCCTGAGCCTGAAGGTCATCGAGCGCTCGCAGCGTCTCCTCCAAAGGAGTGTCCGAATCATAACGATGACAGAAGTACATGTCGATATAATCCGTGCCAAGACGCTTCAGACTCGCTTCACATTGCTCCATAATGTGCTTGCGTGACAGTCCCCTGTCATTGGGTCCAGAATCCATAGGGAAGTACACCTTGGTAGATAACACATAGCTCTCTCTTCGATAAGGCTTCAAGGCAGCTCCCATAGCCTTCTCGCCTTCTCCCCGGTTATACGCGTTCGCGGTATCAAAGAAATTAATCCCGAGTTCAAAGGCTTTGGCAATACAGGTATGAGCTGCTTCCTGCTCGGCAGCTGTACCGTACGTTAACCAGCTCCCCAGACCGATTTCACTAATTTTAAGACCACTGTTGCCTACATTTCTATATTTCATATCTACTCCTTCTTTCATAAGAAGATCATATTTTTATATTTTAACATGTAAACCCTTTCATTAAAATCATTGATAAAGGACTCATGGAGTTATATGAAGGATATCTACCACCCTGACTGTTAGGGTGGTAGATGCTTATAGCCTCACAATCTCAAATCATATTTACTTGCTTCCTACAGGAAAGAGCGCATCATATGCAGGACAAGGCAGTTTGTCGAGAAACTCCTGAAGCTGCTTCGGTTTATTTTTGTAAATATCCTTTAAGGATGTTCCATTATAAATATTGCCGATGACCACAGGATGGCATAGCTCACAGATCAGGATGTCCCCGTTCCCGTGAAGATGGAGCTGTTTTTTACCATCAACACAGTTGGAAAAATAAACACCCGGCTGTTCCTTGAAGCCCAGCGCTTCTGCAAAACGGTCCATACAGGTGAAATACAACACAGTATCATCTTTTTTATGTGCAATCAGGTCATGAACGGAACGGACGAGCGCTTCCTTGGTGGAAATAGCATTCCAGTTCGTATGATCCATCACAATGCTGTTTTGGATTTCATGAATGCGCACACCGAGTTCATATACCTTTTCGCTAATAGCTGGCATGTTGTTCTGTGTCTCCGCAAACAGCAACGTCTCCAGCACCGTTTCCAACTTGGCTTCGGTACATAACCGGATATTTTGAACGATTTTCTCATACATGCGAGGATGAACATGATAATAGGTTGCATATTTATCGGCATCCGTGAAGTTGAAAGAGATATGAATGTTGGAAAGTCCTGCATCACGTAGTTTCTCAATTCGTTCAGGGCTGAGCAAGCTGGCATTGGTATTGAGCTGGGTAGCGATGCCCTTGCTTGAACAGTGAGCCACAATGTCCAGACAATCCTCATACTTCAAGGTCACTTCTCCCCCGGACAGTCGAACACGTTTTAACGTTGGAATATCATCAATAATATCAATGACCTCTTTGCTGCTAATACATTGCCCATCGTTCCGCTGATACGCGCAGCAGTAATCACACTTGAAGTTGCAATTAGAGGTGACCCCGACTTCCAGTCCCTCCAGCTCGTAGATGCCCGGCTTTTCCAGTTCAAGTGCTTTATATTTGTTGTCTATACTCACTTTCTCATGATCCTCCCGATCTCAGGCTTATGTCTTGAATTCCCTTGAGATTATACAGAATAGGAGTGGTTTGTAGATATGACATTGGTAACGGTGGGGCCAAACAGATACCATAGCGGTAACGGCCTTGGAATCCTCCTATCAGCGCTGAAAAATTAATTTGACAAGTAATGCCGAACTTTAGTAAATTCATATTAGTTAAGCCCTTAACTACATTCATGGTGGTGATCGTTTGAAAAACCTACAGAATTACGTACTTGATTTGCCGCTGCATTCACTGGTTTTCTTTTCACTGGTGGAAACGACAGCCGGATTAGTTGATGTCTCAGAAAAATACTGGCATTCGAAGGGAACCAATGGAGCCAGAATTCGAATTCTGGTTGAAATCATGAAGGAAGGAGGCACAATTCTGCCATCTGTGCTCGCCCAAAGGATCGGTGTCACCAAATCAAATATTAGCCTGCTGCTCACCCCGCTCGAAAACGAAGGGTTCATTCGCCGGGAAGGCCATCCCATGGACGGCAGAAAATCGGTAATTTCAATAACAAGCGAAGGGCAAAGCCTCCTGTTGCGTAATTTACCCGAAAACCGGCAGAGGATTGCGGAAAAAATGCAGGTGTTGAATGATCAGGAATTGAAGCAGCTCCTTTCCCTGCTCAACAAATTAAAGAGGGCGTAACGGTTTTTCTACTCAATTGGTTAAGTCCTAAACTAAAATCCCATTTGTATAAAAAGGATGATATTCCATGTCGATCGTTATCACTGGAGCCAATGGTCAATTGGGGAGCCTAATCATACAACAGCTCCTTCAAAAAGTCTCACCTCATGACATTACCGCTTGTGTTCGCCACCTTGAAACCGGAAAACACTATGAGGCACAGGGAATTACAGTACGATTGGGTGACTACGATCAACCCAATTGGCTTGAGCAAGCATTCGCGGGTGCTTCCCAACTGTTATTGATTTCAAGTTCACATCCCGACGATACGATACGTATTCGTCAACATACCCATATCATAGAAGCAGCTAAAAAATGTGAAGTAAAACACATTTTATACACCAGCTTTGCCTTTTCTGAAGCTAGCTCTATCCCCCTCTCGCATCTGCATTTGGCTACAGAACACGCCATTTGTACCACCGGAATTCCTTACACTTTTCTACGGAATGCATTATATACCGATTTTGTCAAAACTCTTGACCTGAACACCGCCATAGCGAAGGGCGCACTCGATATTTACCCTGGGGAGTGGGAATTTAACACCGTCACGCGTTGGGATCTTGCCAGAGGGATCGCAGCAGTGCTATCCGGTCCAGACCGCCATAAGAATAAGAAATATGAATTCGTCTCCTCCAGTCCCTGGACCTTTTCAGATTTGACAGCAGCTTTGACCGAGCTTACAGGCAAATCCATCTCCCTCCGTCATGAACCCCAAATCAAAAATTGGATATTTGGGTTTTTGGGCAAAATAGATACGCGCTCCACGTCGGATGATTTGGAACAGTTGATCGGTGGTCCGCTCACTTCACTAAAAGAAAGCATCCGCCCCTTTATCTCCACATGAAAAGCAACGCTAAAAATTTTCTTGCCAACATCCACTTCATAAATTGTGAGCGATATGTGAACTGGGCATACTTCTCATTCCCAAATCCATACTGAATATATCTGTTGGTAATGGAGGCGGGAATTGTGGATAAAAGGATGAATCTGCTTATGTTCAGCGGCGATTATGATAAGGCAATGGCTGGACTGATTCTGGCAAATACAGCGCGGGAATTGGACGTGGACGTGACGATGTTTTTTGCGTTCTGGGGACTATTTCTGGTTCGTGATCCTGACAAGATGACGTTTGAGGACAAGACGATTTATGAAAAAATCATGGGCTGGATGACTCCAAAAGGACCCGAAGAGCTGCCATTATCCAAAATGAATTTTAGCGGTCTTGGCAAGCTGATGCTGACGGAAATGATCGAAGATAATGAAGCCCCGAAGCTCATTCATTTCCTGAAAGGAGCGCGGAAGAAAAATGTAAAATTTTATGCCTGTAAGCTATCGGTCGACATTATGGGTTTTAAACCAGAAGAATTTATACCTGAACTGGAAATTATCGAGGCCAAAACGTATCTAAAAGATGCGCTCGAATCCGATATGCAGTTGTTTATATAAGATAGACTTGCGCCTTATCCGGCTGTTGGATGAGGCTTTTATTGTGACTAAATGATGACACTCGCCTATTTTTTTTAACCTATTCGGGCCTACCTACGTACCCTAAGAAGACAGAACGACTTGGGAGGCGCCGTATGCTCATGGCTCGAATTGGAAGCAGTAATTGTAGGTATCAGCCTTCTAACGAGGCTTATTTCCAAAGGTATCGTGAAAGTACAATCGGATATCACCAGACCTTTGAATCTCCATATGGGCAAAAAAAGCTGATTTATGCGGATTGGGCAGCCAGCGGCCGTCTGTATGGACCCATCGAGTCGAAAATAGCTAATGAATTAGGCCCTTTTGTGGCGAACACGCATACGGAGTCTAATTTGACAGGAACTCTGATGACCCAAGCCTATGAAGAAGCGAAACAAATCATTAAGAGCCACGTTCATGCCAATGAGCACGATATCATCCTGTTCGCCGGGTCAGGTATGACAGGTGCAGTGAATAAGCTTCAGCGATTGTTAGGATTGAAAATACATGAAAAATTAAAGCCCCTCTACCCCATCGCCGAAAAAGAACGTCCCGTTATTTTCGTTACACACATGGAGCATCATTCCAATCATATTTCCTGGGCAGAAACCATTGGTGACGTTGTCTGTCTTCCTCCGGGTCCCGGCGGGATTGTCGATCCAACTCATCTCGAACGACTGCTGCTTCAATTCCGGCATCGCCCTATCAAAATCGGCGCCTTTACCGCCTGCTCCAATGTTACAGGGTTCGAAGTGCCGATTTACCAGCTAGCCCGCAAAATGCACGAACATGGTGGCGTTTGTTTTGTTGATTTCTCGGCAAGCGCACCTTATGCCGAGATCAACATGCACCGCACAGATCCCCTTGAGAAACTGGACGGGATTGTATTTTCCCCCCACAAATTTCTTGGGGGTCCCGGTACAAGCGGCGTTTTAATTATGGATTCGAGGCTGTGCCTCAATTGTGCTCCGGATCAGCCAGGAGGGGGCACAGTTAGCTGGACCAATCCTTGGGGTGGATACGAGTATAAAGATAATACTGAAGCCCGTGAGGATGGAGGGACGCCTGCCTTTCTACAGGCCGTTCGAACGGCGCTCTGCATTCGGCTGAAGGAACAAATGGGACAGAAGCGCCTGTTGGAGCGCAAAAAGGAACTGACATCATTATTACTAAAGAGCTTGAGTACCATACCAGACCTACACATTTTAGGAGGGAGTAGCCAAGAACGAATGGGAATCGTTTCTTTCGTTGTCGGCCATATTCACTATAACCTGATTGTAAAACTATTGAATGATCGGTTTGGCATTCAGGTCCGGGGCGGCTGCTCTTGTGCAGGCCCCTACGGACATTATTTGCTGGGCATCGACCAGCAAACATCTAAACAAATGACAGACCTGATCCATGCGGGAGACTTATCTCGAAAACCGGGCTGGGTGCGTCTGTCGCTCCATCCCATGATGACGAATCAGGAAGTCTCCTATATCGCCTCTTCCATACGGGCAATCGTGGAAAACATCATGACCTGGCAAAAAGATTATACCTATCAACCAGAATCAAACGAATGGCGATCTATGAATGAACATCACAAAATAGACATCAGCAAATGGTTCAATTTCAGCGATTAAGAGACTCATGTCCGTTCCCTTCTTTCAAAACTCTCATAGGATACACTGTAAATTACTATATGAGGAAAGAAGTGACGACAATGGGTCTCAATTTTCGCAACAGTACTAATGCGGCTATCTTTGTAGTCTTTGCCTACCCGGACTTCAGCTGTAGTCCTGTTAACTATTCTAAAGCAGGCTGGTACCGTGTTAACCCTGGACAGACTATTCAGGTTTGGAGCGGCTTCGCAGGAGGTAATACATTCTTTTATTACGCCGAAGATGATTTTGGACGCGAATGGAGGGGGACATACTTCACTCAAGTTCCTGAGAATGCCTTCAATTGGTGCTGGGATACAGGCTGTACCACTTGTAGAAGCGTGGGACTGCGGAGAATCGCAGTTAGTCCGTTCGTCTTGGACTACACCATCAACTTTGTAACGAGCAGCAGTCAAAGAAAACCTGCATCATCCACACTCCGCATGACATTGCCTTCCAAAGCAACCCAAGAGAAACCTATTTTGCGCAGAGTTCCTGCAAAACCTAAGAGACTAAAACAAGGGAAGCCTCAATTACAGAAACGCATCACGCATAAAAAACGGACCAAATAA
Source organism: Paenibacillus sp. DRB1-1 (assembly GCF_052119485.1). NCBI lineage: Bacteria > Bacillati > Bacillota > Bacilli > Caryophanales > Paenibacillaceae > Paenibacillus > Paenibacillus sp. DRB1-1. Next base: position 2,680,295 of record NZ_JBODQH010000001.1, on the reverse strand, counting down.
AAAATGATCTGATCAGCTCGCATAGTTTTTTTAGAACCCAAAAAAGGAGCGACCTCACCCCCATGGCCTGCTCCTTTCTCTTTTATCTATGAGGTAACCCGCTTATTTACTCTCGGATTCCCACTTGGATATCTCTTCACGAACCCGTGGTGCTACCTCTGTTCCCAATAGCTCAATAGCTCTCATGACATCATCATGTGGCATCGTACCGACGGGTACGTGCAACAGAAAACGTGTAATGCCTACCTGTTTACGCAGATGAATGATTTTCTTGGCAACCGTATCGGGATCGCCTACATACAACGCTCCTTCAAAGCTGCGTGCGGCATCGAAGCTGGAACGAGTGTAAGGGCCCCAACCACGTTCACGCCCAAGCACATTCATGCTCTGCTGAGTGGAAGGGAAGAACTTATCCGCTGCCAGCTCAGTAGTCTCTGCGATAAAACCATGTGAGTGTGATGCAACCGGTAGCAGCGATGCATCATGACCGGCATGCCTAGCGGCTTTTTTATACAGTTCCACCAACGGGGCAAACTGTACAGGGCTACCCCCAATAATCGCCAGAACCAGCGGCAATCCGAGCAAGCCTGCACGAACCACAGATTCCTGATTCCCCCCACTCCCAATCCATACGGGCAACGGATTTTGAACCGGACGCGGATAAACGCCCAAATTGTGAATTGCAGGCCGATGTCCGCCCTTCCAGGTGACTTTCTCGGATTCTCGGATTTTCAATAACAGCTCCAGTTTTTCATCGAATAACTCATCGTAGTTATCCAAATCATACCCGAATAGCGGGAACGATTCGATAAAAGAACCCCGGCCTGCCATAATCTCAGCTCGCCCATTTGAAATACCGTCCAGTGTAGCAAAATCCTGAAATACACGCACGGGATCATCTGATGAAAGCACCGTAACTGCACTGGTTAAACGAATTCGTTGGGTCTGTGCAGCAGCAGCAGCGAGGATCACGGCCGGAGCAGATGCCGCATAATCTTTACGATGATGCTCACCCACGCCGTACACATCCAGCCCTACCTGATCTGCAAGCACAATCTCCTCGACCACTTCACGTATTCGTTGTGCGTGACTGATAACCTCACCCGTTTGGGGATCCGGCGTTGTTTCTACAAATGTGCTTATCCCTATCTCCACTTGTTATACCTCCTGTTTTATTCCTTATTTTTATACGGCTGCTTTCGAAGCCAATCATTTTAAAAACCGATATCTTTATATTGAACCTTTTTTGCAGCTTTTTCAACCCCTCCTTTTCTAATCTAAAAAAACAGCCCAGGGTGGTGCCGGATTTTTCGCAGGAAAAGAAGTCTCTTTGTCGAATATTTTATGGAATAAAGAAGATTCCCATCCCCACAACATGAATACAACAAGGAGGCACATACATTTATGGTTTTTGTCATTAATAATTTAAAGGATAACAGCAATGTTGCCATCACTGACCAATTAGGTGGATTTACGGTACTAGAATACATAACAGATTTGAGTTCTACCTCGGTTATGGCTGCGAAAGACAATTACTATATGAGTAAAAGTAACATGCGCCGCAAACAGCTCATGATCGAAATCAACAATAGTGAGATTATGATGAAGGCGGGGGCCATGCAATATACTGTGGGTAGCATGGAAATGACTACCGGTGTAAAAGGCGTTGGAGGCTTGATGCGAAACTTGGTGTCCGGTGCTGTAACGGGAACAGGCGCCATTAAACCACACTATAGAGGCACGGGTACCATTATGCTGGAGCCTACCTACCAATATATTTGGCTTATTGATGTCGATAATGATGATATTGCCATCGAAGACGGCTTGTTTTTAGCTTGTGACACGACGCTGGACATTTCCGTCGTTGCACGTAGTAATCTTTCCTCTGCCGCACTGGGTGGAGAAGGTTTATTTAATTTAAGCGCCCGCGGAAAAGGAGTTCTGGCACTTCAGGCGCCAATCCCTTCCGAGGAAGCGGTGGTTATAGAATTGCAAAATGATGTGCTGAAGGTGGATGGTAACTTTGCCCTCATGTGGTCCAATACCTTACAGTTCACCGTCGAAAAATCCGGGAAAACCAAAATGGGCTCGGCTGCTTCCGGCGAAGGGCTGGTAAATGTGTACAGGGGAACAGGAACCGTATGGTTAGCACCATTATAAATAAAAAAGGAGAAGCCCTCGGCTTCTCCTTTCTTACACTTTAATTCTTTTTTACAAACTCCGATTTTAGCTTCATTGCTCCAAAACCATCAATTTTGCAGTCAATATCGTGATCGCCATCCACCAGACGGATGTTTTTTACTTTGGTGCCGATTTTCAAGACGGATGAGCTTCCCTTCACTTTAAGGTCTTTAATGACCGTTACAGAGTCACCATCCTGCAGGATGTTACCATTCGCATCTTTAACAACCTTTACGTCTTCACTGCTTGCTTCTGACTCGGTAGACCACTCATGAGCGCATTCCGGGCAAATGAAAAGACTGCGATCCTCATAAGTGTACTCTGAATTACATTCAGGACAATTTGGTAAATTAGACATGGTATTATGTACTCCATTCATTTTCAAATTCTACTGCTATGCTAAGCTTCCTTGATAGACCAAGCCTGCTCCAAGTCTTCCTTGGAGTTCCCTACAAGTATATTGGATAATCCGTCACGATTCCACTCATTGATGAAACTAATCTGAGTATTGTTGTATCTTATATGTAAGCGTTCTGTCTACTGAAAATGCCCAAAGGTGAACATGCAACTAAAACGAATGCTGCCTTCCTAGGCAGCATCCTTTTTTATGGCACGTTTATTATGCTTGAGTTTGCTTGATCAGTTCACTAATTCCTTGACTAAGCGGCGTAAGGGGGCGTTTCAACAGCTTCTCGAAATCGTTGCTTACGACATCCAAGGCTCCTTCACGAATCGCTTGTTGAATACCGACCACAATAGGGATTGCACCTTCCGGGACTCCCGCACCGAGCATAACCTCGGCATACGTAGCATCATCCACCTGCTGTACAGGAACGTCTTTGCCCAGAACCTCAGCCAGTACCGCTGCAAACTCTTCTTGGGTAATCGGCTTACCGGAGAGTTCGTATATTGTATTCTCATGCCCTTCGCCAGACAAAACATTTGCAGCTGCTTGCGCATAATCTGCGCGGGTAGCCCAACCTACTTTACCGGACCCTGCCGAGGTTAGCCAAGGAGCCCCCGCGAGTACGGATTGGATCGTGCCTGCCTCATTCTCCAGATACCAATTATTACGCAAGAAGGAGTAAGGAATACCTGACTCTCGAATGAACTCTTCCGTGATACGATGTACGGGCGCAAGGAATAGAGTGCTGTCAGCGGCATTAGCAGCGCTAGTATAAACGATGAAGCCTACTCCAGCACGCACGGCAGCATCAACAGCCGTTTTATGCTGACGGATTCTAGTATCATTATCCCCATCTGCGGATATAATCAGCAGTCGATCTACTCCAGCAAACGCTTGATCCAGCGTCTCCGGTTTATCAAAATCGCCATGACGAACGTCAACACCACGGGACCGTAAGTTCTCTGCTTTTTCTGGATTTCTTACGCTAACAATAAGATCGTTTGCGGAGACAGACGTAAGTAACGTATCTACCACGATGGAACCCAGTTGCCCCGTTGCTCCTGTTAATGCAATTTTCATATGAAATCCTCCACTCAAATTGTATTTACTTTTATATAGTAACTAAAAATATAACACATGTCTAATCTAGAGTCTAAAGGTCTGCTTTTCGGGTAAGAGTTGGTAACCCAAACCTTCCCTAGAGAAAGGAACATGTATATGAAGAAAGCTATGCTTATTGTAAATCCCTCTTCCGGCAAAGAGGAATCCCTCCAACATGTCAGAAGCATAGATGAGATTCTACGTGATCAAGGATACGCTGTTACGGTTAAAGAGACGGCAAAGGAACTGGACGCCACTCGTTTTTGCGTCAATGCGTGCGAGGAAGCTTGTGACCTAGTCGTTTCCATCGGCGGGGATGGCACACTTCACGAAACAATCAACGGTTTCATTGATCAAGACCACCGTCCAAGACTGGGCGTCATCCCCCTTGGGACAGTCAATGATTTTGCCCGTGCCTTGCAAATTCCGCTAAGTCCCGAGCTGGCAATCCGTACACTGACTTCTACCCGCGTGAAAAACGTAGATATGGGTCTCTTAAACGGCCGGATGTTTGCCAATGTGGTTGCCACAGGTTCGCTTGCTGAATCGCTATCAGCTGTATCATCAGACGATAAATCCATGTTTGGCACGTTTGCCTACGTCAAAGAAGGCATGAAAGAGCTTATCAGCCATCCTGCCCACTCACTTATCGTCAACTACGATGACAAAACCTGGGAAGGGAAATCCCCGCTCTTTTTGGCTACTTTAACCAACTCAGTTGGCGGATTCGAGAAACTGGCGCCCGATGCGGCTGTTGACGATGGTCTGCTTCACTGCTTTATTTTCAAAAACCTCAATATATTGAACACCGTGACGGCCAGCATATCCTTATTTTTAGGCAACCTGAAGGATCATAGTGATATCGTTTACTTTATCGCAAAGCATGTAAGTGTCAGCTCTGCAGAAACGGTCAGTACGAATGTAGATGGTGAGGAAGGGCCGTCTTTGCCTATCGAGCTTGGTATTTTACCACGTCATATTGAGGTAATTGTGCCGGAAGAGGTTTAAGTAATGGGTGCTGGTCCTCAAGCTTGAGGATCATACTCGCTCAATTTCCCCTCGTAGACCAAATGGAATCGATCACTTTGACGAAAATCGTCTGGCGTAACAAGAGCGGGCAGCTTGTTCCATATTTTTATGCCAGATCGCTGTAAAATTTCTGCGACGAATTGCGAACAAAAATAAGAATTGCTGAACTCGACTGGCTCTTTGAGTGCAATACCAATCAAACCCAGTAAGTTATACATATATTTTTGACGACTTCGGATAAATACATGTAAAACTCGCTTCATTTTTTCAACTTCACGGTCGGTTACTTGAAGCTCGTAGATAACACATGTTGTATTCGGAAATCTGCTGTATGTACCTGTCTTAATATCCTCTTTAACGAAACCACCATCCAGAGGGTTATTAGGGGTCTTTCTCCCGAAGCTGTATAACTCCGAAAGTTCCCGGTTGAAGGAAATGGAAGCGTGATTGTATGGCGCTCTCGTATAGCTTTTAATGACTCTCGTAAGAAACGTTCCCGTATTCGTAAGCAAGATAAAGACGGATTGATCTGCTACCATTTACGAAATTTCCCCTTATCAAGTTTGAATTATTCCTTCATAATAACATAGGAACCTTAATGGAATCCTATTTCGCGATAAGTTGGTGAGTGGTAATGGACAGTTCGCTATTAACGTTAATCCTTATTTTTACAGCCTTATTGGTCATCCATCTGATTTACATAGTAGTAGTCAAAACACAGCCAGATAAAGACTATGCAGCGATTGGGCTTCGTATCAAGACATGGTGGGGTATGTTCTTTATCTTTTGCTTGGCAACTCTTTTCAATCCGATCGTTTCACTGCTTTCCTTGATGGCACTCACCTTTTTTGCGCTAAAAGAATACTTTTCCATGATTAGATCCAGAAAAGCGGATCGCAGATTGTTTCTATGGGCGTACTTAGCGATTCCCGTACAATTTTATTGGATTTATATCGGGTGGTACGGAATGTTTATTGTCTTTATCCCTATCTATGTATTCTTGCTGCTACCGCTCCCGCGATTGATCAACAAAGGAACGGTTGGTTTTTTGCGCAGTGTCAGCTCGACCCAATGGGGACTCATGCTGATGGTTTTCGGGTTGAGTCATCTGGCCTATTTTCAGTTTGCTACGCCGCAATACGGAGCGAAACTTGTACTTTTTCTAGTGGTACTGACACAGCTCAATGATGTCGTACACTATCTAGCATCACTCTATTTCGGAAAGCGGAAAATCGTCCCGACATCCAATCCCAATATAACTTGGGAAGGCTTCGCATTCGCTTTTCCCGTAACCATAGCGGCTTCCTATCTTATCTATCCCTATCTGACGCCGTTTGACCTGAAATTTGGACTTATTTTCGGCATGCTGATCAGCTTGAGCGGTTTCTTCGGCAGCTTAACGGTTTCCGTGCTGAAGCGGGATTTATTAATCGGCGATGATGATAAGTTCGATGCTTTGAAAAAAAGCTACTTAAGTCGGGTGGATAGCTTGACCTACACCTCGCCCGTCTTTTTTCATGTAATCCGTTATTTTTTTGACTTTATGTAGCGATTACATGGCTTAAACCTCGTATGAATAGTGATCATGGAACACGATATCTTGTTGTGAAAGAAGCAGCCTATCCTCACCCAAGGATAGGCTGCTTTTGCGTGTACTACCGTTGCAGGGCATTCCTAATCCTGCTAACCCCTTCACGAATTTCATTTTCCTTTAGATGCCCGTAGCCCATTAGCAGTCGGTTTCCTTCGAGCTGTGCCGCAAATACATTTTTGCTACGGAGATGTTCTAGCAGATTCTCTCGGAGTGGGAACTGAAACTCTGCTACCAAATGTAAACCAGCCGATCGGCCACATACCCGGTATTGCCCTGTAAAATGCTGTTCCAGGCTATCAAGCAGGACCTGACGACGCTTGGCGTACACTTTTTTCATCTTATGTACATGCTTATGAAGGAGTCGCTTCCTGATATACCGACTCAACACAATTTGTTCCAGGCTCGCTGTCTGGTAATCCGCCAGTTGCTTTAAACGGATAAAATCAGCGACTCGTGACGGGGGAAGAACAATATAGCCGATCCGCAGCGCGGGGAACAATATTTTGCTAAACGTCCCGACATATAGCACCCGTTCTGGGTCCAGACTCTGCAAGGAGTGGACAGGCGCCCCGTCATACCGGAACTCACTGTCATAATCATCTTCGAGCAGAAGGCATCCTGTCCGGGCTGCATACTGAATAAGCTCGATCCGCCTTTGGATCGGCAAGATACCTCCCAGCGGGAACTGGTGCGAGGGTGTCAGATATGCCAGTTTGGGGTGTCTCTTTTGCGGCAGATCGGCTGTTATAACTCCCGAATCATCAACAGGCATGCTCCGCAATGTGGCTCCTGTGGCCGCCAGAATGCTTTTTAAATCTTCATTTGTCGGTTCCTCTACCAGGGCTTCGTCTCCAGCTGACAGTAACAGACGGGTGACAAGCTGAATCGCTTGTACTGCTCCGCTAGTGATTACAATATGTTCCGGGCTGGCTTTCACTCCTCTGGTGTGAACCAAATAGTCGGCCAGCTCCCTGCGTAACTCAGGCTCTCCAGCAGGATCGCCATAACCTAGTGCCAGATCAGGAGCCTCTTTGCATACGCTCTGAAGCAAGTCAGCCCATGATTTGCGCGGAAATAATTCCAATGCAGGAAGGCCTGTTCGGAAAGAAATTACCGACATCTCATTTGAATATGCAGATTCCACTGCAGACGCAGAGGCCTCGATAGACGGTGCGGATACATAACCTGGAAGGACGGCCCCTTCGGCTACATAGGTACCTGAACCCGAGCGCGCAATGGCTAAGCCTTCGGCTAGTAGCATTTCATAAGCTTCGAGGATAACATTCCGAGAAACGTTCAACTGTAAGGCCAGCACCCGAGTCGAAGGAAGTTTATACCCTGCATTCAGTTCTCCAGCTAAAATACGGTCCCGTATTGCTTGATATACCTGACGCAGCATCGGAACTGTCACATTCTTATCGATAGATAACCACATAGCTGCCCCCCAAGCGGTACTGTCAAAAACCTCTTCATCTGGATCTACAAGTGCCCAGTTTCTATTGCTACAGTATATATCAATATCTGTACAAGAGGTGAGATGAAATGAACAAACCAACCTTTTCGACTTACATGGAATTAGTGATCGCAACCTCCATTGTCGGCAGTTCTGTGGTAGTCGGTAAACTGGTCGTGATGCAGCTACCTGTTTTTTTATCGCAATCTGCCAGTCTGGCTGTTGCCCTTCTGTTCTTGGTACCCATTGTATTCATCAAGAAGTATTCACTAAGGATCAGCAAACGGGATGCCTTAATCCTGTTCATTCAAGCACTGGTCGGCATGTTTCTCTTCCGTGTCCTAATGCTGTACGGGCTGACCTACGCCTCTGCTTCCGAAAGCGGAATTTTAACTAGCTTAACCCCAGCTATCGTTGCACTTCTTTCGTATGTGCTGCTGAGAGAAAAGATTGCGCTCCGTTCCGGACTAGGGATTGCCTGTTCGCTGCTCGGTGTTTTGGCACTGCAAGTACCTCACATATCGGCGCTCTGGTTCAATGCTCCTAGCGCAACCTCGTTCATTGGCCTGCTGCTTGTTCTGTCTGCTGTGTTCGGAGAAGCGGCACTGACAGTGTTACGCAAGAAGCTATCCAGCCAAGTCTCTTCCCTGCTCGGAACCATGTATATAACACTCTTTTCATTCTTCATGTTCCTGGCTTGTTCCTTTGTGGAGGCCCAACAGTTCAACTTTAACCACGTTGGTGTAGGGGAGATTGGGCTAGTCTTATATTATGGTATCTTTGTCACCGCATTAGGCTACGTATTATGGTTTCGGGGTGTATCAAGAGTACCGGCTAGTATAGCAGCTGTATACACGGGTTGTATTCCCGTCAGCACACTACTGCTGTCCTATATCATCCTCCGTGAATCCTTCTCATTTGCTCATCTAGCTGGTGCAGGCTTTGTGTTTCTGGGCATCATGCTCATGTCACGCGGTGAACGCCGCTGACGCACGCAAAGACCTTCTCAAAAAAGAGGCTCCCGGCTGTAACTTCGGGAGCCTCTCTTCTTTGATTCAAGTTCTTAGCACATTGAATTAATGCACCTGATCCAGCAATTGGTATGCTTCTTCCTTCGTTGCAGCTACTAGAAGCGCCTCTCGGAAATGATCGTCCATCAGCTTACGTGATAACATTTGCAGCACTTTCAGATGCGCATTTTCCTTGCTGTTGCGCGGTACGGCAATCATGAAGATCAGTTTTGCTTCACTTCCGTCTGCGCTATTCCAGTCAACACCACCCTGCTTGATGCCGAAGACCACGCTTGGCTTCAGGACAGCTTCCGATTTGCCATGAGGAATGGCAATATTCATTCCAATGCCTGTGGAGCCTTCTTCCTCTCTGGCTAATATCGCCTGTTTGAAATCACTGGCAGAGCTTACGGCTCCAGTTCTCTCAAGTGCTCCGATCATTTCATCAACCACAGCATCTCGTGTCGTTCCTTCCAGATCCAAATTAATCAGATCCATCGTTACAATATCCGTCAGTTTCTCAATGTGAATGGCTTGCGAAGACACGACTGGCCCGTTATTTGTGACAGTTGTTGATGCAGATGACTCCGCAGCAGCCGTTGTAGTAATCGCAGATTGTCCAGCTCCTGTGGTAGAATGTCCAGGCATCGCTTCCCCAGCAACATCCAGAGTTACAGTTGCTGCAATATCTTTTTTCAGCAAGCTCACCAGGATAACCGATACGGCTACGCCGACAATAACGGCGATGAAGAACATAAGCACATGGTCCACTGCACCAAGTACAGCTACAATCGGTCCACCGTGAGCTACCTTATCACCTACATTTCCCAACATGGCGATGACAGAGCCGACCATGGACCCTACCATGATACTGGGAATAACACGTAGTGGATCTTGCGCCGCGAATGGAATCGCACCTTCGGTAATACCGAACAACCCCATCGTGAATGTTGCCTTTCCAGCCTCGCGTTCTTCAGGTGCAAATTTACGTTTGTTGATCATCGCTGCAAGTCCCATCCCAATTGGCGGGATACAAATCGCAACGGCGATTGGGCCCATAATTTCATAATTCCCTTCGCCGATCATAGCCGAACCGAATAAGAAAGCGACTTTGTTCACAGGGCCGCCCATATCAAAGGAGATCATCGCACCTAGAATCAATGCTAGTAGAATTGAACTTGTACCTTGCATACCTGCAAGCCAACCTGTTAAAGCTTCAAACAATTGTGCGACTGGAGCACCAATCACAAAGACAAAGATTAATCCTACAATTAACGATGCCAATACAGGGATAATTATAATAGGCATGATCGGCTGTAATGCTCGGCCAACTTTAATTTTTCGAATCCCAAGTGCAACATAACCCGCCAGGAAACCAGCGATAATTCCGCCGATAAATCCAGCCCCCGCCTCACTTCCATAAAAGCTGCCGTTCGCAGCAATGAATCCGCCAATCATACCCGGCGCAAGCCCCGGTCTATCCGCAATGCTCATCGCGATAAATCCGGCGAGGATCGGTATCATAAAGGTAAACGAAGCCGAGCCGATATCCTGAACCGTCTTCCAAAATGAACCGTCCGGTATAACAAGACCGCCTGGTGTCTTCTCACCGCCAATCGTCAACGCAATGGCAATGAGCAATCCCCCAATGACGATGAAGGGTACCATATAGGATACACCGTTCATCAGGTGGCGGTAGATGGGATTTTGTTTCGGTTTGTTCTCTTGTGAGCTAGCTTCGGCAGAACGTGACTCTGCCTGGTACACAGGTACATTGCCTTTCATCACCCGCTGGATCAATTCTTCCGGACGGCGAATACCATCCTGTACGCCAACGACCAGCAGTTTCTTACCGACGAAGCGGTCTTTAACTACTGTCTTATCCGCTGCAATAATAATGCCATCTGCCTCACGGATCTCCTGCTCGGTCAGTTGATTTTCGACTCCAATGGAGCCTTGTGTCTCGACCTTCATCTCGATGCCCAGCTTTGCTGCTGCCTTTTGCAGATTCTCAGCTGCCATATACGTATGTGCAATTCCGTTAGGACATGAGGTAATCGCCAATATCTTCATAGTCATTCCCCTTCTCTCTGTTGTTTCCGCTTACATTGATAGTATAAACGCCTATCTTGCTGTTATCGGACGAACTTTTTACCGGAACTTTCGGAAAAACGGAATTATACCGACAAAAAACAGGACTTATCTATAAGTCCTGCTCCAGAGCACAGCTTTTGATTTTAGTTTATCCCTTCATTTTCCCTAATAGTCTCATTGCATCGGTCTCCTTAGATAAGGCATGAACCAAAGCAGGTTGCTCACTGATCAGGGACAATTCCTTGAATAACTGACGCATCTCTTCCCGCCCATCCTGTTTAACCGCAAGCAGGAACACAAGCTCTACTTTCTCGGTTCCCCAGGTAAGCGGCTGCTTCAAGGTAGCGATTACAATGGAGGACTGCCTTATCCATTCAGAACCGCCATGCGGGATGGCTATGCCTCCCCCAATCGTCGTAGCCGACATTTTTTCTCGCGCCAGTACGCTATCCACATAACCGGGCTCCACATATCCTTTGTCCTCCAGTATTTGCGCCAGCTTGGAGATCAATTGTTCCGGATGCTGCACTTCCTGCTGGGGAAAGACCAAAAAAGGTGTTGTATATTTAAAAAATACAGATTCTTCTGCCGCCCTATGTTCCGGCTCATCCAGTCGTCGAATCACTTGCTCCAGCCGACGCTCGTCCTTGGCATCCAGTAAGGGAGAGACGAGAATGTGCGGAACGTTCATCTCTGGGAGATCTACAGTGGTAATGACGAGATCCACCTCCTGGGCTGCCAGATAATCCTCGACTTCTGCTTTGGAAAGGGTTGTCTCCACATGTACAGCCGGAAATTTACGTTCCACCTTGGTGCGCAGCAGTTGGGACATACCGATGCCCATGTGACACACGATGATGGCTCTTTGGGGATGACTCTCTCTCTGGTGCAATCGCTCCACAGAAGCCTGAAAATGCAGCGTTAAATACGCCGCTTCCTCCTCGGGGAAGGATAGCCGGATCCATTTCCCCACCTCTTCCAGCGTAATAATAACCCGGTCGAACATGTAGGGGTACATCTTCTTGATCTCGGCCAGCATAGGATTGGACACGGTCAACCCATATTGAAGACGGTTCAGGGTCGTATATAAATGGACATTCAACCCTTTCAGCAACATCTTGTCCTTGGAAAAGGCAATCATATTCAGCTCGGACATCCGCCGGACTAATCGCTCAATCAACTCAGGCAAAAGCGGGTGGCTATCTGCCAGCTCACCTTGTTTTCCCCTTCTTTCCTCCTGCTGGTAACGGAACTTCCCACTAAGCAGATGCAGAGTTAAATATGCCGTCTCTTCCTTGGAAAAAGGCACGGCAAACAACTTTTGCAACTGCTGCAAAAAAGATGTAGCCCATGTAAATTCGCGTCTCTCCTGCAAAAAGGCAATGTCCTGCTTGGAGAGAGAAATGGGTTGTCCCATCTTGGTTCGTTTGACCATTAAAAGGATATGCAGCATTAGAGCTTCGAAAGCTTCGTCAGTAAAGCTGAGCTCATGGCGTTTTTGAAATGCTTTTAATTCATAATTTATGGTTGTAATCTCGTGCGATTCAAACTGTTTGCGCATCATCTGTCCCGTTAACTCAGGACTGTCAATCAGCTGGTTCATCCGCGCCAATGCGATTCGCTTATTTTTCTCAGAGCCTTGAATGGTCAAGCCTACGCGCTGCTTGGTAATCAAGGCCAGGTCAAAACTGTGCAGCCAGCCATCAATCTTTTCCATATCTCTACGGATCACCGTCTTGTTCACATAATACTGTGAAGCTAGATCCTGGATGGTCACAGGCTTGGCATTCATCAAGAGCCGATAGGCGAGATGCAGCACCCTTTCCTCATCGGACTCGTGTTGGGCTGTACTCTCATCCGCATACAGTCGATGGAACAATTCATTCTGATCCGCTTTACCCATCTCCAGATAAATGCCGCGTCCCGGCCTTCTCACCAGATTGGCATTAGAATGTTTAACGATATAATCTTCAATTACTTTCAGATCGTTGCGGATCGTCTTTTCGGAGCAGTCGGTCAGATCCGCCAGATCCTGCGCTAACCACAACCGGTCCGGTTCAGTTAACAACATGCGTAAAATTTCCATTTGCCTTTTATTCATTCCATTCTCCCATCTTCCAAAATAAAGAATGTCCAGGGCATTTCAAGCTATATTTTTGCTGGTTTTGTGTTGACTTTAAGTATAGCTAGGCGATACTAATTGTAACCTTACAACAACATAAGGAGTGTATAATAAGACAATCCAAATATACTGGATTTTCAGGAGGAATAACAGTGATCACCTATATGAGATGCAATGATGTCAGCATGGAACACATATTTCAAGCATTTTCGCTTGGGTTCTCGGATTATTCCATTCGGCTGACCGCGGTTCAGGACGATTTCGCAGCACGTTTTTTTGGTCCTGAGGGTAATACACGGAATCACTCTTTCCTTGCCATGGATGAGAATCAACCGATCGGCTTAATTCTCGGCGGTGTCCGGCAGTTCGACGGGTACAAGACCATGCGTTGCGGTACGCTATGCGTCGCTCCGGCTTACCGTGGTCAGGGGATTAGCAGCAAGTTGCTGGAATTACACAAACAAACAGCCATCTCCGCGGGCTGCCAGCAGCTATGGCTCGAAGTCATCAAGGATAATCATCGGGCCGTCAAATTATATGAAAAGCAAGGCTATCAGCCACGCTATACGCTGAAATACTACAACGGCACTCTGCCCTCCGCACCACCCGCTACCCTCTCATCTTCGTATATTCTTAAGGAAGTTACATTTGATGACGTCGCAGCTTTTCGTAAGACCCTCACCAACTGCCACATCCATTGGCAAAGTGACACACCTTATTACGCCACCAGTACACAGGAAGCTTTTCTCGGCATCTACGAAGTGAATCAAACGTGTCTCGGCATGGTGAGCATGAGTGCTCAGGGTAAAATCAACTTTCTTTGGGTCGATCCTAAGCATCGCAACCAAGGATTAGGACGCGCCCTCCTTCATAGAGCAGCAGAGATCCAAAAGATTGAGAAGGTGTACATTTGTCTGTCCGACAATGACTCTCTTGAATCCTTTATCCAAAAAATAGGTCTCTCGAAAGACCCCATTGAGCAATATGAAATGTGTATGCCGCTGAAGGTTGATCATGTTGTACAATGATCAACCTTCTTCCTATCCATGCTCCCCCGCTTGATCCACCTACATCTATCATTTCTGAGAACGATTGATATACTCTGATTTGACTAAGGCGCACATGTAAAGATCATCATATTTCCCGGACGTAAATTCATATTGGGAGAGGAGCCCTTCTTGCCGAAAGCCCGCTTTTTCAAGCAAACGCAAGGATTGTGCATTCTCTGGCTCTACTAGCGCCTGAATGCGGTTCAATGAGAGGGCATTAAACCCATAATCGATTACAGCTGCAAGTACCTCCGACATTAACCCTTGGCCCCAATAGGCTCTGGATAATTCATAGCCCATTTCTGCCCGGTGATGACGTTGATCCCAGTTATGAAATCCGCAAGAACCGATGATTTTACCTTCATTGGTTTGAAGAGCCCAGCGGGTTCCCTGATCTGTCTCAAAAATTTGATCATACCAACTGATCTCATCCAGTGCATCCTGTTCAGACTCAAACGGGCTCAGTCCATAAAACTTCATAACCTGCTCATCTGAAAAGTATTCCAACATGTCCTTGCTGTCCGTCGCTACCATTTTTCGTAATACGAGACGTTCGGTCGTTATAACCGGAAACTCACCTTTCACATTCTCACCTCTTGCCGTCTTATTCACTTTTGCCAGATTTTCTTGCATACCTATGCCTCCCGAGTCTATCGTTACTTTCTTCTTCCAATTATAGACTAAGTGAGAGGAAGGGATATTTATAATAATTTCTTTGTTTATAGAATGTTTTCCTAAACATGGATTATAAAATGACCGTTAATATAAGGAGTATGTTTTTAATTATTAAGAAGAGGTGTATTTTTTGGACGAACAGCACATATCACACAATCCGCAGGAAACTGCAAGACAGATGTACATTCGGCATGGTCAAAATTATGGGGCAGACACCAATAGAATGGCCGAAATATCAAAAACGTACGGGAATTCTACTCTGTTTAGACGGTGGGGAGCAACGGTTTTTGATTGCATATTTTTTGTAATCGGATATATTTGTTTTTTTATTTCTGTCATTCAAATAACGGATAGATGGTTTTTGCCTTTAGCGATTGCAGCCCGTTGTATTCTGCTTATTGCTTTCTTCAGCTATTATTTGCTTTTGGAAGGTTATACAGGCTATACGCTGGGTAAGTTCGTTTTTCGTATTAAGGTAGTTAACGGGGAAGGAAAGCCTCCTGGTTTTCTTAAATCACTCATTCGTACGCTGCTCAGGCTAATAGACACCAATCCGTTGCTAATGGGTGGGATACCTGCTGGTATCAGTGTGTTAGTAACTGCATCAAGACAACGAATTGGTGATTTAGCTGCAGGTACATATGTTGTAAAGGTACGGGATTTAGAGCCGATTAGCAAAAAGACAATGCAACGTTCGCTGTTTATATTTTTTACTGCAATGGTGATCTTGGGGGCCTCGTTTGTAAATGCTATTTTTATACTGGCAAACAATTACGTGCCTCCTGAAGCTCCGGTGAACAAGAAAGAGCAAAGCTATATAAGTAAAGATGGACGATTTCAAATCACGGCCCCATTGGACTGGTCAACAGACCCGGATCGTGAAGGAAAAGCAGAGATAGCGATATTCAATCCGTACATCCAAAAGTCCGTCGTGGTACTATCCCACTCGAAAAAGCAATTGGGCAATATAACTCTTCAACAGTATGGTAAGAAAGCTGAAAATAACTTAATCAAAGAGTGGAACCTATCCAGTGTAGGACCTGTCTCTAACACAACCATTCAAGGATATCCTGCCCTTGAGTTCGTGATTAAAGGTAAAAAAGATGTGGACAAATATGTTACCCATGTAGCGATTATTGAGACCGAAAAGAAGTACTACCAGGTGCTTGGATATGCACCAGCGTCTAAAGACGGCCGTTTAAAGAAAGAACTGCACGACATTACCTATAGCTTCCGCGAGGTTCGTCATTAGACAGCGTGGCTGGCAATAAAAAGGATAAGACACAAAAAGCAGGTGCTCCTTAGAGCCCTGTTTTTTACGTATAACTATACTCTCCTCCTTAAATTACAACTCAATACTAAAATATATAACATCATCTAATGGATTATCATAATACGCTGCAATTTCACATCTATGATAAAATTGACTGACATGTTCAGCGTCCTGCCTTATCATATTGTTCAGATGCACAATAAATTGGAAACCCTTTCATAAAGGTGGTACATTACTATAGATAAAGGAGGAATCCTGATTTGTTTCAGCTCTCCGTAAAACAAGCCCAAGACATCGTAGACAAAATGATGAAGGATATTCCATACAATATCAATATTATGAATGAACGAGGCATCATCATTGGCAGTGGCGAGAGTGAACGAATCGGAACCATTCACCAAGGCGCTGTTCAGGCGCTCGAAACTGGGAAAATGGTTGAAGTGTGGCAGGACGGCCACTATGAGAAAAAGGGAACCAATGAACCGATTGTCATTCATCATGAGTTAGTTGGTGTCATTGGTATTTCAGGCAATCCTGATGAAGTGCGTCCTTTTTGCAATATTGTTAAAACGACGGTGTCTCTCCTGATTGAACAGCGCATCTCATTGGAGCATCTGGCCCACGAAGCCAACCGCAAAAAATCTGTGCTGGAAATGTTGTTAAATCATCAGGGAGCCTACACGCAAAAAATAAAAAAAGAAGCAGCTCAATATCACATTGATTTGCTTCTAAAAACTTCGGCTGTATATGTAAAGTACCTGCCTGCTGATCCAGCTCATTTAGCCGAGTTGTCCAATATATTCATGCAGCATCCATCCTTTCGTATGGAGGAAGACTGCTATCTCATTCTAATACAAAATCAGGAGCCGACAGACAAACTGCTAGAGCCACTTGTGCGTAGCCATCCCGATGTGCTGATTACGGTCAGCAGACAAGAGCACAACATTGCGGATGTTTATATGCAAGCCAAGTCAGCTATGAATGTTTTACTGGCTTTGCGCCCGCCTGTGCAAAAAATTTCTTTTGCGGAAGTCGAATTTCTGGTCAGATTGAGTCAAACGAACCTGACGAACACAATCTATCTGGTTAGCAAGCTGGAAGATACCGTGGATTTGCTGGATACGCTGCGAAGCTTTATTAACCATAACGGTAGTGTCTCCTTTACCGCAGATGAATTAAATATTCACCGAAATACGCTGCAATACCGCCTGAAGCGCATCCATACCTTAACCGGTAAAGATCCCCGGAATCTCCTTCAGCTTTTTGAGCTTACGCACGGCTTATTGGCACTGTATCAATGAACTGCTGTGTCACGCCAGAGCATGCGCCAGTAATACCATATTTCCGCTCGCCGTCACTCCCAAGTTTCTCAGTCAATCCGGCTTTGGCTAAGTTCGGGATTACAGGCGAGCGCTCGTATTATATCGTATTTGTATTATGACGTTTTATATTTATAGCCCGCTTCTCAATCTGTTCATTTCTCGCTGAATTGAAGTACTCTTGCGATATTCTCGCACGTACGCTCTACGTTTTGCGGCCCTTCGACCAGCAGCTTACCGAGCTCCGAGGCTCCCGGTACGATGCCGAACACCGCATCTATTCCTTCCTTGTACAACGTGTCGATCCCTTCCCCGATATAACCTGCGACCGCAATGACCTTTTTGCCAGACTGTTTTGCCGCCTGAGCTACTCCATACGGGGTTTTACCGAATTTGGTCTGAAAATCAATACCGCCTTCCCCCGTCAAAACGATATCGGCAGTGGCGAGCTTTTGTTTTAAACCGGTGTATTCAATCACAATTTCAATGCCTTTTTGCAGCGCCGCCTGAGTGAAAATCAATAAGCCCGCACCCAATCCACCTGCTGCACCTGCGCCTGGGAGAGCGCGCACATCCTTGCCCAGCTGCTGCTTCACCACATCGGCGTAATGAGCAAGATTGGCATCCAATTGCTGCACCATCTCCGGAGTTGCCCCTTTTTGTGGCCCGAATACTTGAGATGCCCCATGCTCTCCGCACAGCGGATTTGTCACATCACAGGCTACAATCAGTTGTACCTGCTGCAAGCGATCATCCAGTGATGAAATATCAACACTGGTCAGCTCGCCCAGACTACCGCCGCCGCGCGGAAGAGTATTGCCTGTTGCATCCAGAAATCTGGCGCCCAGCGCTTCCGCCATTCCTGTACCACCATCATTCGTCGCGCTTCCACCAATGCCGATAATAATTTTTCGAATTCCCTGGTTCAGACATTCACGGATTAACTCCCCTGTGCCGTAGGTTGTTGTCTTTAGCGGGTTTTTGTTATCCTTGTTGACCAGATGGATTCCACTAGCGGACGCCATCTCGATTGCCGCCGTAGTGCCGTCTCCCAGCAGGCCGTATGCAGCAGTTACAGGTTCTCCAAGCGGTCCTGTCACCTCGATATAACGAATCTGTCCCCCTGTCGCATCCACCAGTGACTGCACCGTTCCTTCACCGCCGTCCGCCATCGGTACGTGGACATAATTCGCTGACGGATAGACCTTGCGCAGTCCCTTCTCCATCGCAATACACACTTCTTTAGCCGTCATGCTTTCTTTAAAAGAATCTGGTGCCAGCACAAATGTTTTCTCTCTCATCTTCTCACCCCATCGTGAATATTAAAGTAAAAATCCATACATGAGTGTCGCTACAATTGCCATCGTTCCACCCACAATAGCTTCGTAAGGGATCAAGCCCATCCGTTGTTTAATGCTCATCTTCATGCTGTCTGCCGTGACGTGAAAATAGTTGCCCTGCGGCAAGGAATCAATGACTGTAGCTCCTGTATGCACCATCACAGCTGCAGCGAGCGGGGCCGTTCCCATGTTCAGAATGGCTTCCCCAAACGAGCCTGTCGCCAGAATAACTCCCGTCGAGGTGGACGCCGTGGCAGCTGCCATCAGAATACCTGCAAGCGGTGCCAAAAATGTACCGGAAACTCCCGAAGCTTCAATCAGGCCAACCACCTGAGCAGACAAGTTGGAGGCAGAGATCAGACCCGCAATCCCGCCTGCACCGATCAAAATTAGCACGGTCGCCGTCATTTTATTCAAACCGGAGGCCGAATACTTCAAGATATTGCGCCCTTGTCCCATGGCCAGCATACCCACGATCCCGGCGATCGGCAAAATGTACATTGCGTCCACCTTGAAACTCGAAAGTGCTTCAATACCGGAGATGGAACCAATCGGGTTAATCATCAGCAAAATAACAGCTACCAGCGGGGCTACAATCGCCCGTCCCAACGCCGGGTATTTCGATGTATCGACATCACTGTCCATGATATCCTGATCGGACACCTTCACACCTTTGGTTTTCAACATAGATGCCACCAAAACAGTCATGATTAAACCACATATTGCAGGAACCACACCCGCTAACATCACGTGGCTTAAATCCAGATTAAATCCGCGCGCCGCTGCAATCGTATTAGGATTGGGAGAGATGATGTTCCCCGCTTTTCCGCCTCCAGACAAAGCCAACAGGAGCGCCAGCTTGGAAATCCCCATTTTGTTACCGACCGACAATGCAATAGGTGCCACAATCAACACGGCAACGGGAATAAATACACCTACCGCCGTAATAATCATCGTCGCCAAGGCTAGTGCGAGTATCGCTTTACTGCCGCCAAATTTCTTTACAATAGCCTGCGCAATTGTCTCCGCTGCCCCGGATTCCATCATTACACCTGCCAGTATACCTGCAGCGAGCACACGAATGACCGTCCCCATCACACTTTGCGTACCGCTTATTAACACGCTGATCGTCTGCTCCAGATTGGCTCCGCCCAATAAAGCGCCTACAATAGCTCCCAAAAATAAAGCGTAAACCGGATTCAGCTTTCTTAATATCAAAATAATTGCAATAGCCAGCCCTGCCAGAGCTCCTATCCAACTGATCGTCAATCCTTCCATCTGTCTAACCCCCCGGGCAATTTTTGATTACGCTTTCATTATATCGATTGCCGCACGTTAAAAATATTGAAGAACAGACGAAATTGATTGTGCATTTGCACATAAAAAAGTCCATGTTTCCTCTCCGGAAACTGGACTTATAATATTACTTATCCAAACGATTAATACATATGCTGATCCTTTATTCGGACCAGAACTTTCCCAAAGCGTCCTCCTTGCTGAACAGGGATTCTCTTCCCTGCGTACGTCTTTCTTAAGTAGGCTTCTGCTTTCTGTAGCGACTGTTCATCTGTTGGCATCCCGAAGAATGAGAACCAGCCTAATGTATGTTTTACCGCCTCGTCCACCGACATCATTACCGTTTGGGTTTCACGAGTAATCAGGGTTTGAAAAGAATAGCCATATATATTTAATAGTTGGATGATATATGCCATATCTGACGTTTGTACTAGGTCCTCTTTTATTCCGACTACAGGGCGCAGTTCCTGAATCAGACTATGCTCCTTAGGCCCAGCACTCGTACTGATGTAACAAAACTGGCTGGCACAGGCGAGCGCCTTCTCTACCATTTCCCAACCGAAAATGGCTGGACACATAGATGCAAACACCAGATCGAATTTGTTTTTCCATCCATTCGTTTCAATAGATAACTCCTCAAATTGTTCCCGCACGATTTTAACGTTTCCCTTTATCGATGGCTTAATACTCTCTTCCATTAAGGCTGTCAACGGTCCTGAAGGCTCAACGGCGGTAACATTTGCCCCTTCCTCTGCAAAAGGAATACTGAAGACACCGGAGGCAGCACCAATGTCCAAGATAGAGGAATTTTCAAAGGTAACTCCCTGTGTCCTTAGCCATCCCATAATTCTGGTTGTTCTCTTTATTCCCTCTTCATTAAATGCCTGCTCGTGGAAGCTTCTTGCCCTCGTCATATCATCAAATGAATGAGCCGGTACCGTTCCCGCTCTAAGCATTCGATTTACACCGGCTTCCGGATCGTTAATCCAAGCAGCCTTCCATACTTCGGGATCAAATAAAGACTGGGTCATTAATTAGACTTCCCTTCTACTAAACAGATTTTAAAGTCTACTAATATCTACAATGATAAAAAATCATGTCATAAAAATTTAACCTGACGGTCCTTGTTGAACTCCTTAATCATAGAACTCTTTAATTATAGAACTCCCTCCTTACGTATGTGGATATGAAGCATTCTACAATAGATATTATAGACTTATTATATCTGTAATTCAATCAAAAAATTTAAATGACTACAATTCATACCCTCACGCCGTACAGCGCAAGGACTTTCTCGACGAATGCCCTTGTGCCTTCAAGCGTGTTGGTATCCTCGGCCCGAAAATTTTTATTTTATTTTTGAACGATTGAACTAGTTGCTTCTGTTGTAGCTTTTGCCTCACCATGTCCTGCACCAAATAGGTTCAGTACCACCACGCCAATAACAATTAAAGCAATACCTGCGATACTTCCTGTATTGATTTTTTCTTTCCAAATCAATACTGAAATAAGCGTTGTAGCAACAGCCCCTACACCTGACCAGATGGCATAAGTCATATTTAAAGGGAGCGTCTTAAGGGATAAGGAGATAAAGAAGAAAGAGATCACAAACGCAACAATTGTGAATAGAGTCGGATACAATCTGGTAAAACCTTCTGAAGCTTTAAGCATTGAAGTTCCAATAAGCTCACCAACAATAGAGATTGCCAAGAAAAGATAAGCCATTATTCATTCTCCTTTATATATGTTTTTAATTCTTCCATCATTTTTTGCCTCATTTCCTTATTAGGAGGAGCAAGCCCAAACATTTCAGTAAACCACAAGCCGTCTATAGCTAATCGGACTATCGTGGAACGAACGGGATCTAATTCGTCGTTTTCAATTTTATTTTGGATATTCTCATACTCGTCCTGAAGTAACTTTAGCATTTGAGGGTTTGTAAACTGTGCTGCTGAGAGAGCGGTATACAGGTCACTTGCATTCCGATCGCCAGAAAATGATGTATTCATATACGCGCGAGTCCATCTTCCTTTGGAATGCATATCGTTTTCTGCTCTCTCATTAAATTCGGAGACAAAGCTGGTCGATAGTTGCTCAACCATTCCCAAAATCAATTCATCCTTATTCGGAAAATGGTAAAGCAATCCTCCTTTACTTATTCCCGCTTTCTTAGCCACCGCTTCTAACGTTAACTTCTCTACTCCTTCTTCGTGCACAATTATGGAGGCCGCTTTAAGAATTAATTCTCTTTTTAATGTTTTTTTAGTTGTATTCATTTTGATCACCACCCACTTCATTATACCGTCCAGACGGTTTTATTTAAAGTGGGTTTGAAATTATGAATCGGGTATGTAAACCTAATTGAGTTGGATTAGGTTTTGATACGTTACGTTTAAGCTAAATAAAAAGAAGCCTTGGGCGTATAGCATTTCAGCCAAGACTTCTTCAAATAAACATCTATCCAGCCCAGACATTTGGCAAAAGTTCGCATCTGTTGGGGTTTAAGTGCCACCCATAGCTTATCTTTGCAGATATTGTCTCAGCCATTGGAGCGCGGGACGTTCCGTGCCGTTAGAATTCAGCAGATGTGTACCGTCCTTCCAAGTTTGTCCTTGGATATACCCCCAGAGCGTAACTCCCTTCACTGAGGGGTTTTGCCAAAGGACTGGAAACTTCTCTTTGTATCTGGCAAGTTGAGTATTATCGTTTCCAGTTATATCCAGTTCTGACACATAGATCGGCAATCCGGTCGCCGACAGCTTATTTAGTACAGTATTCATCGTGTTGACTGAGACGTTGTCCATACTGAAATGGTGGCATTGAATGCCAATACCGTCAATCAGGCCTCTACTCTTGAGCTGATTAATAATATTGACATATTGGTCGGCTAAAGAAGGGTCGTTGATAATACCATAATCATTTATATGCAGCTTGGCATTCGGAAAAGCTTGTCTAGCCTGTTGAAACGACCATATGACCCAATCCCATCCAGTTGACCCGTCACCACCAATGGCATTGCGGTAGGACGGCTTCTGATGCAGCGGCTCATTCACCACATCTACAAACGCCGCATTCGGATAGCGCTGACCTGCTGCTTTAATCCACTGAGTCACTTCCGCTTTCTGATCAGCAGCCGACAGTCCTTTAACCCATCCTGGCTCCTGAGCACCCCATACCAACGTATGGAACTTGAACGGAAAACCATTGCTACGGGCATAATTGTAGGCGGTATCCGCCTGCGACCAGTTCATGTTGTTACGACTGCCTTCAACCGATTCCCACTTAGTCGAGTTCTCCGGCGTCACTTGATTCCAGTATGTCCCGTAACTAGGAGGGACACTGCCCGCAATGACATTCCCCAAAAATTTGCTTCCATTTGCCAGTCCAGCATCAGCCTGGTTGACCAGAACAGAAGATAACAACACACCCGCCAACGCCAAACTGCTCACCAGCTTGCCCACTTTAGTTCTTAACATAAAATCTCCTCCTCACACGTATAATTTGATAATATCCATCTCTCCTAAATTAAGCGCTTACATTCCCAATTATAAGAATGAATAGTTGTTTTCTGCTACATGTAAAAGTAAAGATTTTACCCGAAAAATCTTACATCATTGCGGGGCGACTGGAAACCTGGTGCTCCTTTATCCCAAACAACTCCGAAATGACAAAAAAAGGTTGATGCAAAAAGTGATATGCTCCCCTTACAGTAGCAAGTTTTAACCTGTCTACTTTTTTGGGAACATATCACTTTGGAGACTACCCATTTAATAGTTTAAGGATTAAGGGCTCTTGCAATTGCGTCTACATAACTTTGGCTAGCACGTTGGCTTACTTCTGCTTGTGGAACCATTCCCTCAAAGTTGTGAAAAGTGCCGGGATACAGATGGAATTCGACGTCTACGCCAGCTTGGGCAAGACGTGCCACATATTCGATCGTCTCATCTCGGAACAAATCGAGCTGGCCTACGCACGTATAGGTCGGCGGCAGGCCAGCCAAGCTTTCCGCTCTCGACGGCACCGCATATGGGGACACCTCGGTGTCTTCATTACGACCCCCCAAGTACATGTTCCAGGCCGTCAAGTTGTTCTTCCGGTTCCATGGTGCGTTATCGGCCGTAATTTCATGACTTGAGGCCGTAACATTGCGGTCGTCGATCATCGGATACAGTGGCATTTGGAAGATGAGGGCTGGCCCGCCTTTGTCACGAGCCATTAAAGCAAGTGCTGCGGTCAGACCGCCGCCCCCACTTGCTCCGGCAATTGCGACCCGATCTAAGTCAATGCCCAGCAGTTCCGCTTCGTCGGTCATCCACGTCAAAGCGGCATAACAGTCATCGATGGCAGCTGGGTAGGGATGCTCAGGAGCAAGTCGGTAATCGACCGATACGACGACGCATTTGGCCGCCTGCACGAAGCGTTCGCACAAAGCATCGTCCATATCAGGATGACCCATCACATAGCCTCCCCCGTGAATCCACAGCATGGCCGGAAGCCTAACGTCAGCTCGCTGGGCAGGTTCGTAGGTTTTGACTAATATCTCGCCTGCTACGCTCGGAATCATCCGGCTTGTCGTACGTACGTGCTCCGACTGCTCAATGGGAGGACTCGACAAATAGCTTCTACTCAGTTCTAAATTTTCTTCCAGTTGAAATCCAGGAAATTGTGCAATTACCGACCTAAACTCTGGGTACAAACGATTTTCAAAATCCACGTAAATCACTCCTATGTTTGGTTTTTATAATCTTTTCTCCGTCTCCGCTTCCCACTTGGCTATTTCCTTCCGAACTCGGGGTGCTACCTCTGTTCCTAGCAGCTCAATGGCTCTCATCACTTCGGTATGCGGCATCGTGCTTAACGGAACATACAGCATAAAGCGAGTAACACCTACATGTTTGCGAAGGTGAATGATCTTCTGGGCAACAGTCTCTGGATCGCCGACATACAGCGCACCTTCAAAGCTGCGCGCGGCATCGTAGCTAGAACGATCATAATGCGCCCAGCCCCGCTCCCTGCCCAATCTATTCATACCTGCCATCGTAGAAGGGAAATATGTATCTGCAGCTTGCTCATTATTCTCTCCGACAAATCCTATCGAGTGCGACCCAACCCTAAGCTTCGATTCATCATGACCGGCGTGCGCTGCTGCCTTCTTATAAAGCTGCACGAGCGGTGCAAAATTCACCGGATTTCCACCAATGATCGCCAGCATCAAGGGCAGTCCTAACAGACCTGCCCGGATAGCAGAATCCTGCCTGCCCCCGCTGCCAACCCATATCGGTAAAGGATTCTGAACCGGCCGTGGATACACACCCAAATTGTTAATTGCTGGCCGATGTCCACCTTTCCAGGTTACTTTTTCGGACTCCCGTATTTTAAGGAGCAATTCCAAATGTTGTTCAAACAGCTCATCATAGTCTTCCAAGTCATAGCCAAACAGTGGAAAAGATTCAATAAAGGAACCTCGGCCCGCCATAATCTCCGCACGTCCATTCGAAATACCATCCAGCGTAGCAAAATCCTGAAAAACGCGAACGGGATCAGCTGAAGAAAGCACTGTGACTGCACTGGTCAGCCGAATCTGTTTCGTCTGCGCTGCAGCCGCTGACAGCACAATCGCTGGTGAAGATGCCGAATAATCCTTCCGATGATGCTCACCTACCCCAAACACATCAAGTCCCACTTGATCAGCAAGGATAATTTCCTCGACAACTTCGCGCAATCTCTGTGCATGACTTATCACTTCACCTGTCTGAACGTCAGGCTTTGTTTCTACAAACGAAGTAATACCTATCTCCATGGTCCATCTCTCCTATTCTAATAGCTTTCTTTGTATGACAATCAAGTACCGATAAAATATCATACCGATCGGTAATATATTTTTCCCAGTAAATATAACTCATTAAAAAGAATACTGTCAATGAATATAGTAAAAATACTTTGATTTATCCTCAACTGATATCTCCTTGGTGCGATAAACCAATCTGCATTTGACAATATAACGAGCTAATTATAAGATAATAACATACTAATTGGTACGCAAATAAAGACCCCAGACAATTATAATCAGAGTTATTGAGTTAAGAATAAAATTACGAGCAATGAGAGGTATTGATTATGGGACGAATCCGCGAATTTGACGAAGATAAAGTATTAGATGCAGCAATGCAAATATTTTGGGAGAAGGGATATGAAGCTACCTCACTGAGTGATTTAACTTCCAGAATGGAAATTCAACGACCTAGTATATACTCCACTTTTGGAGGCAAAAAAGAATTGTTCGAAGCTGCGCTGCGCAAATACATGATGTCCCGTGCTTCTCTGATCCGAGCCAAGCTTCAAAGCAAACCATCTGTAAAAGAAGCATTTCGAGCTTTTTTTGAAGGTGTGGTCGATGAGGAATATACAGAAAACCCTAGAAAAGGATGCTTTTGCATCAATACAATGGTTGAACTTGCACCTCATGATGAGAAATTTGAAATTCTTACAAGGGAACATCAAATGTACCTATCGATTATATTTCAAGAAACCATTGAACGAGGTATACAATCAGGTGAGCTTGAGATCGGGCTCAATGCGAAGGCTGTATCACAGGCGCTAGTCGTATCGTTAATTGGACTGACCGTAATGATAAAGTCTCGTCCAGAACGATCATTTATTAATAACACGATAGAGGTGACACTTACACTTCTTAAGTAATTCAGAGTGAATTCAATTTTAACGAATGGGAATCACTATACAGCAGTACAAAGGGCACCCAATCGGGTGCCCTTTGTACGTAGGAGGAGACTCCTTTCCTCCTTACGTCCATTCGGTAAATGTTCCAAGGATTCAGTTAATATGGATATTTATTAGAGTGAACCTGGATATAGAGTATACTAGATGAGTATAAGTTCGATACACGATGACATTATATATGTAATGGTATTCAAATACAGCGCAGAAGAGGTTGAAGATGAGTCAGAAGCATTTTACAGATTACGCATTAAGTGAAGAAATTGTAAGAGCGCTCAATAGCTTGGGCTATGAGACGCCAACAGAGATACAGACGGAAGTCATTCCTGTTGCGCTTGGGAAGAAGGATCTTGTCGCCAAATCGCAAACAGGTAGCGGCAAAACAGCAGCATATGGTATTCCAATTTGTGAGCTAGTAGATTGGAATGAGAATAAGCCCCAAGCTTTAATTCTGACGCCAACCCGTGAACTCGCATTACAGGTCACCGAAGACATCACGAATATCGGACGCTTTAAGCGGATAAAAGCAACACCCCTTTATGGGAAACATCCTTTTCATATCCAAAAGGCTGAGTTAAAACAAAGGACGCATGTGGCTGTAGGTACGCCAGGACGTGTACTGGACCATATCGAACGAGGCACGCTATCGTTAGATCGGATCGCCTACCTCGTGATTGATGAAGCTGACGAGATGCTGAATATGGGCTTTATCGAGCAAGTCCAGTCGATTATTCAAGCGCTGCCTAGTGACCGGGTTACCATGTTATTCTCCGCTACCTTCCCTGAAGATGTAGCCACACTGTCACGTAAATATATGAAAGATCCTGTTAGAATTGAGATTAAAGCGACTGGTATAACGACCGCTACAATTGATCACTCTCTTATTCAGGTGAAGGAGTCAGACAAGCTGGCACTACTGCAAGATCTGCTCATTGTTGAGAATCCTGACAGCTGCATTATTTTCTGTCGTACGCAGGAGAATGTAGATACATTATTCAGAGCATTGGCTGATCTCGAATATCCATGTGATCGCATTCATGGTGGCATGGAGCAAGACGAGCGATTTGAGGTAATGAATGCATTCAGAAGGGGTCAATTCCGTTACTTGATTGCGACAGATGTCGCCGCCAGAGGGATTGATATCACGAATATCACCCATGTCATTAACTACGACATTCCCCTTGAGAAGGAAAGCTATGTTCACCGCACAGGACGTACGGGACGTGCTGGCAAAACAGGGAAAGCCATTTCCCTCATCACTCCTAAGGATGGCAGAAGATTAGCTGATATTGAAGCATATATTGGATTCGCGATTCCGCAGGTAAAGGCCCCCTCAGAAGAGGCTGTTGATCTCCGTAGAGAAAATTTTGAGCAGAAACTGCATGTAAAAACCGCACTCAAAAAAGATAAGCGCGAGCAATTAAACCAACAGATTATGAAGCTGAATTTCAACGGCGGTAAGAAGAAAAAACTCAGAGCTGTCGACTTCGTGGGGACCATCGCTAAGCTTGATGGAGTCACCGCAGATGATATCGGGATCATTACGATTCTGGATTATGCGACAGATGTTGAGATTCTGAATGGTAAAGGTCCACTGGTGCTTGAGATTATGAAGAATACAACCGTAAAGGGTAAGCTGTTAAAGGTACGCAAAGGGAATAAGTAGCAGATACGCTGCATTAAAGAGGGTGAGGCAATCCCGCCCAGCATAGCCGATGGTTATCGTTAGCTATACGGGCGGGACTGCCGAGTTTACCTCTTGATCGTTTAATTCATCTTTCCATTTTTTCTGCAATGCAATTAATGCCCTTCTTCTGACATATTCGTGTTCATCATTGGAGAGCTTAGACAAAAGACTATTTACTTCATCCCTCATTCCTTTTACTTCACCTAATCCATAGGCTATTTGCCACCTGGCTTCGTAATCAGAGTATGTAATTGCACTGTAGGCTAAAGACAAAAATATTTTGGGTCGTACAATTAGCAACTGCAATACATTCTCAACCTCATTATCCCTTGCCAATGTGTATAAGATCAGTTCATAAACTTCTGTCTGCCATTCAGCTAATGAAGTATGTTCTAACACTTCCTCAACAGCATTATAAAGCTTATCCCAATAAAGATAATTCGTTTCCCATTCTCCATGTTTTTCAGCTATGCTAGCACCCCATTGTTTGAATATTATGACTTGCTCTTGAAGAGTGCGGAATAAGGCATTTTCTCTATTATCATAAAACCCCATTTCCCATCTCCTTTTTTCTTTACAATCTATTTTCACTTTTTTGATAGGTATATTTTATCATTCTATTTATTTCCACAATAAAAATTCAAGCTCTATGAAATCAACAACGTTGGTGATAATTGTTCTGCTTTATCGTATTCTCTTAGAGAGTTAATTTATACTTAAAAAATTTTAGAAAAGGTGTCCCTTTCGGTCCTCTTCATTTGTTATACGGATATAGTTTTCTTTTTAATCAGAGGGGGTGCCTAAATCTTTGAATGAGGAAATCGAATATAGAATTAAGCGGGTCCAAGCTGGCGAGATCCAGGATTACGCCTACATTGTAAAGGAGTATCAGCGTCAGATTTTTGTGTACTGCTGGCGACTATTAGGCAGTGAGCAGGAAGCGGAAGAGGCTGTACAGGATATTTTCGTTAGTGCTTTCGAGAAAATCAGTATGTACAAGCCCACAGTGAGTTTCTCCTCCTGGCTGTATAAAATGGCTTATCATCACTGCCTGAACCTGATTCGCCGGAAGAAACTACAGCGCAAATTTAAAATGACCCTGTTCACCTCAACTAACATGGCTTCAGACAGTGCTGCGCAGGTTATGGAACGTCAGCTTTTCAGTGAACCGCTGAGCCGGGCATTGGACCAACTGAATGCAGAGGAGCGAAACCTGTTGGTGCTGCGCATTTTTGAAGAAAAATCGTTTGGAGAAATCGGGGAAATTATGAACAAAAGCGAGGAAGCTATCAAGAAAAAATACGGCAGAACAAAAACAAAGCTCAAAAAAATGATGGAGCCCATAGAGGAGGACCCAAAATGCGTGAATTACAAGACAGAACTCAGGAACAAGGCCTGAAATACACCGATCTAAAAGACAGAGACTTAAAAAACATGGACATGCTGACAGAACCAGAGAGTGTCCTAAAAATCCAGGCTTTTGACGTCTCTGACAAAGTGATGGAACAGGTCTACCAAAAGGCGAAACCCAAAAAGGGATTCATTGTAAAAATGCGTCTTCAGCCGCGCATTACTGCTCCTATCATGATCTTGCTTTTTGTATTGGGTGCCTCTGTGACTGGATACGCCGCTTCGCAATATCTGGAATTCCGTAACAGTAACGGCGATCTCGTATTAAATACCGCCAAAACACCTGCTGAAACGGACGCTTCCAAAACGTATACAACCACCTACACACAGTGGAACGAAGAGGTGACAGACCGTCTACAGCCTGGAGAGTATGCCGCCTATTACGTTAAGGACGATTCTATGAATCAACAAAATTCGTCTAATCCCGTCCTGTTTGCCTACAAGCCGACTGAACTTTCTAGCTTCAGCAGTCTGCAGGATGAAATCAAGCGGACGGAAGCTCCGCTGTTGCATAGTCCCACTCATCTGCCGAATGGCTACCGGTTTGATTTCGGATACGTCTATCCAGTCGCTGCATATCCTGGGATGATGAACAAAGAGGAATACCGCGCTTTAACGGATAAACTGACGCAACAGGCTAAAGCTGCACCGGAAGGTGAAAACCTGTTTATTCAAAAGCTGAGCTGGGACAAGTCAGACTTCACCCTCGCCCGGTATGCGAGAGGAAATGACTATATAAACATCACCGTCACCAAATACGCTCCCGAAGTCACAAAGACGACCGTGATGCAAAATGAACAGGATTCGGCTGAGGAACTGATGATTAAAGGAACCAAGGCCTATTACATCAGAGCAAGCGAAACAAGCAAGCCCTTGGAGGTAGGAAAAAATCGACTGGGATGGCTCGATGAAAAAAGACGTTTACACTACAACATATCTGATAACCAGGACAGCCCGCTGAGCAAAGAAGACTTGGTAAAAGTAGCTGAAGATTTGCTTAACGGTTCACCGCAATAGTTATAAAAGAAAAGCTTTGAAAAGAGATCATCCCTTTTTTAAGGGTGGTCTCTCTTTGAAGAATAGTCCTTATACCTTTTCCTCACAAACTATTACGGCATGTTCCACAATCTTTTTACCTCAACTAATTCCTGATCATTGAATTCCATTCTGTATACGTCTGGTTTGGATGTGTGTAGTAAAAAATTCAAATCGAACTGCTTGTCATAATACTCCATCATTAAAGTCATTACAGCTCCATGAGTGCCTAATGCGACTTTCCTTCCTCGGTAGATTTTTAGCAATTCCTTTAAGACTGTTATACTTCGGTTCTGACAAACTGCATTAGACTCTCCTCCCGTTAAAGCAAAGTTGGGATCAGAAAATGACTTATCTAACAAAGGGAATAATTCATCATCGGGCATTCGGTTGTCTTCACTAGAAAAAATTCTTTCTTTAAGATCCTCGAATATTAAAACTTCTTGTCCTGAGACTTGAGCTAATTCTTGAATGGTCAGGATTGCCCGTTGATATGGACTTGAAACGAAAACCTCGATCCCCTCTTCTCTTAATAATTCAGTTATTTGAAAAGCACCTGACTTGCCTTTATCAGTCAAACCTCTTGTTCTTTCATTTCCTTCCGTCTTCGGTGATTCGCCATGTCTCACCATGTAAATGCAAGTTTTCATAGTATCCTCCATGAAGAGCTGATGAATTTTTATTACATGATATTCGTGACTAACTACCAAGTCACCTTTTGCTAAGGTGGTTTTCTCTTGTTTCTTATTGCATAAATTTTTCTTGAGGGTGACGTTACGTCATTTGCTATACTGACTGAGAACGACACGCTAGAGCAATCAATTGGATGTGAGCAATGGATGGACAAAGAGAACTGTCTGACGACAGGACAGCTTGCCAAACGTACAGGGATAACGGTCAGGACATTGCGATATTACGATCAAATTGGACTTCTGAGTCCAGGAGGTCATCGCACTGGATCCATAAGACTGTACAACATGAAAGATATGGAAAGATTACAGCGAATTCAGATGTTGAAGTATCTAGGGTTATCGCTTCAAACAATAATGGACATTTTAGATGCAGAATCACCATCCAACGGAGAGATCAGACACTCGTTGCAAGCACAACTCGATGTTTTACAAAAGAAAATTGCTCATACAGAGCACGTAGTACATGCAATACGAGATGCTATGGAAATGTCGGCTTATGGCTCCGATTGGAACCATTTGGCGGATGTTATTCAAACTGTGCAGAGTGAGCAAAATTGGGGGGAGCAATATCGGACGGCGAACCGTCTGCAAACACGGATACATCTTTACGACAAGTACAGTACGAATCCCCAAGGCTGGCATCGTTGGATCTTTGAACAACTGGAGGTGCAGCCGGGAGCCCACATTCTCGAGTTGGGCTGCGGCGACGGGACCTTTTGGATAAGAAATGCCGAACGAATTCCAAGCAGCTGGCGTATCACGCTTACCGATATGTCAAGCGGGATGGTGGAAGAAGCACGTTGCCGCTTGGGAAGCAACCATCCGCAGTTTAAGTTTTTATCTGTTGACGCGCAACAGATCCCATTCCATGAAGAGCAATTCGATATGGTTATCGCTAACAACATGCTGTACCACGTGCCGGACATCCCTAGAGCAATCCGCGAGATGCACCGTATCTTAAAGCAAGGAGGTATAGTATGCACCTCTACAATGAGCACTCAACACCTACAAGAGGTCGAACACTTGGCGGTTTCGTTCGATCCTGAGCTTCATGTGTTGGATCATGCTATTAAACGGTTCCACCTGGATAACGGAGGGGACTTGCTGTCTTCTTGCTTTTCCGATCTTCGGTTGCTTCGATACGAGGACTGTCTGTTGGTCGACGAAGCGGAACCCCTGATCGAATATATAATTTCGACTCCGATGAACGCAAGAGAGCGACTTGTCGGAGCAGCTATTGACAAGTTTCGAGACCACGTCAATCGGCTTCTGCAGCAGACCGGAACTCTCGAAATGACTAAAGAGAACGGAATCTTTCTAGGGAGGAAATGAGATGAAGGCACAACAGTATCACCCAAGAGTACGGATTGTAAAAGAGGAGCTTCTATCGGATAACTGGTACATCCTAAATAAGGTCACATTCGAGTTTGAAAAAAATAATGGACAATGGGAGACACAATCCCGTGAAGTGTACGATCGCGGCAATGGTGCAACGATCCTGCTCTATAATCGGCACAAACAAACCGTTGTGCTGACCAGACAGTTCCGGATGCCTACTTATCGGAACGGCAATGAAACTGGGATGCTTATCGAAACCTGTGCAGGACTACTCGATAAAGAAACACCGGAAGAAGGTATTCTTCGGGAGACGGAGGAGGAGACGGGATACCGTATCGACCGTGTGCAGAAAGTTGGCGAGGCCTATATGTCACCGGGCTCTGTTACCGAAATCCTGCACTTCTATGTAGCCGAGTATAGTGAAGATATGACAACGGGTGGCGGTGGTGGCCTTGACGAGGAGCAGGAAAACATTGAAGTGATGGAACTCCCGTTTGCTCAAGTGCTAAACATGGTCGAAAGCGGCGAGATTCGCGACGCCAAGACGATAATGCTGCTCCAATACGCTCAGATCCAAGGACTCTTGAAAGTGAAATCGAAACCGCTTCATATCCTTATCGCAGGCCCGTATCGATCTGGAACGAATGATGATCATGTATTAATTGAGAAGAACGTCAACTACATGAATGAAATTGCTCTTCAAGTTTACGAGGCTGGTCATATGCCGGTGCTGGGGGAGTGGTATGCTTTGCCCCTTATCGCAACAGCTGGTTCCACTACTCTGGGAGACGAGACCTTTAACAGAATCTTTCATCCGTCTTCCATTCGCCTGCTTGATTACTGTAACGCCGTGCTTCGAGTTGGAGGACCCTCTCAGGGCGCCGATGAAATGGTAAGGGTGGCAAAAGAGAAAGGATTGTTGATTTACGAACGGCTCGACGAACTTCCGTTGGTGTGATATATCCTCTCTAAGCAGACCAAAGACAACTTGCCTCTGGGCATCCCCCACGGTTGTTTCGAGGACTGGGAGGACATGATTGATGTCAATATTAAAGGCGTTTTGTACGGTATAGAAGCAGCACTGCCTATCTTGCACAAGCAGGGTTCCGAACATTTCGTGACCATCGCTTCTGTAGCAGGACATAAGACTGTGCCAAACCAGTCGGTCTACTCCGGTACGAAGTTCGCCGTGCGCGCCATCTCAGAGGGGTTAGCGCGCTACATCATTACTGTGATCACTGTAGCAGACAACGAAATGCAGAAGGATTGCAAAACTTTGTATTGTTAAACAAACATTTTAGCGGTGGGGGCTCCCCACCGCTTGGTGTTGTTGCTTATTCGACTTTAAAATATATCGTAAGATTACTGTACATTTTATTAAAAAGTAGTGGGATGATCCAGTTACCAGCCATGCAAAATTAACGATGAAGCGGCTCTTTTTCGCCCAGACCTAGCACCTCCGTTGTGGAATCATAAATTTCTTGGTAAAGCTCTGGATTTTCCGCTAGTGACACCCCATAAGAAGGAATCATCTCTTTTATTTTGGGTTGCCACTCTTCCATATGTTGTGGGAAGCATTTTTCCAATACTTCCAGCATAACGTGAACAGCAGTAGAAGCACCCGGAGAAGCGCCGAGCAGTGCAGCTACCGAACCATCAGCGGCACTAACCACTTCCGTACCAAATTGAAGTGTTCCTTTACCGCCCTCCGTATCTTTGATCACCTGCACACGTTGACCCGCTACCACAATCCCCCAGTCCTCGATTTTGGCGTTCGGAATAAACTCGCGTAATTCTTCCAGACGCTTTTCATTCGATAACATCACTTGCTGGATCAGGTATTTGGTCAATGCCATCTCTTTTGCGCCTGCCGCCAACATCGTGATGAGGTTATTGGGTTTTACAGAACCGATCAAATCCAAATTTGAACCCGTTTTCAAGAACTTCGGTGAGAAGCCGGCAAACGGTCCAAATAACAGTGCTTTTTGGTTACTGATGTATCTTGTATCCAGATGCGGAACAGACATGGGAGGAGCACCAACCTTAGCTTTACCGTATACTTTTGCATGATGCTGGGCGACAATCTTAGGATTGTTACATACCATAAATAGTCCACTTACCGGGAATCCCCCGATATATTTGGACTCAGGAATACCAGTTCTTTGTAGCAAAGGTAGACTTCCACCCCCACCACCGATAAAGACAAATTTGGCATTATGGTATTCGATTTTGCCGTTGTCCAGATTATGGACTTTAACTTTCCACGAGCCGTCGCTCGCACGTTTAATATCCTTTACACTATGCTTGTATTTGATGTCGACGTTTTTACTTTTTAAATGCTCGAACAACATGCGTGTTAAAGCACCAAAGTTGACATCTGTTCCAGAGTCGATTTTGGTTGCCGCGATTGGTTCATTCAATGTACGGCCTTCCATAATCAGCGGAATCCATTCCTTCAGCTTTTCAGGGTCATCGGAGAATTCCATGCCTTGAAACAGAGAAATAGTTGAAAGCGCTTTAAACCTTTTTTTTAAAAAAGATACATTTTTCTCTCCTGTTACCAAACTCATATGCGGTATTGGTTTGATAAAATCCTGTGGATTACGAATCAAATTGCTGTTTACAAGAAAAGACCAAAACTGTCTTGAAAGCTGAAACTGCTCATTAATGTCTACAGCTTTACGAATATCTATAGATCCGTCAGCTTTTTCGGAAGTATAGTTCAGCTCGCACAGTGCAGCATGGCCTGTACCTGCATTATTCCATTCGTTAGAGCTTTCTTCTCCTGCGTTTGCGAGTTTCTCAAACACTTTAATTTCCCATTCCGGTGCTAACTCTTTCAGCAATGATCCCAGAGTCGCGCTCATGACTCCGGCACCAATTAAGATAATGTCTGTTTTTTTCTGAATGCTATTCATAAAAACCTTCCTTATCTCTTATATTTGCAAAAAAGAGCAGGCCCTCCTGCTTAGGTGATCCAAGAAGCAAGGCTCCACTCAGGAACATATCTTTTCTGTCTCTATTATAACTAAAATATAATCTTTTAAAAATTATATTGTCTATTATCTGATAATTATAAATCATTTCTGCTAAAAAGTGAGAATTTTCTTTGCAGAAATAATAAGAATTGATCTCAACACGCTGTATTATTTGAGCTTCACTTACTAGCAGTAATAACAGACACCGACAATTCTTCGGTAAACACACCCGTAGAGTCCATATATATGAATAACTCGGTAAAATATGCCTTTACGGGATAGGCCCTTTCTAATTGCACTAACGTTTTCTGGAATGAGCTTCACGGTTTATAAATACTTCATCATGATATTCAAAACGGTCTGTTGTTGATTCTCCCAATCATAATCGGAGTTACCCATAATAAATGATTGAAACGGGAGTTGCTCAATGATTTGCAATTCTAAATCACGTCGATGTTCAAGGAACTGAATGTATCCTTCGTACCCGTGCAAACCCTTCCTCTTTCCATAATCTTGCTCCGTATGGTACCAAATCGCGAAATCTAACCATTCTTGAGATCTCATTGTTTTAACTCGCTCAATCGTCTCACGCACATTCGGTTGCTTCAAATAGAACAAAATTGGATTTAACTCCTGAATTTGCCCCGCAATCTGTAATACATGCTGAATAAAGCGATCTTCTCCAGCATCATGCCGGGCGAGTAATGCACACCCTGGGTTCTGTAAAAAACAGCATTTGAGTATGGTCAGCTTTTCTTTTTCTCGTTGATCTTTAACAAAAGACTTCCAACGTTGAACCATCAACTCGCAGTGCTTTTCTACCGGTACTCCATCGTAGATTTCATAACGCCGGATTTCCTCATACAAACTAGAAGGAATTTCATTTTGAGCTGATTGCTGCGCAAGCGCATAGGCGATTAAAGAGTCGTTGCCATTCAAAGATACAAAAGGATCAATGTAATGAAACACCTCGGAATAGATTGATCGAAGCCGATCAAGTTCTTCGTTTGGCATACATGCAACCGATTCATAATCAGCGGGATGTCGTAAGTTCCCTTCTAAAAATAGTTCCGATTCTATTTGATGTGTGTTTAACATGTCATGTATGTACCTAGATAATGTGGATTTGCCAGAGCCAGATATACCTTCAACGATAACCAATTTCGTTTTCATAGCTGGTAAACTCGCCATAGTATCACTTAAATGATTACCTTAAGGAGAATCCTATTGTTTCGTTATATCGCCAGATAGCTTAAAAACCTCCCCTTATCTCGACATCCTTAGAAAACCAATAAAAAGCATTGGGTCCTGAGGACTGACCCAATGCTTTTATAGATGACTATCTTCTAGTTACTTAATAATCACGTATTCCAGGTTAACCAGTTTTGCATAAGTAACAATTTGGTCTGTGGTTAGATTCAAGGAAACCACGGTATGGTGACCGCCGCCGTTCTCAATCCATGCTTTAACCCCATCTTGGAAGTTTGGCTTCACGTTCCACAGTACACGGGCCACAGGAAGATTTGGAGCAGGAACTGTCGGTTCAAATGCAGTAACCTCATTGATCAGCAGTTTATAGTGCGTGCCAAAGTCAGCCATGGAAACAACCACACCGTCTCCTGCCTTGCCGTCAAACACTAGACGGGCTGGATCTTCACGATCGCCGATACCTAACGGAGAAACGATGATTTTAGGCTTGTTGCTTGCCAACGTTGGGTCAACTTCAAGCATATGGGATTGAAGAATCGATTCCTGACCAGCCGCTAATTCATAGGTGTAGTCTTCCATAAAGCCAGTGGATTGGTTATGGCTCATTACTTTAAGCAGACGATCGAGCGCTGCCGTCTTCCAGTCCCCTTCCCCGGCGAAGCCATATCCTTGTGCCATCAAACGTTGAACCGCAAGACCAGGAAGCTGTTTCATACCATAGAGGTCTTCGAAGTTCGTAGTGAAGGCAGTATAGCCGCCATTATCCAGGAACCGTTTAAGGGCAATTTCATAGCTTGCTTGCACTCTTACGCTGGCTTCCCAAGCTTCCTTGCTGTAAGTACCATAATCAAATTCATAAAGTTCGGAGTATTCCGCAAACAAAGCATCAATCTCTTCTTCTTTCACAGCATTGACGTACTGAACAAGGTCGCCAATTCCGAAGTAGTCAACGGTCCATCCAAATTGAATTTGAGCTTCGACCTTATCACCTTCCGTAACGCCAACGTTACGCATGTTGTCGCCAAAGCGGGCAACTTTGATATTGAAGCTTTCGTTATAAGCAACCGCTACATCCATCCACTCTGCGATTTGCTTCTGCACTTCCGCACGTTCCCAGTACCCTACGACCACTTTATTCTGTTTCTTCAGACGGGCATTGATGAATCCATATTCACGGTCACCATGAGCTGCCTGATTGAGGTTCATGAAGTCCATGTCAATCGTAGCCCAAGGAATGCTTTCATTGAACTGTGTAGCAAGATGAAGCAGAGGCTTCTGCAGCAATTTAGTACCGCGAATCCACATTTTTGCAGGTGAGAAGGTATGCATCCAAGTGATGACACCGGCAACCTCGTCACGATAGTTGACTTCTTTCATGAGGTTGGTGATTTTGTCTGCACTAACCGCCAGATCCTGCAATACAAGCGGATAAGGCAGAACGCCACTCTTATTTAAGGCATCGGTCATTTCTTGTGCGTGTGCTTTGACTTCTGCTAATGCTTCTTCTCCATACAGATGTTGTGAACCTACGACAAACCAGAACTGTTTTGTACCTACTGTTGACATCATTCATCCTCTTTTCTTAATTTTTTAGTTTATATTACTTTTGCCCGTAGTACGCGTCTTTCCCATGTTTGCGTAAATAGTGTTTATCTAGAATGCGCTGCGGCAATTCTTCAGCAAAATGATTCAATTCTCGTGCGAATAAATTCATTTTCGAAACTTCTTCCAACACGACGCTATTCATTACCGCCGATTTTGCATCTTTGCCCCAAGTGAAGGGAGCATGACCCTTAAGTAGAACACCAGGCACTGCTAAAATATCCAGCCCGCGCTGCTCAAAAGTCTCGATGATGACACGGCCGGTTTCCGCTTCGTAACCACGATCAATCTCCTCTTGTGTCAAGAAACGGGCGCAAGGAACAGAACCATAGAAGGTGTCTGCATGAGTAGTCCCCATTACAGGTACATCCAGGCCTGCTTGAGCCCAAATGGTCGCCCAAGTCGAATGCGTGTGTACAATACCGCCGATCTCTGCATAATGCTTATAAAGTACAGCGTGAGTCGGTGTATCTGATGAAGGTCTCATTTCTCCTTCAACAACATTGCCATCAAAATCAACAACCACCATATCGCTAGGTTTCATCGTGTCATAACTAACACCACTAGGTTTGATAACGAATAAGCGGCTCTCACGATCAACAGCGCTTACGTTACCCCAGGTGTATTTCACGAGTCCATGTTTAGGCAAATCCAGATTGGCTTGATATACTTCTTCTTTCAGTTGCTCTAACACGTCAATCCCTCCAGTTTTCCACTAGATTATCTACAGCAGCCTGTTCAATCGCTAGACCTTGTGTGTAGCGTTCCATGAATGCTTCGAATCCCTTAACGTCGGAACTGTCAGGAGAAATTTCTTGCCCCTCAGCATCTCTAAATA
Source organism: Paenibacillus sp. DRB1-1 (assembly GCF_052119485.1). Classification (NCBI taxonomy): domain Bacteria; kingdom Bacillati; phylum Bacillota; class Bacilli; order Caryophanales; family Paenibacillaceae; genus Paenibacillus; species Paenibacillus sp. DRB1-1. The sequence continues at coordinate 2,640,829 of NZ_JBODQH010000001.1, read as the reverse complement.
CTTTTTGGTCGAGGAAGTCTTCCAGGCTTTCTTGCTGAGCCTTGTTCATCATGTAAGAAGCCAGAATAGCAATACCCCACGCCCCGCCTTCTCCAGCTGTTGACATCACTGATACCGGGACATTCATGGCAGCAGCAACAATTTTTTGTCCGACAATAGGGGTTTTAAATAAACCACCGTGAGCCAGAATGCTGTCAATTGCGACATTTTCTTTCTTTGTCAAAATATCCATTCCGATTTTCAAAGCAGCAAACGCAGTAAACAGATGAGTCCGCATGAAATTGGCCAAATTGAAACGGCTCTCAGGGGAGCGGACAAACAATGGCCGGCCTTTCTCTATTCCGGTGATATTCTCTCCTGACAAATATCCGTAGCTAAGTAAGCCGCCGCCATCTGGATCTGCTTCCAAAGCCTTATTCAGCAACACACTGAATAATTGATTCGGGTCCACCTTTTGCCCCATTGCCTCATAGAACTCACGGAACAATCCCAGCCAAGCATTGAGATCGCTTGAACAGTTGTTGGCATGAACCATTCCGACCGGATTACCATTCGGTGTAGTCACCAGATCAATTTCCGGATATACCGCTGAAAGATCCTTTTCTAATACAAGCATGGCAAAAACCGAGGTTCCCACAGAGACGTTGCCAGTCCGTTTTCTCACACTATTCGTAGCGACCATCCCTGTTCCCGCATCGCCTTCTGGAGGACAAAGCGGAATACCTGGTTGTAAATCTTCGGATTTATCTAAGATTTTGGCTCCCGCGGCGGTTAGTACACCTGCCTGCTCGCCTGAAATATAAACTTTAGGGAGAATTCCTTCTAACTTCCAATCGTAACCTTTGGCTGCAATAAGTTCATCAAACTGCTTAACCATCGATTCGTTATAACCATGTGTAGTCTCATCAATTGGGAATATGCCCGAAGCATCTCCGACGCCAATGGCCTTATTGCCAGTCAGCAGCCAGTGGATATATCCAGCTAACGTCGTCATAAAATCAATTTGAGGGACATGTTGCTCTTCGTTCAATATAGCTTGATACAGATGAGCAATACTCCATCGCTCAGGGATGTTGAATTGGAATTTATCAGTTAACACTTTTGCTGCAACACCGGTTGTCGCATTCCGCCAAGTACGGAACGGAACAAGCAACTCGCCCTTGCTGTCAAAAGCCATATATCCGTGCATCATTGCAGAGAATCCTATAGAACCAACGGTACGAAGGGTGATTCCATATTTCCGCTCAACCTCTTGCTTCATTTCACTATAGGCCTCTTGCAGACCCGTAATAATACTCTCTAAGTTGTACGTCCAATAACCGTCTACCAAGAGATTTTCCCACTCATAGCTTCCAGATGCGATTGTTTCAAAATGATGATCAATCAGCACTGCCTTAATACGTGTGGATCCAAATTCGATACCAAGTGAAGTTTCTCCCTTAGTAATCGCTTGTTTAATGTCTTGATCCATGCTCACGTTACTCCTCTCTCTGAACAACTGTTATAATCGCAATAATTGAAAGAAGGCGCTTTCTTTAATTTACAACCTTAGTATATTTTTTGTTCGTACATTTGTCAACACACATACATAGTTATACATACAAATATTCTGATAAACCGAGTATTTATCTACTTTTCCTTTATTATTAATGCATGTTAGGCTATGGATTATAATAAGCTCATAATTATGCTAAAATATGTACATACAAATATTATGGGTAGGTAAATTAGTATTAGGACAACCAGGAAAGAAGGAATAAAGTGAAACCAAAGTATCAGGTCATCCTTGAGGATATAAAGAGCAACATTCTATCAGGAGCATACAGCGTAGGAGAGCAAATTCCAACGGAATCGGCCTTGCAGGATATGTATAAAGTTAGTCGCCAGACGGTACGAAAGGCTATTTTAGAACTATCCAACGAGGGTTTTTTAAGAAGTGAAAAAGGATCGGGCACTTACGTCAGCAACCAATTCCGATCAAAAACCGGCGGGAATTCCAGTAATAAAACCATCGGAGTCATCACGACCTATATTTCCGATTACATCTTCCCTTCTATTATTCGCGGGATTGAAGCTAGATTGAATGAAGATAATTATTCATTGCTATTAGCTAGTACAAATAATGATGTCGCACAGGAAAAGAAAGCTTTGGAGATGATGTTGTCCTTTGGTGTGGATGGCTTGATCATTGAGCCTACGAAGAGCAATCTATATAATCCCAATATCTCTTACTATTTGACGTTCAAGGAGCAGGATGTTCCGTTCATCATGATAAATGCTTATTATGAGGAGTTGGAAGTTCCTTTCTTTTGTCTCGATGATGTACAATCCAGCTATCTGGCAACAAAAGAATTGATTGCTAACGGACACACACACATTGGTATCATTGCCAAAATGGATGATTTACAAGGAAAGCATCGAATGAAGGGCTATATCAAAGCGCTTGGAGAAGCCAAATTACGGTTTCACCCAGAGCAAGTGCTCTCATTCTATACAGAGATGAAGCAGGACCTGTCCGCCAACTTAAAAAAATTCCTAACCGAACAAAGAGACGAGTTAACCGCAATTGTCTGCTATAACGACGAGGTAGGATTAGAAGTTGTACATGTATGCAGACAACTTGGTATATCTGTTCCCGAAGACATATCCATTATTGGTCAAGATAATTCCTATATTTCCAAGAATGCAAACATCAAACTAACGACATTAACACACCCACAGGAACAAATGGGACGTGATGCCGCCGATTGGGTTATTAAGAAACTGCAAGGAAAGAAGGAGCTACGCAACCACACCTATTATCAACCTGTATTAATTGAAGGAGAGACGGTAAAGAAGAGACTGAAGTAGATGGTGCTCATTTTACCTCCAAATTATGAACCGCCAGTTTGCCATTAACATTAGGGTATGCTGGCTTGAATTTATGACGGGAACGTAAGTTATAATAAATTTCATACAATTGGAGGTAAACATGAATCTAAAAAGGATAAAATATTTTATAGATCTCGTTGAATGTAGTAACTTCACAGAAACAGCAAAAAAGAATTTTGTATCGCAAACTACAGTTAGCCAACAAATTGCCTCTCTTGAGAATGAGTTCAACATTCAGTTAATTGATAGAAAACAAATTCCGATTGAGCCCACCAAAGCGGGATGGCTGTTTTATGCAGAGGCCGTCGTGCTCTGGAAGCAATATAATCATATGAAAACAAGCATGGAAAATTTTCAAAAATATAATACCCAACTATTGAGTATCGAATATGCTGCAATCACAGATATCCAAAGCTTGTTAAAATTCATCCCTTCATTTAAAGAAAATCATCCAAAGATTAAACTTGAATTAAATAAAGTATTGCTAAAGGATATCGCTGAGTATCTGCAAAAAGGAATACATGACGTAGCCATTGCCTTTGACTCAGAGTTTAAAGGGAAAGAAGAAATCCTAACCCATACATTATATAGCGGACGCTACTGCGCGGCTGTAAGTAAACAACATCCTCTCTTCAGTTTTGAGTCCATCTTAAAGGAAGAGTTATATAAGTATCCGCTTGTCATGCTGAATCCAATGGTTATTGGAGACTCCTATTATTTAATGATTCAACATGCCATGGAAGATGGTTACCAGCCCAACATCCTTAGAACCGCAGACGATGTCGAAACAAAGTTGTTTTATATCATCACAGAGAATTTAATTGGCTTTTTCCCAGATAACTATGATCTTGCTGACCTGAAAGAAGAGGTCCGACTCATTCCCATACAAGGTTCACACCATACTTTTAAAATCGAAATAGGCTACTTGAAAAATAATTCTAATCCAGCATTATACTCATTCCTGCAACAAATACAAAATTCGTTTTAGCAATAGCCCATAAGTTTTTTGTATTATACTTTGTTATTTTTTTCACATAATATATAAGTATAGTTCATTTCAGCAAGGAGTGACGACAAACATGGGTAAGTTATTATTAACGGGTGTGGATGGCAATCTGGGCAGACAAGCAGCTGAATTTTTATTGAAATTAGTAGAAAAAGACCAAATTATTTTTTGTGCATATGATCCGGCATCTTTACAGGAGTATGCAGAACAAGGTATTGAAACACATGTGACCAATTTCAATGCAATAGATGGTCTTGCAGAAGCTTTTGCTAATGCAGATAAGCTTGCTTTAATCTCTATGCCTTTTGTGGGGGTAAAACGCCAAAATGCACACAAAAACGTGATCGATGCGGCGAAAGAAGCTGGAGTAAAACAAATCATCTATACTTCATTGGTTAACGCGGCGGATGAATCCAATCCAAGTATTGAAAAACTGGACCACGTCTATACGGAAGATTATATCAAAAGTGTCGGGTTAGATTATATTTTTCTGCGTAATTCGCAATATGCGGAAGCCATGGTTACCAATTACTTCACCTATGTGAAGTCTGACGGCGTGTTGAAAAATAATCAGGGTGACGGCAAGATGGCCTATATCTCACGGAAAGATTGTGCCAAAGCTGTCGCTTATGCATTAGCAGCAAACAATTATCATGAGGCGATATTAAATATAAATGGTCCTGAATTAATAACAATGTCCAACTTTATCGAGATTGGAAATGAAGTAACGGGTCATCATATTACTTACAAGCAGATCACGGATGAAGAAAACTACGCCATATTTGATGCCATGGGTGTTCCCAGAACAACGGATGGCAAATTTGCAGAGGACTCCGAAGCCCCCTTCTCTTCTGAAGGTATGGTTACCTTTGGACAAGCTATTGGCTTAGGAAAAATGGATATATTTACGGACGACTTTAAGAAGTTGACGGGCCAAGATCCCGTAACGGTGAAATATATGTTTGAACATGCGAATGAGTACCAAGTGGGTGAACGACACTCCAAAGATAATTAATCCAAGTCATGATCATGTTGCGGAGAGATCGGAAGCTGATTTACATCCGATTTCTCCAATTGCGCTTTTTCCTACTTTAGTATTCTCCTTTAATTACAAAAAACGAACCCCGAATTGTTCCAGCTAGTTTTGACTTCTGCCTAGCAAACTTAAACTTCCCTTCTAGCTCCTTTGGTACCTCCATCCCCTCAGAAAGCTTAAACCCAACGGCCCGCTTCTTAGTGTCATCAACCGTATACATGACGTTGACCTCAAGACCATCCTCATAAAAGACATAAGCAAATTTAATATTTTCCACTTGAAAACGTGACGTTTCTAAAGGTTTGGCCGCAAACTCTATATCACGCTCTTTCAGAATTCGGTTCACATAATCAAGGGTCTCCTGACTTTCACTAGCTGACACAACCGTAAATTCATGCTTGTATTTGTTCATAAAGTAACGGGCTTCATTAGCGCGCAAACCAGCAAGCGCTTCTACTACAGGTGAAGACTCTAAACCAACCGTAGACACATTATTAAAATCAACGATATAGGACATTTCCACCTCTCCTTTTATCTCATTATGCCCAAAAAAACTTGCCGCTACTTATGGTACGGTTCTGGCGTTCACAACTTACTGGTACACATAAATCGTCACCGATCCAAAGGAATATTCTCTCCAACTTCCTTCTGTCTGAGGGAACATGGGCGTTGGGAAGCATGTCAATTTGAACTCAGTTAGGGTATGATCGGCAGCAACAAATAAGAATCAAATTCATCCCCTGTATACAGAGTAATGTCTGCATCCCAAACCCTGTCATCCCCCGTCTGAGTCAGCAGTGCGCAGCCGCTTTGATTCTGGCTTCCAATTTCCAGGAGCAATCGGTTTCCTTTAGCTACAACAATTGCGCTATCCCATATCTCAATATCCAAGCAATAGACTTTGCCTGGAACCAGCTTTTGAAACTCATCGAAGGTGTAATAAGGCTTATACTCCGTAGATAATTCATCATCAGTTTTACGTAAAGAAGCGCGCAGCCAGCCCTGGCTAATTGGAAATTTCTCTGTTAGTGCTCCTGAGTTAACGACCTCATTGCCTAGTGAGTCAATATTTCGCAAAGATACGAAAATGTCCATATCATCTGTAGTTGACGATGCCCACAAACGGAGCTTGATAGGCCCGAGAATTTCTGTTTCGTTATCAAACAGATCGGTTTCAAACAGAACACGCTTTGAATTGTTTTCCTCTCTCGAGAATTCTCTCACCATAAATGGCTTCGCCCAGTGCTTTGACTCGCACTCCTTATCGCCTTCATAGCAAAGCTGCGCCTTGGCTTGCGGGGGGTCTTGCGAAAGCAGATTCGAGCTTGCATCAAGGTAAAAGCGGGTCCATTGGGTGCGCTTAAGCGGATACTCGTTCTCGTAGCGCCATGTGTAGTTATTGCCTCCTCGAGGAATGGCAAGCTTTACTTTCGGTTCTCTCATTATGCCAGTATCGATTCCTTTAAGCCAATAATCCAGAAATTTTTTCTGCAGTTCCCGACCCTGAGCGGTGTAAAATGCACCAACATGGCTCCCAATATGTACTTCAAGCCACTTGTGCTCTGATACCGCATTCTGAAAACCCAGAAAATTTCCACGGGTATGCATTCCGGCGCTAAACCAGTTGCTTCCGGATAATAAAGGCACCTCTACTTTACTCAAATCAGAAAATCGATTCGTCCACGATTGATCACGTAATGGATTGTTTTTTACCATCTCCGGGAAATCAGTGCGATTGGCTTGCAATTGTTCTTCCGAGAATTTTCCATCGGGATTGTATTGATGCGCCAAAACTCCGTTCTTCCACCAGAATGAAAGAAAACCGTTCGCCTGGATTCCGCCCGGATAACAGAATTCAGCATAATAATCTACTGTACCTTCCCACGGTATGATACAAGCTAAATGAGGAGGTTGTTCGGATGCCACGGCCCATTGACTCATAGCCAAATAGGAGATGCCCAGCAGTCCTATCTTTCCATTGCTCCATGGTTGCGTTCCAGCCCATTCGATTGCATCATAATAATCCTTCTTCAAAGAATTTGATAATATATCCAGCTTTCCTGGAGAATTACCGATACCACGTTCATCTACTCGCAAGACAGTATAGCCTTGCGGCACCCAAAATTCAGGATTTGGTGTTTCCCAACTAATTAAGGGCCCTTTATCCTGCGAGTGTGCATATTCTATTGCGATCGTTGGATTAGCAGGAGCAAATTGCGAGAAATGCAGATCCTTTCCGTACGGACACATCGTCATGATTACTGGAAAACTCCCATCCACATTAGGCTGATAAAGATTTGCGGCGAGATAATTCCCGTCTCTCATAGGAATCCGTACTTCTTTCCAAGTAAGTTCATAAAAGTGATTACTTCTTTCGTTAATGTCGATAGGTAATGGATTCATAGCTTGCCTCCATTTGATAGTTTTTCTTCGAACCAGTCAATCAATAAGCAGCGTGCTTCTGTATCCTGTTCAATCGCATTGTGAACTTTCCCTGGATATATTACTAGGCTCTTATCCTTGCTGGAAGCCTCATCATAGAACTGTTTAATTCCATTAACATCAAACAGGATATCTCCTAGGTCTCTTTCTGATTTCTTGCAAGTGGGTTCACTCCCTTCAATAATTATTCAGAAAAGTTTTAGTACACGTGTACTAAAATCAGTATATTCCTGCAAATACAGCAACTCAACTCTGGTCTTTATTGGGAATGGCACTCTTGGCTGAGGATTTTCGCAAATTATCTCTCGAATTCTTCCGTATTCTTAATCAAGCTACTTATTTCGGCTTGAAGGAACAATTTATGATATAATGCTTTTGATTTCAAGTGCATAGCACAAACGCTCTAAAGGAGATAGAAATGGATATTAATTTAAGGGATAAGATCCTTGAGACTTCAATTGAATTATTTAATAAAAAAGGATATGCATATGTAACATTGAGGGATATTTCCGATGCGTTAAATATAAGTCCTGGTAATTTGACATACTATTTCAAAAAAAAACATGATCTTATGATTGGTGTTATGGCAATGCAGTATGAAGAATACCAAAACTTAAATTTCTCAGCGGAGATTTCTATCGAAGGGCTGAATCAGCAGTTTTTAATTCTTAATGCATTCCGTAAAAAATATTTCTTTTATTTCTCCAGTTTTACAGAATTGCCTAAATTGTATCCAGAGATAGCTAAAATGCAAATTAAGGTTGTTAATGATTTCTATACGCTTTTTACCAACATATTTAAGGGGTTTGTTAATAAAGGAATTATGAAAGAAGAATTATATGCCGGGCAATATGAAGATTTGTCTATTTCTTTACTATCGATAAATATGTATGGCACACAGGAAATAATTCTTCTCCAAAAATTTCTTACAAGTCCCAAAAACATCTTGTCCATCCTATGGAGCCTTATACTTCCTCATCTAACCAAAGAAGGAGTGGCCATGTATTGTCGGATAACGCAGGTTGATAAAACTATCACCCCCAAGCTATGCTACAAGCCAGATCAATCGGATGGAGGCTTGGAAGGCTCAACATGAGGCCGCCAAGGCATCTACTTGTAGCGGCAAGTTTTTGAATAAGGACCATCCCGATAAAAGGATGGCCTTTAGGACCGCTAATCTACTATTTTAATTGCCTCAATATAAAGTTCGATTCTCACTTCATTCCCGACAACAATCCCGCCTTTTTCCAGATGCGAGTTGAATGTCAAGCCAAATTCATTGCGTTCGATACTGGCTGTTGAATGAAATCCTACACGTTCCCGGCCGCGAGGGTCTTTATTTAGTCCTTCAAAAACGGTATGAAAAGTGATGGGTTTTGTTACTCCATGCAAAGTTAGATTGCCCGTAAGTCCATATTGCCTTTCGCCAGCAAGGACGCAGCTGGTGCTTTGAAACGTAATGGTTGGATACTTGGCTGTATGAAGGAAGTCGTCGCTCTTCAGGTGCTCATCTCGTTGCGATTGGCGAGTTGTGATACTATTTGCGTCTATGGAAGCCTGAATACCCATGGTTGTTAAATTGTTGGGATCAAAACTCAAGATCGCTTGGAAATGCTCGAATACTCCTTTGATTCTATTAATCATTAAATGTGTCACCGAAAACTCAACGGAGCTGTGGTCCGCATCCACTTCCCAATTGATATTGCTCATAAATAAATTCCACCTCTATGATAAGATTTGAGAAAGGTCACCCTATCTCCAAAACACTGCGCTATTCGCATGCTCCTAATATACAAAAACGCTACTGACAACGGGATGTCAGTAGCGTTTTAGCATTTTTTCGGCTTCCTCGTATATCCGATTTCGAAATGTTCAAGCTCCGCCACGTCATAATTAAATCGAAGGTGAAGCTCGCAGGTATCGATCATCTGAAGACTGATACTCTAAACTTATCCGTTGACATTTTATGGAGAATACTGTATATATTCAAAGCCAATACGAAAGACAGGAAGGGAGGATCTGCATGCACAGAGTGATCAAAATCAAATTTATGCTCTTTTACGGTGAAGCACCTGAAGCAAAATGTTACGGGTACTTGGAGTTGAATCAGGATGGCAATATGATCGCGCTCTACAATAGGTACGGTGAGGAAATAGACATGTATGGCGGACATGAATTTGTTAGGGTACGGACACTTGGCAAATTTGATGACCAAGACCGTGATAATTTTTATTCTTTGTTAGAAAGTGATGGTGTAGGATAATCTGCACGATAGGCTGACGATTCCGGTGCCAAGGCACTACGAAAAGTCAGCCTTTTTGATTTTATTTGCCTTGTAGAGTTGACCGGCACGTTATCATAATCCCCTAACCTCATCTTGTCAAGAAATAATGCGCGAATGAGCGACACCGTGGAGGAGCCCCCCTTATGCTTTCGAAATATGAATGAATTTCCGAGTATGCTGAGCAATTTCGCTTTTTCCAATTCACCCCACTTCACGTAGAATGATCTTCAGGCGTTGCGGGATAAGCGATATACAAACAATGGACGGAACTTAATGAACAATCGGGAGGTAGAAGATGGACAATCAGGCTCAAGGTGCAAGAGGAATGAAGAGAGGGGCAATATTAACCGCTCTACTCATCGGTACATTTGTCGCGTTTCTTAACGAAAATTTACTTACCAATGCGTTTCCTGCGTTGATGAGAGAATTTAACGTTGCTGCTTCGACCATACAATGGTTATCGACGGGTTATATGCTCGTGATCGGCGTACTGGTGCCGGTGACCGCATTACTACAGCAATGGTTCACGACTCGCCAGATGTTTATGTCTGCGATGGCGTTATTTTTGGCCGGTACCTGCTTGTGTGCAGTATCCCCGGGATTCGGAATCTTGCTGATGGGCAGGGTTGTTCAGGCTTGCGGGACAGGATTATTGATCCCGTTGATGATGAATACGATTCTCGCCCTCTATCCACCAGAACGCCGGGGTGCCGCCATGGGTCTCATGGGGCTGGTCATCATGGTCGCCCCTGTCATCGGGCCGGCTTTGTCTGGCTTAATTATCGATACCTTTCAATGGCGATGGCTGTTCTACATGGTGATTCCTGTCGCACTGTTTTCGATGATTTATGCATTCATTTACTTAAAGAATGTGACAGAACTGACCAAGCCAAGGGTCGATCTTGTATCCATTGTGATGTCAACCGTCGGTTTCGGCTGCGTCACCTATGGCTTCAGCCAAACAAGTGTCTCTCTTGAGCCAGAAGGTTACGGATCGATTGCAATAGGTAGCCTTTTCTTGCTCTTGCTTGTATGGCGCCAGCTTAAGATCAAAGAGCCGTTGATCGATCTCTCCGTATTCCGGCATTCCACTTTTTCTCTGGTTGCGGTATTGATTGTAATTCTGATGATGGTTCTATTCGCCACAACAACATTGCTGCCGTTCTATATGCAGGATGTGATGAAGTTGACCGCATTCGCGACAGGCTTACTTCTAATGCCAAGTAGCATTTTGAACGGAATGCTGATGCCGGTATCGGGGAGATTACTCGATAAATTCGGGCCGAGACTCGTAATTGTGCCCGGACTGTTCCTGATCGCCATATCGTTGTGGCTGTTTACCGGCATCGACAGTGATACAACACAAGGTTCCGTTCTCTTCAATCATATCCTCTTATTCTTAGGCATGTCGTTCGTCGTCATGCCGGCTCAGACGACAGGATTAAATCAACTTCCACGTCACCTGGTTTCTCATGGCACAGCCATATACAATACGCTCCAACAGATTGCAGGGGGAATTGGCATCGCATTGTTCGTCGGCATCATGTCGTCTGGAGCCAATCGTTATCTTCACCATTCGCTCAATCCCACTGCGATGCATGAGAAGACACAAAGCATGGTATCCGGTCTACAAACAGTTTTTTGGATTGAATTTATTCTGGCAATACTTATTCTGGCGCTGGGTTGGTTTATAAAAAAGCCACCTGAACATAATTAATTCATTACTAGGCACAGATTGAATCATAAGTTTAAAACCGTACAAGAAGCATGGGGTTGTCTCCTAAGGGACGGCCCTTTATTTCGTTGTACCTTAGAACTGCTAACTATAAGGAGAGCTGATTTCTGCCTAAAAGTTTATTTTCGAGAATCAAGGATAAACATAGATGCATCTTGTCCCATGAATATTTTACTTCCATTATAAAAAGTTTTGGATTGAATATCTCTATACCCTATTTTAGTCATAATGTCAGCCAGCTCTTCTTGATGAAATCCGTTATGAACAATATCTGAAACTACTTTCTCATTTTTATTAAAATCTACAATTAGTAAATGTCCTCCTTCATTTAGAACATCAAATAGCCTTGATAAAACGAATTCAACATCATGAATATGAAGTAGAACCTGAGCCATAAAAATATAATCCGCATGCAAATCCGTTAGACCTTCCTTTTCAAAATCAAAGCATAATGTATCTGCATTCTGAATATGAAGATCAGTAATTTTTTGTTTTATTTGATTAATCATGTTTTGTGAAGTATCCAGAAAAAGCATAGAATTAAAATCGTTTAACAAGTTCATTCCGACAAGGCCCGTTCCACACCCAAAATCAATAGCATTCTTACTATTAGCGTCAACTACATATTCACGAATGGCATCAGATGATGCCTTTGCAATCTGAATTCTTTCAGAAGTGTCATATACATTAGCTATCATTTCAAACTTATCCGTATTTCCCATTTTACCTCTCCAATCTGCCTTAATAAAATCCTGAATACAACAGTATAGAATGATATTCTATCAAGCATTAGCATTTAATCCCCATTCTTATTAGTGCTTATGGAAAAACAAAACCTCTGTATGAATGGAGGAGACAACCTTGGGTTGATTCATGTACACCTTCTTCACGATTCGTCTTTGTCGAAATAATCATTTAGCAAATGCAGTTCTCGCAAACAACCGATAAATTTTTCTCTGAAATTCGGATTGCTTTTATATTCTGGCCATACCGCCTTATAGTAAGACAGCAACTTCTCGTGTGGAATAATGCCCCAGTATAAAATCGAGTTATTCAAAACCTGCGGGTCGGCCCCCATCAACATCTGTTCAATGATCTGCCAGCTTCCCTGCTTGTTTTCGCAACTGCGCGCGGCATAGATGGCAGTGGTTTGCATTTTCGGGTCAGCGTGACACAAGAAAGGCGCAAAGTTATGGAGAGTAATCGCACCGTAATCTTCCAAGATATACCCTGCATAACGCAACGTTTCCGGGTCGTGAATCCTGTCAAGCCTTTGCAAGATCACTGGGATAAACTCTGTTAAATTCACCGTTTTACTGGAAGAATGCAAAATCATTAAAGCTTGCAGAAAATCCTCATGTTCATCCGATTGCAACAGCTCCAAAAGATATTTCCTACCCGTGTCAAAAGAAGTTTTGCAGATGAGCCAAATGGCTGTGGTCCGATTTTTTGGGCTTTGCTCCGCAATATTTTTCAAAAAAGCAAGGGTTGGCTGAGAGACTTTCTTAAACTTGAACATTCCATCAAGCGCTTTGGCTTGGATTTCTTCGTTTGGAGCGCTCTGATAAATCTGGATCAGCGCATTCTCATCACCCGGCATTCGACTGCCAAACCACCCGATATCATAATCCAGAATAATTTCATCCAGCCAACGCTCGTACCAGTCCAGGAAGCTGTTTTCATAGACAAAGAAAAAGGGATGATCGGGATGAAAATCGGAGGTGTACACAATTTTCCCCCTGTATTTCCCTTCAAGTATGAGATACATGTCGTATTCGCAGCCTTGGGTGCCTATGCACAACATACCGCCCAACACCTTATTACAGGTGTCGTCGTATTCCTCATCGGGAATGCCCTCGTCCTTGGTCAGGGGCTCAATTAGATGGTTCCATTCCTCTTTGGTCATCCCGGGATGCAGAACGGATTTTGCAAGGAGTGCCTGGCGCTCGGTGTAGGAAGTTGCCTTTTCAATTGAATAAATTCCATAGTAGGGGCCAGCGCCACCGTTGCCGATTTTCGTTAAAAATTGCGCGTAAGGCTCAGGAAGTGTGACATGATTGTGGACTTGCCAGTCCGCCAGCTCTTTTGCTGTAAGCTTCTCTTTAACCCTATATTGATGTGAGGATGCTCCAAACACCGAGAAATCCGCGTCTTTGCGCATGGCTTGACTCAGTTTGTTTTTTATTCGATCCAGTTGCGTTTCTTTCTTCCCAAACCACATATTTGAACCCTCCTGTTAACCATAGCCAGGTTTCCTTTGTTTGCTTATCCAGTAATTTTATTTTTTTCTATGGGTCGTACCTCTTTAAAATAATATGTATATTTAAGTAGTCTTTCATTGTACTTCTCTTAAGGTCACCACTGGACCACCCTAGAGTACCACACAAAAAATGCATATGAAAGGAATCCATATGTGGATTAGACTATAATCACCTTGTAATTCATGTAAGCCACTACTCATTTTCACGGAAATTAATGACATAATTACTTAACTAAACTCAACAAACGCAGATCACTTTTAACCAACATATAGTGAGGGGGAAAATAATGAAAAGCCAATTAAGAAATATTACGGTCGACGGTCATGCCTTCGTTTATTGGTACTCAGGCGGGTCTCGCTTCATCTTAAATCTATCTCCCAAAGAGAATAAAAATATCAAAATCACGCTCATCTTTCAGGCAAATCCTCCTGAAGAAGAGCCTCATACTTTTTGGTCCTTTTATGACATTTCAGCCCAAAATAATGAAATGGAAACTGTCATCCATCTAGGTAAACCCAAGCATATTGCTGAAATCATCTCTTACTTGATGGCAAAACGACAAGAGCTTTGGATCCAGGGTAAGCCTCAAATTCTGGATAATGCCTGGGATTTACTGAAAGAAATGGGCTATTCCGAGTTAGATCCGATTTGGATTAGACAGTGGTAGTCGTAATGGTTTGTGGACTTTAAGCCCCCTTTGACCACTCAAAGGGGGCTTAAAGTCCACAGGTATATGATTATTCATTATCCGGCGTGATCGGACTGGCCGGGGGCATCAAGCCTTTAACGGCGCCGAGAAACGGACGAATGGACTTGATCATGCCATAGCCCATCTTCACGACCGGGACAAATTTCTGGATCATGCCGAACAGCCGCAAGCCGCCGCCGAGCATACCGCCAAGACCTCCTGCGCCCGCAGTGGAGCCGCCCAGGCCGCCTAATAGCGAGCCCATCATCGGCAGGAATGCCGACACCTTGGCGTCCGGCCCACGGGAGCGCGAACGGCCAGACGGCTTACGCGCTCCGCTTTTTCGGTTGCCAAGATGTACGCCCGGGACATGCGCACCAGCTCTACGTTTGGAAGATCGGGAGTCTTGCTTCCCAGAAGAAGCGCGTGGGGGGGCTCCGGCGCTGGCAAGCACCATCTCTCCGTGATTAACGTCGGTGATGTATCCGACGTAAGTCTCTCCGCTGTGCAGGGTGACACAGACCGGACGGCCCTGAAACTTCTTAGCCCGTGCACGCATCTTTTTCGATTGTGCCATGGAAGTTCACCTCGCTCACTGATTATACTTCAGTTTACGCCAGGGGCAGACTGCCCGCTTGTGCGAATAGGGCATACGCACGCCAAAAATCGCTTGATGGGCTCGTCGTCATCGAGGCTTTAACCTGATAACTGCACCTTATCCAGACATACAATGCAATATTGAATTGTCAACAGAAAACTGGACAACTATTATGAGGGAATCTTTCTGGCCTACACCGGCACGAGGTATCCCAGTGTACCATGGATACGCTGATGTTCGAACCGTTGACATAATCACTAGTTGCCAAGCTAACTGCTTTCTACTCTCAGATGTAGATATCTGACTATTCAATCCACAAATTACGATTTACATAATATGAAAATTACGGTAACCTATATTTGTATACGCTTACATTAATAGCTGAGCACTGCTTTGATTCTTGAGCATGGGTGCTGCGGGTAGGGGGAGGGGAAGGTCACTCAGTTTTGAAAGGGATTACAAATTGATAGTAGCAAGGAGAATAGCTTCTGAGAGAGTAACAGAACAGAGTGAATCAGCGTTCACTCCAAACTAGCAAGGCCAATAGAATTCACAAATCAAGGAGGAAAAGTACAATGAAGAAAGCCTTAACTCGCATTTTAAGTCTGGCTTTGGTGACTACGTTGCTGGTGCCGACAGTGTCCTATGCTGCATCCGAAACACAAGATCAAGATCAGAGCAATTCTGCTGTCGCAGCTGCCAGCGGATCCGTAATTCCGGCTCCGCGGGGATATGATGCTTACCGCCAAAATATCCCGCACGGGAACGTGCAGCAGATTTCCTATTATTCCACAACAGTAGGCAAGTCTAGGAACGCGATGGTGTATACGCCTCCGGGCTATACACCTTCGAAAACCTATAACGTCCTCTACTTGCTGCATGGTATTGGTGGGGATCAGAACGAATGGCTCAATGGTATGAATCCGAGAAATATCCTCGACAACCTCTACTCCGAGAACAAACTGGAGCCGATGATTGTGGTATTCCCGAACGGCCGCGCAATGAAAGATGATCGTCCGGTAGGCGATATTTATGCTCCGGACAAGGTAGCCGCCTTCGAAAGGTTTGAGTTCGATCTGATCAATGACCTTATTCCTTACATCGATTCCCATTATCCGGTGTATAAAGATCGGCAGCATCGCGCGCTGGCCGGCTTGTCGATGGGAGGCGGACAAACGCTGAACTTCGGATTAACCCATCTGGATAAATTCTCTTGGATTGGCGCGTTCTCATCCGCTCCTAATACGAAGTCGGCATCGCAGCTCATCACCAATCCATCTCAGGTTGCCAGCCAACTGAAACTGCTGTGGCTGTCATGCGGCTCTTCGGACAACTTACTGGGGGTCAGCCAAAATTTCCATAATAGCTTGAACACCATGAATATCCCGCACATGTGGTATCTGGATGTGGGCGGACATGAAGGGAAAGTTTGGAGCAGCGGGCTGTATCAATTTTCGCAACGTATCTTTAAGTAAATAAAACTATAGCGATTGCGCGTTTCTTACGTAGCATAAAGCCCATGGGACTGTACAATAAGTCCCTAAAATGAAAGCTGGACAAAAAACGTGAGTTTTCCGTCCAGCTTTTTTTGCGTATCTACTTTGCAGGAATACAGCGAACTAATATAGCTCAGCATTTTTCTTGAAAGAGATAACTTATGCCTTTCTCTTAACAGGAATCCAAACAGCATCTTACAACTCCCCCTCGAGAAGCTTAATGAGGTGCATTTCAAGGCTACGCTAGGAACTCTGTAAAGTTGCATGAATCCGCATAGATTTGGTGCTCCACGTCATAACCGCCTATCAGGCCTTTTTCTTCGGATTACTTAAACGCGAATGCCCTTACTCTGCCGCTTCCGCCAGCCATGCTTGCATAGCCGGAGACTCCGCCCGATTCAAACGCAGGGCGATTTCGGTATTGATCTCATCGGGTGGCATGACCTCGACAAGAACGCATACAGCCTCTCGCGGTTGATTCAAGGCAAACACGCCTTCATCATCGAGCATTTTCATCGCCAGCTCCATGGCCTTCAGCCTCAAATCAAATTCACGATTCCATTCGTCAGCTTCAAGCTCCGCAATGGAAGGACGCTCCATAAACAATTGTTTAACATCATCGAAGCTCTCATCCTCGTAACAACAATAGGGTGAATCGGCATAGGACCATTTGATGAGTTCTGCAATCGTTGATCCCGGCGCGTCGCTTTCGTCTCCTTGCCTGGCCGCTTCCCTCTCCAAGGCCTCCCATGACCAGGCGGAGATGCTTGGTGCATGTCCCTCTCCAGTAGTAAATAGCGTGCAGTAATAGTAACGTTCGCCATTTTCAAAAAGAGTACGAAAGGACGTCCTAGCCACATCGGCAATTTCTGCCGCCAGCGCCTCTACTCCTTGCATCGGTTTCACGATAATCGCCCCTTAGCCCTATAAAATATACATCTTATTTCCAATATAAAGATTCTTCATCCTAAATCCACCTACTTTTCACCTGAATCCTAGACATATGCGCGATTCACTCACTGATGATAAAAGAGGGTGTCTCTCCGTTATTTTTCGGCTTTGAGACACCCTCTTTTGAACTATTTTGCATTCACTACAACATTTCTACCGCCACTTGAGGTATGAGTTTTCGCTCTCCTACCTGGAGTTTCATCCTCATTAGAGCATGCTCATTCAAGGTTCTAATTCAAGGTGCATCTTGGCTTCCGCCTCATCCCATGGCACCGAGTAACCCGCCCCCTTGGCGCAAAAGATGGAGGAGGATGTATACAGTGGGTCTGCCCCTTTGCGGTAGCCCATCCGCTCTATGACTTCCTCCGTATTATGGCAGCGGTCGTAGCCGCTGAACACGCAGCGGATACTGCCTCGCCCATGCGTAAAGGATGCAAATTCGGCACTGTAGTTCATGAAAGTCGACACGGGTACCCTGCCCGTGACCACCGCTTGCGTTCCGGTTGTCTGGGGCGGATTAAAAATACCCGAAGCACGCTGAATATCGGACAGTACCCTGCCCATTTCATCGATAGCGACCTTGATTTTGAAATCGTAATAGGGCTCCAGCAGCACGTTGTCCGCCTTCTCCAGACCCTGCCGTAGTGCTCGAAAGGCAGCTTCACGAAAATCGCCGCCATGGGTATGTTCTTTATGCGCGCGGCCCCTCAGTAGCGTAATATTCACGTCGGTGACTGGCATGCCGGTCAACAGTCCGTGATGCTCCCGTTCGTAGAGATGATTCCGAATCAGATTCTGATAGCTGACATTCAGATCATCGGCATGACATCTGCTATCGAACAGGATGCCGTTGCCCCTTGCTCCCGGTTCAATCAGCAAATGCACTTCCGCATAATGCCTGAGCGGTTCGAAGTGGCCGTACCCTTTCACAGCCGATTGAATCGTTTCCTTATACAAGATTTCCGGTTGTCCAAAAGAGATAGTAAAGCCAAACCGCTCTCTAACAAGCTGCTCCAGCACTTCCAGTTGAATCAATCCCATGACGCGGATAGAAATCTCCTGCAATTTCTCATCCCAAACGACGTTCAGTGACGGCTCCTCCGCCTCCAGCATGCGAAAAGCACCGAGCACCTTCTGTACATGTATCGAATTGTCGAATACTACCTTCGATTGTAACGTCGGCTCCGAATCGTAAGCTAACTTGTCTGATATCGACCCCAGGCCTTGTCCGACCCCGACGGCGGACAAGCCGGCAACCGCAAACAAATCTCCAGCTTCCACTTGTTCCACCGGCTGCGATTTAAGGCCGTTAAACAAGAAGATCCGCGTAATTTTTTCGTCATATTGAACCCCGCCACTATCGTAACTAAGCTGTTCCCTCACCTTCAGCCGACCACCCAGCGCCTTAATGAACGTGAGTCTCGCTCCGCCTGCATCGTGCCGAATTTTATAAACCCGCCCCTGGAACGAAGCATTCTCGTCATAAGTGGTTGTTGTCAGCAGATGCAGCTGATCCAGAAATTCAATGACGCCTGTATCCTGAAGCGCAGAGCCGTAAGCACAGGGGAAGAGGAGACCCGCCGCTATCATCCTCTGCAAAGCCTCCAGCCAGAAGCCGCAATCCTCTCTCCCCTCTAGGAATGCTTCCAGCAAAGCTTCGTCCCGCTCCGCCATGGCCTCCCGCAGCGGCTCGCCGACTATGCCGTCAGCGAAGCTCTGTGTAATGCAGCATACTTCCCCCGTCAACTGCTGACGGATATCCGCCTCGGTTCTGCCTACATCCGCGCCGATCCGATCCGTCTTGTTGATAAAGAAGAACGTCGGAATCCGATGCTTGCGCAGCAGCTGCCAGACCGTCTCCGTATGACCCTGGACACCTTCAACTGCGCTTACAATCAGGATGGCATAATCAATGACCTGAATCGCCCGCTCCATCTCCGGGGAGAAATCGACGTGTCCGGGCGTGTCTATTAAATAATAGCTGTCTCCTTTATATTCTATTAACGCCTGATCTGCGAACACCGTAATACCCCTTGCCCGCTCGATGTCGTGGCTGTCCAGAAACGCATCCTGATGATCCACCCGCCCCCGCGACCGGATACTGTTCGTATGGTACAGCAGCTGTTCCGCAAAAGTTGTCTTACCTGCATCCACATGGGCGAACAGGCCAATCGTTAGTCGCTTCATAGAATCCCACTTTCAACGCTTCTTGTTAATACTGCTCATTTTATTAAAGCATAGAAATCGGGAGAGTGGGTAGGAGTTGGTTTTGAGAGAGGTTCTTTTTTCATAGACAGAGGATAAAGGCAACGAGTTACATTTATGTTGAGTGATTTATCCAGATTATAAAGTATAATTAATATACTATTAAAGGAAACTCCCTTCGAATCTACTCCAACTTGGAGAACTTCGCCTAACCATCATTCCCGACCTTATTATTGTTATAATCGTCAATAATTGACATCGTTTTATTTGCCACTTCACTACCGAGTGAGGCATACAATTTCTTATCGCCAATCACATAAAATTCTTCTTTAGCTCGCGTCGCTGCAACATTCATCATATTGGGATCAGAGACAGCCCATCTTGCTGCCCCACTGCTATCAGAGTCCGCTCCAAGAACAAAGTAGACGACTTTGGCTTCTTTCCCTTGAAAAGTATGAACTGTACCAATATTCGTTGTCTTCCCGTTTTCTCGTTTTGTGAATTTAATTTCATCTAAAACCTGGGCAAGCTTATAAGCCACATTTCTAAATGGGGTGATCACATAGATTTCATCCGCTAAATCCGGATCTTCCTGCAAACGTTTATCAATCATTCTTTTCAATAAGTCAGCTTGTTCCTTAACAAATTTGTCATTTGCTTTACCGGTTGAATCATACCATTGTGATTTCCCTTGTGCCTCATCTGCTGATTTACCTTGTACCATCAACCCCTCATACGAAATTTCATTTGAAATCGTAAACATCGGATAGTTCGAGCGTCTGTGTACCCAAAGGGGTATGCCAATCCATTCATCCTCATTTTTTTGGAAACCATACTGACTTGTGGCATCCACAATGGTTTGAGTAGACGCATCAGCAGAAACAAATTTTTCATCGACTTCATAGTGTCTTCCAATTAAGGTTAAAACATTTGAACCTAGCGTCATTACGGGTTTTATTTGTGATGGATCCCCAACGACCATAACCTTTTTACTTCTAAAAATGGCACCAACACTAGCTTGTGGCAGTGCTTGCCCCGCCTCGTCTACAAACAGATTACCTATTGAATCTTCATTAAGATTTTTAAACATTCGACCAAAACTAGCAAAAGTAGTGCTGACAACGGGGATCGTGAAATTCAACCAATTCCATGATTCTGAAATTAGCTGCTGTCCATTCTCTTTTCCCAAGTATTCAGACTGCCTATTCCAAATATTTCTCGCGGCTTTTAAATTCCTTCTGTTTTCATACAGGAATTGCTTTCTAACTTTTAAAGCTGAAATAAATAGCTCTGATTGTAATTTACGGAATTCCACTGTAAACCATGGATTAGACTTTTGCAGCTCATCATACGATTGTGAAAAATCTGGTTCCTTAATGCCACTTTGATACTTGAGTTTTTCTAACAATACAATTTCACGTTCCACTTTTTTAAAACCATTTTGTTGTTTGATCATCCATCGATCGAAGTTAGCTCTTGTGTCCTGAGTTTGTTTTTGAACATACTCACTTTTCGCAACATTTTCCCTTAACCTATTTTCGAGTCGCCTACGGTCATTTAACCATTTCGTTTTTTGTTTAGATAGATCATTTAAATGATCATTCGCATTATTCAGATCTTTGAAGTACTGCTCAACTTTTGCCTTATTAAATATTTTCTGAAGCCACAAAAAACTTGGCTTTTGAGAAGTAACTACGTCATAATTCCTTTTAGCTTGAGCTTGTAGATCAATTAGGTTTTCTATCTCAACAGAAGCATTTGACCAATCCTCTTGGAGATTTTCAATTTCTTGTCCCAGACTTTCTAGTTCACGTCTCGCTTCTTCTTCCTGTGAGATTAAATTTGTTCGTTTCTTTTTTTCTTCTTGTTCAAATGCAAACATTTGCTCTTTATGCTTGGTTTTTAATTTTCGAAGAGCATACATTTTCTCGCTATAGTCTTGCATTTTATCTCTTTCGATTTTTAATTCAGCATACAGACGGGAGAATTCTTGATATACACTTTCACCTGTTTCCGCTTGATCATGATCCTCTAAATCTTTTTCGATTGCTTTAATGGTTAAAAGCAACTTGCTCATGTTTGTTGACGCACCGCCCTCTAACGAGAACACACCCCAATTTTCCTCATGTAAAAGCTCTCTTTTAATCTCGCGATTCTGTCCAAAACCTTCATCGGTTAATTTAGAATTGGAAACCTCTTTAAAATAATCTGCTTCATCTAATAGCTTTTGAAAATCGCCCGCAATCGTTTCTTTCTTTGGTAACTCCTTAACAATATTTTGGACCGCCCCATTGTTTGAACTTGCAACAACAATGTTTTTATCTGACATGGAATGTGGTAAAACACCAAGCTTATCTTCCCGATAAGTCAGACTCCCTTTAATTCTTTTATCAGAAAGCTGCACAATTTCCGCTGCCTGTCGTACGACTAAATCAGCAAAAATATCTTTTAACAGTGTTGTTTTCCCTGTTCCTGGCGGGCCATTGACACTACGAATATCATTTTTATCATTTAAAGCTAGATTCACCGCAACCTGCTGCATAAATGAAAGCGCGAAACCAGGATTACTTGGGAACCGCCCGAGTGGATAGAACTTAGGTTGTAAAATAGTTTTCTCGAAAATTCGGGGGTTATAATGAACGGACTCTTTATTGCCATCCAGATTGTGCCTATGTCCCGAAAAGCCATTAAAATATCGATCCAAATTTTTATTAGTGATTGTCTTTGCTTTGTTCAGATCTTCAATAAAGAACGAATGTAGATTTACATCTCCGTTATCCAGGTTTTTCACAAATGCATAGCGGAAATTTTCTACGGAAACATGATATTTATGAAAAAGCTCAGAGATGGTGGTATGAAAACCTTCTTCAAATTTGCTGTTCAAACCTTCTCTAAATACGTTTTCAACTTTCAAAAAATCTTTCGGTAATTCACCATGTTGGCGGATGTAACCGCTCATTGTATAAAACAATTTGTCTGCTAGAAAATTCAATTCGTTATCAAAATAGATAGAGAAGGTGAATTTGTAAGATTTACTAACTTCCTCGTAGGTTTTAGCAATCTTGTATTTCCCCCTCAATAGTTCAACAATTTCTTGAAAATCAAAAATATTGAAATATAATACTAAGCCCGATTTCTTAAAGAACTTATCTGATACTTTTTGTTGTTCTTTTTGCTTCATTAAAAAGTCTGAAAAAAACTGATTCCAATCCTCTTCCATTGTATGTATGAGCTTTAGCGATTTGTCTTTTTTATTAATAGAACCTTCGGATAACTGCTCGATCGTAATCCAAGCATTTAAAATATCTTGCCGTTTATTCATGAGTCTCCCCCCATTATCATCTGTAATTACTATAATAAAGCTCTCACCCTGTCATCTAAAGACAAAAAGAAAAGCTCCCCAACTTAGAGAGCTTACCAATGTACCATTCAATTATATAAGATTTCACTGCTTTTAACAGTGTATTGTATTCCATTCTTATTCCAGCTCTGTCTTTGAGTTAATCTTAATGACATTGTGCATGTGCAGGTTTACTAAATGCTTGTCATTTCCTGTTGTTATTATTTTTCAGAACGCCCAACGAAGCGCTGAATATCTTCCCCAATCAAGGCCAGCGCATCTCTCCAGAACTCTGGTGAACACACATCGATACCCATTAACTGCCCGGCATCTGCAACCATGGTGGTGCTGCTGGCGGCCAGGAAGGCTTGAAATTGCTCGGCGAATCCGCCTTCACGTTTCTTATACTGCGCGAATAGCCCTTTAGAGAACAACAGCCCAAACGAATACGGGAAATTCAGAAACTCATTGCCTGTCATATAATAACCAGCCTTGCTAACCCACTGGTAGGAATGAATAGAATCCCGGTCAATACTGCTTCCATAGGCCGTAGAAATGGCATCCTGCATCAGGCTGTTCAGTTCTTCCACCGTTAGCGAGCCTGATTTCCTATGCTCATAAAGCTGGCTTTCAAACAGATAACGGGCATAGAAATCAACGATATAATAACCGGCATCCGAGAGACTCCGCTCCAGGATCGGCAAGACTCCTCCTTCCGATGCACTCAGCAGTAACTCTTGATTAATCAGACCCTCACAAAAGATCGACGCCGTCTCGGCAATCGGAATCGGACAATCTATATTGACCATAGTCTTTCCGGCAAGACAGCTGCTATGGTAGGCATGACCAATCTCATGCGCCAGTACACCAACATCCATATAGCTCCCGGTGAAGCTGGTTATAATCCGGCTCTCTTGGATTGGTGCGATATCAATGCACATGCCAAAGTTCCCTTTTCCTGCCCGTGACTCCGCATCGATCCATCTGGAGATGAACACCTTGCGGGCGAACGCACCCAGTTCTGTACTGAACGAGTTAAACCCGGCAACAATAAGCTCTTGTGCCTCCGGGTAGCTAAATTTGACGGAAGAATCCTCGCCAACCGGAGCAAAGATATCATGGAAAGGGAGCGGTCCTGCGTGGCCCAGAAGCTTTGCTTTGTGAAGATAATACTGATGAAAGGCAGGCAGACTCTCCTTAATCGCTTGCAGCATTGCTTCCAGCGTCTCCTGATCCATACGTGAGGTCTCCAGTACTTTATGCAGCGGCGATTTGTACCCTCTTAGCTCATAGATTCCTATCGCCTCTCCACACACCGCATTAAGACAAGCTGCACTCTGTTCGGCAACACTGCGGCAAGCCTTGGCTTCCGCTTCATATGCCGCCTGCCTAACCTGAGAATCATGGTCGTACACCAGATTGCACAGCTCCGTCAAAGACAGCTGATGCGCTACCCCTTTCATCTCCACCTCTACACGCAAGGTAGACTGTATCTTCATGTACAGCCTCTCCCACGCTTTGGCGCCGGTAAGCTGCATCCGGGCAATGACTGCCTCAGCTTCTTCACTGAGCAAATACCTTGACTGCTGCTGCAGCTGACGCAAATAAAAAGCATGCCGACCCACATACTCACCCGAGCCAATAATAGTATCAAGCTCTTCCCCACTCATGCTTGCCAGCCATTTGCTGAAACTTGCTAGAGCTTCTTCGGAACCCGCGGCCATTTCTTCCAATACATCCATCTGATTTGCAGCTTCTGTATTCCCGTTGTCAATGCTGAATACCAGTTCTGCATAGCTGAATAAGCACAGATACACGCTCCTGAATGCATTATATTGCCTAAGAAAATCTTCCGTTAGAATCGCAGCCTTCTCTTGAGTGTGTAAATGAAGCTTTGCCCTCGCACCAAGTTCATCTGCAAGCTCTGCTGCATGTTTATAATCCTTTTGATATTTCTCCGACTGGAATGAGGAATACAGACTCTCCAAGTCCCATGTTAAGTTCATCGCCGTTAATCTCCTTATCGTAAACACAAGCGATGCTATACGTATCCCGGCAACCGGCCATATCGAACGTATAGCAGGCTGCGTTATATTTTATTGGGATAATTCGAATATTGTATTCTGCGGCTAAGACTTACATGTTTCCACCTCTTCCGGTACTATGTTAAGCAAAGTTAATGTCAAGTATAACACGCCCACTTATTCCCTAATATGTGATAAGTCGCTGACCAATCTTCTTCTTCACTCACACCAAAAAGCCCCGCATCCGCAGGACTCGTCTCATTTTATCTTATTCATACCCCTATGCGGTGATGGTCAGACCATCAGGTACTCCGCATTCTTTTCGCATTCTCGTCTCATTCAGCGCACTTGGTCGGCGGCCCCAATCCGAGAATTCGTAAGCGTACATCCTCTTTTCTGTTCAAGCTTTCTGCAACAGCTTACGCAATAAGAGTACCATTGGGTATTTCAATATCCGGCTTCAATAGAATGACATCTCCTTTTTCCGGAACGCCTCCCAAAACTAATACCTCCGATTTGAATCCTGCAATACGCCGAGGAGGAAAATTAACGATCGCTATAATTTGCTTCCCTACCAATTCTTCAGCCTTATACCGCTTAGTTATTTGTGCGCTTGAGGATTTCATCCCGATCTCCGGTCCAAAATCAATCTTAAGCTTTATCGCAGGGATCTTTGCTTCTTCAAAAAACTCCGCTTCCTTAATCGTTCCGACACGAATATCTAGTGCTGCAAAATCATCGATCGTTGCCAACGTTTTGCCTCCTCCACTAAAGTCTTTAACCGCTCACGAAAATATCTCTCACGCTTTCCGGCAGAACTTAATGAGTTCCGCTCGGTGTTGCGTTTTACTGCGCTGGGCGGAATAAAAGGGGTCAGCAATGCCAACAGTTTGCGCAATTTGTTGTATAGGCGCATCACTTGTAAGTAAAATTTCTTGCGCCATGTTTATACGATATTTTAATAAATATTCTGCTGGTCCCATACCTGCATGCCTTCTAAACACGTAAGAAAGGCGATTCCGATTAACGTTATTTTGTTCTGCAAGTGTTGCTATTGTAAGGCTTTGATAATAGTATTCTTGAATATAATTGGATACCCGTTCGAATAATGTATACGATCCACAACTATTTTGCCTATTATCAACACATAATAAGGCTTCATTCAGTACATCGCGAAACAGCATCTCGGTCTGAAACATCGAAATGCCTCCACGCTGATTATAAACATGCCAAAGACGCATAATTAATTCATTAAGACGAGGAGATTGCCCTGTTAATAATTCAAAATGCTGATCCGAAAAGCTTGACTTTTCTAGTTCTGAGTTACATATCCGGTATAAAACCAGGATATATTCCCAATCAGTTTTACCAAACACTTTTTGGGCCAGTTTCATTTTTGCACCCCCATGTAAAACTTTCCCTGGCGAAAAGATATAGGGCGTACCATTAAATTGAAATTGTATTTTCCCTGTAAGAGGAAATACAAATCCAGGAAAAGAATCTGTATAGTCAGCGTGAGGCACACCTGGATTTCTAGCGTATCGATATACTCCTTGTACTTGAAAAGGAGTGTGCGCCAGATGCTCTGCTAACTGATTAACGTTGATTTTCACATTGTATACCTCATTCCAATAGTAATCGACCGTTATAGCGAACTCCTTTCTGCTCAAGCATTAGAAATAATATTTTTCACAAATAACGCCTTCACGTTCCTTTTTCAATCAAAATTTATTAGTTATTTATGGTACGGCTCTCCGCGCTGTCTGTAACGGCAGTTTTTAGGCCGTCCCTTGCTGGATGGCCATTGAACGTGTCTCGTTAACGAAATGCTTAATCAGTTGACTCTCTGGGAACACCGAGTATTTCCGATGCTGCTTCCATTTCATAGAGTTTTGTTCATCGGAATAATCTTCAAACTTTATTTTTTGTTGTCTTCTGCAAACATCGATCCAATGGTTAGTAGCTACACGAAAAAGATACGACTTTGGGTGCAATATTTGTGTGCGAATGGAAAGGGAAGACAAACGGGTAATCTAAACAAATGATCGTTATACTCTTTTCGTTCGTTTGGAACCGGTTCAAGAAAATTTTGGGACATATATCATATTCGTGACCCAGTACCATGACCCCTTTTCGAGGGGTCATTTTCATTTTCAGGAGGGAGGTATGAATGCGGATCATCAAGACCCCGGTGTACGTCGGGAAAATCAGGTACAACGTGCGGGACGACGCTTGGAGCACACCGCGTCCGCGACACGCTCAAGGATGGCACTGTTGTCAACCGAAGGTACTACGTATGCAATAACTTCCGCAGCCGTAGAAGCCGAGTTTGCAGTTCGAACTCCGTCCGAGCCGACATGGTCGAGAGCTTTGTCTTCGAGCGACTTGCTGAGGTCGTCCAGAAACCATATGCTCCCGCAAATAAATTGAATAATACGATTTGAATACTCATCCCAAAGATAATCTTTATTTTCAATAATTAATTTTGGGATTTCCCATGACCAAAAAAGAGCGACAAGCATAGATGCAAGATCATTAAACTAACTAATGATTTCAATCTATACGGTCGCTCTTTATGCTCGTATTATTTATTTTTGTGGCTTTACAAAATTTAAAATCATATTCATTGTATTTTGCAAAACAACGGAAGTCTTTACTTTTTGGTCAAGCTGCAGCAGCTTGCTACGTAATAGATTACGCTGTAGAGATGCCATAACTATGTTACTGATCGTATATCCAATTTCTCTAGCGTCAATATCCTGCCGCATAGATCCATCTTGTATACCAGCTTGGATTAGCGAGACAAAAGGATGTGCTCCACTTTGCAAAAACGATCGAAACTGCTGCTCTAGCTCCGGAGTAGGATAGTTATTTAGATATAATGTATCAAACATAGCAGTAAATCGAATCGTCTCCATGTTTTTATCAGCATCTAATAACTGCTTTTTAAGCATGTACTCAAGCTTTTCATAGCTATTGTTACCTTTTAATTTGGTCTCTTTATTATTATCCACCCAACCCGATAATATATCTATTTGCACTTGAAAAATAATTTCATCTAATGAAGTGAAATATTTATATAGCGTCACTTTACTGATGCCACATGCCGCTACAATATCTTTTAGGGTTACTTCGGTTAAGCTTCGCTCAATGAACAGCTTCTTCGAGGTCTGGATAATATCTTCCCTTCTTTGGTTTCTGTGTTGCTCCAGATTATCTTTCCACATTATGTAGAATACCCCCCTTTCCTGGTTAAATATACATAAAGACCTTTCATTTACAATTATCTGTATGTCATATTATATGCTTTAGAACTGAAAAAGATTCGCGCAGTTCATCTATGTTGCACCCGCCAGCGTATTCAATCGAATTATGCAAAATACTATGAATAGAATGCTCGCCTAACCTTTATCTAGAGTATATTACAACCTATTTCTAGATACAAAGTTTAGCGAGCACCCTACATATTATTGTGTTGATTACTCCAAATATATAGATTTTAAAAGTGCTTGTTTATCTGGTGTTAGCTCTAATGCTACCTCTATATATTGATTTAATGAGCCGTATTGTTTTACGGCTTCTTCAAAGGCTGTATCCAGATAATTGGGTTCTACTAGCATCATTTCTGAAATAATACTAAGCTCCTCTACATCTCCAATAGCTTCTTTAATAGCAGCAATCCATTGCTTATTTGCTTCAAGTCGATTTTGATTGCTTCGCAAGTAATCCTCTCTAATCATACTAAGAGGTACACCTAATACGTGTAATAATATCGCTGCTGCAAAACCGGTACGATCCTTACCAGCAGTACAATGCCAGAGTACAGGCTTGCCGTTAGCTTCTAACAGTAAATGAAAAAAGCGTTTATAAGCATCTTTAGCTTTAGGAGTAGAAATAAATTGCTTATACGCTCCAAGTAGTAACGAGCCTTGTTTTGCAGCCTCCCCCATACTTTTAATGTACGAAAACATTTCTTGCGGATTTACAGATCCGCCTAGTGCAGGCAAACTAATACCTACAGCCTTACCAATGGTTGGATTTGGCTTTTGCTGCTGCTCACTTTCTGTTCGAAAGTCTACGATATAGTGAATCTCTATTTCTTCTAGCAGTTGTAGATCATTTTCATTAAGTGCATACAGTTCACCTGAGCGAAACAAAAGCCCATTTTTAATAACTTTACTGTCTGTTGTGTAGTATCCGCCAAGCTGTCGAAGATTGGCTCTGTATTCTAAATCGTTCCATTGCTGATGGATCTGCGTCATCTTATCACCTACTATTTCATAAGTTGTGGTCAGAGCGTTTAAATGCTATAAGCTAGATATAAGCATTTAGTTGAAATATAGTTTACAAATAGCGGGTGATAACTAGTGTTTATCTGATAGAGCAGAAATAGGTAGTTTCATATATTCACCACGAGGACGTGGCAAATCAATATATTTAGCTGTTACACCATCCTCATGAACAGTAACAACACTATAGCCACACAAGTCAACAAAGCTAATATACTCTTTATTTCCAGTAAACTCTGCTGTGAACGAAGTACCAGCTGCCGCAATATGCAAAACATCGTTATAATTCGCAAAATAATTGGAGTGAATATGTCCAGAGAAAACACCAACGACGTCAGTTCCACTAATCGCTTGCATGACATCATTACGATTTTCTACTAGCATGCCAGGTGCAGTATAATCGCCCAAATAAATAAGCGGGTGATGCAGAGCAATAACAGTACCTTTAACTGCAGGCTCTTCTAGCTGTTGTTGTAACCACACTAATTGCGTCTCATCAATGATCCCCCCTGGTTGCCCTGGGATTTGGGAATTTAAACCGATAATACGTAGCCCCTCTACATGCTGAGAATAGTAATATTTATCAGATGATGGAGTTTCACCCAGGTACCCTTCTCTAAATGCAGGTAAATGATCATGGTTGCCTAACACGACATAAATAGGGACGCCTAGCTCCTCAGATGCCTTATTAAAAAGTGAGCGGATAAAACGGTAATCCTCAACATCTCCTCCATGCGAAATATCCCCTGTAATAAGTACAAATGAAGGCTTTACATTCGTTTCTTGAATATGACGAAATGCTTGCTCTACTTTTTCAACATGGTGAGCAATTGGAAACTGTTTTGCATTTCCCGGAGCGTTAATATGTGTATCTGTAATGTGTATAAATTTCATAATCTTTTGATCCTCTCTTTATTTAGTCTGTGCCCATTCATCTAATTGCTTTTGTTTTTCAGCAATAATTTTATCAATACCAGATGCCTTCAATTTTTCGATAAACGTAGGAAGATTTTCCACAGGGTCTAGCGTTCCAGTTTCTAATCCAAGACGAAATTCAGACATAACATTATTTACTGCAGCTACCTCTGTCTTCACATTATCTACATGGAATAAGAATCCAAGCGCTTTTGATTGTGTAGCAGATTTGTTAAAGTCATCAATTTTTTTGTAGATATCTGGCTTCTCAGTTGACCATGTATAGGAAAGGAATTGATTCCCGAACATATAAGGCGTATTAAAATTGTATCCAATGTTTTTCAAGTCAACAGCTGGTGGATAGTCAATAACGTTGTCAGATGTTTTTACATAGTGCTTGTCCTGAATCCCCCATGCCAATAAGTTGTAAAAGTCCTTATCTGAATAAAGCAAATTTAATACCATCATTGCTCTTTCAGGATCACTGGAGTTTTCAGGTATAGACCACATTAAAGAATCAATAAGATCCGTAGTTGTATGAGCTTCCGTTAGAGGAACAGATACAAATTCCACACCTAATCTTCTTGAATTTTCTTGGTCAGAGCCAGGCTTCATATTAGAAAGGAAAGAAAATGCCTTTCCTGCTTTAATTATTTCTCTTCCATCCTGCTTACTAGTAGCAGCATCCTTTAATACATATCCATTTTGATACCAGCTTCTAAGTAGCTTAAGCTGATTTGCATACTCTTCTGTTTCAAACCAATTCACAATTTTTAAGTCATTATCATAATGAGGCAAGACACCAATTCCATCACCTAGAGAATCATAGGTCGTATATCCAGCAGTAAATGGAGCAGTACCTGGATTTTTTGCGACTAATGGCACGACATCAGGCTCATTCTTCTTGATGATTTCAAAAACACCGTCTAGATCATTAATCGTTTTTATTTTGGTTAGATCAATTTTATATTTGTCCACGAGGTCTTTACGCATATTAATCCCATAATAAGCAGCCATATCACGGACATTGGCAACTGCGTATTTTTCTCCGTTGATTTGAGAGGCTTCGAGCTGATAAGGAGCAAGTGCGCTTTTAATACCAGTACCGTATTTATCTAATAACTCATTAAGTGGTCTAAGCTGCCCCTTCGCTACCTGTGATGCATAGTTAAACAAAGTTGAAGTAAACATAAGGTCCACTTTCTCATTACCGACAAGCATTAAATTAGTTTGTTGCGCCCAAGCACTTAGACTAATAGGCATTAGCTTTACTGTTGCATTAAATTTCTCTTTCGTGATTTTGCTCATTTCATCCTGTACTGCTTGTAAATCGGTTTGGTCATTTCCATAAAACGCAATAACTACCTCATACGGCTTAAGATTTTCACCCGCTGCATGGGATGAATCATTCGAATTGGCATGGTCCATGTTGCCATTACCATTTTTGCTACTACACCCTCCAAGCAGCATAACTGTTGCAATTACAATTAATAACGTGGTAGTAAAGCTCTTCCTTCCCATGTTTGAACCTTCCTTCTGTTTTTTTATGCTAACCGGTATGAAGCTGGTGTAAGCCTTAGCCTTTTACTGCACCAACGGTAAGTCCCTTTACAAAATATTTTTGGAAAAATGGATACACAATTAAGATCGGCAAGACACCAATTACCGCAAGCGCCATACGTGTAGATTCCTGTGGAATGTCTGCTGCCAGCTCTGTTTGAGTCCCAAAGTCACTGCTAGATAAAAACTGAATATCAAGTAAAATACGGTTCAATAGGTTTTGTAAGCTGTATAGCTTACTGTCTGTTATATAAACCATGCCATTAAACCAATCATTCCAGTATTGAATCGTTAGAAATAAACCAACGGTAGCAAGTATCGGCAAGGACAGAGGTAACACGATTCTTAAAAAGGTGAAAAACTCACCCGCTCCATCTATTTTTGCTGACTCAATAAGAGCACTAGGAATAGATGTCATAAAAAAGGTTCGCATTAACATGATGTAAAAAGCATTCGTCAGCAAGGAAGGTAGAATTAATGCCAGCATCGTGTTTTTTAAGTCAAATAGCTGGGTATAAACGAGATAGGTTGGCACTAAACCACCATTAAACAGCATCGTGAAGAAAACAAATAATGAGAAAAATTTATTTAGGGGCATATCTTTTCGTGATAACGGGTATGCAAGTGAAGCAGTAATAATTAATCCGCATACCGTACCTATTAAAGTAACCATGATCGTAATGCCATACGCGTGAAAAATCCGATCTGCATCTTGCCAAATATATTGATAAGCATCAAAACTAAATTTTTCAGGTATAAAAGAATAACCATTCAAATAAATAGTCTTTTCATCTGTAACAGAAGAAATAACAAGTAAAATAAAAGGTAGAATACACATAGCTGAGATGAGAAAGAGGATCACGTGCATACTTATTTGCCAAATTTGTTGTCGCTGTTTCAAGCTAGTTACCTCCTTAGAACATAGCGTTATCTTTGTTGATTTTTCTAACAATATAGTTGGATATAAATACAAGCACACAGCCTACAATCGACTGATACAAACCTGCAGCAGAGGACATTCCAATGTCTCCTAGTGTCATTAAAGAACGGTACACATAAGTATCAATAACGTTCGTAGTTGATTGCAATGCCCCTGCATTTAACGGTACTTGATAAAATAGTCCAAAGTCAGAATAAAAAATTCTACCAATTTGAAGTAAAGTCATAATCGTGACAACAGGCATTAAAAGTGGAATTGTAATCGTGCGAATTTGTTGCCAGGTTGTTGCACCATCTAATTTTGCCGCCTCATAGTATTCATTGTCGATACCAACAATAGTGGCTAAAAAGATAACACATAGATAGCCGGCACTTTTCCATATGTGCACGATAGTTAAAATGTAAGGCCAATATTTTGCCTCGCTATACCATGAAATATCTGATATGCCAAGCCAAGGTAAAATAGTTTTGTTAATAAACCCAGTTTCAAGACTAAGTAGTGCAAATACGAGATAACCCACGATAATCATCGAAATTAAATAAGGCATAAGTATGGCGGTTTGATAAAAACGTGACATAAAGCGGTTTTTAATTTCGTTTAAAAAAATAGCAATACTTACGCCAACAATAAGGTTTAATATAATAAAGCCGCCATTGTACAGAATAGTATTTCGTGTAATGATGTAAGCATCCGTTGTTTTAAAAAGATATTCAAAGTTTTCAAGTCCGATCCATTCACTTCTAAAAATGCCTTGTGAGTAGTTGTAATCTTTAAAGGCAATGATAATGCCAAATAGAGGTAAATAATTGTTAATAATCAAATATGCAAGTCCAGGCACCATCATCAGAAAAAGCACAAAGTATTTTTTCGTTTTGTTCATTCGCTTTTGAAATGCAAGCTGAGTCATGAAACAAATCCTTCCCTCTTTGTTGTAGTAAGTCAGTAGTATCACAGAAAGGTTTACCAGAAGTAACTAGGTGCTTACCGCAAGTAAACATCTTGATTATAAAACAGCTTTATTAATACTAAATTAACTACGTGTTAAGTACGTGTAAATATAGTAGTTTCCTAACTTGCTCTTGTTCTCATAAAAAAAACACCTTCAAGATCATATCTTACGACATGATCTTGAAGGTGTTTTGATGAGTTTCACGTTTTGGGGGGCAGTCCCCGTTCACTTTGCAAGTCCTTAAGTATCCCCTGATAAACGGGCGAACTGCCCATCGTTTGACATGACTACATAATCGCTAACTAAGCTACTATTATTGGCTGATTTCAACCAATTTTTGTACAAGATCCTCGACCAGTGCCAACTCAGATAAAAAATCTTTATAAAATGCCAGGTCAGGTTGGATTGGAGGGTAAAAAACGATAATATCTCCATGGTTCAGATCGGTTAATGAGCCTCGCTTTCAATTAGCCCTATAGACCTTACTCAGTCAATATAACCTATGTGCACCAACATCTGTTTTGTTCATGCTGCCGTACCTTTCCCCGAAAGAATATTTTATACTAGACTTGCTGCTATCAGGCTTCAGTGAAATAAAATAAAAGCGCCCCAAGTGAACCACTGACCACGGCAAGAGCTACCAAGAAATCAATGCAGTAAAAAGACACTGAGATTCTATTCATCAGTGTCTTTTTTATTGATACTTTTCCACCAACATCATGTTTCATCGTTGAACTCGAACTAATTCACTTTAGCCCTATTCGCTGTAACTGACTTCACTTTCTTGTAATCATTTCAATCAGAGAGTTGTAATTTAAAGCAACTTAATCAGCTCTTCTAGCTCATCAACCAATACTTTTGCAAGTTCAAAATCAGTATCTTTTAAAGCCAATTCTATTTTCATTTCAACTGATTTTTTCTTTTGTTCAGTTTCTAAATAGTCTCTATCAAAATGACTAGCATAAATCATCTGTCTAAATTTTCGCATACTCATTTTTCTAATCGTCTTATCGTCAATGATTAAAACATAATCCATACCATTTACAACAGAATAGAAATCGTGAGAAATCATGAGAATCGCACCCTTATAGTCTTCTATGGCTTTCTCCAGTGCTATCTGTGTATATACGTCTAAATGGCTTGTCGGTTCATCCAGAAGCAATACGTTTGCTTTACTGGCAGATACTTTAGCCAGTTGAAGCATGTTTTTTTCTCCACCGGATAAAGATTGAATCTTTTGATCGAGGATTTCTCCTTCAAAGCCATAGTTTGAAAGATACGATCTAACTTCATCATAAGTTGTAAACCCGGCATCGATGAATTCGTTTAGTATTGTATTAGAATCCTTTAGCATTTCACCTTGAATCTGAGATAAATAAGCCACTTTAACATCAGCATTTATTTCAATTGAATCATGATTATTTTTAAAGATTTCTCGGAGTAAAGTCGTTTTCCCGGTACCGTTTGAACCGATAATGGCTACTTTATCTGTAGATTTTATCTCAAAGTTAACATTGTCTAAAAGCAAATCATCAAAGGCAACACTATAATTATTGACATTCACAACAATGGTGTCTTCAATTTCATTATCAATACCAAAACTAATATTCGGTTGCTTAATATCAACAAATGGCGCTTTAATTCTACGCGCTTCCAATCTTTCTTGAAACTTAACTCTAGCTTTTAACGCTCTACCTCTAGATTCTTCTGCATTATAAGTTGCGATAGCTCTAAGATTATTGATTATGTTCTCGTTTCTCTCAATTTCTTCATCTTCAGCGATTGTGAGTTCCTGTAACTCAATTTTAGTCTGAAGTAATGAGAAGTTATAATCAATATATCGCCCATCAAACTCTTGGATCTCCGTGTTTTCAAGGTGTATAATTTTGTTGAAACAATGATTCAATAGATATCGGTTGTGTGTAACAACTAGCAGCATTCCTTTATGGGAATTAATAAGTTTTTTAAGCGCATTTAGGTTTTCAAAGTCTAAAAATACATCAGGTTCGTCCATAATCATTAAGTCTGGACTACTCAGCATTTCCTTCATCACTTGAATAAGCTTGAATTCCCCGCCACTTAGGTCGGATACCCTAACATTTTTTAGCTTCATGAGGTTGGCTAGATTTAGTTTCTTATTAATGTTGCTTTCAAAATCATCCCCACCCATTGAATACAGTGCGTCTAAAGCTGATTGATACTTTTCCAGTAACGAATCTATATCCGATGAGGTTTCCATTTCCATACAAATCGATGTTATTTCATTTTGTATCTTAGTAAATTCTTCTACCATATATTCAAAAACGGTTATTTCTTTAGTATTGTCTACTTGCGAGAACTGACTGACATACCCGATTCTGCAAGTTGGGTCTATCTCTAACTTGCCATCGAACAAATATCTTTCTGGATCTATCAGTATATCGATCAACGTACTTTTCCCACTGCCACTTGTTCCTATAAAAGCACAATGTTGGGCCTCTTCAAGTGTAAATGAAATATTTTTATAGAGTTCTTTTTGCGGAAATGAGAAGGACACGTTATTAACTTTTATCATACTGTTACCTTTCTTGATAGCTAAAATGGTTACTATTATTAGATGTATTGCAGAACATAGATTTTGAGTTTACCGTTGTTAGAGTAACACTGTTTACCACCAAGTTCAATCCATTTGTAGCCCTTACCCTCACTTCCAAATTTTAATACTTTCTGTAGAATGGTGGCTTGTTTGCCGATTTCATGCTGCGAAAGTTCAAACTTCACTGGAATGGCGCCGAGTCTTATGTTTATATCCTAAGCTCACTTTATATAATAAAAATACAATTTGACTTAAAGTCCACTTTAAGTCTTATCATTATATTGAAGAAATACAGCCACATTGGCTTATAGGGGTAACAGGTTACATCAGCGCATGGATTGCCAAATGTGAACTTTTACAAAGCAAACCTAGGTGAAACAGAAAATTGGCATGAAGTTTTAATTGAAGCGAAATGGATTTTTAATCAGGAAAGGCTTGTTCGACCACAATATGGTTTCAAAAACGATGGAAGAAAAAGCAACCTGGTCGTTTAACCAATCCATGAAAATACATCAAACATAATCATGACAACGATCCACCCAACGCATGTTATGGGACCCAGCTTTGTGACTTGGCACAATGATATGATTTATGCCATGCTTCGCGGCGATAGAGCTATAGCAGATTCGCAACTATATGGGGTTGATGTGCGCGACGCAGCGACAATGAACATTGCGTTGATGAAATCGACTGCAACTGTATACAACATCTCTCAGTAAATTATCCCAATTGAAATATCCGAAGGAAATATAATATTTATTGTATGACTAGTTTTGCCCTACTTGTGATACGGTTCACCGCGCTGACTATAACGGCAAGTTTAAAGGGCACCTCCAATAGGTGCCCTTTAAACTTATATTGCTTTCTAAAGCAGATAATCCAACTAATCATGCGGCTATATGGTTGCGGAGATAACACTACAGTTTGCTTATTTTCTTCATCAGCACATAGCACCAACCTTTTGCTTACCTGCTTAATCTGCTTTGACTGGCTTGGAGGTCATTATCTGTGAAGGAGCGGTGTCAGGATGCTATCAGATGTAGTAAAGCACCTATCGCATTGGGCAGGTGGTTTTTATTGAGTATAACTTCCGTACTGGCCTGATATACTTCAAAAACCGCTCCGGATCGTGATAAACGTAAATGATTCTCCCAGGGGAAGTATCAAAGCAGTAACCAGTGCCTGCAAAATCAAAAGTTGCCATTGCCCTTTCCATCTTTTCCTCTACTCTACGATTTTCCTGCTCATAATTGAATGGCCCATGTTCAAAAACAATATACTCGACTTCGGGAACATCAATCATAAGTATTTGTGGTGGTACTTCACCTTTATAATCAAAAGGAAGACGTACACCAAAACACTCTGTACGTGCAATACCCCAATCGCAGAGTCTGCCATCCGGGTCATTAATGTAAGCCATAATCTGACCGCTGCCGCCGTTAGATTCACTCCCGCCATCGTCATCCAATTTGCCCTTGATACTATCGAGTAAGCCGCAAATTGTTTCGCAGTCCTGTCCCGGAATAAGACTTTGCTTTTGCCAAAAATCCCAATACCCATTACTCTCATAGTTTTTAATGTGCAAAAATTTGTGTGCGGGAATGGTTACAAAATAAATGTTAACATCATCTGCAGATTTGATCATACCAATCTCTCCAAATCCGAAAAAGTAGCGGTCGAAAGAGTTTATTTTTGTACGAAGGGCGACAGGCATAGGCTTTTTTCGGTATTCACTTGGAGTTACACCATATGTTCCCTTGAAAGCCCTGGTAAAAGCTTCATGTGATGAAAAACCATAATCAAAAGCAATATCCAAAATGCTTCTTTCACTATCCCGAACCTCTTTTAGTGCAAAGGCTAATTTTCTATGCCGCAGATAATCCCTAAATTGCATACCCGATATTTCCTTGAATTTTCTCGTAGTATGAAATTCCGAATAACCTAACTTGCGAGAAAGAAATCGTAGCGTTATTACTTCACTGTTACGATTCTTAATACACTCGTCAATTTCATTAACGATTATTTGGATTTGCTTGTGCCACTCGTACATTCGACTGTTCACCTCGTTTCAACCACTCTATAGTCATTGTAGAGTAATGGAAATCGCATTTCTTGATTCTACTTGCGGAAAAGAGAGGATATTTTTTCCCTTAACTCGCCTTTGGATAATATCAACGTTATCTTCAATGACAATTCAAACGTTTTGGTCTACTTTTTCGGATTCTCATCATGAAGGTACCACTATTTCGTCTGTACCATATCAATTAAATTAGCCGAATCGTTAAGGAACACATGTTGAATCTCAGACACCTGAATCCTCATGTTACAGTCTCCTTATTCCTCTAGGCAACGCATATTTTATCATCCGAATAAGCTTTTGAAATCTCTGCAAGCTTTTCATTGAAAACTTGCCACTACTTATGATACGGTTCACCGTATCATCTCTAACGCGAAATCATTTGTTGTTTTTTCTATGTATTTTTAATAGCGCGAAATCAAGAAGCACCCTCTTAGGGTGCCCTTATTGTCCTTCTATGTTTTGCTTGCTAAGCGACTCTATTCAGCATCATCGCGGCTTGCACTGTGTCAGCCGGTAGATTGCTAAGAATGTTGTTATACAAGTATTGTACCGCCGTGCACCGCGTGCGGCGGGATCGAGCCCACTTCTATCCAAGCGACGAAGTACTCGGAGATCAGACCCATGAGCCTGATCATGCCCCTTGCCCTCCTTCAACACGCTGACCACACCGAACGCCGCCCGCATGGCTCACGACCGCCACACCATTAGAAGACACGTACTAGCCCAACCGGGGTTGCGGTGCCCAATCAGTCACCTCAAAGACGGTGGCCGCGTCTCATTCCACCCTCCGGTCAAGCCGTAGGGCAGGCTCAGCCTTGAAACGCTCTTGGGACTAGATGGCATTCTGCTGTTCCAGCCATCTCAAAATCGCTTGGTTTGTTTCTTCCGGCTTTTCTTCCTGGATCCAATGACCGCAATCCAGATTGACCACTTCCACATTGGGTACGAACTTTGTCAGGTTTTCAGACTTCGCAACCACATCCCGGTCGCCGTAGATCATGAGGGTCGGCTGCTGGATGATTGGGTTCACTTTCGCCAATAATCGCCAGTTGCGGTCAAGGTTCCTGTACCAATTTATGCTGCCCGTGAATCCTGATGTTTCAAAAGCGGAGACGTAAACGGCCAGCTCGCTTTCGCTCATTACGGGCTCACCGAGCGGTGTTTCTGCTCTGGCGAGATTGATCAACGCCATACCTGGCTCAGGTGCTCTGAGAGGCTCGTTCTTCCGGTACAGGTTGCGAAGGAACCTGTATGTATTGTCTTCGAATACGGCGTCCGCGACGCCTGGCTGTCGATTGAAGTGGACGAAATAGAAATCGCCGCCAAGTATTTCTTCCATGAACTCGATCCAGGGTTTGTCTCCGCGCTCTTGGTAAGGCAAGCTCAGATTTATCACTTTATTGACGCGGTTTGGATGCAACAAGGTCAGTCCCCAAACGACAAATGCACCCCAGTCATGACCGACAAAGGTAGCGTCCTCGTATCCATAGTGATCGAGAAGCGCGATGAGATCACCTGACAAGTGTTCAATGTCATAGTCTGTTACTTCGGTCGGACGGGATGAGTTGCTGTAACCCCGCTGGTTGGGGACGATGACATGGTAGCCCGCTGCGGCAAGGGCGGCCATCTGATGGCGCCAAGAAAAGGCATGCTCTGGCCAGCCGTGGCAGAGTACAATAGGTTTTCCTACGTTTTCTTGGCCTGCTTCAAACACTTCGAGTTCCACACCATTGACTGAAATAAGGGTGGGCTTGGGAAAATCGGTTGGATTAAACATTAAATCAAAACCTCCTTCTTGTGATACATGTAGTATAATGGATAAACGGTGACATCTTATTGTCACCGTTCTGAATTCATGTAGAAAAAAGAGGGCAATTATGGACAAAGTGGAGAGACTCATTTCGATTATCATGATATTGCTGAGTAAAGAGATTGTTTCTACAACGGAATTCTCACAACTATTCCATGTTTCCAAAAGAACGATCCTTCGCGATATGGAAACATTGAGCTTATGTAACATCCCGATCTACTCTGTCAATGGCGTCAAAGGCGGCTACGGCATAATGGACGAATACAAGGTCGATAAACGCCTTCTAAGCAGCTCCGATTTACAGAATATATTGGCTGCGCTCGGCGGATTGGAACAACTCCTCCTTACTGAAGAAGTGGAAAGAACGATAAAAAAAATAGAGGCAATGGTTAGTCCATTGTCTCTGAATCGTTCCATTCAACTGTCGTTTTATGATTGGGAAGGTCGGTCCGAGATTCTTGAAACCTTAAAGACATGTCAAGAATCCATATCAAAGAAAAGGCTGGTTTCGTTTGATTATACAGATAAAGACGGGGCTGTAACGGATAGAATGGTTGAGCCCTATGAGCTGCATTTTAGCGAATCGAGTTGGTACTTGAAAGGATTCTGTTTACATCGACAGGGATCTCGAACATTCAAGTTATCCCGGATCGATCATATTACTATGGATGAACGCGCGTTTCATCCTAGAAACGATTGGTCTGAGCAAGGACACGAAGCAAGTTATCTACCGCAATTCGTCACGATTAAGGCATGGATATCGCCTAGCATAAAAGATCAAATCATCGAAAGGTATGGTCGACGAAGTATTGAAGACCATGGTTCTGGACTTTTATTAGCAACCATATATGTCCCTCAAAATTATATGGGATTTCAACTTTTAGCAAGCTTTGGCACTCATCTAAAAGTTGTAGAGCCCAAAACCTATGTTGAAGACTTTCGAAATTATTTATATCAAATGGTGGAGAACTATTCCTGATAAAGGTCTCGTCTCGACATATATGACCAATTCCACATGAGTTAGGTCTTAACGCGCTTCTTAATAGATTTAGCATTGAAGCTTCAACCCTCAACTCAACTTTTCGCCATCACTTATGATACGGTTCAGCTTAACGGGCCTATCGGCGAAAAAAACAACCATTGACGACTTCAAGTCATCAATGGTTGTTTACATGGCTTTATTCATGCACAGAAGACCGCCGAATTACAGCCTCTATGTCATTAAGGTTTCGATACGGACACGAGAAGCTCGTTATCCCCAGAGATGACCGTCACTCCAGGCGGTAGGATTAGGTCCTTCACGAGGCGTGTATCTCCGATTTCCATCGCACTGATGTCCAGCTCAACGGTAGACGGTAGGTCCTTCGGGAGAGCCTCTACTTCAACATAAGGATCCTGGATTTGCACAACTCCGGCCAACTTCGTTCCGATCGGAGTACCTACGAACTTCACACCGAGCTTCGTACG
The DNA here is from genome assembly GCF_052119485.1 of Paenibacillus sp. DRB1-1. NCBI lineage: Bacteria > Bacillati > Bacillota > Bacilli > Caryophanales > Paenibacillaceae > Paenibacillus > Paenibacillus sp. DRB1-1. The sequence goes on along the minus strand of NZ_JBODQH010000001.1, from coordinate 2,599,307 downwards.
AATGATCTCACCCGTCTGAACGAACTGAAAGTCGACATGTATAAGATCACGAGTTACCGGGTCTCGCTGAAGATCCTCCAGCAGTACCGTTATTGATCGGTCACCTTCCATCTGCAACTCAATAAAGCCAGATGCCTCTTTCTTCAACCATTTTTCAAATTGTTTAGTGGAAATATGAATGATTTCGTTATCTGCGTTTTTGCCGAACACAACCCCTGGCAAACGCCCCTTTTGACGTAAATTACGTAGTCCTGAAGAATTTAATCGCGGACGTCTTTCTGTATGAATACATGCATCCATTCTCTACCTCTCCTTTACATGAGTGATCTTCGCGCTGTAACAGCAGCCGTCGAATCTCCCCTGAACGGGGATCAATAGAGAAACATAGCATCCGGACCTCCATCATTTCAGATAGTAATACATTAAATGTAAAAACCCGCAAATATAGACGAAGGCACCCCACTCCGAGGAGTGGAATGCCTTTGGGTTCCATCCATCTAATATACCATGGATCGGCGGATATTGAAATGGCTGTAACGATAAGTTTTAAGACCATCCTTTTGGGATGGCCCTTCTTTTCTCTCGCTTTGTTCAATGATGTCTCTCGTTGCTAAACCATCAATATTAGACACTCCACATGCATCGAATGTGTATATTTAAGCTCCTAAATGGATATTTAACATCCATGCCTCAACCTTTAACACAACTTTCTGCTTTACCACTACTTGTGATAAGGCTCACCGGGATGGTTGAAGCGGAAAGTATCTTTAATATAATAAAGACCGCCATAATGGCGGCCTAAAATTAAATTACGACTTTCTTCTAACCGGAATCCATACTTCGCAAATCGATTCGGTGTGATCATCATTTACCCAATAGTACTTCTCCATACATGGTCCTTCAACTTGTTCAAAATTCGAGGATGGGAACCACTCCGAATAAATTCGTTTCCAGACGTTCAAGATTTCTAAACCGATCTCCATGTCTTCTGGAATCGATTCTCGACTATCGAACACCGCGTAGCTTTGATTAGGAATCTGAAGGATGTTTAGCCCATCCGGTACTCCTCTTCCTTCTGGCAACTCGAAACCCATCATATACCTCTTAGTGCCATCCTCGCTGAAATCAAAGTAATATCCATTTAACAGAGAACCCACAGGCCTGCCAACAGTCTCGTTAATCTGATCATGCGTGCCATTCTTCCAAATCAACTCCGTGAAAGCTGGTATCTCCATGAAAGGGTCTCTCTTGACGATGACGACCTTGCCGATTGCTGTTGAAGCCTTTTCCTCAACAACGCGATAGTTCATTTCTGTTTCTCCTTTAATCTGAATTTGAAAGGAGATTCGAGGAAACGCTTTGAGCTTCACATTCTTTTTCTTTGCCGCAAGTGGCGTTACGCCATGCATCCGTTGAAATGCTTTGGTAAATGCTTCAGGACTTTCGTAACCATATTTCAGCGCAATATCAATGACCTTACTATCTGATCCGACCAGATCTTCCGCCGCAAGCGTGAGCCTTCGGTTACGCATATACACTGTCACCGTAAAGCCCGTCAATGCATGGAATATCCGCTGAAAATGGTACTTCGAAGACATCGCGGACCTTGCGATATCATCGATCTCAATATTCGATTGCAAATTCTCTTCTACGTAATCTATCGCCTGCCGAAGCAACTGAAGCATTTCCACTCGCTCTCATCTCCTTTCATTATTCAGTCTAGAAGAACGGCTGAAGGAATTCCTGTTCGAAAGTGCTTCGTTTTGTCTGAAAAACTTGCCTCTACTGATGATACGGTTCACCGCGCTGTCTGTAACAGCAAGTTTAGGGCCACCCTTTGTGGGATGACCCTTTCGCTTTGTTCAACTATCGTAATCCATTAGGACAACCGTTACTTTTTCTTTACTGGTATCCAGATCTCACCCTGTGTATGCCCTGGCATTCCATAGTACATTTCGAATTGAGGACCCTGAACCTGCTCGTATCCAGATGTCGGGAACCACTCGGTATATATTCGTTCCCATAGTTTTGCAGATCACATTGCGGCTCCGGGAAAATAGCCCATGTTAAAGCTGGGACAGAAAGCTTTGTAAGTCTCTCCGGAATTTCAAGTCCCTTCGGTAAATGATAGCATACCATGTACTTGAATGATTCTCCCGTATGGTCATATAAGGCAGCGTGCAACACGGTATTACCAAACCGCCCTAGCAGCTCGTTCATTAGATCCACACTGCCGTCGTCATCACATTGTTTACGGAACTGAGGAACATCAGTAAATGCCGTTTGCAAATCCTGACTAACATGACCATAAACGCCGAACATGTCAAAAGCCCCTCTTTGTTCAATCCTGTAATTCATCTCGACATCTCCTTTTATTGAGATATGAAAGGACATTCGAGGATAGGCTTTCAAGGAAACGCCTTGATCGCGCGCAGATATCGGCATAATCCCATGGAGATTCTTGAACGCCCGTGCGAACGCTTCCGGCGATTGGTATCCATATTTCATGGCTACATCGATCACCCTTGCATCGGTTGTCTGCAGTTCAAAAGCCGCCAATGTCAATCGTCGACGTCGGATATACTCGGATAACGTGATTCCGGTAATGAACGGAAACATTCGTTGATAATGATACGTAGAGCAACAGGCGATCTGCGCTATGTCATCATATGAGATATTGTCCGCCAAATTCGTTTCGATATAATCCATGGCGCTTGTCATCCTCTCCAACCAATCCATCGTTCTCCCTCCCTTCGAGTTACATACTATCGCAACTAAAAATGACTTGCCGTGCATTTCCTGCACGAAATTGTCAGCATCGTTCTGTGACCCACAAAAAGCTCGCGAAATCCCGTTTGTACCTACTTTCCACCAAGTATGGCTCATCCTGAACCCATGTCTGGTAAAGCGCCTTTCCAAGACTGCTGCGGGATTTTCCGAAAAGACTTGCCGCTACTTGTGGTACGGTTCGGTGTAACAGGCCTATCGGCAAATAACTGTGTTAAACTACTAAAAAGAGAATCGCCTATCTATCATAAAGAATGCTTCACAACCGGATATAGGTAGGTATAACGCCAAGCATAGTTAGAAAGGAGCTGCCATGCGTAATTTCCTGAAACAAATGATGAAATCATTACTAGTACCAACGATTCCAGGTGGAATCATGATCATTCTAATATTTTCTCTTGATTATTTCCAATTCGAACTTGTTGAAAAATTTCTACTGTTTGCGGCTTTCGTCATTGTACCTCTGGTTATTTTACTTTTGAAACATGACGAAAAGAATAACCATCAACGGATGATTTATGCTGCTATGAAGCTGTTTCAATTTCCCGCAGCGCTTCTTACTCAGGCCTCTGTAATGAGCAGTAAGGCGTGGGGGTTAGAAGGTACGGCTATACCGGGGACTCTCTCCCTTGGTTGGCTACTGTTCACCTTGCTGCTTTGCATTTATGGGATAGCCACTATAGGGATACATAAGAGAAAAATAGCGGAAATTGCGATTGGCGCAGGGCTCGTTTATTTTTTTATCGGAGGCATTTGGTTCACCTTATATCAGTATCAATTTAACCTCTTCCAAGCTAATCCTGCAACACACGCATTAAGCTCGGTCCACTTTCATTTTTCATCTGCTATCGTTCCGATTTTTATTGGCATGCTCGGACGGATCATGACGAAGAAAAGCTGGTATCCCTGGGTCGTCGCCATCGATATTATCGGACCCATATTGATCGCTATCGGTATGATTTTCTCCAAGCCAATGGAGTACATTGGTGTCACTTTGTTTGCTTGTAATATTGTGATTTACACCACTTATCTCCTTACTTACTTGAAGAGAAACTCTTTATACAAAAAGGCAACCTTCTTTTTAGTTCTTTCTTGCTTGGCCTTTTACACGGTTGTCGTCCTCTCCATTTTCTATCCGTTGCTGAAAAACATGTTTTCCTTAACCATACTTGATTTCATTCCCGTTTACGGATCGCTGCATGCGTTTGGATTTGTTTTATGTGGACTAATCGGGTGGGTGTACATGGTAGACTCTCTTAAGGAAAAAAAGCTTTACAACTATCAGTAACTTTATAGGCGTTGCAGAAATAACGTCACCGAGTGCTTGTTCATAAAACATCCATCTTCCGATCTCTCCCATTATATTTATTTTCTAGTATAATAACTGAATACAACAATAATTTTAAAATTAGCCTGCCTTCAGCTTGTAAGGAACTCTTACGACTTTGTAAGGTGGGAAGGAGGAGAGTTGTTACGGAATATCATGTATCCATACATGGGAATGATCAGCATAAAGGAACAGCAGATCAACCCCTTCGTACAATATCACGCGCTGCGGCTCATGCCATGGCTGGTGATTCAGTCATTGTTCATGCGGGAGTATACAGGGAATGGGTTAACCCGGCTAATGGAGGAACAGCGGAGCATAGAATCATATATCGATCCGCAGGAGACGGGGAAGTAGTAATTACAGGAGCCGAACGGATTACCAACTGGAAGTCTGAAGGAGACCATGTTTGGAGCACAGAAGTGCTCAACTCTATCTTTTCCGTTCGTAATCCCTTTGAGGTGGAGCTCAGTGGAGACTGGTTGTTTGACGGGCCCTTCCCGGTTCATCTCGGTGATGTATATTTGGATGGAAAATCATTGTATGAATGCGATAGTTTTGAAAGCGTTCACAATCCTGAACTTTGGCCCGAAGCTAAATATCCCAAGGATTCACTGTTAAAATGGTATGCCGAGGTTGGTTCTACGACAACAAAAATCTGGGCCAATTTTGGCGAAAAAGATCCTCGTAAGGAAAATGTAGAAATTAATGTACGTCCTTATTGCTTCTGGCCTGAGAAACCAGGACTTAACTATATCACCGTAAGTGGCTTCACACTTCGTCAAGCCTCTCCTCAATGGGCGCCGCCTACTGACTATCAGGAAGGTTTGATTGGACCTCACTGGAGCAAGGGCTGGATTATTGAAAACAATATGATCAGTGAATCCAAATGCGTTGGGATTAGCCTGGGTACCGAAATCGGTACAGGTCACAGCAAGTCTTTGGAGAAGCATAGTAAAGGCGGTACTCAACGTGAGCAGGAGGTTATTTTACGAGCATTACGCTCCGGCTGGCATAAGGATAGCGTCGGCAGTCACATCGTTCGAGGTAATGTGATTCATGATTGCGAACAGGCAGGTATTGTGGGTCATATGGGAGTAGCCTTCAGCCGCATATATCAGAACCGTATTTACAATATTCACCACAAGCGGCTCAGACACGGTGCCGAAGTAGCGGGAATTAAACTGCATGCTTCACTGGATACTCAAATTAGTGAAAATATAATCTATAGCTGTTACCGTGCGCTTTGGCTTGACTGGCAAGCACAGGGCACCCGCATCAGCAGCAATGTATTTTTGGACAACCTTTCTGAGGACCTCTTCGTTGAGGTTTGCCATGGTCCGTATATGGTCGATCATAATCTATTTCTCTCTCCCATGAATTTCAGAAATATGGCACAGGGCGGGGCATTTGCTCATAATTTGTTTGTAGGTAGATTTGTAGTTCGTTCCGAGATTACCCGTATTACGCCATATCACTTCCCTCACGAGACGGCAATGGCGGGATACTCCAATATCACTGGTGGCGATGACAGATACTACAACAATATCTTTTTGGGTGATAATGACGCTCATAAGGAACCTGTTCCAATAACCTTCTTTGAGCATCTTCCACTTAAACCAAGGGATGAGGCTGGAGAGGACGGGAAAACTGTCATGGATGGTGTTCCGGACAATTCCATTTGCTATCTGCATGCTGTGGGACTTGGCAGCTACGATAAACATCCTGATGTAAAAGATAAGAAATGGTGGGAATACACCAAAGAGGAGCTTATGGAGCTTGGCGATGCCGCGAAGGATTTCTTTATAGGAAATGCAGTTCTTCCGGTAGCTATGGGTGGTAATTTATTTCTTAACCATGCGGTTCCAAGTCGTCACGAATCCGACGCGAAGATATACACACAGAAGGGCATAAAAGTTGAGGTTAATCCTGCGCAAGGTAGGGTGCACATTCAGATCAATGAGCCCGAATTGCTTCGGGGAACCTCTGCAATGTTGGTTACCACTGACCTGCTTGGAAAGACGTATCACGCCGATATGAAGTATGAGGAACCAGACAGCACTCCATATCATTTTGACTCCGACTTTTTCGGAATAAAGAGGCCCGATGCAGATGTCACACCTGGTCCGTTTGAATTAACCGAAAATGGTACCATTGATTTTGAAATTTAGTTTATTATTGAGGATCCAGTCATTTTAGGTGATTGGATCTTTTTCGTGTGTAAAGCCTCTACTCCGCTAATCGGGATAGAGGCTTTAATTGGTGAACGCGAGAAATAACAGGATCCCTAACTGCTCTGTTTTCTTTGGGGTGAGCTCTGTTTTCATCAAAAAAATTTTCGTCCTACTTGTGGTATGGTTCCCCCCGATTAATCTTCACCGCCCGATAAATCTGTTCTACCAGCACCAACCGCATCAGCTGATGTGGCAAGGTCATTCTTCCGAAGCTCAGCTTCTGTTGGGCACGGCGGAGGACTTCGTCAGAGAGACCGTGGCTACCGCCAATGACGAAGACAACATGGCTTGTACCGTAGGTGCCGAGCTTGTCCAATTCCTCTGCGAGTTCTTCCGAGCTCCACAGTTTGCCGTCGATGGCGAGTACAATGACGTGTGCTTCGCTTTTCACATGAGCAAGGATACGCTCTCCTTCCCGCTCCTTGACCTGTCGGACTTCCGCTTCGCTCAGTGTGTCAGGAGCCTTTTCATCGGCTACTTCGATCATTTGAAACTTAATGTACGGGCCCAGCCGTTTAGCGTATTCCTGAATTCCCATGACCAAATACTTCTCTTTTAACTTGCCAACACCTATAAGCTGAATAAACAAATTCCATACCCCTATCTATGTCGAATGATAACGTAAAATCGCATTTACGATCCCTAACTTAAAAACATACCTGTAACATAGTTATTTTAGCACCTGAAACGTCTCTTACCTATCTATTTCCTCTCCGTTAAGAGCCTATCCCCTGTTCAGACCATAGCGGATCATTCATTTACGCTCTTCACAATGAAATGCCTATCCGTTTCGTATTCATCAAGACACTGCATTAGCATCTGCTGATATCCGCTGATTTGTTCCGCTGTCGCTGACTCCCGCAATGATTCGAACAATGCTGTACATTTCTTGAAATTACGATCATTACCCGACTGATCAGCTAGTTGCATCGCCTGCAAAGTAAGCCCCACTGCATCCTGTAATCTATCGTACTCCTGATAGTACAAAGCCAAATGATAGCAGTAGCTATAATAGTAAGATACGTTCTCTGCGTCTTCATAACTCTCAAATTCATCAATCTGCTCTGCAAACGTATGTAAAATATCTGCCACATCCAAATGATACATAAGCGCTGCCTGTAATATGGTATTCAGCCCCGGTAATATTTCCTCTAGATTATCTTGCAAAAAGGCTGCGTATTCCTCAACAAGACCTATATTTCCAGACAAAATATCCACTGCATATAAATTAGTTTTAGCTAAAAACCTGAATTCCTCCACAACCTGATTGTCTTCTTCCTTTAGATCCTCCATCCACCCCAGCTCAGCATACTTATAGATGCACTCCCTTGCCTGCTCATATGCACCCTGGTTCTGGTGAGCCATTCCACACATCAGGTGACTGAGCCCAAAATAATATACCAACGGACGTTCTAAATTGACATGCGGGATGGGTAAATTCATTGCTTTATGATACTGCCGTTCTTCATAGATGCGCTGTACACATTGGTATAAAATATCTGCCGTCTCCATCACCTTTTTCCAATTTTCAAAAGCCACAGCCATCTCTAACATTTCAACAATGATGTCCGGTTTGAGTGATTTCAGGATAGAAGTTCTCAAGAGTAGCCCCTCCTTGTATTTCCATTCATAACCAATTGTATAGAAAGTGAAAAAGGAGGTCAATGTAAATAGTACTTAAAAGTACAGTTTTATATGTATTTATTTTGCATAAAATGGTCTGTAACGATATTCTCTCCTCTTCTAACCTTAAGTGGAGGTGATTACATGAGTTTACCAGAAAGTGTCGGAAACCGAATACGAGAACTAAGAAAAGCTAAAGGCTGGACACAGGAACAACTGGCAGAAGCAGCAGGACTTCATTACAGCTATATTGGCGGAGTAGAACGTGGAGATCGAAATATTTCCTTGGAGACGTTGGAAAAAATAATTCTAGCATTAAAAGTTCCACCCTTTGAACTTTTTCAATTCGATGAAAATACAGATCGAAAACAAATCATAAATGAACTTATGTTACTCATAAATTCAAGAGAAACAACAGAGCTCGAAATTCTTACTACTATAACAAAAAATATTGTTAGTTTAGTTGAGTTACAACATAAAAAGGATTGAACAAATCTCTTCTACCTGACTTTTGCACTTCTTCTTCCATAAGCTTGTTATGAGGTGGTTATATGACAAAATTACGGAATTCGGTTGGAGAAAGAATTAGAACGATTCGGAAGGCTAAGGGATTAACTCAGCAACAACTTGCGGAACTTTCAGGATTAGATGATGCATATATTGGATCGGTAGAGCGTGGCGAAAGAAACTTTTCGATTGATACCTTGGAGAAAGTGTTAACCGCCTTAAACGTGTCTATCAGTGAATTGATGTTTTCCAAAGAACATATGACTACAGACGAAACGATTCGGCAAGAGGCGGTAGATGAATTTGTTGCGTTGACCAGCAGATTGAATGAGGAGCAAATCGGCATTCTCAGACGAGTTAGTAAAGAAGTTTCACGCGCGTTCGAGTAAGCCACACCACCCTAAAAAAGCCTTAAATGAAACCAAAAAAGAGCACCTCACAGGTGCCCTCCATAAATCTTCACAAACATACTCAAGCGTACAACATAAAAAAGCTCACTTCATGTCCCAGTTGCTTTAGATAATTATAAATCTGCGAGCGATGATGGAATACGTGGGTCAAGGTCTCAATCTGCCATTGAACCTGTAAATGTCCGTGCTCCATATAGAAAGCCTTCGTCGAACGGTTCAGATAATCGTCTTCGCTAAGCGAAAGAATGTAAGCCTTATAAGCCTCAAAATTCTGCCTGAAAGTCGCAGCCAAGCGCTCAGGATCTTCCACCCCGGACAGACTGTTTTCAATGCTTCCCACTTCACCCTCAGACTTCTCCTGCATTATCGCAAGATCCGAAGCTGGAATAAGCACAAAGTGATGCACTAACTCCAGCAGCGAACGGAAATTATCCTGTGGACGAAAGCTCCAATCCTCTGGACGAATTTTACGGATCAAGGCTTCCCCCGTCCGTACTCCGGTCTCCAGCTCATTCAGCAAATGATCGCGAACTTGCAGTGTTCCACTCATATTCACATCTCTCCTTTGCCATTCTTATTCATATTTTGAGTATAGCCGAAGCCTCTGGGCGTGTATTGTAAAAATCGGACAACTTCCGTAAATCCTTAGCCGCAGTAAGCGGAGAATCTCCATAAAACCTGCGGAAATCGCGAATTAAATGCGCCTGATCGAAAAAGCTGTGCTTCAATGCCAGCTCCGTCCAATCCAGATCCCCGCCGCTTTGGATGCTGTGCAGAACACTCTGGAAGCGGACGACTTCACTGAACTTCTTGGGGCTGATTCCGATCCATTGTCCAAACTTGCGGTTAAGCTGTCTTTCACTAATCGCCTCACACTCCGCAAGCTCCTTAACCCCCACACTCCCAGCGCTCACAAAGATGCGATGCAGCAAGTTTTTCATCAGGTCACAATCGTTCGTGCGTTTGCGCAGCAGAAGCTGGTTAAGATACTCATCCATTATGCGCACCCGTTCATTGAAATTCTGCGCTTCCATAATGCGCTCACCTATGACGGCGATGCTTTCGGGCCAGAGATCTTCCAAGCGATAATTACCACCTGTAAACAAGTGAGTCGGCATACCGTGAAAATAATGTGCCCCACCGGGAAAAAATCGCACCGCAAAAATGCGTGTCTCGGACCCTGCTTGTCTGGCAGACACAAACGGTTGCGTAAATGTCCCACAGTACGAGAGTTCCTGACGCTTACTCACCGGGTCGTATTCAAATAGAACATCCGTACAGCCGTCAGGTAATACCCGCTCCATGGTTTCTTCCTGCGGCAGGCTTAACGAAGCAGTGTCTTCGCACGAAGCTGCTAGATTCTCTTCTACCACCCTATTAGCCGGACCGGACTCCCAATAACAGGCCACATAAGCTTTCAGCGCAGCAGACGGCTTTTGTTCGATATAATACGTGGAGAGATCACTTCCATTGACTTGAAGCGGACGAAATAGTGAATGCAGCAAAGGGTCCATCCATCGTTCACTCCTGTCTCAGCACGTGGTGGGAATAAATATAGCTCTATGTATGGAGTATTTTGCAAAAAATCCTGGTATACAAAAAGGACGTTTCTGCCCGAAACGCCCGTGCTTGTTTTTTAGACGACCAAAAACTCGGCTTTCTTCTCACATTCCTTGCACTTCACTGGAGGGTCCCAATCCGAAAATTTCGTTTCCTTGAGATCGACGACATCCGGTGCATCCTCGTATTCATCGACGAACATATCAATTGCTAGTTCCACATGCTCTTTACATACCACGTACATTCCAATTGCATCCCTTTCCGTTTGAAGCTCTTCCTGTTGTAGATGTGCTAAAACTGCCTTCTTTTGTTCTACCACACTTAACGCGGAAAGGAAAGGGCTTGCTTTTTACCCCAGGCGTCTGGTTGTAAAAATAAGAAAATTACTGACATTCAGGTCCTCGTGAAAATGGGGATATTTCTCCAACATTTCGGCAGAAGGCTTGGGTTCGATCATCCCTTCCAACAGCAAACCCGCCTCAATAATGGTCTGTACATAGCTGCTCAGCGTACGGTGAAAGTACAAAATTTTTTCTTCCTGATCATAAGGGATCGCTTGCTCCAATGGGCCTTCGTTGAAATATTGATCCACTTTCCAATACAGCTTTTTTCCTGTCTCATCCTTCACCCAACCACTCTGCGGTGTCTGAAAGCACGGATGCAGAATAGAAAAAATAAAGCGGCCCCCTGGAACTAATAATCGCTGCATTTCGGCAATCGCCTGCTCATAATGGGCCAAGTCCTGTATGACCATATTGGACACGATCAGATCAAAGCTCTGGTCCCCGAACATCTGCAGCTTTTCCAGATTGCCATGATGATATGTAATTCCCATTGATGATGGTGTTCGCTCTTTGGCTAGCCTCAGCATCTCTGTCGAGTAATCGACAGCCTCTACCAACGCACCCACCCTGGCCATTTTACGGCTTAGATAGCCTTCGCCACAGCCGGCATCCAGCACTTTTTTGCCCCCGAGAGGTCCCATACAGGCTTGCAATGCCGGGTTCAGCAGTACTTCGCGAGATCGATCTCCTTCCTCAGTGTACTTGGCAGTAAAGTTTTCTGCATGCATATTCCAGCGTCGAATGGCCTCTTCCGTGTCCCACTTATTCATATTCATCTCCTTCTTTCTTTTGTATTTACAAATCCGATCCTATACTACAATCCACGTAGGGCCATAGATTCTACACTCATTTCTATATTTTTTCAATAATAACGCTTACAAAATTAAAATATCTAATTAACACATGATTTTTACATTAATTATACAGGTATTCCATATTAAAATAGTGTGGTAGTGTTTTATTAGAAAGCGCTTTCAAAAATAACTTTGTAAAGGGGCCTGTTATGTTAAAACGAAGACCCGTTTCATTGCTGTCGTTGACGCTTGCCATTACCCTGTTGTTATCTACGTTCGCATCCGTTGCCGCTGCTGCCGAATCTGACGGACAAGCACCACAAGCTGCGGCTGCGAGCAGCCTGCAATCGTATGTGGAAGCCATGCAGCCTGGATGGAATTTAGGAAATTCTCTGGATGCTGTCGGGGCGGATGAGACAGCCTGGGGCAATCCGCGCATTACCCAGGCGTTGATCCAGCAAATTGCTGCCCAAGGGTACAAAAGCATACGCATCCCGGTCACCTGGGATAAACACATTGGAGCAGCACCGAACTATACCGTTGAGTCTGCCTACATGAATCGTGTGGAAGAGGTTGTCCGCTGGGCACTGGATGCCAATCTGTATGTCATGATCAATGTCCATCATGATTCATGGACATGGGTAAGCAGCATGGAGCCCAAGCATGATGAAGTGTTAGCTCGCTATAACGCATTATGGACACAAATTGCCCAACGCTTTAAAGATCAACCTAACAAGCTGATGTTTGAAAGTATTAACGAACCCCGTTTCTCTGAAGGGGGAACAACGGATGAAGCAAAAATGAATCAGATGCTCCAAGAACTGAATGTATCCTTCCACAAAATCGTCCGCGCCTCCGGCGGTAAAAATGCCACTCGCCCCCTTGTTCTGCCTGGCTTGGATACATCACCTGCTCAGGCCAAAATCAACGAGCTGTACAACACGATAACCAAGCTGAATGATCCCAATCTGATTGCAACCGTCCACTATTATGGTTATTGGCCTTTCAGTGTAAATATTGCAGGCCATACTACTTTTGATAAAGATACTAAAAACGATATCATCCAAACCTTTGATAACGTCTATAACACCTTTGTAGCCAAAGGTATTCCGGTTATTGTAGGTGAATTCGGTCTACTCGGCTTCGATAAAAATACAGGCGTTATTGAACAAGGCGAAAAGCTGAAATTCTTCGAGTATTTAACCTATTACATGAAAGAGAAGAAAATAACAGGTATGCTCTGGGATAACGGCCAGCACTTGAACCGGACAACGTACAAATGGTCTGACCCTGAACTCTTCAATGTCATTAAGTCCAGCCTAAAAGGACGTTCCTCCAATGCAGCCAGTGACCTCATTCACTTGAAGAAGGGCACTTCTGCTCAGGACACCAAGGTCATTTTAAACCTGAATGGCAATCAGCTGAAAACACTCAGTGTGGGCAGCAAGCAACTGACACAGGGCACTGACTATACGCTGAGCGGAGACACATTAACCTTAAAAGCCAGCTTGCTCACCAGCCTGACCACTTCCGGTAAATATGGGGAGAATGCCGTCATTACCGCTAAGTTTAACAAGGGGGCAGACTGGAATTTCAAAGTAGTTGTGTATGATACTCCAAAGTTAAGTGCTGTCGAAGGGACTACACAAGCCTTTACCATTCCAACGGAATTCCGCGGTAGCCAGCTTGCCACAATGGAAGCCGTTTATACGAGTGGTGGCAATGCCGGTCCACAGGATTGGACACCTTATAAAGAGTTTGGCAATACTTTTGCCCCTGCCTATGATGCCAATGGCATCAAGCTGCTGCCTGAACTTTTTAATAGTGTAAAAGATGGTGAAGTCACGCTGAAGTTCCATTTTTGGAGCGGCGATGTGGTGACATACAAGATCACCAAGAGCGGAACCCGTGTAACGGGAACGACATCTTAAACTAAGGCGCAGCAGAAGATCGAAAAAAGGCGTTCCCGGGAATGAGCCGGAGAACGCCTTTTTTATGGTTAAGCCTATAAGTTAAACCTTAGCCTTCCGGCTTATCTGTTAATTTTAACGTCACGGATTCTTCCTTGCCTGCCCGGTAAAAAGTAACTTTCAGCTCATCGCCAATCTTCTTGTTATCGTACAAGTAGCGACGTAAATCAAGCGTAGAGTTAATCGGTTCGCTATCAAACGCTGTAATGACATCGTTCAGCTTCAAGCCACCCTCCTTGGCAGGACCATGGGCCTCCAGAACGACTGCCCCATTTTTCACGCTGTCAGGCAACTTGAGCTCCTTGCGCTGAGTTTCATCCAGCGGTGCATATTCATTGTTGAGGTCCACCGTGTATACCCCCAGATAAGGGCGGATGATCTTGCCGTCCTCAACCAGTTCATTCACCGTCTTCATTACCTCATTGGCGGGAATGGCGAAACCAAGTCCCTCAACACCTGTATCAGCGATTTTCATCGTATTGATGCCAATCACACGTCCGTCCAGATCGACCAGCGCGCCGCCACTGTTTCCCTCATTAATCGCCGCATCGGTCTGGATGACATGCTGCTCCCAGTCATATACGCCATCCTGGTTAATGGAAATCGGAATGATGCGATTCGTATAACTCACAATACCGGAGGTAAGCGTGTCTCCCAAGCCGAGCGGATTGCCAATAGCAATGACCGTCTCACCCAGACGAAGTTTGCTGGAATCGCCGATATCCGCTACCGTGCTAATGCCTTTATCGTCCACTGCGAGTACAGCGATATCACTAATGCGATCCTTTCCGATCAGCTTTGCCTCTTTTCTGACACCGTCTACCGTTACAATATCCAGATCATCTGATCCTTCGACCACATGGTTATTCGTCATAATGAAGGCTTTGCCCGAACTCACTCGGAAAATGACACCCGATCCAAGCGCGGATTGTTCCGTGCTTTTACCATCTTCCTCTTTCAGATTCACGATGCTGACGACGGCTGGACGCACCTTGGCTGCCGCCTGCACAATCCGATCATACGGATCACCTGCTGCTTGCCGCAAGGGATAGTGACTGGCTCCGGTTACCGCTGTAGTGGAGGGCAGACCTGTAATAAAGCTGAACAGAAGCACAGCAACCACTGCACTGACTGCACCGCTAATGACAGCAGCTTGCACCGGACTTACTCCACGCTTCCTGTGTGGCCAACGTCCCCGTCCTCCACGGCGCGCCTTAAATGCCATTTTTTTAGCCGCACGTGTGGATACCTTTGTTGAATAAAAATCGTCCTCAAACAAGCCCATGCTAATCCTCTCCCCTTCGTTGTCATGCACCGACACTCACTAAAAAATTAGGGCTATTCGGGCTTGCGCCAACCTATGCTACAGAGAACCTGCTCCGTTGAACATCTCAAATGGATTGAATATCCCTTATCATCGGAATCCAGCAACCAATCGTTCCGGCCTACTTATTAATCACCACAAATGATGCCTTCCTAAGCAACCGAATCTCATAAATTAGCATACACGCCGAATCTGACCCCGAATAGAGGAAAAAAGAGGAATGATTTCCAAACCAATGGACTACAATAGTAACAAGTCTTCTATTCTATTACAAAATGATCGTCTCATAGAGACGTTCTGGCCTGTTCCCGTCCGCTTAAAGCTGCCTATACTTTCGATGAGAGCCTTCCTTCAGAAAGCTTTCCGTTGTTAGCTTTATTGTATCACAGCACCCAGCAAAACCACAGGCAGAACCAAGCTCATTGCACGCCATTTCTAAAATATTTTTACAGGAGGAATATATGATGAATTCACATCGTTCAGCTATGGATGAAGTTCGCATGGCTGCCAAGCTTGCGGATTTGAAAGACGAGCACTACCGCAATACACTGGCGCTAAGTACATTGATTGAACTACTGGTGGACAAAGGCGTCGTGACCCGTGAAGAGGTAGAACGCAAAGCCGCCGAGCTGGACAGCTTTATGGCTCACTTACCTTATCCCAAGGTGTAGGACGATCATAGTACGTATCGCACAATCGAAACTCACTGTCCTTGTAAAAACAGCCGCGGTCTTCCATCGCTCCACGTACAGTCAACTTCGCAAGTTCCATCATATTGTGGTCGCGGCTCAAATGTGCCAAATACGTTCGCTTCGTACGGCCTGTCAACAGCTCGCTAAGAATCGCGCCCGCCATCTCATTGGATAAATGACCGATATCGCTGAGAATACGGCGCTTGATGTTCCACGGATACCGCCCCATGCGCAGCATTTCCACATCATGATTAGACTCCAGCACCAATACATCCGCGTCTGATATCGCCTGTTTCACTTTGTCACTGACATAGCCGAGATCGGTGGCTACACTGAGCTTCTCTGCCCCATCATAAAAGCTATATCCTACAGGCTCAGCCGCATCATGGGATATGCCAAAAGACTCCACGCGTAATGACTCAAATTCCCGCGTTGCGCCTGTCTCCAATATTCTGCGGTTATCGTCTGCAATTTGCCCAACAGCATTACTGATGGCAAACCATGTCTTCTCGTTAGCATATATAGGTAAATTATATTTACGCGCCATGGCGCCTAGTCCTTTAACATGATCGGAATGCTCATGCGTGACCAAAATACCATCCAACTCTTCTCCGCTCAGATCGCGTTCTTTCAGCAATTCGTCAATACGCTTCGCGCTGAGACCTGCGTCGATGAGCAATGTCGTGTCTTCGTTCCGCACAACGGTAGCGTTGCCGGTCGAACCGCTCGACAGCACGGTAAATGAAATCCCCATATCTGTTCAAGACCCTTCTGTATGTTCTGTCTTTGGACTAATGACATCTCCGTTCATCTGCACATAATACACACCTTTCCCGTTGTCCAGCATAAACCGCCACACGGGGGCAGCCACCTGGCTATCGGAGTTAAAGGTCTGTCCGTAATAACCGAGCCGGATATCCTTCACAATCGAGTCACGCGGCAAATAGCCATCGATCAGCCTTGCCAGTGCTTTGGACGCAGGCAGCATTTTCTTTGCCTCATCCGAAGGCTGGAGATCGACCTTAATTTTGCGATACCCTGTAATCTTCTGATTGCTGTAAAACAGAGCCAGCTTCACATTAAATAGCGGCCATTTGCCCTGAACCAGCGGATGAAGCACAAAAGCATCTGCTTGTCCGGATGCCAAATCCTCCTGAACATCCAGCGGATCGTACTGAAAGTTATCGATATCCTTGATTTGTGGCTCCAATGCCTCAACTAGCGCGTCATGGGTGAATACCAGTTTGCTGTCCACCGGCTTCACCAGCTGCACACGATCATCCTTTTCTCCACTATGAACGTATGTGTAAGAAAGTTTAGGCAGCTGCGGGGTATCACCGGGAATCGGAGCCAGCACCTGAATGCTTTTCTCTTCCATTAAACGCTGCGTATTTTCATCCAATGAAGTAAAATCCAGATTCGGCCCTGCCGTTTCCTGCGCATCATGCCACAATTGGTAACCCAATACCACATTGAGCAGCAAAAATGTACAAATCAATACGTTCTTAGCGCGGCTCCAATCCATTCCCGTTCCCCCTTCCTGTCACCTCTTTGTCTCACGGTCTGGCTTTGTTTGTGTTGCGTTGGATGCTATCGTTACAGGAACAGCATGAATTTCTGCAACAGAACCGTCACTGAGCGTAACGCGCCATTCAGGAGCAAGCTTCAATCCATCATTGGTCAGCTCCGGTTGATACACGGGAGTCAGTTCTCGAATTGTCTTCCCTTTGCCTACAGTCTCCAGTTGCTTCTTCAAGGGCTCGCCGCCCGGCAGCATAACCTTCTTTGAGGATTGCTCCCCGCCCTTGAGAAACAGCAACGAACGATCGTAGACCGATGCCGTTTCCTGCTGAATTTGCAGCGAAATCGTACCAAAGCGGAATGATGGTGTGTCCAGCACTGGATAAGCACCATAATACTGCTGAAACATCACAGTCGTACGATTTTCATCGCTGCTTCTCAATTTCAGCTGATACGAAGCATCCCAACCGCCATGCTGATTCACAAAATCAACCGCGGCCAGCACATCCCTAATCGGACTGCTTCCACCCGCCCCCGGCGCACTGGGATCGGTATAGCTCATCCAACGTTGCTCCTGCTTGATTTGCAGACTACGCTTGCTGTCTGTATAAATTTGGGAGCCGTCCTTCTCCTGAATATTGCGCGTAATCCCCGGATCGAAGAACAAATTCCGCTGCATTTGCTCCGTCGTAAACAACCCGGCATACACCACAGGCTGCACAGTTTCTAGGCCATTCACGGGAATGTAGTACTGATTATCCACTAGCTCGTACAACGGGGCATTTTCACCGAAATTCACATGCTGTCGGATGTCCTCTACCGTCATATCGAACTGGTTCGCCTCATACACCACATCGCCTCTGGCACTGAAAAAGAGTGCGTGTGGCTTGGCACTTTTTTCGTCTATATAGATCCAAATGCGGTTAATCGTCTCTCCCTGAAACACTGAATCCGGCGTCAGACGCATGACCCGTTCCAGTAATGAAACCGGGACCCCGCCTGAAAAAGATAATTCGATGCCTTCATTTTCGCTGCGAATCTGCGCCCAGTCTGCCGATTGAATACTTCGACGTTGAAAGTTGTTAAAGCTTCGGCTTTCCAGCCGTGTATAAATTAAATCGTAAAAAGTAACACCCGGATAAAAAACGGTATGCTTCTTCTCACCTTGGTGAATGAGCATTTTATCAGGAAACACGAGGTTCTCAATCTTTTTCTCCTGTCCCATGCTTTCGGTTTTGACATAGTTCGTTTCTGAAGTGAGTACAGAATCACTGCCCGGAAGGCGGTAAATCAAAAAATAAGTCTGTACCAGGCTGGAAGCAACCAGCAAAATAAGCGTCCAGGACTTCAAACGTTCCTTCACTATGCTTCCCTCCCTTCACTCGACATGGGTAGCGTAAAGGTCGTGCAGGTACCCTGACCGTATTCCGACTCCAGGAAAATCTGGCCCCCATGCGCCTTTACAATTTCCCGGGCAATCGACAGTCCCAGTCCCGTGCCGCCCATATTGCGCGATCTCGCCTTGTCTACACGATAAAACCGTTCAAAAATCCGGTCCAGGTCTTTTTTGGGAATACCAATTCCGGTGTCTTGTACCGAAATGGACAGCATCCCCTCACTGTTGCGGCGAGCTTCAATCCGAATACTTCCGCCCTCCGGCGTATATTTCAGCGCATTGGACATCAGGTTGTCCAACACCTGCTCAATTTGGTCCCGGTCGATCACGACTTTACCGATTCCCTGCTCTACGAACATCCCTGAGCGAATGTGCTTTTGCTTCATTTGAAAAGAAAACCGATCTGCGACCTCGTCCAGCATCTCCATCACATCCGCAGGCTGCATCCGCAAAGGCGCTTCATTGGAATCAAGCCGTGACAGATGCAGCAAATCCGTAACCAACCGGATCATACGCTCTGTCTCGTTGCGGATCACGCCTACAAAACGCTCCGCGAGCTGCGGTTCAGCCATCGCGCCGTCATCCAGCGCCTCAGCATAGCTGCGGATGGTCGTCAACGGAGTGCGCAGCTCATGTGATACATTCGCTACGAATTCCCGGCGTGTCGTCTCCATCTCCTCCTGCTCCGTCACATCTTGGAGCACGGCAATCGTTCCCGTAATGCCAAATTCCCGCCGATGAATCGGCGTGAATGTCACACGGATAACGATCGGTTCATCCTGACCGGCTGGCTCCAGCTGCAAGAGTGTGGAGGCCGAAGAGCCGCTATACAGGGCCTCGGTTTCCTCCGGGTCGATCCCCAGCAGTACCGCGATATGCCTGCCGGTCATTTCGTTCTCGTTTACGCCCAGCATGGCGCTGGCCCGACGGTTGACCAGAATAACCCGGCCATTGTCATCAGTAGCGACCACACCGTCGCTCATATTGGTCAAGATGGAGGAGAGCTTCTCTTTCTCCTCTTCATTTTGGGACAGTGCCTCACGCAGACGGCCTGTCATATAGTTAAAGGCCACGCTGAGCCTGCCGATCTCGTCATCACCAAATACAGGCATCTGCTGGTCGAATTTGCCCTCGGCAACCTCCGTTGCATGACGTGTCATCACCTTAATCGGGTGCGTAATCGTGTGGGCCAATACCACGCCCAGCACAGCCGTCAACGCGAGCGCAATGAGCATACCTGAAAGAAACACATTGTTAATGCGTTTCATCGTATCGTACAGCTCGGTCATCGAAGCGGCGATGTACACCGCGCCGACAATCTTGCCTTGGCTGATAACAGGCTTGGCGACGACCTTCTTGCGGACGTTATCCTCGTCCACCATGTATTCCTCGTTATCACGGATACCTTGGAGTGCGCGACTGACCACTGTCTGCGTATTTTTACGTCCGACATAATCGGCGTGTGAACCTTGGGAAGTAATTAATACTTTGCCGCTAGCATCCAGCACCTGAATTTCCGCGCCGCTGAAATCAAACAAATTATTCACGCGTGCACGCAGGCTTTCCACGCTGTCTTCTTCCATTTTGCCATCACTGCCACTCAGATCCTGCTCTGCCAGCACGGACAGCATCTCCGCCCGTGCTTGCAAATCCTGCGTAAAATTACTCGTGAGAGAGTTCTTCATCGAGCTGACAAAATAGACCCCAATCAGCTGCATAGCCACCAAGATTAGCAACACATAGATAATAATCAGCTTTGCATGAATGGTACGAAAGAAAGACAGCCATCTCATGCCCGCAGGCCACCTTTGCCCCCGCTTACAATATATCCAAGGCCACGTCGCGTCAGGATGGTCTCCGGCTTGCTCGGGTTCTCCTCAATCTTCTCGCGCAATCTCCGAATGGTCACATCTACTGTCCGCACATCCCCGTAGTATTCGAAGCCCCATACCGCCTGGAGCAAATGCTCCCGCGTCATGACTTTTCCGGCATTCTTCGCCATGTAGTGCAATAGCTCATATTCGCGGTGCGTCAGGTCAAGCGGTGTTCCGTTTTTGTAAGCTGTATACATATCCGTATCAAAAAAGAGGTCGCCCACGCGCAGCCCCTGCTTATCCTCCTGCGGTCGGCTTTCCGACGTGCCTGCCCCGCCGCGTTGCTGTCTGCGCATCTGTGCCTTCACCCGTGCCAGCAATTCCCGTGTGCTGAACGGTTTTGTCACATAATCGTCCGCGCCCAGCTCCAGCCCCAGCACTTTGTCGATTTCCCCGTCCTTGGCGGTCAGCATAATAATCGGCGTCTGGAGCTGATGCCCGCGCACCTCACGGCATACATCCATGCCGTCCATGCCCGGCAGCATCAGGTCCAGTAGAATCAGGTCAGGCTGTTGCTTGACTGCGATATCCACCGCGGTGATTCCATCGAAGGCGCAAATCACCTGGTAGCCCTCTTTTTCCAAATTAAATTTCAAAATATCAGCAATTGGCTGTTCATCATCCACTACCAGAATCGTTCCTTGCATACAGCATTCACCTCTTTTCACGGATCATCATCTATAATTAACTTTCGTTTGTCAGTACCTATAAGATGTTTATTCTATTCTATCATACCCGTGCGCCATTCCATTACTTCTCCAGACCCTTTTCTTTACGCAGAAAAAAACCATGCCTGCACCTAATGTTAAGCATGCAGAAAAACATGGCCTTTCCCCTTGATTCTCATAAATCATGTAACTCTCGATATAAACATCCAATCTATCTTAAATACGTCATCGGATTGCGTGGCGTATTATCTTTACGAATTTCAAAATGCAGATGCGTTCCGGTCGAGCGTCCTGTGTTCCCCATGACCCCGATCGACTCGCCTTGCTGAACCACCTGTCCTACATGAACGCCAATGCTGCTCAAATGTCCGTACACGGTTTGGTAGCCGTTGCGATGATCAATCATAATGACATTGCCGTATCCATTCTGCTGACCTGCAAATGATACCACGCCTTCATCTGATGCGTGAATGTCAGCACTACCGACCAAGTCGACACCCTCATGCATACGTCCCCAGCGTGCGCCAAAGCTACTCGACATCGATGCGCCGGACACCGGCCAAGCGAACTGTCCTGATCCTTCTCCCACGACCTTCGTTCCTCTAAGAACCACCTCAGTAATAGACGGCTGCAACACCTTTTGACCGAGCCATTCCTCTTGCACGACCTCACCGTTCTCCTTGGTCAAACGATAGTCCATCTCTTTAAGACCTGCTTGTCCCGGTCTGACCACTTTGGTAACTCCTGCCTTCAGCTCATCACTCTGGCGAATCTCAACCTCAGGCTCGATGGCAATCTGTTCGACGACCTTCTCTACTGTTCTCACCGTAACCGGAGCCTTCGGAGCAGTAAGCTTCAATTCGTCCCCAATTTGCAAATACAGTTCACGCGAGCCGGGATTGTTCTGCTTAATCTCCCAAGCGGTCATATTAAATTTAGTTGCAATCGAAGACAAAGAATCGCCTTCTTGCACTGTATACGTGATAGGAGCCTCACGTCCCTCAGTCAACACTTTGACTGCTTCAGCTTCTGTCAGCACCTTGTTCGGGTCTGCTTTCACAGGCTCGTACGCGATTTTCTCACGGATACTGGCAGACTCCAGCCATGCTTTAGGGGTTTTAGTACTAGCACTCGCATGGCTGCTGCCCACGGATGTTTTGCGAACCAGCCCTTTGATGCCTGTAGATGTACCCTCACCCACAGGTGTGTACTTCTTCTGTACTTGCTTTAAAGCCGCCTGCGCAGTCGCTTTGTCCTTTACAATGCCAACCGTCTGACCGTTGACCTTCACTTCTACCCCTTTGGCATACGCTGTCAGCATACCATCCAGCTTCTTCAGCGTGGCTACACTGTCGATATCCGCTTTATATGCCTTCTCAATGTCTGTCGTTACCGCGCTCGTATTGAGCACCATATCGACGCCGGGATACTTGTCCTTATACTGTTTGCTCTTCGTTGCGTACAGCTGTTTAAGTTGTTGCTCATTCAAGATATTCCCGACCTCGACGCCTTTTACATACACTTTATAATAAGGAACTGTGTTAGCCCCGACATACTGATTACTCGCAAAAATAAGACTGCCTGCAATCACCACACCGCCTGCCGTCCAGCTCAACCATTTTCTCCGACCGCTCCACCACTTTGCTATTTTCCCCGCTTCCACAGCAGGCTTGTCTGCAACGTTTGAGTCTGCATTCCTACTGTCTGGTGAATCCTGCTCCTTCAAAACCTTCATGACTCTCTCCTTTTCAGCATATCTTATCTCTATATAAATGCGTTCGTTATTGGTCTTTCACACTATGAATCTAGCCTGTATTCACAAGCATCTATGATATTAGTCGCTATCTACCATTGCATAGTTGCGTAAAAGGTTTCAAAAATTTAACCTTTTCACAACACTGTTTACTTTAACATAGCCTTTACAAAGAATTCAACTACACTCCAATTCCTTCCTGACACGCAAAAAAATCCGCGCATGGCGCGGATTCTATAGTCCTATTTTGAGCATAAACATTTCCCATGAATTCATCGTTTATTATTCAAGATTTTGCAAAAAAATCATTTAAGCAAATCCATCAGCTTGTTATATTCCTCTTTGGTCAAATACTTCGCAAGCACCTGCTGAATATCCTGAAGCTCCTGCTCGGTGAGACCGCCTTCCATCGCAGCTGATATTTTCTGCATCTCCTCCGGCGGTAGCTTATTCATCAGAATCGCAAAAATTTCCTGCTTCTGTGCAGCTGGTAAGTTGTTCTTCTTCTCCGTCAAATGGTCGGGCGTAATCACTAAATCATGGCCTTCAATACTCGTTTCGGGTGTAGCTGTACCTTCTGCCTGCTTCCGTGACTCGTTGCCAGTTGTTCCGGCCGACGTGGCCCCCTCCTGAGATACCTTGCCATTGTTGGCTGCGCCACCAGCCTCACTTCCGCTTTCTTCTACGCCCTGTCCCATGACAGGCAACGCATCATCAGGCGGTGTTACACTTCCCGAGCCACTTCCCGTCGTCTTGTTCTTCCCCGTGTTTGTGCTTTGGTCAGTACCAGCGCTGCCTTTTAGCCAACCCAATCCCCATATGGGCTGATGATCGAGCTGAATGTTAAACTGCCGCAGCAGCGATTGAACATAAGCATTAACGACTACACCTGTCACTGCAAGCGTTAGTGCGCTAACCAACACCACCGTCATTCCTTTTTTGAGCAGCCATCCAAGCCACCTCATATCCCGTTACCTCCTTATACGCATCCTGCCATGTGTGTATCATCATGAAGTGAAGTGCATATAGATCAGTATTGACGAGATATGACGATTTTTAACCCATGGAATATGTAAAACTAGCACGATTCAATAGGAGATACCACATTCTGATTGAATCAGCGCGTACGACGCACCCAGAAACGGAAAATGTCACTGCGGACATAATCCAGAGAATACAGCACCTGCCTGTTCATTTCATCATAGTGAAGCTGCTTCAATAGTAATACCGTGGCGTGCGGATGTTTCAGCAGACGTGTCATATGTGCGTCGTCATAGTTTGGAACAGTAAGCTCGGAATACGCTCCGACGATTCGCACCCCGGCCTTGAACTCAAGACTCTGAAAAAGCGAGCCTGAAAAAGAGTCACCTTCCAGAATGGGTCCGGCTAATTTCTCTGGCATCCAGTTTATAGAGTGGGCTACAGCCTCTCCGTTGGCAGTGCGTGTACGCTCTAAAGCAATCATGGGCTCATTCTCGGAAAATCTCATCTGTTCGGCAATATCAGGAGGACAAACCGAAATTCTCTGAATGGATTCCAGCTGCTCGTCTTCCCGTAGCCCTGCCGAACGAATCATGTCCCCGATGCTATACAGGCGGTCCAGCGAGCTTGGAATACTCGGCAGCGGGCAAGTAGCAAACGTGCCACTCCCGTGTTTTACTAGTAGCTTACCTTCCGATTCCAGTTGGCGAATAGCTCCCCGTAGCGTCGTACGCGAGACACGAAACGATTGGGAAAGTGCAGTTTCCGACGGCAGCCGATCCCCCGGACCCATTTGATGAACCTTCATATATTCTTCTATACGCTGCTTTATGTTCTCTTGTTTTGTTGACACCGTCCGAAGCCCAGCCTTTCTATTGTATTAAGCCATATAAATCGGATTCGTAAAAGCAATCATCATCACGCAGTCTTCCATGCAGCCGTAAAGCTCGGCTCTTATCCAGCCCTTTCCTAGCGGATCTTGCAATGACAGCGTATATTCTCCTGTTTGAGCAGGGATCTGAATCTCGGAGCATATTCCATGACTACTTGTCAGCAGAAGACGAAGATTCTGAGGCTTGAGGTTATAATGGACTGCTCTTGCTTCCACATCCAATTGAACCGTCACCGATAGTGAATCCTCTACAGTCAGCTCTATACATTCGCCGATGTGATAACGATGTTCTCTGCCCTTAATCTGTGCCCACATCGTCAGTAACGGTCCCATCGTAACTGACACTGAACCGTGGCGAATCGCCTCAACTGCCGGGCCTGCTAAATCTTCTCGCTCTTCTGCTTCATCATGAACCCCCAGATACGTAACAGCCGGAAGCGCATCATCCGGTTTAGATACATGCCAGTCCCGACCGCTTACCGCAGTGATGCGATACCCCTGATTCAACAAATCGGTCCACATGGCAAACGCCCGCTGGCTATCCCGCTTAATAGATGGCATAAGCGTTGACCAGACCTCTATATAATCCACCTCATGCCAATCCTGAATAGTGTACTCCCAAAAGCACCCCGTACAGATCGGACTTCCGATCCTGAACGGATGGGCGATCCCTGCAATGCCTCCCTGCTCATGCACCTGCCGAATCCCCTCATGAATGTCATCTGGTCCCAGCACACGCCAGTCAATAAAGCGGTCAACCCCAAGTGTCAGCATATGCCCGTAAAAGGTCGTCCACTCCATCCCTGAAATGATCGGGAGACCGAACTGCTGCTGAACCCGTTCCTGATCCGCAAGTGCTGATTGCGTGTTGTGATCCGTCATAGCGATGCATTCAAGCCCCAGATTCACTGCGCTTTGAACAAGCTCCTCCAGCGTCTGCTTTCCGTCGCTGTGAAGCGTATGGGTGTGAAGCTCAGCTGGAATCCATTTAAGCATATGCTGCTTCCTCCCCCAATACATGAATTTGGTAGGCAAGCGTCTCGGTCACAACGGCATGCAGACTGACCGTAATCCGCCACATGCCCACCGGATGATCTCCTGCAAGAAATCCCGGCGAAGCCGCAGACGAACCGAGCCAATGCTCCTGCTGCATCTCGGGACGGTGCGCATTTCCGCGGTGACGGAGAGGATCATCGACAGACAGCGTTAATAAATTTTGCAGCGGTATATACTTCTTCCATAGATCGGATGAATGCCCCGGCTCGTCGTATCCGTATTTGCTCATGCTTTCCTCTATGATTTCTCGTGCTTGCTCTTGATCCTCCAATAACTTGGGCGTGTAAGAGAAGTGAATACGTATCGTTTCAGTCGGCTGTGGAATATGAAAAGAGTACGTAATATGGCTCTGGGTGCAGGTTCTGTCGACCGTTCCTTCCACATACAGTAGTCTGCTCATGACTCCCCATCCTGGCTAGACGGTTCATCCACAACATGTTTCACCATATCATTCACAGTATGGTCTTCATCACCTGACCTGTCTTTGTCTGCCGCCCATAAAACACCTACGGGTTGAAGCCGCGTCAGCTCAATCACCCGGTCTGTACGAATACCTGGAAACTGCGGGAGGTTATCCTCGTTTAACGTAAAGGCACACAGTCCGGCTACTTCCATGCTATCCGCACCGCCTTCCAGCAATACGGCCCTGATTTCAGCTATATCCTCAAGCACAGCTTCTCCAGACAGCTTGACCGTGGTAGAAAAATGTGACTCTGCACCCTCATAAGCGGCTCTAAATTCCCCGAGTCTCAGATCATGATGGCAGGACGAATACCACTGCTCCGAGCCGTGAAGGCGAAGCTGGACATCGACACAGGCATCTTCCTCGCGCCGATTGAAGCCAGGCTTGAACCCTGGAGACAATTCTCTGCCTGAATCCTGTAAGGGACGTTTTGAAGTCTGGATAAACACATAGCTACGCTGGTGTGCAAGTGTAATGGAAGACGCCTGTGATGGCATTTCCAGCTCCTGCTGACGTTCCATCTCCCACCCGGTGACCTGATAGGCAAAAGGAAAACGGCTCATGACGGCCTCACGCGGCTCTTCCTCTGGTTTCCACTGGAAAGCAGGCGGTAGCATAAAACGATAGTCCGATGTAATGTCATCCCTAAAGTTTCCGTTGGTTGTTGCGGATTGGAGAACAGGATGCCCGCCCAGATCATAATTGCCATTAAACGCAGTCGTAATATGATGTGCCCCTTGAAAAACAGCTTCCAGAACATTGCCCCCTGCATCCAGCTCGACGCGGTACATCCATTCGATATCGGTGGTTCTTCCCCATTTGCTCATAAGTAGCGGCGCGGGCGTTCCCTCATCTTCATGGCTGAACATCATTTGGAATTCGATGACCGTCTTCCCCTCGTTCACTTCTATGGAATAGAACAAAACAAGCGGTGTATCCGTAAAGCGATTCTCATAGGGATGTGACAGATTGCGGCCATATAAAAGCGGGGTATGGCGATAAATCAGCGACCTTGGAGAGGAATCAGCCACGCAGCGCAGTTCAACCCCATCGATCCATGCTCGAGATACAAGCGGAGCCGATTCCAGTTCGCGGAATTCGGCATAGACCTCATAATCGCCTTCTTTTAGATACCCCAACAAACGGGTGTACACTCCCTGACTGCTGCCATAGTACAAAATGACATCTTGATTATAGGCTTCATTCAGGTAGAGACGTACGAAAGCAGATTCTCGATCTGTCGCAGCCCAGTCACTGTCTGATCTGGCGAACAGATCAAGCTCCGCATATCCGTCTTCTGGCATGGAAAATGTAAACCGGAATCCGTTTCCCGGACTGAGCTCAACCTCGGCCTTGTGTAAGGCAATCCGATAACCGCAATCCAGCAGATCCTTTTCCCACGCTCGCCCACTAAACCCGGTAATTTTCACCTCTGCTTGGCTGTTCATCCCTGTAACCTCCTTAGTGTATAACGGCGGTCTAGCTGGCATCCGCATCCTTCACCATTGTCCGAATATAAAAGTAGCCCATAAAAGAACACAGTAAAAACATAAACACTGCCATTGCACTGGCCGTATGCGTCTCCTGATAGCTGGAAAACACCTGCTGCATCGCAACACCCAGCACTTGTGGTGAGTTGGCACCGATCAGGAAGGGAGCCGTAAAGCTGCCCATGATTCCCATGAAAATGAAGGTCACCGCAACCCACATCGTTTTGTAGGAAAGGGGTAAAATAAAGCGACCAAACAGCTGTATTGTGCTGGCTCCAGCATCTCTGGCACTTTCGACGACAGCGTTTGGAATGCTGGCAAGTGCCGAGCTGAGCAGCATGGTTGCGAACGGAATGTTGAACCACAAATTAGCCAGCACCAGCCCTTTGTAGTCATAAATAATCCTCGGAATCGTTTCAATGCCAAGCGGCAGCAAAAGACGTGCAGCCCAACCGTGATTACCATACATAGTAATGATCGCATACGTTGCAATTACACCGGGAACAAACATCGGAATAAAATACAGCCGGCCTATCCACTTCACGACAACCCCTTTACCAAATCTCAGATAAACCGCCAAAGCATAGCTGATGACCAGAGTAAGGGCCGTCGAGACTAACGTGACATTAATGGTATACATGATATTTCTACGCATGGCAGGTTCCGTGAACAGCCGAATATAGTTGGCCAGTCCGTAGCCTGTTCCATATTGATCAATCAAGCTTTCCTTCACGGCATAGAGAATCGGAATAATAACGACGACCAGCAAAATGAGAAAAGACGGGATGACCAGGGCAAGCCCCAGCATCCCCCTTTTGGACAATGGACTCATGATCAACCGCCCGCTACTTCACTTTGCCAGCGTTTGTAGATTTCCTGCTGGAGTTCTCCGCTGTTAAAGCTGCGGTATCCAGAAGATACACTGTTAAATTTCTCTTGCAGCTCCGTTGGCATCAGATTCCACTTAATCCCCGGATAGCCGTACATTTTATTAATAACCACCGTTTGCGCTTCAGGCGTCAGTATATAATTCAAGAATTCCTGAGTTGCTTCTTTTTTGGAGGAAAGCGAAGGAACCATCAGATAAGAGGGTCCACCTGTAAAAGCAGGGTCGATCTGTGTCAGCTTCACCGTGTCTGGAAGCAGCCCTTTAGCCAGTTGTTCGAGTGCCATATCAGACCAGGCTGGAACCATGTCTACCTCTCCACTTGCCAAAATATCAAGCGTACCTTGGTTCTTCTTAGGATAGACTCCTTTTTGGTACATTGAAGGGCCCAGTTCCTTGAGCAGTGAGAAGCCTTGATCCCATTTCTTCATATTTGCCGGATCATCACTGTTCATCGCCTCTGGCGGAAGGAAATTATAGATAACCGTGTTCACAAATGAGCTGCCTGATCCACCTGTGGACGGGTCATTATAGGCAAACTTGCCCGGATGCTGACGAATCCACGTGTACAGTTCGTCGGCTGTTTTCGGAGGTGTCGCTACTTTTGCACTGTTATAGGCAAGTACAACCGAAGAGGCACGGTATGGAATGGCCTGATTGTTGACTTGCTTGAGATACGTTTCATCAACATTCTTCAAATTTGGAACCTTGGCAGCATCCACCGTTTCCCACAGTTTCTCGCCTACCCCTTTGGTGATGTCATCCAGACTGCCTTCGTACAGGTCGATATCTGTATCGGTTTGTCCGCTTTTCTTGGCTGCGATCAGACGATCCAGTGTAGATGCGCCTCCGGTCCCTGCTGGCAAATACACCAGTTTGACCTTAACGTGATCATTTTTAGCTTCAAAATCCTTGATTAACGTTTCCCACAGCTCTTTGACATTCAGGGACCCTCCAGTGTACAAGGAAATTTCCGTCGTTCCCGTAGCGGCTCCCGCTTTTGTAGACTTGGCTTCCCCTGTAGCCGTGGCGGTATTACCGCCGTTTCCACAGCCAGCCAACAACGATAAACTAAGTACCCCTGCCAAAACCAGACCCATATTCTTTTTCCCAAACACGTTGTTGCCTCCTTTAGATAGTTACACAAGTTCGCAGCATCACCAGATGATGCGTTCGTGATGGACATTGATGCGATATAGAGGTTGATCGTGAATCTTCACTGTGCTGCTGGAAAAGTAACAATTTTACTGAAGCTGAATCTGATGTGCTCTCCACTGCGCAGCTCGGCCGCTCGTTCACGCGGCACAAACATTTTCAGATGATGGGTACCGCTATCCAGCGAAACTTCCGCATAATGCCCGAGAATCATCACTTGTCTGATCGTTCCGGCGAGAGAACCATTTTCTTCCGTCGTCAGAACAATATCCTCTGGTCTTACACCAACCATGGATTCACCTGTGTATTCATGCTCTTGTGCAAACGGTATTCCGCTCACAGAGACACTGCGACCTGTGCTCACCCCCTTTAATAAATTGATACGGCCAATAAAACCCGCTACAAAAAGTGACTGTGGCTTGTCATAAATCTCCTGCGGTGAAGAAAGCTGCTCAATTCGGCCCGCATTCATAACGACGATTCGGTCGGAAATGGACAGCGCCTCCTCCTGATCATGGGTGACGAACACCATCGTCATCCCCGTCTGGGTCTGGATATCCCGCAGCTCCTCCCTCATCTCCATGCGCAATTTGGCGTCAAGCGCGGAAAAAGGCTCGTCCAGCAGCAATACATCAGGCTTTAGCAGCAGAGCCCGAGCGAGTGCTACTCGCTGCTGCTGACCGCCCGAGAGCTGTCCCGGCGTTTTACGCTCTGCGCTCTCTAGCCGAACCAGCGCTAGCGCTTCCTTCACCTGACGGTCAATTTCTGTCTTCTTCACCTTTCGAATCTTCAACCCGAAAGCCAGATTGTCATATACGGTCATATGCGGCCACAAATTATAACTTTGGAACACCATAGCCGTTGGACGCTTTTCGGGCGGCAGCTTGAGTACGCTTTTACCCTGAATCTGAATGTCGCCACTGTCCGGGTCCAAAAAGCCGCCAATGGAGCGAAGTACGGTTGTTTTACCGCAGCCGGAAGGTCCCAGCAGTGTCACTAGCTCTCCCTTCATCACGTCAAGCGAAATGCCTTTGACTCCGTCTCCTGTCTTGAAGCGTTTGGTTAACTCTTGAATGGATAATTGAATGGGCATTAGCTTAGGCTCCCTTTTCAGGATTTTGCAAACTCCTCTTTTGACCAATTACGTTATTTCACCTGAAATCCGCCTGCCAGTACATCCGCACTTACAAAACGCTTGGCTGCCAATAGCAGAATGATCGTTGGCAGAGTAAGAATGACAGAGAAAACAGCGCCCGTTGTGCTCGGATAATCAGCAATGATGGAATACATGATGACTGGCATTGTTTTATAGTCCGGTGTCCCGACAAGGAGTGTCCCCTGTGCTTCATCTAGTGAAGCAAGAAAGGTAAAGATGGAGGCGACCACAATGCCGGGCAGCGCCATAGGAAAGGTGATTTTCCAAAACACCCGAAATGGTCCGGCTCCAGCATCCCGCGCTGACTCCTCTTGTGCACGATGTACGCTGCGGAAGGCAGAGGAAGGAATCCAGGTCATATACATGAGCGTGTTTACCATATGGATAAGCACAATACCTGCAAAGGTGTTCATCAACCCGAATTGGTAGAATAGTACGGCAATGGACACATACAAACCCATTTTCGGAAAAGCATGCGTAAGCAGGAATGAGAAAAGAAACCACTTACTGAACGGGAAAGAAATTCGTGCGAAGGCATAAGCAGCAGGAATACATACGATAATGGAGCAGACCGTAACGGTAATCGCAATCAAGAAGGATAGGGAAATCGAGCTGAGTACATCATCCTGGGTAAGTACAAACTTCCACCATTCCAGTGACAAGCTCTGCGGGAGCGGTGCAGGATACTGCCATTTTCCCGAAACCGCCAAAAGGAGAAGATTGGTCAGAGGTCCCAGGAAAAAAATGACGAAAATGACAAGCACGATGAATTCCACAATTTTGCGTGTGCCGAGTGAGCGAAGATACCAGTTCATAATTCATCCCTCTCAAGACGTCTAGACGTCCGAATCTCTTTTCTATTTGGATTATAGAGAGGGTTTGTTATCACAAATCGACAAGGAAGATAAGATTATGTAAAGGGGGAGGAACCATTTAACACTTCATAGAATAAAAAAAGGAGAGAGGCTGCTAACAGCCTCTCTCCTTGAACATGTATCAATAGCTATATCATTCTTGTCCTACAAATAAATCGGAAGCACCTGATTTGTTTGATCGCGATTACGCCCAACCGAGAAAATAGCAATTGGGATACCTGTCAGATCAGACACGCGTTGTACGTAATTGCGTGTAGTCTCAGGCAGTTCCTCCAGCGTTTTCACACCAGTGATGTCTTCGCTCCAACCTGGCATTTCTTCATATACCGCTTCGCACTCCGCCAGCATTTTCAGGCTAGCCGGATAATGCGTAATCACCTCACCGCGGTACTTGTAACCTGTGCAAATTTTCACTGTTTTCAAGCCAGTCAATACATCCAGCGAGTTCAGGGAAAGACCCGTTAACCCACTGACACGACGGGCATGACGCACAACAACGCTGTCAAACCAGCCAACACGACGAGCACGACCTGTAACCGTACCGTACTCATGACCTGTTTCACGAATGTAATCGCCGACTTCATCGTTCAGCTCAGTTGGGAAGGGTCCATCACCTACACGAGTGGTGTACGATTTAGCTACACCGATGACTTGTTGAATCTTGGACGGGCCTACACCGGAACCAATACATACGCCGCCAGCCGACGGGTTGGAGGACGTAACGTACGGATACGTACCTTGGTCGATATCGAGCATAACGCCTTGCGCACCTTCAAACAGTACCTTTTGATTTGCGTCAATCGCATCATTCAACACGACAGACGTATCTCCTACATAAGGACGGATAAATTCGGCATATTCCAGATACTGTTTCAATATTGCTTCTACATCCAATGGCTCGCCGCCATATACTTGTTCAATCACTTGATTTTTTTCTTTCGTTTGATGGCGCAGCTTCTTTTCGAATTCCTCTGCATCCAGCAAATCAGCAATACGAATACCGTTACGCGCAGCTTTATCCATATAAGCAGGGCCGATCCCTTTACGGGTAGTACCAATTTTGTTAGGACCTTTGCGGTCTTCTTCCAGCACATCCAGCGTCATATGGTACGGCATAATCACATGTGCACGGTCACTAATGACCAGATTTTTTGTGGAAAAGCCATTATCATGAATGTAAGTAATTTCTTCAATAAGAGCGGCCGGATTGACTACCATGCCGTTGCCAATAACACACTTTTTATCTTCATAAAAAACGCCGGATGGAATCAGGCTCAGCTTGTACTTTTTACCGTCAATGAGAATCGTATGACCAGCATTGTTTCCGCCTTGGTAACGGGCCACCACTTCAGCGCTTTCCGCTAGATAGTCCGTGATTTTACCTTTGCCTTCGTCTCCCCATTGTGTTCCCACAACGACTACAGTTGACATGTTTCATTCCTCCGTGGAGTGCCCACAGACACTCTGATTTTGAGCTGACACACTACGCATATCCGACTTCAACCGCCTGGGCGGCAGATATGGAGCGTTCTCGGACAGCAGGAAAAAACGTCCGTCGTAGACATTCCGTAGGTTCGGAAAGCCCCGGGCGTAATGATCTCCCCGCTGCGTTGAAGCAGCACTATAAGTGTAACAGCACCATTTTTTAAAGTCAAATAAAAAGCGAACATTATATTACATGAAAATAGTATTGTTCGTAATTGAGAGTTTCATTCCTTATATGAAAATACGTAAATCCTATAAAAAAGGACCCTTTCGAGATCGCGAAATCCGCGTCGAAAGAGCCTTTTCTAATGATACTAATATGTTATCCGGCGAACGCATCCGAATGGGCACGCTCGTAATTAGCGAATTTATTATAATTTTTGAGAAAGACCAACTCTACCGTACCGACCGGGCCGTTACGCTGCTTGGCAATGATAATCTCAATAATATTCTTCTTTTCTGTTTCCTGATTATAGTAATCATCCCGGTACAGAAACGCCACGATGTCAGCATCCTGCTCAATGGAACCCGATTCCCGCAAGTCACTCATCATCGGTCGCTTGTCTTGACGCTGCTCCACACCCCGGCTCAGCTGGGAAAGGGCAATTACAGGCACTTCAAGCTCACGGGCGATTTGCTTCAATGTCCGTGAAATTTCGGATACCTCCTGTTGCCGGTTCTCGCCTGCTTTGCCTCGTCCGTGAATAAGCTGCAAGTAGTCGATTACGATCATGCCCAGTCCCTTTTCCGTCTTGAGACGGCGGCACTTGGCACGGATATCAGCCACAGTGATGCCGGGCGTATCATCGATATAGATTTCCGCCTCTGACAAGGCTGCAATGCCCATCGTCAGCTTCGCCCAATCGTCGTCGCCTTTAAATTCACCTGTCCGCATGACGTTCGCGTCCAGATTGGCCTCGGCGCAAATCATCCGCTGCACGAGCTGAGCAGCCGACATCTCCAGACTGAAGATGGCTACTGTCTCTTTTGCCCGAACTGCAACGTTTTGCGCAATATTCAGAGCGAACGCTGTTTTACCTACGGATGGACGGGCGGCCACAATGATCAAGTCATTGCGCTGGAAACCCGCCGTCATCTTGTCCAAATCAACAAACCCGGACGGAATCCCGGTCGTATTGCCCTTGTTCTGATGCAGCAATTCAACGCGGTCAAACACTTCCATCACGACATCGCGAATGGCAATAAAACCACTACCTGAGCGCCCGTTGGATATCTCCATAATCTTGCGCTCAGCATCGCTCAGCATACCAGCGACATCCTCGCCACTGCTATAGCCTTCGCTCACGATCTGTGTAGCTGCACGAATCAAGCGACGAAGCATCGCTTTTTCTTCAATGATCTGGGCATAGTAATCCACGTTAGCCGCTGTTGGCACCCCGTGAGCCAGCTTCGCCAGATAACTGACACCGCCGATATCCTCTAGCTGTCCCTTGTCCTGAATTTTCGAGGTCAGCGTAACCAAGTCAATCGGCTGTCCGGATTCACCCAGCTCAATCATTGCTTCGTAAATCATCTGATGAGCCTTATCATAAAAGTCCTCGGTCTGCACCCGCTCCATTGCGGTAATCAGTGCTTCAGACTGAAGCAAAATAGACCCGATAACCGCCTGTTCAGCCTCCAGATTTTGCGGAGGAATCCGATCAAAAAATTCGCCGCCCATAATTATTCTTCAGTCACCTGTACTTTCAGCGTAGCTTTGACCTCAGGATGAAGCTTAACGGTCATTTGAGTCACGCCCAACGTACGAATCGGTTCTTCCAGCTCAATTTTACGTTTGTCCAGCTTGATGCCAGTTTTAGCTACTGCCTCCGCGATTTGCTTGCTTGTAATCGCGCCGAACAGCCGTCCACCTTCACCAGCCTTCGCCTTGAGCTGAACCGTTGTCTCTTCCAGCTTTTTGCCGAGCGCTTGAGCCTCTTCCTTTTCCTCTTGCTTGCGCTTTTCCTCAGCAGCATTCTGATTTTCCAGCGTCTTCATATTTCCTTCTGTCGCTGGACGGGCAACACCACGCGGCAACAGGAAATTCGCTGCATAACCGTCCGACACTTCCTTAATTTGCCCCTTCTTGCCTTGGCCCTTCATATCTTTAATGAATATCACTTTCATTCAAATAACCCCTCTTCCCCATCAATTTCGGCCAGCACGTCGACCACTCTGCGCTTAGCTTCCTCCAGCGGGCAATCCAGCTGAACCGCCGCATTCGTCAGATGTCCTCCGCCGCCTAGCCGTTCCATGACGACCTGTACGTTCATGCGTCCGAGTGAACGGGCGCTGATCCCCACCAGGCCGTCAGGACGTTCACTGACCACAAAGGAGGCCAGTACATCCGTCATATTGAGTAATGAATCCGCCACCTGAGCAATCAGGAGCTGCGGTATTTTCTGTCCGGGCTCAGTTACCGCAAATGCGATATGCCCATATATCATTTTAGCATGCTTAATAATTTCCGCCTTAGCAATATATTCATCCAGGTCCTCTTTTAACATGCGCTGGATCATAACTGTATCTGCCCCGCTACGCCGTAAAAAGCCGGCTGCCTCGAATGTACGCGAGCCTGTATGCAGGGAAAAATGCTTGGTATCCACCGTAATCCCCGCCAGCAGTGATGTTGCCTCCAGCGGTGTCAGTTGGACCTTCTCATGGATATATTGCAGCAGCTCGGTCACCAGCTCACAGGCCGATGACGCATATGGCTCCAAGTAGATCAGAACCGAATCGTTAATAAATTCCTCGCCCCGACGATGGTGGTCCACAACAACCACCCGGCTGGCCGTCTGCACCAGTCGAGGCTCAATCGTCATCGAGGCCTTGTGCGTATCCACCACGACCAGCAGACTGTGTTCAGTCATCAGCTGGAGCGACTGCTCCGGCGTCATGAGCGCTTGCGACAACTTCTCATCCTTGTTTACCTGCTCCATCATTCGGTCGATAGACGGATTTGATTTATCCAGCACAATATGTGCCTCTACATTGTAGAGTGCCGCAGCCTTCCATACACCGATGGCCGCTCCCAATGCATCCATGTCCGGTATTTTGTGTCCCATAATCAGCACGCGGTCGCTCTCCTGCATCAGATCACGCAACGCATGTGCAATGACTCGGGCTCGTACCCTGGTACGCTTCTCGACAGCATTGGACTTGCCTCCATAAAAGGACAGGCGTTGTCCCGCCTTCACTGCTGCCTGATCGCCCCCACGTCCAAGCGCCATATCTAGACTGGATTGGGCCAGCTCGCCTAGCTCCTTGATGCTCTCTGCACCGAAGGACAAGCCAATACTTAGTGTCATTGGTACTTTTAAATCCGCCGTCATTTCCCTTACGGTATCCAGAATGACGAATCGACTTTGCTCCAGCTCCTGGAGGGCTTTATGATTTAGCATAATGAGATAACGCTCAGAAGATAATCGACGCAAATAAATATTGTACTGATTAGCCCAGGATGTAATCTCGCTTGACACCTTCGCAATAAGTGCGGTGCGCTGCTGATCGTCCATTCCCTGAGCAGCCTCGTCCATATTATCGAGCATGACGATACCGAGCGCCAACCGCTCGTTTTCATACTGCTTGCGTAGCACCGCCAACTCCGTTACTTCATACAAATATATCAGACGCTCATCGGGCACGATCAGAAACTGATAATGACGCTCATCATGCTGTAGCTCCACCTTCAGCTCACGAGCAGGCTCCTTTGTTTCCTTCTTGGTGCCTAGAGCACCTGCGAGTTGAGGAAACAAATCTTGAAGAGACTCACCAATCAGCGATTGCTCCTCGAACATCTCCCCGGCAAACCGATTGTGCCATTCTACCGTTCGATTTTCACTGTATAAAATGATGCCGAACGGCAATGTACTAATCGCTTCCCCTTCCACCCGCTTGATCCGGAAGGAAAGACCGCTGATATATTGATTCAGTTCCCGACGAAAATCCAATTCCGTCTTCAGCATCAGCCCGCCGAGCAAGAATGACAGCAGCAGTCCTATCACACCCAGTTCCCAGTTGTACATGGAAATACATATGACAAGCACCAGCAGCAGTAAAAACGCCCAGACCGTCTGATAGCCGTGCCAGCGTTTTTGTAGAAATTTAGGCATGACTGTTCACCCTATTTCTTTGATCTAGTAATAGCTTCACGCAGCGGAAAGGCCAAATCAATAATACCTATAATGCGGAGCGGCTGGAACACCAGAACGACGAGCGACAGCAGCAACGCAATCACCGGGCTCATTTTACGGCTATGCGTCCAGAAGTATACAAAACCAATCGTCTGGATAATAAAACATGCATGAATCAGCGGTAGCATACTAATGGAAACCATTTGAATCCAGCTGCTATCGGAAGACCCTGCTATCCATTCAATTACAATTGCCAGCAGATAATACCAGATCAGCGCGCGCGGTAGCCTCCACTCGCGGGCAGGCTTCATTTTGCGTACCGGTACATCGAGACTGCTCAATGCCGGACGTGCCAAAGCATGCGTAATCACCGCCAATATGAACGAGGTCATGATCAGCACATACGGAATTTTTCCAATCAGCATTGTGCCGAGTTTCTGTGTATCCTCTGCCGTCCAATTCATGTTTGAAAACATCGGATTAGCACTCAAAACCTGCTGTACTATACTTGCCGATATCGCAGCCTGATCACGAAGGTACTGCGAAAGATCAAACCCAAAGGAATACGTAGCGATAAACAGAACAACCAACAACTCGGCTAAAATAATGCCCATTCCGGTCATCAACGCCTGAAAAGCAGGTCCTCCCCTTTTATATATCCGTCCCATCATTATTGAAGGAATCAGAAAGTAAATCGCAGGGAGCAGCGAATACACATCGAGTAGCGCTATAATTAACAGCACCGGTATGACGTGAACCAGAAATCCTTTGAAAGGCAGCGATGAAAACAATACAGCGCCAGGCACAATCAGCAAAAATACGGTAATGATTCTTAATGGTGTCAATAGAGTCAGCAGCAGAAGCAAATAAATGACGCTCCATGCTACAGTTGCCAAGCGGAATTTCAACGTTTTCACCTCTTACGCATATGTTCTTCCAGTGCGGAAATGTCCTGATACCAATCCTCTAGCTGGTGTCCTTCTTTTCTGTGCTTTCTTAGCTTGTCGATGAGTAGATCATCCAATTCACGGTAAGACACTCCAAGGCGCCTTCCCAAAATATAACTGCTCATCACCAAACTCGCCAAACAATCACCAATGCGGGCTGTACTGCCTTCCCACATCGCCTTAAACAGACGGGAGACTTGGTCAAGCACCTCTGTTTTAAGCCATTCAATAACCTTGGCTCGTTTAACTACATCCATTTCTTTAGGCATATGATGAAGAGTCACACCCCTCTGAAAAAGCTTTATTCTCCATTATAGCATATCCTATTCTGAAAATAACTGTTACCCCATAGGGTAAATCGTTATTTTCGGAGCAGCTCTGCTGCTTATTTTAGCTTGAAGTATTAAGCGATTCCCTGGATACAAATTTTTCACAATACTCAATAATCTGGCTGCGACGTACAATGCCAATAAACCGTTCCATATCATCCACAACGGGCACAAAGTTCTGTACCTTAGCCAAATTAATTAAATCCTCCATGTTCGCGTCAATGGATACGGGCTTCATCGTAACCCGCAACGGAACGTCCTTAAGCATAAACTTAGAAGCGTTTTCAAAGGTGATTTTCCCCTCGGACTCTTTCATATGCCACAACAGATCACCTTCTGTAACTGTACCTGTATATCTACCTTCCTTATCCAAAATAGGAACTGCTGTAAAACGGTGATATTCCATCCGTTCCAACGTTTGCCGTAAAGTAGCATCCGCCGTTACACAAGCAACTTCCTGTTTGGGAAGCAAGAAAAAAGCGATGTTCATGAGAAACGAATCCCCCTCAAAATCAAATATAAATCAATTGATTATTCACTGAATGTCCTGCTTGTCGGGAAGCCTCAGCGTCTGCGGGGTTGTATCGGAATCTAGCCAGTTCGCAATCATAAGTCTGGCATATTCAAGTTCCTGTTCATTAGCCCGGTCATAATACAGGCCCTTCTTCTTGAACCCTTCCCCCGTAATCGTAAAACTTGAAATTTGTGGATTCCCCTGCGAAATAGCCTGCTTGCCAAGCCCAGTAATAAAAGTAGGTTCCATATCGGTTTTGAAATTGGCTCCCATAATATCGAGCAACTCCGGGATTTTGGTAATTCCGTTGATATTCAGTAACTTATCCGCCATAGCGTTCAAGAAAATTTGCTGCCGTTTTGTGCGGTTGAAGTCGCTATCTTCCCGATATCTAACATAATACATGGCTTCCTCACCATTATAAAGCGGCTTGCCCGCCTCAATACGGAACTTGATATGCAGCGGGTTCTTATTCTCAATGGGCTTGTCGATGGGAAGCACAACTCCACCCACTGCGTTCACCGCCTCCTGAATACCCTGGAAATTAATCGTAGCATAATAATCGGCCTTATGCTCCATCAACTTCTCTACTGTAGCCATGGACATATCTGCGCCTCCGAACGCATAAGCATGCCCCAACTTATCAAAATCATCCTCGCCATCGCGATTCGGATCATGTCCAACAATCTGTACGTACGTATCCCTTGGAATGGAAATCAAAAGCACACGCGATTCTGCGGGCCGTACTACTGCATACATAACCGTATCTGAACGACCACGGGCCTTTTCATTTGGCCTTTCATCTGTACCCAGTAACAGCACCGAAAAAGGTTCCTTACGGTAAGCTACTGTCTCTTGCTGTTGCTGTTCCCCGGATTGTCGCGGTTGATAGGATTTCTCCAGCTTGCTTTCCAACGTCGGTGATACAAACCACTCAAAAGCCACCAGTGTCAGCTGTTTGCGGAATAGGTAGCCTCCCACTGCAATCAAAAATAAAACAATACATGAAATATATAGAGCGGTAAACCTCTTTTTCTTTTTGGGCTTTCCACTGGTCCTTCTCTTATGTCTTCTCTCCATAACAGGTACCTTCCTTCTTTCCGTCACAAATCCCATCTCTTCATTAAACCGAATTGGTCCCTCATGAAGCGAAAACTTCCCCTCAAAGCATAAAAGGTCTGCTACCTTGTTGTCAAAAGTATCATGGCGTGGTCAGCTTCTCAAATTCATGCCAAAAAAGGCTTCGACCTCACGGTCAAGCCCAAATTCATGTTTATATTCGTATCCTATGTAGCTTTCAAAATCATTTTTCACCTTAATGTGGAGCCAGTTTCACCAAATTTTGCAGTCGCACCGGGAAAGAAGTCGACAGGGCAAAACCATAATCGAACAACCTCCGGGTCTGCTCAAAACGCTCCTCCTTGCTCGGTGCACCCAGCACCACAGCAACTAGCCGTCTTCCATGCTGCTCAGCTGTACCCGTGAAGCAGTATCCAGCATCGCTTGTGTACCCTGCTTTCAGTCCGTCCGTTCCCGCGTAAGAGTACGGTCCAGCCAAGGAAGGCAGCATCCAGTTCGTATTACTAATGTAGATGCCTTTATCCTTCAACTCCATCTGTGTACGGCTGGACGTTCTCAAAATCTCCGGGTGTGACGTAATCAAATAGGAGGCCAACTTCGCCGTGTCGCTTGCTGTCATTTTCGTTTCTCCCCGAATATCCTCAGGGTGATTTGGCCCCAATTCACTCTGACCTGCCCCAGAGGCATTGCTGAAGCGACTATCGGATGACAACCCGATTTGGGCAGCTTTTCCATTCATACGCTTCACAAAAGCTGATTCATTCCCTGCTGAACGCTCCGCTAACGCGACAGCGGCATCATTCGCTGAATACACAACCATACTCTGGAACAATTCGGATACGGTCATCCTTTCACCATACCGGAGGGACAGATTTACACCGCCCACCGTACTCGCGTAACGGCTAATTCGCACTTCATCATTCCAGCCTAACCGTCCGGCCCGAATATCCTCCAGCACCAATAGCTCAGTCATGAGCTTAGACATATTTGCGGAAGGCATAGGCGTATCGCCGTTCACATCCATCAGTAATTCCCCAGTATGCATGTCCATCAGCACCGCAGCCTCTGCATCCACATTCGGCTTTCCGATCAACAGTCGGGGTCCAAGCGTAATAAAAATCAATATAATAAGTACCGGGACGACAATAGCCCAACGTAACCAATGTTTTTTCATCATCGTAATAACCTCCATACTTTATTAGACGATGAAAAATCCATTTTGTCTGCAATTTTTCGAAAAAAAGATACAATTTTTTTACCTTTTTTATTTCACGACAAAATATCCGTCAATGCTGCTTTCAGAATGACGGATATTTTGCTTCCTAATTATTATATTTTAGGCAAAATGACAGGCTACAAAATGCTGATCGCCCGCATCGCGGTATACCGGAATCTCTGTTTTACAACGTGCTTCTGCCATAGGACAACGTGTATGAAACTTGCATCCTGAAGGCGGATTGGCCGGAGATGGGATGTCTCCTTTCAACACAATCCGTTGTCTCTTGATCGTGGGATCAGGAATCGGTACTGCCGATAGCAGCGCCTTCGTGTACGGATGAAGCGGATTACTGAACAGTTCCTCCTTGGAGGAAAGCTCTACCATTGAACCTAAATACATCACACCAATCCGGCTACACAGATGCTCGACTACACTTAGATCATGCGAGATGAACAGATAGGTCAATTGGCGTTCCTGCTGCAAATCACTTAACAAGTTAATAATCTGGGCCTGAATAGACACATCTAGAGCAGATACCGGCTCATCAGCCACAATAAAATCAGGATTCAAAATCAAAGCCCTTGCAATCCCGATCCGCTGACGCTGGCCGCCAGAGAACTCATGCGGATACCGATCATAATGATACGAGGACAGCCCACAAATATTCAGCGTTTCATTGACCCTCTTCCGCAGCTCACTACGATCAATCAACCCGTGATCCAGCAACGCCTCACCAATGGCTTCGCCGACCTTAATTCTCGGATTCAGTGAGCTAAAAGGGTCCTGAAAGACGATTTGCAACTTCGGACGAAGCGCACGAATCTGCTCTTTGTTTAACGCGTGCAAGTCTTCGCCTTTGTATCGTACCGATCCCTCGGTCTTATCCATCAATCTGAGAATCGTACGTCCAATCGTGCTTTTGCCACAACCCGATTCTCCTACCAGACCGAAGGATTCACCCTTATGAATGTTAAAGGATACATCATCGACTGCTTTCACATGTCCGACAGTACGCTGAAAAATCCCGCCTGTGATCGGGAAATACTTTTTCAACCCTTCCACTTGAATCAAAGGCTCGCTCATATCCGTTGCCCTCCTTCTTTCTCATATAGCCAGCAGGCAACCTTATGACCATTCTCCTTTTCATTCAAAGGAGGAGCCTGATCCTTGCAGATTTGCATACAGTGGGAGCACCGATCATGGAAATGACAATTTTCCCCCAACTCAA
This sequence comes from Paenibacillus sp. DRB1-1, assembly GCF_052119485.1. Classification (NCBI taxonomy): domain Bacteria; kingdom Bacillati; phylum Bacillota; class Bacilli; order Caryophanales; family Paenibacillaceae; genus Paenibacillus; species Paenibacillus sp. DRB1-1. The sequence goes on along the minus strand of NZ_JBODQH010000001.1, from coordinate 2,556,634 downwards.
TTGGGTTTGGAACCTGTCCTGGGATGGAATACAGTCGATCCATTTTCTGATTAATGACGGGCTTCGCCTTTAATAAGCCTTGAGTATATGGATGCTGCGGATTTTTAAACAGCTCAATGACAGGCGCCTCTTCAATGACGTTTCCAGCATACATAACGACCACATAATCAGCCATTTCTGCCACGACACCCAAGTCGTGCGTAATGAGCATAATGGACGTTTTAAGCTTATCCTTCAAATCCCGCATTAAATCCAGAATCTGTGCCTGAATCGTAACATCCAGTGCCGTTGTTGGTTCATCCGCAATCAATAACTTCGGATTACAGCTTAATGCGATGGCAATCATGATCCGCTGGCGCATACCGCCACTCAATTCATGAGGATAGGAATGAAATATTTCTTCCGATCGTGAAATCCCCACCAAATTAATCAGCTCAATTGCCCGAGCATGTGCTTCTCTTTTACTCATTAATGTATGCATCAGCAACGGCTCCGTGATCTGTTCCCCAATCGTAAGCACGGGATTCAGAGAAGACATCGGCTCCTGAAAAATAATCGAGATGTCATTGCCGCGAATTTGCTGCATTTGACCCTTATTGAGTTTTAGAAGGTCCTTGCCCTCAAACCAGATTTGTCCGTCTGAGGTGTGGGGAGAATCAATCAACCGCATCATCGTCATCGCTGTTACACTCTTACCGCAGCCAGATTCTCCTACCACACAGAGCGTTTCACCCTCACGAATTTTAAAACTGACGTCATTGACCGCTTTGACAGTTCCGTTAGAGGTATGAAAGTGGGTTTTCAGGTTACGAAATTCAATCAAAGCATTTTCCATAAACGTTCGTCTCCTACTTCTTCATTTTAGGGTCCAGCGCATCACGCAAACCGTCGCCAATTAGGTTAATTGCTACAACTGTAATTAGAATACACATTCCCGGTGGGACCCATATCCAAGGCCGTTTGCGGAAGTCAATTAGGTTATTTGCAGCCGATATCATGTTCCCCCACGAAGGTGTGGGCGGCACAACGCCGATTCCCAAGTAACTGAGCGCAGATTCTGTAATAATCGCACCCGCTACTCCAAGCGTAGCCGTAACAATAATGGTAGGAATCGTGTTCGGCAGCAAATGTCGGAATATTTTGCGACGGTCTCTCAAGCCTAGCGCTTCCGTCGCCTGCATAAACTCCTGTTCACGCAGCGTAAGAATCTGCCCCCTGACCAGACGAGACAAGCTAGTCCAGCTCAAGACCCCGATAATGAGCATCAGAAAATAAATGCGATTCGACGGATCGACCTTCAAATCCGACAGAACAGCACCTAAAATAATAAGCAGCGGTAATGTAGGGAGTGCCATGAAAATATCGGCAATCCGCATAATAACCGTATCCACGCCTTTACGATAAAACCCTGCCAGCGCACCCAACGTTGCTCCGATCATGACCGAAATAAACGTGGCGACTAGTCCCACCGTCAAGGAAATACGGCCGGCCAGCATCGTACGCAGCAAAATATCTCTACCAAACTTATCTGTACCAAGCCAGTACTTAGCATTAGGCGATAAATTTTTGTCAGCTAGCTTGTAATCATCTAAATGATAAGGTGAAATCATCGGTCCAAATATACAAATGATAACCATCAGAATTAATATAACGAGACCAGCCAAAGCCAGACGGTTTTGGTTAAAACGGCGAACGGCGATTCTCCATGGAGACGCTTCAGGACGGATCGCCGCCTTTTGATTCGTTTCAATCGTGACTGTTTCTGCGGACAATAGTATCCCTCCTACTTCAAGCGAATTCTTGGATCTGCCATGCCATACAATACATCAGAGAGCAAATTACCGATAAGCGTAAGCAACGCTAAGAAAATCGTGAAGCCCAACATAAACGGATAATCCCGCATACTAATCGACTCCAGATAGACCTGACCCACACCCGGCCACACAAATACCTTCTCCAGAATCATCGCCCCACCAAATAAGGCCGGAAGCTCGAAGCCAAGTAGTGTGATGGCTGGAATCAGTGCATTGCGCAGTGCGTGCTTGAAAATAACCGTACGTTCCTTCAACCCTTTGGCGCGTGCGGTACGAATATAATCCTGACGAATGACCTCCAACATGCCTGTACGGAAATACCGGGTCAGACTTCCTGTGCTCAGCATCGTAAGTACGAGCGTCGGCAGGAACATATGCTTGAGAACATCCACCATATAAGCCCACGAGCCTGGCTCCATTCCTGCTGTGGTCATGCCCCCAACCGGGAGAATTCCCCACTCCAGGGCAAATATTTTGATGACCAATAGACCAATAAAAAATGAAGGTAGCGACATACATAAGAAAATGAATAATGTGACAAACTTATCGAATAACGAATATTGGAACTTGGCTGAAAATACCCCTGCAATAACCGCAATCAACCAGCTAAATATAAGACTAAAAAAAGCGATAATAAATGAGTTCCATACATAATTGCCAATGACCTTCGTTACCGGCTGCTTATGCTGTAATGAATCCCCCATATTCCCCTTTAACATATTACCGGCCCATATAAAATAGCGTTGGTACTCCGGTTTATCCAGCCCGTAGATATGTCGTAGCTGCTGCGCCTTTTCGGCCGTCATATTCGGGTTCTGCTTGGCTGTAATATAATCACCCGGCACCATGGCTGAAATCGCAAATACGATAATGGATATGCCAATAAGTGTGGGGATGAGTTGCAGCAGTCTTCGAATAATGTACTGCTTCATATTCATTCCTCCAGACGAATAAAGTGATATGCCCAGCTCGTGAGAGCTGAGCATACGATTGGCAACCCTTATTGAGCGATCTGAGCGTTATGCAGAGTGAACTCAAAATCTTTGTATGGCGTAATTTCTAAGCCAGATACACGTCCATTAACTGGCCACATATCTCTGCGTTGGTACATAAAAATAGTTGGTAGATCTTTGTTCAGCTCTTGATAGAGCTGTTTGTAAATCAATTTGCGTTTCTCTTGATCCAGCTCATGCTTACCAGCAACCGTTAGTTCATCGACCTTCTTATTGGAATAGCCAATATCATTTTGTGCACCATTCGAAATAAAAGTCGTTGTATCCGGGTCTGGTGTTAAGCCCCAAGCCGCGAAGAACATATCAAACTTGCCTGTGTCCTTTTTATCCATAATGGCGTTAAAATCTAAAGTTTCGGAAGTCAGCTTGATGCCTAGCTCCTTATAGTTATTGGACATGATCGGTAGCAAGGCCTCTACTACTGGATTATCAGCAGTCGCAGAGAAGTTAATGGTCAGCTTTTCTCCGTCCTTTTCGCGAATTCCGTCAGCACCAACCTTCCAGCCTGCCTCATCTAGCAAAGCCTTCGCCTTAGCTGTATCAAATTCATATTTGTTGATACCCTCATCCGTATAAGACCAAGATTCTGTAGATTGTGGAATGTTAATAACATTCGCATATGGACCATACACGCCCTGCACAATCTCCTTACGGTTTAAGCCAATCGTTAGAGCCTGACGTACTTTAGGGTCCTTAAATTTCTTTTCCTTATGATTAAACGCAATATATCCATAGCCGTTTGTCGGCATAATATTCACATCCAAGAAGCCCAACGCCTTTAATTCCTCTACATTGTCTTCAGTAACTGTGATGTTGTCCATGTCCGTTTCACCTGTTTGCAGCATAGACAGATTCGTTTCTTCTGTTGTTGTTTTGAAAATAACTGACTTCACTTTTGGTGCGCCTTTGAAGTAGTTTGGATTCGCATCAAATACGACTTGTTGACCCGGCGAGAAGCTCTTCAGTACATACTGACCAGAGCCGATCGGCTTATTATTAAGTGCCTTGATGCTGTCCAGGTTACCCTTTTTGAATCCTTTCCCATAATAAGCTTCTGGCATGAAGTATTGCTCACCCAGAAAATCCTTTGTATACGCTGTTGCTTCTGTAACGGTTACCTCTACTGTGTTATCATCAATGACTTTGATACCAGAGATATCATTCGCCTTGCCATCGTGATACTCTTTACCGCCTTTAATCTTAAAAGATAATACATCTGTTTCTCCGTCATAATTTGGATCATGCAGTACCTTGAGGACAAAAGCATAATCCTTCACTGTTACTGGGGTACCGTCACTATACTTCACGCCTGGTTTCAGATGGAATGTATATTTTAGACCATCCGGCGATACATCAACCTTGTCAGCCAAGCTATTTTCATATGTACCATCCGCCTTCACCTGTAAGAAGGAATCAAATACTGTTCTGACTACATATAAATCGTAGGTCGTTTGCCAGAATAGCGGGTTAAATACCCCTTTAGGTGATGTCATACCTACTACAATGTTATCTTTCCGATTAGTTGCCCCCGGAGGATTTTGCGTCAGATCAGTCGCTTTAATAACGCCCTCCGTAACAGGTGCACTTCCTTCATTTCCCTCTGTTTTATTGTCCGCATTGCCTTGCTGTGGCTGTGCCTCATTAGCACCTCCGCTACATCCTGCAAACAGAACACCAACGATCGTAAGCATCATAAGCAAAGAAACCCATTTCTTCGTCTGCATCATCCTGTTAATCCCCCTTAGTCGGTTCTTTATTTAACAGCCTGTCTCATTCCTGCGGTGATTCGTTAAAGCTTGAGGTTTGAAAATGAAGTTGCACATCCTCCTTACTGTCTTAATAGCGTAAACACGTGTTTTAGACCTCTGGTCAATTTCGTGCGCTAACAACCATTACATTTTTATTAAGGTTTATCTTAAGTGTAAAATAATATCACGTCAATATCTTTTTTTATGTAATATAAAAATGCAAAATATCTATTTATGTAAAGTTTATGAATTTTACTTGTGGAAAATGACAAAAAACAGGATTTCATGTAATATAAAATAACATTTCAGAAGGCCGAAATGTTTACTCTGGCGAGTTGGGGAGCTTGCAATTTCACAAGCCATTAAAAGGTATACTATGGTTTATGGGTAAACATGGATTGTATTATTAGTAAGTTACAATAGATGGGACTTGTTGTCAATATAAAAAATCACGAAAAAAGACGCTCCCGGGATCGGGAACGTCTCTTTTTTCCACCCACTACTATTCAGTAGTGTAAGGAAGCAATGCGATTTGACGGGAACGTTTAACAGCGATTGTCAACATACGTTGATATTTCGCACTTGTTCCAGTCACACGACGAGGAAGAATTTTTCCACGTTCGCTGATGAATTTTTTAAGCAGGTCTGTATCTTTATAGTCAATGTGAGTAATTTTGTTCACAGTGAAGAAACATACTTTACGACGTTTGTTACGACCACCACGACGAGCTGGTCTTTTGTTATCGTCTCCGCCTTCTCTTTGTCTGAAGCCCATTCTTTGTCAGTCCTTTCCCAATTAAAATGGTAAATCATCATCCGAAATATCGATCGGTTTTCCGTCATCGGAAAAAGGATCCTGATTGTTTCGCGAGTTATTATTCCCGCGTCCACTATTGCTGTTACCGCCTCCGAAAGGAGACTCCTCACGCGCAGCTCCACCGCTATTGCCGCCACCGTTACCGCCATCGCGGTTAGATTCCAAGAAACGCACATTATCAGCTACAATTTCAGTCACGTATACACGTTTTCCTTCATTGTTCTCATAATTACGCACCTGAACACGGCCTTCAACAGCCGTTAAACGACCTTTGCGAAGATAGTTAGCGCATGTTTCAGCAAGCTGACGCCAGGTTACGATCGGCAAGAAATCCGCTTCCCGTTCGCCGCCTTGACTCGTAAACGGACGGTCTACAGCCAGGGTGAACTGGGTTACTGCTACACCAGACGGTGTATAGCGCAGCTCTGGATCTTTGGTCAAACGACCGATCAGAATGACACGGTTCAACAATCCAATCCCCTCCTTTGAGCGTTGTTCATTACATAATCACGTACAATAATTAAGCTACGTCGTTCGTAATGAGATAACGAATTACTTCGTCAGAAATTTTCATGATACGCTCAAGCTCAGTAACAACAGCAGGTTCTGCTGTGAAGTTTACCAGAACGAAAGAACCATCACGGAATTTCTTGATCTCATACGCAAGACGGCGTTTAGTTACATCGTGACTCGTAATTTCGCCACCGCCGTTAGAGATGATACCTTGGAATTTATCGACTGTCGCTTGAACAGCTTCTTGTTCAATGTCAGGACGAATAATATACATCGCTTCATATTTGCGCATTCTTTACACCTCCTTATGGACATAAGGCCCTCAATCTCAGTTGAGAGCAAGGAACGAGCCTAAGCTCGCACTAAAACAGTTTACCAAATCCAACAACTGAATGCAACCTACAATTCAATACACAAGCCTAAAACGGCTAAAAACACTGCATATCATCATGCTTTATACAATTTTATGGAACATCAAAAATTTCGCATATATAAAGGAAATCATTTGATTCACTCAGTATCTGTATACCCGGTTTCGCATGTTTATGTTCAAAACAGCGCACAATAACCGTTGCAGTCCAAATTCATTTATCTAAGGAGGCATAACCGTATGGGTGAAAAGACTGAGTTCGAACCAGGGGATAAGGTCCCAAACGACGGCGTATACATGGAGGTCGGAGAAAAGAGCTTCCATACTGAAATCCAAAACCCACAGCAAGTAACGCTGGAAAGAGGCGATTCTTTTCCGGAGACCGCCAACCATAATCGCAAATGGAAGAAAAAAACGAAAGCTCGTGTCCACTAATGTATATTTCTTCGGATTCCTGGCCATATTATGATTAGGCGATACAACAGAGAGGTGTGGTTCCGTTGGACGACGTAGCCGGACAAACTGTTAGGAGATCCATTCCGGGCATTAGAAGCGTTAGGTTTGTGTAAAAGGACACTGTCTTTTCAACACGGTATTGCTGGTCAGTACACCGAGTTTCATGATGTGATTGGACAGATCGTATCCTGTTAAAAATGTATCGCCTACGATGGAGGACCTTTGTGGTCCTCCTTTGTTGCATTATCGGACTTTTTGCATATACTGGTAAAATGCAGATTAATTCAGCTCCTTCTGCTAGAATATATCCAAGTACAAAGACCTACTATCTACGGAGGTTTAAAGATGAGCTATTCTCGAATATTAAAGTGGATATCAGGTATATTCGAATTGGTGCTTGCCGTACCGATTGTGGGAGGAGCTATTGTCATGGGGACCGGATACTCGGCTCTGGGATTTATGCTTATCCTGCATGCAGTAACACTTATCCTTTCGTTACGCAATCAGGAGGCGATCTACGGCTCTGTATGGGGAGTACTCACTTCTTTGCTGGCCTGGATACCCTTTGTAGGCTGGGCTCTCCATTTGATTGCAGCGATCCTTCTGATGATCTCTGGCTCAAAAAAAACAAAACGCTATCATTACCCGCCTAACCAGCTATAACAAAAGAGTGCTCCTAACGGCAATGTTTCTCTGCTGTCAGGAGCATTTTTTTGTTATCATGCCTTATTCATCCCCCAATAGACTCTTAATCATTTCTTCCATCTTACCTTCTTGGTTTATCTTAGTCTTTTCACTTATCACAGTCTGTTGACCTTTTATTCACAAACAAAAAATCCCCTACGTCACAGACGTAAGAGATTGGTTTATTAAATGAAGTTAGTGGCGGAAAGAGTGGGAGTCGAACCCACGCACGCCTTGCGACGCCTAACTGATTTCGAGTCAGCCCCCTTAGACCTCTTGGGTACCTTTCCGCAGCAAGGATAATTATATCATCATTGCAACTGTGACGCAAGTTGATTCTGGTTCATCGCCATTCATCCTTCTTGGCTCAATTTGCTTCCGTGTTTTGCTCGTCGGCGTTGGCCTTTGATCGCAGCACTTTCTTCATATTCTTTTCGAACTTGGCACGCGGAATCAGCACACTATGCTGGCAACCGACACATTTGATTCGAATATCCATCCCCATGCGGATAATTTCCATTTCATTCGTTCCACACGGATGAGGCTTCTTCATCTGTACAATGTCCCCTAGTTCAAATGACTTACGCTCCACCCTTCTCTCCCCCTTTTCTTCCTTGCTCATCTTCTTTTTCTAGGGTTATCGCCGTCTCCAAGGCGGCCTGACGATGTTCCTCATCCTCTAGGGCCTTCTTGATGTTATTCTGAATATCACGCTCTACCACGGCCCCTGTATTTGGCATACATTCTGCCACAACACGCACAATATACTCTGAGGTAGTCATGGACTGAACCCCTAACACATCTGGTATATTAAGTATCTGTACATTGGACTCTTCAATGCCTTCGATTGCCTGTTTTACCAAACCAACTGCTTCCTCCAGGCTCCGCTCGGCCTTCATTGGCACATCCACTACCGCCAACGCGTTGGACATGGAGAAGTTCGTTACCGTTGTAATTGAGCCGTTTGGTAAAATGTACACCTCACCTTTCCAGCTCACCAGTCTGGTTGTACGCAGCCCGATCATTTCCACTGTACCCTTGAAAGTACCTGTCTGAATGACGTCTCCTACGGCAAATTGATCCTCAAAAATAATAAAGAATCCGGTAATTACATCCTTAACCAAGCTCTGTGCCCCAAAACCAACGGCTAATCCAAGCACTCCAGCTCCAGCAATCAGAGGGCCGAGATTAATACCCATTTGAGATAGCACCAGCATAATTAAGATGAAATTAAATACAATATTGGTTACATTTTTCAGCAGTTCCCCAACAGTCGTTAACCGCCTTGTATTCAATCGGAACCTGCCGTTATCTCCTTTTTGTTGCATCGACTTATCTATAATTTTATTAATAACTCGAATAAAGATACGTGTGATGATAAAAATAATCGCGATTTTCAAAATTACAAACAAAAAGGCCGACCACATCGCACTATCGGTAAGCCATTTCCATACAACATCCTTCCAGTGAATCGCACCTTTCACTACGTCATCGGTTTCTAAATTACCGGCCAACCAATGTATAAAGGTCATGCTGTATTCCTCCTTAAACAAGGGAACTACTCTTCCTGCTTCCCAAATTCTATTTCCTACTATATAAGCTTATCTACTGACTTTAAACATATGGCTATGAATAATCTACTTCCTTCGAGTATAAAAGCACAAGTTTATCCATATACTAGCTACTATCTTGAGAATAAATGTTACCCGCAGGCTAATTGTTATTCTCCAAGGTACAGCGAGCGCAACCTTCACACTCCATTACAGAGCGAAAGGAAGATTCCATGACTCATCCATCTGACTTCATTCCGGGGCAAGAACCCCTAAGCTTAAAAATATCACACACAGACCCCGGGATCCAATCAGCCATCATCCATCGTCTGCTGTTCCATCTGCATCAGGCGCCGAGTCTGCAAAATATCGTCATTATTTGCATCGGCACCGACCGTTCTACTGGAGATTGCCTGGGTCCGCTCGTAGGTACGCATTTATCACGCTACAAAAGCCCTCTGTTTAACCTATACGGTACATTAGAGGAGCCTGTACATGCTATGAACCTGCAAACGACGCTGAATAGCATACAAGCCCGATATGAACAGCCTTATATCATTGGTATAGATGCATGTCTTGGACAAACCTCCAGCGTTGGATGCATTCAGGTTTCAGATGGTCCTCTCAAGCCTGGGGCAGGTGTAAATAAAGAATTACCGCCGGTCGGCGATATCCATTTGACTGGTATCGTTAACGTCGGCGGCTTCATGGAATACTTCGTACTGCAAAATACGAGACTAAATTTGGTAATGAAATTATCAGATATCATTGCTGGCAGCCTATACTCCGCGATTAAGGAGTGGCATTACCGTTCTGTCCTGCTTGCTGCGCAAGAGTAACGGCTTCTTTTTCTTCAGGTGATAAGGAATAGGTGGATTGTCCCGCTTCTAGAGGCTTGGCATACACATATGAGCCATCTCGGTTATAAATGCCGGTTAAAACCATACCATCCTGATTGTCGTCTACAATAGCCAGAGAAAAGCTTAAATCGCTTCCTCTCTCACCAAAGGCATTATAGCGTTTGATACCTATATGTCCCTTCAAGCCAGTCAGTTTACTACGTAGTGATTTCATACTTGCACGATGGGTTTCCTGCTCATCCTCAATCGTATCCATCTGTACCTTCAAATCAATCAGCAGCGTTTCCAAATTCTCGACACCGCTGCCTGCCATCATGGTTTCATACTTTCGCCGCATCTTCTTCAGCTTTGCACCCTGCACGATAATAACAATCAACAAGATGAGCAAAATAAGCACGATCCCTGCAACGATTCCGGCAAGCTGTTCCATGATTAGTCCATTCAATTCAGCCATATGCTTGCTTCTACTCCTCTACCTCAAAAATCATGTTACTGCATACTTATATTTTATACGTTTGAGAACAGCGAAACAAATAACACAAGGCTATTAGTTTATCCATCAAAACCATTCTAATTCCTGCAATTCCAGACAAAGCAAAGACATATCTCACTTTCCATTTTGCTCAAGGAGACATGTCCATATTTCAACAAACTACTGTAATAGCTCCAGTAATCTTTCCAAATCCTGCTGGCTGTAATAATTCAATTCAATTTTGCCTTTATCCTTATTGTGCTTGATCTTCACAGTTGTTTTAAAGCGTTCACGCAGGGACTCTTCCATATGGTCAATATAGGGGTCCTTTTTTCGTACCTTTGTTTTGGCTTTCGCCTCACCAGGCTTATGATCCAACTGCTGTACAGCTTCCTCCAGTTCGCGAACACTCCACTGCTGTTCAATACATTGCTGTGCTAACTGTTTCACCATGTCTGGATCTTTGAGCCCAACAATAGCTCTGGCATGTCCCATAGACAATGTTCCACGTGAAACATGATCTTTAACTTCTTCAGGCAATGCGAGCAAGCGAAGGAAATTGGCAATATGAGAACGTGATTTTCCCACTTTCATGGACAACTCTTCCTGAGTTAAAGAAAACTGATCCATTAATCCCTGATAAGCTACTGCCACTTCCATTGCATTCAAATTCTCACGCTGTAAATTCTCAATCAGGGCAATCTCCATCACCTGCTGATCCGTAAAATTGCGAACAACTACAGGTATAGTCGGATTCCCACAAAATTGAGAAGCCCGAAAACGTCTTTCCCCGGCTATGATTTCATATCCTCGCAATACACTACGTGCAATAATAGGTTGGATAACACCGTGCTGACGAATGGATTCGGCTAATTCCTTAATGGACTCTTCATCAAACGTTTTTCGAGGTTGGTACGGATTCGCACGCAACTGGCTGAGCGGAATGTCAACAACCTTATCCTCTTCATTGACTGTAAGGGAGGGAATGAGTGCATCAAGTCCTTTTCCCAACCGTTTACTCATAAGATACCACTTCCTTTGCCAACTCAATATATACCTCTGCCCCACGGGAACGGGGATCATACGTAATAATGGACTGGCCATGTGATGGTGCTTCGCTGAGTCTCACATTGCGTGGAATAATCGTCTGATAAACCTTGCTTTGAAAATACTTTTTCACTTCTTCAATCACCTGAATACCCAAGTTCGTGCGGGCATCAAACATGGTTAACAACACACCTTCAATTTGCAATGAGGTGTTCAGATGTTTTTGCACTAATCGCACGGTATTCAACAATTGACTTAATCCTTCCAATGCGTAATATTCACACTGGATTGGAATAATGACTGAATCGGAAGCCGTCAATGAATTAAGCGTCAAAATACCTAGAGATGGCGGGCAATCAATTAATATATAATCATAATTATGCTTAACGAGTTGAAGCGATCTTTTTAATCTCAATTCGCGAGAAATGGTCGGCACCAGTTCAATTTCCGCGCCTGCTAACTGAATGGTTGCCGGAATAATATCTAATCCCTCAACCTGTGTACTCATAATAGCTTCGCTAGGATCAACCTCGTTAATAAGTACATCATAAATGCAATTTGCCACATCCGCCTTATTGATACCCACACCGCTGGTTGTATTACCTTGCGGGTCGATATCCACGAGCAATACCCTTTTGCCGAGGGAAGCAAGTCCGGCGCCCAAATTAACGGAAGTAGTTGTTTTGCCTACTCCGCCCTTTTGATTGGCTACGGCTATTATTTTTGACACTTCATTCACCTCATAATTTAATCGGAATCCTGCTACACTCCATAACTACAAAACGCTCTATGGAGACGTTACTTAGTCCTTAACTTACGGATAACGGCAATTTCAGAATAGAATTGAGTATGCTGCGGTTTTATTCGGCGTTAGACAGAAAAAGCGGCAATTGCTGCCGCCTGTACGCTTCATCCCTTACTTACGTTTGGGAATTTGAATGACAATCTCATAGTGATCCTCATGATCAGATTCCTTGGTTTTGATATCCAAGCCTGAGCCAGACACCATATCAATGGATTGACGTATCGTATTCAGCGCAAGTCGGACATCCTTGGTAAAGGAAATCCGCTTCGATTTCTTATTCGTGGATACTTGTTTATAAAAGGCAACTCGTGCCTCTGTCTGTTTCACATTGAGTTCCTTGGCAATGACTTCATCTAAAACCTTGTACTGTAGTTCTTCGGTCTCTAATGACAATAATGCACGAGCATGACGCTCGGACACCTTCCGTTCCATTAGAGCCTCTTTCACTCTCTCCGGCAGATGAAGCAGCCGTATCTTGTTAGCAATAGTGGATTGGCTTTTACCAAGTCGTTGAGCGAGGCTTTCCTGGGTGAGCTGATGTAGGTCAATCAGCTTTTGGTAAGCAACAGCCTCTTCAATCGCAGTTAACCCTTCCCGTTGAAGATTCTCAATCAACGCGATGGATGCAGCTTGTGAATCATTAAACTCACGAACAATGGCTGGAATAGTTTCCATACCCAGCTTGGTGACAGCTCTCCAACGACGTTCCCCTGCTATAATCTCATATTGTCCATTACGGAAACGAACGACAATCGGTTGAATTACACCATGCGTCTTAATGGTCTGGCATAGCTCATCAATCTTCTCGTCGTCAAATATGGTACGGGGCTGATAAGGACTGCTGACAATATCCCGAACTGGAATTTGTTTTATTTCGTCCCCAGTAGATCGCTCCGTCAAACCAAATAGCTTGGAAAATTGTTCTTTCATTCCGTATAATACCACCTAATTTCATAATAGCACCATACTAACAGCGCTTCGTGAAAAACAGTTCCTTACGCGGATCGTAGACCCTTTTATATGAAACAGCGCCGTAAGCGGGTACACTCCACGTACTCCCCTGACATTTGTTGTCCCACTCCCCTATATGTATATCTGAATTCATGGGTACAGGAGCAGTCAACTTACATTAAAACGATTATCTCTATTCTATCACTTTTCCAGCCATAATCCTATCGTCTCTACCAGCTTTTCGGAAGGATCAGAGAATAAATTATGCATCTTCTTTGGTAACTATCATCCATCTTCCTCCCCAAATGTAAACAAGAACGCATGATAGCTAAGAGTCTTTTATGTAAAGAGTCTATCAGCCATAAAAAAAGTGAATGTTTCACGTGAAACATTCACTTTCTTTCAAACATTTACACTAACGGCGCCTTCAAAGGAGTACCCGGCTTACGTGGATATTTTCGTGGTGTAGCCGCTCTTTTCTCAATAATAATCATATGTCTGGCTGCATCTTCAACAGGTAGCTGGAAGGCCTGAACATGTTTGATTTTTCCCTTTAGCTCTTTCAAGCTGTAGGAAGCTTCCTTAATTTCCTCTGTAGGATCACTGCCCTTCATCGCGGCAAAGTGTCCTCCTTCACGGACAAACGGCAAACAAAATTCATTCAGTACCGCGAGGCGGGCAACCGCTCTGGCTGTCACTAGATCATAGCTATCGCGGTATCCTGGTTTACGCCCCAATTCCTCTGCCCTGCTATGAACCAGTTCAACATTTTCCAAACCCAACTGTTCTACCACATGTGCCAAGAATTGTATACGTTTGTTCAACGAGTCTACAATAGTCAACTGAATCTGCGGAAAGCAGATTTTCAAAGGAATGCCCGGAAAACCCGCACCTGACCCAATATCAGCCAGGCTTCCCACATCATTTAACGGAACATAAAAGGCCAGGGAAAGAGAATCATAAAAATGCTTGGTGTACACTGCATCGCGCTCAGTAATACCCGTCAGGTTCATTTTTTCATTCCACTCAACTAGCACACGGTAATATGTTTCAAACTGTTCTAACTGACTGTCATTAATCACAATACTATGCTCTGCCAGCCGCTGCTTAAATTGCTGTTGTATCGCGTCCATTATGATCCCCTTGCTGCCGTTACGCGGTTATAATGCTCCAGATAAACCAGCAAAATGGAAATATCTGCAGGAGTTACACCCGAAATACGGGATGCTTGGCCAATCGACATCGGACGGATCTTTTCAAGTTTCTGCTTGGCTTCAATGGCCAGTCCTTGAACTTCACTGTATACAATATCCTCTGGGAGCTTCTTCTTCTCCATCTTTTGCAGACGCTCAACATGCATCAATTGCTTTTCAATGTAGCCCGCATACTTAATTTGGATTTCCACCTGCTCCTGTTCTTCCTCAGTAAGAGCTATAGGTGAAGGCGAGATTTGTGCTACTTGCGCATAACTGATCTCTGGTCGACGCAGCACCGTTAACAAATTACTTCCATCCTGTATTGGTGCAGATCCGCCTTGCTCCAGCATCTCATTTATATCAACCGGACGAACCTTCGCCAAGCGTAAACGTTCAATCTCTTGCTCTACCTTTTGCTTTTTATCCAAAAAGCGCTCGTATCGTTCATCCGTAATTAGACCAATATCATGCCCGATCGGAGTCAATCGCAGGTCCGCGTTATCATGACGCAACAACAGACGGTATTCTGCACGCGACGTCAGCAAGCGATAAGGCTCATTCGTACCCTTCGTCACCAGATCGTCGATCAGAACCCCAATGTAGCCTTGCGAACGGTCCAATACTACAGGCTCTTTGCCCTGCACCTTGCGAGCTGCATTAATCCCTGCCATAATCCCTTGACCCGCAGCTTCTTCGTAACCGGAGGTACCGTTAATCTGACCTGCTGTGAACAAGCCTGGGACTTTCTTCGTTTCCAAAGTAGGCCATAACTGCGTAGGTACCATTGCGTCATATTCGATAGCATAACCATTGCGCATCATCTCCACCTTTTCCATCCCCGGAATCGAACGCAGCACAGCTAATTGCACATCCTCTGGCAAGCTGGTCGACAAGCCCTGAACATAGTATTCAGATGTGTTTTTACCTTCAGGCTCCAAAAAGATTTGGTGCTTAGGCTTATCACTGAAACGTACCACCTTATCTTCAATGGATGGGCAATAACGTGGTCCCGTTCCTTCAATCAGACCAGAGAACATGGGCGCACGGTGCAAATTATCATTAATAATCTGATGTGTTTCTACTGAAGTATATGTCAGCCAGCAAGGAAGCTGTTCATTATCTGAAGACTTCGTTTCATAGGAAAAGAACTTCGGTTGATCATCACCCGGTTGTATTTCCGTTTTGCTAAAATCAATCGTGTCCTTATGCACACGTGGCGGCGTTCCTGTCTTAAATCGAACCAGATCAAAACCCAGCTCTCTCAAATGCTCAGACAATCTCAACGAAGGCTGTTGATTGTTCGGACCACTCTCATACATCAGCTCGCCCATAATGATTTTTCCGCGCAGATAAGTGCCTGTGGTCAGGACAACTGCTTTACTTCGATACTCTGTGCCCGTCTTCGTAATTACACCTACGCAATGACCGTCTTCCATAATCAGCTCTTCAACCATACCTTGGCGTAATGTCAGATTCGGTTCCTTTTCCATCGTTTCCTTCATCGCATGCTGATAAGAGAACTTGTCTGCTTGTGCACGCAATGCATGAACCGCGGGACCTTTACCAGTATTCAACATTCTCATTTGGATAAACGTCTTATCGATATTCCGACCCATTTCGCCGCCCAGTGCATCAATTTCTCGCACCACATGCCCTTTTGCAGGACCGCCAATAGACGGGTTGCAGGGCATGAACGCGACCATATCCAGGTTAATTGTGATCATCAACGTGCGGCAGCCCATCCGCGCTGCTGCCAAGGCTGATTCTACGCCCGCATGGCCCGCGCCTACGACAATTACGTCATAGTCGCCTCCTTGGTAACCCATACCTTTCTTACCTCCTTATACATTCCGGTCTTCACGCCGAATATGCTCTTGTATATATAACGATAGCAGGCTTATATCAGCCATGCTTGAAAGTTCTATTTGCCCAGACAAAATTGTGAAAATATTTGATCTATTAGCGCATCATGCGCAGTATCGCCTACAATCTCACCCAAATGCTCCCATGCCAGCCTTACATCAATCTGGATCATGTCGATAGGAACAAATTGATCAGCGGCTTCATAGGCATCTACCAGCGATTGGCGCGCCTTCTTCAACAAAGCAATATGCCGTACGTTGCTGACATATGTCATATCCGCTGATTCCAGCTTGCCGCTAAAGAATAAATTCGATATAGCCTGCTCCAGTCGGTCCGCTCCCTCATTTTCCTTCACAGACATCGGTACGATAAGCTCTTCGGGAACATAACGCAGCAACAAATCCCGGTCTACTTGGGCCGGTAAGTCCATTTTATTCATAATGACAATCGCTTGTCTACCGCGGATTTGTTCCATTAATGCCATTTCATCCTCATGCAGTGGTTCGTTGGCGTTAATGACGATGAGCAGTAGGTCCGCTTCAGTAACCGCCGTTCTCGAACGTTCTACTCCGATCCGCTCCACTACGTCTATCGTTTCACGAATCCCAGCTGTATCCAGCAACTTGAGCGGAATACTATTAATCGTCACATATTCCTCAATAACGTCACGGGTTGTACCCGGAATATCGGTCACAATTGCCCGCTCGCCCTGAGCCAATGTGTTCAGCAGTGACGATTTGCCCACATTTGGCCTTCCAACAATCGCTGTGGTCAGCCCTTCACGTAAAATCTTTCCCTGCTCCGCCGTATGCAGCAGCCGATCAATTTCCGTCATAACCTGACTGCTTTTATCCTTGATTAAATCAGATGTAAAAGATTCAACATCATGCTCAGGATAATCAATGTTCACTTCAATATGAGCAAGTGTCTCCACCAAAACATGACGCAAGCGACGAATATTCTGGGACAGTTGTCCATCCACCTGCTTCAAAGCCACCGAAAAAGCTTTATCTGATTTCGAGCGAATCAAGTCAATGACACCCTCCGCCTGACTCAGGTCAATACGACCATTCAAAAAAGCACGTTTCGTAAATTCACCGGGCTCAGCCAGACGTATATTTTGCAGCAATAGTAAATCCATCACCCGTTTAACGGCTACGACCCCGCCATGAGTGCTGATTTCTACGACATCTTCTGTCGTAAAAGAGCGTGGCGCCCGCATCACTGTAACTAAAACTTCCTCCACCTTTTCCTGGCTTTGAGGATCTATTATATGTCCATAATGTACCGTGTGAGTTGGAGCCTTGCTTAGAGGCGTTTTACTACGGAACAAAGCCTCCACTTCCGTGACCGCTTCTGGACCGCTGATCCGTACAACTGCAATGCCGCCCTCGCCGACAGCCGTTGCAATGGCAGCTATAGTATCGCTCAGCATAAAGTTTCTACCTCCTATCAAGTAGAAACGACATTGCCGTCCTTCATCAAGGACGGCAGCCGTTTCAGCGAGAAATATAAGAAAAAAAGCAATGGCTTCTGCATCTTGCAGAGAGCCATTGCGTCGGATTATTTTTTAGCAATGACGACGCGCCGATTGGGCTCGTCCCCCTTGCTGTATGTTCTAACCAGCGCATGCTGTTGGAGCTTGGCGTGAATCAGCTTCCGCTCCTGTGACGGCATTGGCTCCAGTACCACTTCCTTGCCATAACGAATAGCCTGGTTTGCCAACCGATCTGCCAAATCCTCCAGCGTTTTTTGCCGACGTGCACGAAATTGCTCGGCATCCAGCACAATTCGGATGAATTTGTCAGAATGACGGTTGGCAACGATATTCGTCAGGTACTGTAATGCATCCAATGTCTGTCCTCTGCGGCCGATCAACATACCGAGTGACGGACCGGAGATATCCAGTGTACTTTCATCCTTGCGGTGGCGGACATCAACTTTAACGTCCAATCCCATTCCTGCTGCTGTTTCACGAATGAAACGCACCGCCTCTTCATAAGGATCTATATGTCCCGAGGGTGCTTCCATGTTCATCTGTGCTTCCTGTGCAACAGGCCCAGTTTCTTCAGATAAAGCCTGTCCCACGCTAGAAGGTGCTTGAGCCGATACATGAGGTTCAGCCGCGTGTGTGGTTTCAGGAGACGGCTCAGAGAGCAGCGTAAGCTCCACCTTCGCCTTCTTGACCCCGAGCCACCCCAGGAATCCTTTTGACGGCTGTTCCAACACGCTTACGGTTACCCGTTCACGGCTTACTCCCAGCTGGGAGAGTCCTTGTCTTACAGCATCTTCAACGGTTTTTCCTGATGTCACGACTTTGGTCATCTCGACTTTTTAGCCCCCTTCGTGTTTTTGCCACCTTTTTTCTTACTATTGGAGGAACCTGTTTTCGCAAGACTGGCTGTTTTCACATTCGCCAGTGCTGCTTCTTTATCCTTATTCCGATAAAGGAAATAGTTTTGAATGATCGTGTAAATATTACTGTAGAACCAGTACAACGGCAAAGCGGATGGGAAGTTGTACGACATAAACAGAATCAGCACCGGATAGACGTACAGCAAAAATTGCATCGGTCCCTGCTGCGGCGTCGGATTCATTTTCATCATCATCCAGGTTTGGACAAATGTCGTAATCGCTGCCAAAATCGGCAGGATAAACAAGTGATCCGGTTTACCTAACTGGAGCCACAAGAAGTCATGATCCCGCAATGCCGAGTTATAATAAATGGCATTATAAAGCGCGATGAAAATTGGCATCTGTACTACCAAAGGAAGACAGCCAGCCATCGGGTTGACCTTATTTTCCTGGAACAACTTCATCGTCTCTTGCTGGACTTTTTCAGGCGTATCCTTGTACTTCGCTTGAATTTCTTTTAATTGCGGCTGAATGGCCTGCATAGCTTTGGAACTACGTACTTGCTTGAGTGTAAGCGGCAAAATAATGGTTCGCACGATAATCACCAGAATCAGTACGGCCAGGCCATACTCTCCAGAAAACCATTGGGCAAATGTATCTAACGCATACGAAAACCAGTAAACGACATATCTTTGCCAAAACGATCCATTGGCCAAGTCTGCCGTCGTGTAAGAATTGTGGGCCGTCTGAGCACATCCGGACAGCACAGCAACAAGTGCCAATAAGGCAATCAGGAGGAACCATTTTCCCCGTTGAGTCTTCAAACGCGACACTTCATAACCCCTTTCTTAACCAATCCATTCCAACGTAAATCATACCATATCCTGTAGGACAAAGATACTGACTATCGGCGTGAAGACTTGAGCAGCGAGGCTTTGCGTAGAACGTGCAGCACGCTTTTCTCCAGCTCTTGATACGACATTGTAACCGCACCCTTACGAACGATAAAAATCAGGTCAATCTGCTCCACCAATTCATGCTCATGATGGCGCACAATTTCCTTAACGATTCTGCGCATCCGGTTGCGAACTACTGCATTGCCGATCTTCTTGCTGGCCGAAATTCCGACGCGGAACTGCTCTACCTCTCTGCGGCGGAACCAGTACACCACAAACTGATGGTTGGCAAAAGATTTGCCATGGCGGTATACGCGCCCAAAGTCCGCCCGGTTTCGTAGACGCAATTTTTTTTGCACGGCGCTTCTCCTTGCTCATCTCATTTACACATGTCGGTAAGCTAACCTTTACCTTTTATATAGTAAGAAGTATGGACAACATTCCAACATGGTAATCTCGCTTATTTTATATCCGTTTTCAAAAGCTTCATCTAATATAGGACAGGATGCTGGACTTCCCCCTCTTCTTTCACTACATTTTTACAACAATAAAAGAAGGAATCCGATCCCTGAATACCTCAATTATGAAAAAAAAGACCACCGTAGTGGTCTTTATGCACGCATTACGCACTCAATACTTTTCTACCTTTTTGGCGACGAGCTGCCAAAACTTTACGGCCATTCTTCGTGCTCATTCTTTTACGGAAGCCGTGAACTTTTTTACGTTTGCTGACATTCGGTCTGAAAGTCGGTCTCATTGTGCTGCACCTCCTTACAAGGAATACGTTTTATATGGAATATACCTAACGTAGCAATCTCCACAAAAAACACCTTTGTACATTTAACCACAAATAGCGGCCAAAGTCAATGTACTTGTGAATCCTCTCCCTCTTTTTGCATTCAGGAAGCCTCCCCCCCTCCCCCCGCTCACTCACTTCACTCTTTTATTCCCTTACTTCATAAAATTTCTTTCACTTCTCCTCCATCATCAGCATTCTATTTGTCGTTTTCGCTCCTCCAAAAACTGTTTTTTACATTTATTCATTCTATAACTTGAATCCATCCTATTTTCATATCGACGTTATCAGGTTCGTTCAAAAATAATGTCGGAAACGTTACCGGAAATTTTCAACAGAAAAATAAGCCTCTGTGACCAAAAGGCAACGGCTGTTATGCACAGATCCACAAAAAGAACTGAATTGTGATTTAATTGGTCATAACCTGTGCATAACATTTTAGAGTAAAAAAGAGTTATTGTCGAAAACTGAACAAATTATAAACAATATCTTGTGTTGTGAATAAAAATTGTACACAACAGATTGAATTTGTGGATAAATAACCACGAGTCATTGAAATACAAGGCTTCTTTTGCTATGATGATATTACTTTTGAATGTGAATATGTTGTTTTACCCTCCATATTATCAACACCCTGTGGATAAAGTTGTGAACAAGTTCAATTTATCCATCTTTTTATTTTTGTGCGGATTCGGGATTCTGGGGATATATTCTACATTTTTCATTTGATTTCGACATATTGCAGTCCCGTTTTGGCCTGCGGGATCAAGAGAACGGATCGTGCCGCACATTCCCTCCTGAGAAATATCGCCTTTCTTCTGCTGATCAGCAGCGGAATTTCCATTAGCTATTTTTCAGGGTCATTTTGTGCTGCGTTCTCTCACCACACTGCCGCATGATTTAGGCGGCGGTATGTCTTTTTATGGCCTTCAACAACATTTTTGGGATTTTAGGCGTTTTGCCGAAGCGCCGAGAGCAGCTCTCTGCAGCTTAATTCGGTAAAATGTCAGGATTTAAAAGGAGTGACGTCTGTGGACAGCCATACCTCTGAACTATGGCAGCAAATTCTATCCATCATACAAACCAAGCTGAGTAAGCCGAGTTATGACACTTGGTTTAAGGCTACCAAGGCAGCGAAACTAAATGACCACTCCATTGTGATTTCTGCACCGACAACTTTTGCCGTGGAATGGCTTGAAAGCCGCTATACCAAGCTAGTCGGAGCAACCGTTTATGAAATTTTGGGCAAACAACTAGAGGTCAAGTTCGTTATTGAAGAGAACAAGCCCGCTGAGGTCGACCTTCAGCAACAACCTCAGCAGCAGCCGGTCGTTCATGAAGAAGCTGTGTCCCATATGCTGAATCCCAAATATACATTCGATACATTCGTCATCGGATCGGGGAACCGTTTTGCCCATGCGGCATCGCTGGCCGTCGCCGAGGCGCCGGCAAAAGCTTACAATCCGCTGTTTTTATACGGTGGTGTGGGGCTGGGGAAAACGCATCTGATGCACGCTATCGGACACTATATTTTGGAGCACAATCCGACCAGCAAGGTCGTTTATTTATCGTCGGAGAAGTTTACGAATGAATTCATTAATGCCATCCGGGACAACCGCGGGGAAAGTTTCCGGAATAAATATCGCAACATTGATATTTTGCTCATTGATGATATTCAATTCATTGCGGGCAAGGAATCGACGCAGGAGGAATTTTTCCACACGTTCAATGCGCTTCATGAGGAACGCAAGCAGATTATAATCTCAAGCGATCGGCCGCCTAAAGAAATTCCAACGCTGGAAGAACGGCTGCGCTCTCGCTTCGAGTGGGGACTTATTACGGATATTCAACCGCCAGATCTGGAGACGAGAATTGCTATTCTTCGGAAAAAGGCGCGGGCGGAAAACCTGGATATTCCTAATGAGGCCATGATGTATATCGCTAATCAAATTGATACAAACATCCGTGAGCTGGAAGGGGCGCTTATTCGCGTTGTCGCTTATTCCTCCTTAACCAATCAGGATGTCACAAGTCATCTCGCAGCTGAGGCGTTGAAAGATATTATCCCGTCCAGTCGTCCAAAAATGATCACGATTCAGGATATACAGCATCAAGTCGGGGAATTTTACAATCTACGGTTGGAGGATTTTAAAGCGCGTAAGCGGACAAAGGCTGTAGCTTTTCCACGACAGATTGCCATGTACCTGTCTCGTGAGCTAACCGACTATTCTTTGCCAAAAATCGGCGAAGCTTTCGGTGGGCGTGATCATACGACTGTCATTCATGCGCACGAAAAAATCTCCAAATCCATTCAAGTGGATCAGGATCTGTTTAAAGTTATCAACAGCCTAATAGAAAAAATCAAAAATCCAACCTGAATAAGTTCAGAGCCTATACACAATTTATACACATGTGGATAGGCTTGATTTTATTAGGGTTACAGTGACTTATCCACATATTCAGTGCGCCTATTACTATTACTAATATATTTTAAAGATATACATCACCTAAATAAGGCCCGCGTCAACGCGTGCTTGAAGGATTAAAACCCGTAGGAGGAACTTATGAAGATCAGCATTCTGAAAAACGTTTTGAACGAGGCTATACAACATGTATCCAAAGCGATATCAAGTCGGACTACGATTCCAATTCTGAGTGGTATTAAGCTGGATGTGAATCACCAAGGAGTAACGCTGACCGCCAGCGATACAGACATCTCCATTCAATCCTTTATTCCGATGGAGGATGGTGACCAAACTGTTGTTCAGGTCGAACAACCCGGCAGTGTGGTACTGCCTGCCAAATTCTTTGTCGAAATTATCAAAAAGTTGCCGTCGCAGGAGATCCATATGGAGGTAAAAGACCAATTTCAAACCTTTATCTCGTCTGGTGCAACTGAAATTCAGATTGTTGGCTTGGATCCTGAAGAATTCCCGGTACTTCCCAACATTGAAGAAAATCAAGTCATCTCTGTACCAGGAGATTTACTCAAAAATATGATTAAACAGACGGTATTCTCCATCTCCACCCACGAAACGACACCGATTTTAACTGGCGTGTTGTGGAATCTGGCTGAGGGTGAATTGAAGTTTGTGGCAACGGACCGCCACCGCCTTGCCACCCGTAGCGCTCATCTGGAGACGTCTGAAGGCTTGCGTTTTAGCAATGTTGTCATTGCGGGCAAAACGCTGAATGAGCTGAGCAGAATTATTCCAGATCAAAATATGCTTGTGGATATCGTAGTAGCGGACAATCAGGTATTATTCAAAGTAGATCGGGTGCTATTTTATTCCCGCATCTTGGACGGCACCTATCCTGATACTTCTAGAATTATTCCGACCTCCTACAAAACAGAACTGATTGTGGATACAAAAAGTTTAAGTGAGTCAATTGACCGTGCTTATTTGCTGTCCCGTGAGGAAAAAACGAATATTGTAAAAATGCAGTCGCTGGAAAATTGCGGTTTGGAGATTTCCTCTAGTTCCTCTGAGCTTGGCAAAGTGCGTGAGGAAGTAACTGTGTCCAAATTTGAGGGAGAGCCGCTCAAAATTTCGTTCAACTCTAAATACATGCTCGACGTGCTGAAGGTGATTGACAGCGAGCAGCTGACGATTGCTTTTACCGGCATTATGAGCCCTATTATTTTAAAACCGGCAGATTCCAGCAATGCGCTGTATATCATCCTGCCATATCGCACAACCAACTGACGTTTAGCGTTAACCCACCCGAGGACAAGCGAAAGGATGAACAAGCCTTGAAACAGATATCTATACAAACCGAATACATTAAGCTCGATCAATTTTTAAAATTAGCCGATTGTGTATCCACAGGAGGCATGGCTAAAGCCCTGCTGCAAGAGGGACAAGTCCGTGTTAATGGTGAACCGGAAGAACGTCGTGGAAGAAAACTGTACCCGGGTGATACCGTAGAAGTAGAGGACAACGGAAGTTTCGAAGTTACAGCAGGAGCATGATCGCCTGGGTGGCAAGGACTCCTTTTAGGCACGGAGTAACAAGGGGGACCCTATGTGTTTGTGAACAACATTGTTTTGCAGCAGTACCGGAACTATGAACAGCTGGAGCTGAATGAATTTGGGCCCGTTAATTTGCTGATCGGACAAAATGCGCAGGGCAAAACGAATCTGGTAGAGGCGATTTTTGTACTGGCTTTAACCAAAAGTCATCGAACGTCCCGCGACAAGGAGTTAATCTCTTTCGGGGCTACTTCCACTCACCTAGCTGCGGATGTGGATAAAAAATACGGGAAAATCAGACTGGATCTCGCGTTATCCACACAAGGTAAAAAAGCAAAGATCAACGGACTGGAGCAGCGCAAACTGAGCGATTTTATCGGTTCGTTAAATGTGGTCATGTTTGCACCTGAGGATCTGGAAATTGTGAAAGGAACACCGGGGGTTCGCCGCCGGTTTCTTGACATGGAAATCGGACAGGTTGCGCCAGGATATCTGTATCATTTGCAGCAATATCAGAAAGTATTGGTTCAGCGAAACAACCTGCTCAAGCAAGCTTGGGGTAAGGATATGGCGTCAGTGCAGCTGATGCTGGAGGTATGGAATGAGCAACTTGTTGAGCATGGTGTTAAAATTGTTAAAAAGCGGAAACAATTTATAACAAAGCTACAAAAGTGGGCTCAGGCCATTCATGAAGGGATCGCAGGTGGGACAGAAGAGTTAAAATTAACCTATGTTCCCTCCTTCAGTGAGCCAGAGGAAGAAGATGAAGCTGTCTTATTGGAGCGATTTATGATAAAGTTATCCCAAATGAGGGAACAGGAAATCCGCCGTGGCATGACTTTGGCGGGACCCCATCGTGACGATTTGGCCTTTGCCATTAACGGCAGAGAAGTGCATACGTATGGCTCTCAGGGGCAGCAGCGGACGACGGCCCTGTCCTTGAAGTTGGCCGAAATAGAGTTAATTCATGAGGAAATTGGTGAATATCCTGTCTTGCTGCTGGATGATGTTTTGTCCGAGCTGGACCCCTATCGTCAGACCCAGCTGATCGAGACTTTCCAAAGCAAGGTACAGACCTTTATCACGGCAACCGGGGTTGAGACTTTGAACGCAGAACGACTCAAGGATGCCAATATTTATCACGTCCACGACGGGCATGTGGAACACTAAGGAGTGAGTGACCGCTATGTATATTCATCTGGGTGGAGAAAAAATCATCCGCTCGTCAGAGCTTGTGGCTATTTTCGATATCTCGATTGAAAAATCCTCTAAAATCTCCAAGCAATACGTGAACCACGCCCAACAGCAAAAGCATGTCGAGATGATTGGCGAAGAGGAAGCCAAGTCCATCGTAGTGACTCAGAATACGGTGTATTATTCCCCCATCTCCTCAACAACACTCAAAAAGCGGGCAAACCAGTTTGTTGCCAATGCTTAACCATAGAATCTATAGAAGTAGGTGAAAGGCATGTCTATGAATCAACCGTCTTATGATGCGGGCGAGATTCAGGTCCTCGAGGGCCTGGAAGCGGTTCGGAAACGTCCCGGGATGTATATTGGCTCCACGAGCGCCAAAGGTCTCCATCATCTGGTCTGGGAAGTTGTGGACAACAGCATTGACGAAGCGCTGGCGGGTTATTGTGACAGCATTCAAGTTGTGGTTCACGAAGATAACAGCGTTACCGTTACAGATAACGGACGCGGTATTCCGGTAAGCGAACACGCCAAAATGAAAAAATCTGCGCTGGAAGTCGTTATGACTGTACTTCACGCAGGTGGTAAATTCGGAGGCGGAGGGTACAAGGTATCCGGTGGTCTGCACGGGGTTGGTGTATCGGTAGTGAACGCTCTCTCCAGCAAAATGATCGTTCATGTTAAACGGGACGGACATCTGTATGAGCAGGAATACCACCGTGGTGCTCCGCAGTATGATGTCAGAGTCATCGGGGATACAGACGAGACGGGTACCCAAACGACCTTCTATCCGGACGATCAAATCTTTACAGAAACGACCGTATATGATTATGATACGCTCCAAACGCGGATTCGTGAGTTGGCTTTCCTGAACAAAGGCATTGCAATCAGCTTGACTGATGAACGGACGGGAGCCAGTGATACATTCCATTACGAGGGCGGTATCAGTGAATATGTGCAATTCTTGAATCAAAAAAGAGAAGCGTTACATGAACAGCCGATTTATGTCGAAGGCTCGCGTGATATGATTCAAGTCGAAGTTGCTTTGCAATATAACGACAGCTATACCGAGAATATTTATTCTTTTGCTAACAACATCAATACCCATGAGGGCGGAACTCACGAATCAGGCTTCAAGAGTGCATTAACCCGGATCATTAACGATTATGCACGTAAAAATGGCTTGATTAAGGACAACAATGCCAACTTGACCGGTGATGATGTGCGTGAGGGATTGACGGCGATTATCTCCGTCAAAATTCCAGAACCACAGTTTGAGGGTCAGACCAAGACAAAGTTGGGGAACAGTGAGGTGCGAGGGATTGTCGAATCCCTATTCGCAGAGAAACTCCAGGAATTCCTAGAGGAAAATCCGTCTGTTTCCCGCCGTGTGGTTGACAAATCATTACAAGCAGCACGTGCCCGGGAAGCAGCGCGTAAAGCGCGTGAGCTTACACGTCGTAAAAGCGCGCTGGAAATCAGTTCGCTCCCAGGCAAGCTGGCGGATTGCTCCTCTAAGGATGCTTCGATTAGTGAACTGTACATTGTCGAAGGTGACTCAGCAGGGGGATCGGCTAAGCAGGGTCGTGATCGTCACTTTCAAGCTATTTTACCGATTCGCGGTAAAATCCTGAATGTCGAAAAGGCACGCTTGGACCGTATTTTGTCCAGTGATGAAATCCGGTCCATGGTAACAGCAATGGGTACAGGGATCGGAGACGACTTTGACATCGCCAAAGCCCGTTATCACAAGGTCATTATCATGACAGATGCGGATGTCGATGGTGCCCATATTCGTACGTTGTTGCTGACGTTCTTCTATCGGTACATGCGTAAAATCATTGATGCAGGCTATATTTATATTGCTCAGCCACCACTATTCAAAGTAGAGCGTAACAAAGTTGTACGTTATGCGAACTCCGAGGCGGAACGTGATGAGATCATCAGGGAATTTGGAGAAAACGCGAAGTACAATGTACAGCGCTATAAAGGTTTGGGTGAGATGAATGCGACCCAACTTTGGGAAACTACGATGGACCCTGAGAGTCGTACCATGCTTCAGGTAACTGTCAGTGACGCGATGCTGGCTGATACACTGTTCAATACCTTGATGGGTGATAATGTAGAACCTCGTCGTGACTTTATCCAAGAACATGCGAAGTACGTGAAAAATCTCGATTTTTAATGTGTGATGTTCTTTCCTAGTGGCTGTATTACGTGCTCATTAGGTAGTATTTTGTAGGAGTTCGCAAGGGGCGCCCAAATGGGCGTCCCTTTTCTTGTCATTAACCAGCCCGGGTGTATTTGAATATTTAATCTCATTGTTTTAGGCCTTTTTCTTAGAGCGTACGGCTTTACCCGTGGATGGAGAGTACCGTCCGTAGCCTACTGCATATCTGAATATTTTATGATAGAGGCTTTTGTTTGGAAGGGAAGAGAACACCTTGATTGCTGGTCTCGTATTAACCTCCAGAATCCACGGATAATTTTGCTGATCCAGTCCCACATCTAATCCTATTTCCCTTAAACGTGGGTATCTTTTTTGCAACTGCCAGGCTACCCGTTCGCCCATTTTTGATAATTTTTGCTCCAGTCGTACAGATTCCTTTACATCCATGTATGGAGCGACCAGCTCATTGAAAAAGCGTGTTGTCCCACCGCTGTGATGATTGGTGACGACTTTGTCAGGAGCAGCTACGCGTCCTACAATAAGCGTTGTTTCCCATTGGTGTCTCAAGTTCATCTGGGTTAATACCCTCAAATCGAAGGGGCGTGCTTCATGCTGAAGAAGTGGAATTCCACGCTGGATCAGATATGGACGTTTTCGTATGCGGGAAGAAATCACTCTATGCAGATCTTCTAGACTTTCGAAGGTGAAGGTATCTACTTCATAGCGAAGCACATACCAAGTTCTCTCTTCGATGATTCCTTCTTCTGTCGGCGGAAGCGGCTCTGTCAGCCTCTCTGCCCGCATAACCCCTTTTCCATAAGTACCGTTATCAGGCTTAATATAGACAGTACCATACACGGCCAACATTTCGTTCAAGTGATCAAATGTGTACAACCGTGTTTCCGGTACATAAGCGGCCAATGTCGGATTGGGGAGAATGGCATTTGTTTTGGTCCACTTACTGGATACTCGCTGAATAGACAAGTAATCTCATCCCTTTCTTTTCGAAATATGAGTCATGTACTTGGGATCCGCAACACTTTGACAAAACAAGGGAAACTAAAGGACAAGTGCGTAAAACAATGATATAATAGAGAAATACGGCGTTTTTCGGAATTTTGCTAAGTGAACCCTGACCGTATACGTATTGTATGTGGAAAAGGCCCTTAGGGTGGGGGCTAATCCCCAGCTCTGGGGAATTTGTTATAATCAGGGCTTGTGAGTTGTACAAGAGAATAGCGATCTGCTACAGGCAGAGAGAGAATGACGAGGGATTTACGCTGTAAAGAGGACAGATGCGTTTAATTGTGCTCTTTTTGTGAAAGTAATATAATTATACAGATGAGGATTTCAGCCAAAATCCTGCGCAGAGAGCGGAGTGTATAGGCAGTATCTTGTTAGGCTTTTCACATAGAGAGCATTGTATTGAAGGATAAGAAGGAGGACCAGCATGGCGGATCAAAATAACTCGCAAATCATCAATAGGGATATCGGAGTGGAAATGCGCGAATCCTTTATGGATTATGCCATGAGTATTATTGTTAGCCGTGCCTTGCCTGATGTGCGGGACGGATTGAAGCCGGTACACCGTCGTATTTTGTACGCGATGTCCGAGCTAGGCATGTCGCCAGATAAGCCTTACAAAAAATCGGCAAGAATCGTCGGCGAAGTTATCGGTAAATATCACCCTCATGGTGATACGGCTGTATATGATACGATGGTGCGGATGGCGCAGGATTTTTCTTTGCGTTATATGTTGGTGGATGGACACGGTAACTTTGGCTCCGTGGATGGAGATATGGCGGCTGCGATGCGTTACACCGAAGCACGGTTGTCCAAGATTGCCATGGAAATGCTACGTGATTTGAACAAAGAGACCGTTGATTTTATGCCGAACTATGATGGTGAAGAGAGCGAGCCCGTCGTATTACCTGCACGTTATCCTAACTTGCTGGTGAATGGCGTCGGCGGAATTGCAGTCGGAATGGCTACCAATATTCCTCCGCATAACTTGGGAGAGGTTATCGATGGTGTACAAGCATTGATCGAAAACCCCGACATTACGCCGATGGAACTTATGGATTATATTCAAGGGCCCGATTTCCCGACAGCAGGTTATATTTTGGGACGCTCTGGTATCCGTCAGGCGTATCAGACTGGCCGCGGATCTGTGACCATGCGTGCGAAGACCACCATAGAAGAGATTGGCAATAAAGCACGGATTATTGTGCATGAACTGCCTTACCAAGTGAATAAGGCTCGTCTGGTTGAGAAAATTGCCGAATTAGTACGTGACAAACGTATTGAAGGCATTACGGATCTTCGGGATGAATCGGACCGTACGGGTATGCGTGTCGTTATCGAGTTGCGTAGGGACGTGAACCCGAACGTCGTTCTGAATAATTTGTTTAAACATACGGCTATGCAGTCGAATTTCGGTATTAATATGCTTGCCATTGTAAACAACGAACCGAAGATTTTGAACCTGAAGGATGTCTTGTATCATTATCTCAAACATCAGGTCGAGGTTATTCGGCGCCGGACAGAATTTGATCTGAAAAAAGCCGAAGCTAGAGCACACATTCTGGAAGGCTTGCGCATTGCCCTTGATCATCTGGACGAAGTTATTGCTTTGATTCGTTCTTCCCAAACTGCAGAAGCAGCTCGTGAAGGACTGATTGAGCGTTTCTCGCTCACTCTTGAGCAGTCTCAGGCTATTCTCGATATGCGTCTGCAACGCTTAACCGGTTTGGAACGTGAGAAGATCGAGAACGAATATAACGAGCTAATACAAAAGATTGCGGAATACCGTGAGATTTTGGCGAACGAGCATCTGGTACTCAACATCATTAGCGAAGAGCTGAATGAACTTAAGGAACGTTTCGCTGATGACCGTCGCACTGAAATTACAGTGGGTGAAGAGAGTATTCTGGATGAGGATCTCATTCCGCGTGAAGATGTTATTATTACTGTAACCCATACGGGATATATCAAACGCCTTCCTGTTACTACCTATCGCAGTCAAAAACGCGGTGGTCGTGGTGTAGTGGGTATGGATACCAAAGATGAGGATTTCGTAGAGCATCTGTTCATTACGAATTCACATCATCATTTGTTATTCTTTACCGACAAGGGCAAGGTATATCGGATTAAGGCCTATGAGATTCCTGACCTTAGCCGGACAGCCCGGGGGACACCGATTATTAACCTGATTCAGATTGAACAGGGTGAGTCGATCAATGCGGTAATTCCAATCGAGGAATTTGTGGAGGATAGCTATCTATTCTTTGCGACCCAGCATGGAATCATAAAGAAGACACCACTTGATGACTATGCAAATATCCGCAAAGGTGGCTTGATTGCCATTAACTTGCGTGAAGATGACGCCCTGATCGAAGTGAAGCTGACCGACGGACAGCAGGAAATGATTATTGGTACAGCACAAGGCATGTCTATCCGTTTCCCTGAAAGTGATGTACGGTCTATGGGCCGTAGCGCTACAGGGGTTAAAGGGATCAACCTTGATGTGAGTGATGCTGTAATTGGTATGGACATCGTGGATACCAGCCTGGATATCCTGATTGTAACGTCCAAAGGTTATGGCAAGCGTACCCCTGTTGTGGATTATCGTATCCAAAGCCGTGGAGGTAAGGGGATCAAGACGATTAATGTTACGGATAAAAATGGTCCGGTTGTCGGTCTCAAGGTTGTAAAAACCGAAGAGGATCTGATGATCATTACAGCTAGTGGCACCTTGATTCGGACTAGCATGGGGGAAATCTCCACGATGGGTCGGAATACACAAGGGGTAAGGCTGATTAATATTCGCGATGATGATTCGGTTGCAACTGTTTGTCGAGCGAACAAGAATGAGGAGCAGGATGAACTGCTTGAAGAATTATTAGAGGGTGGGGAAGCTGGAGAGGGCTCATCTCTATCTTCTGTTGAACCAACTCTCGAAACGAATACAGAAGGTGCGGAAGGTAACCCAGAATCTTCTGAGGGCGAATAAGAGCCTGAATATGGAAACAACAGTAGTTATTAAATTTTAGATGGAAGAGACTCTCTGACTATTTGGTCGGGGAGTCCTTTTCTTTTTCTGGCTAACGAATTCAGACAAGTATGCTTTAAATGGCATAAAATGAATGTACAGGATCATTCCCAAGTAATATAATGACATCATAACTGGCAGCTGGAGCAGCTGTTGTGAGAACAGAGAGGTTGACCATGACAACTGTACCCGTATCGGAATTAAAAGCAGGACTTAGATTGCAAAGCGATGTATTTACAGAAATGGGCAGCTTGCTGCTACCGAAAGGGCGTATTCTGCTACCGCGTGACTTGGAGATTTTACAGGCGTTCCTGATCCAGCAAGTTGAGGTAGGGACGGATGATCTTACAAAATCCAGTAGCGAGTCTACGACTGTTCGATCTGGAACATCTGAATCGCAAGGACCTTCGTTAGATGGACGAGATGAATCTGAACAATTTCAGGATGAGTATGACAAAATGGTGATGCTCGTTAAGAATGCATTTCAATCGGTGCTCGTCTCTAATTTATCTATATATGAACTACGGGGACAATTGGAGTCCTTACTGGTGCACATTCAGCGCTATAATGTAATGACCTATACTCCGCCCGCCATGATCGAAGTGGACTATATATATCACAACGCCGTACTAACCTCCCTCACTTCCTACTCCATTGCACAATGGATCGGATTACCTCAAAAGGATTGGATGCAAGTGGCTTTTGCTGGATTGCTTCATGACATAGGGAACGCTAAAATGGACCCGGTCATTCTGTACAAGCCCTCCAAACTAACGTGGGAAGAGCAAGAAGAAATACGTCGCCATACATCACTGGGATACCAGTTGCTTAAAAATGTGAAAGCTATTAACGAAGGTGTGCGTTTGGCAGCTCTTCAGCATCATGAGAAAGTGGACGGTACTGGATATCCACTGCGTCTTAAAGGGGAACAAATCCACATCTACGCTAAAATCGTTGGAGTGGCTGATGTATTCCATGCTATGACTCTAGAGAAAACATACCGACCTGCCCAATCACCGTATCTGGTTCTAGAACAAATCAAGTCAGAATCATTTGGAAAGCTGGACCCAAGTGTCGTACAAGTTTTTATTCATAAGTTAACCCAATTCAATAATGGAACCAAGGTGCGCCTCAATGATAACCGTACAGGGGAAATTATTTTCGCTGATCGAGATCATCCGACTCGGCCGTTGATTCAAGTAGATGGGGAAATCATTAACTTAATGCTGCAAAGAGAGCTTTATATCGAGTGTATTGTTACTTAACTAAGTATTTTAAAAAAAGAGTTGCATAATGCAAGGGAAGTATGATATATTATTTCTTGTCGCTTCAAGTGTTATCAAGAAGAGCGAAAAACACTTTCGAAAAAAAGTGTTGACATAACTCTAGAAAATATGATACACTATAAAAGTTGCTGAGGGGTTGAGAGAAACGCCGAGGCGGACATTGAATGTTTGATCTTTGAAAACTGAACAACGAGTGAGTAAAACGATTTTGTTCGCAAAATCAAACAAGAGATATTTTTATCTCGTCAGTTTCAAAATGAGCTTATCGCTCTTTCTATAAACCAACTTCGTTTGGTCTTTAATGGAGAGTTTGATCCTGGCTCAGGACGAACGCTGGCGGCGTGCCTAATACATGCAAGTCGAGCGGGGTTAATTAGAAGCTTGCTTCTAATTAACCTAGCGGCGGACGGGTGAGTAACACGTAGGCAACCTGCCCACAAGACAGGGATAACTACCGGAAACGGTAGCTAATACCCGATACATCCTTTTTCTGCATGGGAGAAGGAGGAAAGACGGAGCAATCTGTCACTTGTGGATGGGCCTGCGGCGCATTAGCTAGTTGGTGGGGTAAAGGCCTACCAAGGCGACGATGCGTAGCCGACCTGAGAGGGTGATCGGCCACACTGGGACTGAGACACGGCCCAGACTCCTACGGGAGGCAGCAGTAGGGAATCTTCCGCAATGGGCGAAAGCCTGACGGAGCAACGCCGCGTGAGTGATGAAGGTTTTCGGATCGTAAAGCTCTGTTGCCAGGGAAGAACGTCTTGTAGAGTAACTGCTACAAGAGTGACGGTACCTGAGAAGAAAGCCCCGGCTAACTACGTGCCAGCAGCCGCGGTAATACGTAGGGGGCAAGCGTTGTCCGGAATTATTGGGCGTAAAGCGCGCGCAGGCGGCTCTTTAAGTCTGGTGTTTAATCCCGAGGCTCAACTTCGGGTCGCACTGGAAACTGGGGAGCTTGAGTGCAGAAGAGGAGAGTGGAATTCCACGTGTAGCGGTGAAATGCGTAGATATGTGGAGGAACACCAGTGGCGAAGGCGACTCTCTGGGCTGTAACTGACGCTGAGGCGCGAAAGCGTGGGGAGCAAACAGGATTAGATACCCTGGTAGTCCACGCCGTAAACGATGAATGCTAGGTGTTAGGGGTTTCGATACCCTTGGTGCCGAAGTTAACACATTAAGCATTCCGCCTGGGGAGTACGGTCGCAAGACTGAAACTCAAAGGAATTGACGGGGACCCGCACAAGCAGTGGAGTATGTGGTTTAATTCGAAGCAACGCGAAGAACCTTACCAGGTCTTGACATCCCTCTGACCGGTCTAGAGATAGACCTTTCCTTCGGGACAGAGGAGACAGGTGGTGCATGGTTGTCGTCAGCTCGTGTCGTGAGATGTTGGGTTAAGTCCCGCAACGAGCGCAACCCTTATGCTTAGTTGCCAGCAGGTCAAGCTGGGCACTCTAAGCAGACTGCCGGTGACAAACCGGAGGAAGGTGGGGATGACGTCAAATCATCATGCCCCTTATGACCTGGGCTACACACGTACTACAATGGCCGGTACAACGGGAAGCGAAATCGCGAGGTGGAGCCAATCCTAGAAAAGCCGGTCTCAGTTCGGATTGTAGGCTGCAACTCGCCTACATGAAGTCGGAATTGCTAGTAATCGCGGATCAGCATGCCGCGGTGAATACGTTCCCGGGTCTTGTACACACCGCCCGTCACACCACGAGAGTTTACAACACCCGAAGTCGGTGGGGTAACCCGCAAGGGAGCCAGCCGCCGAAGGTGGGGTAGATGATTGGGGTGAAGTCGTAACAAGGTAGCCGTATCGGAAGGTGCGGCTGGATCACCTCCTTTCTATGGAGAATCGTTTCCTGCAACGGAAACATTCAAATATGAAGCGTAAGCTTCAAAAACTACTCACTCGTTGCTCAGTTTTGAGAGCTCAAACTCTCAAGCTTCGACGAATGTTTCATTTACACATCCGTGTGGAACCGAAATATTCATCGGGTTTCGCTTCGATGAAGCGAATTGCACCTTGAAAACTGGATACCGAAACGAAATTGCGTTTTAGAATATTCCTTTAAGCTGATCTTGTGTAAACAAGTGAAATAAAGGTAGCTGCGTTGAATTTCATTCACACGTAAGTGTTGAACCGAGATTCAAAGCAAATCGTATTTACCATGTAAATACTAGGTTAAGCTACAAAGAGCACACGGAGGATGCCTAGGCGCCAGGAGCCGACGAAGGACGTGGCGAACAACGATAAGGCCTCGGGGAGCTGTAAGCAAGCTTTGATCCGGGGATGTCCGAATGGGGAAACCCGGCTGTCTTCATCGACAGTCACTTTCTGCTGAATACATAGGCAGAATAGAGGCAGACCAGGGGAACTGAAACATCTAAGTACCCTGAGGAAGAGAAAACAATAGTGATTCCGTCAGTAGCGGCGAGCGAACGCGGATTAGCCCAAACCAAGGAGCTTGCTCCTTGGGGTTGTGGGACGTCTCACATGGAGTTACAAAGGAACCGGTTAGATGAAGAGGTCTGGAAAGGCCCGCCAGAGAAGGTAAAAGCCCTGTAGTTCAAAACTTGTTCTCTCCGAGACGGATCCCGAGTAGTGCGGGGCACGTGAAACTCCGTATGAATCCGGCAGGACCATCTGCCAAGGCTAAATACTCCCTGGCGACCGATAGTGAAGCAGTACCGTGAGGGAAAGGTGAAAAGCACCCCGGAAGGGGAGTGAAATAGATCCTGAAACCGTGTGCTTACAAGAAGTCAGAGCCCGATCTATGGGTGATGGCGTGCCTTTTGTAGAATGAACCGGCGAGTTACGTTCCCGTGCAAGGTTAAGGTGAAGAGCTGAAGCCGCAGCGAAAGCGAGTCTGAATAGGGCGACTTGAGTACGTGGACGTAGACCCGAAACCGGGTGATCTACCCCTGTCCAGGGTGAAGGTGCGGTAACACGCACTGGAGGCCCGAACCCACGCATGTTGAAAAATGCGGGGATGAGGTGGGGGTAGCGGAGAAATTCCAATCGAACCCGGAGATAGCTGGTTCTCCCCGAAATAGCTTTAGGGCTAGCCTCGGAAAGAAGAATCGTGGAGGTAGAGCACTGATTGGGTGCGGGGCCCGCAAGGGTTACCAAGCTCAGTCAAACTCCGAATGCCATAGATTTAGTTCCGGGAGTCAGACAGTGAGTGCTAAGATCCATTGTCGAAAGGGAAACAGCCCAGACCATCAGCTAAGGTCCCCAAGTGTGTGTTAAGTGGGAAAGGATGTGGAGTTGCACAGACAACCAGGATGTTGGCTTAGAAGCAGCCACCATTGAAAGAGTGCGTAATAGCTCACTGGTCGAGTGACTCTGCGCCGAAAATGTAACGGGGCTAAACACACCACCGAAGCTATGGCTTGATGCTTGCATCAGGGGTAGGGGAGCGTTGAATGCGGGTTGAAGGTGTACCGTAAGGAGCGCTGGACTGCATTCAAGTGAGAATGCCGGTATGAGTAACGAAAAGATCTGTGAGAATCAGATCCGCCGAAAGCCTAAGGGTTCCTGAGGAAGGTTCGTCCGCTCAGGGTAAGTCGGGACCTAAGGCGAGGCCGATAGGCGTAGTCGAAGGACAACAGGTCGAAATTCCTGTACCACCGTAATCCGTTATGAGCAATGGGGTGACGCAGTAGGGTAGTGACGCGGACTGATGGATGTCCGTCTAAGCAGTGAGGCTGGTGTGTAGGCAAATCCGCACATCGTTAAGGCTGGGCTGTGATGGGGAGCGAAAATTGTAGTAGCGAAGGTCATGATCTCAGACTGCCAAGAAAAGCCTCTAGCCAGGAGAAGGTGCCCGTACCGCAAACCGACACAGGTAGGCGAGAAGAGAATTCTAAGGCGCGCGGAAGAACTCTCGTTAAGGAACTCGGCAAAATGACCCCGTAACTTCGGGAGAAGGGGTGCCTCGGTAGGGTGAATAGCCCGAGGGGGCCGCAGTGAAAAGGCCCAAGCGACTGTTTAGCAAAAACACAGGTCTGTGCGAAGCCGCAAGGCGAAGTATACGGGCTGACGCCTGCCCGGTGCTGGAAGGTTAAGGGGAGTGGTAAGCCCTTCGGGGCGAAGCTATGAACCGAAGCCCCAGTAAACGGCGGCCGTAACTATAACGGTCCTAAGGTAGCGAAATTCCTTGTCAGGTAAATTCTGACCCGCACGAATGGCGTAACGACTTGGGCGCTGTCTCAACGAGAGATCCGGTGAAATTTTAATACCTGTGAAGATGCAGGTTACCCGCGACAAGACGGAAAGACCCCATGGAGCTTTACTGCAGCTTGATATTGAATTTGGGTACGATCTGTACAGGATAGGTGGGAGCCGTTGAATCTTGAGCGCCAGCTTGAGAGGAGGCATCCTTGGGATACCACCCTGATCGTATCTAGGTTCTAACTTGGTACCGTAATCCGGTGCGAGGACAGTGTCAGGTGGGCAGTTTGACTGGGGCGGTCGCCTCCTAAAGAGTAACGGAGGCGCCCCAAGGTTCCCTCAGAATGGTTGGAAATCATTCGAAGAGTGCAAAGGCAGAAGGGAGCTTGACTGCGAGACCTACAAGTCGAGCAGGGACGAAAGTCGGGCTTAGTGATCCGGTGGTACCGCATGGAAGGGCCATCGCTCAACGGATAAAAGCTACCCTGGGGATAACAGGCTTATCTCCCCCAAGAGTCCACATCGACGGGGAGGTTTGGCACCTCGATGTCGGCTCATCGCATCCTGGGGCTGAAGTAGGTCCCAAGGGTTGGGCTGTTCGCCCATTAAAGCGGTACGCGAGCTGGGTTCAGAACGTCGTGAGACAGTTCGGTCCCTATCTGTCGTGGGCGTAGGAAATTTGAGAGGAGCTGTCCTTAGTACGAGAGGACCGGGATGGACGTACCGCTGGTGTACCAGTTGTTCCGCCAGGAGCACCGCTGGGTAGCTATGTACGGAAGGGATAAGCGCTGAAAGCATCTAAGCGTGAAGCCCCCCTCAAGATGAGATTTCCCAATTAGTAAGACCCCTTGAAGACGACGAGGTAGATAGGTTGGGGGTGGAAGTGCAGTAATGCATGGAGCTGACCAATACTAATCGGTCGAGGGCTTATCCTAAAAATAAAACGCAAATGAGTTTCGGATCCAGTTTTCAGGGTGTAACCTTGAAGGTATGTACAAGTGACATACGACAAGCGCATGGCTATTCATTCACACGATAAGTGATGAACCGAATAACTATACGGTAGAATTTACATTGTAAATTCATGTTTGGTGGCGATAGCGGAGGGGTTCCACACGTACCCATCCCGAACACGACCGTTAAGCCCTCCAGCGCCGATGGTACTTGGACCGCAGGGTCCTGGGAGAGTAGGACGTCGCCAAGCAACAAGTAAAGAGGACCATGATCTCAATGAGATTATGGTCCTCTTTTTGCATATACGTATATTTTAGAAATATCCTTACAAAAGGAAGGTAACATTTTTGTTACGGAATGTAAGAGTAAACCCTGTATAATATAGGTATTGAATCCCATACACACACGCTGCATTATTGCAGAATTATGCAAACTCCAACATAGGATTTTGTATAGTCAATCAGGCTGGTAAGGAGGGAAGATCATGCGGCGAAATAAATGGCTTGCTCTATTGGTGCTATTCAGTGTCGCTGTCGCGATTCTTACCGGGTGCGTGGAGGAGGAGCCTTCTTGGACATCGTTTGAGGGTGCTGCCAACGAGAAGACGTTTCCGGTTCCCAAAGAAGCTAGTAAAACCGATCGGGCCAGCAGTAATTCGGACATGGACTATGTTCGCTATGCACTGCCAGCGTTGAAGGAAAGTGATAGTCTACCTGCTCCTTATCTAGAGGAGATTGCAGCTTGGGGCTGGACTGAGGAACCGAATTTATCCACCTCGAATCAGAAGGTGTTTCAGAAAAATAAACACATGGTGCATTTGTCTGTGCATGATGGTTCTTTTACTGTATTGGTTCCAAAAGACAGAAAGGCTGTTGTGAAGAGCAAAAGCGTGGATCTTAATTAGGGACACGGTTTTCAACCGAGTAAGCAGCATAGGATTTATTGTAGATCATATTTTTAGTAAACTCATAGCGTATTGTATGCTGTGTATAATGATGAATGAAGAGATCGGATATGGGGAAGCACTCAGAACTGCCGTTGAGTAGGGAGTGACTTCCTTTTATATATTTGCATGTTGATCAAATGCTCTACATGAATAACGAGGATAAAGATGAGGAAAAGTTTACTTGATGAGATAAGAGAATAAAACGATTAGAGTTGTTAAGTCACAAAAAAGGAGTAACCGGTTGAGGTTGCTCCTTTTTTATTGCTTCGGTCTATATGGTTGTAGGTTAGTTCAGACATGAATTTTCTATCTGTACGGATATGAGTGGTTAAATTTACTGTTGATAATATGAGGCATCTTCATCGGTAAACTTCAACATGCCGTCTTTTCTCTCGCCTGTAAGCCGACTGAGGATGTATAGACGCGGTGCAATAAGCCATAGATGCCAGAAGAGTAAGGATACAGTAAAGGCTGGTGGAGACCAGAGAATGAATACGGCTGACAAGCAGACACCGATCCAGAGTGTATGTATGTGCACACGACGAAAGATGCTATAGCCTATGTACTGGTCTGTCATATAGCCTAGCCAAGGTAATTTACGATGGAATGCCCAGCGTTTGCGGAAGGATGTTCCGCCACCGATGTATAGGACAGATCGTGAGATTACGAAGTGTACCCATAGGGTTAGGAAAAAGGCAAGAGCAAACAAAAACACGCTAGTCCAGGAAAAGGCAAGAAGCAGAAAGAGAAGCATAATAATAGGTAATGTGATGTGACTCCATATTAGTTGACGCGGTATACTGATTTTTTTAATGAGCTTGTAGTGATAGTAGGTAGCTTTGGTTCCGGTTTCCTCTGTCATGCGAACAGTCCTTTCATTAATCTACTGCATCACAAGTGGCTTCCCGTCCACAGCCGGAAAAAGGGACGGTACTTCGCTCATGCCGCTTTAAATAAGCATTTAATCGTTTTTGTAGAAATACAGAATGATCAACAACAAGTGTTAGCTAGCCTACTCTATAATTACTGGAAAAGCTATCACTGATGAAGTGTTCAAGGGCTCCGATGAAAGGGTATCCATACATAAGAGCTTTTCTTATTATATCGGCATAGACGGCTGTTTTTTAAACATACGGGGTACAAACACCATAATGGCCCAAAAGGAATATATATAGAGTATATCGTCGAACTGGGCTATGAAAAGGTTTAAAATAGTAGAAAGTGCCCCATACTAATAGTAAAAGAAACAAGGTGGGATGGATATGCATGATCAAGGCGGCCACCGCTGTATTATATGCGGGCAGCACAAGCATGAAGGCATTTTTATCGTTTCCGAGTTTATCTGTGATACGTGTGAAGCTGAAATGGTGCACACGGATGCAACTGATGCCAAATATCATTTTTTTATTGATCAATTAAAGCAAATCTGGGTACAGAAAAATGCATAATATCCTTTGCTAATTAGTCTTTAAAGGATTGGCATTCCAAGGTCTGTCGATACGGGCCTTTTTTTCTGTGAGTAAAAGTAGGATTCCGCTTGATTTTACGATAAAATAAGGTAGATATAAAGCTTTGTTTGGAAGGATTGCAGAATGATGGGGAAAAAGGCGGTACATGCACCATTAATGGAAGCTCTAATACGTTACCGGACTCAGGGCAATGCTTCTTTCCATGTACCCGGTCATAAAAATGGACAAGTATATGAGCATGAAAATATTGCGTCTTTGTTGCAAGAAGTGATGTCTATTGATGCGACAGAAATTTCTGGACTGGATGATTTGCATCACCCAGAAGATGTGATTCGTGAAGGGCAGGGACTGGCTGCAAAGTGCTTTGGTGCTGAAGAGAGCTTTTGGCTAATTGGAGGAAGCACGGTCGGTAATTTGGCTATGATTTTAACTGTATGTACGGAGCCAGGAGCTCTGCTGCTGGTACAGAGAAATGTACACAAATCTGTCCTGAACGGTCTCATGCTGTCAGGGGCTAACGCGGTATTCCTGGATCCGGAAATAGATACACTAAGCGGACTGGCGGTTGCCCCAACGACGGATACAATAAAGGCTGCACTGAAGGCCTATCCTTCGGCTAAAGGGGTGTTACTTACACTACCTAATTACTATGGGATGGGGCATGACCTGACGGCAACGGCTAAGGCCTGTCATGCAGCCCATGTGCCGCTATTGGTAGATGAGGCACACGGTGCCCATTTTGGGTTGCATCCTCGTTTGCCAGCCTCTGCGCTATCCTGCGGGGCAGATGTAGTGGTCCAGTCGACACATAAAATGCTTCCAGCCATGACCATGGGGGCCATGTTACATGTGCAGGGAGAGAGAATCCATCGGGAACTGCTTCGTCAGCGGTTGGCGATGGTGCAGAGCTCTAGCCCTTCTTATCCGTTAATGGCTTCACTGGATTTGGCAAGATGGTATATAGAGGCGTATGGAGAGGATGCTTTTACAGTGGGCTTAGCGGCTGCAGATGCTTTTAGAAAGGGCCTGGAGCAGCTCCCACGCTTTCGCTTGCTAGAACCACAGCAGGAACTAGAGGGGAGAGACGCTCACAGGGGAATCTCTGAGGTCCTAGAAAGGGCTGAGGAGGGAATAAGCGGATATTCATCCCAGGATCCTTTTAAATTGGTGCTGTATGATACATGGGGGATACTGGATGGGTTTGGACTCAAGCATGAGTTAGAGACTTACGGATGTGTTCCAGAGATGAGCGATGAAAAACATGTTGTCTTATT
Source organism: Paenibacillus sp. DRB1-1 (assembly GCF_052119485.1). Classification (NCBI taxonomy): domain Bacteria; kingdom Bacillati; phylum Bacillota; class Bacilli; order Caryophanales; family Paenibacillaceae; genus Paenibacillus; species Paenibacillus sp. DRB1-1. The sequence goes on along the minus strand of NZ_JBODQH010000001.1, from coordinate 2,514,925 downwards.
GTTTACGTTAGGCTCTACAGCTAAGGATGCGAGTCACCTGTTGCAGGCTCTTGTGCATATAAATAATGATATAAGATTTAAGGAGACGGCTGGTGAGCCGGGGGCAACGGAAAAAGAGCCGCAAAGACTCGAATTAGATTTTTCCACGTGGAACAATGATAGAATGAAGGGATACTCTAGTCCGGTTCCGTTTGGGCTTCGACCGATTAGCCCGGATCAGATGGAGACCGTGCCTGTAGAGGAATCCGCTGGCAGGGTAGCGGCTGAAATGATTATCCCGTATCCTCCAGGTATTCCTCTGTTATATACAGGAGAAACGATCACAGAAGCGATTGCACTGCGGATGAGTCGTCTACGTGAGTTGGGAGCCAAGTGGCACGGGATAGCAGATGAAGGTATGCTTACAATTCGGGTATTCCGTTTACAATAAAGATTAGATACTAGAGACTTAACAAATACAGAAGACTGAATAAAAGAAGCATACGTAGCCTGTGGGTGACTTTTATTTTTCAGGCAGGAAAGCAGGGAATAACATGAATCGCAAAGGCATTTTTATCACACTAGAGGGGGGAGACGGCTCCGGTAAAACAACTATGATTCAACGGCTGGCGAAGTTTATGGAGGAAGAAGGCTATCCAGTCATCACGACGAGGGAGCCGGGTGGCATCGAAATTTCCGAAAAGATTCGCTCTATCATTTTGGACCCTGCTCATACCAGTATGGACGCTCGAACAGAGGCACTTTTATACGCAGCAGCGCGGCGTCAGCATTTGGTGGAGAAGGTAAAGCCGGCTATTGAACAGGGAGCTATCGTATTATGTGATCGTTTTGTGGATAGTAGCTTGGTCTATCAAGGATTTGCAAGAGGGATCGGAATTGAAGAGGTAGCTTCAATTAATCGCTTCGCGGTGGATGATTGGGAGCCGGACGCCACATTTTATCTGGATATTGAGCCCGAATTGGGATTGGCAAGAATTAATGCGTCACGAGGAGCAGAAATGGACCGCCTCGACATGGAGAGTATATCGTTTCACCATAAGGTGCGAGAGGCATATTTGGAGTTGGCTCGCAAATTTCCGGAGCGAATTACAATTGTTGATGCATCTCCGGCGCCAGAGCAGGTGGAGCAAGTATTGAAGGATTTGCTGAAAAAGCGGTTTGTTCAGAATTTTAGCATATAATTGTCGAAGGATATACGGTAAAATTGAGCTAGGGACAAGGTTGTCTCTAATATGACTTGAAGGAGGAATACAGGATGAAGCTGATTATTGCGATTGTACAGGATAAGGACAGTAATAGATTATCCAGCGGACTGGTGAAAGCTAATTTCCGTGCTACCAAATTGGCGAGCACAGGAGGATTTCTGCGTGCAGGTAATACGACATTTATGATCGGTGTTGATGACAATCAGGTGGACTCATTAATGAACGTCATTCGCAGCAGTTGCAAGGTTCGTGAACAGCTGGTCACACCCGTTACCCCTATGAGCGGGACGACGGATTCCTATTTACCGTTACCTGTTGAAGTGCAGGTGGGTGGAGCGACGGTATTCGTGATGCCTGTAGACCGTTTCGAGCATTTCTGAATCTACACAATAGGGCCTATTCTGCCGATATGATAGGGGAATCGCCTGTATCTTCTCACATGATGGGAGTGAGGGCAGATCCACTAAAACGGCAGCGCTATAGCGCAGTCCCCGGAAAGCCGAAGGAACCCTGAGTTCTAGTTTGAACTGTTCATGAAGGGGGAAAGTGGAAGCATCCGGGGAGAAAGCAGGTTTATATGAAAATAAATCCGGGCTATCGCCCTTTACAAAGTACATTGTCTACAAATGAAATGAGTGCAAAGCCAATTCAGCCCAAGAGCTTCTCCGACGTTATGCAGCAAAATGGGGAGCAGGCTTCGCAGGAGGAATTGAATCGGCGCTTTAAGGAAATACAAATGCAGGGAGATCGTCTTGCACGTTCAATGACGATTCGTGAGCTGAAGGCTTATAAGATGCTGGTTAAACGGTTTTTGGAAGATACAGTTCGGCGAGGCGTGTCCATGAAGGATACAAAGGGCTGGGATCGCCGGGGACGCAGCAAACGTTATAAGCTGATTGATGAAGTGGATGAGCTATTGCTAAAAATGGCGGATGAGCTGCTCGAAACCGAACAAGGCAAGATTGAGCTTTTGCAAGGGGTCGGTGAGATCAGAGGATTGCTGATTAATCTCTCATTTTAATGCAGACTTATGTTATAAATGAATACAGACGGGCTGTTGCCACGAGAAATAATCTGCTTGCTGATCATGCTGGCAGATTATTTTTGACTATGTATATGTGGGCAGACGTGATACGGAAATAGCAGCTGTTACCCCAAAAACAAGGATTTGAAGTTGGAATCATGAAAATAGCAACAAAGTTTGCCCAGAAGAACAACGGTTTGCTGAGGGATCACAGTTGTTTTCAGTGGAGAAAGTGAGGAAATATGTCTTTTCAAAATATAATGGGCCAGGATGTAGCCAAAAAAATGCTGCAAAGTGCACTGCGGAATCATACGGTCAACCATGCCTATGTTTTTAGCGGGCCGCCGGGAAGCGGGCAGATGAACATGGCGCAGATCTTTGCTAAGGCTTTATTTTGTGAGCGACAGACGGATGATGCATGTGGGGAGTGCTTGTCATGCCGTAAGGTAGAGCACGGGAATCATCCAGATTTGCATATTGTAGAGCCGGATGGAGCTACGATTAAAATTGATCAGATTCGCGGGCTTCAACGTATATTTTCTTACAAATCTGAAAGCTCCAATCCGAAGGTATATATCATTCGGCAGGCGGATACCATGACAGTGCAAGCTGCTAATAGCCTACTTAAATTTCTAGAGGAGCCCCAGATTCCAGTGGTCGGCATACTCATTTCTGAAAATGGACAGGCGTTGCTGCCTACGATTCAATCACGGACGCAGCAGGTTCCTTTCCACGCTTTACAGCCGGAAGTGATGATGCAGGCGTTAATTGGGGAAGGCTATACGGCAGGGCTTGTCCGGTCAGTCGTTCATATTGCTTCAGGACTGGAATCATGTAGAGAAATTCTCCAGCAGAATTGGTTTGCAGAAATTAGAAACGTAGTGTTACAATTAGTGAAGGAGTCCATGAGTCGGGGGAGCTCGTCTATTATTCTGGCTCAACAGAAGATTTTTAAAACTGGACTTTCTGAACACCTGGATATTCTGTTTCATCTGTTTCATTTGTGGTTTAAGGATATGCTTCATTTCCGTTACGGAAGGCACGAAAGCATTGTTTTCATAGATCATTTGGAGTCCGTCTCCAAATTGGCAATCACCCGCAGCACGGAACAATGGGTCTCTTATATGGATTTGGCCGCGAATTGCAGGAAGAAGCTCCGTTTTCACGTCAACGGGCAATTATGCGTGGAGCAGCTTCTGATTGGGTTGTCCGATACAAGCGGTTCTATCACCGGCTAACAGGAAGGCGCGCTTGTTCCACTCTGCACAATCCGCGACGCCAGGTTCCCGGTTTGTGCGACAGTGAGACTTCAATTGCGGCCATTCGTACAATGTCGGCTTCAAATGAGGTTTAGTGGCATACAAGGGGGTTAATTTTTGTATAGTGTAGTGGGTGTCCGTTTCAAGAAGGCGGGCAAGACTTATTATTTTGATCCGCTGGATCTTCCAGTGGAGAAAGAAAACTGCGTCATTGTAGAGACCGCGCGCGGTATTGAATATGGCAAGGTTGTAGTGGGCAAAAAAGAGGTAAATGATTCGGATGTTGTCCTGCCCTTAAAAAAAGTCATTCGTATTGCCGGGGATGATGACGCTCTTGTTGTAGAAGAGAATAAATTGGCGGCCAAGGATGCATTCGGCACGTGTTTAAATAAAATTAAAGACCATGGCCTTAAAATGAAGCTGGTAGATGTAGAATTTACATTTGACCGCAATAAGATCATTTTTTATTTTACGGCAGAGGGTCGGGTGGATTTTCGAGAGCTTGTAAAGGACTTGGCCAGTATTTTTCGTACACGGATCGAGCTGCGGCAGATCGGCGTACGGGATGAGGCTAAAATGCTTGGCGGAATCGGACCTTGTGGACGTATTCTGTGTTGCTCCTCATGGCTGGGGGATTTTGAGCCGGTATCTATTAAGATGGCGAAGGATCAGAGTTTGTCGCTGAATCCGACGAAGATTTCCGGGTTGTGCGGGAGATTGATGTGCTGCCTCAAGTTTGAACATGATAACTACGAAAGCATGCGAGAAGAGCTACCTCAGGTGGGTAAGATGGTTATCACCTCTTTGGGAGAAGGTAAAGTCGTAGGTGTGAATGCAGGTCATCGCACGGTGCATGTTCAACTGTTTGAGATCAGTAAGGTCAAGGAACTTCCAATGGACGATGTAGTCGTCAAGTAAACCATTAGGTTGCTTCGGGGTGGAAACTTGGATAAATTAAATGTTTTTGCGCGTATTCACGAAATGGAAACCCAAATGGGACAGTTGCATAGCGATCTGGGTGAATTGAAACTGGCAGTAAAAGAGCTGCTGGAGGAAAATCAACGACTAACGATTGAAAACGAACAGGTGCGCAAGATGCTCAAACGTGAAACCTCTGGAGAAGAAAAGACGGCAAACAAGCCGAAGCTTCCTCCTCCGATCGTCATTAAGGATGAAGGGCAAACGGGTGAGGTCGTCGGCGAAGGCTACGACAATCTAGCAAGGCTGTATCATGAAGGATTTCATATATGCAACGTGTATTACGGACATTTGCGAACGGAAGGCGATTGCCTCTTCTGTCTGTCATTTTTGAATAAATAAAAACAAGCCGTAGGAGCAAGATGCCTACGGCTTTTTTGTAAGGAAGTATGAGTGAAAAGCGATTTTGGTTATAAAAGACGGGAGAGCACTATGGACGAAAATGAAAAGAAGTCTGAACGAATTGATGATTTGCTTTCACATAATTTGCGCATTATCCAAAGTGATGAAGTATTCAGCTTCTCGATGGATGCGGTCTTGCTGGCACGTTTTGCCGGTATTCCGCAGCGTGGAAAGATTCTGGATCTGTGTACTGGCAATGGGGTTGTCCCGTTGTTGCTAACGACACGAACAAAAGCGTCTATTGAAGGAATTGAGATTCAACCACGCTTGGCAGATATGGCTAGACGTAGTGTCAGCTTGAATGGATTAGAAGCAGCAATTCAGATTCGGGAAGGGGACCTACGTGAGCTGGTTCACATCACGGGACATGGTGTTTATGATGCGATTACCGTGAATCCCCCCTATATGCCGCTAAATGGTAGCGATATCAAGCTGAATCCTCACCAGGCAATTGCCCGTCATGAAGTGAACTGTACACTGGAAGAAGTCATTCAGGCATCCACCCGGCTTGTCCGTAATGGGGGAAAAGTATCCATGGTTCATCGCCCGCAGCGATTGGGTGAGATCATAACCTTAATGCGTAATAACAGTTTGGAACCCAAACGAATACGTTTTGTTCACCCAAGAGTTCATATGGAAGCCAATATGGTACTGGTCGAAGCATTACGTGACGGCAAACCGGAGGTTCGTCTGTTGCCTCCGCTCATTGTATATCAGGAAAATGGGAATTATACTCAGGAAATAAGAGATATTTATGGAGAAGTAAGCAAGGGGGATTCTGTGTGAAAGCAGCTGTACAAAAAAGCTTTAGTACCAGCGAAGAAGAACGGGGAAAGTTGTATCTTGTTGCAACACCCATTGGGAATCTGGACGATATGACCTTTAGGGCGATTAACACCTTGAAATCATGCAGTATTATCGCTGCCGAAGATACGCGGCAGACACGCAAACTGCTCACCCATTTCGAAATTACACCGGATATGCTCTTCAGTTATCATGAACATAATAAGGCTGCCAGTGGGCCTGAACTGATACGTTATATAATAGAAGGAAAAAATTTGGCACTGGTTAGCGATGCAGGTCTACCGGCCATTTCTGACCCTGGTTCGGATTTGGTCAAACTGGCACTGGAAGCGGGAATTAGCGTCATTCCTATCCCAGGAGCAAATGCGGCACTATCGGCTTTGATTGCTTCAGGACTGGATACAGAAAGGTTCACCTTCGCTGGCTTTCCACCACGGGAGAAAAAGGACCTAGAGAAGCTGTTGCTATCTTTTCAGGTATCTCACGGCACAATTATTTTTTATGAATCGCCTCATCGCATTGTGAAGACATTGATGGTGTTGAAGGAAACATTAGGTTCACGCAAAGTGGTGCTTGCGCGTGAGCTGACCAAGCTGCATGAGGAATGGGTGCGAGGAACCGTGGAGCAATGTCTTGCTAAACTAGAGGAGAATCCGCCGATTGGTGAATATTGCCTGGTGGTTGAAGGAAAAGACGAAGAGGAAGAGGAAAAGGAACGTCAGGCGTGGTGGCAGTCCTTATCTTTGGAGTCCCATGTCGCACATTACGAGGCAGAGGGACTTACACGCAAGGATGCAATGAAGCGTACAGCCACAGATCGTTCAATCTCCAAGAGAGATGTTTACAACGCACTCTTATGAATATCTGTCTGAACAAAAAAGGGCCTTCCAACGGTTGGGTTCAAACCGTGGAAGGCAACAAGGAGTATATATGAAAAGGTTAGAATTAACAATATCTGATAAGTCTATTATATACTAAAATTCTCAGTTTGTCACAGGTGTTGGGATTTCAGAAATGCAATCTTGGCAAACAATTTTCCCTTTGAAGTAAATTACGTTCTCAGCATTGCCGCAGAAGATACAAGCAGGCTCGTATTTTTTAAGCATGATGCGTTCGCCATCAACATAAATTTCCAAAGCGTCTTTCTCTCCGATTCCCAGGGTACGGCGCAATTCGATTGGAATAACAACACGTCCGAGCTCGTCAACTTTTCTTACAATACCAGTGGATTTCATCATAATAAATCAGGCTCCTCTCGCCGTTTAAAATAATATAAGTGTCATGATTCGACAAAATTTTCTCTTTTCTGATATTTACTATACCAACGATTCCCAAAACAGTCAACCTTAAAAATGTAGTAACAGTCTGATTATGCAAAAGTATTTAGATTAAAGAGCTTTACTCATGTGTATTGCCTTATCTTATTGATGATTTATTCAGTTTGTCGATTTGGAAATGTCAAAAAACTATAATTCGACATATTGCGACAAAGAATGTCGAATGAGGGGAATCATTTAGGATTTTATTGTATTTTAATCCATTATTCCGAATATTAAAGGAGCTGATATCTTGCACCAGCCACTCAGTGAAGAAAAAGTTTTTAAAGACCCGGTACATAATTACATCCATGTTCAGGATACTGTGATATGGCGGTTGATCAACACGCCGGAGTTCCAACGTTTACGGCGCATACGGCAGTTAGGCACATCGTATCTTACGTTTCATGGAGCGGAGCATAGCCGTTTTTCACATTCATTGGGCGTATATGAGATTACGAGACGTATTATTTCTCAATTTGAACGTGGAGATTTCCTAGATTGGCCGAAGGAGGAAAGGCTGGTTGCGCTGTGTGCAGCTCTATTGCATGATGTGGGGCATGGCCCATTTTCTCATTCAATTGAGGAAGCCTTTCATATGAACCATGAGGATTGGACATGCCGCATTGTACTGGGAGACACAAAGATCAACGCTGTGCTACGGCAAGTCGACGACAAGCTTCCAAAAAAGGTGGCTGCGGTTATAGCCAAAACGTATGATAAGCCGATTGTTGTCAACTTGGTAACCAGTCCGCTAGATGCTGACCGTATGGATTATTTGTTGCGGGATGCTCATTCGACAGGTGTCAACTACGGCACGATTGATTTGGATCGTATTTTACGACTGCTGCGTCCTCATAATGGTAGAATTGTTGTAAAGGAATCAGGCATGCATGCAGTAGAAGATTATTTAATGTCACGCTATCAGATGTATTGGCAAATTTATTTTCATCCTGTAACACGCAGCTCGGAAATCCTTTTACGTAAAATTTTCAAGCGAGCAAAGGAATTGTTTAAAAACGGATATGAGTTTGGTTTTCTGCTGGACCCGCTACCGGATCTGTTGAAAGGAGAGCTTACAGTAGAGCAATATCTGATGCTCGACGAGTCATTAATCCAGACCGTATTTAGCCAGTGGAAACGAGAAAAGGACGATATTTTAAGCGATTTGAGCAGCCGTTTTATGGACCGTAGATTGTATAAATATGTAGAGATTGAAAATATGGATACAGATACCATTGACAGTATTAGAGAAGCTTTGAAAGAGGCTGGTTTGCACCCTGAATATGATTTTGAAATTGATTTTCCGACAGATCTTCCTTATGATGTGTTTCGGCAGGGTGGCTCGACGGACAACCAGATTTTACTGCTTGGACGTCAGGGCGAGGTGAGTGAAATATCCGAAGTTTCGGAAATTGTGCGCTCAATAAGTGGTATTCACCGAGGAAAATATCATATGTATTTTCCCCAGAATAAATTGAACGCGGTAAAAGACAGGCTTCCTGCCGAAATAAGGAATTATTTTGTCAAAGAATAGACAACTATATAGAAATGTAAGTAAAAAAAGGAGATGTAAACCTTGGATTTATTCGACACTCATACTCACTTGGATGCGCCACAATTTGACGAAGATCGTGAAGAAGTTATAGCACGTGCTGTCGAATCAGGAGTAACACGGATGATCAATATCGGATTTAATCGTGAGACGATTCCATCCACCATGAAATTGGCCGAGACGTATGATTTTATTTATGCGGCAGTTGGATGGCATCCGCAGGATGCTATTACAATGCAGGAGGGCGATCTAGAATGGATTGCATCGTTATGCAGTCATAAGAAGGTTGTAGCCATCGGTGAGATCGGTCTGGATTATTATTGGGATACTTCACCGAAGGATGTTCAGCATCGGGTGTTTCGAAATCAAATTGGTCTGGCTCGTGAGCTCAAAATGCCCATTGTTATCCATAACCGGGATGCGCATGAAGATATTGTTAGGATTTTGCGCGAGGAAAAAGCGAGTGAGATTGGCGGAGTCATGCACTCCTTTTCGGGTAGCTGGGAGACTGCCAAAATGGTGCTGGATATGGGATTTCACCTTTCCTTCGGTGGTCCAATAACGTTCAAAAATGCCAAGCAGCCAAAAGAGGTGCTCGCACAGGTGCCGCTGGATCGTCTACTCATTGAAACGGACGCTCCCTACCTGACGCCGCATCCGTTCCGCGGGAAGCGAAATGAGTCCGCACATGTGAGACTGGTAGCAGAGGCCGCAGCCCAAATCAAGGGAATTACAGTGGAGGAATTAGTGTCAATAACGACCCAAAATGCCTTGGAACGATTTGACATTCAATGAAAAAGTGAAGAAATCGATCAAAATAAAGAGATAGACGAAGCTAATCATGAATTTGTTGCAGGAAACTCGAGAATATTACAATATTTTAACCGAATATTTTAAAAAATGTACTTGAAACCTGCTTTACAACATGCATAGAAACAAGATATCATCTTTTCAGTGAATTGTTGTTTGAATGTAAACATCAACAAGTCATTTCATGAACCAGTCTCGCTGAGTCCCTTTTACAGGGAACGGGGGAACCGATATGGCTTACAGTACGTCCGGCGTATGTGCAAGAAGGGAACGTCTCTTCCGCCAGCCGGCTCGACCGAAATTCTTTTCCAGGATGGGATTGAATAGGTGGAGGAGCCGTATTTCGATTTCTTTCTGGGTCTTCGGGGTGAATGTGAAGGCGACCGCCATGAGCGGTTGACCCAAGCTAGGGCGACTCTCTACGTCCGAACCCGACAGCTAACCCCGTAAGCGTAACAAGAGAGAAGCCATCTCGTGCATGAGTTTTCCCGCATATTCACACATGCCGGAAGCCACGAAAGAGCTCTCTAGTCTCTTTCTCTGGCTTTTTTTGTTGTGAATAAAAGAAAATCTGTCATCATACTGTGGTTAAACAGGGGAGGACAGCATGCCGCGAAGACGGGTACATGGTGCAGGACAGTCGCAGTTTGGGCTTGTCTTGTAGAAAATCTGTTATAGTCACGTCAAATCTCAACTATGTCTTACTCCAGACGGCGGGCTATGTAAGGAGGACGGAGGAAATGGGCATTTTCCAAAAAGAGGAGACCCATGAGTCACGCTCATCCAGCATGTCTTACGTATTGCGTTGGAAGCAAGAGAATGTGCGCCAGGCTGCCTTGGTTGCTATTTTTCTAATCGCGCTAACGATTATGATTTCAATTCTGATGTACACGCAATCTAAAAAACAAGTCTTTTTTGTCATCGATGGCAAGGCATCTGCGGTAGAAACCCGGGAATCCAAGCTTCAAGATTTGCTGAGCGAGCATTCCATTTCACTTCAGCCGCATGATACAGTTTCCATGCCGCTAAATGGAGCAGTACAGGATGGGGATCGCGTAGTCATTAAACGTGCCAATCAAGTTAAAGTATCTTCAGGCAATGAGACGAAAAAGCTGTACACAACAGAAAATACAGTAGAAGGTGCCATTCGTACCTCGGGCTATAAATTATCCTCAACGGATAAAGTTTATCCTGCGTTGGATGCCTCTGTTTCGTCTAACATGGACATAAAAATCGTCCGTGTGAAGAAACAGCAGGTCGAACAGAAAAAACAGGTGCCTTATCAGGTCATCAAAACGGCCGATCCGAGTCTTTATAAAGGCGATAATCGGGTCATTCAAAGCGGCAAATCGGGTGTGGTAGTCCAGCACGTTCAAAAGGTATACCATGATGGAAAGTTGGTATCCAAACAGCTGGTAAACAAGGAAGTTGCACAGAATCGTGTGGATAAGGTCATTGCTGTAGGAACGAAGAAAAAACCGGTCGTTCTTGCTGCTTCCGTCGGTCCCAATGATGCGGTTAAGGCAACAATGGTTAGTTCGGGCAGTGCTGTCCGTAAAGCAGGCGTAAATTTTAAATATAGCAAAGTTTTACAAAATGTCTCCATGACGGCGTATTCCTCACAGGAGCCAGGGATCGGTACACGTACTGCATCCGGCGCACGTGTCACGGAAGGACGCACCATCGCTGTCGATCCGAGTGTAATCCCAATCGGCTGGTGGGTCTATATCGAAGGGGTGGGCTTCCGCCGTGCGGAGGATACCGGTGGCGCGATTAAAGGTCACAAAATCGATGTGTATTATGAGAGTTTAAGCCGAGCCAACCAATTTGGTCGTAAGCACGGTAAAACCGTATATGTTATCGGACCCGTAAAGCCTGAAATCAACTAAAACAGGTTGTGTATGTTGAGGGCAATGCGATAGTATTAACAACATAGTTATGCCATGCTAAGAAGAGGATATCCTCTTCTTATTTTGTTTTCAAAAGCAGGGAAAGATAAATATAGCTTGCTTTGTAGCAGTGGAGGGAAACGCAAATGATCAAGGAAGTGATCGTGGTAGAGGGCCGGGATGATACGGTGGCCATTCGCCGCGCTGTTGAAGCGGATACGATAGAAACTGGCGGCTCAGCCATTAATAAAATGACGCTGCGTAAAATTGCATTGGCGCAGGAGCGGCGGGGGGTCATCATTTTAACCGATCCTGATCATGCAGGGGAGCGCATCCGTAAGATTATCGCTTCCAAGGTGCCTGGCTGCAAGCAGGCCTTTATACCCGAGGCAGAAGCGACGCGCAAAGGAGATATTGGCGTGGAGAATGCCTCACCGGAAGCGATCAGACACGCTCTTGCACGGGTCCATACGACAGTGGAAGGCGCCGACCCGCTGATTGAGTGGGCGGACCTGATTGATGCTGGACTCATCACCCATCCCAATGCTGCTGCACGCCGTATGGCCTTAGGGAATGTGCTGGGTATTGGTTATTGTAACGGAAAGCAGCTACATAAACGGCTCTCTGTATTTCAGATCAGCCGCGAGGAATTTGCCGGGGCGCTGGCACAAATTGAAAGTGAAGGATTGTGATATCTATATGACAGGGATTCAAGATATAGCAACACCGCGGCGTACGAAGGACATTATTCAACGGCACGGTTTTTCGTTCAAAAAGAGTTTGGGACAAAATTTCCTGATTGATCAGAATATTCTCAATAAGATTGTAAATGCTGCCGGATTGGATGAGACAAAGGGCGCACTTGAAATCGGTCCTGGGATTGGTGCTTTGACCGAGAAGCTGGCCCAATCGGCCAAGGCAGTTACCGCTGTCGAGATTGACCAGCGGCTGCTGCCAATTCTCGAAGAAGTGTTGGCCCCTTACGAGCATGTGAAGGTACGTCATGGAGACGTGCTGAAGCTGGATTTGCGCGAGGTGTTCGCAGCCGATTTTGCAGACGTGAGCAAAGTAAGTGTTGTGGCTAATCTACCGTACTACGTTACTACACCGATTCTGATGAGGCTGCTGGAGGACAAGCTCCCTTTGGAGAATATCGTTGTTATGATCCAAAAAGAAGTGGCTGAGCGCATGGCTGCGTCTCCTGGGACGAAGGATTACGGCAGTCTGAGCATTGCAGTGCAATATTACAGCGAACCTGAATTAGTCTGTATTGTGCCGAATACAGTATTTATTCCCCAGCCGAATGTGGAGTCTGCAGTCATCCGATTGCGTGTACGGGAAGCCCCTCCAGTGGAAGTGGTGGATGAGAAGCATTTCTTTGAAGTGGTTCATGCTGCTTTTGCCCAGCGTCGTAAAACCATTTCCAATAACTTAAAAAGCCGTTTCTTCACCAAAGAGAACAGGGACACGCTGGAGCCGTTGTTGCAACGAGCTGGTATTGAACCCTCGCGTCGAGGAGAAACGCTAAGTATTGAGGAATTTGCGCGTCTCAGCGCTGTGCTGTTGGAGGCAGGTATATCCTAAGCTGGAACCAAACTGTGCATTCACCCATACGATATAGGAGGGGTGATACAGTGTGATGAGTTTAGGAGACTTGGTCGTTCGGAAATCGTACGGCGGAGATGTCACGTTTCGTGTTGAGGACATCCAGCGGGATAAAGCGATCATTAAGGGAATAGAATTTCGGCTGCTGGCCGATTCCCCGGTGAACGATCTGGTCAGAGTGCCTGCAGACCAGATTAGTGGTAAGACTCAGCAGGCCCACATTAAGGCTGGTGAGTCTCTTAATCTGTTGCAACGGGCACGTCAGCAGCAAGCTGCTCGTAGTCAGGCAGCTCTGGTTGGGGACTGGAGTGATCCGGTCGAGTCAACGTATTTTGAAATGCCGGGAAAGGTTCTTCATCTGGATGGAGATCCCGGCTATTTGAAAAAATGTCTCAGTTTATATGAACAGCTCCGTGTTCCTGCAGAGGGACATCACGTTCACGAATCGGCAATGGCGGACACGTTGTACCGACTGCTTCCCCGTATCCGTCCAGATATCGTAGTCATTACCGGACATGACGGTGTGCTGAAGCAGCCACAGCCTTACGATTTGTACAGCTTGAAAAGTTATAAAAATTCGCAAAATTTTGTGGCGGCGATTCAGGTAGCAAGACAATATGAACGTCATCTGGATTCGCTGACGATTGTAGCAGGGGCGTGCCAGTCCCATTTTGAGGCGCTGCTACGTGCGGGGGCGAACTTCGCCAGCTCACCAGGGCGTATCCTGATTCACGCGCTGGACCCCGTTTACGTGGCTGCCAAGGCGGCCTTTACTTCGATCCGTGATACGGTCAACATGGGGGACCTGTTTCACCAGACAATCAGCGGCAGTCGCGGAGTGGGTGGAATTGAAACTAGGGGAAGCTATCGCATCGGCCTGCCGAAGCTTGAAAATTTGTCTACGCTTAAAGTAACGCCTTCCGCAATCTAGGATTCAAATGTGCCAATAGGATTAATCTGAACAAAAAGCCTCTGCTTTCAGAGGCTTTTTGTCATTTTTTATATAAATTATTCCTGTTCGCAAAAAATTAAATTGACAACTTATTTTTCGTGTTGCTATAATATTTAGCTTGATTTGACAATCCCTCTAAAATTCGTTATAATGGACAAGGAAAGAGGTGGTCGTTAGGCAATGGCTAAAAATACGCTGTTGGAAATCAAACGCAGTCTCGACGCACATGTAGGGCAAAAAATTTTGCTGCGGGCTAACGGCGGACGCCGTAAGACCGTCGAACGAACTGGTGTCTTGGAAGAAACGTACCCTTCTGTTTTTATCGTCAAGCTGGATCAGGAGCAACAGACGTTTAAACGTGTCTCCTACAGCTATGCTGACATTCTTACCGAGTCGGTGGAAGTCAGCGTATATGATCCCGACTCCCATACAAGTGTAGTCGAATATTTTGAAACACCTTAATTGATTTCGTGATTTATACCAGCTTTGCAGGTTTAACGACGGCTTCGTCATTTCAAATGACGGGGCCGTTTTGTATATACAGAGCAGGATGAAGCATGACATCTCTGCACATACTAAGCCGGGAATGATCTTCCTTATTCCATTGCCGAAGGAGGCGTATGTATGAGCCGAAGAAGACGGAGTGTCATGTCGGAGGAGCTAAAGTACGAGCTAGCCAAAGATCTTGGGTTTTACGACACGGTCAAGGAAGAAGGCTGGGGAGGCATTAAAGCCAAGGATGCGGGCAATATGGTCAAGCGGGCTATCCAACTTGCCGAGCAGGCAGCTTCCCGCAAATCGTAGCCATCGGTGGTGCTGATGAAAAGCGGGGATATCCGGGATTAGACCGGGTCATCTCCGCTTTTTTGAACCTCATGACTTGACACGCTGAGTCTGATATAATATGTTAAGCTGTCTTGAGGGAAAAGTTGAAGGTGGGTGAACGCCTTGAAAATATATGAAAAAGCACCGGCGAAAATCAATTTAATGCTTGATGTTCTACGTAAGCGGGACGATGGCTATCACGAGGTCGAGATGATTATGACCATGGTCGATCTGTCTGACCGATTGACGATGTCTGAGTTACCGCGTGATACCATTATTATTTCAAGTCAAGCCGGGTACATACCATTGGATGAAAAGAACTTGGCTTTTCAGGCTGCGCGTCTGATCAAAGAACGTTATAACGTGTCTACGGGCGTCCACATCCATCTGGATAAGCATATCCCGGTGGCGGCAGGGTTGGCGGGTGGAAGTAGTGATGCTGCCGCAGCGCTGCGTGGACTGAACAAGCTATGGAAGCTTGGCATCTCGGATGCAGAATTAAGGGTGCTGGGTGCTGAGTTGGGCTCAGATGTACCTTTCTGTATTACAGGGGGTACAGCTTTAGCGAGCGGACGCGGAGAACTGCTCAAGCCACTTCCGAATCCGCCACAATGCTGGGTGATCCTTGCGAAGCCGCCGATTAATGTGTCGACGGCTGAAGTATATGGTCGTGTCAAAGCAGATCAGATTACGCACCACCCGTCTGCCCGTCAGATGGAGCATGCAATCCGCAACGCTTCTTTTACCGAAGTATGCAACGCGCTGGGGAATGTACTTGAGGATGTAACACTAAAGCTGTATCCAGAGGTAGAGCATCTTAAAAGTTCCATGATCCGCTTAGGAGCAGACGGTGTGCTGATGTCAGGTAGTGGACCTACGGTGTTCGGACTGGTATCGAAGGAAGCCAAAGTGCCACGGATTTATAATGGACTAAGAGGTTTTTGTAAAGATGTGTACGCAGTACGACTTTTGACCTGATTTTAGATAATTTTTTCTTATTATAGTGGTAATTGTTGTACAAATACGTACGAAGATGATATATTTACTATTAAATATTCGGATTTTACTATATCACTTACATTCCGCCAGCAACCGGCCAGTCCGCCGGTGCTTTACTGTACAAAGCGGGCGGCAGGAGAATAGATCGCGAGGAATTGTTGTGAAAAAACTTAAAAGAAGCTCACGATTGGTGGAAATGACGCAATTTTTATTGTCACGGCCGCATACGCTGGTGCCTCTTACTCATTTTGCGGATCGCTACGGGGCAGCTAAGTCGTCCATAAGCGAGGATTTGGCCATCATCAAGGAAGTATTTGAGGATGAGGGTACTGGCGAGCTTCTGACGCTGGCGGGAGCGGCAGGGGGCGTGAAACTGATCCCGAGGCTTTCCAAGCAGCATGCGCTTGCGTTTGCGAACGACCTATGTGGGCAACTGGAGCAACCTGACCGCATATTACCGGGAGGATACCTGTATTTGTCCGATTTGCTGGGCCAACCTGCGATGATGAACGAAGCTGGTAAAATATTTGCGACCGCTTTTGCCAATCGTCAGATTGATGTGGTTATGACGGTGGAGACCAAGGGTATTCCACTTGCCTATGCAACCGGAGCACAGCTGAATTTGCCAGTCGTTCTCGTACGGCGTGATCATCAGGTGACAGAAGGCTCGGCTGTAAGTATTAATTATGTTTCAGGATCACAAAAGAGCCTGCATACGATGTCTTTATCCAGACGTGCGATGCGTGAGAAATCGCGTGTGCTCATCGTAGATGATTTTATGAAGGCCGGTGGCACGATTCAGGGAATGGTCGACTTGTTGGCTGAGTTCGATGCTGAGGTGGCCGGTGTAGGTGTGCTGGTAGAATCAGGCGAGGTGGAGAACGAAGAGCGCCTGCTGCACGATTATATTTCACTGGCGAATCTGACCGCAGTCGATTCTCGAAGCAAGCAAATTACAGTCAAGCTGGGCAATTATTTTGATGAGTGAACAGGGCAGTAAATTGTCACAATCCATCATAAAATACCTAAATATGTCGAAAAGAAATCTTTTCAAAAAAATTACCTGAATTTAGGATACGAATTGCCGAAAAAAAGAAGGATTTCGAACTGCTGTGTGGAATGTATACACCAAGTCCTATTTGGAAAAAGGTGGTGAAACACACATGCAGATTACGGATGTTAGACTCCGCCGAGTGAACTCAGAAGGAAGAATGAAGGCGATTGCATCCATTACGATTGATAATGAGTTTGTTGTTCATGACATCCGAGTTATCGACGGTAATAACGGGATGTTCGTAGCTATGCCAAGCAAACGAACTCCAGACGGAGAGTTTCGCGATATCGCTCACCCGATATCTTCAGGAACCCGTGAGAAGATCCAAGCTGCTGTATTGACTGAGTACGAACGTGCAGCTGTGGATGAAGAAGTTGCTATTGAAGAAGGCGCTTAATTCGCCTAAAGCAGGATTGGGGTACAAAAGAAAAAGAGAGCCACTAACTGTGGCTCTCTTTTCTTTTTGTCTGGAATGAGATATATTCTTTAGTGAGTTAACAGTCAGTTTTAAGGCAACTTGGAGCCATCCGGGCTGCCGAAGCGGCTTTTTCATAAGACAGGGACTAGGCAGCGATGCGTCCCGGGGATGTATGTCCAGCACAAGCTGGCCTGAAAAAATAGCCATTAACCAAAGGTTCGCCGTTATTTTTCAGGAGGATTGTGAAAAGTTAAGCAAAATCTGATCTGGGAATTAACGTTTTAGCCAAGGGGTAACTGTTATTTTCAGGATAGGAGGTTGGACTTGTTGGAAAGGTTGGCAGTCATTCTTGCCGCAGGGCAGGGAAAACGTATGAAATCCAAATTATATAAAGTTCTGCATCCGGTGTGCGGAAAACCGATGGTCGGGCATGTGCTCGACACGGTTCGTGAAATCGGTGTGTCCCGAAGTGTAGTCGTCGTGGGTCATGGGGCAGAGGAGGTACAGTCTTATTTGGGGCCGTCGGCAGAATATGCGCTTCAGGCAGAGCAGTTGGGAACGGGCCATGCTGTCAAACAAGCCAAGGACTTGCTCGCTCAGGAAAAAGGTACAACCATTGTCATTTGTGGGGATACTCCTTTGATCACAGCAGAAACGCTAGAGGGCTTGGTGCAACTGCACGAGAGCCGTGGGGCGGCTGCGACGATTCTGACCGCTGAGTTGGACGACCCGAAAGGATATGGACGAGTTATCCGTGATGCTTCCGGGGCTGTGCTCAAGATCGTGGAACAGAAAGATTGTTCACCTGAGGAAGATGCTGTCCGGGAGATCAATACGGGAACGTACTGCTTTGACAATGCCAAGCTGTTTGCAGCGCTGGACAAGGTAACGAACACCAATGCACAGCAGGAATATTACCTGACAGATGTCATTGGTATTTTGCATGGTGAAGGTGAGCAGGTTGAGGCGTATTTGACAGATGATGTGTCTGAATCCATCGGTGTTAACGACAGAGTCGCTTTGTCGGTAGCTGAGGGTTATATGCGTGAGCGCATCGTTCGCAAGCATATGCTGAATGGTGTCACTGTCATTGATCCGTCTTCTACCTATATCGGGAGCGAGGTTGTTATTGGTTCCGATACAGTACTGTACCCGAACACATGGCTGCATGGTCAAACACAAATCGGAGAAGATTGTGTGATTGGTCCGCAGGCTGAGATTCAGAATACGATTATCCATTCAGGCGCAACGGTAAAACATTCGGTGTTGAACGAAGCGGAAGTGGGAAGCAGTACATCTGTGGGGCCGTTTGCTTATCTGCGTCCAGGCGCGAAGCTTGGCGAACATGTGAAAATTGGTGATTTTGTTGAGGTGAAAAATGCGACCATTGGAGATCATTCCAAGGTGTCTCATTTGAGCTATGTCGGTGATGCCAAGGTGGGTACAAACGTAAATATTGGCTGCGGGGCAATAACGGTCAATTATGATGGATATAATAAATCCATTACAGAAATTGAAGACGATGCCTTTATTGGCAGCAACGTGAATCTGATCGCCCCGATTAAGATTGGAAAAGGTGCTTATGTTGTAGCAGGCTCCACTGTAACACATGCTGTCCCTGATAACGATCTGGCCATTGCCAGACCACGTCAAGAGAACAAAGCCGGATATGCGGACAAAATCCGCGCACGTGCCAAAGCGAAGAAGAAAAGATCGGAATGACCTAATCAGCAAGCTGTTGAATCTGTAATGAATGAACCAGCACGGAGGGTTTCTATTAATGACTTATTGCGATTCCAAACTCAAAATATTTACTTGTAACTCCAATCCGAAGTTAGCCCACCAGATTGCGGACTACATCGGCATCCCAATGGGGGAATCCCATACCACATCGTTTAGTGACGGTGAAATCCAGGTTAAGCTGTCCGAAAGCGTACGCGGCTGCCATGTGTATATTGTGCAGTCAACTTGTCTGCCGGTTAACGACAACTTGATGGAGTTATTGGTTATGATTGATGCACTTAAACGCGCTTCTGCCAAAAGTATCAATGTCGTTATGCCATATTACGGTTACGCTCGTCAGGATCGTAAAGCTCGTTCACGCGATCCGATTACAGCGAAACTTGTCGCTAACTTGATTGAAAAAGCGGGAGCTCACCGCGTGATCAGCATGGATTTGCATGCGATGCAGATTCAGGGATTCTTTGATATTCCAGTGGATCATATGCTGGGAGCGCCAATTCTGGCCCAATATTTCCGTTCCAAGCAAATTGAGAACCCGATTGTCGTTTCACCCGATCATGGTGGGGTTGTTCGTGCTCGTAAGCTGGCGGACTTCCTGAGTGCGCCGCTCGCTATTATTGATAAGCGTCGTCCAGAGCCAAATGTCAGTGAAGTGATGAACATCATCGGGAACATTGAGGGTAAAACGGCTATTTTAATTGATGATATCATTGATACAGCCGGAACGATTGTATTAGGTGCAAATGCGCTTAAAGAAGGCGGCGTAAAAGATGTGTATGCGTGTTGTACACATGCTGTGCTTTCCGGTCCTGCTATGGAAAGACTGGAGAATTCGCCATTAAAAGAGGTGGTTGTGACGGATACGATCCCGATCGTCCACCCGAATCCGACAAGCAAGCTGAAGGTATTGTCTGTGGCTCCATTAATGGGAGAAGCTATCATCCGTGTGCATGAAGAATTGTCGATCAGCAAACTGTTTGAAATCGAATAAGCGCTGGCTCATTAAAAAAGGGGTTGCCTTTTCCATATGGAAAAGGTAACCCCTATCAGCATGTCAGGCTAAAAGCCTGGGCGAGATATGAATGTGAAGCGTTGACGATTGTATAGTGTGTCCTCTATTTCGACGAAATGCTCATTAAAACGCGCAACGATGCCAATCTGAATATGTACATTCCCGTCATATATCTGGACAGGAACGGAATGTTTTAAATGATATAGAAAATGGCTGTCATATAAGAGGATATCACCTTGATTGAGCATACCGGCACGCACCTTCCTATTCAATACCAGGACTTTGCAAAATTCGATTCCAGTCGCTCTAAAGTGCAATATATAGACGAACTAGACCATTTCGATCTATATATTGTTCATTGAAAGTCGCTTATTAGATTTTTGCAAAATCCTCAATACAACTATTTTACCAAAAAATCCAGACTGTGAAAGAGGGTGTCAAGGTTATGAAGTGGATTGTAGGATTGGGCAACCCCGGTCCCCAATACGAGAAAACGAGACATAATGTCGGATTTATGGCATTGGATGCTCTTGCCTCGCGTCATAACATCCAGATTAACCAAAGCAAATGCAAGGCATTGATTGGAGAGGGCCACATTGGTGGCGTGAAAACCGTACTGATTAAGCCAATGACCTATATGAATCTATCAGGCGAGTCTCTACGTGCTTATATGGACTACTATAAGGCCGATATGGAAGATCTGGTTGTCGTGTACGATGATCTGGATACAGAAGTCGGTAAAATAAGATTGCGTTATCAAGGTAGCGCAGGCGGTCATAACGGCATTAAATCGATCATTCAGCATACCGGCACGCAGTCCTTCAATCGGATACGTATGGGCATTTCCCGCCCGGAGCCTGGACATGCTATTGTCGATTATGTTCTGGGTACCTTTCCAAAGAAGGAAAAAGAATTACTGGCCGGAATGATCGAGGACACGTGCAACGCCTTAGAGCATAGCTTGAGTCATCCGTTTGAACGGACGATGGCTGAATTCAACAAGTAAGTTCAGACGTAGGCAGACGGGCTTAAATGGAAGATTGTTGGACATACTGAAAGGTATAGAAAACTTTCAGGAGGCATATACATTACATGATTGTTAATTATGTATGCAGACATTGTCGAACTTTCTTGGGACGAATTGATTCCGCAGCAATAACCGAAGAAAGGTTGGGCTTCCATTCCTTGACCCCTGCCGAACGTAGAGATATAATAGCGTATAATTCGGGTGGTGAAGTGACCGTCAAAGTCATTTGCGAGCATTGCAGTCAGGCATTGGAGAATAATCCAGAGCTGAGTCTGCTCGTTAATCCGCTCCAATAACAGGTATTCAACTGGTAGGATGTACCAGCTTGAGAGGTGAAGCGGCAATTCCGCTTATGGAGCCTTGGCAGCATTGCTGAGGCTTCTTTTTCGGTTTACATGTAACTATTTATAAGCATAAAGGGGTGCCTTTTTTGTTACAAGCACTTATTCAGGCTTTTACGAAGGATGCTGATTATGCATCCATTGCAGCAGGCATATCATCAGGGATGAAGGAACAACTGATATCAGGTTTATCAGGCTCTTCCCGACAGGTACTGATGGCCGCGCTTGCCGAAGATACCGGACGACCGTTAATGGTCATGACGCACAATATGTTTGCCGCTCAAAAAATAGCAGATGACTTACAGGAAGCGCTTTCTCCTGATCAGGTTTTATTGTATCCTGCTAATGAGCTGGTAGCTGCTGAAGCAGCAATATCTAGTCCAGAGACATTGTCCCAACGAATTGATGTATTGATACGCTGCGCCCAGGGTTTTCGTGGGATTGTTGTCGTGCCGTTTTCTGGTGTCCGACGTTTACTGCCAATTCCGGAAACATGGCGTGAGGCTCGTATTGAGCTGAAAGAAGGCGAAACGATTCAGCTGGAAGCGTTTTTGCTACATATGGTCGAGATGGGATACCAGCGTGTAGAGCGTGTGGAATCACGTGGAGAGATGAGCGTACGCGGAGGAATTATTGATTTTTATCCAATGACAACCCGTTGGGGCTATCGTGTGGAGCTGTTTGACGATGAAATTGACTCGATCCGTAAGTTTGATCCGCAAGATCAGCGCTCGGTGGAAAAGGTTCAGGACGTTACTGTAACACCGTGTAAGGAAGTTATTGCGAATAACCAGCGTATGGGCCAGGCGGCGGATGCCGCTGCTATTTTGTTGGAGGAGCAGCTGGGCAAAATGACGGATCGTCAAGCTAAGCAGCACCTGAAAGAAGAGATTCATCGTGAAATTGAGTTGCTGCGAGAGCATGTGTATTTTGACGAAATCTATAAATATATCTCCCTGCTGTATCCTGAACGTAAAACCCTAGCAGACTATATGCCGGAAGATACGATTCTGATTATTGATGAACCGGCACGTATGCTGGAAACAGCCAAGCAACTGGAACGAGATGAGTCGGAATGGAATCTGCATTTGCTTCAAAACGGTAAAACGTTACCGCAGCTAGAACTGTCAGATGACGCGGACAATCTGCTGTACAACCGGAGATTTCAGACGTTGTTCCTGTCGATTTTCCTCCGTCAGGTTCCTCATACCCAGCCACAAAATATTTTGAACTTCATCTGCCGAGGCATGCAGGATTTCCATGGCCAAATGAATGTGCTCAAGGCGGAGATGGATCGTTGGCGCAAAGCGGGCACACAGGTTATGATGCTGGCGAGTGGAGATGAACGTCTGGATCGGATGCGCCGAGTGCTTGAAGATTATGGTATTGATGAGCCGACGATGGCTATCGGCAATCTGCAAAGCGGTTTTGAAATGCCGTCTATTCATCTGGCAGTCATCACTGAGGGTGAAATGTTTTCCCAGAAGCAGCGGAAAGCACGTAAGCAGGGGCGGCATGTGGACAATGCAGAACGGATTAAGAGCTATAGCGAGCTGAAGGTGGGCGACTACGTCGTACACCAAAATCACGGGATCGGGAAGTACATGGGGATCGGCACGCTGGAGGTTGGCGGTATCCATAAGGATTACATGCATGTCCTCTATGCGGGTGGAGATAAGTTGTCTGTACCGATTGAACAAATTGATCTGATTCAGAAATATGTCGGCTCAGAGGACAAGGAACCCAAGATTTATAAACTGGGTGGCAATGAGTGGACACGGGTTAAAAGTAAGGTGCGCAGCTCGGTTCAGGATATTGCGGATGACTTGATCAAGCTATATGCAGAACGACAGTCGGCGCCAGGGTTTGCTTTTGAAAAGGATTCACCGGAGCAACAAGAGTTTGAGGATATGTTCCCGTATGATGAGACACGTGACCAGATTCGGGCCATTGAAGAGATTAAGAAGGACATGGAGCAGAGTCGCCCGATGGATCGTTTGCTATGCGGTGATGTAGGTTACGGCAAAACTGAAGTTGCTATTCGTGCTGCTTTTAAGTCTGCTATTGAAGGCAAACAAGTAGCGGTGCTGGTACCGACGACAATTTTGGCACAACAACACTATGAGACGTTCCGTGAACGTTTTTCAGGGTATCCGTTCAATATTCAGGTATTGAGCCGTTTCCGCTCGCGCAAAGAGCAGAATGAGACGATTAAAGGGGTCCGGCAAGGCACGGTCGATATTGTCATTGGTACCCATCGTCTGTTGTCGCAGGATCTGGTGTTTAAGGACTTGGGAATGCTGATTGTCGATGAAGAACAGCGATTTGGCGTAACCCACAAGGAAAAGCTGAAGAAGCTGAAAACGAACGTAGATGTGCTGACATTAACGGCAACACCTATTCCGCGTACGTTGCATATGTCCATGCTGGGTGTACGTGACTTGTCAGTCATTGAGACGCCACCGGAAAACCGTTTTCCAGTGCAAACCTATGTGGTTGAGCACAGCCAGACTCTAGTTCGTGAGGCCATTGAACGCGAGATGGCACGCGGAGGGCAGGTGTACTATCTGTATAATCGCGTGCAGGGAATTCAGGAGATGGCAGCAGAGATCAATGCGCTCGTACCGGAGGCCAAGGTGGGCGTGGGTCACGGACAGATGTCCGAAACCGAACTGGAGAAAACTATTTTGGATTTCCTGGATGGCGAATATGATGTGCTGGTCAGTACGAGCATAATCGAAACCGGCGTGGATATCCCAAATGTGAATACACTCATTGTGCATGATGCCGATAAAATGGGGCTATCCCAGCTTTATCAGCTGCGTGGGCGTGTAGGTCGTTCCAATCGGATTGCCTATGCTTACTTCACGTACCAGCGGGATAAGGTGCTCACGGAAGTGGCGGAGAAGCGCCTTCAGTCGATTAAAGAATTTACGGAGCTGGGCTCCGGCTTCAAGATTGCAATGCGCGATTTGTCCATCCGCGGAGCGGGTAACTTGCTTGGCGCCGAGCAGCATGGATTCATCGCATCCGTCGGTTTTGATCTTTACTCGCAGATGCTGGCTGAGGAAATTAATAAACGTAAAGTCAGCGTACTTGGAGAAGAGGATCAGTCCAACCGGAATTGGAGTACGTCGATTGATTTAGGCGTCGATGCTTACCTCCCAGGAGACTATATTTATGACAGCATCCAGAAGATTGAGATTTATAAAAAAGTTGCAGCGGTCAGCACCTTTGACGAGGCTTCCGAACTGGAAGATGAACTGGTCGACCGATTTGGTGATCTGCCAGAGGCTGTGCTTCATTTGCTAGCCGTGGCTCGTCTCAAGGTATATGGACGCATGTATGGCATCGAGTCCATAGTGCAGCGCGATGAAAATATAGTGTTGAAATTCCATGAAGGGCGCCAGCAGGCGGTACAGACTGCTAAACTTGCCGAGATTGGCAATCGCTTTGAAAGACGTGTACAATTTGAACAGGGCACTTCTATGAGCGCACGCATAAAGGGCAAAGGTCTAGATGATCCACAGTTGCTAGAACTGCTGGAACAATTTTTGAGTGCATTGAAAGAAGCATTCACATTGAAGGAGGAACTGCAAAATGCCACAACTAAATAAAAGAAAACCTTGGAGAATGCTCTCCTTGGGAATGGCAGCGCTGCTAGCTATATCCGTGCTGGCAGCATGTACGAAGCAAGCGGATGAGAACAAGGTCAAGGATGAACCGAAGGACAACAGCAAGGTTGTCGTGACCTATAAGGGTGGAACCATTACCGAAAATGAGTTCAACCAAGAAATTAGCATGATGAAATTCCTTTACCCGGAATATGAGTCTGCGTTAGCTTCGGATCAGGTACGGGAGCAAATTGTAAAGCAGGAAGTGGTGTACAAGCTTCTGGCGGCCAAAGCGGACGACAAAGCCAAGGAGCAGGGTGCCAAACAAGGGAACGAACAGCTGGAGCAGTATAAAAAGTCAGTCGGAGAAGATAAGTTCAAGACATTTCTGAGTGATAAAAAACTGACCGAACAAGGTGTGAAAGATTACTTCACGCGTGTAATGACGGTAATCAACAGCGAAACCAACAAAGTAACAGATGATCAGCTAAAACAGGAATTTGAGAAAAATAAAGATCAATTCACAACAGCAACCGTGCGTCATGTATTAATTAACTTCGAAGATCCTAAAACGAAGAAACAGCGCAAAAAAGAGGATGCCCTCAAGCTGGCTAAAGAAGTGAAGGCGAAGCTGGACGGAGGAGCCGATTTTGCAACGATTGCCAAGAAGTATTCAGAAGACCCAGGTTCTGCGTCTAACGGAGGTCTGTATGAGAATGCATCCGTAGCGCAATGGGTACCTGCCTTTAAAGAGGCCGCTGAGACTCAACCGATTAACAAAATCGGTGAGCCAGTGGAAACGGAATACGGATATCACGTGATCAAAGTGGAGTCCCGCAATGAGCCAACGTTTGATAAATTGAAAGATAACGAAAAGGCTGCCCTGAAAAATAAATTGGCCGGGGAAAGTATCCAAAACTTTACCGAAAATGATTTGACGAAGCTTGATTTGAAAATCAATCTGCCGAAGGTACCAGCTACGCAAGAGAAAAGCGGTGCAACTTCCGGTGCTGGTAGCACAACTACACCGGGCGCAACAACAAACGGTACGGGCGATACCAAAGCAGGAACAGCCAAAGATGGAGCTACAAACGAAGGTAAATAACTGAACATGCATAAGGAATTGGGAACAGATGAATACTATGGTCAGATATCACCATAAACACCATGACCGTGACGTTCTTCGTGACCGCTTCTGGGGGAGTGGAAGCGTCTTTCGATACCGTCAGTAGTTTACTAAATTCTTCTTGAGAAAGTGGGGCAACATGTGAAATGAAAGCTACTGGTATAGTTCGCCGTATTGATGACCTTGGGCGGGTAGTTATTCCAAAGGAAATTCGCCGCACCTTGAGAATTCGCGAAGGAGATCCGCTTGAGATTTTTGTGGATCGTGACGGAGAAGTCATTTTGAAAAAGTATTCACCTATTGGTGAACTTGGTGATTTCGCCAAAGAATATGCTGAGTCCCTGTTTGAAAGCACGGGCCATATTACAATGATTACCGATCGGGACACCATTATTACGGTGGCTGGAGGCTCTAAAAAAGAGTTTCTGGACAAGCCAATCGGTAGCATTATCGAAGGTAGTATGGATAATCGCAAAACTGTGCTGGAGACAGCCAGCGGCTCCTATGAGCTAACGCGAGACCACGAAGAAACACTCTCGTCCTTTGTGGCGGCTCCCATTGTTTCTGGTGGTGATCCCATTGGTTCCGTTGTATTGTTGAACAAGGACGAAAACGTAAAAATGTCCGAAATGGAGATCAAAATGGCTGAAACAGCCGCTGGCTTCCTGGGCAAACAAATGGAACAGTAACATCCCGTTTCACCCCTGTATGACGTACAGAATGGCGAAAGCCGTCCTGCGTTGTACAGGGTTTTTTTTCTTTCCGGGAGAAGAGGCGGTATAATAGGACTCGTGAAAGATGCATATTTCAGGTGGGAGTGGAGACGGAGAATGCAGGAAAATCGCGCCGCTTCGCGGCTGCTACGGGGTGCTGTCATTTTGACACTGGCAGCAGTAGCGAGCAAGCTGATCGGCACAGTGCAAAAAATCCCGCTGCAGAATATCGGCGGCGACGGCGTGTTTGGCATTTATAATACGGTTTATCCTTTTTATACGCTGTTCATTACCATTGCAGCTGCTGGATTTCCGGCTGCAATATCCAAATTTGTAGCTGAGTTTGAGGCAGTGGGAAACCGGGCAGCAGGGCAACGGGTTGCACGGCTATCTTCGCTTGTCTTGGGTGTCTTTGGATTAATCCTGGGCGTGCTGATGTATACGTGTGCGCCGCTCATTGGTCAATGGATCGACAATGCTCACGTCATTCCGTCGGTGAGGGCGGCGGCGTTTGCCTTTTTGTTCGTGCCGGTTATGGCGGGACTGAGAGGATATTTTCAAGGTTTGCAAAATATGCTTCCGACTGCTATCTCCCAAGTGACGGAGCAGGCGATACGGGTAAGCGTGATGATTATGCTGCTGCTACTCATGCTGTCACAAGGAGCGGGGGCGGATATGATTGCCGCCGGAGCAGTGTTTGGTTCAGCAGCAGGTGGAGCAGCGGGCTTGGTCGTCATGTTGCTATATTGGCGAAATCACAGGAAGAGGCTTAGAAGGCAAGGGACGGTCATGGCGACAGTGCAAGCACAAACTGGAGAGCTACACCCGGCGGAAAGCAACGGTGCCTTGCTAAAGGCGCTGCTGCGTTATGCCTTGCCTGTTTGCCTTGGAGCGCTAGCCGTTCCGTTAATTAGCCTAGTAGACACATTTACCGTACCTCGCTTGTTAAAGCAGGAGGGTTTGGACGATACTGCGGTTATGGTGGCCTTTGGCGTGTATAACCGAGGTCTGCCGCTGGTACAGCTAGTCATGATGTTTGCCACTACACTGTCGGCATTATTCATTCCATCGCTGGCCGAGGCGCGGGTGACCGGCGGTACGGAGCTGGCACGTCGCCAGTGCGAGCAATCGCTGCGCTGGTTTTGGTTGCTGGGACTAGCCGCTGCGACAGGCTTGATCGTGCTGGCTGTGCCCGTCAATGTGATGCTTTATGCGGACGACACCGGCAGCGAGGTCATACGCT
Source organism: Paenibacillus sp. DRB1-1 (assembly GCF_052119485.1). Lineage (NCBI taxonomy): Bacteria > Bacillati > Bacillota > Bacilli > Caryophanales > Paenibacillaceae > Paenibacillus > Paenibacillus sp. DRB1-1. The sequence goes on along the minus strand of NZ_JBODQH010000001.1, from coordinate 2,487,011 downwards.
GGATGGCGCTAACCGCCGTTGGCGGTACGCTCAGCATCATCTCGGCTGCGCTGCTGCAAGGGCTCGGCGCGGTTCGCGCGCCGGCTCTGGCGATGCTCGCGGCCGCAGTAGCCAAGGCGCTGCTAAACTGGCTGCTCGTGCCGCAGCTAGGCACGGCTGGAGCCGCCATCGCGGGGGCTGTCGCCTATCTACTGGCGGCGGTGATCAACATCGTGCTGCTGGCTCGCTTGGTAGGCCTGCGTGGGAGCTGGTCCGCCAGCGTGCTCAAGCCGGCGGCACTGCTTATCGCCCTGGCTGGTGCGGCCGGGGCGGCGATGTGGGGCACCAGCGCTGTGCTGGGTGCCTTGGGATGGGCTGCCGGAGGTCGCGCCACGGCAGCCGCGGAGAGCCTGCTGGGCGTAGCCGTAGGCGCCGTTGTGTTCGTGATCGGCCTCGCACGCTTGAGGCTGATCACGGCGTCCGAGCTTATGGCGGTGCCCAAGCTCGGACGCCCGCTGGCAGCCGTGCTGCGTAGGCTGCGTGTACTGGCTTAGCCCAGGCATAGGGCTTAGGGCGCGAAAGTGGCACAGCCATTTTATGAGCCTATACAACTTTGTGGTATAGTAAATCCCAAAGCAAAGGAAGCGGAAGCGGGGTTAGGCCGTATATTTTTTCGAGCATGAACCTTGTTTCTGCGAAACGGAGGATTGAATATGAGCGTAACATTAACGGTCGTAGGTTTGGGTTCGGGGGATCCGGATCAGCTTACGATAGGGATATTGAACAAAATGCGGGGCGCTTCAGCGCTGTATCTGCGGACCAAGGAGCATCCTGCGGTTCAAGTGCTGAATGAGTTTGAAGTGGCTTTTGAGTCGTTTGACGAGGTATATGAGACAAAGGAGTCTTTTCCAGAGGTATACGAGGAAATTACCAGCCAATTGATTACGATGGCTGCTAAGGCGGCAGACGGAAGCGAAATCGTCTATGCGGTTCCCGGTCACCCGATGGTGGCGGAAGCAGCGGTGCAGTTGCTTAAGGAGCGTTGTCCTGCGCAAGGGATTGAACTGAACATTCTGGGTGGCGAAAGTTTTCTGGATGAAGCTTTTGTGCGTCTTCGTTTTGATCCGATTGAGGGTTTCCAGCTGTTAGACGCAGGTACACTGGATGCCAGCTGGCTCCAGCCTCAGTTGCATACGCTGATCGGACAGGTGTATGACACCTTCACAGCATCTGATGTAAAGCTGTGCCTGATGGAGCGGTATCCTGACGATTATGAGGTGTACGTCGGTCACGCTCTTGGGGTGGAAGGTGAGGAAGCGGTGCACAAGGTGCCGCTGTACGAGCTGGATCGAGTAGAGGGCTACGGAAATCTATCCTTGGTATACATACCTCGCAGTGAAGATGAGGCGCTGAAACGGCGTTCTTTTGACCGTTTACACGAGATTGTCGATATTTTACGCAGTCCGGAAGGCTGTCCATGGGATCGTGAACAGACACATCAGTCGATCCGCAAAAATCTGATCGAAGAAACGTATGAAGTCATCGAAACGATAGATGAGGACGACCCTGAGCATATGAAGGAAGAGCTGGGCGATCTGTTGTTGCAAATTTTGCTGCATGCCCAAATGGAAGAGGAAGTCGGAACCTTCAATGTGTATGATGTAATCCAGGGGCTGAATGATAAGCTTATTTTCCGACATCCACATGTATTTGGTGACAATCAAGCGAATGATGCGGAAGAGGCACTGCAAAACTGGGAGCAGATGAAGGCTGAGGAAAAACGGCTTAAAGGCACGACGGCAGCAGACCCTTCTGTGCTGGATGGGGTTCCACGTGATCTGCCTGCTCTTATGAAATCGTACAAGCTCCAGAAGAAAGCAGCTAAAGTAGGCTTTAACTGGGATAGCATTGAGGGCGTATTCGATAAATTGGACGAAGAAGTGGCTGAGCTGAAGGAAGCGGTTCGTGAAGGGCATGCCGTGGAAGCCCAGCTGCTGGAGTTAGGCGATGTGTTATTTGTTGCAGTGAATGCAGCCCGCTTCATGGGAGTAGACCCGGAAGAGGCATTGTCTGCTACCAATCGCAAATTTGTTGACCGTTTTCAGTATATTGAGCAGAAATTACGCGAGCAAGGGCGTCGTCCCGAAGAAAGCAGCGTAGATGAAATGGAGACTTACTGGCAGGAAGCGAAAAAGCTCCTTGGCAAAGCGTGATTCCACATATTCGCTTTTGGCTGTACAGACCATTAAAATGAGACATATGCAGGGTTGAAAGAAGGCCTAGTTGGAGAAGACTTGCCAATGGGCAGAGTTTTGTAGTAGGATGTTGGCTTAACTGGGGTCGAATAAAAAAACGCCTGTCATTGCAGGATTTTTACGGACAAGCCAGAATAACTTGTAGTAATTCTGAAAATAACTGTAGCTTATAGTTAAGCGTGTTACAGTGACATTCAGGAGGGCTTCGGCCACAGTTGGACCTCACGTCTGCTCCATAAATGGACATGCAACGTGATGATTATTTTTTGACATTTGGGAGGCTTTTATCTTATGAACAAGACAGATCTGATCAACAATATTTCCAGCAAAAGCGGTTTGAGCAAACGTGACGTTGAAGCTGTATTGAATGGCGTTCTTGGTGAAATTACAGATGCACTCGCTAGCGGCGACAAAGTGCAACTGATCGGCTTTGGTACTTTCGAAACACGCAAGCGTTCCAGCCGTACAGGCCGCAATCCACAAACCGGCAACACGATTGAAATTCCAGAATCAACCGTTCCTGCTTTTAAAGCCGGTAATAAGCTTAAAGAAGCCGTTAACTAATGCGTCTTGATAAATTCTTGAAAGTCTCGCGGCTGATTAAGCGGCGTACGGTTGCCAAGGACGTCTCCGAACAAGGGAGAGTACTGGTGAACGGACGCGAAGCCAAGCCGAGCAGTGCGGTCAAAGTAGGCGATGAAATTACCGTCCAGTTTGGCCAGAAGCTGGTGACCGTGCGAGTGGAACGGCTCGCCGACACTACACGCAAGGACGAGGCTGCAAGTATGTACACTTTGGTAAAGGAAGAGCCTATTGCCAGGGATAATGGTTTGAACTGGTAAGAGACATCTGATTTTCTCATAACTGTACATGAAAGCATTCCTTCATTATTTTATGAAGGAGTGCTTTTTTTCTTTAGAAGACGAGGTTTCGTCCATCATATGCTGATTAACAGCAAAAGCGGTTCTAAATCATACGGCCTCCTTCATAAGCTAAGAACAGAAGGAGGGGTACATGCCATGATTGAACAAGGGAAGTCCAAGCACCATGATCTGCGCATGCAAAGCCGCAAGCAGCTCGATATTTCAGGCGTCAGCAATGTGGAGAGCTTTGACAGTGAAGAATTTTTGCTTCAGACCGAGCTGGGCCATCTCACCATTCGCGGACAACATTTACATATCAAAAACCTCAGTCTAGAAGAGGGGCTGTTGTCCATTGAAGGTCTGATTACTTCCCTCGTCTACCTGGAGCCCGGGGCCCCGGCCAAAAACGGAAAAAGCCTATTCGGCAAGATCTTCAAATGAATCCTTACACGCAATGGCTGACGTTGACGTGGATGCTGTTGTCGGGCATAGCCATGGGAGTGGTGTTTGACAGCTACCGGGTGCTGTCCATCCGCTTTCATTTTGCCCGCTGGAGCGTTCATATGTTGGACGTGCTGTACTGGGTGGCCTCGGCTTTGTTTATTTTCCGTGTGCTATACGCGAGCAATCGCGGTGAGCTGCGGTTTTATGTCTTTTTAGGACTACTTTTGGGGGTTTGGCTCTATTTTTGGGCCTTTAGTGTTACAACCCAACGTTTTGTGGTAATGTTATTAGAGATAGTTCGCAGACTGACGTTGATCGTGAACAGCATACTGCGCATCCTGATTGTTCTTCCGGTGTTAGCGCTGTATCGGCTGTTACGCAAGCTGGTCGGATGGACATGGGCACTTATTGTGTTCCTGGGAAGGATGCTGATATACATCCTGATGCCGGTTTGGAAGCCGATCCTTTGGCTGATCGGTCCGCTTAAAGCGCGCTGGAAGACTCCATTGTTGCTTGTGAAGCTGGGTATCAGACTGAAAAACACAGCGAAAAGATGGTTTGGAAGGAGGTAGTATCATGCGTAATTCGTCTGTAGATCGCCATTCATCTTCTACGTCCAAGTCCAACGCGGGCGGGCGCAGGCGAATCATGATTTGGTTGCTATCGCTTGCCGCCTTTGGTAGTTGGGCAATTTTTACCTTTTTTTCTCAAGGCATGATTATGGCCGATCGAAGTGAACAGCTCACCCAGAAGGAAAAGCAGAAGCAAGCTGCTACACAAACGGAACAACAGCTTCAAACCGAAGTGAATCGTCTCAAGGACCCTGAGTACATTGGCGAGATTGCCAGAAGCAAGTACGGTCTTTACAAACCGGAAGAGACGCCAATCATCGGAGATCAGAAATAGGAACATTATCGGGCCAATGCTTAGTTGACCTTGGTTCCGCCATTTTGTATAATCAAATCACCACAGCGGGATTTTTTTGCAAAAAAATCGGTTGTATATTTTAAGGGAGGATCATTTTATTCTATGGCAATTGAAGTGGGCACCAAGTTAGAGGGCAAAGTGACAGGCATCACGCATTTTGGAGCATTTGTGGATTTGTCTGGAGGTGTCACGGGTCTCGTTCACATCTCGGAAATCGCCGATAACTATGTTAAGGATGTTAACGACCACCTGAAGATTAATGATGTTGTGACGGTGAAAGTCATTAATGTTGACAAAGATGGCAAAATCGGACTTTCCATTAAGCAAACGATTGACAAGCCGGCAAGTGAAGCCCGTCCCCCAAGAGCTCCAAGACCGGAGCGTACAGGAGGACCAGGCGGAGGCGACCGTTTCGGCGGTGGAGGTTCAGGTCCAAGTCAAGGACGCGGTGGTGGTGGCGGTGGTTTCAACCGCGATCGTGGAGGCCGTTCTTTCAAGCCTGCACCGGGTAAACCTTCATTTGAGGATAAAATGTCACGCTTCCTGAAAGATAGTGAGGAACGCATTTCGTCGCTGAAAAAGAACACCGAAGGTAAACGCGGAGGACGCGGCGCGAAGCGTGTTTAATTCACTTTGACAACCGTATCAATCATACACGGAAAACCGTACAGTCGAGAGACTGCTACGGTTTTTTTGCGTTCTACCGACAACAGATGCGATAAGCAGCGGCTGTCGGCGCTGAATCCAGTGGTTAGTTGTACGGGCATTTATGAGATTCGCAATTTCGACGAAGAAGATAAGAGCTACGATGCTGAAAAGTGGATGTTTTTTTTGTCGTGAGGACATAATCGTCCGACAAACTCCAACGGTTTTCCGTCTATCTTCTGTGCAAATCGCTAGTCTGGGCATCGGGATGGACGACATCGAGAGGTCATGCAAGGAGGAGCGGGACGCTTCTTCCATCAGCTTCCATACGGGCGTAGCTTGATGTTCAGAGTGGTGCTCTGTCCTTTCGCGCAGAACGTTTTTTTGTCGGAAATTTCTTGGAATAAGACGTGAGGTTCTGACAAACTTTCTCAATCGTTCCGGTTTAAGATGGGAACATCAAATTGATGAATGGGGTGCCTGACGCATGATGGAGAAATGGAACGTGGTACATTTTCCGGGGTTAAAATCTAGAAAGTCCAAATCCAAAGAGCGTACGGAAGGTTGGTCTTCCAGACTCAAGAAACGGCTGGAATCACATAAAGTGGTGCAATGGGTAACGGCGCAAAGATGGATGCTGCTATTGTCAGCTATGGGAGTTCTACTGGGACGCGCCACTATTTTGGACGAGCTTTCTCCCTTTGCCCTCGCTTATTTTGCGGTCATAACGTTTCTTCGGCGTGATCTGATGCTGCCTGTAGCTGTATCAGTTGTGTTAGGCAGCCTGTTAGCTCCTTACCCATCGTTATTTATGATTGGTGGCGAGCTACTGGTATTTTATCTCCTCTATCGCGGGCTACGAACCTTCGACCGTCTGGAATTATCCTATGCCCCGCTTATGGTTTTCTTGTCTGTGTTTATGGTCAATTTATTTAACGCCGTGATGGCTCCAACTTTTACATGGTATGAACTTATCATTGTGGGAACGGATGCGGTTCTCAGCTTTATGCTTACGCTGGTGTTCACGCAGGCCATACCGTTGTTTACGTACCGCAAGAAGACAAGCCAGCTCAAGAATGAGGAAATTTTATGTCTTATTATTTTATTAGCCTCTGTGATGACGGGAGCAGTAGGATGGACTGTTCATTCATTGTCTGTCGATCATGTACTGTCGCGATATTTGGTCTTGGTGTTTGCTTTGGTGGGAGGTGCTTCGCTCGGTGCATCGGTCGGTGTAATTACTGGCTTAATTTTAAGCTTGGCCAATATGTCTGCAATTGTGCAGATGAGTTTACTCGCTTTTGCAGGTTTGCTGGCAGGAATGCTGCGTGAAGGGAAAAAAGGTGCTGTTGCGCTTGGGATGCTGCTAGGCTCCTCAATTCTGACGATCTATTTGGACGGGACCGGAGACGTGCTGACGTCAACCTGGGAGAGCTGTGCGGCAATTCTATTATTCTTAATGACCCCAAAAAGTTTCTTTAAAGCGGTTTCTACCTATGTTCCCGGTACGCAGGACCACGCCAAATCTCAGCATGAGTATGCCAAAAGGGTCCGCGATCTCACCGCAGAGCGGGTAACGAAGTTTTCCCGTGTATTCAGTCAGCTATCCCGCAGCTTTCATCAGATATCTGCGAGTGAGAGTACGAAGTCGGAGGGTGAAATCGAACACTTTATGAATGCGGTGGCGGAAGGGACATGTGCCTCCTGCTTCAAGTGTGAGCAGTGCTGGGACGGCAAGTTTATGCAAACTCATCAGTATATGACGGAAATGATGAGCGCCATTGAGGATAACCCGGATTTGGAACCAGATCAGATACCGCCGCAATGGAGCAAGGCATGTGCTAAAACGGGCGCTGTCCTGCAAGTGATGAAGCAGCAGTATAGCCTCTACCAACATAATATGCAGTGGAAGCGCCAAGTATACGATAGTCGTCAGCTTGTTGCTGACCAACTATCGGGTGTATCACAAATCATGGAGGATTTAGCGCGAGAAATTCAGCGGGAAGGGCAGACCATGCATCGGCAGGAGGAGCAAATACGGGAGGCTCTTGATAGACTGGGCTTGTCCATTCAATCCATTGAGATCATTAACCTGGATGCAGGTCAGGTAGAAATTGAGATTGTCCATGCCTATACAAGGGGATTTGATGAATGTCGGAAAATCATTGCTCCACTTCTGTCGGACATACTGGACGAGCATATAGCTGTGATGCGCGAAACGGAGGCAGATCGCCGCCAAGGCTTGGCTACAGTCATGTTCGGCTCTGCTAAAACGTATGAGATTGCTACAGGAGTAGCTAGTGCCGCCAAAGGAGGCGATTTTTTCTCAGGAGACAGCTACAGCATGATGGAGCTAGGGAACGGGACTTTTGCAGTCTCTTTAAGCGATGGTATGGGGAACGGAGAGCGCGCGCAGCAAGAGAGCAGTGCAGCACTTAACATTTTGGAGGAATTACTGCAATCGGGTATGGACGAAAAATTGGCGATCAAGTCGGTTAACTCTGTCCTGATGCTGCGATCACCTGAGGAAATGTATGCTACGGTCGATATGGCGCTGATTGATCAGTACACGGCCCAGACAACCTTTATGAAGATTGGGTCTACGCCGAGTTTTATTAAAAGAGGGGAGGAGGTCATTCCTGTATCTGCCAGCAACTTGCCGATTGGCATTATACAGGATATTGAAATTGATCTGGTATCACTGCAGCTCCAGCCGGGTGATATTCTCATTATGATTACAGACGGTATATACGACTCACCGGGTTATGCGGTTAATAAGGAAATATGGATGAAACGCATGATTCAGGAAATTGAAAGCGAAGATCCACAGCAGTTGGCCGACTGTTTACTAGAAAGGGTTATTCGATACCAACAAAATCAAATCTATGATGATATGACAGTAGTCGTTAGTAAAATAGATCACTTCCGCCCAGAGTGGGCAACTCTCCATGTACCTGGCATGAGGTGGTTGGAACGTCCACGGACGGTGAGCTAATCCGACATTGCCCGGGAAATTCCTTATTCGTTTTTAAAAATCCGCATCCTTCGTTTGAATCGTTCCGGATTAGGCAAAGATAGAATCTATCGGGATAGATTAAGAGGAAGCGGAGGTCAAAAAACGATGAAGCAAATTTTGATCATTACAGACGGATGCTCGAATGTAGGTGTTAGTCCAGTCATAGCGGCTGCCCAAGCTTTACGGGAAGGTATTACAGTGAACGTCGCCGGAGTCATAGATTATGGAACTATTGGCGAGCTTGGCAGTGCGGAGATTCAAGAAATTGCTAAAGCAGGGGGAGGGTTTAGCCAAATCGTAGGGACGAAACAGTTGGCGCAGACCATGCAGATGATGACGCGCAAGACGGTGGTTCAAACCATTCAGCAGGCGGTTAATAGAGAGTTAACGCACATTCTGGGTGAGGGTGGCGCTAAACATATCGGCGAACTTCCTCCGGCCAAACGAGCCCAAGTAGTTGAGGTGATGGATGAGCTGACAGAAACAAGCACCCTGGAGATTGCTTTGCTCATTGATGCAAGTGCGAGCATGAAGCCCAAGCTACCTGCTGTAGAGGACAGCATTCGTGATTTGCTGCTCAGTTTACAGTCCAGAAGTGGACACAGCCGTATATCTGTATTTCATTTTCCGGGCGGAAAAATGGGAGAAGACGCAGTCATGGATATCGGTTGGACCTCTGAGCTTAACCAGATCAAATCGATATTTGGACGCTTGCGGATGAAAGGGGCAACACCGACAGGTCCTGCCATTTTACAAGTGATTGATTATTACCGATATGTTACACTAGGAGAACAGAAAGATCTGGAAGAATCCTATGGCAAAGGAGAAGGGATGCTCGGTGACTACGTCGTCTGATCCCGTTCTTGCACCCGGAACGGTCATCAAGGGCAAGTGGAAGCGGAGCAGCTATGTCATCCAGCGCTTGCTGGGCCGGGGAGCGAACGGAACTGTATATTTGGTAAAAGAAGCACAGGCCGATCGGCAATTTGCTCTGAAAATGGGGAAGAACACGCTTGATCTGCAATCAGAGATTAATGTGCTAACCACATTGCAGTCTCAGGGGACTCAGGCCGCCCTTCAGCGAAATGGAAATCCTTCCTTTTTGTTTGAGGTGGATGATGTAGTGTTACGCAGCGGAGAAATCCCCTTTTATGTTATGCGATATGTTAAGGGTGATCCGCTTCATCGTTTTGTGGCGGCCAAAGGGCCGGAATGGTATGGTGTGGCTGGAACCGGTATACTGAATCGTCTGGCGGATCTCCATCAGGCAGGATGGGTGTTTGGCGACCTGAAGCCGCAGAATATTTTGGTCAATGCCTATGGAGAGGCTGAATTAATTGACTACGGTGGGGTATCTCTTGCTGGTCGGAGTGTTAAACAATTTACAGAATGGTATGACAGGGGATTCTGGAATGCTGGCAGCCGAAATGCCGATTCCCAGTATGACCTATTTGCTTTCGCTCTTCTAACGATTCATATATTGGAGAGCGAATCGTTAAAGGCGGCTGCGAGCAGGCTGCCACAGTTGCGTAATACGGCAGAATTGACGGTCATCATTCGCCGCAGCCGTGTATTACGCCCCTATGCCGAATGGCTACTGGGTGCAGTGCGTGGAGAATATTCCGATACTCGTGCAGCGGCCCGATCTTGGTCACGTTTGGCTTCCGCACATGTCAGGCAATCGTCGGTCAAAAGAGGGAACCCACGCTGGCTGGGATATGCTTTTACGGTATCGCTTTTGCTGCTTGCCGGAGCGCTCTGGATTGCGTTAAGGTAGCAGCATGACTTACATAAGATAACAGATGATCATCATTTTTACGGTCGGGAGAAAAGAGGGTCGTGAATGGGAACAACAAAACCGACCGGTGTTGTACAGGAAGTGCTCGCCTTGGCGCGAGATCATTCACTGTGGAGCCCCGGAGACCGCATTGTGGTTGCTGTATCCGGTGGGCCGGATTCGGTGGCCCTTTTGCACATTTTACATGAAATATCCGTTATACATATGCCTTTACAACTCGTCTGCGCTCACGTTCATCATGGCTTCAGACCAGAGGAATCAGATGCGGAGGCTGAAGAGGTACGCAATATTGCCCGAAAGCTTGAACTTCCATTTGAAATGACTCGGGTGGATGTACCCGCTTATATGAAGGAGAGCGGGAAGGGACCACAGGAAGCAGCCCGCGAGCTGCGCTACAGCTTTTTACATGATATGGCTACAAAGTGGGAAGCACAGCATATTGCAATGGCCCACCACGGCGACGATCAAGCCGAAACGGTTCTCTTGCACTTGCTGCGTGGTAGCGGCCCAGCAGGTTTGGTGGGTATGCGTTTGGCGCGCAGGGAAAAAAATGTGCAACTCATTCGCCCGCTGCTACGTATGTACAAGGCTGACCTGATTGAGTTTTGTAACTTTTATGGTCTTTCCTATGTGATAGACAGCACTAATTCATCTTCCAAATACCGTCGTAACGCCATTCGCATGGATGTGCTTCCTTTTTTGGGGCAATATAATGAGCGACTGACACCGTCCCTAAACCGGCTGGCCGAAACGATGGCTGACGAAAATGACTTTATGGAGGCATCCACACTGTCGGCATACGAGAAAATGGTGCGCTTGGATAATGGCAGGTACATGTTTCCCATCGCTTCATACCGTAAGCTATCCGTTGCTTTACAACGGAGGTTGATTAAACTAATATTAAATTATCTGCCTTCGGACAGTGAAAATTTTGATTTTCGTAAAATTGAGACCGTTCGACTAAGACTTCTCCAAGAGGCATCGTCTACATGGAGTTTGGATTTGGGAGGCGGTGCGGTTGGAGTCCGCGAATATGACCAGGCGGTTTTGTTTGACCGTACGCAAGTCGTTATGGGCGAATGGTGCTATGGACTAAGTGTATTGCCTATTTCCGGTGAGCTAGAGTTGCCTGAGGCAGGTGGTATACTTCGGTGGCGAAGGGCTTCCTATTCGGATGCGGACCATCCGGCGAATAAGGAGGAAGCGTGGTTTGACGCAGATCAATTGAGTCTGCCTTTGACTGTACGCTCGCGATTACCTGGAGATACCATGTATGTAATGGGATTAAACGGAAGAAAAAAGGTTAAAGATATTTTTATTGATGAAAAAATACCTCCTTCAATGCGTTCCGTTATTCCCATCGTCTGCGACCACTCTGGGGCTATTCTCTGGATTCCGGGCGTACGACGTTCTGTACATGCCGCGGTGCAAAAGCACACGTCTTCGGTTATATATATGTCATGGCAAAGACGAGAGAGTCCGGGGCACCGGTAATTGCGCAGGAACGGCTTTCATAGTATAAACTTAGGAGGTTTACACCGTTGCAGAATGATATTCAGGAAATATTGATCAGCGAAGAAGAAATTCAGAGTAAAATTAAGGAATTGGGTGCACAGCTCAGCGTAAAATATGAAGGGAAAAATCCATTGGTGATTTGCGTGCTGAAAGGTGCGTTTATCTTTATGGCTGATTTGGTTAAATCCATTACAGTGCCGTTGGAGCTTGATTTCATGGCTGTATCAAGTTATGGAGCATCCACAAAATCCTCAGGTATCATCAAAATCATTAAAGATTTGGACGCATCTGTGGAAGGACGCGACGTTCTGATTGTCGAAGATATTATCGACAGCGGCCTGACGCTGACGCATTTGATTGAATTGCTTAAGAACCGTAATGCCAATTCGGTATGTGTCGTAACCTTGTTCGACAAGCCTGCACGCCGGACAGTTAATCTTGAAGCAGATTATACTGGATTTACGCTTCCAGATGCGTTTGTTGTCGGCTACGGTCTGGACTATGCCGAGCACTACCGGAACCTCCCATACATAGGGATTTTAAAGCCGGAAATCTACACCAGCTAATCTCAGCCTCCAGTCCTAGGACTAAATAAGGCCCTTTGTTGAGAAGGACTTACAGGCTATGGTAAAATAACTTAAGTGTCTCGAGAGGAGGTAGGGGATGAATCGGTTCATCCGGAATTCTGGTTTTTATTTGATTCTTTTTTTAGTTGTGGTGGGTATCGTTCAGTTTGTTAGCAACAGTAACGAAGCCTCCGATCTCCCTAGATATGACCAATTACGGCAAGAGGTTAAAGCTAATAACATCTCTAAAGTAACGGTCCAATTTGACGGTTACGCCTATCTTGTAACCGGTGCATATAAGAAGCAGCCGGCTAATGCTAAATCGACCAATTTTTCCGTATATGTTCCACCAACGGATCAAGCACTAAGTGAACTGGTGAATGCCAGCGAAACGAACGGGTTTGAATACGTGCAGAAGAAAATGGAAGGCGAAAGCATTTGGCTGACGTTTTTGACTTCTATCATTCCTTTGGTGATCATGTTCCTGTTGTTCTTCTTCCTGTTTAATCAGGCACAGGGCGGTGGCGGCAAAGTTATGAACTTCGGCAAGAGCAAAGCCCGTCTGTATAACGAAGAGAAGAAGAAGGTTACGTTCGAGGACGTGGCAGGGGCTGACGAAGAGAAGCAGGAGCTTGTCGAAGTCGTAGAATTCTTGAAGGACCCACGCAAGTTTGCAGCTGTGGGCGCTCGTATTCCAAAAGGTGTCCTGTTAGTGGGCCCTCCAGGTACGGGTAAAACACTCTTGGCGAGAGCTGTTGCAGGCGAGGCCGGAGTGCCGTTTTTCAGCATCTCGGGTTCTGATTTTGTAGAAATGTTTGTCGGGGTCGGTGCTTCCCGTGTTCGTGATTTGTTCGAGAACGCGAAGAAGAACGCACCTTGTATCATTTTCATTGATGAGATTGATGCCGTTGGACGTCAACGTGGTGCCGGATTGGGTGGCGGACATGATGAACGTGAGCAGACGCTCAACCAATTGCTCGTAGAGATGGATGGATTTGGCGCAAACGAAGGTATCATCATCGTAGCGGCTACAAACCGTCCGGATATTTTAGACCCGGCGTTGCTTCGTCCAGGACGTTTTGACCGTCAAATTACGGTTGACCGTCCAGATGTTAAAGGCCGTGAAGCAGTATTGTATGTACATGCTCGCAACAAGCCATTAACGAAGGATGTTAAACTGGACGTAATTGCGAAACGTACAACAGGCTTTACGGGCGCTGATCTGGAAAATCTGTTGAACGAAGCTGCCTTGTTGGCGGCTCGTCGTAACCGCAGAGATATTTCGATGCGAGAAGTAGATGAAGCTATCGACCGTGTTATCGTAGGTACAGAAAAACGCAGCCGCGTAATCAGTGACCGCGAAAAACGAATTGTTGCTTATCATGAAGCAGGCCATACGATTATTGGTTTCTTCTTGGAAAATGCCGACATGGTTCACAAGGTAACGATTATTCCACGTGGACGTGCAGGCGGATATGTCATCATGCTTCCGAAGGAAGACCGCATGCTGACTACCAAGCAGGAATTGCTGGACAAAATCACTGGATTGTTGGGTGGACGCGTATCCGAGGAACTGTTCATTGGTGAGATCGGAACGGGAGCCTATAGCGACTTCCAGCAAGCGACAAGCATTGCACGCAGCATGATCGTAGAATATGGTATGAGTGAGAAGCTTGGTCCAATGCAGTTCGGTACTTCACAAGGCCAAGTATTCCTTGGACGCGATATCGGTCATGAGCAGAACTACAGTGATCAGATCGCTTATCAGATTGACCAGGAGATGAATCGCTTCATCACTGAATCTTATGAGCGTGCTAGAGAACTCCTGACCAAGTATTCCAAAGAGGTTCATTTGATTGCTCAAACCTTGCTGGTAGAAGAAACCTTGGAACTTGAACAAATCAAACGTTTGATCGAGACAGGTTCTTTGGATGGTGGCACGACTGAGGGAGAAGGAACACCGGAAAATGGTGAGCCTGTGATCGACAACATTGGAGACGTCCGTGTACGTATTCAAGGTAAGGATGACGAGCCTAAGAATACAACGGATCAACCGAATGATATCCCTAATCTGCAAAAGCCAGAGGATGATAACAATTCGGGCAACTCCGGTAGTACTCCACCGACAACGACCTAATCATCCGATGGATAGTTGAATAAGCGTATATGTAAGCTCCGGGGAACCAGGTATTATGGGTTTTCCGGAGCTTTTTAAATGGAAGATTATCGCTAATGTGATTTGACAGACACCGGAACGTTGTGTACATTTATTGTTAAATAAACGGCTGTCGTCTTCTTAGCTTATAAAAGCCAACAGCCGCTGCAATCGACTTTCTATCATTTTGAACATATACGTGAGCGCATACTGTAGAACCTATGGTGTGCGCTATTCTTCTGTGAAATCAGGTGAAGGCATGATTCCAAGATATCTAGTTGATTTTGATGTAGCGGAATTGACCCGATTGAAGGCCGACGTGTTAATAATCGGCTCGGGCATTGCGGGCTTATATACGGCGATTAAGGCTGCGGAGAATCGGAAAGTGTTGCTGATTACCAAGAAGGCTTTAATGGAAAGCAACACGCGTTATGCTCAAGGCGGCATCGCTGCTGTCACATCGGACGAGGATACACCAGCTTATCATATGGAAGATACCCTGATTGCTGGTGCAGGTCTGTGTGAATGTGAGGCGGTCAGCACGCTTGTCCATGAAGGTCCAGTTGGTATTCAAGAGTTAATACGTTTGGGGACGGCTTTTGATCGTGTGGATGGTGACCTAGCGTTGACACGGGAAGGAGCACATAGTCATCGGCGTATTTTGCATGCAAATGGAGATGCTACGGGTTATGAGATTGTTCGTGCGTTGTCAAAGCAGGTTGCTGCCCATCCCGGTATCGAAGTGTGGGAAGAGTGCATGGTAATTGATCTGCTGACGGAGCATGGTGAGTGTATTGGGGCACTCGTCCAAAACCCAGGTGGGGAAAGGTCGTATATAACTGCTAATGCAACGATTTTGTGCTCAGGAGGTAGCGGGCAATTATACCGTTATACGACCAACCCGGATATTGCAACCGGGGATGGTATTGCTATGGCATATCGTGCTGGGGCGATTGTACGGGATATGGAATTCATACAGTTTCATCCTACGGCGTTGTGCCATCCGGGCGCTCCAAGGTTTCTAATTTCTGAAGCTGTACGGGGAGAAGGAGCTGTGTTACGCAGTATTCACGGAGAACGCTTCATGGACAAGTATGATTCCCGGCAGGAGCTTGCACCCAGAGATATCGTAGCTCGTGCTATCATTCATGAGATGGAACGCACCCAAGCTGCGTTTGTATACCTGGATATTACACACGAGCCGCCAGAGCGGGTGAAGCAACGTTTTCCAACCATTTATCGGACATGTCTGTCATTTGGTTTGGATATGACGACAGACTGGATCCCCATTGCGCCTGCTGCTCATTATATGATGGGTGGTGTTCAAACCAATTTACACGGGGAAAGCTCCATTGCGCGTTTGTTCGCCTGCGGGGAGACCTCTTCTACAGGTGTTCATGGAGCTAATCGTCTGGCAAGCAATTCGTTATCTGAAGCTATTGTATTCGCCAGCAGGATTATTGAGCGACTGCATTCATTGCCACCTCTGGTCGGCCATACGTTGATATCTTATAGCGATAACCGTACAGAGTTCCCGGCTTCATCCGTCGCGGAGCAGCGGCATAAGCTGCAAGAAGCAATGGTTCGTTATGCTGGAGTTCGGCGGCACGGCGAGGGGTTGCAAGCAGCATTAGATGAGCTGCAAGGGCAAATGCCTATTTTTGAGGGTGTGATCGCCAGCCGGGAAGAGATCGAATTTGCCAATTTGCTCACCTGTGCTTTATTAGTAACAGATGGTGCGCTGCTACGTGAGGAGAGCCGGGGAGCGCATTATCGCGAGGATTTTCCTGAGACAGATGATAGCGTCTGGCGAAAGCATGTTCAGCAGAGACGTGAGCAAGGGATAACGGAGGAGTACGTTCATGACATCTAACAGCGAGCTTTATGGAGAGTTTAGTGGATATCAGGAAGAACTGACAGCACAAATTCGCAGCTGGCTGCGAGAAGATACGGGCTCTGGCGATGTAACCACGCGCTGGACGATTGAGCAGGGCCACCAATCCAAGGCTGTCATTCATGCCAAGGAGAGCGGCGTGGTTGCCGGTTTACCCGTGGCTGCCCTTGTATTTCAGGTAGTGGACCCTTTCTTGTCGTTCACTCCGCTGGTGACGGATGGACAGTGGATTGAAAAGGGAAGCGTTTTGGCGGAAGTGACGGGGAGTACCCATGCAATTCTGACCGGAGAGCGATTGTCGTTAAATCTGCTCCAACGGATGTCTGGCATTGCCACGCGGACTCGAGCTTTTACAGATCAATTGCATGGTCTGTCCACTCGCTTGGTGGATACACGTAAAACAACACCGGGACATCGGCTGCTGGAGAAGTATGCTGTGCGTGTAGGCGGTGGCTCGAATCATCGCTTTGGCCTGTACGATGCTGTTATGATTAAGGATAATCATATTAAGGGTGCAGGTGGGATTGAACAGGCTGTAAGTCGAGCGCGCGCTAATATACCGCATACGATGACGATTGAAGTAGAGACGGAAAACATGAAACAAGTTCAGGAAGCCCTGGAAGCTGGGGCGGATATCATTATGCTGGATAACATGTCTGCCCCAGATATGAAGGAAGCCGTTCGGTTCATTCGGGAACGGGCACCACATGTCAAAACAGAAGCCTCGGGCAATGTATCGCTGGATACAGTGCGTGAGATGGCTGAGAGCGGCGTAGATGTGATTTCTGTAGGCAGGCTGACTTACTCTTTTCATAACCTAGATATCAGCCTTGACCTTAACGCAAAGAAAGATAGGTGACACCCATTGATTCTTGTAGTGGATGTAGGTAATACCAATATTGTTCTGGGGATATACGAAGGGCGGGAGCTGTTGCACCATTACCGGATCAGTACCTCCAGACAGACAACCGCAGATGAATACGGCGTACTCATACATAATCTTTTTAGTATGGGTGGCGTATTAAAGGATGACATCCAGGGAGTTATTATTTCCTCTGTCGTTCCGCCGTTGGTCCGTGTATTAGAAGAAATGTGCGATAAATACATAGGCAAAACGCCGTTAATCGTCGGACCGGGAATCAAGACCGGTCTTAACCTGCGTTATGAGAATCCACGTGAAGTAGGCGCGGATCGGATCGTGAACGCTGTTGCGGCAGTCGAACGGTTCGGCGGGCCACTGGTTGTGGTGGATTTTGGGACAGCGACGACGTTTGATTGTATTGACGATAAGGGAAACTACTTGGGCGGTGTCATTGTGCCGGGTATCGGGATTTCGACAGAGGCACTGTATCAACGGGCTTCCAAGCTACCCCGCATCGAGTTGGAGAAACCCAAAAAGGTTATTGGTCGTAATACGGTTCATGCCATGCAAGCTGGGATTATCTTCGGTTATGCTGGGCAAGTGGATGGCATTGTGCGGCGCATTAAGGAAGAAATGCAGGCGGAGCCTACAGTTATTGCTACCGGAGGTCTTGCAGAGCTAATCGCATCAGAGACAGAGAGCATTCAGAAAGTGTTGCCGATGTTGACGCTCGAAGGATTACGCATCATTTACCAACGTAACGCCGAATAAAAAAGTGGATATAAGCTGCCGCTGAGTCCAACCGAATGATCTTATCGGTTTGGATTAGCGGCGTTTTTCGTCTATACTGAAATATGTTACGTTTTTGAACAATTCGCGTGATCTGTAGATGCAGGTTGTTTATATAGTAGGAAATTATGCTTCAATGATGAGCAATACTAACGAAAATAAGCAGCATAGCTGTCCTGGTGAATAGGGGAGGATATCATTATGGAAAATAAGCAGGATCGACTTATTCGTGGCACAGCCATGGATGGGAGGGTTAGAGCTTTTGCTGTTCGGACAACTCAATTGGTAGAGGAATTGCGGAGAAGACATGATACGTATCCAACGGCTACCGCTGCTTTGGGGCGAACCCTCACAGCAGGTGCCATTATGGGTTCTATGCTAAAAGGCAAAGAGCGATTGACCATTCAAGTTAAAGGTGATGGACCGATTGGGCAAATCATCGTTGATGCCAATGCTGTAGGAGAAGTGCGAGGTTATGTTACTGAACCGCATGTGCATTTGCCAAGCAATAGTATGGGCAAACTGGATGTAGCGGGTGCCGTAGGTACAGAGGGGTTCATTCATATCATCAAGGATTTGGGGTTAAAAGAACCGTATCGCGGCAGTACTCCGATTATTTCCGGTGAACTGGGTGAGGACTTTACCTATTATTTTGCCAAATCGGAACAGACCCCGTCAGCGGTGGGCTTGGGTGTGCTGGTAGATACTGATAACTCGGTTATTGTGGCTGGTGGATTTATTATTCAGTTGCTTCCAGGCTTGAATGATGATGAGATTACTGCGATCGAAAATGCAGTCAGCTCCATTCCACCCGTTACTGCTTTGCTGGATCAAGGGTTGGAACTTGATGAAATGCTGCGCTGGATGCTGCCGGACGTTCGGATTCTCGATGAATTGGATATCCATTTTCAATGTGAGTGTTCACGTGAGCGCGTGGAAAAAACATTGATCAGTTTGGGAGAAAGCGAATTAGAGCAGTTAATTGAGGAAGAAGGACAGGCTGAGGTCGTATGTCACTTTTGTAATGAGGCTTATCAGTTTAATAAGGATGAATTGCAAAATCTGTTAGATCAAGCCAAATCCTAACCGGATGGGCGGTGCAAGCGATGACTACACGGGAAAAAGGATTATGGACAGCTGTCATTATTCTGACCGTTAGCGTCGCCGCCTTGGGTGGTCTTATCATGCTTCGGGGGCTGTCAAAGCCGGGTGATGTAAGCAAGGATGACGGCGATCATACTGTGGCGGAGATGGGTCAGGAAGGCATATCGGAGGAACAGTGGGTAGCGGAACTGAAAAAGCGATATGGAACCAATACGCTGCTGCAAATGTTGAATCGTAAAGCCGTGCAGGCTGAAACCAAGCGTCTTGGTATCAAGATCACCCAAGAGGATTTACAGCAGGTGCTGGAGCAGGATAGTAAAGGGTATGACTCAGATCATGCCTACTTTGATGAAATGCAGCGACAGTTTGGCTTAGATCCGGTTGACTTGCGGAATGAAGCGGAATACCGGATTGGTTTGGAGAAAATAGCCACGCAGGGTATTCAAGTTCAGGAAGCTGAGATTGACGAGTATTGGGAACAGCACCCTGAGGAATTTGCCTTCGGTAAGCAGATCCAATTGGCAGCTCTTTATGTGGATAATGCGGAGGAAGCAGAAGCGTTGCTAGATCGGGTCAAGCAGGGGGAGAGCTTCGATGTGCTGATTCAAGAGTACTCAGGTAAGCCCTTTGGCAAGGATAGTAGCGGGCAGTTGGGATGGGTGGATGAAAATGATCCATTGCAACCGGAGGCGATCATGAAGGCGGCGAGAGAGCTAAGCTCCGGGGATGTTGCAGGTCCGATCTCTGTTAACGATGGCTATGCTGTCATTTATGTACAGGATGTCCGGTTGAAGAGTTCTCCGGATAAGCAGCAGATCCGGCAGCAAATTCGCCGATCTCTTGCGCTTGCACAGGCCGCTCCTTTGGAAGAGGTCGAGAAGAGTCTACGTGATAAATATGGAGCGCGTATTTTATCTGGAAAAGATGCATCCTCTGCTGCTTTGTAACGTAGTGAAAGAATATTGGTTTGAAGGAAGCACGATGCTGATAACGCGGGTTGACAGCATCGCGGCTTACTCACTCGTATTGACATTGGAATTGAAGATTGTTATGATTAGCGTATAAAACCCACTATTTTTATCGGAAATTAAATGAACGGTACAAAATTAAAGTGATTGACTAAGATTGATCTACAATATGATTTCGCAATTTTTAATATATCATCTACAGTCAGGGAGGAATTATCATGGCTAAAGTTGTTAATAACATCACCGAACTTATCGGGGAAACTCCCCTCGTTCGGCTCAACCGGATCGTACCGGAAGATAGCGCCGAAATTTATTTGAAACTGGAATATCAGAACCCAGGCTCCAGTGTAAAAGATCGTATTGCGATTAGCATGGTAGAAGAAGCTGAACGTGAAGGTTTGCTTAAGCCAGGCGGTACGATTATTGAAGCAACTAGCGGTAATACAGGAATCGGCTTGGCTATGGTTGCTGCTGCGAAGGGCTATAAGGCAGTAATCGTTATGCCAGAAACGATGAGCATAGAGCGTCGTAATTTGTTGCGTGCTTATGGAGCCGAACTTGTGTTAACACCAGGATCAGAAGGCATGAACGGGTCCGTTAAGAAAATGGAAGAATTGCTGAGTGAAAATCCGGAATATTTTGCTGCTGAGCAGTTCAAAAACAAAGCTAATATCAAAATTCACCGTGAAACGACCGGTCCTGAGATTGTGGAAGCCATTCGTTCCATTGGCGGAACTCTGGACGCTTTTATAGCGGGAATAGGTACTGGTGGAACCATTTCTGGTGCCGGAGAAGTGCTTAAGAAAGAATTCCCTGATATTAAAGTTGTGGCTGTAGAGCCTGCCTCTTCCCCGCTGTTAGCAGGCGGTAAGCCAGGACCCCACAAGATTCAAGGGCTGGGTGCCAACTTTATTCCTGAAATTTTAAACCGTGATATCTATGATGAAATTATTCATGTAGAAAACGATGAAGCTTTCGAGGTAGCACGTAGAGTGGCCAAGGAAGAGGGCATTTTGTCCGGTATTTCATCTGGCGCGGCTGTTCATGCGGCTTTGAAACTTGCTAAGCAATTGGGCAAGGGTAAACGGATCGTTGTCATTGTTCCAAGTAATGGAGAACGTTACCTGAGTACACCACTATACAATTTCGAGCTGTAATTATGTCGTAATTGTGTATACTATACGTAAGGATTCCCTCATTTCCCTGTTGCAGGGGGGTGGGGGTTTCTTTTTAAGGAGAGAATATAGACTTATTGAAAAGTAGGGAAGGGGAAGCACACACGGATGAAATCGACAGCTAGAGTGACGGAGGCGCAGTGGCAGGTTTGGCAGGAGGAAGGCTGGAGCATACTTCCCTATATTGCTGAGTACTCATTACCCGTGGGGGGTCTACCGTCATCGTGGCAAAAGGCTTGGGAGGATTCGTCTCCATATGCCTTTTTGCTGGAGAGCGCTAAAGGTGGGAGGTACACCTATCTGGCCTTAAATCCGGTTGCTATATTGGAGGGCAAGGGAGAACATGCAGTTTGGACTGATTTGCAAAGCGGGAAACATGGAGAAATGCATGGTAAACCTTTGAAAGTCATGAGCAACTGGACCGCTCCTTACCGTGCGCCGCGTGTACCTGGCATGCCTTTTTTCTCTGGAGGATTTGCGGGTTATCTTGGCTACGATGTAGCTCGCTCGTTGGAGCGTTTGCCATCTCAAGCTGCAGACGATACGGGCATACCTGATTATGTATGGATGCGGGTGGATGAGCTATGGATTTATGATCACGAGAAATCCTGCATATATTGTGCTGTTCATATGCCCGCTCCTGCGCATTCCGATAAAGTCAGCAATAATACCGATTTGACCAATCATGCTATGCTGGATGGGCCGAATCCTATACTTTGCGAGCATTACGCGGAAGCTGCCCAACGTGCAGAACGTATGCTGACTCAGTGGAATAACATCATAAATGCAGGAGAGATTGATCCTGCGTACCCTCGTCGTTGTGCTAGGCTCGCCGAAGAAGGGTTAGAGGCCGCTCATCTTGAATCTGAAGGCTGGACAGCGGCATTCAACCAACAGGATTTTGAACAAGCCGTGAAACGTGTGCAGGAATACATTGCCCAAGGGGATGTGTTCCAGGTTAATTTGTCGATTCGTCAGCAACGTGCGCTTACAGCCCCCCCTGAAAATATATATGAATGGCTTCGTCTGCTGAATCCTTCCCCTTATATGGGTATGCTGCGTATGCCAGATTTACGGATCGTTAGTGGCTCGCCGGAATTGTTGGTGAAGCTGGAGAATGGACGTGTGAGCGCCCGACCTATTGCAGGTACGAGAAGAAGAGGGCTAACACCGGATGAAGATGCCGCTATGGCAGCAGAGCTTCTATCAAGCGAAAAAGAACGCGCCGAGCATATTATGCTCGTCGATCTGGAGCGTAACGATATCGGACGGATTGCCGAATACGGATCGGTGCATGTGCCTGAACTGCTGACGGTCGAATATTATTCGCACGTTATGCACCTGGTTTCTCAGGTTGAGGGAAAATTAGCCCCAGGTCGTACAGCTATAGATGTAATTGCTGCTATCTTTCCAGGCGGAACCATTACCGGGGCACCCAAGGTGCGCACCATGGAAATTATTGAAGAATTAGAGCCCGTTCGTCGGGGGCCTTATACAGGGTCCCTTGGATGGATTGACTATAACGGCAATATGGAATTAAATATTATAATAAGAACATTAGCTGTTAAAGGCAGCACTGCCTATTTACAGACAGGTGCGGGGATCGTCATCGATTCAGAGCCGTACAGGGAATACCGGGAATGTCGGAACAAGGCTAGAGCTGTCATGAAGGCGGTACAATGTGGTGAAGAAGAAGCCGCTCTGAGCAGAGGCGGTATCACAGGAGGGTGAGTCGTATGATTTTGGTGATTGATAATTATGATTCGTTTACGTACAATCTTGTTCAATATTTGGGTGAACTTGGCGAAGAAGTAACCGTAAAACGGAACGATGAGATTGATGTGAAAGGCATAGAAGAGCTGGCACCAGAGCATATTTTGATCTCGCCGGGCCCCTGCACGCCGAATGAGGCAGGGATATCACTGGATGTGATCAGCCATTTTAAAGGTCGCATTCCGATTTTTGGCGTTTGCCTCGGCCACCAGGCCATTGGACAGGCTTTCGGCGGTAAGGTTATCCGGGCTGAACGACTCATGCACGGTAAAACATCACCGATTCTTCATCACAATACGTCAGTATTTGAAGGTTTGCCTTCTCCGTTCACAGCAACCCGGTATCACTCATTGCTGGTGGAGCGCGAGAGTCTGCCTGAATGTCTAGAGATTACCGCTGAAACCGCAGAAGGTGAAATTATGGGTTTGCGGCATAAAGAATTTGCCGTAGAAGGAGTTCAGTTCCATCCAGAATCCATTATTACGGATTATGGGCATCAACTGTTACGCAATTTCCTAAAACGCAAGGTAGGCGTCTGATTCATGAAATATATCGGAGTCAATGGCGTCCTCACGGAAGCCGAAAAAGCCGTGATTCACGTAAGTGATCACGGCTTTTTATACGGAATGGGTTTGTTTGAAACATTCCGCACCTACAAGGGTGTCCCATTCTTGCTGGATCGGCATCTGCATCGACTGCAGGAAGGTTGCCGAATGCTCGGCATTCCTTTTCAACCGGATGAGGAGCAACTTACGAGACACATCCAACATCTGATGGTGGCGAATGGACTGGATGAAGCCTATATCCGTTACACTGTATCAGCGGGCGAAGAGGTGCTAGGATTGCCGACGGGGAACTATACGCGTCCTAATCATATTCTGTTCGCTAAAACGTTGCCCTCTACCAATACACAAACCGGTCAATCCACTTCCTCATCGGCACTTCAGTTGTTGCGAACTCCCAGAAACACTCCAGAGGGTGAGGTTCGCTTAAAGTCGCTCCATTATATGAATAATATTCTTGCAAAGCGGGAACTTCAGCAGTATGCCGAGGCTGTCCGTTATAAGGCTGAAGGAATGATGCTTACGGCGGATGGTTTTCTGGCAGAAGGAATGGTCAGCAATCTGTTCTTTGTGCGGAACAATACGTTGTATACCCCTGACTTGTCTACAGGGATTCTGCCAGGCATTACGCGTGAGTTCATTTTGGAGCTGGCGCATCTGCGAGACATTCCTTGTGAGCAAGGCCTGTACCGCTGGGACGATCTGAAACAGGCTGATGAAATTTTTATGACCAACTCTATACAAGAAATACGGCCCGTGGATTTGTTGTTGGAGCCGGGAGGAGCAGCGAACCATTTATCGGTTTCCTTGACGCAGCCCAGGTCCATAACAGCTTTGCTGTTGCACGATTATAGACAGAAAGCAGGGATCAAGTGAACATACCGACCCTTTATCAACGTAGTTACCGAATGGGAGATGCCGAGCTTACGCTCGGACATTCCACACAGATCATGGGTATACTGAATGTGACCCCAGATTCATTTTCCGATGGAGGATTACATTATAGTCCCGAGATTGCTGTTTTACATGCATTGAAGCTGGTGGAAGATGGAGCCGATATCATTGACATTGGTGGGGAGTCTACTCGCCCGGGTCATGATCCGGTAGGTGTGGAAGAGGAACTGGCTCGGGTCATTCCGGTCGTCCAGGCCATCCATCGTATCGCACCGCACATTCCGTTATCTGTAGATACTTACAAAGCCGAGGTAGCCAGACAGGCACTTGAGGCTGGCGCACATATCATTAATGATGTGTGGGGGTTTAAGGCAGACCCCGATATGGCGCGTGTAGCTTCGGAATTCGATTGCCCGGTCATTTTGATGCATAATCGTCATGACCGTAACTATAGTGATTTGGTTTCTGATATGCTGTCCGATTTAAAAGAAAGTATCCGATTAGCGCTGGATGCGGGGGTACGTGAGGAACAGATCATTTTAGACCCAGGTATCGGTTTTGCCAAGGATTACGATGAAAATATTCATGCCATGACTTCTCTCGATACATTGAGTCAGCTGGGCTTTCCGCTGTTATTGGCTACGTCACGCAAAAGATTTATTCGTACAGCACTGGATTTGCCTGTGAATGATGTGGTGGAGGGCACGGCGGCTACTGTTGCTTTTGGCATTGCTCAAGGGTGCCAAATTGTGCGTGTACACGATGTTGCGCAAATCAAGCGCACCGTACGTATGTGTGATGCGATGGTGTACGGGTCTAAAAATGCACTGAGTTATGGTGGTTGGTAGACGCTCCACGAATGATTTGATCCTACGATCGCTGTTGCAACGGGATTCTTTTGAATTGGTAAACATATGACTGTTAGAATCCCGTTGCAAAGGCGAGCGCTTCGCTTCTCCGAATTCAAATCCTTCATTACGCTACCACCAGCATAAAGTCACTGTATTTTTAGAAAAAATTTATTATATAAGTTAAACTCGAAAAATACACATTGAAACGGAGTAGGCAGAATGGTGCTGTACAAGCAGAGCGGTCGCTTTAAAAGCTTTCCGTAGGAAAGCTCGCTTCGGAAGCATCACTTCCCCGGATTTCTACCTTGGTTATAGGTTTTATTCAAGAAATCTGGGGGCGGTGGCGATGGTAAGCACCATCCGCCGCGAAGTGGCGCCGCGTATAACACCTTTAGTTGAGCTTATTTAGAAAAATCTAATAAAAAACAGGGGGTCTACCCACGATGGATAAAATGGTTTTGCATCGTATGGAGTATTACGGATATCATGGCGTTTTTCCAGAGGAACGTAAGCTGGGACAGCGTTTCTACATTGATTTGGAACTGGAGCTTGATCTGCGTGAAGCAGGTGAACAGGATGCTTTGGACAAAACGGTTAATTACGCCGAGGTGCATTACACCGTTAAAGATATTGTAGAAAAGGAATCTTACCAATTGATTGAAGCTTTGGGCGAACGTATTGCATCTTCCCTACTGGACACTTATACTAGTGTCAATGCACTGACTGTAAAAGTCACAAAGCCGCATCCGCCGTTTGATATTCATTTTCAGGGCGTGACGGTTGAGCTTTATCGCGCAAGAAAGTAGGAACGATACATGAATGCACATTCGACCTCTGAGGCATCAGAGGCTTATATTGCTTTAGGGGCTAATTTGGGGGAGCGCGAGCATACCCTGTATGAAGCCATTACGGTGCTGGACGAACATCCGGGTATACGGGTGCTTCGGTGCTCCAGCCTGTACGAAACAGAGCCTGTTGGGTATCTGGATCAACCTTCTTTTTTGAACATGACGGTAGCCGTATCTACAACACTTGCTCCAGAGGAGCTTCTGGTATATATGCTGGAGGTGGAGAGTCGTCTGGGGAGAGTAAGACATATTCCTAATGGGCCACGAACCATTGATCTGGATTTGTTATGGATGGAAGCGGCGCAACTGGCTACACCGGATTTGGAGCTTCCCCACCCTCGTATGTTGGAGCGTGCTTTTGTGCTGGTTCCTTTGGCTGATATCGTTCCGAACCAAGATCCGTCCGGTCTGTACAGTATCGTGCATACTGCATTGAATTCTGTGGATGGAAAGGACGGCATACAGCTTTGGAAAACATGCAGCTGGCGCAACGACTCCGCGCCTTTCGGAAGCTAAAAGGGTTCACACAGCAGGAGTTGGCAGAACGTACTGGTATATCTTTGACTGTATTAGGTGCTGTGGAGCGAGGCAATCGTACAGTAGACCCAGACATGCTGAACATCATCGCCCAAACGCTAGAAATTGAAGTCCGGGAACTGACGGAATGACGATAAGTGACGATACAAAAGAAAGAATAAAGGGGTGAACAGATATGTTGAAAATCGGCGATATTGAAATGAAAAATCAAGTCGTTCTGGCTCCGATGGCAGGCGTGTGTAACCCTGCTTTTCGCCTGATCGCCAAGGAATTCGGTACAGGTCTGGTGTGCGCAGAAATGGTTAGTGATAAGGCGATCATTCACGGCAACAAGCGTACGCGCGAGATGCTGTTTGTAGATGAGCGTGAGAAGCCGCTTAGCTTGCAAATTTTCGGGGGAGACCGCGAATCTTTGGTGGAAGCAGCGAAGGTCGTAGATCAGGAAACGAATGCAGATATTATTGACATCAATATGGGCTGCCCAGTTCCCAAAGTGACCAAATGTGATGCAGGTGCTCGTTGGCTGCTCGATCCAAACAAGATTTATGAAATGGTATCGGCGGTAGTGGAATCAGTAAGCAAGCCGGTTACCGTGAAAATGCGTATTGGTTGGGATAGCGAGCATATTTATGCCGTAGAGAACGCTCGCGCTGTTGAACGTGCCGGAGGTCAGGCCGTCAGCGTACATGGCCGTACACGGGAGCAACTGTATACGGGACATGCGAATTGGGATATTATAAAAGAAGTTAAAGAAGCAGTTTCCATTCCTGTAATTGGAAACGGTGATGTGGCATCACCGGAAGATGCCCGCCGTATGCTGGATTTGACCAATTGTGATGGCGTTATGATCGGACGCGGTGCTCTGGGGAATCCATGGATGCTCTACCGTACGATTGAGTACTTGCAAACAGGTGAGCTGTTGCCCGATCCTGCACCGGAAGAAAAAATCCGCATTGCCATTCTGCATATGGATCGTCTGGTTGCATTGAAGGGTGAAGCGGTAGCTGTCCGTGAAATGCGCAAGCATCTGGCTTGGTACCTCAAGGGGTTTAAAGGTTCTGCACGTATTAAGGATGTCATTATGGAAGAAACAAAGCGCGATGATATGGTACATATTTTGGAGCAATTTGTATCTCAATTGCACATGGTAGAAAACGATGAGCCTTCTACAAGCGCTGCTTCTCCTGCTGCTGTTGCGCAATAAGGAAACTGTTCCGGCCTGCGCACGCGATTGACTTTTCCAATTGCTTGCCCTATAATCGTTCAGTATAAAATCTTGATGTATGCTACAAATTGTGTGCAGCTCTCAAGACAACAGCAGGAAATGTTCTCATTCCCTCAGAGTGGCATATTATGTTTTGAAAGCGTGCATTCCGATGCACTTTTAAACTTTTCCCATGACAGGAGAATCGGTTAAGATGAGCGATAAAGAAGTCATTCTGACACAGGAAGGTCTTAGAAAGCTCGAAGATGAGCTTGAGAACTTAAAGTCTGTCAAACGCCGCGAAGTGGCTGAACGGATTAAGGTAGCCATCGGATACGGAGATATTAGTGAAAACTCCGAATATGAGGATGCGAAGAATGAACAGGCCTTTATTGAAGGCCGTGTAATTACGTTGGAAAAGATGCTACGCAATGCCCGCATTATCAATAGTGATGAAATTGACACCGATGTTGTGGGAGTAGGCGCAACTGTAACCGTTGAAGATTTGGAATTCGGAGATATTACAGAGTATGCTATCGTAGGCTCTGCCGAATCCGACCCGCTACAGAATAAGATTTCGAATGAAAGTCCGGTTGGCAAGGCAATTCTCGGTAAGAAAAAGGGAACTGTTGTGGATGTCACCGTTCCAGCAGGCGTTATTCAATATAAAATCGTGGATATCAAGAAATAAGACACGGACTTTGGAATTTAATGTAAAAGCTTCCTTGTGGAAGCTTTTTTTCTCTACACCCGGACGGACCCCGGCCCGTCTATTCATATTGAAGGAGCTGATTTAGCACCATGTCGGATGAAACTACTAACCAGGAAACACAAGAAAATCGCGAGGAATTAAGTGAATTATTGCAAATTCGTCGTGCCAAATTGGACGAGCTTCGCTCATTGGGCATTGATCCTTTTGGACGCAAATACATACGCACGGCTGAAGCGGGCGTACTACTGAGCAAGTATGACAGTTTGACTAAGGAAGAACTGGAAGAAAAGAATATTGAAGTTAGCATAGCAGGCCGTATTATGGCTAAACGTGTTATGGGAAAAGCCAGCTTTGCTCATATACAGGATCTGAGTGGACGTATTCAAATTTATGTTCGTCAAGACACGGTACCCGAATCCAAATATAAAGCATTTGGTATTTTGGATCTGGGCGATATTGTTGGTGTTAAGGGTGTGCTTTTTAAGACCAAGACAGGCGAAACGACAATCAAAGTGCTGGATATTGAGGTCTTGTCCAAATCCTTGTATCCATTACCGGAGAAATATCATGGTCTGAAGGATGTTGAATTGCGTTACCGTCAGCGGTATGTCGATCTGGTTATGAACCCTGAAGTACAAAAAACGTTCATTACACGGTCCCGCATTATTCAATCCATGCGTCGTTATCTCGATTCGCTCGGCTATTTGGAAGTTGAAACTCCAACATTGCATTCCATTGCTGGCGGGGCGGCAGCGAAGCCATTTGTTACGCACCATAATGCATTGGACATGCAGCTCTATATGCGTATTGCTATTGAACTCCATTTGAAACGACTAATTGTCGGCGGAATGGAGAAAGTATATGAGATCGGGCGTGTTTACCGTAATGAAGGTATTTCGACCCGCCATAACCCTGAGTTTACGATGATTGAGCTGTATGAAGCGTATGCTGATTATAAAGATATCATGCAATTGACGGAAAACATGGTTGCACATATTGCGCAGGAAGTACTGGGCACACAGCACATTCAATATCAAGGCCAGGAAGTGGATCTGACGCCGCAATGGCGCAGAGTTTCCATGGTCGATGCTGTAAAAGAAGTAACAGGCGTAGACTTTAGCGTGCAGATGAGTAATGAAGAAGCTCATCGCCTTGCGAAAGAGCATAAGGTTCCGGTTGAGCCGCATATGACATTTGGTCATATCCTGAATGCATTCTTTGAGCAGTTTGTAGAGGAAACGCTCATTCAGCCGACCTTTATTACGGGACATCCAGTTGAAATCTCGCCGTTGGCCAAGAAAAACGAACAAGATCCACGCTTTACGGATCGCTTCGAGCTGTTCGTAGTCGCTCGTGAGCATGCGAATGCGTTCACTGAGCTGAATGATCCAATCGATCAGCGCCAACGTTTTGAAGCACAATTGCTGGAACGTGAGCACGGTAACGACGAGGCACATGAAATGGATGATGACTTTATCCGCGCCTTGGAATACGGTATGCCGCCAACAGGCGGACTGGGCATCGGCATCGATCGTTTGGTCATGTTGCTGACAGATGCGCCTTCCATTCGCGATGTGCTGCTTTTCCCGCATATGCGTAACCGTACAGTAGAATAACATAACATTATGAATATAGAGGATCAGCCGGGCTTCCCGTGTCTTGTTCCTCTTTTTCATAAGAACGGATGGAGAGAATACTCTAATGAAACGCAGCGTCAAGCTTAGTCGGTTCGCATCGCCTCCTTTTATATTGGTCATCGGATATTTATTGATTATTGCATTAGGTACTTTGTTACTGATGCTTCCTGTTGCCAATCATAGTGGACATGCTCCGCATTGGATTGATTCGCTTTTTACGTCCGTCTCAGCCGCTTGTGTCACAGGACTGGTCGTTGTTGACGTCGATTCAACGTATACGATGTTTGGCGAAACCGTCATTCTGGTGCTGATGCAGCTAGGCGGGTTGGGGTTTATGACCTTAGCGACCTTGTTTGCGCTGTTGTTGGGGCGGCGATTATCGTTAAAGGATCGGTTGCTGCTTAAAGAGGCTATTAATGCCGATAGCATGGAAGGGATCGTGCGTATTATTCGCAAGGTGTTGATCTTTTCTTTTACCATTGAGGCGATAGCTGCCGTCGTCTTAGCTTTGCGGTGGATGCGAGAGATGCCTGTCGGACAAGCGATATATTATGGAATATTCCATTCCGTATCCCTCTTTAATAACGGGGGATTCGATTTGTTCGGGACTAGCTTCCAACAGTACGCTGGAGATTTTGTTTTCAATATGATTGCATCTGTGCTCGTTATATCAGGAGGCTTGGGTTTCCTTGTACTTAGCGATCTGTTCGATTTTCGCCGTACCCGGAGACTGTCTCTACACTCCAAAATGGTGCTAAGCGTGTCGGGAGTGCTCATTGTGATTGGTGCGCTGGTTTTATTTGTTTTTGAATTTACCAATGCACGAACCTTGGGCGCGCTGAACTGGGAAGGCAAAGTATATGGAGCTGTCTTTCAATCGGTCTCCACGAGATCATCAGGTACGAGCACAGTCGATATCAGCGGGCTAAGGCAGGCAAGTCAGTTTTTTATTATGTTGCTGATGATTATCGGTGCTTCTCCGGGCTCCACTGGAGGAGGAATTAAAACGACTACGTTTCTGCTTATGGTTGGTGCGCTAATCGCCGTCATGCGAGGACAGAAGGAAATTGTGTTTTTCCGCCATAGGGTCCCCAAAGATATCATGATGCGGGCGCTGACCATTATTGTACTGGCCCTATTTATATTCTCGATTGTGGTTATACTGCTCTTAATGACGGAGGATGCCCCATTTCTCTCCCTTGCATTTGAGGCTGCTTCCGCAATCGGAACGGTAGGGCTGTCTGTAGGAGTGACACCCGGATTGTCTGACGCAGGCAAGCTGATTATTTGTGTGACTATGTTTATTGGTCGGATTGGTCCTCTTACGATTGCCTATGCTATTCGTCCACGCTCGACCAAGACATTGTACCGTCGTCCCGAAGGGCATATTGTAATTGGATAGTGTATCTGTAAAAAAAGATGTACCCGTGCTGATTAGCATAGGTACATCTTTTTTCATTTCAGATCATCATAATCCTTTATGGGGAGCATATCATGAAAAATGCCCATTTTGAGAACAAGACAAAATGGGCTGAACAGATACTGTTTTTCTCAGAAAAAAACGGCTATTTGTTTCCTTTTATGTAATTATAGACAAAATACTAGGAATATTATGTATAATATTGTATGATAGTGGGCATGAAAGGGGGATAGTTGAGGTGAATACCAATTTCTAATTTGAAAGGAATCATCTATTATGTATTTATTTATTATTAGTGCTGAAGTTTTATTTTGGGTTTTTGTTGTTGCAGGCTTGATCGCAAGGTATATGTTTGGCTTGAAGAAATTAGGCGGTCTTCTTTTACTATTTACCCCCATTATTGATATCCTGTTACTGATTGCGGTGTTCATCACGGTGAAAAGTGGCATGGAGATTACGACTGCTACTGGCTTGGCGGCCTGTTATTTTGGTATTACAGTAGCATTTGGTCATAGGTTAATTAAGTGGGCGGATGTACGGTTCTCCCATTGGTTTGGTAAGGGACCCAAGCCTGAACGCAAGTATGGTGCTGCTCATGCAAAAGAGGAACGGATAGGTTGGTTGCTTCACCTTTTGGGCTGGGCTATTGGTAATGCTTTGTTGCTCGCCATCATTGTGTATGTTGATGATCCGCAGCGTACGGTGTCTTTGGAGGGCATTATGCAAACATGGGCGATCGTTCTGGCAATCGACTTTGTTGTCTCCTTTAGCTATACTTTAGCTCCCAAAAAACAAAAGCGTAGTCTATAGAGGTTAAGGCTTTACACTTAGATTAGATACAATCTGGCTTGGTCACTCAGGATGTTCAAATCGGAAGACTCATTGTTGGTGAAAATGAAGTGGTTACTTCCGGTAGTGGGGTGAGTCCGTTGTCGTAATGTAAATATTTACAAAAATATGAGGATTTTATGTTCAACTCGCTTTGACAGTCATCTTATTTTACCTCGCTACCTTTTTTCACACCCATGTATTCCTTTCGATTTGAACACAGACCAACAGAAGCAAACAACTATTTTTTGTGAGATGACAGAAAGCATGCATGATGTGTTACACAAATTTTAAAATAAATTTTGTGATTTGCCTAAAACGTCGCCTATCCAAGTTTGGCAATTAACGCGATAATATTCCAGGAAAGATTACATATGTCTATAAATGTAGACATACGCAGTTAAGTTGTTATTTTGTTTAAAAATGTAAAAAAAGAAAGGTGGTTTCTGTGGCAGTACTACTGAGCGGTAAGAACATTTTGATTATGGGCGTGGCTAATAACAGGAGTATTGCCTGGGGGACAGCTCAATCTTTAGCTGCTGAAGGAGCACAGCTCATTTTTACTTACGAAAATGAGAGGGTTGCAGAGCGGGTACTAAAGCTCGTTGAAACCATTCCGGGAGCACTGGTCTGTCCTTGTAATGTTCAAAGCAATGAAGAGCTTGATGCATTGGCGGATTTTCTAAAAGAAAAAGTAGGCGTGTTGCATGGTTATTTTCACAGTGTCGCCTATGCTAAGGCTGAGGATTTGGATGGCTTGTTCGTTGACACTTCTCGTGAGGGATTCGCCGTTGCACAAGAAATCAGTGCCTATTCTCTGGCTGCTGTCTCCCGTCGAGTATACCCACTGATGACAGAGGGTGGAAGTATCGTCACCATGACGTATATTGGCGCAGAACGAGCGATCAAAAATTACAACGTTATGGGTGTGGCGAAGGCTTCACTGGAAGCCAGCATGCGCTATCTGTCGAATGATCTGGGCACATATGGCATTCGTGTAAATGCGATTTCCGCTGGTCCGATACGGACCTTGGCTGCCTATGGCATTAAAGATTTTAACACAATGCTCAAACATATTGAAGAAACTACGCCCCTACGCAAGACGGTTGATACGTCGGAAGTCGGAGATACGGCGTTATTCCTATTTTCCCATTTATCGAGAGGCATTACGGGTGAAGTTATCCATGTAGATGCTGGATACCATATTACGGGGATGTAAGGAGGGAACGTTGTGCTTATTACGCATACGGATTGCCGTATTATCTCACCTGAAGGAATTATGACTAGGGAGCGTCTGGAGCGAGACGTTACGATCTTCTCCCGGATGTTGACGCTCAGAGGAATTCCCGAAGACGGTAGAGTGATTCTGAAAGCGGCCAATTCCTATTGGTTTGTTGTGTCTCTGTTTTCCCTGTGCAATATCGCTGTTTCGGTGACTGTGGTGGACGAGCAGACTGTGCTCGATGAGGTGGCCCAAATCTATGATGAAGCGGGTGCCTGTTGCATCCTTACGGATTCCGATCTAGAACTTCCTTATGCTCTCGTTATTCTGATTCAAGATCTGATTCAAGAAGAAGCAGTACACCCGGATTGGGTGGGAGAGCCAAAGCTTGAAGCCCTCAACTTTAACAAGTGGTGCGAGAGGCCAGATGCGCTCATTCTGTATTCTTCAGGTACGACGGGAAAACCCAAGGGGATCGTGAAAGCTGGTTCAGCTTTTATGGAGAATATCAGGCATTCCATACACGCCATGAACTACCTACCGTCTGACCATATGCTCCCCGTTGTGCCTTTCTCTCATTTTTATGGAATCTCACTTATCTTCTCCTGGTGGTTAACCTCATGTTCTCTCATCATCTGCAATCCCAAAAACCTCTGGAGCGTCATTGCAAGTATTACGAAAGACCGGGCGACGGTCGTAGACGCTAACCCCTCTGCTTTTTACACCTTGTTGCGTATGCTAAACCGAAAACCCGAACAACTGGAAATGGTCAAGGAAGCTCCGGTGCGCATGTGGTGCGTAGGCGGTTCCCCACTTACCCAAGACCTCGAAGAGAAATTTAACAACATATTTGGACAGCCTCTGCTGAATGGTTACGGCCTTTCTGAACTGGGCAACGTTACGCTGGGGACGCTAGAGTGTCCGAAGGGTTGTGGCCTACCCTTACCTGGTGTGGATCTGAAAATACTAGATTCTACAGGCAACCAGCAGGCGGACGGTATCGTAGGCGAAGTGTGGATACGCAGTGCTGGATGCATGGAAGGTTATCTAAATCGTCCAGACCTGACGCAATCCGTTCTACAGGACGGCTGGTTCAAGACGGGGGATCTGGGCTATCTGGATGACGGAATGCTGTATGTTATTGGTCGCAGCGGTAAGACGGTCAACCGGATGGGCTACATGGTATCTCCGGTCTATATTGAGGACCGGATTGGTTCGCTTGGTTACCGATCCTGCGTGATCACCTTGGAGGATGAGGCTAAAGGGACATTGCTGGTTGCATTCATCGAAAGCGAATCCTCGCAGGTTTTACCTGTGCTCCGCAAAGAGATGAATCGGGTACTTCCTTCCTACATGTTCCCCGATCTTTTGCTTCCGCTCGCCCATTTTCCTTTAAATCGCAATGGAAAAGTAGATCGGCTGGAGATGGAGAGCACCGCCCTGCAGAAAGTTGCTTCTCGCAAAGCATAATGAAAAATTTTACCAAAATTTAATGAGAGAAAGGGAGAATGTGCCATGAGTATGAATCCGGAGCTGGCAGAAAACACGCTGTTTTTGGAAAGGCATGAATCGATCCTGAAGTGCCTCAATTATTTGATTGAAAATCGGCAGGAAGTGATGGATATTCTCACACAATTTTCATCCTATCGGGCTGCCAATGCAGAAATTGATTCCACAATCCTCACACTTCAAGGTGCTTTGCAAGAAGTGCAGACCTATCAGCCAAGCTGGCAACGATCTATGGCTGTATTTATGCCTTCCAACGTCATTTTGTACTCTTATGCATTATACCTCCTGATTCCGTCCCTGTACGTTGAAAATATAGACTTTCGCCCTTCTTCTCACGTAAACGAGTACGTCAACATGCTGCATGAAAAGCTTCAGGCTGTACACGGATTACCCATCTATATTCGTAAGGTCAGTCAAAGGGTTTTTATGGAAAATTCGGTTATGCCAGCTGATATTGTGGTGTTCACCGGGAGCTATGTCAATGCGGAGAAGATCAAAAAACAAATCCGAAAAGACCAACTCTACATCTTCTATGGACAAGGGATCAATCCTTTCGTCATCGGACCCGATGCCGATCTGGAACTGGCGGTTACCGATGTAATCCGAATGAGACTGTTCAACTCAGGACAGGACTGCCTGGGACCCGACATCATTCTGGTACATCAAGAGGTGAGTGAGCATTTCAAAGATCTGCTGATTCAACGGCTTGACCAACTTGTGTTTGGAGCCAACGATGATCCGAACGCAAACTATTCCCCTATTTTCTATAAAGATGCGCTGAACTCGGTTTCTGAATATTTTAATACGAACGATAAGTTTATTATCTACGGCGGTGGCATTGATTTCCGTACGAAAAAGATGGAGCCAACGGTTGTATATAGCGAGCTAGATCAGGATTTGGAGATTATTGAGTATTTTTCACCGGTCTTCAACGTGGTTAGCTACCGAGACGACGAGCAGCTGATCAAGCGTATTTCCTCCAGTTATTTCAGTGAACGAGCAATGGGTTGCAGCTTATACGGGTCTAGTCACCTGGCGGACGTTCTGCGAAAGAAGCACACGCTGACCATTAATCAGACGCTTGAGGATGTGGATCAAGGCAATAAGCCTTTTGGTGGCTATGGCACGATGTCGAACTATATTTTTTACGATTTTAAGCTCATTTCGAAGCCGATCTTGATTTCAGAAATTGTCGCAGAATATTTGTCGGAAAAGAGGAGTTTGGTATGACTGCGAGTTTGTTCCCTTGGGATGCCATCATTGGCTACTTAAAATCGGCTGGGGTTCAGCATCTCTTTGGATTACCAAGTGATGATCTCAAAATCGTATCGTCACTCCCCTCATCCGGTATGGATTTTATTCTGTGCAAGGATCAACGCAATGCTGTGTTCATGGCAGCAGGTTATGCACTCACAACCAACCAGATGTCCGTATGTGTTGTCGGAAAAGGCCCTGCACTCAGTAATACACTTACAGGGCTACTGGAAGCAAAGAACCTGGGCGCTCCGCTTTTACTTTTGGCGCTCGGCACTGGAGGAGACAAGCTGGGTACCCGATCCTTTCAGGAAGCGGATCAAATCTCACTCGTAAAGCCGCTCGTAAAATGGGCTTATCGTGTGGAGCATGTGGATCGGCTTGTATGGGCGATGGAGCGGGCTGCCTTTTTGGCTATCAATGGAGCACCGGGTCCTGTCTATATCGAACTCCCTGAAAACCTGATGGACCAGCCTGTGCCAACAGGGCTTCAGTTTACCCCACCAGAAAAGCTGTCGTGCTCTCCGTCTCGTCGGGAGTTGGATGCATCGTGGGGAATTATTGAGAATGCCCGCAGACCACTCATTCTAGTCGGAGGCGGAATGAAGTCAGGTACAGGTGATGTGATTGAGCGGTTTGCTAACCAACATGGAGCGGCCTTGTTCGCAACCGCCTCGGGACGGGGTGTAGTTGATGAAGACCACGAACTCTTCTGTGGTGTTGCGGGACTCTATACGGATCTCAGCCTAAGACAAATCTGGAAGGAATCTGATGTGGTAATCACACTGGGCAGTCGATTGGAAGAAACGGCTACTTTTGAGTGGGATATTTTGCTACAGGATACACCTTTGATTCAAGTCAATGTAAATCTGGAAGATTTTTCACACGAGTACAGGGGTATCAAGGTGCTTGGTGATGGATATGCAGCGGTGGAGCAGTGGCTTGAACGGCGCGGGCAGGAGCCTGATGGAATGTGGCTTGAAACGATTAGGAGCTGTAAACAGGAGGCTTTTTCTCACAGGGCTATTTATTTGGAAGAGCTGAAAAAGACCCCTGGAATCCACGTTCCTGAGCTGTTGGACATGATTCAGACGGAGTTCCCTGAAAATCTGGTGCTTCTTCAGGAGAATGGATTGCAGGATATGTGGTCCTATTTTTATCCATATTTTCGCTTTGCCCACGGTTCTCTTTCGATTGTTCCTAGTGATCAAACGAGTCTTGGATTCGGTGCGGCGGCTGCTCTGGGAGCAAGCGTGGCAACACAACGTCCAGTAGTAGCACTCGTAGGTGACGGTGCGTTCAATCTCTTCTGTTCGGATTTTATGACGGCGGTGGAGTATCAAATACCGTTAATCTATATCGTACTCAATAATGGTGGCTATGGTTGGTTGCAGAATCAGATGAATTATAAACATCTCACAGGGCAGTCCCTCCCGTTTGTTTCTGAGGCGGCCAAGACAGGAATTCAAATTCCCCAGTATGAGTTTGTGGAAAGCCTTGCAATTCGGAGTAAGGGAGAGGCACGGGAACAGCTTCAGCTTGCTTGGCAAAAGTATCAGGAGAACAAGCTTGTGGTCGTCGAGGTATATGCTGATCTTGCGGATGTGCATGAAAAAATCAGTCATGTGTATGGCGACTTTCCTCTCTACGAGCAACAGGCTTCCAAGAATTAATTTCAACGAAGGACGTGGATACAGTGAGAAGACGTGTTGTAGTGACTGGACAGGGAGTCGTAACGCCGGTCGGGCTTAATCTTACGGATTTCTGGAATTCACTGTTGGAAGGAAAAAGCGGAATCGGACCTGTCACTGCTTTCGATACAGCGGACATTCCGACAAAGATCGGTGCACAGGTTACGGGCTTTGACCCATTGCAATATATGAGCAAGAAGGAAGCTAATAAAGTCGCACAGTTCACTCAGTTTGCTTTGGCGGCTGCCCGGCAGGCAGTGGAGCAATCAAAATTGGTGATTGATGAGCGGAATGCAAGTCGCGTGGGGGTTATTGTCGGCTCTGGAGCAGGCGGCCTCGACGTTATAGAGGAGAACTATGGGAAATTAACAAAGCTTGGTCCCAAAAGAGTTTCTCCTTATTTTGTTTCCTCGATGATGATTAATTCAGCACCTGGTGAAATCTCCATTGCTATTGGAGCAAAGGGGCCTTCTTTTGCTGTGGTTACGGCTTGTGCCACAGGAAGTAATGCCATTGGTGAGGCATTACGTACGATTCAGTAC
Organism: Paenibacillus sp. DRB1-1; assembly: GCF_052119485.1. Classification (NCBI taxonomy): domain Bacteria; kingdom Bacillati; phylum Bacillota; class Bacilli; order Caryophanales; family Paenibacillaceae; genus Paenibacillus; species Paenibacillus sp. DRB1-1. The sequence continues at coordinate 2,448,571 of NZ_JBODQH010000001.1, read as the reverse complement.
GGCACGGCTGATGTTGTGGTTGCTGGTGGAGCAGAAGCCAATTTTAGTCAGCTTGATCTGGCATCTTTTGCGAATATCCATGCTCTCTCCAGACGTAATGAAGAGCCACAGAAGGCCAGTCGTCCGTTTGATGTGGATCGCGATGGATTCGTCATCGGTGGAGGAGCAGGAGTCTTGGTGCTGGAGGAGTTGGAGTATGCTTTGAACCGCGGAGCCACCATTCTGGCCGAAGTTGTGGGTTACGGATGCACAACTGATGCGTATCATATCACGGCTCCAGATCCCTCTGGCTCCGGTCCGGCAGAAGCGATCAACATCGCACTGCAGGATGGCGGCTTGACACCGCAGGAAATCGACTATGTCAATGCCCACGGTACGAGTACGCCATTTAATGATCGTATGGAGATTAACGCTATTCAAAAAGTATTCGGGGAGCATGCCCCCCATTTGGCGATATCGTCTATTAAATCCATGACTGGCCATTTAATGGGCGGTGCAGGGGCAGTCGAATTAATTGCGACTGTGCAGAGCATGATTCACAGCAAAGTACCACCAACACTCAATTGCGACAATCCTGAAGCTCCTGAATTGAATTTTGTGCCGCATGTATATCAGGAACGCGAGGTCCGCGCGGCGATTAGCAATTCGTTTGGTTTCGGAGGGCACAACGTCTGCCTTGCTGTTCGCAAGTGGGAAGGGGAATAAGCCTGTGAGCGAAGAGCTAATCCATATCCCGGATGTGCTTCCGCACCGGTACCCATTTCTTCTGTTGGATGGCGTGACCGGGTACGAAACGTCGCAATGGGCGAAGGGATACAAGCTTGTCACCTGGAGTGAGTGGTTCATTACAGACACTAATCCATACATGCCTCCTATGTTGATTGTGGAGTCGCTTGCACAATTAGCGGCATTCGCTGCGATTGATAAAAAAGGCATTTCATACCTGACTAACCTCAATGGAATTCGATTCCACAGCTTGGCCAAGCCTGGGGACCGAATTGATCTCTATTTTGAAGTGATCAAGCGTCGGCGGGGCTATATTCTTGGAAGCGGTCGGGCTTCCGTAGGCGATCGATTGGTGGTTGAGGCGGAAGAAATTGTTTCACTGGATCAATGACGGGGTGGAAGCGCACGTTAAACTGTCCTTTTGTCCTCCTGACTGCCAGGTGCAGCGGGAGGATATTCACATCATGGAATAGGAGTGAATGAGATGAATGACATGCAATTATATGATTTAACAAATGCGCAGAAGCGTATATGGTATACCGAATTACTCTACCCAGATACGTCAGTGTCACAGCTTTCCGGTACAGCTAAGATGAAGGGGCACATCAATATTGCTGCCTTTATGCAGTCCATTAATTTGATTATCAAACAGTATGATGCGTTCCGCATCCGTATTACCTCAGTGGATGGAGTGCCTCAGCAGTACGTCGTTCCTTATGAAGAGAGACAGCTGGAGTGTCTGGATCTTAGCCACTATGAAAGTGTATCTGAGGTGGAAGCCTTACTTGAGCAACACAAAAGCAAACCTTTGCCCCTGCTGGATTCTGAGCTCTTCCAGTTTTTAATTGTGAAGATTAGCGAGGAAGAGTATTGGATTAATATCAAGATGCACCATATTATTTCTGACGGAATATCAATGGTGGTCTATGGCAATCAGCTTACAGCATTTTACATGGAGTTAATTCAAGGAAATGAACCGAAGCTGGGCGATGATTGCTCGTATATTCAATATATTGCTGATGAGAATGCATACGAACTTTCTGACAGATACCAAAAGGATAAGGCATACTGGTTGGATAAATTTTCTGATTTGCCTGAGCTTACGGGTTGGAAGTCATATAATCCGTTATCTTTAAGCACCCACGCCGTTCGGGAGCATTTTACCGTACCAGAAGTGCTATATCACGAGCTGCAAGCATTTTGCCAACAGAACAGAATTTCTTTGTTCCAGTTCTTCATGGGTGCGATGTATATCTACATACACAAAATGACGAATCAGCCGGATGTGGTGATTGGCACTTCGTTCGCTAACCGGGGGAACAAAAAAGAGAAGCAAAAGATAGGTATGTTCGTCAGTACCGCTGCTGCCAGAACATACGTCAAAAAGGATATGGATGTGTTGAGCTTTCTGCAGGATGTAGCCAGAGATCAGATGTCAGTCCTGCGGCATCAGAAGTATCCATACAATCAGTTAATTCAGGATCTTAGAGAAATGCATGGTAACAAGGATATTCAGCGGCTTTTTGGCGTTTCAATGGAATATCGTCTTATCAATTGGGTTGATTTGGATGATGTGCGCATTTTGACGGATTATGATTTCTGCGGGGACGAAGTGAACGATTTCGTGCTTCATATTGTGGAGATCCTGGATGAAGGCGAACTGGTACTGGATGTCGATTATCGGACGGAGCTGTTTGAACGCAGTGAAGTTAAGGACATGGTTTCCCAGTTGCTTACGATCGCCGAGCAGATCATTCATTCACCTCAGCTTTCTATCGCAGAGGTAAACTTATTGGGTGAACCAGAAGAGCAATCCATTTTGGCTCTTTCGGAAGGCGCTGCAGTCGACTATCCACGTGAGAAGACCATCCATGGCTTATTCGAGGAACAAGCCGAGCGCACGCCAGATCACGTAGCCGTTCAGATGGACGAGCAGAGCATTACATACCTAGCTCTAAACGAGCAGGCTAACCAGCTTGCGAGATATTTGCGCTCCGAGGGAGTAGGAGCAGATACGCTCGTAGGGATTATGGCTGATCGTTCCTTGGAGATGGTCATCGGGATGTTGGCCATTTTGAAAGCAGGTGGTGCCTATGTACCGATTGACCCTGATTATCCCGAAGAACGTATCCATTATATGCTGGAAGATTCAGGGGTCCGTCTGTTGCTCACCCAAAGTCATCTATGGGAGAGCACCACTTTTGACGGAAAGCTTGTGAGTTTGGACGAAGCTACAACGTATACAGGAGATGCTTCCAATCTGGAGAGTATTTCGGGACCAAGCCATCTAGCCTATGTTATCTACACATCGGGTACGACCGGCAAGCCGAAGGGTACGCTGATTGAACACAAAAATGTAGTTCGACTGCTCTTTAACGATAAAAATTTATTTGATTTCAACTCTCAGGACACGTGGACGCTATTCCATTCGTTCTGCTTCGATTTCTCCGTTTGGGAGATGTACGGAGCGCTTCTTTACGGAGGGAAATTGGTGATTGTTCCATCTCTCACAGCCAAGAGCCCAGCATCTTTCCTGGAGTTGTTGAAAGACAACCAAGTCACCATTTTAAATCAGACGCCGACGTATTTTTATCAGGTGCTACAGGAAGAGTTAACGCACTCTTCGACAGAGCTTGGCCTTAGAAAAATCATTTTTGGTGGAGAGGCCTTAAGTCCATCTCTTCTGAGAAACTGGCGGGTCAAGTATCCTGATGTGCAGCTGATTAATATGTACGGAATTACGGAAACAACGGTCCATGTCACCTATAAGGAAATCACGGAACATGAGATTGAAGCGGGGAAAAGCAATATTGGCAGAACGATCCCCACACTTAGCGCTTATATTCTCGATGAGCAAAGACGGCTGCAGCCTGTTGGGGTTCCGGGAGAGCTATACATTGCAGGGGACGGTCTTGCCCGTGGGTATTTGAATCGGCCGGATTTGACGTCTGAGAAATTCGTTGAGCATCCGTATCGGGCGGGAGAGCGGCTGTACCGAACTGGGGATCTTGCTCGTTGGTTGCCTGATGGCAATATTGAATATTTGGGGCGGATCGACCATCAGGTCAAAATTCGCGGCTACCGAATTGAGCTTGGCGAGGTAGAAGCCCAAATTCTCAAGGCTCCTAACGTGCGGGAAACGATTGTCCTGGCACGGGAAGACGAACAGGGCCAAAAATTGCTGTGCGCCTACTATGTAGCCTCCAGTGATCTTTCGCCGGGGGAATTACGGTCTCAGCTGGCGGCGGAACTCCCCGCTTACATGATCCCTTCTTATTTTGTCCGACTGGAGCAAATGCCGCTTACGCCAAATGGCAAACTGGATCGCCGTGCGTTGCCGGCTCCTGAAAGCAGCGTACAATCCGGCGAGGCTTATTTAGCTCCGAGAACTGCTGTGGAAGCTCAGATGGTACTCATCTGGCAAGATATATTGGGAGTTGCCCGCGTCGGTGTCAGAGATAATTTCTTTGAAATTGGTGGTCACTCTTTGCGGGCAACAGTGCTCGTTTCACGGATTCACAAAGAATTGGGATGTAGCATTTCGCTGCGTGAGGTGTTTCAGTCACCTACGGTCGAATCCTTGGCGCAACTTGTGAAAAAACACATTCCGACCATGTACCAAACTATCCCACAGGCAGCGAAAAGCGAAGCTTACCCAGTATCCTCAGCGCAAAAGCGCTTATACGTGCTGAGACAGATGAATGGGGGAGAGCTTAGCTACAATATGCCAGGGGTCTTCACAGTGGATGGACCGTTGGATCGCACGCGGCTGGAGTCCGCGTTCCAGGCACTGATCCAGCGTCATGAATCCCTGAGAACCGGCTTTTATATGCAGGATGGAGAGCTTGTTCAGCGTGTGCATAGGAATGTGCCGTTCGCGTTGAACTACACAGAGGCTTCGGTGGAGGAGACGGATACGCTCATTCACAGCTTTATTCGTGCCTTTGATCTGAGCCAGGCTCCATTACTGCGTGTTAGCTTGGTGAAGCTCCAGGAGGAGCGTCATCTGTTGCTGTTTGATATGCATCACATTATTTCAGATGGGGTTTCTATTCAAATATTGATACAGGAACTTACTCATTTGTATCAAGGAGAACAGCTACCAGAACTGCACATCCAATACAAGGACTATGCCGTATGGCAACGGGAACAGTCAGAGAATCAATGGCAAGATCTTGAGAAATATTGGCTGCAATCTTTTGAAGGAGAGTTGCCGGTACTGGATTTGCCTACAGACTTCCAACGACCTTCGGTTCGGAGCTTCGAGGGTAGCCGAATTGATTTTACATTGGATGAGTCTGGAAATAAGGCGATACAAGAGCTTGCATCCCGTACAGGTACTACACTGTATATGGTATTGCTGGCCGCTTATTCGGTACTGCTGCACAAATATACAGGACAAGAGGACATCGTCGTAGGTTCCCCAGTAGCCGGAAGACCGCAGGCTGAGCTTGAGGGCATCATCGGAATGTTTGTCAACACACTGGCCTTGCGCAGCTATCCGGCAGGAGATAAAACCTTTCAGGATTATCTTCTGGAAATCAAGGAAACGGCGCTCAAGGCGTTTGAGCACCAGGATTACCCTTTTGAAAAATTGGTCGAAAAGCTGGGCGTAGGACGTGATGTCAGCCGCAATCCGCTCTTTGACACCTTATTGGTATTACAAAATACCGAGCAGGAAGAGCAGGATATGGACGGAGTGCACTTTACTCCTTACTTGATGGACACTGTCACGGCCAAATTTGACCTGTCCCTCAATGTAGAGGAGAAGGGATCAAAATTAGCCTTTGGCCTCGAGTATAGTACGGCTTTATATCGGCGTGAAAGTGTAGAGCGACTTGCAACGCACTTGCTCCGGATTCTGCACGCAGTCTCGGCCAATCCTCAGTTGCAACTGGCCGAGATAGAAATGATCACACCGGAGGAGAAAGTACAGATCGTTGAAGTATTTAACGCGACATCGGCTCCTTATCCAAGGGACAAGACCATTCATGAGCTGTTCGCAGAACAAGTCAAGCGTACACCAGAGCAGACGGCGCTTGTATTCGGCGATGTCCAGCTAACGTACCTTGAATTGGAAAACAAGGCGAGCCAACTGGCCCAAACACTGCGTCGTTTGGGAACGTTGAGGGAGCAGCCTGTGGCCGTGATGGGCGGACGAAGCATTGAGATGGTCATTGGTATGCTCGCGGTGCTTCAGGCAGGTGGAGCCTATGTGCCGATTGATCCTGATTACCCGGAAGATCGGGTTCGTTATATGCTTAATGATTCCGACGCCAAGCTATTATTGGTGCAAAAGGGCGAGCTTATAAGTGTAGACTATGGTATACCGATTGTCGATCTTAGCAGTGAAGAGGCCTATGCTGCTGAATCTGCCCAGCCGGAGACGGTTCAGGGATCGCAGGGGCTTGCTTATGTCATCTATACATCGGGTACGACGGGTAGACCGAAGGGCGTTATGGTTGAACACCGGAACGTGGTCCGTCTGGTCAAAGAGACCAACTATGTGGAGCTGAATGAATCCACACGAATTTTGCAAACAGGAGCCGTGGCCTTTGATGCTTCTACATTCGAAATATGGGGAGCGTTGCTCAACGGTGGGCAGCTCTATTTCGTGGAGAACGACGATATCCTGATTGCCGATAGGCTCAAAGCGGCCATTACCAAGTACGGGATTACAACAATGTGGCTTACTTCACCGCTTTTCAATCAGCTTTCCCTGCAGGATGAGTACCTGTTCAAAGGGCTAAAAACATTGCTGGTCGGCGGTGACGTACTGTCCATATCTCATATGAACCGTGTAATCGAGGCTAATCCTGATCTTGTCCCTATCAATGGCTATGGTCCGACAGAGAATACGACCTTCTCCACCACCTACAAGATTCTGGGTCGTGCCGAAGGGGTCGTACCGATTGGTCGCCCAATTAGTAATTCGACCGCTTATGTGGTCAATGGATCGCTGCAATTACAGCCTATTGGTGCTTGGGGTGAACTCATTGTCGGCGGTGAAGGTGTAGCACGCGGATATCTCAATCGTCCTGATCTCACAGCAGAGAAATTTGTTCCTAGTCCTGTGAAGGACGGAGAACCCTGCTACCGAACTGGGGATTTGGTACGCTGGCTTCCAGATGGTAATTTGGAGTTTAAAGGAAGAATTGATGAGCAGGTCAAAATACGTGGTTACCGTATCGAACTCCCTGAAATCGAGGCCCAACTGGCCAAGGTGGAGTCAGTAATCGACGCCGTAGTGGTCGTTCGAGCGGATGAGCTTGGAGAGAAGCAGCTTTGCGCTTATTATGTGGCGGATCGTACGCTCACGGCAGGCGAAGTACGTCTTTCCCTATCGCAGGTACTTCCGGGTTATATGATTCCATCCTACTTTATCCAGATGGACCGTATGCCATTAACATCAAACGGAAAAGTGGACCGCAGGTCTCTGCCGGCTCCTCAAGTAGGCGCGCATACAGGACGGAAGTATACAGCTCCTCGTACACCGGCTGAAGAAGCTTTGGCATCTGTCTGGCAAGGGGTACTGGGTGCCGAACAGGTGGGTATCCATGACAATTTCTTTGAATTGGGCGGAGACTCCATCAAGGCCATTCAGGTGTCGTCACGGTTACTGCAGGCCGGCTATCGGTTAGAGATGAAGCAGCTGTTCAAATCGCCAACCATTGCCGAGCTAGGCGCGGAAATACAAACGGCTGTGCATATGGCTGAACAGGGAGTTGTGCGTGGAGCGACTCGCCTGACTCCAGTCCAACAGTGGTTCTTTGGACGGAAGCAGGCAGAGCCTCATCACTTCAATCAAGCGGTTATGCTGTATCGTGAACAAGGGTTTGAGGAAAAGGCCTTGCATCAGGTACTAAGAAAACTCGCTGAGCATCATGACGCCCTTCGCATGGTTTTCCGTCAGACAGAGCATGGATACGAAGCTTGGAATCGTGATCTTGAAGAAGGAGAGCTTTATAGCCTGTTCACCGCTGATTTACGGAATGAATCCGATCCGGCTGCAGCCATTACATCGCTGTCGGATGACATTCAGCGCAGTATCAATCTGGCAGAAGGTCCGCTGCTGAAGTTAGGACTTTTCCATTGTCAGGATGGAGACCATCTTCTGATCGTGATCCACCATTTGGTGGTGGACGGAGTATCCTGGCGGATTTTGTTCGAGGATATTGCAGCAGGCTATGAGCAGGTGATTCAAGGACAGACGCTGACATTCCCGCAGAAGACGGATTCCTTCCGTGACTGGGGAGGCGCCCTTGCTCGTTATTCGGAAGGTCCTGAAATGGAGACTCATCGGGCGTATTGGAGAGAGCTGGAGAATCAGCCACTTGAACAGTTGCCGAAGGATGAGGCTGTGGAAAGCCTTCTTTTACAGGATAGCAAAGTAGTAACAGCACAATGGACTCTAGAAGAAACCGACCAATTGTTGAGAAAAGCCCATCGTGCTTATCAAACAGAGACGAATGATCTGCTATTGACTGCTCTGGGCATGGCGGTATCCAAATGGTCTGGCATCGGAAAGGTTGCTGTGAATCTGGAAGGACACGGTCGTGAGCCGATTATACCGAATATCGACATCACCCGTACCGTAGGCTGGTTTACAAGTCAATATCCGGTGATTTTAGACTTGGGGGATAACCCGGAAGTGGCCTCCTTGATCAAGTCAGTGAAAGAAGGGCTGCGCCGAATTCCGAACAAAGGTATTGGCTACGGGTTGCTTAAAACGATGGCAAGTCAGTTGGATGAAGACAGCTTCGGCTTGCAGCCTGAGATTTCTTTTAACTATTTGGGGCAATTTGATCAGGATTTGCAAGGAAGCTCGTTGCAGATTTCTCCTTATCCGACCGGAAGCGCCCAAAGCTTGTTGGAGGAACCGGCCTATACGCTAGATATCAATGGCATGGTGACGGACGGAGCCCTGACTCTGACGATTACTTATAACGGAAATCAGTATAAGTCATCTACGATGGAACAGCTCGCTGGATATATTGAAGAAAGCCTGCGGGGGCTTCTCCAGCATTGCGTAACCCAAGAAAAAACCGTATTGACACCAAGTGACGTGCTTGCGAAGGGTCTAAGCATTGTCGATCTGGAGGAGCTTTCTAAGCAGACCAGCCACATAGGCGATATTGAGAATGTATATAGTCTGACGCCGATGCAGAAGGGCATGCTGTTCCATGATATGTTTGAGCCGCATACAGGTGCTTATTTTGAGCAGGCTGCCTTTGACTTTAAGGGTAGCTTTGATCCGACCGCCTTCGGACACAGTCTGGATGCAGTGGTGGAGCGTCATGCCATCCTGCGCACGAACTTTTACAGCGGATGGAGCAGCGAGCCTTTACAGGTTGTATTTCGGCACAGAGGCGCTAAATTGGTGTACGAAGACCTGCGGGAGATGAATGCATCGCAGCGCGAAGCTTACCTGAAGACATTTGGTGCGAAGGACAAAGCACAGGGCTTCAACCTAGCTGAAGACGAGCTTCTTCGTGTATCAATTTTACAAACAGATGAAGAGAGCTTCCGTCTCTTATGGAGCTTTCACCACATCGTCATGGATGGCTGGTGTGTTCCGTTAATTACGCAGGAGGTATTTGAACACTATTTTGCCCTCCTGGAAGGAAGAGAGCCGCAGCTGGCAGAGGTCCATCCGTACAGTCGATATATCGAATGGCTGGAACAGCAGGATGAAGGAGCTGCGTCCAACTATTGGAGCCGATATCTGGCCGGTTACGAGCAGCAGACGCTGTTACCTCAAGTCGGTGGAGCAAGTAAGGGAGAAGGCTATGTAGCAGAAAAGCTGAATTATCCTCTCAGCAGGGAACTGACTGAGCGCCTTGAAAAGGTGGCCAGGGATGCTCATGTCACGATGAATATATTGCTGCAGTCCCTCTGGGGCATTGCGCTTCAACGCTATAACGGTAGCCGGGATGTTGTGTATGGAAGCGTAGTATCAGGCAGACCAGCAGAAATTCCGGGCATTGACCGGATGATCGGTTTGTTCATCAATACGATTCCCGTTCGTGTGAAGACAGAGGAGAATCTCCCCTTCACCGTTCTGATGAAGCAGCAGCAGGAACAATATATGGCTTCTCATATGTATGACACCTACCCGTTGTTTGAGATTCAGGCTCAGACGGATCAGAAGCAGGATCTAATCTCCCATATTATGGTGTTTGAGAACTATCCTGTGGAGGAGGAGGTAGAGCGTCTGGGTGGTGGCGAGGCTGCCTTTGAGATTGAGGAGGCGGAGCTTCTTGAGCAAACGAATTATGATTTTAATTTAATTGTCCTCCCTGGCGAAGAGATGAGATTGCTGTTCCAGTACAATGCACTTGTTTATGACCAAGTGACAATTGGGCAAATCAAGGGCCATCTGGTTCACCTTATGGAGCAAATTGTAGAGAACCCTGCTATTTCCGTGGATGCTCTAGAATTAGTCACGCCGCAGGAGAGAGAACAGATTCTGAACGTATGGGGAAATACGAAAGGCATTTACGAGCACTGTAACACGTTCCACGGGCTGTTGGAGGAACAGGCGGGACGAACGCCGGATGCGACTGCCATTTGGTTCGAGGACGAGAGTCTGACCTATGCCGAGCTCAATGCAAAAGCCAATGGGCTGGCAAGAAGGCTCCGTACGCAGGGAATCAAGACGGGAGATCTGGTGGGACTGATTGCTGAACGGTCGCTCGAAATGATCGTTGGGATCTACGGCATTATGAAAGCCGGGGGTGCCTATGTTCCAATCGACCCAGAATATCCGAAAGAACGAATCAGTTACATGCTTGAAGATTCCGGGGCGAAGCTAATCCTTACACAGGCCCATCTCTTGGAGCATCTCGGATGGACGGAAAATGTTTTGCTGCTGGATGAATCATCGACCTATGATGCCGACACCTCGAATTTGGAGGATACTGCTGGCCCGGATGACCTAGCTTACGTGATCTATACTTCAGGTACGACGGGTCAGCCTAAGGGCGTATTAGTCGAGCATCGGGGACTATCAAATCTTTCAGACGTATATGGGGCACACTTCGAAGTTACACCGCAGGATCGGATCGTCCAGTTTGCAAGCCTGTCGTTTGATGCATCGGTTTCGGAAATTTTAACGGCGCTGAGCCACGGGGGTGTTCTGTGCATCCCTTCTACACAAGATATTTTAGATCATGCCCTGTTCGAGCAATTCATGAACGATAAGGGAATTACGGTAGCGACTTTGCCACCCGCTTACGCTATCCACCTTGATCCAGAGCGTTTGCCAACACTGCGGTGCCTGCTAACCGCTGGATCGGCCGCATCGGTCGAGTTGATCGAAGAGTGGAGGAAGCATGTACGTTACTCTAATGGCTATGGCCCAACGGAGGACTCCGTATGCACCACAATCTGGTCTGTCCCGCCGGACAGTGAGGAAGCAACGGATACTGTATCTATTGGACGACCTATTGCTAACCATAGTGTGTACATCTTGGATGACCATTTTAGATTGCAACCTGTCGGTGTAGCTGGAGAACTATGCATTTCGAGTATCGGATTAGCACGGGGGTATCATAACCAGCCTGAATTAATGGATGAGAAATTCGTAGACAATCCGTTTGCTCCAGGAGAGCGTATGTATCGGACGGGTGACCTGGTTCGCTGGTTACCGAATGGAACCATCGAGTACTTAGGTCGAATAGATCATCAAGTCAAAATCCGTGGCTACCGTATCGAGCTAGGCGAGGTAGAAGCACAGATGCTCAGAGTGCCGTCCGTTCAGGAAGTCGTGGCCATGGCTGTAGAGGGCGATGACGGCTACAAAGATCTAGTCGCTTATTTCTTAGCTGCTCAGAAACTTGAGGTATCCGAGCTTCGGGCCGTCCTGTCGGAGATGTTACCTGGATATATGATCCCTTCCCGCTTCATACAACTGGAGGATATGCCTCTCACGTCGAACGGAAAAATCGATCGAAAAGCGCTGCAAGGCGAGCGTGGATGGGTAGCGGCTTCATCGGAGGCTCCAAGGACACCTTTGGAAATCCAATTAGCCGAAATCTGGCAAGAGGTGCTGGGTGTAGAGAGCGCGGGATTGAAGGATAATTTCTTCCATTTTGGAGGTCATTCACTGCGTGCAGCCCTGTTAGTCTCACGAATTCGCAAGGAAATGAATCGCGAGATTAGTCTCAGAGAAGTGTTCGAGTCTCCTACTATTGAAGGATTGGCTCGTGCCATTGAGGGCTATACACCGCTGAATTTCGAAGAAATTCTTACAGTGGGAGCGAGAGAGCATTACCCATTGTCCTCGGCTCAAAAGCGACTGTTTATTCTAAGTCAGCTGGAAGGTGGAGAGCTGAGCTACAATATGCCGGGTATCCTTACGGTTGAGGGAGCTTTAGATCGGGAACGGCTGGAGCAGGCATTCCGTCGTCTGATTCATCGTCATGGTTCGCTGCGTACTCGTTTTGTGACCGTGAACGGTGAACCTGTACAGCAGCTCCTGACGGATGTCCCGTTTACTGTGGAATATGCGGAGTTGAGCGAGGAAGAGGCAGGAGCTACCCTTCAGCAGTTTGTCCGTCCTTTCGATCTAGGTGTAGCTCCATTGCTGCGGGTTGGCCTCATTCGAATTGCACATGAGCGCCATTTACTATTGTTTGACATGCATCATATTGTCTCAGATGGGGTTTCTATGAATATTCTCATAGAAGAGTTTCTCCGCTTCTACCAAGAGGAGGACGTATTCCCTGAACTACAGATCCAGTACACAGACTATGCTGTATGGCAGCAAGAGCAGCTCGGAAGCGAGCGTCTTAAGGCCCAGGAAGCTTACTGGCTAGATGCCTTCCGCGGAAGCTTGCCAGTGCTGGATTTACCAGGAGATGAAGTTCGTCCTGCGGTGCGAAGCTTTGCGGGCGATCGAATCGACTTCCAAATTGAATCTTCTCTGAGTGCTTCACTTCAGGAGCTGGCTACCCGAACGGGTTCCACTCTGTTCATGGTACTGCTGGCAGCCTATACAGCGCTCTTGCACAAGTACACAGGTCAGGAAGATGTCATTGTCGGTTCACCTGTGGCAGGAAGATCCCATGCGACACTCGAAGGCCTCATCGGTATGTTCGTCGGCACAGTGGCACTTCGTACTTATCCAGAAGGAGAAAAGCCTTTCGAGGCTTATCTGCAGGAAGTGAGGGAAACAGCGCTGCGGGCCTATGAAAACCAGGATTACCCGTTCGAGGAGCTGGTAGAAAAGCTGGAGCTTCAGCGTGATTTGAGCCGTAACCCGCTATTTGATACCATGTTTGTCCTGCAAAATATCGAGCAGGGAGAACAAGAAATAGAAGGATTGCGCTTCACTCCTTACGATAATGTACATCCGGCTGCCAAGTTCGATCTCACGCTGACCGTGAGTGAAGTAGACGGGGCATTGAACTGCACGCTTGAGTACGCGACTGCGATCTACAAGCAAGAGACTGCTGAGCGGATGGCAGGCCACTTTGTACAGCTTATTCGGGAGGCTATTGCCAATCCGGGAATGCCGTTGTCATCCCTTGATATCGTGACACCTCAGGAAAAATCAAGGCTTATGAAAGCGCCGGACGAAGCCAAGGCAGATTATCCTCGTGACAAGACGATCCATGCGCTGTTCGAGGAACAGGCTGCACGTACTCCGAATGCAGTGGCAGTCGTATGTGAAGATGCAGCCCTGTCCTACAGCGAGCTGAACGAGCGGGCCAATGGACTTGCCCGAACGCTGAGGGAACGTGGTTTACAACCAGACGGTTTGGTTGGAATCATGGCGGATCGGTCCCTTGAAATGGTGGTCGGGATTTTAGCCATCTTGAAGGCAGGCGGAGCCTATGTCCCTGTAGACCCTGAATATCCAGAGGACCGCATTCGCTTTATGCTTGAGGACTCGGGAGCCAAGCTACTGCTGACACAAGCGCATCTGGAGCAACGTGTCTCCTTCGCTGGGGACATCGTAAGTCTGGATAAAACGGCTTCCTATAAGGAAGATGTCTCAAACCTGCAGCCTGCAGCCGGATCGGAGCATCTTGCCTACGTCATCTACACATCGGGCACGACAGGCAAGCCAAAGGGAACGCTGATCGAGCATAAAAATGTAGTTCGCTTGCTCTTTAATGATAAAAATATGTTTGACTTTGGTCCTCAGGATACGTGGACACTGTTCCATTCATTCTGTTTTGACTTCTCTGTATGGGAAATGTACGGAGCATTGCTGAACGGAGGACGGTTGGTCATCGTTCCATCGCTTACCGCGAAGAGTCCAGATCGTTTCTTGCAATTGCTTAAGGATCAGAAGGTTACCGTTTTGAACCAGACACCGACGTACTTCTATCAGTTGCTACAGGAAGAGCTCGGTCATCAGGCGGCAGAACTGAGCCTCCGCATGATTATCTTCGGTGGAGAGGCACTAGCCCCGGCCCTGCTGAAGGACTGGAGAATGAAGTATCCGCAAGTGCAGCTCATCAATATGTACGGCATTACTGAAACGACCGTGCATGTAACATACAAGGAAATTACAGAGCTGGAGATTGAACAGGGCCGCAGCAATATCGGCACCACGATTCCGACGCTGCGAGCGTACATTTTGGATGAACAACTTCGTCCACAGCCGATTGGCATTCCAGGTGAACTCTATGTGGCGGGCGTAGGTCTGGCGCGAGGTTATCTGAACCGACCGGAATTGACGGAAGAGAAGTTTGTCGCTCATCCGTTTGAAGCGGGCGAGCGCATGTACCGCTCAGGTGACTTGGCACGTTGGTTGCCGGATGGCAGCATGGAGTATTTGGGACGGATTGACCATCAGGTTAAAATCCGTGGTTACCGTATCGAGCTGGGCGAAGTGGAAGCGAAGCTACTTCATGCTCCATCTGTAAGGGAGGCCGTTGTGCTCGCCCGGGAGGATGGAAGTGGACAAAAAGTGCTTGTCGGCTACTTCACTGCCGATCAGATGCTGACGGTAGGCGAGTTGAGAAAAGCTTTGGCTGCCGAACTGCCGACTTATATGATTCCATCTTACTTTATGCAATTGGAACAGATGCCTTTGACACCCAATGGCAAGCTGGATCGCAAAGCGCTTCCGGCTCCAGAGGCCAATGTGCAGACTGGAGCGGTTTATGAACCGCCAAGGACGAAGGCTGAGGAAGCTTTGGCTTCCGTATGGCAAGGTGTGCTGGGAGCGCAGCAGGTCGGCATCCATGATCATTTCTTCGATCTGGGTGGTGACTCCATCAAGGCGATCCAAGTGTCCTCGAGATTGTTCCAAGCTGGATATAAATTAGAGATGAAGGATCTCTTTAAATATCCGACAATTGCCGAGCTAAGCCCGTATCTTCAGGCAGCCGGACGAACAGCGGAACAGGGCGAAATTAAAGGTGCAGCAGAGTTAATGCCAATTCAGCGTTGGTTCTTTGAACGTCATACAGCGGAGCCGCACCATTATAATCATGCCGTCATGCTCTATCGGAAAGACGGCTTTGATGAGGCTGCACTCCGGTTGACAATGGACCAAATCGCGATCCATCATGACGCGCTGCGCATGGTTTTCCGGCCTACAGAAGCTGGATACGCAGCTTGGAACCGGGGAACGGACGAAGGCGAACTCTACACATTGGACATTGCCGATATGAGGCAGGAAAAAGACCAGACAGCTGCGGTTCAGGCCCAAGCCGATGCTATTCAGGCAAGCTTTGACTTGGAAGGTGGCCCACTGTTCAAGCTAGGCCTGTTCCATTGTGACGATGGCGATCATTTGTTGATTGTCATTCATCACCTCTTGGTTGACGGCGTATCCTGGCGCATCCTGTTTGAGGACATTGCAGCGGGGTACGAGCAGGCATTGAATGGACAAGCAATCGTCCTTCCACAAAAGACCGATTCGTATCTTGTATGGTCTGAGCAAGCGACGAAGTATGCAGCAGGGCCTGCTCTGGACAAGGAGCGTGCATACTGGCAGCTGATTGAGGAGGCGATTCTGGCCCCACTACCGAAGGATGAGGATCAGAAGCCGGGCACCATTCGGGATACTGAATCGGTTACGGTAACGTGGTCTACGCAAGAAACTGACCTGCTGTTGCGACAAGCGAACCGGGCGTATCATACGGAGACGAACGACTTGCTCTTGACTGCTCTGGGGGCAGCCATTCAGCGCTGGACAGGCATGGAGCAGATTTTGGTCAATCTTGAAGGGCATGGACGGGAAATGATCGTACCAGACCTGGATATTACCCGTACCGTGGGTTGGTTCACAACCCAGTATCCGGTTCTGCTGAACCTGCAAGGCAAACAGGAAGTATCTGCGCGAATCAAGCGCATCAAGGAGAATTTGCGAGAGGTTCCGCACAAAGGAATCGGCTACGGTCTTCTGAAGTATATGGCACCGGAGAAAAGTGTCGGATTCGGCGTAGAGCCGGAGATTTCCTTCAATTATCTTGGGCAGTTTGATCAGGATTTGGAGGGTAATGCTCTTAGCCTATCCACACATTCAGTTGGTAAGGCGCTCAGTGATCTCACACCTCAGCAATATGCTCTGGATGTGAATGGCATGATTGCCGAAGGCCAGCTATCCCTGACGATTACGTACAGCAGCAGGCAGTATCGTAAGGAGACGGTGAGCCATTTTGCTGAATTATTACAGTCAAGCCTTAGTGAGGTCATCCGTCATTGTGTGGCTCAGGAGCGTTCACAGCTTACACCAAGTGATGTTCTGTTCCAAGGATTAACATTGGAGCAGCTTGATCGACTCACGGCGCAGACGGCTCACATCGGAGAGATTGAGGATGTGTACAAGCTAACGCCAATGCAGAAGGGAATGCTGTTTCACAGCCTGCTGGAGCCGGGCTCCTCTTCATACTTCGAACAGGCAACGTTTGAGCTGCGTGGCAGCTTCGATGTAGATACCTTCTTCGAGAGCTTCCAGGCTTTGGTGCAACGACATGCCATACTACGTACCGGCTTTTACAACAACATTGCTGATGTACCGCTGCAAGTTGTCTTTAAGCAACGATTAATCCCTCTGCACTACGTAGATTTGCGCGACGCATCTATGCAGGAACTAGAAGCAAGGATCAAGGCTTACACGGCTGAAGATATGGTTAAGGGATTCAGCTTGTCAGAAGATCCGCTGATGCGAGTGACCGTTTTGCAGAAGGATCAAAGCTACCTTGTATTGTGGAGCTTCCACCATATTGTCATGGATGGCTGGTGTATCCCGATCATTACACAGGAGCTGTTCGATTATTATTCTGCCAAGAAACAGCAAATACAGCCTGTCCTGCCGCCAGCTCAGCCCTATAGTCGTTATATCGAGTGGCTTGATGCACAGGATGATCAAGAAGCTTCAACGTACTGGAGCCAATACCTCGAAGACTATGATGGGAACACCGTATTGCCGGAAGGCAAGACGAAATCTCAAGCCAAAGAGGCGGGCTATGTTCTGAATGAGCATGTTCTCCATCTGGGTGCATCCTTGACCGGTAAAATGGATGTTGTCGCGAAGCGCAATCACGTGACTGTCAACACACTCATGCAGACAGCTTGGGGACTGATTCTTCAACGTTATAATGCCAGCTCGGATGTCGTTTTCGGCGGCGTTGTGTCGGGTAGACCTGCTGAGATTGCAGGGATCGAAAATATGGTGGGTCTGTTCATTAATACAGTACCTATCCGTGTACAGTCATCCAAAGACGAAGCCTTTGTCGAGGTGATGAAGCGTACACAGGCACAGTCATTGGCTGGTCGTGCCTACGACACCTATCCACTGTATGAGATTCAGGGGAAAGCAACCCAAAAGCAGGACCTGATTTCTCATATTATGATCTTTGAAAATTACCCGCTCGACAAGCAGGTGGAGCAATCGGGGAATCAAACGGAGGACAATCTCGAAGTCGCCAACTTCACCATGTTTGAACAAACTAACTATGACTTTAACCTGGTTGTAATTCCAGGCGAAGACATCAAGGTTTGCATTCGCTATAATGCTTCGGTTTACGAGCAAGAAAGCATTGCACGAATCGGAGGACACTTGTTGCAGATGCTCGATCAGGTGGCTGCTCGTCCGCAGGCAACGATACAGGAACTGGAGATTGTAACATCTGAGGAACGGATGAATCTGCTTGACTGGGGCGGCAAGGCCCATACCTATCCAAGTGATCAGGGTCTGCATACCTTGTTTGAAGAACAGGTTGTCCGTACGCCTGATAAGATTGCGGCTGTAAACGGGGACACTCAGATCACGTATCGGGAGCTGAACGAGCAGGCGAACAGACTAGCTTCCACCTTGATAGACCAAGGACTACGGAGTGAACAAGTGGTAGGTCTGTTGGCAGATCGGTCTGTAGAGCTGCTTGTCGCCATCATGGGTGTGCTCAAAGCGGGCGGAGCCTATGTACCTATTGATCCTGAATATCCGCAGGAGCGGATTCAGTATATTCTGAAGGATTCTGGCGCTGAAATTCTGCTCACACAGAGCCACCTGACGGAGTTGGCCTCTTTTGAGGGAACGGTTATGGAGTTGGATTCGCCGCACATCTATGGAACCGAGGTGGATAATCCCAATATTCCTGTGGGAGGAAACGATCTGGTGTACTTAATCTATACCTCGGGTACAACAGGGAATCCGAAGGGAACCATGATTAACCACAAAGGGATCGTGAACTACATCTGGTGGGCCAATAAGGTCTATTGTGCCGGTGAGCCAACCGATTTCCCGCTGTACTCATCCATTTCGTTTGACTTGACGATGACATCAATGTTTACTCCGTTAATAAACGGAGGAATAGTACGGATTTATGATGGTATAGATAAAGCGGAGGTTGTTCAGCATATTTTGCGGGAAAATGCGGTCGATATTCTCAAGCTGACGCCAACGCATCTCAGTCTGATAAAAGACATGACCATTCCAGCGGAAAGTCGTATTCAGCAACTCATTGTGGGCGGAGAAAATCTGACCACACATTTATCGAAAACCATCACAGATCTCTTTGGCGGCAACATCAAAATCTACAATGAATATGGACCAACCGAAACAGTCGTTGGGTGCATGATTCACCTGTACAATCCTGCGAAGGATACGCGTGAATCTGTACCGATTGGATTGTCGGCAGATAATATATACATCCATATTCTGGATGATCAGCTTCGTCTCGTACCGTTAGGCGTGGAGGGCGAAATGTACATCGCCGGGGACGGGGTAGCCCGTGGATATCTGAACCGTCCTGATCTTACCGCAGATAAATTCATTAGAAATCCATTCGCTTCGGAAGGAAATATGTACCGCACCGGGGATTTGGCTCGTCGCCTTCCTAATGGAGACATTGAGTACATTGGACGCATTGACCATCAAGTTAAAATACGGGGCTATCGTATTGAGCTTGGTGAGATTGAGGCCAAGCTGCTGGACATTCCACTTGTCGAGGAAGCTCTCGTTGTTGCGTGGGCAGATGCTAATGGGCAGAAATCGCTGTGTGCTTACTTCGTAGCGGATCGCGAAATGTCTGTCAGCGAGCTGAGAAACGAACTGTCTGCCGGACTGCCTGCATACATGATTCCGTCTTACTTCGTCCAACTGGACGTGATGCCTCTGACACCGAATGGCAAGCTGGATCGCAAGGCACTGCCTGAACCGAACTCGGGTATAAAGGCGGGAGCAGACTTTACCGCTCCGCGGACGGATGTGGAGAACATTTTGGCTTCAATCTGGCAAGGTGTACTCGGCGTGCCGCTTGTCGGCATACATGATAATTTCTTTGAGCTTGGAGGTGACTCGATCAAATCCATTCAAGTATCCTCAAGGCTTCTCCAAGCAGGCTATAAGCTTGAAATGAAGGATTTGTTCGGTTATCCGACAATTGCAGAGTTGGCACAGCGCGTTAGTGTGGTCAGTCGAATTGCGGATCAAAGCGAGGTACACGGAGTGGTAAGACTGGGGCCTGCCCAGCACAGATTCTTCCATGAACAGTCTATGGATCTGCATCACTTTAATCAGTCGGTCATGTTGTACCGACGGGATGGCTTCAATACCGATGCGCTCGCCGAGGTTGTTTGGAAAATTGCAGAGCATCATGATGCTTTACGACTGGTGCTCCGCCAAGGAGAGCAGGGGTTCGAGGCCTGGAACCGGAGTGTGGGTGAGGGAGAACTCTATAGTCTCCAAATCCATGACCTGCGGGCTGAAACAGATCCGGCTTCAGCGATAGAAGCAGGTGCGGAAGCCATTCAGCGCAGCATCTCTCTGGAGGATGGACCTCTCTTTAAACTGGGTCTGTTCCGCTGTGCGGAAGGCGAACATCTGTTAATCGTTATTCATCATCTGGCTGTGGATGGCGTATCCTGGCGTATTCTCTTTGAGGACCTGCAGGAAGGCTACGAGCAGGCAGTACGTGGAGAAGCGGTCAAGCTTCCACAGAAGACGGATTCGTACCGTGCATGGGTTGAGGGAATCGCACAATTTGCAAACAGCCCGGCGGCTAAACAAGAACTCAGCTATTGGGCAGAGGTAGAGGGAGATGGCTTTGTCCCTCTTCCCAAAGACAAGGTAGACGGCGCTCTTCTCATCAAAGACAGTGAGGCTGTCACGGTGAGCTGGTCACCAGAAGAGACAGAGCAATTCCTGAAAGAAGCGAACCGCACTTACAATACGGAGGTCAACGATCTACTCCTGACGGCTCTGGGTATGGCTGTTCACGAGTGGACGGGAATCGAACGTGTAGGCATCCTTCTGGAGGGACATGGGCGGGAGCCTGTTGTGCCGGAACTGGATATTACTCGTACAATAGGCTGGTTTACAAGTCAATACCCTGTCGCCCTTGAGATGGGAGGGGAATTGGAGATCGGCGCCAGAATCAAGCACGTCAAGGAAGGCTTGCGTCGTATCCCGAACAAAGGTGTCGGATATGGTATTTTGAAATATTTAAGCGACGGTTCCGATGTCTCCTCCTTCTCGGCTGAACCGGAGATTACCTTCAACTACTTGGGACAGTTCGACCAGGATCTTGCAGGAGGGACGATGGAAGTATCGCCTTACTCAGTAGGACCTGAGGTCAGTGAGCAGATGGTGCAGCATCAGGCGTTGAACATTAATGGACTGATTGCCGAAGGACAGCTTCAACTTTCGGTTAGCTATAACCGTCATCAGTTCCACGGGGAGTCCGTGGCTAAGTTTGTTGGCATTCTGAAGAACCGTCTCAGTGAAGTCATTGGACATTGCGTAAGTAAGGAAAGAACAGAACTTACACCAAGCGATGTACTCCTCAAAGATATCAGCTTGGAAAAAATCGAGGAGTTAGAAGACCAGACACGACATATCGGCAGTATTGAAAATATGTATAAACTGACACCGATGCAAAAAGGAATGTTGTTCCACAGCTTGCTGGAGCCTCATTCAGAGGTCTACTTTGAGCAGGCCACATTTGAAATTCAGGGAGTGTTCTATCCTGAGGATTTCAAACGCAGCTTACAGCATCTGATGAAACGGCATGCCATATTGAGAACAAATTTCCATGCTGGATGGGGCGATTTCCCTATACAGATTGTGTTCAAAGAAAGAGCATGCGATTTCGCATACGAGGATTTGCATGAGCTGGAATCCGGTGAAATAGAAGCGCGTCTTGCAGCTTATATGGAACAAGACAAAGCGAGAGGTTTTGATCTTACGAATGAAGCCTTGCTGCGTGTTGCTATTCTACGGACTGCAAAAGAGCATTACCATCTGTTGTGGAGTTCTCATCACATCATATTGGATGGATGGTGTATGCCGCTTGTGCTCCAGGAAGTGTTTGAGACGTACGGGGTTCTGCGTGAGCAAAGGGAACCTGAGCTTCCTTCAGCTGTATCGTACAGCCAGTATATTCAATGGTTGGAGAAGCAAGGCGAGGAAGAGGCATCCTCTTACTGGAGAGGGTACCTGGAAGGATACGAGCAGCAGACGAAGCTGCCGCAGGCCATCACACAGCCATCGGCAAAAGCGGAAGCCTACATGTCGGAGAAACTGGTATTCACGTTGGATGCGGAACTGACCGATCGCCTGGAACAGGTGGCCAAGCAGCATCAGGTGACGATGAATACGCTGATGCAAGCAGCCTGGGGAATCGTGTTGCAGCGCTACAATAGAAGCCAGGATATCGTCTTCGGAAGTGTGGTATCGGGAAGACCTGCCGAGATTCCGGGTATCGAAAGCATGATCGGTCTCTTCATTAATACAGTTCCGGTTCGGGTTCAGGCAGAGGGAAGCGATTCGTTCTCCCATGTGATGAAAAGACAGCAGGAATTATATTTGGCAGGACATGCTTATGATTCCTATCCGCTCTATGAGATTCAAGCACAGAGCGAACAAAAGCAAGATTTGATTTCTCATATTATGGTGTTCGAAAATTACCCAGTAGAAGAGCATTTGGAAGAGAAAATTGCCAGTGAAGAGGCTGAATACAAAATTACGGATGTTCAGATGTTTGAACAGACGAATTATGATTTTAACCTCATTGTGCTGCCGGGTCGTAATCTGGAGTTCTTGTACCGTTACAATGCCCGCGTCTATGATCGGGAGAGCGTGGAACGGATTCAAGGACACTTGACGAGAATTCTGACAAGCGTTGCTGTTCAACCTGCTATCCGTATCGATGAGCTGGAGCTGATTACGCCAGAAGAGAAATCGCAGATTATAGAGGTGTGGGGCGATACAGCAGCTCCTTATCCGCGTGAGCAGACCCTTCACGGTATATTTGAGGAAAAAGCAGCGCTCACACCGGATCGTACAGCACTTATTTACGGTGAAACGGAGCTTACCTATGGAGAACTTCATCAGCAGGCGAACCGCCTTGCACGTACGCTGCGTGCCCAAGGGGTCAGACCGGATCAACCAGTCGGCATCATGGTCGAGCGTTCGCTTGATATGATCATCGGCATTCATGCCATTCTAAAAGCTGGCGGGGCCTATGTACCGATTGATCCGGAGTTCCCGGAAGATCGTATTCGCCACATGCTGGAGGATTCGGGAGCGAAGCTTCTACTGACGAAGAACCATCTCAAAGATCGTTTTCCGTTCACCGGCACGATCCTGACACTTGATGATCCGCAGGCGTATCATGCGGATAGCTCGAATCTGGAGCCAATTGCGGGGCCGGAGCATCTGGCTTATATCATCTACACGTCAGGTTCAACCGGCAAGCCGAAGGGCGTAATGATTGAACATCGCGCTGCCGTCCATACGCTGAGTCAGTTGGAAGCTGAATATCCGATGTTGGCAGGCGACCGTTTCCTGCTCAAAACGACATTCACCTTTGACTTCTCCGTGCCGGAGTTGTTCTGCTGGTTCTTTGGACAAGGGACTCTCGTGATCCTGCCACAAGGCGTGGACAAAGACCCGATGGCACTGCTAGAGGCCGTGGATACGAACCGTATTACGCATCTCAATTTGGTGCCGTCGATGCTAAGTGTGCTCGTTCAATACTTGAAAGAAAGCGGCACCCAAGGATTCCTTACTCTGAAATACCTGTTTGCCTGCGGCGAGACGCTGCCTGCCAAACTTGTGGAAGAGTACTATAAAGTGTCTCCTTACGCAGTACTGGAAAACATCTACGGTCCTACGGAAGCGGCTGTATATGCGACTCGATATACAACGAGTCCTGAGACCGCAGCTCTAACGCATGTGCCTATCGGCAAACCGTACGCTAACGTCCAAGTATGGATGATGGACAGCGCTTCTCAGGTATCACCTGTGGGGATACCGGGAGAACTCTGCATTGCAGGCGAAGGGGTAGCAAGGGGGTACTTCAATCAGCCGGAACTGACGGCAGAGAAGTTCATTCCTCATCCGTACAAACCGGGAGAACGGATTTACCGAACAGGCGATTTGGCTCGGTGGTTGCCAGACGGGAATATTGAGTATTTGGGACGGATCGATCACCAGGTAAAAATCCGCGGTTACCGCATTGAGCTGGGAGAAGTGGAAGCACAAATTCTGAGGGTGCCGTCGGTGCAGGAAGCGGTTGTTCTAGCACTGGCTGACTCCAGCGGAAGTACTCAGCTTTGCGCATACTTTGTGGCCGAGGAAGGGCTCGCAGCCGGCGTTCTACGCGAGGCACTGGGCAGCGAGCTGCCAAGCTATATGATTCCATCTGCTTTCGTACAGCTCGCACAAATGCCGCTGAATCCGAATGGCAAATTGGATCGCAAAGCGCTACCGGCACCAGAAACCCTTCTGCGGAGCACGGCGGAGTATATCGCGCCACGTACGCAAACAGAAGTAGAGCTCGCTCAGATTTGGTCCGAGGTGCTCGGCGTACAGGAAATCGGGATCAAAGATCATTTCTTCGACCTTGGGGGCCATTCCCTGAAAGTATTGGGCTTGATCCAAAGGATTTCGTCTAATATGGGCGTCCATCTCCCACTCCAGACCGTGTTTAATCTGCCGACTGTGGAAGAAATGGCGCATGAAATTTTCAAGCTGCAGGCAACAACTGCTGCCGATGAACAAGAAATGGAAATTATCCACTTCCCAGGGAAAGGAACGCTTAAAGTATTTTGCTTCCCTCCTCGGGTAGGTCACTCTCTGGGGTACTATGAGATGGCCAAGGAGCTGGATGGGCTTTGCGAGGTATACGGGATGGAATTTATCGGCGACCGTTTCCAGGGTCAAGATATGCTGGATCGATACATCGATGCCATCGTGGATATTCAAGCAGAGGGCCCATATGTATTCCTGGGATACTCACTTGGGGGAAATCTCGCTTTCGAGGTAGCTAAAGCCATGGAAATCCGAGGTCACCATGTTGGCGACATTATTATGGTAGATGCTATGAGAAAGATGTCCAAGGATGAATCGACACCAGAGGAGCTTGAAGAGATTGTCGAGACGGTGCTGGACAGCATTAGAGAGCAGTACAAAGCATTCCTCGCAGATCCAGCGGACAGGGAGCGAGTCATGGATAAAATGCTGGTTTACTCTACCTACCGCGATGAGCTTATTAACGCAGGTGAAGTTCATGCGAATATCCATGCTCTGATTGCAGAAGATGATAGTATTGGTCCGGATACATCATTAGATAAATTGTTATGGCAACAGGCGACACTTGGCCAATACAAAGAATACGAAGTCATCGGAACGCATGATGTGTTGCTTGATTCCGGTTTTGTCGGGGAAAATGCTAAAGTACTGAGACAGATACTTGGCAAGGTCACAGAGACCTTACCTAAAAACAAGCCCATTTTATCCTAAGCTCAATCAAGCATAATAAGTGTTAGGCAGCAAAGACGCCCGGATTCCTTTATATAGAAGGAACTCGGGCGTCTTTTGTTTTTTTATGTTGTCCTTAACATATAAAGTCCCTAATGATTTGTGTATGCTTTAGAGATGGTTGACTGAAAGTGTCTTGTGTCGGTGATGAGTTCACGGATGACTTGGATGACAAGCTCCGGTTGATCATGGATGATCATATGCTCGCTTTTCTTGGCAACAATAAATTTGCTGTTTGTAGAGATGTTAAGCATCTCGCGCTGTCCCATTTGCCAGCTTTGTTCGATCTGATCATTTCCGCGTTTACTAATACCGAACTGAGTCAAATCTTGTTGAATGCCCCGGGCAATTACACGTACAGGGAGGTTACCCAGATGCTGTCCCCGTATGGCATCTTCGGTAGTGCTCGCTAGATCACCCTCCTCAGCAACAGATCGAAAGTATTTAGAGGAAGCGACAATATTCACAAAAGATTTTCTATCTTGATATTCGACCCGACCCGTTAGCATTAAATTGGGAAACAGGCGAAAAGCCCCTGACTTTTCTAGGAGAATGGATATTAGCGGGGAGGGATTGACCTTAGGCCGTTCCTTGGCATAGATCTCATTTGTCCGGCGAGCGTCATTCTCAGGCCTGGCATCCACTAGAACCAATCCTGCCACTTCGTCTTTGTATGTCTGCGCGTACAGTCTTGAGTACATCCCTCCAAGGGAATGGCCTACCAGAATATAAGGAGCTTGGATGTCTGCGTTTTTTAAGGCGACATGAAGCTCTCGAACGATGTTTTCCCCGGTTCGTGGAGTAGTAGCCTCCTCGCTCCAGGCATAGCCTGCCCGGTCATAGGATACAACAGTGGCGAATGATGACAGTTTTTCGGGAATATCTCTCCATGACAGGCTACTTTCCCCGCTCCCTGATTCAAGCAATATTGTTGGAGAGCCGTTACCGAGTTTACGAATATGAAGTCGATAGCCCCCGGCATCGACCAATTCCCCCGGAGGTGGGTATTGTGATTTATCCTTTTTGGATGCAATCCACTCATACACAAATCCTGAGATCACGAAAAGCAGTAAGCAAGAGATGATAAGAAATACAATTCTCGTCCATGTTCGC
>NZ_JBODQH010000001.1:2352500-2420000 GCF_052119485.1 Paenibacillus sp. DRB1-1 | reverse complement strand
ATTTACCATGTAAATACTAGGTTAAGCTACAAAGAGCACACGGAGGATGCCTAGGCGCCAGGAGCCGACGAAGGACGTGGCGAACAACGATAAGGCCTCGGGGAGCTGTAAGCAAGCTTTGATCCGGGGATGTCCGAATGGGGAAACCCGGCTGTCTTCATCGACAGTCACTTTCTGCTGAATACATAGGCAGAATAGAGGCAGACCAGGGGAACTGAAACATCTAAGTACCCTGAGGAAGAGAAAACAATAGTGATTCCGTCAGTAGCGGCGAGCGAACGCGGATTAGCCCAAACCAAGGAGCTTGCTCCTTGGGGTTGTGGGACGTCTCACATGGAGTTACAAAGGAACCGGTTAGATGAAGAGGTCTGGAAAGGCCCGCCAGAGAAGGTAAAAGCCCTGTAGTTCAAAACTTGTTCTCTCCGAGACGGATCCCGAGTAGTGCGGGGCACGTGAAACCCCGTATGAATCCGGCAGGACCATCTGCCAAGGCTAAATACTCCCTGGCGACCGATAGTGAAGCAGTACCGTGAGGGAAAGGTGAAAAGCACCCCGGAAGGGGAGTGAAATAGATCCTGAAACCGTGTGCTTACAAGAAGTCAGAGCCCGATCTATGGGTGATGGCGTGCCTTTTGTAGAATGAACCGGCGAGTTACGTTCCCGTGCAAGGTTAAGGTGAAGAGCTGAAGCCGCAGCGAAAGCGAGTCTGAATAGGGCGACTTGAGTACGTGGACGTAGACCCGAAACCGGGTGATCTACCCCTGTCCAGGGTGAAGGTGCGGTAACACGCACTGGAGGCCCGAACCCACGCATGTTGAAAAATGCGGGGATGAGGTGGGGGTAGCGGAGAAATTCCAATCGAACCCGGAGATAGCTGGTTCTCCCCGAAATAGCTTTAGGGCTAGCCTCGGAAAGAAGAATCGTGGAGGTAGAGCACTGATTGGGTGCGGGGCCCGCAAGGGTTACCAAGCTCAGTCAAACTCCGAATGCCATAGATTTAGTTCCGGGAGTCAGACAGTGAGTGCTAAGATCCATTGTCGAAAGGGAAACAGCCCAGACCATCAGCTAAGGTCCCCAAGTGTGTGTTAAGTGGGAAAGGATGTGGAGTTGCACAGACAACCAGGATGTTGGCTTAGAAGCAGCCACCATTGAAAGAGTGCGTAATAGCTCACTGGTCGAGTGACTCTGCGCCGAAAATGTAACGGGGCTAAACACACCACCGAAGCTATGGCTTGATGCTTGCATCAGGGGTAGGGGAGCGTTGAATGCGGGTTGAAGGTGTACCGTAAGGAGCGCTGGACTGCATTCAAGTGAGAATGCCGGTATGAGTAACGAAAAGATCTGTGAGAATCAGATCCGCCGAAAGCCTAAGGGTTCCTGAGGAAGGTTCGTCCGCTCAGGGTAAGTCGGGACCTAAGGCGAGGCCGATAGGCGTAGTCGAAGGACAACAGGTCGAAATTCCTGTACCACCGTAATCCGTTATGAGCGATGGGGTGACGCAGTAGGGTAGTGACGCGGACTGATGGATGTCCGTCTAAGCAGTGAGGCTGGTGTGTAGGCAAATCCGCACATCGTAAGGCTGGGCTGTGATGGGGAGCGAAAATTGTAGTAGCGAAGGTCATGATCTCAGACTGCCAAGAAAAGCCTCTAGCCAGGAGAAGGTGCCCGTACCGCAAACCGACACAGGTAGGCGAGAAGAGAATTCTAAGGCGCGCGGAAGAACTCTCGTTAAGGAACTCGGCAAAATGACCCCGTAACTTCGGGAGAAGGGGTGCCTCGGTAGGGTGAATAGCCCGAGGGGGCCGCAGTGAAAAGGCCCAAGCGACTGTTTAGCAAAAACACAGGTCTGTGCGAAGCCGCAAGGCGAAGTATACGGGCTGACGCCTGCCCGGTGCTGGAAGGTTAAGGGGAGTGGTAAGCCCTTCGGGGCGAAGCTATGAACCGAAGCCCCAGTAAACGGCGGCCGTAACTATAACGGTCCTAAGGTAGCGAAATTCCTTGTCAGGTAAATTCTGACCCGCACGAATGGCGTAACGACTTGGGCGCTGTCTCAACGAGAGATCCGGTGAAATTTTAATACCTGTGAAGATGCAGGTTACCCGCGACAAGACGGAAAGACCCCATGGAGCTTTACTGCAGCTTGATATTGAATTTGGGTACGATCTGTACAGGATAGGTGGGAGCCGTAGAACTTTGAGCGCCAGCTTGAAGGGAGGCATCCTTGGGATACCACCCTGATCGTATCTAGGTTCTAACTTGGTACCGTGATCCGGTGCGAGGACAGTGTCAGGTGGGCAGTTTGACTGGGGCGGTCGCCTCCTAAAGAGTAACGGAGGCGCCCCAAGGTTCCCTCAGAATGGTTGGAAATCATTCGAAGAGTGCAAAGGCAGAAGGGAGCTTGACTGCGAGACCTACAAGTCGAGCAGGGACGAAAGTCGGGCTTAGTGATCCGGTGGTACCGCATGGAAGGGCCATCGCTCAACGGATAAAAGCTACCCTGGGGATAACAGGCTTATCTCCCCCAAGAGTCCACATCGACGGGGAGGTTTGGCACCTCGATGTCGGCTCATCGCATCCTGGGGCTGAAGTAGGTCCCAAGGGTTGGGCTGTTCGCCCATTAAAGCGGTACGCGAGCTGGGTTCAGAACGTCGTGAGACAGTTCGGTCCCTATCTGTCGTGGGCGTAGGAAATTTGAGAGGAGCTGTCCTTAGTACGAGAGGACCGGGATGGACGTACCGCTGGTGTACCAGTTGTTCCGCCAGGAGCACCGCTGGGTAGCTATGTACGGAAGGGATAAGCGCTGAAAGCATCTAAGCGTGAAGCCCCCCTCAAGATGAGATTTCCCAGTATGTAAGACCCCTTGAAGACGACGAGGTAGATAGGTTGGGGGTGGAAGTGCAGTAATGCATGGAGCTGACCAATACTAATCGGTCGAGGGCTTATCCTAAAAATAAAACGCAAATGAGTTTCGGATCCAGTTTTCAGGGTGTAACCTTGAAGGTATGTACAAGTGACATACGACAAGCGCATGGCTATTCATTCACACGATAAGTGATGAACCGAATAACCGTACGGTAGAATTTGCACAGCAAATTCATGTTTGGTGGCGATAGCGGAGGGGTTCCACACGTACCCATCCCGAACACGACCGTTAAGCCCTCCAGCGCCGATGGTACTTGGACCGCAGGGTCCTGGGAGAGTAGGACGTCGCCAAGCAACAAGTAAAGAGGACCATGATCTCAATGAGATCATGGTCCTCTTTGGTATATTACGGTACAAACCACCTATATGATTGCTTCTATGCTGTGCATTCAAAGAGGAGATATACTCTTGTGAATAGTTATTACCTTTGGAAACGCTTATTTTTAAAGGTTGTCCTTCGTAGGAGTACAGTTGTTTGTACAGGGAAATACTAAAGGTTAGGGCTATTGATGAAGGCTTGACACCCCTATACCGCTTTGCTAAGATTGCAATAATATATTTTCAGAGAGCCTTGATTTGTCCATGTCGGACAGACAACAAGACCAATACAGACTAAACAATTTGAAGGAGGATCATCTTGGTGTGGGAAGATAAATTCGGTAAGGAAGGCCTTACCTTTGACGATGTTTTGCTGGTACCTCGCAAGTCGGTGGTTCTGCCCAAAGAAGTAAGCGTGGCGACTCGTTTGAGTGATAACGTAAAGCTGAATATTCCTTTGATGAGTGCTGGTATGGATACTGTTACTGAGGCAGTGTTGGCAATCGCGATGGCTCGTGAGGGCGGTATCGGTATTATTCATAAAAATATGTCGATTGAACAGCAAGCGGTAGAGGTGGATCGGGTTAAACGTTCGGAGAGCGGTGTTATCACCAATCCATTCTCATTGACTCCGGATCATTTGGTATCCGATGCTGAAGCAGTTATGGGTAAATACCGTATTTCTGGTGTACCTGTTGTAAACGAAGAAAACAAACTGGTGGGTATTATTACTAACCGCGATCTTCGCTTTATTCACGATTTTAACCTTAAAATCAGTGAAGTCATGACGAAGGAAGAACTGGTAACTGCACCTGTAGGCACGACTTTACAGGAAGCGGAAGTCATTTTGCAAAAGCATAAAATTGAAAAGCTTCCTTTGGTCGATGATGAAAATTATCTCAAAGGTCTTATTACCATTAAAGATATTGAGAAAGCTATTCAATTTCCGAACGCAGCGAAAGATGCACAAGGGCGTCTTCTGGTCGGTGCGGCTGTCGGCATTTCCAAGGATACATTTGATCGGACTGAAGCACTTGTAAAAGCTGGTGTGGATATGATTGTCGTGGACTCTGCTCACGGGCATCATATTAACATTATTGAAGCAGTCCGCAAGCTGCGTGAAGCTTATCCTGATCTGACGATTGTAGCAGGTAATGTAGCTACTGGTGACGGAACGCGCGAATTGATTGAAGCTGGAGCATCGGTCGTAAAAGTCGGTATTGGTCCAGGCTCCATCTGTACAACACGCGTAATCGCAGGGATTGGTGTTCCACAAGTAACAGCAATTTATGATTGTGCAACAGTAGCACGTGAATATAATATTCCGATTATTGCAGACGGCGGTATTAAATACTCCGGTGAAATTACAAAGGCCATTGCGGCAGGGGCTTCTGCGGTAATGCTGGGAAGTCTTTTTGCAGGTACGGAAGAAAGCCCAGGCGAATCTGAAATTTATCAAGGACGCCGCTTCAAAGTATATCGTGGCATGGGATCTATGGCTGCGATGAAGCAAGGTAGTAAAGATCGTTATTTCCAAGATGACGACAAGAAATTGGTACCGGAAGGCATCGAAGGACGTGTTGCTTATAAAGGACCACTTTCCGACACTGTTCATCAGCTGTTGGGCGGTCTTCGTTCTGGTATGGGTTATTGCGGTACAGCTAATATTGAGGAGCTTCGTAACGATACAAGCTTTATCCGTATTACAGGTGCTGGTCTGCGTGAGAGCCATCCGCATGATGTGCAAATTACGAAAGAAGCACCAAACTACTCTCTATAAAGTTCGGCTGTAGTAGACTTGACGACAGGCAGAGCGTATTTCGCTCTGCCTGTCTTTTTTTAGAGATACCCCTGTGATAGAATAGACAAGTGTCCGCCTTTATGAAGAAATTAGTGATGAATTAGGGCACGTAGGTCTTTTGGACGATTCCTACCAGTGAAGAAGATTCGAGCAGGAAATGCTCATGACAGGATACAACTAAGACAACGAAATAAAACTGGATTTTATAACATTAAAACATTAATTACATTGGCCAAGTAGAGGCTGTAACCACCGTCTCGTTATATATAGCGGATCGGGTTGAGGTACGAGAGGAGTTTGTATTCATTTGAAAGCGAACAATTTAAAGCAAAATACAAAACGCAGCATGATTAAAAAGAGTGTGACTGCAGTCATGGTGCTTAATATGATGTATATGTCGGCATTGCCTGTTGTAGGCAATTTCGATCCGAGCGTGGCTACTTTTGCAGCTGGGGCGGCAATACAGGCAACCAATATTACGGGGACAGGTTCTATTAACCCCCCTAGTCTGGCACTACGTTCCGCCATTTTGATCGAGCCTTCCACTGGGCAAGTATTGCTGTCTATGAATCCAGATGAACCGCTTCCACCAGCAAGTATGACTAAAATGATGACAGAATACATCGTGGCTGAACAGGTTAAGCAAGGTAAACTCAAGTGGACGGATAAGGTTACGGTTAACGAGAATGCTTCTAAGAGCATTGGATCACGTATTTTTTTGGCTCAAGGGGATCAACATACGGTAGAAGAGCTTTATATTGCAATGGCGGTAGGTTCTGCTAATGACGCAACAGTAGCCCTTGCTGAACGCGTATCCGGAACCGAGCAGGACTTTGTAAAACTAATGAATGAAACAGCTCAGAAAATGGGCATGAAAAATACGTATTTTATCAATTCGACTGGTTTGGACCGTGGTGATATGCCGAAAGGCTTCCAGCCGGATACAGACCGGGAAACTGTAATGACAGCGAGAGATGCAGCTACTCTGGCTGGTTACATCATTAAAGATCATCCGGATTACACACGATTTACGACAATTCAATCTTACAAATTCCGTCCTACTGACAAGGCGCCGATTATTAACTATAACTGGATGCTAGAAGCAAACAAAAATATTACTAACTTTAGAAAGTTTGCTTACCCAGGTTTAGACGGGATGAAAACAGGCCATACGGCTAATGCTGGCAACTGTTTTACAGGAACCGCTGAACGCAACGGAGTGCGTCTCATCAGTGTAGTTATGGGGGCTGATTCAGATGCACACCGTTTTACAGAGACAGCTAAAGTGCTGAACTATGGTTTTGATAATTTTGAAGTGAAGCAGGTTGTTGCTCCAAAGACGGTGGTTAAGGGTGTTGAGAATGTGCCTGTGACCAAAGGTACGGAAACAGAAGTACCGATCGTCACCAAGGATGCAGTAAGCTTTATTGTACCTAAGGGTGCGAGTAATCCTAAGGTAACCTTTACAACGAACATTACACCAGCAAGCTCTCTGGTGGCACCTTTGAAGCAAGGGGCCAAAGTCGGAACAATTACGTACACGTACAAGACAGACGGTGTGGATAAAGGGCAGACGAAAACCGTTGATCTGGTTACTACGACGGCAGTAGAAGAGGGCGGCTGGTTCCGAATGCTTTTCCGGGCAATCGGTGATTTCTTCGGAGATCTGTTCCAAGGAATTAAGAACCTCTTCTAAAAAAGCAAAGCTAAGTGACCTATCTTGTTTTTCATTACTTATTTTGCAGCTTGAAATGATTGTGTATTTGGCATTCGTGCGGTAAAATATTAAGTTAGAATCTAAACGTAACCCTTACAGGAGGCAACGATATGGAAACGGGAACTTCGCGTGTAAAAAGAGGTATGGCAGAGATGCAAAAAGGCGGCGTAATCATGGATGTCATGAACGCTGAGCAGGCTAAAATTGCAGAGGCAGCAGGAGCTACAGCTGTAATGGCTCTTGAACGGGTGCCTTCGGATATCCGTGCAGCTGGTGGGGTCGCTCGTATGGCTGACCCAACGATTGTGGAAGAAGTTATGAAGGTTGTTTCTATTCCTGTTATGGCTAAGGCTCGCATCGGTCACTTTGTAGAGGCAAAGGTACTGGAATCTCTCGGTGTTGACTATCTCGATGAGAGCGAAGTGCTGACACCTGCGGATGAAGTTTTCCATATTGATAAGCGTGAGTTCACCGTTCCATTTGTCTGTGGGGCCAAGGATCTGGGAGAAGCGCTGCGTCGTATTGGTGAGGGTGCATCTATGATCCGTACGAAGGGCGAACCGGGAACTGGAAATATTGTTGAGGCCGTTCGGCATATGCGTTTTATCAATGGTCAAATTCGCAAGGTGCAAAACTTGTCGAAGGACGAGCTGTATGCAGAAGCGAAAAACCTCGGAGTTGCTTATGAACTGCTGTTGGAAGTGCATGAGCTTGGCAAGCTGCCTGTGGTGAACTTTGCAGCGGGTGGTGTAGCGACACCTGCCGATGCCGCGTTAATGATGCATTTAGGCGCTGATGGCGTCTTTGTAGGTTCTGGTATTTTCAAATCGGATAGCCCTGAGAAGTTTGCACGTGCAATCGTGGAAGCGACCACTCATTATACGGATTACAAGCTGATTGCAGAAGTCTCCAAGAATTTGGGAACTCCTATGAAAGGCATTGAAATTTCCAAACTGGCACCGCATGAGCGCATGCAGGATCGTGGTTGGTAAGAAAGAAGGGACCGGCATGAAAATAGGTGTATTGTCGCTGCAAGGCGCTGTAGCTGAACATATACGAAGCGTTGAACGTGCGGGTGCGGAAGGTATAGCGGTGAAGAAGATCGAACAGCTCGATGAGCTGTCCGGTCTTATCATTCCCGGTGGTGAAAGTACCACTATCGGTAAGCTAATGCGCAAGTATAATTTTATAGAGGCTGTACGTCAGTTTTCCAATCAAGGCAAGCCTGTATTTGGTACTTGCGCGGGATTGATTGTACTGGCTAAAACGATTCAAGGACAGGAAGAAGCACATTTGGGACTCATGGATATTACAGTATCGCGTAATGCATTTGGTCGCCAAAGAGAAAGCTTTGAAACAGACTTGAACATTAAAGGGATTGAGGAACCGGTTCGTGCTGTATTTATACGCGCGCCCTTAATACAGTCTGTTGGAACGGGAGTAGATGTGCTGTCTGAGTATAACGGCGAGATCGTGGCAGCCCGTCAGGGTCATTTGCTGGCTTCATCCTTCCATCCGGAGTTAACAGACGATTACCGGTTACATCAATATTTTGTGGATATGGTTCGCGAATAGTGGAAAGTCAGGTTTGTAGTGTAGGAGGGATTACCTGTGTTAGATATAAAGATTTTACGTAATGAGCTTGGTCGGGTTGAGAAAGCCTTGCAGAACAGGGGGAAATCTCTGGATCTGATTAATGGTTTTACAGATCTGGATGTAAGCCGTCGTGAGTTACTTCAAGAAAGCGAAGGGCTCAAAAATCGTCGGAACGTGGTATCCGGTGAAGTAGCCAAGTTGAAGAAGAATAAGGAAAATGCGGATGATCTTATTGCAGAAATGCGTCAAGTCTCCGATCGTATCAAAGAATTAGATGAGCAAGTACGCGAACTGGAAGTACAGATCGACGAACTGGTGATGTCCATTCCGAATATTCCGAATGAAACAGTACCTGTAGGCGCATCGGAAGAGGATAATGTAGAAATCCGTCGCTGGTCGGAGCCGCGCGAGTTTTCTTTTACACCCAAAGCGCATTGGGAATTGGCTCAGGATCTAGATATTCTTGATTTTGAGGCAGCAGCCAAGGTAACGGGTTCTCGTTTTACGTTCTACAAAGGATTGGGAGCAAGATTAGAGCGTGCGCTGATTAACTTTATGATGGATCTGCACAGCAGTGAGCATGGTTATGAAGAAATGCTTCCTCCATACATTGTAAATCGGGATAGTTTGTACGGAACGGGTCAACTTCCGAAGTTTGAAGAAGATTTGTTCAAGCTGCGTGATACTGAGTATTATCTCATTCCTACGGCTGAAGTTCCGGTAACGAACTACCATCGTGAAGAGATTATGAATGCGGAGCAGCTTCCGAAATATTATGTGGCATACAGCTCTTGCTTTCGCTCGGAGGCAGGATCAGCAGGACGTGATACACGTGGCCTGATCCGTCAGCATCAGTTCAATAAGGTAGAGATGCTTAAGCTGGTTCACCCGGATACCTCTTATGAGGAATTGGAGAAAATGACGAATAACGCTGAGCGTGTTTTACAGCTGCTCGGACTTCCATATCGCGTGCTGGCACTTTGCACTGGAGATATGGGTTTTACGTCTGCCAAAACGTACGATCTGGAAGTATGGTTGCCTGAGAGTGGCATGTACCGCGAGATTTCTTCTTGTTCAAATACGGAAGACTTCCAAGCGCGTCGTGCGAACATCCGGTTTCGTCCAGATTCGAAGGCAAAGCCTGAATTTGTACATACGCTGAACGGTTCAGGATTGGCTGTAGGGCGGACTGTGGCTGCTATTTTGGAGAACTATCAGCAAGAGGACGGAAGCATCGTGATCCCAGAAGTGTTGCGTTCATACATGCGAGGCATTGAGGTTATTGCTCCTAAACAGTAAGTGTTGCATTCTTAGAAGTCCTGTGGTAAAATAATTTTGTTGCGCCTGAGTATGTTTAAAAGGGAAGCAGCTTTATACATTTACCACCTGGAGAGGTACCGAAGCGGTCATAACGGGGCGGTCTTGAAAACCGTTAGAGTGCAAGCTCACATGGGTTCGAATCCCATCCTCTCCGTCAGTTTAATAATTTCCTTGCTGCATATGGATTTGTAGCAAGTATGACTGAAACGCACTTTACCGTTGGATAGCGGTGTGGTGCGTTTTTTTGTGTTCGTGACCGTTGGATAAACATCTGACGGAGGTATAGGATTAATACAAACACGGGGGCAAACCGCGTAAACGCGGGCAGCGGAAGAATAGTTTGGACATTCCCCAGCGGTTTCTCGACCGTCTGAGTCCATCGGTTTTGGAAACGTCTCGGGTGGCGCAGGATGAGAGAGCGAGCGTATCGCCTGAGATTCTGACACTGGAGGGGCTGTTCAAACGTTATTACACCGCGCGGCAAGCGGCAGGAGCGGCAGAACGTACCTTGGAGGGCTACCAGAACAAAATCCCCCATCCGCATCATATGTGCGCAATCGAAGCGGGAACTATCGTCCATTGTCTGGCGTCCTTCAAAAAAGTAGTGATGAGTCCCGCTGTGTCCAGATGAACACGGGACGGGCAAAGAGGGTCCCACCACTGGTCATGTCTGAATTGAAACTCTCTATTCCAATTTATGAAGACTTCGTCTTGCGCCGCCAATTCTTCCATTTCAACAGTATCTCCGGCCTGCCGCCCCGACACAGCCAGGCGCAACAGCATCATTTCTACAGTAAAAAACGGTTTAACAGTGACACTAGGCGACACGATTTCTCGCACCACAAACGCCACATCCATCTCGCGCCGCTCAATACTATCAAAAGCTTCCTGAGTATGCTGCGTACGAATTTGCAGTCGGATGGACGGGGTATGTTGATTAAGCATTCTATATACAGGAGGCAAAACAAAGTGACTTATACTTTCGGCAGCGCTTATTGCCAGACTTAACTGCGAACCGCTAGCCTGCAAGATTTGTGTTTCCCTCCAGAGAGCATCCCATCTTTCCGCAATGCTAAAAAAGTTTTCCCCTTTTGGGGGCAGAAGGATTTTAGGTGCCCCTTTTCTTCGCTCAACCAAAAGGCCACCCATTTCCTATTCCAATGTCTTTAACCGATAGCTAAAAACGCTTCAATCCCAGGAAAATACATAGAATACCTCCTCAATATATAGAAATGATTAATAGTTCACAAAATATTTGAGTTTTACAACAATATTCTTTATGTTTAAAATTATCGTTAATAAAGACGAGGGGTCAAATGTTTTTCACTGTAATTAGATTGCTGTTGAAACGGCAAGAACAGCAAAAGTCTTTTCCATTGCTCTAAAAGTTGCTTTATTATAGTACGTTTTCATATTCCCAGGTATTCATGCCGGTAATATTGGTTGTAAGGTAGCGCAGCGTCTTGGAAACTTTGAGGCATATGGTCCGATCCTGTAGTGCTAAATGCACCGATCAATGACCTTTCAAGAGGTTGTACTGCCGATGAAGTCTATAATATGGAAATAATCACTTCTTCTTCAAAAGGATAAAATGAAGATCATCAAACGGGTTTTCTTCGAAGATTGATATAGGTAATGAAAGGTGGTTTAGCAATGAAGATTCTCATAGTTGGCTATTTTAGCGAGACCTCGAAATCAAATATTGTAAGGTATTTTCCTCAAGAATGGAATGTTGTAATTGTCCCGCCCGGAAAAGAAATGCTGCATCATATTGAAGATTGCCAGGTAATCATCCCTGAACATATTAAAGTGGATCACAGCCTGCTTTCTATCGCAAAAAAATTAAAATTGGTACAGACGGGTGCAGGATTTGATAATGTAGATGTCCCTGCCTGTACACAGCTCGGCATTTGGGTGGCCAATGCTGCAGGAGTGAATGCACAGGCAGTGGCCGAGCACGTAATGGCACTGATATTGTCTTATTATAAAAACATACCGTTTCTTGATACTTTCATGAAAAACAGGATGGATGAAAATCAATTGGACTATACAGGGAGTGAATTAAAAGGCAAAACGATTGGGATTATCGGTTTGGGCGCTATCGGAAAAAAAGTAGCTGCATTTTGCAGGGTTTTTGATATGAATGTGCTGGCTTATGCGAGAAATGCTCTTGTACAATCTGACGGTTTTGTGAAAATGACGGATTTCAATACTCTTGTAAGCACATCGGATATAGTCAGTATACATGTACCCTTGAATCAGCAAACCAAACAACTGATCAACAAAGCGGCATTCAAGAAAATGAAGAAAACCGCTCTTTTTATCAATACAGCCCGCGGCGGGATTGTCAACGAAAGAGACTTGATTGATGCATTAAAAAACGGGGATATTTCAGGCGCATGCCTGGATGTGTTTGAATCTGAACCGCTTCCTATTGACAGTGAGCTCCGGAATCTGGGTAATGTGATACTTACTCCCCATACAGCAGGAATGCCTGATGGTCGAAAATTTCATAAAAAAAGATATGATTTCTTTATAAACAATATAAGACGTGTAGAAAATGGTGAAGAGCCTGAAAGCAAGCTCAATCAGTTATTATAGTTTTGGTGCAATAAAAATGAGCTATCGGGGCAGCTCCGTGCACCTGGTTTCCTCCAGATAATGGCAAGGGGGACACGGCAGCGTTGGCCAGCAGTTGTAGCAGTTCTTGCATTAGACTTCACAAACCCAGTCATACCAAGGCTCGGCGGCTTTTCATAGGTAGTAACGGTCTTAAAAACCGTTAGATTGCAAGCTCGCATGGGTTCGAATCCCATCCTCTCCGCCATACTCTAAATAAACCAAGCCATTCAAATACGATAGCTGATACATTGGCCTTTATAAGCTAATGATTAGGAATCGTGGAGAGTGGCTTTTTTGTTGTATAAAAAGCTCGTTTTTTTCACACGTTATCAGATGTGGAGGTGCTGGCATGAATCGAGAAATGACAGTAGATCAGCAAAAGCTGGTAGAGGCCTGGCAGGAACAACTGCCGATTCTTTTGAATTCAGGAGACAAATCACAGGTACAGGCAGATGAAGCCAACAACCGGGCTATACGAATCCACATCGAGGTTGAAGGCCGACAAATGTACTCCTTTGATTTTGCATGTACTTATGTAGACTCCCGGGAAGTACAGGTTAGCTTAGTCGATGTAGAGCGAGACGGACAGTCTGTGGATGAACGAACAGATATCATTCAGCAGTTAGTGTCCGATTATACTCGGCATATTCACCAATGTGCCCAAACATTACAGTCGTTGACGCATTCGTAGGTCATGAAGGAATGAGGAGGAAGGCTACATGACAAAAGCCAAAAACGGACTGGATAAAAACCTGTCTAACATTGTTGATGATTTGGAGCAACGTCCAGTTAATAGTCATCAGGCACAGCAAGTGCAGCAGGATCGTAATGATCGCCGTCATCAGGATTCACTAAATCACGATAAAACGGAAGATCTACACCATCTATAGTCCTATTTTTAATGGTAATAAACGGATTCGTTGACGTACCAAAAATATAGACTGAGAATGGAGGATGCATAAATGAGCAAGCCTAAAGCCATTCCTGTTCCCGAAGCACAGGATTCTGGTGGAAGTAACGAAAAGCGTGAGCGTAGTCATCAACAGGAGCCGTTATCTGGTTCCAAGAAGGTGAAACAGCGGAATCACGTGGATCACCATAATAGAGAAGGCTCATAAGCAGACAGACCTTTCTCCTAAAATATATTGCATAGTGTAAGCACCCTGGTTAGAGAGCCAGGGTGTCTTTGTGCTTATTGTAAGAAAATTTTCCAATAAGTGTTTCGCCGTTTGAGAATATGAGTTAAAATAGAGGGTGTGTATTTTTTTTGTTAGCATAAAAAAAGGGGTTAAATACGAGAGGAGAGAATCTACACAATGAGTAAAAAGTTATCCGTCTTGGTACTCACTATGGTGTTGCTTTTGACGGTAGCCCTGGTAGGTTGTAGCAAGAAGTTAGAACCGAAGGAAGCTGTTACGAACGGTACAGCTAACGCAATGAAATTGAATTCTTATGAATCCAAAAGTCAATTCACGATTAAGGAACTGACCATTACATCCGCTTCTGTTCCAAGTGAGCAAAGTGCAATGGTAACTAGCATGCTGAAAAATGCTGATATTACGTTGGACGGTGTGTACCAAAAGGAACCTTTCCAATCTGAAATGACGCTCGGCATTCATTTGAAAGGTGATCTTTCCACCAGCTTCACGATTCCAATGGTAATGACTAAAGATAAACTGTACGTTAAAATTCCTAATATTCCATTTTACCCGCTTCCACAGGATGTTGTAGGTAAATTCCTGATCATTGATCCACAAGAACTGGCTAAACAATCAGGACAAGAATTTAACCCTGCAGCCATGGATCAGGAAAAATCGCAGAAATTTGCGAATGAAGTGATTGCTGCGATTATGAACGAGTATGATCAAGCTACGTACTTCTTTGATATTGATCCTAAAGACGCTAAATTGCCACAAGGCGTTGAAGCTAAACAAGTAGTTCAGTTCAAAATAACGAACGACAATGTGAAGCAAGCGACCAATACATTTATCACTAAGGCGCTTCCTAAAGTCCTTGATGTGATGTCTAAGGATGAATATGCTGGCATGCTTCAAGTGAAGAAGGAAGAGCTGGCTGAAGCGAAGAAAGAACTGCAATCGAACACCAGCGAAGTTAGCAAAAAGCTGGATGAGTTGAAAAACTATTTGACGGTGAAACAATTTGACATTAACACAGCTTTGAACAAGGATGACATTCCTGTGTATCAAGACCTGAATGCGAATGTAGAGATGAATGATCCGGCTACAAAAGACAATGTAAAATTGTCCGTAACAGGCTACACGCAATATAGCAAAATCAATGCTAAAGCAGCATTTAAAGTGGGTATTCCAACAGGTGATCAAGTCCTGACTATGGAACAACTGCAACAAAAAATGCAAACTGTTGCTCCTTAAGTATGGGATGACATGATTTCAAAACATCATTTTTTTCGAATTTGATGTAAAAAAACCGCTCGGCATAAGCCGGGCGGTTTTTTGTTTACTGTTAGTGTTGTCCCTGTGCAGTCATTTAGCTCTGCCACACGTCATCCTCAGCTAAAAGTCCAAACATCTGGTGATCCTGCCATGTGCCCTGAATTTGTACAAGCTTGCGAGCAATGCCCTCTGGCTGGAAGCCGCACTTTTTTAATACATGTTGTGAGCGATCATTATGCAAAAGAGTACCTGCTTGGAGACGATGTAGAGATAAGGCACGAAAGGCATATTGTATGATCAACTTTAAGGCAGCGGTCATATGCCCTTTACCCTGTTCATGATGATCCATCATGTAGCCGATATCAGCGAATTGTCCAACTCCACGTACTAGATTGGAAATGGAGATATAACCGATGAGTCGTTCTTCCTTTAAGAGAAAGATACCGAACACGTAACCTCGATCTTCTTCGGCTTGCCGCAATTTCTCACGGATGTATTCTTGCTGTTTCTCTAATGTGAAAAATGAATCCTCGTAAAGCGGCTCATAAGGCGCATGGGAATCCCTATTTCGGTGCCTAAGGGTGAGAAGGGCTTCGCTATCCGCCAAGCTAAATGGTCGTAAAAAGATACCTTGAGGCGTATTAAACAAGCTCATAGGCATGGGGTGATCTCCTTCCATGGGGAATTAGCAATGAGATGAAGTGTTTTGGAATTTTCCCCCTCAGGATGAAGATGGGGGAGGAGACAATTTGGCGGCCGCTCTTTTTTGCCGAAGATGCCGAAAAAAGCTCGTTAGCAACGAGGCACATTCCTCCTGAAGTATACCACTGGTTACCTCTGTGCAATGATTGAACCGAGGCTCCTGTAATAAATTCATCAGCGTGCCTGCACAGCCTGCCTTGGGATCTGTGGTGCCGTATATCAGATGGGGGACTCGTGATTGAACAATGGCTCCGGCGCACATTGGGCACGGCTCTAGGGTGACATACAGCCTGCAATCCAGCAGGCGCCAAGCACCCAAATGCTCACTGGCCTGACGAATGGCAACCATCTCTGCATGTGCGGTTGGGTCAGCACCCGTCTCGCGCAAATTGTAGCCGCGACCGATGATTTCATTATCTTTTACGATGACAGCTCCGATGGGGACTTCACCCAACGCTTCTGCCTTGTACGCTTCCTGAATGGCTTCTTTCATCCAATAGGCGTGATCCATAGTGGTCACTGGGAAAATGCTCCTTTCAAACGCGGAATTATCCAACGAACAAATATTCCGTTGTTAACATGATGTGAATAAAATTGTGGATAACACGGCACTTGTCCACAGATTTATCCACAGTTTATAATAAAATCTGTGTATTTGTGGACTACCTGTGGATGATTATCTTCTTATATTGTAGGCAAACCCTCGTCTATTGACAATACTGTACACAAGGTGTGTATTTATGTATATCCGGTAAATGTAAATGCTGGTATCAGAGGCGCTATTACGGTATCATTGA
Source organism: Paenibacillus sp. DRB1-1 (assembly GCF_052119485.1). Taxonomy (NCBI): domain Bacteria; kingdom Bacillati; phylum Bacillota; class Bacilli; order Caryophanales; family Paenibacillaceae; genus Paenibacillus; species Paenibacillus sp. DRB1-1. The sequence continues at coordinate 2,403,791 of NZ_JBODQH010000001.1, read as the reverse complement.
GTTAGCAATTGCCAGTAATCGCCAGCATACGGCAAGAGGTGAGAAATCAGTGTGTCGATAAAAATCAGAATAACGATCATTTTGTCGGGGTCCGTCCTGTTTATCCTGTTGTTAAACATCGCACTCAATTATTACACGACCCACGAAAATCTAAGAAGTGACAGTGAAACTAAAATGGTTCTGACCGCTAAAATTATCGGAGGAGCTATCGAACAAACCCAACATAGCTGGGAGGCCGTTGACAAACAGCTCGGATATAATCTGTGGCTTTCTGCCACATTGGCTGCCAATCAGCTAGGTCCTGACATCCGAAATATTCAGCAGGAACAGCTTCAAAAGGTAGCCTCACTCCACAGAGATACTAATATTTCTTTGATGATTCGAGACGGACAGGGGTATAAGATTGTTAAATCCTCGAATCCAAAAGAAGTAACGCCATCTGATCCAATGACAGGGTATTGGAAAAATGCAGTTGACCAATTATATGAGCACGGACAGGCTGCAATGGCGCAAGGCCAGAAACTGGATCATTTTTGGACCGGATCATTTGACTATATCGGTTCAGGCTCCTCACATATTAATAAATGGGGATTTTATTATGACCAAAAACGTAACTACTTAATTCGAATTTCCTTTCAGGATACTTCAGTGCAAGATTTCATAACCATCCTGAGCCCCGATGAGATCGTAAAGCAAACCCAACAAGTGGATTATCGTATCATGGAGATTACAGGAATTAACCCTGCAACCTTTGGTGGCGCTTCGATGGACAAGAACGGGAACGATTCGAAATACTATTACATGTACAATAAACCGATCCAATTTGGCACGTATCAACTAACAAGAGTGCAGGAAGATCGTTTGGCCGTGTCCAGAGCTATTCTCTCTGGGGAGAGTATTGTACAAGACTGCTATATCAAAGGCGAACGGGTTCTCGTCAGTTACATACCTTTTTACCCGGCTAACCGTGAAGCCTATGTTATCCGTATTGTTATGAATTATGATACGATTACTTCTGTTATTTCCAAGCAATTGATAAGTTTAATTGCCATCTCCATTGTCCTTTTAGAGGTTGTAATCATTGGAAGCTATGTGCTGGCAAGTCTGTTTGTTCGCCCAATCCAGTCGATTCTGGGGAAAGTGAACGAGATGGCTGATGGTCATTTTGATACACGGCTAGAAATCAAGGGTGGTCATGAGCTTGCACAGTTGGGTGAGCGCATCAATGCGATGGCCTACAATTTGGGGATGTATACGAGAAGACTCGAACAGATGTATGAAGAGAACCGTTCTGTAAAGGAGCATCTGGAATCGGTTATTAATCAGACAGCAGATGCGATTCATGTGACTGACGAGGAGGATCGTGTCGTTCGGGTCAATCATGCCTTCGAAGCTTTGTACGGCTGGACCAAGAAAGAATTGGTTGGTCGTAAGCTGGAGTTTGTACCTCCGCAGCAACAGGAGGAGTATGAATTTCAGAAGAAGAGCCTGCTTCAGGGAGAGAGCATCGTATCAAGTGAGTCCCTTAGAATGCGTAAGGATGGAAGCACGGTAGAGATTAGTATGAGTACGTCGCCTATTCTAGATGAAGAAGGCCAGATTTTGGGATTCATCTGCGTGTCGCGTGATATCACGGGTCGCAACCGGATGGAGGAGCTGTTGCGCAGATCAGAGAAACTGACAACCGTCGGACAACTAGCGGCAGGCGTAGCGCATGAGATTCGTAATCCGCTAACCACGCTACGTGGCTTTCTCCAACTACAGCAGCAAAACCAAGTGTTGAATATGAAACACAACGATATTATGATGTCTGAGCTGGATCGCATTAATTTGATCGTTAGCGAGTTTTTAATACTGGCGAAGCCACAGGCAGTGCATTTTCAGAAAAAAGATGTTCGCTATATTGTGAGCGACGTGATTTCTTTACTAGATAGTCAAGCGCATCTGCTGGGCATTGTATTCAATCTTCAGGTCACGGACGAGCCTGCCCTGGTATACGCCGAAGAAAATCAGTTAAAACAGGTATTCATTAATTTACTTAAAAATAGCATGGAGGCTATGAGTAAAGGTGGTATCATCACGATTCATTTGTTCTTGGAGGGAGAAAGCGTTAAAATCTTCATACGGGACCAGGGAACGGGTATTCCTGCAGAAATGCTGTCCAAGCTAGGAGAACCTTTTTTCACAAACAAAGAAACAGGGACAGGACTAGGACTTATGGTCAGTCAGCGTATTATACAGAGTCATAAAGGCACACTGGATATTGAAAGCACAGAGGGAGAGGGAACGACAGCCCTGGTGCAGCTTCCGATTGCCAAGCCGGAGTAACGGGCTGGGGCGCAGGAGGAAGTGTGTTAGTAGAAATGGAGGGTACACAGGTTGCGCATTAACAAGTTTATCAGCGAAACCGGCTTTTGCTCGCGCCGGGAGGCAGACAAGCTGGTAGAGAGCGGCCGCGTGACGATTAACGGCGAAGTGGCTGTGCTGGGTAGTCAAGCGGAAGAAGGCGATGATGTTCGCGTGAACGGCAAGCCACTGCGCGAGAAGTCCGATCACGTCTATATTGCATTGAACAAGCCGGTGGGCATCACAAGTACAACGGAGAGCCACATTAGAGGCAATGTTGTTGATTTTGTGGGGCACCCGCAGCGGATATTCCCGATTGGACGCCTGGATAAGGATTCGGAAGGTCTCATTTTACTTACCAATGATGGAGACATTGTGAATAAGATTTTACGGGCAGAAGGCAAGCATGAGAAAGAATATATCGTAACGGTGGATCGCCCTGTCATACCATCTTTTGTGCAGGGTATGTCCAGCGGGGTGAAAATACTCGGTCAGCGAACGCTACCTTGTGAGGTGACGCGTGTATCTGAGTATGTATTCCGTATTATCCTGACTGAAGGAAAAAATCGTCAGATCCGGCGTATGTGTGCTGCCTTCGGTTATGAAGTAAAAAAACTGCAACGCCTGCGAATCATGAATATTCGGTTGGGGTCCCTTCAGAAAGGTGCCTGGCGTGATCTCACAGAGGCTGAGAAGCTGGAGCTTGGACAGATGCTCGATTATACGCTTAGCTAATGCCAGAGGGGCTTCATATAGCCTACAGCGTATGATCGTCGTATCTGACAGGCCAGAGTACAGGAAGCATAAACAAAGAGGCACCAGCTGCATAAAAATGCGGCGGTGCCTTTGTTCATATAACATATACATAATCAACCTTCACTCGAGCTTGAGGTAGGACTGATGACTTGTGTCCCGTTCTGGTATTTGCGGAGAACAGATATTTCAACACGACGGTTTTTGGAGCGTCCTTGACCATCTTGATTGCTTGCCAATGGACGATACTCGCCATAACCGATGGATACAAACTTGGTTGGATCGAGATCTGGATTGAGCAACAAGATACGCAAGAAATTCAGAGAGCGCTTGGCGCTCAAATCAAAGTTGGACGGGAACTGGCTGTTGGAGATCGGTACATTATCCGTGTGACCCGATACGATAACATCATAGCCAGGGAACTGCTGAAGCATACTAGAAATAGACTTGGCCAGCTTTCTTGCTTCCGGCTTTACTTCGGCCTGCCCGGATGAAAATAGGGCATTATCACTAATAGTGATCATCAGCTGTGATTGGTTCAGCTTGGTATTCAGCAACGGGGTCAGGCCGTTATTTTGAATGTATTGATCCATCTGTTTTTTAAGCTTTTTTAAATCTTCTTCTTCCCGCTGGGCCAACTGTTTTTGCAGTTCAGAGGTAGAAGTAGCTTTCGATTTTAAGGGTTGTGATACTTGTTCTTTATTTTTGCCCATATCCATGGATTGTGACGACGGATTCGCGGCCGAGTGATCCAGCACGCCAGTGCCGCCATTAAAAGCTGCACTCATGGATTGAGCCATAGTTTCAAATTTTTTGGCGTCGAGCGAGCTCATACCGAATAAGACAATGAAAAGAGCCAACAGAAGGGTCATTAAGTCGGAATATGGCAACAGCCAGCTTTCGTCAGCATGCTCTTCATGCGGTTCATGTCTCTTTTTACTCACTGGAATCGCCATCCTTCTGGGTCATCGTAGCCCGTTCGGTCGGAGTCAGGAAGATCGTCAGTTTCTGACTGATGGCAATCGTAGATATCCCCGATTGAATGGAAAGCAGACCTTCGACCATCATTAATTTAAGCTCTACTTCTTTTTTGGATAACCGTTTGAGCTTGTTGGACATCGGATGCCACAGGACATAACCTGTAAAAATACCGAGCAACGTCGCAATGAAGGCTGCTGCAATGGCATGAGAGAGCTTTTCCATGTCACTAAGGTCGGCCAGAGCGGCGATCAGACCTACAACCGCACCGAGTACCCCGAGCGTTGGAGCGTACATACCAGCTTGAGAGAAGATCAGCGCGCCAGAGCGATGTCGATCTTCGGTAGCATTGATATCCTCCATCAGAACGTCCCGTACGAATTCCTGATCATTTCCGTCAATAATCATTCGCATGCCGCCACGCATAAAGGGATCGTCGATTTCCTCTACCTTAGATTCCAAGGCGAGCAGACCTTCACGACGGGTAATGGATGCCCACTCGGTAAACGTACCGATGAGTTCTTTGCGGTCTAACAGTTTTTGTTCGGTGAAAATAACCTTGAACAGCTTCGGAATCCGTTTGATTTCTGCCATCGGGAAGGCCATAAATATACTCGCTGCCGTTCCGACGAAAATAATCATGTAAGCAGCGGGATTATTGACCAGATTGACGACCGGAGCGCCTTTTAAGATCATCCCGACGACCAGTGACATAATCCCGAGCACAAGTCCGATAATGGTTGAAATTTGCATGATACACCTCATCCATGAGAATAGATTTTGAATCCTTTCATGCCGCCGGGGTCGTCCTTGCCCCAAGCGCGTCATTACAAGACGGATTATAGTATTTATCGACAAAACTCTCTTTTTTGTTAAGTGCGAATTTCCGGTATAATAAGGTGATTATGTATTGAATGGCGGAACCATTGGAGGAAATGGCATGGGAGTAAAGCATGGGCGTGAGTATGAACAAATTTTGAACGATTTGACAGAGGCTGTGGGACGCATCCCAGACAGCTACGAATTTTTCGAGATGGAAGTAGAAGATTGGGACAGGCTGGACCCGGCGGGACGCCAGGAAGTCAATGAAGCTTTGGCAGAAGACTTATTCTATGCACTGGGTACAGAGCCCATAATCACTGTAGGCAGTGGCGTTGTGATCTATGAGCCGGAGCACCATCGTATCTATGTACTCATTGGAGACGAGGAGCTGACGTCAGTACCTTTGATTTGAGGTCCGTCTTATGGATTTATCAACGGGGCCGTGGTAATATGTACACCAATATATCGTAGTTTTGGCCGTATTTAAGCGGTCGAAAGGCTTCCGTATAAACGGGGAGGAGTTCGTAACATGCCTTTTACACAAGAAGAGATTGAAGCACATCTGGAGAAACTGGAGGGCTGGGAACTGGAGGAAGGACGTTGGATCGTTCGGAAATATAATTTTTCCAGTTTTATGAAAGGGATTGCATTCGTGGATGAAGTTGCCGCTATATCTGAAGCATTCAATCATCATCCATTTATTACGATTGATTACAAGACCGTGACTCTGCGTTTGACCTCTTGGGACGACGGCGGTATTATGGCCGTGGATATTAAGGAAGCCCAACAATATAATGAAGCTTTTGAAAAAATGCGCAGCAGTCATTGAGCTTGTAATGATCGGTCGTATGATGATAAAAGCGCCTTCGCTATACAACATCGCGGTTGTATGCCGAAGGCGCTTTTATCATAGAACCTGGGTTTGGTGCTCGGGACGATATACCATACAATAAAACGGTTTTTTGCCATCGGGAGTCTGGCGTTCATAGGTATCTGTAAGCTCAAATCCAGCCGCCTTGTAAGCCCGGATAGCGCGATGATTCCAAGTAAGTACCTCTAGATCAATTTCATTCTTCGGGTTGCGTCGTTGGGCTTCCTCTGCAATGGCACGGACAAAATCAGCGCCTTTGCCATGTCCGCATCTTTCAGGATGCATTCCAAGACCTAGCCGGGTCACACCGATCATAGGGAAATATTGGGCAAATCCCGTCAGCTTATTCTCTTCATCCAGTACAGCAACATATTGCTCTTGGCGAAGCGTGGGACTTCCAAATTCGACTTCAAGCGCCTTCATTTGTTCCCAGGGGAGCCATCCGTATATATTATAAGGTGGATCATAGCGCCACTCACAGATTGCAGCCGCTTGATGCTCGTCCATCGGTACGATCCGATAGTTAGATATTGAGGCCGGCATGTGTTCCATCCTCCTTTTACAAGTACTTCAATCATTAACAACAGATTGTAGACAAGTTGCAGGGGAATGGCAAGCGTGTTTATTTCATACTCAAGTCGGGTATACATTCAATAAGAAGGATTTACTGCTCATATGCTCCCCCAGCGCTGACGGTAAAACCGACGATGTTCGCTAAAATTGAAACCTTTTGAGGCTTCAGTTCGTCAGTAATGATAATAATTGCTGATGTTGTGGACATAAAAAACCGCAATTCGATTCCGGCCAGAATCAAATTGCGGCTAGGGTTAGCTTGCTGTGCGTTAGTTATTCTACGTTGTCGTCATCAGGAATTTCTGAAGCTACAGAATGGTAAGCGTCTGTGCTCATAATTCTTTTTGCACCGACATAGCGGTTAGCGTAATAATTTTCGTTCAGTGAGCTAACTACTACACCACGTGAAGTCGAGGAGTGGGCAAATTTCCCTTCACCTACGAAGATACCTACATGGGAAATGCCTCTTCCTGTGGTGTTGAAGAACACCAGGTCTCCAGGTCTCATTTCATCGCGGGATACAGAAGATCCCATTTTGAATTGTGATCCAGATTGATGCGGAAGTTTAATTCCCAGTTTGTTGAATACATACATTGTGAAGCCGGAGCAATCGAATCCCTCGAGTGTAGTGCCTCCGCTTCTGTAGCTCGTTCCTTTGGCATCTTGAATGACCTGGTCCATCTTGGAGTCTGCATATGCACTGCCGCCACCGAATGTAAAAGATGTAAAGGCAATGGCAAGACCCATAGCTGCGATCGTTAGCTTCTTCTTCAAAAAAAATATACCCCTTCCAATGCCTGCGAGGTTAGCTTAAGGATTCGGTAGAAGGTTCCCCTATGACCACTCTGTTGCGAGATCAATTCACCCAAACTGGTTCCCCCGCTTCCTAGGTGCCAGGAATTAGGCTTAACTTAAGATGTGCACCTTGGAGAGCAGTATTCACAATAACGTTATTTTTGAGATAAAGGTTACAATAAAGATTACAAAGTTGTTACTATCAGTTCACTGCGATTATTGTAACAAAGACGGCTGGCTTTGGCAAATGTTTCATTGCAAAAAGTTACAAAAAAAAATCTGCTCCTAATGTCCAAGGAACAGATCTTGTTAACAGTATTCAGTTATGTGTCGTTTGCGCGGATATGAATCGAGATTTTTCGACAGACGGAAATGAAGTAAAAAACATAAAGGCAGGGCTTAACTTCTACTGGAGATATCGGTATGCCATAGTCTGTACTGCGAACTGATATGCCACAGCCTGACCAGACTAGTAACAAAATGATACGATTGCTGGAGAATGAGCGCCAGCATGCCAGTCCAAATCATCGCCACGGTGCCAAATAGACCGAAGACCAGCAGCACACAAGCACCGAGCAAAAGGGATACACCGACAGCTGGGAGGAGCTGGCGAAAGAAGGCGAGCAGGGACGATAGTATGGCGTGACCACCGACAGTCCCCAGTTGCATATACAGGATGCACTGCCGAATGAACCATCCGTAAGCCATCCACCCCATGGCATAGGGCAACAAATGCAGCAGGTAAGAGGGAGATTGAAGCGTTCCTGCTACAATAGGGTAGAGTCTCGGTACTACCCAAAAGGAGGGAAGCAGCAGCAGTCCCAACTCGATGGTGTAATACAACAGCGACGACATGCCATGGCGCTTCATACCCTTGAAAAAGGACAGGCTTTGCGGTTCAGTAGCATCGGTATGCAGGCTTTGATATATTCCGGCTCTAATGAAGGGAGTGATCAGTATACGTAGTACAGTCGCCCCTAGTAGTATCCACAAATACACATGTACTTCCCGGCTGTCCATCAGAGCAATCTGGCTCTCCATCCAAAACAAGGTCTGTCCCAGCTCGTTTTGACCCTGATCAGGATAACGGAGCAGTAGCGGGATAACGGCAGACTGCACCAACCGATAGAGAAACACCCCCCACAGTAGTCGATATAGAAATAAAATGATAACGATATAGAATCGTATGCGCACCAGCGCCCAGCCCTCTTTTATAACAGTCCGCATCTATAGACACCTCACCATGACAGACTTCCAAGCAGTGTTTCTAACAGCTTGGTTACACTTACATTCCAACGGGTTTGTTGCTTTTCGTCCAATTCGGCCTTTAGGCTATTGTTAATATGCTTGTTCTCCAGTGCAATGGTATATAAAGGATCAAGGGTTACATAGGAAACGGGAGAAGTACTTTTGATCCGAAAAGTTGTGCTTTTGCCCGCGCCGTCCCAAGCCTTGAATATCGTAGTACCATCCTTGAAGGTAAATTGGACAGGGATCTTGGGATAATCCGCCCCTTTTTTGCTGACCGTCACGACGGCTTCATATCCATTCTCCAGCTTGTGGTTCGTGATATGATCCACCGAAAAGTCCGCCATCTGGCCGTCATATACATACTGTTCAAAATAGTGGCTCCATGAGCGTCCGGTGACTCTCTCCACGATACGTTGAAAATCCTGGGAGGACGGATGCTTAAATCGGTACGTCTGGACGTAGGTCCGCATAATCCGATCCATTTTTTTCATACCCACCTGACGTTCAATGCCCCGTAGTACCAGCTTGCCTCGAGAGTAGGCATTTTGCGCGTACTCAGTAGCCGAGCCGTACTTCCATGACTCGCGGTTGAGCGGCTGTGGGGAGGCTACCTGTCCCGATTGTAATGGCAAGTTGGGGCTAAGCCCATATTCTTGCTCCATAAGCCGCTCCTCTGCATAGGAGGTGAAGCCTTCATCCAGCCACGGCTCCTCAAATTCGTTATTGGCTACCATTCCGTAGAAATATTGATGTCCAATCTCATGAACTAATGTTCGTTCCAGACTATAGCCAGGATTCAGATTACCCGCAGCAGCGGCTGTGATGAGTGTCGGATACTCCATACCGCCGGCTCCATTGCCTGATTTGGGTGGAACGACGATGGATAGGGTGGAATATGGATAAGGCCCGTACCATTTGCTGTAGTACGAAAGGGCGGCCTTCGCGGCGCTCATATAGCGCCCTTTGAGCTCCTTGTGCGACGGGTCAAGGTAGAGCTTGATTTTGACACCAGGGACTTCAGCAGAAGAAAAGGGTTCTTCTACGGTTACAAAGTTGGGTGAAGCGGACCAGGCAAAATCGTGTACATCATCGGCATAAAATTGATATATTTTTTGGCCGTTCTGTCTGACGGCACCACGGGTGGGAAATCCGGTCGCTGCTACGATATGAGTTTCAGGCACCCGAATCCGTACGCTGTAAATTCCAAAATCGGCATAAAACTCGGAGTTACCATGATACTGGTGGAGGTTCCAGCCCTCTTCGGCGCGTCCACGCTGCCCTGCAGTCTCGTAGACGCTGAGCTTCGGGAACCACTGTCCTGCCATTACAAAATCATCTGTCGCACCCATACGAGCGAAGATGGCGGGCAGTTTTACCTCAAACTTCATATATAAAGTGATTTCTTCGCCACCTCGTACCGGCTTGGGTAGACGCACCTTCATGAGCGAACGGTCGCCTGCGTTACCGTCATCTGGCTGCACATATTGGATGCGGTGCATGAGAGATAAACCGTCTTCTGTTTTTAGTTCAGTCAGCGTCATAGAGCCAAAGCCGTCTTTGGGCATGGTGTCTCCACGCAGCTTTCCACCGGATTCCTTCATAAAGGTGGTCTCCATGGAAGAGAAGGCATTCGGGTATAGATGAAGATACAGATCATTCACGGTTTTCTTGCCCGGGTGCTTCCAGGTCAGGGTCTCAGTGCCTCGCAAAACCTGTCCTTTTTCCAGAGACACATCAATGTGGTACTCTACCACCCGTTTGCTGAGGATTTCTGTAGCGGGCTGTGGAGGGTTCTTGGGCAGGTCAGGCAGGATGTTTGCCCCTAGAGGCTTGCCCATATTTGGGACAAGCGCAGACTCAGACAGGGAGCCGTATAGTGGTTGGCCTATGGACTGCGGGTCGGATTGCGATTGGGGCTGCCAGGCAAACCATAACGTCCCTGCGAGGAGACCGAGGGCTAGTGTAGACAATAAAACGATTTTAGTGCGTGCTGGGGTCATACAATGGATACCTCCCGTTGACAAGCATCTACAGCATGTATATGTTTGCTTTCAGGAGATTATTAGTTAAAATATTTATAGTGTAGAATGAGTGTGAAGACGGAAAATGGAGGTCTAGTGACGCATGAGTGAAAATCAGCCGGACGGCAAAAAACAGATTGCACTGAACATTGTCAGTGGCAAGAGTAAACATAAGGGTTTCGGCGCAGGCTCAATCGACCTGAACAGCATGTCCCCGGTCATTATTGACCGAGGAGAGGCAAAAATTGATATCGGTGCCATGCATGCCAAAAGTAAAGTAGAACGTGGTATCAAGTTCTCTACGAATAAAGAGGATGTACCGAACGGACGCCAGGTATGGCTCGTATGGGTAGCCGTGGATCGTACGCCCGAAGGACGCATGTACGGCGGTGCCACTGCCTGCGAGATGCTGATTGACGACGAAGCCAAACGCGGCTGGAAAATCCTCGCCGATCACGTCAACCGTATGGATTACGCGCTCAAGCGTCGTTTCATGCTGGATGATCTCGGTAGCGAAGATAGAGCAGCGCTTAAAAGCCTGCTAATTTCGCATAACGAGGAATGGTGGGACGCTTCGCCTGAGGAATTGAAGCAGGCGCTGGAAGGATAGGCCCAGCGTTAACGCAGCAATAATATTGTAAAAAAGCAGCCACATCTGTGGGCTGCTTTTTTTATTTATCTGAGTTTGACACTAACCTTTTAGTAAGTAGTTGTCCTGAAAGTGCATACTTACATATTTGTAGCGCTCACTTTATACTCAAAAATAAATAATACTTAAGGAGGACAATTCTTTGAAAACTCTTGTTATCGTTACACATCCAAGCATCGAGGCATCTGTCATAAATAGGCGATGGGTAGAAGAGCTCAAAAAATATCCAGAAAAGTATACTATCCACGAATTGCATAAGGTTTACCCTGACGGGAACATTGATGTGGAAAAAGAGCAGCACTTCATTGAATCACATAGCAATCTTATTTTACAGTTTCCTGTTTATTGGTTTAACAGTCCGCCTCTCCTAAAAAAATGGCTTGACGATGTTTTTGCTTATGGCTGGGCTCATGGTTCAAATGGAGGTGACAAATTAAAGAATCGTAAGGTTGCTTTAGCAGTATCTGCCGGAAGTAAAAAAGAAGATTATAGTGAAGAAGGAAGATATCGCTATACACTTGAGCAGCTATTATCTCCTTTTGAAACAACCTTCCTATATTGCAATGCAAATTACCGTTCGTTCTTTGCGTTTTATGGTACAGAAAAAGAGTCTGGCGAAAATGAGATGGGTACGTCCGAAAGCGAATTGGAGAAAAGCGCACGAGATTATTTGAATTTTATTGACAGCCTGTAATAGGAATTGCCTATTGCCGTCCGTCCTCCAGAGCTGGCAAACCATTTTCCTCTCCCCACTCGCACATCATATTTAACAATGGAATGAGAGAAAGACCGCGTTCAGATAATGAATATTCAACTTTTGGAGGTATTTGGGGGAATTCCTTGCGTATGATAAGGCCATCTGCCTCTAGCTCTTTTAACATGATGCTTAGTGTTTTGAAGGAAATGGTACCGATACTTCGCTTCAGCTCGTTATGTCGCATAACCTTATTTTCAAAAAGCCAATATATAATGATCATTTTATATTTACCGCTTATTAAGGACAACGTATATCCAAAGCCAGTGTCTTTTAGGACCACGCCAGACGGAACACAGGGTTCACTCATAAATTACACTCTCCTTTAGGTAAGTATATAATATGAATGTGCATACTTTACAACTGATCATTATCCAATTTTAGTGAAAGGATGTAAAGTATGCTCGCTATAAAATGTTTCTGTATCTTTAATTGGAGTGATTTTAGAAACGGAGAGGAGCATCTTGACATTCTGGAAAGGCATTCACTATAATTCAGATAGAAATCGCTTCCACTCTTCTTTTTATTCTTTTGTGGAACCGGTTCCTTAAAAGGTGTAGTTAAGCCCTATTCACTGTTTATGAATGTACTCTCTAAATAAGGTGGCATCGTTATGTTTAAATGGTTGAAAAAGAAGGCGGCTCCTCGTATTGAAGAATTCGACATGGTAGCACCAATCAAAGGAAAAGTGGTTTCCCTTGAAGAGGTTCCAGATCCTGCGTTTTCAACGAAGGCTATGGGGGAAGGAATCGCTATTCATCCAACTGAAGGTAAAGTGACTGCTCCTTTTACGGGTAAAGTCGTCCACGTGATGGAGAAAAGTAAGCATGCTCTGATCATTGAGCATGAATCCGGTGTACAAATTTTGATACATGTCGGGATTAATACAGTTTCCCTCAAAGGACAAGGGTTTAATCCTCACGTTCAAACAGGAGATAACATTAAAGCAGGGCAATTACTGATGGAATTTGATCTAGACGCGATTCAACAGGGTGGATTGCCTGTAATTACTCCGGTAATCGTTCCAGACGGGCAAGAGATGATCAGTCATGTGGAAATCTTGGAAGGAACATCTGCCTCTTCAGAAGTACCCGTATTAAGAGTTCACTTAAAAGCCTAGTTCTCATTCAGAAAAGACTAACCAGGAATTCCTGGTTAGTCTTTTCTTTAGATGATTCACTGACCGGTCAAGGATCGGGTATGACCATGTGATCAAAAGCTAGGATTCACATATTTCAGATATCCGCTGATTACAATTGCCTTCGTACAGCCCTCCATGAAAGCAAATCACTTTTTTAATATCATATGGCAGCAGGTTTTTAAGAGATTCTTTGGCCATATTGAAATTACAGCAGTATTGCGGGTCTGGAGCCAATAATTTGCCGCTTACCAAGCGTAGAGCATCTCCTGCAATCAGGGTTTGACTGAATTTATGATAGAAACTTAGGTGTCCTGGTGTATGTCCAGCAGTATCTATAACTACGATCCCCCCACAGAAGGGTAATTCCTCTCCGGCAACGATGGTGGAGTTTACAATAGCCTTTGGGGGATTTTCAAGTGTACGCCGGAATGCGTGTCTCCACTCTACCGGAACGGATTCGGGCATGGCGCTTACAGCTTGATCTATTGCTTCTGGAGTCAGCTTTATAAGCTGTTGTTCTCCCTGTATATAAGGCTTTTCGATAGAACTGGCTAATACTTGAACTGGGGATGAGGAAGCCCGGATTATATCTGCTAAACTGCCGATATGATCAAGATCCTGGTGTGTTATTAATATGGAGGTAAGTTTATGGATTGCTAATCCGGTGCCTAGAATAGCCTCATGTAAAAGTGAGAGTTGCCCGGGGTAAGCCGTATCGACTAAAATCATGTTATCTTCGTCCCACATTAAGGTAGGGTAAATACTCTCTATACTTCCCATGATGTTAGCAGAAACCTGAAGTATGTGTATTCCCTTGTCTAATTGCATCGAATCCCTCCCATAAGAGTTGATGTAATACAAAGGAATCGTATCATGAAATCTAAATATGTAAACCTATATTATAACATAAAAATAATTATTTGTAAATATGAGGAATACTACATTTGTGTGACGGTTAGGAGCGATGATGTGAAGAAAATTTACTTTGTCAGACATGCCCAAGCAACCGGACAGGAACCAGATGCCCGACTCACCGATGAAGGTACCCGACAAGCTGAGCAGTTGGCTGATTTTATGGAGAATGTAGGTGTGGAATATATAGTGTCCAGCCCATGGAAACGGGCTGTGCGAACCATTCAGCCCTTGGCTGAGCGTAGACAGTTGCAGGTATATACTGATCCACGTCTTCAGGAACGTGTACTTAGCTGTGAGCATCTGGATCATTGGCTGGACGTGCTGGAGCAGACGTATTTGGACGAGGACTTGAAGCTGGAGGGAGGAGAATCATCTCGTGAAGCAGCAGATCGAGGAATCCAGCTTGTCCAGGAGCTTATAGAGCGGGCGGAGAAAACGGTTATCATTGTAACTCATGGAGCTTTATTATCTCTTCTCATTCGACATTACGATCCGCAGTTTGGTTTTGAGGAGTGGAAAAAACTTTCGAATCCCGACATATATTTGCTAGAACTGAAGAAAGCAGAAGCCAAGATTCACAGAGTGTGGAATACGGGTTGAAATAAATAAAGCACGTTCACCATAAGTGCAGAATGGAATTGAAAGGGGAGGCGCATGTTGAATGCAAACCGTTTTTTAGAATTAGAAAAGGCGTTGTTTCAAGCTTGGTCTTTGGAGTCTAGCTCTAAATGGACAGTAAATAATCCTGCGGCTGGACAATGTGGTGTCACAGCGCTTGTCGTTCAGGACAGGCTTGGCGGCGATATTTTGAGGACTTGGCTGGATAGTGGCTGGCATTATTACAACCGCATTGGTGAGGACATTATAGATTTTACGAGGTCGCAATTTTCAAGCCTTCCTCAGTATCAGGATGTACGGTCCAACCGGGAAGAAGCATTTTCGGACACCAATGCAGAGCAGTATGCAGCCTTAAGTAGGAGGTTAGGGGGATTTCTGAACGAAGGCATTAGGGTCCAACAATAGACCGTTACCTTTGTGGGGGGGCGGTCTATTTCTTTTTCATGTAGGTAAGCAATGTTTCTTTAGAAAAAAACTAATGCAGCCAATGGCCGGGAATACTTAGAGAAGGGGGCAGTTTGGTTTTACAATTGCCCTTAGCCGAATTTAATTGCGCTTGTGTAAGAAAAATACTTCCTTCCAGATTAGCTCCACTTAAATCAGCGTCTCTAAAATCCGCACCGATAAGGTCGGTCATTCTTAGATCAGCTTCTCGCAGATCAGCAGCAATCAGTAAAACTCCTCTCAGGTTGGTACCTCTAAGATTAGCGCCTCTCAAATTGGCCCCGATAAGGTCTCTACTCCTGATTTTTTTACTATATTTATTGTGCTCTATGTTTTTCTTAACTTTTTCTCGTACTAACTCACTTGTCTGTAAAAGTAAATCATTGACTAACGCCCTATGGGTTGGTACATGAAGATCTATGAGTGATTTTGGATCTTGATTCGTAAGCTGCTCGGTTTTCGCCATGGCTTTTTGTAAGTCTGTATAGATGGGATGAGTTTCTTTTAAGTTAAGGGCTTCTTTTAGGTAATAAAGCATTTCATGAAGCTGTTGCATGATGGGAAATATATTGAACATTTCCTCAGCTATTGCCGGATCGTCTCGCCAGCTTTTTCCGTTGTATGTAACTTGGGAAACTTTTTGACCTGCTCCAAAGCAATCATATACCGTACAGCCTCGCAAGCCTTTATTTCTTAGGTTCTTATGAATATCACAACGATAATCCGCATTTAGGTTTTGACAAGGGGTTCCTCCATCCTTATTAAAAGCAAAATCAGCAGATTTTGCATAAGGTAAAGCTACACAGCATAAACCAAAACATTTCTCACAATCTGCACTATACAATAAACACACATCCTTTTACTGGCACCTATTAAACATAATATTACCAAAAAAAGATGGAGCATGGTCTATTGTTTTTCCATAGACTTCTAGAGTCTGCTGGATCGTTTAGAGAAGAAATTTAGTCTTTTGCCAGGTTCAATTGCCATGAGACTCCGTATTTATCTTCAACCCACCCAAATTGTTGGCTTACGGGTGAGGCTTCAAGGGGCATTAAAACTTGACCTTCCTGAGATAGCTGACCAAACACACGATGAATTTCTTCTTCCGAATCACAAGTGACGAATAGCGATAGAGCTGGGGTAAAAGGATGTTTGTCCTGATGGTTATAGTCTATAGCCATAAAAGTCTGCCCTTTGAGGTTGAATACGGCATGTAACACGCTCCCATCCTCCTGATGAAAAACGCTCATGATACCCGAAGGCTTAAACACAGAGGTATAAAATTGCATGGCTTCTTCTGCTTGACCAGAGAACATGAAAAATGTTGTAATTTTTGGACTGGAATCTTGCATGAGATCAACTCCCTAGACTGGATCGTAGATGATAACATCTTTCCTCTTTTTTAATAGGAATATTCAGCATTAGAGAAGTGCTTCAAGAAGACGCACACACGTGAAAGGAGAAAGACAGGATGATGGACGCGACAGCAAGACTTATTGATATGTTCGGCTCAGGCAAGAAGCTGGACGCCAGCATCATTTCCGCCTATACGGATGTGGTTGCCCGATATGGGACCATGGAGGATGCGTGGGAGTTATACAGGCTTTTTGTAGAAGATCCCCATCATTATATCAGGGGGTTACTCCTCCAGCCGATCATGAGATGCGGGGATGTTACTTTGGCGCAGGATATGTACGAGCGTTACGTTCAAAATCAGGCATCCCCAGAACATATACCTGACGGTGTGCTGTATGCTCTAGGTTATTTGGGTTATGTGGAGGCTGCTGCTGATCTCGTCGCTTTGGTGAACGGACCGTATGGAGCTGTGTCTGTGGATGCCTGTTTGGGACTGGTACAGCTTCCATGCGAACCGTATCGTGGACAACTGGCGGCTGAATTGGAAAAAGCGCTGGATCAGAATTTGTTTAATGAATTCTTACCTCTGTTAAGCTTCAAATGCACTGCTGAAGATATGATTCCGCGATTGGTACATTGGGGAGAGCAACATGCTTCCGTAGATTGTAATGCAGGAATTATTGCTGGAATAGCATTGTTTGGAGAAGGGCAGAAGGATACGATTCGCTCTATCCTGTGGAATCCGTTTTGGGAGGCTCATGGAACGGCTACAGGTAGTTGTGTGTGGTCTTATTTTGCTATGCAGCATGTAGGGCTAACCTTTAGGGAGCTCGTTCAGGATATAAAAAGCTACGATGCATCCAAAGAAGATGTACAGGTATTGGAATACCGTTTGGACGTGCTATATGAGATGTTGGAACTCAAGCTAAGCTATACAGCCCGCCCGATCCGGTTCGCTCGCAGCAATGAGGAATCATTTGGTCAGCTATATAGCGATTTGTTTAGCTGGTCTAACGAACATCACGATGACTCTATTATAGGCTGGATGAATGAACAGTTGGGGGTTGAGCACCGATTGCTGGAACGGTATTATGAGCTAAGGAAACGAGTCGAGATTAAAATGGTGCATGAAATTGAGCTGGAGCATGTTCAGAAAGGGAGTTAATCGTATCAGGAAATAAGAATTTTTGATGTAAAAGCACGAAATAGCGGAGTTTGGCGGCGATATGGGGATTCGCCCAGTCCACGGGCTGATGTCCCGCATAGGATACATCAGCCTAGAACACAAGGAGTGAAACACATGTCTTTACTGCCACAAGTTCCTTTCGGAACGCAACCGGGTACTCCGGGTCCATTCACGCCGTCAGGTCCTTCGATTCCACAATTTCCTGATATGCAGGATTCCTTCCCATCTCCGATAGGTCCGCCACCAGGCCCAGGGCCATTTTCGCCACAGCCGTTCTCACCGCCGCCGCAGGGGCCATTCGGTCCGCAAGGTGGGCAGCAAACTCAAGCACCAACTTCCCCACCACCGCAATTTACGCCACCGAAGCCGCTGGTTTCGGCGTATGCGGTTGACCCTGGAGCCATTTTCGGTTGTTTGTTCCGCAACACGTTTGTATGGCTGACGAACGGAGAGCGTTTCTGGATGTACCCTGTCTTTGTAGGCAGGACATCCGTAGCGGGTTTTCGGTGGAGTGGTCGTTTTTGGTTTTATTATGGTGTAGACACTAACCGTATTGAGTCGTTTAGCTGTTATTGGTAATAGCGCAGCTTTAGGGAAGAGCGGGGCTTAACGGGATGATGGCTGATGGCACTGGCAAGAGAGGTAAATGGGTAAATGAGGTAAGTGAAGCGAAAAAAAGACTGAGAGAGCGCTCGTCGCGTTCTCCCAGTCTTTTTTTTGCTATTAATCCATCCACCAACGCTTAAAATTGCCCCACCACGATTTCTTTTCGGCTTGTCGCTCCGCTTGGTCAGTTGGCGTTGCTGCTGGTGGATTATCTTGCCCCGACAGCGTCTCCTTTGGCTCCGTGCCGCTGACGAATACCTCCAGCCGCTTGTCCGGGCTGTCCGGTGCAGCCAGCTTGCCGCTGGCCGGATCAATATAAGCGCTGACTACGCCGTCAGGGATAGGGAAGATTTTGGGCGGCACATTCTCCAGCGCTTTCTCCGTATATTGCGCAAAAATCGGAGCCGCCCGTCGGGCATCCTGTGTGCTGATGGCCTTGCCCTTGTCATAGCCGACCCAGACAGCGGTGGACAGCTCAGGGGTAAAGCCGACCATCCACGCATCGGTGTTGGTCGTGCCGCTCTTGCCGGCAACCGGGCGCTTGATCAGCTTCGCGACCCGGTTGCCAGTGCCGCCTTCTTCGAACACGCCTTCCATGAGGCGAGTGAGGACGTAGGCGGAGGCGGGCTTCACCACCTGCACGGGCGCGGCTTGGGGCGCTTCGTACAACGACCGCCCGGCCGCATCGGTGATGCGCAGCACTGCCACCGGAGCCACCTTTTGCCCGCCGCTGCCGATGACCGAGAAGGCCGAGGCCATCTCGAACGGGCTGACGGGCGACACGCCCAGCGCCAGCGAAGGTACGGGCTTGAGCTCGCTTGTAATGCCCATTTTGCTGGCGAGGTCCATGACCTTATCCGTTCCCACCTTCAAAATGGTGCTAACGGCATAGATATTATCGGACGCCGCAATTGCGCGCCGAAGATCTATTTCACCCAAATATTTGTCTCCAAAATTTTTGGGCTTATAGGTCTTGCGATTGTTATCGTAGTGGAACAACGTCGGTCGGCTTTCGAACTTGGACGTACTCGTCAATTCGCCAGAATCCAACGCGCTCAGATACATAATCGGCTTGAAAGCGGAGCCTGGCTGCCGGGTTGTGGCCAGCGCATGATTATATTGATTCCCGACATAGTTCGTTCCGCCGACCATGGCCTTGACATGTCCGTTGCGCGGGTCCATGGAGATTAACGCGGTTTCCAGTCCGTTGCTGCTCTTCATGCCTTCGTTTACAGCCGCCTCGGCTGCTTGCTGCATGTGCATGTCCAGCGTGGTATAAATGCTCAGGCCACCATGCTCAAGCACCCCTTCGCTAATCCCAAGCTGATGAGTCGCCAGCTGGCGGACGTAATCGCGGAACCAGGGAGCGGCTTCCACTGTCCGGCGCTGGCTCTCGGGCCGCAGGGCCAGCATTTCCTCATAGGCCTTGGTGGCTTCGGCCGGAGTAATTTTGCCGGTGAGCGCCATGGAGTCCAGTACAATTTTCTGCCGATCCTTTGCGTTTTTCATATGATTATACGGTGAATAGTAGGTCGGTCCTTTCGGAATACCTGCTAACAGGGCGCTTTCGGCCAAATCCAGATCCTTTGCAGATTTACCGAAATACATTTGCGAAGCCGCTTCAATGCCATAGGCGCCGTGACCATAGTAAATTTCGTTCAAATACATTTGCAGCAGCTCATTCTTGGTGTACTTCATTTCAAGCTGTGCGGTATAGATGGCCTCCTTGGCCTTGCGCGTCCATGTTTTCTCATGAGATAAGTACAGATTGCGTGCAAGCTGCTGAGTCAGCGTGCTGGCCCCTTGCGACATATCCCAGCGGGTCAGATTAACGATTACCGCCCGGCCCAGACCTTTGAAATCAAAGCCAAAATGATCGTAAAACTTCCGATCTTCCACAGCCAGGGTAGCTGCAATCAAATCGGGTGAAATGTGATCAAGCTGGACCGGAATGGATTCTTTGCCTCCGGCAGAGAAAGTGGCGATGACTTGTCCCTGACTATCTAGCAGACGTGAATTCCGATCCGTATCCGCGAGCGGAAGGCTGGTCGTGTACAAATAGGCGAGCAGGATGCAGGCGGTGATGACCGTCAGAATAGTGAGAGACATCAGTCCTTGAAAGCATCGAAGCCAAAGCGGTTTACGCTTGGGGGATCGCCCAGTTGTATCGGTCATCATGCCACCTCCTTCCATAGTTGATGTTCTCAGTATAGTCAATCCGAAAGCGTCTATTCATCAGATACACACACGTGTCTATTTTAAACAAGATTAAATCTCCAAATTGCTTTTGCAGTCCATTCAGGTATCACTTATAATGCAAAAAGTGTGAAATTCCAATGCGTTTGGTACAATAAATATAGCAAACTCGGCGTTTGCGTGTTGCTGATATAAGGAAAGTCAACGTTTATGCTACCGGATTGCCGGACACATACTTTGATCAGAAAGAAGGTTGGAATGATGGACTTGTGGTTTACGGAGAAGCAGACTCCCTCTTTCGGCATTACAGCAAAAATCAAACAAACCTACGTCTCTGAGAAAACAGATTTTCAGGATCTGGCTATGATCGAGACTGAGGAATTCGGCAATATGCTTGTTCTGGATGGCATGGTGATGACAACGGTTAAGGATGAATTTGTGTATCACGAAATGGTAGCACATCCGGCCTTGAATACACATCCGAATCCGAAAAAAGTTTTGGTTGTGGGCGGTGGCGATGGCGGCGTTATTCGTGAGGTCATCAAGCACCCTGAAGTGGAAAAGGCTGTATTGGTTGAAATCGACGGTAAGGTGATTGAATATTCCAAAAAATATTTGCCTGAAATCGCAGGAAAGCTGGACGAGCCTAATGTAGAAGTGCTGGTCAATGACGGATACATGCACATTATTGAACACAAAAATGAATACGACGTCATTATGGTCGATTCGACGGAGCCGGTAGGTCCGGCAGCCCCGCTGTTTGAGCGCGGGTTTTACCAAGGTATTTTCGAAGCGTTGAAGGAAGACGGCATTTTCGTTGCACAAACGGATAATCCTTGGTTCAAGGCAGACCTGATTCAGAAGGTCAACAAAGATGTGAAGGAAATTTTCCCGATTGTGCGTGTGTATGGTGCGAACATTCCGACCTATCCGAGTGGTCTTTGGACATTCACGTTGGGTAGTAAGAAGTATGATCCGCTCGAAGTAGACGAGACCCGAATTCCAGAGATGGACACCCGATATTACAGTCCGCGTCTACACAAAGCGGCGTTTGTACTACCTAAATTCGTGGAAGATTTAACGAAATAAACATTTTAAGAAGCGCCTTAGTGGTCTTTATTGCCTGTTTCTGGGTGGGAAAGAGCGCTATAGGCGCTTTTTTGTGTTGGATAAGATTTGAAAAAGGCTATGAAAGCATACTGGACACCGGATTTCCTTTTAAGATAAAAGAAGGAAATTTAAGGGTGTGCGTAGAATATACAAAAAACCAGACATTTAACAGATTTGTAATGTCAACAGGGACGGTTTGGTTGTGAAATACATAAATCGGCGATGTACCAAAGAGGGGGAAACTTTTTTGATCAGACGCTCTTTTTATTACCTGTGGGGGTCTCAGACGATCTCCAACGTAGCAGATATCATCTACATGCTGAGTGTAGTGGTATTGGTGTTCAGTTCAAGTAATTCCTTAATGACGACTATTTTAATCCCGTTGTTCCGATTGTCTGCCCAAGTGCTTAGTGGGCTCGTTGCACCGATCGTCCTTGGCCGATTTCGGCTGACGCGCGTGTTGCTATTTTCCCAGTTTGGGCAGTTTGTCATTTTTACGCTGTTGCTGCTTTATTTGTGGATCGTACCTGAGCAGAGGTCGTTTCTATTTATTTTTGTGATGGTGTTTGGTATGTCTTTTCTGGATGGCTGGACCAATCCTGCGCGTAATGCGCTTGTACCTCGTTTGGCTACGGGTGAAGGGCTAATGCGGGCCAACGGCATGGTAGCGGTCAGTGATCAGGTGGTCAAGTGTGCAGGCTGGGCGTTGAGCGGAATTATTGTGGCTTGGCTGGGTTCCCTGAATACGCTTGTGATCGCATCCTGTTGTTATCTCGTAGCTGTAACTGTCACGTCCTTCGTCCGTGATCCACTGGATCAGAAGGAATTAAGTCTTGAAGCTTCGGATTCCTCGACAAATCTAGTAGAACCTGCAAAGGGAAAGGAAAAAGGCTCCCATTGGAAAGAGCTTGGGGAAGGCTGGAAAATCATTTGGCACAACCGTCGTATACGTTCTCTGATGATCGTCGATAGTGTGGATAGTATTGGGGGTGTCTCTTGGCTCGGCGTATTTATTTTGGCGTACGTCAGCCAAGTGCTGCATCGGGATGCAAGCTGGTGGGGCTTTATGAATGCGTCCTTTTTCTCGGGCACGATTTTGGGTGGATTGATTGTCGTTGGCTTGGTCAAGCGATTGCAAAAGAACAGCTTTTTGTACATGCTCGGAGCGTTGCTGGTATATGTACTGATTACAATTGTATTTGCGCTGAATACAATCCCCGTTGCTGCACTTATTCTTTTTGCTGTATCAGGCTTACCTGTTCAAATGGCAGGGATTATTCGCCGCACCTTGCTGCAAACCAGTGCACCGGCAGCCCAGCTGCCCAAAGTGATGGCGGGAATTGATGTGCTTACCAATCTCGCTTTCGGCCTGTCCTTGTTATTCATGGGCTGGTATGCAGACCGTTTTGGTATGGTGCAGGTGTATTTGTTGGCTGCGATTATGACGACCATTGCTATCTTGATCGGCTGGTTGTATCGCAGGGATTTTCAGGAAAGTGAGCAAATGGACCATCCAACCGCTACGGGCGCTGGCATTTGAGTTTTGTTTTCGTCTAGGCAGGGAATGTTTCATTCGATGAATTACATAAGCAAGATATAATCCAAAAGGCTGCCGAGAGAAGATCCGGCGGCCTTTTGCTGGAGATGCGCGTTCTTTGTTTCTTCCTGTGTCACTACAAAAAAAGCCGATTGCATAAGAGCAACCGACTTTTCCCCTCAACCCGCAGTGTTAGGCTGTAGTGAACTGACTGTTATAGAGCGAGGCATAATGTCCGCCGCTGGCAAGCAGTCCCTCATGGGTACCGCTTTCGACGACATCGCCGTTTTTCATGTATAAAATCAAATCCGCTTCACGGATGGTCGATAGTCTGTGGGCGATCACAAAGCTGGTGCGTCCGGCAATCATTTTCATAAATGCTTTTTGGATACGCGCTTCTGTCAGGGTGTCTATGCTGCTGGTCGCTTCATCCAGGATCAGCATAGGTGGATCGACGAGGATCACTCTCGCGATAGTGAGCAGCTGTTTTTGGCCTTGCGACAGGCTGTCGCCTGACCCGCTGATGACCGTATCGTAGCCATGAGGCAGTCGTTTGATGAAGCTATGCGCATTGGCAGCTGTTGCAGCCGCGATGACTTCTTCGTCCGTGGCCTCCGGCTTTCCGTAAGCGATATTATCCCGAATGGTCCCGCTGAACAGCCATGTATCTTGAAGCACCATACCGAAGTTAGTCCGCAGGCTGTCCCGGCTCATGTCGTTGATATTCACCCCGTCGATGGATATCGAGCCGCTGTCCACATCGTAAAACCGCATGAGCAGATTGACGAGTGTGGTTTTACCAGCTCCGGTCTGCCCGACAATGGCCACACGAGTGCCTGGCTTAACCTCCAGACTAAAGTTCGTAATGAGCGTACGTTCCGGGTTATAGGAGAATTTGACATGATCAAAAAGAATCGTGCCTTTGCTGCGCTCCAGCTGTACGGCGTTCGATTTTTCCGGCTGCTCAGGCGGTGAGTCTAAAATCGCAAATATGCGCTGAGCAGAAGCCGTAGCTGCCTGGAACTGGGTCAGCACACCCGTAATTTCATTAAAGGGCTTGGCGAACAAATTAGTATAAATCAGAAAGCTCGACAATCCGCCTACCGAGATCCCACCCAAAATAATGGAGATACAGCCAATCATGGCGGTGACTGAAAAAGTCATGTTGTTTACCAATCGGGTGGAGGGGTTGGACAATGATCCGTAAAACTGCGATTTCACCCCGGCTTGATACAATTGTTCGTTTTTGGCGGAAAATTCCTCAAGCGAGCGGTTTTCATAATGAAAAGCGGTAACTACCCGTTGTCCGCCAATCATTTCTTCCACGTAACCATTCAGGCTTCCTAAAATTTTGGCCTGTTCGCGGAACATACGCTGTGACCTTGTAGTAATGAACCGTGCCACACCGTATGTGATCGGGGCAGACACCAATACGACCAACGTCATTATCGGACTGATATACAGCATGAGTACAATGGAGCCTATAATCGTAATGATCCCGGTAATCAGTGTGGAAAAGCCTTGCAGCAATCCATCCGATACAGCATCCATATCGTTCACAAAACGGCTGATGCTGTCTCCTTGCGGATGAGTGTCATGAAAGCTTAACGGAAGGATATTAAAATGATCAAATAACTCCCGCCGCATATCATTTACGGTCTGAAAAGCAATCCGGTTCGTCAAATACGTGAGCAGCCAGCTAAATAGACTGCCTACAACATATACAATGCCTAATCCAGCTAAAATCTGTGCAATACCTTTAAAATCCACTGCTCCCTTATTCACCATATGGTCGATAGCTTGACCAATCATGTAGGGTCCGATCAGACTGGCAAGCACGCTGAGAAACGCACTGACGATGACCCAAAATGTTGTTTTTTTATATCGACCTACATAGGTTAACAATCTTCTCCAGGTTTCCTTGCCACTCATTGGTCTACCTCCTGTGTTGAGAGCTGGGAATGATTAATTTCCTGATACACATCTGAGCTGCTCATCAACTGTTCATGTGTGCCGATACCGACAATCCGCCCCTCATCAAACACAATTATTTTATCAGCATGCTGTACGCTGCTTACTCGTTGCGAGACCAGCAGGACGGTCATGCTGGTGCTATTTTCCCGTAGCGATTTACGGAGGGCGGCATCGGTAGCAAAATCAAGTGCGCTTGAGGAGTCATCCAAAATGAGAATTTGCGGATTGCCGACAATAGCTCTGGCAATGGTAAGTCGCTGCTTTTGTCCTCCCGACAGATTAAGCCCTCCTCGGGTGATCGGAGCATCGAATTTCTCCGGCAAGTTGGATATGAACTCATCTGCTTGCGCGATTGCTGCGGCTTGAGCGACTTCCTCATCGGTGGCGTGTTCATGCCCCCAACGGATATTATCCGCTATAGTTCCAGTGAACAGCAGCGCCTTCTGAGGAACAATACCGATTTTCTGCCGCAATTGCTCCAGCTTATACTGCCGTACGTCAATGCCATCAACCTCTATACGACCTTCTACTACATCGTAGAAGCGGGGAATGAGATTCACAAAGGTGGATTTCCCCGAACCTGTTCCTCCGATGATGCCGACCGTTTCACCGGGATAGATGTTTACCACTACATCGCTAAGTGCCAGTTGCCCTGTCGTATTGTATCCAAAGGAGACATGATCAAAAGAGATAGCTGGTACAGCGCCATGCTCAGTTGTTCCCTCCCTGTCTATAGGTGTAGAAGTAGCAGCAGTGTCGGAAATCGAAGCTTGCGTGTCTAGGACCTCCTGAATCCGCGCTGCTGAAGTAGCAGCCTTGGTGAACAAAATAATTAAATTGGTCACCACAATCAGAGCCAGTAAAATTTGCGTAATGTAATTAATAAAGGCAATAATCTCCCCTTGTGTAAGAGATCCATATTGGATATGGATACCGCCGATCCACAGGATTGCAATAATTGCTCCGTTTACCACCAGTAAGGTGGCAGGGCTTAGCAAAGCAGAAATACGTCCGACACGAATAGCGGTCTGAGTCAGGTCATCTGAAGCAGTGTTAAATTTAACTCGTTCAGCTCCTCTTTTGGCAAATGCGCGTATGACCCGTACGCCTGTAAGATTTTCGCTTAGCACCAGGGCGATTTTATCCAATTTTTTCTGATACCGACGATACAGTGGTGAAGCCTTCGTAATGACCACATATAGGATCAAAGCCAGAACTGGTGTAGCCGCCAACAGCACCAAAGCCAGGCGGAAATCCAGAATCATTGACATGATAATAGCCCCGATACAAATAAAAGGAGCACGAATGACCAGACGAATCAGCATCGCTACAGCCGTTTGGAGCTGATTAACATCATTCGTAATCCGGTTAATGAGCGAGGGCGTACCGAACTTATCGAGGTCAGCATAAGAAAACGATGAAATATGCTTAAACATCGTATTGCGCAGCGTAGTTCCGAATCCTTGAGAGGCACGAGCTGCGTAAAACTGACACACTAATGAACTGCCAAAGCCCAGTATAGTCATGAGTAACATCAAAAGACCCATCTGCCAAACATAATGGGTGTCTCCTTTACCTACGCCATGATTGATCATTAAAGCAACCATAGTAGGTAGCAATAGTTCCAAGATGGCCTCAATCAATTTAAACAGAGGCCCAAGAATCGTTTCCTTTTTATAGGGTTTCAAAAAAACAGCAAATTTCAGCAAATAAACCATCACCTAACCTAAATAATGTATATAGCCTCATGCCGCAATAGCATAACTGAATTTGATTATGGCATATCCCCAACCATATGAATAATATTTAATATATATTAGAGGTATAGGTTTTACATATATCTAGTACCGGAGGTCCATAAAGATGGAATTGAGACATCTCAAGTATTTTTTGGCGATCGCAGAGGCCGGACAGATTACCGCAGCAGCCAAAAAGCTGCAAATCGCGCAGCCTCCTTTAAGTCAGCAGCTCATGCAGCTAGAGGAAGAGCTTGGTGTAAAGCTCGTGCATCGAGGCTCACGAAGCATCCAATTGACGGAGGCCGGCATCATTTTACAGAACAGGGCCAAGCAGATCTTGGAGCTGACAGATGCCACAACAAGAGAAATAAACGATTTTGCCTTGGGGATGAAGGGTACGCTCACCATTGGAACGGTCTCCTCTTCCGGCGCAGCCCTGATGAAAGACAGGCTTTCCGAATTTCATAAAACCTATGCGGGTGTAAAATTCGAAATTCATGAGGGAAATACCTTCATGATTCTCGATCTTTTGAACAAAGGAATTGTAGAGGTCGGTATCGTCAGAACCCCTTTTAATACCACCGATTTAGGGTGCAGATATGCTTCCTCCGAGCCGATGATAGCAGTGATGACAGAAGAACATGACTGGAACCCCGAACAGAAGACCATCCCGTTGTCTGATTTGAAAAATAGGCCGCTCATCGTATATCGCCGCTTTGAACAATTGATCCACGATACCTGTATGAAGCATGGCTTTGAGCCAAATTTCTTTTGCAAAAACGATGATGCTCGCACCACGCTTCACTGGGCTAATGAAGGACTAGGGATCGGTATGATTTCGCGCTCTGCGTTGTCACTCGGAAGCAATAATCAGTTAATCGTTAAGGAAATTATGTGTGAAGAATTGCATACGCGTGTGGCGGCTGTCTGGCTGAAGGATAAATACATGTCTTCTCTAGCCTCTCGATTCATTGAAAGTTTTAGCCAAGCATCCGATGAAGCTGACTTAAGGTAGCTAAATTTTTTGGATGAAAGCATCTTTTTGTAAAAACTCATTTGAATTGCAATCGGGAACTGGATATAGTAGTACAGTAGGATAGCAATAGAATGGAGTTTGAATACATGCCACATAATGCAAAGGTCCGAATCCGTCTTCATAGTCATCATGACGGAGAAGATGTGGTACAGGAACTTCCCGGAGAAGCGATCGTGCGTGGGAAGCATCTATATATAAGGTACGATGAGCCGCAAGAAAGTCCTGAGGGCGGTACGACACGGAACACAGTCAAAATCGGACCGGATGAGCTAAAGCTGATTCGTCACGGTGAGGTACAATCAGAGCAGTCGTTTGCGCTGGGACGCAGGTTGCCTGGATTTTACCGCTCGCCTTATTTAAACCTGAACATGTCTGCGCATACGCAGAAGCTCGATATTCGGATGGATGGATTCACCGGGCATGTGAGCTGGACCTATGATCTGTACGTATTTGAGGATTTCTCGGGGCATTTTGCCATCAGTTTGCATATACAGGAGGAGCAATAATCATGACAAGCAATCCACTGGAACTTATTAATCAAAAGGTGACTTCAGCAATCGAGGCGGCGGTGCTGGCTACCGGAATCGTGAGCCGCGAAGAGCTGCCGACCATTACGCTGGAGGTGCCAAAGGACAAGTCACACGGTGATTTGGCTACCAACGCCGCGATGCAGCTCACCCGCATTGCGAAGAAGAATCCACGGCAAATCGCTGAAGATTTGATCGCGAATATGGATTTAGCTTCTGCTTCTATTGAAAGTGCAGAAATCGCTGGACCGGGCTTTATTAACTTCCGCCTGAACAAGAGCTACCTTTATGCTGTTATTGGACAAGTGCAGGAGCAGGGGGCAGATTACGGGCGTATACAGGAAGGTGCGGGCAAAAAGGTACAAATCGAGTTTGTCAGCGCCAATCCGACAGGTAGCCTTCACTTAGGTCATGCACGTGGTGCAGCCGTAGGGGATGCTCTTTGCAACGTGCTTGATTTTGCCGGATACAAAGTAACTCGTGAATACTACATTAATGATGCGGGCAACCAAATTTACAACATGAGCCGCTCTATTGAGGCGCGTTATTTGCAGGAGCTGGGACAGCCTGCGGAGATGCCGGAGGATGGTTACCATGGTGAGGACATCATCGGGTTTGCCAAGGAACTGGTGACCGAAAAGGGAGATTCTCTGTTGTCTATGGAACCGGGAGATCGCGCTGCTTATTTCCGTGACTACGGTCTGGAAAAGGAACTGAACAAGATCAAGCGCGATCTGGAACTGTTCCGTGTACCTTTTGACTCCTGGTTCAGCGAAACGTCGCTGTATGAAAACGGTGAAGTGCTTAAAGCGCTGAATGAGCTGCGTGACCGTGAGGAGATCTACGAGAAGGACGGAGCTACATGGCTGAATACGACCAAGTACGGCGACGATAAGGACCGCGTCTTGATCAAAAATGACGGTACATACACGTACCTGACTCCGGATATCGCTTACCATCGCGATAAATATGCTCGTGGGTATGACACGATTATCAACATTTGGGGAGCGGATCACCACGGCTACATTCCACGGATGAAGGCAGCAATGGAAGCACTGGGCAATGACCCGGATAAGCTTAAAGTGCTGATTGCCCAAATGGTCAGCTTGTTCCAAAATGGGGAAAAAGTAAAAATGTCCAAACGTACCGGCAAGGCCGTGACGATGGAAGATCTGATGGAAGAAGTGGGTGTAGACGCGATCCGTTACTTCTTCACGATGCGCAGCATGGATTCGCACCTGGATTTTGACATGGATTTGGCGATTTCCACCTCCAATGAGAATCCAGTATTCTATGTGCAATATGCGCACGCACGTGCATGCAGCGTATATCGTCAAGCCGAAGAGCAAGGTATTGCTGTGCTGCCGTTGGCAGAAGTTGACTTGTCCAAGCTGACGGCTGAGCATGAATACGATCTGTTACGCAAAATCGGCGAGCTGCCGGAAGAAGTATCGATGGCGGCTGCAAACTTTGCACCACACCGTATGATTCGCTATGTCTACGAGCTGGCTTCATTGTTCCACAGCTACTATAAGGCAGAGCGCGTCATCACAGAGGATGCCGCTCAAACGCAGGCACGCTTGGCGTTGTTTGGTGCGGTGCGCACGACCATTGCCAACGTACTGAAGCTGGTGGGCGTGTCTGCACCGGAACGTATGTAAGCAAGCAACTTTAACATCATGACTTTGTAGTCATATAAATAATAATAAAAGGAACCGTTCGTATCACCCTCAACAGGGTGGCGCCTCGGTTCCTTTTTATGTTGGATTAGCTTAGTAGCGTTCCAGTACCAAATTCGTTTTCAGGGAATCGGCGGGAACCAGCCATCCTTTGGATTGCAGCAGGTTCATCAGCTTGGTGCGGTTGCTGGCGGCAACACTGTAATCCGAGGTTTTGAAGGAGATTTCGATAATATTTTCTGTACCTGATCCGTTTGCGCTGCGAATAGGCCATACTTCAACGTTGGCATCCAATCCCTGAAAGCTACCCTCGTATTTACTGACCTGTACAGGACCGCGTACTCTGGAGTTTGCCAAGGTTTGTTTACCCCAATTGCTGTTTTTCCAGTTTTGCAGCTTGCCCGGAAGATTATCCTGCAATTGCTTTAATGCTTGATCTGGGGAAGGCAGAGCCAATCCTTTGGAGGCGTTTGTTTTCTTATCATTGGAAAAGCTTAATGTTTGCTTGCTGTACCCCCAATCCACCTCAGCCTCATAATTATCATCAGATGCGCTGAACCCTTCTTTATTCGCTTGGGTGAGCGCCGCGTCGATATTTCCGTTTGTGACCGTATAGCGCTTTTTGTAGGTTAATTCATAATTCTTTTTGTCCTCTTTTTTGCGAAATCTCACGTTCCAGCCCTCGTCATTCAATTGCAATGAATTTGTATCAAAATACTCGACGCTCAATCGTTGTGCATCGTCGCTAATTTGAAACTCGTTCACGATGCCACTCTTTAATGAGCCATCCGCATTGAGGACCTGAGCCGTATCCAGTAGCAGCTTCACCTCATAGCTTGGTGTGGCATTGGCGGCAGCTTGTACCGGTTCTGCTCCTCTCCATCCTGTTACGAGCAGCACTGCACTCAGAGTTACTACCGACATCAATTTGGTGATACGAAGGCCTGTTTTCATTTCATCCTCTCCTGTTCGTCCGAATAGGTTACACGCTACACTTTACTGGTGTATTGTCAGTCGTATGTCAAAGCAAGAGGGTACTCCGGTTAAAAAATTACATAATTTCTATATGACAGGTAAGATTTAATCTTGGTTCCATGATAAATATTCGGTGAATCTGTGAATGAGCGCCGAGCGATGGCGGTCTTTGTTGCTGACCATATAGATGTACCGCTCAACAGACTGCCCCGGAATAGGTCTTACAACCAGTAAGCCCCGCTCAACCTCTGACTGAACGGCAATGCGAGAGACAAAGGAGATGTGTTCTCCCAGCATAACCGCCTGTTTGATGGCTTCCAGTGAATCCAACTCCAGATAGGAAGGAAGTCGCCGACTCCCACGCTCCAGCCATTTGTCGGTCACGTGGCGTGTGCTGGATTCCTTGCCATGTAATACGAAGGAGGAAGAAGCGATAAGCTCGGTTGTCAAATTGGTTTCGTTGGCGAGCGGATGAGTGGGTGAGCAGATGAGCATCAGCTCATCTTCGCCCAAAGATTCGGAGAGTAGCGTTGGGGATTGAAACGGCTCTGCCGAAATGATGCCAAGGTCAATTTCGTGGCGAGCGAGCATGTCCTTGATGACGGGCGCTGTTTTCACGGACAAGGCGATGTGAATGCCCGGATGCTCACGGGCAAAGCGGTGCAGCACAGCAGGAAGCAGGTAGGTAGCGGGTACATAGCTTGCGCCAATACGTATACTTCCCCGCTGGAGCGTATCGAACTCGCGGACGACTCGCTCAGCTTCAGCAGCCAGTGCATTAATTTTAGTGGCATAGTGCAGCAACGCATTTCCAGCATCGGTCAGGATGATTTTGCCCATACGTGTGTCAAACAGCTTTACTCCGAATTCACGCTCCAGATTTTTCATATGAAAAGTAACGGTTGGTTGCTTTAGGCCAAGAAGCTCGGCGACCGTGGTAATTTTATGGTGCTTATTCAGCAGCTCTACAATATGTAACTTTAGAAGACTTAAATTCACTTAGAATGCCTCGCTTTCAGGTTAATCGAACAATCATGCCTATTTCTTTGGGGAGCAGCATCAATCCCCTCTATATAGATTAAATCTATGAGTGTTAACACAATTCATTGAAATAATTAATTTTGTTTTAACTTTCCAATAACACAGGTTGCGAATTCAAGTTTTACACTGGGGTCAGTCAGAAGAACAGGCAGGTAATGCGATGAATCAGGATCTATATATTCACGGATTAAGTAAAACCTTCGGCCAAATAACAGCGCTGCATGAGACGAATCTGGTAGTACGACGGGGCAAATTCACAACACTGCTCGGACCGTCCGGCTGTGGGAAAACAACGCTCTTGCGCTTGATTGCTGGTCTGGAGACACCGGATACCGGCACAATCACGATGGGAGAGGAAATTCTTTTTTCTGCAGAACGCAAAAAGGATATTCCCGCCCATCTCCGCCACTTTGGGATGGTCTTTCAGGATTTCGCGTTGTGGCCGCATATGACGGTGTTTGAAAATGTGGCCTTCGGCCTGCGTGCGGGCAAGCGTGGGAAAGGGTTCGCCAGCGCTCGAGACAAGGAACTGCGGACAGTGGTGCTGGAGGCGCTCGACATGGTCAGATTGTCAGGGATGGAGGATCGGTATCCTCATCAGCTGTCCGGTGGTCAGCAGCAGCGGGTTGCCTTTGCAAGAGCGGTTGCTATCCGGCCTCGACTTGTTTTGTTCGACGAGCCGCTCAGTGCGCTGGATGCGGTGCTACGGGAGGAGATGCGCATTGAGATGCTATCGCTTGTGCGCGATCTGGGGCTGACCGCCCTATATGTCACCCATGATCAGATCGAGGCCATGTCAATGTCCGATGAAGTAGTTGTTATGAAAAGTGGACATATTTTGCAGACCGGAACACCAGAGGTGATCTACGGTTGCCCGGCTCATCCAGAGGTGGCGAAGTTTATTGGCAAATCCAACTGGCTGGAGTCGGAACGGACACTATTTCGTCCTGAACATGCCCGTTGGGAACAGGAGCAAGCGGATCAGCATGTTTTTACAGTAGAGATCCTGCATGTCAGCTATGTCGGCGATCGTTATGAAATTCGTATACTAGCCGAGAACGGCGAGCAATGGACTGCATATCATTCCATCCGCTTGCCCATGGGTCAACAAATGCACATTTGGGTATCACCGCAACACATCCACCAACTTGAAGCATAGGGAAAAGGGGTATATATAAGATGAATAGGCATGTTTTTCGTACAGGATGGAAAAAAGGGACGATGCTCGCATTAACATTGACTTTTGGACTCGCTGTGGCGGGTTGCGGAACAGCAACGCCATCCAAGGATGGGGCGCCAGCTAATGGATCAGCAGGACAAGCTGAGGCGGCATCCACCGATCAGAAGCTGGTGGTCTACAGCGCAGGCCCGGATGGACTGGCGAAAAAGCTGGTAGCAGGGTATGAGGCGCAGAGCGGAGTGAAGGTAGAGTTGTTCCAGGGAACGACAGGGAAAATTTTGGCCCGCATGGAAGCTGAGAAGACGAATCCGGTAGCGGACGTGGTTGTACTAGCATCGCTTCCATCTGTACAAGGCTTGAAAAAGGAAGGACTTACGCTGCCTTACCCGGAAGCCAAGAACGCAGACAAGCTAAATCCAGACTGGTCCGATAAGGAGGGCAACTACTTCAGTACCAGTGCTTCTGCTCTGGGCATTGCGTATAACACGAAGCTGGTAAAAACACCACCAACTTCATGGGCTGATTTGGCGAAGCCTGAGTACAAGGATCAGGTTAATATTCCCGATCCATCCCTGTCCGGCTCAGCGTTGGATTTTATGACAGGCTATCTGAGTGCCAAGGGCGATGGAGGCTGGACGTTGTTCGAGCAGTACAAGGCTAACGGTGTTGCTATGGCTGGTGCCAATCAGGAAGCGCTGGACCCCGTAATTACCGGAGCTAAAGGTATAGTCGTCGCTGCGGTCGATTACATGACATACAAGGCTAAAGCCAAAGGCGAGCCGATTGACATTGTCTATCCGACAGAGGGAACGGTCATCAGCCCACGTCCTGCCGCAATTCTCAAGTCAACGCAGCATGAGCAGAATGCGAAAGCATTCATTGATTATCTGTTGTCGGACGAGGCGCAGAAACTAGTAGCAGACGCCTCCTTACTCCCGGGCCGCACGGATGTCAAAGCCGACAAGCGTGCCAATCTGGACGAGATTCCATTGTTGAAAACCAATTGGGAGTGGATGGGTGAGCACGGATCAGACGTGACGGAGAAGTTCACGCAAATGTTCAAGTAAGCCGATGGGAGGCTTATCCGTTAAACACATCAGAGCGTGGTGTCTGACGCTGGCTCTGATCGCGCTTCTTTTCCTGATTGTGATGCCGTTGCTGCAAATCTTTATCCAAAGTGTATATGTTGATGAAAAATTTCAATGGGATGCGCCTTTTCGAACGTTAGCTGCTTCACAATTTGCAGGAGTGCTATTCAGCTCGATTTGGCTTGGTATCTGTGTGATTGCAGGAACAACGGTACTTGCACTTCCGCTAGCCTGGATCATGTCCAACACTCGTCTTGCACACTGGCGCTGGTTGGATATCCTGTTGCTGATTCCGTTTATGACTCCTCCCTATATCGGTTCCATGGGCTGGATTCTGTTTATGCAAAAAAACGGATATCTGGAGCAGTTGTTCCCGGGTCTACATTTTTTAGCGCCGTCCTTCTTCAGCCTTGGTGGCATGGTGATGATCATGAGCCTGCATCTGTTCCCATTCCTGTACCTCCTGCTGCGCGGGGCGCTGGTAAGGATTGGCGGGAGCCTGGAAGAGGCGGGTGCCGTAATGGGCGGTGGCTTTCTGTACAGATTCCGTCGAATCATTTTACCGCTGCTGCTTTCAGCTTACGGAATGGGCGCGTTACTCATTTTCGTTAAAACAATTGCCGAGTTTGGCACCCCCGCTACCTTTGGGCGACGGATCGGGTATGAGGTCATGACTTCGGAAATTCACAAATATATCTCCAGCTGGCCCATAGATTTTGGCAAAGCGACGTCAATGGCCTCGGTGCTGTTAACCGCCTGCCTGCTCATGTGGTATGCGCAATCGGTGATCAACCGAAAGTTTACGTACAGGCTGGTAGGTGGTAAAGGTTCGCGTCCGTCCCGTCTTCGTATATCCGGCTTGACTACGGGGCTGAGTGTTGCATTCATTCTATTGTTGCTCATTGCATCCATTGGCATTCCTTATTTTTCAATTCTTTCAGCCTCGACGATGAAGCTGAGGGGAATTGGGCTTGCCTGGGATAATTTGACGCTCGACTCTTACAAGGAACTGCTGTCTTGGGGATCAGAGAGCATGGAGGCGCTCCTGAACAGCGTATTTCTCTCTTTGGGCGCTTCGACGCTTGCTGTGGTGCTGGGCACTTGGTTTGCGCTTGTCATTGGCGGCTCACGCACAAGAATTCAACGGACGGTTGATGCATTTAGCTTGCTTCCGAATACGGTGCCGGGAATTGTTATGGTGGTCGGCCTGATTTTGTGGTGGAACTCACCATGGATGCCGATCCCTTTGTATAACACATACGGCATGGTTATTCTGACGTATGTTATCTTGTTTGTTCCTTATACGGTGCAGTATGTCAAAAGCGCCTTTACGCAGGTGGACACTGGCCTTTTTCAGGCGGGACAGGTATTTGGCGGGCGACCGTCTTACATATTCCGCCGGATTGTGCTGCCGCTGATTATACCGGGAATGCTCGCTGGTTGGATGATGACATTTACCATTGCTTCACGCGAGCTGGTAGGATCGTTGCTGATTTTGCCGCCATCTGTTCAGACGTCTGCAACCTACATCTTTGCACAATTTGAGCAGGGACAGGTGTCACTTGGGATGGCGATGGCCGTCATATCGGTCGGAATGACCACACTGCTGCTGATCTTAATGGAAAGCTTAAACTCGCAAAGAAAGTGGAAATGATCATGACCAAGCTTAGGATTTGGGGAGGAGCGGGCGAACATGGCCGCTCCTGCTATGTTTTTGAAGGAAAGCAGCATCGCGTCATGCTGGATTGTGGCGTGAAAAAGGAAGGAACCGGACAATATCCGGTTTTTCCGCCGCAAAGGGCGGAGGGACTGACCACTGTATTACTGTCTCATGCACATGAGGATCATTCCATGGCACTCCCCTTACTGTACAAGTATGGATACCAAGGGGAGGTCTGGACGACCAAGGCCACCGCTGAGCAGCTAGGCTCCTATTTTCGCTCCTGGCATACTTATGTTGAATCGAGAGGAGCCGAATTGCCATACGACGTACAGGATATCCAATCCATTGCTTATCGCTATCTGGAAGATGAAGGGCCAGCAGGAGAATGGCTTGAGGCTTGTCCGGGTGTGAGAATCATGTGGGGACGCAGTGGACATTTGGCTGGTGCAGTGTGGTATGCGGTAGAAATGGAAGGGAAGCGGTTGTTTTTTTCTGGAGATTACAGCCGTGAATCTGAGCTTCTTGCTGCCGATGCGCCAGACTTGGGTGTTGGGGAGGGGCTGCATGACCTGCCTGAATGGAAGTCAGAGCCCAACCTAGCGGACATATCCATTATGGACAATGCCTATGGCATGGATATAGACCCGCAGCCTGTTAAGTTGGAGCGGCTGAGGGTCGAGATGGGGCGGATATTATTGTCCGGTGGTCATGTGTTGTTGCCGGTGCCTGCCTTTGGTAGAGGACAGGACATGATCGTATGGGCTAGCGAGCAATTCCCTGCACAGGCAATGATTGTAGAGCACGACATATGGCAGGGATTGAAACAGTTAAAACGCTGGAAAGAATGGCTGCGTCCGGAAGCTCCAGCGCGAATAAAACATGTGCTAAACAGTGACAGGGTCTTCGTGCCTCGTGATGCTGCGGAACGAGTGAGTCTGCTGGAACAGAACCCAACGGCTATTATCATAACAAGAGACGGCATGATGGATTCCCCACAGGCGCGCTGGTACTATCAGTATCTATCGGATAACCGCAACATGGGGGAGGGTAATGAAAGCGGAGAAAGAATCAGCAACAGTGTTATATTGACCGGGTATGCTCCACATGGTTCTTTTGGCAAACATCTGTTGGAACGTGCAGATCAAAATGACAGCTGTGTAGCTCGGCATTTGATTTACAAGGTGCATCAGGGATTATCAGATGTGCGGCAAATGTTAAAGGATCTGCCTAGCAAACAGGTTGTACTCGTTCATGCACCAAAGCTGCAGACTGACCTGGTACGAGATGAGTTGATAAGAGGAGGAAATAGTGGGTGTGAAGGTTCTGCCAGAAAAGTTCATTCTCTGGAGCCGGGCGCTACACTAGAGGTTTAGCAACATCATTCACTTTGTGCCCTCCTGCATCAATCGGAAGGCATCGACTTCTCCAAGTTTGGTGGAGATAGAGCTACGTCCAGCGCTTTTACGCAGGCGTAGCGGTGTGGCGGTACGCTTAAGCAGTGCTTTGATTTCTCCAGGCTCCAGTTCCGGTCTCAGTGAAAGGAGAAGTGCAATGCTTCCGGTCACATGGGAAGTAGCCATAGAGGTACCGCTCATTTCGTGATGCTTGCCATGGATCCAGGAGGAGGTAATCTTTTCGCCAGGTGCGTACACGTCTACAAATTGCCCTCGGTTGCTGAAAGGTGCAATGCGTCTGTATTTGTCAGTAGCCCCCACCGAAATCGTCTGGGAATAGCGGGCTGGATAGTCAATACTTCGGCGCTTGCCCTCATTTCCCGAGGACGCTACAATCACGATGCCGTTATGATATGCTTTATTCACCATATCTAGTAGTGCCTTGCTACGCGACTTCATACCAAAGCTCATATTGATGATATCGACACGATTTAATACACACCAGTCGATGCCAAGAATGATATCGGAGACGTAGGCGGCTCCATTATGATCAAATGCTTTTACGGGATGAATTAAAGCCCGTGGTGCTACGCCGACCATACCTTCATCATAGTTAGACGCCGCGATAGTTCCAGCAATATGAGTACCATGGCCGTTATCGTCATAGGGTAGCATGGTTCGGTTAAGCAAATTAATACCTCTGGCGAGAGAATGACGAAGATCAGGATGTTGAAAATCTGCTCCTGTGTCGATCACACCGATTCTGACCCGATTCCCTGTCGAGGAAGGCCAAGCCTTGTATGCACGTACCTGTTTGACTCCCCATGGCATGGAAAGGTTCTTCTCTACTTTTGGTATATGAGCAGTTTCAGCGTGGACCTTCATGCGGGTATCTTCTTCAACGGTAACACCGTTGTGATATTTGCCTAGCCTGTCTCCCCCTGAAAGCGGAGCGATTAAAGCGCGGATTAGTCGGGCCGGTTGTACTTGCCGTAATCCCGCAAGCTCGGGTTTCAGCTTCCTGAGATAGGACAGGCATTCCCGGTATTGGTGAGGCTTATCGAACGTGATGATCTGTTTGTTCCGTCCACTGCCGGACGGCTCCGAAATACCCTCATGCAAACGCTGCAAAAAATCCGGATAGTCCATTTGAGACGGTCCCCCTCCGATGAGCCATGCTGAGGTATTGTATGAGCAAGCGTCAGCTGCGGCATGGGAAACCTGCCCCTTTTTTATGGAAATAGGCCTGCTTGTCGTGTCAAAGTGGCCGTGGACACATACGATACATGGAGGGCATAAGCTCTTGTGCAACAACTTTGGGGGGTTCTCCCGGAGCGGGTACAGTCGAAGACGGGGGGGACCCCGTC
This sequence comes from Paenibacillus sp. DRB1-1, assembly GCF_052119485.1. NCBI lineage: Bacteria > Bacillati > Bacillota > Bacilli > Caryophanales > Paenibacillaceae > Paenibacillus > Paenibacillus sp. DRB1-1. The sequence continues at coordinate 2,365,203 of NZ_JBODQH010000001.1, read as the reverse complement.
TTTTTATGTATGCCGTCTTGTTTATAGGGATATTCCTGGAAATTATGACGATACCCATCTTTAACTTGCAATTTGCTTCCAAATAGGTTTTACTTAGTTTTGATAATGGATATGTTAGTATTGCATGTATCGTGTATGCTCTGAAACATGTTCTTGTGAATTACGTGTGAGAGGAAGTGTCCCTAGGTGAGTACCCCACTCAACTTGAAGATTGACCCGGAGAAAGTCCACGAGACTCCAATGGTGGATTTGGCATTTATGGTATTGAAAGCAGCCAATACTCCGTATTATTACCGTGACCTGATGAAGGAAGTCGCCAAATTGCGTGGCTTTTCCGACGAAGAAATTAATGACGTTATTGCTCAGCTATATACTGAAATCAACATTGACGGGCGTTTTGCCTGTGTCGGTACGAATCTGTGGGGCTTGAAACGTTGGTATCCGGTAGATAAATCCGAAGATGCCCTGACAGGAGCCAAGCGTCCTCGTATTATTAACGACGAAGACGATGACGATGAAGATGACTATCATGAGGAAGAAGAAACATACAACTCTGATGACGACTTCGATGCAGATAGCGAAGACGAGGATGGCGAAGATGAGCTGTTCGACGGAGAAGAAGATGATGATGATAGTGATGAAGACGTGGTTATAGACGATGAAGACCTCAGTGATGAGGAAGATTCAGAAGATGAAAATGACGATGAGTCGACGGAAGACGACGATTCGCTTCGTTAGGAACAGGCTACAAGGGGAGATGAGTTCTCCCCTTTTTCATGACCATTCTCTTGAAAACCTCTTCTGATTTAAAGCTTTCAGGTGGATTCTCTCCAATCTGGTTCAATGGACAAATTAACACAGATAACTTCCTTGACAGCGGATTGGACACGGGGTAAACTATTGCTTGGGCTTATGATTGATTCACTTATATGTTTGCTTTTTGTATAAAAGTGCCCCGTACTACGGGAGTGCTTTTTTGTTTTTTATAGGGGTGTTTTCACTCATGAAAGAGGGCTAAGGGCGGCGGACATGGAAAATGATTCCGCTGCCTTCTTCATGGATGATAATCCGTGCAAACGGGTTACGATAACATCATAATGTCGCCTGAATTTTGCATCTTATCTAGGAGGGTTTTGAACAGTGACAAAGTATATTTTTGTGACAGGCGGGGTTGTGTCTTCCTTGGGCAAAGGGATTACGGCAGCTTCACTGGGGAGGCTTTTGAAGAACAGGGGACTGAAGGTAACGATTCAAAAATTTGATCCTTACCTGAATGTCGATCCGGGTACGATGAGTCCTTACCAGCACGGTGAAGTGTTTGTAACGGATGATGGTGCGGAAACGGACCTTGACTTGGGACACTATGAGCGCTTTATTGATATTAATCTGTCCAAGAACAGCAATGTCACAACAGGCAAGGTATATTCCAGCGTAATCAGCAAAGAGCGTCGCGGAGAATATTTGGGCGGTACGGTGCAGGTTATCCCTCATATTACGAACGAAATCAAGGAACGCGTGTACCGTGCAGGCCGTGAAGCAGGTTCGGACGTCATTATTACAGAAATCGGCGGTACTGTGGGCGATATTGAAAGCTTGCCATTTTTGGAAGCTATTCGTCAGCTCAAAAGCGAAGTTGGGCGCGAGAATGTGATGTACATTCACGTAACGCTCATTCCTTATATTAAAGCTGCTGGTGAGGTTAAAACCAAACCAACTCAGCACAGTGTAAAAGAACTGCGCAGCATCGGCATCCAACCGAATGTCATTGTTTGCCGTACAGAGCATGAACTGTCCTCCGATATGAAGGCTAAAATTGCATTGTTCTGCGATATTGATGCGAATGCAGTGGTAGAATGCCGCGATGCTTCAACCCTCTACGAGGTTCCGTTGAACCTGCGCGAAGAAGGCTTGGACGAAATCGTAGTTAACCATCTGAAGCTGACAACACCTGCACCAGATATGACCGAATGGGAAGGGTTAGTTGATCGAATCAGCAAGCTGGATAAAACGGTTGAGATTGCTATTGTTGGTAAATATGTTGCATTACATGATGCTTACTTAAGTGTGGTTGAATCACTTTCCCACGCTGGATTTGATGCGAATGCAGACGTAAAAATCCGTTGGGTGAACGCTGAAGAAGTGACGGACGAGAACGTAGCTGACATGCTGGGCGGCATTGGCGGCATTCTCGTACCGGGTGGCTTCGGCGATCGCGGAATTGAAGGCAAAATTAGTACCATCCGTTATGCGCGGGAGCAAAAAATTCCGTTCTTCGGCATTTGTCTGGGTATGCAGGTATCTGTCATTGAGGTTGCCCGTTCCCTGGCTGGTCTCGAAGGAGCCAACAGCTCGGAAATTAACCCGGCTACTGATTATCCTGTCATTGACTTGCTTCCTGACCAAAAAGACATCGAAGATTTGGGCGGTACGATGCGTCTTGGTTTGTATCCATGCAAACTGGCGGAAGGTTCCCTGGCTTCGGCTTGCTACAACGACGAGCTGGTGTACGAAAGACACCGTCATCGGTACGAATTCAATAACGAATATCGTGAAGTTATTGAAAAAGCAGGTCTTCGTATTTCCGGTACTTCACCGGATGGACGCTTGGTGGAAATTGTGGAGCTTCCTGAGCATCCATGGTTCCTGGCGGTACAGTTCCATCCAGAATTTACTTCCCGTCCGAATCGTCCACAGCCTTTGTTCCGTGAATTTGTAAAGGCAGCATTGCAGCTTCAAGCTTAATGCTACGGCTTGTAAGACCTCCTCAGGGAGGTCTTTTTTTTATCCCATGCTTCCTGATTATGAAAGAATATTCCACAATTATCTATAAGAGAAGGATTTTCTTTTTGCAGGAGCGAATATAGTTTTAGGTATGGGACGGATATTGTACGTCATCGGACGCTGTTATGGCAATAGCTGCATGATCCTCGTTTTAAGATCTTAGGAGGTTAAAACATTGGAAAAGAAGAAAGTATTAATCGTCGATGACCAGAATGGAATACGGATTTTACTGATGGAAGTGTTCGGAAGTGAGGGTTATGAGACCTTTCAGGCGGCGAACGGGAAAATTGCACTTGAAATTGTTGAGAAGGAACCGCCTGATCTAGTTCTGCTCGATATGAAAATTCCAGGTATGGACGGACTCGAAATTCTGAAGCATCTAAAAACCATGAATCCCGATATCAAGGTTATTATGATGACAGCATATGGAGAACTGGACATGATTAAAGAGGCGACGGAGCTAGGTGCGCTAATGCATTTTACCAAGCCCTTTGATATTGACGAAATGCGGATCGCTGTGAACAAACAACTCAGAGGTGACTAGGTGAGTCGCTATGGTTGAGAACTCTGTTAACACAACAGGGTTTTTTGTTTGTGATTATGGGAAATACTGAAAGTAAATCCTCTCCTTATACAATTCTATGGAAAAACGGCGTCCTGGGCGTGATTTTTGTATGTGTTGATATGCAAAAGCTTGTTTAGTATTTAACATGGGTTGTGGTATAATAAGCCCGTATGTGATGTCGGCTAAAATATAGACAAACCCAAACACCTTTAGGAGGACTGTAACCATGCCATTGGTATCTATGAAAGACATGTTGAACAAAGCACTCGAAGGAAAATATGCAGTAGGTCAATACAACATTAATAACCTCGAGTGGACTCAAGCTATTTTGGGCGCTGCTGAAGAAGAAAAATCCCCAGTAATCTTGGGCGTTTCTGAAGGCGCAGCACGTCACATGGGCGGATTCTACACTGTTGTTAAAATGGTAGAAGGTCTTATTCATGACATGAAAATCACCGTTCCAGTTGCGATCCATTTGGACCACGGTTCCAGCTTTGAAAAATGTAAAGAAGCTATCGACGCTGGTTTCACATCCGTTATGATTGACGATTCCCACAGCCCAATCGACACAAACATTGCTACAACGAAAAAAGTGGTAGAATATGCTCATTCCAAAGGCGTTTCCGTTGAAGCTGAAGTTGGAATGGTTGGCGGTCAAGAGGATGATGTTGTCGGCGACGTAATGTACGCTAAGTTGGACGACTGTCTGCGTATCGTTAACGAAACAGGTATCGATACACTGGCACCTGCACTGGGTTCCGTACACGGACCTTACAAAGGCGAGCCAAACCTCGGCTTCAAAGAAATGGAAGAGATCTGCAATGCAATCAAACTTCCACTCGTTCTGCACGGTGGTACTGGTATCCCAACACATGACATTAAAAAAGCAATCTCCCTGGGAACTTCCAAAATCAATGTAAACACTGAGAACCAAATCGTATTTGCGAAAGTGGTTCGTGAAGTTCTTGCTGAGAAACCGGATGCTTATGACCCACGTACATTCATCGCTCCAGGTCGTGAAGCGATTAAACAAACCGTTATCGGTAAAATTCGTGAGTTCGGTTCCAACAACAAAGCGTAATAATGAATTAAACTGGTCGTGCGTCTGCACAGGCTAGATGTATTTCTTAGTTGTAGCTGTAGTTCTGCTGCACAAAATATTTAAATCTGTACAGTTGAATAGTTTGGTATGGAAAGCACACCGCTTAGCCGGTGTCTTTCCATTTTCACCACTAAAAAAGTTAAAAGTTTATGATTTGAGATTATTGTTTGACCGACTGCAAAACACGTAGGGGGACCCTCAAGCTTATGGAAAAATTGATGATCACCGGTGGACGGCCGCTTCAAGGTACAGTTTCCATCAGCGGTGCCAAAAACAGTGCCATCGCCTTGATTCCCGCAGCCATTCTGGCAGAGTCGGAAGTCATTTTGGACAATTTGCCACTGTTGAGTGATGTGGCGGTGTATTCCGAAATACTAGAGGAACTTGGTGCAACGGTTACCTGGGAAGGTAGCCAGATGAAAATAGATCCTTCCTCTATTAAATCCATTCCTATGCCGAATGGGCCTGTTAAGAAATTACGAGCCTCTTATTATATGATGGGAGCCATGCTGGGCAGATTCAAGGAAGCGATCATCGGTTTGCCAGGAGGGTGCAATTTCGAACCCCGGCCCATTGATCAGCATATCAAAGGTTTTGAAGCGCTGGGTGCCACGGTTACGAACGAGCATGGCGCTATTCATTTGCACGCCAAAGAATTGCGCGGAACCAAAATTTATTTGGATGTTAGCAGCGTAGGCGCTACCATTAATATTATGCTGGCGGCAGCACGTGCCAAAGGCGCCACAATTATCGAAAATGCGGCTAAAGAGCCTGAGATTATAGATGTAGCAACCCTTTTAAACTCCATGGGGGCCATTATTAAAGGCGCCGGTACGGAAACGATTCGAATTGAAGGTGTGTCGGAGCTGCATGGCTGCCGTCATTCGATCATACCTGACCGTATACAAGCAGGCACATATATGATTGCCGCTGCGGCAACCCGTGGAAATGTATTGATTGACAACGTAATCCCCAAACATATGGAGGCTCTCACTGCAAAAATGCAGGAAATGGGCATCGGCATCGAGGAATATGATGAAAGTATTCGCGTACTGGGTGCACCTTCCTATGATCATGTCGACGTTAAAGCCTTGATATACCCCGGATTCGCCACAGATTTACAATCTCCCATGACCAGCTTGCTTACCCAAGCACAGGGTGTCAGTGTATTGAGCGATTTTGTGTACAGCAATCGTTTTAAACACGTCCCTGAGCTGGTGCGAATGGGGGCTAAAATTCGCGTTGAGGGTCGGTCCGCCATTATAGAGGGTGGTCAACTGAATGCAGCTAAAGTAAAAGCGGCAGATCTGCGCGCCGGAGCGGCCCTTGTCATTGCTGGACTTACAGTAAGCGAAGGCGTAACCGAGGTGACGGGTGTCGAGTACATTGACCGTGGTTATGATCACCTTGTCTCCAACCTGCGTCTTTTGGGCGCGGATGTATGGCGGCAAACTGAATAATTAAACCATGCAGTTTTTTTGAACTCCCGGAACGAAAGCAATAGAACGGGCAACACCTATGCAGCCGCTGCTTGATAAATGATTGTGGTTCATACCTAACAATCTTTTATCGGAAAACCGGAATAATTCGGTATAATCCAGGCAGGTGGCTGCATAACTTTATTTGTTTTGGTTAAAATTATGTTAATGGTGTTTATGATATCATTGTCTATCATTTAGATGTATGAATGGACTTAATAATTGAATAGGTGGTTATTATATGGATCTGCAAATTTCCGATCTGGAAGAAATGAAGCTGACCGACCTGTACAAGCTGGCCAAGCAATACCAGATCCCGTACTACGGAACGCTCAAAAAGAAAGAATTAATTTTCGCCATTCTGCGCGCACAAGCTGAGAAGAGCGGATTGATGTTTATGCAGGGGGTTCTGGAAATCCTTCCCGAAGGTTACGGCTTTCTGAGGCCGATCAATTATCTCCCGAGTACCGAAGATATTTACATCTCTGCTTCACAAATCCGCAAGTTTGACTTGAGGACAGGCGATCTTGTTTCCGGTAAATGCCGAACGCCAAAAGAGAATGAACGATATTTTGGATTGCTTCAAGTTAACGCCGTCAATGGAAGAAGTCCTGAGCAAGCTGCTGAGCGGCTACATTTTCCTGCACTGACTCCACTGTATCCGCAAACCAAATTAGTCCTTGAAACTTCCCCCAACCATTTGTCTACGAGAATTATGGATGTACTGGCCCCTGTCGGACTTGGACAGCGCGGACTCATTGTAGCACCTCCCAAAGCTGGGAAGACGCTTCTCCTCAAAGAAATTGCCAATAGCATTTCTACCAACAATCCCGAGATCGAGCTTTTTGTCTTGTTGATTGATGAACGACCCGAAGAAGTGACCGACATGCAGCGTTCCGTTAAAGGTGAAGTTGTGGCCTCTACATTTGACGAACTTCCTGAAAATCACATCAAAGTGGCAGAACTCGTGTTGGAGCGTGCATTGCGTCTCGTAGAACATAAAAAGGATGTTGTCATCCTGCTGGATAGCATCACACGTTTGGCTCGTGCGTACAATCTCGTTATCCCTCCTTCTGGTCGTACTTTGAGCGGGGGTATTGATCCGGCGGCATTTCACCGTCCAAAGCGCTTTTTTGGTGCGGCTCGGAATGTGGAGGAAGGCGGTAGTTTGACGATTCTTGCTACAGCGCTGATTGACACAGGATCACGCATGGACGATATCATCTATGAGGAGTTTAAGGGTACAGGCAACATGGAGCTGCATTTGGACCGTAAGCTGGCAGAACGTCGTATCTTTCCTGCGATTGATATTCGTCGTTCCGGCACGCGCCGTGAGGAAGTGTTGTTGAATAAGGAAGAATTGGATACCATCTGGGCCATTCGTAAAAATATGACGGAAAGCCATGATTTTGTGGAAGGCTTCCTCAAAAAGCTGCGTAATAGCAAAACTAATGCTGAGTTTTTGGCTTCGTTTGATTTGACGGCACCTTCTTCCAGTGGCTCGCAAAGCAGTTCTGGTGGGCAACAACGGAGAACTGCGCGTTCTACCACAGCGTCAGTCCCGGCCACAACCAACTAAAACCCATCATGTATTTTATCTGTTCCGTAAGTACACAGTCGTTACATTCATTTTGTTAATGGCGTAGGCTTAACGGAGCGAAAGGAGCTCCATAATGTATTTGGTGTATGCCGACGAAAAAGGCAATGTATATGATCATGCTTCTTTGTATGGGCTTGCCCGTAGTGCAGACATGATTGTTGAAATCATGGAGGATGAGCTTATTCCGTTACCGGAAGGAGCTACATTGGTAAGCCTGCCCAGCACTCGCCCGGTCGGTATGAACCCTGAAACAGGGGAAATGGTTTCTCTTCCCGGAGATATGCAAGCAGTAGGGGCTTTATTGCCGCAAGGTTTTACACGCTTGTGCCTGCCGGGATATGTGAAGACCGATAAGGAGTACAAACTTCCCTTGTTCGGTTATTCGGCCGTAGTCTGGAAAGATGGGACATTTTATGTAACGGCAGAGCAGAGTGACAGTCCATCCAAGTGGAATCCGGAAAACTGTGACCGTCATCAAGTTAAATTGGGTGTGCAGCGGATGACGGAGCAATATCCCGAAAATCGGCTGTACCAACATTTGTCAAACTGTGCGCTGGGCTACGAATGTCTTACTTCCTCGAACACATTCCTGAATCGCTGGGAAGGAGGAGTTCCGGTATCTTATTCTTGTAATGCGGGTTGCTTTGGGTGTATATCTGAACAGCCGGATGACAGTGGTTTCGTATCTCCGCAGACAAGAATGAACTTCCGTCCTCGCGTCGAAGAAATTGTAGAAGTTATGCTGGAACATTTGAAGACACCGGAGTCCATCATCAGTTTTGGCCAAGGTTGCGAAGGTGAGCCTTCCACACAAGCCAAACTGATTATTGATTCGATCAAAGAGGTGCGTTCCATTACCGATATGGGATACATCAATATCAATACGAATGCTGGATTGAGCGATCATATCCGGGGAATCGTGGATGCGGGTCTTGATCTGATGCGCGTTAGTACCATTAGTGCACTGGACGATCACTACAATGCGTATTACAAGCCGCGCGGCTACACGTTGGCTAATGTGGAAAAATCACTTCGTTATGCTTCTGAGCAGGGAGTATATACGTCGATTAACTATTTGATTTTTCCGGGTGTAACTGACCGGGAGGAAGAAATTGAGGCAATGATTGAATTTGCCAAACGTACTAAGCTCAAGCTGATTCAAATGCGTAATTTGAATATTGATCCTGAAAGCTATCTGGAATTGATTCCACCTGCTCAAGGTGAGATTCTTGGCATGAAACAAATGCTTGAGATTTATCGTGAGGAACTGCCTGATGTAGTCATCGGTTCTTACACTCATGTACCCCCACAAGGGCTGGCACGTCCCAAATTTGCCAAGGCCTAAAATGGTTGATGTAACTTGAATCACACCTATTCTACGCCATCTTTGAATGCAGAAAAGAGTTGTTGAAACGCTCATATTCAAGTGCTATAATGTGAACATGTGTTCATACAACTCTGGACTGATAGGACGTTCAGGGCGGAAAGAGGTGAAAGTTCGATGCAACAAGCTATTCAACCAAAATTTAACGTAACTAATGTCACTTGTGCTTGCGGAAATTCGTTTGAAACTGGTTCTGTGAAAGGATCTCTGCGTGTGGAGATTTGCTCCGCCTGCCACCCATTCTTCACAGGCAAGCAGAAATTTATTGATGCTGGTGGACGCGTGGATCGTTTCAAAAAGAAATACGGTATCTAATGGATCACCGCAGGTTATAAAGTTATTAGAGCCTTCTGCAACTGCAGAGGGCTCTTTTTGTAATAATGTGTATTTGCTTTTTATGCGGCCTTAAGATATACTTATTTTCACCGTGCTAGATGGGGAGGTAGCGGTGCCCTGTAACTCGCAATCCGCTATAGCGAGGTTGAATTCCTGTTAGAGGTGTTGTTGATGTGAGGCTGGTCCCTGCGCACAATGTTGACGGCTGGGTCCTCCGCAATGAGTACTTGTGAACCTGGTCAGGTCCGGAAGGAAGCAGCCATAAGCAGGTCCACTCTTGTGCCGGAGGGTTGCCTAGCTCGAGTTGCTGTTCAGGATTGCCGCTCGGATCACAACGATCAATAACAGGTGCACGGTATACATTGGTAATTAGAACATCTTTGCAATCATTGCGAAGATGTTTTTTTGTGTTTTATAAATTGGAAGGTGTCTGGTTTAGATTCGGACGGGAGTATAGTATAATGAAGTGACCATGAATGGTCATGAAAGTGAATGGGAAAGAGGGTAACGCGCATTGGAACATATAGCGTTGTACCGTGCTTGGCGGCCGCAGGCTTTCAAGGACATGGTAGGACAACAGCATATTATCCAGACATTGCAGAATGCCATCCGCGAAAATCGCACGTCCCATGCTTACCTGTTCAGCGGTCCACGAGGAACAGGTAAGACGAGTGCGGCCAAAATTTTGGCCAAGGCAATCAACTGTGAGCATGGACCTGCGCCGGAACCTTGCAACGAATGCGAAGCCTGTAAACGGATCACGGCCGGAGCGGTCATGGATGTACAGGAGATTGATGCAGCCTCCAACCGGGGCGTTGAAGAGATTCGTGATTTGCGCGATAAAGTCAAATATGCGCCCACAGAAGTGCGGCACAAGGTTTATATCATTGATGAAGTGCACATGCTGACGACGGAAGCGTTCAACGCGCTGCTCAAGACGCTGGAAGAGCCGCCGCCACACGTGATGTTCATATTGGCTACGACTGAACCACATCGGATTCCGGCGACAATTATTTCACGTTGCCAGCGGTTTGACTTCCGGCGGGTATCGCTGGAAGAACAGACAGAGCGGCTTGACCTGATATGTCAACAGGAGAACATACAGGCTGATTCGGATGCACTGCAGTACATTGCGCGTCTTTCAGATGGCGGGATGCGAGATGCGGTTAGCGTTTTGGATCAGATATCCTCGTTTACAGATGGTCGGGTTACTTATCAGCAGGTGCTGGATATGACGGGAGGTATTGCGTCCGAGCAATTCGGTAAGCTTGCCTTGGCATTGCTGAAAGAAGACGTGGGCACGGTGCTACAAATGATCGAGAACTTTATGCAGGAAGGTAAAAGTGCGGATAAGTGCATGGAGAATCTTCTGTACTATTTCCGAGATCTGCTAATGATCAAGATGGTGCCTCAGGCGACCAAAATGACGGAGCGAGTGCTGGATCCAGAGCGATTTAAGGAAGTGGCAGATGCTTTCACCAAGGAGCAACTCTTTGCGATGATTGACACCCTTAATCGTTATCAGAGCGAGATGAAATATGCCGTACAGCCACAAACCTTGTTTGAGGTAGCTCTATTGAAGCTGTGCAGTATTCCGGGGGAAGCAGGAACTGTTGCTCAGCCGACCGCACAACGCTCTGGCGCTGCAGCTGATCAGGAAGATGTGGTAATGTTGAAGCGTCAGCTTGCTGAGCTCGAAAAGAAACTGGAGCGCGCGCTGCAAGGTGGATTGGGCGTTGGAGCGGGACAGGAAGCATCGTCGGGTGGTCGTCAGGCTTCCGGGGGTCGTGCCCCTGCTCCGCGGATTTCAGCGCCAGCCAAACTTCCTTCTCAGTTGGATCGCTATATCGCTGAGAAGTCGAGCGAAGCATTCGCAGCAGCAGGACGTAAGTGGAGCCAGATTTTGCAAGGGGTAAAAGAGGCGAAAGTTACGGTTCATGCTTGGTTTATGGATGGTGAGCCGGTTTCTGTGTTAGAGGACAGTGTGCTGGTTGCATTTAAGAACAATATTCATCGTGAAACTACCGAAAAGCCTGCCAATAAGCAGGTCATCGAGAAGGTATTGCATGAGCAGTTGGGTCATCCTTATCGTTTAGTAACGATGATGCAAAAGGATTGGAATGCTGCGATTGAAGGAGTTTCCGACCAGCCTGCCGAAGAATTGCAACTGGAGCCGGAGCATGATGCGCCGGGAAAGTCCAAGGAGCCCTGGATTGATGAAGCTATTCAACTTTTCGGGGAAGACCTAGTAGTCATTAAAGATTGAATCAAGTTTCTAGATGTATACTTCATTAAAGGAGATGATTGAAATGAACAATATGAACCAAATGATGAAGCAAGTGAAAAAAATGCAGGAACAAATGCTGAAAGCCCAAGAGGAGCTTGGCGGAAAAGTAATCGAAGGGACTTCTGGCGGCGGTGTTGTGACGGTGGAGGTAAATGGACATAAAAAAGTGTTGTCCATCGCGATCAAACCAGAAGCTGTAGATCCTGATGATGTAGAAATGCTGCAAGATCTTGTGCTGACTGCAGTCAATGATGCTTTGTCCAAAGCAGATGAACTGGCTAATGATGATATGGGTAAATTTACAGGCGGGATGAAAATTCCGGGCTTGTTCTAGTCTGCTGCATAAAGGAGAAACACGCTATTGTATTATCCGGAGCCGATTGCAAAGCTAATTGATGCTTTTACGCGCCTGCCGGGAGTAGGGCCGAAGACGGCTGCCCGGTTGGCTTTTCACGTACTGAAAATGAAGGAAGATGATGTGATTGACTTTGCCAAAGCGCTGGTCAATGTAAAACGCAATCTTCACTTCTGTTCAGTCTGCGGCAACATTACGGACACGGATCCTTGTCGGATCTGTCAGGATAAGACAAGGGATACTTCCGTCATTTGTGTTGTTCAGGATTCCAAGGATTTGGTGGCTATGGAGCGTACCAAAGAGTTTAATGGTTTTTACCATGTGCTTCATGGGGCGATATCTCCTATGGAGGGAATTGGTCCTGAGGATATCAAACTCAAGGAATTGCTGAACAGACTCAGTGATGAACGCGTCAAGGAGCTGATTTTAGCTACGAACCCGAACATTGAAGGAGAGGCCACGGCCATGTACATTTCTCGCCTAGTGCGTCCTTTTGAAATCAAGGTTACTCGTATTGCTCATGGATTGCCAGTGGGTGGAGATTTGGAGTATGCCGACGAGGTTACCCTGTCCAAAGCGTTGGAGGGCCGTAGAGAGCTCAATTAATAGGTGTATTTATACGTTATAAATAGGGAGTCTGAAATGTCCTTAGGGCATTCTTAACTCACTTGGGGGAGCCGCTACGGCTCCCTTTTTATTTGCGGTGATAGATGGCAGTATAGATCGTTCCTGGTTCTAAGTTTGTCCTTAGTTCAATAAGTATGAATAAGGTAGTCTTGCAGACTGTGCACATAATTCAGCTTGTGAGGAGGATG
>NZ_JBODQH010000001.1:2112500-2347500 GCF_052119485.1 Paenibacillus sp. DRB1-1 | reverse complement strand
GCCCGGTGCTGGAAGGTTAAGGGGAGTGGTAAGCCCTTCGGGGCGAAGCTATGAACCGAAGCCCCAGTAAACGGCGGCCGTAACTATAACGGTCCTAAGGTAGCGAAATTCCTTGTCAGGTAAATTCTGACCCGCACGAATGGCGTAACGACTTGGGCGCTGTCTCAACGAGAGATCCGGTGAAATTTTAATACCTGTGAAGATGCAGGTTACCCGCGACAAGACGGAAAGACCCCATGGAGCTTTACTGCAGCTTGATATTGAATTTGGGTACGATCTGTACAGGATAGGTGGGAGCCGTTGAATCTTGAGCGCCAGCTTGAGAGGAGGCATCCTTGGGATACCACCCTGATCGTATCTAGGTTCTAACTTGGTACCGTAATCCGGTGCGAGGACAGTGTCAGGTGGGCAGTTTGACTGGGGCGGTCGCCTCCTAAAGAGTAACGGAGGCGCCCCAAGGTTCCCTCAGAATGGTTGGAAATCATTCGAAGAGTGCAAAGGCAGAAGGGAGCTTGACTGCGAGACCTACAAGTCGAGCAGGGACGAAAGTCGGGCTTAGTGATCCGGTGGTACCGCATGGAAGGGCCATCGCTCAACGGATAAAAGCTACCCTGGGGATAACAGGCTTATCTCCCCCAAGAGTCCACATCGACGGGGAGGTTTGGCACCTCGATGTCGGCTCATCGCATCCTGGGGCTGAAGTAGGTCCCAAGGGTTGGGCTGTTCGCCCATTAAAGCGGTACGCGAGCTGGGTTCAGAACGTCGTGAGACAGTTCGGTCCCTATCTGTCGTGGGCGTAGGAAATTTGAGAGGAGCTGTCCTTAGTACGAGAGGACCGGGATGGACGTACCGCTGGTGTACCAGTTGTTCCGCCAGGAGCACCGCTGGGTAGCTATGTACGGAAGGGATAAGCGCTGAAAGCATCTAAGCGTGAAGCCCCCCTCAAGATGAGATTTCCCAATTAGTAAGACCCCTTGAAGACGACGAGGTAGATAGGTTGGGGGTGGAAGTGCAGTAATGCATGGAGCTGACCAATACTAATCGGTCGAGGGCTTATCCTAAAAATAAAACGCAAATGAGTTTCGGATCCAGTTTTCAGGGTGTAACCTTGAAATTGCGCTTGATATTCCAAATCACTTTGGTGAGATACAGAATAACTTGCGGAGTTTTGCTAAGCGAGTCCGTTTATATGGAGAGATACCCAAGTGGCTATAAGGGGACCCTCTGCTAAGGGGTTAGACTGCGAAAGTGGTGCGAGGGTTCGAATCCCTCTCTCTCCGCCATTTAGGACAAGCTAGCGAAATATTATGTTATGGCGGTGTAGCTCAGCTGGCTAGAGCGTACGGTTCATACCCGTGAGGTCGGGGGTTCGATCCCCTCCGCCGCTACCATACATACCCAGGAGGCTTAGCTCAGCTGGGAGAGCATCTGCCTTACAAGCAGAGGGTCGGGGGTTCGATCCCCTCAGCCTCCACCATCGTGCCGGTGTAGCTCAACTGGTAGAGCAACTGACTTGTAATCAGTAGGTTGGGGGTTCAAGTCCTCTCGCCGGCACCATTTTTAAATTTTGAAAAATATAGGGAACTGTGGTGTAGAGGCCTAACATGCCTGCCTGTCACGCAGGAGATCGCGGGTTCGAATCCCGTCAGTTCCGCCATTTTTCAATTCAATAGTTTTGCCGTACTAAAGTGGGAAGGGGTATCCCTCCGCACTTTATTTTTTTGTTAATGGGTATGGCTCGGTAGCTCAGTCGGTAGAGCAGAGGACTGAAAATCCTCGTGTCGGCGGTTCGATTCCGTCCCGAGCCACCTTTATATGGAGGATTAGCGAAGTGGCCAAACGCATCAGACTGTAAATCTGCTCCCTTACGGGTTCGGTGGTTCGAATCCATCATCCTCCACCAGTTTTACGAGCCATTAGCTCAGTTGGTAGAGCACCTGACTTTTAATCAGGGTGTCGAAGGTTCGAGTCCTTCATGGCTCATCAGAAGTCATCAACTATAGGTTGATGGCTTTTTTTGTATTGTTTTAAGTTATGTTTTTATATAGCTTTTTTATTTTACGGTATCGACAGGTTATAATGAGTTCATTATGTTCGCTTAGTGCTTATTCTATATTCTAAAAAAAGTGAAGTGGTGATCGCGTGACTCTGGATACAGAATGGATTCAGCAACAGCTTCAGAATATTATTCAAGCGCCTTTTACCATAGTGCCTTGGTGCCCGGAAATGATGGCAGAAGGAGAGACAGCCGATTCAGTTATTCCGGATAGATCGTTTGTCCGTGACAACAAGTTATATTTTCCGTTTCGTGCGTTGGCAGGTGAATTGGCTGCCTTTGTGGTAGAGGCCAGTTATTTGACGGATCGAGAACGGAAACTGGTAGAAGCGTTATTGGCAAACATGGAGCAGTTCTGGAAGAACGGTCCACAATTGTCGGACAACCCGATTTATAGCGAGGAAGAGCGGATGAATCGTTTTGGACAATGGCTCATACAGCAGGCTGCCAATCTAAACAGGGAAGAAGAGGTTCCTGATGAATTGCAGCTTCGTGATTCGCTATCAGCGTGTATGGTTCCGATTTTACTGAATGGCGAGGGAACCCAGGAGGGGGCTATTACTTATACGCAGCTTCATCGATTGTTCGCGAGCTATTTTGGAGGGGATGTGCTGCTTACTCCATTGGACGAACAGTCTTGGCTGATTATGGCTAAAAAGGAGCTTTTATTAGGAGCGGACGATGAACGGGATAAAGACACTGAGTCCAGGGATGCAGATTTTACGGAATCGCTGGAGGAGGTTCTTACAGCCTTTAGCTTGGGCCTATATGAGCTTATTGCGAATGAGTGGGTGGGTGTATTCCATTTGGCGGTTTCTAAGCCTTCGATCCCTTTGCAAAGTCTTCCCCAAGAGCTGAATTTGTTATGGGAGACGATACATCTGGGCAAGATTTTTCATGTAACAGAGCACATCCACTTTTCATGGGAGCTTCATTTAGAAAGGCTATTAAACCGCATTCCCAAGGAACAACGCGTACTATTTTTAGAGCAGGTAATGAAGTCATCTGTCATACTGGAAGACTCAGAAACGATGGCTACATTAGATATCTTTTTTCAACTAGATTGTAATGTGAGTGAGACAGCTAAGCGTCTCTATGTGCATCGAAATACATTGATTTACCGTTTGGACAAGATCAAACAGGAGACCGGATTGGACGTGCGAACGTTTAATGATGCAGTTTTGGTCAAGCTCTATCTGCTATTGTACAAAGTGACAAAAAGGAAATAGCATCTTTGTGCAGTTTGCGAATAGCCACGCTACAAGGACTAGGGTAAGATACAAGTAAGAAATGTATTCGATTTCATAACTCGATCTTAGGAGGCAAAAGCTATGGCTGGTGTACGTTTAGAGCATATTTTCAAAAAATATCCGGGTGCAGATAAAGCTACGGTTGTTGATGTCAATTTGGACATTCGAGATAAAGAATTCCTCGTATTGGTTGGTCCCTCCGGTTGCGGGAAGTCTACTACACTTCGTATGATTGCTGGTCTGGAGGAAATTTCAGATGGTAAATTGTACATTGGGGATCGTGTTGTGAATGACGTGGCTCCAAAGGATCGCGATATCGCGATGGTATTCCAATCCTACGCCCTGTATCCGCACATGAGCGTGTACCAGAACATGGCGTTCGGTCTGAAACTGCGCAAAGTTAAGAAAGAAGAAATCGACAAGAAAGTACGTGAAGCTGCCAAAATCCTCGATATCGAGCACTTGCTGGAACGTAAACCTAAGGCGCTGTCCGGTGGTCAACGCCAACGTGTCGCTCTGGGCCGTGCGATCGTCCGCGATCCTCAAGTCTTCCTGATGGATGAGCCGCTCTCCAACTTGGATGCTAAACTTCGTGGTCAAATGCGTGCTGAAATCACTAAACTGGTTAAACGCCTTGAAACCACTTGTATCTATGTAACACATGACCAAATTGAAGCCATGACGATGGGTGATCGGATTGTCGTTATGAAGGATGGTATCATTCAACAAGCTGCATCCCCGGATGAACTGTACAACCGTCCAGTGAATCTGTTCGTAGCTGGTTTTATCGGCTCTCCTACGATGAACTTTATCACAGGTCAGCTGGTTGAAAAAGAAGGTGCATTGCATTTTACTGCGCCGGGTCTGGATCTGTTCGTACCAGAAGGTAAAGGACAGATTTTAAAAGCGAAAGGCTATATCGGCAGAGATGTGATCTTGGGTATCCGTCCTGAGGATATTCATGAAGAGCCTGTATTCTTGGAGGCTTCTCCGAATACGATCTTTACATCCACTGTGGATGTAACGGAAAATCTCGGTCATGAAATGCTGTTGTACCTGAGCGGTGCCGGAAATGATACGATTATTGCCCGTGTAGACGGACGTTCCAATACTCGTGATGGTGTCAAAGCGAAGTTGGCTGTTGATATGAACAAGGTTCATATTTTTGATAAGGAATCGGAATTGAGTATTCTGGTTGGCGAATAAAATTTGCCTCTGGAAGAGAGTCGCAGTTTTCCCCAAGCGGAGAACTGCGACTCTTTCTGTATATCGCATACGGCTACTAGCTTCGGCATTGCATTCATTGGAAAATTCCGATACGATGGGTACAATGGTACAGGTCTAGATGCAGGCAAGGTCCCTAGATGGGATCAATCCAGCTGTCGGAATAGAGTTAGCCTGGAACCATAGTGTTAAATTAAGTGGAGTGTGGATTGGTGCAGTGCAGCATAGACTGGCGTTGGGCTGTATGGTTAATAGGGTAAAGCTACATAAATCAAATGACGTATAGAATCCGGTTTTGCAGATGAAGGGGAGAATACAATGGCTAAACAGGTAAAGGTATCCGAGCTTGTACAGCAGTTTCAAATGGAAGTTATTTCTGGTGAAAAGGGTCTGCGAAGACTGATCACAGTGGATGATTTGAATCGCCCAGGTCTGGAGATGGCTGGGTATTTTGAATATCATACACAGGAGCGGGTACAGCTTCTGGGAAGGTCTGAGTTGGCTTTTCTGGGGATGCTGCCTCCTGAGGAGCGACGGGATCGGATGGAGCGTCTGTGTACAGAGCTGACTCCATGTATTATCATCACACGTGCTCTGGAGGTACCGGCTGAGTTAGTGAAGGCGAGCGCAGAGCGAGATATTCCTGTACTGCGTACTAATATGGCGACGACGATTTTATCAAGCCGCATCACAGGCTTTCTCGAAAGAAAGCTGGCTCCTACGGCGACCATTCATGGTGTACTGTGTGACGTGTATGGCGTGGGAATGCTTATCACAGGAAGTAGTGGAATTGGTAAAAGTGAAACAGCACTGGAACTGGTTAAACGTGGACATCGCTTGGTAGCAGATGATGCGGTAGAAATTCGGCAAACGTCCGACTTTCAGCTGCATGGTACAGCACCTGAGCTGATTCGTCACCTGCTGGAAATTCGTGGCGTGGGCATTATTAATGTGATGACGCTGTTTGGTGCTGGTGCAGTTCGTAATAACAAACGGATAACATTGGTTGTCCGTCTGGAGGCATGGCAGCAGGACAAGCAGTATGACCGTCTTGGTCTTGATGAGGAAACGACACGCATTATTGATACAGATGTTCCACTGGTTACGATCCCAGTTCGTCCGGGCCGAAACTTGGCTGTTATTATCGAGGTGGCGGCGATGAACTATCGTTTGAAACAAATGGGCGTTAATGCAGCCCTGCAATTTACCAACAAGCTGACTGCTACAATTTCTGAAGATATGGAAGAGATGGATTAAGATTTGTTCGTTTGCAAGGAAGAACGAGGAGTGAGAGAAACATATGTCAACGGCAACATTACTGCTGAATCCGATCGCTTTTTCAATCGGGGCAATTAAAGTCCACTGGTATGGGCTTATTTTGGGGCTGGCGGCGCTTGTGGGTTTATATCTCGCCATCCGTGAAGGAAAAAGATTCGGTATTCCGCAGGACTTTTTTATGGATATGCTGCTTCTGGGGGTTCCATCAGCTATTATTGGAGCGCGTATTTATTATGTAGCCTTCAAATGGGAAGACTACAGAGATAATTTATGGGATGTTTTTAAAATTTGGAATGGCGGTATTGCGATATACGGTGCCTTAATCGGGGCCATTATATGTGCGGTCATTTATTTCCGGTATAAAGGGTATAACTTCTGGCGTATCGCTGATATTTGTGCACCAGGCTTACTGATCGGTCAAGCGATTGGACGCTGGGGTAATTTTGTCAATCAGGAAGCCTACGGTGGACCGACGGAAGAGACTTTTTTGCGAAATCAACTGCATCTGCCGGATTTCATTGTGAATCAGATGAACGTTAACGGGGTATTCCATCACCCTACATTTTTATATGAATCACTGTGGAGTATTGTAGGTGTGATTTTGCTGCTTGTCATTCGTCGTATGAAATTTATACGTGCAGGCGAAATGTTCGCGTTTTACTTCATTTGGTACTCGATTGGCCGTTTTTTCATCGAGCGTGTACGGACGGATAGTTTGGCTTTTCAGGGACCGGATTGGCTGGCTTCCTTTGTGAATGCTTTGTGGTCTCCTATGGTGTGGTTAGGGTTTGAACCAGGGCATCTGGACCCGAGTTACGGTAATGTACGGATCTCGCAATTGCTGCCTATTTTCATTGTGGTAGCTGCCGTGATTTTCATTTTGGTTCGTCGCCGGAAGGGCACATCTGTTGCTCGGTATAGCGATCCGATTATCTCCAGCAAAGCGGGGATTGATCAGGTACCTGACGTGACGCCAGAACAGGTATCCCGTCCAGGACAGGACGCGGTTCCTCCAACAGCTACGGCGGATAAGCTACCTAAGGAAGACACGGACGAGGACAAGAAGGAGCATCTATGATAAATACGATTTTGTTTGATTTAGACGGCACCATCATGGATACGAATGAGTTGATTATCAGTACATTTTTACACATTTTGAATCATCCGGATGCTGATCCGCTGACGCGGGAGCATATTATTCCTCATATGGGTGGAACGCTGGACGATCAACTCCGTACTTTTTCGGGATTAACGGATGTATCTGGGTTAGTTAAGGACTACCGTGCTTATAATCAGATTCATCATGATCAAATGGTGAAGCCATTTCCATATGTCATTGAGGTTATTCAGGAGTTGCGTGCGAGAGGAATTAAGCTGGGGGTTGTGACAACAAAAATACGACCATCCACGATACGTGTACTTAATCTGTTCAATCTGACTTCCTCTATGGACTATATTGTGACGGTAGACGATGTGGAGCATCCAAAGCCACACGCTGAGCCAGTGCTTAAGGCCTTGGCAGGTTTGAATGCTGAAGCAGAGCACACATTGATGGTCGGAGACAGTTCTTTTGATATTTTGTCAGCTCAGGCAGCAGGTGTGAAATCGGCTGGTGTAGCTTGGTCGCTCAAGGGCGAGGAAACTCTGCGCAGATATGGGCCTGACTACATGTTGCATGATATGCGGGATTTGCTGAAGCTGGAGCTTCAAGGTGTCAATGTATCGTGAGAAAGGTGAACCGCTATCCTGTAGAAGGTCCCAATGCGTTGTGGCAGATTTATCGGACGGTGAGCCGCTGGAAAGGCATTAAGAACTTTATTTTTATACAGATTGCCCGGTATTGTCCTGTGCTTTCTCTGAAAAACGTCATTTACCGCAGAATGCTGGGGATGAAGGTGGGGCAACATGCGGCCTTCGGCCTGATGGTGATGGTGGATGTTTTTTTTCCGGAGCATATTACGATAGGGAACAATTCGGTCATTGGGTATAACACGACGATACTGGCTCATGAATACCTCATACAGGAATATCGTATCGGTAAAGTGGTGATTGGTGATCATGTGTTGATCGGCGCAAACACAACCATTTTGCCGGGTGTCACCATCGGTGACGGAGCTATCGTAGCGGCCGGAGCCGTCGTGCATAAAGACGTGCCCGCAGGTGCATTTGTGGGTGGCAATCCGTTACGTGATTTAAGACGCTCTGGTGTGAATGAGCAGTAAATAGCACAATAGAAAGGCCCCTTATGTATTAAGGGGTCTTTCTTGCATTGTTTTTCTGTATAATAAGTGGGGTAATGCATGTTAATTATGTTTAAAAATTGATAACAGACATATTTGCAAGGTGATATGGGAGCGTGTTGATTTGGTCAAAAAAGAACGTATACCAGAGCTTGATATTTACCGGGGAATATTAATTGCAGCCGTTGTTACCATTCATGCGACTTCAATGGCTTTAATTGATGCGCGTCATTCTCTATTGTTTTATCCCTTTTTATTTTTAAATGTGTTTAGTAGCTTTGCTGTGCCCGTATTTATTTTTGTGAGCGGGTTTGTTTTATTTTACAATTATGTCGATAGGCCGCTTCGTGGTAAGGATATGCTTATATTTTTCCGAAAAAGACTGATGTTTATTGTGTTACCCTATGTTTCGTTTTCTCTTATGTACTATGTAACCTTGGTGACACGCGGGTTGATGCCGCTCAGTGATCTTCCGCTCGTGCTGTTAACGGGAAAGGCGTACACGCATTTGTATTATGTCATCATCATCATCCAATTTTATTTGGTCTTTCCGCTGTTGCTGTGGGGGGTGCAGCGTTTACGCCATTCGATATCGAGTCCACGGAGAGCAGCCTTTGTCATTTTGATAGTAGGGTTAGTCATTCAATGGGGGTTTGTATTGCTGAACAAATACGTTTGGCAAGAGGAAAGAGGAAGTCTTGCGATTACGTATATCAGTTATTTTGCCTTGGGTGCAGCTGTAGCAATTGGATATGAAGGGTTTAAAAAGTGGCTTTTACCGGTGTCAGGTACGGCAATTAGTCGCAGTCAGTTGATCAGTTGGTGGGGCTTGTGGGTGGCTTGGCTACTCCTAGGTATAGCATATGTACAAATCTGGTTTGTAGCATATCGCAAAGCCATCTATGCAGACTCGCTGATCTATGAACTGCTCCATAATGCATATGCCCTTGTCTCTGCGCTGGTACTGTTTCAGTTCTCGGTCTTATTATATCGTCATACTAACGATAGGCTGCGAATGTTAATCAGTTGGCTGGGGGCATGCTCTTTCGGCATTTATTTACTTCACCCAGCGTTATTGCGGGTGTATCGCAAGTTGGATTTGCAAGGAACGCCGGTAGAATATATCTTCTCTGTTGCGGGTGGATGGTTGTTGGCGCTGTTTGGCTCATGGCTGATTGTGACGTTGTGTTTTCGATATGTACCCTTTGCATGGATCGGTTTGGGCACGGTTCCGAAGTTTCCTTCCCGGAGTAAAGATGAACAGGTAAATAACTAAATATTTTGATTTGGACTGTTAGCTTAAGGCTGGCAGTCTTTTTTTAGAGTATAGAATTATTTATAAATTTTCAGCGGAGCTGAACAATTCATATGCACAAAAATTACCGTAAGCGGTAAGCGCGGTCTTGCTCCGGAAAATACTCTGATAGATGTTTTTCATATAGGATTCATGTATTTTGCATTGGATAAAATATAGAGAGGGGCAGCCACTTGGCGAATCTGTAAAAAAGGGCTGCGCTGTTCGGTTGACGTTCACAAGTAGGGCATGATAATATATCGAATATACTTTAGTTTGTTAGCACTTTACCATGATAAAGATATTGTGAAATCATGAGGTGATAGAGATGTCTAAGCCAAAAGGATTTGAGATCCCTGTAGGGGTTCGAGATTATCTTCCGCGTGCAGTGTCGAAGTTGCGGGCTATTGAACTGAATGTACTCGAATGCATGGAGCGTTGGGGTTACCGCCAGATTATGACACCTACGATGGAATACTACGATACGGTGGGAGTGGCCAGTTCTACTTCCGATCGGAAGCTGTTTAAATTGCTCAATAACCGGGGAACCACGTTGGTGCTGCGATCGGATATGACCGCTCCGATTGCACGGGTGGTATCTTCGTTGCTAAAGGAAGAGGAAGTACCACTCCGACTTTCCTATCACGCAAATGTATTTCGGGCGATTGAGGAAGAAGCAGGAAGAGAAGCGGAGTTTTTTCAGACGGGTGTGGAGCTGGTGGGTGATGATTCGCCTGAGGCTGATGCAGAAGTTGTAGCATTGGCAATTGCATCATTACAGGCAGCAGGGGTGACCTCTTTTAAAATTGCCATGGGGCATGTGGGATTCCTGAACGGTTTATTTGAGGAAATCATTCCTGGCCGTCAGGCTGAACAACAAGCGCTAAAGGAACTGTTACTCAGTCGTGATGTAGTAGGCTACCGAACAGCGATTGGAGCTTTGGGCTTGGCTCCCGAACATCGGGATAAGTTGGAAGCTATTCTTCGGTTGCGCGGTGGGAAAGAAATTTGTGACCAGGCTACCCGTCTTAGTGTGGAGCAGCAGACGATTCGATCCATTGCACATTTGTGCGAGGTGTGGGAAGTGCTGGAGGCTTACGGCGTATCTGAGCATGTGTTAATCGACCTTACCATGATCGGGGATTTCTCATATTATACAGGAATGACTTTTGAGGGCTATGCGGCGGAGATTGGGTTCCCGGTATGCAACGGAGGTCGCTATGACAATCTGCTTCAGCAGTTTGGTCGCTCCGTACCTGCAACGGGATTTGCATTGAAGACAAACCGGATCGTCGATGGTGTGGATGGTATCCAAATGGAGACGAAGCTTCCTGTACTTATCCGTTATGACGAACAGGGACGCCAAGAGGCGTTATCCGCAGCAACACAGCTACGCGCAATAGGCCTTACTGTAGTGACGGGGCTCACGGGCGGAACGGAAGATCGACGTCGTGAGCAGCAGGGCCTGTACGCAGAGGTATACAGCTATACAGCAGAAGGAAGACAGCCAGTACAAAGGAGGGAATTGCCATGACGGAAACGTTGAAGGTAGCCATGCCAAAGGGACGGATTTATAAGCAGGCTTCTGAGCTGTTTCGCCAGGCGGGGGTTCCGATTCCACTGGATGTGGACGAAACGCGTAAGCTGGTCATTCCACTGCCTGAGCTAGGCATGGAATTTATTATGGCGAAGCCCGTCGATGTTCCTACGTACGTAGAGTATGGGGCGGCGGACATCGGCATTGTGGGCAAGGATGTTTTGCTGGAAGAGAATAAGGATGTGTATGAACTGCTGGATCTCGGGATTGCTCGTTGCCGGATGTCGGTGATTGCTTTACCAGATTGGCAGCCAGGTATTCGTCAGCGGGTCGCTACCAAATATCCGAACGTGGCTTCCCAGTATTTTCGGG
Organism: Paenibacillus sp. DRB1-1; assembly: GCF_052119485.1. NCBI lineage: Bacteria > Bacillati > Bacillota > Bacilli > Caryophanales > Paenibacillaceae > Paenibacillus > Paenibacillus sp. DRB1-1. The sequence continues at coordinate 2,336,249 of NZ_JBODQH010000001.1, read as the reverse complement.
AGCAAGGCCAGCAGGTGGAGGTTATTAAGCTGAATGGCTCCATTGAGCTGGCGCCGTTAATTGGTCTGGCAGACCGTATTGTTGATATGGTGGAAACGGGGCAGACCTTGCGGGAGAATGGATTGGTCGAGCAGATCAGCATACTGGATATTACCAGTCGTCTGATTGCCAACCGGGTCAGCTACCGGATGAAAAACAGCTCGATTCAGGCGTTGTGTGATCGATTGCATCAGGTGATTCCAGCTGCGGTGGCACCCCGGGAGTAAATGAACTAAAGGAATAAGCCAATGATTAATGGGCATTCTGCAAGCTGCAAGTAAGGGGGAATGGACAAATGAAGATCGTATCAGCCCGTGATTTCAGTCTCCAACGGGAGGTGGATTACGGCACACCTGAGCAAAATGAGGCTGTGCGTACCATTATTCAGTCGGTACGCCAAGAAGGGGATGAGGCTGTCCTGCGGTATACACAATCGTTTGATGGTGTATCGCTGATAGCAGAGCAACTTCGTGTGACGGAGGAAGAATTGAAGGCGGCATATGACAAGGTAGAGCCTTCTTTTTTACAGGCGATTCGAGAGGCGGCGGATAATATCCGTGCTTTTCACATGAAGCAAAAACGTAATTCGTGGATGGATTTACAGCCGGATGGTAGCTTGCTCGGCCAAATTATCCGACCGTTGAAACGTGTAGGCGTGTATGTTCCGGGCGGTAAAGCAGCCTATCCATCCTCGGTGCTGATGAATGTCATTCCCGCTCAGGTGGCTGGTGTACCGGAGATTGTCATGGTGACACCCCCGGCGACAGGCGGCAAGGCAGGGATAGATCCATATACACTGGTAGCTGCGGCAGAGGCTGGTGTAACGGAAATATATAGGGTTGGCGGAGCGCAGGCGATTGCCTCTCTCGCTTACGGAACACATAGCATTGAACCAGTCGATAAAATTTGCGGTCCAGGCAACATTTATGTAGCGCTGGCGAAGCGCGAGGTGTACGGCGCGGTGGATATCGACAGTATAGCGGGACCAAGTGAAATTGTCGTGTTGGCTGACGACACGGCGAATGCCTCTTATGTAGCGGCTGACCTGCTTTCACAGGCGGAACATGACGAAATGGCCTCAGCCATACTGGTTACGCCCTCGCAACGCTTGGCCACAGAAGTATCAGCTGAAGTACAGCGCCAATTGGCAGAGCTGCCGCGCAGAGATATTGCTGCTGCATCGGTGGAGGCATACGGGGCTATCATTGTCGTCGACACTTTGGAAGAGGGCATCCATATTGTAAACCAACTGGCACCGGAACATTTGGAAATTATGACAGAGCAGCCGATGGAACATGTGGGTCTGATCGAAAACGCGGGAGCTATTTTCCTGGGAGCGTACAGCTCGGAGCCGGTAGGCGATTATTTTGCTGGACCTAACCACATTATCCCGACGAATGGAACGGCGCGGTTTTCTTCGCCAGTGGATATTGATGATTTTATCAAGAAGTCGAGTATGATCTATTACAGCAAGGAAGCGCTGCTGCGCAATGGAGAGACGATTATGCAGCTTGCCCGCCATGAAGGACTGGAAGGTCACGCACGGGCGATACAAGTTCGATTGGACAATGAAAAGAAGGCGGTGGATGGCGATGGGGAACGAAAATAACGTAAAAGGACGTACAGGCAGCGTCAGCCGAAAGACGAACGAAACGGATATTCAGCTATCTTTTGCAGTAGACGGCACAGGGCAAGCTGAGATTGAAACGGATGTTCCTTTTCTGAATCACATGCTGGATTTGTTCACCAAGCACGGACAATTTGATCTGAATGTACAGGCCAGAGGGGATGTTGATATCGACGATCATCATACCGTGGAGGACATTGGTATTTGTCTGGGGCAAACCTTGCTGGAAGCGTTGGGTGATAAAAAAGGAATTAAGCGCTATGCCAGCGTCTTTGTACCGATGGATGAGGCGCTCGCGCAAGTTGTCATTGATCTGAGTAACCGACCCCATTTTGAGTATCGTGCGGAGTATCCATCACAGCAGGTAGGGAGCTTTTCGACAGAGCTGGTGCATGAATTTCTGTGGAAATTTGCGTTGGAGGCTCGCATGACGCTACACGTCATCGTTCACTACGGGCAAAATACCCACCATATGATTGAGGCGGTGTTCAAGGCACTGGGACGTGCACTGGATGAAGCGACCTCCATTGATCCGCGAGTGACGGGAGTGCCTTCAACGAAGGGAGTGCTGTAGTCCATGTCCATTGCCATTGTGGATTACGGCAGAGGCAATCTGCATAGTGTGAGCAAGGCGGTTGAGCGTCTTGGCTATGAGGCTGTAGTAACGGGAGATGCCCAAGTGATTCGTTCCTCCAGCGGTGTGATTTTGCCGGGTGTAGGGGCATTCGGGGACGCTATGGAGCATTTGCGTTCCAACGGATTGGATCGGGTGATTCAGGAGGTTGCAAGCACGGGACAACCGCTGCTCGGTGTTTGTCTAGGAATGCAACTGTTGTTCACTCGTGGTGAAGAATACGGCAGTCACGAAGGGCTTAATATTTTGCCAGGCGAGGTCGTTCGGTTTGCTCCTGATCTGGGGGTTAAAGTGCCGCATATGGGCTGGAATCGTCTGCGTATGACTCAGCCGGATCACCCGTTGCTTCAGGGCTTGGAGGAAGGACATGTGTATTTTGTGCATTCCTATCATGCGAAGCCAGAGGTCGATAGTGACCTGCTGGCGGTGACCGATTATGGCGGGCCCGTAACAGCTATCGTGGGCAGAGGCCACGTATATGGCATGCAGTTCCATCCAGAGAAAAGCGGGGAAATGGGGATGCAACTGCTTCGTCAGTTTTTGGAACTAGCGGAAGCGGAGAACCGAGCGTAACGATTCGTGAGTCTGCAGTTGGTGGTACGCCAACTTTGGTCGTTAATTGATGTAAAGGCATATAGATGTTGAATAGCTCACAAGGGGGTCATACTTTGTTCACGATATACCCGGCGATTGATATTCGCGATGGCAAATGTGTACGACTGGTACAAGGAGATTATAACCAGGAGACGATATACAACGAAAACCCGGTGGAGGTTGCCCAAGAATGGGAGCGTTTGGGCGGCTCCTACATTCACTTGGTTGATTTGGACGGTGCTAAAGCAGGTCAACCGGTGAACGATGAGCTCATTGGGCGCATCGCTTCTGCGGTGCAAGTGCCTGTACAAGTGGGTGGCGGCTTGCGTACACGAGAACATGTGGAGCGGCTGTTGTCGCTGGGCGTGAGCCGTGTGATCTTGGGTACGGCAGCGATTGAGGATCGTGCTTTTACGGAAGCGGTATTGGGTACCTACGGTGATCGGATCGCCATTGGTCTGGACGCACGGAATGGCTATGTGGCCACGCGCGGATGGCTTGAAACCTCGGAGGTTCGAGCGGACGAATTGGCTGCTGAGTTGGCCTCCAAGGGAGCGGAAACGTTCATTTTCACAGACATTTCCCGCGATGGAATGATGCAAGGCCCGAATGTGGAGGCTATCGTAGCGCTTGCGAAAAGCAGTGGACGAACCGTGATCGCTTCCGGCGGTGTCAGCAAGATGGACGATCTAATCACGCTGAGCGCCTATGCGAAAGAGGGTGTAGGCGGTGCTATTGTGGGTAAGGCATTGTATACAGGCAGCATTGATTTACAGATCGCCGTACAAGCTGTAGCAAAGGCATAGGGGGAGTAGGCATGCTGGCTAAACGTATTATTCCCTGCTTGGATGTAAAGGATGGCAGGGTGGTTAAGGGCGTTAATTTTGTGAACTTACGCGATGCAGGCGATCCGGTGGAATTGGCGGCGCTTTATGACCGGGAAGGGGCAGACGAAATCGTATTTCTGGATATTTCTGCTTCAGTTGAAGGGCGTGCCACCATGGAAGAAGTAGTTCGTCAGACAGCCGGGGAAATTGCCATTCCTTTCACCGTAGGTGGCGGGATATCTCATGTTGATGATATGAAACGCATTTTGCGTGCCGGAGCTGATAAAATCGGCGTAAATACGGCGGCTGTACGTAACCCTCAGCTGATTGCGGAGGGTGCGCGCAGTTTTGGCTCACAATGTATCGTTGTTGCCATTGATGCCAAGTACAACGAGGCGTGGGGCGAGTGGGAAGTGTATACGCACGGAGGCCGCACGCCATCTGGTATCCGAGCCTTGGCCTGGGCCAAGGAAGCTGAACAGTTGGGAGCCGGTGAGATTCTGCTGACCAGCATGAATGCGGACGGAACCAAGGATGGCTTTGACCTGCCACTGACTTCCGCGGTATCGGATACCGTCGGGATTCCAGTTATCGCTTCTGGTGGTGCAGGCAAACAGGAGCATTTCTATGACGTGTTTACGGCGGGCAAAGCGGATGCTGGATTAGCAGCAACGATTTTTCACTATAAAGAAATAGGAATCCCTGAGCTAAAACGGGATTTGAAGCGCAGAGGAGTGGAGATACGATGAGCAACGAATTGAACCAACAGCTATCTCTGGAGCAGATACTGGATAATGTCCGCTGGAATGAGGCAGGACTTGTCTCGGCGATTGTGCAGGATGATGCTACGCTTCAGGTGCTGACGCTGGCCTATATGAACCGCGAGTCGCTGAAACTATCTTTGGAGTCGGGAGAGACCTGGTTCTGGTCTCGTTCCAGACAGGAGCTGTGGCACAAGGGGGCTACTTCGGGGAATACGCAAAAAATCACCTCCATCCAGCTGGATTGTGATGGTGATGCCCTGTTGGTACGTGTCATTCCGAGTGGTCCTGCCTGTCATACAGGAGCAACGAGCTGCTTTTTTCGTGATATTTCCGCGCCAGGAACGGCTGTAGCACCTGTTGCAGGAAATGCAGGAGACCACGCGCTGGTAAATCAAACCGATGATATTTCCAGTGATTCAGCAGACCGCTTTGAGGTACTTGCCCAGCTGGAGGCGATTATTAAGGAGCGCGAAGAGACACGTCCTGAAGGGGCCTATACGACTTATCTTTTTGATAAAGGTGTAGACAAAATCTTAAAAAAGGTTGGCGAAGAAGCATCCGAGACGATCATTGCCGCCAAAAATAAAGATAATGACGAACTGCGCCTGGAGGTCAGCGATTTGATTTATCACCTGCTGGTGCTGTTGCAGGAGCGCAAGCTACCGCTTGATGACGTGTTGGCTGAGCTGAATCGCCGTCATGAACGTCCTCGTCGTGATTAGTACGGTTTCTTGTAGTGTTGAAAGGGGGAGGCTCGCATGAAAATCGACTATCATACGCATCACGCCCGCTGCGGGCATGCCATAGGAAGTCTGGAAGAGTATGTGCAGCAGGGAATTCGGCTGGGTCTGGATCAGCTCGGCTTGTCCGATCACATGCCACTACTGCATGTAAAACCGGCTGACTATTACCCGGAAATGGCGATGCCTATGGAGGAGCTTCCCCGATACGTGGAAGAATGTTTGGAACTGAAGGAACGTTTTAAAGGGCAAATTGATATTCGTGTTGGCTTGGAAGGCGACTACATCGAGGGCTGGGAACGAGAAATCGAAGACATCATCACCGCGTATCCCTGGGATTATGTGATTGGTTCCGTCCACTTTCTCGGCGAATGGGATGTCACGGACTTCCGTCAGGTACACCATTGGGAAGGCAAAAATGTGCTTGAGGTTTACCGCACGTATTATGATGCGGTTTCTAAGGCGGCAGCTACCGGTTTGTATGACATCATGGGTCATCTGGATGTCATTAAGCGCTTCGGCTATCATCCGAAGCCGGAGGAAATGGAGGAGCTGCGTGAACTGGAGCGCTCCGCACTCTCAGCCGTTGCCCGCAACGGTCGGGCGATGGAACTGAATGCATCAGGGCTTTCGAAGCCCTGTGCCGAGATGTTCCCGAGCCGCCGCATGCTGGAAGAAGCTTTTACGCTAGGCATCCCGCTGACCGTAGGATCGGATGCTCATGATCCGGCGAAGCTGTCCGAGCACTTGGAGAAGGCACGCGCGCTTCTATATGAAGTCGGCTATCGCGAGCTTGCCGTATTTCAGCATCGTGAGCGCTCGCTGGTGCCGCTGACGCTTTAATTATTACGTTTATTGGGTCTAAGTATCATATCCAGTGGCTAGCCGAACGCTCCCTATTTATACAGGGAAAAAGCGCTCGGCTATTTAGCGTATTCTTGTATCTATATCTATCGGTATACGAGCATATATCCGTTTTTTGGAATGAGGTAGGATCGACTGTCAAGTCGTTTTGAAGTTGTGGTATACTGAAGGGTATGAACATGCCAGTTACTTTTAAAGGAGGTGCCTTGGTTATTTATGAAAGGGAAACATCTGCGAGTATCGGAACCTAGCCCTAAAATTATTGCTTTGCGTTTCGACGCATCTTTCTTTTTTGAGAAAGCTGTGCGCTCGCTTGATCGCAATCATTATGACAAGGCATTGAAATATTTTCGCAAAGCCGTTGAATATGAACCGGATAATCCGGTGAATCATTGCAATATGGCGGGTATATTATCAGAGATGGGGGATTATGCAGGTTCGAATGAGATCCTGTCCTCTGTTCTGAGTGACGTAGACTCGTCGATGACAGAGTGTTATTTCTATATGGCGAATAATTACGCTAATATGGAGCAGTTTGAAGAAGCGGAGAAAGCGTTGGTCACGTACCTGGAGGAGGACGAAGAAGGCCAGTTTCTTGATGAAGCGGAGGAAATGATGGAGCTGCTCTATTATGAGCTGGACCGTCCAACGAAGCTGAACCGCATTAAGGCCCGGCAGGGAGTAGTAGAGCATGATCAGGCTCGTGTCCTGCTGGAGGAGGGGAAATTTGCTCAGGCAGCCCAGTTGCTCAAGCAAATTTCAGAGGAACAACCGGATATGTTCGCTGCGCGGAATAATCTGGCGCTGGCGTATTACTACATGGGGTTGTTCCAAAATGCTAAGGCTACCATTATTCAAGTGCTGGAAGATGAGCCGGGTAATTTACACGCATTGTGCAACTTGGCGATCTTTTATCAGCACGAGGGCGGCGGCCCGGAATTGGATCGTCTGGTGCAGACTTTGGCGGTTACTATACCGTTTCAGGAGGAGCAGGTATTCAAGCTGGCGACCACTATGGGCATTCTCGGACGCCATGAGGAGGCCTACAGACATTTCCGCAGGTTGCTTCATGGCGATGGAGAGAACAATGCGGACGCTTCTTTGTACCATTACACGGCGGTAGCTGCCAGCAATACGGGAAGATATGCGGAAGCTCGGCGGTTGTGGAGTCATTTGCAAAAGCAGGATGCTTCCTCGGAAGTTCCGCGGTTTTTCCTGTCCCGACTGGAGGAACTCCAGCAGGAGGGTACACCGCTGCAAGTGCTCAGCTATCATTATCATCTCCCGTTTGAGGAGCAATTCCGCATGTGGGAGAAGTTTGGTGCTGACCAGGTGCCTGACAGCATGAAGAAGGACCCGCTAATCCGCTCATCCTTCTTCTGGGCCTTGCGCCACGGGGACCGGGCGACTCAGCTTCAGGTCATTCAGGCGTTAAGCTTGATCGGTGATGATGAGGTGCGCCAGGCACTGGAGTCCTTCGTAGAAGACCCGGACCAGGAGGATGAGCTGAGACGCCGTGCCTTGCAAGTATTGCAAGAGCTGGCGGAGCAGGATGAGCAGAAAATGTATCCGGAAACGGAACATTCTGATCAGTTGGAGGTTGAGAACGATCCGCATACAATTGAAGGTGATGTATCTGCTTCCCCGGTCGATCCACAATGGCAGGCAGTGCTGGATAAGGTACTGACCGTCATGAGCAAGCCATCAGATCCGGCCATGCAGCACGATTTGAAATCGCTTTGGCTGGAGTATTTGGATCGACTTGCCCCGGAAGTTCCGATGGTTCAGCATACTGAGGGATGGGCAGCGGCGCTGGAATATTTGACAGCCAAAATGCATCATCATTCAGTCACCTATCAGGAAGTAGCCGATCGTTATGGTATTTCCGTATCGACCGTAAGCCGCTATGCACGCCAGATTGACAGCGTGTGTGGTATCAAACAGAAGCTGAAGCAGCCGCTCTCCACGTTTAAAAAGCAGGTCTGAGACCTGCTCCAAACATCACTTAAAGGAGGCAACAAACGTATGTATAAATCCATAATTATTGGTACAGGTCCTGCAGGCTACACAGCGGCTATTTATTTGGCACGCGCTAACATGAATCCGCTGATCATTGAAGGGATGCAGCCCGGTGGGCAGCTTACTACAACGACCGAAATTGAAAATTTCCCGGGTTTTGAGCAAGGTATCCTCGGGCCTGAACTGATGGATAATATGCGCAAGCAGGCTGAACGTTTTGGCGCTGAATTTACTTCCGGATGGGTAGAGGAAGTAGATTTCAGCAAACGCCCTTTTAAAGTGAAGGTAGAGGGTAAAGGTATCATTGAGGCGGAGTCGGTCATTATTGCTACAGGTGCGTCCGCCAAATATCTAGGCATTCCGGGTGAGCAGGACAATGTAGGTCGCGGAGTCAGCACGTGCGCAACTTGCGATGGCTTCTTTTTCCGCGGGAAAAAGATTGTCGTGGTTGGCGGTGGCGATTCAGCCATGGAGGAAGCGAGCTTCTTGACCCGTTTTGCTTCCAGTGTAACCTTGGTCCATCGTCGCGATGAGTTGCGGGCATCCAAAATTATGCAAGATCGTGCGCGTGAGAACGAAAAAGTACATTGGGCATTAAACCGGACTCCTCTGGAAGTTGTGACGGGAGAAGCTGGCTTAAAAGGTTTGAAGGTACACAATAATGAGACCAATCAGGATGAGCTGATTGAGGTAGATGGCGTGTTCGTAGCCATCGGGCATACACCGAACACAGGTTTCCTGAACGGACAAATTCATACCGATGAACACGGCTATATTGTAGTAAAGCCAGGCACAACGGAAACGAACATCCCCGGAGTTTTTGCCTGTGGGGACGTACAGGATAACCGTTACCGTCAAGCTATTACGGCTGCGGGAACGGGCTGTATGGCGGCTATGGACTGCGAGAAGTATCTCGAAGGCAGTGCTGTTCACGACTGGAGCGAAACACTGGATCAATAAAAGCGTGTCTATGGTATACAAAAAGGCTAACGGGAGAGCGAAGGAAACCTCTGTTATGCCGCATCTTTTGTTCAGGAAGAGAAAGCCTGCTGCGTTTGCACAGGCTTTCTCCTTTTTATGATTATAGAATTTATAAGTTTTCAGCGGAGCTGAACAATCTATAATCGCAAGAAAAATTTCCGTTAAGCGTGGTCTGGCTTCCTTGAAAGTACGTCAATAGACGTTTTTCTTATGGGTGCATGAGGTTAATAATTCCGCTAATCGTACACTTTTCAACAAGGAAGTGTCCTTGACCGTAACGGGGGCTTCAATTATAGTTGGAACGTAGGATTACTATTATGAAGTAGGAATTGTAAGCGTATATTTCATACCAGGTTTTTAAGTAAACATAAAGGTGGCTTGGAACATGTCTGAAAGTATCTATGTAGGTGTCGATTTGGGCGGTACCGCGATTAAAGTCGGCATTTGTAATGAAAACGGACAGCTTTTGCACACATATGAGGGACCAACCGAAACCGATAAAGGTGTAGACGTTGTCATCGGTAATATCGAAAAATATGTGCGGCATATTGTTGAGCAATCTCCTTATGAGTGGGATCAACTAAAGGGTGTCGGTGCAGGCGTTGCAGGTTTTACGAATGTTCGTGATGGTATTATTGTCCTCGCTCCTAATATTGGCTTTCGTGACGTACCGATCCGTGCGCTCCTAGAGAACCGGATTGGCAAGCCTGTGAAAATAGACAACGATGCGAATGTTGCTGCGCTGGGTGAGGCTTGGGCTGGTGCAGGCAAAGGCATAGAAAACTGCGTATGCTATACCCTGGGAACAGGAGTAGGTGGCGGCATTATTATAAACGGTAAAATATACCAAGGTTCTTCGGGCATGGCCGGAGAAATTGGCCATATCAGTGTCGTACCTGATCTGGAGGCTATTCAGTGTGGATGCGGCAAAATGGGTTGCTTGGAAACTGTATCTTCCGCAACAGGCATCATTCGTATGGCCAAGGACGCTGTGGAACGTGGCGACCGGACCTCTCTGGCGCTGGAAGATCAAATTGCTGCCAAGGAAGTATTTGATGCTGCTAAAGCCGGGGATGAAGTCGCTCTGCGTATCGTGAACCGTGCTGCTTTCTATTTGGGGAAATCTATGGCAGCAGTTGCCGCTGTGCTTAATCCAGAGTTGTTTATCATAGGTGGCGGTGTTTCCAAAGCAGGCGACTTTTTGTTTGAAGAGATGCGTCGCGTGTACACCAAACTGGCACCTGAGCCCCTTCAAAAAGGGGTATCGATTGTTCCAGCTGTGCTGGGCAATGACGCAGGTATCGTAGGGGCAGCTGGTTTGTTGCTACGTTCCTGATCCTGATCCACAGGTTACTGATAATACGGGTACTGGCATAGAGCGAAGAAGCAAAAGGAGAGGGAAGTCCATATGACAGATAACCTAAAAAATGCTGCGCCGTGGGCAACGCTCATTATCATTACGGGGATGTCAGGCGCAGGGAAGACCATTGCGGTTCAGAGCCTGGAAGACTTGGGCTTCTTCTGCGTTGATAATTTGCCTCCTGTACTGATTCCCAAATTTGCCGAGTTGATTGAGCAGTCTAACGGTAAAATAGGCAAGGTGGCACTCGTAATTGATTTACGCGGACGAGAATTTTTCACCGCCTTGTCTGAATCGTTGAATTATATTAAAGATCATTTTACGATTCATTGTGAAATTTTATTCTTAAATGCGAATGATGGCGTTCTCGTACAGCGGTATAAGGAAAGCCGTAGACGTCATCCGCTGGCTCCAGACGGCATGCCTTTGGATGGGATTCGGTTGGAGCGCAAGATGTTGGAAGAATTAAAAAGCTCGGCTACACAGGTTATTGATACAAGTGTGATGAAGCCTGCAACCTTAAAGGCGAGGATTATTTCACGATTTTCTCATCTGGAGAGCAGTATGCTTTCCGTGAACATTACTTCTTTTGGCTTCAAGTATGGTATTCCCATTGATGCCGATCTTATATTCGATGTGCGCTTCCTGCCTAATCCCCACTATGTGGACCAACTACGTCCCCACACGGGACAGGATAGCGATGTATATGATTATGTCATGAAATGGCCCGAGACTCAGGCATTCTTGACCAAGTTGCTGGATATGTTACACTTTTTGATTCCGCAATATCGCAAAGAAGGCAAAAGCCAGGTCATTATCGGCATTGGCTGTACTGGCGGTAAGCATCGTTCTGTTGCAATATCGGAGTATTTAGGAAAAATGCTGGGTGCCAGCGAGACAGAATCTGTTTCTGTTTCGCATCGGGATGCTGATCGGGACCGGCATTAATGAGGTGAAATCATGAAAGAGACCGGATCACAACGGGAGCGCCCACGTATTGTTGTTATGGGCGGCGGAACCGGCTTGTCCGTCATGCTGCGGGGCTTAAAGCAAAAGCCGCTAGATATTACGGCTATTGTTACAGTCGCTGACGATGGCGGAAGCTCCGGGATTTTGCGCAGTGAGCTGCAGATGCCCCCTCCAGGGGATATTCGCAATGTGCTGACTGCCTTGGCTGACGTGGAACCAGTGATGTCAGATATGCTGAAATACCGTTTCGGTGCGGGATCAGGATTGTCAGGCCACAGCCTGGGTAATCTGATTTTAGCAGCGATGACCGATATATCGGGAGATTTTGTAACGGCGGTGCGTGAGCTTAGCCGTGTATTTGCTGTCCGGGGACGCGTGCTGCCGGCAGCTGAGGAAGGCGTTGTGCTAAGTGCCGAAATGGAGGATGGCACGGTGATTACCGGAGAGTCCAAGATCCCGGAAGCGGGCGGACGAATCAAACGCGTCTTTCTTGAACCGACTCACGTGGAGCCGTTGCCTGAGGCTGTAGAGGCCATTAATGAGGCTGATGCGATTTTGATTGGCCCCGGCAGTCTATATACCAGCATATTACCGAATTTGCTTGTACCTAAACTCGCTGAAGCTGTAGTAAAATCAGACGCTATCAAAATATTTGTCTGTAACGTTATGACCCAGCCTGGAGAAACTGATGGCTATACGGTAGGAGATCACCTGCAAGCTATTTTTGAGCATGTAGGGCATCATCTCTTTGACTATGTCATTGTAAATAACGGAGAAATTCCACCCCAAGTACAGGAAATGTATGCCGAGCAGGGAGCTAAGCCAGTTCAAGTAGACATGGGCGAGCTGACCGATCGGGGATATAAAGTGGTGGCAGATACATTAGTTCTGTTCCGTACGTATCTACGGCATGATGCCGACAAATTGAGCCAGCATATTTACCAATTGGTACAAAACTGGATATTAAGAAGGAGGTGAGTCCCTTGTCCTTTGCGGCACAAACGAAAAAAGAGCTTACAATGATTGAAAGCCAGTCCTGCTGTGAGAAAGCGGAACTATCTGCGCTCATACGTATGCTCGGATCCGTACAACTGTCGAATAAAAGGGTGATATTGGACGTGTCCACAGAAAATGCCGCGATTGCAAGGCGGATTTACTCCTTGATCAAGAAGCATTTTCAACTTCATATCGAACTGCTTGTACGGAAAAAAATGCGCTTGAAAAAAAATAATGTGTACATTGTCCGTATTCCCAATGGTGTGCAACAGCTGCTAAAGGATCTTTATATCGTCTCAGAAGGTTTCTTGTTCACTGACGGGATTAATCGGGATATCGTTCGGAAAAACTGTTGTAAGAGGGCTTATTTGCGGGGCGCCTTTATGGCAGGTGGCTCTGTCAACAATCCTGAAGGATCGTCTTACCACCTTGAAATTTCTTCGATGTATGAGGAGCACTGTCAGGCACTCGTTGATCTTGCGAATGAATTTCATCTAAATGCTCGCTGTATTGAGCGAAAAAAAGGTTTTATTCTCTACATCAAGGAAGGCGAGAAGATCATTGAGCTGCTTAGCATCATTGGGGCGCATCAAGCCTTGTTCAAATTTGAAGATGTACGCATTATGCGCGATATGCGCAATTCCGTAAATCGCATTGTCAATTGTGAAACGGCTAATTTGAACAAGACGATCGGAGCTGCTGTCCGGCAAATTGAGAATATTAAGTTGCTGGAGAGGGAAGTTGGTTTGGAGACCTTGCCGGATAAACTGCGTGAAGTGGCAGAAATTCGACTCGCTCATCCCGATTTGAATTTAAAAGAAGTCGGGGAAATGCTCAAAGGGGTCGTGAGTAAATCGGGTGTAAATCATCGGCTTCGCAAAATTGATGAGATGGCTGACAAAATCAGGGGCGAAAATGGCCTGATTCCATAAAAAGATTGTCCGTGGGGCTTTCAGCCCCGGTTTTTTTAGTTTTTTTTCTAGTGTCTGTCCCGGGTTAATGTTATAATGTGATAAATAAAATGGAGTAAGTAGTGTCCAGATTTATTTGATGAGGGGGTAAGCTGACATGTCAAAACATCCGGTAGTCGTACGCTTGAAAACAGGACTGCACGCCAGACCTGCTGCGTTGTTCGTACAGGAAGCGAATAAATATTCATCTGAGATTTTTGTGGAAAAAGAAGACAAAAAGGTTAATGCCAAGAGCATCATGGGTATTATGAGTCTTGCCATCAGTACAGGTACTGAAATCAATATTAGTGCTGAAGGTGCGGACGCCGAACAGGCTGTAAACGCTTTAGTAAGTCTAGTTAGTAAGGTAGAGCTGGAAAATCAATAAACAAAGATTTGCTTTGTGATATGGTGTATGCTCTTAGTGAAAAGCCCCTTTGGGGCTTTTTTTGTATCCAGAAAAAAGTCTTCGAAAACTCCTCCGTTAACTGTTTTATGGATGGATTTGTTGAATATAGAGACTGTATTAAGTTCAAACTATAAATAATTAAAATCCCCGTGGTCATGCTCTGTTTCGGAAATTTGTACGCTTGGCTGCAACCTTTTTCCGTCTTTTCCGTCTGGAAGGTACAAACATTTTCAAGAAAGAGGTTGAATTCAATGAGACTTTGGACAAAAACAGTAGCCACGGCAGTTCTCGCAGGAGCATTAATGGCAGGGGGAGTAGCAGGCGGATTATGGACGGGGGCAGATCGTGCTTATGCTGCGTCAACAGCTTCGACGGTAAACGGTGTAATTAATGTGACTGGAAGCGGGGAAGTATTGGCGAAGCCCGATATTGCTTATCTCTCTATCGGTGTACAATCGGAAGGGAATACGGCAGCTGCTGCTCAAAAAGCCAATGCTACAAAATTGAACAAGGTTACACAACTGCTGAAAGAAAAGTGGAGCATTAGCGCAGATGACATTCAGACCAGCCAGTTTTATGTACAGCCTAACTACACCTATAACGAAAAAGAAGGGCAGAAGCTCAAAGGCTACACTGCCAACCATACACTTTCCGTCAAATACCGCGATTTGGATAAAATCGGTCAGTTGTTGGATGAGGCGACCAAGTCTGGAGCCAATAACGTAGATAATGTACGTTTTTCCGTGGAAGATCCTTCGACTTATGAAGAAGAAGCCATTACTAAGGCATTGGGAAGCGCACAATCTAAAGCCAGTGCTGTAGCTAAGGCAGCAAAACGCGGGTTAGGTGCTCTTGTGAGTGTGACGGTAGATGGCGGAGAAGCACAAATCTTTACACAACGTGAAAATGCCATGTCAAAATCGCTCTTGGACGTAGCAGGTGGCGGGACAGAGATACAATCGGGGCAAGTAACAGTGAAAGTTCAGGTGTCGGCTCAATACGAAATGAACTAATATAGATCATCAAACGAAGCCACAAGCGGCCAGCATCATGTGCAGGCTGGCTTGCTGGCTTTTTTTGTATACCGAAACCTTTTTGTAATGAGTCTGTCATAGCTAAGGGTTATTAGGTGTACATATTGAAATCGGAGAGTGTACAGATTGTAAACTACATACAATAGGGTATAGATATAATAATAAAAGTAGTTATCACACATAGACAATACAGATCATTAACAGGAGGAATATTTAATATGAGTAAGCATGCAAAAAAATGGGGTTCAGCACTGCTGGCGGCAGGGATTTTCGCAGGAGTCACAGCTGTTCCCGTTTCCTATATCCAGGCAGCATCGACGAAACAGCAGCAAGCGACAACACAGCAACCAGGAATCACCATCCAATGGAATGGTAAAACGTTGCCCGCTAAAGGTGTCCAAGTGAACGGGAGTACAATGATTCCGGTGGCCGCACTGCGCGACAGCTTGGGGATTCCAGTAAGCTATGATGCGAAAACAGCGACATATACCGTAGGTAGCGGGTACAATAAACTTTACATTATGGCTTCTTCCTCGGATGCCTACGTCAACGTCAATGGAATCAATACACGTAGTATGGATGCCAAACAGATCGCTGGGAAGCTATATATTCCTATGAGTTTGCTGAAAGACTATCTGGGCATAGATGCTCAATGGAATGCAGCTCAGAAAACAGTAACGCTGAGTAAAAGCCAGCTAAATCCGATTACAATTGCGTCTCAAACACTTCCAGCTTCGAGTAGTGCGAAGGTGTCCTACAAGATTAAGTACCCGCAAATCAGCGGTAGCCAGCTGAATTCTGAGGCTCAACAGGCCATTAACAATGTGCTTAAAAAGCATGCAGAAGGTATATTGGCAGCAGGCAAAAAGATGATGGCTGAGGGAGAGGCTACAACAGAAAGACCGTATGAGTTTGGAAATGATTTTGCGATTGCCTATAACAAAGATGGTATTCTGAGTGTGATTATGCAGGACTACTCGTATACGGGTGGCGCACATGGCATGACGGCACGTAAAGGATATACGTTTTCGCTCGCTGATGGTAAACTGCAGCAATTGTCTGACGTATTGAAGGCAAATCCGAACTACAAAAAGTTCCTCAATGCTGATTTGAAGAAAAAAATCGATGCACTTCAGGCTGGCGAAGGATTCGGCAAATTTAAAGAGCTGGCGGCAGATCAGAATTTTTATGTGACGAACAGTGGAGTAACAATCGTGTTTGATTTGTATGATTATGCGCCATACGCGTATGGAATTCCGGAGTTTACCTACTCGTTCGGTCAATTGCTGCCTCAAGGCGAAAAGCCTTTTGCGGGACAGAATGAATAGTAGAAATAAATAAGTCCAATTGTCTATAACCTAAAAAACAATAATGCAAAAAAGCTGCCTACCGGATAAGAAAGTCCGGAGCAGCTTTTTCATTTACCAGTTATCGAAAGAGGTGAATTTCTTCTCTTATACACCTTCTGGAGAGGAGCTAGTTAGCACTTTATCAATAATACCGTATTCCTTGGCATCATCAGCAGACATGAAGTAGTCACGGTCTGTATCTTTTTCAATGCGCTCCAGTGGTTGGCCTGTGCGATCTGCGAGAATGCGGTTCAGTTTATCACGCATTTTCAGAATGCGGCGTGCGCGGATTTCGATATCCGTTGCCTGACCTTGTGCACCACCCAGTGGTTGGTGAATCATAATTTCACTGTTTGGCAAAGCGAAACGTTTACCTTTGGCGCCTGCATTCAGCAAAAACGCGCCCATGGAAGCCGCCATACCTACGCAAATCGTAGATACGTCAGGTTTAATATATTGCATCGTATCGAAAATGGCCATACCAGCTGTAATGGAACCGCCAGGGCTGTTAATATACAAGTGAATATCTTTTTCAGGATCTTCGGCAGCCAAAAACAGCATTTGCGCAATTATAGAGTTGGCTACAACGTCATTGACGTCCGAGCCTAACAAAATAATGCGATCCTTTAACAGTCTGGAATAAATGTCATAGGCGCGTTCGCCGCGGTTACTTTGTTCTACTACCATTGGAACATAGCTCACGTCAAAAAACCTCCCTTAAATATCGTTAGTGGATTTGGTGGACATGCCGATTACACGTCCCTTATTTATAAACTGTTACCGTAATAACCACATGATAAACAATTTCAAACAAAAAGTCAAAGAAAGTCAAACTAATGATTAAAAAAAAGAGCCCTCAGCGCTCTTATTGGTTAAAACATTATATAGAAGCATCTAAGCGTTCATTTAAAATGGCGCGCCCGCGAGGAATCGAACCTCGATCTCAGGCTCCGGAGGCCTACGTCATATCCGTTGGACCACGGGCGCATAGTTGATTCAATGCAAACAACTAACTAATTAAACAGCTAATTGGAAACAAAGATGATTATATGATATACAGCAGTGAATTGCAAGCTTTTATTAAATGCGCATATTCAGATAAATGGTTGAGAAATATAGGTTCAGATAGACTTGCATATGGAGCAAATATTGGTTAAGATATACGTGGGACTTAAAAAGTTATCCCGGGACGTTTTGAGACCAGTTAGAGATAGAGCATTAGAGACAGAACTTAGAAGTGTGCGGGAGTGGAAAGCATGCGAAAGATATTAGAAATACAGAAGCAGCTTCTGCCCGACCTCATGGATGTTTTGAAAAAAAGGTACACGATCCTGCATCAGATTATGCTGTCCGATGTTGTTGGACGCAGAACACTGGCAGCTTCACTGAACATGACTGAGCGCGTGTTGCGCGCCGAAACCGATCTTCTTAAAGCTCAGGGGCTAATTGAGATTGAGAGTGTAGGCATGAAGGTGAGCAAAGCAGGACTGGATCTGCTGGAACAGCTGGAGCCGATTGCGAACAACTTGTTCGGCCTGTCCCAATTGGAGGACCAGATTCGTCAAGCCTATGGTTTGAGGAAGGTGGTTGTCGTTCCAGGGGATTCGGATGCTTCTCCGTTAACAAAGCAGGAGCTGGGGCGCGCTGGAGCAAAAGCGTTGCTGAGTGTTATGGACGACGAGGATGTGGTCGCTGTAACAGGTGGCACGACAATTGCCGACGTGGCGGAACAACTGGCACTACCTTCTAATGGCCCACTTAAGGGTGGGTGGTTTGTACCGGCACGCGGGGGTTTGGGAGAAAGCATGGAAATGCAGGCCAACACAATTGCTTCCACAATGGCTCGCAAGGTAGGCGCTCAATACCGTCTGCTCCATGTACCGGATTTGCTCAGCAATCATGCTTACAACTCCTTGCTTGAAGATACGAACATTCAGGATATATTGAACCTGATTCGCGAGAGTCGTATCATCATTCACGGGATAGGCAACGCCATAGCGATGGCACATAGACGTAAACTTGATCCCGAAACCTTTGCCCAGATCAGCAGTGAAGGAGCGGTAGCCGAATCGTTTGGTTATTACTTTAACGAAGATGGCGTCGTTGTTCACAGAATGCTGACGCTTGGACTCCGATTGGAGGACATTAGGCGTACCGATACGGTTCTAGGTGTAGCTGGAGGCAAAAACAAGGCGGCCGCTATTCATGCGGTACTGCGTTTCGGGCAAGAGGACATTCTAGTCACCGACGAAGGCGCTGCTGTTGAGATTGTAAGTCGTTATTTAAATGATTAATATAGGATTTATGAATAATGTTGTCTTGACGGGCTTTCGGGTCTGTCTTGAATATATAAAACTAAACTAAACGAACTTTGGGAGGAACTCACTCATGACAGTTAAAGTTGGTATTAACGGTTTCGGACGTATTGGACGCCTTGCTTTCCGCCGGATTCAAAACGTGGAAGGTATTGAAGTAGTAGCAATCAATGACTTGACAGATTCCAAAATGTTGGCACATTTGTTGAAATATGATACAACACAAGGTAATTTCCAAGGACAAGTAGAAGTACATGACGGCTTCTTCAAAGTAAACGGTAAAGAAGTTAAAGTTTTGGCTAACCGCAACCCTGAAGAACTGCCTTGGGGAGACCTGGGTGTAGACATCGTTCTGGAATGTACAGGTTTCTTCACAACTAAAGAAGCTGCTGAGAAACATTTGAAAGGCGGCGCTAAAAAAGTTGTTATCTCCGCTCCAGCTACTGGCGACATGAAAACTGTCGTTTACAACGTAAACCATGAAATTCTGGACGGAACTGAAACTGTAATCTCCGGTGCTTCTTGCACAACAAACTGCCTGGCTCCTATGGCTAAAACACTGCAAGATAAATTTGGTATCGTTGAAGGTTTGATGACTACAATTCATGCTTACACTGGCGACCAAAACACTTTGGATGCTCCACATGCTAAAGGTGACTTCCGTCGTGCTCGTGCAGCAGCTGAAAACATCATCCCTAACACAACTGGTGCTGCTAAAGCAATCGGTTTAGTTATCCCTGAGTTGAAAGGTAAATTGGATGGCGCGGCTCAACGTGTTCCAGTACCTACAGGTTCCCTGACTGAGCTGGTAACAGTTCTGGAGAAAAACGTAACTGCTGAAGAAATCAACGCTGCGATGAAAGAAGCATCCGATCCTGAAACTTATGGATACACTGAAGATCAAATCGTTTCTTCCGACATCAAAGGTCTTACTTTCGGTTCTTTGTTTGATGCAACTCAAACTAAAGTTCTGACTGTTGGCGACAAACAACTGGTGAAAACTGTAGCTTGGTATGACAATGAAATGTCTTACACTGCACAATTGATCCGCACGTTGGAATACTTCGCAAAACTGGCTAAATAAGAACAGTCTTATTGAGCAACATCATAGAGCGGAAACAGGTTATTGTTTCCGCTCTTTATATATCAAATGTGCCTTGAATTCCTGATTCGTAAAATTATAAGGGTGCGGAGGAATATGGAGATGAACAAAAAGAGCGTACGTGATATAGAACTGAATGGAAAACGGGTGTTTGTTCGTGTAGATTTTAACGTTCCGGTTGAGGACGGTAAAATTACGGATGACAAGCGTATTCGTGAAACCTTGCCAACCATTAACTACCTGATTGAAAAAGGTGCAAAAGTTATTTTGGCGAGTCACTTTGGACGTCCAAAAGGTCAGGTTGTTGAATCCATGCGTCTGACTCCTGTTGGCGTACGTTTGTCTGAGCTGCTGAAAAAACCAGTAGTTAAAGTGGACGAATCGGTAGGCGAAGCTGTTAAAGCGAAAGTGGCTGAACTGCAAAACGGCGACGTGCTGTTGCTTGAAAATGTACGTTTCTATGCAGGGGAAGAAAAGAATGATCCTGAATTGGCGAAGCAATTTGCTGAATTGGCCGACGTTTTCGTGAATGACGCATTTGGTGCAGCACACCGTGCTCATGCTTCCACAGAAGGTATCGCGCATCTTCTTCCGGCTGTTTCCGGCTTGCTGATGGAGAAAGAATTGTCTGTAATCGGTAAAGCTCTTTCAAACCCAGATCGTCCTTTTACAGCCATTATCGGCGGTTCCAAGGTAAAAGACAAAATCGACGTGATTGACAACCTGCTGAACATTGCAGATAACGTAATCATTGGCGGTGGTTTGGCTTATACATTCTTCAAAGCTCAAGGTCATGAAGTGGGTCAATCCCTACTGGATGAATCCAAACTGGACGTAGCTCTTGGATTTATCGAAAAAGCGAAGAAGCTCGGCAAAAACTTCTACCTTCCGGTTGATATTGTTGTATCTGACGATTTCAGCGCTACGGCGAACACAAACATTGTGGATATCGACGGCATTCCTTCAGATTGGGAAGGCGTGGATATCGGACCGAAAACACGTAAAATCTATGCAGATGTGATCAAAAACTCCAAATTGGTTGTTTGGAATGGACCAATGGGTGTATTTGAAATCGAACCTTTCGCTGGTGGTACTCGTGAAGTAGCGGAAGCTTGCGCAACAACAGAAGCATACACCATCATTGGTGGCGGTGATTCTGCGGCTGCGGCTGAAAAATTCCACTTGGCTGACAAAATGGATCATATCTCCACTGGCGGCGGCGCATCTCTGGAATTTATGGAAGGCAAAGCACTTCCGGGTGTTGTTGCACTGAACGATAAATAATCAAACGCACTATGCGTGAATAAAGCTTTAGGGCACCTAATAGTTAGGAGTTGAAACCATTGAGAACACCGATTATCGCGGGTAACTGGAAGATGTTTAAAACCGTACCAGAAGCTAAAACTTTCATCGAAGAGATCAAAGGCAAAGCAGAGGTTGCAGGAGTGGAAAGCGTGATTTGCGCACCATTTACGAATCTTCCTGCTCTGGTTGAAGCAGTAAAAGGCACGTCTATTAAAATTGGCGCACAAAACCTGCATTTTGCAGAAGATGGTGCATTTACAGGTGAAATTAGCGGTGGAATGCTGAAAGATCTGGGCGTAGACTACGTTGTGATCGGACACTCCGAGCGTCGTGAATATTTTAATGAAACAGACGAAACGGTGAACAAAAAGGTTCATGCGGCATTCCGTCATGACCTGACTCCAATCGTATGTGTAGGCGAAAAGCTGGAAGATCGTGAAGCTGGACAAACTAAAGAGGTTGTAAAAGTGCAAACTGTAGCAGCTTTTGCTGGTTTGGCTAAGGATCAGGCTGCACAAGTAGTTGTTGCTTATGAGCCAATCTGGGCCATCGGAACAGGCAAATCCTCCACTTCGCAGGATGCGAATGAAGTGATTTCCTATATCCGTAGTCTGATTAAAGAGCTGTATGATGAAAATACAGCAAATGCTGTACGTATTCAGTATGGTGGCAGTGTAAAACCTGAAAATGTTACTGAGTACCTGGGTCAAAGCGATATCGACGGCGCGCTCGTGGGCGGTGCCAGTCTTCAACCGGCGTCGTACATCGCGCTTGTTGAGGGGGCGAAGTAAGATGACAGCACCAAAACCGGTAGCTTTAATTATTATGGACGGGTTCGGATTGCGTGACACCGTAGAAGGTAATGCGGTTGCGCAGGCCAACAAACCGAATTACGACCGGTATTTACAACAGTATCCTCATACAACGCTGACGGCTTCTGGCGAAGCAGTGGGTCTGCCTGAAGGACAAATGGGTAACTCCGAAGTAGGTCACTTGAACATCGGCGCAGGCCGAATTGTATATCAAGACTTGACTCGTATTTCGAAGTCCATTCGTGACGGTGAGTTCTACGATAATGAAACACTGGTTAAAGCAGTGCAACATGCTAAGAAGAACAACACGAAACTTCACCTGTACGGACTGTTGTCTGACGGCGGCGTGCATAGCCATATCAGCCATCTGTTCGCTATGCTGGACTTGGCGAAAAAAGAAGGCTTAACTGAAGTGTACATTCATGCTTTCATGGATGGACGCGACGTTATGCCTGACAGCGGCGTAGGCTTCATGCAGCAACTGATCGCCAAAATTCAAGAAGTGGGCGTAGGCAAAATTGCGACTGTACAAGGACGCTATTATGCTATGGACCGCGACAAACGTTGGGAACGTGTGGAGAAATCTTACCGTGCAATCGTATACGGAGAAGGCCCTCAATACACAGATCCAATGGAAGCATTGAAAGAATCGTATGAAAAATCAGTGTTCGACGAATTTGTGGAGCCAACGGTTATTGTGAAGGCTGACGGAAGTCCTGTAGGGCTGGTCGAAAGCAATGACTCTGTTATCTTCCTCAATTTCCGTCCTGACCGTGCGATTCAACTGTCTCAGGTATTTACAAACGCGGACTTCCGTGGTTTTGACCGTGGCCCGAAATTGCCTAAAGATCTGCACTTTGTTTGCCTGACGTTGTTCAGCGAAACGGTTGAAGGCTTTGTAGCTTACGAACCGAAAAACCTGGATAACACGTTTGGTGAAGTGTTGGTTCAAAACAACAAAAAGCAATTGCGTATTGCTGAGACTGAAAAATATCCGCACGTTACTTTCTTTTTCAGTGGCGGACGTGATGTGGAGCTTCCTGGCGAAACTCGTATTTTGATCAACTCGCCTAAAGTGGCTACATATGACTTGCAGCCGGAAATGAGTGCGTATGAAGTAGCGGATGCTGCTGTTAAGGAAATCGAAGCCGACAAGCATGATGCGATTATCCTGAACTTTGCCAATCCGGATATGGTTGGACACTCCGGTATGCTGGAGCCAACGATTAAGGCGGTAGAGACGACGGATGAATGTGTTGGACGTGTTGTAGATGCGGTTAAAGCCAAAGGCGGCGTGGTTATTATCATTGCTGACCATGGTAACGCGGATATGGAAATTGATGAGCAGGGACGTCCGTTCACAGCTCACACAACTAATCCGGTTCCATTCATTTTGACTGACGAAAATATCGTTTTGCGTGAGCATGGAATACTGGCTGACGTAGCTCCGACGCTTCTGGATTTGATGCAACTTCCGCAACCTGCGGAAATGACAGGAAAATCTATGATTGCATCCCGCAAGTAAGCTTGATTTAATAAGTATAGGCTTGACCAATAAATCATGATTCACAAAGGAGATTAAGTACAAATGACTATTATTTCTGACGTGTACGCTCGCGAAGTCCTCGACTCCCGTGGTAACCCAACGGTTGAAGTTGAAGTATATCTGGAATCCGGTGCTATCGGTAGTGCTATCGTTCCTTCCGGTGCCTCCACAGGCGCTCACGAAGCTGTAGAGCTTCGTGATAACGATAAATCCCGTTACCTGGGTAAAGGCGTTCTGCAAGCTGTTAAAAACGTGAACGAAATTATTGCTCCTGAAGTAATCGGCTTGGATGCTGTGAACCAAGTAGAAATCGACACGCTGATGATCAAATTGGACGGTACACATAACAAAGGTAAATTGGGTGCAAACGCAATTCTGGCTGTATCCATGGCTGTAGCTCGCGCTGCTGCTGAAGCTCTGGGCTTGCCACTGTACACTTACCTGGGCGGATTCAATGCTAAACAATTGCCAGTGCCAATGATGAACATCGTTAACGGTGGCGCTCATGCCGACAATAACGTTGACGTACAAGAGTTCATGGTTCTGCCTGTAGGCGCTCCTACATTCAAAGAAGCTCTGCGTGTAGGCGCAGAAATCTTCCACAACCTGAAATCCGTACTGAACTCCAAAGGTTTGAACACAGCTGTTGGTGATGAAGGTGGTTTTGCTCCTAACTTCAAATCTAACGAAGAAGCTCTGTCCACTATTATCGAAGCGATCGAAAAAGCTGGTTACAAACCAGGTGTTGACGTATTCCTCGGTATGGACGTTGCCTCCACTGAGTTCTTCAAAGATGGAAAATACACTTTGGAAGGCGAAGGCAAATCCTTCACTTCTGCTGAGTTCGTTGACCTGCTTGCTTCTTGGGTTGATAAATACCCAATCATCACTATTGAAGATGGTTGCTCCGAAGATGACTGGGAAGGTTGGAAATTGCTCACTGAAAAACTGGGCAACAAAATCCAATTGGTTGGTGACGACCTGTTCGTAACCAATACAGAGCGTCTGGGTAAAGGTATCGAAGAAAACATCGGTAACTCCATCCTGATCAAAGTAAACCAAATCGGTACGCTGACTGAAACATTCGATGCTATCGAGTTGGCTAAACGCGCAGGATACACAGCTGTAATCTCTCACCGTTCCGGTGAATCCGAAGACAGCACAATCGCTGATATCGCTGTTGCAACAAATGCAGGCCAAATTAAAACAGGTGCGCCTTCCCGTACTGACCGTATCGCGAAGTACAACCAATTGCTCCGCATTGAGGATCAACTGGGTGAACTGGCTCAATACCACGGCCTGAAATCTTTCTATAACCTGAAAAAATAATATTGCGCAAATTGCTGACGCGTCTCAGACTTATGGTTTATGATGACGAAGTCTGAACGCTCAAAGCTTTTACGCATTAATAAAACAGGCCTACTCGCCACCGCGAGTAGGCCTGTTTTTTTGTATTATTGATGTGTATGAGAATTTATAACTTTGCAAAGGCTTAATGGTTGAGTGACTTGTATAACTGTTGTTATCTACTGGAAGCTGTGGTAGAATAAAAATAGTGTTTTGCGTTAATTTCCGGCTATTTATAACATGATATGTACATGTTTTCATAAAAGAGGCTGTGTTGTTTTGCAAAACAGATGTATAAGCTCAGGAGGTGGGATTTTTCATGGAAATCTTTTTGAAAGTGCTGCTCGTTGTGTTCTCGATTGCTGTTATTGCGGTTGTTTTACTGCAAAAGGGGAAAAGTGCAGGTTT
Source organism: Paenibacillus sp. DRB1-1 (assembly GCF_052119485.1). NCBI lineage: Bacteria > Bacillati > Bacillota > Bacilli > Caryophanales > Paenibacillaceae > Paenibacillus > Paenibacillus sp. DRB1-1. Next base: position 2,311,258 of record NZ_JBODQH010000001.1, on the reverse strand, counting down.
GTCCGGTGCCATCTCTGGCGGTGCTGAGCATCTGTTCGGCAAGACTAAAGCTCGCGGTATGGATTTGATTTTACAACGCGCAACTGCTATTTTGGGTGCGGGTTTCATGATCGTTTCTGTTTTAGTTGCATTTTTTGCAAAATAAGATAAATATGTACCTTAAGCCTTCGTTTCGCGGGAAACGGGGGCTTTTTTTAGATTTTGGACAGGCAGGGATGCCGTCGATTAAATTCGTGTATACTAGGGTATGAGTATATTAAGAGCCTTGTATCAGGAACAAGGACATGCGGATTTATTACTGAAAATTAAAGGTCACCCGAGGTGGACAATATTATGATAACAGAGCAACAACTACTCGATTTTATGCGCGAGACTGCATACAAACCCATGACTTACCAGGAGCTGGAGCAGCACTTTGATATTAAGGATGCGGAAGATTTCCGTGAATTTCTTAAGCTCTTGAATGCCTTAGAGGAAGAGGGCAAAATCCTGCTGACCAGCACAAACCGTTATGGCGTGCCGGAACGGATGGATTTGCAGCGTGGGCGTTTGCAGGCTCATGCCAAGGGATTTGCCTTTCTAATTCCAGAGGACCGGGAGCACCCGGATGTATATATTCATGCGAACGACTTAAAGAGTGCGATGAATGGAGATACGGTACTGGTAAGAGTGTCCTCGAAGGGACCTGCGGGCGGTCGATTAGAAGGTGAAGTTGTACGGATCGTGAAGCGTGCAGTGCTTCAAGTAGTAGGCGTGTTTCAGAGCCACGAAGCATATGGTTTCGTTTTGCCGGATGATAAGCGTATTAATCGGGATATTTTCATTCCAAAAACAAGCTTCAATGGAGCCGTAAACGGTCAAAAGGTTGTTGTGCGTATTGTGAGCTATCCGGAAGGACGAGCAGCGGCTGAAGGGGAAGTGTTGGAAGTTTTGGGTCATAAGGATGATCCGGGCGTCGACATTTTGTCAGTTATTCGCAAGCATCAGCTTCCGGAAGCTTTTCCAGATGAAGTGACAGAGGAAGCGGAGAAGGCTCCCGACGCGATTACGGAAGAAGAGATTGTACGTCAGGGACGGCGCGATTTGCGTGATAAGATCATTGTTACCATTGATGGCGAGGATGCCAAAGACCTGGATGATGCTGTAAATGTAGAGCGCTTGCCGAACGGGAACTACCGTCTGGGCGTTCATATTGCCGACGTAGGATATTATGTGCGTGAGAACTCCAAGCTGGATCAGGAGGCATATAACCGCGGTTGTAGCGTGTATTTGGTTGACCGTGTCATTCCTATGCTTCCACATCGACTTTCGAACGGAATATGTTCTTTGAATCCACAGGTGGATCGACTGACTTTATCCTGTGAGATGGAATTCAATGAGCATATGAAGGTTGTAAAGCATGATATTTTCACCAGTGTGATTAAAACGAAGGAACGGATGACGTACACTAACGTTCGCAAAATCCTCGAAGAGGAAGATGCTGAACTGACGGAACGGTACAAGGATCTCGTTGATGTATTCGGCACGATGAAGGAATTGGCATTGAAGCTGCGTGCTAATCGAATGCGCCGAGGTGCGGTTGATTTTGATTTTGATGAAGCTAAAGTGATTGTGGATAATGAAGGAAAAGCTGTAGATATTGTAAAGAGAGAGCGTACGATAGCTGAACAAATTATTGAAGAGTTTATGTTGGCAGCCAATGAAACGGTAGCCGAACATTTCCATTGGCTCAAAGTACCTTTCTTGTACCGGATTCATGAGGACCCAGATCCGGAGAAGCTGCAAAACTTTATGGCTTTCGCGGCTAATTTTGGGCATCAGATTAAAGGTAGAGGAAATTCCATTCATCCGCGTGCACTGCAAACGTTGCTGGAAGATATTCAGGGTACGAAGGAGCAAACCGTGCTTAGCACGATGATGCTGCGTTCGATGAAGCAGGCAAAGTATGATGCGGAAACGACAGGACATTTTGGACTAGCAGCGGAGTACTACTCTCATTTTACATCGCCGATTCGTCGTTACCCTGACTTGGTGATTCACCGTGTCATTCGTGAGGTATTGGAGAATGGCGGGGCTTTAACAGCCGAGCGTCAGGAATATTTGACTGCACGTATGCCTGATATTGCGCAGCAATCTTCCGAGCGTGAACGTGTGGCTGTGGATGCAGAGCGTGATACAGAGCAGATGAAAAAGGCTGAATACATGCTGGACAAGGTCGGCGAGGAATTCGAGGGGATCATCAGCAGTGTAACCAGCTTTGGGATGTTCATTGAGCTGGACAATACAGTGGAGGGTCTGACGCGTCTGAGTGCGCTTACGGACGACTATTACCACTTTGACGAGCAGCATATGGCTTTGATTGGCGAACGCACCTCCAAGGTGTTCCGCATTGGGGATGAGGTTAAGGTTCGCGTCGCGCGTGTAAACATGGAAGATTACACAATTGACTTTGAACTTGTCGATATGAAGCAACGGCAACGCCGTGAACGGACGAGCGGTTCAGGACAGGGCGGAGGTTTTGCGCGTGGCGGTGAGGGCCGAGGTAAAGGCAAGCCCCATGAAGGGCGCGACCGTAAGGGTGGCAAGGACAAGACTGGCAAAGAGCGTAAAGGCGGTCGTGATGCTGCCGGGAAGCCTAAAGAAGCCGGTTCAGGCGTAGGTGGCGGAGGTATTAGCACTGCAGGTCGTTCAGGGCGCGGCGGTGGAAACGGAGCTGGAGCCGGCTCAGCTAGCAGCTTCGGCTTTGGCAGTGGCAAGGGCGGGTATAACTCGCCAGCATCCGGGGCAAGCAAGCGACGGAAGAAGACGTCTGCCAGCGGTATTTTCATCGGCGGAGCAGCTACACCAGGCAGTGATGCCAGACCAAACGGTGAAGGCGCTGCACGTCGCAAGCGGAAGAATAAGGGCGGAAGTGGCGGCAATAGCACCGCGGGCTTTGTGCGGAAAAAGAAGAAGTAGGTAGCTAGAGCTTACTTGCTTTGAAGGTTGGAGCTTTCATTGCAGTGAATGAAGCTGATTTGAAGATAGGTATACGAGCGGTTTCTGTCTGCTGTAATGGATGGAAGCCGCTTGCTTTAAGTGTGATATAACTGCAATTAGAAATGTAGAAGGCTTGACCTTTCTTGCTTTTACCATCTGAAATTTGTTACAATATATTTCTAGGTGGCTCTTTGTAGCCGGATTTTGATACCTGGATTTCAAGAGTGAATTACGTTATTCATAAGGAGTGGTATTCATGGGTAAGAAGGCAGACGGGAAAGTGCTCGCCCAGAACAAAAAAGCTTCCCATGACTATTTTATTGAGGACACTTACGAGGCGGGCATGGTGCTAACGGGAACAGAAATTAAGTCTCTACGGAATGGTCGCTCTAATATAAGTGATGCATTTGCTACGATCCGTAACGGCGAAATTCATATTCACAATATGCATATCAGTCCCTTTGAGCAAGGCAATCGTAATAATCCTACCGATCCGACGCGTACACGTAAGCTGCTATTGCATAAAGAGCAGATTCGCAAGCTTATCGGTCTGTCCAAACAGGAAGGCTACACGATTGTTCCGTTAAAGATTTATGTTCGCAATGGTTATGCCAAGCTTTTGCTCGGACTGGGCAGAGGTAAGAAGCAGTATGATAAACGTGATGCTGCCGCTAAACGCGATGCACAGCGTGATATCCAACGCGCTTTGCGTGAGAAGCAGAAAATTGCGAGATAAGTTGTTGTATTATTGGTTATGGTACAAATTACGTGGAGAAGTTACTTGTTCCTGTAATGGTGCTATTTTATAAGGCTTAAATGGCTTCATTTCGTTCCGTAATGAGCTGTAATATGGTATACTAACGAAGTAGTCAGTTTTAAGGTTTTTAACTTTGTTCGAGTGTTGAATCTTAGAATTCAGCTTTTGATATTATGCATGCTTATGCTCCGGTATTTCCGGATTTATCCGTGGAGCCCTTTTATAATAAGGGGGCGTTTATGGATTCGACGGGGATAGTTCGAGCATGGGTAGCGGGTAGTGGGGACGCGTCCGCTTCATCAACGCTAAAGCCTATTAAACGGCAAACAACAAAACAACTACGCTTTCGCAGCCTAAGAAACTGTGTGCGTGCTTCTACCCAGCATCGTCCATGTGACTGGGATAGGGGCTAACAAATAGTGGAATACGCTGTCTCATCTCCGCCTGCGGTGAGCTGAAGAAGATAATCAGGCTGACCCGAAGGGAATCCGGTGACAGGGAGTTTCTAGGGTGACATCAAAACTGTCACTACACCCGTAGAAGCTTATGTGTCGTTATCTTCGGACAGGGGTTCGACTCCCCTCGCCTCCATACTAAGCATCAGAAAAGCGACCTTAACAGGTCGCTTTTTCGCGTCTTTTTTATGACTCAGTCAAGATAACATAATGGGTTTAAATGATTGCAGCCAATTCTTGAAGTTCGTATTATGGTTTACCATATCTATGGTAAAGTTCTTGCAATCTTCATATCCATTTGTTAGCGTTTTGAAAGGGTTGGCCTTGTCCCATTGATTGGAATATTGCAGCTGCTTTTTCAAAGGTATAATGCTTATAAAGTTTAACATAAATAAAGGATTACCTTGATGAAGGGATATAAGAAGGGAAACATTGGACTGTCTGAAGTGTACAAAAATATTCGATCCAAATCGATATGCAGTAAAGCCTTCGAAATATTCATTGTAGTGGATAACAGGAATGCCATTATCATTACATCTATTTCTGAAGTTAATCAAGCTTTAGAATTTCTTGAAACAAAGAATATAGATTATTTGGATAGGATAATAAATGGTGATGGTGAACAACTTATAGAGCTTAGTGAATTATTTCCAGATGCATAAATCAAAAAAGCTACCTAGACAGAAAGTTACTGTTTTAAGGTAGCCTTTTTGATTTTAACTTGAAAAATACAAATATCTTTTCAATCCACAGATAAATATATCTGACCAATACTACTTCATCATATTACAGATACTACATTTTAACAATATAACAACTTTATAATAAACGTTCGATATATGTATATTTCATACGTGCGATTTATCATAGTAAAAATACTAGAGTTTACGTATGATGCTTAGAAGAATACAATCGATACAAAAAGGGGAAATAGATATGAGCAATCATTTTAATGAGAATCAAGAGTTTGATATTCAAAAATTTGAATGGTTTTTACCTAGCCCTTCTAAGCCGGTTTTATCAATAGTTGTATCTAAAGACAAGGGATTCTGTTTAAACAGTAAGCTCTGTGAATATTTTTCTAAGGAAATAACAGTAGGCATAAGTCCAGATGGGAAAAATATAGGGTTATTAGAGATTCCCGAAAAGGGATATCATGTTCTTAAAAATGGAAAGATAAAGGGCCCTGAATTGGTTCACTCAATTGAAATACGTGGAATTTCTCTACCGGCCAATTATATTGTTGAAAAAAAAGATGATCTATGGTTGGCTACGTTAGTTCCTACTAAACCAATACCATCTACTCCTAGAAAAACTCCTAAAAACCCAAGGAAAAATGGGCTTCGTGCCATGCTTCCAAAGAAAGATATAATGTAATGGCGAAAATTACTGAAGATGATGTTGTTAGACACTTTTTTCCCTTTGTTATTCAAGAATGTAAAAATTCTTATAAAGGATTGGAACCAGAGGATCGAACTACAGAAGGTGTTCTGGCACTTATTCATGCTATCCGTACTTATAGAACGAAATATGGATGCTTCGAAGACTATTTTTTATTACAGTTGAAAATAATAATGGAGCAAAAAAATAAAGAAGCATGGGCTATAAAAAAACTAGAATCTATTTTCTCCTTGGACGCTCCAGTGCTTACCCATAATGAATATTCCACACGTTTAGACTTCATAAATTCAATCCCACATGATGATACTATTATTGACGTAGATCGTTTTATAGAAGACTTGTCGCCAATAGAAAGGCAAGTCGTACTTCTTTTGATAGATGATCGAGATTTATTTGAGATATCTGGCGAGTTGAGGTTTTCTCCCGGGCAGGTTCAATCCGTAATAAATCAGTTGCAAAGTAAAGCTATAGATTATTTTTGATGTTGATAAATAAGGAAAGACTAGAACTAGATTCTATTCTATTATTGCAAAGACACTGACCAACCCCTATCTACCTACACTAATAAACTAAACATGTGTTCTCAACCCTAACCCATGTGTTTGGCGAGGAGCTCGACTTTTAGTGGGATACACTGTCTCATCTCCGCCTGCGGTGAGCTGAAGAAGATAACCAGGCTGACCCGAAGGGAATCCGGTGACAGGGAGTTTCTAGGGTGACATCAAAACTGTCACTACACCCGTAGAAGCTTATGTGTCGTTATCTTCGGACAGGGGTTCGACTCCCCTCGCCTCCATTAAAAAAACCCGCTCATTGAGCGGGTTTTTGGTTTTTTATTACACAAAATTGTAGAGCAAATGTAGACATCATTTCTACAGAATAGGTTTATGAATGTTATTCGGTATTGCGGTCATAACGCGGTTGAGACACTATCAGCTTCGTTTTAGTTCGATCTTTCGCTGTTCCAGTGATGACAACTTTTCAAGAATGGTAAATTGTTCTGACCCCTCAGGACCATCTTCGGAATCTGTATAGGATTGAAGTCTCACCCACGCTCATCTCCAATGTCACTTATGTCAGTCTTGTGATTTTTTTGTGAAATGCGTAATGTATAGAATAAAAAGTGTTGAAATGAATTCCGAGGGGGCGCTATGTATTAACAGGGGGAATTACCGCAAGGCCATCGGAATTGGCTTGATTTTTTCGCTCTCCATCGCGTTGTTCGTCGCTATTTATTTGCAAACGATACCGAATCAGGACATACCGCCTGCGAAGCGGGGAGTGCTGGATTTGTCGAAGTGGGATTTCCACAAGCAGGGATGGGTCAATCTGGATGGTGAGTGGGAATTTTATGAAGGCGAATTATTGGAGCCTGCTGATTTTCGTCAAGGGACGCGTGCGGAGGTCTCATATTTATCTGTACCTGGTACGTGGAGAGGAAAATCAGCGAACGGCGGTATGAACCGAACAGGGTATGGTACGTACCGGTTGAGGGTGCTGATTAAAGATAAGGATGAGGTTTTAGGTTTAAAAATAAGGAGTATTCGCCTTTCCCACCGATTGTTCATTAACGGCAAGTTAGAAGGGGAAAGTGGGCGCCCAGCAGTCGACATCAAGGATCATCAGCCTGGGAATACGCCCTACAGCGCATTTTTTCACACGGATGCCAAAGAAATTGACATTGTCATTCAAGTGTCTAACTACGTATATGTCACGGGTGGTATTGCTGGCTCGATCCCATTCGGATTGGCTGAAGATGTGACGAAGCTAAACAGTATACAGATCGGAACCGATATCGGAATTATATTAATTTTGGGCATGTTTGGCGTGTATCATCTCAGCTTCAGCCTTTTAGGGCGAAGAGAGAAAACATATTGGCTCAGCGGGCTGTATTTGCTGCTGCTATTATTGGAAAAAGCACTTTTTGGCGAAAAAATCTTGCAGAGGGTACTGCCTGACCTCCCTTTTGATATTGCATATAAGCTGCTCGATTTAAGCGAATTTATCGGCGCTGTGGTGCTCATTTTGTTTTTCAGTTCGGTTGAAGCCCGCCTCATTTCGTCTCGGCTGCTGAAGTTGATCCTGACTCCGTTAGGCCTATATATTGCGGCGGTTGTTGCGCTGCCTTACCATGTGCATATCCAGGGGAAATACGTTTTCTTTTTCTATTTAATCATTGTTTTCCTATACATTATTGGCAGAATGGCGTACCTGTACATTCAAAGCCAAGACGGCTCATCCGATCGGAAGGAGTTAATGCTTTTTATTGGTGCAAGCGTTTCGATGGTAATCTTTCTGGTGGACGGAAGCCTCTATTCGGAGAATATGGTTTCGACCGATCTGGTGGGAAAACTCGGAGTAGTTTGTTTTATTATCATCATGAATATCCTGCTCGTGGTTCGATTCTCGAATGCTTATGAGAAGACGGAAATTCTTTCATATCAACTGACAGTCTCCAATCAGCTCAAGGACGAGTTTTTGATGAATACGTCACATGAGCTCAAGACTCCACTGCATGGCATTCTGAATATGACGTCTTATTTGCTGGATGATGAGGAAAAGAATCTGTCGCCCAAGCAAAAACGGAATCTTTCGCTAATCAAGGATACGTCTATCAAGCTGTCCATGCTCATTCACGATTTAGTCGATGTTACCCGCTTGAGGCATGGGGAGCTGCGCCTGCACCCGACCGCTGTGGATGCCAGAATGGTAACGCAAATTGTATTCGACGTGCTGCAATTTGAACTTTTGGGCAAAGCTGTGCGGCTGGATAATCAAGTCGATCCCGACGTCTGGGTGCAAGCGGACGAGAATCGGCTGCGTCAAATTATGTACAACCTGGTTAGTAACGCCATTAAGCATACAGATGAAGGGTTGATCAAGGTGGTATCGAGCATTGCCCACGGAACGGTTACGATTTCCGTCGAGGACACCGGAACAGGGATTTCCAAGGATAAGCATGCTGTGATTTTCGAATATTTTGAGCAGCTTGACGGGCCGCTGCCGAAGGATGGATATACAGGAATGGGCGTTGGCTTGTACATTAGCCGCAAGCTAGTCGAACGGATGGGCGGAGAAATTTGGGTGGATTGGTCAGAGGTTGGTCAAGGCACGCGCATGACGTTTACATTACCAAGTACAGTTCAGATACCGGCCAATCGTGAAACGGCATATGCGCTGGAAGAGCAGCAGCGTTATACCGACAAGGATCATGAACTGAACATTTGGAATGGGCATGAGCATACAGTAATGATTGTTGACGATGAAGCCTCTAATATCTATACCTTGTTGAATATTTTGAAACGGCATCGCTACAATGTCGTTACCGCTTTCTCGGCAAAAGAAGCATTGGAGAAGGTAGAAGAGTACCCGCAAGTGGATCTTGTTATCCTCGATGTGATGATGCCGGGGATTTCGGGCATTGAGCTGTGTCAGAAACTGCGCAGCAGCTACTCCATTCTCGACCTGCCCATTTTGTTCGCAACGGTTAAGGATACGCCGCAGGATATTGCGCTCGGCTTCCGGGCCGGGGCCAACGATTATTTGACCAAGCCGTTTGAGGCGGAAACGCTTATTGCCAGAATCCAAACCCTGATCGCTGTGAAAACATCACTCCAGGAAGCAATTCGCAATGAGCAAGCGTTCCATCAAGCCCAGATTAAACCGCATTTTCTCTACAACGCCTTGAGCAGTGTTATTTCTTTTTGCTATACGGATGGGGAAAAAGCGGCGTACTTGTTATCGATGCTCAGTCAGTACCTGCGCTACATCCTGGACATGGATTCTTCGACGCAGTTCGTCCCTCTCTATCAGGAAATAGAGCTGATACAGGCGTATGTTGAGATCGAAAAAGCCCGTTTCGGAGAGCGATTCGACTACGATTTTCACTATGATAAACGTATAGAGCATTTGGAAATTCCTCCTTTATGCATACAGCCTTTTGTCGAGAATGCGATTCGGCACGGTTTATTCGAGAAGGAAGGACATGGCAAGGTAACGCTCGCTATCAACGAGGTTGACGGTTATATCCGGGTGGTAGTAGAAGACGACGGTGTCGGCATATCGGAGGATCTGCTGTACCGCATGTCCACAGGGGACTTGCAGGGTTGCGGCATCGGTATTCATAATATACGCAAGCGTCTGGACTCTCTCCCAGGGGCAACGCTAAACATCAGCTCCGATATGGGAAGAGGAACTAAAATAACGATGTATTTGCCTGTAAGGAATAACGAAATGACCGGTTCGGGAAAACGGAGGAGGAGTAGGGTTGTTTAACGTGGTCATTGTGGAGGACGAAATACCGATTTTGAATTTAATGAAACATGTTATCGGGCAAAACCCGTACTTTACGATCATAGGTGCTTTTACAAGCTCGCTTGAGGCGCTGGCTAGCCTGCCTGTGCTTCGGCCGGACGTTGCTTTCCTTGATGTGGAAATGCCAAAGATGAATGGGCTGGAGCTGGCGGAGAATATCTACGAAGCATCGGAGCAGACAAAAATCATCTTCACGACGGCTTACAAGCATTATGCGTTGGATGCATTTAAGGTTTATGCCTTCGACTATATTTTGAAGCCTGTGACACCTGTGGCGATTGAGCGGGTCGCAAACCGGTTGGTTAAGCTGCATCGGCCTGTCGGTGATGCTAAACAACAGGTGGGGCTGCCCTCAATTCGGTGCTTTGGAGGATTCGAGGTTCGAAGTCCGAGAGGAACGCTAATTCGCTTCCCAACACGCAAGACGGAGGAATTATTCGCTTATTTCCTCTGTCATCCGGGTCAAAATCTCAACAAGTGGCGGTTGACAGATTTGTTGTGGCCGGATATGAGCGAGGATCGAGCGTCACATAATTTGCATAATACGATGTATCGTTTAAAGAAATTGTTGAAAGAGCAAGAAATGGGTATGGAGATTCAGAAAACGAATCAAGGATACATGCTGGAACCATCGGATCTAACGTACGATGTGCTGGAATATGAGGGGTACGACTATACTCGTGTATTAGGGCTTCAAGATGCGGCTCAAGCAGAGCATGTATGCTCGCTCTACAAAGGCCCGCTGCTGGAGAGAAAAGATTACTTCTGGAAAGCTCCGCTGGAGGAAGTATTCTACAAACAGTACACAACGCTGGTACGCAGTTTGATCCAACAGGATTTTGCCAGGGAGGATTGGGAAAAAGCGGAGCAGAGAATGGATGGTTATTTGACTATGTATCCCCTGCATGAGGAGATGAATCAGATTTTGCTGAGCATCTATGCAAGTAGTGGGGAAAAGGAGAAAATGCTCAAGCATTACGCGCAGCTGGAGGCTTCTTATCGCAGGGAACTGGGGGTGGAGCCACCGCAGGAGCTGAGAAGCCAGAAGGCGTCCTATTTGGAGTAGGGCGCAAGCTGATGTATAGGGAAAACAGCGGACAAAGTAGGTCTTGTCCGACAATTTTGCCGAAAACCGAATACTGGATTAATAAAAAAGTGGTTATTCCCAGTAGAACAATCTATTAGGGGGATAGTCACTTTTCTTGTTTTTTCGACACCACTCGTGGTTTTGTGAGAATTTTGTGAGAACAGTTTGCTAGAATGTATTGCAATGGGGAGGGAGAGGCAATATGGGCGAGCGAATCAAGAAAGCTGTTGGGAGTCCTGAACATGGATAGTACGAGCAGCAGCACGTAAGCAGCGACGCTAAAATGGAGAATATAGCCGATTAGGGCAACCATCGAATATAGAAAGCGGAGGCATTTCCATCCCGCAATGAAGACGGTAGGGTTCAGCCGATACATGAATCAAGTGCCAGCAAGCAGAGGTCCTGCAACGAAAGAGAGTAGATAAGAACGTTAGGTATGTAGATCAATAGTCCGGTTGAAGACTCGTATGAACATCATCATAGAATATAACGAGAGGCGAGTGAAAGAAACAGATGATTAGACGGTATATTTCTTCGTTATTGGTATTATTTCTTATGGCAGGAGTGACCCCTGCACATGCAGCCGCTACTAACTTGGCATTAAATAAAACGGCAACAGCTAGCAGTAATTGGGCCGGTGTTCTTCCAAGTAAAGCAGTCGATGGTGATCCACGTAGCGAGTGGGGACCTTTTTCCGCAAGCGGTACTCCTTGGCTTAAGGTTGACTTAGGCTCGGTAACACAGTTTAACAGTTATTTGGTACAGACATTGCCAGACCGGTACAACAGTGGAATTACCTTAGAAATAAGCAATGATGATTCCAATTGGACTGCGGTGGATACAGTAACTGGGAATACGAATGTAATTATCAAAAAAACATTGCCTCAGGTTGTCAGTGCAAGATATGTGAAGGTTACGATTAATTCGTGGAATTTTTTCCCTGACATTACAGAATTCCAGCTATACAATACTACGCTGAATGCGCCAATCAACGTTGCAGCTACAGCAGGTGATGAGCAAGTAACGTTAAACTGGAGCAGCGTGTTGGATGCAACAAGCTATAAAGTGTATCAAGGCACATCGCCAGGTGTATACGATGCAGCTCCGGTTGCGACGGTCAACGGCACAACCGCAGCAGTAACAGGGCTGACCAATGGTACAACTTATTATTTTGCGGTTAAGTCTAGTAACGAGCACGGGGATAGCTCTTTCTCCAGTGAAGTGAACGCAAAGCCACATATTAATGCGCCTGCCGCACCCGGAGGACTCACCGCGACACCGGGTAACGGACAAGTTGCGTTAAGCTGGGACAGTGTTGCGGGAGCAGTCACCTACGATGTTTACAAGGGAACAACAGTGGGGTCCTATGAGTCAACTCCGGTTGCCACTGTGAGCGGGGCGACCTACAGCTATACGGAAACAGGTTTAACGAACGGTGTGACGTATTTTTATGTAGTCAAGGCAAGCAACGCGGGAGGCAGCAGCGATAGCTCCAATGAAGCGGTTGCAACGCCTCAGGTTCCAGTGCCTGGAGTACCGGTATTGCTGCCCGCTACAGCCGGAAACTCGCAAGTACGTCTTACATGGAATCCGATGATGGATTCCACGGGGTACAAAATATTCAAAAGTACGGCTTCCGGAGCTTATGGATCAGAAGAAGCCACGGTAACTGGTTCAGTATACAGCTATGATGTAACAGGATTGGCAAATGGCACCACATACTATTTTGTTATACAAGCAACCAACCCAGGAGGAGAGAGTGCTGTTTCCAATGAAGTGAGCGAAACACCTAAAACGATTTCGTCATCGCCAACGGATGTAACTGTATCAGCAGGTGATGGACAAGCGACGGTCAGCTTCAATATCCCTGTTGAAAACGGAGGAAGCCTGATAACACGCTACGAGGTCACAGCCTCGCCAGGAAATATTACCGCAATAGGAACGGAAATCCCAATCACGGTAACGGGGCTGACCAATGGCACCACATATACATTTACGGTGAAAGCTGAAAATGGTGCAGGTAGCAGTGTAGCTTCCGCAGTCTCCAAGGAAGTCAAGCCAACAGCACCGTCCAAAAAGAAAGATAAATCAGTAACGGATACATCATCTGCGTCATCTGCATCGACTATATCAACAACAGAGACCACGTCGCCTGCTCCGGCATCGAATCCTGAAACTGTGCAGCCTACTATTGATGTGTTCAAGAGCAGCATTGTTAATGTAGCAAGCTCAGTTAAGGCTATTGAGTCCAAGGTAGCGGAAGCTAAGCAAGCTAATGTCAAGGTTGAACTAGCCGATATTAAAGGACACTGGGCTGAAAAGGCGATCAATACGTTTGTGAAGCTGCAGATGATCAAAGGCTATGGGGATGGACAGTTCAAACCTAATGGCAATATTACACGTGCGGAGTTCGCAATGCTTGTCTCTCGCGTATTCGATATTAGCGGGGATGCCGACCATTCCGCTGCTATGAGCGATATCAGCAGTCACTGGGCTAAGGAAGCTATTGAGAAGCTCACCAGCGCAGGGGTAATTGGTGGGTATGGCGATGGAACCTTCAAACCAAATCAAACGATTAGCCGTGAAGAAATAGTTATCATCCTATCCCGCATTGTGAACTTGAATGGCGTGAATAAAGATGATTCCAAAGGCAGCTTTACAGATTTATCGAGTGCAAGCTCCTATGCAACGAGCGCAATTAAGGATGTCGCAGAAGCCGGTATCATCACTGGCAAGAGTGCTGGCGTATTTGATCCACAGGGTAATGCCACACGTGCGGAGGCTATAACGATTATTTTGAATGCATTGAATCTCCATGCACAAGTTAAGAATCTTGTAGATTCCTTGGATTAATGTCTTACCCGATATAATGCATACGTAACAGCAAAGCTATAGGACAAAGGTTATTCTGCAACAGTTGAACAGGGCTGTTGTAGGATAACCTTTTGTTTTAGCCGCTGATATGATATTGCCCTATGGATACCTCATAAATGGATTGGGAGGTCATACTTTTCTTTCTTTTTGAAAAAGTATTGACACAGATAGAAAAGTATTATATCTTTATATCAAGATAAATAAATTAAAGGTAAAACAACCAGAAAATTTTGAATAAGGAGGTATACACATGATCACCATTTTAGAAAGAATTAATCAGCTTGCAAAAAAAACGAAAGAAGTTGGGTTGACTGAAATCGAAAAAACGGAACAAACGGATCTTCGCAAAGAATACCTTCAAATCTTTCGGGGTTCTGTACAAAGCATTCTCTTGAATGCTACGATCTATGATCCGAATGGAGACGATGTTACGCCTGAAAAACTAAAAAAAGAACAGGCTCAAATCGCTGAACAATGAATTTAATTTTATCTAATATCTCTAATTCAATAATCTTTAAATAAATATAATATGGAGAGTGATTTTTATGTTGGCAAGTGGATTGTTACTGATACGTTTGGTGGTTGGATTGTTATTGGTGGGGCACGGAGCACAGAAACTTTTTGGCTGGTTTGGCGGCTATGGTCCAAAAGGTACCGGCGGTTGGATGGAATCGATCGGCATTAAGCCCGGAGTATTTATGGCAGTGTCTGCCGGGTTGATGGAATTGTTGGGAGGAGCTCTATTTGCAGTAGGACTGCTCACACCACTGGCTGCATTGTTGATTACGGTGACTATGCTCGGAGCAATTTTCAAAGTACATGGTCCAAACGGGATCTGGGCAACAGCTAATGGCTATGAATATCCGCTAGTTCTTATTGCAGTCGTAATTGGTATTGCGTTAACAGGGGCAGGTTCATATTCCATCGATGCATTACTTAGATAAAACATGATGTTTAGGTCATTAAAAGTCATCAATAATCAAAAATAAAGGTTCCTACGATTAAAGGAGGGCTTCATATGTCACTTCAAACTACAGGTATCCATCATATTACAGCTTTTGCCGGTAATCCGCAGGAAAACTACGACTTCTATGCCGGCGTCCTGGGACTTCGGTTAGTGAAGAAAACAATCAACTTCGATGCTCCTGAGGTTTACCACTTGTACTTTGGTAGCGAGGCAGGAAGTCCTGGAACGATCATTACTTTTTTTCCTGCACCAGGGACTCCCAAAGGACGAATCGGAGGTGGCCAGGTGGGGATAACCTCGTATGTGGTCCCCCCAGGTTCACTTGATTTTTGGCAGCATCGTTTGCAAAGCTTTGATATTCAAGTTACGAAAACGAGCCGTTTTTCTGAACAATATCTTCAATTCGAGGATAATGAGGGTTTACGCCTTGAGCTTGTTGAACGTGAAGCGGGAGCGAATAGTACTTGGTCTTACGGTGGCATTTCGGCTGATAAAGCAATTAAGGGGTTTGGAGGTGCCGTGCTATTTAGCGTCAATCCACAGAGAACGATGGATGCATTGGAGAGCATACTCGGATTTACGAAAATCGCTGAAGACGCCGAATATGCCCGTTATCAGTCCGTAGGAGAAATCGGCAACATCGTAGATGTTCCGCTCGCCAAAATGGGTGTAGGCTTTGGTGGAGCAGGCACGGTACATCACATTGCGTGGCGTGCAAAAGATTTTGAACAGCATGAAGAATGGAGAAACGCAGTCCAGCATTATGGCTATCAGCCGACTCCAATCATAGACCGCCAATATTTTAATGCGATATATTTCAGAGAAGCGGGCGGCATCCTATTTGAAATTGCTACAGACCCACCGGGATTTGCTAACGATGAACCTGCTGAATCTTTGGGGCAGAAATTAATGCTGCCAGAGTGGTATGAACCGCAGCGGGCTCAAATCGAGGCGAATCTGCACCCTATTAAAGTGAGAACATTAACTGGGAAACAACAGTAAGTAAAAGTTGCATACGACTCTTCCATAAGACAGCTTGCCGAGTATGGCCTGCTCTCATATGGAGGAGTCTTTTTATTCCGGGAAAAATTCATGTGTTTCGGGGCCTTCCGGGCTCTTGCTATTCCACCAGCTTTTCAGACTTCACCAGCATTTCTCGTAACACGTGAGCGACTCGACTTTTCCGATTCTCTGCTTTCTTTTTTATCAAGTGTAATGATTTTTTGTATGCATGAGTATGGCTTTGATCGTAGAACTGTTTGGCTGCAATGCGTAGTGTTCTTCTTAATAACAGTGCTGATGAGCGTGTTAACCTAGAGCGGAATCCCCTGCGCAATACCCGCAACGTATTTTTGTAGGTCTCAAAATCCTCGGATGGAGGGATAAGGGCAAATAAATTTAACGAGGAGTCATTGAATCCGTAGGTTTCATACATGATTCTCAGGTTTTCCGTATTTAAAACGTTACCTCTAAGATAGGTTGGATGTTCCTGATGGTATCCGACCACCTCTTTGATGCAATAAAAAGGGATCTTCAAGCGATGCAGTCTATAGCCAAGGTCCCAGTCTTCGAGTCCATACAGCACAAACCGTTCATTGAAACCTCCAATACGAATCAAGTGGCTGCGTCTGATGGCTACACAACGAGTAACCAGCAGCATCCAGGGGGCAACGTCCGTTGAGGCAAATTGTTTCTGCGTATTGGGAGGTACCCTTGTGGGACTAACTACTTTAGACAGTGCACCCGTTTGGTGAAGGATATCTTCAGGGGTTATGATTGGAGTAATTTCGTTCGCTGCTTCATAGTCAGCATTCCATAAGTTGGACTGCGTAAGTATGTTGCGACATTGTTCTTTTTCTTCAGGTGAAAAGTCAGGGTAATAATGGGTAAAAGCATCGTCCCATGAGTGAGGAATGCCTGAGAGCACGGACTTGGGATATTTACGGTGATAACGGCTCACGATCCTAATGAATTCCGGTAATACTACAAAGTCAGCGTCGCAGAAGATGATGTATAGCCCTTTTGCACGGCGCAGTCCCAAATTTCGAACGGCAGATCGACCGCGTTGTTCCTGATGTGACACATAGATAAGAGGATAGGATGCTTTGAAGCCTTCGACCATTTCTTTCGTTCCGTCTGTAGAACCGTCATCAGCTACAATTACTTCGAATAGTTGCTTTGGATAGGTTTGTGTCTCAAATGAAGCGAGTGTGAGCAACAATTGCTGGGCTCGATTATAGGTTGGAATGATGACGCTGTAGCGGATAGCCAATATGATCTCCCCCCACCATTCTTATTAGAAAACGCTTGAACAAGATAAATAATAACAATGTATTCAAGGATTGTAGCCTGGTCTAGTCAAACATCCCTCAAGGTTCGAAACAGGCTTGGTTTTATTACTGATGCTAAGGTAGGGGTTCTGTATTTCCTGCTGTTTTGCAGGCACGTTCAGTGGTGTTATGTATGTGTAATCATGGTATTATGCATAGAGATGTAAAGTAAAAGCGAGGTCACTTCCTATCCGCTGAAAGCCCGCTCAGCAAACAGAAACAAACATGAGATGAAATGGGCAAGTTATGGTAAACTATATAGAGTTATAGAAGACCTGAAAGAGGAGTACTATATGACACAATTTGTCTATAAGCAAATTATTGACGATCTCAAGATGAAAATCTTTGCGGGAAAGTTTGCAGATATGAGATTGCCAGATGAACGTAGTCTTAGTGAGACTTACCAGGTTAGTCGTAGTTCAATTAAACGTGCTCTGACTAAAATGGAGAATGTCGGAATTATTTTCAAAAAACAAGGTTCCGGGACATTTATAAATCCATTATACATAAGAAATGAATCTATCTTTAACTACGAAGGCTCTAATTTAGGGGTCACTGATAATTTTCAAATGCATGGTAAAAAGCCAAAAATCAAAGTATTGAGTTTTGAGGTCATTCCGCCAACAGAAGAATTACAGCGCGATTTGTTCTTGGAGACTCATGATTTTGTTTACAAAATTGTCCGCTTACGTCTGTTTGATGATGATCCATTTATGATTGAAACGGGCTATATCCCCATTAAAATTGTCCAAAATTTAAATCAGACAATTATCGAGGGGTCCATTTTTAATTATTTGGAAGACTCGCGGAACTTGGCCGTCACCAAATCTTTTTTATCCATTTTTGCAGAACCGTCTCAAGAGAATGATCAAAAGCTACTACATTTAAATGAAAATGAGCCTGTAGGTATTATGGAAGGTGTGTTCTTTTTAGATAACGGTACGCCATTTGAGTTTTCTCATATGCGATTTCATTATAAATATTTGAAATTTAATACCTTTGTATCGGTTCACTAATGATAAGACTGGAGAATTCTCCGGTCTTTTTTTTATGGTTTTGAAAAAAGGATTGAAGCCTGCGATTGCCTCATTTAATACAAATTTTATTGGTTTATACTTCTATATATTTAAATGTAAGAGCTTTTTTACTGTCTTTTTAATTTATATTTCATAGTATGTTCAAAATTTCACAAAATTGGACCGTATCACTTGTGAAAAAGGTTGAATTAAATTGGCGTAGCGTTATGATGGACATGTAGATGAAATTTCCGGAAATAAATTACAAACCAAACTACTTAGGGAGTGGACACAATGTCATTATCACCCGTGTTAGCAGATTATTCATCTAAAACATATTTGAAAAAACTTGATGCATATTGGCGTGCAACGAACTACATTTCGGTAGGTCAGCTTTATTTAAAAGATAATCCTTTGTTAAGAGAGCCTTTAAAAGATTCAGATGTGAAGGTTAAGCCTATTGGACACTGGGGCACAATTCCGGGCCAAAACTTTATTTATGCACATCTAAATCGTGTTATTAATAAATATGATTTGAGCATGCTTTACATTGAAGGTCCTGGTCACGGCGGCCAGGTTATGGTTTCAAATTCTTATCTGGATGGAAGCTACACTGAAATCTATCCGCAAATTACACAAGATATCCCAGGTATGAAGAAATTGTTCAAACAATTCTCTTTCCCTGGCGGTATTGCTTCACATGCTGCTCCTGAAACACCTGGATCTATCCATGAAGGTGGAGAATTAGGCTACTCCCTTTCTCATGGTGTAGGTGCCATTCTGGATAATCCTGATCTGATTTCGGCTGTTGTTATTGGTGATGGCGAAGCTGAAACTGGCCCATTAGCCGCTTCGTGGTTCTCTAACAGATTTATCAATCCCATCACAGATGGTGCAGTGCTGCCAATCTTGCACTTGAATGGCTTTAAGATTAGTAACCCAACGATTATGTCTCGTCAATCGAAAGAAGAATTGACCTCATACTTTAAAGGTTTGGGTTGGGAACCGTTCTTTGTTGAAGGTGAAAATCCGGATCACATGCATCCAGAAATGGCGAAAGTATTGGATACGGCCATCGAGAAGATTGAAGCTATTCAGAAGAATGCGCGTGAAAATAATGACCTTACTCGTCCGGCGTGGCCGATGATTGTATTCCGTTCACCTAAAGGCTGGACAGGTCCGAAGGAATGGGACAACGTACCGAATGAAAATTCATTCCGTGCCCATCAGGTTCCAATTCCGGTTGATCAAAAAAATATGCAGCACGCACCTGCTTTGTTAGAATGGCTGAATAGCTATAGACCAGAGGAATTGTTCGACGAAAACGGTCGTTTAAACTCTGAGCTTGCTGAAATTCTGCCTACAGGCGATAAACGTATGGGAATGAACCCTGTTGCGAATGCGGGTAACCTCATTAAAGACTTGAAATTACCGGATTTCCGTAACTATGCATTGGATAATTCCGTACCGGGTAAAGTGATTGCGCAAGATATGTCGGTTTTAGGGAAATACGTTAAAGATGTGGTTCTCTTAAATGAAGAAAATCGTAATTTCAGAATCTTCGGACCGGATGAAACGATGTCTAACCGCTTGGCTCCTGTTTTTGAAGTAACCAAACGCCAATGGATGGACCAAATTATTGAACCTAATGATGAATTCTTATCATCCTATGGGCGCGTAATTGATTCTCAATTATCCGAACACCAAGCTGAAGGATTGCTGGAGGGTTATGTATTAACAGGTCGTCATGGTTTCTTTGCAAGTTACGAAGCCTTCCTGCGTGTGGTTGACTCGATGATCACCCAACACTTTAAGTGGCTGCGTAAAGCAACGGATCAAGGATGGCGTGCAGATATCCCATCATTGAATGTCGTAGCAACCTCAACAGTATTCCAACAGGATCATAATGGGTATACACACCAAGATCCAGGTTTGTTAGGTCATTTGGCTGATAAAAAACCAGAATTTATTCGGGAATATCTGCCAGCGGATGCCAATTCCTTGTTGGCTGTTTTCGACACCATTTTAAACGACCGTCAAAAGATCAATTTGATTGTTTCGTCTAAACACCCACGTCCACAATGGTTTAGTGCTGATGAAGCGAAAGAATTGGTGGATAAAGGGTTGAAGATCATTGACTGGGCAAGTACAGATCAAGGTGGAGAACCTGACCTTGTCATTGCTTCTGCTGGTACAGAGCCAACGATTGAAAGTTTAGCTGCGATTTCCATTTTGCATGAAAAATTGCCTGACTTGAAGATTCGGTACATCAACGTGGTAGATTTGCTGAAACTGAGAAGTCAAAAACTAGACCCACGTGGATTATCCGACGCCGAGTTTGATCATTTTTTCACAAAAGACAAGCCAGTTGTTTTCGCTTTCCATGGTTACGAAGGTCTGATCAAAGATCTGTTCTTTGATCGTCACAATCATAACTTGCATGTACATGGTTACCGTGAGAACGGCGATATTACGACACCATTTGATATGCGTGTATTGAATCAAATGGATCGTTTTGACTTAGTGAAGGAAGCTGTTCTCAACTTACCTGACGCTGAGAAGTACACCAACATTGTGGATGAAATGGATGCTACGGTTAAGAAACATCATCAATTCATTCGCGAAGAGGGCATTGATTTGCCAGAGGTAGAGAACTGGGTATGGAAAGGCTTGAAATAAAAATACAGACACTTCAACTTTGTGTTGGACAACCAAGCCATTAAGTATGAAGTGGGATATATGATTTGGTAGTGGAACAAGTGCCTGACCCCTTGACTTCAAGTATGATTTCAATGGGGATCAGGCGCTTTTTGATTTAGCACACAGAGAACTTGGTAGGGAAGTTACGAACTAGTGGGTATATACATATATAGGGAACGGAATGGATTTCTATATTTTGCCGGTGCTTTGAAGAGGTGTTATGTTATATGAGAATAGTAAAGGAGGCTGTTAATATGAACCAACAAATTCCGGAGAAGGTATTGCATGATGGCACTAAAGTGCCCGTCATTGGATTTGGGACTGCTGGATTTAAGGGTGCAGATGGAGTCAAGGCGATTACCGGCGCGATTGATGCAGGTTACCGTTTGATCGACACAGCGTTCAACTATGAAAATGAGGGTGCTGTCGGGAAAGCGGTCCAGCAGAGCTCTGTGCCCAGAGAAGAATTGTTGATTTGCTCCAAACTACCGGGTCGCCGACATGCTTATCAAGAAGCCATTGTAACGATCGAAGAGTCATTATATAGAGGAGGTCTGGACTATTATGATCTTTATCTGATCCATTGGCCGAATCCCCAAATCGATCGATATGTTGAAGCCTGGCAGGCGTTGATTGAGGCGAAGAAAAGGGGCTATATTCGTTCCATCGGGGTCTGCAATTTTCTGCCCGAGCATAATGAACGTTTAATTCGAGAAACAGGTGTCACGCCGAGCTTAAATCAAGTTGAATTGCATCCATTATTTAATCAGGAGCATCAGCGTGCAAAGGATGCTGAACAGGGCATCGTGACGGAATCGTGGAGCCCCTTGGGTCGCGGTCACAGCATGCTGGAGAATGAAGAGATTGGGAAAATCGCTGCTGCTCATGGCAAAACGACTACACAAGCGATTTTACGTTGGCATATCCAACTTGGAGCAATCCCGATCCCTAAGGCCTCTTCCTTAAAACACCAAACGGAGAATCTGGATATTTTCGATTTTGAGTTGTCTCCAGAGGAAATGAACGTGATTTCGGCATTTAGCAGTGAGAATGGACGGATATGGGGACAGGACCCCAAGTCCTATGAAGAACTATAATCAGGAACAATAAATAGAAGGGTTCAAAAATCTATCGCGGGTTTTTGGACCCTTTGCTTTTATAATAAAACGAACACACATCTGAAAGTGATCAATGGGCCAGTATATATGGCTGGGATGAACATTTTTTACCGGATTTGATGTATGATATGGTGGAATGTAGTCCTTTCGAAGGAGGTCATCATGGGGATTTTGTCGAGGTTTAGGGATATTATGAAAATGAATATTAACGCCTTAGTGGATAAGGTGGGAGATCCGGAGAGAACCATTGACGATTATATGCGGAATTTAAACAGTGATCTAGGCAAGGTGAAAGCGGAGACGGCCTCAGTCTTGGCTGATGAGAGAAGGGCGAAAAGAGCACTGGATGAATGCAAAGCCGAAATCAAAAAGCTCCAGCATTATGCCAGTAAGTCTGTGGAAGCTGGTAATGAAGAGGAAGCTCGAAAGTTTTTGGAGAGAAAAGGTTTGCAGGCGGAGAAATTGGGACAATTACAAACGTCCTATGATGTAGCTTCGACAAACGCCGTAAATATGAAACAAATGCAGGAGAAGTTGGTGTCCGATATGGGGCAACTAGAAGCGCGGCGCGCTGAACTTAAAGGGAAGATGGCGGTTGCCAAAGCACAGCAAACCTTGAACTCTATGGGCAGCAAGAATTCTGCTTTCGAAGTTATGGAAGAACAGGTGAACAGAGCGTATGATGAAGCGATGGCTATAGCCGAGCTTCGAGCAGGAACGAAGGACGACCTGGATGCTTTATTTGCACAATACGAGAAGAGTACGAATGCAGAAGATGAACTGGCTGCGATTAAAGAAAAAATCAACCATAAGGAATCATAACAGTATCTACATGAAGAGGTGAGCAGATGCCGGTTATCGAATACAAATGCCCCAACTGCGGCAGCGGCATGGTCTTTGACGGTGAGACAGGGATGTTATCCTGTCATAGTTGTGGAAGAGAAGACAATATCGAATCTATTCCTGATCCTCTGGTAAATCGTATTTTTTCAGAAGATGAGGCCCATGAATATCATTGTAATAACTGCGGAGCAGTGATTATGACCGAAGTGGAGACGAGTGCAACGGTGTGCAGCTTTTGTGGTTCTGCCGTGGTTCTCGGGGATCGACTGACTGGGAAACTGGCTCCAGCGCAGGTTATTCCTTTTTCCATCAGTAAGGAAGAAGCCATAGCTGCTTTCAAAAAATGGTGCAAGAATGGCCGTCTGACGCCGAATCGGTTCATGATAGCAGACCGAATCAAGGGAATAACCGGGATGTATGTGCCCTTCTGGTTATATGAATTACATAATAAAATTGAGGTTCAAGGTGAAGGTACCCAAGTGAGAACCTATACGAGCGGAGACTACGAATACACGGAAACGAAGCATTTTGATGTATATCGGAAAATCCGTTTGAATTATGTAAAGGTTCCGATTGATGCTGCGGAGAAAATGAACGATGAGCTGATGGATAAATTGGAGCCTTTTCCATACGATCAGCTAAAACCCTTTAAAACGCCATATCTAGCAGGTTATATTGCGGAGAAATACAGTTATAACGAAGAAGAGCTTTTTCCGCGAGTTAAAGAAAAAGTGAAGGAATATATTGATGCTTATATTCATTCTACGGTGTCAGAGTATACGGCCGTGAGTTATACGGAAAAGCAAATTGATACTACATTAAAACAAGCGGATTATGTCCTGCTCCCGGTGTGGGTCATACACTATGACTATAATCAATTGGAACATACGTTTGCTATGAACGGACAGACGGGCAAGGTAGTCGGTAAGCCTCCGATTAGCAAGTTCAAAGTGACGGCTTGGTTTGCAGGTATTTTTGGCATTACTCTCTTTTCATTGAGGTTAATCACTTGGTTGATGATGGGAGGGGGATTTTATTGAAAAAGCATAGAGCGATTATAGCCGTTTTGTTGTTCTTTGCTGTTTTTCTGGCGCTTCCTATGGAAATGAAGGGCGAACCAGCAACGACAGAAATGAAGCCATTGATTTATGATGAAGCGGGTCTGCTCAATCAGGAAGAGTATGATGTGTTGAATACGATGGCTAATCAATATGGAGCAGAAAGAGAAACGGACATTATTATTTATACTACCCTCAATCCTGATAATATGGATGTTATGAAAATGACGCAGGATTTTTATGATGACCATGGTCCGGGGTATGACAGATCTCATGGGAACGCGGTCATTTTAACGATGGATATGAGAAATAGAGAGGTGTACTTGGCCGGATTTTATAAGGCAGAACGGTATCTGGATGATGACAGGCTTACTAAAATACGCCATGAGATTAGCCCGGATCTGACGAACGGTAACTATGGGTTGGCATTTCAAAAGTATATTCTAAGTGCGCACAAATATTTGGCGATCCGTCCAGGGGTGAATCCAGACAGTATATTTTTTAAGGGCTGGCTTCATTTGGCGGTTGCCCTGGGATTGGCGGCAATTATCGTGGGTAAAATGGTTTCCAATTCTGGCGGTCGGGTTACGGTAAATCGACAGACCTACGAGGATGCGAACGCTTCGGGAGTTCTGGAGCATCGAGATCAGTATCTTCACACAACGACAACGAAACGGAAGATTGAAAAGAGCAGCAGTAGCAGCAGCTCAGGCGGTGGTGGTGGGACTACCAGCGGCGGTCATTCGCATAGCGGTAGCAGAGGATCATTTTAACTGAGGATTTTGTAAAAATCCAATAAGCGACTTTCAATAAATAATATATAGATCGAAATGGTCTAGTTCGTCTATATATTGCACTTTGGAGCGACTGAAATCGAATTTTGCAAAATCCTAAACTGAAAGGATGGATACAGTATGGGGTTCTTCAGAAATCAATTTGCAAATGTTGTAGAGTGGGAAGAATTTAGGGATGATATGATTTTCTGGAAGTGGAGCAACCGTGAAATTAAAAAAGGCAGTAAATTAATCATCCGCTCCGGTCAAGATGCGATTTTTGTAAATAATGGAAAGATAGAGGGTATTTTCGAGAATGAAGGGTCGTATAACATGGACTCTGACATTATTCCATTTCTATCCACCTTAAAAGGGTTTAAATTTGGTTTTAACAGTGGCATGAGGGTAGAGGTCTTATTCGTTAATACGAAGGAGTTTACGGTCAAATGGGGGACGCAGAATCCAGTGCTGATCCCGACGCCCCAGCTGCCAGGTGGTATGCCGATTCGTGCTAATGGTACATTTAATTTTAAAGTGAACGATTATGTTACGCTCATCGATAAGATTGCCGGAGTGAAGGACAGTTATCTAGTTGAGGATGTGAAAATACAGATTACTTCGGTATTGGATCAGTTATTGATGAAGTGGATTAGCAGAGAAGGAAAGGACATGTTCAATCTGCAGGCGAATGCTTCTGACATTTCAAAAGGTATTCAAGAAGATCTGGATATGCAAGTGATGGACAACGGTATGATGATTACTGGCTTTCATGTGATGAGCTTCAATTATCCTCAAGAGATCCAAGATATGATTACGAAGACAGCCTCTCATGAAATGATCGGTAATCTGCAAAAGTACCAACAAGTGACGATGACGGACGGGATTGCATCGGGTAATGTAAAAGGCGGCGGTGCTGCTTCGGATATGGCGAGTATGATGATGGGGATGAATATAGCAAATGAAATGATGAAAAATTTGAACCCGAACCCAAATCCTTCGGCTGAGACTCAGCCTACACCTGCTGCCCCCGCTCCATCTGGAGACGGTAATAAGCCCAATTTTTGTCCGAATTGCGGTACAAAAAACGAAGGAGCTAACTTCTGTCCGAATTGTGGACAAAAATTGAACGGATAACATAGCTACGGCCAAACTTCTTTATTTCAGAAAAGCTCCGACTGGGTCAAGTAATCCTGTAAGCCAAAAGGCAGTTATCACAGAGTATCTTCTGTGATGGCTGCTTTTTTATGTATTTCGTTCAAGTATTTTCTTCATAAATCCGATTTATTGGATTGAAAAAGGTACTCAGGATAAGGTACTATAACTATATAGTATGTATTTATATTAACTAATTAGTTATTACATTAATAAACTATAGGTATAGGAGCAACGATGATGACCAAATTCCAAGATCAAATCATTGCGCGTTACAAGTTTGATGATGCAGAGAACGTCGGCAAAGATAGCTCAGGGCAAGGTAACGATGGGGTTGCTTCAGGCACAGTAACACCTGCGATTTCCCATGCTACCGGTAGAGCAGCTTTGACGCTTGAGGGAGGCCCCAACGGTACATCGTATATCCAGCTTCCTTCCGATCTATTCAAAGATGTAAGCGATAACACCGGTGTGACGGTTACTGCATGGGTCAACTTCGGCAGATTCACAGATATGTGGGAACGTGTCTTTGACTTTGGTAAAGCCCATACAGGACCCTATATGTTCATGACACGGAATCTGCGCGGAACCCTTTTCACCGAGGCGGATTTATCCGTAGACCCGGGAAGAGGCTTTGTCAGGGATGAGTGGATGCACATAGCCCTGTCTGTGATCGGCACGGAAGGCGGCACATTAAGCAGTGCCGGCCCGGTGATATATGTCAATGGTGAAGTGGTAGCGGATGGTTCCATCAGCCAAACTTCCAGCGGTAACTATGCCAAGCTGCGTAGATGGTTCGAAACGTTTACGGACTCGTCCAACTACAGCAACAATTTTATCGGTCGCTCCCAGCATGCGGCGGATGTAGACTTTGCCGGCTCCGTTTCAGACTTTAGAATTTATAAAGCAGGCTTGTCGGCAGATGAAGTCATTGAGGTCATGTGCGATTCGTTGACAGATGAAGAGATCGTGAAGCTTGCTAGAGATAAATATTTGTCCTTTCCAACGACGATTGTGACCAAGGACTTATCTCTACCAACCGTTCTGATGGGCGGTAGAGTAGGAGTGACCTGGAAATCCAGCCAACCTAGTATACTCTCTGACAATGGGCAGGTGCAGGCGATTACCTCTGCACAAGGGGTTACCGTCACAGCTTTGTTAACGAAGGGCTTAAGCCAGATTGAAGAAAGCTTTGAAGTGTCCGTTCTTCCTGAACAGCTGCCTCCGTACACGCTGACCATTCATGGAAATAAGGAAGTACTTGATGTCAGCGAAGTGATGTACGGCTTGTTCTATGAAGATATCAATAACGCAGCAGATGGCGGGATTTATGCAGAACTCGTTCAGAATCGCTCCTTTGAATCTTTCGAGTTCGATACGTATTCCCATGCTTCCGGTGAATGCGGCTGCTCTACAGGACGGAATCGCAACCCGTTGTTCGCCTGGTCTGGTGATACGGATAAGATGACTCCACAACATAGCGGTGGATTAAATGAGTTTTTAGGCGCAAAAGACAAAGAAGTGAACTCTTATTATGTGACGGTAGCGGATGGTGCAACGATTCGGAACAAGGGCTTTTCCGACTCTAACCAGAATTGTGCCATGTCCATCCAAGAGGGTGCCAAGTATGAGTTTACCATCTGGGCGAAGGCCGATTCAGCGGGGGCAATCACACTGCAACTGCAAGACTCGAATGAAAAGGCTATTAGTGATTCGGTTACGATACAGGTGGAAGGTGGCAACACGTGGAAGAAGTACGGCATCGATTCCAAGCTTGTGCTGACAGGCTCAGCTACGGTTCTCGGGCAGCTGGCGCTTACATTTGAAGGGGACATTTCGGTTGATATGGTTTCTTTATTCCCACAAGATGTATGGGGCGCAGGAGAGGAAGCGCAATCCCCATCGGCACATGCTAACTTCCAGGGAAATCCTAACTACCGACTGAGAAAAGATTTGGTGAACGCACTTGTTGGCATGCATCCGAAGTTTTTGCGGTTTCCAGGTGGTTGTATTTCCGAGGGTTCGTTTATATGGGAAAATGTATACGATTGGAAGGAATCGATTGGGGATATCGAGCTGCGCAAGGAAAACTTTAATGTATGGGGCTATATGATGACCATGGGCCTTGGTTATATGGAGTATTTCCAGTTGGCAGAAGACCTGAATGCAGCTCCGCTTCCGGTTATGGCCTGCGGCGTTCTCTGTCAAGCCCGTTCCGATTACGCTCATCCGGCTGGAGGCGCATTAAGAGAATACTACATTAAGAACTTTACGGATCTGATCAACTTTGCGATCAGTGTGGATTTTGAACATAATGAATGGGCTGCTATGCGTAAAAAAATGGGCCATGCAGCTCCGTTCGATCTGCGTTATTTGGGTGTAGGTAACGAGAACTGGGGTACAGAATTCTTTGCCAACTTTGAAGTGTTCAAAACGTCGATTGATGAGTATATGGAGAAAAACTATCCGGGTTATGAGCTGCATATCATCTCCACGGTTGGCGCTCAAGCAGACGACGATGCATATCAACAGGGCTGGAAGTTCTTAAGCGGTAATATGACCGGTTCGGCTAAGGTTGCTTTTGCAGATGGTAACCAGGTGACGGAGGAGACTGTAACCTGGTATGAGAAGCAAAAGGACTATATGGACACCATTGCAGACGAGCACTATTATCGTTCTAACGAGTATCTGCTGAATAACGTGGACCGCTATAACTACTACTACAGAGCTTATAACGTGGACGGTAGTATAAATTGGAAAGCAACATCAAAGGTTTTTGTCGGAGAGTACGCCTCAACGGATAAAAATACATTGGCAGGCGCTGTAGCAGAGGCAGCGGTGATGACGGGCTTCGAAAATAATGCCGATGTCGTTCGGTTGGCTGCCTATGCACCGCTGTTTAACAAGGTGCTGACAGATGGAACCTACAGATG
The DNA here is from genome assembly GCF_052119485.1 of Paenibacillus sp. DRB1-1. Taxonomy (NCBI): domain Bacteria; kingdom Bacillati; phylum Bacillota; class Bacilli; order Caryophanales; family Paenibacillaceae; genus Paenibacillus; species Paenibacillus sp. DRB1-1. Next base: position 2,282,501 of record NZ_JBODQH010000001.1, on the reverse strand, counting down.
GACGCCAGACTGCATCTGGTTCGATGACGAAACAGTGTGGTTTACGCCGAACTACTATGTACAGCAAATGTATGCTAAATACTTGGGAAATAAAGTATTGAGCACTTCTTTCTCTACTTACAAAAATGGCAAGCCAACGGATCTCATTCCTCAGGGTGGAATTGAAATCGCGACAGGCAACGCCGAGGTTATGATTAAGCGTGTGACCGTTACCTCCAACCAGGACGGCAGTGTGCTGCTGGATCAAGATTTCACCCAGGAACTGAATTCGGCCTGGCAGGTCATTCCCGGTTCCGTGGGCTCTACAGTGGAGAAAGGCAAGGGGCTTGTCCTCAAAGCTCAGGATAGCGGTCAGAATGGTTTGTACATCTTGAACGACAGCTGGAGCAATTACAAGGTAGAGGTGATCGCTTCCCGTATTTCTGGCACGGACGGTTTTTATGTGGGTGCAGGTCTCACGGATATTTCTGCGGAGAAAAAGAACGTCGTCGAATACGCGATCGGCTATGGCGGCAAGGCTACCGGCGTGAAGGTTTACAAGCAAGGCATAGAAGGCTATACCATGGGTGACTACTCTTCCAGTACAGCGGCAGGTAACTTGAGAGCAGCTAGCTATGAAGAGTTGGCTGACAACACGGACTACACCATAACAGTGAACTACGGCGGTGAAACGGGCAGCAATCTGATTTGCTCATACACCGACGGCGAGACAACCAGCAAAGTGCTGGACTACAAGCTGGAGGCTTACAACAGAGACGTGTTCAACTCGGTAACCCAAGATGCTGAGCATGTATACGTGAAGCTGGTGAATGCTGACAACGTGGATAAGGTAACACAGCTGAATCTACAAGATTTGAGTGTTGAGTCCATCGCTAAGCTGATTACACTAACCGGCGATTCCTCGCTTGTTCATGTACCTAACGTGAACAAGAAGAATGATGAGAAGGTAGTGCCTACCGAACAGCAGATTACGCTTCATACGGATTCTGTCCTCTTAGACTTACCGGCCAACTCGGTAAATGTGCTGGTGCTGGATCTTAAACCTTTTCCCGCTTAAAAACAAAAAGGGGTGTCCCAAGCAGCCGTTTTACGGCTTTTGGAACACCTCTTTTTCTATGAATAGAGTCGGAATGTTGAGTTGATTTCCCCGAAGGGCATTACTGCGTGCTTCTGTTTACCAATTCACGCGGATTGATGCCATCGTCTATCGTTAACGGGGTAGGGGCTCCCGTAGCGATTCGCTCCCAAGGCACCATTTTAAAGTTCTGATTTAACTTTTTGCCATTTTGAAGATTTTCGTCATCTTGTGCAACGAAGATACCATGAGGGAAATTCTTGCCTAGTCCGTAGCCAAGAACATCAATACCGTCTGTGACAGACGTACCGTCAACGGTAGGACTCGCGCTGATCGTAAAGTTGCTTATATATGCATTGTCACCTTGTCGTTCATAGATCGCATAGCTGCTGTTTCCTTGACTGGAGGCCATGAGATACCCCTTGCCATCTTTACCGTAATACAATGTAAGTCCTTCTATGTCATCGTGAAGTCTACGCCCATCTGCAATATCAACACGTCGCAGCGGCTCGGATGAACCGTCTGGCTCGGCACTATACTTCCAAATGGCGTAATCCTCTTCAGCGATGTAGATCGTACCATATTCATCATCAGCAACCATGCCTTCGGATTGCGTATTCAGCTTGAACTGGCGGACAAGCTTACCTGCAATTTTGCCACTTCCGTCATCAGTCAGCTCATATTGTTCAAATTCACCCTCTTTGCCCAACACGAGCGCGTAAAATTTATCTGTCTTGAGGCTATGGTATAAGCTGAATCCGTACACTTCTTTCATAGATGCTTTAATAGGTTTGCCAACCACGTTGGTCAGCTTTCCTGATGCACCGTCAATGGCAAAGATATCGATCGTGTTGTTGGTTCGATTGGTTGCCCCTGCGATATCAATTTTTTTGCCGCCCAATGTGAAACCGTAACGAAGGTCCACGTTATTCATTTTTCCGACCTTCATGTTTTGCAGTTGTTTGCCTTCCAGATCATAGACTAAAATCCCGCCGCCTTTATTGGTTGCTAAAATTCTACTTTTCTCTGGATCGGCCGGGTTGAGCCAGATTGCAGGGTCGTCGGCTGCGTCTTCTCCATCCTCCACAGCTTCTGTTTCGGCAGAGGGGATTACTTTATAGGTGGGAACTGCGTCCTTAGGATCTGCATATTTGCTGTTCTCTGCTTCAAGCGCTGTAAGAAGTTTTGTAGGAAGATATACATTTCCATTCACTATTTTAATTTCCCGGTCCGCTTTTCCGCTTAGTCCAGCTAGACGATATTGCTTCTCACCCACTGTAAAGGTCCCGACAATGCCATTTTTCAGTTTGACCAAAACAGACTGGTCATCACTGTCCCATGTAATTGTCGCCCCCATTTTATCTGCCTGTGTCCGTAGTGGTGCATACCCGGATGGCTGAATGTCTGCCGCATAGGTCAGTTCTGGTGATACCAGGACCCCCGTTAAAATGGCTAATAATGCTAGTTTAGTTGACTTCATATGTATGCCCCTTTTCTGAAGTGAAAATGATATAACCGACTCAGTATAAAGCGAGAATATCAAAAGGATACAATGAAAATGTAAAAGGAATGTAAAGGAGGTGTAAGCATTCAATGGACTGGCTTCCAGTATTGTTGTCTGTAATTCTTTGGAGACATTCCGAACTTTTCTTTAAAGCATTTGGAGAAATAGCTTGCTTGGGAGAATCCTGTTTCCTCGGTAATTTGTTGGACGGACCAGTCGGTTTGTAGCAAAAGACTACGCCCTTGGTCCAGTCGATAATCCATTAAATACTCAAGCGGTGTGCGCTGGAAGGCGACCTTCATACATCTGGCGAGATAGTTCTGATGTACGTGAAAATGGGTCTCCAAATCTTTATTGGTGATTGTATTTTTGTAATTCTGTTTTAGGTATATTTCGATCTGTTCCGCCAACTTAGAGGAGCTGTCTTTATTATTCTGATCATACTCCAAACTCTGAAAAACATTCACAAACGTCTGTTGGGCCTCCCATAGTGCCAGTTTTCTAGGTTTTAAAGTAGAGGCTAGTAAATAGTCTAATTTCGAAAATAGCTCATGTGGATTCACCACTTTTTGAATTTTGGGCAAATGAATGGTCGTATGTTCTGAATGAAAGTGCAGCTCGGGAATGGGGGTGCTGGGTATAATAGGATTGGGCAAGGATTGTGCGCACCACATGCTATTGGTTTGAAAATGGAACCAGTAAAAGGAGGTTTGTTCTGTACATGCCTCAATGGGAAAATGATGTTTATCCGGTTCAAGAATGAGAGCGTAATTTTCAGTTACCTTCCACACTTCGTCCTCTTCGCCAATGTGCAGCAATCCTTCTTTAATGATTATTACGTCAAAATAACCTAAATTATACCGATTCGGGTGCCAGTCCCCTTTTTGATATGTAGTAAAATTCCCCTCAATGAAATAAGGCAGCGGAGGGACAAGGAAGGATAGAAAATCTGTTTTGCTCATGGAAGCCAGCTCCTTTGTGTGTGAAATCGTATAAGTTTTAGTTAAAGATCGCGATTTTTTTTATAAATTCAGGTTGATAAAATAAGGACTGTAGCAAGGGGAGCACAGGTTAGCCTGTACGATATTATCATTACTTTATCCTTATTTTCTCAAAAATGAAAGCGTTCTATTTCCAGGAAGGGATGTTTATCCAATGAAAACGGCAAAGCCAGTTAAGCATGTCATCGTTGATGATTTATTTTGGAAAAAGTATAAGCAGGTTGTGGCGGAAGAGGTTATTCCTTATCAGTGGAAAGCATTAAATGATGAATTACCAGATACAGAACCCAGTCACGCGATTGAAAACTTTAGGATTGCGGCTGGGGAATCCAGCGGGGAATATTATGGAACTGTTTTCCAGGACAGTGACCTTGCCAAATGGCTGGAGACGGTTGCCTTTAGCTTAAGAGATCATCCGAATCCTGCGCTTGAAGAGCGGGCTGATGAAGTAATTGAATTGTTGGGAAGAGCTCAAGCTAAGGATGGATATCTGAATACGTACTATCTGCTCAAGGAACCCAACAATCGCTGGACGAACCTAAGAGATAATCATGAGCTGTATTGTGCAGGGCATTTTATAGAAGCGGCTGTTGCTTATTATGAAACGACGGGCAAAACGAAGTTTCTTCACATTATGGAGAAATACGTAGATCTGATTCAGCAGATTTTTGGTACGGAAGAAGGGAAACGGAAAGGCTACCCGGGACATGAAGAAATTGAGTTGGCCTTGATCAAATTATACGACGTAACTGCAAAGGATCAATATCTCAAATTAGCGCAATATTTTATTGAACAGCGGGGACAGCATCCTATTTACTTTGCAGAGGAACAAGAAAAGAGAAAACATATTCAAACAGAGCCCACCTGGAATGATGATAACAACATTAATTTTGGCTTAGGCTTCGAATACCAGCAAGCACACCAACCTGTGCGGGAACAAAAAGAGGCAGTCGGCCATGCGGTGAGAGCGGTGTATCTGTATATTGCGATGGCGGACTTAGCCGCGAAAACAGGGGATGCTTCCCTGTTACGAGCCTGTGAAACGCTATGGGATGATGTAACGAATCATAAAATGTACATCACTGCAGGGATCGGTTCTACTGTAAACGCGGAAGCGTTCACTTGCCATCATGATCTTCCCAATGACAGTATGTACTGTGAGACCTGCGCCTCTGTAGGGCTGGCCTTTTGGGCCAATCGTATGCTGCGCTTAGCGCCAGACCGGAAATATGCCGATGTTTTGGAGCGTGCGCTATACAACGGAACGATTAGTGGGATGGATCTGGACGGGAAACGGTTTTTCTACGTGAATCCGCTGGAGGTTAATCCTTTTCAAAAATCCAGAAAAGATCAAGAGCATGTAAAAACAGAACGGCAAAAATGGTTCTTCTGCGCCTGCTGTCCGCCCAATTTGGCACGAATGATTGCATCGGTCGAGGACAATATGTACACCCAAACGGATGATACGTTGTATACGCATCTGTATATTGCCAGCAAGGTAAACATGACTTTATCTGGTCATGAGGTTGAGATTACACAAACTCATCGTTATCCATGGGATGCGGATCTAACCTTTTCGATCCACTTAACAGAGCCGACTTCCTTCAAATGGGCACTGCGGATTCCGGGTTGGTGCAAGCAGGCAGAGGTGAAAGTGAATGGGGAAGCTATATCATTAGACCATCTGGAAAATGGCTATATCGAGATTCAGCGTACTTGGAAGGACGGAGATGTGGTAACTCTGCATTTGGCTATGCCAGTTGAACGCATTCGAAGCAATCCGCTGGTCTCTATGAACCAGCAGCAAATTGCTCTCCAACGCGGCCCAGTCGTGTTCTGTCTGGAAGAAGTAGATAATGGAGCGAATTTGGCAGGATTAAGATTGACGAAGGATAGCCTCATTACGGAAGAGTTCAGCGAAAACCTGCTGGGTGGCGTTGTAAAGCTGACCATAGAGGGATACCGGCTAAAAAATTCGAATGCATTATATAGCTCGGAGCCTCCTGAATGTGTTCCTCAACAAATTACCGCCATTCCTTACTACGCCTGGTGCAATCGGGCTAAAGGGGAAATGCGTGTATGGGTTTATGAATCATAATTCATTCGCATGGGGAGAGGAAAGATCATGAGTACGAGAATTGTGAGTACGGAACCACCGGAAAAGGCAACAAGTACCGTTCCTTTTCATCGTAAAATCAGCTATTCATTAACGGATACAGCAGGCAATTTACTATACTGTGTCATTTCCAGTTATCTATTATATTTTTATACAGATGTATTCGGTCTTTCTATCGGAATTGCCGGGACATTACTATTTATCACCCGTTTTATCGATGCCATTGATGCCCCGATTTGGGGCATCCTGATTGACCGAACCAAGTCGAAATACGGCCAGAGCAGACCTTATTTTCTATGGTTAGCTATTCCGTTCGCTGTGTTCATGGTCCTTACGTTTACGACACCCAATTGGAGTGAGTCGGGCAAAATTGCATATGCCGCCATTACGTATATCATAGCCGGCATCCTGTACACAGGAATTAGTACGCCGATTACGTCTATTCTGCCTAATCTGAGCACCAATTCTAATGAACGCGTAGTCTTGAACTCCTTCCGCATGGTCGGGGGGAATGTGGGTTTCTTCATCGCCACCACGTTTACGTTACCTTTGGTCGCTTTCTTTGGACAGGGGAATGATCAAAAAGGATTTTCCTTAACGCTCGTTTTATTTGGAATCATGGCGATTATTATGTTTTTCATAGCGTTTGCGGATTTGCGAGAAAATGCAGCAGTGAAAACGAAATCCGTTCCCATTGCTAAAAGCTTTACAGCCATCAAACGAAACTGGCCCTGGATGCTTGTTGTAGCTGCCAACCTGTGTTACTGGATCGGTTTGAATATTCGTTCAGCTACGCTAATCTTTTATCTGCAATACAATCTGGACAGTAAGGATTTAGTACCCTTAATCAATGGACTGACCTCCTTGCAGTTGATCTCGATGGTTCTGATTCCGTTTTTCGCCAGAAAATTAAGTAAAAATGCGATTATGATTATCGGATTGATATTAGCTGCGCTGGGTCAAGTCGTGATTTTAATGGGTAGTACAGATTTAACCCTCATTATTATCGGCTGGATTATTGGTGCGTTAGGATCAGGTTTTGCATGTTCTATGCCGTTTGCGATGTTGTCAGATACAGTCGATTATGGGGAATGGAAAAATGGTATTCGGGCAAGTGGTTTCCTGACCTCTATTGGAAGCGCATTCTGTATTAAAGCGGGTAGCGGAATCGGCGGATTATTGCCAGCATGGATCATGGGCAGCACCGGTTATATCGCTGGAAAAGTTCAAACCCCTACGGCGTTGTCCGGCATTCAGTTTAGCTTTATCTGGCTGCCATTTATCGTCTTCTTGATCGGAATCATTCCTATGTTTTTTTATAAAAAATTCGAAAAGAATGAAGCTTCTATTCAACAAGATTTAATTTCGAGAAGATCATAGACATTCTTTTAACAAGGGTTTAATGATATATTAAAGCATTATAATGCTGCTCCAAAACCTGTTCACTGAGCTGAGCAGGTTTTTTTGTTTTTTTCTATTCAAATGTGAGTAAAGCCATTGACAGTATTTTCTTTTGGAGTAATACTTCTATGTAGAGAAAAGTGTACAGAATCAAGAACTAGACATATCTAGCCTTGCAACTTTATACATTTTTTCGCCATGAAGGCTCTTCTGTTGAAGGGTTTTTTTCAATTTGAGAAAAAGAATGTGATGATATGAGTCAACTGAGTGTAAGGATGAGAACACATGGCTTTCTGAATAAGCATTTTTCAGGAGAGTCTATCGATTATCGACAGATTATTGCGCTGTTTATCCCGCTTCTGATTGATCAGGCTTTTATTGTGGGTCTTAATTTGGTGAACACGGCAATGATTAGCTCGTCGGGGATGGCGGCAGTCAGTGCTGTAAATATGATCGATTCTTTGAATATTTTTCTGATCAATGTGTTTGTTGCAGTGTCTACCGGGGGAACGGTTGTTGTAGCACAGTATAAGGGGAGCGGTAACGACCTCATGGTCTCTAAAGCCGCATCCGGTACCATTTCCTCCGTTTCCTTGCTGGCTTTATGTATCAGTTTGTTTATGATCGTGTTGTACAATCCAATTTTAAGTGTTCTGTTTGGTTCGGCCTCGCCTGATGTATTAGCTAACGGTAAGGTATATCTGCTGGGAAGCTGTATGTCTTTTGTGGGAATTGCAATCGTTGAGGCAGTGTGTGGGGCGCTGAGGGGAATCGGGAAGACGAGGGCATCGCTGGCTCTTTCGCTCATCATGAACCTCTCGTACGTGCTTCTCAATGTGGTATTCATTAATGTATTGGATATGGGTGTGCTGGGCATGACGATTGCCGTCAATGTGTCCAGATATGCAGGAGCAGTATGCGCGCTGATCTATTTGGTCAGGGTAGATGATGACTTGCGTGTCCAGCTTAGAGATATGCTTTATTTTAATCTGGCTATGCTTAAAAAGATTCTGTTTATCGGGCTTCCCTTTGCAGCGGAACAGATGTTTTTTAATGGGGGGAAAATTTTAACCCAAATTTTCATTGTGAGCCTGGGGACAAATGCGTTGGCGACGAATGCTATTTGCTCATCGCTAGCTAATGTGTTCCAAATCCCTGCGAATGCTTTGGCTCTTACGATTGTAACCGTGGTCGGTCAATGCATGGGACGTCGAAATGTCGCGGATGCCCGGAAGTTTATCAAATCGTTCATTTGGCTGTCGTCTTGTTCGTTTATTGTAATGGGATTAATTCTGATGCCTTTGTTTGAGCCGATGGTGGGGCTGTTTCATCCGCCTGCCGAAATCGTAGATGACATTTTTGTTGTCATACTGATTAATACGTTGGCCCAGATTCCGCTCTGGTCCATTGCCTTTATTACACCCTCTGCACTAAGGGCAGCAGGTGATTCAAAATTTACGTCCCTCACCTCAATGCTGTCCATGTGGTTGTGCCGGGTGGTGCTCGGATATATTTTGGGCATTGTGTTCAACCTGGGGATTGTTGGTGTCTGGTTGGCTATGGATATTGAATGGGGCGTGCGAGGGATCGTCTTCCTTTGGCGCTTCCGCGGCAACAAATGGGTCCAGCATCGTTTGATCGACTGAATAGGTCCACTACCATAAAATTGACTTCTGGATGAAGGCATTTTACGGCAGTGGATTTTTTTCTATTCCTATACTTCGTTCAGACCCCTTACTCCATCCTGATCCCTATATTGCCTAACTGCGCTCCCTGCTGCATACGGTGGAAGGCTTGCGGTGTGTCTTGTAAAGGAAATACGCTATCTATAATCGGATGGAGTGCATGGCGCTCCATAAACTGAAGCATAGCTGCGAATTCCTCGCCACTGCCCATAGAGGTGCCGATGATGCTGATTTGAGGGAAAAATATAGACCGCAGCGGAATCTCTACTCGATCTCCTGAGCTTGCGCCAAATGTAACGATCCGACCGTTCGGCTTGAGGATATCAAAATATTTATCGAACGTAGCAGGACCGATACTGTCAAGAACCAGATCCACGGTGTCTCCGTTCATACTTTCTTTCCATTCGCTATGGCTGTCGAATGCATGATTAGCGCCATGGGCGAGGGCAGCCTGACTCTTTGCTTCGCTGCGTGATGTGACGGTGACCCGTGCACCTGCCGCTAAAGCCATAAGCATGGCATACGTGGCTACACCACCGCCAATACCGGGAATGAGGACGTGCTCACCCTGCTGTAACTGGCCTCTTGTGAAGAGCGCGCGGTAAGCGGTCAAAGCAGACAAAGGCAGTACCCCTGCTTCTTCCCATGAAAGGTATGCTGGCTTGCTGACGGCATTTTGGACGGGGATGATAACCGATTCAGCGAATGTCCCGTCCGAAGGCCCGCCCAGAATGGCCGGAACTAAGGGAACGTGATGCGTATTCTCCCATCCGATACAGGGATTGATAATTACATCGGTGCCTACCAGCGAGGTTGGGACGCCAGCACCCACAGCCTCGATCACACCTGCTCCATCCGATCCGAGAATGAGTGGAGCATCGTTGGCAGCTCGATCTGCCATGAGGAATAGGTCCCGATGGTTCAAGCCTGCGGCTTTGAGTCTTACCTTCACTTCGTTGTGTCCCGGCTGTCTGTCCGCAATGTCTCTATATGTCAGGCCCTCAGGGCCGCTTTTGCTGGCATGGATTACGGCTTTCATTTTAAAACCTCCCGTGGTGCGAATTTAGATGCAATTGCATGTATATTGAATTGTACAGAGCGGCAAGCATCCGGTAAAATGAACAAAATCGAACGTGAGTATCATAAATGATCATACCAAGCAGGTGACGTATACATGGAAAGCAGTGATTTGAAAATTTTTCGGGCCGTCGCTCGCGAGGGCAGTATCACGAAGGCTGCGCAAGTTTTGAATTATGTACAGTCCAATGTGACCTCGCGGATTCAGCAGCTTGAGGCACAATTGAACGTACCGCTATTTCGCCGATCTAACCGGGGAATGACGTTAACGCCAGCAGGAGAGAATCTGCTGGAATATGCGGATACCATACTGACCTTGCTGGACGAGGCAGTAAAGTCCACTCAATATTCAGACCAGCCTGCGGGACCTTTGCGACTGGGCTCGATTGAGACGGCGGCGGTTACACATCTGACTTCTTTATTGACGGAATATCACGCTCAATATCCTGATGTCCATCTATCGCTTATGACAGGCAGCACCCATGATCTCGTACAAAAGGTATTGAATTACAAATTAGATGGAGCGTTCGTCTATGGCCCCGTCGATGATCCGCATATAGAGTATGTTGCAGCTTTTGAAGAGGAACTGGTACTCATCTCGAAACCGGGAGAAAGGGACATGGGCGAGTTGCTTGCCAAGCCTATGCTGTTCTTCGACGTAGGCTGCACGCATCGTACAAGAGCAGAAAGCTTTCTGAGCGAAGCAGGTGTGGATGCGTATCAGGTTATGGAGTTCGGAACATTGGAAGTCATTTTGGGTGGTGTAGCCTCTGGTATGGGGGTGTCCATGTTACCACAATCGTCGATTGCAAAGGCAGAGGAGGCGGGAAGTATTGCTTCTCATCGTTTGCCTGAAGAATATCGCAAATTAGAGGTGTGGTTTGTTCATCGGCGGGATTCGGTTTACTCCAGTGCACTGTCAGGCTTGCTTCACTGGATGAAAAAGGATGCTATACTTAACCGGGATTAAATTGACAACAGAGGTGTATCATTTGGAGGAACATGGTGTAACGAACAATCCGTCTACAGTCGCTCCGGGACCATATGCGACGAATGGCAGCTATCATCGACGAGAACCGGATAAGATGGCAGTATTATCAGAAACATACGGAGCCTCTATTTTTTTCAGAAGATGGCTGGCTTGGATGATTGACTTCATTCTTATCGTCTTTGGGTATGGAGGGCTGGTTTATTTTACAGCGAAAAAAGTATCTGAAGCGGAAACCCCAAATATGGGCATGGTAGTGATGCTTTTCCTGATTGGCTCCTTCTGCTATTATCTGTTACTGGAAGGATTTACGGGCTATACGTTGGGCAAGTTTGTACTTCGTATTCAGGTCGTGAATGGAGAAGGAAGGCCGCCAGGCATGGTTAAATCCTTGATCCGCACTCTCATACATCTGGTGGATACGAATCCGCTGCTTTTCATGGGACTGCCCGCCGGTATATGTGTGCTGGTGACACCTCGGAAACAACGGATTGGAGATATGGCTGCGAATACATATGTGGTTAAGGTAAGGGATTTGGGAAAGGTGGGCAGAAAGAAAACTGGGATTATTGCAGGAGCAATCATCCTGACGACGATCATTTCAATTGTCTTTGCTGTATCTTTAATTTCTACGCTCATTACGCAAATCATGAAGCCTGAGGTATTTACCAGTAAGGATAGCCAGTTTGCGGTTACGGCTCCCTGGAATTGGTCACGAGATAATATGATTAATGAGGATGCGGACATCTCCATTAAAAATGAATTTACCGAAAGATATCTGATTGTATTGTCTGAACCAAAAAGCGATTTTGACAGTAGTATGACTCTTCAAGAATATAAAGGAATCATTGAGGATCATTTGGTGTCAGGAATTACGGACCCTGAATTGGGGACCGCTTCAGATATGGTGGTGAACGGATATCCTGCCATTGAGTTTACTCTAAAAGGAGAAGTAGATGGGACTCCGATCATGTATAACGTGACTACGATTGAAACACCTTCGCATTATCATCAGGTGCTTGCCTGGACCTACGCCTCGCGATACAGCAGGGCACAGCAAGAGCTACGCAAGATTAGAGACAGCTTCCGTGAAATGAACATGCTGTGAAGTGAACATAAAGCAATAACGATGATTCGAAGTTATTAGGGTAAACAAAAAAGCAGATAGCTCACAGGAGCATCTGTTTTTTTGTATTTAAACTGAATTTAAAAGATGAACATCAAAACGGAGTAGGCGGAATAGTGCTGTACAAGCGAAGCACTATCCGCCTGCGTAGTGGCGCTATAGTAGATTTATATAGATAATTTGATCATACAATAGAATGCCTAATCACTCGTAATCCAGCTACTTTCGCCACCTTACCTTGTGGATGGGCTGTGAATTGAATCGTAACTTCATTCTTGTGGCCCGTCACAGATAGAGGAAGCTCATAGGTGAACGTTTCGAATTTATTCATTTCCTCAGACTCCAGCTTGCCTTCCCCTAAAATCTGACCATCCGCAGTGATGCCAAAGTCACTATGAGGACGGCTCAAGTCCTTCAAATAAGTGACCGCCAATTGGACAGGCTCATCCGGAAGCACCTTCATGACAAAAGAGAACCAGCCCCCAGGCCAGGTGTCGCGATATTTGCGGTTATAGATGGACCCCAAACCTACATGCTCTCCAGTAAAGGCATGATCCCGTTCTGGCTGCATTTCGGCAGGCTGCACAACGTCCACTGTAAGTCGTTCCAGCTCTAGCTGATACGCTAACGCGGTACGATATTCTGCCTCTGTTGCTGCCCATTCCTCCTGGGAAAAGAGATCCCAATAGACGGTATATGAACGATCATACATCTGATAAAACGGACGAAGCTTCAAGTCTCCGATATAGCCTAAGTCGGTCATATGGAATGTATTAAGCTCGTTCCCGTCAGCAATCAGCTTCGTTGTCAATGAGTCGGCCGATCCGATCAGTACAGACGCCAGCAGACGTTCCTCGTTGGATTCCGGTGTGACAGGGCCAAGGTCCCCAGCCAGCACTAGCGGCCCATACATAAAAGCAATTCGGCGTGGATTATCCGGCATTTCCTCGACTCTCACGGTCATAGGAATGTCATACTCGATCGTATCCCCATTGTTCCATTCCCGTTCTATTACAACGTAGCTGGTAGGACAAGCCTCTGTGACGTACTCTTCCCCGTTGATTTTAATCATCATCCCTTGCTCCGCCCAATGCGGGCATCTTAGCTTGATCGCGAATGATTTGGGCTCCTTGCTGATGACGCGCAGCGTTCCCCGTCCATTTTGCGGAAAGAGAGTATCTTGTTTGAGCTGTACGCCCATCTCGTTCCATGTCACGGTAGAAGGGACATATTGATTGACATAGATCGTTTCTGGCGTGTGAAAATAAATCGCAGTGCCGTACATGGAGTGGCTTTCCATACCGGACCCGACACAGCATGTGAAATCCTCATATTGAGAATTAAAGGACTTGTGTCCTCCCATTTCCAGCGATACAAAATAGCACACACGTCCATCTACAGGCTGTTGTGAAGCCAGAATATGATTGAACATGGCTCGTTCATAGTAGTCGGCATAGGCTGCATAGGCGTCCCACTCGAACATATGTCTTGTTAATTTCAGCATATTATATGTGTTACAGGTTTCACAGGTACCTTCGCCCAAACGGTCATTCAGCTTTCCGGGTTCACCAAAATGTTCATTATAGCTATTGCCGCCGATCACGTAGGAATGCTTGTGAACAACCCGATCCCAGAAAAAGCGAGACAGGTCCGCATATTGAGGTTTGCCCGTCATTTCAAATTGCCGTGCAGCGCCAATGATTTTTGGAATTTGCGTATTGGCATGTCGCCCTGCCAGCGTATCTTGGCTATCTGCGAGATCATTGAGCACCTCTCCGTGATAAAAGCGTTCCGCAAGGCTCAAAAAGCGTTCTTCTCCCGAATGTTCCGCCAGATCCGTCAGCACCTCGTTCATACCGCCAAACTCGCAATGCAGCACCTGCTGCACCTGATCATCGTCCAGCCCTTGAAGTACATCCTCCAGCCAGTTGCCGAGTTTGATTTCTATAGACAGGGCCTTGGGATGTTGCGCCAGCAGATGTGCATCACGCAAGCCCGCAAAAAGCTTGTGCATGGTATATAGCGGCACCCAACCGCCGTTCAGATCAAATCCCTGGGAGCGGATATCTCCGGCTTTTACTTCCTCAAAAATCTCTTTTCCGCGTGGAATGCCGGAAATGTATCCGTTTCCATGACTGTTTTGGCATATTTCCAGTTCACTAACCACATAGTTCACTCGTTCCAGCAGTCTTTCGTCACCTGTGGAGGCAAACATCAGCGCACAGCCGGACAGGTAGTGACCGAGTGTATGTCCGCTGATGCCACGCGCTTCCCAGCCCTCATAGTGAGCTGCTTTGGGCTCCAGTCCTGCATATTCACGAAAGCGTGATAATAAACGGTCGGGTTCCAAACTCAGCAGGTAGGCCGTATTTAGTTCCATCGCATGTAAAAGTGGGCCGGAATCAATCCTTACTTTATGCAAGTCAAAAGCTTTAGCTTTCAAAATCATCGCTCCTTAGCTAAGATGAAAGTGTATATTTCTCCACTACATTAGCATTGCAATCGCGGTATGTCAGTAGCTTAACCATACAATGGGTGGACAAAACCGAACATGAATCTAAAGAGGCGATAACATGACCTATCTGAAAGTGAATGTAGATGCTCCGATCCAACTGATCTCGGCAGGCGAGTTTGTTAACGAGGTGCCTTGGAAGCATATGAGTCGTTCCATTGAGAATTTTGAGCTGATCCTGGGTGTCCAAGAGACGGTATATATACGGGAGGAACGGGAAGATTTTGAAGTAGGCGAGGGAGATATTCTATTGCTTTACCCCGGTCGTACGCATAAAGGATACCGGGAGTCATTGCCAGGCGTGAAATTTTATTGGTTTCATTTCGATGTTCCCACGACCCTGAATGTATTATCTAATGAGGAAATGAAGCAGGAAGCAAGTGCTTTGGATGGACGTTTGCAGCGTCACGGTGTGATGCGGGATATCTATTTACCACAATGTGTACAGGCAGACAACGGAGATCGGATTCATATTATCGTCAATCAGATTTTGCATGTAGCCAACTCACATTACCTTACGTATCACAGTGCAAATTATTTGTTCACCTCGCTGCTGATCGAGATATCTGAACTGGCGCTTAGCCGCTTGCTTTCCAATCCTGTCAGTTCACAGGGGAATGTGAGTTTTAACAAAATTATCGAGTGGACCCGAATTCATGCTGAAGAGCCGTTGACCGTGACGGATTTAGCTCGAAAATTCAATTACAACAAGGATTATATATCTCGTTTGTTCAAGCAAAATACAGGCATGCGTCCCTTGGAGTTCATTCACAGTATTCGTATCAACAAAGCCAAAGAGTTGATTTCTCGTACAGATATGAGCATTAAGCAGGTTGCCGAAGAGGCAGGATATACCGATGAAAAGTACTTTATGCGTTTGTTCAAAAACACGGTCCATATGACTCCTTCCCAGTACCGGAATGCCTATCACAAAACATTTATGAACAATGTCTAGTGCATTTCCGCTTGGATAGGGAAATTTTATAGATAAAACATGGAGGAAGAGTCGGCTAAAATAAACTTGTAAGCGTTTCACCTATAGATAGAAGGGAGGAGAGACATCCACCATGATTACTAGAGAACAGATTTATTTGGATGAGAAGCTGGAGACCAAATCGGCTGTGTTTGAGTTTATTGCCCAAGAGGCTGAAAAGCTGGGTGTCACCGTCCATAGGGAGCAACTGGTACAGGATTTGTGGGAGAGGGAAAAGGTATATTCGACAGGGCTTCAGGATCAGTTTGCCATACCTCATACGCAGAGCGAAGTGGTTACCAGACCAGCAGTCCTCGTAATCCGATTGGAACATAGCATTGACTGGGCCTCTCATGATGGCAAGCCTGTCCAGTATATTTTTAGTATTTTGGTGCCTAAAGGGTCCGTGGATGTATCCCATTTACAAATTATTTCCTCGCTCGCAACCCTGCTCTTAGAGGATTCCTTCAAAGAGGCGGTAGCGGGTGCCAATAGCAGCGGCGATGTGTATCATTTGCTGGAACAGTATACAGAAGGGTTGGTGTCATAATGAAAATTGTAAGCGTTACATCCTGTATCGCAGGGTTGGCTCATACTCCAATGGCGGCAAAAGCACTGGAAAAAGCGGCGGCACAGCTCGGTCACCATATTAAAGTGGAACAGCAAGGCGCACTAGGCCAAGTGAACAAACTTACGGAGGAAGACATTGCCGCGGCGGATTTTGTACTGATTGCCTCGGATCAGACAGTAAAGGATGCAGAGCGTTTTGAAGATAAAAGAATCGTTCGCGTCAAAATCGGTCATGCGGTCAACAATGCGGAAGCGGTTCTTACCAAAGCGGTGGAGGCCATCTCTGCTCAAAAATAAGATTAGGAAGGCAACACGGACAATCAGCAGTGTAGATGATCTGAATGATATCCGATGAGCCTTTGAATAACAGTAGTATTCATAATGGGGGAGAACATGATGAAAAAATGGCTGAGTGAAGCTAAAAAGCATCTGATGACAGGCATTTCTTACCTGCTTCCGGTTATTATTGCAGGCTCCTTGATTGTTGCCGTGTGTAAAATTATCGGTCTGACAATGGGTGTCACTGACCTTGATCCATATGCTGACAAAAGTGGATTTCTTCATGTTTTATATTTAATGCAAAATGTAGGATGGCGCGGAATTGGACTGCTAAACATGGTTTTGGCGGGGTATATCGCCTATTCGATTGGTGATAAGCCTGCACTTGCAGCGGGGCTGATTGGCGGCGTATTGGCACAGGAGACGAATGCGGGATTTTTAGGTGCTCTTGTTGCAGGCTTTTTCGCCGGGTATCTCACCCTATGGGTGAAAAACAAAGTGAAAATCACAGGCCCGGCCGCAGGTTCTGTTCCACTGATTATTTTGCCACTCATTACGGTAGGTTTAACCGGGATTCTCATGTCCGTCATCCTGGGTGGGCCGTTGAGCGCGATTAATGAAGGACTGGTCAACTGGATTAAGCATATGAGTGAGAGCGGAACCAGCGCCTTGGCGCTAGCCTTGATTTTGGGAGCCATGATTGGGTTCGATCTTGGGGGTCCTGTGAATAAAGCAGCCTGGATGGCGGGAAATGCGTTATTCCTGTCGGGTGTATATTTACCCAATATTTTCGTAAATATTGCGATCTGTATTCCACCTCTGGGCTATGGAATTGCAACCCTGATTCTGAAGCGTCGCTTTTCCAAAACGTATCGGGAAGCTGGAAAAGGCTCCGTGATCATGGGTATTATCGGAATTACGGAAGGGGCTATTCCATTTACACTACGTAACCCTGCCAAGCTGATTCCAATAAACATGATTGCTTGCGCAGCAGGTGCAGGATTGACAGCTTTGCTGGGCGCACATGTCATCATGCCTCCAATTGGCGGTTTGTATGGCGCCATCTCCGTAGGCACTCCGTTTGCATATCTGGCTGGAGGGGTTACAGGCGCATTAATCATTGTGGCAGGAACCTTGCTCGTCAATTTCCGTGAGGAAGAACAGCAGCAGGCTGAAACGAAAGAGGCCTCTGTTAAGAAAAATGGAGAAGACATTGAGCTTGTATTTGACTAATAGCACTAGATAAAGAATAGACAGCATGGAGGGAGAACGAGATATGAGCCGTACGAAAGTACATGTCATACCACATACTCACTGGGATCGGGAATGGTATTTTACTACTTCCAGATCCAAAGTCTACTTGGTAAAGCATGTGAAAGAAGTATTGGATGCGTTGGAGAATGGGGACGGTTTTAAATACTATCTTTTGGATGCCCAAGGGTCCTTGCTTGACGATTATACTCGCTGGTGCCCGGAGGATGAAGAGCGCATTCGCCGCCTGGTAAGCGATAAACGCCTGATGACCGGGCCGTGGTATACGCAGACGGATCAATTGGTGATTTCCGGTGAATCGATAGTCCGTAATCTGTATTACGGTATGGAAACGGCGCAGAAATATGGTCATGCCATGAAGGTCGGTTATGTGCCGGATGCCTTCGGCCAGTCGGCGCAGATGCCGCAGATTTATCAGGAGTTTGGTATTCGGCATTTTCTATTCTGGCGCGGGGTGGCAGATAATACGAATCCTAAAACTGAGTTTTTGTGGAAGGGGTCGGATGGCAGCCAGGTGTTTGCGGTACAGATGCCGTTTGGCTACTACTATGGTGGAAATATTCCAGAGGAAGCGGGAGAACTTGAGACGTATCTCGACAGCCAGATCGGTGCGCTGGAAGAAAAAGCGTCCACGCGCCATGTTTATTTTCCCAACGGCTTCGACCAAGCACCTATCCGCCTGAACTTGCCAGAGTTGATTCGCACATTCAACGAGCTGGACCCGGAACGGGAATATGTGATGAATGAGCCGGAACGTTTCCTTGAAGAGATTGAAAAGGACAGCAACGACCTTCCTGTACTGGAAGGAGAGCTTATGGAAGCTAAGCATATGCGTATTCATAAGTCGATTTTCTCCACACGGGCTGACCTTAAGCAGCAAAATAACGAGATTGAACATTTAATCGTGAACACGCTGGAGCCTGTACTATCGATCAGCCATGCACTTGGGCATGAATATCCACATTATATCGTGAAGGATATATGGAAGCTCTTGTTTGAAAATGCAGCCCACGACAGCATTGGTGGATGTAATAGTGATACGACGAATCGGGATGTGGCTTTTCGTTATAAACAGGCGCGGGATATCGCGGAGAATGTATTGGAGCTGCACAAGCGACTGATCGCGTCGAAGATTAAGCAGGAGGAAACCTTTGCCTTCACCATCTTTAATACGTTGCCTTACCCGCGCAAGGGAGTGACAGAAATTGATGCTTACTTGCCGGAAGGAAGCTTTGTCATTCGGGATACGAACGGTCAGCAGCTTTTGTATACGATTACCGAGAAAGTGGAACAAACAGACTACGTGCTTGGTCAGCATATTGATCTGAATCCGAGCAAAAAGGTGTACCTGCCTGAGCGTGTATTCCGTGCCAAGTTGTTGGTGGAGCTTCAGGAAGTACCTGCTATGGGGTACACACAAATTATATTTGATTTTAGTGCAACAGGGGATACAACAGCAGAACGTAGCAACGGAAAACATATTGAAAATGAATTTTATAGCATAGCCGTTCAGGAGAACGGGGCATTAAGCATCACGGATAAAATTTCGGGACGTGTGTACTCAGATCAGATGGTGTTCGAGGAAAACGGAGATGACGGAGATTCCTACAACTATTCTCCACCGGAACGTGATCTTACAGTTTCTTCGCTTGGTGCTGATGTGGAGACGATAACATCCAAAAGTACGGTATCCGAAGAATTGTCCCTTCGGATGAAACTGAAGGTTCCGTATGATTTAAATGAGCGTTCCGCTGCTGGGACTTCAGCTGAGTTGCCACTGCAGGCATCGGTCTCCTTGCGGAAAGGTGAACGCCTGATACGTTTCTCGGTGGATGTGGACAACCGAGTGCTGAGTCACCGTCTGCGGGTGCTATTTGATACCGGGATTGCCTCTAAGCTATCTATTGCAGATCAGCCGTTCGGAGTCATTGCCCGTCCAACTACGCTGGAGGAAGTAAAGGTATGGGAACGGGAGCAGTGGACAGAAAAGCCGATCACCATTGAAGCTATGCAAAGCTATGTTGCATTAAACGATGGTTCCCATGGAGTAGCCGTGATGACTGAAGGAGTAAGGGAATATGAAATCATTGGGCATGAACATGATACAATAGCGCTGACGTTATTCCGCACTTTTGGTTATATGGGCAAGGAGAATCTGCTATATCGCCCGGGTCGTGCCTCAGGAGAAAAGATCGTAGAAACGCCAGATGCACAGCTGCTCGGTGAGCTTTCATTTACGTTTGCTCTACATGTCCGCGAGTCCGGGTTTGACGAGGCGGGCATCGCTCAAGCGGCCAAGGAATATTTAACACCATTGTCCAGCTACCAGCTGTCTGATTTTCTGAACGGCCGTTTAATTTTTGCCTTCCGAGACGAAGAAAGAATATTTGAGCAAAACTACAGCCTGTTATCTTTTAGCAAGGATTCCAATGTAATCTTGAGTGCATTCAAGAAAGCAGAGCATAGTGATGGTTATATCGTCCGTGTATTTAATCCTTATTTAGAGAAAAATGCGACTACACATATCACATACAGCGAATCGGCCCACTACGAGTTGGTTTCGCTGGATGAGCGTTCCAAGGGAGAAACATTGGTTTCGTCCGATACGGAAGGTGCACAATTGCCGGAATTGCAGCATTGCAAGCTGTTAACGGTACTGGTAACCCCGGAATTGAAATAACGTGGAAGTAAAATACGGTTTATCGGAAAGGAGGTCTTATATCTACATGATTTTTCCCTACAAACGCTTGAAAAAGCTGTACCAGCTCGTTAGTGGAAATGATCAAGGCTGGTCTTGGACCACCAAAGCGCTCGCTGAGCGGCTGGAGGTAACAGAGCGGACCATCCGCGATGATCTTAAGAAGCTGGACAGTATGCTGAATGAATATGGAGCATATCTGGAATCCAAGAGGGGTAGCGGCTATACGATTAGGGTTGATGATCGTGAGAAATACCATTTTTTTGCGGATGAAAGTCAGGAAGAAACAGAAGTAAGTCAGCGGCTACCGGGGGCTCCGGAAGAGCGCATACGGTATGAGCTGTTCAAGCTGCTGAATGCGAGGGAATACGTGAAGATGGAAGATCTCGCCGATGAGCTATATATTAGCCGGGGCACGATGAATAATGATTCTAAAATCATCCGTCGGATTCTGGAGGATTATAGCCTCACCCTGCGCACCAAGCCGGGACATGGTGTAAAGGTGATTGGGGAAGAAAAGAGTATTCGTTACTGCCTGGCTGAATATGCTGACGTCCGCGATGAAGAGGGACAACGCAGCGACATGCCCTTGGAACAACAACAGCTGTTTCAAGGATTGGATCTACCGCAGATCCGGACAATTATTCTAAAGCATTTGCGGAGCGTTGGGACCAAAATGGCTGATTTGGCGCTCAAAGATCTCATCACTCATTTGGCGGTCATGGTGCTGCGAGTGAAGGAAGGACATGGGTTAGAACGCTTTGAGGCGGTGGTGGGCAGTCAGCGGGATATTGAATTGGCTAGCGCCATGCTGAGGGAGATGGAAGAGGTCTTTGGCATCATCTGTCCAGAAGGAGAGTTCGATTATGTTCTGCTGCACGTCGTCAGCAAAAAGATGGCCGAAACCGAGTGGGAACGCCTCCAGTCTGACCGTCTCTTCTTGGCAGTGCGCGGGATGCTGACATTCGTCTACGAACGCTTTACCTATGACTTGCGTGACGACGAACGGTTGTCCAAGGATTTATTTGTACATTTGAAGCCAATGCTGACTCGGCTGGAGCATGGTATGAACATGCGTAATCCACTGCTTGGACATATTCGCAAGTATTATCCGCTTGCCTATGAAATCACAGTTGGTGCGGTAAAAGAACTACAAAAATCGTTTCCGTACGACATCAACGATAACGAAATCGGTTATTTGGCACTTCATATCGGGGCTGCATTGGAACGCAAATACAATATACCTCATCGGCGTCGTAAAACCGTGTTGCTGGTGTGCGGCTCCGGCTATGGAACTGCCCGGATTCTAGAATCCAGGCTGCGTTCGCTGTTCGCTGAGCTGGATGTATCCCGAGTGGTTTCACTTCGGGAATACGAGGAGATGTCCACCGTCGATGAGGACCTTGTCGTTTCGACCATTCACTTGCAGCAACGTAAGGATAAACCGTCCGCGGTGATTAGCCCGATTCCTTCGGAACGGGATATGGAGACAATGACGCGGATGGTACGGGCCAGCGATGAGGAACAGGAAACTTCACTGCTACGGTATTTTGACAAGGAATGGTTTATGACCCGATCCGATCAACCGAGCAAAGATACCCTAATTGAAGAAATGAGTGGTATTTTAAAGCAAAAAGGAGTGGTGACCGACAAGTTTCTGCCAGCAGTCAAAGAAAGAGAGAAGCTGGGCTCTACTGCACTGGATCGAGGGATGGCCATTCCCCATCCCTTGGAGCTAAGCTCTAACCGAACGGTCGTAAGCGTGTGCTTGCTGGAAAATCCGATTCCTTGGGATGCCAACCACGAGGTTCATGTGGTATTCCTGCTTTCAATCTGCAAAGAGGACTACGAGCAAGCTATGGGGATTTATGATTTGTTTGTAGAACTGATCCGCCAGGAAGAGACGCTGGAACGATTAAAGCATTGCCACTCCTTTGATGCCTTTATGCTAATCGCCCGACAGGTGCTTGCAGTCAAGAGCAATGATTACCATTGAGGAATGACCCTATTATCTACTCTCATATGAAACGAAAAAAGAGGCCCTAGGGGTCTCTTTTTAGCATGTATTTTCTTACATCTGCTAGAAAAATAGATTGTCAGGCTTTTATTTGGTAATCTGAGGTAAGGGTTTAAATGGTTGCAGGCTATTTTATTACTTCATGAAAAAGGGGCGAGCGAGATGCTACAACCACCATTAAAGGATGAACTGACTCGAATACTGGAAGGGCATTCACTAGATGAAGATTTAAAAGAAGAGATTCATCAGGAAGCTCAAGCTGCTATACAATTCCATGTGGAGCATGAGGAAAATTACGAACACATTGGAAATAGTCGGATCGCCGGTTATCCAGATCTGCCACCCACGATCGAGTGGCCGTGTGATTCAGACGGAGAATATTATACGTTTATTGCTCAAATCAATTTGGGTGAAATGCCTTTTTCCCCATACGAGGGGTTGCCTCATCAGGGTATACTTTACTTTTTTCTTGGGCTGGATGAGCCCGCCTATGATATTGACCATAAAATCTTTTACTATAACGGTGACAGCAGCGCTTTGAAGAAAACCTTGCCACCGACCGGGAAGGTTGAAGTATGTGCTGAGAACAGGGGTTTCACATCTTATGCAATTTCTTTTCAGCCGATTGTTACCCTTCGGTCGGAGGGTGAGCTAGGAGATGTTCTTGTAGATCAGTATGAAGAGCTGTATGAGCTTGTGTGTGAACAAAGTGACACGGTGTGGGGTCAGCATCAATCTTTTGCCGGGAACACCCTGCGGGATGCTTATCTACGCCGAAACGGGCTAGAGGGTCTTCTGTTTAACTGGCATAAGAGTGAGAGTCAGATTCATAAGGAAATCGAGCAAGCTATGCATAGGGGAAGTACGGATTATGCGGAGCATTTACGATCCGAAGTGCTGCCTCAGCTGCAAGAATATCAGACGAATCGGGAGAAGCACGATCAGGCTTCAGCGAATTGGCATGTTCTGCTCTCGGTATCCTCTTTGGACGAGGTTGGTATGTGCTGGTGGGACGCAGGGTATTTGGAATTTTTGATCGATCAAAGAGACTTGAAGAACCTTGATTTCTCGAACACATATGTCAATCTTGCTACGAGCTAGCCCGGTGCGGCAGACTCATGCTGATTTAGGGCAAATGATGGGGGTTAGCGCAGGGTGGTTTTTTGATTGATAAAAGCAGTGAATTGAGCATGTGGCACAGTAGGTTTGTTTTGCCCGAGTGTCGGGAATCGAACGATCAATAATAGGTGGTCCTATATAGGGCCGCCTTTTTTCGATGTAAATGAACGATTGTACTCCGTTATTAGTCTTAATAGATGAGAACACAACAAGGGAGGTGCACACGTATATGACTGATCGAGAGCTGTTTGAGCTATATAAGGAGCAGATATATTATTTTTGTTATTATTTGATGCAAAATCAAGCAGATGCAGAAGATGTTTGCCAGGAAGTGTTTGTCAAAGCACTTTTGGCCGACAGGTCCAAAGTACAAGATCTCAAATCATGGATTTTGCGAATTGCTTCTAATGAGTGCAGCAATGTGCTTAGAAGGCGGAAAACTGGACTGATGAAGGAAATACGAACTTTTTTATTGTCACGCCCTCATTCATTTAATCCGGTGGAAGAGAGCTTATATCATCAAGAAACTAAGACAGAGCTACAGAAGCTATATAACAAGCTTCCAGATAAAATTCGAATGGTCGTGGTCCTTCGTTATGTAAACGAATTGACTGTGCCGGAGATCTCTAGAGTTATAAATATACCCGAAGGAACAGCTAAATCTAGATTAAATCGGGGGCTTAAACTGCTAAAAAAAATGGTGATATCCCAAGTAAAGGAGATGAGTAGCAGTGAGTCGGTATTTTGAAAAAGAACAGAACATTCCTCAACCTGAATATGATGCAATGTGGGTAAATATAGAACAGGAAGCAACCAAACGAAAAGCAACTCTGCAACAGTCACAGGAAGCACCTATGCATAGAGCAAAAGTTGTTCCAGCGAGTATCGTATTCTCATGTTTTCTGCTCGTCGCCATCCCTGTATTCGCTAGTGTGACTATCAATTGGGATAGAATAGGCGGACGTAGTGTAACCAATGCGCTAAATAATGGTATTGGACAACGGTATGATCTAAAAGCATCCAATGCAGGCATTACGATGAATTTGAATGGTGTTGTAACGGATGGCGAAAAAATGAAAATGCTTATTTCTCTGGATCCAGGAATTGATCCAACCAGTTATATTGGGTTTGCTATAGAGAAAACTACGGTAACTAGCAATTCTGATACCAAGGAACAAGCACACGGATATTTAAATTACGATCCTAAAAGCCAGAAACTCCTTGGCATTTATGAAACTATTGATACTTTAAAGGAGCGTAAAAAAGATTACACACTTGAGGCTCAGAATCTAATTTTTTATCGTAATCAGGATATTCCTTTAAAGACGGATCATCAAGCCGGAGATACCCTCGTTACCGGGACCAAGCAGTATCCTAACATTTATATAGAATCCGTTCGACAAACCAACAACAAGACTGTTGTCCGCTTTAGAGTTGCTGCAGCTCCATCCGATTTAGGACGTGGGAACCCGCATTTGGTAATGAAAGTGGGCGACAAAGAGATAGACGCAATCCCAACCATTCTACCTAGCGACAGCTCAGACTTGCATATTGAGCAGGTATTCAACATGACTGCACAAGATTGGAAAAAGGCAAACCTTCATTTTTGTTATATTGGGGAAGCAAAACGAATTGAAGGTACTTGGAAGTTCGAATTTGAAGCGGATGGAAAAAAAGCAAGTGAAGCGATTTATTCCAAGAAGCTGCATAGCAGCGCTGAATTCCAAGAAAATACGGGCACTACCTTAGACCAACTGATTGTTACCCCCTTGGATATTGAAATTCTAGTAACAGAGCGTGATTCACTTAAAAAAGGAATTGTTCATTATAAAACAGCTCAGCTGGTTATAGGTGATAAAAAAATTAACGGAGGGTGGAATATTAAAGGAGCTGATCCTGAAAATTATCAACACTTATATCAATTTGAATCTCCAGAGTGGTATAAGGACTGGTCTGATGTTCCAATGAAACTTATATTGAAAGATGCTGTCATCGAGAAACGTGATACGTCCAAGAATTGGATTACTCTTCATAAACCCAAAGAAGAAAAACAGTTCGCTGAGCTTAATGCGGACGGTTATCAAATTGATTTCACATACTATACAGAGGGAAAAGATTTGATTGTCGAATCGAAATCCGGTTCCTCTGGCTTCAAAGGCGTCAACCAAACAACGATGCGAATTAACGGCAAAGAAGTAGTGCCTGAGATCATTGCGAAGGGTATGGTATCCACAGGAGTTAATGTTGACCGTTACAAAAACATTGAATTAGACGGAAAATTGGAACTAAATCCTGGCATCTACAAGTACAGCGATCCTGGACGTGATATTGAAGTTATATTGAAGTTATATTGAAATAGATATGGCCAGCGCTGTCTATTCTGCAGATACGTAAATACAAAAGCCCTTTCAGCTTTAGCTTCTCATGAGGGAAGCAGCGGAAGGGCTTTTGTTATATCTACTTGTCTATACAGTGAGCGTGCTTATTTATACTCGTTGCACGGTAAATTCGAATTCCAGCTTTTGATCGGCTGTAATTTGGTATTCTTCATGTACCGGAGCTCCCCAGCTATCGTCGCCGCCTACGCCCATTTGTTTACCGGCTATGGTGACAACGGTGTAATACACGTTTGGTAGCTCATACAGATGGTAGGCACTTTCCAGCTCAAACGCTGTATACGGCGAAATATTGCATTCCACAGGTGCGGTAGCTGGTGCAGTAATGCGAATACCGCGTTGAGAATCGTCGGTAATATCGACACGGCGCACGCCTGTGCGGTTGCCGGATTCCTGCGGTACGACATACCCGGATACGTTATCCGCAGCTTCGTTACGGAATACGCCTAGTCTCGCGCCAAAGGCACGGTCGATGTAATTCTCTTCCGGTCCCATCGCGTACCAGTCCAAATGGCGGTAGTCAGCCGGAACCTTGAACGAAAGGGCAAAGATCGGCAGGTTAGGCAGTCCTGAGACGCCTTCATAAGTTGATTTTACGTTCAGACTACCATCCGCCAAGACGGTGTAGGTTACCGTTACCTGTACGTCTGCATGGATGCTCAGCGTGTAGCGGAATGTAACGGTTACACGGTCTGTCTGCTCTTCCGTGACCTGAATGTCGACGCATTTACGTGTCAGACTTGCAGCGAACCAGCCACCGGCTTCAAAGCCCAGAGCAGTTCCCCGATCATTGTCTGTGGTCGCCCGCCAGAACAATGGGGCAGGAGGCATGGCAATCATCTCACGTCCGGCGTAGCGAAGTGAAGTCAGGCTGCCTGCTCCTTTGGAGAACATCATACTGAAATCTGCACCGTGAACGCCAATGTTAACATCACCATGCACCACTCGTAAGGCACCGCCCGTAGGGATCTTCAGCGGGTTTGGATCTTCCACGATGAAAATATGCTGTCCAAAGGCCACTTCGTGTCCAGCCTCAGCCCAGAGTGTGGATTCTTTCAGAACTAGAGCGGTGTGAATGACGTACTCACCGGGCTTTCCGTCCGTATTGGGGAACGTCAGTGGAATATACGCTTCGGTCTGAGCCGCCACATCTACATGAATGGCATTACGTGCGATTTCTTGGCCTTCATGCAATAGACTGTATACTAGCTCATAGTCGCCCGTTCCCTCGAACAGGTTTTCATTGCGAAGGGTTACACCGCTGCGATCCGGGGTGAGCTTCAGATTTTGATACAGGAATTTGACCTCCTGCATCTTCGGTGAAACCTTCCGGTCCGCATAGACAATTCCATCCGTACAGAAGCCATAGTCTGTGGCACGGTCGTCAAAGTCGCCGCCGATCGCGAGGTACTCACGTCCGTAGCGATCTTTTTTCATAACAGCCTGATCAATATAATCCCAAATAAAACCGCCCTGATACAGCTCGTATTTGTTCTCCAGCTCTGTATACTTGTGCATGCCGCCTACGGAATTACCCATCGCATGCATGTATTCGCAACTGATATACGGCTTTTGCGGATTGTCGTTCAGATATTGCTCGATATCTGCGGGTTTGGCGTACATCCGGCTCTCCATATCGCTGGTATCATCGTACGTACGGTTGTGAAACACGCCTTCGTAGTGCACCAAACGGCTCGGGTCAGTGGCACGGAAATAGTTGGCTACATTGCGCAGCACTTCACCTGCATACGACTCATTGCCGCAAGACCAAATCAGAATGGACGCATGGTTTTTGTCCCGTTCCAGCATGGAAATGGCGCGATCCATGACGATATCCTGCCACTCAGGCAAATTGGCGGGAATATTCCACGATGGCTCAACGGCGCCGAGTTTTTGCCAGGAACCGTGTGTTTCCAAGTTCATTTCATCAATTACATAGACCCCGTACTCATCGCATAGCTCATACCACAGAGTCTGATTTGGATAATGAGAGGTGCGAACAGCGTTCATATTGTTCTGCTTGAGCGTCCGGATATCCCACAGCATATCTTCACGGGAAATCGCACGTCCGGTGCGAGCATTAAATTCATGGCGGTTCACACCTTTAAAGACGATGCGTTTGCCGTTCAAATGCATGACCTTGTTTATCAACTCAAATTTACGGAAGCCCATTTTTTGTGGAATGACTTCCACGAGCGATCCACTGGCATCATAAATTTGAATGAACAACGTGTACAAATAAGGTTTCTCCGCGCTCCAGCGCTGCACTTGCTCCAAGGTTGCTGACAGCGAAGCTGTGCCATCAGTAAAGTCAGCTTTCAAAGAAGCTACAACATGGCCGGTAGCATCTTTCACATCGACAGTTGCATAGGCCGTTGCCGGCTTTTCCAAGGTCAATTTCAGCTCCAGAAGGCCCTGCGTGTAGGAAGCATCCAGATCCGCCTTGGCATTCAGGTCACGTACGTGAAGAGTAGGGATGGTATAGAGATATACGTCTCTGAAAATACCGGAAAAACGCCAAAAGTCCTGATCCTCCAGCCACGCCCCCGTACTTCTTTGATAGACCTCTACTGCCAGCTTGTTTTCGCCTGCTTGCAGGAACGGTGTCAGTTCAAAATCAGATGGTGTAAAGCTGTCCTCGCTGTAACCGACAAATTGTCCGTTCAGCCATACATAGAAAGCCGACTCGACGCCTTGGAAAGAAATGAACACAGGCTGCGCGCCCGAAGCCATATTTTCCGGCAAAACAAAGCTTTTGATATAGCTCCCGACCGGGTTGTGATCCTCCGGAATATGGGGTGGGCGAACGTCCGAATGTCCGTCCCATGGATACATCGTATTCACGTACTGCATTTGGCCAAAGCCTTGTGTCTGAATGTGACCCGGCACCTGAATATCGCTCCAGCCGCCATACTCAAAGCCAGGGGCATAGAACTCTACCGGACGGCTGGCTGGATTCATTGCATAGTTAAACTTCCAGCTCCCATTCAGGCTATGACGCCAAGCCATATCAGCTTGCTGCTCCGCTTCTTGAAGCGTAGCGTAATATTTGTGATCGGAATAGGCGGGCAGCCGATGTACAGCAAATTTGGTTACGTCGGTCAGCCAGTCCAGACTAGGGGTATGGGTGGTCAAGGCGAACACTCCTTATTTTTAAAATGAAATGAAGAACGTACACAGAAATCTGTTATTTTACCGAACCAACCATGCCCGCTACAAAGTGTTTCTGCATCAGGAAGAATACCAGTGCAGTTGGCAGTGTGGACAGGACAATGGCGATCATGATGACACCGTAATCCGGTGCATAGCTGGAGCCAAGGTTCGAGATCAACAGCGGAATCGTTTGATTCTCCGGCGTTTGCAGCACAATCAGAGGCCAGAGGTAGTTGTTCCAGCTGGACATGAATGTGATGATTGCGGCAGCGGCATAGGTTGTTTTCATCGTAGGCATATACACCCGGAAGAACAGACCCAGCTCGGATAATCCATCCATACGACCTGCTTCCAGTAGATCCTTTGGAAACATCTTGGTGCTTTGACGGAAAAAGAAGATCAGGAACGCCGTAGTTACGGTCGGAATGACGACAGAAGAGAGTGTATCAATACCGATCCACGGTATGACATTAGAAATACTGCCGAACATCCGGTAGAGCGGGATCATGATCGCCGCAAACGGAATCATCATAGACATCAGCAGGATATTGAAGACAACGTCTTTCGCTTTACTTCTGTAAATTTCAAAGCCATAACCGGCCAGTGATGCGATTAGCATAGCCAGCAGCGTAGTTGAGATGGAGACTTTTGCAGAGTTACTTAGTGCGGTAACGATGTCTACTTTTTCAAGCAAATTGTGCATGTTATCCATCAAATGGGAGCCAGGCAGAAGCTTGCCTTTGGTCACATCGACCGACAGGTTCGTGGAGCTGGATAGCATCCAGAGGAACGGGAAAATCGAAACGAACGACACAAGGATCAGAAAGGCGTACGTAAATGCTCTTTTTGTTTTCATCATTTTTTCTCACCTGCCACTTTGAACTGGATAATCGACAAGATAATGATCATAATGACGATGGAATAAGATACGGTCGCCGCATAACCAAAGTCGGATGAATATTTGAAGGACAGATTGTAAATATATTGCGAAATTGAAGATGTCGCGTTCCCTGGCCCACCCTTGGTAATATTCATAATTTCATCGAAGAGTTGGAGTGTACCAATCGTTGATGTAATCGAAGTGAACAGGATAATCGGCTTAAGCAGTGGAACCGTAATGCTGAAAAACTGTCGGATCGGAGAAGCTCCGTCAATACGGGCCGCTTCGTAGATGGAACTGTCAATGTTCTGAAGACCGGACAGGTAAAAGATCATATTATAACCAGTCCAGCGCCATGTGATCGCGATAATAATCGTAACCTTGGCCCAGAAAGGATCTGTAATCCATTGGATGGGCGTGCCAATCACGTGCAGATTCAGCAATAAGGAGTTTACCAGACCATCGGACGAGAACAAGTACTTGAAGACAACCGAATAGGCTACAAGGGATGTGATACACGGCAAGAAGATAGCTGTGCGGAAAAAGCCCTTGAATTTCAGGTTTTTATCATTCAACAATACCGAAATGAACAGAGCCAGAATGACCATCAAAGGTACCTGGAAAATTAAATAGATAAACGTATTCTTCACGGCCGTTATAAACATTTTATCGGTGAAGAGTCGCTTGTAATTATCAATGCCGTTAAAGCTCAGATTAGACCCTGTACCTGTCTTAAAGGACAAGATAAGCGCCTGAATCATCGGATAGAAATAAAAAGCGGCGATCATGATCACTGCGATGGATATGAACAACCATCCTGTCATACCTGCTTTGAGACGTGTTGTAGTTATTTTGGGCGCGGCTGTCTTCATACCATGTCAACTCCCTGTGCAGCAATAAAACCTTGAACTCGCAAGCCCAAGGTTTTAAGTGCTTATCGTTTTATTGTTTAGCCTTGGCTAGATGGACTGTCTTATTTAAGCTGTGCTTCCGCCTGTCCTTGAGCATCTTTCAGAACTGCGTCTACATCTTTTCCGTTCAGATAGTTTTGAATTTCAACGGTCATGATATCCTCAATGGCATACGTGTGCAGGCCATAATTAACTTTTGGAACTTGCTTAGTCCATTCTGCAAATTTCTTGTATACTTTGTCGCCTCCGAAGTACGGATCTTCCACGTCATAAGCTTTACCGCTGGAAGCTGCGTTCAATGAACCGACAATTCCAATTTTGCTCAGCATATCTTGATACAGTTCTTGATCTGTTCCGAATGTCTCTTTCAGGAAATCAGCAGCGGTATCTTGACCGTCCGAGTTAAGGACATACCAGGAGCTGCCGCCGAGGCTGGAAGCATTCACGGATTCAGGAATATTTTTCAGCTTAGGGAAAGGAACAACGGCCCATTTACCTGATTGCGAAGCTTCAGCTTTGATCGAAGGTGTAATCCAGTTACCTGTAGGTACGGAAGCAACTGCACCACTGTTGAATGCGGCCAGGAACTGACTCCAGTCGGCATTCATTTTAACGATGTTAGCGTCGAACAAGGATTTGTACGTCAAGAGCGCTTCTTTCAGAGCTGGATTACCAGCCAGGTTTGGTGTTTTACCGTCTTCTTTCAGGTACCATGAACCTGCAGTTTGGATCATACCACGGATCAGACCGAGGTCATTCGGATCTTGAGTCAGCATTTCTTTGCCTGTTTTTTGTTTTACGGCTTTACCAATTTCAATAAATTTGTCCCAATCAATATTAGTCAGGTCTGCTACTTTGTAGCCGGCTTGTTCCAGATAGTCCGTTCTTACATACAGTCCCATAACACCGGAGTCGAATGGAACACCATACTGTTTGCCGTTGTAGCTAGTCGGTCCGATTTTATAATCAGCGAAGTCGGATGCTTTGATCGTGCTGCTCATATCATGGAAAGAATCGGGATAGGCTTGCAGGAAGTTCTGTGCCCGATAATCCTCGATCAGAACCACATTCGGCAATCCTTTGGTAGATCCGGAGTTAAGGCCGGCATTCATTTTTTGTACAATATCGTTTTGAGCATATTCAACAATGTTTACGGTTACATCTGGATGTTTGGCAACGTAGCGATCTTTTGCCAGCTTCAGGGCTGCGATATTAAAGTTCGGGTCCCAAGCCCAGACGGTGATTTCTTTTTTGCCTGAATCTGTGGTAGTAGCTGCTTTCTCGGAATTGCTGGAGCATGCGGATAGCAAGATCAAGCTTGCAATCAGCAGAAGGAAAGTCATTTTTTTCATTTTGTTCAACCCCTACTCTTTTTTTATATGTTGCTTGCTAGTTCTAAACCTCTTAAATGAAAGCGGTTACCTTATTTATAAATCTAGTGTACCATCCATACTTTGTCGGCGTTAGGAATATCTTTATAAGGATTGGTCTTATTATTATGATTTATCAAAAAAGGTACCGCTTACATTTGTATTTTATTTTGGTTTAGGTATTTTTTTTAGGTGAGTTTGAAATTAGATGGTGTGTTACTACGCATGTGGATGGTGCTTCCCATCGCCCCCGCCCCCGGATTTCTTGAAAGAAGTCTTTCTTAAAGTAGAGATCCGGGGAGGTGATGCTTCCGAAGCTAGCTTTCCTACGGAAAGCTTTTAAAGCGACCGCTTCGCTTGTACAGCACCATACCACCCACTCCGTTTTACATGTGCATTTTTTAAGTTCAGTATATATAGATTTATTTAGTGGAGTCGTTCGATTTCAAAATCAATGGCAGGGTCATTCTTACTTTGGTGCCCTCGCCTTTTTTACTGGAGATGGTCACGCCATATTCTTCTCCATATAAAAGGGTGATGCGGTTGTGCACATTCTGGATGCCGATGCCTGTGAACAGTTGGCGCTTACTCTTGGGATTCGGGAGTCCGTCTTGCGCCGTATGCCCGTCTAAATCCATACCGTCTCCATCATCGACCACCTCACAGATCAATGTATCCTCCGTTTTGGACACCAATATATAGATGTGCCCTACATTTTTTTCATTAAACGCATGGAAGAAAGAGTTTTCAATAAAAGGCTGAATGATGAGCTTGGGCACATGGTACTCCAGACAATCGGGTGATACAAAATAATTCACTTGTACCCGCTGCCCGTAGCGCACATGGTTAATGAACACATAATTTTGCATGTTGGCCATTTCCTGCTCAATAGTGATCGTTTCACTCACATTGCTGATTGTATTTTGCAGTAAGGAAATGAGTGCATTGATCGTCTCGGCGGCTGTTTCCTTATTTCCTTTGAGCACCAGCATTTTGATCGAAGCCAGTGTATTGTACAGAAAATGCGGATTGATCTGCCGTTGTAGTGCAGCAAGCTCTGCGTTCCGTTGACCCTTTTGTGTCTCTAAAAGCTTACGGATATAGTCATTTAGTTCATCCAGCATGTAGTTGTAAGCATGACTTAATTGTCTAACCTCATAGCTGCCCGTTACCGGGATATAATTATCAAAATTTTTCTCGCGTATGGTCGACATTTGCTTCACAAGTCGAGTCAGGGAACGAATCAGTCGACGGGATATGAGGAAAACGATCACCAAAGCAATCAGTACGATGGCAATGCAGATCCATACAACGGATTTAACGTCAATAATTTGCCCAATCGCGGCTTGTCTGTCGATCATGTTCACCAGATAAAAATCAAATGAAGGGATATAGTTGGAAAGGAGGATACTTTCCTTATTCATCACATCTGCATTAATGTAGTTAAGTCCCTGTTCATTGATTTTTGTGGCATAGCCTAGCAGCTCACTGGAGCGTTGTCCGATCAGGTCCTGACGGTTGCTCGATACAATCAGTCCCGACTTGTCCAAGATAAGTACATCATTGCCGTTGCTCGTGAAACTGTTGTAAAAACGGCGTAATTCAGGTTCCCGAATGGCGATGTAGATCATGCCGTACAGGGTGCCGCTGGTCCGCTCCATAAATGGTTTGGAGGCGATAATATAGGGTGTTGGCTTTTGCGCGGTATTATTCATTTGTTGCTGAAATAATTCAATATCCAATTGATACATAAGCTGTGCGGGTCGTGCTACACTTCGGGCTGTAATAGCATTGCTTTTAAGTTCTTCCGCAGTTACAGGCCAATAGGACGAGTCGGAGTAAAAGCTCCGGCCGTTCAGACCTGTTACAGCGACACCGACATCATAGGCATCGACGTTCGATTTAATTTGCTTCATTTGCTGTGCCATTCCGAAGTAAGTCCTTGCCGAGTTAATCGAGTCAGATTGACCGCCAGTCAGATAGTTCTTGACCGTTCCATTTTCCGAAGCATGGGTTACGGCATTCACGATAGAATCATTGAAGGATTCAAAGCTGGATTGAATCTGGCTGAGTACCTTGGCATTTGTAATACTGAATGTCTCAGCAAAAAGTCGTTCAGACATCCGAATCGTCACCAAAGAGGTCAGCAAGGACACCGCAGTGATGCTGACCACCATAACAATAAAGATTTTGAAGAACAGACCTTGATATTTGATCTTATGGATATACCTTTTCATAATCAATCTCTTTTCTGCTGGCAGATATGGCTTACTCTCTAATAGAGATGCTCCCGGCGGTACTGGCTGGGCGAGTAACCCTTCACTTTTTTGAACACTTTGGTAAAGTAGCTGGGGTCCGAATAGCCTACCGTGCTGCTAATATCCGAAATGGACATCGTCCCCGACCGTAGTAACTCTGCGGCTTTTTCAACCCGAATTTTGTTCAGATACTCGCTAAAGCCCTCTGTATGGTGTGCCGTAAAATAGCTGGACAAGTAGGAAGGGTTAAAATGAAAATATTGCCCAAGTGTCGTCAAATTGAGTGTTTCAGCATGATGCTCCTCAATATACTCCAGCAGTTTTTTCATGCTTGCGCTACTTCCTTGCTGTGTCTTAGCCATAATCTGTCTGTTCGCTTCCTCCAAAAAAGTCTCCAGAAGGCGCACGGCTTCATGTACATGAGGGGCATCATTAATTGTTTTGAAATAGGAATATTTCGCCGCATCCAGCTCCTTCATATCATACCCCTGATTCCCGAGCAAAATCGTAATGTTAAACACGATATTTCCGAGAAGCGATTTGAATTCAAAAGCGGTAGAGGTATAGTTGCCGGACATGGCGGCTACATAGGATCTCAAATCCTGAAAAGCTGTATCAAAATGCTCACGCTTCATCTCTTCTGTAAACTGTTTTAAGTTGAACGAGCTGTTCACCTGTACAGGCGGAGTGAGTTCGTCTTCTATTAGCAGCGCTGTTCCTGGGAAATAAAAGCGGTAACTCAGCAGTTTGGGCAGTTCATCCTGATAGACGTCACTAATCTGATTGAAGTCATCAAATAAATGGCTAACTGCCCAGCCTGTCTGTGGATCGACTCGCTTTGTCTCCTGAGCAACTTCCCTAACCGCAGCCATCCAGGCGTCTACTTCCCGTGGATCAAGATTGGCTAAAACCACAGCTGCATAGACATCAGACGGCAGTTGTCGCAGTACGATGTGCTCACAAGCAGAGGATACTTGATCTGTTAGCTTGGAAAATAGATCCGAGGCAGAGATGGAGCGTCCTTTATTCTGCGGTGCTGATTGTTCCACACCTATAAGCGCAAAACGGACATAAGGAAATGCTTGCTTCAGCAGCTCAGCGTCATAGTCCATGCTATATCCGGAGATCAGCTTTTCGATCACATGATCTATTGTAATTTGACTATTATTAGCATCTGCCTGATACTGAATGGATGGAATTTTGCGAGCGGTTCTCTGGAGTACTTGGAGCAACTCATCCGTGTCCAGCTTGGGTTTTAAAATATAGTCAGCAACCCCTTGCTGAAAGGTAGATCGCACGTAATTAAACTCACCGTAACTGCTAAGTACAATGACTTCGATATCTGGATAGTTCTGTCTGACTATGCGCGTCAGCTCCTCGCCATCCATAATCGGCATTACGATATCTGTAATGACAATATGAGGGCGCAAGGTTTCAATCAGCTCCAGTGCTTCTTTCCCGTTAGAAGCCTCACCTACAATGCGAAATCCATACTGTTCCCACGATAAATGATGCTTGATCCCTTGCCGTACCAATATCTCATCATCTACAATTAAAATATTGCATAGTTCTTTCATGGCAGCACTCTCCGTAATTATACCTATTCAAAAAAAGACCTCCATAAGGCGGACGTCACATCATTTGAGACACATAGTTGATAACGCTTCCAAATTGGCTGAAATATAAAGTATTTAATCTTTACATGCTAACATAAACTACAGATGTAATCCAAAGATGTCTCAAATTAAGCCTTTCTTTTCATATCGGTTGCCGGGCCATTGAATATTATATGGAGAACAAGCCGTATATATGGAAAAAAGAAACGGAAAAGCAAACCTGCTTTTCCGTTTCTTTCTATTAATAGGCTCAATCTATCCGTTGCTCATGCATCGTCCATCGTTTACGTAGTTCGAGTAATCGGTTTTTTCAGGAATACCCCGTATGAAATCGCTCCCATAACGAGCAAGGATGCTCCCAGTAAAAATACATTATTAAAGCTTCCGGTTGTATCCAAAATGTATCCGGTTGCAATGGGTGCTAGAGCAGCACCCAGAAAACCGCCAAAGTTTTGGATGGCGCCCAGGGATGCCACCTGTTCCCCCGGAGCAATATCGGCTGCCAATGTCCAAATAACGCCTGAAGGCAACTGGGAAGCAAAGTAACCGACAGAGAGAAGTACAATGCTGACAACTGTATTGTCTATAAAAGGAATCGGCGCTACAGATGCCGCCGCCAAAATGGCACCACCAACAATAGGTATCTTACGTGAGGTCACAGGAGCAACCCCCTTGCGGATGAAATAGTCGGAAATAAAACCACCAAGCAGTACGCCAATAATGCCTGCAACAAATGGAATGGATGCAATCCACCCGGTTTCTTTCAGCGTGAAGCCCTGTTCCTTCTCCAGATAGCTTGGCAACCAGGTCAGGTATACCCAGATTGTGAACATGATGCCGAAATTACCGATGATCATAAACCAAGTGCTGGAATTCTTGAAAAGAGAAGACCATTTGGCTGTTGGCGCCTGTGTTTCTGATTGTGCCGCATCTGATTCCGCAGCAGGAACTACGTCTGCAGCCATATCATTTTGAGTGATGGCCTGCTTTTCGGCAAAAGTTGGATCGCGGTAAACTTTCAGCCAGATCAGCATAATAATCAAACCCATTGCGCCGACGAAGATAAACATGCCTCTCCAAGTCATGGTCAGCATAAGAACAGTCAGCAGGGGTGGAGCAATAGCATTGGCAATTTGCGAGCCCGTATTAATAATAGAGGTTGGAAGGCCTCTCTCACTTTTAGCGAACCATCTTTCGGTCACTTTAAGTCCTGATGTAAAGAATGGAGATTCCGACACACCGAGCAGCATACGCATTGCATACAGCAGAGAATAGGTATTTACAAAAGCACTGATAATGGTTGCGACCGACCACAGTCCAGAAGCCCATGCGAACATTTTCTTTGGACCGAAGCGGTCAACAAGCCATCCTGCCGGAAGATTAGCCAAAGCATAAGGCCAGAGAAAGGCGGACAGCAGCAGACCCATCTGTGTAGAGGATAGTCCAAATTCCGCTGCGATGGTCGTATTCGCGATACTTAAATTCGATCGGTCCAGATAGTTGACGACGGCCCCAAGCAGAAGCATCAAAATAATGCCCCAGCGCAGACCTGCCTTTTTGGGTTTTCCTGTGGATGTTACATGGTTATTCCCGATTTTGTTCATGAAAGCTCACGCTCCTTGATCTAGGCTGTTTATTAAAAAGGCTGATGCCAAATTAAAAATAGGTCATTCAAATCACGATTGTATGCGTTTACATTTCCTCTAATCATCAAATTCATTTCGATGATTCCTTAGCTCTGTTGATATGGGCGATTCACAACGATGGGTTCGAAGCTTTCCGGAAAATTCGAAAGTTAGCTATTGATCGTTGTGATGCCGCATATCTTGCCTAATGTGGTCTATACAGGCTTAGCCAATCGATATCTTATATGGAACGTGCCGCCGCAACGGCCTCCAGAAATTCCTTGGCAGCCGCCGTAACTTTACTGTAATCTCCGTCTTTTTGCGCAGCCTTGGTGATATAGCTTCCTACGCCAGCTCCGATGCAGCCAGCTTGTAACCATTCCTGCACATTTTGCGGAGTGACTCCTCCAGTAGGGGCGATGGGAGCTTGAGGAAGTGGGGCGGTAACCGATTTTACATATTGTGGACCTAACCCTTCGGCCGGGAAAAGTTTAACAATGTCCGCCCCGGCTTCCAACGTCTCCAATACTTCCGTCGGGGTAAAAGCGCCACTAATGGTCACGGCCTGATAACGGTTGGCCATTTTGATCATTTCGGGGTTGAGTTGCGGACTTACCAGAAGCTCTGCCCCCGCTAGAATAGCCGCTCTTGCCGTTTCTGCATCCAATATGGTTCCAGCGCCGACAAGAACGTCTTCTTCACGATACTTTT
Organism: Paenibacillus sp. DRB1-1; assembly: GCF_052119485.1. Classification (NCBI taxonomy): domain Bacteria; kingdom Bacillati; phylum Bacillota; class Bacilli; order Caryophanales; family Paenibacillaceae; genus Paenibacillus; species Paenibacillus sp. DRB1-1. Next base: position 2,244,168 of record NZ_JBODQH010000001.1, on the reverse strand, counting down.
CTGCCAGTGTTTGAATGACATGAAGCGCATTCGGCACACTCATTGTGATTTCCAGCGCCTTAATACCGCCTTTTACGGCTGCTTCTGCTACAGCCAAAGCCTCTTGTTCGTTGTCCAAACGAATGATCAACACAATGCCTGTGTCCGCTATTTTCTTGAGATTATTGAACTTCTTCCACATCATCTTATCCTCCTAATCGTTATACAGACTTTCACCACGGTATCCCAACTGGTTGGAGAGCTTTAGCGCTGTTTCCTTGACTAGCTTGACGATCATACCCTCGCGCTCCGGTGTCATGGTAGAGTACATACTCGCCACACTAATCGCTGCCACCGGCTGATTCCATTGGTCATATATCGCAGAACCGATGCAATACATTTCCAGATTGTCTTCCCGGTCATCAATGGAGTAGCCACGCGTCCGAATTTCCGTTATATCCTGCAAAATTTCTTGTAACGTTACCTTTGAGTATTGTGTTTTGGCCGGAATTTCTCCGTCTACTCCCAGAATAAACTGGATTTTTTCCGTTGGTAACGCTGCCAAAAGTGCTTTACCGATTCCTGTGGTGTGTATGAATCTTCGTGAGCCTAGCTTTGCTGTCGGTCTCATAACAGAGTAATTTTCCGCCTTATCCAGATACACGATCTGCCCTTTATCCTCGACTCCCAGAAAAACAGTGCTGCCCGTCTGTCTGTTCAGCTCCTGTAACAGCGGTCTGGCCAGATGGGGGATGCCCATATTGGATAAATAAGCTATACCGGTTTCAAAGGCGCCAATGCCCAAACGATAGGTCTTCAGGCGCGGATCATCCAGCTCAATAAAGTTTTTATAGAGTAATGTCTGCACCAGTTCGAAGGCGCTGCTTTTGGGCAGCCCCAACGTCTTGCAAATTTCGTTCAGTGTCAGCGGGGAACTGCTATTAGATAACAGGACCAGAAGATCGACAACCCTTTCGGCTGATTTATTCAGCTTAAAATTTTCCATGCAATCTCCTTCATTCAATTACTGTTCGTATATGCGAACAGTGTTCATTATTTCGAACTTGGGTTTATTATAGTACAGCCCCACAAGAGAGATCAATAACCTTTACAAAATATTTTATTTATTCCGATATGGGATTGAATTTCTTATGAAAACGTTATAATCTAAATAAAAAATAAATTCAATACTACGAATTTAGTTCGTATATGCGAACAAAGTGGGATTTTGAGCAGCTCCTGGATGTGTACCGTACGGGTGTTGCTACGCTATCAATTGGAACCGTATACATTTAAGGATTTAATTTATGAAAATGTGCAAAAATCCTGAAATACAGATTGCGGGTTATAAGGAGGAATTACGGATGCAACCTACAGCTATATTTTTAATCGGGGCTGCCAGTTCAGGTAAATCTACGATAGGTAAGCTCATTGCTACAGAATATCATTTTGCTTATTTGGATAAAGATATCATCTGTAATAAGTTCACGGGCCTACTGTTGGAGTCCAAAGGATACTCGCCTCATGAGCGTGACGGCAACACTTTTTATAGCGATACGATCATGCCGCTTGAATATCAGACTTTGCTGGACTTAGCCAATGATAACCTTCAATTGGGGAGATCCGTCGTTCTGGATGCACCGTTTCTCGGTTATTTTTCTAACAAAGATTACATTCGGGAATTAAAAGAAAAATACGACTGGCATCATGTCAGACCGCTTGTATTACAGGTGGACGTGGATTTTGACACATTAAAAGAGAGGATGAAAGCCCGTGGATTGGAGCGGGATGAATGGAAATTTGCCCATTGGGATGCTTTTGTGGAAGGAATCCGTGCCAGAAGTTGTCTATGGGAAGATATTGAGATCCGGCATTTTGATAATAGCCCTGCTGAAGTAGATAAGAGCAGGCTGCACAATACACTTTCCTTCAAAAAGACAACAACCTCTTTGTAATTCAGGTTTGGTGAAAACAAAAGAAGCGCCCCTTGGAGTCGAAGTGATAGTGAGCTTCCTCCAAAGGGTGCTTTTCTCCTTTTATACAGTTCCCCACGTCCGATCTCCCGCCAAATATTTTTCAGTCAAAATAGACAGCAGTTGAATACCAACCTCATTGTGTCCTCCCTCAGGAAGGATCAGGTCAGCGTATTTCTTGGAAGGCTCAATAAATGCCTCATGCATCGGCTTAACGGTAGTCAAATAGTGATCGTGGATCGAATGGATGGTGCGGCCGCGTTCCTCAATATCGCGAAGAACCCGACGGAGAATGCGCACATCAGGGTCAGTATCCACAAATACTTTGATGTCAAGCAGGCTGCGGAGCTTTTCGTCTGACAGCACATGCAGACCCTCCAACATAACGATGTGATTTGGCAGAAGCTCTACCGTCTCGTCCGTGGAGCGTGCATGAACCGTAAAGTCATACACTGGTGCTTGTGTTGCTTGTCCTTTTTTCAAACATTGGAGATGCTCAATAAGCAATTCGTTGTCAAAGGCAAACGGATGATCATAATTGACCAAAGCACGTTCATCATAGCTCAGATGTGAATGGTCTTTATAATAGTTATCCTGAGATATGAAAGTCACTTTATTAGATCCCAGACGCTCAACGACGGCGCGTGCTACCGTCGATTTACCGGAACCTGTACCGCCGGCAATACCAATAATAAGCATGGCGTTTCACTTACCCTTCCCTAAATGTATCCCGATACAACTCAAGTATTGTAGCACAATGTACACTTTTTTTCATCACTGTTGGGCTTTGTATTTCTTCCATTTCCGTATCTTGGCTCTGAATGTTTTAAACGGTGCCACCGAGTTGATGTGAATCCATCTTGCCATGGGCCAGTTCGGATTAGTACCCGTCCAGTTGTGAACGCCTTGAGTGAAGAGCTCTTCATGGCTAAGTGTGTCGATCCAGTCCAGCCACTTTTGCTCAGTCAACTTGAACATATCGCGTAATTCACGTAAAGATTGGTGGGAATAGGTCTTGTAAAATGATTGATATAGTTCGCCTAGTCTATTCCATTTATAATTGGGAGCGGGCATGATGACGGTTTTTCCTTCCCGTTCGTCCCTGTCCCATGTCATGACAAGATGAAGCCATCCGAGCTGGTAGGCGATCATTTCTGCGGGTGTTTTATCTACTTCAGGGATACGAATATCCTTTTGGCTCTCGTCGATCTCCTGGAACTCACCGTCAAATCGTAAGTAGGAGGCATGAATGGCTTCTTTTAACTCCAATTTGGAAGCGTAGTCGTAGCTGGACATCTAATCGCTCCTTTAAATGATATGGATAATACTCACTCCTTTATATGTACCATTCTCAACATGACAACCGTATGTCTTATTCAAAAATAAAAAAATATCGTTTTTTGTGATTTTATGAAACAGCATTTGGCGTGTTCACGAAACAGGATGCAAAATTAATAGAGAAATTAAGACAAAAGATAAGTAATTAGACATATTTTAATATTTATTTAAATGCCTATAATTATTGGAGTATAGCGATTGGGGCCCTCATTGGTGTTGGGACATTATTCCCTTCATCAGTACGTTATATACCGTTGGGGCATGTCATGTCCGATGAACGGTGCAACCTTTGTTTTAGTATTCATGAATCTAATTAAGAAGGGGATTGTTATAATGAAGTCGAGTCTGTTAAAAAAATGTGCAAGTGTAATGCTAAGCAGTACGTTGGTACTGTCTTTATCATTACCGTTGCTAGGTCATGCACATGCAGATGGGAATTTACAGATAAGTGATGATTTCGAGCAAGGAGAAGCTCAAGGCTGGACCGCAGATTCGGGGAACTGGTCTGTGGTCAAGGATGGGAATGGTTCTACATACCAACAATCTAGTCGAAGCGAAAGCCATTCCGTCAAAGGTAATGCCTCATGGACGAACTATAGCGTGCAAGCAGATGTATATGTAAATGATTTTAATGGCTCCAATCGAGTCTACGTTGCAGGTAGATACACAGATTCCAACAACTTCTATGCCGCATCGTTGTACAACAAGAAAGATGGGGCTCTTGAGATTCGAAAAAAAGTCAAAGGCTCTATGAAGACACTGGCTACCAATAAAAAATACAAACTGGACACGAATACATGGTACAGAGTCAAGCTGGAACTATCTGGTTCAGAAATCAAAATGTATGTCAATGATCAACTGGAGCTGTCCGTAACAGACACCAGCCTCACTGCTGGAGCCATTGGTTTGGTAACCTCTAAAACAGCTGCCCAATTCGATAATGTGATTGTATCCGGTGCTTCTTCTGAGGTAGATCCAGGAACACCGCCTGTGAACCCAACACCAGGTACAGAACAACCGACTCCTGGAGTGGACCCTGATGTAACCTCCAAAAACAACTATAATTTGACTGGCTTTTCGTATGGTAATACAGGTGGTGGCAATATTGCGGATACAGATGCCAACTACAAAAAGGTTTACAACGCTGTAGATCTCAACGAAGCACTGAAGAAAGGCAGCAAAGTCAAAGTGATTGAGATTATGAACGATCTTGATCTCGGTTGGAATGAAATTCCTACTGCTGCTAAAGTAATGCCTTTTAGTGCCAACAACCCTGTACAGACGCATCCTGTTCTGAAAAAGACAGGTGTGAGCAAAGTCTATATCGAAAATATGAATGGGGTTACGATTTTCTCTGCCAATGGTGCGAAAATCAAACATGCTGGCTTTGTCATCAAAAGAAGCTCTAATTTGATTTTCCGTAACCTCGAATTTGATGAGCTTTGGGAGTGGGATGAAGCAACCAAAGGGAACTATGATAAGAATGACTGGGATTATGTTACCATCGAAGGTACAAGTTCCAAGGTATGGATCGACCACTGTACATTTAACAAAGCCTATGATGGTCTGGTAGATGTGAAAAAAGGTAGTAACGGAGTTACGATTTCCTGGTCTTTGTTCAAAGGAGATGACCGCAGCTCCAACAGCTGGGTAACCCAACAAGTCAACGCGATGGAAGCAGACAAGTCTTCCTATCCTATGTACGCTTATCTGAGAAGCAGTGCAGTAGGCATGAGTAAAGAAGATATCATTGATATTGCAGCAGGACAAAAGAAGGCTCATCTGATCGGTGCTACGGAAATGGCTTCCGACAATGCAGACCTTGAGGTGACGCTGCATCATAATTACTACCTGGATATTCAGGATCGCATGCCTCGTCTGCGTGCTGGTAATGCTCATGCATATAACATCGTTATGGACGATGCTGGATTGGCCAGAGCCAAAAAAAGAATCACTTCTGACATGGCTAAAGCAATTGCCGCAAAAGGATACCATTTTGATGTCGTGGGTAATGGTGCAATTTCAACAGAAAACGGCGCGGTGTTGCTAGAAAAGTCTTATTTAATTGATGTGTTTTCTCCAGTGCGTAATAATCAAAAAGATCCTAACAAAGCGGATTACACAGGTAAAATCAAAGCCGAAGACGTTATCTTTTCGGACAACGGTACCGTATTTAGAGGAGGCAGTGACGATACGAATAGCCCGTTAGCCCCTTATCCAGCGAAGGCCAAGAGCTTCTCTTGGAATGGGTTCACAACGTTGCCATACAGCTATACTGCTGAAGACCCTGCTAACCTGGTTGCTCAATTGCAGGCCAAGGATGGAGCGGGTGCAGGCAAGCTGAACTGGTCGAGTGAAAACTGGCTCAAAACGGTGTACAAAACAGCCGTTGCGAAAAATGCAATAGTGGAAGAAGATTCCGAATAGGTAGGCCAAATAAAAAAGCAGCTAGGACAGATATGCTCTGTTTCTGACTGCTTTTTTGGTTACCTACGTTAAGGTTGTGTTCGGTACTAACTTAACCGATAACGACAAACGAGGACACGCCAGCAGGTACGGTTCTAACCCGGAATAGCGTTCCATCGTCTCTAAAGGTACGCAGAATAAAAGCCTGGTTCGTAGGTGTACGGACTCTGCTGAATCGGGCAGTACCAAAACCATCGAAGCCTGCAGCTTGCACAAAGCTTCCATCTAGACGCCGGAGTATAGCAAAAAATCCGGTTGTGTTAAAAGGAACACCGTTTGTGTTAGCCCAGATGACCGTAAATCGGCGCAGGGTTTGTGTTGGACTCACATTGCGATATCTCGTAACAGGAACCTTCCTGCCCGTAGATTTCAATGTTTGTGGAGGACGAATGGCCACTTCAAATCAACTCCTTTGTTGTGATGAGATAGTAAATGCAAACAAAGGAGTTTTGGACTGTGTTATAAACTACGACTTCTTAAAAATAGGTATATATCGAACTCAAAATGGAATTCCATGTACATTATAGTTCGATTTGGGACCTCCTTATGCCCAATCGCGTCGTAGCGTAAAGAGGTCTTTTAACGCGTCTGTAGACAGCTCAGTAATCCAGCCCTCGGTACTGGTTATGATTTGGTCGCTAAGCTGCTGCTTGCTCTCCAGCATTTCATCAATGCGTTCCTCAAGCGTGCCCAGCGAGATAAATTTGTGCACCTGTACATCCTTCGTTTGCCCCATCCGGTAGGCGCGGTCTGTGGCCTGATTTTCAACAGCTGGGTTCCACCAGCGATCAAAGTGAAAGACGTGGTTGGCGGCTGTCAGATTCAGGCCCACCCCCCCGGCTTTGAGCGATAAAATAAACACGGATGGCTGCTCGGCAGGGGGGAGCGTGTGAGATTGGAATTGATCAATCATTCGGTCACGCGCAGTTTTGGATGTGCTGCCGTTCAGATAGAGCACGGGCTCTTGCAGCTCCTGAGCGAGTACCCGCTGGAGCATTTGTCCCATACCAATATACTGTGTAAAAATAAGGCAGCGCTCGCCCTCCTCCCGCAGTTCCTTGACCATAGCCAGAATGCGCTCCAGCTTGGATGAACGGCTAATGACCGCTTCAAGATCGGAGGGACTATAACCGTAAGCCGCGCTATCTGGGAGCGCCTCCTTGGTTAAGAGGCCAGGATGGTCACAAAGCTGCTTCAGCTGGGTAAGGGCGGATAAAATGGCTCCTTTCCGTTCAATCCCTTCCAGCTTCTGCATCCGTTCCATCAACTCTTTGACAATCTGGTCATAGAGCGCGCCCTGCTCAGAGGTCAGATGAATGTAGGTTTTCATCTCATTCTTGTCAGGCAAATCAAGCTGTATAGCAGGGTCTTTCTTCTTTCGCCGCAGCATGAAGGGCTGAACCAACTTTTGCAAATCTAATGTGCGCTGCTCGTTATGTTCCTTCTCAATAGCATTAATGAAGCGATTGCTAAAGGCGCGTGAGCTGCCCAGATAACCTGGATTGATAAAATCATAAATGGACCATAGCTCTGACAAGCGATTTTCAATAGGTGTCCCAGTCAACGCAATTCGATGACGTGCAGGAAAGCTGCGCACGGCTGTGGATTGCTTGGTTTGCGCATTTTTAATGTTTTGCGCTTCATCCAGGCAGACTGAATCCCAGGTCATGCTTTGTAGCAGCTCTTGATCCAGGGTTGCCGTAGCGAAGGAGGTCAGGATGACATCGGCCTGCTCAACTTCTTCGCGGAACAGGTCTCCCTGCTCCCGCTTGCTTCCATAGTGCAGCATCACCTTCAATGAAGGGGCGAAGCGGCTGAGTTCCTTCTGCCAGTTGCCCAGTACCGAAGTTGGGCAAATCAGCAGCGAACTGGAGCGGACGCCCGTCTCGGCGGCAATATCCTGTAGGTGCAGTAAATAAGTAATAAACTGCACTGTTTTACCGAGTCCCATGTCATCGGCCAGACAGGCACCCAGTCCAAAACGCCGTAAAAAGGCAAGCCATGCATACCCGTCCCGCTGATACGTCCGCAGCTCGGCTTGCAGCCCGTCCGGCACGTCCAATGCAGGCCATTCCGACTGCCGTCCGAGCTGGCTGATCAGCTTCAGCAGATGGGCATTCAGCTCGACTTCCAGTCGGAAGCGTGCCGCATCCTCCGGCTGCTCGCCCGAGGCGTCGCCTTCAGGCTCGTCGGCGTTGCCGAGCAGGTGTAGCTGCAGGATGTCCTGAAAGGACAATCCCTGAGCACTGTCGATCCCGGCCATGGCCCGGCGGATCTGCGCCAGCAACGCGGGGTCGAGCGCGATCCATTGCCCGCGGAAGCGCACCAAGCGCTCGTTGCGAGCGACCAGCTCGGCGAATTCCGACTCGCTGAGATCGGCATCACCGATGGCAACACGCCAATCGAACTGGACAATCGAGTCCAGTCCGAACAGCGAGCTGCCCTTCGTGCGCTCTCCCGCCCCTTCGCCAGGGCGTACCTTGGCCCGCAGCTTGGGCTTCTTGCGGGTGGCTGCCTCCCACCAAGCCGGGAGCAGCACCTGCCAACCGCTTTCCAGCAGACGCTGGCTGTCAGTCGTCAGGAATTGCCACGCCGCTTCGTCGGAGAGCGGGCGATTCAGCACGTCATCGCGGCTGCCGGCACGCTGTCCGGCGGGCAAAATCGAGGTCAAACGTTCTAGCCACCCGACAGAGCGCTCACGGACATGTGCTGTCCAGGCATCGGGCCATGAGCCGGATGCGTACCCATCATCGGCGAGCTGTACAGACACCAGCAACGCCGGGTCCTGCTTATCCTGCAACACAAGCTTGAGCTGCCAGGACGGCTCGTCGTCCTCCAGCTCTGGCTCCAGCAGTTGCAGAAGTGGCCGAAATGGCGCGGTATCGGCTTTCCAGCCGATGGCGATGAGCCAGGCCCGCGCGTCCAGACCCGCCGCCGGGCGATTGGGGGCGAAGAGAATTGAATATTCTCTTCGCAAATCGGCGGCTTCCGCTTCGGTGCCGTACCAGCGCTGAAATACGGCAGCCGAGAACGCCGCTATCAGCCCTTCCTGCTCGTCCTTCTCCAAGCGGTCGAGCAAAGCAAGCTCTGCCGGTTGGATGTTTTCCAGTGCTTCCGCATCCCACTTCCATTGCAGCTTCCCCGCCTGGAACGCTGTGAAGCTGGGCACATATGCTTTCGCCTCAATACAGTGAGCAAGTAAAGGGATCAGCCGGAGCCACGGGGCATGGGCCTCGTTCCAGATCCATTCGATATGTTTCAGAAGCTCGCGCTCTGCCAGAAAAGGAATCACCTGCTCCGAGGGTAGCAGGATAATATCCGTGTCTTGAACATGTTGAATCTCCAGCTCGGTGCCATAAAACGAAGCCTCATGCCAAGCAAACAAACGCTGCTTCAGAATTTGGCCGGAAATGCTATAGTTCATGGAGGAATCGCCATAGATCAGCGCGTCTCCATAGGTAGTTAATTGGATATGGACGGTAATCGTTTCCGTATATTGATTCATGATAACAATTTCCCTTTCCGCAATTCCTCCTGTAGCGCCCGCAGGCGGCTATGACGGCTGGTGAAGGTCGTAAAGAACAGCTCCCAGCGTGATTCTTGCTTCATTTTCTTGTATAGCTTGAACAGTCGCTTTAACAGCTTGACTGCTGCTTTATAGCTGGCTCTGTTTTTTTCCAACACATAACGTTCTACCGCTTGATGGTAAAAGGGGAGTAGTAACTCAGGCGCGTTCTTTTCAATGGGCTGTAACACGCTTACTCGAAAACTCAAAGGCTCACTGCGTATGCTTAGCTGATAGTCGATCCATGACCGCCATTTTTCGTGAGCAAGCAGCGCCTCTTCATACATTCCCCCGGCAAATGGAAGCATACCCACCAGCGTGTCCCACATGTCCTGCTCCGCTTCTGGAAGGTGCTGCAAAACCAGATCCCAATCATGTATATAATCTTGTAAATGGTCATCCCGATGACTGTGAAGCAGGGGGCCGATATGTCGCAGTCCGTCCTTGAGACGTGCCCAATCCTCGGCTTTACGCAACGCCTGTAAGAACAAAAGCAATTGACTGGAAGAAATTTTTAGTGGAAAAGCTCGTTCCGCCTCCTGAAGCAGTGCCCAGGCTTCGTTATCGTGCGATTGGAAAATATGCATCCAGCTGCGAGCCAACATCCACGGAAGTCTTGCTAAGGTTGTGCCGAGCTCCTCCTCAGCCGCCTGTAAATGCTGTAATTCCTCCGTATATATGCTGGAGTCCTGCCTTTCGGGATGCACCCAGTGCAGCCAAAACTGATAATACGCGTCTGAAAAATAAGTACCGTTACGCGATTCTGTCAGCATTTTTCGGCGTAAATAGGCTAAGGTTTCTGCCATACGGACTTCTTGCATCGGTTCATCGGTCAGCTCCAGTGGACTCTCAAAATCACGCTCGATAGCTTCTTTAAGCTCATCGGCAGCAATTTGCGTGTAATACCCCATATAGGTATGAGAGGGATAGCCTGGCATGGAAGACTGAGGTACGAGCTTTTCCAGCACACGCAGATGAGCATGCAGTCCGTATAGCTGTTGCATGCCGGGTGAAAGCGGCGGCTTTACAGCATAGATCGAGGCTAAAGCGCTTTGGACATATTGGGAATTTTGTGTGTTCACATGGTTAAGGGCGATACACTGATCGAACAGATCATGCCACTCTGAAATGGGCATGTCCGGTATTTTGCTTGCAGTTTTACTGAGGGAGTTTCTTGTTGTTTCCTTGTGATCCGGTGAAAGATTCGACCGGGAAGGAGGTGTGTTACGCATGTCAGCTTTTGTCGCCAATCGAGTGAATCCCGCCGAATGAGCGTTCACTAAAGCATGTACAGAACGTTCCTGTTCATTCGCGTAATTCAGTAGTACGGCGATCATATGCTTGCAGTTGGTGTGGACAGGGCATGTACATCTGCTGGCAGCAAAAGCGCTCAAGTGGAGATCCACCTCGTATAGCTCGCTTCCATCCACGACAGCTGCAATATGATCGGCATCAGGCATTGCGAATTCTTTTACCTTTCCTTGCTTAAAATACTGGAAACCTCGTTTGATCGTCACGTCATTAAAATGGTCAGCCACGTTTTCAATAAGCTGTTGCCACTGTATATCATCCATAAGATAGGTTGGTTTCATGTGCATTAGTCTCCTAAGAGAGAATAGTTGATCGGGTAGTAGCTTAACTCTTCCATTATATCAGTTCACGAATATAAATTGAGTGGAGGGAGCAGTTGGAAAGTTTTCATACGGGTTGACATGTTTCCTTTTGAAGAGTACATTTCTATTATAAATATAAAATAAATATTACTAATATTTTAGTGTTAATGATTTTGTATAGGAATGGTTTGTAGTGGACTGTATCCGTGGAGGTATGCAATAAACTTATTGTTAAGAGGGGGAAATAATATGTCGTCTTTATATAGCTATGATATTCACCTGCCCAGCCAGCTTGATCTCAACCGTACGTATCCAACCATTTTTACACTGCATGGGAAAGGGTCCAACGAGCAGGATATGTTCGGAGTGGTAGGGCCGTTGTCAGATGAATTTATTATCATCGGCATTCGTGGAGACCTTCCCATGAGTGGAGGATTCCAATATTATGAGCTGAAAAGTCTGGGTAATCCGCTGCGTGAGCAGTTTGATCGGTCTATTGAACAGCTTCAGGCGTTCGTACAGTATGCCACAGATAAATATCCGGTTGATCCTAGCAAACGGTATTTCCTCGGCTTCAGTCAGGGAGCGATTTTGTCGATGTCACTTGCGCTTACCCTTGGCAATCAGTTGAAGGGGATTGTAGCGTTGAACGGCTATGTGCCTGATTTTGTGAAAACAGAATATTCGTTGCAAAGCATAGAGGACGTGTCCGTATTTATTTCCCACGGCGAATACGATTCTGTATTTCCAGTGAGCATCGGCCATGAGACGGCGGCATATTTCCAGACCAGGACTTCTCACTCCACATTCAAAACATACCCGACGGATCACGGTGTCTCACCAGATAACCAGCGAGATGTGCTTCAGTGGCTGCGTGAGGATGCGGGGATAAGCTCGAAGATGTAACCATTGTAGAGGTGCAACAGCCAAGATAAATGTGTACAGACAGAAAATAGACGGTGACCTAGCGGCGGATCTCATCTGGTTTTTGGAGCAGACAAAAAAGACCGATTCATCAAGAGTCGGTCTTTTGGATCATGATATTTTTTGCAATAGTGCCAATACGTTGTCGTTAAAAACTTAATATTTTACTCTTTTTCATCCTCTGATAAAATGTGACTCCAACATGCTCAGAGAAAGCTCGGCAGTAGTGGCTACCACGATATCCGCACCTTGCATTTGCGAAGGTGTTCCTACACCGACCGCAAACATCCCGGCACCCTTGATCGCCTGTATGCCAGCCTGTGCGTCCTCTATACCGATACAGTCGGCAGGCTGAACGCCCAGATTTGCGGCTCCGGTGAGAAAAATTTCCGGGTCAGGCTTGCCATTCCGAATGGCGGTAACATCCACCACACTGTCAAAATAGTACGCTAGCTCCAGTCGCTCCAGGATAAACGCTGCATTTTTGCTTGCAGAGGCCAGCGCGATGCCGATTCGGGCTTCACGAAGTTCTGTCAGTAGCGCTTTAATGCCTGGAAGAATGTCCGAGGGAGTTACAGCTGAAATGAGCCGCTGATACTCCGTATTTTTCCGTGTAGCCAGTTCTTGCTTGCCTTCTTCTGAAAATTTATTGGACAGGTTACCGCGCGCCAGTATTTTGTCGAGCGATTCCGTACGGCTGATTCCTTTTAACTGTTCATTAAATTCCCGATCAAAAGGGATGCTTAACGCTGCCGCCAAGCTGCCCCATGCCTGAAAATGATATTCGGCGGTATCTGTAATGACTCCGTCTAGATCAAAAATGACTGCTTTCATTTGGATTCCCCCTGTCTGCCCGATTTATGAAACGCTGTTCGTCATTAACGACTGCCCACTGGTAATGTGCGTTGGCTCTCCATACAGCTCTAGCGTCAGCGGTTCTCCGTCCAACAGGGTAATGATTACTTCATTTTCCTGTACGAGAATACTTAACAAGCGACCGCGATAGTTGATTTTAAACGTATATTTGTTCCAGCCTTGAGGCAGGAAGGGGGAGAAACTTAATGTTTCACGATACGTTCTCATCCCGGCAAATCCCTGTACAATCGCCAGCCAGCTTCCCGTCATGGAAGTGATATGAAGTCCGTCTTCGGTATCGTTATTGTAGTTATCCAGATCCAGACGGGCCGTCCGCTTATACATCTCGACTGCCTTTTCCTCCATTTTGAGTTCGGCAGCCAGCACGGCGTGAATGGACGGGGACAGACTGGATTCATGAACAGTCATTGGCTCGTAAAATGCAAAATTGCGCGCTTTTTCTTCCAGCGTGAACTGGTCCCCAAAGAAATACAGCCCTTGCAGCACATCTGCCTGCTTAATGAAGCAGGAACGAAGGATTTTATCCCATGACCATTTTTGATTTAGTGGAAGATTGCTGGGATCAAGGGAGGATACAGGCTGCAAATCCTTATCCATAAAGGTATCGTGCTGTACGAAGACTTCCCGCTCCTCATCATAGGGATAATACATGTGAGTGATGATATCCTGCCAATGTGCCAGCTCATCAGCCGTAACTGCCAGGTGCTGCGATTTCTCAGCCGAAATTTGAGGTAAGACCGATAATGTATATTTCAAAACCCATGCAGCCAGCGTGTTGGTATACCAGTTGTTATTGACGTTATTTTCGTATTCATTCGGCCCGGTAACCCCGTGGATCATATACTGCTGCTGGCTTTTGGAAAAATGAACCCGGTCGGCCCAGAAGCGGCTAATTTCGACCAGTACATCTATTCCATATTCCCGTAAATAGCTCAGGTCGCCCGTATAGTTGGTGTAGTTGTAAATGGCATACGCGATGGCTCCGTTACGGTGAATCTCCTCGAAGGTAATCTCCCATTCGTTATGGCACTCCACACCTGTAAAAGTGACCATAGGGTATAGTGCACCCCGTAGCCCTTGCTGGGCCGCGTTATGCTTGGCACCCTCAAGTTGTTGGTAGCGGTACAGCAGCAGATTACGGGTTACATCCGGGTCTGCGAGCGCCAGGTACATAGGTACGGCATATGCTTCTGTATCCCAATAGGTGGCACCGCCATATTTTTCACCTGTAAAGCCTTTGGGACCAATGTTCAGACGGGCATCTTCGCCGTAGTACGTAGAGAACAGCTGAAAAATGTTAAAGCGTATTCCCTGCTGGGCCTCTGTATCTCCCTCGATTTCTACATCTGCTTTGTCCCAACGTCTGGCCCAAGCTGCGACATGCTCCTGCTTGAGGGAGCTGTACCCTTTGTTCACAGCCTCCACGGCGATGCGTTCAGCTTGTGGAATCAGTGCGTCCTTTTCCATATCCCGTGAGGTGGTAACCGCCACAAATTTTTGCAGCTGGATACTGTCGCCCGGAGCGACGCTGTATTGATAGTGGCGTGCAGCATACAAAAAGCTCTCTTCCGTCGTCTGCTGATCCTGTCCCTCGGTCACAATACCCATGGTAGCGTTTACGGTAAAGCGCGGAATACCGAAGGGATTATCTATAGTTGTTGTGGACAGGCTGATGAATTGTTCTTGAACCTCTCGGGCCTCCTCCAACCAAAAAACCTCGTCATAGTTCGTGTCTTCATTCTTCGTATTGCCGTCCAGATAGGGGACAAGCTCTATGGTTAGAGGCTGCTCGCTTATATTCGTAGCTTGGTAATCAATCAGGCATAGCTCACGAGTGGTGAGGCTCAGAAAACGCTCCGTAGTGATACGAACCTGATCGTTCACGGTGCAGGTGCGTCGCAGGATACCCTGTTTCATGTCCAATTCCTGCACAAAATCGCTGATGTGTGCCGTAAATAAATCTACTTCCTCTTGGTTTACGATCAGACTGATGCCGATGAAGTTCATGGCATTGATGACCTTGCCGAAATATTCAGGATAGCCGTTTTTCCACCAGCCGACTTTTGTTTTGTCGGGGAACCATACACCGGAGATATAAGTTCCCTGATGATGGTCACCTGAATAAGCTTCTTCAAAATTGCCGCGCATGCCCATATAACCGTTGCCTATGGACGTTATGCTTTCCTGTAATCGCATGTGTGTGCTATGTAGAGTGTGTGTTGTCAGCTTCCAACTATCTACGTCAAATAATCGGTTGTAAACCATGATTGTGTACCCCTCTCGGAAAATGAGATCGTTGTTTTAACGAAACCAGTATATGAGCGAGTTCAGTATATAGTGCAACCGTTTGCCCTGTCAACGCAAAAAAACTGATTTTATGGGTTTCCACAAAATCAGTTCTTGTTCATTCCTCAGAGAATCATAGTATCTGGCTGGACTCGCGTTCCACAATTCGGTGGGGAACAATGATGTGTTTGGTCAATTCTTTGGGGTCTTCGATTTTTTCAATCAGGCTTTTGGCTGCCTGATAACCTAGAGTGAAGATATCAATATCCACGGAAGTGAGAGGGGGATTCATCAGCTCAGCCAGCATTAGATTATTGAAGCTCACCATGGATAACTGTTCTGGCATGGACACGCCGAGCTGAGAAAGCATTTTCTGTACTGCCATGGCTACAAGGTCGTCGCTAACGATCATCGCGGTAGGCGGCGGGGTAGCCTGCAATAATGTGCGCATGTCCTCCAGATTAAATGGCTCCCTGACCACGTATTCCTTGGGTAGAGGCAAGCCCGCCTCTCGCAGCGCATCCTGGTAGCCTCGGAGTCTTTCAATATTCACGATCTGTTCATGATCACCGCCAACATAAGCAATGCGCTGATGATTCAGCCCAGTCAAATAACTGACCACATCTTTGGCAGCCTGGTAGTTATCGTTGTCTACATGGGTAGTTTCACTGACAAATTGCTGAGGCTTACCGATTACGGTGTAAGGTATTTTTTCTTTATGAAGATACTCCACGATGCTATCTTTTTGCTTGGAGTACAGAACAATATAGCCGTCAACACGTCCGGTCCGGGTCATCAGCTTCACGCGGGATAGCAATTCATCACTCGTTTTTCCTGTGACAATGGACAGTGTATAGTTGTGCTCATTCACCCATTCGCTGATCCCGCGAAGGCTTTCCGGAAAGAAGGGATTTTGAAAGATTGCCACATCCGATTCAGGCATAATAATGCCAATCGACTGTGTGACACGGTTAGCTAGACTCTGAGCTGAATAGTTGGGTTCATAGCCAAGCGCCTTCATTTCTTTACGGACACGTGCCTTGGTGGCTTCGCTAATTTTGGGGCTGTCTTGAATGACACGGGATACGGTGGAAGTAGCAACATTAGCACGTTTTGCGACATCTTTGATGGTTACTGCCATCGTCTTCGTCTCCTTTTGCTATCTCAAGCAGGAAATATTATGTTCTATCATACGATATTGCTCGAAAATCAACAAATTCGTGGCTTTTTCGAGTTTTTACATCATCATTAACCAAGATATTTACAATTAGGGTATTGCCAATAGAAAGCGATATCATTATAATAATTGTGCAACCGATTGCATAATGTTTATAGGGTACGAACAACGCTGTACATACTATAAGGGATGGAGATTGAAGGAGCATGAAAAAACTTCTATCATTTGATTTTTGGCAAAAGCTCGGGAAAGCACTGCTAGTGGTTGTTGCTGTCATGCCGGCAGCAGGGATTATGATTTCGCTCGGTAAAGTAGTGGCGATGTTGGCTGGCGATATCCATTTCTGGTTGACTGTCGGCGGGGTTATGGAGAATTTGGGTTGGGGTATTATCAATAATTTACACATTCTATTTGCAGTGGCGATTGGTGGTTCCTGGGCTAAGGAACGAGCGGGCGGGGCTTTTGCTGCCTTAATTGCCTTTATTCTCATTAATATTTCAACAGGAACGATTTTGGGTGTGTCCTCGAAAATGCTAACCCAGGAGGGTGCCACCACCCACACTCTTTTTGGTGCATCCATTCCGGTTAGTGGCTATTTTACCTCTGTCTTAGGGGCGCCTGCACTTAATATGGGTGTGTTTGTCGGTATCATCTCCGGATTTGTCGGGGCCGTGGTATTTAACAAGTACTACAATTACCGCAAGCTGCCAGACGCTTTAGCCTTTTTTAACGGTAAACGTTTTGTTCCTTTTGTCGTGATTTTATGGTCTGTCATCGTAAGTTTGATCATGTCTGCCATCTGGCCATTTGTTCAGGGGGGGATTAATCAGTTCGGTATTTGGTTGGCGACTTCGGGAGAGTCGGCTCCTTTTGTAGCGCCATTTGTCTATGGTACACTGGAAAGACTACTGATTCCTTTTGGACTTCATCATATGCTGACTGTTCCTATTAACTATACTCAACTTGGTGGCGTTTACACGACACTTACGGGTTCCGGGGCAGGTAGCGTTGTTGCCGGGCAAGACCCGCTGTGGCTGGCTTGGGCAAGTGACCTGAGTGCGCTTCGCGGTACCGATTCGGCAGCCTACAATAGCTTGCTGGAAGGTGTCACGCCTGCCCGCTTCAAGGTAGGACAAATGATCGGTGGAGCAGGAATCCTTATGGGACTATCGGTGGCTATGTATCGCCGTGTAGACAAAGATAAACGCAGCAAGTACAAGTCGATGATCTTTTCGGCAGCCGCAGCTGTCTTTTTAACAGGGGTAACGGAGCCACTGGAATTCATGTTTATGTTCGTAGCGCCTGTGCTGTATGTGGTTTATGCTATTCTTACTGGTATTGCGTTCGGAATGGCCGACATCATACATTTGCGTTTACATTCGTTTGGTATGATTGAACTGCTGACTCGAATGCCGTTGTCTATAAATGCAGGTTTGGTGCAGGATATTATTAACTTCGTGCTGACTTGTGTGGTGTTTGCGGTAGCAACCTACTTTATCGCGTATTTTATGATCGGTAAATTCAAAATGGCTACGCCGGGAAGACTAGGGAACTATACGGATGAGGAGCCTCAGGGCACTTCCGAGGTGGGGAATACGAAGACAGATGGTGTGGCAGCTGTTTCCACTCAAAATCAACTGGCTACGGATATCATCAAGACGCTTGGGGGTGAGCAGAACATTGTCGAGGTGGACGCTTGCATGACCCGTCTGCGTGTGACGGTGAAGGATACAGATGCCGTTGGGGACGAAAAGACGTGGAAAGCACTGGGTGCCTTGGGCTTGATAAAAGTAGATAATGGGGTGCAGGCAGTTTACGGACCGAAGGCTGATGTGCTTAAATCAGATATACAAGACATACTCAACAGGTGATTACTTTGAAGTTGTTAACCCTAAATGCACATGCTTGGATGGAAGAAAACCAGCACGATAAGCTAAAGCAACTGGCTGCTTTTATTGATGAACAGCAGTTTGATGTCATTGCTTTGCAGGAAGTGAACCAGTCTATGGAAGAGACTCCTTTGTCGCCGGACGATTTGGGCGCCTACCATAGCGCAGATCCTGAGGTTGTCATTAAACGTGATAACTATGCTTATGTGCTGAACAGGCTATTGTCCAACGCCTATCATTGGACGTGGGCTCCCGTGCATGTTGGTTTTGCCAAATACGACGAGGGTTTGGCGATTCTGTCCAAAACGCCGATTACAGCTACGGTGAACGAATATGTTTCCTCGCTACAGGATTATGACAACTACCGCTCGCGTAAAATTGTTGGCATTCAAACTGTGGTGGACGGAGTACAGGCCTGGTTTGTCAGTGGACATTATAACTGGTGGAATGATGAAGAATCCTTCCGTGGACTATGGGATCGTACAACAAAAGTGCTAAATTCTTTTGCTCCGACTCCTGTGTTTATGATGGGTGATTTCAACAACGCGGCCGAAGTACGTGGAGAAGGATATGACTATGTACTGCAATCCGGCTGGTCGGACACCTATCCGAATGCAGCAGTACGTGATGAAGGCCACACGGTGATTAAAGCTATTGCTGGCTGGGAAAGTAACGCGGAGCCGCTCCGCATTGACTTTATCTTCTCCAATAAGGCTGCACAGGTTCAATCCTCAACCGTTGTACTGAACGGGAAGACAGGACCAGTTGTATCGGATCATTTTGGGGTTGCAGTTGAGTTAGAGCTGTGATGAAAAGAAAGGAGGCCAGTTGCTTATGCAATTGGCCTTTTTCTTATAGATTTCGACTTGAAACGAATGACATATTGGATAACTATAGCGATCAACACCAAAATCAAATTGTAGTAAAAGGGAGTGTTGATGCTAAACCGTTCCATGAGTGCACCTGCGATGATCGGAGACACAATGGCCCCCAATTCGGACAAAGATACGACGTTGCCGATAAATGAGCTTCTATTTTCCTCAGGAATAACATCCCCTAGTTGCGAGTAAAAGGAATCCAGATAGCTGGCTCCTCCTATACCTCCGATGAACATCGCTAAGTATACGATCCATGGTTCTGTGAACCAAAGAAATAAGATGATTTCCACCATGATCAACAATAGACCGATGATACAAAGCATCAAGCGATCCTTAAGTAGATCAGATATTTTGCCAATAAAGGGCGCTGATATGAAGGTTGATATGCCGATAATTGTAAAAGCTAAGCTAATTTCTGCGGGGCTCCAATGGAGCTTGTAGGTTGCATATATGGAGAAGTACGTTAAAAATATAGCGAATGCACTCATTTCAAGGAAATGAACGGTGGAATAGAGCAGTAGCTGTTTCGTTAGCATGGTTTTTCTTTTCGACTCATGAAGGGGTGCGTGCTGTTGCTGAGGTTTGGAAGAGAGACTGGGGAAGGTCATTCTGGAGACGGCAACGAAGGATATACATGAGAAAATAGCAACGAAATAAAACGGAATGGATAAAGAAAAATAAGAAACAATAGCTCCACTCATAAGAGGCCCCAAAATCATACCGGCACCTTCACTGCTGCTGATATATCCATTGAGTGTGCCTCGATTCTCTGCGGTGCTCATATGGTTGATCGTGACTCTTACAAAGACGGTTAGCCCTATAGCTACCAAGCCTTGGAGGAGTCTTAGTATGGCTAGAATGATGAAGCTTGTTGCAATCGGAAACAGGAGCATACAAGCGATTTCGGCAATGAGTAAGCTCAACCCCAAGCGTTTTGCGCCAATCTTTTCATAAATTCGTCCTGCCATGCCTCCACCAAGAAATCTTCCCACATAAAAAAGAGAAAATAAAATACTCATGCCGAGTGTAGATATCCCGAATTGCTCTACATAAATAGCAAAGAGTGGAAGGATCATACTCCCACTCATGTTAGCAATAAGGCTGATCACGATCATACAGGCGATATTACGATTTAAATATAAGTGTCTCACCATAACCTCGAAACCTCTCTTTGATCTTGCATCATGGGAACCGTTATTCGGATTGCACCTGATTACGGATGAACGGCTTCAGATCGAGTTAGCGGGTTCCCATACAGGGTACGCAAGCGAGTTTCTCGTGGTGCCTAAATCCCAATGCAATGATGGAGGTATAAAGCAGCAGATTGGGGAAATCCTTTTGTTTAATTTATGCTCTATTCGTATGACCAGGGCATGGTGTTGCCTTTAAGCGGGAAAGCCGCCTCCTGGTGGTGGCCAAGCTCCATAAATCCGGCGTAGCAGTACGATTTCACCCAAATGATATGAATTGTGGGAAGCGATATTCCGCAGTAGTCCTGCTTTCGTTTCACCTGGGAAATGAGCTAGTGAATCATCCAGTTGCGCGGTTTCGGCAATTTGCACAGCCTGATCTACGCCCTGTAAAAATTCGTTAATGACAGCCTGCCATGCCTCTTCGCTTTGCGGCCCAGTCTCTTCGGGCCAGCTTTCCATGACATTGCCCGGAAGCTGGGGCTTCCGTCCTTCCAAATGCTCCAGCATAAATTGCTGCCAGTAAATCATATGCTTCAGCAGTTGATAAATGCTGTAAGGCATTTCCGCGTTTTTCTTCCCTGCCAGTTCGACGTCAATGTCTGGCAAAGCCCGAGCCACACGAATATGCCCACGTTCCCCGACCAGTGATTTAACCAGTGCTTGACCGAATAATTGGTTGGCATCCGACATGTATAATCATCCCTTCTATGGAGAACTTGTTTCTAGCTTATTCCCATTTAGCAATTATACAATTATATTTTCCAAAATGGAAATACCCCCGTAGTTTGGAGAGAAACAGAAATGATTTAAAAAAACGGTTGATAATCATTCTCAATTGCATTAAAATAAAATTGTTTCAAAGGAAACAAAGTATAAACAACAGATATATTCTGTATATATACGGAAATGTTAAAGGGGAGCTTTCCGTATGCATATATTGTTTTCTATGAAACAAATGTCGGCTATAATGAAAGGAGGAGTATGCCAAAGGAGTGACTACTTGTTAGTATGGAGAAGGCGACATCGGTTCAGCATGTCTATGATTTGCTTATTAAGATGAATCACCAGCTGGAGCAGCATCAGCAAAGAGAGAGCATGACCTTTCTTGAAGAAATCCGCGAGCACTTTGATGGAATGACTTCGCTCAATATAACGGATGTGCACGTTATGGATTGTATTGGGAGGCATGAGCCGATTAATGTTACGACATTAGCGGATCGAATGGAGCTGAGCAAGGGTACAGTTTCGAAAGTCAGCACCAAGCTGCTCAAGGAAGGCTGGATTCGCAGAACCCAGCTTAACGACAACAAGAAAGAAATTTATTTTCGGTTAACTCCGTTGGGGAAAAGACTCTTTCTTGTGCATGAACAACTGCATGTTAAGGTACAGCAGCAGTTATTTGAATTTTTAGATCGTTACAGCTCGGAAGAACTGAATGTCTTGAAACGTCTGCTGTCCGATGGTGTAGATCTCTTGGAAGCTATGGAGTGGCAGGACAAGAGTCTGGATTAAAGGGATATCGAATCATCAACGATGGGCACCTGTTTTATCTCCGAGTAATAGATACATGGGGAGATGCAGGTGCTTTTCTTTTAATGTCAGCATTTTGCATAATTCGATTCCCAACACTCGAGGGTACAATATTTAGACGGACTAACCCGTTCTGATCTATATATTGCTGATTGTGAATACTCTTGGGATTTATGCAAAATGCTTAGTGTAATAGCCGTTTTGCTTCCATATAGAGCACCTGTACGAACTTTTTCGTATTAATGCGGGCTTGGGACAGTGAAGGCTCCACATTGTTTTGCAGCTCCAGCATTTTTTTGCGGATTTCTGTAAAGTCAAAAAATTTGGATGCATAATTTTCAAATTTAGGATGCGTATAGTCGGTCAATCCGAGCGATACTATATGGCTTAGCGTCTGGAAAATAGCGCGGCGGACACGTTGCTCCGATGCTTTGATTTCCTTACTCAGCTCTACTGCTGAGGCTGAAGCCCCTAACCGTTTGGACGCTACATTGGCGAATATATCCTTCAACGGCGGGAACAGATAGGGAGATAGATTGCCTGTTTCCTCCTCATACTGGTCCAGAAATTCCAGCATGTCCAGTAAATCCATACTCCCGGCTTCGCCGATCATCCCCATTTCGGAGAGCAGAAACTGCCCGGAAGTTACGATGTTTCGGGTCGGTTCAATCGTTGCCGTTGGATTATTCGATGTGAACATCGACAACCCTTGAAGCGTGCGCTGGATATCCGTTATCGACTGCTGCATGCGCAGACGCTCAGCCACCTTATGAATAACTGCAATAATCTCCAGTCGATTCAAAGGCTTGGCAACATAATATTCAATACCGAGCGAGTACGCCTCGCCGATCATGTTTTTGGATTCGATGCGAGAAATCATAATGATTTTACCGCTGAATTGATCGCCGAGTGCACGCACGGTCTGAATGCCGTCACGAAGCGGCATCAGCAGGTCAATCAGCAATACATCAATCCGGTTCAGCTCCAGGAGGCCGCTATTCACGTAGGTACCATCCTCTGCTTCCCCGATGACTTCCCCTAGACCTTCGTCTTCAATAATATCTGCCAGCATAGAACGAATTCCCTGATCGTCATCCACAATATAAAAACGCATCCGGGCTATCTTCCTTTCTCCGTCAGTTTCCGTAAAGGCAATGTAATTCTAAAAGTGGTCTGTAATCTATCTGTATTCTCTTCTTCATCCTGTTGCAGTTCAATCGTTCCTTCAAGGCTCTCCGCGACCTCACGCACATAAAACAATCCCATACCGGTCGACGGCTGTCCTTCCTCATCATACTTGGTCGTATACCCCGGTGTGAAGACCATTTCCCGTTTCCGCTGAGGAATACCCGGACCGTTGTCGGTAACACTAAAGGAAGCTATATCCTCTTTTCCCGGGAGACAGCGAAGGGAAACGACAATCCTTCCGTTGTCCTTCATTGCTTCAACCGCATTGGCTGTCAGGTTATTAATAAGTGTCAAAACGGTATAAACATGCAGCTTGGGTAACAAAGGATCGACATCTAGGGTAAAACGAATGGACTTGTCCAGCGATTGCGCGTATTTGCTGTTCGTTCGGATGATTAGCTCCCCAAGCTCTTGAGAAGCCATGTAATGCACTCCGCTTTCGGCATCAATCAGCTTGGACAAACCAGCAAAAATCCGCTGGCTGTCTTTTTTAATTTCGTGGACCTGTCCGGAAATACGGAGTGCCTGTCTGGCGTAATGTTCTCTGTCCTTCAGAGATTCATCCTGCTGCAGCTCACGGTACAGCTCGTAGCTTTCACGAGTGATTTGTTCTGCATGTGACAGCGTTTTGCCTAACTGGACCGACTCCTCATACAAGTCCGATACAAGGAGTAAAATTCGCTCTGTCTGCTGTCTTTGTGCCTCTTCATGCTGAACCGATTGATTTAACCGAATCATATTATAAAACCCAAGCACGAAGAAGCTGCGGATCATAGCCATGAAAGCTACTTTGCTGATCTTAATGATGTCCCAGAAATCGCCGTCAATGCTCCACCGGACGCTAAGTTCCGACACACTTGCGGCAACCTCAATCCCTACAGAGAGGATGCCCACGCGGAGCGCGCGGTAAGGCTCAGCATTAATGTTAAGAACCTGAAAGAGCAGCCCGTAGACCATGTAATAAAAAAAGGTAGGGCCGTGCAGTGTCAGCAACTCTTCAAAGGAAAGGCCGAGCTGAGTGTAATGATTAAGTAAGATGCGAAAGGCGACTACCGCTATCCCTGCAAACACTCCCGATAATGCAGGCGGTATATGACGAATAGATAACAGAAAGAAAAAAAATACAGGCGTGCCAAAGCTGAGACGAAATGTATTAGCGAACGGGTGAATATTCAGCTCACCTGCGAGCGGTACAAAGATAAGCATGAGCAGGAAAAGGAGCGTATTCAACTTCATCCATATTCACCTCCTGGGTATTCAGTCAGAAAGTCAATGTGAGCTAAATTCACAGGCTCGCCGTTAAATTTTGTGAATTTATAGAAAAAAATAAATGCAGCTGTAGATAATTGTCGTTTTTTATAGATCAGATTGTAGTATAAATAACATCATTTGAATATTAAGAACAGCATACTGCAAAAATATACAAACCAGCCAGGGGGGACACGAAGTGAAAAAGATTAATTTGACGATGCAAATCTTTATCGGTCTGGCTTTAGGTATTATTATTGGTGCCTTATTTTACGGCAATTCAGGGGTGGAAGTCTACTTAAAGCCAATCGGCGATATTTTCATTCGCTTGATCAAGATGATTGTCGTGCCTATTGTGATCTCAACGCTCATTATCGGCGTTGCCGGCGTGGGCGACATGAAAAAACTGGGTAAACTTGGCGGCAAGTCTATTCTGTACTTTGAGATTGTAACGACAATCGCCATCCTTTTCGGACTGCTTGTTGCCAATCTGGTTCGACCTGGTGACGGCGTGGACATGTCCCACCTGGCCAAGAGTGATATCCATTCCTATGTGGAGACTGCAGAGAAGTCAGGCCATAGCTTTATAGATACGATTGTGCATATTGTTCCTACCAATATTATTCAAGCTCTGGGCGAGGGAGATATGCTGGCTATTATATTCTTCTCCGTACTGTTTGGACTAGGGGTAGCGGCGATTGGCGACAAGGGCAAGCCCGTGCTGAATTTCTTTGAAGGCGTAGCCGACGCCATGTTCTGGGTAACCAATCAGGTCATGCGCCTGGCTCCGTTCGGAGTATTCGCACTGATTGGAACGACAGTGGCCAAGTTTGGATTGGCGTCGTTATGGCCATTATTGAAGCTTGTTTTGTCGGTGTACGGCTCCATGGCGCTGTTCATTGTGATTGTTTTCGGAATTATCGCCAAGCTTTGCGGTACCCGTCTCTGGACTATGATTAAAATTTTGAAAAGTGAGCTGTTGCTTGCATATTCGACGGCCAGTTCGGAAAGTGTTCTGCCTAAGATCATGGAGAAGATGGAGAAGTTCGGATGTCCTAAAGGAATTACTTCCTTTGTCATTCCGATTGGGTATTCTTTTAATCTGGACGGTTCCACCCTGTATCAGGCACTGGCTGCGATTTTCATTGCCCAAATGTACGGCATTGACCTGCCAATCACGACACAAATCACGCTGGTGCTCGTTTTGATTATTTCATCCAAAGGTATTGCAGGGGTGCCGGGTGCTTCCTTTGTCGTTTTGCTCGCTACACTTGGAGCAGTGAACCTCCCGCTGGAGGGTTTGGCTTTTATCGCTGGTATTGATCGCATTCTGGATATGGCGCGTACGGTAGTCAATGTATTAGGCAACTCGCTTGCCGCTGTGGTCATGTCCAAATGGGAAGGCCAATATGATAAAGAAAAGGGCGAGGAATACGTTGCTTCAATTAAATAAGATGCAATGAACTGAATAGTTGACAGAAAGAGCACTTTTGCGAAGTAATGCAAAGGTGTTCTTTTCGTTTCCAGACTTGTTAAGACCTTTCCTTTTTCGACATTTTTCGATATTTTTTGTATGAAAATATAGGTATATGGACATAAAAATGATTCTTATTACCTATGTAATTTTAAATTTATTTATAATGATTCTTAATAAAATTCCGATATTAAACTATATCGTTTTATATATTGGCTTAGAAGGGAAGAGCATATATGTTTCTTAAAAAAAATGAGACCCACTCACTTGCTCCTTTAGTAGAAGAAAGCCGCAAACTTTCACAAAGAATACAGCAGAAGGATTATTCCGCCGCAATACAAGTTTCATCCAAATCATCCGAGGTTCAAGAAATCGCAAACAATGTCAACCAAGCGCTTGAGTCCATGAAAAAGGATGCTCAACATGTTGACATCCGTCTGAAGCTTGTTACCAAGGCTATAGAGATTGGCTTATGGGACATGGAGGTGGTTGCGGGTGATCCTGTCAATCCAAGTAATACGTTCACATGGTCAGAAGAATTTCGTGCTATGCTGGGGTATCAGAGCGAAAAGGACTTCCCCAATGTATTAAACAGCTGGGCATCCCGGCTGCACCCCGAAGATCATGACAGGTCATTGGCGGCTTTGTCAGATCATTTGCTGGATTTTACGGGAAAGACGCCTTATGACGTACAGTATCGTTTGAAGCTGAAGCATGGAGAATACCGCTGGTTCCGGGCTACCGGAACGACGATCCGCGATCAGCAGGGAGTGCCGCTTCGAATTGCGGGTGCTCTATTGGATGTGCACGACCAGAAGATTAAGTCCGAGGAGTTGCAGGCTCTAGTTACAAGATATGATCTCATCAATCGTGTTTTGGTGGAGGCTCCATATGATGTCATTCTGGCTGAGGGAGACATTGAAAACCCGGATAATATATTTTGGTGGTCCCAGCAATTCCGCCACACCTTGGGCTTTAAGGATGAGCAGGACTTCCCGAGTGTACTAAGCAGTTGGAGTTCGCGTATACATCCTGACGATGCCGAGCATGCGTTTAAGGCTGTAGTTGATCATTTAAATGACTATTCAGATCGTACGCCATATGACATGGTGTGTCGCTTGCAAAGTAAAAATGGCGAATATCGCTGGTATCAAAACAGTGGAAGAAGCATACGCGATAGTAAGGGAGTGCCTATTCGTATTGCCGGGACCATTCGTGATATCACAGTGGAAAAGGAAAAGCAGGCTGTCGCGGATGAGCTTACGCTCAAAATCCAGCATCTCTCCGATTCCATTACGGAAATGGTGAACGGCGTTAACTCGGTTAGTAACCAGGCGCAGGAGCTGGCAACGGCTCAGGAGCAATCGACAGAGGCGGCGAATCAAGCCAAAGTCAGTGCAGAAGAAACCCAAAACATTTCCAACTTCATTAAAGAGATTGCGAATCAAACAAATCTGCTGGGTCTGAATGCTGCCATTGAAGCATCGCGTGCGGGCGAGCAGGGGCGGGGTTTTGCGGTAGTCGCAGATGAAGTGAGAAAACTTGCCATTCACAGTGCTGATGCAACCGGAAATATCGAGACTAGTCTGGACGAAATGAAGACACTCATAGAGCGGATTTTGCACAATATCGGTAACATGTCTACGCTGACACAGACACAAGCCGCGCTAACGCAGCAAGTGAATGCATCTACAGACGAGATTAACAGCATGTCCAAAGCTTTGTTGGATTTTGCGAGAACGATGTAAGGCTTCATGTAGAAATGAGGCCGGGCCTTAGGTTCGGCCTCTTTACTATTTTTGGAAAATGAACTATACTTTTCGAGGATAGATCTAAAATCACCTCATAGTAACTTTATGTGGAAAAGAGGAATATACTTGAGCTTACTTAGTTCAATATTGGTCGGAATTGTAGCTCTGGAGCATGTGTACATTCTAATACTGGAAATGTTTCTGTGGACGACTCCGCGGGCGATGCGTACGTTCGGCACCTCGAAGGAGCTGGCGGAAGCAAGCAAATCCCTGGCTGCAAATCAGGGGCTGTACAACGGATTTTTGGCAGCCGGATTGGTGTGGGGCTTGTTCTATCCGGATACTGTGATCGGGCGGCAAATCCAATTATTCTTTGTCATTTGTGTGGTAGTGGCTGCGTTGTATGGTGCATTAACTGCCAATAAGTCTATTTTATTAAAGCAAGGTCTGCCTGCCATCCTGGCACTGATCAGTTTGTGGATACTCTGAAGACACCCTTACCGGGTGTCTTTTTTCTAGATTCGATCACATAATGTCTGGAATGCTAATGACAAGGGGAATAAACAGTTTTTGACCGATTGTAAATCCGACTATTCCGATTTATAATAAATTTATTACATACTAAGAGGACACGGGGGCTAGAGCGATGCGTCGTAATTTGACTGGTGTATTGGTATTCATTGTATTAATGTTGGTTGTAAGTGCATGCTCCGGCGGGAATTCAGGATCTACGTCTGAGACGAATGGGAATACGCCCGGTACAGCTACCACAACAGCTGATAACGGACAGCCTAAAGATGGCGGTAGCCTGATCATTGGCGTACAAGCTGATCCGGTGGTGCTGAATCCAAACTATGCGGGTGATCGGGTAAGTCTGACGATAGACCAAGCGATATTCGCACCATTGTTTCAGGTGAACAATGGAAAAAAGACATTTTATTTGGCAGACAGTCTGACTCCTTCAACAGACAAGCTGACTTATACACTAAAACTGAAAAAAAATCTGACTTGGCATGATGGCGAGAAGCTGACAGCTGACGATGTTGTTTTCACCATTAACAAAATTTTGGACGAGAAGCAGCACAGCTTTTTGAGAAGTAATTTTATGGTTAATGGCAAACCGGTTCAGGCGAGCAAAGTTGATGATACAACGGTGGATTTCAAGCTTCCTCAGCCAGCTCCTGCTTTTGAGGCAGCACTGGTACAGGTATCCCCAATTCCGAAGCACATTTTTGAGAATGAAGCGGATATTGAGAAAAGCACAAAAAACAACTCTCCGATTGGATCAGGTCCTTTCAAATTTAAAGAGTACAAAACCGGTGAGTACGTTACACTTGAACGGTTCGATAACTATGTTGGCGGCAAGCCGCATCTGGATACAGTAACATACCGGATTGTTAAAGATTCAAATGCTGCGAATTTGGCCCTTCAAAATGGTGAGATCAATGTAAACTATCTCGATCCACAAAATGTAGAGACCATTAAAGCAACAGATAAGTTTGACATTTTCCCTTACAGCGAAGGTCGCTTGGCTTATCTGATGTTTAATGAAAACAGTGATACGAAGCAGTTGAACAAAAAAGAAGTACGTCAGGCGCTTTCTTATGCATTGAATCAGGATGAATTGATCCAGGTATCCTATGGCTCCAAGGATTATGCAGATACTGCGAAATCTGCTCTGACACAGGACGTACTGTATCACACGAACGACGTTGCATTTTTCAATAATGATGTGAACAAGGCAAAAGAGCTGCTGAAATCGGCTGGAGCTGAAGGACTGAAGCTGCGCATTATCATTCCGGGCGGCAACAAGGTACAGGAAGCACAAGCGCTCTATATCCAGCAGAAGTTAAAGGACATAGGCG
This sequence comes from Paenibacillus sp. DRB1-1, assembly GCF_052119485.1. Classification (NCBI taxonomy): domain Bacteria; kingdom Bacillati; phylum Bacillota; class Bacilli; order Caryophanales; family Paenibacillaceae; genus Paenibacillus; species Paenibacillus sp. DRB1-1. The sequence continues at coordinate 2,214,955 of NZ_JBODQH010000001.1, read as the reverse complement.
TTCAGCTGGACGTGAACAGCATGGATTCCTCGGCATGGTCGCAAAAGTTCGTCGATACGAATGCCAAGGACTTCGATCTGGCGATCAGCGGCTATATCATGGGGTATGACCCTGACGCGTATCGTATTTTGTATAGCACCGGATCGTCCTCCAATTATTCGCATTATTCAAATAAAGAAGTGGATAAGCTGCTGGAAGAGGGCGCGGGTGAGTCGGATACGACTAAACGTGGAGAAATTTATAAAAAGGTACAAGAGTTGCTGGCTGAGGATGCTGTCATCTACCCGATTGCTTACACCAAGACTATTGTAGCTTTCGATAAGCAGTATGGCGGTATTGATCAGGCTGTGCTGAAGCCAGTCGTGATTTTCGAGGATTTGTCCAAAATTTATCACAAATAAGACAGGGTTTTCAAAAATAAGCTGGGCTAACCAGCTTATTTTTTTCGAAAACAGCAAGGGGAAGGAAAACGTATGAGACAACTCATCGCCAGAAGGCTGCTGCAAGTTATACCGATGCTATTTTTTGTGTCCATCGTCTGCTTCGGCTTGATCAAGCTGGCTCCAGGTGATCCGGTTCTCTCTTTTGTTACACCGAATATGCATCTGGAAGACATTGAACGAATGAGGCATAGCTTGGGGCTGGACCAGCCCGCTTATGTACAGTACATATTATGGCTTAAAAAGAGCCTAACGGGTGATCTCGGCTACTCGCTAATTAATCACCAGCCTGTGCTGGATCAGATTCTCGACCGCCTCCCGGCCACAGCCGGGTTAATGGGCGCCTCCATCGTACTCGCTGTGCTGATTGCCATCCCACTTGGTTTGATTGCTGCAGCTAATCGGAATCGCTGGATCGACAAGTTCATTAATCTGATGTCGTACATCGGGATTTCTGTTCCGCTGTTTTGGCTCGGTATTTTACTTATTTATTTGTTTGCGATTTATCTGCACTGGCTTCCGAGTACAGGGATGCGCACCATCGGTACTGACTCGGTGCTGGATGTGATTAAGCATGGAATTTTACCATGTTTTGTACTGGCCTTCGGCTTTCTGTCTGTGTATGTGAGGTACATCCGTTCCAGCACGATTACGCAGCTAAAGGAAGAGTATGTGCAGATTCAATACGCGTTTGGGTCTGGAAAAAGACTGGTTTTGTTTCGACATGTGCTCAAGCATGTGCTGCTGCCCATCATTACGCTGCTCGGAATGTCGGTTGCGGACCTGGTGGCTGGAGCCATTGTGACGGAGACGGTATTTTCCTGGCCGGGTATTGGCTCGCTGGGCATGACGGCGGTAAAAGGAATGGATTATCCCGTCATCATGGGGATTACTTTATTTTCCGCTCTGCTGCTGATCCTGGGTAATCTGCTTGCAGATATCTTATACAGCATTGCGGACCCGAGAATTAAATCAACGAGGTGAATTCATGAATCGGAGCAAATGGCGCAACATCGGGATCGAGCTGATGACGAGCAAAATGGGCGCCGTCGCCCTCATACTATTGATCGTATTCTCGCTGGGGGCGATTTTCGCATTTTTATCGCCGCAGGACCCGAATAAGTTGAACGTGCTGGAGCGTCTCCAACCGCCGGGAGCGGCACACTGGTTTGGGACGGATGATTATGGGCGGGACTATTTTACAAGAGCACTGTACGGTGGACGTGTATCCTTGCTGGTAGGCTTTGCGTCCATGATTATTGCGACCAGTATCGGTGCAGTGGTAGGTATTGTGAGCGGATATTTTGGAGGATGGATCGACAATCTGCTTATGCGGGTTTTAGAGCTGATCATGTCGATCCCGTCTTTCTTGGTTATTTTGCTGCTGAGTGTGTTTTTGAAGCCGGGCGTCGGCAATATCATTGTCATTATCGCCCTGCTTATGTGGATGAATATTGCCCGGGTGGTCCGTGCAGAGACAATGACGTTGCGCGAACGGGAGTATGTACTATACGCCAAAGCTTCGGGACAAAGTGCGTTTGGTATTATTATGAAGCACATCGTACCGAATTTGATTCCGGTAATTATCGTAGGGGCGACGAACAATATCGCTTCAGCGATTATGATGGAATCGTCACTGAGCTTCCTCGGCTTTGGTGTTCAGCTGCCGAACGCTACGTGGGGCAGTATGCTGAATAATGCCCAAGGATATATTGCACAGGCCCCATATATGGCATTATTCCCGGGTCTACTTATTTTACTGACTGTGTTGAGCTTTAATGTTCTGGGAGATGTGCTTCGTGTAGGCTTTGAACCCAAATTAGTAAAACGATGATTCATAGCACAGATCCATTACAAATGGCTCCAGGAGCGACAGGAAGGAGCGAAAACACAATGACAGAACATCTACTGTCCGTCGAACAGCTGGAGGTCTCCTTTTTCACTCGTGAAGGGGAAAATCAGGCAGTTCGAGGGGTTAGTTTTCATATTGATGCTGGAGAAACGGTAGGAATCGTAGGAGAATCCGGCAGCGGCAAAAGTGTTACAGCGAAAGCGATCATGTCGATGATTGCCCCGCCGGGCAAGCGACTGAACGGCGATATCCGTTATCGGGGACAAAGTCTGACCGCTCTGACGGAAAAGCAATGGCGCAAAATACGCGGAAACCAGATTGCGATGGTCTTTCAGGACCCGATGACCTCACTGAATCCGGTCAAAAAGGTTGGCTATCACCTGGTTGAGGTGATTCGCAGACATCGAGGACTGAGCAAGGAAGCGGCTACGCAAGTAGCAGTAGAACTGCTGCGACAAGTAGGCATTACCGAGCCGGAGCGCCGAATGAACCAATACCCGCATCAATTCAGTGGCGGGATGCGCCAGCGGGTGATGATTGCCATGGCGCTCTCGTGCAGCCCGGAGCTGCTGATTGCAGATGAGCCGACTACAGCGCTGGACGTAACGATTCAGGCGCAAATCTTGGAGTTGCTCAAGACGCTGAAGCAGCAATCCGACATGTCGATTGCTCTAATCACCCATGACCTGGGCGTCGTCGCCCAGGTGTGTAGCCGTGTCATCGTCATGTACGGCGGCATGGTGATGGAGGAGGGACGCGTGGACGATATCTTTTATCGTCCGGGCCACCCGTATACGCAGGGCCTGCTGCGTTCTGTGCCCCAGCGCACGAACGGTTTCCGCGAGCGGCTGGTGCCGATTGAGGGCACGCCGCCAGACCTGCTGAACCCGCCATCGGGCTGTCCGTTCATGGAACGGTGCTCGCATGCGTTTGCCCGCTGTGTGGAGCGGCCGCCGATGGTGGAGCTGCGCCCGGATCAGCGAGCAGCCTGCTGGTTGAACGAGCCGGACGCAGTGCCTGCTGGAGTCTACGAGACGCCCGAAGCGGGCCATGCGGAAGGGGGGAATAACGGTGAGTGAAGCAAACGATATATTGGGTGAGCATCAGCCCTTGGTAGAGGTACACCAGCTTAAGAAGCATTTTGTGACCGCAAAGGATTTATTAGGGCGTAGCTCTGAGGTACTCAAGGCGGTGGATGGCGTGAGCTTTCAAATCAAGCGTGGTGAGACATTCGGACTGGTCGGTGAGTCGGGGAGTGGCAAATCGACGGTTGGACGCTGTCTGACGCGGTTATACGATTATACAGAAGGTACGGTACGCTTTGACGGTCAGGATATTTCCAAGCTGAACGACAAACAGCTTAAGCCGCTGCGTCGGCGTATTCAGAGCATTTTTCAGGACCCATATTCCTCTCTTAATCCGGGTATGAACGTGCTTGACCTGATCGGTGAGCCGATGGATATTCACAGATTGCATCAGGGGAGTGAGCGTAAGGATGCTGTAGTGGCTTTGCTTGAAAAGGTAGGGCTGAAGCGGGAACATCTGTATCGCTACTCGCACGAGTTCAGCGGCGGGCAGCGCCAGCGGATTTCCATTGCTCGTGCTCTCTCCGTGAACCCCGAGTTCATCGTCTGTGACGAGCCGATTTCGGCACTGGATGTGTCCATCCAGGCGCAGGTCATTAACACGCTGGAGGATCTCCAGCAGGAGTTCGGGCTGACGTACCTGTTCATCGCCCATGACTTGTCGATGGTGCGGCATATTTCAGACCGAATCGGTGTGATGTACCATGGGCGACTGGTAGAAGTAGCTGATGCAGATGAGTTGTATGAGCAGCCCGCTCACCCTTATACGCAGGCGCTGCTGTCCTCTATCCCTGTGCCCGATCCGAGAGCAGTCGGAGAGCGGGAGGGACTGGAGGGAGGCTTGGCCCAACCAGACGGCTCATTAGTATGGGACAAGGATAACAACAGTGCAACCGAGCTGAGAGAAATCAGTCCCGGCCATTATGTAGCGTACCCGGTTAACCGTTAGGGTTGAGATCGGTTGTACGATGTGCATGACCCAAAGGAGGCAAAAAACGATGACTGAATCGACGAAAAGAGTACGTATTTCCCAATGGGACGCGCTCTTGCTGGAATCATTACGCTCTTTAGGCTGGTCCCAAGAGGAATTAATCCGTCGGGTGCAGCAAAATGAACTGCCAACGGACGGACCATCCGATTTTGATTATACAGAGCTTGTCACCGGGCTGGCGTCCAAAGAGCCGGAGGTGTTTGTCAGCGCGGTAACGGACGGATATCAGATCAAGTACAATACGATCCGGGGCATTCGTTCGTGGATTGCCGTTGCGTTCGGGCGGGAGCCTGAGCTGTCACTGGAGGAAGGAAGCGAAGCCGTTACATCCGAATTGACGAAGGCTGAGTATGATCGGCTGGAGCGGGTGCTGTCATTAGGATGGTTCATCCAGGAAGTACGTCCCGCGGCTGGCGAGACTTCAGGATTATACCGAATTGTACCTGCTGCACAGACGAATTAAATATTGTTTATGGAGTAAGACGCTTTACCGGAAATCGAAACGAGCTGACCGTGAAGGCCAGCTCGTTTTTTTAATGCAATCCTTCTTCATATTTTTTATTCAACATGCCCAGACTATTGTGGATGACCCGTGTCATGCAGTAAAAGAAGGCCATTCTGGTGGTTTGCATAATAGCTCCCAGCAACATGGGCATCGACTCCATATGGGAAAAATGTAAGATAAGAATCCGGTTAATAATCCCTTCACCAAACCAGACAAAATATAGCGGAACAATCATCTTTTGAATATAACGCGCTTTGCGCTCCAATTCGGGGTGGAGCGCAAAGTACCTATAAATATGGGTGAATGTATTGGAGAATCCCCACAAGTTAATAAAAGGAATCATGCGGGCAATGGCTCCCACGGTACGAATCGGATAATCGGAATGCTTTTGCCGGATGGCTTTATGTACTTGAACTAGCCAGATCAGATAGGTTACAAAACACATGTAGTACAGAACAAAGCTAAAAACTGTAAATTTTTGCTCCAGCTCGTATAGATGATCGTAATAAAAATCGTTTGCGTAAATATACACTAACGTAAAAATAAGGATGAGAAATTCGCCCATAGTGCCCACTGCTAGTAAGGCTTGATGCACACTGCCAGCCGTCTTGGACGGGAATGCTTTGGAATCTGAATCATTCAAGATGTGCTTCCTCCTAGTCTAGTTGCTTCAAATACACGATAGCATCCTCCAGTGTTTCTACGGGGATAATGCGTAGCTTGAGTCCATACTCCTTTTGGACTCGGGCAGCTTCTGCTTCGTTGCCTTCCTCACCGTACCATTCATAATCTGCCGGTACGAAAAATAGATCAACCTTTGCGGCCTCGGCTCCCAGCAGCTTTTGCTCCAGTCCACCGACTGATCCGACATCTCCGTATTCTTCCATCGTGCCAGAGCCAGCAATTTTGTGACGTCCGCCATCTGAAAAGTCGATGTTATTGGCTTCCTCATACAGTCCGATGCCTGTCATCAGACCCAAGGAATTTCCCGAAAGATCCTGCAAATGAGTCAATAGCTCGGCATAGCGAGCATCCTCCAATTGGCTAAGATTCGAGAATGTCGCCGTAGCCTCAGCTGTGTCGCTGTCTACGCTTAATTCCGTCGCTGCATGTACGGCTTGCATGGCAGAATATTTTAGCGTGTCCGTCTCTGTGAGGTCCTTCAAATAAGAGTCCACTTCATCAGGGGCAAGGGGTTCAAATGTAATCGCTCCCCCGGATACATTTTCACTGGAATATACATTCCAACGCTCTAGGAGATTGTTAGCAATACCCGTTTGAACAGACGCAAAAAACACGCTTCCCTGAACGCCAAGATCTTTAACCGGATGCATTTCTCCTTGCAAAATATACTGTGCAGGCATAGGCCGTGTTCCAATAAAGGCAGCGATAGCCGGGATCAGCAGCAGCGCGAAGATGAGTATACGTTCTTTGTTTATGCCAAATATCTTTTTGAGGAGATATGGATTACGGCTTGGCACCTCATTCACAACCTTTCCATCTTTTCTCATACGGATATCATCGGTTGAAATGATTAGAAAGGTTACATTTTTCACCATAAATGACCGATAAGAGTATAGTAATATTTATATTTTATGGTAAATGAGGAAAGGGGATCTTTTAAATCTGATGAGTGAACAAGAAATACATGTGGGTGAACGTGGAGGTGGGACGATTGTTGTTGAACCGAACGCAGCTCCACCACGTCCACAAAGAATTGTTTTGACCTTGGTTGCAGGATTTATTTTATTGATCCTTGGTTTGTTTCTGTCGCTAATCACAGGTATATTTCCTATCAGCTATGCAGAGGTATTGGAAGTGTTGTTTTCTTCAAATCCCAATCCTATGCTTGTGGAAGTTGTATACCATACTCGTATGCCATTTGCATTGGATATGTTGTTGCTTGGGGGATGTCTGGCCGTTTCAGGAACTCTTTTACAATTACGAACAGCTAATCGCTTTGCATCACCAACCTTAACCGGACTTATGCCTGGGGCAATGGTAGGGCTATGTGTTGTCCTTTTACTTGGGATGGACATAGATTCCTTTGGTAGTATGGCTCTTTGTATTGCAGGAGCGGTATTTGGGGGATTCATTGTATTTACATTGAATAAAATCCGTTTCATTAGAGGACGGTCTGCGGGAGTTCATTTATTCATGATTGGTTTCATTATTGATGTTGTCCTTCGATCAGCGTCGGAATTTATTGTGTTACTTGGAGAATATGGAGAATATCAGCAAGAGTGGGCAATATCTCAGGGAGGTTGGGGAATAAGAGAAGGATCATTCACGTTTTGGCTTGCATTGCTTACAATTCTCGTTGTGTGCTCTGTCTTTGCATTCCCCAAGCAGCTTAGTCCGCTATACATTCCCTTCGCGATTGTGTTGACCGCCGTTACTGTATGGGCATGTGGTACCATCGGATATATAGGACTTATTGTGCCTTATTTCATGCGTTGTATGATAGGAAACCGTCCACGGCTTCTCATTTTGGGCTCCGCCTTTTGGGGGGGAGGTCTGTTGATGCTAGTCAAAGTCATTTCCGCTAAAATCAACGAGCCGGTTGGGTTTCCCGTAACCCCGGTGCTGGCCTGTATCGGCATACCCTTTTTGATCTTTATGGTGTGGGTGGAATGGAAAAGAAGCTCTCTGCTTGAAAGCAGTAGATTTTGAACGAGAAAACTTTTCCCAGATCACTGGACTGTACCATAGGTGCTCTGCTAGATCATCAGACGCTCATTTTTTATGCTATATTTTATACATAAGGAAAATTTGAGAGTTGAGGTGCAGCATGACATCAATGACTATTGTCGAATCATCCGTCAAACCAGGGTTAATGGCTTTTCAGGCAAGCACTGAAGATCAGGAGCAGGTTCAGGAATTAATTTTAAAGACGGCCAGATGGCTGCACAGCAAAGGCTCTACGCAATGGGGACGCTTACTAAAAGGAAAAGATGATCACAACCTAGGCGGCGCTATTGCACGTGGAGAAGTGATTATTTTCCGAGCATCAGAGGATCATGGCTTGGCAGGCGCAGTGATCTTGCAGCAGCAGCCCAGTGCATGGGACCGTAATCTGTGGGGATTAGACGAAACGGATTCTGAGGGAGGAACCTCAGTATATCTGCATCGTTTGGTTGTGGATCGCGATAGCACCGGGAAGGGGCTAGGGCGTGAGCTGATGCAATGGATTGAACAAGGTATCCACTTCACAGGCAAGGATCGAATCCGTTTGGACTGTATTGCGGGCAATGACAAGCTTAGCGAGTTTTACAGACAATGCGGTTATACGTATATAGGCGAAACGAACGGCTATAATATTTTTGAAAAGATGCTAATAAAGATTTAGAAAATTGAATTATAGCTCAAGGAATACGAAAGAAGGAAGCAGGTGATCTGCATCCTTCTTTTTTTGTTGTGGAGTCTTTACTTTCTCTTGGTCACTGTCAAATCACGGCCACCCAAAAGAAAAAAATTATATAAAAATGAAAATGGGGATATCGTGTCTCCCCCTCCTACATATGATGATAGGGAAAGTTTTGTAAGCGCTTCAAAAAAGGATGACATACAACCATGCGAAGCTACAGGAGGCGGTTAAGGTGGACAATTACATGAGCTGGATAAAGATTGGATTTTTCCTCAGCGTTCTGTTTTTACTTGCAGCGGCCTGCACTACTTCCCCAAAAGTCGAGAACACAGAAGGGCAAAAAGTACGACTTACGATGCAGGCTTGGGGTAATCCTGCGGAGGTGAAGGTGTATCAGCGGGCGCTGGATGCATTTGAAAAGGAAAACCCAAATATCGAGGTTAAGCTGGTGCCTGTACCGGGAGACCAATATGAGCAAAAGCTGTTGACACAGCTTCAGGGAAGTCGCGGACCGGATGTGTTTTATTCGTATGAACCGACGATTGCGCGTTTGATCGGGGCGAAGCAGGTACAGCCTTTGGGTGAGTTTTTAAAAAGTGATGCGAGTGATGTGAAGGCTGAGGATTTTCCGGAAGGATTGTGGGGACCGGCAAAGCGTGACGGGGAAATCTATGGGGTCACTCCCGACTCCAACCCGATGGTCATGTATTACAACAAAAAGGTATTTAAGGAAGCAGGCGTGAAGACGCCGCAAGAATACTATGACGAAGGCAAGTGGAACTGGGATGCTTTTGAGGAGGTTACATCCAAGCTGAAGGCAGCCGGAAAGCAGGGTTATATTGCGGAAAACTGGTGGGCTCACTGGTATTCATGGGTGTGGTCGAATGGCGGTCAAATCTTTGATGAACAAGGCAAATATGTGCTGGACCACAATGAAAAGGGCAAGGAAGCCTTTAGTTTTATGTACGATATGGTAAAAAAGGGAAATGCGGTATATCTCGGCTCGCTTCCCAAAGGGCAAGGGGCTGACGCGATGTTCATGTCCAATCAAGTCGGCATGCTGGCGGCGGGAAGATGGCTAGAGCCCTTGTTTAGTCAAAACAAAAGCCTCGACTTCGATTATATCTACTGGCCATCCAATACTGGTAAGAATGAGCCTGTTGCCATTCCGGTTGCCTATGTAGCTGTAAACAAAAATAGTCCGCATGTGCAAGAGGCCATGAAGCTGGCAGCATTCTACGTCTCTGTGAAGGGGCAGGAGGCCCGGCTGGTTGAAGGCGGGAATGCCATGGGTACGCTTGCTGCGGCAGATGATAGCATTATGAAAAAGGCGACAATTGAGCATTCAAGCTATTTGACTGAGGGACGTAACATAGGGCATGCTCATGGATCTGCACTGGCCTATGATGCTCAGGTGCCGGGGTTGAACTCGGATATCACGGAAACCATCGACTTGATGTTCCTGGGCAAGCAGGATGCTGCGGCAACCATTGAAAAGTTGAATCAGATCATATCCAAGGCGGTCAAGTAGGCACGGGATGGGCCGTGACCGGGGAGGAAGGTGACAAGATGCAGAAAAAGCATCAAGCGCTGTGGGGCTATCTATTCATTGGCCCCCAGTTTTTGGGTCTGTTATGTTTTTCGCTGTTGCCGTTGCTATATGCGCTTTACTTAAGCTTTGTAAACTGGGATGGATTTGGCGTACCCTTGTTTGTTGGCTTAGACAATTTCAAGGGGCAATTATCTGATCCTGATTTTTGGAAGGCACTCATGAATACGATGTACTATATGGTGCTGGTCATCCCGGCGGGGATTATATTGGCTCTGCTCGTAGCCATTGTGCTCAACAAAGTGAAGGGCAAGGAAATTTATCGCTTGTTCTTTTTCATGCCTGTCGTAACCAGTTCGGTATCGGTTGGCGTCATCTGGATGTGGATATTGAACGGCGAATTTGGCATTTTAAATCATCTGCTAGGAGCGATTGGGATTACAGGCCCAATGTGGCTTACGGATACGCAGTGGGTGATTCCGTCGATTGCGCTTTTGAGCATATGGCTGGGACTGGGATATAATATGGTCATTTTTCTGGCAGGACTCCAGGGTATCTCCAAAAGCTATTACGAGGCAGCCGAAATTGACGGGGCCAGCAAGTTCCAGCAGCTAAGGTATATTACACTGCCGCTGTTGTCACCAACGACCTTTTTTGTGACCATCATGATGGTCATCAGTTCTTTTCAGGTGTTCGATCAGGCGTTCGTCATGACGAATGGAGGGCCAGCCAAAGCAAGTTATACGCTGGTGTACCACATTTACGATCAGGCGTTCATTGACTTCACGATGGGAGAAAGTGCTGCGGCAGCAATGATTTTGTTCGTGATCATTCTCGTATTTACACTGCTGCAATTTAAAATGCAAAAGAGGTGGGTGCACTATGGAGATTAGTTCCAGAGGTAGGGTATTCCTGCGCCATGTGCTGCTCGCTGTCGGCTCTTTAGTCATGTTTTTTCCATTCCTGTGGACTGTTCTCAGTTCCCTGAAGGATATTTCCCAAATCTTTGTCGTCCCGCCTCAATGGATTCCCGATCCGTTCGTATGGAGCAACTATCCGGCCTCGCTGGAGGCGATGCCCTTCGTACAGGCATATATGAACAGCTTTTACATTACGGTGATTATCGTGACAGCGACGCTGATTAGCGCGTCTATGGCGGCGTATGCCTTTGCTAAAATCCGTTTTCCAGGCTCTAATATACTATTTATTTTGTTCCTCGCTACAATGATGGTGCCTAAGCAGGTGACGATGATTCCGTTATATTTGGTGATGGACCGCATTGGGTGGCTGGATACGCATTGGTCGCTGATCGTGCCTGGAGCCTTGTTTAATGCATTCGCGGTGTTTCTGCTTCGCCAGTTCGTTATGGGTATCCCACGCGATCTGGAGGAAGCGGCAGTAATGGATGGGGCGGGCTACATTCGTATTTACTGGAGCGTCATTCTTCCACTCATTCGTCCGGCATTGGCGGCGATAGGGATTTTCACCTTTTTGGGGGCCTGGAACAGCTTTCTTGATCCGCTTATCTATCTCAACACACCGGAGAAATTCACGGTTCCGCTTTTACTTAACAATTTCAAAGGGTTATATACCGCCGATTGGTCACTGATGATGGCGGGTACCACCATTTCTGTCGTCCCGGTGCTGATCGTCTATATCATTGCCCAAAAGCAAATTATTGAAGGTATCACCTTGACGGGAATTAAGGGGTAGAGTTATTTTCTCTACTCCTTTTTGTATTTTTTTCGGTATTGTAGCGGGGTGTGCCCGGTAAGATGCTTGAATACACGACCAAAGTGAGCGATGCTGTCAAAACCCGTTTTTTCAGCAATGGAAGTCACCTTCCAGTTTGTTTCTCTCAAATATGCACGAGCCTGCTGGACTCGCACATCCTGAAGATATTCTACTAAAGTAAAACCTGTTGTCTGCTTGAAAATACGGCACAAATACGTGTTGCTAATATAAAAATGCTCAGCCAGCTGATCTAGCGACAGGCTCTCGTCATAATGAGCATGCAGGTATGCAATGACCGAGTACACGCGCTGCTGCTTTTCGCTACGTTCCGGTGCAATGGTATCGGCAGTGGCCGATTGTATGCGCCGGATGCGGATAAGGAGCTGGAGTAGCAAGCTTTGGAGATATAGTTGGCGGTAGGCATGTTCTTGGTGGTATTCATCTAGCATTTGCCGGAATAGATGCTCCAGCCCGCATTGTTCTTCCACGGAGGGGCGAAGCAGAAAGCTTTTTTCTGGCAGAAGAAGCTGGTTCTGATCGCTGGAGGGAGAGACATTCATTGACGAGGCTGCAAATTCTTCATCAAAGTTAATCAAAATCCGTTCATGGCTACCGCTACCCTTGTTACTCGTACGGTGGAAATCATGTTTGCTGATCCAAATCAGATCGCCCTTCTGGAGCGCGTATACCCGCTGATTAATGTAGTAGTAGCGCTCTCCTGCCAGCAAATAATAGATTTCGTGCGCTTGGTGGACATGGTCGGCAGACATGCTGAATGGCACCTTCCGCAGTGCTTGCTCGATGGCAAAACGGGGTGTAGCGATCATATCGATAGTCTCCTTTAATAAAAGAATGCATAAGGATAATATATGTACACTTTATGAGAAAAATCATAATAAAAGCGAAGATTTTGCTCTTTCTTATACTATAAAATAAAAGCAATTCATGTAAAGGGTGTGAACCAATTGGCTAAAATCAAATATGCACTTGTGGGTACTGGAGGAAGAGCCGAATTTTTTTACGGTGAAGTTGTTACCGTTTTCAAAGATACCTCGGAGCTGATCGCGTTCTGTGACGTCAATCAGACGAGAATGGATTATGCCAATCGGCTGTTGCAGGAGAAATACGAGCATGAGCCGATTCCGACCTATAAAGCTCACGAGTTTGATCGGATGATCGCGGAAACGAAGCCGGATATCGTCATTGTCACGACCATTGACCGGGTGCATCATCGGTATATTATCCGGGCGATGGAGCTGGGCTGTGATGTCATTTCCGAGAAGCCGATGACGGTGGATGAAGATAAATGCCAAGACATTTTGGATGCCATAGACCGCACGGGACGGAAGCTGCGCGTTACCTTTAACTACCGTTATGCGCCGCATAATACGAAAATCCGTGAGCTGATCATGGACGGAACGCTCGGAGAGGTGTTGTCAGTCAATTTCGAATGGCTGCTGAATACACAGCATGGCGCGGATTATTTCCGTCGGTGGCATCGGGACAAGCGCAATAGCGGCGGTTTGCTGGTGCACAAGTCGACGCATCATTTTGATTTGATGAACTTCTGGCTTGGCTCAAAACCGGAGACGGTGTATGCAATGGGGGATCTGAAATTTTACGGACGGGAAAATGCGGAGCAGCGTGGCGTGACGGAGTTTTATCAACGAGCTTACGGCAGCAAGGCAGCGGAAAATGACCCCTTTGCGCTACACCTGGACCGTAACGAGCATCTAAAAAGCATGTATCTGGACGCTGAGCATGAGGATGGCTATGTGCGGGATCAAAGTGTATTTGGCGACAATATCAGCATTGAAGATACGCTGAGTGTCATGGTGAAGTATCAGAACAAGACGGTGATGAACTATTCACTGAATGCTTACATGCCTTGGGAGGGCTTTATCATCGTATTTAACGGCACGAAGGGACGGATGGAGGTTCGGGTATCCGAGCAATCCTATGTTAATTCCGGCGGCAGCAAGGCAGATGAGGGTGCTCTAAAAGAGAAGACCATCACCATCTATCCCCACTTTGCAGCACCTTATGAGGTCGAAGTGGAGGAAGGCCAAGGGGGGCATGGCGGAGGAGATCCAGTTATGCTGCGTGATATTTTTGATAAGCCGGCAGAGGATCGGTTTCATCGTGCGGCCTCACATATCGACGGTGCATGGTCCATTTTAACAGGCATCGCCGCCAACCGCTCTATGCGTACAGGTCAGCCAGTGAAGGTGGAGGAACTGGTACGCTTGTAATGAGTAGTAAACTTAATACCAAAAGAAGGCCCCTCTAAATAGTTCGAACAGAGGGGTCTTCTTTTGGTATTCAAATATAGAATGCACCTTATATCTAACGACAATTTATTACTTATCGGCAGTCAGCTCCCGGGCTCCCAGCTGTTGTACAGGACGATGGTTATCGGGGAAAATGGCAGCAAACCGGTTGATTTGGTCTGCGGACATTTCAATAGGTTGCTCCAGCACTGTCCAATTTACATGTTCTGTGCATGGTGGGGTAGTCAGCGATCCGTTGTAGCGAACGGAGTGCAAATCTTTTGGCAGCAGCGCAGCGAGATTTATTTCTTCATCCAGAGCTGCTTCTTGGGAAATATCTTTCGGCAGTTTGGACCAGATGCGGTTGAAAGCCTTGTTTTCTTTGCCACTTTGGATAAGGACCGCTAAGACAGCTGTGCTTCCGTTGTCGCTTTGATGGACAAAATGAAGCTCCATTTCAGCATTTTTACCATCTATTTGATGTTCGCTCGGGTGATGAAAATGAAACTGCTTTAAAGTGAATTTAGTACCGTCCAGCATGATGTTATTGCTGGTATTGGCAACATTGATTTGCACAGTGTGCCCATTATTCAAAATGGATGCTTTTGTATTGGTGTAATGAACTTGTAGCGGTTGCTGTGTTTGCGATGCTTCCAGATGGGTATGCTCTATATTAACAGGAGATTGTTCGTGGCCGTTACCACATGCAACAAAGTCTTTTTCCAGTTCTCCCCAATGTTCCGGTCCCTGATCTCCTGCATAGGACCAGTGTGGGCCTTTCTGAACAACTGCATGAGCGTTGTTAGCTGATGAGGATGAAGTGCTGGTGGTACTAGAAATGGCGGGCTGTGAATTGCATCCTGTTACCGACACGACCAAGATAATGGCAAATATGCTGAACAGGCAACCTTTCCAGTTTTTTTTCATGTTTTTGTATCCTTCTTCCAAATAGAGTATGTGAAACTTTTTACATTGTAAATTATTGTAGAAAGTTCCTGCAAGGGTACAAGGACTTAGGAACAAGCATCTAGTGATTAAATGGCCTAGTTTAGAATATGCTTGTCCTTTGTAGTTAAAAATTTATATAATATTCAATGTACTTTACAAAATAATTCCATGCGTAATTAAAGGAGAGATTTACATGAAAGCAGCGATTGTTACAAAAGACAAGAAAGTCAGTATAGAAGAGAAACCTTTACGCTCCCTGAAACATGGAGAAGCGTTAGTTCAAGTCGAATATTGCGGAGTTTGCCACACGGATTTACATGTGAAAAATGCAGATTTTGGTGATGTTACAGGCAGAGTTCTGGGGCATGAAGGTATCGGAAAAGTCATTGAGTTAGGTGAAGGAGTAACCAGTCTGAAGATTGGCGATCGCGTAAGCATTGCCTGGATGTTCGAAAGCTGCGGTCACTGCGAATACTGCTTAACTGGCCGGGAAACGTTGTGTCGTGAAGTTAAAAATGCCGGATATACCGTAGATGGTGCAATGGCAGAGCAATGTATTGTCACAGCTGACTACGCAGTCAAAGTACCAGATAGTCTTGACCCTGCTGCTGCAAGTAGTGTAACTTGCGCAGGGGTTACAACATATAAAGCAGTTAAAGTAAGTGAAATCAAACCAGGACAATGGATTGGTATCTTCGGCATTGGTGGCTTAGGTAATTTGGCTGTGCAATACGCCAAAAATGTATTCAATGCTAAAGTTGTAGCCTTTGACATTAGTGATGAAAAACTAGAACTGGCTAAACAAATTGGTGCTGACTATATCGTTAACAGCATGAAAGAAGATCCGGTCGCCCGAGCTAAGGAGTTAACAAACGGTGCTGGTCTGGATGCAACCGTGGTTACTGCTGTTGCCAAAACACCTTTCAACCAGGCCATCGACGTTGTAAAGGCTGGCGCGCGTGTTGTAGCTGTAGGTCTTCCAACCGATAAGATGGATCTGGACATTCCACGTCTGGTTCTGGACGGCATTCAAGTTATTGGCTCCTTGGTCGGCACTCGTGAAGACCTTAAAGAAGCGTTCCAGTTCGCTGCAGAAGGTAAAGTCGTCCCTCTTGTACAAAAACGTCCGATCGAAGACATTAATGAGATCTTCGAGGAGATGGAGCAGGGCAAAATCCAAGGACGCATGGTCATTGATTTCACAAATTAAAATGATGTCCAATTCGTAACCCTTGGAATTCGGAGAGAGAAAGCGCCTGCTGATGTATGCAGGCGCTCTTTTTGGCTTTACAGCTTATTCAGAATGTTATCTTCCAAAACTGCAGATTTATCCCCGTATTCTTTAATAATATGTCTTTCTCCCCAAGCACAAAGAGAATCTAAAATGCCTTTCAGACTACATCCATATTCACTAAGCTCGTACTCAACTTTGGGTGGAACCTGATTATAGCTAATCCGATTGACAATACCGTCTTCCTCTAATTCACGAAGCTGCTGAGTCAGCATTTTTTGTGTTATGGAAGGCATCATTCGTTTTAATTCGCTTGTCCGCATCTTTCCATGTGTCAAATGACACAGAATCACGCATTTCCATTTCCCCCCGATCACCTCTAACGTCGCCTCAACAGAGATGTTGTATTTTTTCTTCCCCAATGCAGATCCCCCCGTGTGTATCGCTTCTGTTATACATACCTTAACAACCTGTTTTAATCAAAAAGAACTTTATCTAGGGTACTTTTTAGTACCTATATCACTAAAAAGTACGTACTGTTCATATTTGCTTGAATAACTCATAATAACATCTGCTGGTCGAAGATTTCTATAGATAGGAGCGAAAAACATGTCGCCAGAATCAAAACGAAGTATATGGCCATTACTGGCTCTAGCCGTAAGCGCCTTTGCGATTGGAACAACCGAGTTCATCAGCGTGGGACTGCTTCCCCTGATTGCTGAAGACTTGCACATATCTGTAACGATGTCTGCACTAACTGTAACGCTATATGCATTAGGGGTTACCATCGGGGCACCTGTCTTGACCTCATTAACATCAAGTGTTCCCCGTAAAACGTTGCTGCTGTGGATCATGATTATATTTATTGCAGGTAATAGCCTCGCTGCGGTCTCTAGCGGAATTGCCTTGCTGCTGATAGCACGTGTGATCTCAGCGTTCGCCCATGGGGTGTTCATGTCTATCGGTTCCACCATCGCGGCCGATCTTGTGCCGGATGATCGACGAGCGAGTGCAATTTCCATTATGTTCTCCGGATTGACCGTAGCCACGGTCACAGGTGTACCTTTGGGCACCTACATTGGGCAGCAATGGGGTTGGCGGGCTGCATTTATGGCGATTGTGGTCGTCGGTGTAGTGGCACTCATCGCCAATCTGATTCTGCTGCCATCTACGCTGCGCAAAGGGAACAAGACTCCTTTCCGCGAGCAGGTCAAACTGGTTACCAATGGTCGCTTGCTACTCGCATTTATCATTACAGCTTTGGGGTATGGAGGCACATTTGTGGTGTTTACTTATTTATCTCCATTACTTCACGACATAACCGGATTTCAGCAAAGTACGGTAACGTTTATACTTTTGCTGTATGGAATTGCGATTGCCATCGGGAATGTCATTGGCGGAAAAGCAGCCAACCGCAAGCCGCTTTCAGCTTTGTTTTACATGTTTCTGATTCAAGCCGTGATCCTTTTTCTCCTGTTGTTCACGGCACCTTTTAAAACGGCAGGACTGATTACGATCTTCTTTATGGGATTGCTTGCGTTTATGAACGTGCCCGGGCTACAGGTATATGTAGTCATGTTGGCCGAACGGTTTGCACCCAAAGCTGTCGATGTCGCCTCTGCTGTTAATATTGCAGCTTTCAATGCAGGGATAGCAATCGGAGCATATGTAGGGGGCATTGTAACTGATTCACTGGGCCTCATTCATACGACGTGGATCGGGGGCATTATGGTTTTCGTTGCGGTTCTGCTCACAGGCTGGAGTCGTATGCTCGAAAAAAGGGATACAACCACCATTACAGGTTAAAGCTTTTAAAAAATAGAGAGGAAGATACAAAATGACACAAAACTTACAAAGCACAACATTGTTAAACAACGGAGTTCACATGCCTTGGTTTGGCATCGGGGTATTTAAAGTGGAAGAAGGTTCGGAGCTGGTCGATGCTATAAAGGCTGCTGTAAAGCATGGCTACCGCAGTATAGATACAGCTGCAATCTATGCGAATGAAAGCAGTGTAGGGCAGGCTATTCAGGAAGCCCTTCAGGAAAATAATCTGTCCAGAGAAGATCTGTTCGTCACGTCCAAAGTGTGGAATGCAGATTTAGGCTATGAAGAGACACGAGCAGCTTATGAAGCCAGTCTGGATAAGCTGGGTCTGGAATATCTGGATCTATATCTGATTCATTGGCCAGTTCAAGGAAAGTATAAAGAAGCTTGGAGAGCGTTGGAATCCTTGTATAAAGAAGGACGGATTAAGGCAATTGGAGTCAGCAATTTCCAGATTCATCATTTGGAAGATCTCATGAAGGATGCTGAAATCAAGCCAATGATCAATCAGGTGGAGTTCCATCCACAATTAACCCAAGCCGAGCTGTTGCAATTCTGTCAAAAGAACGACATTCAAATGGAAGCCTGGTCCCCGTTAATGCAAGGCCAATTGCTCGATCATCCGGTATTACAAGACGTAGCGACCAAGTATGGCAAATCGGTGGCGCAAGTGATTTTACGCTGGGATGTGCAGCAGGGAGTTGTCACCATTCCCAAGTCTACCAAGGCGCATCGGATCGTCGAAAATGCCGACATTTTTGACTTCGAACTGACGCGCGAGGATATGGATCGAATTCAGGCGTTAAATGCCGATCTTCGAGTAGGCCCAGATCCGGATAACTTTGATTTTTAAAATTACGTTCATCATGAGACGCCGTTTCCTTCTTCACTGAAGGGACGGCGTTTTGTGCATGATGGATCTGGAGCTACAGCAATCCAATCCCGCCATATGGTATTATAGGGTTATGTGAAAAGAGACGTTTTGGAAGCATATGAATATGAAAAATCTCCGGGGGACTTCATGAATAAGACGATTGCAGATATAGCCCAAATGGCTGGTGTATCCAAGAGCACGGTATCCCGTTTTTTGAACGGCGGGTCTGTCAGCGTGGATACGAAACGTAAAATTGAAAAAGTGGTTAAAGCCACGGGGTATGTGCCCAATGCCTTTGCCCAGAGTCTTAAGGCGAAGCGGACCAACATTATCGGCACCGTTGTACCGCGTCTGGATTCTTTTGCGACATCCCATACGCTGATGGGGATTGATGAGGAACTGCGTTCTCAGCATTATCAGATGCTGATCTCGAATACGAGTCAGGATGTACAGCGTGAAATCGAAGCCATTTATGAGCTGGGAAGACAAAAGATTTCGGGTATCATTTTGCTGGCTGCTCAAATTACAGACGACCATCTGACCGCGATTCGTGACATCGGTATTCCGGTGTTGCTGGTGGGCCAGCAGCACGAGCAGCTTCATAGCCTTATCCATGATGACTATCGTGCAGGATATGATATCGGCACGTACCTTTTGTCACAGGGACACCGCGAAATTGCCTACGTTGGTGTTACTGAAAAGGATGTTGCCGTCGGTGTGCAGCGCAAGGAGGGCTTTAGGCAGGCTGTTCGCGATGCATTGCCTGCTGAGTCTCATACGGACGATGCGATGCGAGCAGCAGGGTATGATATCAGATACTATGAGACCGGATTTAAAATGTCCGATGCACGGATTGCTGCATCCGCCATTTTGGACAATTTCAAGCCATCGTTAATGGTGTGTGCTACGGATAATATCGCGCTGGGCGTAATCAATGCGGCTTATTCCAGAGGGATTGTCATTCCGTCAGATTTGTCGGTAACTGGCTTTGGGGGATACGATATTACGGAGGTCATTCACCCTGCCCTGACAACCGTTCAATATCCGTATATGGAGGCTGGACGTGTAGCAGCGCAAAATATTATGCGGTTGGTAGAACATAAATCGGTAGAAAAAGTGACGGTCATGAATTATTCCCTTATCGAAAGAGAAAGCGTTGACAAACGCTGAACAAGTGGATTATAATTTCTTCGAAACCGGTTCCATAGCATTCGGGTACAAATGGAATCGGTTGCAAATCCATGGATGAGTATATTTTTTTAATTGCATGGGAACCGGTTCCGATCAAATATTTTTTTCATTGATTTGGAACCGGTTCCTGAAGCGAAAGTTTTAATAAAAATGAGGTACACCTATGAAAATGACAAGAGAACAAAAGTATCGAATGATCGAGCAGGCAGAGCCCGGTGAAATAGCCAGCTTGGAGGAGAGAGTGGAGCAATGTCAATGGCGGCAGGCGTTTCATATCCAGCCACCGACAGGTTTGCTCAATGACCCCAATGGCTTTTCATATTACCAAGGTGAATACCACTTATTTTATCAGTGGTTTCCGCTCGGAACGGATCATGGGATGAAATACTGGTATCATCTGAAATCCAAAGATTTGGTCACATGGAATAGTGCGGGCATTGGTATCGCACCTGGGGATTATTTTGATTCGCATGGGGCTTATTCGGGCAGCGCACTGGAGCATGAGGGCAAATTATATATGCTGTATACGGGAAATGCACGAGATGAAGACTGGATCAGACATCCTTATCAATGCATGGCTGTTATGGACGAGAATGGTCATATTACTAAATGGGAGCACCCCGTTATTTCCAATGTGCCAGAAGGGTATACAGACCATTTTCGTGATCCCAAGCTATGGAAAGACGGCAATAGCTTTTACTGTGTGATTGGTGCCCAGAGAACGAATTTAACAGGCTGCGCCGTCCTCTACCGATCAACCGACCTTCGTACGTGGGAGTTTGAGGGGGAATTGTGCACAGGCCTGGAGTCGTTTGGCTACATGTGGGAATGTCCAGATTATTTTGAACTGAACGAAGCGGGAGTCTTGATCTTTTCTCCTCAGGGCTTGGAGCCTTCTGGGGATGAAAATCACAATATTTATCAATCGGGCTATGTAATCGGCAAGCCGTTGGATACCGGAACAAGAAGACTGGAGCACGGCGCATTCCACGAGCTCGATAGAGGCTTTGACTTCTATGCGCCACAGACGATGATTGACCCACAGGGGCGGCGTATTATGGTGGCATGGATGGGCCTGCCGGATATCGAATATCCCACAGATCCGAACGGATGGGCTCATTGCCTGACATTACCAAGGGAGCTTACGCTTCATGAGGGCAAACTCTTGCAGCGGCCGATCCCTGAGCTGACTACGCTGCGTAGAAATCGTGAGGATCGGGTAGCTGACACGTTATTCTCAGAGAGCAAAACCTATGAAGGATTTACAGGTACGGCCTATGAGCTGATCTGTGAGGTAGATCTTTTGAGCGCTAAGGTGTTTGGTATTGAATTCCGTGCGAGCGAGACTGAGAAAACGGTGATTAAATATAATGCCGTCAGCCGCAAACTTGTATTGGACCGTTCGCAATCAGGTGAGCCTGTAGCCACTTCGTATGGTGAGGTACGGCAGTGTTCATGGGATAAAGATCATATCAAACTACATTTGTTTGTAGATACGTCTTCAGTTGAGATTTTCGTCAATGATGGGGAAGAGGTGTTCACCAGTCGTATTTTTCCGCATCCAGAGAGTGACGAAATACGCTTTTTTGCCGACAAGGGAGAGGCTCTCTTCCAGGCGGTGAAATGGGATTTTACATGAGTAGGCTAAAACATCAAGTGGATCGTTAATCATCAAACATAACGGAATGAACGAGAGGATGAACATCATGGCGGAAAACAGAGAAATAGCTAAAGAAGTGATCCAGGCAATCGGTGGGCAAGAAAATATTGCATCTTTTGCTCATTGTGCGACACGCTTGCGGATTATGGTGCATGACAAGGAGAAGATTGATCAGAAAAAAGTTGAGGAGATCGACAAGGTCAAGGGTGCTTTTTTCAATTCCGGGCAATATCAGATTATTTTTGGTACGGGTACGGTAAATCGAATTTTTGAAGAGGTCGAAAAGCTTGGCGTAACCGGTTCATCTAAAGAAGAGGTGAAGAGTCAGGCGAAAAAGGAAGGGAACGTTTTCCAGCGTTCCATTCGTACCTTTGGTGATGTGTTTGTACCGATTATTCCTGTGCTGGTTGCTACGGGGCTGTTCATGGGGCTACGTGGCTTGCTCACTCAGCCACAAATTCTCGCTCTACTCGGCATGACGCCACAGGACATTTCACCCAATTTTCTATTATACACACAAGTATTAACGGATACGGCCTTTGCTTTTCTACCAGCGTTAGTCGCTTGGTCAGCCTTTAGAGTATTTGGTGGTAGTCCAGTGCTGGGTATCGTTCTCGGTCTGATGCTGGTAAACCCGGCCTTGCCCAACGCTTATAGTGTTGCGGACGGCTCAGCTCACCCGTTGACGATGTTCGGATTCATTCCTGTGGTGGGCTATCAAGGCTCGGTATTGCCAGCTTTCTTCGTGGGCTTGATCGGAGCCAAGCTGGAGCGGGCGCTGCGCAAACGGGTGCCTGAAGCGTTAGATCTGATTCTTACACCATTTTTAACACTGTTGATCATGATTACTTTGGGATTGTTTGCCATCGGTCCGATTTTCCATTCACTCGAAGAATGGGTGCTGCACGGAACAACGTTTGTGCTGGATTTGCCTTTCGGTATTGCAGGGATTGTCATCGGCTTTTTGCATCAGATTATCGTCGTTACAGGTGTGCATCATATATTTAATTTCTTGGAGATTCAACTGCTTGAAAAGAACGGCGCAAACGCCTTTAATGCCATCATTACCTGCGCTATGGCTGCTCAAGGTGCTGCCTGTCTGGCGGTTGGACTGAAAACGAAGAATAGCAAGCTGAAAGCGTTAGCACTTCCTTCCTCGTTGTCTGCCTTTCTGGGGATTACGGAGCCGGCTATTTTCGGGGTCAACCTGAGATACATGAAGCCTTTTGTCATGGGCCTTATCGGTGGGGCGGTTGGTGGTTTTATCGCTTCGGTCTTCCATTTGGCGGCTACAGGTATGGCAGTTACGGTCATTCCGGGCACGTTGCTCTACATGAATCATCAGCTTCCGCTTTACATTTTGGCGAACTTGGCTGCTATGGTTGTAGCGTTTGTCCTGACCTGGATGTTTGGCTATAACGATAAAATGTTGGAAGAGGTCAAAACAGCGGGTTCTTCTAATTAACGCCACCCAGGTGGTACGAATACACGCAGCTTCATGCACGTAAGCATAAATATGGTGGTCGTTCTACATGGAACGCTCTTGGTCCCTAATGAAAAAGGGCTACTGGAGCAGGATTTCAGGTGGAACGACCATTTTTATTAACTAAGGATTTTGCAAAAATCTTGAACTATGAAATCCGCTTCGTATCATCATCTTCCCATAATCCTATTTCTGTAGTTCTAAACGATTGAGGAACGTTCATCCAGAAATTCGGACGGTGAGCAGCCTGTCAACCGTTTGAAGATTCGATGAAAATAGGAAACATCACTATATCCCACATACTCCGAAATTTCACGGATCGTTAGCCGGGACTCGGTCAGCATGTAAATGGCGGTTTTAATACGTTGTGTATGTACATGCTCGCTGATCGTTTGGCGTGTTACCTCACGCAGCAGCGTCGCGGCATAATTGGGGGTTTTACGAATGGCGTCGCCAAGCTCCTCCTTGGTTACCTTTTCACGGTAGTGGTTCTGGATATACTGTTTCATATGTTCCACATGTCGCTCTCGATCGCAAGAAATGGTGCCTTTGTCCCATTCCTGATTCATATATATCATTGCCTCGGTCAGCAGACAGTCAGCCATCATGGTGTAGTAGCTTGGGTGTTCAGTCCATTGATAGTACATCGATTTGATCCGTTCATGCAGCATATCGTAGCATCCGGGTTTGATCAACAACGGCTTGTCAGTATTCAATATGGGAAGTGTGCTGTTTGTACATGTTTTGCGGCAATGTATCACATACTTGGTATGAAAAAGCGTAGGAATGCTCTTGCCATAGTAATCCAGATGACTGGGTAAAAGCAGCGTTTCACCCTTACCGAGAATGAATTTGCAATCGTTCACCCAATATACACATTTGCCAAAGGTGACCAAAATGAACAGTAAGTCATCGTTGTCGCTATTTGCGCGAGCCTTTTCATACCAGTCCACACCGTTGTCCTGCCGAATATCCACCAATGTAATCACGAAACTCACTCCCCGATGTCTTCAACACTCATTATACTGTAGTACATTCATCATACTATAGTTCATAGTCTTGGTGCACGGGTACAGGTAGAATAGAGCTATATAAGTTTAATGTAGATAGAGAAGCAAAGTGGAATAGAAAACCATACAGTAAAGACATTCAGGAGGATGACATTACTATGCTTAAAACGAAAATTATTTGTACTATGGGACCTGCCTGTGACTCCATTCAGTTGTTAAAAGAAATGATCCAGGCTGGTATGACGGTAGCCCGTTTGAATATGGCTCACGGTGAACTGGAAGATCACGTTAAACGTATCGAAAATGTGCGTCAGGCTGCGAAGGAAATGAATACCTTTATCCCTGTCATGATGGATATTAAAGGACCGGAAATACGGATTGGCAAGCTGAGAGAGGCATCTTGTCTGCTGAAACCAGGTAGCCAGCTCATTCTGACCACAGAAGAGATTCTAGGGGACGAGCATCGTATTTCAGTGAATTACCCGGATATGCCGAAGGACATCAAACCAGGCGACCGCATTCTCATTGACGACGGTTTGGTGGATCTGACTGTAACTTCCATCGAAGGTACGGAAATGATTTGTAATATTGTAAGCGGCGGTATTTTGAAGCCGAGAAAAGGTGTGAACCTGCCAGGGATTCATACGACCCTTCCAGGCGTGACGGAGCGAGATGTGAAGCACATCCAATTTGGGGTGGAGCAGCGTGTTGAGCTTATTGCGGCTTCTTTTGTGCGTAAAGGCGACGATATCCGTGAAATCCGTGAGATTTTGAAGGGACATCATGCTGAGCATGTACAAATTTATTCCAAAATTGAAAACGCTGAAGGCATGGAAAACCTGGATGATATTATCGAAGCTTCCGATGGTATTATGGTAGCCCGTGGCGATCTGGGCGTCGAAGTGCCGATTCAAGATGTGCCTGTGATGCAAAAAGAAATGATCGACAAGTGTAATCTGGTCGGCAAGCCCGTTATTGTAGCTACCCACATGCTGGAATCCATGCAGGTGAACCCGCGTCCGACGAGAGCCGAAGTTAGTGACGTGTTTAATGCCGTTATGCAAGGAGCCGATGTTGTTATGCTGTCGGGTGAATCTGCTGCAGGTAAATATCCTGTCGAGTCTGTACGGACCATGGCTGCGGTAGCTGCCAGTGCAGAATCACAATTGGATTATCAGGAGCAGTTCGATAAGCGCAGAGCACGCCAAAGCACCAATATTACCGAAGTGATTAGTCAAGGTGCGGTAAGTTCGTCTCTGGAGCTGGATGCCAAAGCGATTATTACCTCAACTGCCAGTGGATTCACGGCACGTATGGTATCCAAATATCGTCCGAAGGCACCTATTATTGCGGTTACTCCGAATAATACGGTATTCGCTAAAATTTGCCTGTTATCCGGTGTATTCCCGATCAAAGGGGATAAAGTAGCGACAACGGATGAAATGTTTGAATCCTCCATCCGTAACGCCCTGAATGCAGGATATATCCATAAAGGGGATACTGTAGTTCTGTCGGCAGGTGTTCCTGTCGCTGAGGCGGGCACCACTAACTTGATCCGAGTATATCAAGTGTAATCTACAATAAAATATAGACAAGCCAAAAGGCGCTGGCCCCCATGGGTTCAGCGCCTTTTTCACATTCTGTCGTGTTATTGCTTACAGCCCGAACACACTTTTAGCAACGACCTGTGTCAATTCTGCCTTATGGGCTTGGTATTGCTCAGGCGTAATGCTCTTATTGGCCAGTCGTTGATCCAACTGCTCCGTTAACTGAGCTACCTGTAAATCAACAACAGCCTGTGCGTCCTGTTTATTGGATTGTGCAATATCTGCCAAGGTTTGACCGTTATATAACGCATCATACAATTGCTCATCCGAGGATGCGCCCAGTGTTTTCAAAAGTTCATCATCCTTGGAAGCTTCATTATCCTGTACCTGAGGGGCTCTCTCTGGAGCCAGTGTAGCAGCATTAGCCCGACTTCCCCAAGTAGAAGACTGCCCAATAGATAACGCCAGCAACAGTGTACAGATGACCAACATTCGTTTTCGATTCATAAGTGTAAATCTCCTTTGTGTTTCATTCAATTTCTGACAGGGTGGAGCCTTATATGGATATCCAACGGGAGTAATGTTTATGCCTTTAGCCGATCCGGCTTATGTAGTTACCAGATTCTAATATACATCATACACACCCAATCTTAGCGCCAGCTTAATACTCGTTTAAAATAAACTAAAAGAGGAGGATGTAAACAGGTAAAGCCAAAAAAAATTCACGGATGCGAATAATGGATGTGATTTACCCTTTGGATTCTGCCCTTTTCTTTGACCACATTGTTCGTATCCCATGAATACAGAGCAATAGTAAGGGGAAAAACAACCCGATGGATAGTGAGTAAGGAACCCACGTCTTTGTATCATAGGTTTGTTGGTAAGGGACATTGGGATACACGATAATGGACAGGATGACTACAACCATTCCGAGAGGAAGCACCAATTGTCGGTCTTCTTTCAAACGGAAGATTTGGGCTATTGCTGTCACCGTCGTGTGAATATACAGCGTAATTCTAAAAAAGAGTGAAATAAACCACATAGTAGCCATGATAGCCTCGATGCGCTGTAAAAAATTGCCGATGCTAATTTTTTTGGCTAACGCATAGCTAGGATATAGATTTCTTGCTGTTAAGTCAGGACCTAATACCAAAATCGCCAATGTAACCACCACGACCAACATCAATCCGCCAATCAGGCTACCTAGGAAAAAGGCTTTACGGGTTTGATCGGAACGATTTATAGAATCCGGGAAGATCATTAGAAAAATAATATGAGGTATAAACACAGTGCTACAAAAGGACAGGGCAGCAGGCCAAATAGGTCCAACTCCCGCCTCCAATACAGGTTGAACATTTTCCAGCTTAATATCGGACACCACTAAACCTACAAAAGAAATATAAAGCAGAGTAAATAACGGAAACAGCAGTTCGGCTGAACGGGCCACCACTTCGAGACCCAGGCGGGCAGCCAATACTACAATAAGCGCAAAGAGAATATTTACCGCTAAAATCGGTGTTTCCGGTATCATTTGAGTAGTCATAAAATTCCCTATATAAAATAAAACGGGTGCAGGGGCATTGATGAATAGTGTAATGAAAAACAAAAGACCGGCGGCTTTGCCTAACCATTTTCCGAGCAGGGTTTCCATAATCCCAATCAGCGTCATCTCTGGATACAGAGCTGCAATCTTGCTGTACATATACAAGATAAGGAGCCCTGCCCCGACTCCAACGAGCGCGGCAATCCACGCATCTTGTTTGGCTACCGATGCCATGCCTGAAGGGACGATGAGGATAGCACTCCCGATCGTAAATAAAGCTGTTAAAATCATAATTTGGCGTGCTGAAATTTTAATCTGTCCGGGCACCAATGTTCACCTCGTCTTATCTGATTAGACCGATATGGGTCAGGAAATCGCTAAATGGTCTATATACGGCTGTTATCCAATCCAGGGGAGTGGGAATTTGCCAGTGTAATGCCTTGGCACAGCTAATTCCAACTGCGACAAATAGAAGGATGGAAAATAACCAAAGTTCTTTTTTAAATCCCTTTTTCCACATGTAGGGGATCTCGACCAAGCTGATTGCAGCAGCGATCAGTAATATGCCCAAAACGTTCACCATATGAGACAGCATCTTGGAAAACACCTTCTTTGTAGGGTAAGGGATTTACTCCTTAATATCATTCAAAAATGAGCTGCCAATCGTACCCAAGCGCCGAATCTTGAAATCCACCTTGATATGTACAGGTAATTCTGTAAAGTATTCATAATCCCAATTTTTTTTAATGGATTTCCAGGTCCTCGGGTCAGCACGGTGAATGGCTTCACCGAATCCGAAGATATCAGCTTTGTATGATTTTTGGGCTTTTCTGACAGCCATTTTCATAAACTCTTCTATTTTTTCTTCCTCTTTGTTTTCAAGGTCATAAATCGTCCCCACCTGGGTCAAATCCAGGCCGGTACATTCAACTTCCCCCAGGTTGGCCTCAACCTGCATTTTTATATTGATCTGGGGCTCCCCCCTATAAACGCTCCCTTTTATAGAGGTTTGGGTTCTAATGATTTCCGAGACGACTTTGCCGCCCCCGGGGCAAGCCACATAACCGACAGAACTCTGCACTTTGCCGAGGATGAAGTTGTATCCTCTACTTTCAGTTTCATTTAACCAACCGATTAATCGGTCTTTTCTGAATACAGCAAGTCCCGAATACTGTAATCGGGCGGGCGGGGCGATTTTTTGCACATTCCCGCTTGTTTCTCCCATTTCTTTATCGCCAACGATTCGGAGTCCTGTCAAGACAGGCTGCATTCCTTCACTGGTGAGTGCTGATACCAATTCATCCAAAGTTACTGTCGTACTGGGTGACCAGTTTTTTTGTGATGTTTCCAGAGAGGAGAAAAGGTCATTTGCGGGAATCGGATCTAAAGGTGTCATAATTTTCAACGTATCCTCCGCACTAGTGCCCTTGGACACTACAATATAAAAATCGGTTCGGAACTGATGATATCTGGAGAGTAAATCTAAGGATTTCGCCATTCCTTCGGTGGCCATCGATTCACCGATTACACATATACGCAGATGAGAAAAATACATTCTCCGGGGGCTAATCGTTGTTATTTTTCGGATCGCTTCAAATATGGTATCCGCTTCTTCTGTATACAAGGTGGCTGGAGCACCACCGCCTGATCCTTTTTTGGCTGATGCTTTTCCAGGGTCCACCACTTGGAGAGAGACCCGGAATTGATCTCCTTGTTTATCAATCCCCATACCAACGGCGATGGCAAGCTCATTCAACTCCCTGCGATTCCAACAGCCCGTCAGAAGTAAAACGAGTGCAAGAATCAGGAACAGAATCGCTTTCTTCCGCTTCATGATTATCCACTCCTTTCCGACTGTTTCTCTTTTCTTTTATTCCCTTGATTTGCGAGGTGGAGCGCTGTTTCGACGTTTGACATTCTTCTGATCGACTAACCGGGGACGTGAAATCATCATCCAGTGAGGAAACCGAAATATGGTATCTTTGGTGTCCGACGGTATTAGAGGTGCAAAAGGAGTCATATAGGGAACGCCGAACGAACGAAGGCTGCACATATGCAGGACCAGGGCAATGCCTCCAACGATAATCCCGAACAGCCCAAAGGAAGCGGCAAGTCCCATCAAGGGGAACCGCAGCATACGAAAAGCGATGGACATATTATAGGCAGGAAGTACAAAGCTGGAAATTGCAGTAATCGATACGACAATAACCATCGCAGCAGATATGATGCCCGCCTCGACGGCAGCTTGTCCGATGACGAGTGTGCCCACGATAGAGACGGCTGCCCCGATGTATTTTGGCATACGAACGCCAGCTTCCCGCAATATTTCAAAAGTCAGTTCCATCATGAGTGCTTCAATAAAGGCAGGGAAGGGAACAGCCTCCCGCTGTGCCGCTAGACCGATCAACAGTGAGGTCGGCAGCATTTCCTGATGAAACGTAGTGATGGCAACATATAAGGACGGACCGAGCAGGGAGATAAAAACTCCGGTGTAACGAAGAACCCGGATGAAGCTGCTAATGTCTGCACGCTGATAATAATCCTCCGCGGCATGCAGGAAGGAAACAAACAGCGCAGGCACGACAAGCACAAACGGGGTTCCATCCACCAGGATCGCGATTTTTCCTTCCAACAGCTCGGCGGCGATCACGTCCGGGCGTTCAGAGTTGTATACTGTCGGAAAAGGCGTAAAAGTTTCGTCTTGGATTAATTCCTCGATATACCCGCTTTCGAGAATGCCGTCCACATCAATGCGATTCAATCGCTCATGCACTTCCTCGACCAATTTAGGGTTCGCAATCCCCTTGATATACATGACAGCGACTTCGGTCTGGGTTACACGACCGATTTGTTTGGTTTCCAGCCACAAATTCGGATCTTTAATCTTACGCCGAATCAATGCCGTATTCGTGCGCAGTGTCTCAGAAAATCCTTCTCGCGGCCCACGGACGACATTTTCCGAGGCAGGCTCGGTGACACCGCGATCCTTCCATCCACGTGCACTGGCAACTAATCCCTGTGTCTCACCGTCAATCAAAATGACAGCATCCCCGGAAAACAGCGCGTTATATAAGGTTTCAAAGTCTATAATCTCCCGGATGCCCCCGATGGTTAGGGCATGATCTTTCAATACTTGCATGACACTAGAGGAGTTCTGGAGCCTGCACTCTACGTCTCTGGACAAGTTACTATCCAGCATCATCGATTCCATAATGAAGTCGGAGACTATATTTTTGTCCGCCAAACCGTCCGTATAGAGGATTGCAATGAGCTGGTCACCATCCTTGCCGATACGAATTTCTCTTATGATGATATCGGTGCTGTTACCGAGTGCTTGTCTGATTTGCTGAAGATTGCTTCCGATATTCGCACTGAGCTGCTCTCCTGAATGCTCAGGCTTACTTTCGCTGTGCTGGACTGGCGGCTTTTTAATTTTGTTAGGGGGGGTTCTTTTCCGAAAACGCATGAACGTTCTCCCTCTCTATTGAGGATACTTTTTAATCCAGTATGGACGCCGGGGTCTCTAGATAAACTTACTGCTGAAATTTTGATGGGGGAGATACAGATATGAAAAAAACCTCCTTCACAAAAGTGAAAGAGGTTTTAGACATCTACAACCATTACAATTTAGGGTTTTTTCCATACTTATTGTCGCCAGGCTGACTGTCTTGGCAGAAGAATACAATCAAAATAATTGACCCTACCAGAGGGATCAGACTGATTAGAATCCACCATCCGCTTCTACCTGTGTCATGCAGTCTACGGGCCATAACGGCCAAGGATGGCAACAGGACAGCAAGAGAATAAATCAAAGTCAATACCGGTGATAAGCCTACAAGACTATCGATCAGGCTGACTACAAAGCTAGCGATTGCACTAAATAGTACAAACATCCAATACTCTGTACGTCTTGCTCTACCTTGAAACCCTACATAGTTTTTTAATGCATTTAAATACCATTGCATATATTTTTCACCTCCTTATAAAATCTAAAAGTTGCTTTACAGTATCCGTAAAGTTGTCCTTGTAGGTATATCGGCAGGAAACATATAGAATTTTACTTGTAAAATTATAACTTTAAACTAGAAATTTACGCAATACATTTATTAATGTTAATAATTCAATGAATAATTCATAAAAATATAAAATTACATATTGAATTTTCCATATCCATTGAATAATATAGAGGTACGGTTAACCGCCAGGTTTGAATCGTCCTTCTTAACAGAAGGTGCTTTATTTTTCAAATCAATTGAAAGCGCTTTAATGCGAAACAGGAGGGATGAGCAACATTAAATTCGAGGAGGAAGAAGTTAATACAAACATAATCCTGACCGCTTTCTCAATATTGTTTTATGTTATCAGGGATGTTCAAAACGAGAGGAGATTGATTTATGAAGCAAACATTCGTTCGTAAAGCGGCGGCAGCTTCACTCGCAGGTGCGCTGTTGTTGCCTGCTTCTTTTGTAGGTGCCGAGCAAACACTCAATTCAGATACAAATGGAATTCAAAATGTGGGGCAGACTTCCCTTCAAGCTCAAGACCTAGAAAACTTTTCAATTCAAAGTAAACAGGCTGTCTCTTTCAAGGAGACTTCCGTACATGATCCATCCATTCTGAAAGTGAAAGACACATTTTACATTTTTGGCTCACATCTGGCGGCTGCCAAGTCCAAAGACCTCATGAATTGGGATACGATTGCTACAGGAGTGGCGAATGGTAACGCATTGATTCCTAACGTCAAAGAAGAATTAAAGGAAGCACTGGATTGGGCACAGACAGACACGCTGTGGGCAGCAGATGTCATTCAACTGGCAGATGGCAAGTTCTATATGTATTATAACGCTTGCAAGGGTGACTCACCGCGTTCAGCAATGGGCCTAGCAGTTGCTGATAAGATTGAAGGGCCTTATAAGAATAAAGGCATTTTTCTAAAATCCGGCATGTGGGACCAACCGAGTGAGGATGGGACGATCTATGACGCAACCAAGCATCCAAATGCCGTAGACCCGGACACCTTTTATGATAAGAACGGCAAGCTGTGGATGGTATATGGCTCCTACTCAGGAGGCATCTTCATTATGCAGATGGATGAAAAAACAGGGAAGCCGCTCCCTGGTCAAGGCTACGGGAAAAAGCTGACAGGCGGCAACCATGCTCGTATGGAAGGACCGTACATACAATACAGTCCGCAAACGGACTACTATTACTTGTTCCTGTCTTATGGTGGATTGTCAGCGGATGGCGGATACAACCTGCGGGTGGCTCGGTCCAAAACACCAGATGGTCCTTTCTACGATGCTGAAGGCAATGATATGATCAAGGTTAAGGCGAATCCTGACAAACCACTTTTTGATGACGCTTCCATTGAACCATACGGTGTCAAACTGATAGGTAATTACCTGATTCCCAGAGAAATTGGTGATCCGGGTACTGGACTGGGTGTAGGCTATGTGTCGCCCGGACACAACTCGGCTTATTATGATTCCAAGACGAAAAAGCATTTTGTCATTTTCCATTCCCGTTTCCCGGGGAGAGGCGAACAGTTTGAAGTGCGGGTACATGAAATGTTCATGAACGCTGACGGTTGGCCTGTGGTTGCTCCTTATCGTTATTCGGGAGATGAAGATTCACTTAAAAAGCTGTCAGAAAAGGATGTCCTCGGTCAATATTCGTATGTAAATCACGGGAAGGAAATTACGGCAAATATTAAGCAAGCCGTTAACGTCAGTCTGGATAGCGGCGGCAAGCTGTCTGGTGGAGTGAACGGTACATGGAAGTTGGGGGCAGGCAATCAGCTGGAAATTACAGCAGAGGGCACGAAGTACAAAGGTGTATTCCTGCGGCACCGTGATCCGGACACAGGTGCCAAGACGCTTGCTTTTACCGCGTTGTCCTCCAAGGGTGTTGCGGTATGGGGTTCGCTAAAGCCTGACCTGAAGGCCAGCAAAATTGTAGCTGCTGTGCAAAAGGATCTGAGCCTGGGCGATACGAGCAATGTTCTTTATAATCTGACGCTACCTACTCAAGCAGCACAAGATACCACTATTTCATGGGAATCCACCCACCCGGAGAATATTTCTGTGACAGGTGAAGTATACCGTCCAGAAGCCGGTTCTCAGCCAGTAACAGTTATATTGACAGCGACCATCAAAAAGGACAAAGCCACAGCTAAGAAAAACTTTACAGCCATTGTTCCCGGGCAGGCCCAGGGTCCTCAGCTCGCACGCTATTCGTGGAGTGAAGATCAAGGAACTTCGGTTGTCGACAGCACATACAATCAATTCGATGGTAAGGCCTATGGTGGTGCTGCATGGGATAAAGACGGGAAGCTTGGAGGTGCGCTTGTCCTAAACGGTAAGGATGGTTACGTGCAACTACCAAATACAGTAACAGATGCGAAGGATTTTACCTTTTCTGCTTGGGTGAACTGGAAGGGCGGTGCAGCTTGGCAACGGATTTTTGACTTCGGCAACGGCCAAGCCCGGCATATGTTTCTTACCCCTTCCCAAGGAAACGGTGTGCTCCAGTTTACAATCCATGAGGGTGCGGATCAAAGCTTGCTTTCCAAATCATCATTACCTCTAAACCAGTGGACGCATGTAGCGGTTACACTGGAAGGGAATATAGGAAAGCTGTATGTAAATGGTGAGGAAGTAGCTGTTAATGACGGCATTACCTTTAATCCCAATGAGTTGCTGACGAGCGAGGCTTATCTCGGCAAAAGCCGCTTTGCCGCCGATGCTTACTTCA
Source organism: Paenibacillus sp. DRB1-1 (assembly GCF_052119485.1). Classification (NCBI taxonomy): domain Bacteria; kingdom Bacillati; phylum Bacillota; class Bacilli; order Caryophanales; family Paenibacillaceae; genus Paenibacillus; species Paenibacillus sp. DRB1-1. The sequence goes on along the minus strand of NZ_JBODQH010000001.1, from coordinate 2,181,095 downwards.
ATGGCAGCCTGGATGAAGTTCAATTGTATAACAAAGCGCTGACAGCAGAGGAAATTAAAGCACTGGCAGAATTGTAATTCAAAATGAGCAAATAAACGCAGGAGATGGGCTTTATTAAGAAGTTCGTCTCCTGCACAATGTTTTGTATATTTATTTCTTGATTGCTGGTATAATAGGAAGCAACTGCGGATATAATGTTTTAAGTAGGCGTTAATGACTCACTGCCGCCGAATGAACACAGCTTTGAAGCAGCAATAGAGAACATAAGCACTCTGCACAAATTAAATTCTCCAGTGCTTGCGTTTTCAATACACTTATGGTAATATGAGTATATTGAAATTGTGACCTGAGATTCACATATTGTAGAGGGTTATTGTTTTAGGTTGAAATAACCTTGTGCAATATGTGAATTTTTATTTGTAAAAAATAAAGGTCATATAAATACATTTTGGAGGTAATTCCATGCAAACAGGTACAGTTAAATGGTTTAACGCAGAAAAAGGTTTCGGTTTCATCGAGGTTGAAGGTGGAAGCGACGTATTCGTACATTTCTCCGCAATCCAAGGCGAAGGTTTCAAATCTTTGGACGAAGGCCAACGCGTAGAATTCAACGTAGTTGAAGGAAACCGTGGACCACAAGCTGAGAACGTTGTAAAACTGTAATTTAAAATTACAGCCTACTTCAGATGCCCCGAACATAGCGTTTGGGGCATTTGTTTTTATCTGTTCACAAGACCGTTTTTGAACTGATTACATCTTATCGCTTTATAAATCATGAAGAAAGAGGGATGTTTATGTACAATTCACGGAAAAAGCCAATGGATGAGATTCCTGAGGAAATTACAACTGTCTGGAATTGCGCCAGCGATACATGTAACGGCTGGATGCGGGATAACTTCGCTTTTTCTGTCGAGCCGACATGCCCCATTTGCGGTTCTGCCATGGTGAAGGGCGAGAAAAAGCTGGCTGTTTTAAATAATACGAGCTTCAATCATACCAAACAATCCTAAACGGATAAATGTTTGTAGTGAAAGATGCCCCATAGCCATTAACGGCGCTGAGGCGTCTTTTTGTTTTTTATAAATATAAATATACATAAGAATGAACAGGCTTTCAATTATGGTGTGGAGGATGGGGCTAGTATGCTCAGTAAGATAGAATTAAATTCGGGTAGCGCTTCGTAAAATACACCGTGCCCGCTTCGTTCGAAAGGAATAAGCTTTGATCCGGCAATTCCTTTTTGAGTTTGGACAGCCAGGGGGAAAGGACAGACCCGATCCAGCTTGCCGTGTAGAATCCAAGTAGGCACGTGTATACATGGCAAATCAGGGCGCAAATCAGAGTCACGTAGTGAATACAAAGTACAAGCCATGCTATGAACTGTAGCCGCAAAACCCTGATCGCGTAACCAGTCGCGTAAGCTCTGGCTGACGGGATTGGCAAACAACATCTCGCCAAAAGAAGTTACCAGTTGTGGACGATCTGTATAGGCTTGTTTGATGAGTTTATCTACCTCTGTGACAGGAGTACCGTAAGGGAAGTCGCTGGTTGGGGTGAATCGGGGCGTAGCTGCTCCGATCAAGATCAACTGATTGACGCCAAATCCCCGGTGCCTGCTCATGTAGCGTGTGACAATAGCTCCCCCCATCGAAAAACCGATCAGCCGTACCTGGTTTAACTGAAGCGCCTGCATAACAGCCAGCAGATCGTCCGCCAATCGATCATAATTGTATCCATGCCATGGTCGATCAGACTTGCCGAACCCCCTAAGATCAACCTGAATACAGCGATACCCGTAAGCAGGCAACAAGGCGGCCTGGTATTCGTACATTCGGTGATCCAGCGGCCAGCCGTGAACCATCAGAACAGGGATGCCTTCTCCAATATCCTCGACATACAGCTTCACGCCGCGTTCCACCTCAATATAATATCCCATCGTGTTCACCCCTTTAGAAATCACGGAATTTCATTCTCTCTCACATATATGTAGCCAGGGCTTAGCTCATTCGAAAAAGGGGTGAGACTGTCACGATATAAGCATATATTATGTTAAAAAATGTATGTCATCCTACATAGGGATGGGATATAATTATGGAATGAAACAGCATTGGGAGAGTGGAACAATGACACCATCAAAAACATTAAAATGGATTACAGGCGGATTGGAGCTGTTTTTAGCTATTCCCGTTTTGGGCGGGCTGCTCGTCGTAAATTCCGCGTATACTATATTGTTCTTTATGCTGATTTTCCACATTGTTACGTTGGTGCTATCGGTGACGAATAGAGAGTCTTATTATGGATCTATTTTAGGGATCGTGACCTCGGTTATTGGATGGATTCCGATTGTGGGCTGGTTGATGCATTTGATCTCAGGCATATTTTTGATGATTACCGCAGCCCAGCAGCCGCGTGATCAGTATCGTAATCGCAATCCTTATGATGATTATCGCTACTAGGGTAAGTGTGGCGATACAAAGATGAAAGATCCTGTTGAACAGGGTCTTTTTTTATTTATGAAATCTCCCCATGATTATGGTGTTGTAGTATTTGCCATCTGAAAGAACCTTATCGTTTTTTAATAACCCTTCGATCTCAAATCCATGTTTTTTATAGAGCTCAATGGCTTTATCATTCGTTTCCAAAACTTGTAGAGTTATTTTCTTAATGCCATTGGAGTCAGCCCAAGAAATAGATTTTTTTAAAAGATTCGTCCCGATCCCATAACCCCAAAAATCCTTTAGTACGCATACGCCAAATTCAACCTTATGAGAGAATCTGCTCAGAACATGGCCCTCACATCTTGAAAATCCGACGATTTTATCATGAACTACCGCAACTAAAAATAGGTTTCTGTTATTCTCTGTATCTGATTCAATGAGCTGTTCAAAACCGGATGTACTTATAAACGCTTCTCCCTTCTCTCTGTCTAAATTTTCAGTCTCTCCATCAATCAGCAAACGGATTTCAGACAAATTCTTCGCATCTTGAATCATGGCAGATCTGATCGTATAGCTCATTCCTCGTATATCAAATTCCTGTTTATTTATTTTCATTACATTCTCCTTATTATGAATTTTAGTGAAAATGACCTCTGGATCATGTTAGTCTACCACATATTATCTTGTTTACATGACAAATAAGCTTGTCCCCTCCTGTTGTATCAGCAGCAGGGGACAAGCTTATTGATTTCTCCATCCGTACAGGGAAGCCGGATGGAGATTTATTATACATGGGTGGCGGTAGCTATTTTTGCTTAGCAGAGGCTTTAGCTGCATTGGTTTTAGCAGGAGCCTTGGCTGCATCTCCTTGAGCAGGAGCTTTACCTGCATCGGCTTTACCGCCATCTACTGGTGGTTTGGATGGTTTCACGCCATTCACCATATCTGTCATCATTTTCTTTAGATCAGAGACACGTTGGTTATATTCAGTTGCTGTAATCTTGCCGTTTTGTTTTTCCGTAGCCAATTTCGCTTTCATATCTGAAACCATCACATCAATAACGGAATTTACGCTCACACCTTGTGCTTTGGCGATTGTAGCAAGGGATTTACCTGCTTTCAATTGTGTATCCAACTGACTGGAGGACAATTTCAATAATTTCAGGAGAGCTTTGTTCTCAGCATAGTTTCCTCCTGCGATTTTAGGGCCGTTAGCATCGCCGGGGTTACCCTTAGGTGCCTGTGCTTTGTCTGCAATGGGAGCCTTCTCAGGTGTAGTTGAAGCAGCATGGGCTGCGCTTGTGGAGTAGAGTGTCCCGCCTCCTAAAAATGCCAAGGCCATCGTTCCGGCCAAAATTGCCTTCTTGGTGCTCTTCATCTTCATTTTCCACCTTTCGGTTATGGTTTGTTTGGTACGTGATACATCATAAGGGATCAACTTGAATGCTATCTGAGTGCAAGCTGAGCATTTACTGAATGAAATTTGGAGAGCATGACTAACATTTTAATAAGATGGTACTTGTATTACGTGTATTAAGTGATATAATACACTACAGGCACGGTAGATACAGCCGATTAGGGGGAAACACCCATGGAAGAACAACGGGTTGGCTCGTTCCGATTTTTAATTGACTTCAGCCAGCCATTATATGAGCAAATATTAAATCAAGTACGAAGCTCCATTGCTAAAGGGGAGATCGAAATGGGAAGCAAAATGCCATCTGTTCGTGATCTGGCGCAGGAACTACGCATGAATCCGAATACTGTGATGCGGGCGTATCAGGAGCTGGAGCGGGACGGATTGACTGAGAAGCGGCGCGGGTTAGGCACTTATGTTACTTCGTCCAGTGAACGGATTGCCAGCTTTCGGGAACAATTGGCTATAACGTATATAGATCAGTTTCTCGGACAGATGAGCAGTCTGGGGTTATCGTGGGAAGATGTACAGCAGTATATAAGAAGCAAACAGGACGGAAATGACGAGGGAGGAGGCGAAGGGGCATGACGGAATCTATTGTGGTTGCGAGTCATCTGACGAAGCAATATGAAAGTAAAAAAGCGCTGGACCACTTGGATGTCGTCATTCCGGCGGGACGCATTGTAGGGGTGCTTGGACCCAATGGCTGTGGGAAGTCCAGCTTCTTTCGAGCAATCACCGGATTAATTCGACCGGATGGGGGCGAGCTTCAGGTATTGGGACAAAAGCCAGGTTGGGAAACCAATCGTGGCATATCCTATCTGCCTGACAGGGCTCGCTGGTACCCTAATCATACGGTGCAGCAGATACTGGAGTGGGGGGAATCCTTTTTGCCTGGCTTCAATATAAAAGATGCCTATAAACTTGCTGATCATATGGACGTAGAGTTGGAGTTGAAAATGGCCGGGTTGAGTCGCGGACAGGAGGCACGTGTGCTACTGATTTTATGTCTGGCGCGTGAGGTTCCGCTCATGATCCTGGATGAACCGTTTGCGGGCATTGATGTCCTCTCCAGAGAAGCGATCGTGGCCGGGATTATTGATTATTTGGAGGGTCGCCAGCAGTCTATACTCATTAGCACGCATGATATTCAGGAAGTGGAAGGCTTGTTTGACTACACGGTCATGATGGACCGCGGACGGGTCATATGGTCTGGTGATTCGGATGATCTGCGTGCAGAGCATGGCTCGCTGAATCAGGTGTTCCGCAATTTGTATAAAAAGGAGTGGAAGGCGTGAATTCATCAGGGCTGTTCAAAGATTTGATACGCCATGAATTTCGAAATAAAGGAAGCTGGAGAAAGCAGAGCCGCAATCGACTGCCCAGATCGTGGAGACTTGTATATTTCTCACTATTTCTAATTGTGGCGTTCGTTATTTCCTTGTATTTCGCGCTTCACAACCAGCTCGAATTGACAAGGCTGTGGTATGTCACCTTGGGCTTGCCCTACATGATCATTTTCATGGGTGTGGGAAGTCTGAGAAGAGAATGGGAGAATGACACCTACGGATGGTGGCTGACTCTGCCCTATCCGCGCATGTGGCTGATTAGCGCCAAATGGATTGCTGCTATTTTACAAGCCGTGGTCGTGACCTTGTGCCTGTTTGTGGTAGGTTCTCTGTACGCGCTGTTCATCTCATCCACCATCCAGCCTTATACGTTTGCGGATGCAGCGTCCTTTATTATAGCTGGATTGAACTGGTTTGTGATGATTATCGCTTTCACACCGTTGGTTATTGCGTTGGGTCTGCTGACGGCCAGTACCAAATACAGCACCTTGCGGCCGATTAGCCCGATACTCTGGATTCTTTTGATGGGTGGCGGGAGTGTCTTTTATTGGTCAGGCGATCAGGGGCTTTATGAGCAGTTTGACCATGTTCAAACAGGACAATGGTTTTCTTTTACCTGGCATTTCCCGATTGCGGTGTTGATCAGCTGGGTTGCTGCATATGTATTAATCCGCTTGAGCGCTTATCTACTGGAGAAAAAACTGTCGATTTAGGCTAGCGTATCTATAGGATCTATGAGGAAGGAGTTTCACCATGACGACGATATTTATATATGCATTGTTGGCTGTTTTGGTGGGGCTGATGATCTGGTTGAGAACCAAAAGACGAGGGGGGCCGGTAAAAGGAAACGGAATCCGGATTCTGCTCCCCTTGTTTATCGCGTTCCCGCTTATGATGATGTCTGTGTACCAATTAATGCATATTCCCGGTCAAACGTACGCGCCCCCCGCCTTTTGGGAACTGCTGGTTGCCGGGCTATTAGGGGCTCTGTTTGGCTATGTTATTTTGCTGCATACGGCGTATGAAAGACGGGATGACGGTCTTATTTATCCCAAGCCGAACCAATATTTTAAATATATTATTATCGCTATTATCTTGATTCGCGTTGTTTTGACCCAGTACCTCAGTAGTCTGGGTACGACCGGAATTAGCATGCTGGCAATTACGATGGCGCTGGTATATATCTCAATATGGCGAATCGGGAGCTTTATCAAGTTTCGGAGAACGTTATCCGTATAACAATAGCAATGGGGTTAACAGCGGCTTACTATTCAAAAAGCGTTCATTCGCTTGGCGATAGGAGCCGCTTTTTTGTGGTTTCATCATAAATTCATTTGTAAGCCCATAAGCATACATTGTTATTAGCCCCAATATCCTTTATTCTAGAGTTGTAGCTTGCTGCATAATGGGCTACACATATAAAATTTTGAAAGGAGGGGTATTGAGGTTTCAAGAGATTCAGATCGGGGTTAAAGATAAGGTAGGACGAGAAAAGCTCATTTTTTGTAATTAGCTGTAACTATATAAGTTACATAAAAGGAAATTGTTTTCCATATTCTATTTCATATGTTGAGAGGGGCTTACATTCATGAAAAAACATACGGTTACTGCTGCACTCGCTGGCTTGCTCGTTCTGTCTTCTGCTGTACCGGCTTTAGCAGCCGAGGTAAAACCTACTACGGGTATTCAGGTTTGGGTAGATGGCAAGAAGGAGGCTTACAAAATTGCGCCTATCGTGAGAAATAAGCAGGTTCTAATTCCCTTGAGACAATTGGCCTCCAGTTTGGGAATTCCGATGGATGCCAAGCATATTACGTTCAATACGGCACGACAAAGCACGACTATCCGATATGATCAGGCGACGGTTGTACTGGTATCTGGCAGTCCGGAAGCGCAAATCAACGGGATTAAGGTACCGCTATCCACCTCGACCCTATTGACCAAGCAAGGGGTAACCTATGTACCGGTTGATGTTGTCAAAGAGGCATGGGGCAAGCAAGTGATTTGGGACCCGGCCAGCCAAACGGTGCGAATTGGGGTGAGTAACAAGGATAAGGTCGTTGAAATCGTGAAAAGCTTTGAAACCGGAGACACGAAAGCGGCCGAGACTTGGATCAGCAAAGATCAGTACATCCAGCACAATCTGAGCTTTGCTAGCGGAAGAGAAGCGTTGCTGCAAGGGATTAGCCAGTCGAAGGGAGCCAATGTACAGGTTGAAATCCAACGTGTAATTCAGGATGGTAATTATGTAGCGGTTCATTATAAAGAGTCCACTGCAGGGAAAACGAGCATTGTTATTGATATTTTCCGCTTCGATAGCAATGGTAAAATTGTTGAGCATTGGGACAACATGCAGGACTCGGCCCCAGCCAATCCAAGCGGACACACCATGATTGATGGAACAACACAGATCACGGATCTCAACCAAACCGAGACGAACAAAACGCTGATCCGCAAGTTTGTGGATGATGTTCTAGTTGGCAAAAATCGTGCTGCATTGGAAAGTTATTATAATGGTGATCAGTACATTCAGCATAATCCTCTTTTTGGTGACGGTGTATCCAATTTGAAGCAAGCATTTTCCGCAGCGGGAAGCCAAGGAGCTTCTTTTGGGTATGGTCAGGTCCACATGGTTATTGGAGAAGGCAACTTCGTGCTGGTTGTGAGTGAATTGACATCGTCTAAGGGAACTTCAGCCGCTGTCTATGATCTGTTCCGGGTAGAGAACGGCAAGGTAGCAGAACATTGGGACGTAGTTCAGGAGGTTCCAGCTAAAACAGAGTGGAAAAATACAAACGGCAAGTTTTAAGAAAGTGCGTTTGTGGTATGGCCTGATTGCACGCTTTTCCAACCGTCCTGTTCCTGTTAAAATGATGCAAACATATAACAGGGGGTTGAACGATGGAAGGCTTAAAGCAACGTGTGGGCTGCCTGCATGCACATCACTCGAACATAGCCTATGTGGAACGAGTTTTTGCTTCTTATGAGGTGGAGCTGATACATTTTGTGGACCCTGGGCTTATGCGCCGGATCTCGTCAGACCCGCATTTTTCTGCGGACGATGCCAGTCGCAAGGTAGAAGAGCAACTAAGCTGGATTGCCCAAAGCGACATAGACGTTATTTTGGTAACGTGCACGAATTATATCGTTTTGGCGGAAAAGGCTCAATTGACCATGTCTACACCAATAATCGCGCTGGATGAGCCCTTTTTTCATGAGATATGCGATGATTTGCTGCCACGGACCTTGGTATTCACGAATCCGGCTACTGTAGAGGGAACGATGAAGCGTCTTTATCATACGGCTGCTCTGTTAGGCAAACCAGATATCTCTTCTTGGATAGAGGTTAAGGTGGTGGAGGACGCTTTTGAACTGATTATGCAGGGACGTGAAGACGAGTATAAGGAATTGCTGGTTCGTTCGCTGTATGAGCTGAGGAAGGCTGATCCAAGCAGAGGGCTGGCTGTAGCACAGTTGTCTATGGTTGATGCTGCGTTACAGGTGGAGCTGGAGACGGGGGAAACGATTGGCAATCCCTTACGGTCGTTGTCGAATTTAATTGAGGATTTGTTAGGTTAAAAAAGTATAACCAAAAGAACTTCCAACCCGTGTTCTGGGACTATGGAAGTTCTTTTTTTGAGGCTGGCGAGCAGGTTACTTCTGCGTTGTTCATTACAGATTCTGTTGATCTTGGGTGATGAATGCTGCGCCTGCCGATTCTCTTTGGACAAGCGTAACGTATAAACGTTCATGCTCCACGTCTTCCCCGGCAATGATTTTGAGAACTTGTTCGGCAGCTACAGCGCCCCATTTACGTTTGGAATAGTCAATCGTTGTCAGACGGGGCTGAATATATTGCGCCAGCTCGATATTATCAAAGCCGACGATATGAATATCCTTGCCAATCGTCAGCTCTGACTGAGCCATTCGATTGTAAAAGCCCACTGCCATTTCATCATTGAGACAAAATACGGCTACAGGTTCCGAACCCGGGCTAACTTGTTGCTGCAAAATGATTTCAGCCGCCTGTTCGCCACCCGATTTCTCAAAATCGCCGTCAATTTCGATCATTTCAGCGACGCCGCTACGCTCAATGGTCTGCTTGACCGCCTGCATCCGTTGCCATGAATCGTAAGAACCTTCTGGTCCGGTAACCACATATAGCTTACGGTGTCCCAATTCCAATAAATGTTCGATTGCGAGAGCGGCGCCCGCTTTGTTATCCAGCAGCACCTGGTTAATGTTAGGATGATTCAGTTCACGGTCCAATACGACAATTTTATGTCCTCGCTCGGCATAGTTCAGTAGCTCCTGACTTTCAAACGTCTGATCCAGCACAATGGCGCCGTCGATCATGCGTTCCGGCAGCATTCGGTGAGACTGCTTACCGCTGCATACGATGAGATCATAGCCCTTGCGGTTCAAAATTTCCTTGATGCCGTACAGTAAATCTCCATAAACGTCTCCACGGAAATCAGTCAGGAAAACGCCAATAATTTTGGTCTGCCTTTTCTTGAGATTACGTGCGGCGGCATTGGGCACATAGTTAAGCTCTTTGGCAATCGCTAAAATACGTGCGCAAGTTTCTTCTGTTACCTTATCGCTACCATTCAAGGCATATGAAACGGTAGATATGGAAACGCCCGCCTGTTTGGCGATATCCTTAATGCTGACCACATCGTCACCTCCTTGTCGTCCGTCTTATAATTGCTATTGTATATTCATTATTAACCACATATCTATTCCAAATGTCGTAGTCCTACACATAAGCAGCAAAGGGCGATCCCGCAAGATCGCCACCCCTTTGTTGCCTATACTAGATTTAGCATCAAAAACTCTTTATAAAATAATCTCCAGACGGTGTACACCGTCATGTTCTGCTAAGGCCTGCTCGAAAATCTCACGTTTGATACGCAAGGCACCGGAGCGGTAACGATTATCATCGGCTGGCACGCTTTCCAGTGGTGTTCCGTTCAATACTGCACGGCCTTGCTCACTACCAGTACGCTCTTGCAGCATGCGGTAGACGAAGGTAATTGGTTTTCCTGCAAAGGAAAATTCAAATTCTAATCCGTCGAGATGATCCGGTAGCACAGGGTCCAGGATCAGATCTCCGCCCGACTGACGAATACCAAGGACATTCGATATGAGCTGATTCATGTAAATTCCCGGACCACTGGAATAGATTCTCCAGCCGCCTTTGACGGGGATGGCTCCTTCACGCAGTTCACCAAACCGTTCCTGTGCTTCATAGCGGGTGTTAAATTTACCGTCCGAGCTACTGAAATAGGCGTTGCTTTGGCGCCATTCAGCATTCGGTACGGACGCACGGATGCCGACCGGATTGATGAGCTTCAAGCTGTGCCAAGCGTCATCCTTGCGTCCCAACTTGGCCATCGCTTCCGCAAAGCGGATATGAGCATGCACATATTGCAGCCCGACCTCACGTCCAAAGTTGGCCGCTTGCTCTGCACGCTTGAAGTGCGAGCTCACACCGCCATCATACTGTGCAGGGCGGTTCATCAGACGCACACCATCCGGGCAGAGGAACTGCTCACGGATGAGCTGCTCATGAGCCAATGCTTGCTCAGGCGTGAGCAGCTGGCTGATCATGCTGCGTGTCATTGGCAGCAACCGATAATGAATTCCTGTCTCGGTGTCAGACGGATGGAGCATCAGCTTAGGTTGACCGGGCTCTTCCATATACACGAAGCCCGGAATAATTCCGCTCTCCAGCATGTAGCGGTTAAAGTCTTTACGGATGCCATTGGCCATTTGATGTAGATCTTGTGCGATCTTGTCGGCTTCGCTTACTACACCTGCGGGGGCCTGCTCCAAAGCAGCAGCAAAGTTACTAATAACTTGGTAGGTGAGTGCAACCGTCCAGCTGCTCGCCATATATTGCTTCAGCTGAGCATTGGCTGGCTGGAGGGTATCATCCCAATCGCCGTCGCCATAGGCCGACAAATACGTATCATGAAGGAAATTCTCCCGAATATATTCGATTTCCTTCAGGGCATGTTCCATGAGAGTCGCGGTCTGCTTGGTATAATCGAAAGTATGCCGATGGGTGTAAGGTACATTTTCTCCCAGAATACTGTAATCACGGGTAGCGGTCAAATAATCGCCCAGTACCTTGAGCGGCCAGACGATAATATCCCCATGGCTTTCTTCTTGCTGCACGTGAGTATAGTTGTCAAACATAAACCATTGCGGCCAGTTTCCGCTGTCCTCGTACTGATGGCTGAAAACAGTCAGCAGAATGGAACGAACCTCGTCGAACTTTTGCGTAGCTGAGAAGTATTCCACAGGCCCCTGACACACATCACGTGTTCCCCAGGCTGCACCGCCGTATTGCTCCAGACCGTGAGGCACAGAGTAGTGAACGAGCATATTGTGGGTGTACCACCAAGCCACTGCGTTCACACGGAATAGCTCGCTCGTTTCGTGTTGACCCAGCGACAGATGGAAACCGTTCATAAGCTCGGCAAAATATTCCCGATAGCGCTCGCGCTCATCTTCAAAGGAAGCGTGACGCTCTTTGTGCGTTGATTCTTGCCCGGCTGAAGGCCCATTCAGCCAACCCTGCACGGTGCAGGTCCATTCGCTACTGTCACCCAGCTCCAGCACAACCAGAGACGCATCAGGGGAAGCATTCCCCTGTAGCAGTACGTGAGCGTCGCTCACATGCTGTAATGGAGCGCCCTCTATGTGCATTCGGTACAGCAGGTCTGGATAGGCTTCGGCGCTCAGGGAAGCAGAGTCTGCCCGGAAGAGCAGGGCGTCACCTTCACGTTCCATATGAAACGGAAGCTCATATTCGTTCACATGCATAGACATTTGCTGAGTGATGAGGAACGGATAGGTTTTGCCGCTTGCCGCACGCATATGAAGCCGTACTTCTGGGCTATCGGCATTCGTATGGTTTGTAATAATGAATGTATCGTCAGCCGTTTTGTAGTACCAGCGCACATAATTGAAGCCAATCTCGAACAGGGAAGGCATCGTGAGCAGGCGGTATTTCCCTTGGATTCCGACATAGATACGCTGACCGGATGTCTTGGGAATATTGAGCGCATTACGCGCGTTGGTGATCATTTTATTGAAATTCGTATTGCCGATAACGAGCTGGGAATTGAACACCCCGTACATATAGGAGGTGGTTGTAATGGTTTCTTCCTTACCTCCTGAGTAATGCCCGCCCATTAAAATGTGCCCATGGGGACGCTCTACACGAAGCTCTTTGGATTTGAGTACAACATGCTCATATCTGTCCGTGAAAAAGGAAAGTAGTTCATCGCCATCCCGTTCTTCTTCCTGCCGTTTCGGGAAAAGTTGATTCACTTCGGCAGCGGTTAAGTCCAGCGTGCGCAGCGGCTCACCGATGGTTTGAGCTGGAGCCACACGCCCTGCCTGAAGATCACTTGTCGCGTGTGCCGGTATACTGGTCTCGGAAGCGTCCGCTAGAACGGTAGCTACTTCGTTGCGTGCCTTTGTCACCAGCTCCTGATACTCTAGCTTTGTCACTGCGGCTGGATGATTGGGCTGGAACAGACCGTAAAAAGTAAAGCGAGCTTCCCCTGCAAGTTTCACCCGCTCAGATTGCAACGCGGTATAGGCGAATTCGTATTGGTACACTTCATTGGCGAGCGAGTCACGATGGAGTGCTTCCGGCTCATTCGTTTCTTTGTACGAAAGTCCAAAGAACTGAAATCCGTCAGTCGAGTAACCAACAGTGCGGGTTAACGAACCTTGTTGAATGTATGGGAACGCCTGACTTTGAGGCTGGTTTTGACGTGAGCAAACGGTGTAGCCTCTTTGTTCATCATGGTAGACGGTGTGGTCAATATATTGAGACAAATAAGCTTCATTACTGCGCACAGCAGCGGTATCGGCAATGCCGATATCCTGACCGTACACGATATCTGCTTCCACGTCATCGCCCTGTAGGGTTACATCCCAGAACCATACTCCCAGGCGGCTTAGCGTGAAGGTCACCTGATAGCCTACACCAGCGGTGAAACCTTCCCAAATAATCTGCTGATCCGTTTGTCGGATTACTCCCGGTGAGCGAACTCCAAGCAGGGGAGTGATACTTACACCGGACGGACGGTACAATCTCAAGTACAGATTGTTCAAGGAACCGTCGACTGAATTGGTCAACAGTTGGTTGATCATCGTTGAGCCGTGGGCGATCTTATACACATCACCACTGCTTAAGAAGGTAAAAGACAGGTCGCCGGCCCGCAGCAAAATATTTTGATCCAGACTTGTATTCATCAAAGGGAACGCCTCACTTTCCTGTTTATTTCACTAACCGAAAACGGCTTTCACTAGTATCTCGGCTGTTAGGTCCTGTAAAGACGGCAAATTCACCGCTGTCACTGCTGAAGCTCAAATCTGCATGATGATAGCGCAGCTGAGGCTCGGTCAATGCAAATTCCACTTCCCGGCTTTCGCCTGGGGCAAGAAGGACTTTGCAGAAATCCTTCAGTTCTTTCATTGGACGAACTGTATCACCGCTGATATCACGAACATAGAACTGGACGGTTTCCTCGACCGGACGTGTTCCTGTGTTCGTTACCTGCACTTTAATGGTCAGTTCCTGACCAGGTATAAGGGTATCGCCGGAAAGCTGTACGCTGTCATAGGCTACATCGGTGTAACTCAGTCCATAGCCGAACGGGAATAAAGGTTCGTTTGGTACGTCTAGATATTGAGACACGTAGCGTTCTTTTGTATTCGGATCTAACTGCGGGCGTCCCGTATTAAAATGATTGTAATACACGGGCACCTGTCCGACCGTTTGCGGGAAGGACATGGTCAGACGACCCGTAGGTTCGGCATCACCGTACAACAAATCGGCAATCGCCGCGCCGCCTTCACCACCAGGGAACCAGGCTTCCAATACGGCGTCTGCTTCTTCAATGACACCGTGCAGATCCAACGGACGACCATTAAATAATACGGCTACCATAGGCTTGTTCAGCGTCTTCAGGCGCTTCACCAGTTCCAACTGGGCTTGTGGCAGGCGAATATTGGAACGGCTGCCTGCTTCACCACTCATATCGGAGCGCTCACCAAGCGCCAACACGATAACCTCTGCTTGGCTGGCTGCTTGCAGAGCTTCCGCATATTGCTCCTCAGTTATATCGTCGATAGAGAAACCTGCCGCAACCGTGAGCAGCGAGGAGGATATTTTCGATTGGAACCCGTCGACAACGCGAATAGCTTCCTCCTGTGAACCGCTCCACGACCAAGAGCCCAGGATATCACCGCTCTCTGCAAAAGGTCCGATCAACGCAATATGTTGATTGCGATTCAATGGAAGAACGGAATCATTTTTGAGCAACACGCAAGATTTAATAGCTAATTCTTTGGCAACCGTACGGTGAGCTTCGCAGAACACAACTTCACGTTCACGCTCAGGGTCTGCGCCGCGTAGCGGATTTTCGAACAAGCCCAGCTTTTGCTTGAGCTTCAATATACGCATCACGGCTTCATCAATGAGCGCTTCATCCAGTTGTCCGCTGCGAACCAGCTCAGGCAGATGCCCGTTATAGCAGGAGGTCATCATTTCAATATCTACGCCAGCCAGCAGTGCTTTCTTCGCTGCCTCGCGCTCATCCTCGGCGATGCCGTGAGGGATAAGCTCCTTGATGGCGGCCCAATCCGAGATGAGCACACCATCAAAGCCCCATTCATCACGAAGCAAATCACGCATCAGGCGCTTATTGCCCGTTGCTGCTACGCCTTCTACGGTATTGAAGGACGTCATCACCATTTCGCAGCCTTCATCTAAAGCAGCTTTGTAGGAGGGGAGATAATACTCTCGCAGCTGCCATGCGGATACATCTACAGTGTTGTAATCCCGTCCGCCTTCGCCAGCTCCATATGCGGCAAAATGCTTCACGCATGCGGCCACCCGGTCGGTATCGTTCGTCAGATCTTTACCCTGAAACCCGCGCACAAACGCACGAGCAAATTCGCTGTTGAGGTAAGGATCTTCCCCTGTAGATTCCATCACACGGCCCCAGCGCGGGTCACGCACTAGATCGACCATAGGAGCGAATGTGACGTGAACACCGGATACAGCCGCCTC
The DNA here is from genome assembly GCF_052119485.1 of Paenibacillus sp. DRB1-1. NCBI lineage: Bacteria > Bacillati > Bacillota > Bacilli > Caryophanales > Paenibacillaceae > Paenibacillus > Paenibacillus sp. DRB1-1. The sequence continues at coordinate 2,165,789 of NZ_JBODQH010000001.1, read as the reverse complement.
GCGGGCTGCAATGGTAGCGCTCTCTTCTGCAAGTTGCATATCCCATGAGCAACCAATGGCCAGCGGTATAGGGAAAATCGTTTTGAAGCCGTGTACAATATCTGCCATAATTAAAAGCGGAATACCCAGACGATTTTTACTCAAATGAGCCTGCTGAACACGAATCGCTTCCTTGGCCCCTGCGATACCAAGCACGGAACCGACGTTATGGACATTTTTCTCTGTGATGCCGAGAGAAGCCATGGGGCCGGTAATTTGACTATCCGTTCCCGCTTCTTCAAAGAAGGCACCCACAAGCTGTAGCAGTTGATCGACTTTTTCTTCAAGCGTCATGTTTTCTAAATAGGAATTCAGGTGTTGTTCCATCATAATCCTCCATAAGCTGTATTGTTGGTGGACAGCTCTTTTTTTCAGATTCATGAGATTTTTTGGATAAAATTGATTCAAAAAAGTGCTGAACAGGCTAATAGCTAGTATAGAAGCATAATATTCTGTCGTATTATTAATCGAAACGTTTCTATTGTTGAACTCAGTTGGATTATATACGCTTTCAAATGGAGAGTCAAATCCAATTCAGGGGGTTTTTATAGGCTAAATAACGTAATAAAGATGATATAAATGAAAAAAAGTCGGGATTCTGTGCAAATAAAAAATAATATTTCTATTGAATACGGTTTCAATTTGTTCTATAATGACTATCGAAACGTTTCTATTGACGGGTATGGTCCTTGTGCTTTGAACATAAGTGTTATAGCGGTATGCTTTAATCGCTATGTATTTACATGCATCAGGATTTTACAAAATTCGATTCCAGTCGCTCGAAAGTGCAATATATAGATGAACTAGACCATTTCGATCTATATAATGTTCATTGGAAGTCGCTTATTGAATTTTTGCAAAATCCTCGTATTTGAATCCGTTATCATATTGCATGATCGGTTTACCGATCATCTCGGGAGGAAGTCGTATGATGAAAAGAACATTGGGGATCATTTTGGCAAGTACCTTATTACTGGGGGGCGCGCTGGCAGGCTGCTCGTCCAAGGATGATTCGTCTGGCAAAGATGCGAACGGCAAGACGACTATCACCATGTGGGGCATGGGAGCGGAAGGAAAACTGCTGCCTGAAATTGTAAAAGATTTTGAGAAAGAAAATCCAGATATTCACGTTGATGTACAGGCGTTACCTTGGGATAACGCTCACGATAAGCTGCTGACAGCAGTTGCTTCAAAATCCGGTCCGGACGTGGTTCAGTTAGGTACATCATGGGTTCCCGAACTTGCGTCTGCGGGTGCATTGACGGATATTACCCCTTATATTAGCAAGTATCCTGAACTGGAATCGAAGAATTTCTTCGAGGGTGCTGTAGGTACGACAAAATTTGAAGGGAAACCAGTCGGTGTGCCTTGGTACACTGAAACGAGAGTTTTGTTCTATCGTTCTGACCTACTGAAACAAGTCGGATATAATGAAGCACCTAAAACGTGGGAAGAGCTTTCCGATGCTGCTCAAAAGCTGGCGGCTCGGGGCAAGGGCAAATATGGCATCTCCTTTAGTGCAAAGGAGCAGTCTATGGGCTTTATGTTTGCTCTCCAGAACGGTTCCAAGCTGGTTGACGAGCAGGGCAATCCGCTGTTCAATCAACCACCGTTTGTGGATGCTGTGAAGTATGTGAATACCTTTTTCCAAAATGGCTCTAACGCAGTCGATATTGGAATTGATTCCGTTCAAGGTTTGCAAGGCGAGGGTATCGTTCCAATGTTTATCAGCGGTCCTTTCATGATTAAAGAAATCAAGAGCAAGGCACCAGAATTGGAAGGTAAGTGGAATATAGCGGAGCTTCCTGGCAAAGTAAACAACCTGTCCGTTTTGGGTGGAGCCAACCTTTCAATTATGAAATTCAGCAAGCACCCAGAGGAGTCGGCCAAATTCCTGGCTTACATGAGCAAACCAGAAACACAGCTGAAATGGATGGATCTGTCCAGTAACTTGCCTGCAACTACTAAATCGTGGGAAGATGCCAAACTGAAGAGTGATCCGATGCTTCGGACGATTCGCAAACAGTTGGATCATTCCGCAGCATTGCCGCAACTGGCCGCATGGGAAGAGGTTTCTCAACAATTCATCAAGAGCTTCGAACGTATTTACCGCGGTCATGCCGATGTACAGAAGGAAATGGATGACTTTAATCAGCAGGCTACAAGTATAATGAAAAAATAATGATCCATATCCGTCATTGTCAAAGGGAGTGAAGGCATGAAAGGAAGCTCGCAGAAGCTTGCGCCATACTTGTTTATCGGTCCCTCCATCATCCTGTTGACGCTGTTTTCGCTGTTGCCGATTCTACTGGCGCTCGTAATCAGCTTCACGGATATGGATCTGTCAGGACTTGTTAATTATGATAGTATTCGCTTTATAGGTCTGGAAAATTATACAAACGTACTATTGGACCCTTCCTTTATAAAGTCCCTTGGTAATACCCTGTTCTTCGTCATCATCGGTGTTCCGTTGGTGCTGATATTTTCGCTTAGCATCGCGATTCTGATTAACATGGGTAAATCACGTGCTTTCAAAGTATTCCGCGTTGTGTTCTATCTACCGTCCGTAACGAATGTGGTTGCAGTCGCAGTCGTTTGGAGCTACCTGTATAATCCGACGCTTGGATTATTCAACTATGTACTTGGTATGATGAATTTAGGTCCCGTCCCATGGCTGACCGATCCAACAGTAGCGAAAGTTTCGTTGATTGTGTTAGCAGTTTGGCGGGGCATCGGCTTAAACATGATTATTTTTATTGCGGCTATTAAAGGGATTCCGGGTTCTTATTATGAAGCGGCTCAGCTTGACGGTGCCAATACATGGCAGCAAATTCGTTATATTACGCTTCCGCAGCTTCGTTACGCTATTTTCTTCGTGTCCATCACGACGATGATCGGCTGGCTGCAATTTTTCGAGGAACCGTTTGTCATGACCAAAGGGAAGCCGCTCGACGGCACGCTGACGGCATCCCTGTTCATTTACAATAACGGCTTCCAATTTAGTAAATTCGGGTATGCCGCGGCGGGATCGTTCATTCTGTTCTTCGCGATCATCGCGGTGACGCTGATTCAGTTCCGTTTGCAAAATAAAGCGGAGTCCTGATAGAGAGAGGTGATGAACGTGAAAACAGCTGTTCAGCAAGCCCGCGCCAATACGCGCAGTGGTGAAAAAACATTTCAATGGTTCGTGGCGATTCTCCTGACCGTGGGAGGTCTGTTGATGGTGCTGCCTTTTGCGTGGATGATATTATCCTCCTTTAAGACAGAGGGTGAGGTAACCAAAATTCCTCCGACCATCTGGCCGCAGCATTTTACACTGGATAATTTTAAATTACTATTCGATAGCATGGCTTTTGGAACCTATCTGACGAATACGCTGATCATTGTTTTAGCTTCCTTCTTCGGATTATTCCTCAATGCCATGGCGGGTTATGGCTTTGCCAAATTCCAATTTAAAGGCAAAGGTTTTCTATTCTACCTGGTACTGGCAACGATGATGATTCCAGGTCAAGTGACGATGATTCCCGTCTACTTGATCCTGAACCAGATGGGATTGACCAATTCCATGCTGGGGATTGTCCTTCCTGGATTGGTAGGCGCGTTCGCGATCTTCCTGTTTCGGCAGTTTATGTCCGATATCCCGGAAGAATTGCTGGAGGCGACACGTCTCGATGGAGCAGGGGAGTTCCGTACTTTTCTGCAAATCGTATTGCCTATCTCGACACCAATTCTGGCAGTACAGGCCATTTTAACCTTTATCGGTGGATGGAATAGCTTCTTGTGGCCGCTCATTATTGCGAACGATGAGAAGCTGTACACCTTGTCCGTCGGGTTGTCACTGCTCAAGGGGCAGAACGAAAGTCAATTTGCCCTTCAAATGGCAGGCTCGACCTTCATGGTCGTTCCTATCATGATTATCTTCATTATTTTCCAAAAGTATATTATCGAGAATTATACAATTTCGGGGATTAAGTAATAGTTTAATACGTAAATTGATAAAAACAAAAAAAACGGAGGACTTCCTAGTTTGAGCAAAAGAAGCCCTCCGTTTTTTTTGTGTATAGAAAAAAACGAAAAATCCTGGTCAGCTCATGTTCATTCTTAGAGAAGCTGCATCAGGATTTTGTTTATATATGGGGAACAAAAAAATGAAAAAGTTAGAATTCAGATTGAGTGTTACGAAGGTGAATAAAAGTTGCGGCCTCCAGAATCATTAGGGTATGCATTACATTAACAACGATCGGCTTTTTTCGGCAAAAATATACTTTTATTATATTTAATTGAAAATATTTCAAAAATAATATGTTAACAAATTTTACATATTTAATTCAAAAAAAGTATAGAGTGTAACGAAAAAAATGATTATATTGGAAAAGAAATGAAAAATATATAAAAAATGAGGTGAATCAAATTGTTCGATCCTGTTAATCAAGTAGCTGAAGGAAGCGTTTCTCCTATGACGTGTGTTTTTTGTGATACACGTGATCGTTGTGTAGGTTGTGATGCTACCGATTGGTTTTGTAGCAAAGAAAGTGGTCATTGGTGTACTAATAATGATAGCGATTAATTGAAGTAAAACTCGCAACGATAGGGGTTCAAACACAGATAGTCAATTAGGAGGTCTGGGAACTAATCTTCTTGGACTTCCTCCTATTTTGTAACTTTGAGAGGATGATTAATAGTGATTAGTGCTCCATTTGAAAAAAATCCCGTCAAAATCATAGAACAAAATGAAAAGTTATACTTATACAATATAAAAACAAATGGGCTTTTTCAGATTGATGATGTCGTAGTAGATATATGTAATAGCGAAGGTAAGGAAATTGAAGAAATATATGAATTACTTAAGCATCGTTCTAGTAGAGAAGAGGTAGATAGGTTATTAGCCAGTCTGAAGGAAGCATCGGTTATATATAATAAAGATTTGTCTATTCAAAAGGAATGTAAAAGTTGCAATGATGAGCAAGTAAGTCTATCATCTATAATCCTTATGCTGGTTCAAGAGTGTAATCTAAGATGCTCTTACTGTTATGGAGGAGACGGAGAATATAATGATCGAGGACGGATGGACACAGAGACCGCATTAAAAGCAGTTGATTATCTGTTTGATCATGCTGGCGAAGAAGAAGAACTGAATATTTGCTTTTTTGGAGGGGAGCCACTTCTGAACATTGAAGTTATTAAAGAAGTTGTAGCCTACACTAAGCTAAAACAAGAAAAATCAAATAAACGTGTTACATATAGTATGACAACGAACGGCACCTTGATTTCCAAAGAAATTGAAAACTTCTTATTAGATCATCATGTTTCTATTCAGATAAGTCTAGATGGTGATCAAATGACGCACGATTTCAATCGATATTATCAGAACAGAAAAGGTACCTATGAAATCATTTTAAATAGAACGGAAAGTTTAAGAAAAAAAGGTGTCATAACAGCAAGAGCTACGATTTCACCAGTACAATTGGATATAACACATACACTTACACATTTAATGGGGATTGGTATTCGCCATGTTGCGATGTATCCTGCAGTCGAGATGCTTAGTGAGGAAGACTTTGAGAAGTATGCACAAGAATTCACCAAATTGGTTGTTCATTTTGAATCTTTGCTTCAGGCTAAAAAATATGGGGAAGCACGTCAAATATCGAACATTCTAAAATACTTGAAGATGATTCATTCTTCTTCTAAGCGAGATTATTTTTGTGGGGCGGTCTCGCATATGCTTGCCGTTGATGTACATGGTAATCTTTATCCTTGTCAACGATTTGTTAATGAAAAGGATTATTCTTTAGGGAATGTAAGGGGAGGGATGGATGTAAGAAAGAAGAGTGGCATGCTTAGTGAGATGCGTTTAGAGAAGAGAACTGTATGCGGAGAATGTTGGGCTAAGAATCTATGTGGTGGAGGTTGTCCTCAAGAAAATATGGTGCTTAGTGGTTCGATTAATGAGCCAGTGGATAGATACTGTAACTTTACTCGTAGTGCAATAATGGATTGTATGAAATTGTATTTACGATTAACTAAAGAAGACAAGAAAAACCTGTTCTCTGCTAAGCGGCAGCGGGAGCAACTATTGGAGGATGTCTCATTTGACAATTAATATTCAAGCTTTAAGTAAGTCATATGGTTCTCACCAAGTACTTAACGAGCTTCATTTCCACATTGATAATGGTATATTCGGACTGCTCGGAGACAATGGGGCGGGTAAGACCACTTTAATGAAAATTCTTGCCACTTTACTTAGATTCGACCGAGGGGAAGTTGAAATATTCGGACATTCTTTGAAAAAAGAACCGGATGCTATTCGTTCTTTACTGGGTTACTTGCCGCAGCATTTTGATTTTTTTCCAAATGTAACCATTTTGGAATCTATGAACTATTTTGCGGCTTTAAAAGGTATTCAAGGTAAGCGTCATATTCAAGAGGAAACATCACAGCGATTAATTGAGGTGGGACTTATCAATCAAGTTCATAAAAAAATAAAACAGCTGTCTGGGGGAATGAAGCAGCGCTTAGGAATTGCCCAAGCTATGTTAGGACAGCCTAAGTTGTTAATTGTTGATGAGCCTACGGTTGGACTGGATCCCAAAGAACGAATTGCTTTTCGAAACTTGCTTCAGAATTATGGAGAAGACCGGATTATATTGTTATCTACTCATATTGTTCCTGACGTTTCAAGCACATGTGACAAACTACTCGTTTTAAAAGAAGGCCGTTGTCTGTATCAAGGGGCTATAGACGATATGATTCGAACTGTCGAGGGTAAAGTATGGTTGGTTGATGTTGGCAAGCGTCAATTGGAACAATTAAGTCAACAAGCTCGAATCACCTCCATTGTGCGGAAGGAAGGAAGAATTCAGGCTCGATTATTGTGTAACCACCCTCCAGATTGTTGTACAGAAGTCACACCCGAAACGGCTAATCTTGAGGATGCGTATCTGTACATTTCCGATCCGGAGGAGAGTTAGCAGAATGGGAAAAGTAATCAGAGCCCTAGTTCAATTTGAAGTTTTGCTTATGAAGAAAAGTGTAGTGTTTTTTATAGCACTAACGTTCTCTTGTTTTTTAATTCCTTTATTTTTATATCTAGGAGCAGGGAATAAGAATAACGAGTTTTGGATATTTTTGCATCATGGACAAATGTTCTTTACCATATTACTAATGCCGTTAATGTATTCTGTTCTTTATGATGGCGAGAAGCAAAAAATGATCTCTTCTGTTATTATGCCTAAATTGCATAAAGGAGCCCAATATTTTTATTGTAAGAGTTGTGTATTGTGGGGAGTGGTTTGCTTATTTCAGTTTGTCTCTTTAGCTATGATTTGTGTAGTTCAATGGACGACTCATGGTATGGCTCCATTCTTGACACTGCTTAATCTAACAGTAGCGGGTATAGCAACTATGGGATATTCTGTTCAAGTTACCGTCATATTGAACTTGCTCTTACGTAAACAACTGTATGTGAACATTGTAATGCTCGTCTACCTTTTAACCAGTATTACTATCAACTTGCCCTACATTTCAATCTGGTTTAATCCAGATTGGATTATTTCCAATTTCTTTACACGGTCGTTTGCCTTCGGACGAATATTCCTATTTTTGCTTATGTGGGTATTGATGAAAGTCAGTAATCATCTATGGATGGCGAGGGTACAAGAATGAGTGGAATTATAGTTCGTTTCTGGCTACAGCTTTTACTCCGAAGAGAACAAGCAGTAACCTTGCTCGTTTCCTTTAGTGTGGTTATTTTATTCAATTTAATAATGAATGAAAGTATTGCAATAACTTATAGCGTTAACTTGTTATTTGTAGCTTTTTTTTCTTTACAGATTGCGAGTATACATAAGCGTAATCATACAGAGCCGTATATATATATTTCTGTCTTTCCTAATTACCGTCTTATCACTTACCAGCTTTATGTTTCTTTAATTCTTTCGTTTCCTCTCGTGCTCATGATGGTAGGACTTTTATGGAAATCATTCGCTGATGTATCATTATGGAATTTGGTTATCATTGTATTATTTTCTAGTGTTTTTTCATCGATGTTGGGTCTCTTGTTGGGGCAGGTAGTAAAGCATTATGGGTTGGCCTTCACTTTTCTCATTGCTTTTTACCTTCCTATAGGTTTAGTTTCCTGGTCTTTTAATGAAAAGTTTCGTTACATATCTCCTGTAGTGAATATATTCAACCCCTATATGATCAACTGGCGAAATCTCTTTGGACTCTTAGGCTGTAGTTTATTATTTTACGGATTAGGCACATTGTTATCCAGTCGGCGCGGAGGCGGCAAAAAGTCTATAATCCCTTGGATCAGTATGGTCCTTGCTTGTAGTATACTGATTGGCGTATGGGGATATGAGAGGCTATTTAATGAAAATGTACAGACATCGTCGTTTCAAAAAATAACTGTGGGACAAACACAAGTAGAGTATAAGGGGATTAGTTCGTATCAGGCGAAGCAATTTGCCACCCTCTTTGAAACGCTGTATCAAGTGGCTAAGAAAAAGCAGACACACCCGGTTCGCTATACCTTGGAAATCACCCGAATACACTCCATGTCATCGTTCGAGCCGAAAATAATAGTTCAAAATCATAATAAACTTCAAATCAATATTTATTCAAATAAGCTTTTAGAGTTTAATTTCGGAATGGATTGGGCGAGTAAGTGGATTGATTACATTTTGCCGCAATCGACCCACTTGTCCAATGAGCAAGTTGACGCTTTTAAACGCCTCAAAAATGAAATTATTGTGGAAGTTAGAGAAAAAAATCCCGAAAATGTCTATACACTTCAGGGTGACTGAGAGCTAAAATAGCGAGATTTCATGAAGAACAAATAATAGTAGATAAAAAGAAAGGGATGGAATGCATGGAACGTGAGGCAGACCATTTGAATTTCAGAGCTATATTTCATTCATTCCAATATTGGCCGAAGTTAACTAAGTTATTATGGAGTACAGAACCTATCTACTTTATTATCATTATTTTTGGCTATCTACTAAAAGGAATACTCCCGATTGCTAACCTTCTTTCCATACAGTATTTGGTTTCTGAATTAGAGACTAGCACGGTATGGCATAAGCTTCAAATAAGTGCAGTGTTTCCTGTAATTATCGTGATGTTTTCTAGTTTGCTTATTTCAAGTTTAATTGAATATTCTGATAAATTGTTCCAAATTTCACTGATAAATAAATTACAAACATTAATAGTATCACAAACATCAACATTTAATCTTGCGGATTTTGAAAGTCCGCAAGTACATAATCAACTCAAAAGAGTGCAAAACGACTCAATAGATAGACCTATTCAGATCTATAAAGAACTCATTAATTTGTTAAGTTCCATGGTTACATTATGCTCTAGTATCGCCATTTTAATAGCATTCAGATGGTGGATCTTACTCATTCTTGTTGTTTCCCCCCTAGCATCTTTTTATTCTTTATTGAGGTTCACACAAATTCAATATTTAGCCAAGAAAAAACGGGCTCCTTTACAACGTAAATCCAGGTATATTAATTACTTATTGACTAATGAGAAGTCTTTTAAAGAAATCCTATTGTATCAACTTAGTGACTACTTTACAGCAAAATATAAGGGCATTTTTGATGTTTTCTACAAAGAGGATAAGTATTTAGCCAAAAAACGTATTGCGTTATATTTGTCTTTTCAAGTAATAAGTACATTGTTTATAGCCATTGCTTTGATTATGATTATACAAATAGCATGGAACGAAGAATTTCTCGTTGGCAGTATTTATGCATTAGTTCAAGCGGTATTATTAGCTAATCAAAATATTAACACAGTATCTCAAGGATTGATTTCATTGTGTGATCATAATCTGTATCTAGATGAATTATTCGCTTTTTTTAACATAAAACATAAACAAGGCAGTTCTAGTATGTTGCTAAGAGAATCAGGTATACAAGCTGATTTAACAATAGAATGCATAGAATTCAAAAATGTTTCGTTTGCCTACCCAGATCAAAAAGAATTGGCTCTCAAAGATATAAGTTTTAAAATGAAGCGTGGTGAATCTCTTGCTCTAGTGGGCAGGAATGGATCAGGGAAAACAACAGTGATAAAACTTTTAATGGGATTATATGAAGATTATAAAGGGGATATTTTAATTAATTCTATCTCGATTCGAAATTATCATAAAGAAGTACTTTATAAAAAAATAGGTGTTATATTTCAAGATTTTGTTCAATTTGATTTTTCAGTAAGAGAAAATATAGGTTTTGGCAGTATAGAACATCTTGAATTTGATACTAGGATATGGAAATCAGCACAACATACAGGAGTAGATAAGGTAATACGAGATTTGCCTAATCAATTAGAACAACAGCTAGGAAGAAACTTTGAAGGGGGTATACAGCTTTCAGGAGGGCAGTGGCAAAAGATAGCTATATCCAGAGCGCTCTTCAAAGATGCTGACGTTTACGTATTAGATGAGCCTAGTTCATTTCTTGATCCAGAATCAGAAAAACAAGTATTTCGTCAATTTCAAAATTTTGTTATTGATAGGCTTTGCCTCTACATTTCTCATCGTTATACCTCTGTTTTATATGCAGGTAAAATTTTAGTTCTGGATAAGGGTCAGATTATAGAAGAAGGAACTCACCAAGAACTAATTGAGAGTCGAGGGCTTTACTATGATTTATTTTCTGATGAAATTAATACATTCCAAGAAGCGCTAATTACTAATGATGCACGCTAACTGTGTATAGGGATTGCGGCATATATTTGGACTGTGAACAGTATTATTTTTTTACCTAGAGAAGTAGACTATTTAGAATACACAAGTCATAGTCACAAGAACGAACAGCGGAGCTTCTCTTTGGGAGGGGCTCCGCCTTTTTGCTTTACAGGGACATATTTATATATGAGTTAGACAATATTGATGGGATAATGTACGAAGTTTTCTTTTCAGTCTGTAGATTCGAGTCGTTGTAGCTGTAACCGAAATATTATATTTGGTAGCGAGCAAGGGCACAGCCAGTTGTCGACAAAAGTAGTCCTGATAGAGCGCATATTCATTTTTTGAAAGCTGCATTAGAATATTAACAATAACCGTATCCACATCTCCCAGCCTTCGATTCTCACACTCCTCATCTACCGAATTTGAGAAACTACATATCTTCTCACAATCAAACGTAGTTTCATGCTTTTTTTGTGTATAGTAGCACCTAAATGATTTATATATAAGATTTTTAGCCGTAAGGTATAGCCAACCCTTCACATTGGGGTGATGTTTGAGCTTGACCAGTTGCTGTCTCGCCGCTACAAAAGTATCTTGTGTACATTCTTCTGCCATAAATTTAAAGCAAGACTGATTCTTGATTAAATGCATACAGAAACGATATACCTCGCTCAGATAAAGTTCACAAATTTTTCTGTAAAAGCATCTGGAACTACCTCTGCATTGATCCTCTTTGCAACAGTCGATAACCATCGTAGTCGGCATTTGTTCAAGCCCCCTTTGGACGGATAAAAAAATAAATGATTTTTGTATGTGCCAATCATATACATTAATTCCAATTTTCAAGAATGACATAAATCATATTTAATCTCGTAAATGTGGAATTACTAGAACAGTTAAGAGATATTTTAAGGTGATTTTGATTCTGATACGGAATTAGTTAATAGGGGGAGAGGGTGCATCTGGTGAAAGGGGGAAAAGGATGAAAGAATCCATAGTATATAAACGTTTGGCAGCAACATTTAGACCTTATCTGAAGACGGTCACTATCATTTTGATATGTCTCATCCTATCAGCGGGCTTGAATATATTACTGCCTTTAACAAGCAAGATTATTGTGGACCAAGGTCTTCTGAAAGGGAATATGCAGGCTGTAATCCTGTACACATCTGCTGCGTTTTTAATCGTTTGCTTGGACAAGCTGTTGAATGTGTGTAAAGAAACCTTTCGGGCAGGCTTAAGCGCACAGGTTACCTTTTCATTATTTGAAAAGGCGTATCTGCATCTGACAAGAGTACGAATGAGCTATTTTAACCGAACCAATGAAGCGGAGCTACTGAACCAAATTGGCACGGATGTAGGCAATGTATCGAGGATCACAGATAGTGGAGTATTTTTTGTCATTATGCAGGCGTTCAGCATGATTGGTGGTATATGTGGTTTGCTGCTCATTAACTGGAAAATGACTGTAATCGTGCTGTGCTTTTTACCCATCAAATATGTTGTGGTGAAGTATTTTGTGAAGCGTAGAAAAAAACTAGTGGGGAATTTAATTGAAGGCAGTAGTGATTTTGCTCAGTGGTTTGGGGAATCTGTCGGGGGCATGAAGGAGCAACGGATGTTTGGTCTTATTCCACATAAGCATCAGCAGTTCTCATCCAAGCAGCGTCGAATTGTAGATTCAGAACGGAAATTATCACTTCTGGACGCCTGGAATATCGCTTCGGAATCTATTTTAATTCAGCTTCTAATGATGCTTTTGTACGTTGTAGGTGCTAATCTTATCTTTCGTTTACAGCTTACTGTAGGTGGGATTTTTGCCTTTGTTTCTTACAGTGCTTATGTTACCACTCCTGTATTCGCTATTCTAAACATTGGCTACATGCTGGCTGAAGTCGTTCCCTCCGCCATTCGATATTATCAGTTTTTGGATTGGGCAGAGGAAGAAACATCTAATTCAGTCACTCCAGCGTCTGTTCTTACTGAGCCGCCATTCGAAGATCATATTGCATTTCATAATGTTTCATTTTCCTATACCAAGGATGAACCCGTACTGCCCCACGTGAGCTTTAGGATTGCCCGAGGGGAAAAAGTAGCTATCATTGGAGCAAATGGGGCAGGGAAGTCTACGTTGCTGGATCTGATTATGAGATTCAGCCAGCCTGATCAAGGGATAATAACTTATGACGGCATTGACATCCAAAGCTATGAAATAGATGAGTATCGAAGTCAAATAGCTTTGGTCAGTCAGCAGGTGTATTTATTTGATACTACTATTTTTGGTAATATCCGCATAGGCACAGAAGTCACTAATGATGCAATAGAGGCCATTATCGCGGAGGTTGGTCTGGAAGAATTGGTTCAGAACTCGGCAGATGACTTCCCCATAGGCTCGAACGGCTCCATGTTGTCGGGTGGGCAAAGACAGAAAATTGCTATGGCCCGGGCATTGATCAGGGAAGCGCCATTGTTTATTCTCGACGAGGTGACCTCCAATCTAGACACAGCAGCTAGGCTAAATGTTCAGCAATTGTTGAAGACCCGGTTGCGTGACAAGACCGTAATCATCGTTACACATCGCAGCGAGATATTAGCGCATGTCGATAGAGTTATTTTGTTGGAGAACGGCGAACCAGCCCAAATAGGATCACACTCCCATTTTATGACCTGTCATGCAGAATACAGAGGATGGGTATTAGGGGAAAAAGAGGTCTCCATAAAATGATGAAAAAAACAAACGCTTTCATAGAGTGATTTAACACCATGTACGGAATTAGTATAGGTGAACACCTTTTTAAATCATATCATGAATGGGAGGAGTAGTTTAACATGCGTAAGCTTGTGAAAAGAAGCACGAATGTAGGCGACACGATTGAGGCATTTGGCTGTGGTTGTTCCTGTTATTGTCCTTGCTCCTGTTATTGCGCAGGCAGTTTGACTCGAAGCTCCAATACTCAGCGTGAAAGTGACGGTTCTTATCGCAGAGATAACGGAACTGGAATTGGTAATTATTAAGCTTGTATCTGTATGGAGGAGCCTGGGCATTCCAGGCTTCTGTCCACATCAAAACAGAGTAGGTGTGAATCATGAACATGTGCCAACCCTTTATATACACATTTCAGACGAGACTCCACCATTATGTATATGATGTAAATACCAATTTAATTTTGAGGATTAAAGAGGAGGCTTACCATTTCCTGAATTCGCATTCCAGCTTCGACCTGGATCAGATGGAGGCTACACCGGAATTGCAGCAGTATATCCGTGACTTGTTGGATAACGGATTTTTATCTTCACAGCGTCCGCAGATTATGAATCATCCTAAAACAAAGCACTTGGAACATATGCTTCAGCATCAGCTGAAGACCCTCACCTTACAGGTAACTCAAAATTGCAATCTTAGATGCTCTTACTGCGTTTATTCAGGAGGATATGACAATCGAGGTCATACCAGTCTGATGATGGATTTTGAGACAGCCCGCAAGTGTATCGATTTTGTCATTGATAGGTCAGTAGACAGTGACCGTTTGGATTTTGGTTTTTATGGGGGAGAGCCGCTTATTAATTTTCCGTTGGTCAAGAAGTGTGTGGAATATATCAAGGAGCAGGTAGCGTATAGAGATGTAGGCTTTCATTTGACGACCAATGGTACGCTGCTTAATGACGATATTCTGGACTTTCTGGATGAACATCGTTTTGTGCTTACGATCAGTCTGGACGGAGATCAAGAGAATCATGACAGAAACAGACGATTTGCTGTTAACGGGCGGGGCTCCTTCGATACGATTATTGCCAATGTGGATAAAATTAAGAGAAATTACCCAGACCTCTTTGAATGGATTAATTTTAATGTGGTGTTGGATACCCGTAATGATTTTGGTTGTATCAATGATTTTTATACGAATTATGAAACCTTCGAAAGTCTGTACAGTGTAAGGTCGTCCTACATTAACGATGCTTATGTGAAGGATGAAATTTTGTACAGAAATGAATTTATTGAGCAGAGAGGCTATGAGGTAGTTAAAATGATGCTTTCCAAGTTTGGAAGAGTAGATGAAAATCATGTCTCCAAGCTGATTAAGGACTATTATATTCAGATGTATTTCCGAATGTTTCATTATAGAAAGCCTTCTGCGGGAATGCCGATAGAAGCGCATCATGGCGGACCCTGTGTGCCTGGTGTACAGCGATTGTTTGCGGATGTGCATGGAAATCTGTATCCATGTGAACGGGTCAGTGAGCAGTCGGAGGTGGTGCAGATTGGAAAGGTGGACACAGGCTTTGAAGTGGATAAAATCAGCCAGATTTTGAATGTAGGGACAATCACGGAGGATGCATGTAAAAACTGTTGGAATTTCCGCTTTTGTACGCTGTGTGTTGCTGTAGCAGATGATTTGCATACCTTGTCCAAAGAAAAGAAGCTGAGTCATTGTTCGGTAGTCAAAAATGATATTAGGCATACCTTACTTGATTATTGCATGATGAATGAGCTGGGCTATGATTTCTCCGAGGATACGATTCTCGATTTTGAAAAAGCATGAGGGGTGTCTCCATGACCAATAAATTAATCATTTTTCCGTTTGATTATGAAACGATAGCCCTGGTTAGGAACTTAAATCTATTAGGAAGTTATGAGGAAGTTGTACTTATCTCTTTTCAAGGGTCGGGGTTGATCGGGAAAGATGCCTGTGTAACGGACAAGGGGGAAGCGACAGGCTTCATAGTGAAGCCGGAGTCTTGTTTGGAGCAAGAAATGGAGCGTTGTGATGCTATATTACTGGTGAAATCCAATTTCAAGCTGGATGTAGCTGAGGTGTATCTTCCCGTGATCAAGAAGGCTGGACAACTTGGCAAAAAAGTCATGTGTAATTTCACTTTGCCAGACTCATGTATGGAATTCATCGAACCCTGTGAGGAGAAAGATGACAAGCTGATTTTAAAAAATACATTTGATGTACGCACGAAAGATATTTTACCGCCTGACGCGGGCTCTGTTATTCATGATTTTTTTACACCGGTTCTGTTTGTATTAGGGCTGAACGAGCGAACGCATAAGCTTAATTTGCAGCTTAACCTTCGGCAGAAGCTTGAAGCACAAGGATATCGGGTGTCGCAAATCACATCTAATGGATGCGGGGAGCTGATTGGTGCACATTCTTTTCCACAGTTTATGTTTGAGAGCGGTATGACGGAGACCCAGAAGATTATCATGTTTAATCGGTATTTGAAAAAAATAGAGCAGAGCGAAAAGCCTGATCTAATACTCGTGGGCATTCCAGGTGGGATTGTTCCCTTTAACAATACGTTCACGAATTATTTTGGAGTAACCTCATTTTTGGTATCCCGCGCTGTTAGGCCGGATGGCCTGATCTGTTGTCTTCACTATGATGAATACAATATAAAATATTTGGAGCATGTGAAACAGTACATGGAAAACCGTTTTTCCTCTTCATTATTAGGATATGCCATATGTAACAATGTATTCGACAGTTACTCTTCTTCCACAGTCAATATGCAATATGCATCTGTTGATCATCGTTTCGTGGAAGAGAAAAAGCAGGAGTTTTCCAATTATTCCGTGCCTGTACTCCATCTGTCCAACGATGAAGATATGAATAGGCTGACGAAGGATATTTTACATTATTTTTCGGTTGATCATCACGTAGTTCAGTTGTAATGGAGGGAAGAACATGAACTTTACTCAGGATGTAACGGGAACAGGAATGAAACTGGAAAATATATTTTGGAAGCTTTTTAAAATAAAAGCGGGTGAGATAAATAAAGAGGCTACATTACTGGGTCCTGATATGGGGTTGTTCCCCAGAGATCTGGTATATCTATTATTTGAAGTGGAAAAAAGCTTTGCTATCCTAATTCCAGAAGAGCGTATAGTGGGAGGGGGGTTGCTTACATATAACAGCTTGTATGAGACGATAAAGGACTGCTTAAGTGTGGAAAAGGAATGAAGGATTTGTGAAAATGATGATAAAACATACAAAAACATACAAAAAAATCCGATAAACCTCTAGAATCACTTATTTCAGGATTTTGGAAAAATCCTCATTTAAAAGAGAATTGGAGGTTTTAGGATGAATGTATCATTTACATCATCTCACCAATCGCCGTTCCGCACCGCAGATCACAACCGACTTGAACTACGGCACCCCCTTTCCGCTCAGGCTGAAAGGAAGAGTATAGGCAAGCCACAAAACAAGGTTATTGAACAATTGACAGAGCAAAAGCAAAGTTTGATGGAGAGGCGTTCGGACTATTTAAGTAATGCTCTCAAGCGTGGTCTCGGTCCGGAAGCTGTAAAAGCTGAAATGGAAGAGATAGATAAGCAGATTCAGCAAATTGACGAGAACATTCAAAAGCAGTCACTGGAAGAGCAAAAAAAGGCTTTAGGCATGGATGAGGAAAGTAAAAAAGAAGCTCAGAAAGGCAAAAAGGAAGAATATACGCCTAAGACTGCTGAGGAGCAGCAGCAAAGATTGATCACCTATACAATGCATAGTATTGTATCTGCAAACAATGAGTTGAAGAGTGCCAAAATAGCCAAAACGGCACAAATCACGTTGGGAAGCGAGGCTAAGGGATGGGAAAACGCTAACCCTGCAAAATCAGCGGCTTTGCGTGAAAAGGCAGAGGGACTTAATGGAAAGATCATGGAAATCGCTGCGAATATTAATGAGCGTATCAGCGAAGCAGTGAATAACGAACCGATGGTTACAGATCGGGTTGAACCTAAGGATGAGCAGGAGTCGAATGCAGAGGCAGATAGGGTGTGGACTGAACAAGAGCTCAATGCCTATCTGGACTCGGCTAAAGACGGGGCGAAGACTGCAGGCACGAAGGTAAATATTGCAGTCTGATCCGGCTATCATGTACATGGTTCGCTAAATTAGGAGGGTGCTTTCAGACGAACGCTATCGTTCGCAGAGGCACCCTCCGCTTACTCTAATATGGAACGGAACAGAGCCGTGAGATTCATTTCACAATCCGAAGAGACAGGGGGAGAAAAAATGAATGGCAAGATCCATGTAGCCATTATTGACGACGGGGTTAATGCTGGCTTTTTAAACACCCAATTATTATATAACGTCGAAATAGCTAATGGAGACGTAGAAGATGGACGCACCTTAAATCACGGTACGCTATGTGCAGCTATTGTACAAACGTATTTTCCAGATGCGATCATCAGCAGTGTAAAAACAATGAACCATAGAAAAGGAAATGCAGCTCAGCTTTGTGCTGCGCTGGATTGGTGTGTAAAGCATGGTGTACAGGTAGCCAATATCAGCCTGGGAAGTATAAATTATCGAGATCGAGGCATACTGCGGGAAGCTGTAAATAATGCAGCTATGGCGGGATTAATTATGGTATGTGCAGCACAAAACGGAGGACTTCTTACTTATCCGGCTTCCTTTGCCAATGTGATTGGTGTGCGCTGCGATCATAGCGGTATACTCACAGCAGGACAATATACATATGATGCTGAGAAAGCATTCTCAAGTGGTATTGATTTTACCGCTTTTGCCAAGCATGAACTGGTAGGTGCAGCTGGAGAGGCTGTACAATGTTCCAACAGCAATAGCTATGCCACTCCATTGATTACAGCACACATATGTAAAGTTTTGCAGCAGTCCAAGTCAGTTCCTTCCATAGAACAGCTAAAACATATTTTACATAAGTATAGTTATCTTCCGGTACAGGATACCATAATCCCCGTAATGCGTTACGGACATCCGGATTGGATACGGCGCGCCTATGTGTTTATAGAGGATTGTGCAATTAGCTCGAAAGCACCCTATTATTTTCAGACCCAATGGAAAGCTCAACTCTCTGGCGACAAAATTGCTGCGATCTTCGAACAAGCCATCCTGCAGGAGCGAGAACAACAGGACACAGCGCTCGAAGGTGGACAACGGGTATACGACCTTACAGATACGATTGTCTTGCTAGGGGAAATGGAGCCAGTGAGTTTGCAGGAAGTGGAGCAATTGGCTTCACGTTATGGAAAACATGTCGTCTATATCTCTAAAAATCAACGATACATCCCCGCACTGAATTTCTCATCTTGTTATTTGCGCTGGTGGCAGCAAGAGGGGGGGCTCTTTATGTCGCAGGAGGAGTCTATCGCAATAGAGGATTCTCGCATTCCGCTTATTTGTATTTATTATGACAAGGGCATTGACATTATTTATTTTTTGCATGAGTTGAGAGGGGAATTTGCCCGGGATGGATACCAAAGCTGGATCGCGGTGGACCAGTCCTCGGCAGTGTTGCATGATATGGAGTATACGCTCCCTTCGGATGCAAGCAATGGATTACAGGAATTGTTATATAATGCGGGTACAATGGCATATAACGCTTATACGGATATTGCTATTTTGTGTGTAGAGGCTACGAATATTACGCATTGCACCAAAGAACGAGTTTTATTAGACGTTGATATTGAGCTTTCTTTACTGTTGAAAGCGGAAACTGAACGCATTTATATATCTATACGGACAGAGCAGGGCTATTTGAAAGAATGGGTCCTCTCGAATTTAAACGTGGGCGATATAGCAGGTATTTATACATATTTAGAACAACTGTTGGTAGACTGATATTCACTCAATAAGTTTGTTTATAAAACGAAATATTTTGAAGTACGTAACCAATTGCTTATCGTTTATCATTAATGTTAATAAAAATATTAAGTATTTAATAATAATGTTGACTATAATAAATATGGTGTGTTATATTAAAACCGTAAATAAAACGGCTTCTTAGTCTTGGTGGTACAACGGATTTTATTTTCGCATTCAGAGAGGATGGTTTAGGTGGCAGCAGCTGTAAAAGCAAAGATGATTGTAGACAAATCTTTTCGTATTGCTGAAGTCGATAAACGCATTTATGGCTCTTTTGTAGAGCATCTCGGGCGTGCCGTATATGGCGGCATTTACGAGCCTACTCATTCAACTAGTGATGAAAGCGGTTTCCGAAATGATGTTAAAGAGTTGGTAAAACAGCTTGATGTTCCAATTATACGCTATCCGGGAGGTAACTTTGTATCCGGTTACAATTGGGAGGACGGTGTCGGCCCTGTGGCGTCCAGACCTAGACAGTTGGAGCTGGCGTGGAGAACGGTCGAGCCGAACGAAGTGGGTACGAATGAATTTTTCAAGTGGGCCAAGGATGTAGGTTCCGAAGTCATGATGGCGGTTAATCTGGGTACGCGCGGAATTGATGCTGCGCGTAATCTGGTGGAATATTGCAACCACACAGGTGGCTCCTATTGGAGTGATCTACGTCGTAGTCACGGTGTAGAGCAACCACATAAGATTAAAACCTGGTGTCTTGGTAACGAGATGGATGGCCCATGGCAAATTGGTCACAAGACAGCAGAAGAATATGGCCGTCTGGCTGTTGAATCTGCAAAAGCCATGAAGCTGATTGATCCTGACATTGAGCTTGTATCCTGTGGAAGCTCCAGTTCCACAATGCCGACGTTCCCAGAATGGGAAGCAACCACGCTGGATCATACCTATGAAGTAGCGGACTATATTTCCTTGCACCAATACTACGGCAATCATGACAATGATACGGCTAATTATCTGGCACGTTCTATGGATATGGATCATTTTATTCATACGGTCATTTCGACTTGTGACTATATCAAAGCAAAGAAACGCAGCAAGAAAAAAATGATGCTCAGCTTTGACGAATGGAACGTATGGTACCACTCCAATGATGCGGACAAAAAAATTGATCCATGGTCTGTGGCACCACCGCAGCTTGAGGACATCTATAACTTTGAGGATGCATTGTTGGTAGGCAGCATGTTGATTACGTTCCTGCGCCACGCGGATCGTGTGAAAATGGCTTGCCTTGCCCAACTGGTCAACGTTATTGCGCCAATCATGACCGAGAATAACGGAAAGGCGTGGAAACAAACGATTTTCTATCCGTATCTGCATGCCTCCCGTTATGGTCGTGGGGTATCGCTGATGCCTGTCGTGGATTCGGAAAAATATGATTCCAAGGACTTCACAGACATCCCTTATCTGGACAGCGCTGTAGTTTATGATGAAGAGGGAGACGCACTGACTGTCTTTGCAGTGAACCGTCATTTGTCTGAATCGCTGGAGTTGACAGTAGATGTACGCAGTTTTGAAGGCTACCGCATTGTCGAGCATACTGTATTGGAGCATGATGATCTTAAAGCGACCAACAGTCCAGCCGGTGAAAAAGTTACTCCTCACAACGGCGGCAACGCCAAGCTTGAAGACGGAATTGTAAAAGCTCATTTGGGCAAAGCATCGTGGAACGTTATCCGTCTCGCTAAGTCTCATTAATTCTCTTCTGTAAAAGGTAGAGCTTCGACTGTATCTAAATAAGCTCGCATTCTCTCTTGTAAGAGTATTACAAGAGCGGCAATGCGAGCTTTTTGCGTAAAATGAGCCATTTGTCCCTCCATAGATATAGGGTTCTAAGAGAAGAGTGGATTTTAAATAAATATTATGTTTATTACTAAATTTAACTAAACAAAGATGATCCTTATTCACTAATTGCTCATACTCTCTACATTTTTATGAAGTTAATTAGACCCAGTGCCAGACTTCCCAGGTGAAAAAAGACCCTGTTATATCGTTGTCAACGTATTGATATCTGAAATGCAGGGTGTGCAATCCGACTTAAATCCACGTTATACTTTAAAAGACAGTCTATTTAAAACCAGATGATGGTTGTAGCATTTCGAGAAAGGAATGATCTGTATGAGTCAGACAGACCAATATCGTTTTCAAGTGAACTTGGGCGGTATGATTGATATTTTGGCCAATCATTTATATAGCAGTCCACGAGTGTTTATACGTGAGGTTTTGCAAAATGCAACAGATGCGATCACGGCTCGCAAGGAGCTGCGGAAGGTTGCTGCTGAAAGTAAAGTATTGAAAGAAGACAAGGCCCTTGGAGATACAGCTTCTGAGAGTAACGACTATGAAGGTAAAGTCATCGTGGAGTTATCTGGTTCTGGGGAGCATCAGGTATTGATGATTCAGGATAACGGCATTGGATTGTCAGAAGAAGATATTCACCGTTTTTTGTCGATTATCGGTCAGTCTTCCAAGAAGGGAGCCGATTTGCTGGCTTCTGAGACTTCGTTTATCGGACGCTTTGGGATTGGGTTACTATCCTGCTTTATGGTGAGCGATGAAATTGTAGTGTTGACCCGCTCGGTGAAGGAGGGCATCTCCATGGAATGGAGAGGGAAGCCGGATGGGACGTATACGATTCGTCGCTTGGAGACCGAGCTGCCTGTAGGGACGCAAATTTATTTGCGCTGCAAGCCGGGAAGTGAGTTTTATTATGAGCCAGCGCACGTAGAGGAGTCTTTAATCTATTATGGGGCGTTGCTGCCGTACCCGGTCATGCTGTCTGTAGACGGGGAGACCAAGCGCGTCAATCTTCCATCGACGAGCTGGATGCAGGACCCAGAACAATTGCGTAGTCGCCGTAGTGAGGTGCTGGATTTAGGCTATCGCCTGATGGGTGAGCGCTTCAGTGATTTTATACCGTTGCGGACGGCATCAGGCAGAACAGGCGGGATTGCATTCATTTTGCCTCGCAGTGTTAATCTGAACAGCAAGCGGCTACATCGGGTGTACCTGAAGCATATGCTGGTGTCGGACAAGGCGGAAAATGTTTTGCCAGAATGGGCATTCTTCATTAAAAGCCTGATTTGGACAGATGAATTGCAACCAACAGCATCACGTGAGTATTTTTATGAAAATGAGCAACTTGACGATGTTCGTTCTGAACTGGGGACCTGTATTCGGGAAGAACTGCTACGCATGGCGCAGTATGAGCCAGACCGCTTGCAGCACTGGATTCGTTTGCATGAGCTGTCCATGAAGGCGCTCGCCGTGGAGGATGATGAATTTTTGCGGATAATGTACCGTTGGTTTTCCTTCGAAAGTACGTTTGGGCGGCGTGAGCTGAAAGAACTGATCCGAGAGGCGGACGGACGTCCGTTGCATTACACATCGACAGTAGATGAGTATCGTCAGATTACGCATGTGGCGGCGGCGCAATCCATGTTGGTGATCAATGGCGGCTATATTTATGATTCAGACATTTTGGAAAAGCTGCCTTGGATTGACTCTAACCTGCAAACAGAGCGTCTTAGCCCTGAGGAAGTATCTCTTTCATTTACCGGGCTAACACAGGAAGAGCGCGAGAATTATTACGGTGTGCTACGTGTCATGGATGCTGCTTTGCAGCCGATGCGTTGCCGCGCTGAGTTGAAGCGTTTTGAGCCTGCGAGTTTGCCAGTGTTGTATACCATTTCTCAGGATGCACTGACCTTGCGCTCCATGGAAAACACGGTTGAGGAGACAACCTCACTTTTTTCCAATGTGCTTGATAGTCTGAAAGCAGGAGTCCAGCAGAATTCGGGTTATTCCACCTTATACTTTAATCTGAACAACCCAGTGGTGGCGCGAATTCTTGAAGCTACCGATACGCAGATGGTCGCGGCTGCTACAGAAATGATGTATGTGAATGCGCTTATGATGGGGCACTACCCGATGAACCGCAGTGAGTTGGGACTGATGAATCGGAGTGTACTGCATTTTATCAATTGGGGATTAGGGAACGGACAAAATTCGTAATTGCGTAATTATAGGGGGATCCAAATGGAAGATACGATATATGATTTGATGGAGCAGGCGCAGGATCTGCCAGGAGGGGCGGCAAAGCTGGCGCTTCTGGAAGAAGCAGTCCGCTTGGCAGACACTTCCGGATTGAAGGCACTCGCTTATGAAATCCGGGGAGAGATTGTAGACTGCGCTATTTTTAACGGATATCCATTGAAGTCGCTGATTGCTTTTTCGTGGCAGTTGGGCCAATTTGATCAAAATCCAGAGGAGTACGATCCGTTTGAGTTGTTGTGGAATTACAAATGGATACTCGGGAAGGTGTGCAGCTTTTCCAATATATCGAAGACTCAAATAGAAGATCTGGTGGAGGATATGCGCAGACGTTATGCCGAATACGGGTATAATGAGCGTCCATATTACTATTATAAGTTCCGCATCGCGATGGACATGGGTGAACTGGATGAAGCACGGCGGTATCTGGACACCTTCCGCTTGATTGAGTCGGACAGTATGAGTGATTGTGAAGCCTGCGAGCAGAGCCAGATGGTACGGTTCTATTACTTGACTGGAGAAGACGAGCAGGCGCTTGCCGTGGCAAAACCGATTTTGTCGGGTCGCATGAAATGTGCAGAAGTACCACATGTGACGCTCTCGCAGGTGCTATTGCCGCTTTATCGCCAAGGCGAGGTTGATCAGGCAAAGGACAATCATCGCAAAGGATACCGCCTAATTCGGGATGACCGCGACTTTCTGAAAACGATAGCGGAGCATATCGAATATTTGGCGATTGCTGATCCGGTTCAAGGAATCGAAGTAGTAGAGCGTCATCTACATATGGCGCTAGACTATGAGAGCGGGCTGGAGCAGATGTATTTTTACGCGACGATGGTGAGTCTGCTACAAAAGTTGGATACTTCGGGAGAAAAACGATTTATCCGGTTGCCGGCTTCTTTGGAATGGGGTAAAGAGGATCACACATTGACCGAAATCATTGCGTATTTTAGGCCACTGGCAGAGTCAGCGGCGGCTGATTTTGATCGACGGAACGGGAATACGTTTTATTCCGATTGGCTCGGGAAAATTGTTCAAACGGCATAGAAGAAGTGGTAGCTGTGACGAATATTTTATACAGCCCAAACAATGAGCAGGTATAATGTTCCTGTGAAATGACAGGAGGGGTTATGTTGTGACTGTAACCGAAAAGGTGATTAATTTCGCACACCGCGGAGCTTCAGGTGTATGTCCTGAGAATACGATGGCGGCATTCCGCCACGCCTTGGAACTGGGAGCAACAGGTATAGAAACGGATGTGCAGCGTACCCAAGATGGGCATCTGGTGCTGATTCACGATGAGTCGCTGGAGCGTACGACAGGTTGCTCACTGGATGTAAGGGATATTACGCTTGAGGAATTAAATAAACTGGATGCGGGCGGTTGGTTTGATGAGAAATTCCGAGGTGAGCGGGTCCCGATGCTGGATGAGCTACTGGAACTAGCCCAGTCCTCGAATACAATTATTAATTTAGAGTTGAAAAACAGCATTTATCTCTATCCGGGTATGGAGGAAGAGGTCATTGCTGCCGTGAAGCGTTTTGGGTTGGAACAGAGGGTAATCATATCCAGCTTCAATCACGAATCACTGGCGCTCTGTGCGCAGCTTGCTCCTGAAATCAAGACGGGGGCGCTGTATATCGAAATTATGGTTCGTCCATCCGAGTATGCAACCCAATTCGGGGTAACAGCACTTCATGCCTACAAACAAGTTGTTACGCCAGAAGCTGTATCAGAGGCTTTGGCATTAGGCGTCGTCTACCACCCATGGACGGTGAATGAGCCAGAAGAAATGAAGCGTCTGCTGGAGGCCGGGGTGAACGGCATCATCACGGACTATCCTGATCGGTTGGCGCACTTATTGGCTGTTCGCTCTTCCTAAGTCGAAGACACATCGGAACTGTGACTAAGGGGTTGCAAGGATATGACTGTGGCTATTTATTGAAGCAAAAAGGCTCTCCTGTACGCACTCGTTTTTACGAGGCGAGGGAGAGTCTTTTTTTGCCCTAAGCCGAAGAGCGTATCATCCACGATGACCTTGATTTATTTCTACTTGATGCCGAGCCGCATACGATAGCTGAACAGGATGTCTAGTGTTCTGCCCTTAAAATGATTCTCTACCAGCTTCACGAAGCGGGCTATATCGATGTCAAGCGCTCGATTGCCAAGTTTGAAGAGACTTTGAATACCCCCTTGGCTGAGAGCGAGCCCTGTATAACGAGCTGCGTCACACTGCTCACGGTTATGGAAGACAATTTCCCGGGCATATCGGAATTGTCCGCTGCGGTGCAGATTAGCTAAATGCTGATCCTTGCTCCATTTATGAGCTTGTTGCTCTACTGGGGTTTCCTGTTCCAAAAGGGTATCCGCTTTGGTGATAAGCTCTGTATAAGCTTGCTCTATCTGCCATTGCAGCACCGGAGGCCAGTCACAGTCAAAGGCCGCGAACACGCCGCCCTGAGCCAAGACCCTGCCCGCTTCCTGAAGCGTGCTCTCGGGGTCCATCCAGTGAAAGGATTGAGAGCAGGTGATGACGTCTACAGTTCCGTCCTCAAAGGGCAGGTTGTTGGAGAACCCGCTTTTGAAGGAAATGGTTCCTGCCATTGTCGTTCCTGCTGTCTCCAGCTTGTGCTGCGCTTTTCCTCTCATGTCCGGGTTAGGCTCGATACCGACGATTTGCCGAGCAGCGTTTTCCCATATGAAAGTTGAAAGTCCTGTACCGCAGCCAATATCGGCAACTAGCTCTACGTTTCGCTCCAGATAGCGGCTGATGATTTCCACGACGAGTGACGGTGCTTCTGGGCGGTGCTGATCGTAGTTGTCGGCAAAACCGTTGAAACGATCCACATTACTTTGCAGATTTCCTTCAGGTATCATAGGTCCTTTTCCTCCTTAGTATCGACCGGGCGGCCGTGTAGACTCAAATGCTGCTGTACTCCTATATTGTACAATTTTACATGTTCATCCATCTACTCTCGTGATTTCACAGCACCCGTCGGATTTCGGAGGGAGGAAATCCCCCTATTTTATCATTGAAGCAAGCGCCCACTCGCGCATCATGGAGTCAAGCATTGGACGCAAATCTTCGCGTTGCATACCCATGTGGAGCACGGCTTCCAGATATCCAGCTTTATCTCCAATATCATAACGTGTGCCTTCCAGTTCTAATGCGAGCAGTTGGTTCTGCAATGCTACTTGATGAAGAGCATCCGTCAATTGGTATTCACCGCCCGCTCCAGTGGACAGGTTTTCCAATATGGAGAAAATGGAAGGCTCCAATACATACCGACCAATGACTGCCTGCCGCGAAGGGGCATCTGCCGGAGATGGTTTTTCAACAAGTCCGCCGACTTCGTGAATGAGACCGTTCTGGTGAGTGGAGTCAATAATACCGTATTTACTCACATCTTGTTCTTCCACTGTGCGCACGCCGACTACTTGCTTGCCAGTCGCTTCGTAAACATCCATCATTTGACGAATCGCCGGGATGGAGGAATTCATAATATCATCGCCCAGCAACACGGCAAAGGGCTCATCGCCAATGAACTGACGAGCGCAGCTTACCGCGTGTCCCAAGCCGAGGGGTTCTTTTTGACGGATATAGTGAATGACTGCTTTACCCCCGATGCTTTGAACTTCACGTAGGAGATCATATTTACCTTTGCTCTCCAGTACCTGCTCCAACTCCACAGACTTGTCAAAATGATCCTCGATGGCTTTTTTATTACGCCCCGTTACGATAATGATGCTCTCAATTCCGGACTTGATGGCTTCTTCTACGATATATTGAATAGCCGGCTTGTCTACGATTGGAAGCATCTCTTTCGGTAAAGCTTTCGTAGCTGGTAGAAAACGGGTTCCTAATCCGGCGGCTGGAATAACAGCTTTTGTAATTTTTCTCATAGAAACTCACTTTCCTTTCGGGATGGGGAACCGAATACCCAGTATCGGCTCCCGATATAATTGATGATCATTCCGGCTGCGGTCGCGATCAGCTTGCCTAAAGCAAGTGGCAACTCGGTTCCAGTATGAAGCACTTGCAGTAATAAGGAGGTTATCCCTAATACGATGAGGTTGATGATGATGAATTTGGGTAATTGACGCTTGTTTGTGTCGTTTAATAGTTGTTTGTTGAATGTCCATTTGCTGTTCAAAATATAACTGTTGGCTGTGCCGCAGCTGTACGAAATGATCTGCGCTACAATGACCGGTACTCCGCCCCAAGCCAGCAGCATAAAAATGATATAATCTACACCTGTATTCACCAGACCTACGATGCCAAATCGGATCATAGGAAGCAGCTGGGCTATGCGACTTTTCATGGGTTAGGCTCCATGACCGGATTTGGGTCCGGTATATATTGCACTGTTGCCGCGCACTGTGCGTCCTGTCGAAATCAGGCTCTCACGGGCTCCTTGCATGTACAGGGAGTCACGGGGTTCAGGGACTTTCATAGCATGCGTCGGACCGTTTTCGTATTGTCCACCCAGATGCTCACGGACAATGTAAAGCGGACGTGCTTTGGTTTCGTCATAAATGCGTCCAACATATTCACCCATAATACCGAGAATGATCAGGATCACCCCGTCGAAGATTAGGCTGATGCTAATCATAGACGACCAGCCCTTCATCACATAGGAGTCGGTGAAAAAGTTGAGAAACAGTACGTACATCAGATACAGGAAGCCGGACATGGATAGAAGTGCACCGATATACCCTGCCAGTTTGAGCGGTTTAATCGAAAAGGATGTGATCCCGTCCAGACTGAGCTTGATCATTCGTTTCAACGGATACTTGGTTTCGCCTGCGAGCCGCTCGTCGCGCTCATATTCTACAGCAGTTTGTTTGAAACCGATCCAGCTGACCAGTCCACGAACGAATCGGTTATTTTCCGGCAGCCGTTTCAATTCTTCTATGACCTTGCGATCCATTAGGCGGAAGTCTCCGGTGTCGACCGGGATATTAATATCCGTTGATGCTTTAAGTACACGGTAGAAGAGGCTGGCAGACCATTTCTTGAAGCGAGTCTCGCCATTGCGTTTGAGTCGTTTGGCGTAGACCACTTCATAGCCTTCCTTCCACTTGTTAGCCATCTCAACAATCAGTTCCGGCGGGTCCTGGAGGTCGGCGTCAATGACGACGACCGCCTCCCCAACCGCATAATCCATCCCGGCGGTAATCGCTAGCTGATGACCAAAATTGCGAGAGAAATCAATCAATACAATGGTGTCATCTCTGAGACTGAATTCCTTGATCAATTGGACGCTGCGGTCCGAACTTCCATCATTTACGAAGATCAGCTCGTAGGGCTCCCCCATCGAGCCCATAACTTGTTTCAGCCTCCGGTAGGTTTCCGTAATAACGGCTTCCTCGTTGTACATCGGAATAACTATGGAATAACGGATGGGTTCACTCATTCGTAGTTCCTCCTCATTTATAATGTGATTTCGTATAAAGTACCGCTTCCGCCACGTTCGTCTCCGCCAGGTCCACCTTGACCATCCTGGGCGTTCGCATTGCTGTTCGTGGTGTCGCTTCCGCTCTCGGTTGCTTTAACGTCTGTATTTGTTTCGCCTGTTGTTGTTTTCCATTCATCTGTAGGGATCACTTTGCCGTGTTCTTTGATCCATGCAGTGACTTCAGAGTTACCGCCGTCCGGTCCGCCGCCTCCACCAGAAATCATGAAGTACTTCACTTGGCCGCTTTCGACCAGCGCCTTGATTTTATCGACGGTATAGACTGGATCGGAAGATACAAAACCGTTCATAATAATTACTTTTTGTCCGGCCTCGACCAGGTAAGGAGCAGCCGTTGAATAATTACTTGCTGCAAAAAGGTAGGTTTCACCTGTGTTATTTTTTTGCAAGTAGCTCAACGTTTTTTGATCTAAACTTTGGCTACCGTTGGGTCCTCCCATTCCTCTGGAACGGATAGAAGATTTTTGTTCCGTGTCTATACTTGTTTGTGTGCTTGAAGTACTTCCATCAGGACTGGAGTTCTCTGCATTATTGGTCTGGTTATTCGTTGGAGTTGGAGTTCCTTCGGCTTGTTGTCCATTGGCGCTCTGACCTCTATTGCGATCATTGTCGCCTGGCATTCCGCCACCACCACCAAATTGAGTGGGTCCGGCTTGTGGAATCATGCTGTTCCCCCCGTAGATGATCGGTGTCAATGCCCAGTATGCAGGACCGATAAACATAGCAAGTACACTTGCAATGATGGCGAATCTTGTGAACTTCTCAGATTTCATTCGTGCTACTATCAGCAGCACTGTGCCGATGATCCCTAGGATCAATACCGCGATGGACCAGCCGCTGCCAATCGTATCGTTGTAATTTTGCAAAACAAACCAGCTAAATACCGAGGTTGCCAAAACTGCTGCGGGTAACAGCCAGGAGAGCCAGTTGGAACGCTCACGATACTGCTTCCACAATTCTACGAATCCTGCTCCAAAGAGCGCTGCAATTGGTGGCGCGAGCATAATCAGGTAATAATGATGAAAGAATCCTGCTACGCTGAAAAATGCAGCTACGGGAATCAACCAGGCCAGCCAGAAGATGACCTCTTTGTGTTTTTGTGTGATATTACGACGTCGAATGCTTGCAAGCAGGCCGATGGAAGCAATTAATGCAAATGGAAGCAGCCAGCTGGCTTGACCTGACAGGGAAGATTGGAACAACCGCAAAGGTCCTTTTTCGCCAGTGCCGAACATGCCGCCACCGGAATTTCCTCCTGGTCCACCGCCTGGCCCCCCCTGACCACCTTGCCCTTCTCCAGGACCACCTTGTCCGTTGCCGCCAAATCCACCCGGTGGCATTTGACCACCTGCACCGAATCCGCCTACTGCCATGTCGTTGGCACCAGAGTCATCTGTAGTGGTAGTGCTGTCCGATGTTGTAGTCCTCTGAGTTTGATCTGTGTTTGTATTGCTGCTATTCGTTATAGCGTTATTGTTCCGATCCGTACGTTCGCCGCCACGATTGCCACCTGTACCCTGATCTCCTGTCAGACGGGACAGGCCGTTATAACCAAAGGCTAAATTCAGCACAGAGTTGGTACCGCTACTCCCCATATAAGGGCGTTCATCTGCCGGAGTGGAGTCCACTACGACTGCCCAGGAGAGCGATACGATCAGAAGGACAACTGCTGATCCTACCAGTGTTACTGCTTTTCGCTTCCAGTTAAACTTGGAAGCCATCAGATAGAACAGACCCAGTGCGGGAACGATCATATAGGCTTGCAACATTTTTTCGTTAAAGGCGATGCCTACGACTGCGAAAGCAGCAAGGATCAGCCCGGTTTTGCTATTTCTAATGCCTCTGAACAATAGCCATGTTGCGAGCAACAGTGTGAAAACCAACATAGCGTCGATATTATTCGTACGGCTAACTGCTACGGCTATCGGTGTCGTTGCCATGGCGAAGGCGGCCAATCGTGCGGCCATCGTACCGAAGCTCGGTTTGACGAGTAAGTAAACGAGCAAGACCGATCCGACCTGAGCCAGCGCCTGTGGCAAGATAACGCTCCATCCGTGAAGTCCGAATATATAGGCGCTCAGTGTCTGAATCCAGAACACCACAGGCGGTTTGTCTACCGTTACCGATCCGGCAGAATCAAGTGAGGCAAAAAAGAAGTTGTGAAAGCTCTGTAGCATGCTTGCTACGGCCGTCGTATAGTAGGTGTTTACATATTTGTCTTGCCAGATGTTGTATCCGTTCAAAAATGCGGATATCAGCATAATGATGATCAGAGGGATGTCCGCCCTGGTCTTAAACCATTTCTTAATCATGTTCATTCCACTCCCTGTGAAAATTCTTTGTATTTATTCCGTTGTTCTGCCGCTATCTTCAGGACTGCGGAATGACCAGTCGCTTCTGATCTTGGCCCGGTGAACTACCGGCTTGCTATTATCATGCCATACGTACCTTAATGGGTTCTGAGCGCTCCCTGAACGTTAGCTGAAAGCTGAGCAGGGGTGCTTTTTTTACGACAGGATTCAGGTATATTAGATACAGGTGAAAAATGAACTGACTTTTTTATGAGAAAAATGCGGCAACATGAAAGGGAAGATTAATAATGAATCCAATACACGGAGTTAAAATTATGCTGGCAGATGATGAGCCTCATATTTTGCAATTTTTAGAGCTTGGACTGATTAATGAAGGATATGAAGTCAGAACCGCCGAGAACGGGAGTAAAGCGCTCGATTTGGCAAAAGAGTTTCGTCCGCATGTAGCGGTGCTGGATGTGATGATGCCGGAAATGAACGGTTTTGAGGTGTGCCAAAGTCTCAAGGAGACGGAGGATAACATCGCGGTCATTATGCTGACCGCCAAGGATGACGTAGACGATCGGGTAAAGGGATTAAAACTCGGCGCGGATGATTATGTCGTAAAGCCCTTCAGTTTTAATGAGCTGCTGGCTCGCATTGAAGCGCGCTTGCGCAATCAGTTCCCCGATCTGCTGGGGGAAGTGGTTCACGGCCCCTTTCAAGTGGATGATCGACGGAAGGAAATTCGTTATCAGAGTCAGGTGCTGGAGCTGTCGCCTACCGAATATGAACTATTGAAGTTTCTGGTGCTTAATCACGGGATTGTGCTGAGTAAAAGTCGTATTCTGGACCGGGTATGGGGGTACGATTTTGGGGGCGAGGATAATATTGTTGAGGTGTACATTCGCTCCTTACGTGAAAAACTCAAAGACAAGGAGCATCGGGTCATTCGTACGCTGCGCGGTGTGGGCTACCGGGTGGATTTGCTATGAAGGCGGGCGGGAAAAGTCGGAGAAAATATGCACTTCGATCTCTCCGGTCCCAGCTTTTGGCCAGAACGTTACTCATTTTGGCTTTGCTGCTCGTATTGATTGGTTTTCTACAATATTTTCTGATGAAAGACTTTCTGTATCGGAGTCGTGCAGATGCTATGGGAACGCAGTTAAACTCCATTCCTGCTGATTTATTGATTAGGGACTCGCAAGAGCAGAGTGAGGGTGTTACTCCCCAGGGAGGAAACAATCGAAGGGATAATCGACCGGGGCCGTTCCT
The DNA here is from genome assembly GCF_052119485.1 of Paenibacillus sp. DRB1-1. Lineage (NCBI taxonomy): Bacteria > Bacillati > Bacillota > Bacilli > Caryophanales > Paenibacillaceae > Paenibacillus > Paenibacillus sp. DRB1-1. Next base: position 2,133,310 of record NZ_JBODQH010000001.1, on the reverse strand, counting down.
GTTTTGGCCGGATATGTCGCTCGCAGCTATAGGCATAGATGGAACCTTCCGAAGCTTGTCCAGTGAAAACGGACTTAACCCACCGCGTCTCACCACTGAGCAGTATCAAGCGATGCAGCAGAGCAAGCGCATGCGTCATGGCTATCAATTGATCACGGATGCTCAAGGGAATGAGCAACTGGTTGTGTTCCGTCCGCTTGGTCCGCCTGACCGTTCGTCAGGTATGCTTCAAATGGGCGTATCCACGACTTCCATGCAAGAGCAGCTGATTAATCAGCTCCGTACCTTTATTTTATTGTCTCTGATTGCGCTTGCGATTGGTCTGGCCCTCATGCTTCCTGTGCTGCGCCGTACGTTGGTGCCCCTTTCGAGGATGGTTGAGGCGGTCAAACGTATTGATGCCGGGAATCTGGACGAGCGTTTTGACGCCGAGCAGGGTCAGTATGAAGTGGATCGGTTGGCGGTTTCATTTAACGGGATGCTGGAACGGCTGGAGCATTCTTTTGCTGCCGAACGGGAATTGCAGATGCAGATGAGACGATTTATTGCGGATGCCTCCCATGAACTGCGCACCCCGCTCACGTCTATTCACGGCTTCTTGGAAGTGCTGCTTCGTGGGGCAGCATCTAATCCGAAGCAGCTTCAGTCGGCACTAGAAAGTATGTATGGTGAATCCAAGCGGATGAATAAACTTGTCTCTGATTTACTATTGTTGGCTAAACTGGATCGAACACCGGAGTTGAAGCTGGAAGACATATCACTAGATGCGTTGCTGCTGGAAATGAAACCGCAGCTCCTTATGCTGGCAGGTACACGTAAAGTGGTTTTTGATATGACGGCAGGTATACGGGTATTGGCAGAGGGGGATAAAATCAAGCAGGTAGTGCTCAACCTGTTTCACAATGCTGTTCAGCATACCGATATGGAAAGAGGTGTGATCCAGGTAAACCTGTCTGCAGGTAAGAAGTTGGTGGATATCCAAATTCGTGATAACGGACCAGGCATGAGTAAAGAACAGCTGGAGCGGATATTTGAGCGTTTTTATCGTGGAGATGAATCGCGTACACGTAGCTCAGGCGGGGCGGGCCTTGGTCTGGCCATTACACAGTCTATCGTAGAAGCACACGGCGGGAACATTACAGCCGAAAGTACACCAGGAACGGGAAGTGTATTCAAAGTAACGTTACCTTTAGCGGGAACAGTATAGTATTTAAGATTATGGCGTAACATAAAAATAGCCCCCCGAACCGCAGCTTTGGTTATAACACGGCTCGGGAGGCTTTTCTATTGTTAGTTAATCAGCGAAGCTTTCTGTAAAAGCACATGCAGCACCTTGGCAGATGCCTCACGGGTTGTAGGTGCATTCGGCTGGAAGTAGGAGGAGCCTTTAATCGCTTCTCCGTTGATGATACCTGCTGCACTTACTTTTTCAATACTGTCCTTGGCATAGCCTACAAAGGATGAAGCATCATGGTACGGTGTACGTGCAGGGCCATCGACTGCTGCTTTGATTTGAAGCAGATCTACAGCTTTACCCAGCACGACAGCAATTTCTTGACGACTGATATTAGCGTTCGGATCAAACTTGTCGCTGTTGCGACCCGTAATCAATCCAGCTTCATAAGCGGCTGCTACATCGCCGGAGTACCAGCTACCTGCCGGAATATCACTGAATGGTGCAGCAGTACCTGGTGTCAGGCCGAGTGCTCGGGTTATCAGGGCTGCAAATTCTGCACGCGTCACGTTCTTCTTCGGTGAGAAAGTCGTGTCGGTCGTGCCGTTGATCAGCAACTTGTTCGCTAGCGATTGAATTTCGGATTGGGCATACGACGATGAAATATCTTCAAAGCTAACGGGACGTGTCGCCGCTGCATACGTCGAGAAGCCCGGACGGCTTACCTTGACGACGGTAGATCCATCTGCCTGCTTGGTGAAGACGGATGGAACGGGATAGACATTTCCGTTTGCCATATAGAGTACACCAGCTGTATTGGAATCAATTTGACCAGGTACGGTAAAGGATCTGCTAATGAACTGTCCTGGAGCAACTTTGAGCGATTGACTCTTGCCACCAGTGACAACATTAGCTTCAAATCCTACTGGGGTGCCGATCACATTGGAGCCTTTCAGCTTACTTGTAAAAGTGCCACTCGCCTCTGTCTGGCTGCTGATTATCACTTCAATGCCTGCACCAGCAGGAACATTTTTCAGAGCGGATACTGGCAAAGCCAGAGAAGAGCCTGTATTGCTTACAATCAAGCTGCTTCCTGATGCAGCCTTGCCCAGCGTTACCAGTTGTGTGGAAGTGAGCGATGCTTTCGTCGTTTGGCCTGCTTGGCTAGTAGCCGACAGTACAATAGCTGTCGGGCTGGAACCTGCTGCTGTCACGGTAGCCTGCAAATCTGCATCGGTTACTGTCAGCGACTGTACATTATTGTTCAATGCAACGGCTGTAGTGACAGTTTTAACAGCCTGCCCTTGTTTCACAACGCTTTGAAGTGAAGGTGCAGATGTAGAAACAGGAGTGGATGTGTTCGTTGCAGCAGAAGGTGTAGTATTGCTTCTGCCGCCACCTCCACCACCTCCGCCTCCAACACTACCGCTGGATGCGGCGCTATTATCCACACGGATAGCTTTAGTGGCGGTGAAGAGTTTAGGACCTTTAGTAGTGCTCTCGACTTCGCCTTTTGCATTCAACTCCGGAGCGCTGACTTCCAGCTTGTATACTCCGTCCTTCAAATGCTGAATCACGGGCTGACCGTTAGCATCCAGAACAGATTTTCCATTGTCATCTAATTCGGCGTAACTTCCGTCAATGCCCTTAAAGGAGTAGACGCCTTGTTTGAGGCGTGCATTGTCACCTTGTTCCTTGGAGGTCGTAATTCCATCGATCAGACCGATTAACTTGTCATCTACGCCGTACACATAGAGCGCGATCAGGTTCGTTTTATCCGTAGTCAGGCGGAATGCCAAATCTGTTGAGCGCTGAGCACCTGTACGACTCGGATAAATAATCGGGTTGGTGACACTCAAGTCCTGCAAGCCGAAGCCAGTTGTAGGATTTTCTTTGCCGACATGAACGACGAACGGCAGATGAAGCGTTGGCAGTCCTGCGCTTTTCAGAATAACTTCCCCTTCATATACACCTGTGGCTGCGCCCGAATTTGGTTGTACAGACAGGAAGAACGGTTGCGATTTACCCGGTTCTGCCGAGATTGCTCCATTCGCGCCGACACCTTGCAACTGAACGGAAAGGTTGCTTACATCTGGCGTGGCGATTGGCTTCTTGGGATCTGAGGTTACAATATCATGTAAAATATAGCTCGCCTCATACTGTACAGAGTTAGTGGACAGGTTTTTGAGTTGAAGCTGAATCTGCTTCGCATCACTACCAGGTCGTAACACCCCGAAGCTGGCGGAAGGATTGTAATTCACAACCTCCTGCCGATTAAAGTTCTTGTCGAGAATCGTTATCTTTTCAACAGTTTCCAGCAGGGCGGGAGTCTGAATCGCATTAGCGATGTTTACTAGGCCTGCACCTTGGGAATACACATCATATTGGATTTTATCCTCATCGAAGAGTGTAACCGAAGTGTTTGCCAGAGCAGCACGGATATCAAACGGTGTCCAGTTTGGATGCTGCTGCTTCAGCAGCACAGCAAGTCCAGCCACATGCGGAGATGCCATACTTGTACCGTTGCTACGACTGTAAGCTTGCTCATAAGATGCATCTGGATAGAACTTGGCGAAGGCAGGGTAGGTTGACAAAATGCCAACCCCCGGTGCGCTCACGTCTGGTTTGATGCTAAGCAGTTCATCTCCGTTCGGTCCGCGGGAGCTAAATCCGGCCATCGTATTGCCTGCATTATCTGTACGAATATAATCTGCTCCAAAGGAAACGGAGAACTTCTCTCCCGCGTTGTCTACGATTTGTTTAGCCAGCGCACGACCTTCCTTACCTTTCATGTCAAAGGTGGGAATAAAGTCAAAGCTGTCACCCAAATTGGAATTTACGTAGTCATCGCGACCTGAAATACTTTCCCCTAAATCAGCTTTGGTGATGTCGCCCGCTTTCGTATTCCCATTAAAAACGATAACAGCCTTCGCACCGTTTTTTTTCGCATTTGCGATTTTATCCACGAATGCCAAGTTGCCGCGTGAAACGAGGACGATTTTTCCTGCTACGTCTTTCCCTTCAAAATCATCAGGTTGTCCCAGATTCGCATATACGAGCTCATAAGGGGCAGTTCCCAAAATGGAGGCAAAGTCTTCTCTGCCTGTCTCCCAGCCCATCAAATTAAAATCATAATGTGCATAAGCATCATTAGTTACGGTCTTTTTCAATTCACCGTTAGCCTCCCAATAGGTGTCACGGGTGACCGAAGCTGTACCCGAGAAGCTTTTGCTCGGCGAAGTAGCTGCACCGACGGAAATCGCCAGCTGTGATGTTGCGGGAGAACCCATGGAATAAAAATAGGGGCCTTCCTGTGCCGCATTACCATTCGCTATGACCGCGACTACGCCGGAAAGTACAGCATTATTAATAGCAATGGAATCTGGGGAGTTCGGGTCCTTTTCGGAATCCGAGCCCAGCGACAGGTTAATGACGTTCATACCATCTTTGACAGCGCGTTCAATGCCATCAATGACCTGTGCGGAGGAACCGGAGGAGCGACCTGTCTTGGTATTGCGTCCAAGCACTTTATACACGTATAAGTCCGATTTATAGGCAATACCCTTTTGCACAATATCCGAGGATTTATTTGCGGCTTTACCGGCAATCGTGCCGGAGACGTGAGTACCATGTGTCGTTCCGCTAAAACCTGTGCCGTATGGGTCATTTTCTTTTTCAAGGAACGGTTCCTCGTAAGGGTCGTTGTCTTGTTCAAAAGAGTCATATCCGCCTTTATAGGCTTCTTTCAAATCCGGATGCTCATAATCGATACCGGTATCAATAACCCCGACCTTGATTCCCTCGCCATTCAGTCCTTTGGCCCAGGCTTCAGGAACACCAATCTGGTCCAGCGGTGCGTTATCATAAGTGGCTTCACTGGCTGTAAGTGTTGGCGGGTCCTGTACGGGGATGGAATAATACGTTTTGTTTTCATGAATGGATTTTACACCTGGCAGTTTAGCCAGTTCTGGAATCTTATTGGCTGGTAGTGTGACCTCCAAGCCGTTAAGCACCGTGTTGTACTGGTAATTCACCTGAAGAGAAATGCCATGCTCAGCGGCTTGGTCCACGAACGTAGTTTGCTCGGTGGCAATCGCGGATTCCGCTTTTTGCTCAGATTGAGCTGTGAAAGCTTGTACGCCTGAACGTGCCGCATATTTGTCCACGGCTAGGGGCTCACCATCAAGCTGTACGATAACTCTGACCTGGCGGGAAGAATCTGTGCTTAGCTCTGGCGAAATGAAGGCCGGAGTCGCCTCAAGAGTCAATGCTTGCTGAGCTTCCAAAAATGAGTTGATTTGCAGATCTGCGGTAGCAGCAGAACTGACAGACGGCAGAGACAAGCTTACCGTCAAGGCAAGAGCGAGTGATACGACAGGTATTTTTTGCAAAATGATCGGCTTTTTCAAAGATTTCCCTCTTTTCAATCAAAATATGATATGTCTACATACTAGGATTTGAAGCCACTGCCGTTGTTCTCACGCCTCCCTTAATATCTAAAATAATAGAATTGACCACTGGTGACTAACTTGCCAGTTTTGAGGCATATCTTACCATATTGGTGGGATATATTACTATATGTTTTTTATATTTTTAGAAAAAATAAGGGCAACATCACATATAGATTCCATGGAAATGTTATGAATTTACTAGATTATTTTTGAAAAACAATCGAAGGGGAATGGGAGAATGCGAGATTTAATGATATAATCTGCATTGGAATTGTTGAGGTTTCACAATCATGTAAAATGCCTAAGGCAAAGGAGTCGATTATGTTGGCAAAAACATTGATTTTCGGGCATAAAAATCCGGATACGGATACCATTTGCTCAGCTATTGCTTATGCAGACTTAAAAACCAAACTGGGCGCGGACGTAGAGCCGGTTCGTCTGGGCGAGGTGAACGGGGAAACGCAGTATGCACTGGATTATTTCAAAGTGAGCGCGCCGCGTCTAGTTGAGCAGGTTGCTGCTGAAACGGACAATGTCATTTTGGTCGATCATAATGAGCGCCAGCAAAGCGTCGCTGATATTGACAAAGTACGTGTAACTGAAGTCATCGACCATCACCGGATCGCTAACTTTGAAACAAGCCAGCCGTTATACTTCCGCGCTGAGCCAGTGGGTTGCACAGCCACCATTTTGAACAAGCTCTACAAGGAAAATGGTGTAGCGATTCCGAAAGAAATCGCAGGTCTAATGCTGTCCGCGATTATTTCCGATTCCCTGTTGTTCAAATCCCCAACCTGCACGGATCAAGACGTAGCTGCTGCTCGTGAACTGGCTGAAATTGCTGGTGTGGATGCAGATCGTTACGGATTTGACTTGCTTAAAGCGGGGGCCGATTTGAGTGGTCACACCATTGAACAGTTAGTAAGTCTGGATGCCAAAGAATTTCAGATGAATGGTCGCAAAGTGGAAATTGCTCAAGTGAACGCAGTAGACGTCAACGATGTGCTATCGCGTCAAGCTGACCTAGAAGTTGCATTATCCCAAACCATTGAGGCCAAAAATCTCGATCTGTTCCTGTTCGTTGTAACAGACATTGTGAACAGTGATTCCATTGGTATTGCCCTGGGAAGCCAAGCACAAGCGGTTGAGAAAGCCTATAATGTACAGTTGGATGACAACAAGGCTGTTCTAAAAGGCGTTGTATCGCGAAAATCGCAAATTGTGCCTGTATTGACTGACGCTTTTAACAGTTTGTAAGGATAAAAAATAAGCCTCCTGTACCCCTGCATAATGGCAGTGGAAGCAGGAGGCTTATTTTTATTTCTTCAGTTCTACTAGAACGTCTCCGATGTGGAATTCAAATGCCAATTTCAACTGATCGCTCATCAGGTGCCAGGCATTTTCAGCTACAGCGAGATCGCCGCTATGGGTAAATGCATGTGCGGCACCCATGTATTTTTTATACGTCACGGGCACATCCGCTTCAATCAGCCGCTTAGCGTACAACTCGGCTTCGTCAGCCAAGGAGTCCAACTCTGCGGTTATGATCAGAGCAGGAGGAAGATTATGTAGTGATTCTGCAAAAAGGGGGGAAACTAACGGATTCCGCGCCTCATCTGGTGAGTGCAGATAACTTTCATTAAAGATTTTTGCTACTCGTGGCGGAATCGCTTTCTCGAATTGGGGCTTCAATTTGGGATCTGTAGCAATATCTAATGGTGGGTAATCCAGTACCTGATATACAATCGGAAATTCCTTGCGATCCCGGGCCATAAGACACAGCGCTGCCGCTAGATTACCACCTGCACTGTGTCCCCCGACCGCAATGCATTGAGGATCTACGTTGAGCACATCAGGATGCTTGTACAACCATTGGGCCACATCATAGCTTTCCTGTAGCGGGATAGGGAATTTATACTCCGGGGCCAAGCGATAATCGACATTAACGACGACGCAATTCGCACGTTCAGCAATGACCGGACACCAGGGATCATCCATTTCGGCGCTGCCCATTACAAAGCCGCTGCCATGGAAATTTACAAATACAGGGAGTGGATCAGCAGACCGGTGAGAAGGTTCATATACAATCACCCTGGAGTCACCAACAGAGGTGGGAATGATCCTTTCTTTCCGATGTACTTTGGGAGAACGCGAAGGTTTGAAATCGGACGCAGCTACCATTCTGCCAGCCGATATGCGGGCAAGTTTGACGAACAGTTTTTGTCTCAGTCTTCGCACCATTTTTCTCTCTCCTCTCTGGAGTCGGTTAGACGCGAACCTTTGACATCTTCAAACGCAGAACGTACGCGTGACAAATAGGTTTGGAACTGACAGATTTCCGACTCACTAAAGTCTGACATCAGACGTGAAGCCAGCCCTACGAAAAAGGGGTCCATCTGTTGAATTTTACTTCTTCCTTTATCGTTCAGGGACACGAACACTCCCCGCTTGTCATTGGGATCGTCATATTTATTAATGAAACCCTCTTGTTCGAGAGAAATAACCATAGAACTGATAGCTGCTCGGCTTACCCCCATCTTTTCAGCCAAAGCAGAAGGAGACGACATTTCATCTCTTTGCGCCGAAAGTACACAAAGCGCGATATATTGCCCGTAGGAGAGACCAAATTCACGCGAACGTTTTTCCATGTTTTTACGTATTTCATACGTTATGGAAAATAAATCTACCAAAACACCAATCGGTTTATTGCCACCTGGAAAGAGATTATAGGCCAGTTGACGAATTTCGGAGTCCAAAAAAAAGAACATGCGATCCACCTCGATGTAGTTAATTAGTTAACTGTAATTTAATTAACCACTGGTTGCAATGATTTATACAAACTTTGTTCCGCATTTTTTTAAAAATATATCTGTAAAACGTCACATCCAGGGGCCGATACACTGATCGAGGCCCTGATTCACAAAGGCTTGTATGGAGGGCTGACGCAGAGTACGTCCTTCTTGCCACCGCCACTCACTATATTGAACCTTGGCGGTATACATGGGTTGCACCCAAAATGCGTCCTGATGCCGATCCGGTTTATTGTTAAAAGGTCGCTCCGATATGGTATGTGGCAGCAGGCGCTCGGTAAGCTGACGCCAAGCTTCCCGAGTCAGCTTACCCGTCCCCACATGCCCGATATAGCGCAGCATTCCTTGTTTATCATATTGGCCCAGCAACACAGCATTGATAATGCCTCCGTTTAGGGTATAGCCACCGATAACGGCAATAATATCGCCATAATTTTTGACCTTGAGCCATCGTCCGTCCTTTCCGCCCAATGTGTACGGACTATCCAGCTTTTTACAAACAATGCCTTCCATTCCTTGGCTGCACATGACCTGAAATAGAGCTTGTCCATCAGGATGAGCGGGAGCCAGTTGAATCCGTTCATTCGGTATGATGATCTGATGCAGCAGCTTAAGCCTTTCCTGTAACGGTTTAAGATGAACCCACTCCCCGTTCAGATAAACAATATCAAACAACATGTAAGTAGCGGGTACAGCTTCATAGGCTGACTGAATTCGATCCGTCCGACGAATCAGATCCCGTCGCATAATTTCATGGAACGATGGCTTACCGTCGGCACCGAGTGCGATCATTTCCCCGTCCAATATGACCGAATCAGCCTTACAGTAGGAGGGGAAGAGAGCAAGCTCCGGGTATAAAAGCGTTCGTTCATGCTGCTTGCGGTTGAACAGACGCGTACCGCCCTGGTCGTGATACGTCATAATTCTCGTACCGTCCCATTTTATTTCGTAACGCCAAAGGCCCGGATCTACAGGTACTTTTTCGCTCAGTTCCGGCTCAAACGGGATGACAGGTTTTATTTCTGTAGGCAACGCAGCACCTCCCTTGCCCTAATTGGAATAAATATAGTGTCGACGATAGATCTTATTTTATGTATCAGGATTTTGCAAAATTCGATTCCAGTCGCTCCGAAGTACAAGATATAGACGAACTAAACCATTTCGATCTATATCTTGTTCATTGGAAGTCGCTTATGGGATTTTTGCAAAATCCTCGTATGTGATGTTTCGCTAATTCCTAAATAGGGGAATGATAAGGATATCTAGCGTCGGCATGAAGTGATTGCAGTAATTCGTTAGCATGGAGTTGTAACGGGATTTTCTTCAGTCAGAAAGGAGATTGGTTTCATGAGACAAATTCGCGAGGAGGACCATGCAGTAGTCATGGTGGATGATGGACAGGTAGTTGCAGAAGTAGGCTATAAATCCATAGATGACCACTCATTGGTCATTGACCATACATTTGTATCCGAGCAGTTACGGGGTCAAAAAATCGGCAAGGAGCTCATCGACAGAGTGGTTGACATGGCAAGGAATCAGCATAAAAAGGTTATCCCTGCTTGCTCGTACGCGCTTGCGCTGTTCAAGCGCCATCAGGAGTACAGTGACGTATGGCAGCAATGAATATGGATCATCGAGGCTGCTTAAATGCATAACCGACACAACACCGGAGCGGGTAATCAGACCTTCCCGGTGTTTTTTGTGTGCATAAAGCTTGTAAAATCAATGCATTCTACCGTTGATATAGGGAAGTAAAGGGCTATTTTTAAATGTTGAAGCATATTTTCTGACAGATGGCTGTGAAATTGTTCATACTGTTGTCACTTCACAGGCTGTCTATGAGTTCTATATAATATATTATGGTTATGACTACAACAGTAACGAAAACCTGAATTTAACGAAGGAGACGCTCATGATGAATAAAGCGAGTGAGGACAAGCAGTACGTTCCAACGAGCAATCGTAATTTTACAGCCTTGATTATCACCGTTTCCATTATAGCCAACGTGATTATTTTGCTGCTGTTCTTTTCGCCGATCGGATACCAGGGTAGTGTGAGTTTTGATCTCACTATTTTCCCAAGGCTGAATGCGATTTTTAACAGCTTCACATTTATTTTCCTGGTGGCTGCACTGGTTGCTATTTTCAAAAAGAACATTAAGGTTCATAAAACCTTTGTTTTGCTGGCCTTCGCCAGTACCGTTTTATTTTTATTTTCCTATCTGACCTTTCACTACATTTCGCCGGAAACTGCAAAATATGGTGGTGTGGGTATCCTTCGGCCGATCTACTTTACGCTGTTGATTTCGCATAGCATACTGGCTGCGATTATTGTCCCGCTGGCACTGTTCACGGTTGTATGGGGATGGACGATGCAGGTAGCAAAACATCGTAAGATTGCGCGCTGGACGATGCCAATTTGGCTATATGTGAGCTTGACCGGGGTACTGGTGTACGTTTTCATGGCCCCATACTATTAATAGTTGTGAACCCTTTGCGGGTTGATTTAAGAAAATGGCGTCTCTGCTGAAGAGGCGTCTTTTTTGTATCCAATAAAAGAAAAATTATTCCTTCTAAATTTATTTTATTGAAAAAACGTTCCTTCTTTAGCGGTATTTCTGCTATAATTTGCCTTAATCAACTAAGAACAAGGGGGTCACCATGTGACAAAGAAAGCGAAAGGCAGGTTACGGTTGCTTGTATCTATGCTGGCGCTGGTTGTACTGCTGAGCAGCTGCGGTGGTGGAGGATCAAAGTCGGAAAAGGTTGACGGAGGGAAAGTAACACTGCAATTTTGGACCATTGCACTACAACCTACATTTACCCCGTATTTCAATCGGGTGATTGCCGATTATGAGCAGAAGAACCCCAATGTCAAAATTGACTGGAAGGATTACCCCTATGACGCAGTAACCAACAAGCTGTTGACAAGTATCGCTAGCAACAGCAGTCCGGATGTAGTCAATCTCAATACAGAATTTGCTAGCCAAATGGGCTCCAAGGGTGCTGTTGTTGATATGAATGAGCATTTGTCGCCCGAGGAAAAAGCTGCTTATTTCGAGGGTATTTATAATTCCACAGTCATTAACGGTAAAGCTTATGCGCTACCCTGGTATACCGGTACAGAAGTGCTTTACATGAATACAAAGCTGGTCAAAGCCGCCGGATTGGACCCTGCTCATCCGCCCAAAACCCGGGAGGAATTGTCTGAGTGGGGCCGTCAGATCAATAGAAAAATTGGCAAAGCAGGCTATGCGCAGCAGCTTGTATCCAAACTTTTCGCTGTGGACGGCATTCCCATTCTAAATAAAGAAAAGACAGCAGCGGCGTTCAATACACCAGAAGCAGTCACCATGATTGATAATCTAAAAAAACAGATGGAAGATGGCGTTGTGCTCAAGGAAGACGCTGACTTCTCACAACAAGTGAAATATTATGCCGGCGAGCAGGTTGCTTTCGAGCTGGCAGGCCCAACGTTCATCAATTTTATCAAAACGGCAGCGCCGGATGTTTATAAGAACACAATTGCTGTTCCTGTCCCAACCGGTAAAGCTGATGTGCGGCTCTCCAACTCCATGGACCTGGTTGTACCTGCTAAGTCTGCACATGTGGACGAAGCAGTGAAATTTGCTGTTTTCTTGACAAACGCAGAGAGTCAAACAGCTTTTTCTAAAGCGGCGAATACACTACCTTCCACGAAAGACTCCATTAAAGATCCATATTTTACTCAGTCTGACAAATCATTAGAAGCACAAGCCAAGGTAGTATCCGCGCAAAGCTTGGATAAGGCGACAGATTATATGGTCGGTGTGCCTAATGCCAAAGATGTGAACAGTGCCATCGCGCGAGCTTTGCAAAATATTGTATTGAACGGCACGGATACGAAGCAGACGCTTACTGCCCTGGAGCAGGAAGTGAACGATATTTTAAAGCAATAGGTTTGACAGGGGAGTAAATGAATACTCCCCTGTTCATTTATCAAAATCAGGTGGTGATGCAGCATGATCAAATGGTTAAGGTCGGAGTCCTTTACGGCCTGGGCCTTTATGACGCCAGGACTGTTATTGCTTGCCGTCTTTGTATTTTGGCCTATTATTTACAGCATCCCGCTGGCATTGACAGACTACTCTGTCATATCAGATACCCATTTTGTCGGCTTGGATAATTTTGAAGCGGCGTTTAAGGACCGTAACTTTCTTATTTCAATTTGGAACTCATTGTTGTACGTGCTCATTGTCCCCTTTCTCCAAATTTTCTCCATCCTGATGGCCGTGCTTGTGAATAGCCGTATCCCGGGAATTAAAATATTTCGTACGACCTACTACATCCCTGTTGTAACTTCGATGGTAGCGGTAGCCTTAATTTGGAGCTGGCTGTTGGGCAATAACAGCGTAGTGAACTACTTGCTCATGCAGGTCGGCTTGATTAGCAAAGACATACACTGGTTATCGGACAGCAACTTGGCCTTGTATGTACTGATGTTCATCACAATGTGGAAGGGACTCGGGTATTATATGATGCTCTATCTGGCTGGATTACAAAATATTCCTCAAGATCTGTACGAAGCCGCTAGAGTCGACGGAGCAAGCCGATGGCGTCTGATTGTCCATATTACTCTTCCACTGCTGAGACCCTACGTTCTGTTCTGTACCCTTATATCGCTCATGTCAGCTATTCGTGTATTTGATGAAGTGTATGTACTAACCAAGGGTGGACCGGGAACGGCCACGTTGACATCCAGCTTGTATATTTTTCAAAAGGGCATGGAGCAGTTCAATTTTGGATATGCTTCAGCGCTTGGCTTAATTGTCGGTGCAATGATTGCCGTACTTAGTATTATCGTATTCCGATTCAATAGGAAAGGTGGTGTCAATCCCTATTGATGAATCTAAAGGATGACAAATTGCTACGCTCATCTCTTCCTAAAAAGGAAAGCAGCCGCATCATGCGCAGTCTTGCTCGAATGCTGAGAATGACGGTCATCTACGTGCTTCTAGTGCTACTCGCCCTCTTTTTAATGGGACCGTTCCTATGGCTGCTCAGCGTATCCCTCATGCCAGGTCGTAACATTTTTTCAACGCCGCCCGCTATTTTTCCGACCTTTATTGATTTCGACAACTATGTTCAGGTGTGGCAGTTCATGAATTTTCCAAAGTATATGCTGAATACGGTCATCATTACGGTGTTAGGCGTTGTGCTCAATGTGGTACTCGCCAGTCTGACGGGATATCCCTTGGCTGTATTTCGTTTTAAGGGTAAAAATCTGGTATTTACGCTGCTGATTGCCACGATGATTATTCCTTCCTACACCGCATTTATTGTGCATTATCTGACCATTCAAGGGCTCCATCTGGGCAATACATATTTGGGTGTGGTGTTGCCCGGGGCAGTCTCCGTGTTCAACATTTTTCTAATGCGACAGACGTTTATTCATATTCCCACCGATGTGCGTGATTCCGGTAAAATGGACGGCGCTTCGGAGTTTCGAATTTGGTGGCAGCTGGTGCTTCCGCTGGTCAAGCCGGCGCTCGCTGTAATTTCTCTGTTGGAGGCGATGTCGTTCTGGAACAGCTTTCTATGGCCTATCGTTATTTTGAATGATACGGAGCTATATCCGCTGGCAGCTGCGCTCACGTATCTCAACGGTCAATTTGCCTATAACTTCGGCTGGATCGCTGCAGGCACAATGATTTCGGTACTGCCGATCATTATATTGTTCCTGTTTACACAGCGCTACTATATGGAAGGCCTGGCGGGAGCGGTAAAAGGATAAGCCAGTAGTCACGGCTACGAAGAGCCTGTGAATGGAAGGAGACGATTGCGATGAAATTGTCCAAAGGAATGGGGTCTCATTCAGATGTAGGGCTAACACCGCAGGAGATTCAATATTATTTTCGTGATGTGTATGACAGCGGGGAAAGGCTGGTTATCTCCGAACCGCGTCTGATCTGTGAACTGTCCTCTCGCTTTGCAATGAATCAGGAGTATGAAGGTGTGCTGGACCCAGAGGGACCGATCAAGCTCATTGTGCCTCCAGGACCGGGTGTACCGACTGAAACACGGGGAAGCGTACAGTTGGTGCTCGAATATGACGGAACGCTTGCTGCAGACGGATATCGGTTGGACATTCAGAAGGACGGGCGGATTGAAATCCATGCTTCCAATAAAAGAGGGCTCAAATACGGCATGGATGCCCTGCATCCCCTGCTTCAGGTGGAACAGGAGCGATGTACTCTGCCAGTGATGTCTATTCGGGATGAGCCTTCCTTTCCGGTCAGAGGAATTATTGAAGGCTTCTATGGGAAACCGTGGAGTTTCGCGGATCGGCTGGATGCCGTCCGTTTTATGGCTGCGCATCGGATGAACACGTTCATGTATGCCCCCAAGGATGATCCATATCATCGTGAGCTATGGAGAGAGCCGTACCCTGAGGATACGTTTGCCCAGATCCGCGAATTGAAGGAAGCCTGCGAACGGCATGAGATTGATTTTCATTATTGTATCAGTCCAGGGAACGACCTAAGCTTTGGCAGCGATGAAGATTTCCTTAAATTGACGGAAAAGCTGGCGGCCGTGATTGCGATTGGCGTACGTCATTTTTCTGTATTAATGGATGATATTGATTATGTACTCAAAGGGGAAAATCGACATTTGCTGGGCCGGTCGGGTCACGCTCATGTCTTTTTGACGAACAAGGTTCACACATGGCTGGCTGAACGGCTGCCTGAGTTTACACTGACAGTCTGTCCCTCGGAATATTGGTCGTATTGGGATACCGAATACAAAAAGGATTTCCGTGAGCGGCTGCATCCGGAGATTAAGGTGTTCTGGACGGGGTACTTTGTTTTTGCCCCACAGATTAGTCGAGAGCACGCCGCCGATAATCATGCATTCTTCGGGCATGAGCTGTGGCTGTGGGATAACATCCCGGTGAATGATTGTGACCATGATCGGTTATTCCTTGATCCGCTGCGCGGACGGTATTCCGGGCTACCAGACTGCGGACATACCGGTATGGTGGCCAACCCGATGAATCAGTGGGAATGCTCCAAAGTGACGCTCATTACGATGTCCCACTATATGTGGAACAGTGAACGGTATATGCCTGAGCTATCTTGGGAACGGGCTGCGCGAGAGTTAGCGGGAGAGCGTGCGGATGAACTGATGTTTTTCTGTCGTCAAAACAGGAACAGCCGACTGGGCGGCAGCGCGTATGAGGACGTGGATCTTGCTTTGCAAATGCGCGATATCCCTGCGCTGGATATATACTTTGAGCGGCTGCTTCAGGCGGTGAGCGTCCTACGGAACGTGCCTGCCGATGATCCGGCGGCAGGTTTCGTGTCCCAGGCCGCGCCGTGGCTGGAACGTGCCGAGCTGGACGCAGGCCTGTGGCATGTGCTGCGCCAAGCTGCGCTCAGTGGCGAGCGACAGGACGATGCACATTCAAGGGGAAGCAGCATGCCGAGCGAAGCAGTTGACGGGCAAGAGCCGTCGCCTCTGACGGACGAAATCGCAGGAGAACTGCGACGCGGTATCACTGCTTGCTTAGAAGCGGAGGCTCGGCTGGGTAGCAATCCGGCGATCCGTGCTGCCGCGCAGTGGGGTTATGTCGATCAGGACGAACAAGGCAAATATCGACTGATCTTGTGAGTTTTTGCGTTGGATTAAGAAACCAAGGCAGCATAGCTGCCCTGAAAATAATCATTTGCCGTTAGGATAACGGTAATTTTCAGGAGAGGTGGAACGTATGTTGAAGTCAAACACCCGATTACTTTTTATACCGCTGGATGAGCGGCCCTGTAATTATCAATTTCCTTATTTACTGGCACAGGGCACCGACTTGGAAATGGAGCGACCCCCATTAGAATGGATGGGACAAAAGAAAACCCCTGGCGATACGACCAGACTATGGGCATGGCTCGAAGAACGCGCGGCTACTGCTGATGGAGCCATTGTGGCGATGGATACGTTGCTGTACGGAGGAATCGTCCCTTCTCGACTACACGGTATGTCGAGCGAGCAGGTCAGAGATAGAGTGAATCGGCTTCGCAGGCTAAAGCAACTATATCCGCAACTGACTCTGTATGCATTTCAACTAATTATGCGTTGTCCACAATACTCTTTGGCTGATGAAGAACCGGATTACTATGCCGATTGGGGGCGTGAGATATTCCGAAAGGGCTTCATTGAGCATCGTCAGGAGCTGGGGATCGCTACCGCAGAAGAGTTGCTCGAATTAACTGATATTAACGAGCGTTTGCCAATGGAAATACTGGATGATTACCTGGGGCGTCGCCATGTGAATTTGGAGGCTAATGAAGTTGCACTGGATCTCGTAGCAGAAGGTATCATTGATTTTATGATTATCCCACAGGATGATTCGGCTCCCTACGGCTATACCGCCAAAGATCAGCAGCGGCTAAGAAGTCGTATTTCTGAGCTTGGGCTGGATTTGAATGTATACATGTACCCGGGGGCAGATGAAGTGGGTTGTACGTTGCTAGCTCGTTGGGTTAACAAGATGAATAATGTAGTCCCACTGGTGTATCCCCGATTGTCTGCTTTGCAGGGGGCATTCGTAGTTCCGCTTTTTGAAGATCGCTATTTTTACGAAACCTTAAAATATCAGATTATGGCGGCAGGTGGGCTGATAGCTTCCTCAGCAACGGAGGCTGATTTGATTTTGTTGGCTAACACACCCGGTGACACGATGGCAGAGGCTTCATCCCAGCAGCGTGCAATGACCGGATATGATGTACATCGGAATGTAGTAGAGCTGGTTGAGTACGGTTCTTATATGCTGCAATATGCAGGCCAAAATGTTGCAGTTGCTGATGTGGGCTACGCCAACGGCGCAGATCTCAAGCTACTTAGACTATTAAAGCAAAAAGGACTGCTTTTTAAGCTGGCAGGTTATGCAGGCTGGAATACCAGTTCTAACACGCTGGGCACCGTCATTGCCCAGTCCATGCTGTATACCCACTATGGCTCTACGGAGGAACATTTGGATTTTCTGTCGCTGCGCTACGCCGAGGATGCCTGTTATTGCGCTGTGGTACGTACGGCTATGAATAACGGAATTGTGGAGCAGATGGGTTTTACCAAGTTTATGCTCGATGGACCGAGAGGCTCGGTAGCTGCGGTTATTCGCGGACGGCTGGAGCAGGCGCTCAATGAATATGTGAACGGGCCGGAAGACCGCGTGGAAATTACAGATTGCTACATGCCGTGGAACCGCACCTTTGAAGTCGGATTAACCGTACGGCATCATGCCGAGAAGAGAGGGTGATTCCTATGGGAATGGAAGGTGTATTATCCAAAGTTCAGCACGGACTGATCGTATCCTGTCAGGCGCTACCAGGCGAACCGTTACATGGAGCAGATTCTATGGTCAAAATGGCGCGTGCCGCACAGCAAGGTGGAGCTGTAGCGATTCGCGCCAATGGCGCATCGGATGTACGTGCGATTAAACAGGCGATTTCTCTACCAGTGATTGGCTTGATTAAGCGGGATTATGATGATTCTGATATTTACATTACGCCTACCCTTCGTGAAATGGAGGAACTGGTGGAGGCAGGCGCGGATATCATTGCGCTGGATGCCACATTACGACCGCGCCCAGCGGGATGCAAGCTGAAGAGGCTCCTAGATTATGCCCATGAGCAGGGAGTCACTTCCATGGCAGACATATCGACACTGGAGGAGGCGCTTCATGCGGCCTCCCTTGGCGCAGACTGCGTATCCACCACGTTATCCGGGTATACGCCGTACTCTACTCAGATTGAGGGTCCTGATCTGGAGCTGGTTCGGAGAGCGTCGGAACTGGTTCCTGTTCCTTTAATTGCAGAGGGCAAAATCTATGATCCAGCGCAGGTTGAGGAAGCATTCCGAATGGGAGCACATGCAGTGGTTGTAGGCTCGGCGATTACCAGACCCCAATTGATTACGCAGCGGTTTGCCGATGCCGCAAGGAAGGCAGTGAAATGCATCTATGGAGATGAACGACCGAATTAACACGTATTATCCTTCATTAACGAAATCGGAGCAGAAAGTCGCCTTGTGCGTACTGGAGCATCCCGCAGATATCATATATTTCTCCGTGACGGAGCTGGCGGATTTTGCAGGTACAGGCGAAACGACGGTGATGCGCTTTTGTCGGAAAATTGGTTTCAAAGGTTATCAGGATTTCCGACTGTCCCTGGCACAAAACCAGACTTATCGTAAAACCGATATGGGCGAGGAGAATATCGACCCAGATGACGAACAAGATATTACGCGTACGGTGTATCACAACATGCTCGATATTTTGCACTCCAGTATGGGACTGCTGGACCATTCAGAGCTTGGTCGTGCGATTGCGTGTCTCGATCAAGCGGGCTATGTTCAATTTTTCGGCGTAGGCGCTTCGGGAATTTCCGCGCAGGATGCTAAAAATCGTTTCTTACGGATTGGGCGCCGCGCCGAGGCAGTGGCAGACGGACATATTCAGTCGATGATGGCGGTGTCCATGAACCCGGGTGATGTCGCTATCGGCATCAGTGTATCAGGAAGTACGCTGGATACGAACGATATGCTGCACAAAGCCAAGCAAAACGGTGCAACTGTTATCGCAATTACGAATTATGCGAAATCACCCATTACCTCCATTGCTGATATCGTGTTACTGACCGCAGGCAAGGAAGCCCCGATAGAAGGTGGTTCAATCGGCGCTAAAATCTCACAACTATTCGTGATTGACCTCATCTGCGAAGGGCTTGCTCGCAAGCACACGAGTCACAGCAAACAGATGAAGGAAAAAACAGCGAGGGCGGTTATTGAACGAAGTTATTGAGATTTTTCAGTTGTGGATTGAAAACTGTGCGCTCCGACAGTTCAATGACTTGTGTTTGTGGTGCTTATGAATGGGTATTTCATGTATTGCTATTAATAGAAGGTTTGTACAAAGAGCTAGTAAGCTTTTATGAGGGGCAACAAGGAGGTTGGTGTGGTGGCAGCTGCCGTGAACAGAGTCATTGGAATCGACATTGGGGGCACATCGGTGAAGGCCGCCATAGTGGCACGGGACGGATCGGTGCTTGATGAAATCCGGCTGGATACGGACGCTTCCCGTGGACGTGAATGGGTGTTGTCGCGGGTGTCAGAATCTGTGCTCGGACTGTTGCGTTCTTTTGGAGATACCAGCATCGGTGCTCATATAGATGTAGGCGCTCTAGGTATTGCTACTGCTGGCCGAGTAAATGTGGAGAGCGGCGAAGTTGTGTATGCCACAGATAACCTACCTGGCTGGCAAGGTACATCCTTAGTAACGTGGGCTAGAGAAAAACTGGCTTTACGAGCGGTTGCTGATAATGATGCGAACGCCGCTTTACTTGGAGAAGCGTGGCAGGGAGCGGGGAAGGGCAAGCGACGCTTGGTGATGCTCACGTTGGGAACAGGTGTCGGAGGTGCATATATGGAAAATGGCCTCTTGTGCAGAGGGGCTCATTGGAGCGGCGGTGATTGGGGGCACAGTATTTTATTCCCGGGGGGACATCCCTGCAATTGTGGAAAAAAAGGGTGCGCCGAGCAATATGTATCGGGGAGCGCCCTGTTACGTCGAGGTAGGGAACACGTCGGTAAATTGTACCGCTCAGGGAACGAGATTGTGAAAGAGGCCGCTTACGGTAACCAGGAAGCAATCCAGGTGCTGGATGATTACACCGCAGATTTAGCTGTGCTTCTATCTAATATCTCGGTGCCTCTTGATCCTGAGGTGATCATTGTAGGTGGAGGAGTAGCGGACGCGGGAGAGGTCTGGTGGCCCATGCTGGAAAAGCATCTGCACCAACTTGGAGTTCAAACGGAAGTAAGTCGGGCATTGTTGGGCAATCGCGCTGGAATCATCGGCGCTGCACGGCTTGCATTTGAAATGACCGAGTCCTAGTACAAGAATGAAAGGGGAACGAACCATGACGCAAAAACGGCTTGATACCGACATTGTTGTGATTGGCGGAGGTCTGGGGGGGACATCGGCAGCTCTTGCGGCGGCGAAGGCTGGCATGAGAGTCATCGTGACGGAGGAGACGGATTGGTTAGGGGGGCAGTTAACTTCACAGGCGGTTCCCCCAGATGAGCATCGATGGATCGAACAATTTGGCTGCACATCAACATACCGTGAGTTCCGTAATCGTGTGCGTGACTATTACCGTCAGAACTATCCGTTAACCGAAGAAGCACGGAATAATCCCATTCTTAACCCTGGGAACGGTTGGGTAAGCCGTCTGGCCCATGAACCACGGGTAGCTCTGCGGGTGCTTGAAGATATGCTCGCTCCCTATTTGAATACGGGGCGTGTTCATGTATACTATCACACCGTGCCTATTGCCGTTCAGACGGA
>NZ_JBODQH010000001.1:2100000-2107500 GCF_052119485.1 Paenibacillus sp. DRB1-1 | reverse complement strand
GGTGTGTAGGCAAATCCGCACATCGTAAGGCTGGGCTGTGATGGGGAGCGAAAATTGTAGTAGCGAAGGTCATGATCTCAGACTGCCAAGAAAAGCCTCTAGCCAGGAGAAGGTGCCCGTACCGCAAACCGACACAGGTAGGCGAGAAGAGAATTCTAAGGCGCGCGGAAGAACTCTCGTTAAGGAACTCGGCAAAATGACCCCGTAACTTCGGGAGAAGGGGTGCCTCGGTAGGGTGAATAG
Source organism: Paenibacillus sp. DRB1-1 (assembly GCF_052119485.1). Lineage (NCBI taxonomy): Bacteria > Bacillati > Bacillota > Bacilli > Caryophanales > Paenibacillaceae > Paenibacillus > Paenibacillus sp. DRB1-1. The sequence continues at coordinate 2,107,257 of NZ_JBODQH010000001.1, read as the reverse complement.
CCCGAGGGGGCCGCAGTGAAAAGGCCCAAGCGACTGTTTAGCAAAAACACAGGTCTGTGCGAAGCCGCAAGGCGAAGTATACGGGCTGACGCCTGCCCGGTGCTGGAAGGTTAAGGGGAGTGGTAAGCCCTTCGGGGCGAAGCTATGAACCGAAGCCCCAGTAAACGGCGGCCGTAACTATAACGGTCCTAAGGTAGCGAAATTCCTTGTCAGGTAAATTCTGACCCGCACGAATGGCGTAACGACTTGGGCGCTGTCTCAACGAGAGATCCGGTGAAATTTTAATACCTGTGAAGATGCAGGTTACCCGCGACAAGACGGAAAGACCCCATGGAGCTTTACTGCAGCTTGATATTGAATTTGGGTACGATCTGTACAGGATAGGTGGGAGCCGTAGAACTTTGAGCGCCAGCTTGAGGGGAGGCATCCTTGGGATACCACCCTGATCGTATCTAGGTTCTAACTTGGTACCGTAATCCGGTGCGAGGACAGTGTCAGGTGGGCAGTTTGACTGGGGCGGTCGCCTCCTAAAGAGTAACGGAGGCGCCCCAAGGTTCCCTCAGAATGGTTGGAAATCATTCGAAGAGTGCAAAGGCAGAAGGGAGCTTGACTGCGAGACCTACAAGTCGAGCAGGGACGAAAGTCGGGCTTAGTGATCCGGTGGTACCGCATGGAAGGGCCATCGCTCAACGGATAAAAGCTACCCTGGGGATAACAGGCTTATCTCCCCCAAGAGTCCACATCGACGGGGAGGTTTGGCACCTCGATGTCGGCTCATCGCATCCTGGGGCTGAAGTAGGTCCCAAGGGTTGGGCTGTTCGCCCATTAAAGCGGTACGCGAGCTGGGTTCAGAACGTCGTGAGACAGTTCGGTCCCTATCTGTCGTGGGCGTAGGAAATTTGAGAGGAGCTGTCCTTAGTACGAGAGGACCGGGATGGACGTACCGCTGGTGTACCAGTTGTTCCGCCAGGAGCACCGCTGGGTAGCTATGTACGGAAGGGATAAGCGCTGAAAGCATCTAAGCGTGAAGCCCCCCTCAAGATGAGATTTCCCAATTAGTAAGACCCCTTGAAGACGACGAGGTAGATAGGTTGGGGGTGGAAGTGCAGTAATGCATGGAGCTGACCAATACTAATCGGTCGAGGGCTTATCCTAAAATAAAACGCAAATGAGTTTCGGATCCAGTTTTCAGGGTGTAACCTTGAAGGTATGTACAAGTGACATACGACAAGCGCATGGCTATTCATTCACACGATAAGTGATGAACCGAATAACCGTACGGTAGAATTTGCACAGCAAATTCATGTTTGGTGGCGATAGCGGAGGGGTTCCACACGTACCCATCCCGAACACGACCGTTAAGCCCTCCAGCGCCGATGGTACTTGGACCGCAGGGTCCTGGGAGAGTAGGACGTCGCCAAGCGATATCCTTTAAAGGATGATGAAGTTTTACATGTTAGGGCCTTTAGCTCAGCTGGTTAGAGCGCACCCCTGATAAGGGTGAGGTCGGTGGTTCGAGTCCACTAAGGCCCACCACTTCTAGAATAACAAAAAGATTGGGGCCATAGCTCAGCTGGGAGAGCGCCTGCCTTGCACGCAGGAGGTCAGCGGTTCGATCCCGCTTGGCTCCACCAATATTCCCTGATAGCTCAGTTGGTAGAGCACTCGACTGTTAATCGAGTTGTCACAGGTTCGAGTCCTGTTCGGGGAGCCATGTTTTGAATATTTCTGAATTTTATATATAAGGTGGCGGCGTAGCTCAGCTGGCTAGAGCGTACGGTTCATACCCGTGAGGTCGGGGGTTCGATCCCCTCTGCCGCTACTCGGAGAGATACCCAAGTGGCTATAAGGGGACCCTCTGCTAAGGGGTTAGACTGCGAAAGCGGTGCGAGGGTTCGAATCCCTCTCTCTCCGCCATAAATTTATTGGAATCAGAACTTATTTTGTAAGGCCCGTTGGTCAAGGGGTTAAGACACCTCCCTTTCACGGAGGTAACAGGGGTTCGAATCCCCTACGGGTCATAATATGGAGGCTTAGCTCAGCTGGGAGAGCATCTGCCTTACAAGCAGAGGGTCGGGGGTTCGAACCCCTCAGCCTCCACCATAAGAAAATTTGATAAATCCCTTTTAATGTCGCGGGGTGGAGCAGTTCGGTAGCTCGTCGGGCTCATAACCCGAAGGTCGTAGGTTCAAATCCTGCCCCCGCAATTAATTTCCTATTGGAAATGCCTCTGGAACTGTGGTGTAGAGGCCTAACATGCCTGCCTGTCACGCAGGAGATCGCGGGTTCGAATCCCGTCAGTTCCGCCATTTTAACCTCATATATAGTTAGCATATATAGTGCGGATTATATGGTGTAGTAATAAAACAAATTATGGCTCGGTAGCTCAGTCGGTAGAGCAGAGGACTGAAAATCCTCGTGTCGGCGGTTCGATTCCGTCCCGAGCCACCTTTCAAGTGGGAAATGAGTAATGTGCCGGTGTAGCTCAACTGGTAGAGCAACTGACTTGTAATCAGTAGGTTGGGGGTTCAAGTCCTCTCGCCGGCACCATTTTGGAGGATTAGCGAAGTGGCCAAACGCATCAGACTGTAAATCTGCTCCCTTACGGGTTCGGTGGTTCGAATCCATCATCCTCCACCAGTCTTTTCATAATCATATGGCGGTCGTGGCGAAGTGGTTAACGCACCGGACTGTGACTCCGGCATTCGTGGGTTCAAGCCCCATCGGCCGCCCTTTATTCTTAATTTATTGGGGATTAGCCAAGCGGTAAGGCAACGGACTTTGACTCCGTCATGCATAGGTTCAAATCCTATATCCCCAGCCATTAAGAGCCATTAGCTCAGTTGGTAGAGCACCTGACTTTTAATCAGGGTGTCGAAGGTTCGAGTCCTTCATGGCTCACCATTTATAGTTATTTTGCGGTCGTGGCGGAATTGGCAGACGCGCACGGTTCAGGTCCGTGTGGGCTAACCCCCCGTGGAGGTTCGAGTCCTCTCGACCGCACCATATTTTGCGGACGTGGCTCAGCGGTAGAGCATCGCCTTGCCAAGGCGAGGGTCGCGGGTTCGATTCCCGTCGTCCGCTCCATTATCCATACGGCGCCATAGCCAAGTGGTAAGGCAAAGCTCTGCAAAAGCTTCATTCCCCAGTTCAAATCTGGGTGGCGCCTTGACTGCTCATTATGGATTTAAATATGCGCCCTTAGCTCAGCTGGATAGAGCGTTTGACTACGAATCAAAAGGCCGGGAGTTCGAATCTCTCAGGGCGCGCCATTTCTTAAAAAAAGTATAATGTCGGGATGTAGCTCAGCTTGGTAGAGCACCTGGTTTGGGACCAGGGGGTCGCATGTTCAAATCGTGTCATCCCGATACTGATTTGCGGGTGTAGTTCAATGGTAGAACTCCAGCCTTCCAAGCTGGTAGCGTGGGTTCGATTCCCATCACCCGCTTTTTGCTATAGCGGATTCTTGTTGCCTCAGTGGTGACACCTTATAAATAAAGAGAGCCTGTCTGGGGACAGAGCTCTCTCTTTTTTTGTATTTATTCTCATGTACCCACAATGTGTTGATTATTCATAATCTCGGTATCGGTGTATATCGTTCTGATCCATACAACTGGTATACACCGATAACCGATCTAGTGGACAGTTTTTACACGGGAATGGTCAGCTGGATGGAGGTTCCCTCATCTGGAGCAGAGGTCATGCTCATAAATCCCCCTACCCCTCTAGCTCGTTCTTCCATACTAAACAATCCAACTCCTTCTCCTTGGGACTTTCCAGAGAATCCAATGCCCTCATCCCGAATGGTCACTTGTATCATTTCATCTTGATCCTCAACGTCGACATATGCCTCCGCTACATCTGCGTATTTGGCTACATTCGTTAATGCCTCCTGTACAATCCGATAAATTGCTATTTCCTTGCGAATATCAAGGCGTTTACGTAGAGTGCATTGAAAATGCACCTCAATCCCGTAATGAGAACAGAAGTTTTCAATATAGGTTCTTATAGCTGGTACGACACCCAAATCATCCAGAACTGAGGGACGAAGTTCCCACGCTAGACCACGAACATCTTTGATGATGTCGGTCACCTGCGAACGAAGACTCTCCAGAGCAGCACTAGGTTGTTCGGCAAGTTGGCTGTCTAACTGAATAATAAGTGAAAATAAGCTTTGCCCTATCCCATCATGTAGCTCTCTTGAAAAGCGTTTACGTTCTTCTTCCTGTATTTGCATGACTTGCGTCATCATAGACTGGAGTTCTGCTTCTACCTGCTTCAGTTTAGTGACCTCATTGCGGATCGCTAAGTACTGATAGGGTTTACCTTCCTCGTCCATAAACGGAACGATCGTAGTATTCACCCAGTAGTAGCTGTTATCTTTAGCTCGATTACGTATTTCTCCTTGCCATACCTCACCTGAACGGATTGTAGTCCACAGGTTTTTCATGAAGGCAGGGGTATGATAGCCTGAATTAATGAGACGATGATCCTGACCGATCAGCTCTTCACGACTATATTGCGAAATCTCACAGAACTTGTCGTTCACGTACTGAATAATACCTCGATGATCGGTCAAAGCAACGATGGAAGACGTATCTAGAGCAAATTTAAGATTGGATAGTTGGTGGAGTGAGTTACGCAGTGCATGGAGAAAAGGGGACTCTGGTATATAAATTTCCAGATCATTCAGCAGTGTATCGGTTGATTCACCAAAGGCATGCTGCAGTAAAGGATTAGAAGGTTCATTCATAATGGAGCAGCCCCTTTTTTAGTGCGAATTTGACTAGCTCAGGTCGTGTTTTCAAGTTAAGCTTCTCCATAAGGTTACTTTTATGGGACTCTACGGTTTTGACGCTAATCACAAGGTGCTCGGCAATTTCCTTGTTGGCATATCCTTTGGCTACCCACGATAGAATCTCCTTTTCCCGCTCAGATAAGGATTCATAGGGTCCGGCTATGCCTTCCTGCTTGATTTTGTCCAGATATTCACTCATCAGTCGTTTGGTTGCATTCGGGTACAAATAGGCACTACCCTCGGCTACAGACTGGATGGCAGCGAGCAACTCCTCGTGAGGTGCGCTTTTTAAAATATATCCGGATGCTCCAGCCTGAATGGCCCGGAACAGATATTCTTCATCATCATGCATCGTTAAAATAAGGACTTCTGTATCGGGCAACTGTTTTTTTAATTCAGTGGTTGCCGTGAGACCATCTTTGCCAGGTGGCATGCTAAAATCCATGAGCACGACATTAGGTTGTAGCTCCACTGCCTTGCGGATTGCCTCATCCCCGTCTGCTGCATCTCCTACTACCTTGATACCGTTTTTGCCGTCCAATAGGGCCATGAGGCCAGAACGTACGACAACGTGATCATCCACTACTAGTATGCGAATCAATTTGTCATCCCCTCGAACGGTAAAAAAACCGTGCGTTTTGTCATAATCATAGCAAATTTTAGGGATTTCAATCAACAAAGATAGTTAGGGACAGTCATATCAAGTATTTTATGAGTTTCATTATCTACAGAAACATTGTTGATCTATGGAATAAGAGGGTAAGCACATAGTTGGCTAAGGCGTTGAGCGACTTGAGTGGCCTCGGCTACATCAGACTCTGTGAACATCCTCACATCACGATTACCAAGAAGCAGCACACCGTTGGGCAGATCCCCTGTGCTGGAAAAGGGAATAGCAACAGCAGAGTGAAGCTGCTCGGCCAGCATTAGTGCACATTCCTGACGCATACGTATACTACCTGATAGCAAAGCACTTACAGTCACGGTACGTCCCAAGCGAACAGCCATCCCGGCAATACCATGACCAATCTTAAAAGAAATAAGGCGATAGCGATTGCTTCGGCTACCGGAGGCGTAATACCAATGCAACTTACCACCCGACTTGGACATAAATGCAAGGGCAGTGAGATCACCATAAGTAGTATCTCTCAATTGGTTCAGTTCTTTTCGCATTTCATCCGTTATTTGTAGCATAGAAGACACATCCTTTTTCATAACCAAACTATATCTCTAATTCATTGTAGTTCCGGCAGTTACAAAAGTAGATCAGGGAACCCCCTGATCTATAGGCGCAGGAAACACTGACTTTTCATCAGGTCGGGTAAGGAGTAGGGATAAGGCCGATAAATGGGGTGTTAGCTTACATCTGGAGTGATATTTATCACAGCAAATCAGGGAGTAGGAAGGTATAAAATCAGGTGTTCTCCCGATAACAACCCAGACATTAAAACATTATGATATAGATATCAGGTAAACACGAGGAGGACGCTAACATGCAAGCCACTTGTATGGAACGGTTTGGGGACGAAGCGGAACGCACGGGAATTCAGATTTATTTGACAGAAGAACATTTTGATCTGCTAAAAGATATTATGTCCTGGAAGAAGGTAAAGGCAGGCGTTATGCTTTTCCGAGAGGGCGATGATGCAGAGCAGCTTTATTATATACATTCAGGTCATGTTAAACTTCGAAAATCGACAGAAGATGGTAAAGAACTGATTCTGACCATTCAGCATCAAGGCGACTTAATTGGGGAATTTAGCGGGATAGATGGAGAAGAGTATAGCTGCACTGCGGAAACAGCCGATGTGTGTGAGTTAGGCGTCGTGCTTGTTAAGGATTTGGAGTCGCTCTTGTCCAAAAATGGGGAAATGGCACTTCAGTTCATCCAGTGGATGGCGATGAAGCAACGCATTATGCAATCGCGTTTTCGGGACTTACTGTTGTATGGTAAAACTGGAGCACTAGCGTCTACATTGATCCGTGCTAGCAATACATGTGGCGTGGCTGTGAAGGATGGCATTTTACTAAATATGAAGCTAAGTCACTCCGAATTAGGTGAGATGATTGGAGCGACCCGAGAGAGTGTGAACCGGATGCTGAGCGCGCTGAAAGAGCAAGGAACTTTAGATACAAGGGATGGAAAGATTGTCATTCACGATCTCAAGGTATTACGTGGCATGTGCTGCTGTCCTTCGTACGGCCAATGTGCCCATGAAATTTGTCGCCTCTAATATTATGAATACCATTAGGCGGGGTCCAAGAGACTTCGCCTTGCTGCATGTCTTCTAACAATCTAGCACATGGGGTAACGAACAACATAGATTACAAAAAAGACTAATCAACGGTATAGCGGCTAATTACCAATAATGTATTTATAGTAAATGAAACTGAACACATGACATTTTATGAACTAGCTGTTCTGAAATAACGTTGGAGCTAATAATGGTTGACTAAAA
>NZ_JBODQH010000001.1:0-2097500 GCF_052119485.1 Paenibacillus sp. DRB1-1 | reverse complement strand
GGCGAGCGAACGCGGATTAGCCCAAACCAAGGAGCTTGCTCCTTGGGGTTGTGGGACGTCTCACATGGAGTTACAAAGGAACCGGTTAGATGAAGAGGTCTGGAAAGGCCCGCCAGAGAAGGTAAAAGCCCTGTAATTCAAAACTTGTTCTCTCCGAGACGGATCCCGAGTAGTGCGGGGCACGTGAAACCCCGTATGAATCCGGCAGGACCATCTGCCAAGGCTAAATACTCCCTGGCGACCGATAGTGAAGCAGTACCGTGAGGGAAAGGTGAAAAGCACCCCGGAAGGGGAGTGAAATAGATCCTGAAACCGTGTGCTTACAAGAAGTCAGAGCCCAATCTATGGGTGATGGCGTGCCTTTTGTAGAATGAACCGGCGAGTTACGTTCCCGTGCAAGGTTAAGGTGAAGAGCTGAAGCCGCAGCGAAAGCGAGTCTGAATAGGGCGAATGAGTACGTGGACGTAGACCCGAAACCGGGTGATCTACCCCTGTCCAGGGTGAAGGTGCGGTAACACGCACTGGAGGCCCGAACCCACGCATGTTGAAAAATGCGGGGATGAGGTGGGGGTAGCGGAGAAATTCCAATCGAACCCGGAGATAGCTGGTTCTCCCCGAAATAGCTTTAGGGCTAGCCTCGGAAAGAAGAATCGTGGAGGTAGAGCACTGATTGGGTGCGGGGCCCGCAAGGGTTACCAAGCTCAGTCAAACTCCGAATGCCATAGATTTAGTTCCGGGAGTCAGACAGTGAGTGCTAAGATCCATTGTCGAAAGGGAAACAGCCCAGACCATCAGCTAAGGTCCCCAAGTGTGTGTTAAGTGGGAAAGGATGTGGAGTTGCACAGACAACCAGGATGTTGGCTTAGAAGCAGCCACCATTGAAAGAGTGCGTAATAGCTCACTGGTCGAGTGACTCTGCGCCGAAAATGTAACGGGGCTAAACACACCACCGAAGCTATGGCTTGATGCTTATGCATCAGGGGTAGGGGAGCGTTGAATGCGGGTTGAAGGTGTACCGTAAGGAGCGCTGGACTGCATTCAAGTGAGAATGCCGGTATGAGTAACGAAAAGATCTGTGAGAATCAGATCCGCCGAAAGCCTAAGGGTTCCTGAGGAAGGTTCGTCCGCTCAGGGTAAGTCGGGACCTAAGGCGAGGCCGATAGGCGTAGTCGAAGGACAACAGGTCGAAATTCCTGTACCACCGTAATCCGTTATGAGCGATGGGGTGACGCAGTAGGGTAGTGACGCGGACTGATGGATGTCCGTCTAAGCAGTGAGGCTGGTGTGTAGGCAAATCCGCACATCGTTAAGGCTGGGCTGTGATGGGGAGCGAAAATTGTAGTAGCGAAGGTCATGATCTCAGACTGCCAAGAAAAGCCTCTAGCCAGGAGAAGGTGCCCGTACCGCAAACCGACACAGGTAGGCGAGAAGAGAATTCTAAGGCGCGCGGAAGAACTCTCGTTAAGGAACTCGGCAAAATGACCCCGTAACTTCGGGAGAAGGGGTGCCTCGGTAGGGTGAATAGCCCGAGGGGGCCGCAGTGAAAAGGCCCAAGCGACTGTTTAGCAAAAACACAGGTCTGTGCGAAGCCGCAAGGCGAAGTATACGGGCTGACGCCTGCCCGGTGCTGGAAGGTTAAGGGGAGTGGTAAGCCCTTCGGGGCGAAGCTATGAACCGAAGCCCCAGTAAACGGCGGCCGTAACTATAACGGTCCTAAGGTAGCGAAATTCCTTGTCAGGTAAATTCTGACCCGCACGAATGGCGTAACGACTTGGGCGCTGTCTCAACGAGAGATCCGGTGAAATTTTAATACCTGTGAAGATGCAGGTTACCCGCGACAAGACGGAAAGACCCCATGGAGCTTTACTGCAGCTTGATATTGAATTTGGGTACGATCTGTACAGGATAGGTGGGAGCCGTTGAATCTTGAGCGCCAGCTTGAGAGGAGGCATCCTTGGGATACCACCCTGATCGTATCTAGGTTCTAACTTGGTACCGTAATCCGGTGCGAGGACAGTGTCAGGTGGGCAGTTTGACTGGGGCGGTCGCCTCCTAAAGAGTAACGGAGGCGCCCCAAGGTTCCCTCAGAATGGTTGGAAATCATTCGAAGAGTGCAAAGGCAGAAGGGAGCTTGACTGCGAGACCTACAAGTCGAGCAGGGACGAAAGTCGGGCTTAGTGATCCGGTGGTACCGCATGGAAGGGCCATCGCTCAACGGATAAAAGCTACCCTGGGGATAACAGGCTTATCTCCCCCAAGAGTCCACATCGACGGGGAGGTTTGGCACCTCGATGTCGGCTCATCGCATCCTGGGGCTGAAGTAGGTCCCAAGGGTTGGGCTGTTCGCCCATTAAAGCGGTACGCGAGCTGGGTTCAGAACGTCGTGAGACAGTTCGGTCCCTATCTGTCGTGGGCGTAGGAAATTTGAGAGGAGCTGTCCTTAGTACGAGAGGACCGGGATGGACGTACCGCTGGTGTACCAGTTGTTCCGCCAGGAGCACCGCTGGGTAGCTATGTACGGAAGGGATAAGCGCTGAAAGCATCTAAGCGTGAAGCCCCCCTCAAGATGAGATTTCCCAATTAGTAAGACCCCTTGAAGACGACGAGGTAGATAGGTTGGGGGTGGAAGTGCAGTAATGCATGGAGCTGACCAATACTAATCGGTCGAGGGCTTATCCTAAGAATAAAACGCAAATGAGTTTCGGATCCAGTTTTCAGGGTGTAACCTTGAAAGTATGTACAAGTGACATACAACAAGCGCATGGCTATTCATTCACACGATAAGTGATGAATCGAATAACCGTACGGTAGAATTTACGATGTAAATTCATGTTTGGTGGCGATAGCGGAGGGGTTCCACACGTACCCATCCCGAACACGACCGTTAAGCCCTCCAGCGCCGATGGTACTTGGACCGCAGGGTCCTGGGAGAGTAGGACGTCGCCAAGCACGATAAAAGAGCACAGCCTTAACGGGCTGTGCTCTTTTTCTTATAACCGATTCATTTATCATTCACATGAAAGATCATTATCGTGGATTCGGTCAAAAGTTTTACGGTATCCTGGTTGTCCTATAGTGGTGCCTAGTCAGCATTTTTAACTGAGGACAGTATTAACTGGGGAAGTTAATCTATTTCAACCTGTTCTGTCTGAAGGACACTCAAGGTTTGAAGTTTACGGGTAATTTCTTTTTGCCACTTTGTATCTCCGACTTGTACGGCAAGATTGAGAAGATCCAAATAATCATCAATATGCAGGGAGGTTTTACTAAAAGCTTCTTTCACTGCGGTCCTGCCTCCTTTAAAGTCTATGTGTATTTATCATTTAATAATGATAATCATTATCAAGAAATGATCTTATTCATATTATGCCTGTGTTCTAGATAAATTGCAAGTTATGATATGAATGAATTTTGAAGCACGCAAATGAGGGCTTGAAAAAACAAACCCTTCTCCTTAAGTTCACGCATTGTTCACGTCTTTTCTATGGAACATAATGAAAAGAACAAGCGGGCATTGAGTGTCCACCAATAAGGAGGGCAAATTGCGCAATGCTTCAACAAGAGGAGGAAAAAGACCATGAGCAGAACAAAAATGAAAGCGTTTGCCATTGTGATGGCGAGCGCCTTGGCATTGACGCTGGCAGCTTGTAATAACGGACAAAGCGCAAGTCCGGGAAATTCAGGAGAGCAGAGCAGAGGCACCACAACGAAAGATGTTACGATTACCTTTCAGAACATTAATCCTGATCCGAGCACCCCTTCGTACAAAATGATTAAGCAAATTGTAGGTCAATACGAGCAGGATCATCCTCATGTCAAAATTGAATTGGATTCGCTAAATACAGATCAACAAAAGCTCAAGCTGAAAACACAGGCAGCGGCGAAGGAAGTACCTGATATCACGATTGTAAACCCAGCTGCACAGATGAAGCCATTCGTAGATGCCGGGCTGCTGGCTCCATTAAACGATGTGGCTGATAAAGAGGGGTTAAAAGATACGTTTCAGAATGGACTTCTTAATTACTATAGCTTCGACGATAAGCTCTATGCTTTTCCGGACGGTAACAATATAGAAGTGGTGTTTTACAATAAAGAACTGTTCAAGCAGGCGGGAATTCAGAAGTTGCCAACCACCTTTGACGAGCTGATTACGACGGTCAAGACGTTGAAGGCGAAGGGAATTACTCCGATTGCTATTGGGGAAAAGGATTCATGGACGGGTTCCCTCCTTTTTATGAATATTTTGTTGCGTACGAATGAAGGGCCTAATTTTCTCAATGATGTACTGGACGGTAAAAAGACGTTTAACGACCCAGCTTTTGTGGAAGCGGTGGATGCATTTCAGGAATTGGTGCAGGCAGGAGCTTTCCCGGATGGAGCTACATCTATTGACTACAATGCAGGCGGTAATATTTTCAAAACAGGAAAAGCCGCGATGTATATCATGGGTACATGGGAAACGGGGTCTATTGATGCTTCTTCGGTAGCGGGTAAGGTAGGAGCGTTTCAATTCCCTACGGTAAATGGCAAGGGTGATGTGAATGAGTATGTAATTGCGCCGGGCAGCGCATTTGCGGTTTCTGCGAACAGTGAACATTTACAGGAGACGAAGGATTTTCTGCACTATTTTATATCGGAGATGCCCAAAATCCAGTTTGATCTGAAAAATGCGATTGGCAGTGGTCAGAAAATGAAAGGTGATCTGAAGGAAGCGGGCTACTCCGAGTTAGCGATTAGTCTTAATGAACTGTTTAAGAATGTAAAAGGGGGCGATCTCGCTTTTGATAATACGATGAATCCGGCTATTGCGCAGGCGCATCTGAGTAGCATTCAAAACCTGTTCGTGCAAAAAGAAGACTCTGCACAAGTTGCCAAGGAACATCAGAACACTTTTGAAGCGAATAAATAAGTGAGGATTTTGCAAAAATCCAATAAGCGACTTCCAATGAACAATATATAGATCGAAATGGTCTAGTTCGTCTAGATATTGCACTTTGGAGCGACTGGAATTGAATTTTGCAAAATCCTGAAGTAGCTGACACTAGGGAGGGAGCAGCATGCTCCTTCCCTGATTGGAAATTATGTAGGTTGTGCATCCTCAGAAGATGTTCAGAATCAACACAAAGGAGATTAGAGCATGAATGTACTGAAGGTGCCAGCACGTACCATTGCCGTTTTCGTGCTACCCTGCCTGTTGTTGTATACCTGTATGGTATTTGTTCCGATTTTGGTGTCGGTGTATTGTGGATTGCTGGATTGGAACGGCATCGCCGAGGCAAAGTTCGTGGGGCTGGCTAATTTTGAGCGGATTTTTACAACAGATTCAGTGTTCTGGCCGTCCGTGAAACGGACTATGATGTTTGCTGTGTTTTCCATGTTGGAAATTCCGTTCTGTCTGTTGCTGGCGGTCTTGCTTAATCGCTATGTGCGTAAGGCCAATACGCTGGTTACGATGTATTTTCTGCCGGTTATTCTGTCGGTAGTCATTATCGGGCAGCTGTGGAAGACGATCTATAATCCAGCCTCGATGGGTGGAATGCTGAACGGTATTTTGCTGGCGATTGGGCTGGAAAGCTGGACACGCTCATGGCTGACGGAACCGCAGATAGCGATGTACGCCCTCTATTTTGTATCGTTGTGGCAGTATTTTGGCTATCATTTGCTTATCCAGTTTACCGGGGTGCAAAATATACCGAATGAGCTGTACGAAGCAGCCAAAATTGATGGAGCTGAAGGATTCAAAGCAGACCGCTATATTACGCTACCGCTCATCGTACCTATTTTTAAGATATCAATTGTATTAGCATTTATCGGCTCCCTGCAATCGTTTGATTTGATCTGGGTGATGACGGGTGGAGGACCAGCTCATGCAACGGATACAGTATCTACGTATATGTACAATATGTCCTTTTTATCGATGAAATACGGATATGGCAGCGCATTGGCTTCAATTCTCGTAGTGATTTGCTTGTCATTTACAATTGTGATAAATTTTGTTTTCAAACGAATCGAAAATAAGGTAAGCTAAAGGAGATGGAACTGTTGAATGCCTTGAAAAAAACGGGAGTCTTTACCTTATTGGCAATCTTAATTGTCATGCAGCTGTATCCACTCTTTTGGCTGCTGACCTATTCGTTGAAGACGAATGAAGAGATATTGAGCTCAAGCTTCTTTGCACTCCCTCAAGTGCCTCAGTGGCACAACTATCAGGAAGCCTATGAATCAGGGAGCTACTTGCGTTATTTAGGAAACAGTGTGCTGGTGACCGGGATTACGATGATTTTCGTCATTTTATTAAGCTCAATGACTGCTTATGCGATTACACGTTTTCGTTGGCGCTTTGGGGTTGTTGTGCTGACTTTGTTTCTGATCGGGATGATGATCCCGATGCAAGCTACACTGCTGCCGCTGATGGTGATGTTTAAAAACGTCCATATTCTGAATACGTATTTCTCACTGATTTTACCCTACATTGCTTTTCAGACACCGATTGCGGTCTTCATCCTATCCGGCTTTATGCGGTCCATTCCCCACGAAATTGAAGAATCCGCTTACATTGACGGAGCGAGCATTTATCGTATTTTCCGCAGTGTAATCTTACCCATCTCGATTCCGCCTATCATGACGGTATGTATTTTAACTTTCATTAACATCTGGAATGAATACATTATGGCTGCCACCTTTATCTCGTCCGAGAAGCTCAAAACTCTCCCTTTCGGCGTATATACGTTCGTCAGCCAGTATTCTGTGAACTACGGTAATATTGGTGCTTTTCTAGTCATGGGTGCCTTACCGGTCATTATTATTTATTTTGTTCTGTCCGAAAATATCACCAAGGGCATGGTTGCGGGAGCGGTTAAAGGATAGGCGGCCGATGCGAAAGGAGCGCACGGAGGTATGATGCGCCGTTTTCAATCCATTCAATACCGCTTGTTTGTTCTGTTCCTATTGAGCATGTCCGGCATTGTGCTGGCGGTCAGTTTATTATTTTACAACCGTACTACGGTGCAGTTCCATGATAAGGTCAGCGAGCTGGCGCGTAAAAATGTATCCCAGACGGCAGGCCTGTTCGAATTGTTACTCGGCAGCTATAACAGTCTCTCCAAATCGATCAGCAACAATATGGATTTGGTTCGTCTGTTGACGACGGATAGCAGTGACTTACCTGCTGTCAATTACATTAACGAACGTACGATTACAAATATTCTGGGGGCTATCTATTATTCGCGTGAGGATCTGATTGGCATCCATGTCATCACAGACACAGGCAAGGTATATAACTATGGAAATTATATGAATGTCATTGATACTCATTACGAACATACGGAATGGTATAAGGAAATTCGAAAGTCGGCGGGCAAAATTGCATGGCTGGGCGTGTATCCTCACTCTGTCATTGATCAGGTGGAAACCAGACCTGTGTTTGCATTCGGAAGGCAGCTCTATGATCTGGATGAGCACAAGCCGATTGGTATTGTCCTGTTTGAGGCTGAGCCGCGATCTGTTTTGTCCGCTCTCCACAATTTGCGGCTGGGCACCAATAGTCAGGTATATTTGTTAGGTCATGAAAATCGAATTGTGTCGGCTACTTCCTCTGATCCGCCACCGGATTTGCAAAATCTAGAGCAGCAGGTACCGGAGGAGGATGTTATTGTAAATCGAAGTAATGAAAAAGTTGTAATCGCTTCCAAGTTGCCGTTTGCCGACTGGTCTGTGATTAGTGTGACACCTAGTGAGGATCTGAACGTGGAGTTGGTGCAAAATCAAAGGTACTTATTTATCGTGGCACCTATACTTATTATTGTGTCGGCGTTAATTGCGTCCATCGTCTCCAGGGGCATTTCCCTTCCACTCAAGCGAGTCATTCGGGAAATGAAGCGAGTAGAGACAGGGAATTTCCGTCATACGGTAAACATCGAATCCTATGAAGAAATCAATCAGCTAGCTACCTCTTTCAACCATATGGTAAGACGAATTGCAGAGCTAATCGAGCTGGTGCGTATATCATCGGTCAGCGAAAAAAATGCGGAGCTGCACGCGCTACAGACGCAGGTCAATCCACATTTTCTGTATAATACGCTCGATATGATCTATTGGATGCTGGATGAAAAGGGACAAGATCAGCTCGGAGAGGTAGTCCTCTCCTTATCCCATATGTTCCGTTACAGCAGCCATTGGGAAGAGGGGGCCGATGTAAGCCTTCGTGAAGAAGTGGAGCAGGTTGGCCACTATCTCACGATTATTCAAGCTCGGCTGGAGGGTAGGGTATCTGTAGACATTAGCATTGATGAACGATGGATGGATATCCGCTTGCCGAAAATGACCTTACAGCCCTTGATTGAAAATGCAGTGAAGCACGGACTGGAGCCTCTTCATGCGGATACAGGTGGCAAGCTGCTCGTCAGAGCGGAGGAATATGACGGTGTATTGAGCCTGCACATCATCGACAACGGTGCAGGGATGGAGTACGAACGATGGGAGGTGGTCCAGGTCGCTTTGGCAGAACCCGGCAAACAGGCGGGCAGCGGGCAGGCGGGAGGCATCGGCCTGCAAAACCTAAATTTACGGCTATGGCACATGTTCGGAGAAGAGTACGGCCTACGGATCTCTAGCGCACCTGGGGCCGGAACAACAGCCACTGTAAGTGTGCCTCTGCCACAGAAGGAGGAGAAACATGAATATTCTGATAGCTGACGATGAAAGTATGATTCGGCAGGGGATTCGGCGTACCATTGGCCAAGCTCTACCAACCTGCGGCATTCATCTCGCTGCTTCCACCGAGGAGGCAGCAGGCATTCTGGCGGAGCATCCTGTAGATATTGTATTAACTGATATCCTGATGCCCGGTATGGATGGTCTGGAATTCATGCGTATTTCTAAACGAAAGCATCCTCATCTGCAGTGGGTTGTCATCTCGGCCCATTCCGACTTCCAATATGCACAAAGAGCAGTAAAGCTGGGTGCCAAAGACTACCTGTTAAAGCCGATTGGTAAAAAAAAGCTGCTGGAATGCATTGAAATGCTGGCAGCCGAAGCGCTTGTGGCCTCGCAGCAGGCGAACGAGGGTAGGCTTCTCAAATCCAATATGGTTTATTTGCGTGAAGCCGTTTTCCAACGCTATGCCCTTGGACTGGATACGGGAAAACTGGATATACAGCCTTTTGTCGAAAATTATCCGGAATTCCATCTCTTCATGGTTCGCATGGAACCTGATCACAAGCAGACGCATCTGGAGCATTTTATGATTGAAAATGTACTGTCCGAGCTCATTGAGGCAGGAGGCAGCGGCTTTGTCGTCAGTCTAGACCGCCATAGTCTGCTGGGCATTGCAAGGCTAAGAGATGAGGCAGAGGCCGCACGGCTAGAGACGTTGCTCGAATCCCATTTGAAGCGTTATGTGAAGGTGCCCCTACAAATTACACGTTCGGGTGTTCATCACAATTTTGCCTCCATACCTGAAGAGGTGGCGCGACTAAGACGTACGCCAGAGGAGATTGCAGCCGCAGCAGCGGATACAGGAGAATGTCTCCGCAAAGGCATGCATACGGTAGATGTGGCATTGCAATATATTCGGGCTCACTTTACAGAGGAGCTGTCGCTGGAGAAGGTGGCTTCAATCGTATTTTTGAATCCGGTGTATTTCAGCCAGTTATTTAAGCAAAAGACAGGACAAGGCTACAAGGATTACGTCATTTGCTTGCGTATGGAGGAGGCGAAACGGCTGCTCAGTGATCCTCATCTGCGGCTGGCTGATATTTCAGAGCGGATCGGTTATCAGGATATGCGGCATTTTACACAGGTATTCCGGCGCAAATGTGGAATGACTCCAACCGAGTATCGACATCAGGGAGTCAAATAAGGCGGTATCAACGACCGAATGAAGGAAGTTCTTCAAGCATCAGACTGTTTCAGGAGTAGAGCGGTAGAGCATCTACTCGGGAGCAGTCTTTTTCGTGTCTCCAGCTTGTAGCAGTTCAACAAATTTGCGAGCTGCATTGGATAAATAACGATCCTTGCGCCATACGACGGCAGGCTGTGTGAAGGGGAATGGCTCCTTAATGGAGAGTATGCGAAATCTGTCCCCGTATTCTTGTCCCAAGCCAGCGTCTGGAATAATGGTAATTCCCATGCCTGTGGAAACGAGCGAGAGAATGGTCGAAATTTCAGGACAGTCCAGTACGACGTGCGGAATAAGATGGTGTTCCTGAAATTTGCGGATGACGGTTTCGTATAGTCCGTGTCCTTCTGTTCGGCGTCCCAACAAGAGGTCATAGCTGGCAGCTTCCTGTAATGTAATTTCCCCACTGGGATGGCGATCTGCCCATTCACACGGAAGAACCGCAACAAAAGAAACGCCCTCCAGTTCAATCGTATGGTACGATTTATCATCTACCGGAAGCAGCAGCAGGGCCAGATCAACTTTATTTTGGTGCAGCAGTTCTTCCAGATGATGTGTGTCTCCGTGTCCTATTTTAACGTATACCTCTGGAAAATCCTGATGAAAGCGACTGAGTTGTTCACTAATCAGAGACATACAGGCGGATGACGTGCCTATGGAAAGTGTGCCGGTTACTTTGTTTTCAAACTCCCCAATTTCTCTACAGGTGTCCTCCATTTCAGCCAATAATCGCTTGGCGCGTGTATACAGTGTATATCCTGCCTCGGTAACCTCCCACTTCTTTCCTTCACGGTAAATCAGCTTTACGCCAAGCTCGTCCTCCATATTTTTGAGTTGTTGACTCAGCGGAGGCTGGGCCATGTTGAGCGTTCTGGCGGCCTTGGTGATTTGCCCTTCCTCCACGATGACGCAAAAGTAATGCAGATGCTTCATGTCCATTGGGATTCCTCCTTATTTCTAAACAACGCTTCAATTTGGATACTTTTAAAGTATGTATTACATATATTATATATATTTTTCGTGTGCAAGGAACAGGCGTATAATTTTTGACAGTAATGCATGGGTGAACATAAAACGATGGGGTGGAAGGAGGGGACATATGAAGAAAATCATTGTAGGAATATCGGGAGCGACAGGATCGATCTTCGGTATACGTATATTGCAACAATTACGAGAGGCTGGAGTCCAAAGCCATCTGGTGCTATCCCCGTGGGCTATTGCGAACATTCCCTATGAGACAGGCTATACGGTGAAGGAAGTGGAGGCAATGGCGGATGCAGTCTACTCGTATAAGGATCAGGCTGCGCGTATTTCCAGCGGCTCCTTTCGAGTAGACGGCATGGTCGTCGCTCCTTGCAGCATGAAGACCCTTGCCTCTATTCGTATAGGTATGGCGGACAACCTGCTTACCCGATCAGCGGATGTGATGCTGAAGGAGCGAAAGAAGCTGCTGCTCATGACCAGAGAAACACCATTAAGCAGTATCCATCTGGAAAATATGCTGGAGCTGTCACGTATGGGCGTGATGATCCTGCCGCCGATGCCTGCCTTTTATAATCATCCTGCAAGTATCGAGGAATTAGTGGATCATATTGTTTTTCGCGCATTGGATCAGTTCGGTATTGTCACAACCGCAGCCAAACGTTGGGATGGAATGAAGCAGACTGACTCCAGACTGCACCAGAATTGAGAAATCGAAAGACGAAGGAGAATGAATGATGGCTTATAAAGACTTTCGCGATTTTCTACACACCTTGGAAAAGGAGGGACAATTACTCACGATCAGCGATGAGGTAAAGCCGGAGCCGGACCTCGCAGCAGCTAACAGAGCATTAAACAATCTTGGAGATAAGACGCCTGCTCTCTTTTTCAACAACATCTATGGATATACGGATGCTCGTATTGCAATGAATGTGATGGGCTCCTGGCCCAATCATGCCCTCATGATGGGAATGCCAAAAAACACGCCGCTCAAGGAGCAGTTTTTTGAATTTGCCAGACGCTATGAACAATTTCCGGTGCCCGTGAAGCGGGAAGAAACCGCTCCTTTCCATGAAGTCGAGATTACAGAGGATATTAATTTGTTTGATATTTTGCCGTTATTTCGTTTGAATCAGGGGGACGGAGGATTTTACCTGGATAAAGCAATTCTAGTTTCACGCGATCTGGATGACCCGGACACCTACGGTAAGCAAAATGTCGGTTTGTACCGGATGCAGGTAAAAGGCAAGAACCGTTTGGGCATCCAGCCTGTACCACAGCATGATATTGCGATCCATATCCGTCAGGCTGAGGAGCGTGGCGAAAATCTGAAGGTCGCTATTGCCCTCGGATGTGAGCCTGTTATAACAACGGCTGCTTCTACGCCGCTGCTGTACGATCAATCCGAATATGAGATGGCGGGCGCCATTCAGGGTGAGCCTTACCGTGTGGTCAAAGCGAAGGATGCAGATTTGGATCTGCCTTGGGGAGCTGAGGTCATTTTGGAAGGCGAAGTGTTAGCAGGTGAACGTGAGTATGAAGGTCCATTCGGTGAATTCACAGGTCACTATTCCGGCGGTCGCGCGATGCCAGTCATTCAGATTAATCGTGTATATCACCGCAAACAGCCTATCTTTGAGCATCTGTACATCGGGATGCCTTGGACGGAAACGGATTATATGATCGGTGTGAATACAAGTGTACCGTTGTTTCAGCAACTTAAGGATGCTTTTCCTAATGAAATCGTAGCCGTTAATGCTATGTATACGCATGGGCTGGTCGCTATTATTTCCACGAAAACCCGGTATGGCGGCTTTGCAAAGGCTGTGGGAATGCGTGCGTTAACGACTCCGCATGGATTGGGGTATTGCAAGCTGGTGATTGTGGTGGATGAGGAGGTCGATCCGTTCAATCTGCCGCAGGTCATGTGGGCTTTATCCACCAAACTGCATCCGAAGCATGATACTGTCATAGTCCCAGGCTTGTCTATTTTACCGCTTGACCCCGGTTCTGATCCGGCAGGTATGACGCACAAAATGATATTGGATGCGACGACACCTGTGGCACCGGATATTAGAGGCCACTACTCGCAGCCGCTTGATTCCCCGCTGGGTGTAGCGGAATGGGAGAAACAATTGAGCCAGATGCTTCGCTAACTATTTTAAAAATAAAGAAAGATTAAAGGAGTGCTGACAGATGCATATTTGTCCCCGTTGTGAATCTAATCGTTCGGAGGTTGTTACCCGCTCGCCAGTTAAAGGCGCCTGGGAGGTCTTATTGTGTCCTGTATGCATGTTCACATGGCGCACCTCAGAACCGGATAGCATTACTGATCCAGCAAAGTATAAATCGGCGTTCAAGGTGAACCCCCAAGATATTCCGAATGCTGCTCATGTTCCTCCTATTCCAGAGCGGATACAGGGTCGTTCGTAAGTAGCCGTAAATTATGGTACTTTGAAGTTATAGGCCAAGTGTAAAGGGGATTATAACTCATGCAGACACCAAGGATCGGTAAGGAACTGTTCACGCTACTAGACGGTAAGGTATTGGAGGACAAGCAGCATGAAGCAATGATGCTGCTGACGGTCACGGAAGATCAGTGGCCGCACATAGCGATGATTAGTGTGGGTGAAGTTGTAGCGCTGGACGAGGGGAATTTGCGTCTGGCACTATGGCCAGGCACGACCACGACGGGCAACATGATTCGTACCGGGAAGGCGACGCTTGCGGTGTTTACCAAGGGGAAGGCGCATTATGTGCGGTTGTCGCTGGAACATCTGCCTGCTTTGCCCGGAGCCAAGCATGTACGTGAGCGATTTGCGGCTCATGTTTTTGCAGCCAGAGAAGATTCGGCCCAATATGCGGATATCTTGACAGGTGTCACGGTCCGTCTCAAGGAACCGGAATCGGTGATCCATCGCTGGAAGGAAACGGTGGCTGAATTGTTAATGTAAAGCCATCTGATTATGACAAATAATCTATGTATTTACCAAGTTTACCGTTAAAATAAATGCGGGGAATAAGCGCTTACAAGGGATCGTGCTGAGCTTGTTGGAACAGGAAATTAGAGTGCGAGGGGAAGTTTATTTCTTTTGAAGGAAAAATAGGAGGGATGAATATGTCTCGTTTTGACAAGGTAGACCAACTATTGAAACAATTCGTAGCAAATGGGCCGGCAGGTTGCGGTTGTGCCATTGCCCAGAATGGTAAAGTGTTGTATGAAGGATATCATGGATATGCTGATCTGGAAGCCCGAAAGCCAATCACTGAGGATACAGTGTATCGATTGTTTTCCATGACAAAGGTTGTTGTCTGTGCGGCTGCACTTATGCTGTACGAACGTGGGCAATTTTTGTTGAATGAGCCTTTGTATGAATATTTTCCCGAATATCGTAATGCGCATGTATTCAAAACCGCTCCTAACGGATACACCTACGTGGATAAGGCGGAGAAACCCATTTTAATTAAGCATATATTCAATATGAGTGTGGGTCTTCCTTACGCTTCCGAGCCTTCAGAGACAGGACGGGCAATGCAAAGGGTCCTTACAACGTTAAAGGAAAAGCAGGGGAAATATGAACTGCGCACAGAAATTAAAGCGCTTTCTGAGATTCCGCTTTCTTTTGAGCCGGGAACACGCTGGTTATACGGATATGGACATGACCTGGTTGCAGGTCTTATTGAAGTGATTTCAGGTAAATCATTAGGGCAATTCCTAAAGGATGAAATATTTGATCCGCTTGGAATGAACAATACAGGTTACCGATATCGTGGAGATATTGAATCGCGAATGGCCTCCTTTTACCAACGGACAGACGCCGGAGAACTAGAGAAAATAGAGGGTTTCTTGGATGAATATCATCAGCCAGATGCTATATATGAAAGTGGGGGCGCAGGTCTGTATTCGACAGTTAAGGAGTACCTTACATTTTCACAAATGCTGTCGAATGGAGGTATGGTAGATGGCGTGAGGCTATTAGGGAGAAAAACCATTGATTTAATGCGCACCAATCATCTGAATGCAGATCAATTATTAGATTTTACTAATTCTTATCATACAGGTTATGGTTACGGACTGGGCGTGCGCACGTTAATTGATAAAGCGGCTGGGCATGCAAATAGTTCTATTGGAGAATTTGGCTGGACGGGAGCAGCGGGCACTTGGGTTTCTATAGATCCAAGCGAACAATTCTCCGTCGTTTATATGCATCAGTTGTCTCCTAGTATGGAAGAATACCATCATTTGAGAGTTCGTGCAGCAGCTTATAGCTGTTTGTAAATGCGAGATTGTGGATCTGTTGAGAAAACCCTTTACTATGGCTCTGAAGCTACACAAATTGTAATGTCTAATCTTTATCAAAAACGATCTAGTTAATAAGGACCAAATTTCCTTCGAAGCCTAAACTATTCTTTTCCATATGACGACATAAAACGTAGGTGTAAGGATTTTGCGAAATCCTTAATTTAAGTTTTGAAATGGGAGGGAATTAGATTTTGAAGAATAGATGGTCCGGTTTTCTGGCGTTGGTCATCCTGATTTCAAGTTTTACATCATATGCAGGGTTTGCATCTGCTGCGGATGCGGTGCTTTCCAAGATAGTCCTTTCCTCTAACGAGGTAACTTTGCAGCAGGGAGATACGGCTGCGTTGACGGCTACTGCTGTTTTTAGCGATGGGACAACCTCGAATGTAACCGTAAGCACGGATTGGAAAAGTGATAATACAGCTATTGCTACCGTGTATAATGGTACAGTTTCGGCTAAGGCTGAAGGGGAAGCCACCGTGGTTGCGACCTATAAAGAGAAGGTGCAATCGGTTCAGGTACATGTAACGAAAAAGGTTAAGGCACTGACATCCAGTGTACAAAGCCTGAACTTGCGTTCAAGCGGTACAGGACAGGTTGATTTGACAGCGACATACAGTGATAATACAACAGCTCAGGTTTCGGGTGACGCTACTTGGACCTCGGATAATCAAAAGGTAGCAACAGTAGTTAACGGATTGGTTACCGCTCAGGGAGCAGGTACAGCCAATATTAAGGGCGTATATGGTCAACAGACCGTAACCATTGCTGTGCAGGTGGAGCAGGTTAAACGTCTCGATGTCAGTTCATCAGAGGTTTCTCTTTTGCTGAAGGATACTGAGAAGGTTAAACTTTCAGCGACATTCCCGGATGGATCGGTACAGGACGTGACAGAGTCCGCTGAGTGGAGCTCCAGCAATGCAGCTGTGGCGGATGTACTGAAAGGCACCATTACCGGCTATAGCGCGGGAAAGGCGACAATTACAGGTAAATATGGCACGATGTCCGCTACGATTTCGGTGGATGTTGATCAAACGAATAAGCTGAAAGCCAGCGAATCCAATATTTTTCTCCGTCTGGATGAATCTAAAAAAATACAAGTTTCTGCCGTTTATCCGGATGGGACGGTAACGGATATCACAGATAAAGCTACTTGGGCATCAAGCGATGAAAAAATTGCGACTGTAAATAAGGGAACGATTATGGCTATTGGAGCGGGTTCGGCTACGGTGACCGCTAAGTATGGAGATAAGACCGTTTCGATCAAGACAGATGTCGAAACCTCCAGATATCTGGATTTGAGTGAGGACAAGCTGAGCCTGAATGCCAAGGAATCCAAAAAGCTCAAGCTGACCGCAACGTATGTAACAGGTACGGAAGAAGATATCACAAGTAAGGCAGAGTGGAAGTCCAGCAATGAAGATATCGCTTTTGTCAGTGCGGGAGAAGTCACGGGTTATAAAACAGGTGAGGCTACGATCACCGCTTCTTATGGTGGCAAAACAGTTACAGCTACGGTATCCGTAAATGTACCCGGTGATCTGTCTCTGTCCTCCAAAACGGCAACGATTGATATTGATGAGGACTATACTGCAACTTTGACGGCTACTTATGCGGATGGGCGTAAGGAAGATGTAACACAGGATGCAGAATGGGCTTCAAGCGCGGAAGATATTGCTTCTGTGTCCAAAGGAACGATTACGGGTAAATCCGCTGGTAAAGCGGTTATTACAGCGACCTATAATGGCAAAAAACTGACGATTAACGTACAAGTAGGCCTTGTAGACCGTCTGGAAACTGACTCGCGTGTAATTGCGCTTGGTGCTCAGGAAACGAAGCAGCTGAAAGTAACAGGAGTTAAGAGTGGCGGTACAAAAACAGATGTAACCAAGGACGCCACCTGGACAACTAGCAATGTAAAAGTGGTCGAGGTTAGCGAAGGCTTGATCAAAGCGAATGGTAGCGGTAAGGCAACCGTCACTGCTTCATATGGTAAGCAAAACATTACGTTTACGGTAGAAGTGGACGTAGCGCAAAAGATTGAAGCGGATGCAATCGCGTTGTCACTTAAATCTGGAGATCAAAAAACCATCGCGATTGTGGTTAAATCGAGTGATGGTAAAGAAAAGGACGTTACGGCCCAAGCGGAATGGAAAACGTCTAATTACAAGGTAGCCACTGTTAAAAAGGGTCAGGTTACTGCGGTTAGCTACGGTAAAGCTAACATTCAGGCGAAGTTTGGCGGGAAGGTAATCAGCGTACCCGTGGATGTTGATACGCTTAAATACCTGCAAACAGACGAAGTTGCTTTGAATTTGAAGGCAGGACAGCTGGCTAAGGTTACGGCTACAGCCACGTATAAGGATGAGTCGGAGAAGGATGTTTCCAAACCGGCAGTCTGGTCCTCGTCCAGAATTGTTGTTGCGACTGTCAAAGACGGTAACATTAAGGCACAGGGCAAGGGCAAAGCTGTAATTACTGTGAAATATGCAGGTAAAATGACGAAGGTACAGGTAACCGTTCAGTAAAACAAAAGAGCAAGCATACGTCCAAGGACGATATGCT
The DNA here is from genome assembly GCF_052119485.1 of Paenibacillus sp. DRB1-1. NCBI lineage: Bacteria > Bacillati > Bacillota > Bacilli > Caryophanales > Paenibacillaceae > Paenibacillus > Paenibacillus sp. DRB1-1. Next base: position 2,079,753 of record NZ_JBODQH010000001.1, on the reverse strand, counting down.
TGCTCTTTTATTTTAAGGAGGCTACCGCTTATAAATTATGACTTATCCTTCTTGGTCGGTGTGTTGCGTGTAAGTGATTCGGTCAAACGCTTGCCAGTCGGCGTCTGGGCCAAGCCGCCTTTGGCGGTCTCGCGGTGCTTCGACGGCATCGCACTGCCGACTTCAAGCATCACGTCGATGACTTCGTCAGACGGAATAGCGCTGCGCACACCCGCCAAAGCCATGTCCGCTGCGGCAAGCGCAGTCACGGCTCCCAGCCCATTGCGCACGATGCACGGAATCTCCACGAGTCCGGCGACGGGGTCGCAAATCAGGCCGAGCGTGTTCTTAAGAGCGAGACCTACGGCGTGAACAGCCTGTTCAGGCGTACCACCGCGCAGCTCGACCATAGCGCCAGCGGCCATCCCGATAGCTGAGCCAATCTCAGCCTGACAGCCTCCCTCCGCGCCAGAAATGAAGGAGTTGTTGGCGATCACGTAGCCAATGGCTCCAGCGGCGAACAGACCGTTCACCATATGCTCATCATCCCAGCCGAACCGCTCCTGCGCACTGATGAACACACCAGGGATAACCCCGCATGAGCCTGCGGTAGGCGTGGCGACAATGCGACCCATGGATGCATTAACCTCCGACACGGAGAGGGCATAAGCCATGGCGAGCGCGGAGGCATCACCGGAGCAGGTTTCTCCTGCCCGCAGATACTCGGCTAGGCGCTTGCCGTCACCGCCCGTCAATCCACTGCGGGATACGGTGTCTTGTGTCTGACCGCGATGAACGGCTTTCTTCATGACTTCATAATAATCAGACATTTGGCGAAAGATTTCTTCCTCCGTTGTATTCGTCTCTTGTACCTGCTCTTGAATCATCAAGCGGCCAATTGTGGTGGATTCTTCAGCGCATAAAGCGCTGATTTCATGCAGATGGCTAAACCGCATCGGATTCAGCTCCTTTTTTCAAATTAATCATCTTAATTTCATACATATGAGGTAAAGAACGCAGTTCCGCAATCAGTTCAGCTGGAGCAGAACTGTCCGTTTCAATGGCGGTGAGTGCTTCACCATCCCGGCCTTTGCGATCTACGTGCATATAGGCAATGTTAATGTGGGCCGCGCCCAGCGCTGAAGTTATCGCGCCCAATGTACCGGGCTTATCCGAGTGGAGAAGCACCAGCGTAGGCAGCTCCCCGGTCAGATTGACCCGGAATTCGTTAAGCTGCTGGACATGGATGCTGCCGCCGCCGATGGAGGAGCCCAACAGTGTGCGCTGATCCTCGCCCTTCCACAGCTCGAAACGGACAGTGTTCGGATGAGGCGCGGGGAGTCCGCTGACGGCGAATTCCACGGCCATCCCGGCTTGCTCTGCCCATTGCTCGGCATCTGGAATCCGGTGATCGTCCGTATCGTAATTAAGCAGCCCTGCGATGAGCGCTAGGTCTGTACCGTGTCCTTTATACGTATCGGCAAAGGAGCCGTACAGTGTCATACGGGCACGGTCAGGCTGCGTCCCGAGCCAGTGCCGTGCAACGCGTGCGAGCCGTACCGCGCCTGCGGTGTGTGAGCTGGAAGGTCCGGTCATGGCCGGACCGATAATGGAAAATACATCTTTGAAACGCATGGTGTGGCCCCCTGTATGTTCTAATACCATACTATATGGTATTTCCGCGTCTTTGCGCGGTTATGACGGTTCCTAATGCTGACGCACAATGTGAGCACAAAAAAGGACAGGATAAGGAAGTTTCCCTTATCTCTGTCCTCGTTACCTGAGAGTTTCGTGCGGTGTTCTTACCGCCTTTACCCCTTGGGTGGCTTGCGCTCTCTCCAGAGTTGCGTCAGATGACGATACATGGACCTGAGAGATTATCCGTCAGCCGGGTGCTGACGCCTTGCTCCTTCGGTGCCGCCAGAGTGTAGGCTCCCTGGACAGACTCTCCCGTCATCTTCATTCGCGTATACCGTTCTACATGTCTTTCTTAGCGTAATGTATGGCGTGCTCGGTGTCAATCACAGGTTTAATTTTTACATAAACAGGTGCGTTCCCAATAAAAAAGATTAAAATTTACATAATTATGGATGAAACCAGGAAGGAATTAGAAGATTGGCGGCTAATCTGATAAAGGACAAGTATATTTATGGAAATCATAGGAGGGATATTGACGTATGGTAAAAGGCTTGCGATTCACAGGTTCACGCTTAAAAGGGATGCTGCATCTAGCAGCGATCGTATCACTGCTGATCGGGATCTTCGTTCCATTCGGTCAGGTCAAGGCAGAGGGAGCATTGACAGTAGCCGAAGCACTTCAGCGCCAAGGCAGTGAAGGTACGGTGACGGTGGAAGGTTACATCGTCGGACATGCTACCGGATCGAAAACGGCTAATTTTTCTTCCCCGTTTGCGAATGATTTTAACGTACTGATTGCCGACCAGGCGAATGAACGTAACACGTCTAACCTATTGGATGTACAGCTGACATCAGCGTATAGAGGACAATATGGGCTATCAGGCCATCCTGAGCTGATCGGCAGCAAAATTCGTGTGACGGGTACACTCGGCGCCTACAATAATTTTGGTGGAGTGAAAAGCCCAAGCGCTGTTGAACTGGTGAACGGAAGCGAGCCGGGTGAACCAGGTGAACCTGGCAACCCGGGTCAACCCGGTACTACACTGCCGGATGGAAAAGGCAAAAAGGTGCTGTTCGATAATACGCACGCCCAGACCGCTGGTGCAGCAGATTGGGTCATTGAAGGCGCCTTCTCCGACTTTGCCAATGGACTGCGTAATGTAGGCTTTACGGTAGACCAATTGAACCGTCCCATTCCTTTTACTTATGGAGAGCAGGCCATAACATATGACAAGCTGCGCCAATATGATGTGTTCATTATTGGTGAAGCGAATGTTGCCTTTAAGGCATCCGAGCAGGCTGCCCTGCTGCAATACGTGAATAACGGGGGGAGCGTTTTCTTCATCTCCGATCATTATAATGCGGACCGTAACAAAAACCGTTGGGATTCCTCCGAGGTTATGAATGGCTACCGTCGTGGAGCCTATACTAATCCGGCCAAAGGCATGACTGCAGAAGAAGCTGCATCACCGGCGATGCAAGGATTAACAAGCTCCGATTGGCTGGCGACCAACTTTGGCGTTCGTTTCCGTTACAATGCGCTCGGTGACGTGAATGCTACCGACATTGTAGCCGCAGATCAATCTTTCGGCATTACCAAGGGTGTGCGCTCGATTGCAATGCATGCAGGATCTACGCTGGCTATTATTGATCCTACCAAGGCTAAAGGCATTGCTTATATCCCTTCAGGCACGAAAAAATGGGGGAATGCGGTAGACCAGGGAGTTTATAACGGCGGGGGCCGTGCGGAAGGACCTTATGCCGCTATCTCCAAGGTAGGTCAAGGCAAGGCAGCGTTCATCGGTGATTCTTCCCCTGTAGAAGATGCTACACCGAAATATGTGCGTGAGGAAAACGGACAGTCGAAGAAGACATATGATGGTTTTAAAGAAGTGGATGATTCCACCTTCCTGGTGCAAACGGTCCAATGGCTTGCATGGAAGCAGGACTACACGAAATTGTCCGATGTGGAAGGTTTGACTCTGGATCAACCAACGAAGCTTCTGCCATTCGAGGAGCCTGCGGCTTCCACGGAACCGCAGCCTGAGCCTTGGTCTGCTCCGGCAGCAGGTTACAAATGGTACGATCCTAGAACGTTCAAGTCTGGCTCCTATGGAGCGGCTTCATAATTATCGCCAGAAGCTCAATGTGAGCTGGTATTAGTTAGTCGTTTGATCCCTGCGGAGGGATCAAACGACTTTTTTTGTAATGAAAATTAACCTGTGGTTGGTTATTTCATTACATTTTGTGCCAGAAAGGCCGCGCTACTGCTGGATCATTGATTTTTTAAATGATGTTGATAGCATAATCTTAATTGATATATCCATATACTGGTGATAGGATGTATTCAAATTATTCCGATAAAAACGGTATGTAATGTTCATGAGAGGTTTTAAACATCAAACATGGTGAGAATAAGCGGGACAAGACCATGGAGAATGGAGGAAGCGCGCATTGAATACCGAACCCGTGTTGGAAATTAAAGGATTATCCGTATCTTTTCGCATCAAGGATCAATATCACCCCGCAGTCGACCATCTGGATCTGACGGTCAACCCCAATGAAGTGCTGGCTGTAGTCGGAGAATCCGGCTGTGGCAAAAGCGCGCTGGCGCTTTCGATCGCACAACTGCATGACATGGAACGCACACGTGTAGAGGGAGAGGTCCTTTTTAAAGGTACGGACCTTAACCGTCTTTCTTCAGGGCAAATGAATAAAATCCGCGGAGCGGGCATTGGCATGATCTTTCAGGACCCACTGACAGCACTCAACCCGTTGATGAGCATTGGCAAGCAGATTGAGGAAAATCTTGATTATCATACGTCACTATCTACGAAGCAAAAAAGGGAACGTGTGCTGGAGCTGCTGGAAAACGTAGATATACCGAATCCTGTGCGTGTGTATGAGCAGTATCCGCATGAACTGTCAGGAGGGATGCGACAGCGTGTGATGATCGCAATTGCCATAGCTTGCCGACCTTCTCTTATTATTGCAGATGAACCAACTACCGCGCTCGATGTAACGATCCAATCGCAAATTCTCGACTTGCTCAAACAGCTTCAACAGGAGACCGGAAGTGGAATTATCCTGATTACGCACGATCTTGGTGTTGTGGCAGAAGTAGCCGACCGCGTGGTGGTCATGTATGCCGGAGAAATCGTGGAGAGCGCTGATGTTTTTGAATTATTCAGGCATCCACAGCATCCGTATACGCGTTCTTTGCTTGCTTCCATGCCGGGATCGCATACCAAGGGGGAATCACTGCATGTCATCGGCGGCATTGTTCCCTCATTACAAGATATCCCCCGCAATAGCTGTCGCTTTGCCCCGCGTATTCCCTGGATTCAGCAGAGAGTGCATGAAGACCATCCCCAACTAAATGAAATTTCCGCTGGACATTGGGTCCGTTGTACATGTTACCAGCATTTTCATTTTGAACACGAGGCAAAGGGGGAAGCTGCTCATGGCACTACTGGAGTTAAATGATTTGAGGGTCCACTATCCGGTGCGCGGTGGTTTCTTCCAGCGTGTTATCGATCAGGTGAAAGCAGTGGATGGCGTGTCGATCAGCATTGAGGCAGGCCAGACATACGGGCTGGTGGGAGAATCCGGCTGTGGAAAAACGACGACAGGCAGGACGATTATCGGTCTAAATAAGCTGACGAGCGGACGGATTCTTTTTAAGGGAAAGGACCTTGCGGCTCTGAGCCGTAACAACCGTCATCCGCTGCGTAGAAACATTCAGATGATTTTTCAGGACCCCTACTCTTCGCTCAACCCGCGCAAACGCGTATTGGATGTCATTGCTGAACCGCTGCGAAATTTTGAAAGGCTGAGCAGTGAGGAAGAACGGAGGAAAGTACAGACGTTGCTGGAAAAGGTCGGCTTGAACGCCGATGCAGCCTACAAATATCCGCATGAATTTTCCGGGGGGCAACGGCAGCGGATCGGGATCGCGCGTGCGCTGACATTAAACCCCAAGCTGATCATTGCAGATGAGCCGGTGTCGGCGCTGGACGTTTCCGTGCAGGCACAAGTGCTTAATTTTATGAAGGATGTGCAGCGGGAGTTTAATTTAACGTATTTGTTCATTAGTCATGACCTAGGTATTATCCGCCATATGTGTGACCAAATCGGTATTATGTACCGAGGCCGTCTAGTGGAGCAGGGGAGCGAGCAAGACATTTATGAGCGTCCACAGCATCTGTATACCCAGCGCCTCATTGCAACCATTCCCAATATTGATCCTACAAAACGGCTGGAAAATGCCAAGAAAAGGCGAATGCTTTTATCCTCCTACAAAACAGAGCTGCCCAAACATCTAGACGCGAGTGGAAAGCCGTTTGCACTAAAATCAGTAAGTCCATCCCATCAAGTCGCGCTACCATAAGGGGGTACAGAAATGTGGAAATTTACACTGCGTCGGCTGCTGGTTATGATCCCTCAACTTTTTGCACTGAGCGTGCTTATATTTTTCCTGGCTAAGGCTATGCCGGGGGATGCCCTGACAGGACTTATTACATCGACACCCAATCTGAATCCGGCTGCACTGGAAGAACAGCGACAAAGACTGGGACTGAATGACCCGGTGTGGGTGCAGTATGGGAACTGGCTCGTCCAGCTTGCTCACGGGGATCTAGGCAAATCTTATGTACATAAAATTAGCGTTACCGATCTGATTGGCAGCCGTCTGGGAAACACGTTTTTTCTGGGCGTAGTAATTCTGGTTCTGACGTATCTGATCGCCATTCCGCTCGGCGTACTCAGCGGTCGTTATCAGCATAGTCTGCTGGACAAAGCCGTAGTGGGCTATACCTATCTCAGCTTTGCGACACCTCTATTTATACTCGCGTTGTTGCTGCTATACGTATTCGGATTCAGGCTTGGCTGGTTTCCAACCAGCGGCAGTGTGGATGTAGGCGTGGAGCCGGGAACATGGTCATATTATGTGAACAAGTCGTATCATCTCATTTTACCGGCGGTTACAGGCGCATTGCTCAGTACAACGGCTACGATTCAGTATTTGCGCAATGAGGTCATTGACACACGACTGAAGGATTTTGTGAAAACAGCGCGTTCCAAAGGGGTGCCCGAAGGTAAAATTTATTCTCGCCATATTTTCAAAAACTCTCTATTGCCGATTGCTGCCTTTTTGGGCTATGACCTGACGGGAGTAATTGCAGGAAATATTTTCCTTGAATCTATTTTCGGTTATCCGGGGTTGGGCCAATTATTTCTCCAGTCCATCACTCAACGGGATTTTTCAGTCGTGAACGCGTTGGTCATGATCTCTGGCTTCTTGGCGCTATTAGGGACCCTTTTATCTGATGTCATCCTAAGTAAAGTTGATCCCCGCATTCGAATTGAATAGCGAACAAGTCTAGAGAAAGGGAGGGATTATGGTGTCTATACAGGTGGAGGAGGCCTTCACGCCGGAAATCATTCGTGAATCACCATCCAGTTGGTCTGTACTACGTCGTGAGCTGGTGCGTGACAAAATGGCCTTGGTTTCCATTGGCTTTGTAATTCTGTTTTTGATCTTTATCTATGCCTCTGTCCTGTTTGTAAATCAGGATGTAGTCACGACGGTGGATTTGGGCGCAATCCGTGAAGCTCCCGGCTCAGTGCATTGGCTGGGTACAGACCGAGCGGGTAGGGATATTTTCGGTCAGCTGGTCATTGGAGCCCGCAATTCCTTCACCATCGGCTTTACGATTACATTGTTATCCGCCGCTATTGGCTTAACGTTAGGTTTGCTGGCTGGTTTTTATGGGGGGCTGGTCGATAACATCATCATGCGGATCATTGATTTTATTCTGGTACTTCCATTTTTGATGCTGGTCATCGTGTTTGTCAGCATTGTACCCAAAAGCGGGATAGGGTCCTTTATTTTCATTATGACCGCCTTTTTATGGATTGGAAAAGCACGTCTGATCCGGGCCAAGGTGTTGTCGGAGCGCGAACTGGATTATGTGCAGGCTTCCAAAACCCTTGGCACACCCAATTGGAAAATCATCTGGTTTGGCGTGCTGCCTAATCTTAGCTCGGTCGTGATCGTTAATCTGACCCTCAGCCTCGCGGGAAATATCGGGATTGAGACCGGGCTTTCTTATCTCGGCTTTGGCTTACCGGAATCTACGCCAAGCTTGGGTACACTGGTGAGTTATGCGAATGACCCGGATGTTTTGCAGAATAGCTGGTGGATGTGGTTGCCTGCCTCACTGCTTATTTTGGTGTTAATGCTGGCGATTAACTTTATTGGTCAGGCGCTCAAACGCGCCACGGATGCTAGACAACGACTGGGTTAAACGAAGTTCAAGGATAAGGACAATGACAAGGAGGGATTTGCAATGGTTAAACGCTGGAAAAAAGGAATTCTGCCTGTTCTATCTGCAATTTTGGTGCTTTCACTGGCCGCATGCAGCGGCTCGCCTTCCGCTTCAAATGGAGGGAAATCGTCTGACGGTACAGGCGGCTCAGGGTCCGACAGCAAGCAGGTGAATACGACAGCGCTGGCGAAGGCGATCAAGAACGATAAGGCCCCGATTAAGGGTGGCATCATCAATTATGCACTCGTGTCTGATACCCCTTTTGAAGGTATTCTGAATCCTGTATTTTATGAAGGCAATCCTGATTTTGAAGTCTTCCAGTTTTTCTACCCTTCTATGTTTTCGATTGACTCCAATCTAAATATTGACGATAAAGGGGCGGCGACGATTTCCTTTTCCCCAGACAATAAGGCGGTGACTGTCAAAATTGATCCCAAACTGAACTGGACGGATGGTAATCCCGTAACGGCGGAGGACTATGCTTTTTCCTATGAAGTGATCGGTCATAAAGACTACGAAGGTCCGCGTTATGATAGCTTTATGACCAACATTGTGGGCATGGAGGATTATCACGCAGGTAAAGCCAAAACCATTTCCGGTATCAAGGTGCTGAATGAGAAAGAGGTTACCATTCGTTTTAAGGAACCTAATCCTTCGGTGAAATCGGGGCTGTGGTCTACACCACTGGAGAAAAAGGTGTTTCAGAATATCCCCGTGAAAGATATGGCCGGATCTGATCCTGTCCGCAAAAATCCGATTGGCTATGGACCGTTCAAAATTAAATCAATGGTCACAGGTGAATCTGTGGAATTCGTCAAAAATGAAGATTATTTCCACGGTGAGCCCAAGTTGGATGGACTTCATCTGAAGGTGGTGAACCCGAATGTCATTACCGAGGCGCTGAAAAGTGGAGAAGTTGACTGGGCCAGCTATCCAACCACCCGTTACAATGAGGCCAGCAATCCGAAAAATGTACAGTTTCTCGGTCAGGAGGAATTATCTTATAGCTATGTGGGCTTTAAGATGGGCAAATTCGATCAGGCCAAGAATCTAAATATCATGGACCCGAACGCCAAGCTGGCGAACAAGTCATTGCGTCAGGCCCTTGGCTATGCGCTGAATAATGAGCAGGTCGGCAAGCAGCTCTATCATGGACTTCGGATTCCAGCAACATCCCTGATTCCGCCTGCCTTTAAGGGATATCATGATGTGAATGCGAAGGGCATCACATATGATCCAGACAAGGCGAAAAAGCTGCTGGACGAGGCAGGATATGTGGACACCAATGGAGATGGATACCGTGAGGACCCCAAGGGCAAGGAACTGGTGCTCCATTATGCGGCAATGAGCGGAGATGCGACGGCTGAATCGCTGGCAAAGTTTTATTTGCAAAACTGGAAGGATGTCGGACTTCATGTCGAGCTGGTGGACGGTCGTCTGCTTGAGTTCAATTCTTTCTATGATCGTGTGCAGAAGGATGACCCCGGCATTGATATTTTTGGCGGCGCATGGAGTACAGGTACAGATGTAAACCCTAGTGGGCTGTATGGACGCGGAGCCAGCTTTAACTACTCGCGCTTTACCAGTGAAGAGAATGATAAGCTGTTGCAGGAAGGGGTGTCTGTGAAAGCCTTTGACGACAATTATCGTAAAGATATATACAATCAGTGGCAGGCGTATATGAGCGAGGAGGCGCCCATTGTACCGACGTTATTCCGTTATTCGTTGGAGGCAGTGAATAATCGGGTAGCTAATTACGATATTACCCGTGGCAAGGAGTATGATGCAGACACGTTTGCGAATATTACGTTAACTGCGGAAAAAGCAGAAGTAGCCCAATAATCTCAAAAAAGCGCAATAACCTGAAGAAGAAGCGCGAACCGGATGGATCCGATTTTGCGCTTCTTTTGACCTTTTCATGCAATCATTCTGGGGATTCTCGAAGGGAGAGAAAGAAGACGGAAATACGTCAGCTTCAATACTTCATTGCCGTATGCGAGGAACTGCACTTTACGAAAGCTTCGGAAAAGATCGGAATCTCCCAACCCACGCTTAGCTTGCAAATTAAGGCGTTGGAAGAGGAATTGGGCATGACACTTTTTGACCGTGCAGGCAAGAAAATTAAAATGACAGATGCCGGGAAATTGTTGCTGCAACACAGTGCACATGCGCTCAAGGATTTACAGCAAGCAAAGGCTTCCATTGAGGAGTTGCGCACCGAGCAACGCGGGAGTTTGCGGATTGGCATTGCATTACCGGAGCTGGAGGAACCATTACAAGAAATGCTTATCCATTTTCATCAGTCATTTCCTAAAGTCAGCCTGCACATCCATCCATCATTTGATGTAACAGAACAGCTGCTGGATAACCGAGTGGATGTTGGCATTACGCTGCATTCGGGTACGGATGAAAGGCTTGTCCAGCTTCCTCTTCGTACGGAGAACTACTGTCTTGTTGTTCCCGTAGAGCATGTGTTTTCCAACCGTTCATCCATTACACTGGACGAATTGAGGCATGTACCCTGGGCGATGCAGCCAGAGTGTCATTCCGGCAGGAAGCTGATTGAGAAGTGCTTCCGTGATCGCGGGTATCCCTTTGCAACCGTCTTGGAGACAAATTCCATACCTTCAATCCTGCGCTGGGTGCAGGAGGGACTTGCCGTAACCCTACAGACGGAGTCCCTTGCGGCAGAATTGGATCGCTCACAATTTTGCACTGTACCTATTTTGTGCGGCGTGATCCAGGGTCAACTAGAGTTGATTTATCAGTCAGGCCGTTATCAGGGAGAAGCGTTGAAGCGATTGATTGAAAAGATACAAGCTGTACTAATAGTGCGTTCCAACTAGTGGCAACCCTAATGAGTATCAGGAGCTTTAATGTGTACGAACTTCCAGCCTGCGTGCAATCAGTGACATACTGTAATTGACAGCAAAGTACAGGAAAGCTGCGAACAGCAGGGCTGGAATGACAAAGGATTGATTTTGCCCACCGACAATCTGAATGTTATGCGTCAGCTCCGGCAAACTGATAATGACAGCCAGTGAGGTATCCTTGAATAGGGAAATGAACTGGCTGACCATCGGAGGCACCATGCGACGAAGCGCTTGGGGCAGAATGATATGCCACAAGGTTTGAGAGTAGCTTAGACCGGAGGAACGTGCGGCTTCCACCTGTCCTTTATGGACCGAATTCAGGCCGCTGCGCACAATCTCGGCGATCATGGCTCCCTCGAAGATCGACAGGCCTGTAATGGCTGCCCACTTGAGGGAAATCGAAATTCCGATGGATGGTAAAACCATACCGATGAAGAAAATAATGAGCAATAATGGAAGATTGCGAATGAGATCAATGATAAAGGCTGCAACCTGTGAAATGACAGGTAAGCGGGTATAGCGCAGGATGCCGAATAAGATACCGAGAGCGAAGCTGAACACGATAGAGTAAATAGCAACCTCTAGCGTGAGCAGGAAGCCCTCCAGTATAAAACGCACATTAGGCCACACAAACAATCCACCGAAATCCATACGGGCTTCCCTCCTTAGGATGTTTTGGACAGACGCCGTTCCATGTATAGTACAAGAAAGCTAAGCGGAACCGTCAAGATAAGATACAACAGCGCCGTGATGGCGTAGACTGTGATGGGCAGGAAGGTATCCGAGTTAATGAGATCCGAGTAATACATTAGGTCCAGTCCGGCCACAATAGCCAGCACGGAAGAGTTTTTGACCAGATTAATGAATTGGTTGCCGATCGCAGGCAGTACAATTTTGATGGCTTGCGGTAAAATAATGCTGATCATCGTCTGGTTGTAACTCAACCCGGAGGACCTTGCCGCTTCAAATTGCCCCTTGGGCACAGATTGAATGCCGGCACGTATGGCTTCAGCAATAAAGGAGGCTGTGTATACAGTCAATCCGAGCGTTCCAGATACGAATCCGTCCAAAGGGATGCCCAAAGTAGGAAGTCCGAGATAAAAAAACAGTACGACGATCAGCAATGGGATATTGCGGATGACCTCTACATAGACGGTACCGATCCAGTTCAGCCATTTAAAAGGCGCAATTCGGAGGATGGCAATAATAGCCCCCAGAATAAAGCTTCCGATCAAGGCAATGACACTAGCTTGAACGGTATGAAGCAAGCCTTCTCTGAAACGGTCGCTATGATCGAAAAGTACGTTGATATCAAAAGTAAGCATCTGCGAATTTACCTCCTTATCCAGACTTAAGAAAGGAAGGAGCTCGCAATCGCGGCTCCTTCACAAGAATACTATTCGGGTTTAACCCCAAGCCATTGCTCGTGGAGCTTATCGTATTCACCGTTGCTTTTCAGTTCCTTGAGCGTATCATTAATAGCTTGTAGCAGTTCGGTTTGCCCCTTCTTTACTGCAATGCCGTAAGGTTCCTCTGTGAAGTTCCCGCCTACAAGAGTATAATTCGGGTCTTGCTGCTGCATGCCGAGCAGAATAGAGTTATCAGTAGTCAAGGCTTCTCCTTTACCTGCTTTGAGGGCGTTGAAAGCATCCTGATAGTTTTCGAATTCCAATATCGTTGCTTCAGGTGCTTTTTCACGGATATTTTTGGCGGAGGTAGAGCCTTTCACGGCGAGCACCTTGGTATTCGAGGTCAGAGACTCCAGCCCGGTGATGGGGCTCCCCTTTTTCACGAGCAGAGATTGCCCGGCGTTAAAATAGACATCGCTGAAATCGACCTGCTTTTTACGTTCATCCGAAATGGTCATCGTCGCGATAATGGCGTCAATGTCCCCGTTTTGCAATAAGGTGATTCGTGTTTTGGACGTGACTTCTTTTAGTTCAAGCTTGGTTTCATCGCCAAAAATATGTTTGGCTACAGCCTTGGCGATGTCGATATCAAAGCCTTCTACTTTTCCGCTAGCCGGGTCTTTCAGTCCGAACAGCTTGGTATCATATTTCACACCAACGACCAGTTTGCCACGCTGTTTGATCGCTTTCAGCCCGTTGACTGCTGCCGGCTCATTCGCCGACGTTGCCGCTCCTTCTTTGCCTCCACAGCCTGCCAAGACGAGCAGACAAGATAAAGCTACCAGCACCAAAGTACTCCATTGAAATCTTTTTCTCATCAGAACATTCCCCTTTCGATTTACGCTGCATTGGTAGTCTGTTTAATGATGAATCAGACGGCTCAGGAACAGACGAGCCCGTTCTTCACCCGGATTCTGAAAAAATTCGGCAGGTTGGCTGTCTTCCAAAATCTGTCCTTTGTCCATAAAAATCACGCGGTCCGCCACTTCACGTGCAAAGCCCATTTCATGAGTGACAATGACCATTGTGATGCCCTGATGGGCGAGCGAGCGCATAACATCCAGTACCTCCCCGATCGTTTCGGGATCAAGAGCTGAAGTAGGCTCGTCAAACAACATAATTTTTGGATTCATCGCGAGCCCGCGGGCGATCGCGACCCGCTGCTGCTGTCCACCGGACAATTGGGCGGGGTAGCTCTGTGCCTTTTCTTCGATTCCGACGCGCTTAAGATAGGTGATGGCTGTTTGGGTCGCTTCTTCTTTCGAGATGCCCAGTACCTTCATAGGTGCCAGTACAATGTTTTCAATCACCTTTTTGTGGGGATACAGATTGAAATGTTGGAACACCATCCCGATATTGCGGCGGAAGGCATTAATATCAATCTTTTTGTCGTGTACAGGGATCTCGTTAACGATCAGCTCCCCATCCGATATCGTTTCCAGACGATTGATGCAGCGAAGCAAGGTGCTTTTACCCGAGCCGGAGGGACCGATGATTACGACGACCTCGCCCTCCTTAATCTGAAGATTAATGTCTTTGAGTACATGGAAGTGACCGTAATGCTTGTTGACATTGCGAAACTGGATCAGAGAGCTCACCCCTTTTTAGGCTTGGATACATAGCTTAGTAGACGGATTGACATGATCAAGCTCTATTAGAATTTAAAAATTTCTCTCATGATACTATAAGCTTACAATAAAAAACAAGATTTTATGTCACTAAACTTTACGTGTAATGTATTTTGGTGTGTTTTTTGCTAGTAAACTGTTATTTATATGTTGGGAATGAATGAATATCCGTAATTTTATGTTATTAAATTTGACATAAACTATTGATCCTCGACATGCCAAGGGAGAAACGTGACAAAAGCAACGCTATGTTTTACAGTAGGGAAGAAGGAATTTAGGGTAAAGGAAGGTTAGACAATGACGAAAGCTATTTCACCGCTAGTAACGGCATTGGGCATGGAGCCCCATCCAGAAGGCGGCTGGTACAAAGAGATGTGGAAGGCCCATTTCCAAATTCCGAAGCCTGTACTGCCGGATGTGTATTCCGGTCCGCGCTTTGCAGCTTCGTCTACGTATTTCTTGCTGCATCCGGGCGAGTTCTCCGAGTGGCATGTGGTCCATTCTGATGAGCTGTGGTTATATCATAGCGGAAGCCCTGTAGAGTTGAAATTGGGTGGAAGCGGAGAAGAGCCTGGTGAAGAAACTGTGATTATCGTCGGTGCGGATGTGGAGGCAGGACAGCATCCACAAGCACTCGTCCCAGGAGCAGTATGGCAAACGGCACGTCCGCTTGGGGATGAGCCCGTGCTGGTAACCTGTGTGGTTGCACCAGGATTCCACTTTGATGATTTCAAGCTGATTGCCAAGAATCCAACTGAATTATGATGTGAGCATTGGCGGGTGTATTTCTGTAATGAACAGGAATGGCCCGCCTGATTTATGTTTACTCATAGAAATAGGATCTTTAAAATAGCTTTAGGTGCTTAGTTTGGCCTGAACAATGAGACGATGGGTGGGGTTTACGAGAGGATCACATGTAATCAGTGTAAGCAGCTTTTGTTTTTTGAAGCTTTTCAGAACAGACACGTCCGTAGGATCGACCACCTTCAGGCTATAAACGCTATATACATATTGGCTACCCTGAGTGTTTACAACAATCTTATCCCCGATCTTCAATTCATTTAGACGATTAAATAAACGTCCAGAGGTACGGGCTCGATGAGCAGCAATGGCGGCATTCCCCGCTTGTCCCAGCGTCCCCGTTTCCGGCATATGTACAGCCGCGTGTCTCATATTTATCCTCGTTGCGCCTTCCAATACAGGGAGCTTTAAAGCAATACGACTTATACTAATAGTGGCTATGGGAGTTTGTTCATTAGCGCTTGCCATGGAAGCAGGGGATGGGGAAGTATTTTGTCGTGCTTCACTAACCGGAACTTCTGTAAGACGAGTGGACAAGCGAGCATAGCTGTCTGTAAGACTGGGAGTCGATAGCGCATCGCCTTTTCCTGATGGTGGCTCGGCTGCTTTTAATAGCTTGCTTTGTTCCCGATCCTCATTCCATTCCATCGCTTTAGGAAACAAAATAAAAAGTAAGCCTAACACAATAAATACGTAGGAAAGTTTACGCAGACTCAGCAATCTCGCCTCCCCTAAGCAATATACGGATTATACATATTTTTTGAAAAATGCCCCATTCCCGACTCATTCCAATCGGGAATGAGTCGGGAGATCAGGGCAGGTGATCGGTTTTATTTTTTGTTTGTTCGTCTGAATTTCAAAAATACGCCCCATATAACCATCGCTATGCCTGTCAAATAGAACGGAACGGGGCTGCTTTCACCTGTTTGGGGCAATTGATGTAACGCAGGTGTATCCTCTGGCTCTTCAGGTTCTTTTCCCGGAACCTTGAGACGGATCTTAGGTTCGGGATCGTCTTTCGAATCCACCGGAGGAGGAGGATCTTGATGAGGTATGACGGCTGGTGGCTCCGGCTCCGGCGGTATAGGCGCAGGTTCCTCCTGTGGAGGGACTATGTCCTCCGGAGACTTTGGCAATGACGGAGGAACGGTTATAGACGGATTATCGGGTATTTCTGGATCTTTGTCATGTTTTTTACCTGAGCCTCCGGACGGGGGTGAAGGGTCGTTTTTCTTTTCTTTACGATTGGTGATCACAACCCTCTTTACACCAGAACTTTGTCGCAGTGTTGCGTCTATTTTGATCTCGAGCTTGCCCTCGGTGACTTTATAGCCCTCCGGTGCTGCCAATTCTTCCAAGATGTAATCGTCATGAAGCAAGGAGGAAAAGATGATTTTGCCTTCCGCATTGGTAGTCTGAATGAGCGGGGCTCTTTTTTGACCTTTATCATAGAGCGCAAACTGTGCGCCAGGCAGTACCTTGTCAGGCATATCTTGATCTACCTTGGTCAGCTCAAGACTTTCGGTCACACCTCCGCCAGAACCGGAGCCGGAAGACGTTCGCACGATGATTTCCTGGCTGGTTTCCCGCATCTCTGTCGTCAAGCGCTCCCCCTCAAAGGCAACCTTATTACTCACCTTGGCTTTGTCTTCAGCATGAATGAATGATTGGTATTCAAGTATAAAAGCAGTGGAAATATCCTTGGCAAAAGAAACTTCAAAAGTTTGCTGGCCTTGAGCGTCTGTCTTGATATACAGCTTGTAATCTTGGTTTCTAATCAACTCGGTGCCTTTGGTGGTATTTCCGTTGGCAGCGATGATTGTAGAGTACAAATGAAAGGAATCCTCAATTAGGATTTGATTGTTGCTAGGCTGATCTATAATTTTAGCGTTGGATACATGGGACTGTCCTTCATTGATGCGGATGCTCCAATCGATCTTATTTCCATTTTGTGTACCGACTTTAGAGACATATTCTCCGCCATGAGGTAACGTGACTTGCGCTGCCCATTCGGAGACTGTTTTTTGTCCATCCAGTAGAAGGGCTTGATTATGGATTTCCTTTTCAATCAGTTCTCCTTCCAATGAAGTTTGAAAGGTAATCCAGTAGGGAGTCTGTATCTTATTTTTGAACTGGATACGCAATTCATTACCATTTTGCTCGGAGGGGGGAATAATGGTGTATTGATCTGCCGGGATTTCAGCCCCTTTTTGTACGCCATCCCACCATCCCAGCAGGGTCATATCGTATACCTTTACGGAGGCGGGCAGTAACTTCTGACCTTGCAACAAGGGGTCTCTCACTTCCGCGTGATTCAGAATCTTGCGATTGTAGTTAGCTTTAATGTCCCAGGTAATGAGCTTGAAGGTCGCATTATAGCTTCCTTGCTTGGCACCGTTTCGTTGTGTCATAAAGTCCGGCCAGATTGGGCACTCCACGTCTTGCGATGATCTTTCTCCGTTTTCAAACTGGTATTCTATAAGGGATTTATTACGAAACTCAGGCTTCGTCGTATCCGTTTTCCAGTCATTATTATAGGTGGTTGAATACTTGATCGTATAAGCTTTCTGAATGGTTTTATGAAAAATGAGCGTAAATCCTTGTTTATAGTCCTGTGATAGCGGAACCAGCTCATAATCTGTGGGCGCACGTAGCTCCGTTGTTCCGTCAACACTTTGAATTTTCAGGGTGTCCGGTAACAAGGCCAAGCCCCCGTTTGGAAACACATCCTGAATGACAATATTTTTCATGGTGTACAAGTCCGTATTGATGGTAATCACCCAAGGTATGATTTTGGTGTTGTAATTGGGTGTGTCATACATTTTAGTCATAACTCCACTTATGATTTCCGTCGATACGATCTTCTGGGTTCCATCTGAGGTTATGATGTTTATAACTTTTTCATTTTCATAGACACGGCCTCTGGCTTGAGTCTGGTATCGGATGGTATAGGCTGAATCTACGTCGAAGTTGAATTGAAGTTTGAAGCCGTTGCGGTCCGGATAATCAACTGGGATGACAGTATACGCCCACGATGGGAGTTCCTCCAGTGTGTTTCCCTTAAATACTTTCAAAGAACCGGGCAGCAACTCTTGAGTTTTGTTGAAATGATCAATTAAAAGAGCTTTGGCTTCGGGGATTTTTGTCTCGCCGAAGTTATATCTTATGGCCCACGAGAGTGTTTGTGTGGCATGATCATATTTTTCAACCTTTTTGGACAAGAATTCTTCACCACGTTCTACCTGAACAGTAGCGGTAGCAGCAACGTTCTCTATTGCATCTCCTGAAAGTGTCGCTGTGTTGGAAAAACGTGTTTCGTCGCCAATAATACGCGTGGAATATTGAATCTGATAGGCCGTGTTAATGCTATCGTCTTGAAAACGAATCACAAACCCTGTCCCGGCTTGATCTGCTTCAATGGCATATTCACTCGCATTTACTAGGTCTCGAACAACGGTTGAGCCGTCGATATTGATTTGTAGATGATAGAGCCGGATAGAGTCTCTTCTGAGTTCCAGCCCTGAAGGAATGGGATCGGAGATGAGGGCATGTTTTACGGTGTTTAGCTGTTTGTTCACATCAATGGTCCAGTCGATCTGGTTTGTGCCAGCTATTTTCCCTTGTTTGCTTAGGGTTGGCCCTGACTGGGGTTTGACATTCACGATGACCGTTTGCACCCCGCCTTTGATCGGAATCGGAATGATGATTTCTGTACTGCCTTTCACCGTTTCTTTTGTAAACTCGGTTTTAACTTGTAGTTTACCGCTGACATTGGAGTGATTCTCTACATATTGGTTAAAGGTCATGATAACCTTGCCCTGACGATCTACTGTGAAGTATCCCACGGTTCCGTCGGTAGTGACTAACGGAGATGAGATATCAGAGTAGATGACAAACTGTTCTGGTAAATGAAAGGTGAAGGTGTCCCCTGACTTATAGGTATTGTCAGGAAGCTCCCATTCATATCCTAGTTGGATGGCTGATCCGATGTCGAATTGGCTGCCGGGACTATATACCGCATCAATGACACGACCTGTTTCGTCGGTCAGACTCAACTTCGTTAGTATGCTCTGCGGAGCTGCATCATGTTGAGATTTTGAACTGACTGCTCCTTGAACGAAGGGGACCGTGTTTGAAGGAATCTCCCCAGGAGGTTCAAGGTTTGGGACAACGTATACAGCATCTGTAACGGTATGTGTAGGATCAGATACAGCACTCTGCGGCAGTTCTGGGGCTGGAGCATCTGCGTAAGCCAGCGTTGCGCTGAAAAAGCTTTGGACAATGAGCAATAAGACAATGATCATAACATTTATTTTTGTTCTCATGCTCCAAGTGATTCTCCTATTCATCGTAATATGGGTAATGCTTTGAAATTAGTATATTCAGCATGCTAGGCTGACATGACTATCCCAATAGAAAAAAAGCCCTGATCATAGTGATCAGGGCTTTCTTCGAGAGAGGCATAGCAATTTGTGATGGATCTATGTAAAAAAGACATAATAAAAAGCTCGTTCATCTGGTAGCTGGCTGCCATCTGGATAGGAAGGCCCTATAGTTTTGCGTCACTGCCTTTCGACAGTTTTGCCATTAACTTGAATAGCTTGTGCGTCTATCATCTATCAAACTGATTTCATGTAACCTCTCATTTACAACTTGGAACGGTTTCCCCATTTTTTGCGGAAGGAATGAGGTGTTTCTCCTACATGCTCCTTGAATAGGTTAATAAAATGGCTCGTATTGGGAATCCCTACGTACCTTGCGATATCCACAATGGACATGTCACTGGTTTTAAGCCAGCTTTGAGCGGCTGTGATACGGACATTAATGAGATAATCAATCGGAGAGAAACCGATCTGCTTTTTGAAATTTTTAGCCAGATTAAACTTGTTTAATTCAAACATATCTGCCAGCGAGTCCAGTGTTATTCGCTCACAGTAAGACTGATCCAAATATTGCTGTACCCGGCGTACTTCGCTGAGGGTTTCAGCATTCACATGTGGATGATCATAGGGATGCTGCAAAATGAACGTCAGTATTTCACCAATGAGCCTGGACGTTAGTAGCTCAGCGGAAAGACTTCTGTCAGACTGCCCGCAAATCAGGGCATGGAGCTTATCCAATATAATATACGGATTATGCATGGAAATGACCGGTTTATTATGCTTGGCAAATTGTTCGTAAAAATTTTCGATCAGGTTGCCATACAGGTACAGGCTGATAAACTCCCAGGATTCATGACCGGAGGTACTGTATTGAACATATTCCTCGCAATTAATAAAGAACAAATCTTGAGGTTTTAAGATATATTTCTTGTCCCGGTACAGTAATTCTCCCTTACCAGACAACGTAAAGACAAGCAAAAAAGAGGCAAGTTCTTTCCTTTCCATCGTAAAAGCAGAGGTTTTTTGGAAGTAGCCTAATTCCTGAATATATAAAAGGGATTGCTTGGCAAAAGCGGAGGGAGTACGTACAATTACGACCGGATCGCTATTCCAGAGGCCCAAGTTGTTTTTTTGGTCTGTTGTCATATTCAATTCCTTTACAAAAAAGCAATTTTATCTAGCATATCTTGGTTTGATTTACCAATATATAATGGCTGATTAAACATGATTTCCTATTTATAAAAGTTTATTTTATCACAACAAATATGTCTATATATCAAAATATGTGTGTGAGCTTTATGGGAGTCTCGCTTTTTATGGATATTTAACCTGATAATCCATATGAAAAAGTCGAATGCTGTTGAAAGAATCTGGGGTTATCATGGATTCAAATCCTTTCTGAGGTCAAATACCAAAATGCTACTGAAAAAAGGTATCTTATGCCCATTCAACTTTCTTGTTCACTTCTCCTTTCGGTTTAAAAAAAATGGGACTTGGTTCTGATAAAATGGTTCGTAAGGCTTATTATTGAAAATAAGAGTTTGGGCCCACTACTGTGATTTTGTTCACAAACATGAATGTAAAAAAGAGAGATATATGCATAAAAAAATACGCAAAAAGTGCCCTTGCGCGTTTCATCAAAAGTGCTTTTAACTTTGGAAATGACACGGGCAATGATATGATGGGTAATACAGGTATAGTGCTTTACTTACTCGATAGTCAGTTTGGAGGATTACAGGATGGGAAAACCAAAAAGTACGAAAACCGCAGCGGCTTGGTCGCTCGTTATTCTAGGGGCAGGCTTTGCAGCCACATTGCCCTTCCAGCAATATGGCTGGGCTCGTTTGTTAGCCGGAGCTTTTGAGGCAGGACTTGTAGGGGGACTGGCAGACTGGTTTGCTGTCACTGCTTTGTTCCGCCATCCGCTAGGCATTCCGATACCACATACGGCGCTGCTTCCTAAAAATAGGGACAAGCTCACGAATGCATTGGTGAGTACCGTGGAAAATAACCTGCTAAACAAAGACAGCATTGCGTCTAAAATTGCAGATATTCGTTTGGCCGATTTGGTGCTGGGCGGTGTGGAAAAAGGAGTGCGTACCCCGGAGGCGGCAGCATCTATAGATGTTCTTGCCAAGCGTCTCGTCCAGTCGCTCCCGCTCGCGGAATTGGCTCCGGTCATCGTGGCGGAGCTCAAGCGGCAGGTGACTGACGTTGACGCCGGACCGCTGCTGGAGGCGCTTGCTCGTCAAACCAGCGAGAAGGGCTATGATCGCCGCGCACTGGATTACACGTTGGAGCAAGCCGAGTCATGGCTTTTGCGACCAGAAACGGGTTATACGCTGGGCACCTTAGGGATGCAGGCTGTTAGCGGTTTGCAGGTGAGCGGGCTGATGCAGTTTGCCTTGAACGCATTCCTCGGCTATCTGAACGAAGAGCGTATGGGTGAAATGATTCGTCATTTCCTGCTGGATCAGGTAGCAGAACTGCAAAGAGAAGAGCACCCGCGCCGTCAGGCTGTGCTGGATGGTCTGAGAACACAGGTGATCCGATTGACGACGAAAGATACGGTTCAGGAAGGGTTGAACGGCTGGAAGGGTAGCCTTGTTGAAGCCTGGGAAGGCGATGCGTCAGTGCTGGGCAAAATGGAAGAACTGCGTATACGCTTATTGGACTACATGGAAGACGGAAGCTATGTGCAGACCTATATTTTACCGCTATTGGATCGGATGCTGACTGATTTAAGAGGGAATACCGAGCTGCTGGACAAGATCAATGTGCGAATTGTGGAAGGTATTACTGGACTGGTGGAAGCCAACCATAGTCGAATTGGTAACTTGGTACGCGAAAATGTAGACAAAATGGATAACAAATCCCTGATTGCACTGATGGAGGACAAACTGGGACAGGATTTGCAGTGGATACGTATTAACGGCGCAGTTACAGGCTTCCTGATCGGCATTGTGCTGACAGGTATCCGTATGCTAATCCAATAGACCAGAAAAAGCTACAGTAAGGTTGTGGAAGCATGAGGCTTTGGCATGAACATTTAATCGACAAATTACCCCGTCCGCAACTGCTGGGGCAACATCGTGAGTGCTGTGCCCTGCGCGGGAATGGGTGGGGCAAGCCACACGCCACCGTGAATTATGTGTTCGATTATCACCCAATGCTGCTGGTGCGCTATCATAGGCTCATTATGGACGAAATGAAAAGCAGAGGGTATAACGTTGATCCACTATGGGAACAGCCGTTGTATCGCGGTAAGCAGTGTGAGCCTTGGGAGGCGGAGCTGGGTGAGGAACTGGCAGGCGCGGGTGCATATGTGGAACATGACGATGAGTATATGAAGGAGTGCCTGGATAACCTGGCTTCCAAGGGTATTTTGATAGAGATTGAAGTGACCTGAAAAAGACGGGCTGCGGTATGTTCATCATTCAGATGAACATACCGCAAGCCCGCTTTTTTGATGCTTCAATGTTCAATGTTTGGGAAGAGACTCGGGAAATTAGATTATAGAATCCAGCGGGTGACCTTTTCCAGCGGTTGTCTGGATTTTTCCCGTTTGGGTTCATGAACGCGATAACCGAAGGCAGCAATGACTGAAATATCGAGCAGCCCGTTCTCCAGCAGTCCTTCTTCCTCCAAAATGGCATGCACCTGATCGTAGTTAAAGCCCTCAATTGGACAGGAATCAATACCGATCTGAGCCGCCGCTGTCATCATATTGCCTAAGGCAATGTAGGTTTGCTTGGAAGCCCAGTCAAATAACGTACGTTCGTTTTCCAGTAAGCGTTGATTTTCGCCCTGGAAAATCTTATAGCGGCCTGGCAGTGAAGCAAAGTCCTCCTCAGACATACCTTTAACCTCTTTATACATATACTCCACGTAAGGAGAATCATAACGAACATCCTTGCGCGCCAAAATCAGGACGACGTGGCTAGCCGCAGGAATCTGTTTTTGACCGCCGCTGGAAACTGCAGCCAGCTTTTCTCTCAATGCCTGATTTTGTACAACTACAAACTGCCATGGTTCAAAACCAACGGAGCTTGGAGAAAGTCGCCCGGTTTCGAGAATGAACTGAAAATCCTCTTCTGGTATGATGCGATTGGGATCGAATTCTTTCGTGGCGTGCCTGAACAGAAAGGCGTCCAGAATTTCTTGTTTTTTAGCTGATGTATTAGACATAAAATGTACTCCTTTTGGAATGGGTTTAGTTGGTACTCTATGGGTTTTCTGCTACTATAATGAGAGCTAATATCGAATATATAGTTATCATATAGAAAGTTTTTGCAGGGAACAAGTACGCACATATTTGTTCCTTGTCATACATCTGGGGCTATTGGTCTGCACATTCTACAGAAAGAAGGGGTATACATGGCACAGGAGATGGAGCATGCAGTTAGCGTTAATTTTGGATGTCCGGTAGCGAAAACCGTCGGGGTTATAGGCGGCAAATGGAAGGGAGTCATCTTGTATCATTTGACCACAGGACCGCGGCGCTATAACGAAATCCGACGGACCTTGCCTAATATTACCCAGCGGATGCTAACCTTGCAGTTGCGTGAACTGGAGAGAGATGGCATTGTGCACCGTGAAATTTATAATGAGAACCCACCGCGTGTGGAATACTCGCTTACCCCGTTGGGAGATACGTTAAGGCCGTTGCTGGATTTTATGAGAGACTGGGGGATCTTCTATGGAGAACAGGGTTGCGAGCCTGTGACGGCAACTTCCAAATCAGGCAAGCACTTTTGTTAAAGGGCATGAAGAAAGCCCGCCAAATGATTTCATAGAAGACGCATAAGAAATCATTAGCGGGCGGAATAAGGTCTGATACACTTATTTAAACTCGATGGCTTCGTTCATCTGCGCCCAGGCCGTTTCTCCAATGATGCCCAAGCGCCAGATAGCGATTCCTTTGAGGTCATAACGTTTGGCTAAACCGATCTTGGCGTTAACGGTGCTATCTTTTTCACTACCCATCGAAATCCCCAAAATGAGCTTGTCCCGCGAGGTTTCCTTCAAGGCCAGTTGTATGGCTTCATCCACTTTATCCAAAGGCTCAGGCGTAGCCTTTTGTCCGTAATCATAGGCCATGATGATCAGATCGTCCGCCAGATTGCCCAGCGTTTTGTAGTCATAGCCAGAGTAAGAGCTGTTCAGCGGATGCAGAACGACGGTGAGCTTGAGCCCGGTCTGATGCGCTTTGGCCGATAGCTTTTTAATAAAGGCGTTGTAGTCTGAACGCGCTTTGGCTTTATCGCCGCTCCAGCCCAATCCTTCCAGGTCTAGCGTAATGCCTTTAAATTGTTTGTCGGTGGCGGTGCTGACGATTTGGGAAATGGTTTGTTCTTGAAGCTGCGCATTTTCCAAAACCTTGGTCAGCTCGTGATTGCCATCTCCGGAATAGACCATCAGGTAAGGGGAAGTCCCCTGGCTGTCTGCCTCCTGCACAATGGACTCCGGTGTTACGGTTCCAGCGGCTTGAGGCCATTTGTATTCCTTGCCGTTTGTCGTAAATTGTCCGTTCGTATCAATTCGACTCCAGCCGAAGGCAACTGCGTTAAAATCCGGTATTTTGGATTTTTGGTCAAAGGAAGACAGCGCATAGAAGCCTACTGTATACATAGCTTCACGTGGCGATGTAATGGAGACCGTCCGTGTTCCCTGGTTCCAGTTCACCGTGGCTCCAAACTGCTGCCCGAAAAAGCCCAGCGGAATCATCGTGCTGCCGTGCACGGTTTGCGGAGCGGCTGTTAGTTGAACCGTTTGTCCGTCCACTGTGGCATTGCGGCTACCCATCTTTAGAACCACCTGCTTGGTAGCAGAGCCTTGCGCCTTGGTAGCAGTGATGCTTTGGCTGGCTTGATCCCATTTCACTGTAATGCCAAGAGCCTCAGAAATAGCGCGAAAGGGAACCATGGTCGTGCCGTTCATCATGGCAGGTTGTACGGGGAACGGTAATGGATATCCGTCCAGCATAATGCTGATCTTACCGGTCTCGGCTTGTGCCAAAGGGCTATAGAAGCCCGCTGCGGTACTCAGAAAAATAGCACTAGATAACAGAGCCTTATTTACGATTTTCATCCTATGATCTCCTATGCTCAATAGATTGCAATGCTATCATGTTAGAATCGTGAGGTATCTACCATTTTACCAAAAAAATGATAGAAAGGTGAATGTGAAATAATAGGATAAGATGAATCTGAGTATGTATTAAAGCTGAATATTAATCGTTTTCTTTCATACAAAAAAAGCTGACCCCTTTAACTAGGTGTCAGCTTTTTCTTTTTAAAACGATCTTAACTTTATACGTAACCCAGATTACTTGCGGCGCTTGAGTGCAATGCCGACAGCTGCGGCACCAAGAACGACTGCAATGATCGAGAGGACAAGTGCTGTCGTTTGTGCAACAGAGCTGGCTGGAACAGAAGCGGCAGGTGCAGCTTCTACAGCATTGTTGGAAGCAGGTGCGGTGCTGCTGCTATCTTTAGTTGTATCTGTACTCGCGTGACCTGCTGCCGTACCCGCCGAATCGTGTCCGTTGTCTGCGGCAGGGGCAGGAGTTGCGGACGTGGCATCCGCCGTGATTTCGGTAATAGAATGAGGATTGTTACTTCCTTCGTCGCCTGTCCATTCCACGATACTTCCGTCACTGTAGTATTGGAAGGCGTCCCAGGCTGCTGCGGTATTCTGGTCTGCATTTTGCGCTACAAAGCTGAAACGCTGATACTGACCCGCTTGAATTCCGTCTTTTTCAGTCGTCCAGGTCACGGTGGTTACTTTGCCAGAGCTGTCTTTTTCGGTGGCTACCTTCCAGTCCGGTACAGGCTCGTATTGTTTGAAAACGACCTCTTTCGGAATTTTCAAGGCGACTTTGGTGGTTGGAATGTTTTTTTCCACGGGTACTTTCAATGTGTACGTTTCCCACGCATTAGGTTGTGAAACAGAAGGCTTAACTGTCACATGTGCACTGGCCATACCTGCAAAAAGTAAGGCACCCGCCGCAATTAGACCCACAGAGGTTGCAAACCTGGAAAATCTGGATTTTGCTGTTTGAATCGTTGTATTCATATTCATTTCGCTCCTTTTAAGTATAAAATAATTATTTTTTACCGCCTACATGCAGGGTGAATTCAGCATCAACGGCATCGAGTGATGCCGTCAGAGCATGTACTTTTACGGCCCATGTTCCTTCGGAGGTCATCAATTCCTGACTGCGGAATGGCTGTTGCTGTTTCACGGGTAGAACAAATTCCTGTTGGTCTTGGTCAGGGTCTGCTGGAGTGAGCGTTAATGTAACCTGCTGGATTCCTGAAACGGCAGCACCCTTGCTATCCTGAACGGATACCTTAAATTCATTGCTGCCCACAGCATTGGGGCTGACTGCGAGCGTAACGTTGTATCCGCCCGTAGTGCGAGTCTCCTCAAACGGTATAGCAGGTGCCTGGCCGGGTGACAGGTGAGTGAGCACCGCGGTCAACAGCATCACGAGCAGGCCGACGGACAACTCGGCACGCAATCCCCCAGCGGCTCGCTTGCTCGCCGCCGCTTGCCGTGCGCTGCGGAACTGGCTGGCCGCGAAGGCCAGCATGACTAGCAGCAGCGCTGCTTTGCCGAGCAGAACGAGTCCATAGGACGTGTTCAGCAGCATGGAGGGAGCCGGAATGTACAGCACGGCTCCATATATACCGGTGGCGAGTAACGCTGCCACCATCGCAATGCCCCAGCCGGCGAAGCGGCGCAAGGCGGCTTGTCGCAGAGTTGCCCGCTCGGATACGGGCAACTCTGCTCCGGCAACCGGCAGGCACACGACCATGACGGCAAGTGAGCCGATCCAAAAGGTTGCTGCCGCGAGATGGACGAAGTCCGCCGCAATGGCTGGAGCTGGATGCGTAGCCGCTGCCGGATGGCCGACAAAGGCTTTGGACAGCATGAGGCATAGCGTTAGGAGAGCTGAGCTGTAGCCCCAAAGACGGCGCTGGCGATTCGAAATGCTGTAATCCAGCGCGTAAATCAGCGTTACGCTTAGGAGCAGCACGAGAATCATCTGGATAAACCAAATTTGTCCGGCTCCAGTAAACTGGAGAGCTTCTCCGAGAATCGGGAGTGAGAAGCCCTCCCTGATGGAAACTCCGGCATCCCATGAAGCCTGAAGTGGCAGGCTGATCAGAATGGCGGCAGACGTTATGCCGTAGCCGCTCCATAGCAGCTTAGTCCAGCGGGGCAATGTTTCAAAGGGCCGCTGATTTTGCTTATGCTGTTCACTTTGATTCTTGTCTTGGCTTATGCTCGGTAAGATGAACAGCCGGAAACAAATCGCTCCAAAAAGCAGCGATAGTCCTATGTAAAGAAACCAACGGACAGCGATTAAGTCGATTCGTGATGTCCCTGAGCCTTCAGGTGCGGTAGCTTGATGGGTAGGCGCATTGGAACCACTGCCCACTTGAAATGGAATAACTCCATTAACCGGATGTCCGTCTGCGGATAAAGCTCTCCAATTGACGGAGTAAATTCCATTTTTCATCCCTGGAACCAATTGAATTTCCATGGTGGCTTTGTGATTCGGGTCAAGCTGTGCTTTTCCTGTGTCGACCCGCTTGCCTGTTTCATCGGTCACTTTGATCGACATGAAGGCAGATTGCAAATCTTCATTGAAGGTGATGGTCACCTGAGAAGGCGACTTGTCCAAAACCTGATTTTCGGTCGGACTGGATTCAATGACAAATGCATGAGCCCACGAAGAGTGAGGAAACAGGATCAGAAGGGGGAGACACAGCAATAAAAGACAAGCCACACGGGCTGGTCTGGACAGGTACAACATGCCTGTGAAGTCACCTTCTCTCGATTACTTGAAGCGAGGATATCCCCATTTGTAACATTTTATACAGGAGGATTTTGCAAAAATCCAATAAGCGACTTCCAATGAACAATATATAGATCGAAATGGCCTAGTTCGTCTAGATATTGCACTTTGGAGCGACTGGAATCGAATTTTGCAAAATCCTGACGGACAAACCCCTTCCTATCTTAATCATAGTGCATATAGCGTGAATAGATGGAGCGAATTATGACATTTATATGAAATTTGAAATAATAAGCATTATACAAAATGCCAATCATATGAAAACCCCTAGCGTGGTTGAATTCAGTACGATTTCAACCACGCTAGGGGCAAAGAGGAAGAGCCTATGAAGGAACTAGAGCCCTGTTTCCATGAGATCCGTGAAAGCAGATTGCTTATGTTGAATATAATGGATAAAAATAGCCGTTAGTTTGGGATCGAATTGGCTACCCGAGCAAGCACGTAGTTCTTCAATGGCCTCCTCGAACGTTTTGGTGGGTTGATAGGGGCGCTCGGTTGTCATCGCGTCAAAAGAGTCGATGATCGTCAGCATCCGACATAAACGTGGAATTTGCTCGCCCTTAAAGCCAAATGGATAGCCTCCTCCGTCAAAACGTTCATGATGCAGCTCCACAAAAGGAACCAAATCTATGAATCGTTCGTTGGCTTCGACAATACGTTTGCCCCACATGACATGCGCTTGCACCATCTGCCATTCCTCACCGGACAGCTTCTCTTTTTTATTGAGGATATTCCAGGGAATCTCCAGTTTACCAATGTCATGAATGAGGGCGCCTAGTATGAAACGTCGCTTATCCTCCGGTCCGAGCTGAAGCACATCGCTCATGTCTGCTGCATATCTGAATACCCGTTTGGAATGCTTGAAGGTGTTAATATCCTTGTACAAGAACAAATTAAGCTGTTGCTCAAGATCACGAATATCCTGCCCCAGATCAACCTCGCGCTCCACTTCATTTAAACTTCCGTGCGTATGAACGATGTTTTTGCCCTGTTTTTTGGCGTAGTAGAGGGCTTTATCCGCCAGATCGACCAGCTGTGATTTGTCGTAGATGTCAATGCGGCTTTGTGCAATACCTGCGGAGAAGGACAGACAGCCGTGTGGAAAAATTTCAACACCCTCATAACGAGAATCATTTAATCTTTTTCGAATAGCATTGACTGTTTCATATGCTTGTTCAGCGGTATGACCGGGCATAAGCAGGGTGAATTCTTCTCCACCATAGCGTGATACGGTGATGTGGGTGCCGGAGGTTTCCTTTTTAAGAAACTCACCGAGAAATCCCAGTAGCTGATCGCCTTTAAGATGACCGAAATGATCATTGTATTTTTTGAAATCATCAATATCAATCAGCGCCAGACTGAGAGGAGTATTCTCGGATCTGGATATATTTAATTCAGCTTCAAGTGTATTTTCGAAGTAGCTGTGATTGTATAGCCCTGTTCTGCGATCCATGTTCGCTTTTTCTTCGATTTCCCGATACAGCGTGAACATTTGCTTGAATGCGTGAGACAGGAGCATGCTTAGCCCAAGGAACAGCAAAAGTCCTAAAATGCCGTTGTTATAAATCAGTGTAGTCAATACCAAAGACAGAATGAGTGTACATAAGTATACGAGCAGGGATTCAGCCAAAAAAGCCTGTTTAAGCTCATTGAAGGACCCTTTGTATGCGATATAAAAGTAGATGCCCAGTGTGATGGTGTTCACCGCAAAGTAGCAAATCAACGCCAGCAGGTAGGAAGCGAAATGATCTTGGTTTAAAGCCCCCTGCGTTCCGCCGCTTAGTTCAAATACTGTTGAAGACAGGAAAATGGAAAGGGCGTAAATGGAAAAATTGACGGTATGCTTCCACCAGGACAGCTCTGTGTGCCGGAACATGGCAATGATTACATTTAACAACAAAATCAGAATAGCAATTTCGGTGCTATGCACAAAAATACAAGCCAGATACACGGAGGAATCCATGGACTGTTTGTTACTGGCCGGTGGTAGCTGGAATGTAAAATGCTCCAGAATCAGAACTGCTCCCAACAGGGAATAGATCGTGACCCATTCTGTTGTCGTATACTGCAAAAAGGACCATTGGTTCGTATACAGGAGGACGATCACGCCTGCCAAACATATGAAAAACACATATATTCCCGTCGCGGTAACCCGTTCTTGCAGCTTTTTTATTATACTCATCATTTCTTCTCCTGCCTTGTCGTATCTTGATGTCAAAGCTACCAGGGGTGAATGGGATAATTTACAATTTTGTAATCGAAAATTTCACATGAAAAAACAGGCCGGAATCCAGCCTGTTTTGTTGAGCCTGTGCTTCCTTTTTTTCTTATCGGTGACTAGCCCCCGATTTTGTAACCGGAAGTCAAAGCAATTATGACAGAAGCTACGATAATAGCATTGATAATCACACGGGAGTATTTCAAGTTTTTCATAGGGTTCCCTCCCTTCCTTGGAATAAGGTGTGCACTAAGCGTGGCGGGGATTGGTTTCTTGCTGCTTATCCTTAGTTCTCTTCACGACCATAATGCTTTGGATAAACAGGAACATCCCGAAGTTCATGACAACATCTCCAATACTAATTACCTGTGTGCGGGGATAGGGCTTGGAGAGAGGAATAATGTCACCAAGCAATGATAGACGCGTGCTCGCATCCATCATGTAATGTTTCGAGATGACACTTCCGGATTTAAGCATATTTGTATAATAGGGTCCCAGCACCTCCGAAGCGCTCAACGAGACCGGCATCCTGCCGCCATTCACCGCCATAACGATAAAATTCATCAATACGCCGATTATAATAAGCTTGAATCCCTTATGATGTCTGTTCAACCAGAGAAATATCAATCCAACCACGTAGACTCCCATAAATAGATACCCGTTAATGGCTGCCAACCAAGCCCACTTTTCCTGGAAATAAAAAATAATGAATTGCACCAGCAGCAGCACGGGGAACATCCAACCGGCTATAAGGCGAATTTGACTGAAACGGATCAGACCTTGCCGCCAGCCTCCTCTGAACAGACCTACAATGAGACCTAGTAGCACTCCATCATAGACCATTATCATTCTCCAGATTCCACAAATTTTTTGTTTTGGTTACCGTATAATTCGACCTGAAATTGGTAAATTCCTGCCTGATATATAGCAGTTTTGAAAAAAAATTGCGGATTAGCGTGTAATTATTCGAAGCCAGACGAAATGAGTGATATTATGATGTATTGAAGTAATTGTTTATATTTTTGTGAAAAGGATGATTATTATTATGAACCGGTTATCGAATACTGTTATGGTTGCCGCAGATATGACCAAATCGCGAATATTATGGATCGCCTTTGTCCTGGGTGCATTGAGTGCTTTCGGGCCGTTGTCCATAGATATGTATTTGCCGTCGCTGCCTACATTAGCCGACAATTTGCATACGACCACTTCGCTGGCGCAGCTTAGTTTGACCGCCTGTCTGTTGGGACTGGCTGTTGGCCAGATCGTTGCTGGTCCGCTTAGCGATGTAAGGGGTCGCAGAGGACCGCTGGTGATCTCGCTCATCCTGTACGCTGCTGCTTCGCTGTTATGCGTGTTTGCGCCGAATATCGGTATGCTCATTGCGCTTCGCTTTATTCAAGGGCTTACGGGGTCGGCGGGGATCGTGATTTCCAGAGCTGTAGCCCGTGATCTATACTCGGGCAAAGAGTTGACACGTTTTTTCTCACTACTTATGCTGGTGAACGGCGTGGCCCCCATTGCTGCACCAGTACTGGGCGGTGTCATTTTGAACTTTGTTTCCTGGCGTGGTGTATTCATGGTGCTTTGTGTAGTCGGCGTGGCTATGCTGATTGCCGTCGTATTGGGTTTGCCTGAAACGTTGCCAACTAACCGCCGCTCATCCGGTGGCTTGAAGCAGACGCTAGGAACACTCGGTCACTTGTTTGCCGATCGACGCTTTATGGGCTATGCCTTCTCGCAGGCGCTGATTACAGGAGCGATGTTCGCGTATATCGCTGGCTCACCATTTGTGCTTCAGGATATTTTCGGGGTTTCTCCTCAGACGTATAGCATCATTTTTGCAGTGAATGGTTTGGGGATTGTACTGTTTTCGCAGTTGACGGGTAGACTCGTGGGTCGCTTCAGCGAACGACAGTTACTCTTGTCGGGTCTGGTAATTGCGGCTGTAGCCGGAATTAGCTTGCTTACTGTAGCTTTTACCGGGGGCCAATTGTTTGCTGTTTTAGTTCCTCTGTTTTTTGTCGTTTCCTGCGTAGGGATTGTGAGTACAACGACGACTTCATTGGCAATGCAGAGTCAACAGCGCTCCGCAGGCAGTGCGTCCGCCATGCTTGGTTTGCTGCCTCTATTACTTGGCTCCATCGCTTCACCGCTAGTAGGCTTGGGGAGTGGAACCACCCCCGTACCGATGGCTGTCGTTATAGCTATAGCCGAGGTTGGTGCGCTATTAAGCTTTGTTGTACTTGCTAAGGAAGCACGCGCTAAGGCTTAAAATAGGGCGAAAAAGTGACATTTTTCCAGAATGTTGACATACCCCATGGGGGTATATTATGATAGGGATATAACAAATGCATAAATGCATATATACACCACACAGGAGGCTGATGTATGGCTGAGGAGCAACCTGTTTCCCACACTGAAGTCCATGAGAATCACTGTGGAACAGACGGGGAAAAGACAGTTAGAAAAAGTCATCATTCGGCAGAGTTCAAGAACAGCCTCGTATCCCGGTTAAACCGTATTGAAGGTCAGGTTCGCGGAATTAAGGGCTTGATTGAGAAGGATACCTACTGTGACGATGTACTGAACCAGATTGCGGCTGTCCAGTCCGCGCTGAATGGTGTCGGTAAGCTGCTGCTGGAAGGGCACATGAAAAGCTGTGTCATTGAGCGCATGCAGGCAGGAGAGCAGGAAGTGATTGACGAGCTGCTGGTTACGGTCAAGAAGCTAATCCGTTAAGAGTAGTATTCATACACATTATGGGTATGGAAGTACCCCTGAGGAGGAAAAGAAAATGGCACAAGTTACATTGAACGTAGAAGGCATGAGCTGCAATCATTGCGTGAAAGCAGTAGAAGGGGCTTTGGAGAAAGTGGGCGCTACCGGCAAGGTCAGCCTCGAAACGAAACAAGTGAATGTAGAATATGACGAGTCCAAGCTGAACGTTGAAGCTCTGAAAACAGCCATTGAAGACCAAGGCTATGATGTTGTTTAGGCTGAAGATGCTTTATGTGTGACAGACTTGTTTCGAAGGAGAAGCTTCCATATTAGAAGCTTTTTCTTTTTGGATATGATATACCCCACTGGGGTATAGGAGGAGGATTACCATGGAAAACCGTGCGACCGACGGTGACAAGCAGACAACGCTTCATATTACGGGGATGTCCTGTGCCGCTTGCGCAAGCCGTATTGAGAAAGGTTTAAATCGAATAGACGGTGTAGCACAGGCTAATGTAAATTTGGCTTTGGAGCAGGCGTCGATATCCTATGATCCCAAGCAGGTGGAGATCCCTGAGTTTCGCGATAAAATTGCTTCTCTTGGGTTTGGAACTGTAAGTGAAGAAGCCAATCTGAATGTAACGGGCATGACTTGCGCGGCCTGTGCAACCCGGATTGAAAAGGGATTGAATCGTATGCCTGGTGTAACAGGTGCCACGGTAAATTTGGCGATGGAAACAGCTCATGTGGAATATGCAGCGGGGAGTATTGCGGTTGGTGATCTGGTGAGCAAGATTGAACAGCTAGGCTACGGAGCGATCCCGCAGAGCGCTGAGGACAATATCGCCGATGTGCGCAGTAAGGATATCCATCGTAAAAAATGGAAGTGGATTGTGTCCGCAGTGCTGTCATTTCCGTTGTTGTGGGCGATGGTGGCTCATTTTTCCTTTACATCATGGATTTATGTTCCAGAACTGTTTTTGAATCCATGGTTCCAACTAGTGCTGACAACGCCGATTCAGTTCGTCATTGGTTGGCAGTTTTATGTGGGTGCGTACAAAGCGCTTCGTAACGGCAGTTCGAATATGGATGTGTTAGTTGCACTGGGTACGTCTGCGGCTTATTTTTACAGCTTGTACCTTACTCTGCGTCCGTCTGATGTCATGGAGGGAATGGCGGGAATGTCTGTCATGACCATGCCAGAGCTGTATTACGAGACAAGCGCGGTGCTAATTACGCTTATTTTAGTTGGTAAATGGTTTGAAGCGGTAGCCAAAGGGCGTTCGTCCGAGGCGATCAAGAGCCTGATGAGTCTACAGGCTACGACGGCACGTGTAGTACGTGATGGACAAGAGCTTGATATACCGATCGAACAGGTACGTGTGAAGGATATCTTTATTGTACGGCCCGGCGAGAAAATTCCTGTCGATGGTGTGGTCGTGGACGGACGTTCGGCAGTGGACGAATCCATGTTAAGTGGTGAGAGTCTTCCGGTTGAAAAAGAAGCGGGTTCCGCAGTTACAGGGGCGACGCTCAATAAAAACGGGGTACTACGTATTCAGGCTGAGCGTGTAGGTGGTGATACGGCGTTGTCCCGCATTATTAAGGTTGTGGAAGATGCGCAAAACTCCAAGGCCCCGATTCAGCGGATTGCAGATCAGATTTCCGGTATTTTTGTCCCCATTGTTGTTGCTATCGCTGTGTTGGCCTTTATCGTCTGGTTTTTCCTTGTGACGCCGACTGATTTTGCAGGCTCACTGGAGAAAATGATTGCAGTTCTCGTCATTGCTTGCCCTTGTGCGCTCGGATTGGCAACCCCAACGTCCATTATGGCAGGATCGGGACGTGCCGCTGAATACGGTATTTTGTTCAAGGGCGGCGAGCATTTGGAGATGACCCGTTCAGTCAACGCAGTGGTGTTGGATAAGACAGGTACAGTTACGAATGGCAAGCCAGAGCTGACGGATGTGATGGTTGGAGCAAGCGGCTTGGCTGAAAAGGATTTGCTGCGGTTGCTCGGTGCGGCAGAAAAAAGCTCGGAGCATCCGCTGGCGGAAGCCATTGTAAAGGGGATTGCAGATCGAGGCATTGAGCTGGTAGGACCGACAGATTTTGAAAATATTCCGGGTTATGGTGTGAAGGCGCATGTGGAAGGTAAGCAGGTATTGGCGGGTACACGCCGATTGATGAGCAGGGAAGGCATCGCGATAGATGACTCAGCTGAGCAGCATATGAATGAGCTGGAAAGCGCAGGCAAAACCGCGATGCTTGTTGCTGTGGATGGTTCCTATGCTGGACTGGTGGCCGTGGCGGATACGATTAAAGAAACCTCACGGGAGGCAGTTACCCGTCTGCGCGCGATGAACATTGAAGTCATCATGATTACGGGTGACAATGAACGGACTGCGCGGGCTGTTGCCGCCGAGGCTGGAATTGAACGAGTGCTGGCGGAGGTGCTGCCTGAAGGAAAGGCTGAAGAAGTGAAACGGCTTCAGGAGCAGGGCATGATCGTAGCTATGGTTGGAGATGGTATTAACGATGCGCCTGCACTGGCTACTGCTAATATTGGGATGGCGATGGGCACGGGAACGGATGTGGCCATGGAGGCGGCGGATATTACCCTCATGCGCGGCAACCTGAACAGCATTCCTGATGCGATCGAAATGAGCCGCCGGACCATGACAAACATACGGCAAAATCTGTTTTGGGCGCTCGGTTATAACGTGATCGGTATTCCGATTGCCGCTTTGGGCTTCCTCGCCCCATGGTTGGCGGGAGCAGCCATGGCATTTAGCTCTGTTTCGGTTGTGCTGAATGCACTGCGTCTCCAACGGGTGAAGCTGTGAATGTATGGATGTATTAGCAGGATAGCGTGCTGTCGGACATCTGTTGCGAGATAAAGTTATTATCAGAGTATAGAGCAAGTACGCACAATTGGTTTTCTGCGTGCTTGCTTTTTGTTGCGTTTGTTTTTTTAAACCATTCAACTTTCATCACGTCAGGTTGCTTATCATTCGCGAAAGTTCCATAATATTTGTAGGAGTGCCATGCAAGCATGCAAGAACTTCTTCGTATACTCACAGCTTGAAGTAGATAAAGAGCTTATATTATGGATTAGGAGTGAAGCAGTCATGAATGATACGATTTCCTTGTTGATGAACCACCGGTCTGTGCGAAAATTCAAGTCAGACCCCATTACCGACGAGCAGCTCGCAGCTATTGTGGCAGCTGGCCAAATGGCATCCTCGTCCAGCAATGTGCAGGCATATACCGTTATTGCCGTTACCGAGCCTTCTTTAAAGACAAAACTGGCCGAGTTGGCAGGAGGGCAGGCTTACGTTGAGCAATGCCCTGCGTTTCTGGTATGGTGCGCAGACCTGTATCGTTTGAAGCAGGTCACGCTCCACCATCAGCCAGGTCAGCCTTCCTATGAAGGTTCCGTCGAAAATTATACGGTTGCGACCATTGATGCCGCGTTAGCTGCACAAAATGCAGCGGTAGCCGCTGAATCACTGGGCCTGGGCATCGTCTACATCGGCGGTATTCGTACTAAAATAGCAGAGGTATCTGAGTTGTTAGGGTTGCCAGAGCTGGTGTATCCAGTGTTCGGTATGTGTATTGGTGTACCGGATCAGGAAACGGGCTTGCGTCCACGTCTTCCACTGTCCGGTGTTATGCATATGAACGGTTACGATAAAAACCAGACGATGAAAGCTGTAGAGGTATACGATCACACATCTGCGGAATATTTGAAGGAACGTACAGGCGGTCAACGTTCTACGCCATGGTCTGAGCAAATGGCTGCGAGACTGACCGAGCCAGCACGCTTGCAGTTGAAGCCATTTTTGGAACATAAGGGTTTCTTGAAGCAATAAAAGCTGAGAAGTGACAAAAAACTCTGCAAAATAAAAGAACCTCCTTATTTACGCATGATGAAGTCCCGCGTAAATAAGGAGGTTCTTTGCTGGTATGCCTTTATCAATCAGATAGTGAGTAAAAGCGTCTCGTGTTTTCATAAAATAATTGACGGACGGCAGATTCATCTTGATGGGTCAGCTTGCTGTACGCACGAATGACGTCGGCAGTCATCCGGGGATGTGTCTCTTGTCCAGTAAAAGGTCCCTCGAACGGCCAGGGACCATCTGTCTCTGCCATGATCTGATCAGACGGATACTGTCTTGCCAAACTGCAGATATCTTCTTCGTACAGGAGATCCGGTGTGAAGGAGACATAATAGCCGTTCCGGGCCATACGTTCGGTCGTGGCGGCAGAGCCCTTGAACCAGTGAAAATGCGCCTGTGTGATGCCATGACGTTCCAAAAGGTCACAGGCGATGTCTGCGTCCTCATAAACGGCGTGCAGGACAATGGGTTTGTTATGCTTGCTTGCAAACTGGATAAAGCGCTCTAGTAGCACTATGTAGGGAGCGAGGTCAAAAGGTGAACCGCTCTGTGAGGCTTCCAGCCGATTGTAATAGGGCAAGCCGACTTCACCCACGGCGACCATTTGCTGTACATGTTCGCCCATCCAGTCGAACAAGAGGTTAAGCTCAGCTTGCGGTGGGAGAGCCTGTTCGGGATGAAAGCCAAAGGCTGGTCGTACCAGCCCGGGGTAACGCTTGGCTAACTGCAGATTGGCTCGGCTGGAGCCCAGATGCATCGACACGGCTATCACGGCTTGGACGCTGCTATTGGCAAGTGAAGCGAGCAGTAATTCCTGTTGTTCGGGCGGGTAGCTGTCTAAATGAATATGCGCGTCGATCAATGGAGCGGTTGCGGAAGCGTTCAATTTCAATGCAGAGAGCCTATTTAGATTATTCATAATGATTTACCCCGTCGTCTGAGGTAGTTTTACGGACACTTTCAGTGGTGTCCATGTCGCCGTCCAGTTTATGTTTTTCCTCGCGCATCCAGCTGGTCATGGTCCGCTTCCATTCAATAAAGAGCGGATCGAGGGTGATTTCTTCCCTACGCGGGCGGGGAAAAGGAACATCTACGACATGCACCACTGAAGCGGGTCGCGCCGACAGCACATAGATGCGGTCGGAGAGCAGCAACGCTTCTTCAATGCTGTGGGTAATAAACAGCACAGAACGGCGGTTCTTTTCCCACATCCGTAATAACCATTGCTGCATGTCTGCACGTGTCAGCGCATCGAGTGCGCTGAACGGCTCATCCAGCAGCATTAATTCCTGCGGGCTGAGCAGTGCGCGAAGAAAGGCTGCGCGCTGTTGCATTCCACCAGACAGCGTATGTGGATACGCCTTGGCGAATTTACCAAGTCCAACCTGTTCGAGCCATTGCAAGGCTTCTTTGCGACGCTCGCGTTCACTGGCGTACTGAGGGGGTACTGCTTTATTTTTACGTGGAGAATTTTCCTGCCCGAGCAGTACGTTGTTCAGCGTGGTACGCCACGGGAAAAGGGCGGGCTGCTGCGGCATATAGCTGATATGCCCACGTTCACCAGTCATGTCCCGTCCGTGCATACGGATACGTCCCTGCTGGGGTTTGAGTAGCCCACCGATGATATGAAACAGCGTGCTTTTGCCGCTGCCTGACGGACCGATGAGGGAAACGAATTCTCCCGGCTTGACT
This sequence comes from Paenibacillus sp. DRB1-1, assembly GCF_052119485.1. Taxonomy (NCBI): domain Bacteria; kingdom Bacillati; phylum Bacillota; class Bacilli; order Caryophanales; family Paenibacillaceae; genus Paenibacillus; species Paenibacillus sp. DRB1-1. The sequence goes on along the minus strand of NZ_JBODQH010000001.1, from coordinate 2,041,312 downwards.
GTGAGGGATACATCCTGTAGTACGGGCAGTAAGCTTCGCTTTTCGCGGAAGGCAAGGCTGATCCCGTCCAATTCCAAAGCAGGAGGAGCAGTTGAAGGACTCTGTTGTTCCCCGGCTCGTTGTTCATTAGCCGCGTTGTGTGATGATAATTCAGTCGGATGCAGACTCATACGCGCCACGTCCTTTCTTTGCTGTATGTAATTCAAGGAGGAAGCTACTCTTGATCGGGTTTCCAGCGAACCAGCCATTTCTCCAGTAGTAAAATAACCACAAACATGAGTAAGCTGAGTGCAACAATAATGCCGATGGCGGCAAAAATGAGGTCCGTGCGATAGGCTGATTTTTGCAGCAGCATATAATATCCAATTCCTTCACTAGCTCCGATCCATTCCGCAATGATCGCACCCATCACACTATAGGTAGCAGCAATTTTAACGCCAGAAAAGACTTGCGGCAGGGAATGTGGCAGCTCCAGCTTCATAAAAATAGCCATGCGGCTTGCACCCGACATCCGCATATAGTTCATCATCGTACGGTCTGTTCGAGTCAGCCCGTCCATGGCCGCTACAGCCACGGGAAAAAAGCATACTAGGGTAATGACCATCAGCTTGGGCAGCACGCCAAAACCAAACCACACCATGAGCAGCGGCCCTAGAGCGATGATCGGAATGTTTTGACTCAGAATAAGCAGCGGATACAGGGCGGATTTGAGAAAAGGAATTGTATGAAGAACGATGGCGATCAACAGTCCCGTTGCTGTCCCTATAGCGAATCCCGCAAGTGTCAGACGAATCGTAGCCCATGTATGGGCACCAAGCAGCGCCGTTTGTGCCATGCCCTCTTGTACGATGAGGGATGGAGCAGGCAGCAGCCAGGATTCAACATGCAAATAGGAAACCGCCCCCTGCCAGGCCGCTAAAAAGAAGAGGACCGCCACAAGGGGCGGCCATACGCTTTTCCACCAGGATGCGTTCTTGCCTTTCGGATTCATGGGCGATATTTCTCGGTCAGCTTGTTCATGCTGATGCCTTGTGGGTTATGTGCGATTTTGATCTGTGAAATGACGCTGGGACTGCCCGCTTCCGTCAAAGCCTCGTGCATTTCTTTGACCACTTTCAGCAACTCGTCGAGCTCGCCCTCCATGGTCGTATCCAATGGATTCACTTGATGTTTGACGCCGGAGCGCTGAATGACCTCAATCGCCTTATCTACATACGGGTAAGAGTCCTCATTATTAGGAGTTTTAGGGATTACTTGAATACTGAGCAGTGTGTTAGCCATGCAAATTCACCTGTCCTTTATTTGGAGTGTTATTAAAAAAATATGGTGGTTTAAGGCGGGGAGACCGCTTCGCGTTTCATTTGATCTTACGATCGCTGTTGCCGTGGGATTCTTTGAATAAATTTTAAAAGGTAAGAATCCAACGGCAAAGGCGAACGCTGCGCTTTTCCAGATTCAAATGAACCGCTCCGCTGCCAACCGCCTTAAAAGCACCCTGTTTTTAAAGCTGGTTTGTGTGGCATTTTTAACACACAAGCGCACCTACTTAGCGCTTAGATAATATGAAAAACTAAAGAATAAACCAAGTGGAACGAGAACGAAGTGGGCGGAATGGTGCTGTACAAGCGTTAGCGTTCGCCTTTGTACCCAGATTTCAACCTCTGGATATTCATAAAAGAATTCTGGGTACAACAGCGATGGGAGGCAGCATCCGACTGCGTAGTGGCGCTTCGTTCACTTCTCTAGTTCGGTCTTATTTTGCGTTTTAACAAATGATCAGCGCTTGGGCAAGAAGTCATTTGTGAAGGCTTTATCGACTTCCAAAGGCTTGCTGAGCAGCTTGCGTTCGTACATCCAGTCCGAATAGTTTTGCCATACCTCTGCTTTTTGCACGCCCCATTGCGCGGCATCGTCCTGATAACGCGGGCTTAGCCATTTTTGGCTGGCGAGCACCAGTTTTTTATCCAGCTCTGGTACAGCTTTGCTTAAGATGTCCGCAGCTTCTTCTGGATGGGCGATAGTGTATTCATAGCCTTGTGCGGTAGCGTCCATGAATGCTTTGACTAGCTCTGGATCATTTTCTATCGTCTGTTCGTTGCTTACAATTACAGGCGTATAGTAATCAAGGCTTTTGGAATAATCTTTTACATACAGCATATCCAATGGCTCACCTCGAAGCTGGGCTTCGATTCCGGTCCATGCATAGAAAATCCAAGCAAAGTCAATATCCCGCTTCACGGCTGTAAAATAGTCTGCATTGCCCATGTTGATGATCTTCACTTTGCTCACATCGCCTTTGTCTGAATCCATGATGGATTTCATGACCGCTTCTTCTACGGGAGAGCCCCAACCGCCGTATTTTTTACCTTCAAAATCTTTCGGGCTCTTAATTCCGCGATCTACTGGGGCTGCGAAGCCTGAGGTATTATGCTGAATCACTGCAGCGATGGATACAAGCGGCACACCTTGCGTACGAGCTTGTGTGACGCCTTCTTGGTAGCTAATACCAAAAGGAGCAGCATTAGAAGCAACCATTTGATCGGCTCCGCCTGAACCAGGTTGAACAATTTGGACATTCAAACCCGCTTTTTCGTAAAATCCTTTGTCCTTAGCGACATAGAGTCCCGTATGATTCGTATTGGGTGTCCAGTCGAGCACGACTTTAACATCTTTGAGCCCCTTTGCCGGAGTAGACGTTTGGGTGTCGGTAGCGGGAGCCGCTTCTTGGGATGTGGGGGCACTTCCACCGCAAGCGGTCAGGATCAGGGCCATGAGCCACAGACTGATCAGTCCCAGGCTTAACATTTTCATGCGCTTCATCGTTGTGTTCTCTCCTTTAATTACCCGTTATCCGTCCAATCAGACAGCTTAAGTTCCCCATTTTCTAAAAATAACATCTGCCGGACGCGATCTTTCCAACAACATAATCTTCAATAAAAAAAGCGCCCCGAGTTTCCGGGACGCTTGCGCTTGTATATACCAAAGTAAGGGATGGTCCTATGTAAAAAAGGCACATCTTGCTTAAGCATTCCTACGCTGGCATTACCCAGATCAGGTTGTAAGGGTCAGTGTCTTGGGACACACTCTCAGCCGGCCGATTCCAGCACCCCTGGCATTGTATGGTTTAATGGGTTCATTTATTCGGGTTTACTACGACGATTATATGCCTTGAATGCGGGTCTGTCCAGCATGAAGGGAGAGATGACGGTTCATTTGCCGAACGACAGGGTACACTTTTACTGTGAGCTTTGATCTGAAAATGAGCATGAATCAATCCGATTCGATCCGGTCATGTTATTTTTAGAACAGCTACGCAGGTAGGTTCAGATGGGCTGGTGCCCAATGGCGTGGCCGTAGAGAATTCTAATTCGTGAAAAGGAGTTGTTGTACTGTGGGTAAAACGGAAACATTGGATCGCAACCAACTGGAACAAGCCATTGTGAAGGCTTTGGATAACAACAAATTTTGCTCGTTAGGTACGGTAGAGGGTGGCAAACCAAAAGTACGCTATATGGCCCTTTTTAACGATGGAATGAACATTCATCTGGCGACAGATCGCAAAACGCATAAAGTGGATGAGCTAAAGGACAATCCGAATGCTTATCTGCTGCTGGGTTATGAAGTTGGTGGTACGAAGGAAGTCGTAGAAGTGGAGGCTACCGTCCAGATCACAGCTGATGAGGGGCTGCGCAAACAAGTGTGGAACGATTCCTTGAAGGAATGGTTTTCCGGACCGGATGATCCCGATTATGTCATTCTGGACGTGAATCCGACACGCATTGAGTATGTGGGTCAGCAAACTGAGCGCCAAGTGTGGAATAAATAATAAGAATATAAATCGACAAACCAGTGAATCTCCGAGTTTTTAAGGAGGTTTGCTGGTTTTTATTTTTTGAGAAAATTAATTATTTTTTCATAAATAATTTAAGTAAATGACTACTCTTTTGCCTGGCGTTGGATTAAAATAGAAATGGTGGGTTCAAGGCTTACATATATGTGCAAAAGTATGTATATGAGGCATACACCTTAATGAGGAGGGGTATATTTTGTTATTTCGTAAAAATTGGTTTAAAGGGTTTACAGCAGCAGTTGTAGCTTGTAGTATGCTGGTGTTTTCAGCCGCTCCATCCTGGGCAGCTAGCAATTCTCGCGATAGCGCTACAGTGAATTTGCGGATTATGGAAACAACGGATATTCATGCGTCCCTGATGAACTATGATTACTATTCGGACAAAGAAACCAACGAATATGGCCTGATTAGCACAGCCGGTTTGATCCAACAGGCGCGTAGTGAAACGAGAAACAGCATGCTGTTCGATAACGGTGATTTGTTACAGGGCAATCCATTAGGCGATTATATGGCCAGAAATAAAACCTTCGAGAAAGAAGGCGGTGTCCATCCGGTCTACAAGATGATGAACCTGATGGGCTATGATGCGGCGACAGTGGGCAACCACGAATTCAACTACGGCCTCGACTTTCTGGAGAAGTCGCTCAAGGGAGCCGATTTTCCTTACGTAAATGCGAATGTTTATGTTGATAAGGGGGGGCAAGCTACTAAAAATTATTTTACCCCTTATCGAATTCTTGATAAAACGGTAACCGACGAGAAGGGCCAAGAGCATATCCTTAGAGTGGGCGTAATCGGCTTGGTCACACCTCAAATTATGCAGTGGGATGAAGCCAATTTAAAGGATAAAGTCGTTACGAAGGATATTGTGGAAACGGCGAAAAAGTTTATTCCTCAAATGAAAACGGAAGGTGCCGACATTATTGTCGTTCTTGCGCATACAGGTTATGAGGATGTGCCACAAACGCCAATGATGGAGAATGCCGTTAAATATTTGAGCCAGGTGGACGGAATTAACGCTATTCTGTTTGGGCATGCTCATAAATCTTTCCCTGGCCCTGATTTTAAAGATATGAAGGGTGTAGATCTGGATAAGGGAACCATTAATGGCGTACCGGCCGTGGAAGCTTCTTCATGGGGCAAGGATCTGGGGATTATTGATCTGAGCCTGGAAAAGAAAAAAAACGAGTGGAACGTAATCAACTCCCAGTCTCAAGTGCGTCCGGTTGTGAGTACCACAAACCAGGCTGTGCAGTTTACTCCTGACTACAAACTGACAGATTCGATCAGGGAAGAGCATAAAGGAACGCTGGACTATATTCGTCAACCTGTTGGAACAACGACTGCACCGATTAACAGTTATTTTGCATTAGTGCAGGACGACCCTTCTATTCAAATCGTAACGAATGCACAGAAATGGTATGTTCAAAACCATCTTAAAGGAACTGAATACGAAAAACTTCCCGTATTGTCGGCAGGCGCTCCATTCAAGGCCGGTGGTCGAAACGGAGCCGAGTATTACACCAACATTCCTGAAGGTACGATAGCGATTAAAAACGTGTCCGATCTGTATGTGTATCCGAACACGGTTCATGCTGTAGAAGTGACCGGTGCTGAAATTCAGGAGTGGCTGGAGTGGTCTGCAGGTCAGTTCAACCGCATTGATCCAAAGCAAACTGAGGAGCAATCGCTGATCAACAAAGATTTCCCAACCTACAATTTTGATGTCATTGACGGTGTGAATTACCAGATTGATGTAACCCAGCCTGCACGATATGATGCCAAGGGAACTATTATTGATTCTTCAGCTCATCGTATCAAGGATCTGCAATACAATGGGAAGGCTATTGATCCTGCGCAGAAATTTATCGTAGCCACCAATAACTATCGTGCTTCCTCATCCAAACTGGCCAACCCAGATGGCAAACGAATTGTGATGGCAGCACCGGATGAAAGTCGCCAGGTCATTATTGACTATATCCGTACGAACGGAACGATTAATCCATCGGCGGATGGCAATTGGTCTCTTGCTCCTTTTGGTCAGGCAAAGGTTACTTTCGAGTCCTCTCCTGATGCCAAAGACGTGCTGGCAGGAAATCAACAAATTTCATACTTGAGCAGCGCGGCAGACGGCTTTGCCAAATACAGCTTAAAAGCTGGCGCTAAGCCTAGTGCAACAACGACTCCTGTAAAGGAAGCTGTGGCTCCCGCGAAAGCGACAGCAAAACCAGCTGTTAAAACGACCAAACCTGCAGCTGTTAAACCAGCTAAAACAACGAAGCCGAAGGCGTCCAAATAACTTCGGATTTTCCACTCAATATCAGAATGAAGCAGCAAGTCTCTTTAACCAAGAGATTTGCTGCTTTTTTTGATGCCAAAAACAACAGCCCCGAATTTATCATGATTGTAAAAAGTTTTCTGATTTTTGTCGAATATGTACTTAAGTCCTAAGTTGTCGTTAAGAATAAGCTACTTTTTTGTAAAAACACGTAATTATATAGTGCTTTTGTTCTAGTTATTTGTGATATAATGGTGAAAAAACCGGAAAATTGTTCCGAGGAGGACCATTATGGCATGCAGCAATTGCAGCATCATATTACCTATTAAGGATCAAGGATTGCTCATAATTAGGCATTCCAGGGTGTCGCTTACTCCAGCATTAGATGGTTTGGGTATGCTATCGGAACAACTGAAGCAGGAACATGGGCGTGAGGGCAGCATAGAGTTTCGCTTTGACAGCCGTTCAGAGCTGGAACAGCTGGTTAACGGACTGGCTCGTCTGCCGCAGGAATACCTGAACCATATGCAAGTTGTGGTAACGGGTTTGCATCATATCGAAGGATATGAGGACTGGCTTTTATTTAGTCAATTGCAAGCCAGACTGCAACATCCAGATATCGTGAGTATTATTAAGGATCAAAGTTTTTCCAGCCATATGCAGCCCATTGTTGACCACAAGCTGGATATTATCGGGTTTGAGTTTTTGCTGCGTCCGTCACATGCAGAGAGACCTTTTCAGCCTTTCCGGCTGTTTGAAATCGCCCGTGAAGCTGGCTTGCATGCTCATCTGGATCGCTCGGCTCGTATTTCCGCTATTGAAAAAAGTGCAACATGCCTTCCGGCGGGAATTAAACGTTTTATTAACTTTCTTCCTTCCACCATTTATAATCCGGCTTATTGCTTGAATCACACCTTTGAGACGATTGATCGGTTATCCATGAGTACGAAGGATTTTGTATTTGAGGTCGTAGAAACGGAAGAGATAGACGACCTTAATTTTCTGCATCATATCTTTGATCAATATCGCAATCGAGGAGTTTCGGTAGCCCTGGACGATGTGGGGGCAGGTTATTCTACGACCGAACTTATGAATTGCCTTCAGCCGGATTATGTTAAAATTGACCGCAGTATAATTGACGGCTGTCATAGTAATAGTGATCAGAAGCGGCAAATTACAGGGATTGTAGAATCGGCTTTTCGTTTTGGAGGCCAAGTGTTAGCTGAAGGAGTAGAGCGGATGGAGGATTTTCAATTTTGTCGTGAAGCAGGTGTATCACTGGCTCAGGGTTATTTGTTTGGCAAGCCGGAGCCTGGTCCGCCCTCCAATTTTATACTTAGTAGTGTAATATAGTCAGGAACAAATTTAAGTAGACGTAGTTTATAAAAATTGGAGCTTAAATAAGGCTGTGGCATAAGCAAATTTCAATTCTATTGGACAGCGCTTTATCACCATTAATGTAAAAAACGCGAGTTGCAGAGGTTATTTCACCCCTGCAACTCGCGTTTTTTGGTCATGCTTGCCCACCTGAGCAAGTTCTGGACAATCGAAGCCACCCAGTCTCCAATTTTACTTGGTAAGGAACGTTAAAAGCCCGGAAGCAGTTTATGACCGTTTTATTTTCAAAGTAAAGATTGACGTCTTGAAGACAATTGGATACAGTGTATTGTATAAGAAACAGTGTTTCTTTCATAATACATCGTATCCATACTAGGTAAAAAGTCTAACATTACAGGGAGGACAACCCAAATGAAAGCAGTGCAACTGAAAAACGGTTTTGGCTTTGAAGAGTTAACCTTGACGGAACTTGACATACCGGTGCCGGGACGGCTGGAAGTTCTGATCCGCATAAGGGCAGCATCTCTGAATTACCGAGATTTGGTAATTATTAACGGAGTAATGCCGATCGGCATTCAATTTCCCTTCATTCCGTTATCCGATGGAGCGGGTGAAATTGTAGCTGTGGGCGAAGGGGTGACAAAATTTCAGGTTGGACAAAGGGTAGCGGCAAATTTACAACAGAAATTCATTGGCGGGAGCACGAGAGCGGAGGTCTTAAAGGACAGTCTGGGAGGCCCGCTCAGTGGAGTGGCGGCTGAATATATCGTTCTGCATGAAGAAGGGGTCGTCGCTATTCCGGATCACCTTTCTTGGGAGGAGGCTTCCACCTTGCCGATTGCGGCATTAACCGCATGGAGCATGCTGATGGAATCCGGCGGGCTGCGAGCGGGGGATACGGTGCTCTTGCAAGGAACAGGCGGCGTTTCCATCTTTGGGCTTCAATTCTCTCTGATGGCAGGAGCACGGGTAATTATCACATCGAGCAGCAATGACAAGCTGGAACGGGCAAAGGCTCTCGGCGCATGGCAGACAATCAACTATTCGGAAGTTCCCGAGTGGGATAAGGTGGCTCTGGAGCTGACAGGCGGCGGAGTCGACCATGTCCTGGATGTAGGGGGAGCGGCAACAATGGCGCAATCCATCAATGTACTTCGTACCGGAGGGACTGTGAGCATGGTCGGATTCTTATCGGGCTTGACCATTCCTGAGTTCGATGTCACCAGCATTTTGCAGAAGGCTGCGACGATTCGCGGCAGCCAAGTCGGTAACCGGGAACATTTCGAAAACATGAATCGTGCCATTTCCCGCCATCGTTTACATCCTGTCATCGACCGGGTATTCCCGCTCAGCCGAATTGGCGAAGCCTTCGCACTTTTGGCTGAAGGAAAACAGTATTTCGGTAAAATCGTTGTTCAAATATAAATGAGCATTTTGCATAAATCCCAAGAGCGATTTCAAATCAGCAATATATAGATCGAAACGGTTTAGTTCGTCTATATAGTGTACTTTCGAGCGTTGGGAATCGAATTATGCAAAATGCTGAAATATTATTCACATCACATAGGAGGCACTCTAATGCCCAGTAAACCTGATTTATCTGTCAAAGATTCTCAAGGAAGAAAGACTAAGAAACCCCGTAAATGGGTACGCAGAACCGGATTATCGCTGCTGGCGGTAATCCTTCTGGGAGTGTTTATTTTTATGCTCATCCCTTCCCCTGTCCAGCCTGCAAAATGGCTTGCACCTTCGGCCCCCTCTTTTGAACAAGCGGGTCCATGGCAACAAAACAACAAACTCAGCTCCGCAGAGCTTGTTACAAATGCCCCTAAGTTTCCGGAATTTATCACCTTTGACATGAAAGGGAATTTATATACGGGAGACTCCGACGGGAAAATTTATAAGGTTGCCTTTGATACTAAGGGCAATCCGCAAAAGGCCCAGCTATATGCAGATACCAAAGGAACGCCCAATGGACTTATGTTTGACGCAAGTGGAAATCTGATCGTTACGGATGTTAAGAAGGGGCTGCTGTCGGTAGATCCTTCCGGAAACGTGACGGTGTTGACCAATCAAGTCGACGGCACACCGATCTATTTGGCCAACGAGCTGGATATTGCCAAAGATGGTACCGTTTATTTTTCTGACACCTCGAATTATGGCAGTGTAGTCTTCAAAGAAATCGCCGAGAACAAGCCGCATGGACGTTTGCTGAAATATGATCCGGCGACCAAGCAGACGACAGTTCTGTTGGAAGGCCTTTATTTTGCGAACGGAGTTGCCTTGTCTGCGGACGAAGATTTTGTACTTGTGGCAGAGTCGTATCACTACCAATTGACCCGATACTGGCTCAAAGGGCCGAAGAAGGGGACTTCGGATATTTTTGCGGATAATCTCGCCGGTTTTCCAGATAACATTACGCGTGATGATCAAGGCCATTTCTGGATCGGTCTCTTCACCACACGTATTCCCTTTGTAGATCAGATGCATGGAAGCCCGTGGCTGGCTGGAATGATGGCCAAATTGCCTCAATCGCTGCTCAGCGGTGCAAGCGCACCTGTGAAGCATGGGCTTGCTGTGGAGCTTAATACGCAGGGTAAACTCATCGGAAGCTGGCATGATCCTGAAGGCTCGCTTTATGGGGTAACCACGGCTGTAAACCATGACGGATATTTATATATAGGTACAGCTCCTGGAGGCAGCCAGGGTGTTCATCGCGTGCTTTTAACCAAATAAGCTTGGGGAGGGTTTAACATGATATTGGATGAGTTGAAATTATCCTGGAAAGCGAAGGAAAGCCTGGCCGGGAAAGTAGCTTTGGTAACAGGCGCAAGCAGCGGCATTGGGGCATCGATTGCAAAAAAACTAGCAAAGCGAGGCGCGTATGTAGCTGTATTGGCACGCCGTCAGGAGCGATTGGATGAATTGGTTCGTGACTTGCACCAAGAGGAATTGTACGAGGTCATGGCAATACCTGCCGATATCCAAAAAGCTGAAGACGTACAGCAGGCGGTCCACGTCATTCTTGAACGCTGGGGGCGGCTTGACATTATCGTTGCGAATGCCGGCTTCGGGTATCGAAGCCCACTGGCAGAAGTGGAACTGGAAAGATGGGAGGAGCTTTACAAGACGAATGTGCACGGTCTTGTCCTGACACTGAAGTACGGACTTCAGCCAATGAGGGAACAGGCCAAGGGGGATGTTGTCATTGTCTCCTCTATTGCAGCGAAGGAAGTGGTTGCCGGAGGGGGACTATACAGCGCTACCAAGTACGGCGTTAGCGCCATAGCCTCTGCATTGCGTTTGGAGACCAGTACACAAGGAATTCGTGTAACTGCGATTCACCCCGGGGCGGTGGCGACGGAATTTTCGCAGGTGGCCGGATATCCCGAGCAGGAAATTCGGGCGTTTGCTTCGAGCGTTTTGCCGCTGCATCCCGATGATGTTGCAGAAGCTGCCCTTTATGCACTAGAGCAGCCGGAGCATGTCAATATTCCAGAGTTGACCATTATGCCTTCGAGGCAGGTCCAGCGGTTCAAATAGAGCGATATTTATTCTGACACAAACCGGGTAAGCATGAACCAAAAAGCGCGAGCTACAGGGGGAAATAACCCTTGCACTCGCGCTTTTTTTATACTAATGAAGAAGCATGACTGTCCAATAAAGTTTAAAACCAGCTTTGGGACAGCTCCATTTACTATAGAGCAGACCATACCCTGTGAAAATTTTGGCTCCACGTTCGCTCATTCAGTCATCGTGAGCACAGCTATAGTGTGATGACGTACAGACCTAGCGGCGTAGTTGCACTGCCGGCGACCATGAAGCTGAAATCATAGCTGGATCTGCCGGGAGGGACGCTGATATCAGCCAATCGGCATACCTTGGTATTATCTCGTAGCAGAGGGATACCATAAACACGATCATCCACACGCACAGACCCGGCGAACGCGCCCCCACGCGGATTGGCGTAGATGCGGACCGTACGGTCCTCGTCACTGTCATTAATGATGGGAATCGTCGCGTTGTATATGGTTCCGAATTGTCCGCGATTATCTAGCGCAGGCCCCAGCTCGCTGCGTTCCCCGGTAAACAGCAGATCGGCAGGAGTCTCGCCGTTCAGCTTTTTGGTGGCACACGCCCGATAGTTGGCGCTCTGCCCCACCACGTACTCTGGCATCCGCGCATTCGTTTCGCAAAAGGACCACACCCCTCGTGGATGCGCCTGTGGTGGAGGTACGGGAGGAAGCGCATCCGTATGAATCTGGCGCAGATCGGTCTGCGTATCCTTGCTGATCACGGTGCGAATCACATAATCCAGCGTGCCGTGACCTTCAGCAAATTCTACTGTGAGGTCATAGATGAATCCGGCCAGCGATCCTTCGGGCAGCTCAAATTCCTCCAGCAGGGCGGTGCCTTTGCCGAATTTATGACGGTCTGCTGGCTTCAGACGTTCCATCGTACCCGCCAAACAACTTTTGGCAATAGACTGCCCGACATCTATAATCCAGTTGCCGTCCTCAGGCACAATCTTAAGGGCACGTTCAATATGACGTACTTCCAGTCCAGCAGCGCTTCTGTTCTCTACGGTGATGCCCAATTTAGCAGCGCTGTCGAGTTTGTTATAATGCCAGCCGAAAATGCGATGCTTGACCGTCCGCGTTGTGGTGCGAACCACATCATGCCACAGGGTGGCTTGCTCGGTAGGTACCGTCACATGGGTAAGCGTCTCCGGGTTATCGCTAAGCATCAGGCGGCGTGTTCCCCCCTCAGTGGCTGACTCCACATCCACATGGATGTTGGGCGGGATCACAGCAGTTTCCACAATCAGATCCTTTGGCTCCTTGGGTCGATGGTTCATGTAAATTCCTCCTTTTATTCAAAAGTGGCACCGTTTTGAGTACATGTATATGGGCAGTTCATAAATATAGGTAACGCCAGGTTCACTTATACAACCTGTTTTGCAAAATATTTTTTAAAATAAATCTCCGTAGGTTATAGCGGCTCTGTTAATGCGCGGAAGCAAGCTTACAAGACTGTTGTTCCCCTTCACCAACGATTCGCAAACAGGTATTGCGTGTATGTTAAGAGCATAAGCTATTGGATGTACAGAGAAGCTACAGGAGGGAAACATGCCTAGAAAAATATGGTGGAAGGAAGTCGTTGTATATCAGATTTACCCGATCAGTTTTCAGGATTCTGACGGAGACGGTAAAGGAGACTTGCGAGGCATTTTGTCCAGGCTGAATTATTTGTGTGAGCTGGGTATTGATGTAATCTGGATTTGTCCGGTATATAAATCGCCCAATCACGATAACGGATATGATATTAGTGATTATTATGCCATTATGGATGAGTTTGGAACAATGGAGGATTTTGACGAACTGCTTCACCAGGCGCATGAACGAGGCATCAAAATCATGATGGATTTGGTATTAAACCATACATCGGATGAGCATCCGTGGTTTACGGAGTCACGCTCGTCCAAGGATAATCCGAAGCGGGACTACTACATATGGCGAACAGGCAAAAATGGCGGATATCCGAACAACTGGGAATCGTATTTTTCCGGTTCAGTGTGGAAATATGACAAGCTTACAGACGAATATTACATGCATCTGTATTCCGAGCATCAGCCGGATCTGAACTGGGAAAATGAAGAGATGGTGGGCGAACTCTACCGCATGGTGGAATGGTGGTTGAAAAAGGGAGTCGATGGCTTCCGCTTTGACGCCATTGCCCATATTGTCAAAGCCGAAGGGTTGCCGGATGCCGATAATCCTGACAAACGAACCTTGGTGAGGGCATATCAGCTTTTTTCCAATTTGGAGCAGGTACATGTGCTTCTTAGGGTACTGAATGAAAAGGTGCTGGAGCGTTATCCCTTAATGACGGTCGGCGAAACGTCCGGTTTAGGACCGGAACAGGCGCTTGATTATGTGGGTGACCAACGGCATGAGCTAAATATGGTTTTCCAGTTTGAACACATGTTTATTGATGCACAAGGGCTAGGGACGGAAAAATGGAAATCCAAGCCGTGGACATTGGTGGAGCTGAAAAAAATAATGAGCAGCTGGCAGACAGTGCTTCATGAGGAAGGATGGAATGCCAATTATCTGAACAATCATGATCAGCCGCGGGCCCTCTCGCGATTTGCTAATGATGGACAATATCGCGTGGAGTCAGCCAAAATGCTGGCAACCTTCACACATATGTTAGAGGGTACACCTTATATTTATCAAGGTGAGGAAATTGGCATGACGAATATCGCATTCCCGTCAATTGATGATTACCGGGATGTGGAAACGTTGAATTATTATGAGCAGCAACGGAAGATAGGTGAACCGGAGGAACAGATTATGGCGGCGATCTGGCGAAAAAGCCGGGATAATGCACGCACTCCTATGCAGTGGGATGCTGGTCCTGCGGCCGGATTTACCGATGGAGAGCCGTGGATGAAGATTAACGATAACTACACACACATTAATGCAGAGGCAGAAAGAAATAATCCGGACTCGGTTTTCCATTATTATCGCAAGTTAATTGCTCTGCGCAAACAACATGAGGTCATAGTCTATGGCGAATACAAGCTACTGTTGCCACTAGATACGGAGCTGTATGTATTCACTCGTATGTTGGGAAAAGAGCGTTTGCTGGTCATTTTGAATTTCTTTGATCGTGATCCGGTGTACCACTGGCCCGAGGAGGACTTTCCTGTCGCTAAGGCGGAGCTGCTGCTGTCCAACTACGAGCCGGTACAAGGGGAACAACTGCATGCCTTGAAGCTGCGCCCATATGAAGCCAGAGTGTATAAGCTAAGCGTGCAATAGGCGTTGCTATCTGTAGAATGGTAAAGGGAAGAAAAGGCTCATAGAGAGACCTTCCCTTTCTTGGCGTTTGGCTAAATGGTAACTGTTGCAGCCAACTCACGTATTTTGGCGATAATCTGGTCTTCTTGATTTTCCCCCTCATTAGGGATCGATTCAGTCGCGAAGGCAGCCAGTTCAGCATGGTGATGAATCATGACGGCATGGTGTGCCTCCCTGAACATCGGAATATCATTCGCATCATTGCCGAAGGCGATAAATTGACGTGGCTGCACACCAAGCTTCTGAAGCGCGTTCCATTTATGGATATTTTGCGGGCTGATGTCCAGCACTTGTTCATTACGGTGTTGATGGATGACTACGCCGAGCGGCAGAAGCTTGGCGGCCAGCTCATCCATATCGTCAGCAGTTAAAATGAGCATTTTTACGATGGATTTCAGGGAAGCCAAAGGCAGCTTTTGCGCCAACTTGCTGATATCCACATTGTTGAGTATAGGATGATCAGCTGCACCCGTATATGCATAATCCCACTCGCTGTCAATCAGGTAGGTGGTTTGGTGTTCCTCCAGTAGTGCGAGCAGGGCATTCTTCACTTCCGGTAAAAAGGATTCCACGTGAGTTATATTGCCTTGTTGGGAGACCATAGAGCCGTTGCCACCAATCAGAGAATAGGTGTAAAAGCGTTTAGGAAGTACGGGTAACATGTCGCGAATCGGCCGTGCCGAGGCAAAAATGACTTCATGTCCCGCTTGAGACAATTGTTCCAGACAGCTTGCGATCTTATCCGACACACACTGCCCCTTGAAGCAAATCGTTCCATCCAGATCAAATACAAAATGCATGATGTACCTCCAAAAAATAGTGCTTTCCAATTCATTTCTTACAGTCATTATATCCATTACCTTCCTTGGTCGTAAACTAAAAAGCCCGATTCACACTGGCTACCATGGGCAGGTGTGAGATCGGGCTGATAACGTATCGGCTCTCATTAAATTCAGTTACTATTTAGTGATAATGTTTCACCTTAAGGTCGTCTAGACTTTTAAACTCATACCCTTGCTTGCGAGCCTCGTCGATGATAGAAGCAAGCGCCTCGGCATTGTCCTTGGATACGGAATGGAGCAGAATGACCGCACCAGGGTGGAGCTGGCTCATGACTTGGCGATAGGCATAGTCTGTTCCTTGCTGAATATTTGTGTCCCAGTCCTTATAAGCTACAGACCAGAATACGCTCGTATATCCGGCCTCTCGACAGGAAGCTAATGCTTTTTCACTAAAAATGCCGCGAGGCGGCCGGACATATTTCATTTCTTTTTGCCCGGTTAGCTCTGCCGATGCATTTCGTACCCGATCCAGCTCAGACCGGATCTCTGCCGAAGAAATGGTGCTCATATCAGGATGGCTCCATGAATGGTTTCCGATAATATGACCCTCACTTGCCATGCGTCGCATCAAAGCAGGCTGGTCTTTTACAAAATGCCCCGTCACAAAGAAGGCGGCTGGGACCTTTTTGGCCTTCAATACATCCAGTACTTTCGGAGTATACCCATTCTCATAGCCGTTGTCGAAAGTGAGAAATAATTCTTTTTTAGTCGTATCCCCCAGAAAGATGCCACCTTGTCTTTCGATCAGGTGCATAAAGCCTTCTTGTGCGATAGAAGGAAGCTCCCCTCCCTTACTTTTTTTAAACCCAAAATGATAAGGCTGTCCGTCAATAGTCTGAGTGGCCCATGCCGGTTCCGCCGTAACTGCCAACATCCCCATAACTGCAACGCATAGCCACAAGGTAAATATTCGCTTCATCTATGTTCCTCCGCTTCCGTCCCGTTCGGGTAAGGTGTGTATGCTTCGGCATATTTCATACCATCTGCAATATCATGCCGATTTATGCAAGGACATGAACTAACCAGACTCAAAACACATATTGACATGAATATTAAATCGAAGTAGTATACTTTATAAAACTTACTAAAATACTCGGATTTAATTCGATCGTTCATGCCAAAGAAAAGCAATCAGCTCAGAACATCTTACATACTTGTGAGAACGGAAGGAGTTAGGACTCATGATTGAACTTAGGAATGTATCCAAAACCTACGTGAGAAAAGGCCTAAGTATTGAAGCGTTAAAAAATATAAATATCAAAGTGGATAAAGGAGATATCTTCGGGTTTATCGGATTCAGTGGTGCAGGGAAAAGTACGCTGATCCGTTTGGTCAATCGTCTCGAGAAAGTAACCAGCGGAGAGGTTCTTGTTGAGGGGGAGCAGTTAAATACCTATTCGACCTCTGGGCTGCGGAAGGTAAGGAAGAAGATTGGAATGATTTTTCAGCATTTTAATCTGCTGGAATCAAAAACGGTGTTCGACAACATTGCAATTCCGTTGGTGCTGCTTAAGCGCAACAAACGGGAAATAGAGGGGCGTGTAAAAGAGCTTTTGGCGTTCATAGGATTGTCGGACAAGGCGAACAGCTATCCCAACGAGCTTTCCGGCGGACAAAAGCAGCGTGTCGGGATTGCACGGGCGCTTGCGAGCAACCCATCCATTTTGCTCTGTGATGAGGCAACCTCGGCGCTTGATCCGCAGACCACACAGTCTATTCTCGACTTGCTTCGCAAAATCAACAAGGAATACAAGATCACCATTTTGATTATCACCCATGAGATGTCGGTAATTCAGCGAATATGCAACAAGGTAGCCGTAATGGAAAAAGGGGAAATCATCGAGCAGGGCAATGTCCTGGAGGTATTCGGGCAGCCGCAGCACCCGACGACGCAAAGCTTTGTACGCACAGTTATTCACGATCAAGTGCCGGACAGTGTACTGCAGACGTTCGAGCAACAAGAGTCGCAACGCATCTACAAGCTGGAATTTATCGGACAGGCAGCTTCCGACCCAGTGGTTCATGAATTGATTCGAAAGCATGATATCCATGTGAACATTTTGTTTGCCAACATGACGGAAATTCAAGAAACGACGATTGGCTATATGACACTCCAGCTGCGCGGTGAGCAGCATGCCGTTCAGCAGGCTGTTGATTTTATCAAGAGCAAAGGAGTCCATATTCAGGAGGTAGAGAGTCTATGATGATTACAGGAACCAC
Source organism: Paenibacillus sp. DRB1-1 (assembly GCF_052119485.1). Taxonomy (NCBI): domain Bacteria; kingdom Bacillati; phylum Bacillota; class Bacilli; order Caryophanales; family Paenibacillaceae; genus Paenibacillus; species Paenibacillus sp. DRB1-1. The sequence goes on along the minus strand of NZ_JBODQH010000001.1, from coordinate 2,023,918 downwards.
GATAACCTGGGATCAACTGTGGGAAGCTTTGTATGAATCCGTGCTCATGGTCAGCATATCATTATTCATTGGCGCCCTGATCGGTATCCCTATCGGTATTTTACTCGTCATCACCCGTCCGGGCGGAATTCTCGAGAACAAATGGCTGCACAATATTTTGAATCCAATCATAAACATTGTTCGTTCCTTACCCTTTATTATCTTGCTGATTGCGATCATTCCGTTAACTCGTCTGATTGTAAATACATCCATTGGGACCAGTGCGGCAATTGTCCCCTTGATTGTATATATTGCGCCATATATCGGCAGGCTGGTCGAAAACTCGCTGTTGGAGGTAAATCCGGGGATACTGGAGGCAGCAGATGCGATGGGGGCGACTCCATTCCAGGTCATTCGATACTTTTTGCTTCCTGAGGCATTCAGTTCTCTGATTTTGTCGTTAACGACAGCATCTATTGGTCTGATTGGTGCTACTGCTATGGCTGGTGCGGTCGGCGGAGGCGGAATTGGCGATCTGGCGATCGCGTATGGCTATCAACGTTTCGATACGCTGGTTATGCTGATTACCGTCATCATTCTAGTCTTATTTGTACAAGGTGTTCAGTCCTTGGGCAACCTATTGTCTCGTAAAGCACGCAGGGGTTAAATTAGATGTTTTTCTTTTTCACCTATTGTCTGTTCATAGCTTGTAATTTTATAATCCATGCGTTCCAACACATTTTCCATATCTTTCATTTTTGCGATGAGCTGCTTGCGCTGCTCTATTAAGAGTTCTTTTCTAGCATTCATCGTTTCATCACCCTGTTGGAATAACCTAACATACTCAATCAAAATTTCAATGGGAAGTCCTACGCCTCGCATACATTTAATATATTCAACCCATCTGCAATCTTCTTCCGTGTAATCCCTGATGCCACTTTTATTACGGTTCACACGCGGAATAAGTCCGATGCGTTCATAATAGCGAAGTGTATCCTGAGATAGTTCAAATTTTTTGCTTACTTCTGCGATCAACATGCAGACTTCACCTCCTGATTTCTGATCAAGAAACGCCCTATGTAAATGGATAGGGCGTTCTTGTCGTTTCTTATTTCGAAACTGTCATTTCATCCATATTTACTGAGCGCCAACTACCGGATGAGGAACATACGGCTCTTCCAGTAATGCAATTTCTTCAGGTGTTAATGTAATCGAAAGAGCAGCTACTGCATCTTCAAGATGAGACGTTTTCGTAGCACCGATAATGGGAGCTGTTACCGGTTCTTTCTGTAGCAACCAGGCAAGTGCGATTTGAACGCGGGGAACTCCACGTTTTTCCGCGATTGCCGCAACCTGCTCCACGATCAATCGATCGGTATCTGCAGTCGCATCGTATTTAGATTTCGCAACTTGATCGGTTTCGGAACGATGTGTTGTTTCTTGCACATCACGTGTCAATCTCCCACCTGCAAGCGGGCTGTATGGAATCACACCGATTTTTTCTTCCTTACAAAGCGGCAGCATCTCTCTCTCCTCTTCGCGATATAAGAGATTTAAATGATTCTGCATTGATACAAATCGGGTCCATCCATTCTTTTCAGCGACATGTAACGCCTTTAGAAACTGCCATGCGTACATGGCAGAAGCACCAATATATCTTGCCTTCCCGGCCTTCACAACATCATGTAATGCTTCCATCGTCTCTTCAATAGGGGTATTGTAATCCCAGCGATGGATTTGGTACAGATCCACATAATCTGTCCCCAGTCGCTTAAGGCTCTTATCTATTTCACTCATGATAGCCTTTCGGGAAAGTCCCGCACCATTCGGGCCGTGATGCATACGGAAATGAACCTTTGTCGCGAGGACAATTTCATCTCGATTTGTATAATCCTTTAAAGCCCGTCCAACAATTTCTTCGCTAGTTCCATCTGAATATACATTCGCGGTATCAAAAAAATTAATACCTAGCTCCAGGGCATTTTTTATAATGGGACGACTGCGCTCTTCATCTAGTATCCATGGGTGAATCCACCGTTCTGCAACCCCAAAGCCCATACACCCAAGACAAAGCCGGGATACATCCAAGCCGGTATTTCCAAGTTTCACATAGTCCATTTGATTATACCTCGCTTTCCTAGATATTGTTTTCTTCAAATGTAGTCTACTCCAGCTACTTACACCGGATATTATTACATTTGGAGTTCACTCCAAGTCAAGCAATTTTGTTGCGGGGATGTCTTCATATAGGACTAATTGTTCAGAATCGGTTCAGTAGGGTTTCGTATAATTCTCTTAGCATAGTTCCTTGGTTGCATAATCCGTAGAACTAAACATGACTAAAGACTTTGATAAAACAGGATATATGCCAATAAATAGCGTCTAGGAGTGGAAATGTTGAAACTTGTAAATCGAAATAAATGGATTGCATCTGCGATGGTATTGGGTATTGCTTCAGGTTCAATCGTATCTCTGCCTTGGGTGGGCGGCGTCCAGACTGCTTATGCAGCGACAGCAGATACGCAAAGCGAAACTGGATTTGTAGCACAAGCCCGCACCTTGGGTTTGATGACAGGCGGTAAGCAGGGCGATTTTATGGCACAAAAGAATTTGACCCGCGCAGAAGCGGCTAAAATTTTGTGCAGTCTGTTCCAGTTGGAAGTTAACAATCAGCCGCAGACTTCTTTTATGGATGTATCGTCCGATGCATGGGGTGCTCCCTATATTGAGGCTGTACGTGCAGCCGGGTATATGACAGGCAACGGGGAACTGTTCCGTCCGGGGGATGCCATTACCAAGGAAGAACTGATCGTGTCACTAGTACGTGCAATGGACTTACAGGATGCCAGCACAGCGAATGCACAGCAAAATGCAGTTCAGGTTGCCCGCTCTTACGGTCTGTTATCAGAGGATGCTTCTGCAACGGATTTGAAAAATCCATTGAACCGGGAGAGTGGTGCAGAAGTATTCGTCAGCCTGCTGGATCATCCGGTAGGAGAAGTGAAATCAGAGGGCAATACCGTTCGAATCGGAAATATCCCTTACCAGTTAGAAGGGTCTTTGCAAGGTTTGTTCGGTGAAAATAACAAAGCTGTATTAAAAGGGGCAAAATTCGACCTTAACCGTAATTTGCGTACACTGACAGGTGTAAATAAGCTGGAAATTAACGCAGACGGCGGCGTTTTTGACGGTAAGGGTGTATCTTTTGAGGGACGCCTAATCGTTAATGGCTCAGTAACCTTGAAGAACATGTCCTCCACAGGCGTTCTGGAAATCAAAGGCTCAGGAACTCAGCCTGTATCGGCCATTTTGGAAAATACGGCATGGTCCGGTGTGGAGCTTGGCTCCAAGGATGCCAAGCTGACCGCAACCGGGACGACGAAGATCGACAACCTGACGCTGAAAAATGATGCATCGATCGTGACCGAGGGAAGTGCCGCGATTAGCCGTGTTTCATTGCAACAGGGACTGGGCAAGCTGTTGGTTAGCGGTAGTATTGGTTTGCTGGATGCATCACAATATGTGGGCGTTCCCTTTATTACGCTGGCTAAGGGAGCTACAATCAACCAGCTTAACCTGCCGGAACAAAAACAGCCGCAGGATGTTATCATTAACTATGATGCGATGAAAGAGGCTGTTAGTCTCGTAAATGGTACGAAGAACTCAACCTCTGCTGGATCGGTTGTCACAGACACAGATAGCAAAGATAAGAAAAAACACGACAGCGACATTGTTAGCGTAGACCGAAGTCAGCTGGAGACAGAAGTCCATGCAGCCAAAGAACTGCTGGAGCGTGCAGGTGAGGGTGGACCGGATCAGGCGCTTTACACGGCCGTAGCGAAGGAAAGCCTGTCCATAGCAATCAATCAAGCTACGCTGGTACTGAACAATACAGCAGCTACACAGTCAGAAGTAGATCAAGCGCTCAGCACATTGAAACAGAATGTTTCTGTGTACACAGCTTCAGTCACAGAACCGGTGATTGGAACACAGGAATTAGTTAGACTGATTCAGGTAGCTTCGACTACCCTTGAACAAAACCGAATGGTTGGCGACGAATTCCCGCCTCTTTGGGATGAATCACTAAGTCAAGCTATTCAATTTGGCAACAATGTGTTGGAAGGGAATGCGCCTCAAAATATTGTGGATCGGGAAGTAAAAAGCTTGCGTCGAGTAATTGAAGTCTACAATGCATCAGTAAAACTCAGAGATGCCTATCTGCATTTTCTTGATGTAACGGATCGCGTGGAGAATTTGAAAACAGACAAAGCACGTTACAAGTCCTTAGTGAGAGAAGGATTAAATGTATATGTGAATCCATTAGCTACAACTGAGCAGTTGGACGAATGGACACAAAAAATAGAAGTTGCTACAGAATCATTCTTGGCACTACAAGCAGCGGACTTCTCAGTGCTTAAAAATACTTTACAAGAAGCGCAGGTTATCTACGATCAGAGTGGTTCTCAAAATGCTGAACTAGACAACCTCATTCAGGAATATACAGAGAAGATGCACACCGCTATGACGCAGCAGGACGTATTGACCTTGAACATGGAGCTGAGTCAAAGACTTGCGGAATTCACTGCGCCAGTGCCTGCTACAACTCGGGAAAAACTGCAACAGCTGGTTCAAGATGTTCAACTTAAACTGCTGTCTGACCCTGTGGCTCGTAATTACTTGAATACGGAAATGCAGCTTTTAGATCAACAAACAGTACAAGCGCACTTTGCACTCATGATGCCGTTTACCCCTGAGGAGCAATTGGTGATCTCTTATAATCAATTAAGCCAGGCTAAAGGGACCTATATTGAAAAGTATAACGAGAAAAGGCTACAATTGAGACACGAAATCATTGAAATGCAGACATCGATCAATGAAGTTTTGGTGCAGAATTCAGGCGCATTAAGCGCTGAAGCCCAGCAAGCCTTGTCTTCTGCTTCAGAGCATGCCTCCATCTTCTTGGGTTTGTCCAGCTTTAAATTACAAGACGTTGTTCCCGTATACGAGGAATTGCAACAGGTAAAGAGCCAGTATGCTGTACCAATAGCGGTGGATACCACGTTGTTAAATTTCAACATAAATTTAGCTAATAATGAAGTTCAGACGTTCGGTCGTCATTATACCGAACAAGATAACGAAGAACTTCAAGGGCAAATTAATCAGGCAAACCTTGTGCTTAATACTCCGGATAGCACACAGCTGCAGGTAGACCAGGCTAACACGGATTTGATTACAGCGTTTTCGAACTACCAATCCAAATGGATAGTAACTGATTATGATATCAATGAGCTCAAGACAATTGCGAACAATCTGCTCACAGCAAATGGTACAGATCCTACGACGGTCTACTTTCACAGAGTAGTGGATGCATTCAATCGTCTGGACCAGTATTATCCTATGCCGGAAATTAAGAAAAATTATATGAATCTGGAAGATGCGATTCAGGAGTATAAAGATTTTGTAGCCAGCCAGCAACAAAACAGCGGAACAGGAAGCAGTGACAGCAACGGTCGAGAAACACCACCAAGCGATAGCGGCGGAACAGGAAGCAGCGACAGCAGTGGTGGAGCAACGCCGCCAAGCGATAGCAGCGGAACAGGAAGCGGCGACAGTAACGGTGGAGCAACGCCACCAAGCGATAGCAGCGGAACAGGAAGCGGCGACAGCAACGGTGGAGCAACGCCGCCAAGCGACAGCAGCGGAACAGGAGGTGGCGACAGCAGTGGTGGAGCAACGCCACCGAGCGATAACAGCGGAGACGATTCAGGCTCGATTCCTGGCGGTGGTAATGATGAAGGTATGATTCCTTAATAAGGGGAATATAGGGAGTAAAAGGGTGTCTAGAAGGGGACGATTCCGCACAGATTTTTGTCTGCGGCGGGCGTCCCTTTTTGCATGGGCAGCGCTTCTAATACAGCTGGTTAGAATAACCGATACTAAAAGATAGACGATATTGAAAAGAGCGGAGGATTTATGAAAAAACAGGGGGTTTTATTTTTTATTATACTTCTGCTTGCGGTTGCGTTGCCGGTGTATCCGTTAGTGTCGGGTGTTTTATCCGGGAACAGTCATTGGAAAGCTCACAACGGTGTTATTGATTTGCGTAATTGGAACCCCGAAAAGGAAGGCCCTGTACAGCTGGGAGGGGAGTGGGAATTTTACCCCAATCAGCTTGTGCAACCTTCATCCTTTCGTGAAATGCAAGATAAGGATTGGGTAAATCATCAGAGTTCTTCAGAGTTGGGGATGGAAAAGGGATCTTCTACCAAGATTGTAGATGTGCCTGGTAGATGGAATCAGTGGATGCCTGAGGGACAGGCGACCGGATATGGAACCTATCATATTCGTGTGCTGTTGCCTGAAAAAGCGGAAAATCTGTATGGCATCTATATGCAAAACATTCGCAACGCCAGTCAAGTATGGATTGATGGAGAAAACGTGGGAGCAAGTGGCATTCCCTCTGTTTCTGCCTACAAGGGCAAGCAGGGCAATGCCCCCTATGTTGGATTTGCAGCGGTAGATGGACATTCAGCTGATATTACCGTGCATGTGGCTAATTATAGCTATTCCTCCGGTGGAATCATTTATCCACTGTTATTTGGGGATTACGAGAGTATTGCGCATAGCCGGGAAGTTGCGATGGCAGAGGACACCGTACTGGTAGCTGGATTTTTTATTCCTACCGTATTTTTTATCATGCTATACCTTTTACGTAAAAAGGAGAAGGCATTGCTTTACTTAGGATGTTTTTGCATCGCGGCTTTATTTTATATTCTGACTCATGGAGAAAAGCTGCTGGTTTGGGGAATACCGGATTTACCTTATGAATGGATACTGAAAATACAGTCGTTCTCTTCAACGCTGTTCTACTATTTTTTGATCCGCTATGTTCATCTTTCGACGCAGATTGTTATGAATCGGATCGTGCTGCGCCTCTATAATATTACAACCGCACTGATGTTGGGTATGGGGCTGTTGTTGCCTACACTGATACTCTCATCCTTTGAAGCGTTTATTCTTCTTTTTGGTGTAGTCAGTGTGGGATATGTATTACTGATCTTGATTCGAGGACTTCTTCAACGGACGGATGACGCTGCACTGCTAGTCATTAGTATTATGAGCATTCTTATGATTGTAGTGACTAGTTTTGTGTATATTTTGGGCTGGGGAGATGTGCGTGGGGTGACAGCCTATGAAATGCTCATATTCGTATTGGCTCAAACGCTTCTGCTGGCCAAACGTTTTGTACATTCGTTTATGGAGGTTGAGAACCTGTCACGACGGTTGCTAACACTGGATGGGTTAAAAGACGAATTTCTGGCGAACACGTCACATGAGCTGCGCACTCCTCTGCATGGAATTATTAATATCGCTCAATCCATGCTAGACCGCTATGGGACACAATTCAATGAGCCGCAAAAGCACAACTTGGCCTTGATTGCGAATGTAGGACGCAGACTTTCTTATTTAATTAACGATATTCTGGATTTTTCTAATTTGAAAAATGGCAGATTAGCCTTAAATCGTCGGCCTGTTAATGTACAGGCAGCTGTAAATTCTGTGCTGGAGGTATTGGGTCATACGGTGGGTAAGAAAAAGCTTCAATTTGTCAAAGAATGGCCCAGTTCGTTGCCCAAGGTGGATGCGGATGAGGATCGGTTGATTCAAATTTTGTACAATTTGTTGGGTAATGCGGTGAAATTTACGGAGGAAGGCGAAATCGTAATCTCTGCCAAAGCGGGGAACCGCGAAATGGAAATCAGTGTGAAGGACACCGGGTCCGGTATTGCCCAAGAGCATCTTTCGCATATATTTGAACCTTTTAACCGAGGGGCGAATGCTGAGGATGAAGGATACAGTGGAACAGGGCTTGGATTAGGCATAGTCCGTCGTCTGGTGGAGCTGCATGGTGGTCATATTCGGATAGAATCTAGATTGGGTAAGGGTTCGACCTTTTATTTTACACTGCCATTAGCGCAGACCGGAACGTTGGCACATGAAGCTCAAAAAGATGTTTCGTCTGCGGTTATATTGCAGCCTGGCGTGACGTCGGGTCAGAATGTGATTCCGGATGAAGAGGATGCCCAAGAGCAAGTTCAGACTGTTCCTTACAAAGTGCTGGCTGTGGATGATGATGAGGTCAATCTTCGGGTGCTGGAGGAGCTATTATATACCACAGGTTGTAGCGTAGTGGCTGTGGATCATGCCGAGGAGGCACTTCACATACTGAATGGCCGTACTCGATTTGACTTGGTCATTACGGATTGGATGATGCCGGAAATGTCCGGTATTGAGCTGTGCCGACGGATACGGGAACGATATTCCCTGTCCGAGCTACCAGTGTTGCTGCTGACGGCACGCGACCTGCCCGGCGATATCCGCGCAGGTTTTATGGCGGGAGCGAATGATTTTCTACGTAAGCCTGTTGATGCTGAGGAATTAAAGGCGCGTGTGCGCACGCTGTTGAACATGCGTCATTCGGCGGAGGAAGCGGTGCGTTCGGAAATGGCCTTTTTACAGGCACAAATCAAGCCGCATTTTCTGTACAATGCATTGAATGTTATTGTATCGACCGTAGCCGTAGACCCGGATAAAGCAGCGGAGCTGCTCATGGAGCTGAGTCAGTATTTGCGGGGCAGTTTTGATTTTCAGAACAGGGAGAATACGGTGCCGTTATCCAAGGAGCTGGAATTGGTAGAATCGTATGTGGCACTGGAAAAAGCACGATTTGAAGAACGTTTGCAGGTGATCGTAGAGGTAGGAAGGAACATCCGGTCGCTTATCCCGCCATTAAGCATTCAGCCCATCGTGGAAAATGCGATACGACATGGTGTGATGCAACGGGCAACAGGTGGAACCGTGCGAGTGATTGTGCAGGAGGATGGAACCGATTTTGTGGTCAGCGTGACCGATGACGGCGTAGGGATTCCGTCCGAGCGACTGGAACAGCTGCTGTCGGAGGATCATGTATCTTCCAGCGTGGGACTGCGTAATATCCACCGCCGTCTTATCCATATGTATGGAGAAGGGTTGCGGATTGAAAGTAATCCTATGCAAGGGACGACGGTAAGCTTCCGTGTGCCGGAAACGATCTCACCCCGGAATACCGATGAATAAAAAAAGTACAGTACATTTGTCGGAAAAGCTAATGTCGCGTCCGCGATGATACGATATATAAAATATAAGGAATTAAAAATCGTAAGGATAGAGCAGATAGCATGTAAATAGAGCATCATGATGGATGGTTGCAGCAGGAAGGGAGTACAGACACAAATGAAGGCGATTTTAATTGATGATGAGAGGTCGGCATTAACCTACTTGGAACGGTTGCTGGAGGCGGACGGACGGTTAACGGTAATGGGCAAATATACGTCTGCACAAGCGGGGCTGGATCATCTGGCGGCAGAACGTGCGGATATTGTTTTTATAGATATCGGAATGCCAGAGATGAATGGTCTGGAGGCCGCCGAGTGGATTCAACAGCTGGATTCTCAGATTCATATCGTCTTTGTGACCGCGTACTCGGAATATGCTATTGAAGCGTTCGAGCTGCAAGCACTGGATTACTTGTTAAAGCCCGTTCATGCCCGGCGGCTATCCAAAACGTTAGATCGGATTGCAGCCACGCTGGCTGATCCCCGTTCTTCCAGCTTGGGAGTTACAGCAGAGCAATCCCCCAAGGTACGTTGTTTTCAAAAGCTTGAAATTTTGGAGGATGGACAGGAAGCCGTAGGAGCGAAACCATTCAAATGGCGCACATTAAAGTCACAGGAGCTATTTTCTTTTTTACTACACCATGAAGGGGAATGGGTGAGCAAAGAACAATTGCTAGATGCGCTGTGGCCTGAATATCATTTGGACAAGGCTGTTGTTCACCTGCACACGTCCGTTTATCAAATCCGCAAGGCGTTGAAAGAACGGATGCAAGATACGAAGCTGGAATATAATCTGGATCGCTACCGCTTGAACCGCAATGGCTGGATTACAGATGCGGAGCTATTCGAGCGGGGAATATCCGAATGGGCTGCATCCGGTAGCGGCGGTACGCCGCGTATTGAGAGCCTGTTGGCTCTATACCGTGGCAACTATCTGGAAGAGCACGATTACCCGTGGGCGTATGCAAAAAGGGAGAAGCTGCGCAGTATGTATCTGGCATGTGCTTCTGAGTTGGCGAGAGAAGAGCTTCGCTCAGGTTGTACCCGGCAGTCTGTTCAGCGCTTACTCAGCCTACAGCAACGGGAGCCGTACTCAGACGATATCTGCGGTCTGCTGCTGACCGCCTATGCCCAACTGGGCGATTATACCGCTGCTCAAAAGCATTATGAAAGCTTCGTCCGTATACTGGAAGATGAGTTGGGTATTGAGCCGCAGCAGGTGACGCACCAGTTGTACGTGCAATTGAAAACACAGACGCTACCTGCGTAAACTGCTGTACTGGCTCAGGTAGCGCTCAGAAACTGCTTCAAGGGAATATCCTCTTGGAGTGTTTTTTTATAGATGGAAATTTCGTTTTTTTTTTTTGTGTGAATCACCGAGCCTCTTTACTCTAAGATCTGATATTCGCCGATACTTATTTTCTACAGCGGCATATTCATATAGCATATCTCTTCGCATTTGAGACGTAATTGAGAGGTTTAAGGAACTCACGTATATATTTAAGGAGGTATTGCATTGGGAAGAACGAGACGAACTGGCTTTAAGAATAAAAGAATTTCGGTGGTCGTCAGACAATCTTCTTCAGCTCAGACAGGACAAGGCGGTAACCCCATTTCGATCAATGCTTCGGATGTTGGGGTAGTAAGAACAGATATTAAAAACAAATAATCGATTTGAGTAGAAGCTCATATTCGACGTAAAAAGACCACCGGGAACAAGTTAACTATCTTGTTCCTGGTGGTCTCGCTTTTTTACCTGTATTCAACAGGTACTTTCATCAGCATCCGCCTATAGAGGCTTATGCCTTTCTTCTACTGAGCAGGGCTGCCTTCAGCACAGCGTATCCGTAGGGTGGAAGCTTGGCATGCAACCCCTTTGCTCCTATGGACCACTGGCTTTCGCCAAAGGCTAATTCCCATTCCTGCTCAGGAATGTCCAGTTCAAAAACGTGATCCTCATCGGAACGATTGAGCAGCACGAGCATTACTTCTTCCTCGCTACGGCGCTCGTAGGCAAGTGAGGTGTCCTCTGGCTGTGCCTCCAGAAAGGTGATGCTTCCCTGATCACGGAGGACAGGGTGCCCCTTACGAAGCGCAATCAGCTCGCGGTAAAAGTCGAACAGCTCGCGGTCCTGCTTGTCGGTGTCCCACTCCATACACTTGCGGCAGCCTGGATCGGCATCTCCATCCAGACCGATCTCATCGCCGTAATAGATGCAGGGTGCGCCCATGTACGTGAACTGGAACAGGGCGGCCAGTCGCATCAGCCGCTTGTCATCCCCGCACAGTGTCAGCAGGCGTGGTGTGTCGTGGCTATCCAGCAGATTGAAGGCAACCTCGGATGCTTGCTGCGGATAGCGGGCCAGCTGTCGTCCGATGGCGAAGGCAAAGCTTTGGGCATCGGTCACTTTCTTGACGAAAAAATCATTCACCGCGTAGGTGAACGGATAATTCATCGTTGCATCGAATTGGTCCCCCTGAAGCCATTCAGACGATTCATTCCACATTTCACCCAAAATGTACGCATCCGGATTGGCCTGCTTGACCGTAGTGCGGAATTCCCGCCAAAAGGCGTGATCCACCTCGTCTGCCACATCCAACCGCCAACCGTCGATGCCGATTTCTTCGATCCAATGCTTTGCCACCTCCAGCAGGTACTTTTTCACCTCAGGATGTTCGGTGTTCAGCTTGGGCATCATCGGTTCCAGCCCGAATGTATCGTAGGTCGGTATGTCATCCGCCACTTCCAAGGGAAAGCTATGTACATGGAACCAGTCCCTGTAAGGCGAGGCTTCGCCTTTTTCCTGCACGTCAACGAACGGTTTAAAAGTACGGCCTGAATGGTTGAACACCGCATCAAGCAGCACCCGAATTCCTCGTTCGTGGCAGGCATCGACCAGTTTTTTCAATGTCTTTTTGTCCCCGAAATGCGGGTCCACCTCCATATAATCCTCGGTATCATATTTATGATTGGTCGTTGCCTTGAACACAGGGGTCATATATATGGCGTTAATCCCTAGCTCGTTCAAGTGATCCAGGTGATCCAGAATCCCCTGTAGATCGCCACCGAAAAAATTGTCTCTTTGTGGCGTTCCGCCCCATGTCTCTGCACTTTCTGGGCTGATGGAGGGGTCACCGTTCGCAAAACGTTCCGGGAAAATCTGATAAAATACAGCATCCTTCACCCATGCAGGTGGCTTCAGAATATCAATCGGGTTCAAAAACGGATATTGGAACAGACTGTCTGCGTTCTGGGGTTCCTGGGTGGTGAAGTCGTCCTCGTTCATCCAAATACGTTCCTCACCGTCTTCTAGCAAAAATCCATATTTCAGCCGACGGTGAGTAGGTTTTACGCTGCATTCATAGTAATCAAACCTGCCATCGGTAGCGAATTTGGACATCGGGACAAGTTGTCGGGTGCGGTCCCAATCGTATTTATCTCCGGTGAGAGCATGAACGGTATTCAGGTCATTTTTCTTCGCACGTAGCCGTAGAAATATCGTTTCATCATTATAACCAAAAGCCCAATTGCGTTTCGGGTGATGGTATATCGCTTCCAGCAGCATCGGGTAGGCCTCCTTTTTTCACGAGCATTCAAATTTGAAAATGTGAAGCGTATGTCGTATAAGGTAGTTATTAACCTTTTTAAGTGGGTCATGTACCATAAATGCTATAATGCCCATTACATAAAAGAAAAACGATAAGTAGGTGCCCATGATGAAAACAAATGTGTTATACATCGAAGATGACCAGGATATTGGTGCTTGGACGCATCAGTATTTGGAAGAGCGGAATTACGCTGTAGTATGGCTTCGCAGCGGGGATGGGGCTGTGGAGGCAGCCCGTACGTGCCAACTCGTGATTTTGGATGTGATGTTACCCGGTCTGGATGGATTCACCATGGGGAAGCGGCTCAAGAAGGAGTACCCGGAGCTTCCCATTCTCATGTTGTCTGCCCGTACATCCATTGACGATAAGCTGCAAGGATTGGATTTCGCCGACGATTATGTAACCAAGCCCTTTCACCCGGATGAGCTCATAGCACGTATGGAGATTTTGCTGCGCCGATCGGGAACCGTGCCCGAAGAATCCTTACAACTGGGGCATCTCTCTGTGTTCTCTCCTGATAACCGTATTGTGAACCGTGATACCGGGGAGGAAATTACACTGACAGGTAAGCAATATCACATCTTTGCTTATTTGCTGCGGCATTTGGGCCAAATTATGACAAAAGAGCAAATGTATGAAGCGGTGTGGGGAGATCCATATATCGACGGAGACAAAACTTTAATGGTCCACATCCGACACCTTCGCGAAAAGCTGGAGATCGATCCCGCGACACCCCGCATCATTGAGACGATCCGTGGTGTAGGATATCGGGTGAAAGCATAATGAGCAGGACGCGCAAGGATTGGAGGAGGCTACACCCCAGCTCTAGGCCGGGTCAGGGAGGTCGGTTTCGCAGTTCACTGTTGTTCCGTTATCTGGTCATTATTGTGGTTGCTATGATGCTGTTGCCCATTGTGTTGCCTGCTACAGCCTTGATATATAGCGTGTTATTGAATTGGGGGACGGAGCTCAAGCCTAAAAACACTTACTATCCCTCTACTACCCATACCGAAAATAGCTGGCATCGCGAAGCTGTAGCTTTGAAGGGAGCCACACCAGAGCAAATCTCAGCCCATCTGCGCAAAATACAACAAGATATGTTCCCTAACTCACAAATGTTTTGGGTGGATGCCGCAGGTAAAACAAGGTTGGAGCTACCGACACAACCTAACATGCCAAAACAATGGAACGCTGCGCAGGCTATAGCTTTTATGAAGCAAGCAAGCTATGAGGGGCCGTTTACGGTAGTAGCCTTTATTGGCGGGGGCAAGAATGATGGGAATCAGGGCTATATGGTATTAAAAGTACCTCGCTCGTTCTTTGAACAGCCACCTACAGATAGTAGCATGTTCATGTACTATCTCTTTTTTATCGTATTGATTCTGGGCGCTTTTATATTCGTATCTCTTCTGTTTTTTGGAGGCATTCGGCGTAGACTGTTGCAGCTTCAGGCCGCCATGTCGCAGCGAGGAGAGGATGGCTTGCCTATTCTTGTTGCCACTGGACGCCCGGATGAAATTGGCAAGCTGGAAGAAGCATTTAATCAGATGGTCGAGCAGTTGGCAGAGAGTCGGGGACGTGAGCGTCAGGAGGAAGAGCTGCGGAAGAGGCTGGTCGCGGATCTGTCACACGATATTCGGACACCGCTTACGGTCGTGCGTAGCCATCTGTATACACTAGATGGTGAAAATCTGAGCAGCAGAGGGAAACAGTCGATTACACTGATGGAAAACAAGCTAAAAGACCTTGGGAGTCTGATCGATAATCTGCTCACCTATAATCTGCTAGCTAGTGGAAAATACACTATGAATAACACACCGCGTGATATCCTGCGGCTAGTGCGGGAGTGTGTAGCCAGCTGGTATCCGGTGTGGGAAAAGGAGGGCTTTGAAGTGGATATCGACCTGCCTGAACATAGTATGGTGTGGAATGTCGATGAGCAAGGCTTCCGTCGTCTGCTGGACAATCTCTTTCAAAATGTAGTTCGCCATGCTGCCTCAGGCCGATTTATCGGTGTTCAAGTACAGAAAGATAATGGGACAGAGGCATTGGTTATCACAGATAAAGGGCCCGGTATGGAGCAACATTCCAGTGAAAAAGGGGCCGGGATCGGTTTGGCGATTACAGAACTGCTGGCTCGCGAAATGAATTTGGAGAGGGAGATTTTCAGTTCATCAGCCGGGACCCGAATCCGTTTTTTAAACAAAACTTAAACTCAGAGTTCCCTTGGCTTTAAACTTGGCACGTTACGATAGGTGTCGAGGTGAGGAACTTGAACGAATACATTATTGAAACGAACAGTCTCAGCAAAATATACAAAGGCCGCGCGGCGGTTAATCAGCTGGACCTGAAAATAGCTCGGGGAGATATTTACGGATTTCTGGGTCCCAATGGAGCGGGGAAAACGACAACGATCCGCATGCTGCTTGGACTTATTCGCCCAACTCGAGGAACGATCCGTATATTCGGCAAAGATATTCGCAGACATAAGCTCGATATCTTGCGTAAAGTCGGCTCGTTGGTGGAGTATCCTTCGTATTATGGTCATTTGAACGCAATTGAAAATCTGGAGGCCATTCGCCGTATTTTGAATGTACCCAAGCAAAACATTGCGGAAGTGTTGGAGGTCGTCCGACTGACCAAGCATGCCAAACGTCCAGTCAAAGGCTACTCCCTGGGCATGAAGCAGAGACTGGGTATTGCAGCAGCCCTGCTTGGGAATCCCGAAGTGCTCATTTTGGATGAGCCTACGAATGGTTTGGACCCGGAGGGTATTCAGGAAATGCGCACATTGATTCAGGCGATGCCCAAGCAACGGGGGATCACCGTGCTGGTATCCAGCCATCTGTTGAGCGAGGTAGAGCATATGGCGAATACTGTGGGTATTATCCGTGAAGGAGAGCTGGTCTTTCAAAACACAATTCATAATCTCCGTCAGGAATCCGCCGGCGGAATTCGGGTCGTAGTGTCGGAACCGGAAGCAGCCCAATTGATTGCGCGTGAGCAGGGGTATCATTCGGTGAAGGACGGCTCGGCGCTGGATTTCGAGAACATGAATGATGCGGCTGTTGCACTGCTGGTCAGAAGATTGGTCGAAAATACGCATGCCGTATACCGTGTAGAGGAACGCCGCAAATCGCTGGAGGATATGTTCATGCAAGTGGTGGGCAAAGGAGGAACTTCCTTATGATGCTGCGGGCGCTCACGGCGGATCTGCTCAAAGCACGCAGAAAGGGAATCTGGTTCCTGGTGTTTCTCGGTCCCCTTGGGCTGGTGGCGATGCAAGCGCTGAACTTTGGACTCCGCTATGACTATCTGATTCCGCGATACAAGGGCCATTTGTGGGAATCCTTGATGGATAACATCGCTATGTTTGTCCCCCTTGCGCTGGTGTTAGGAGCCACCATGGTCGCTTCCATGTTGGCGAATGTGGAGCATATGTCCAATTCCTGGAAGCAGCTATTGGCCTTGCCGATTTCCAAATTTAGCGTCTATATGGCCAAGCTGACGCTGGCGATCGGGATGCTGTGTGTGTCCTGTGTACTCCTGACGGTAGGGACGTGGGGACTGGGCATGCTACTCGGCTTCGGGGGAGAGCCGGCGCCGATTGGAGAATTACTGCGGCTTGGATTTTGGCCTTTAGGCGGCACGCTGCCTATGCTCGTATTATTGTTGTGGTTAACGGTCACGTTCCATAATCAGGCTCTGCCTGTAACACTGGGCATTACGTTAGGCATCGGCAGCTTGTTTGCTTCACAGCTGTCCGAATGGTTTCCGTTGGCCTGGCCTCAATTCGCATGGGTTGCACCTCAAGCGTGGATGTTTGCGTCCGTCGGGTGCGGAACGGGTGTGCTTCTCAGCCTGCTGACAGCGGCCCATTTTAGCCGAAAGGATGTGGCGTAATGTTCGGAGGATATGTACGGCTGCTTTCTGTTGAACGTATGAAAATGGCGAAATCGCCCGTCTGGCTCCTTGCGCTCGTCAGCCCAGCGATTGCCGTCTTGATTGGTTTGCTGGCAAACCCGGGAGGGAATTGGCAGGTGTTGTTGTCTGCCATGCTTACAGTTCATGCGCTGCTGTTCATGCCGATGCTGACCGCCGTATTTGCATCTCTGGTCTGCCGATTCGAGCATGGGGGCGGCGGTTGGAAGCAGCTGATGTCATTGCCATTGTCCCGCACGAGTCTGTATGCGGCCAAGCTGACAATCATTATGGCCTTGGTCGGATTGACCCAGCTACTGTTCGGAGGAGCGTTGCTGGGTGTTGGAGTTGTGCAGGACATGAACGGACCGATTCCATGGGCCGTGATCGCTCAAAGTTTGCTCGCCGGTTGGGTAGCCTGCCTGCCGCTGGCTGCGTTGCAGTTGATGGTGTCCTTCCTGTGGTCCAGCTTTGCCGCACCGCTTGCGTTGAATTTCGTCTTCACCGTGCCGAATATTCTGGTCGCCAATTCTCAAACCTACGGTCCGTACTATCCATGGACACAGCCTTTATTGGCGATGATGCCGAGTGGAAGAGACAACTTCGGGGCATTCATGGTGCCAACGGACACACTGTTGACGGTTATAATGGGTAGCTTTGTCGTATTTACGTTGGCGGGACTGACAGTATTTCGTTATAAAGAGATATAGGGCGAAATACGGGGATTGCAAAAACTCCTTATCCTCAATGAGGGTAAGGAGTTTTTTTACTGTGCTATTGGTTTACACTAAGCCTGAAATGGCACGGATATTATTGCTGATAAAGTGGCAAGAGGCGTCGAACTTCGCTTGTTCTTCCGGACTTAGCTCCAGCTCGATGACCTCTTGAATTCCTCTGCTGCCGATAATCGCCGGAACGCCCGTGCAGACATCGGTGTGCCCGTACTCGCCGTCCAATACAGCAGAGACCGCTATAATTTTACCATCATCATTTAAAATGGAACGTGTAATGTACGCCAGCGCATTGGCAATACCAAAATAAGTGGCGCCTTTGCGGGTGAAGATCTCCCAGCCTGCATCCCTGGTCTTACGGGCAATGTCGTCCAGATCGACGTGGCTGAATCGTTCCTTATGCTGACGCAAAATGTGTAAAAGCGGCTTGCCGCCAATCGTTACGTGTGACCAGGCAACGAATTGGGATTCGCCATGTTCGCCAAGCGCATACCCTTGTACGCTACGTGGATCTATGGAAAATACTTCAGAAAGCAACGTCTTGAGTCGGGATGAGTCAATGGAGGTGCCCGTGCCGATCACCTTGTTGCGCGGCAGACCGGATATACTTTGTACCATATACGTTACAATGTCGACAGGATTAGCGGCAATGACGAATATACCGTCGAAACCACCCTCCATAATCGCTGTTACAATCTCTCTGGTAATAAGCACTGCGTCATCCAGCACAGATAGGCGGTCTTGACCCGGTTTAGGGTTGGCTCCAGCCGTTATAATCACAACGTCCATATCCGTACAGTCTGCATACGTGCCTGCACGTACCTTGGTACGTGTGGACGTAAAATCCATACAATGGGACAGATCCAGTGCATGGGCCAAAGCCCGATCATACGTGCGGTCAATCATCATGATCTCATCACAAATGGACTGATTAACCATTGAGTAGGCACAGCTCGAACCGACCATTCCCGCGCCGACAATAGCTACTTTCCTTGCCTTCCCCTTCATCTATGTTGCCTCCTCGTTCCAGCGAACGTTAATATGCTACAAATTATGCCTGAAATCCATTTTACGTTACATAACATAACATATTGCTGATCTTTTGAAAATATCCATTTTTTTGTCTCCATTCTGGAAAATTAAAAATGAACTGTGAATAGAGGTGTCTTTCTAGGATTAATTGTAGAATGAACGTAAATTATCAATACTTTTACTGGAAGGTAGGAGAGGACATTTCAATTTATATTTAAGGTGACCGCTGTATAAATTATAACATGGACTATGTTGATGGAAGGAATGGTGCCATAGAAATCATAAAAGTGTGACATTTATGTGACGCTCTTTAAAGAGTCTGAAGGGTACATGAAACAGAAGTATTCTCTGCAATGTCGTTTCTTGTATTTCTACAAAATTCCGTTATGACAAAGGTTCTTAGCAGTCTGCAATATTAGAACATTTTTGCCAAAGGGTTTCCAATGGTTTTCGCGAATTCTACATATACAAGCTAATTTCTTTCCATACCATCCGGGGAGGTAATGATTAAATGGAAGAAAGCAAATCGACGACGGAAGCAGCAAAGCAGTTGGGAATCGGGGCGAGTACCCTTCGTAAATATGCAGCGGCGCTGGAGGAGCAAGGGTATGTGTTTCAGCGTTCCGCGAATCAATCGAGAATGTTCAGTGCTGAGGATGTTGAGTGCTTGAAAGTGATGCGGAGGGCATTGCGTGAGCAGCATATGACGATGGAGCAGGCGGTTCAGGTGGTGCTTGAGAGAGTGACCGCCCCCTTTCAAATGGAGGGTGAGGAATTCCGCTTGCCACCCATCTCGGATGCGGAGTCACTGACCGCAACTTGGGAAGAAATAATGGCGGCAGCTGAGGGTAGGGGAGAGACGGTCATGCAGGCGCAAGCTGCTGCTATGGTTGAACTGACAGAGTTACAGGATGAAATGAATGCTCAGGAACTGTCAGAGGAACCCATGCAGCTACAGTCGCAGGAGAAGTTCCAGACTTTGGCATCTACCATTGAGTATAGATTGGAACAAGCGCCTGTATCCGTACAAACGCAGGAGTCCGTAGAGCCGCAAGAACTGGCACAGATGCAGGACATGGTGCAAAACGCTTTGTTGGAAATGCGGAGCCGTTTGGAGGAGCTGGAAGCAGAGCACAGCCGTTTGGTGGAAAAGAATATCAATCTGTCTAACCAACTGGAGGACCAAAAACGCTGGATGAAAGAAAGGATCGACGAGGAACGGGACCGGCAGTTAATTACGAATTTGCGTACCTACCAGGGCAGGCAACGAAAATCGCGCAGTTCGTTGCTGTCCTGGCTTGGTCTGACACCGCGCAGACGCAGAGAGGCATAACCAGCATCTTTTCTGATAAAGACCATCAGACCTTCCCGGTTCTGATGGTCTTTTATCGTGGATGGTATAATAACGGAATACAAGAATACAAGAACAAGCCGCATAAGAAACGTTGCTGCGGCATGTAAAGGAAAGGATATAAGTATGTTTGCTTGGTTGCGGAACGCATATGAATCATGGATGGATTATCCGAAACAGCCTGGTGACTTGCTGAGCGGACGTTATGATGTTTGTTCGCTTTTAGGCATGGGGAGCTATGGTCTGACCTATCTCTGTCTGGATCGGCACAGCGGACAAGAGGTGGCGGTGAAATTGCCCAGACCGAGCAAACGGGCGAAGGCAGTTCAGCTATTGCAGCGAGAGGCTCATATTATGCGGCAGATGGAACACCCCTATATTCCGAAGCTACTCGAAAGTGTAGAACATTCGAACGGAATATATGTAGTCATGGAATACATCTCTGGCATGACGCTGGAGGAGCTTATATTTGAACAGGAGCGTTCCTTTACAGAACAGGAATGCGTTGTCTACATTTTGGAGTTAATGGAGCGAGTTCTGCATGTGCATGAGTGGGGCTATATCCATCGGGATATCCGCATTCCCAATGTGATTCACCGCGAGGGGAAGCCTTACCTGATCGACTTTGGTCTTGCTCTGGCTGTGGGAGAGCGACAGGAGGATGTATTTACCGAATCCATGCTGGAAAAACGCGCACTCGAGCGACAAGATGTCGCCGTCTACAGCGATTTGTACGATGTCGGACATTTAATGCTTTTTATGCTGTATAGCAGTTACGAGCTTCAGCCGGATCAACCGCCAGCAAGCTGGCAGGAAGAATTGAAACTGAGTTCACCTGTGCGTCATGTGCTGGAGCGTCTTTTTCAGATTCGGCCACGTTATGAGAATAGCCGACAGTTTATGCAAGAGCTGGAGGAAGCATTGTTGCTGCTAGAGGTTAACCCATAATGTTAGTCCCTAAAAATAAACAGGCATTCGCCGCAAAAATGGGGGAATGCCCCCCTTACGCATTTGACCAGGTCTACATACAATGATCCTGTAAATGAGCGAAGGGAGTGTTGTAAATGAGTCATATGTGTGGAGTAGGCGGTATGGGTTGCGGCGTAGGAGCATGGACCTCTGTAGGAGCGATTCTGGTTCTGTTTATTTTGCTGGTGATCATCTCTAAAACCCTGTTTCTGTAATTTCGGTCATAACCGATTTCCTGTAAAATGCACAGATGTTGCCCTGCATAACGAAGGGCGCACAACAATAAAGCGAAGGCCCTTGAGATGAGAAGGGTCTTCGCTTTATAGGGTTTGAAGAAGCCTGTGGCATGCTTCTTGTGGTACGCTCTATTCCGTCGCTACTTCTTGTTGTTTGGCTAAGAACTGGAGTAATGACGGCGTTTATCTTTGTAATATCGGTGCCCATTGTGGCTATTCTTGTAACCGTCTGAAGAAGAATGGTGTTTACGTTCACGTTCGTAATAACGGTCTGAGCTGCTGTATCGCCGCTTATGAGAATGAGAGGTGGAATGTAGCAGGCGGTGCAGTAATTGTTTAAGCATCGTCTAATCCTCCTTCTTACCCTGCCCAACTGACATAGACAGGTTTTTATAAAACGGTAATACGCAGCAGCGTTAGAACAGGTTCCACTAATTTAAGATTGTAGGGACTTGGCCTGAAATTCCGCAATATCCTTGAACTCTTCTTCGAATTTACGTGAAATGCGGATATAAATCGGTAGTAAATCGCGATAAATATCCACGTGTTCTGCTACAGGTTTGTGCTGGTGAGTGGTACCGATCATACCGGACACAGCATCCAGCGAATCAATCCGTCCCAGCGCGTACAAGCCCAGTATAGCTGCGCCCAGACATGAGCTTTCCAGACTTTCAGGGATAATGACTTCCTGATCGAAAATATCCGCCATGAGCTGTCTCCATAGCTCCGAGCGTGCAAATCCACCAGTGGCGTGAATGACTGACGGTCTGTCGATGACTTCTTCCATGGCGAGCATGACGGTATACAAATTGAACAGCACACCCTCCAGAGCGGCGCGAATCATATGCTCTTTTTTGTGACGCAGGGACAGACCGAAGAAGGAGCCGCGAGCATTCGGGTCCCACAGGGGCGCACGTTCACCGGATAAGTACGGAAGAAAGAGCAGACCGTCGGAGCCAGGACGTACCTGTTCCGCAATTTGGGTCAGCACATGATATGGATCAAGTCCCAGTCGTTTGGCCGTTTCCACCTCAGAGGCTGCAAATTCATCCCGGATCCAGCGGAAGACTATACCTCCATTGTTCACAGGGCCGCCGATGACCCACAGCTTTTCGGTCAAGGCGTAACAGAAAAAGCGCCCTTTGGCATCCGTGAGCGGCTTATCAACTACGGTACGGATGGCTCCGCTGGTGCCGATGGTAACCGCGACAACTCCAGGTTTGATCGCATTCACACCGAGGTTGGACAAGACACCGTCGCTGGCCCCGATTACAAAAGGAGTCGTCTTCAGTAGACCCATGTCATGCGCATAGGTCTCATCCAGCCCTTTGAGCACATGAGTTGTCGGCACCAACTCGGATAGCTGCTCCTTCGTCACACCTGCAATGTGCAGTGCTTCCTCGTCCCAGCCCAGCTGCTGCAAATTCATAAGTCCGGTTGCAGAGGCGATCGAATGATCCACGACATATTGGTGGAATAACCGGGCAAAGACGTACTCCTTAATGGAAATGAATTTGTACGTCTGGGACGCAACATCCGGTAAATCCCGCGTAATCCACATCAGTTTCGTTAGCGGTGACATGGGATGAATGGGCGTTCCGGTACGTAAGTAAATATCGTGTCCGTTGTATTCATGTTTGAGCGCTTCGGCCCATTTGGCGCTACGGTTATCTGCCCAAGTAATGGAGGCGGTCAGTGGTTTGCCGTTCTTATCCACCGCCAGTACGCTGTGCATGGCCGAACTGAAGGAGACGAACAGCACATGCTCGGCTGACACTCCGCTTTGTTTCATGACCTCTTGCACCGTCGTCACGACAGCTTTGAAAATATCTTCCGGGTCCTGTTCTGCCGCATCCGGCTCAGGCGTATGGAGCGGATAGCCCACATGGTGCTGGGCGGCAATAATGCCGTTTTCTTCGAACAGCACCGCTTTGGTACTGGTTGTACCGATATCGACGCCGATCATATATCGGGTGTCTGTCATATTCAATCTCCCCTTCACTTACCGTTATTAGCTCATTATCGTTAAATTAACACACTCAGCAGCATAATCAAACCGAAAGCGACCAGGGAGAGGATGGTTTCCATAACGGTCCATGATTTTAGAGTCTGCGGAACCGTCATATTGAAAAACTCTTTAATCATCCAAAAACCGGCGTCATTCACATGAGACAAGATCAGCGACCCTGCTCCTGTAGCAAGGACGACCAGTTCGACATTCGTGCCGGGTGTAAGTGCCAGCACAGGTGCGACAATACCGGAGCCTGTCGTCATCGCGACTGTCGCTGACCCAGTGGCTACACGAATGAGCGCAGCGACCAGAAAAGCAAATACAATCACATTCATATGGGCTCCCGTAGCGACCGCTGCAATGGCCTGACCTACACCGCTGTCGATCAATACCGTTTTAAATGCACCACCGCTCCCGATAATTAAGATAATAGAGGCTGTTGGTGCCAGACATTCACTGGTAAAACGGGACAAGTCCTCTTTCTTTAGACCACGTGCATAGCCTAGCGAGAAAAAAGAAAACACGGCCGCAATTAGCAATGCCATAACCTCATCACCAATGAATTTGAAAAATACAGTGAGTGGATGTGTATTGGCCGGGTCTACGATTTCAGCGACTGATCCGCTAAGCATTAGAATAACAGGCAACAAAATGGTGAACAAAGTAATCCAAAAAGGAGGCAGCGACCGTCCCGTCGTATTTCTGAACTGCTCGTCCAGCCTCTCGGAAGGTCTGACCATGATTCTTTTGCCAATCAAAGCGCCGAAGACCGGGCCTGCAATAATGGCGGATGGAATGCCCACGATGAGTGCATATCCTATCGTGCGTCCAATATTGGCGTTAAAGGCTTCAATTGCGATCATCGGAGCCGGGTGGGGTGGCAAAAGACCGTGTACCGTCGATAGTCCTGCCAGCATTGGAATACCGATTTTCAGCAGAGACATATTCATTTTACGGGCAACCGTGAACAGGATGGGAATTAATAAAATAATACCAACCTCAAAAAATACCGGAATTCCCACGATAAAGCCTACGATCATCATCGCCCAATGAACGCGTTTTTCACCAAAACGATCCATCAGTGTGGTCGCGATGCGTTCGGCACCGCCGGATTCTGCCATCATTTTACCGAGCATGGTGCCTAAACCGATCACGATGGCGATGGAGCCGAGTGTACTGCCGAGCCCCTTGGTGATGGAGGCAGTAACTTCATGTCCCGGCATCCCGTTAACCAGTCCGAGAAATACCGACGAAAGCAGTAGTGAAACGAAGGGATTCCATTTGAATTTGGCAATCAGCAAAATCAAAAGAATGACGGTAACTAGCGCCCATATGAGCAGGGACGCGTTATGGCTCAAGCCGAATAATGTGTTCATGAAGTAATGCTCCTTATTTATATATGTTTAGCCAAATGTATACTTGTCGACAACTTCAATTAAAAGAGAACCGCGCCAGCAAGAAACGCATAAAAGCGCGGTACATCGGCTCTTTGTCACGCATGTTGCGGCTAGGACGATGTCTTTCTGTAGGGAGACAGAACGCTATCGTTAACCGCGTTGCGGGTATCTCGATAATGATCCTCAATAAATCCGGACATCTCCTGAGCATTCCCTTGATTTAAAGCGTTTGCAAAGGTTCGATGTTTGTGAATCGTGACTTGTGATTCTTCGATGTTGGACGCAAATCGTTGTTCTGTTGCAGCTAACATGACGGTCAGGATTAACTGTCTCATACCGTTCCAGGTATGAAGAATACGGGTATGGCCTGCTTCCAGAACCAGAGCCTCATGAAAATTAAAATCCTGAAGAGAAAATTCAACGACATCCCTGTACTTGAGAGCGACTTCCATTTTGTCAATCATCTGATTCAAAGAAGTCACTAATGCTGCATTATCACTATGTACATACCTTTGTACAACAAAATGCTCAATCAGCATTCGCACATCGAATAGCTCCTCCATATCACTGGGTGTCATGCCGACGACAACCGCCCCCATGCGCTCCAAGCGGATCAGTCCTTCGCCCGAGAGTGCCTTCAAGGCTTCACGCACCGGAGAACGACTGGTACCAAAATCGGCGGCAATCTGATTCTCAGATAGCACAGTGCCTGGTGTCTGAATGCCGCGTATAATCTGAAGCCGAAGTTCACAAGCAATCCTTTCCCCAAGCGATGCGCCCTGTAACCAGGTTGTTGGATATTTCATAGGATACTCCTATCATGGAAATGATTTTGCATACTGGTATACAAGTTACGGAGTATTATATACCCCGTTTAAGATCCTTGTAAACGGTATCAATTGACATCGGTTCCATTTCGCTGCTTTTAGCGTTACAATAGAAGCAGAAAAAAGAAGCAGTGAAAAGTGGAACGAACACGGAAAAGAAGGAGACCGTTTAATGATTATCATTAAAACCAAAGAACAAATTGAAAATATGAAAAAAGCTGGAGACATTTTGGCTGCTTGCCACCGGGAAATTGCCAAAATGATCAAGCCAGGCATTACGACACTGGAAATCGACGCTTTCGCAGAATCCTTTATGAAGAAGCATGGCGCAACGCCGGAGCAAAAGGGCTATAACGGCTACCAGTTTGCAACATGTGGCTCACCTAACGATGTGATTTGCCACGGCTTTCCGAATAAGACACCGTTGAAGGACGGGGACATCGTGACGATCGACATGGTTGTGAACCTGAATGGCTGGCTGGCAGATTCCGCTTGGTCGTATGCGGTGGGTAATGTGTCTGAGCAGGCGCAAAAGCTGCTGGATGTTACCAAGGAATCGCTGTATAAAGGGATTGAGCAAGCCGTTATCGGTAACCGAATCGGAGATATTTCCCATGCGATACAAACCTACGCGGAAGCAGAAGGCTTCTCGGTCGTACGCGAATTTATTGGGCACGGCATCGGGGAAGAGATGCATGAGCAACCGCAGGTTCCACATTACGGACCGCCGCACCGTGGACCACGCTTAAAAGAGGGCATGGTCATTACAATTGAGCCGATGCTCAACACAGGCACATACCGCAGTAAAATTGATGCGGACGGCTGGACCGCACGCACGTTGGACGGCGGTTTGTCTGCGCAATACGAGCATACGCTGGCCATTACAGCAGATGGTCCGATCATTTTGACCCAGCAATAAAAGTAGGCATTCATCGGTGGCATACAGACTACCGTGGTGAATGACAGTCAGTCTGGGCGTGTTCATCTGCCTCCCCGAACGCCAGAGTCAGCGTGAAGAGCTGATCGAGCAGCAGATCGGATGCTGTACACTGCGAAGACAGAGGGACGCAATCGAATAGCTCCTTTTTCCGGAATGCATAATGTAGACCTGATAGACCAAAAAGACCAAAAAGACACGGCTCCTGTTGGGAGAACGTGTCTTTTTGGTCTATACAGCAACATGCGAGCATGCATGTTAAAAAACCGTTTGTCAGGTGCGAACTTCCGCCTCGTTCGGAACGAACTGACGATATTGAAAATACATACGAAGCCGCCAGTGTAACAAGGTCCCGAAGGCTAGGATGAAAAATAGCCCTGCTGTCTGCGGAATGGTAATATAATGCTGAATAAATTCATGCAGCAGCAATCGGATGATCAGCAGGCTGATCAGGATAAAAAAGAAGGTACGTGAGCGTTGCACGAAAACCAGCCCTTCTTGCAACTCAAATTTGGTGCTGCGGATCAACGGGTAAGAAAAAATAAACCAGCCGACCAGAAAAGCACCCAGCGCCCAAAGATAGGGAACCCGTACCTCCGGCACCACAAACATCATAAAGCCGGTGCTCATGCCGAGCGGAGGGATGATGATTTTTTTGGCATTAATCGGGCGATGACCTGTCTTCATGCGGATGAAAATAGCCGAAATAGCGATTAAGATCATACCGAAGGTTGCGCCATATTGCAGCAATGGGGTGCTAATATGAAACATGGACTGGCCCCCTCTATAAGGAATATAAGCGTTATTGGACAGACTGCAAACCTTTTACATTATACCACATATGCAATGGATATATTTAGTTACAGTCTTTCCTCGGGCAAGCGGATTATACGCCTCTTGGTGGTAACGGGTCCTATAATTAGGTCTCTTTCATACTTATGCGAGTTCCTTTGCTTGTACCTCTCCTTGAGCTGATTTTTTCTCCTGACGCATGATATAACCCATGGCTGCAATAATAAGGATAAAGGCGATCAGTGCGAGAAAAGGAATGGTGATAAAATCGAACCAGTTCAGGTAATCCTGTTCACAGGATACTCTGCCGCAGGAAGTTGAAGTTTGCGCAGCTGCTTTGGCGGCTGCATGGATGCGCTGAATGATAAAATGATAAGCTGAAATCGCGCCTCCAATGATAGCCAACGGCATGACGTAACGACGTATCCCCGAATCTCCTCGAAAATATGCAATTCCGAGCAGAAGGGTCAGGGGATACATCAGAATGCGCTGAAACCAGCACAGCTTACAAGGCTCATACCCCA
The DNA here is from genome assembly GCF_052119485.1 of Paenibacillus sp. DRB1-1. Classification (NCBI taxonomy): domain Bacteria; kingdom Bacillati; phylum Bacillota; class Bacilli; order Caryophanales; family Paenibacillaceae; genus Paenibacillus; species Paenibacillus sp. DRB1-1. Next base: position 1,996,447 of record NZ_JBODQH010000001.1, on the reverse strand, counting down.
AAATCTCGCTGAGATACAGACTGCCCAATGTGGCCACACAAGCTACAACCCAGGCGGCAAACAAAGCAATATCCGTTTTTTTAAACGATCCAATCATAGTAACGCTCCTTTTTTAATTCAAATGAGAACAAAATGAACTCACCCGTGTCTTGTCCCATCGGCAGGCATCTGCCGATATGTATGTCTTAATCCGTATTGTACTGTATTTTGAGTGCAGGGTCATACTTAAACATATTGACATCATTCACTATCATTTTTATAATTGCAGTAGTTTGGGAAGTTAATGAGGATTCAAGTTAGATATATATTAAGAAATTAGGAGTGTGCCTAGAATGTCGAGCAGTCCAAAAAATGAAACCCTATCTATTATTAGTGAAAGACACGCGGTAAAGAGCTATGTTAAGGATTTTAAATTGCCAGAGGAAGATTTGGAGGCTATTTTGACTGCGGCGATAGAAGCTCCTTCCGCTTGGAACCTTCAACATTGGAAATTCCTTGTTATCGAAAGCGAAGCGGACAAGCAAAAATTGCTGCCTATCGCCTACAATCAGGGTCAAGTAGCGGAAAGTTCCGTTACGATTGCCGTATTGGGTGATTTGGAAGCGAACCGCAACACCGTTATTTATGATCAAGCGGTAGAAACAGGCGCACTGCCAGCAGAAATCCGTGACGCATTGGTAGGTCAAATCAACGGCGCATACCAAAACCCGCAAGTAGCTCGCGATGCAGCCATCCTCAACTCTGCTCTTGCAGCACAAAATATTATGCTGGCTGCTAAATCTCTGGGCTACGACACTTGCGCAATGGGCGGTTTCATTCCAGCACAATTGATCGAGCAATTCAATATTCCGGCACGTTACCTGCCAACCCTGCTTATTAGCGTAGGTAAGGCACAAGTGCCAGCACGTCCATCAGGACGTTTCCCACTTTCTGAAGTTGTTGTAAAAGGTAGCTTCTAAGAAGATTTGTGAATGTAAAAGGGTGTTCCTGCAACCGTTCGTGGTTGGGGAACACCCTTTTTTTCGTCGTGTTAGGCTGTCAAAAGCCTTTTGGTTAGCCCTTTGTTTAGTCCGAGCGTTTGGACACGAGATATACCAGCTCCAGCGTCAGGATCGGTAGAAAGACAGAAGCCGGATAGGCCAGATAGCGTGGCTCCCATTGCGGCTTGAATTTATCCTTAAAGCGCCGAAGCCCCTGAAAACCGTAAAAATGTCCCCCGTATTGAAAAACAAGTCGAGCCAGCTTTTCCTCGCGCAATGCCTTTTCGCTTTGCCCTACCTGGGACAGAGGTGCCATTCCCAGATTAAATGTCGTATATCCACTCTCCTTGGCCCACTCAATGACCCGTGTGAATAAATAATCCATCGTGCCATTTGGCGTGTCAGGCAAGTGGCGCATCAGGTCAATGGAGACCGTCCGTCCATGATCATAGGCAGGGGCCATCGTAGCGAAAGCGATGACCTTCCCTTCAGAGTCCTTTAGCAATGCAATCGGAGCCAACTGAAGATAGGGTTCTTTGAACCAGCCGAGTGAATATCCCTTCTCCTTGCGCCCGTCCAGCCAAATATTCGAAACATGTCGCATCTCCTCAATCAGTGACGCCTCTAGAGGCGGTTGGATGATTTCGAACGAGTAGCCATCGCGGTCAAAGCGGTTTTTGGCGCTGCGTAGCGCCTGATTGCTTTTGCCCGTCAGTGTAAAGGATTCCAGCGGCACCAGTGCTTCCTCGCCGAGTTTGAAAAAGCGATAGCCGTTCTCGTGATAGATGGACAAATACTCCGGTGATGCCTGATAAAATACAGCCGTTAACGCATACCGATCTGCGAAACGCTGAAATTCCTGAATCGCTTCACTCACACGTTCTTTTGGACCGAGTGGGTCACCTAATACAATCAGTTTGTCCCGGCTGCGAGCATAGGGAATGACGACCTGTTCATTTTTGGTCCAGTACAGATATTTATCGCCCAGAAAAAGCATATGAGAAACGAGATTACCACCCTGTCGTTCCAAAAATTCTTTTAGCTTATCCAGCTCCTGCGCGTCGGGTAGATTGCTGATACCACGCTGAGGTCGAAGAAAGAAGTACACCGTCAGGAATACCCATGCCAAAATCAGACTAAACACGGCAGTAACTCCGTAATCGCTGCGGTTCATAAAAAAGTCCAGATGGACCTTGGCGTGCAAATGGCGCATAAACGGAGTATTGGAGCCTGCCCCAATGATAAAATAAGCCCCAGTTACGAGTAGAGATAATCCGCCCCATATTAAAATATTGTGCCGATTCAGCGGTGCACTGACCCGATAAAACCGCGAGCGCGAGATCCATAGCATTAACGCCACGAACAGTAGGAATAAGGCTTCTTCAAAATCCAGACCTTTAATGAAGGTGAAAATGGCGCCGGCCAGCAGCAGTATCAATGTCAGTCGTAATGCTCTGCGAATACGCAGAGAGATTCCGTGGGACAGAACGACAAGCATAATCCCGATGATGACTGAGATTTCATGCGACAAGCGCATGACGGGCAGGCTGAGCAAATGCTCAGCAAAGCGGAGCCGATATAACAGACCTGGCGTAGCTGCCGACAAAAGAAGCACCACGCCGGAGATGAGTACCAGCTTACCAAGCGCCCATACTCCTAGATCTGCCAAAAACCGGAATTGACCAGGCCAGCCCCATACCTTCTGCCAAGCATTAAGGGAGTAGTCCCAGCCCGTCTCAGCTAGCTGATTTAGGCGCTCGTTACGCGGAATCATTTCCAGCGCGGCTAACACCAAGCCGATGAGCCACGGGATGATGTAATAAAAGACGCGAAAGACCAGCAGCACAGCCAGTGCCCGATCTGAGTTGGCTCCCGCCATTTGCAGCCCGAGCAGGGCAATGATGTCGAATGCCCCGACCCCTCCGGGTGCAAGACTGATCAACCCGGCAATTGCGGCTATTACATAAATGCCGAACACAGCATGCATCGGCAGTTCATGGAGCAAGTGCGAGCCGATCCATGCAAAGGTAAGGCCAGCCAGCAGCCACTCCAGCAGGGAAGCACTGATGGAAGCGGAGATGGTGGACCAGGAAAGCTGTCCTTCTCCCTTGTTGAACCATGTGGAGTACCGTTTGGAGCGCTGCATGATCAGAAATAGCGGCAAGTACAATGCCATTCCCCATAGCGCCCAATGAAGCCAAGGATGAGCATCCAGTACAGGCTGTACCGGATACAAATGGACAATGGCTCCCCAAGCCAGCAAAGATAGTCCGGTAATGACGACTGGCGAAAGAAACACGACCGCAGAGGTGATGACACCCAACGGCACACCGCTTTTTTTATAGAGCACTGTGCGAAGGCCCGCTCCTGTAAAGCCTGCAAAACCAAAGACATTATTGAAGGTATTGGAGATCCAGGCGTAGCGAAATGTCGTTCCAGGCTTGACCTGAAGCTTGAAATGATGCCTGATTACGTAATCGTATGCGCTCATAGCCGCCACGGCAGCCAGTGAGAACAAGCCAATCTCGATCAGAAAGGTGGCATCCATTCGCCGCAGTTCATGAAGCATACGCGCCAGATTAAAGTCTTTTAGCTCTCGTCCGGCCTCCCATATAATAAAAGCCAGTACAGCCAGTGGTAGCAGAATACGTGTCAATCGCTGCCTGTAGACGGTCATCACGAACTGTACGATTTTAAAGGATTGAATCGGTTTGTGATTAGATTTCATAGATTCACCTGCTTGGAAAAGAATGAGATGTACACGGAATGAAGTGCTTAGATTTCATGCCCGATGAACATTACTATATATTATACCTGTAATAATCGTTTGAATAACAACAGAAGGGTTACGAAATGGGGTTTCAGTTTGATTGCTGTAAATAATTCCAATATAATGATGGAAAACCTAGTGAATTGCTTGGCAATGGAGCTGAACTGGACATGAGTATATGGGATCGTAATCTTTTTATACGTCGCCTGGAGCTGATATGGCCTCCAGATGCTGACGAGAGCCAATATCCGTTTAACTTAAAAGCCTTACACCAGTGGAATGAACTTAAATTCCATCCTTCCGTTACCTATATTATTGGAGAAAACGGTGTAGGTAAATCGACGCTTATGGAGGCAATCGCGGTCGCGTGGGGATTTAATCCAGAGGGCGGTACTAAAAACTTCAATTTTTCTACACAAGCCACGCATTCCTCACTGCATGAGCATATCCGGCTGGTGAGAGGGATAGAAAAGCCGAGGGATGGCTTCTTTTTCCGGGCGGAAAGCTACTATAATGTGGCGACTCATATCGACGAGCTGGATCGCGAAGGAGGAGGACGACCGATTCGAAATTCCTACGGGGGTAAATCGCTGCATGAGCAGTCGCATGGCGAGTCTTTTTTTGCTGCCTTTGTGCATCGTTTTGGAGGACAAGGATTGTATATTTTGGATGAACCGGAGGCTGCGTTATCTCCTTTGCGCCAGATGGCCATGCTTGCACGGATTCACGAGCTGGTACAGCAGGGCTCACAGTTTATCATTTCTACTCATTCCCCCATTTTGATGGCGTATCCAGATTCCATATTGTATCATCTGACACATGAAGGGATCGACACCCGGACGCTGGAGGAAACCGATCATTTTATCATCACGAAACAATTTCTGAATAACAAGGAAAAGATGATACAGGAGCTATTCGAAGATCCACAATAGGGATCATAGGGACCGCCAGACCGTTTCATAAATTTACCCTGGTCATTCGCATGAGAGGGACAACATCGTCTTTTCAGGTTGTTCCTTTTTGCTGTTCTGCCAAAGGAAAGATTCAGGGTTATCGGAAGTATTTTATGATTGTTATTTGTCTCTCTCTCTATTAATATAATGAAGAGTTTTGCTGGAATGGTTGCAAAATAAGATTTTCGTATACGAAATAAAGAACCTGAGGAGGACAAAACGCAACATGTCAGATTCACAACAGTTGAAAATGGGACCGCTGGTCATTTTGATGATTAATATGTTTATTGCCATGCTGGGAATTGGCCTCATTATTCCGATACTCCCTAAGTTTATGAGCTCCTTGGGAGGCAGTGGTGAAACGGGCGGTTATTTGGTTGCCGTGTTTGGCTTAACCCAATTCCTGTTTTCGCCGCTAGCGGGAGAATGGTCCGATAAATACGGACGTAAAAAAATGATTATTATCGGTTTGGTAATCATGACGGCTTCTTCTGTATTGTTTGCGATTGGGGAATCGTTGACCATACTGTATATCTCCCGTTTGCTGGGTGGTGCAGGGGCAGCTTTTATGATTCCTCCGATGATGGCCTATATTGCTGACATTACAACGGTCCACAATCGCGGTAGAGGAATGGGGCTGTTGGGTGCCGCCATGTCTCTTGGCTTTGTGATCGGTCCTGGTGTGGGCGGTTTGCTGGCAGATATCTCGATTCGTACGCCCTTATATGTTTCGGCGGCCGTATCGGGCGTAGCTGCACTGATTTCCTTGATTATGCTGCCCGAAACCTTGTCGCTGGAGAAACAGTTGAAGTTTCGGAATGTCAAGGCCAAACGGGACAATGTGATTAAACAGTTTGCCCTTTCTTTCCGCAAGCCTTACTTTATGTTGCTGATTATGATATTCACGTTAACCTTTGGACTGACACATTTTGAAACGATGTTTCCTTTCTTTGTGACGGGGAAGTTTCATTATAATGAGCGGGATATTGCTATCATTATTACCGTAGGTGCACTGGTCGGAACCGTGATTCAAGCTGTGGTAATCAGTCCGATGTTGAACCGTTTTGGCGAAAAAGGTGTCATCATCGGTTCCTTTCTGTTTTCGGCGATTTCCCTTGTGCTTATGCTGCTCTCTGGCAACTTTTATTATGTACTCGGGGTATCGCTCATCTTCTTTACCGCTACGTCGTTGCTTCGTCCAGCCATTAATACTGCTTTATCCAAAATGGCGGGGGATGAGCAGGGAGTTGCAGCCGGCATGAACAATGCTTATATGAGTATTGGTAATATTCTAGGACCTGCGCTTGCGGGTACATTGTTCGAGGTGCATATCAATTTGCCATACATTTTTGGGGCAGCCATTCTCATTCTTAGTTTGGGGCTGGCTGTTAAATGGAAGAGCAGAGATACGCAAACCACAGCGGTTTAATGTTGTTCTTTTCGTAAAATTAGTCTCTTTTGGTGTGAACTGTGACGTTCTTGTGAACCACAGATGGCGCCGAAAGAGGCTATTTTTTTTGCATACATCGCGAAACGTTAATGAAACGACAGAATCTTGGGTAATAATGCATGATGAGTTTGCAACAAGACAAATAGTAGAGCTAAAAGCCAGATAATATGTAAAAAACAGCTAGAAGGAGATGAGAGCCGATGGAAGAGCGGAATGAGCAGTTATTTTATACAGGAACTTATGCGTCTCGTCAGGAAAGAGGAATATATGTATGTGCTTTGCATGTGAACAATGGTGATCTGAGCATTGTTGGAGGTGTGGAAGGGATTGAAAGGCCCTCTTTTCTCGCGCTACACCCGGATGGGGCGAAGCTGTATGCTGCCAGTGAAACAGAAGGAGGCGAGCTGTATGCGTATCAGGTGAATGCCCAGACGGGAGAATTACACCCTTTGGATCGAAAAGGGACGGAGGGAGCGCATACTTGTTATGTTTCCGTAACAACCGATGGACGATATGTGCTGGCTTCTAACTATTCAGGCGGCAATGCCGTTGTGTTCCCTGCGACGGAAGCTGGAGGATTAGGAGACATGTCGGGGCAGGTTCAGCATACCGGATCAGGTATTCGCCAGGACCGCCAGGATGCGGCACATCCGCATTCGATTATTCCAGATCCTTCAGGACAGTATGCCATGGTATGTGATCTGGGACTGGACCAGATTGTGGTATACCGTTTGACAGAGGATGGAAAACTGGTGACCCATCGTGAGACAGATTTGCCACCGGGTTCTGGACCGCGTCATCTGTTTTTTCATCCTTCGCGTCCATATGCTTTTGTCGCCAATGAGTTGAACAATACAGTCGCTGTGTTTAGTTATAACGAACGTAATGGTGAGCTTACATTGCTGCAAAGCCTGTCCACACTGCCAGAAGGCATTATAGATGTAGAAAATACAGCAGCCGATATTCGGATTACGCCCTGTGGACGCTTTTTGTATGTGTCAAACCGGGGCCATGACAGCATCGTGCTATACCATGTCGATCTGGACAGCGGCAAGCTGAAGACGGTTGAATGGGTGGAAACCTTCGGCAGCACACCGCGTAACTTCAACATCTTGTCCGGTTATCTGGTAGTAGCGAATCAGGATGGAAACAACATCGTATCCTTTGCCATCCATAGTGAGGATGGACGGCTGACCCGAACGGGATATGTGCTGGAGGTTCCTTCACCTGTGTGTATTGAACCTGTACGCTAATCGGATAGCACGTGGCAAAAGAGTACGATATAAGTGGATGAAAAAATAAAACACGGCGCTTTGTTTCCCATGAAAGGCATGGGCCAAACGCCGTGTTCAGGTCTTGAAGTGGACTAAAAGCTATTTGCTGCTATCGCCAGCTTCTATCGCTACTGTTTTGGCATGATTTTCTGTATGTTTGTAGTACAAACGGAACAGGATATCCTGATTGTAGTTACCGAATCCGGTACCGAACAGGGTAACCCCTCCAACATGCTGGGCATCGTCCAATATGGCAATGCGGAATTTCCATTGCTTCTGATCAATTAGCACTTGGCTTAAAGTCACGTCGGATATTTGCTTGCCATCCATAAAGGTGCCTTCAGAGGTAACGCGAAGTCTTTTAAGGAGACCATATTGATTAATAAAATCAGGCCACCATGCAGGTGTGTATTTACCACGGTTATCTCCGAAATCCCCTGGGCTGGTCCATGTACCCAAATTCACATCATTTAGGAAAAAAGTGATATCTGAAGGCCAATTATCATTGGTAAAAGGGGCCTCGGACGATAGTTCCATCGAAATTTCCAGTTCCTCAGCTTTTTGGCTGGACAGTAGGAAATTCGGCACCTTATAATCCATATAACCTTGGCTGAACCACAGAATTTTGGAATTGAAGCGCTCAGGGTCCAAGAACGAACGAGGCTCATCGAATTCACCAATGATCTTTTCGACGGTAGCCAGTCCGCAGGTCGATTGTATTTCAAAATCTGTAAAGTGTCCGACGGAAATCTCCGTCTGATGGAATTGCCGTACATCCTGCTGATAGCGTGGCATGGCGATTTCAATTTTGTCCGTGGCCAGTGAGCACACTTTCTGTACCCCGCCTCGTCCAGGCAGCATTTTAGTTGAAATAATGGACGCTCTCTCCAGTTTCTTGACATGCATCGTCATAATCGCACTGCTGAGCCCCAACGCTTCCGCCAGCTCACGTATATTCATAGGCTTCTCCGCAAGCAGAACAATCATGTTTAGCCGAACCTCACTGGCCAGCGCTTCATAAACGGGAAGTGATTTTTCAGAAATGTCCAGTTGCATAGTTCCTCCAATTCTAACGCACATCATAAATTGATGGTAGTTTAACATATATGGATTTTTTTCAATAATCATACATAAAAAACGATATGATTTACATTTATATAAACAATATACCCTTTCCTTGATCACTGGCACAAGCCTAACCCCACAAAAAGCCGGAAATTGTTCAAAAAACAGGACACCCCATGAACTCTTTCTTTGTTGTTGGGATGTCCTGTGATGGTATGTGATTTGCAGGGTGGATACGGGATAGAGTCATGTGCCATTGGTGTTAGGACCGGATATGTTCTTCTGCCAAAGAAGAGTCAGCCGTTTTATCTTTATCTGCTGCGTGTAAATCCTGATGTTGGGAGGCATCTGCCTTGATCAAGCCAGGGTGACCAACATAAGGACGATCACTGCGCGAGCGGCCTCGGGTAAGTCGGAAGCCAATCAAGAACAGCACAAGCTGCACAGCCAGTATGTAGGGAGACGCTTCCGGTCCGATCCATTGAAACAGAGCGACAGCGGCGATCACCATGCACAACAGGCTTGTTGGAAAATGGGATGCCGTCACGTCCAAATCATTTTGCCTGCGCAGGGTCATCAGTCGGTACACATACAGTAGGGCGATCAAGCCGGAAACGAACCTCATCCATGCACACCCTATGAGCCATGAGGCAGATTGTACAGTGTCGGGCAGACTAACATCGACATGGCTGGAGGCTATTAGTTCCACAACCAGCCTTGAGACCAACCAGACGATTCCTGCCAGCGCCAACGGACCAGCTGCTGGGCGCAATAGCTTCCACAATGCTGTTCCCCAGCCCGGAGCATGAGATTCCAACAGAACAAGACGCCGTTCCTCGATGAGTTTGTTCATTTCACGCTCCAGTGATTTGAGAAGCAATTCTCTGCGGAACGTATCACACTCCCGAAGGGATGCTTGAACCTGCTCTTGAAGGTGAGGGGTCAAATAGGGAGCAGCTTTGGCTTCCTGAAGAGCGTGGATGAGTCCGTTCTGGTACTGCTTTTCGCTGTTATTGAACCCATTCTGGGTAGCGGTTTGGAGACAACCAGCTAATCGTCCATAGATACGCAGCGATTCCTGTAATTCTTCCAGCCGCTGCTGACGCGAATTTCGAAGCTGGGCTGCACTGTGAACATACAGCCATACCAGCAAAGACAACGCCAGCAGGAAGGCAATCAGACCGGGTGAGATATATGCGGCTAACGCCGCGAAGTCCGTCGGGGACACCCGCAATCCCTCCTTCCATTGTTCTTTCTACACTATTGCACAGACTACACAGGCATTTCAAGGGCTTGTATACCTTTGACCAGGATATATGAAGTATTTTTTGGTAAAATAGACAAGATACAAGCAGGAGGGTAGATTCGGTATGGATAAAGATATAAAAATTGCATCAGAAGATCATGAGACATCGAATCGATATCTTGCACGGGTTTAAGCTGGAGATAAAACGGATAAATAACAGTAAGTAAATTATAGACAGGAAGAAGGCACATTTATATGAAAGTTATTATTTTCGGAGCAACTGGAACCATTGGTCAAGCGTTAGTAAAGGAAGCAATCAAGCGTAAGTATGAGGTGACAGCAGCGGTGCGCGACCCCCAACGTGTGACGGAGCAAAGTGAATACTTGACGGTGGTTCAAGCAGATATTCTTAATCCGAATTCCGTTACGGAAGTGGCTAAGGGTCACGATGCTATCATTAGCGCGTACGGTCCCAAGTTTGGAGAAGAGGAAGAACTGCTCGAAGCGACTCGTTCTTTACTGGAAGGAACTCGGCGTTCCGGCGCGGAACGCATACTTGTCGTTGGTGGAGCGGGAAGTCTGAAAACAGAAAACGGTGAACGCCTCATGGATACCGCCGAGTTTCCGGAGGAAGTGAAGCCACTGGCGGCTGCCCATGCAGATGCACTGGAGCTGTACCGCGCTGCGGATGTAGACTGGACCTATTGTAGTCCTGCCGGAATAATTGAATCGGGAAAACGTACAGGACAGTTCCGTATTGGTTTGGATCATTTGGTGGTTGACGAATTAGGCCATAGCCGTATCTCGGTCGAAGATTATGCGGTAGCCCTGATTGATGAATTAGTAGAAGGGGAATTTGTCAATTCCCGTTTTACGGTCGGATATTAATAAGCAGGGATAGCCATATGGGAGGCGAAAAGCATGTATATGGTGACCGCCGAAGAAATGCGGCAATTGGATCGTTACACAATTGACAAGCTGGGTATCCCGGCCCTTACGTTGATGGAAAATGCCGGGCGTGCGGTAGCTGACGAGGTATTGAAGCTATGTGCCGAAAGAAGTGGGAAGCGCAATGGCGGCTTCTCAGTAGGCATTGCTGATCTAACACGTGGGATTGAGCGTACTGAAGTGCTAGGGTCGCAGTGGACAGAAGAGGTTACACACACAGGGCCGGGGGATATACCGGGACATGGCGGTGTTATACGGACAGAGTCGTGGAGTCAAGGACGACATGACTTACGGGAACGAGAACACTGGTATATCCTCGTAGGTAAAGGCAACAACGGTGGTGACGGACTGGTAGCGGCCCGCCATCTAACGGATGCAGGGCTGTGTGTCACCGTTGTGTACGTCGAGCCGCCAGACACGCTGCGCGGTGAAGCGGCTGCGCAGCGCGATATCATCGCGGCTCTGGGAATCCCGTCTGTCCTCTATGGGCGGGATTCCCTCGACCTGCGCGGCGCTTCTGGCATCGTCGATGCCCTACTGGGTACGGGCACGCAAGGCCCGCCGCGCGAACCCTACGCCTCGCTGATCCGCGAGGCCAATGCCAGCGGCGTGCCGCTTGTGTCGGTAGACGTGCCTAGCGGCCTCGACGCCGACACAGGTGCGCTGCACGAGCCGTGCATTCGTGCGCGCGTCACCGTATGCCTCGCCTACTTGAAGCGTGGGCTCGTCCAATATCCGGGCGCCGGGACTGCAGGCGATGTGGTGGTACGCTACATCGGTATTCCACCCGGCCTTGCCCGTGAGTGCGGCGTGCAGCTGCGGCTCTTGACCCGTGACACGCTGCGCGTTGCACTGGACGTGGATGTAAGCCGCAGCCGCGTGCCGGACGGGCACAAGGGCACCTACGGCCATGTTCTCGTCGCGGCCGGAAGCCTGCGCATGAGCGGCGCGGGCTTGCTGGCCGCACGTGCCGCCCTGCGCATCGGTAGCGGCCTTGTCACGTGGGCGGTGCCCGAGGCATTGTTGCCGCGCGTCATTGGCGCTACGCCGGAACTGATGCTCGCTGCCGCAGCAGCAGGCGGAGACGGCGAATGGAATGCCGACTCCGCAGACGAGCTGCTACAGCTCGCGCAGGCACGTGATGTACTGGCCGTCGGCCCCGGCCTCGGCCGCTTTGCAGGGGACACCGGCTGGCTGCGCCGCCTGTGGGAGGAATACGGCGGTCCGCTCGTGCTTGATGCGGACGCCTTGAACATCCTCGCCTCGGCGGGGCCTGAGCTGGAGGCTTGGAAGCCGAGAAGTGCGGCGGTCGTACTAACGCCGCACCCCGGTGAAATGGCTCGTCTGCTGGGCATACCGACAGCAGATGTGCAGCGTGACCGCATCACCCATGCCCAGGAGTACGCCCGAACACGTGGGGTCACGCTGGTGCTTAAAGGAGCGCGCACTGTCATCGCTTGTCCCGACGGAACAGCCTACGTCAATACCACAGGCCATGCTGGGATGGCGACAGGCGGTGCGGGCGATGTGCTGACAGGCATCATCGCAGGTTTGCTGGCCCAGGGCTTGAATGCTTCGCAGGCAGCAGCCTTTGGCGTGTATCTGCATGGGGCGGCTGGAGAAACAGCCGCACGTCGTCGCCAGCACCCTGCCTCAGTGATAGCTGGCGACATTATTGAAGCCCTATAGGCCATAGCAGCAGTGGCAGGAGGAAGGCCAGCATGATCTGTATTCCATATTCACGGTTCAGCCAGTGTCTTCCTCCATAATACAGCAGTGTAATCCCTGCACCTGCTATGCCGTTGCTCCATGAAATGCCCGTTCCGGCAGGCGACATCAAAGAACCTAGCAGGAGAAAGATGCTAAATCCTGCAGCGAGGTATAGGGTGAGCTGCTCGGGCTTACGAAGCCAGGGTAAAAGATCGCGTAGCGCATCAGCGGCAAGAGCGGCAGGAAGGGCAAAACCATAGGCCCATAGCTGCGCGGTCAGTTCACCACTACTGCCTGCTATAGTCAGAGGAACCCCTGTTATTTCCTCTGTCAGATAGCAGTAGACCCATAAGAGACCAAAAACCAATCCTCCACAGGCCAGTTTATTCAGCGCATAACAACCAAGCTCCATCCGCCAAGGCATTTTGGAATTAAATTCATTCCAAGGCTGTCTCATGTTGCGACTCCTCCTCTTATCACACTCGGTATTCACAACCAATCAAGGGATTTATTTTCAATTACAATCCGCTTACCGTTTACGACACTTCAGTTTACGTTAGCTGTGTATCATGTTCCTAAGCAAAATAAAGATTGCGGATAGCCGCGGTACGGAAAGGCGGGGATTGCATGATACAGGCGGTTATTTTTAATCTCGAAAGTACATTGTTAGACCCCGGAGGACGAGGCTTAACCCAGGGAATGCGTGACATTTTCAGATGGAAAGGTATACAGGTAACTGAAGAACAGGTATCTCATGGGCGAGGAATGCCGATCCGGGATCATATTGCGAATGTGCTGGGACTTTCAGAGGTTCGGAAAAAATGGCTGGAGTGCTTTGGTGCGCATCCTGGCAGAGCGGATATTGAGCATATTTATCTTGAGCTTGTCCCTGTTCTCCGCTCCTTGATCCAAGGGGCTGAGCCTGCTATCGGTATAGACAGGGCGCTGCAGGAGTTGCAGGATCGTCGCATTCAGTCAGGTGCCACTGCATCCTGTCCGATGGAAATGCTCAGTCACAAGTTTACGCCTGCACAGTCACCCTATACGTTGGATTGTATGGTAGCCCCTTGTGAAGTTTCGCAGGGGAGGCCTTATCCGTGGATGATCTATGAAATTGCACATCGCTTGCAGGTATTCCCGCTTAGCGATATTGTGAAAGTAGGAGATACAGTAGCCGATATGCAAGAGGGACGGAACGCCGGTGTATGGACGATTGGTGTATTGAACCATAACGAAAGCGTGACGACCGCTGCTCAAACGACCAGCCATGAAGCGGACGACAGAGTGGCTGAGGAACGGCGCAGACAGAGTGTATATGGCTTGAAAAGGGCAGGAGCCCACATCGTGATGAATTCGGTCGCTGACTTACCGCGTATTTTGCGTGAAATCGAAATGCTCCAGCATACGGGAGGCTATCCTTCTTATACGAAACAGGTGAAAACAGCCGCGCTACCTCCATTATAAGAACGGGTATGAGTCTGGAGTGCTTGAATACACACTTCTAGGTTATATGTATGCACCTACTCAGATAAAGGTGAACTCTGCTCGGCTTTCAAAACATAAAAATGGAGCACTCGCTACGTTAGCGAATGCTCCATTTTAGTTTACTTCTTTTCGTTCAGTTGAACTGAACCCAACGTAATATTTACTATTCAGCGTTTTTCACCCGGAACTGGTCAGCATGTCGTTGCAGATTGTTTGATAGTGTGGTCAGATTGCGGGCTACTTCGGATAGTTCTTTTACTGCTAGAGCCTGCTTCTGAGCGCTTGCTGATACATCTTCTGTCATTCCGGCAGTCTGCTGTGCCGCGCTGGCTGTGTGATTTAAATGTTGATCTACGCTGTGACGTACCTCTTGCATCTCTGCCGTCAATTGAGCCAGATGTGCAGCTAACTCCTGAACTTCCTGTGAAACCTGGGTGACTTTGTCAACAGACTGTAGACATACAGAAATTTGGTTTTCTTGTTCATTGACGGTCTTTATGTTTTCATCAAATTGATCACCCATTTGCTCAATTTGCTCAACAAAGCTTTTTAAGATTTCGTCGATTTCACGAATCGATATGGCGGATTGTTGGGCAAGTTGTCCCATTTCATGAGCGACCACAGAAAAACCCTTGCCAGCTTCGCCTGCACGTGAGGCTTCAATAGAGGCATTAAAGGACAAAATCTGCGTCTGCTTCACGATGCCCTGTACCTGCTGACCGATGTTAGCCGCCTCGCGGGATTTTTCGGTTAACGCGTGTGACATGCGCTGCATCTGCTTGATACGCAAGGCGCTTTCTCGTCCTTTCTCTAATAACAGTTCATGCTCACTGGCTACCTGATTACGAACCTCATTGAGATGATGGGCCGTATCCGTAAATTGTTGCACATGGCTTCCGACTTCATCCAGCGTTTGTCCTAATCGATCAGATTGTTGAACCGATTCCACCGCTTGATCCGCTTGGTTAATAGAGACATCGGCAATTTGCTGGAGTGTACGGGACAGTTCCTCAGTCTGGTGGAGTGTTCCTTCCGTTGTCACGACGATATTCTTCGATGCGTGCTGGAGTGTGCTTGAACTGCTTTGAATATCCACGATCATATTCGACATGGCTTCCACCATTTTGTTCGTTAATTTGCTGATTTCGCCTAACTGATCATATGTTACTTGCGACGATGTAACCGTAAGGTTGCCGTCGGCTACTTGCTCCAGTGTATTTTTAATAAATCTCACCTGACGCAGTATCCGCCGGGTTACCAGCATCATAGCCGCAATGGAGATGATCAGAATGATGGAGATAACAGGGATAACTAATCGGTAGGCCTCGGGCAAGGTATGTTCGTATACTTCAGTCACAGAGGACAGGGATCTGTCGATTCCCAAATAACCAATGATGGTTCCATCTGTATCCTTAATGGGAGTAAAGGAGGAAAACATCGTTCCCCATTCAGGGTCCGTTGTAATATCTGTAGTTACCGTTTCCCCTTGTTTTAATTTCTCTTCCGTTTCTTTAAGGGTAAAACTTACAGGAGTTCCGAATGGACTGTAGTCTTTGTCGTCCCATGCGGCTCCATCCACCGTTATTTTCCACTCATCTCCAACGCGGTTGTACATATAGACGTACAGAATTCCAGTTTGCAGTCTGAGCGTATTTAACTCGTTCCGAAGCTGCTTATACTCGCTGCTTTGCTCAGATGAATTAGTGTTTAAGCTCTTGACTGCGGATTTGTCCAATAACTGGGCCGTGTTCTTTGCCAGCGTTTCATTGTTTAGCTGCATGGTTGATAGAGAAGCATTTTGGATAGATTGATTGGTCGTCCACAGAACAATAACGCCAATCACTATTAAAGGAATGAGCAAGATGAAGTAGAGTTTGGATTGTAATCCCATTCTTTTTTTAACGCTGCTTTTCATAATATGCTCCTTACTATGTTTTTTTCACCTTCATATATATCGTGTACAAATAGGAAAATATGAATAGTAATTCAGATGTTTTCATGATTTTTTTGCGTATTTGCGTAAATTCTCATGAAAAAAGCCTTAACCCGGTAAGTACCGAGTTAAGGCTGTATCTTATGACTTACAAATCGTCAAATCCGTTGTCATCTCCGACCTTGCCATAATTGCGTGATTTTGCTTCAAAAAAGTCCGTTTTTGTCGCATTCAGCGCTTCGTCTGAGAATGGTTTAATCCAAGGCATGCAGTTTACATCTACGCCTTCGTATGCTTTGTCCATACCAAGCAATCTCAGGCGCATATTTGCCATGTATTTGATATAATCGCTCAGCTCGTTCAAGTCGATGCCGCGAACCTCTTTGAGCGTATAATGCGCCCAATTCGTTTCCAGCTCCACAGCGCGGTTAATCATACGGTAAACATAGTCCGTATTTTCCTTGGTATTCAGCTCAGGGAAATCGGACAATAGCTGCTTAAACACTTCGGCAAAGAAGTAGCAATGCTGATTTTCATCACGCTGAATATACGAAATCATTTGGCTGGTTGCCATCATTTTCTGATCACGGGCCAAATTGTAGAAGAAAGCAAATGTACTGTAGAAGAAAATGCCTTCCAGAATCAAATCGGCTACCATCGCTTGGAAAAAGGTTTGCGGGTTCTGCTCATCGCGGAACTCCTGGTAAATATCCGAGATGAATGTGTTACGCTCCAGCAGAACAGGATCTTTTTTCCAGTATTCAAAAATTTCCTTCTGTTCCTGATCTGACACCAAAGAAGACAGAACGTAGGAGTAGGACTGGTTATGCACCACTTCCTGCTGTCCGATAATCGCCGAAATAGCTTCCAGTGAGGAATCGGTAAAATAGCGTTTTACATCCCCGACAAACATGGTTTGCATGGAATCCAGCACAGCCAGCAGGCCGATGTTAATTTTGAAGGTGCGCTGTTCTTCAGCATCCAGCACAGGGAACTGGGACGCATCCTTGGACATCGGAATTTCATCTGGAATCCAGTGGTTCAGCAGCAGCACTTTATACAGTTTGTACATATGCGGCATCCGAATATCGTTCCAATTCAAAATACCGGAGCTTTCGCCTTCAATAATACGGGTAGAGCGATTTGGCGCTTCCGTGTTAAAAATTTTCTGTAACTGCATGAGAGCTTCTCTCCTTTAGTTTAGGATGCGCAGCTATCACATTCTTCAATCGTCAGTGCGCGGCTGCGTACATAATAGGTCGATTTCATACCTGATTTCCAGGCATGGATGTGCAGCTCTAAAAATTCAGTTGCTTTAATATCGGGACGTACATACAGGTTAAAGCTTTGGCCTTGGTCAATATGACGCTGACGTGCAGAAGCCATGTTGATCGAAGCGTGTTGATCCAGCAAGAAAGCTGTCTTGTAGTACCAGATGGTTTTCTCGTTCAAGTCCGGTGCTGGGTTAGCGATCTTGTAAGTTGTTTTCTCTTCATAGGAAAGCAGCTCGTACAATGGATCAATGCTGGCGGTAGAGCCTGCGATGATAGACGTGGAACCGTTAGGTGCGATGGCGAACAGCCATGCGTTGCGGACACCGTTTTGTTGGACTTCTTCTGCAAGCTCGCTCCACTCGGACGTTGTGACAAATTTACCTTCGCGTGTACCGTCCGTATAGCCACGGGAAGTGAAATAATGCCCGGTAGACCAGTCAGAACCCTCGAATTTCGCATAACGGCCTTTTTCTTTCGCTAGCTCCATGCTGGATTTGACTGCCAGGTAGTTAATCTTTTCATACAAATGATCGTTATAGGTTACCGCTTCATCGGATTCCCAACGGATACCTTCCAGTGCAAGTAGATGATGCAGTCCAAATGTACCCAGACCGACAGCGCGATATTGGCTGTTCGTATATTGTGCTTGCAGCACTTCAATGTTGTTGATATCAATAACATTATCCAGCATACGTACCTGAATCGGTACGAGGCGATCCAGCACACCTGCCGGAACCGCACGAGCCAGATGGATGGAGTTCAGGTTGCACACAACAAAGTCGCCAGGAATTTTGGAAATAACAATGCGTGTTTGTCCGTCCTTGGTGACCAGTTCCTCTTTTTCCACTACAGTTGCAGATTGGTTTTGCATAATTTCCGTACACAGGTTGGAGGAATATACCATACCATGGGCGCGGTTCGGGTTGGCCCGGTTTACCGTATCACGGTAGAACATGTACGGTGTACCTGTTTCCAGTTGTGATTTCATCAGGCGCTTCATGATGTCGATGGCAGGCACTGTAATACGAGAGAGAATGGGATGCTGTGATGCCTCTTCATACTTTTCGCGGAAGGTACCTGAACCGAAGGTTTCATCATAAAAATCTTCCAGACCCAGTGGACGACCGTTGTCATCTTTCCAGCCCATCACCTTCTTCACTTCATGCGGACAGAACAGATTCCATTCACCACGTGCTTCGACCCGCTCCATGAACAGATCAGGCAGACATACGCCGTGGAACACGTCATGTGCACGCATCCGCTCGTCACCGTTGTTCAGCTTCAGGTCAAGGAACGCGAGGATATCCTTATGGAATACGTCCAGATATACGGCAATTGCACCTTTGCGAGTACCCAATTGGTCTACGCTAACAGCTGTATTGTTCAACTGGCGAATCCACGGAATGACGCCAGAACTTGTATTTTTATGTCCACGGATATCGGAGCCGCGAGCCCGTACTTTACCGAGGTATACGCCGATGCCGCCGCCCATTTTGCTAAGACGGGCTACATCCGTATTGGAGTCGAAAATACCTTCCAGGGAGTCGTCTACGGTGTCGATAAAGCAGCTGGAGAGCTGTCCGGCCACCTTTTTTCCGGCATTGGACATGGTTGGTGTAGCTGCCGTCATGTACATGTTGCTCATCGCCCAGTATGCTTCCTTGACCAGTTCCATCCGCTTGTCGGCAGGCTCTTGGTGCATCAGGTACATTGCGATGATCATGTAGCGTTCTTGCGGCAGTTCCATTACGCGTCCATCAAAATCATTGGCCAAATAGCGCTCAGACAGCGTTAATAGCCCGATATAATCGAACAGCAGGTCATTTTTCGGCAATATGGAATCGCCCAGCTCATCAATCTGCTCCTTGGTATAGTAGTCGAGCAGTTCTTGGCGGTAAATTCCTTTTTGGACCAAATCGGTAATCAATGGATAAAATGCACCGTAAGGCTCGTCCGCATAGGATTTGTAACGGCGGTGAGTAGCCGCTTTTTTATATAAAGAAGTAAGCAAAGCACGTGCAGCGGCAAATTTCCAGTCTGGTTCTTCCTTACTAACTAATTCAAGGGCAGCCATCGCAAACGCGTTGCTGATGTCATCCCCCGTGACTTCGTCCCGGCGCAGCTTGCTAGTTACACCGCGAATGAGACGATCTTTATCCAGCTTGTCCAGCCCGCTGAGTACACGGTCGGCATATACGGAAATGCGTATTTCATCAAAAGCCAACTGGCGATTGTTTGGTTTGGTTACGAGTTGTGGCATAGGATTAATTCCTCGCTTTCCTGATTTGGAATCATACATGGGAATAGGCATGAAAATGATCATGATGAGAAGATAATGGCGAAAAAAGCGATGGTCAGACAGCATTTGGGGGCTGTATGTAATCCAATAACATAGAAATAGCGATGCCCTGCCAATGAAGGGGGAAAAGATGGTTCCCGTACGATTTATCGGCTACATCACTATATTTAGACGTGTTAAGAATATTTAACCCAACATATTGTGTGTATAAACTTAAAATTTCAAATAAGTGCAAGGAGTATTATAGCAACATTCGAAGCCATACGTAAAGGAAAAGGAATGGAAAATCAAAATATGCAGAGAAGTCGCGGGCTGTATTTGAATTGAGGCAGTTTGAACGGTACAATGAATGATAAAGATGTTTCCTATAGAAACAAGCAGCATACATATGAACTTTTTTTGTGAAATAAGGTTGCTCGCTCTATCGGCCTGAGGTTTTGATTTTTAAAGAAGTGACGATTTTAAATTAAAAGGAGGAACTTGGCGATGGCTATTGCAGAAGTGACAGTGATCCCGATTGGAACGGGGAGTACAAGCCTGAGCGACTACGTTGCCCAGATGCAAAAAGTGTTGAAGACGCAAAAAGGAATTACCTATGAGCTTACCTCCATGAGTACGATTATTGAAGGTTCGTTGGACGATGTGTTCACCGCCATTGCTGCGCTGCACGAAGCGCCATTCCTGTCTGGAGCTAAGCGTGTTTCCACCTCGGTCAAAATTGATGATCGCCGTGACAAGCCTTCCTCCAGTCACCAAAAGCTCCGTTCCGTCGCAGAGAAACTATCTGGCACCGCGACAGGAAATGTTACCGAACTAAATCCAAATCCTGGTTGAAAAAGTTGATGTAAGTGATTGATTTTTATGTAACTAAGAGTATAATAGTTTTTGTTGTCAGTTACACTGACCTGCTGGTGTAGCTCAGGGGTAGAGCAACGCACTCGTAATGCGTAGGCCGGGGGTTCAATTCCCTTCACCAGCATAGCTATAAACTCAAGCACAGCGCGGCTTCCAAGCTTTTGGGGGACGCGCTTTTTTGTGATTCTGGACAATCTTCTACGCTGAGGTCTTTTTAGTAGGATTATTATGCTATATATAATTAGTTTTTTTGTTTCGTTTCATGCTAAAAATCGAATTCTTACATTAGTTGCATAGTATATTGACAGGTGGTTAATTTTGGTGAAAAATGAAGTATGTTTTTAAAAATTATGGAAAGTTTATGCGAAGGGTGGCTATGGCATGAAGCATACACCTACGATACGAGCAGAATTAGACAGATACTTAAAACAAGAGAGCATGAGTCTAACGCAATTCGGGCATATAGCAGGCATGAATAGGGGAATAGTAAGTGCTATTGTGACGGGGAATAAGTCTATGTCTGTTAACCAGCTTGACCTAATTACTGAAGCTATGGATTTACCGGAGGGCTACTTTTATGACTTGTTTATAGAAAACTACATCATCGACACTCCCCCGAATATGAGGCGAATCGAGCCATTTTTGTTTCGCTGTGCGGAGTTGGACAAGCTGGATGCGATCCGTCGAGTGGTGGGAAGCATTATGGACAACGTACTCTATTCGCCTAAACTATTTGATATAGCAGAAGTACTATTAGCACAGGGACGACATGATGCTGCATTGCTGCTCTATGAGGGCGTAGCTGAAGCGGAGAAGTACCAACATTCTGAACGTTTAGCCATCTGTCAATATCGTATATTCGCGATTCAAGTTGGAGACGATCAAAGTCGCAATCTCAGTGCAGCTACGATATTTGAAGCTTTTGTTGAACGCCTAGATGAAATAGACCAGCTTGATGCATTGAAGGACTTGGCTAATGTGTACAGGTCTTTGCGTAAATGGAACAAAGTAGATGAAGCGGCGAAAAAAATGAAGCAGAAAGCGAAAGCTCAATATTCGTTAAAACATCAACATAAGAACCGAGAGTGCAATGAATCTACAAAGAAGTTAAGTCGTCCCCTGTTTGTGTACATCACCTATGCCGATTTACTATGTGCAAGTGTCTGCGATGACCAAGGCGATTATCAACAAGCTTTACAACATACATATGCCTACGGTACTTTAGATTGGGTCAAGGAGACGGACGAGGATACCCTATATTGGATTAAACAGTATAAAGATTGGGCAAAATGTAATACTTACGTTAACAAACTTCTGTCTGGTGATATCAGTGTGCTTCAAGATTATGTTGAATATATAGCAGAATCAGACTCTAATGAACAAGAGAAAATCTCCAAATTGTTGAATGTTATAATTGCGGCTAACCGATTTGAATTGGAAGTGGACGATATACTTCAACGGTTTGAAACGGAGATTAATTCGTTTTCTGAACAGTCTCTATCCGACGATATGTACAACCAACAGGTGATACCGGACTATATCGCGTGGTTTGGTTACGAGTTAGCTCATTATTATTTACATCGAGGTATGTATAGTGTTGGCTTTAAACATTTGATGTATTCAATGGTAAGTTATCATACACTAAATAATGAGACTTATTTCATTAATTGTATGGGTCTTTTTTTACACTTTCGGGATCATGCAGTTTCAGAAACTAAAACAGCATTTTTAAATTTCATTGAAAAGGTGTGGATGGACAATGTTGAGAAAAATGGTACTGCTGATTATCGCGGCTAGCTTTTTGTTTATTGTTACGGTACCTGTACCTGTTCAGTCGCATGATATACGACCTCAAGTACAGGTTGGGGGTTCTTGAACATAAGTAAAGTAAATCCCCGCTAACCTTTTACTGGTCGGCGGGGATTTTTGTTGAAGGAATTACTACATCGTTCACCGAATGAATTATCAAGGTGATCAGCATGAATCATACATATAAAGTGTCAAAATCGGATATAGAACTGTTTGCAGCTACATTAAAACTAAGTTTACTTCAGAAGGATTTACTGACAGTTGAGTTAGTAAAGAACCGATATTAACCCATTTTAATCTTGGTGATGGGCCGGTCACACTTCGGCTTGGTATGCGACATCACGATTAGTACTTGTTACTGGAATGGAATTTTAATCCGGGAACGTAGAACCGAACCTCATTTGTCTATATTGGAGTTAGTCCCCATAAACTACTCAACAGCTTTTCTTTATTCGTTAATGAATCTTTTTAATCGTACTTTCAAATATAGGACACACCAAAAACAGTAATGAACTATTTCTAAACCAATAAGGATTGCTTCTGACCAGCTAAGAAGAGATAAGACTTTGGAACACAATGTGCAAACAATAAGAATAGCTTCAAGAATCAGAATATCCAGAATTGACAAAATAACTGTTCGGGATATGGTGATTTGGAAAAATCGTAAAGATTTTAAATTCCAAACAGTTGCGATCAGCTCCAGCATGATGATTCCCAGTGACATACCGACATATCCCAATCCAGGAATGGCAACTAAGGAATAAAGAATTATGAAGTTAACAAGGACTCCTGTGACAAGACCAATAAAGGGAGTTTTCTTCCGATTTTGCGCCCATAGAATACTTGTTGTGATTTCGCGCAATCCGACGAGCAGTGGTAACATTGCCAAGGATTTAACAGGAACCTCGGCATCATGTATACGAAAAACAAATAGAGAGATTTCAGGTGCATATTTAAAAATGAAAAATCCTGAGACTAATCCCCAAATCCAAGCTACCTGAAGAGCCGTATTACTTTTTTTGTAAAATGAATTAAAATCATTATTTTTCCAATCGGCGGTTATTTTCATTGTGAGCGTATGGGTTAACGAGCCTGTAATCAAAGTAGGCATATATGCAACGACTAGAGCGATGCCGTTAACAATACCGAACATCTCCGCTGCTTCTTTGGGCGAAACACCGGCAATTTGTAATCGTTGAGGGATGATGATCGCATCCATAAAGTCGGAAGCCGGGATGAGCAATCGTGTTAGCGCAATAGCAAAGGAAGCTTGTACTACCAAAGGTAGACCTATTCGAGTTGATGGGGAAGGCAAATCTGTAGAGTGACGATTGGACGTGAAAAAATAAGCAGCAAGCATAGCAAAGGCTAACAACGCGCCTGTAGAGGTTCCCAGTACCGCTCCACCTACGGCATACTCAATGCCGGATCTAATAAAAAAGGGCACTAGCCATATTAAAGTACCAATTCTAACAGTTTGTTCTATTATTTCCGAAAGGGCAATCGTGGTGTATCTTTCGAGCCCTTGCAAATATCCGCGCAGCAGACTTAGTAAGGGAACGGTAAATAGGGCAGGAGAGAGGTATCGAATCACAACATCAAGCTGTGGATAGCCAAGCAAAAAAGAGATCGACTTGGATTGCCAAAAGGTTAAGACACTGCATGCCAAACCTATGAGCATCAAGAATATCGAAAAAATTTTGAACAGTCGCCAGCCTTTTACTGAATTTTTGGCTGTAAACATCCCCAAAGCTGTGGGCAATCCACCTGAAATTATCATCAATATTAAGCTGTAGAAGGAGTAGGCTAGCTGATAGAGACCCATTCCTTCAGCTCCAACAAGTCGCGTCATAAATATTTTTCCAACTAAACCAATGGCCTTCACAACAATCATTGCATTTGCTCTCACCATGGTTTGTTTTAATATAAGAGGTAGTTTCAGATTTTTCACCCCATTAGAAGCTGTCCATATTATTCCTATGACAGAAACCTCCGGGATATGAATAAGTCTTAAGGATCACGAGACTTAGTCCTGTATATGAATTAATAAATATTTGGTATGTTTATCCCACCCCAAGTCAAAGGGAACTCTGAAACGGTCTGCGGTATGGGAGTTGACTAAAGGATAGCCACTCTGATCAAATCCGACTACAACTGAGAAGTGGTCTACATCGCCTTTTAAGATGTAAGCAATTAAATCACCTGGAAGTAACTGGGGTTTATCAAGATGCAGCTGGCGTTCATTAACGGATTGAACAATATCTGAGAAGCTGCCTTGTCCAATAATTCTTCCATAGCCGGAGCGTATAAGAAAATTTCTAAATGCATCTGTCTGAACCCAGGCCTGGCTTCCACCATTGCCATACAAGTAATGCCAGCCTGATTTCATAGGCAGCCCTCCGCCTTCTTCCGCATCCCCGATGACTTGTGAGGAGAAGTTGGTACAGTCGCCTCCCTTGGAGTTATAATCCAAGTATTTTTGATTATATCGTTGACCATTCCCTGCCCCCCATGTCGTCCCTGCATATTTATTCGCATAGTCAACGGCGCGGGCTCTGTTATATTTATGAATAGCTCTCTCTGTTGTTGCCGGATCTTTATGGGGAGAAAAAAATAAGTCGGATTTTTGAATCTTTTTTGAATTCTCTTCCAGAGGATCTGAATACCATTCTCGTTCCACGTACCAACGGTTATCCTTTTTTCTTAGTGTAATACCATGACGTGTTCCAATTCCAAAATCATGCCGACCGGGATAGCTGTGAATATATTCATAACTCAATTTCAAGGACTGAACAAGGGAAATTTTGGCCGTATCACCCAATACTTCTGTACGGGCTATCCGAATTGTGCTTTCCGCATTCACAAATTTCATTTTACGATGTTTAGCCCATTCATGAATATATTCGGCTCTGTTCATTTCATGATGGTACGCATAGTTGCTTCGTTTATCTGTTATCAAGTAATGGTCCTCGATGTGCGTTTTATCCTGATCCATCAACAACCGAGTACGATCATCAAACAATTCTTGAAGAAATGGGATAACGTTATCTTGTCCAGCTGGCTCGGCTTGTGCACGAAATAAAAAAAGGCTGCATACAGGGATTAATATTAAAATCATGCACAGCAGTTTCAATTTTTTTATCCTAGGCACATTTACTCATTCTCCTTAAAATGGTTAATTGTTTTGGGATTTGCCTTGTTCTGACCCGTAAGTTTTTCACAGGCTGAATTCATGTGTGCTAATTTGGTAAAGACAACCAGTCGCCCCTCATGTTCCTTCTTGCTTCGACTGTAGCGCCCGGCACAGGTAATTAAGTTTAAATGCCGCTCTTCTGTAGGACCAAAAATCGTTTGAATCGGTGCTTCGGGGGTTAGGTAAAATTTTACGGACTCCACTACAAATTGAAGCTTGCAACCGTTATCGCCAGTTACATACACGTAGTCTCCTCTTTTCAATTTTTTAAGAGGATAAAAAACTGCCGGACCCGTATATGTATCGACATGCCCGTCCATAATTGCATTACCAACTGCCCCTGGCAATACAGCAGTAGATAAGTAACCTACTCGATCCGTGTTACCTGGAACGCCCATTTGCCCATTTTCTAAGTAGGTAACCGGTTCTATAATCGAATGAATACGAACCGCAGGGATATCGATTTTATGTGGAATGATCCCTAAAAAAGGTTTATTCGTAACCAGTATGGGCTTTGAATTTTGAGTTTGTTGAATTTCTAGCTTATGCGAGGCACGAGTAGAGTTACCACGATGTTCAGCTGAAGATGAACAGCTTGCAGTAATCAGCAGAATCAATAGTATTGTGACACGACTGAACCACTTAGTTGTCATATGAAGAAGGAAAGAGGGGATAATAAACGACCCCTCTCCCTTTTAGCCTCCTTTAATTCATTTGCTCGCTCGCGCCACCATACCCAGTTTTTGGTAATTTAGTAGCTTTTGCTTTTAAACTCTTTGCATGAATACTTTTTTCTCCAATGATTTTAGCTGGTGCAGCTTCACGTGCATGGAGCTTGTGAGCTTTCTCATGTTTGCTCTTCGCATGCAGCTTGTGTTCGTGTTTCGCATGAGCTTTAACCTTATGCTGGTGCATTTTGTGTTCATGCTTTTCCATTGCGGGTGCAGATGCAGATACCATCGATCCTGCTGACAGAAATACAGCCAGGGATGCTACAGCCAATATCGCTTTTTTCATGTTATTGCCTCCTTTAGATAGTTGGTAATTCGTAGATATATTCTCCGTACATAGAACGTTTTATGTAGTCATTAATTTCATAGGGAGGAATTGGTTTGGTTATTCCTCACCTTTCATTTATTGACCTCAATCAGTCCTTCGGGTGTGGCACGATTGTCAAGCAGTTCGGATACGGTAACGAAGGTAAATCCTCTTTTTTTCAGCTCAGGCAAAATGATTTTTAAAGCCTCAACGGTTTGCGTACTTTTATATACATAATCGTGCATAAGGACAATATCGCCGTTACGAGCATTACGAAGTACTTTGTTGACGATGCGGTGCACACCTGGTTTTCGCCAATCCAAGGTATCCTGATGCCAGGACCATAAAATCATTTTTAGCCCTTTTTCTTTAGAAAGTTTGACGAGCGAGTCGGTGTAGGAACCACCAGGTGGACGGAAAAAGTGGGTTTCTGTACCCGTTGCATTAATGATGCTGGCTTGGCCCTGATCAATTTCAGACAGGGCTTTGTTGGGGGAAATACGATGGAAAGATGGATGATGGAAGGTATGGTTGCCGACATCATGTCCTTCTTTTCGTTCCCGCTTCACAATGTCAGGGAGTTTTTCTACACGGCTGCCGACAACAAAGAAGGTCGCTTTGGCATCATATTGCTTGAGCAAATCTAGAATGGCAACTGTTTTGCTTTCGTCCGGTCCGTCGTCGAAGGTGAGGGCAATAAGCTTGCGATGTGTAGGAACTTCCCATACAATATCACCTCGTTCTTCGTAATAGGTTCTTCCTTTTGTATGTGCAGGAGATGAGGTGGATTGTGCAGTTGTATATGGAGCAGGGAAGAAACTGATGCACAGCAAAGAAGTTGCGATCACAGAAGACATTAATCGAATATTTTTCATCGAGTTTATTCTCCGTTCTAAGTTTTTCAGTTTAGCTTGCCATGAAAAAGTGTACGCCATTCCTCGCTCGAATAAGTTATTTTCACAAATAGTATTTTCAATTTATTACAATGTACATAGAGACCATTAAGGTATCTATCTCGTCTTGTTTCCTTCTAACAAAACTTCTAACGGCTTCGGATTATTTATATAAATATTTTAGGAGCCTTAGGGCAAACGTAATTAAATAATTACAGACTTTGGGGGTATGTGGGTACTAAGGGGAACTGTACCGGAACACACTCGTAATGCGTAGACCGGGGGTTCAATTCCCTTCACCAGCATAGCTACAAACTCAAGCACAGCGCGGTTTCCAAGCTTTTGGAGGACGCGCTTTTTTGTGTTTTTGGACAATCTTCTACGCTGAGGTCTTTTTAGTCAGGTTATTATGCTATATATAATTAGTTTTTTGTTTCGTTTCATGCTAAAAATCGAATTCTTACATTAGTTGAATAGTATATTGACAGGTGGTTAATTTTGGTGAAAAATGAAGTATGTTTTTAAAAATTATGGAAAGTTTATGCGAAGGGTGGCTATGTCATGAAGCATACACCTACGATACGAGCAGAATTAGACAGATACTTAAAACAAGAGAGCATGAGTCTAACGCAATTCGGGCATATAGCAGGCATGAATAGGGGAATAGTAAGTGCTATTGTGACGGGGAATAAGTCTATGTCTGTTAACCAGCTTGACCTAATTACTGAAGCTATGGATTTACCGGAGGGCTACTTTTACGACTTATTTATAGAAAACTACATCATCGACACTCCCCCGAATATGAGACGAATCGAGCCGTTTTTGTTTCGCTGTGCGGAGTTGGACAAGCTGGATGCGATCCGTCGAGTGGTGGGAAGCATTATGGACAACTTACTCTATTCGCCTAAATTATTTGATATAGCAGAAGTACTATTAGCACAGGGACGACATGATGCTGCATTGCTGCTCTATGAGGGCGTAGCTGAAGCGGAGAAGTACCAACATTCTGAACGTTTAGCCATCTGTCAATATCGTATATTCACGATTCAAGTTGGAGACGATCAAAGTCGCAATCTCAGTGCAGCTACGATATTTGAAGCTTTTGTTGAACGCCTAGATGAAATAGACCAGCTTGATGCATTGAAGGACTTGGCTAATGTGTACAGGTCTTTGCGTAAATGGAACAAGGTAGATGAAGCGGCGAAAAAAATGAAGCAGAAAGCGAAAGCTCAATATTCGCTAAAACATCAACAAGAGAGTCGAGAGCGTGATGAGTCTGCCAAGAAGCTAAGTCGCCCGTTGTTTGTATATATTTCATATGCCGATTTATTGTGTGCAAGTGTCTGTGAAGCCCAAGGCGACTATCAACAAGCTCTAGATTATACATACACCTACGCTAATCTAGATTGGGTCAAGGAGACGGACGACGACACTCAACACTGGGTTAGCTTGTTTAAAAGTTGGGCAGAAGGTAATACTTACGTATATAAACTGTTGTCAGGAGATATAAGTGTACTTCAAGATTATGTTGAATATATTGCAGCGACATCAGCCACTAACGAGAATGAGAAAATCTCAAAACTGTTGAATGTTATAATTTCAGCAAACCAATATAACATAGATGTGGAAGGTGTACTTCAACAATTTGAAGCCGAAATAAACGCTTTTGCACAACAGCAACCATCATCAGATGATATGTATACTCAACAGGTGATACCGGATTATATCGCGTGGTTTGGTTACGAGTTAGCTTATTATTATTTACATCGAGGCGCTTACATGGACGGTTTTAAACATTTGATGTATGCAATGGTAAGTTATCATACATTAAATAATGAGACTAATTTTATAAACTGTATGGGTTTGTTTTTACATTTTCGGGATTATGCGGTTTCAGAAACTAAAGCAGTATTTTTAAATTTCATTGAAAAGGTGTGGATGACCAATGTTAAAAAAAATGGTACTGCTGATCATCGCGGCTAGCTTTTTGTTTATTGTTAATGTGCCGGATCAAGCTCTTAACCACCACAATAGTATTCAGCCTTACGTTACCATCGGAGGTGCTTAAACGTAAGCAAAGCAAATCCCCGCTAACCTTTTACTGGTCGGCGGGGATTTTTGTTGAAGGAATTACTACATCGTTCACCAAATGAATTATCAAGGTGATCAGCATGAACCATACATATAAAGTGTTAAAATCGGATATAGAACTGTTTGCAGCTGCATTAAGCCAGGCTCTGTCTTTTAAGACGGTATATACCATCATTGAAATTGCACTGGATGTGGGTGTCCAGTCCATTTCTTATTTAGTAACTATAGGAGTTTTAGTTCTACTGCTCATTTTTTTAAATAGTAAGATGGCAAGAAGTAAAGCTATGCTTACAGCGGCAAAACCCAGCCAATTCAAATATAGGACAGATGTACGACTGATGACTAGCCCGCCTAATCCAGATCCCAGTGCAAAACCAAATTGGATGAACGAAGTATTTACGCTAAGTGCAATGTCCGGATTTCGAGGCGCCAGAGTAACCAGATATAGTTGCTGGGCCGGGGAAATACTCCACGTTGCTAACATAAAAATCATTAAAACCAAGATTAATACCAAGAGATTGACTCCGGCTAGAGCGAATAAAAGAAGAGTCGCCCCCTGTAGCATGAGCCCGAGACAAATGGTGAATTTCGATCCCTTTGCATCTGCCAATTGTCCGCCCACTCTTGATCCGACAAAGCTGCAAATGCCCGCCAGGAACAGAACACCGCTAATTTCTGTCATGGAAAGAGAGGACGTGGCTTGCAAGAAAGGCGTAATATAAGTAAACAGTGTAGAATAGCCGCCGACATAAAATAACGTAATAACCAAGGCCATCAGAATAGTTGGATTTTTTAAAATAGAGAGCTGCATTCTGAGGGTAACCTTTTCTTCTTCTTTGATTGCTGGAACCTTTTTATAGAGGATAAGTAATGGAAGAACACTTAATAATCCGATTAAAACAAATAGCATTCTCCATCCAAACATCTCACTAAAAAATGTGCCCATGGGAACACCGAGCACTAACGAACTGCTAAGCCCCATCAAAATGATACCGATGGCATTGCCCCTTTTTTCTTTTTCAACGAGCCGTGTCGCTACTGCCATGGCTACAACGGTAGCGATTCCTCCGCTAGCCCCTTGGATAATTCGTATCCATAGTACTGTTTCATAAGCAAGATCTACAAACATAAGTCCGTTGCTGGCAATAAACACACCAAGGGTGGTCATTAGTAGTTTCTTGCGATCTGCATTGATCGTTAATGCAATCACAATCGGAGCGACAATAGCCGCGGCGAGAGCAAATACAGTCACCAATAACCCAGCTTCTGAAGTAGATACTCCCAAGTCTACAGCGATCATCTCAATGACTCCCGTAATAATATATTCAATGGTTCCAATCAGAAAAACAGCCAGTGCCAGGACATAGATGATCCGTTTATTTTTCAATTTACCCCAATCCACCTTCTTCAGTTATCTATTTATAATGGGAATTTGTATTTCTATGAATTGTGCATCTCGTTCTGGAGTTAACGGTAAATATAGTTCCCTACCTAATTCGTTTTCCTTGATCCGATAGTTATTTTTTTCAATCCATTTAGCTAAATGAACACAGGCCGCACCATCAAAATTAGAATTTGAATGAAAAGCCATTGTGGCCATCATCGGTTCAGGAGGAAGAGTCCGTAGCAGAAACGGTTCTGGAAATGACCGCAGCTCACAGGTTAAAAAATAACCGACTTCAAACTCAAACTCATCCTCTTTTCCGTCGATTTCTTTCCACAAAACAACCTGAGGACCTTGAATCAATTGACGAATTTCCGTTGTTAATAACTGATCAAATCGACGAAACAAATCCGGAATGTCTTCTTCTTTCCCGCATGTTTTCTGATAAAAAAACGATTGAGCACCATCTGCTTTGACTCTGATTTCTTGACCCGTTTCGAATTGCCCCTCTTTTTCTATAAGCTGCATACGGTCCTCAATCCTGACGAGTTTGGCTTGTTCCGTATCGATGATATGCTGGATTTCGCTTCTTTTCAGCTTAAACATGCCTTGAATATTCTCCAATGAAATATCTTCCTGAAGCAGCTGTTTAATTTGGGGCAATGTAAAACCCAATTCCTTATAGATTAAGATTCGGTTGAGCTCAAGAAGCTGATCTGCGGAATAGTAGCGGTAGCCCGTATCGTGATCCACTTTTCTCGGCTTAAGTATGCCAATCTGGTCGTAATAACGCAGTGTTTTTAAGGAGACCTTGCTTAGCCTGGAAAATGTACTGATTTTGAACAAAATATCATCTCCAATCTATAACATAATGTGAGTATACAGTTTCCCGTGCAGGGGAAAGTCAAGGATGACTGCTTTTCCTTTTTATAGCTAAGATCGACTGCCATCTTTGTCACCACTCTATGTTGGTGTTATTGGTAAGTCAAAGAAACGTTTCTGAATAAAACGTTCATTTTTCTTGAATTAATAGGATTCTGTTGGTTCAAGCCTTTAGTAATTGAGTTAATCTATCTATTGAAAAATCCTTCCAAAAGAGTGTTAACATAGTGGACAAGCTTGGGGAAATCGCCAAAGAGAAGAATTGCACGGTAGCACAACTGGCAATAGCCCGGACAATAGCTAAAGGAGCACTGCCGATTCCAGGTACAAAACGTCGAAAATATCTAGAATAAAATGTTAATGCTGTTAATATTAAATTTACTAACGATGATTTAGCCCGTATTGACGCAGTTAGTCCAAATGCCTACGGTGGACGTTATCCCGATACGGTGTAACCTCTTTTACTTGGATCATTGAGTCATGGGCTCTGCTGGCTAATCACCGGCAGGCCTCTTATGTGTTTTGAATTAAAAACGGATATTTAATCATAATAAGATAGCCTGTTTATTCCAAACGTAAGAGGAGCAGATGAATTGAAAAACAAATGGCTGTTGGCATTGCCGTTAACCTTGGCGCTCGTTTTTAGCATGACTCCGTTAGTAGTCGCGCAAGCGAAGGTAGGGGAGGAGAAGGATTCTGCCTGCCTAAGTTCCAAAATGGTGCAACTGAAAGGCGATATGCAGAAGGTATGGATCGACCATACGATATGGACGAGGAACTATATTGTCAGCGCCATATCTAATCTTCAAGATCAGAAGGACGTATTGGACCGGCTTTTACGGAACCAGCAAGATATAGGCAATGTTATCAAGCCTTATTATGGGGAAGCCGCTGGTAATAAGCTGGCTGATCTTCTGAGGGAGCATATTCTAATCGCAGGGAAAATTGTAGCGGCTGCCAAAGCGGGTAATCAGGCGGATGTGAAAAAGCTAGAAGCGGATTGGCGTACAAACGCCGATGATATCGCCAAATTTTTAAGTGCAGCGAATCCGAACTGGCAGTTTAAAACGCTACAAGATATGCTGTATACGCACCTTCAGTTGATTACGGAATTAGTCCTCGACTATATCAAAGGAGATTGGAAAGCGGGTATTGCATCAACCGACAAAAACGAGATCCATATGATTCATTTAGCGGACATTCTGACAGAAGGCATGGTTAAACAGTTCCCTGAAAAATTTTAAGTGATCGCTATAGACGCAGTAAAGCAGATTAGCTATGATCACCACAAAGGGTGGTATAGAAAGCTTTTTTATCGGTTTAATGAATCGTTAATACAACTATGAATACAGTCGGTATGTCGAACCGAAATACGTTCTTCCACAAGCTCAGTTCTATTGAATCTATTACGAAGCACTCGTAATGTGTAGGCCAGGGGTAAGGTGGTTCATGAATAAAAAAATTACAATAAGTCTATTTTATTTCAATAATCTTTTTAAAAGGGGAAATTATGTTGTCGGTTCTACTAGTCTTTTTTAGTACGACCTTTTTTACCGAGAAGCCGCCTCAAAAAATATTTCAATACATATACTTGAAGCATGAACATATGAAGAACTGGTTTCGAGAAAAATAGGGAAGTTCGCTTTTATGTAAAATAATATTTTCTTATTTTAAAATGTAGAATGGAGGGAACTTCTTGTGCCACGAGCTTCAGTTATACTGCCAGTTTATAATACTGTGGCTTATGTTTTGGAAGCAGTCCACAGTATTTTAGTTCAAACCTATTCCGATTTTGAATTAATTATTATTGATGATGGCTCAACAGATGGATCCGCTTTTCTTATTTCACAGATAACAGATCCTAGAGTAATTAAAATCTTTCATAGTACCAATCAAGGTTTGGTCGCTACTTTAAACGAGGGATTCAATAGGGCAACTGGTGAATATATCGTTCGTATGGATAGCGATGATATTTGTACGCCAGATCGATTGGATGTGCAAATATCATTTATGGATCAAAATCCCCTAATTGATGTATGCGGTGCTGCTTTTACTACTTCTAGTGGAGGAGTACTTAAGGTGAATCCGGCCAGTCATGAAGAAATTAAAACATGGTTGTTATTCCATTGCTGTATCTGCCATCCTGTCACAATAATACGCAATAGCATGATACGTCGGCTAAACATTCAATATGATAGTAATTATCCCCATGCCGAAGACTACGAACTGTGGAACCGATTAGCTTCTCAGGTACAAATAGCGAACCTCCCCATAAACTTATTGTATTATCGTCAACATAAAGGACAAGTGTCCAATCAGTACAAAGCAATACAAGACGCCACTGCTCGGAGAATTCGACAAAGACAGTTTAGCCAGTTGGGCTTGGAATTATCAGATGAAGAAAATCAGATTATGCTGGATATTCTTGAGTATAAAATTAATCCCTATGATTATAATTGCTACACTAAAGCTGTAGGATTTGCGAATTGGGTGTTGGATCAAAACTGTAAGTATCAGATTTACAATCAGGAACTATTAAGCATGGCTTTTTCACGGTGTATATCCCATCTCCCATATTAACAAAGATATCAGCAAGCGATTGGAAAGTATCCTAATATCCCGCTGGCGTGTGTAAATGGGGTGTTTTATGTTTACCTGAATGCCCGGTCATAAAACATATTTACACATATATTAAAATGACGACAAATAAAGGAGGGCTAAAGCTATGAGCGGATGTGCAGGTGCAGCTGTTTGCGGTGTGTGGACTTCTACAGCGGCCATTTTGGTGCTCTATATCCTCTTGGTTATCATCCTTAAATCATGTTGGGTTTAATTTTGTGAAAAGAATTGTATGATTTCATAATCTGCCCGAAATTAGATTAGATAAAAAGCTCTGCTAACCCTATGGGTCGGCAGAGCTTTTTTCTTTTGAACAATTTCTTAATCACTTTAAATATATCGAACATGCTGCGATTGTACACCTTATTGTAAGCAACCTTGCGTGGGTTTCTGGTCCACTTAAGCCGCGAGGCATCTTGAGTCCTGCACAGCGGACAGTCTACCTCTTTTGTTGTTTATTTCGTTGAATACTCGCTTACTTCAAATGTAAGGATTTTATTGAATATTACGTAGTCCTTACGGTTGCTGAATGGACCTTTGTTATTATTATGCTTATCAATGGCAAAGAAAGAAGCACCTCTCCCGGCATCTTTAGCATCATACCAAGCGACAAAGGCATTCAGTTCTTTTTTACTCAGATCGAATTCCTTATCCAATCCATTGTCCATCGTTACAACCAAGATGGCACGGTCACCACTAGGTTGTTCTGGTTCGGTTGGATCAGACGGATCGGGCGTGGATTTCTTTACAATAGCATTTGCTTCATTGGATACAACTTGATCCATGGAGATATTCGCAGAAACTACGTAATAATAGGTAGTGTTTTCTTCAACTTTATTATCAGTATAAGAAGTACCAGAAATATCTGAGGCAATTTCTTCATACGGACCCCCAGGGGCTAGTGCTCTTTCAATTTTATAAGTAGTGACTCCTGTTATTTCATTCCACTGCAATTGAATATTTTCTTCATTCCCTGTTGCATTAAGAGTTAATGAATTTTCAGGTTGTTGGTAGGGGAGGAACCCTTCTGGAATACTGTGCGTGAATGGAGTCGCACCAAAATTTGTGTCAAACGAAAAGCTGCCAGCTGAACCACCTGTGATCGAAGGAGTCACAATCTCTCCTGGAAGATCGCTTGGTTTAAAGGTACTTGTATAAACGAATACACCATTCTTATACCAGCTTATCTTGTCATCATCCATATTCAAAGCCACACCAATAACGTCTTTTAATGTGTAGGTCGTTCCAGAAGAAACGATCCCCGGATAAGTGTTTCCGTTTGCAGCATAATACATCCAATTCTGAAGAGCTCCTGCACCTGGTCCATTGTATTGCTTACCTTCACCGACGATACCAATGCCAGTTGTGGTACTTGCTTGAGCTGTTACTGTGACTTCCCAATACCATTTTCCTTTGGTTTTTCCCACACTTGCTTTAGTTCCACTTGAATCTACGGTGGCCGAAACAGACTGGCTCTTTTCCCACACTACGTTTTTTGTAGCAGCGTATGTCGAGGAACTAAAACATATTAGAGTAAAAAATCCCAGTAGCAATAATGACGAAATAACTCTTTTCAACAAAATCTCTCCTTATTTATGTATTATTATGCGAGTTTAGCAGTTTCAATATGTATCGTCTAAACATTTTAATGCATATATTGAATAAGAAGTAAAATAATTACTTTTTAACAATGAAACGTAACAATTTAATTCTGTTTTTGCTTAAAAGAAAAAGCCCCGAAGGGCTTACATGATTAAAATTTATTGATTTTCTTTCGTGAGAAAAGAAGCTGCTAACAGTGTAGTATTCGTATAGCCACCTGAAACATTTTCATATGAAAAATTAGCGATAGGAACTCCAATAACTGTAGCAACGTCTCCTTCAAAAATTTCTCCACTTGCTCCCGGATAAACTGCCATTACTGTATTATCATTTTCATCACTAATATAAACGATAGCCGTTGTCCCTATAGGAATATTATCTTCTTCTATATCTATTACATCCCCGCTTATTTTTACAAATTTGTTTAAGTATAAGTTCAAACTTTTATTTAAGTGTTTTGTTGTTACGGATTTGTCTACTAGATTAATGATTTTGCTTTTATCTGTGGAAGGAAATAAGTCACTGTTTTTAGCAATGAAGTCATAAGAGGTTTGTTCCATAGAAGCTTGATCTTCTGTTAACACGGGTGTTCCATCTTTCAAGAATTCAGCAAATAAATATTCTTTATCTGTGACCTCATTTGTAGAAGCTTGCTGAGCAGTATTTTCATTGCTTACTGTTTGTTCAGTAGCAAAGGACGTGCTTGAAGACCCAGTCCTTGTCGTTGTTTCTTTAAAATTGCTTCCACAAGCTGTTAGAGCTACAGAAAGTAGAACAATGGATAGAATTTTTTTTAACATGACGAATTCTCCTGTGAGTATCCTCATCGGTTGAGGTAGTTGCTCATTTTATCTTGTTACCTTTATTATCGAATATTAGTGTTGAATACATAATACTTTTAAGTTTTAACAACAAGGATAATAAACAGTGGCTTTTTCTATTCTAGAGACCTTTCATTAATATGTGATATCGGACGCACCGAATTTCTAAAAATTGTATAAATGACTCATTATATCAAATTAGGCAATGTCGCAAAGCCGGGGTTGTCCCCTTCACCAATAACTTACAAACTCAGGCACAGCGTGGTCCTAGGCTTTTAGAGACCGCTTTTTTTGTATAAAAATGGAGGATGTAAGGGTATTAAAAAAAATAAATATTCTATATTTTTGGTTTGTGCTAATATATCTCTATTCAAGTACAACTAGAAATGAGGATATTGTGTGCACAATGATAAGGAATTAAAACTTGAAGAAACAAATATTGCAAAAGGTATTGCTGTAATACTCCTTTTGATTCATCATCTTTTTGCTTTTCCTGACAGATTAAAGTACGACTATGTTTCATTATTTAGTTTATTTCATGAAAGAGGGGAATTTTATGTAGGGCATTTTGGGCAAATAGCAATATCCATTTTTTTGTTTCTAAGTGGTTATGGTTTATATAAGAGCAATGTTCAAAATCCACATCATTTAATGCAGAAGAGCTTTACAAGATTAAGCAAAATAATGATAAATTACTGGGTTGTTTTTTTGCTTTTTATTCCAGCTGGTCTATACTTTTTTGGAAATTCTGATAGATTTCAAAATAATTCAATAATGGATTTTTTGCGGAATTTTATAGCCCTATCCAGTTCATATAATGGTGAGTGGTGGTTTTTATATGATTATATTCTGCTGCTATTAATTTTTCCGGTCACCTTCCAAGCCTTTCAACGTAATGCATGGGTAACTCTACTCATTTCCGGCCTTGTTTTTTATAATTCATATTCACAAGGAAATTATTACAGTATTATGTATTGGCAGTTGCCGTTTATGATAGGGTTGTTCTTTGCTAAATATAATTTGTATTCATGGATGAGTAAGATTTATAATTCCATCATATTTAATAACATACTTTTTGATATTATAATAATTGTAGTGCTATTTCACTTTCGTACCACGAGTCAATTATTTGAGAAGACAACGATTGATATGATAATAGCTCCTGTACTTATCCTCGTTAGTATTCATTTAATGAATAAATTAAAACTAGCCAGACCTTTCGCTTACTTAGGTAAAAATTCAATGAATATTTGGTTAACCCACACTTTTTTTTGTTATTATTATTTTCAGAGTATTGTTTTCTTCCCCAAGGTATCTATCTTGATCTTGTTGTGGCTAACGTTGTTAACGGTACTTACTTCAATTGTAGTTAATAGCATCATTAGTCTCATTAATAACAAAGTGTACACTAAAAATATTGATCTAAGTACAAACAAAGCCGGGGGCCAAGTGTAGGTGTGCAAAGCTTTGGTCTAGGAAAAATGTATCATCCAGTATAGCAATGTAGGCGTGATTTCGAGATTAGGGTAACGGTGAAAAAAGGACTTCATTGGCATGTTAGCCGATATGAAGTCCTTCATCATGTTTATTTCGTTGAATATTCGCTTACTTCAAATGTGAGAATTTTGTTGAAGATTACGTAGTCTTTGCGATTGCTGAATGGACCTTTGTTGTTATTGTGCTTGTCAATGGCAAAGAAAGAAGCACCTCTACCAGCATCTTTAGCGTCATACCAAGCGATGAAGGCATTCAGCTCTTTTTTACTCAGATCGAACTCTTTATCAAATCCATTGTCCATCGTTACAGTCAGAATAGCACGGTCACCAGCTGGTTGGGACCCATCTGTATCCGACGGATCCGGTGTAGTAGATGGATCAGGCTTTGTAGACGGATCCGGTGTAGTAGATGGATCAGGCTTTGTAGATGGATCCGGTGTAGTAGACGGATCAGGCGTTGTAGATGTACCCGAATCTTGATAAGGTAAAAATCCTTCAGGAATAGGATATTTAAACTCACTAGCTCCGAAATTAGCCTCAAAAGCTATTTTCTGACCAGTTCCACTTAAAACCACAGGGAAAATCTGTGACCCCTCTAGTTCAGATGGTTTAATGGAATTAGCTCCGCGTGAAACCCCATTAGCGTACCAAACTATTTTATCGTTATCTAAGTCCAATGCAATGCCGATAACGTAATCAACTCCAAAACCATAATTGTAGGCTAGCTTTACTGGTGATTTGATGTTATTCCAAATTTCACCACTAGCCCCATAAAATGCTTGATATTGTTTGTCCGATTCACCTGTTATTCCTACGAATGAAGCAACATTGTTGACCTTCACTTCCCAATACCATTTCCCATTTGTTTTCCCCACTGTCGCTCTGTCGCTTGTTGAAATCCCATCAAGAGTAGTTACTACAGACCCGTTTTTCCAAGTCACATTTGTAGTCTCAGCTTTTGTAACGGTAGGGAACAACGAGAACACCGAAGCTCCAATGAGAAGGGCTAACACTATTGTTCCTAGTTTTTTGAATATAATATTGTTCATGACTTCCTCCTAAATATATGTAATAACAAGTGAATTATAGAACTAGATTGGGATAATTGTCCAAACATTAAATGATATAAATTCAAATATGAGTATTATTATGGAATTTAATTATTTTTAGGTGAACTTAGGTCGTCGAAAGTATAAAGGCACTAGTCATTAGATTGGAGGTTTCAAAGAAACATCCGATTAAGCTTGGCATTTGAGGATTACGGGGGAATAGTAGAGGAGATTAAGCCAGAATCAGTTAAGATAGCGGGTAAAATTTTTATGTGAGACCAGCTTGAATTTCGAATAGACCTAGTATCAGGAGAGGGCCCGGAATGATTAATAACTCCGACGGTCAATAGCCAGTATAGAGAAATATTTCACGTACATAGATAAGGCAACAGAGTTACGAGTCTCAATAGCTCAACTTCAGAATTAGATTGTATGAGGCGTGGGATTCGATATTCATAATGACAAGGCATATCCCATATGACTAAGTAAGTGCTTTTTTGCTCACATAGAGGAGGGATATGATTGGATGCATTCGTTTCACGCTCATTAGATGAAATACGATTTTGGTCCAGGATTATGAAGGAGCATTCCTTTTTTCTGGGGTTAGGTTTTCGAGCGGAAGATACTCAACTTAAAACAGAAGCCAATCAGTTTTACGCTATTTTTGAGGATATTGAGAAAAGATCGTATGAATTTAATATCGAGACAGATCCTTATACAATCAAAGAGTTTAATACGGAAGTTCAGAATGCAGCGACAAATATTTGGGCATTTAAGAGAATGGTATTGGGTCTTATATTACAATGCAAGCTTCCTGGGCAAACCAATTTTCCCTTACTGGTAGATCACGTAAGCCGGGAAGCCAATTATTTCAGAAATCGTTTAGGAGAACTCAATTCAGGAAAGCTTGAACCATTACCCGATGCAATTATTGATGAAAATGTATTTTTCTTAAAAATCATGGCCGATCACGCAAAATTTATAGGCCATTTGCTTGATCCATCCGAACGTAAACTGGTTGAACAAGCGAGGGAGTTTAGTAATGATTTTGATATGCTGATGTTTCAAGCGATTGACCTAAGTCATATGCGGCCACAGTCACAAACCGTTCCACTCCTGAGTCAATTTGTTGATGAGAACCGTGTCTCTGTGAAGTCTTTGCGTGATTTTAAGAAAACAGCGCGTGATTTAATCGATGAGTGCGGAATAAAAAGCATTATCCATCCTTTATTGGCCGATCATGTATTTCGTGAAGCGGAGAGGTTCCTTTTTATTCTCGATATGTTTGATCAATCCTTATCAGGTGTTAAGGTGAACAAGAGAGAAATCATGCACTAAACTTTAAAGTGGACAAAAAATCAAACAGCGGCAGACCAAGACTCGAAAAATAAAGTTTTAGACAGCCGCTGTTGTCATCCAACTAACGTGTATGAGTACATAGAAAATCCAATATGTCAGCATTAAGCATCTTATGGAAATGTTCGCGATCAAAGCCGGGAGGGTCTTGCGATGGGAGAAAGGCCGGAGTCCTCATCGATTCCGGGAAAGGACTCAGAAAGGAGAAATGTCCGGCGTTTTTTACTGTTTTGTATTGCACCTTCTTAGGATCTGGCACGCCATCCAATATTAAACGAGCGTGTAAAGAAGGAGTGTACTGATCTTTCTCTGCATCCATCATTAAGATAGGTAGATTAACCGCACGCAAGCTACCTTCAGCTCGAAACCAGACCGACGCTGGCGCTAGTAAAACGAGACATTTCACTCGGTAATTTGGTGTAACCTCTATAAGCTGGGGCTTCCCGTCCGAGGTCTCGTGAGGCAAAGAAGTCGGCACGCCACCCGCCGCCGCTAATGCCGTGTAACCGCCCATGGAATGTCCGATGAGAGACACAGCATTCTGTATTAATTTGTCCTTGAACAGCATACTATCGAAAAACCAGTCGGTGACCATATTAAGGTGTCTAGGTCTATAGGTAAGATTCTGTGCTGTTCCTTCCAAACTATTGTCATTTCGATTGTTAAATGGATGCTCTGGAATGCCGACAATAAAACCATTGCGTGCTAAATGCTGCGCCAAAATCCGATACACAAGCGGCGTACTGCCAGTACCGTGAGAGATGATAACCAAAGGGAATCTTCCTTCTGATAGATCTGCCTCTCTCGCCAACTCTAACTGGTATGGACCCAATCGCTCTATTTGTTCGGGTTCGTCCGCTGGATACATTACCATCATGGGAAATGTAATGCCTAGGGAGGAATCCTTTATTTCTACTTCTCGCCATCCTGCATAACTATTCTTAAATCCTGCGTTTCTTATCATCCACCATACCTTTCCTTTCTCGAATTATTGTTTAACTATCCTCATGCCCGTTGCTTAATGAAAAAATAGACAGCTGCCGAGTGTATACCGCTACATCTTCGAGCAGCTTCAATTTCTCTTGTTCACTATCTTTTAATTATTGTTAAATATTCAAATCCAAATATCATTGACTGCCGTTAATTCTGACTCTGCTCCTCCAGTATTTACTACACCTCTCGGCTCTACTAGCATGATATGGCACTCCTGATGTGCGAATGGCTTGTGTTCGACCCCCTTAGGTACAATAAACATTTCTCCCTGAG
The DNA here is from genome assembly GCF_052119485.1 of Paenibacillus sp. DRB1-1. Taxonomy (NCBI): domain Bacteria; kingdom Bacillati; phylum Bacillota; class Bacilli; order Caryophanales; family Paenibacillaceae; genus Paenibacillus; species Paenibacillus sp. DRB1-1. Next base: position 1,954,706 of record NZ_JBODQH010000001.1, on the reverse strand, counting down.
AAACCTGTACCCGTCCATCTCTAAAATCAATGAACATCTCGCCTTCAAGTACAATAAAGACCTCGTCGGTATCTTGATGATCGTGCCATACAAAATCCCCAACTATTTTCACCAATTTAAATTGATAGTCATTCATTTCACCAATAACTTTCGGAGACCAATGTTCACTAAACTTAGATAACTTTTCATGCAGTTTGATGGATTGATACTTCATAATACCCTCCTTTTAAACTAGATATCCTCAGACGGATTTATAATCGCCAGTACCTGGTGATCCTCCCACTTTCCGTTGATCTTTACGTTGCTTTGAGAGATGCCTTCTTTGTGAAAGCCAGCCTTCTCGAGCACACGGATAGATCCTGGATTCTGAGGAGAGGCTTCCCCGAAGATCCGGTGAAACTTTAGCTCATCGAAAGCATAGCGAACCACCTGCTTCACCGCCTCTGTCGTATAGCCTTTGCCGTTATATGCTTGGTCTAGGCTGTATCCGATCATACAGCTCTGAAGCGGTCCCCTCACCACAAAAGATAAATTTATGCTGCCTATAATCCGGTCGTTCTCCTTGTGACACATCACGAAGGAATATTTCCGGTCCTCCATCATGTCAGCCTTGCTCTTAATAATCGTCTGGAGCTGGTGCTCCTCCGTATAGTACTTCTCTTGGGTGTTTGGCGAAAACTCCTCAAAGAATTCCCGATTGCGCTTGTACATTGCTGTCAATTCTGCGGCGTCCGTCTCCTCAGAGAACCGGATGTATACTTGCTGCTCCGACATCCGCACCATCCTTCCAAACTGTAATATTGAAACAATTATATCACAGGCTGAAGATTGGGAAATTGATTTGATGAATGGTGTATATCAGGAAGCATTCCTTTGAATGTTAACTGAAAAATATATACCGTTATTATTGGATTGGATATAATATTTTCTAAAAAAAGGAGGCTGGATTGTAATGAATAATGCTTACGAAGTGCTCGAGGAGCGTATATCCGAATGGGGACTCTCTAATGAAGAAATTATTGCGGTTTATATCGTTGGGTCCCGTGCAAGAGAGGACAAACCTTTTGATGAGTTTTCTGACTTGGATGTAGTCGTCTTTTCAACGAATCCAGATTACTATCTTCAAAATGATCATTGGTTACTAAACATCGGCAAGGTTTGGACCAGCTTTATGTTTCGAACGGCAAAAGGAGATCCAGAAAAACTAATTCTCTTTGACCAAGGGGCTGAGGTTGATTTTCTATTCCGTCATACTTCTGATCTGGATCATATAATCAAAAATGGGCGTATTCCTGAAGGGTTTCAGCGTGGGGTCAGGATTCTGCTCGATAAGACGGGAAATGGAAATCAAATCATTCCTCAAACCACTACGATCCCGGATACTCATCCGATATCTGAAGGTGCTTATCTACAGGTTGTTAATATGTATTGCTTCGCCTCTCTATATGTGGCTAAACAAATTTTGCGCAATGATCTGTGGGTAGCTAAGCAAAGAGATACGGACTGTAAACAATTATTGCTGCAAATGATAGAGTGGCATGCAAAAGCTGTACATGGATCGGAATATGATACTTGGCATGCAGGGAAATTCTTGAATGAATGGGCTGATCAAGATGTCGTTGCTGATTTGAAAAAATCTTTTGGGGAATACGACCCCAATCATAGTTGGGAAGCACTGATCGTATCCTTTGAGTTGTTCAATCGGTTATCCTCGGAAGTGGCAGCTAAGTATAAATACGTGTATCCGAATGGCTTGTTTTCCCATATCCAAACCTGGTTTGGGGGACAATATGATAAGCATTGATAAAAGGTCGGACACCCTAATTGTTGTGCTGCATGAGATTTATGGAATTAATCAGCATATACAAAATTTTTGCAGTTTATTATCAGATCAGGGTTATGACGTCATTTGTCCAAGTTTACTAGACAAGGAAACGCCTTATGACTATTCGCAAGAGGAAACTGCCTACACTAATTTTATGGATAATATAGGATTTGACCGGGCTTTCTATCATATGGAAAGTTTATTATTAAGTGTTCGAGCTCGTTATAAAAAGGTATTTATCGTCGGCTTTAGCATAGGGGCGACGATTGCCTGGCTGTGTAGTAAAGAAAAGTATGTTGATGGAATCGTAGGATACTATGGCTCTCGTATTAGAAATTATTTAGAAATAGCTCCACATTGTCCAACATTGCTTTTTTTCCCACAGGAAGAACCATCATTTAATGTGGATGAGCTCATTTCAACTTTAGACAACCGTAATATCCGGGTACATAAATTCAGTGGACAGCACGGATTCAGTGACCCGTACTCTCCCCGATATAACGTACACTCAGCTCAGCAATCATTTAAAGAAATGGTAGAGTTCTTAAAACTATGATGATCTAGTTAACCTCTATCGAAAATATCTCTTTAAAACCTCTTTTACCATCGGCTGTAACACGTATTGCTCGGGTTGTGGGCAGACGCTCGATCCAATTTAATTCGAATAATCTGTCCAGAAGTGCACTTCCTAAAGCACCTGCAAGGTGATGGCGTCGTTCACTCCAATCCAGGCATTTATGTGAGAAGGAGCGGCGCTTTTGTCTTGTTTTTTTAAGGTCGATCTGAAAGTCAGTGAAGAAAATCTCTCCTTGTTCCGTGATATGAAGCCCATCCTGATCTTCGGAAAGAATCCCCTTTTGAATGAAAAAACTCATGAGCTGCACGCCTAATTGACCCGCAACATGATCGTAGCAAGTTCTTGCCAACCGTAGGGCCTCGTTTTCGGAGGCATGTTTGAATGAATGGATAGGGACAGACGGGGCTATGGATAAAAATGATTCCATCACCCGGGCAACTTCGGGGTCTTGAATGCCATAGTAACGGTGACGCCCTTGTTTTTCCACAGTAACGACTTGTGCCTCGGTCATTTTAGCCAGATGGAAGCTGGCCGTTTGCGGTTTAATTCCTGCCATATGGGCCAATTCACTTGCCGTGTGGAACCTGCCGTCTAATAAAGCGGTGAGTATAGCTGCACGGGAAGGCTCGCTAACAAGAGAAGCAATCATGGCTACATTTGACTTGGTGCTCATGGCACGGTTATCCCCCTTTGTAATCCATACTTCGATGAAGGTTGAAATATTTATATTTTACAATAGGGAGGCAGATCTGAATAGAAGGAGAAGAGATAATGAACCCAATAAATCAGATGAATGAGATGAATTATAGTTCAGACGTTAAAACGATTAACCCTAGCATTTTATATTACGGTACCCCTGTGATTTTACTCAATACGCTGAATGAGGATGGAACGACCAATATTAGCCCCATTTCCTCTTCGTGGGCATTAGGAGATTGTGTGGTACTAGGTATTGGAATAGGTGGCAAGGCATTTGAAAATATGAAGCACCATCCCGAATGTGTAATCAACGTCCCGGGGCCTTCAATGTGGGAAAATGTAGAACGTTTAGCCCCTTATACAGGCAAGAATCCTGTTCCAGCGGAAAAGAAGGAACATGGATTTATGTACCATAAAGATAAGTATGAGATCAGCGGACTAACTTCGATGGAGTCGAATAGGGTCAAGCCCGCCCGAATCAGGGAGTGCCCTATTCAAATTGAAGCTAAGGTGAAGGATGTGAGAATCCCTAACCATTCTCCTTATTTTGCGATCGTCGAAACTCAAGCCATACAGGTGCATGTTTATCAGGATATCATCCTCGGTGAGAACCATATTGATCCGACGAAGTGGAGCCCACTCATCTATAATTTCCGTCATTATTTTGGTTTGGGGGAGCATTTGGGCAAAACCTTCCGATCTGAAACCTGATATTTTAATAAAATTATAATATCCTACCTGAATAATAAGAATTATCTTCCCAAATCGTTCTTTTTGTGCGAGAATGATTGAAAAATCATCCATGAGTACGCATACAGGAAGAGACGATTCATACAGCACGTATAACAAGGGAGGAAATAACCATGTCAGAAGAACGCAAGCTGTCATTCGAAACTCTCGCTGTCCATGCCGGACAACAAATTGATCCTACTACCTTTGCACGCGCCGTTCCGTTGTATCAAACCACTTCATATGGATTTCGGGATGCGGAGCATGCGGCTGATTTGTTCTCGCTCAAAGAATTCGGCAACATTTATACGCGTCTGATGAATCCGACCACGGATGTATTCGAGCAACGGATCGCAGCACTGGAAGGCGGGGCTGGCGCGTTGGCAACGGCTTCGGGAGCGGCGGCGATTTCCTTCTCCATCCTGAACATTGCTGGAGCTGGGGATGAAATTGTGTCGGCCTCCAGTCTGTATGGTGGTACATATAATCTATTTTCTACAACACTGCCGAAATTGGGCATTAAAGTGCATTTTGTTGATTCGGATGATCCAGAGAACTTCCGCAAAGCCATTACGGATAAGACGAAGGCATTATTTGCCGAAACGATTGGTAACCCACAGGGCAATGTGCTGGATGTGGAAGCTGTAGCGGCGATTGCGCACGAATATGGTATTCCGCTGATTGTGGATAACACGTTCCCAAGTCCTTACTTGTTGCGTCCTATTGAATACGGAGCGGACATTGTCGTGCATTCTGCAACGAAGTTTATTGGCGGACACGGTACGTCTATTGGTGGGGTGATCGTGGACAGCGGCAAGTTTGATTGGAAAGCGAGTGGTCGTTTCCCAGGACTGACTGAGCCGGACCCGAGCTACCATGGAGTTGTTTATACCGAGGCGGTGGGACCTATCGCATATATTATCAAGGCACGGGTTCAATTGCTGCGGGACTTGGGAGCGGCCATTTCTCCGTTCAATTCATGGCTGCTGCTTCAGGGCTTGGAGACACTTCATCTGCGGTTGGAAAGACATAGTCAAAATGCCTTGAAGGTAGCGCAATATCTCGAAGGCCACAAGGATGTGGAGTGGGTCAGCTACACCGGGTTGCCGAGCCATCCGTCCTATGAATTAGCTCAAAAGTATTTGCCGAAAGGACAAGGAGCAATCCTGACCTTTGGTATTAAAGGTGGAAGCCAGGCGGGAAGCAAGCTAATTGCGAATGTAAAGCTATTTTCTCATTTGGCGAATGTAGGTGATTCCAAGTCTTTGATTATTCACCCGGCAAGCACAACGCACCAGCAGTTGAATGTGGAAGAACAGGTTGCTGCCGGAGTCAAACCAGAGCTGTTACGCCTATCTGTCGGGACAGAAGCGATAGACGATATATTGTACGATCTGGAGCAGGCGATCGCGGCCAGCCAGCAGTAGTAGCAGCAGTAGATCCTTCTTAGACTAAGTGTGAAGCATTCGCAAGTGATTTTTCGACCCATATCAGTATTCGTTCAATGTTTATCAGGCGGGGGGCAACCTCCGTCTTTTTTTCGTATTGACAATATACCCCCATAGGTATATATTATACCCCGTAGGGTATATGAGGAGGGGAAGAAATGGGTAGGAAAATAGTTATTATTGGCGGGGTAGCAGGTGGAGCTTCTGCTGCTGCGAGATTGCGTAGATGGAATGAGGAAGATGAGATTATTTTGTTTGAACGCGGAGAGCATGTTTCTTTTGCAAACTGTGGCCTTCCCTACTATATTGGCGGGACAATCCATGCGCGGGAGAAGCTGTTTCTCCAGACACCTCAAGGGATAAGAGACCGTTTTAATATAGATGTACGGGTACTGAAAGAAGTGATACAAATAGACCGCGAGCAGAAGCTCGTCCATTTCCGCGATATGATTACAGGTGAAACAGATGAGCAGCCGTACGATATTGTGGTATTGTCGCCAGGAGCCAAACCGATGATACCGGACATTCCTGGATTACATGAAGCTATGAATTTATTTACATTAAGAAACATTCATGACACGGACGTTATTAAGGCATATGTAGATGAAAGGCATCCAAAGCATGTCACGGTGATCGGAGCTGGATTTATTGGGCTGGAGATGGCCGAGAATTTGCGGGAGCGTGGACTTGCAGTAACCATTATTGACATGGGCCAACAATTATTGAATCCGCTGGACCCTGAAATGGCCAAATGGGTAGAACAGCATATGAGGCTGAACGGGGTGGAGGTGCGTTTAGAGGAGGGAGTCACGGCTTTTGAAGAGCAGGGTACCCAACTTCGTTTGACTTCCGGGGGTATGCTTCAGACGGACATGGTTATTCTGGCGATCGGTGTTGTTCCTGAAAATGAGTTGGCCAAACAAAGCGGATTGGAACTTGGTTTTCGCGGCGCTATTCAGGTGAACGCCCAACTGCAAACCAGCGATCCGGCCATTTATGCGGTGGGGGATGCCATTCAGGTCAAAGACCGCAATCATGGGTTTGCAACGATGGTATCGCTAGCCTGGGGAGCCAATCGTCAGGGGCGTTTGGCAGCGGATCATATTAACGGTCAGGCAATATCTTATGATGGGGCGCTCGGAACATCCGTAATTAAGACCTTTGCATTGACTTCAGCTTCTACAGGTAATAATGAAAAAACATTACAGCGGCTGGGCGTTCCTTATCAGGCTGTTCATATTCATCCTGGTTCGCATGCCGGTTATTATCCTGGCGCATCACCCATCGCTATGAAGCTGCTCTTTCATCCCGAGAACGGAATGATCTATGGGGCGCAGGCTGTTGGAGCTGATGGTGCAGACAAAAGGATTGATGTCATTGCAACGGCTATTCGTGGTCAATTGAACGTCCGTGAACTGGCTGATATTGAACTTGCTTACGCACCTCCCTATTCTTCAGCAAAAGACCCTGTGAATATGGCGGGTTACGTGGCTTCGAATATCATGGATGGACTGGTCCAAACGATACAGTGGCATGAAGTTGATGATTTTCACCGTAATGGTGGTCTTATTATTGATGTTAGGGATGCGGTGGAGCTACAGGCGGGGGCCATTCCAGGTTCGATTCATATTCCTCTGGCCGAGATTAGAGAGCGGATGGCAGAAATCCCTAGTGATCTGGAGATCGCGGTATCCTGCCAAGTCGGTCTGCGAGGCTATATTGCGGCCCGAATTTTGACCCAATACGGTTATCGGGTGAGGAACGTTGATGGTGGCTATAAGACGTATTCGGTTATGGCTGAACGTGAGTGAACATTTCCTTTCATGTCTTTGGTGTAGGATCGCTACTGTACATTATTTACGTTATCCGTAGGGTTTACCCCTTTTCTGATCAAATTATGGCTTGGTTCACTGTGTGACGTCTGTTACAATAGAAGAGGCATATACGAATGGATAGAAAAGAGGTTGAACAGGTGGGCACTTCAGTGATTTGGGAAGCAGTTATATATTGGGTGATCTTGGTGATTTCCGCTCTGTGTGTGATCGCAGTATCTGGTACTCGGAAGACAGCAAGCACGATTATTTTAGCGCCCGTTGTTTTGTTCTGTACCATATTTATGATGCAGGGATCAGTGTTTACTGCCATGAATCACCCGACGATGGGGTCTAATGTCGGTTTGGGTATGGCATTTCTGACAACATGGGTGGTCAGCGGAATATTGTTTGCTGTAGCGCTTGTAATTGCTTTTATTAAATATAACAAGAAGAACAAGGCGTAATTTAGCCTTAACCTCAGATGAATAAAGGCTTTCGGTGATGTGCCGAAAGCCCTTTTTGTATTTTTTTTTAACCATGCAGGATGTCTCCGCTTATCTGCGTCTTCTCATAAGCAACACAACGATCAGCACGACGATGATCACGATCAATAGGAATTTCATATTCGATAACCTCCTTGGTCTGTCTCATATTTGGTATTAACCACTTTTAGTTAGTATGCACCGATGGATCTCAAGCAAGTATCTATTGTCGAGTTCTTGGGGAAATTTAGAATGTGGGACTAAAAAGAGGTTTACAGGCTTAGCTGGAAAGTGTATACATAAAGTAAGGAGGCGATTGCCATGAGTGATCGTGCATTTCATTTGTTCTATATTATTTTCTTAACGGTTCTGGCACTTGGAAGTGTGGGTGGAATCGCCTGGTGGTTGCGCTCTGTTGGTCGTCAGGAGAAGGAAAAAAACTAAATTCAGCATGGGCATACAAGCCCGCATGCATCTTCCAGTAGGAGGGTGCATTTTTATATGTTATAATGGGAACATATGTTCTTTTCAGGAGGGAAGACGATGTTGCCAGATTTGGAACGGAAGCTGCTACGTATTTTGTATAATTATTTCGCCCAGCATCGCCACATGCCCACAATGGCGGAATTGACCGTAAAAACGGGCAAGCGAGACGCTGAAATTACAGTCGCTTTGCGGCATATGGAACAGGAGCGCTACATCACTTGGGAAAACAATTCGGGTACCCAGCATGTTGTTTTACTGGAAGGGTGGGAGCGTCCCCCGACCCAAAGGCGCACTCAAGCGGAAACAAGACGTTTCACTACGCAAACGATGCCGCCCGATGGTACAGAATATTGGACGAATTATTAGAAGGGATATCAAACTGGAAAATTAATGAGTTTTTAAGGTGCATATCATTTAGTTTTAAGAAAGCGAGACTATAATGACCCTATTAACCCCTTTTTGATCAAGCTATAGGCCCTGCCGATGTATCGGCAGGGCCACTTTTTTGTCTATAGATACGCTTATGTATATGAAAAATCCCCCGGGGATCATCCGGAGGATGGGTGCAGTTTGCATATACTGCACGGCCTGCTCAAACTTCATCGTTTGATGGCATAATATATATTCAACCCCTGCTACCTTGCATTATATGGTCAGCATGTTCATAAGGGGCAGTGTGATTCCACTTCATTTTCCAAACGACAAAAGCCCTACCTCTCTTTCGTCCTTGCGGCTCCGATGACCGCGCCAGTGTGAATGTGAAAATCTTCGGCAAAAGCTCAAAATTCTACATTAGGGTTATACATAAAATTTGGAGAAGCTCCATACGGTGATTAGGAGTAATAGCTTGTTGCGTGGAATCCTATGGGGTTAATACATATACATACTTTAATAGTATAGCAAGAATGATTCTAAAACACAAGGTATTTTTGGTTTCTTTGATTATAGACTGGAAAAAATGTTGATAAGATTATGGTCTTTTATCCATCGTTTGATGCCTGTCCCCCGCGAGATCTGATAGACGACAGCATGTTTTCCTAGCTATACATTGCGGATCGAAAGCCGTCCTCTGTATTTATGTAAAATGCTCAAGCAAGAAGGTAAACTTTTGATGGTTGGACTCCGATATTGAATACACAAGATATTTTAGAGTGTACGGATGAAAAGAGGGGTAGCAATTTGCCGACCTATAAGCGCTTTATTCAGCATGTTATCCTGAACTATATTATAGGTTCGTTTATCGCTGTATTGTTGGTAGGTATGATTTTTGTATTTTCCACGTTAAATGTAGCCCACTATGAAATTCTGGGTCTTGTTAAAATTATTGCATTTTCCAGCGTCATTATGATTGCTTGTGAAACCATAGTGTTTCGAATGCATTTGAGACCGGTTCATCGTTTTTTTTACGGTAACCAGGAAACGCTCAAGGATGTAGAAGCGGTGTATATCCGGGTTCATCAGCTGCCTAATTTGTCCGTTTTACGTATTGTTGGGCCGCATTTGTTGGGTTTCTCTATCCCCGCAGCCATTATTGCCTTATGGATGATACATACTGGACAACTTACCTTTCCCTTATATTATGTAGGAATCGCCTGTATAGGAGCTTGTCTGGTTGCTTCGATGCACGCATTGGTTGAATTTTTTCTGACCATGAGAGCAATCAAGCCGTTGCTGGAGGAAATTCGTGATCGAACTTACCAGCAATATGGATTGAACCTCTCCCTGCGAGGACGAGTTCTACTATCGCTTCGGCATAAATTTCAGTTAAGTGCGACGCTCATTGGTGCTTTTCCTCTGTTTTTATTTTGTTTAGCTACACAGATTCGCCTGGAACGTTTGGAGGCGACGGATTCAAGTTCCTATTGGGCATGGGCGGGTACGATTTTAATTTTTGGTGTAGCCTTTGCTTATCTGGGAGGAAGGTTGTTGACCCGTGAGATCGAACAGCCGATCCACCACCTGCTGGAAAAAATGAATGCAGTGAGGGAAGGCCGCCTGAACAGTAATGCCAGCGACTTGTACTCCGACGAATTTGCCGAGTTGGTTGAAGGCTTTAACATGATGATCGAGGGCCTGAAGGAACGGGAAGAAAAGAACGGTCAGCTATTGGACAGTTACTTTGCGACCTTGGCGGCAGCACTAGATGCGCGAGATGCCTATACCGCAGGACATTCTTTGCGTGTAGCTGAATACTCCGTTCTCATTGGGCGCAAGGGAGGTTTGAATGAGACAGACCTCGACTTGCTGCGCAAAACAGCTTTGCTGCATGATATCGGTAAAATCGGTGTGGCTGACGCTGTGCTGCTCAAGGACGGCAAGCTGACGGACGAGGAGTTTGATCAGATTAAAATGCACCCGGTTATGGGAGAGAGCATTCTCCGGCAAGTTGAACCGGCTTATGCTATGGCCCCTTATTTGCCTGGCGTGCGCTCGCACCATGAACGTTATGATGGCAAGGGATACCCTGACCAGCTCGCTGGGGAAGATATCCCCTTATTTGGGCGAATCATTGCTGTAGCAGATGCTTATGATGCGATGACGTCTGATCGTCCCTATCGGAAAGGTATGAAGGAAGAGAAGGCGGTTATGATATTGGAAGAGGGAAAGGGAACCCAATGGGACCCTTATTTTGCCGAATTATTTGTCAAGGAGTGGCGCCGGAACAAAGGCATCACGAGCTGACTCTGTATATATCAGCACAACAGGGCGAGCCATTGAGGTTCGCTTTTTTATATATCAGGATTTTGCGAAATCCTCATATACGGATGTAAGATCTTTTGACATGTCGAAAGATGGGGCTTCATGTTATGATGTACAAGAAAGGCAAATGCGGTTAACATAGGCCTGGCATCCAATTTTTTGCGCTATGGGAGTGTGAGTCCATGCAATTTTCAATGATGTTTTTAATGAATTTAGGGATGCTGATTGCCGTTGCCTATGTGGCGAACGTGATTTATAAATATGGTTTGAGTCGTACTTCTTCGCGGTTCAAATATGTCAACTCGGTGCTGCTAGTGATATTTGGTGGATGGGTCAGCTCTTGTTTTGGTTTTAACTTTAGTGAAACGGTTATTTTTGATTTGCGTTTCGTACCGCTGATTATCGCGGCATTGGTGTATCCCCGTTCCTATACGCTTATTATTATTGGGGTCGCAATCGGACTTACGAGGTTTACCTTCGGTTTGAATATGGCGGCGTGGGTCGGCTTTTTGAATATGAGCATTCTGGGCGTCCTGTGCGCCGGATTGAACTACTGGATGCGCCGTTCCACCTGGCGTTTGATTATTAAGGCATCAGTGACCATTTTAGTGGTTAATATCGTAAATACGTTAAATATTGCCTGTCTGGGTGTCATTCCCTGGCGCTATTATGTAGCGGAGGTTGTTCCTCTTACACTGCCAATCGGCATCGTCCTCAGTTTTTTATTTGCCCTGATTTTACGGGACTTTCAGATGGAGCAACAGCGGAATCATCAGATTAAGCAGGCGAATGAGTTGTTATCAGAGCAGCGAGATGAGTTGCAGAAGGCAAAGGTCATTCTAGAGGAACGTGCCAAGCAGCTGATGATGGCTTCCCAATATAAATCGGATTTTATGGCAACGATGTCGCATGAGTTACGTACACCTCTTAACAGCATCATTAATCTGGCGCAGATTATCAACGAGCAGGGAAAAGAATTGGATGAGGACGAGTTATACCAATACAGCGATCTCATCTATGCCTCGGGGCATGATTTGCTCCAAATGATTAACGACATTTTGGACTTGTCCAAGGTCGAAGCTGGGCACATGGAAATTGTAAGTGAGCCAGTCAATGTGCGTGAGATTGCGCAGGTGATGATGATGCATTTTGAAGTCACTGCGAAGGATAAAAGCCTGGAATTTAGCTTAAAGGAGCATGAGCCTATACCGAATGAAATTCGGTCCGATTCCAAACGTGTACAGCAAATTTTGCGTAATTTATTGTCCAATGCCTTTAAGTTCACTCATGAGGGACGTGTATTGCTAGAAATGAGTACACAGCATCTGGATCAAAAGGGACAAGAGGGAGATTGGGTTGTATTTGCTGTAAAAGATACGGGCATCGGTATTTCCAAGCTTCAGCAACACGTTATTTTTGAGGCATTCCAGCAGGCGAACGGTTCCATTAATCGTAAATATGGAGGAACCGGTTTGGGATTGTCCATTAGCCGTGATTTTTCCCGCTTGTTGGGCGGGTTTATCCGTTTGGAAAGTGAGGAGGGTAAGGGAAGTACGTTTTCTCTGTACCTACCGATGTGTCCGTCCGAAAATAAGGAGGCGGACGAACAACCCTTTAAATTAACCTAATCGCAATTGTAGGAGCAGGAGCGTTATGGCACAAAGGAGGTCTATCATGGAACGTAAAGCGGTCGTTGTGGGTGCAACAGGGCTTGTCGGGGGTTATGTTGTACGAGAGCTGCTGGTGCAAAAGGAATACAACCGCGTCATGGTTATGGGCAGACGTCCGTTGGACATCAAGCATCCCAAGCTGGAACAGGCGCTCATCGATTGGGAACAGCCACAGAAAGCGGCGTTTGCCTTCGAAGGGGTGGATGATGTTTTTTGCTGCCTTGGGACAACGATGAAAAAGGCTGGCTCCAAGGAGCAGTTTCGTCAGGTGGATCTGGACTATCCGGTGCTGGCTGCCCAGTTGGGCAAAGAGGCTGGTGCTGTACAGATGCTAGCTATCTCAGCGATGGGGGCCGATCCAGTTTCACGCGTGTTTTATAACCGCACCAAGGGTGAGGCTGAAGAGGCGCTTGCCGCTATCGGGCTGCCTGCGCTGCATTTGTTCCGTCCGTCGCTGATTTTGGGTGCGAGACCTGAACGACGTTTGGGCGAAGCCGCTGCCGCTGTTGTCATGAAAGCGCTGGACGGTCTAATGACGGGCAAGCTGGCTTCCTACCGTGCTATCCCGGCCTCGGTCATCGCACGAGCCATGGTACGAATCGCTCTTGCGCAGGCGAGCGGAGTACATATTTATCCGAACGACATCATTCGGGTCATCGGTGCAGAGCTAACATCCGATGATGAGGAACCTGGTACAGGAACGGCTCCTGATGAGAACGTGTAAAACCATGGCAGGATTAAAATGACAATAACGCCGCTGTTGCCCAATGATTCGGACAATAGCGGCGTTTTTGTGTTTTATTGATGGTTTGTATTTTGCGACACATCTATCGTAATCTCTAATTCATCAATGTAATGGCGTGTCCAGTTGCCATTAGCATCGAGCAGGGCACTACCTCCTGGTTGTGTTGGCAATATATAAGGCTTGAAAATGATCTTCTGGGGAGTGTCCACAAAAGGAGTAAACAGGGTGATCATTTTGCTGTCACGTTCTTTGGTAAGGGGAACTCCAGAGCCGCTCAGGAGCTGGAGTTCTCTTCCCTGCTCGTCGAATATAGCATACTCAACCATATCCAATTCCTTTTTGGTGTACTGGATCGTTTGGCCGTTTTTGATGTACTTGTATTCTCGCTCCACGGTGTAATCATCCGGCATATGTGCAATATCGGTCAGCATTTTGAACGACGTTGTGATCTTGGTCGTGATGGGTGTAATTTCTACCTTTTCTGCCGTAAATGCAAGATACGGATTAGACTTGCTTATTTGTAGCTGAAGTATCTTGTTATTTATTTTAGTTTTGTGAACCGTGGTTTGTATGCGAAACGGCTCGGCTACACCTTTTAACTTTGCATATACCTCTAACTCAAACTGATCTGGTAAGGTGGGTTTACCGCTGGCAAGGTCACGCATATACGCAATCAGCATAGAATTACTGTCTTTGCCTGGGCGGCCATACATGAAATTAAAGGCGCCATTATTGCTATTGACCGATGTCCCATTGATGAACAGGTCCACTTTCTCCAGAATGTCCTCCTCGGACTGTCCTTGCGTTTGGATGGCCGGATATAGGGTTTGATGTTGTGAATCTCCACCGCTCTTTTCCAACGCCACGACCAAGCGTGTCCCGTCAAATATGATTTGTGGTACCTTTAATGTAATACCGCTATGGGTAACACTGAGATTCGAGGAAGTTGCCAACCCTTTCTGATCAGCGGTTTGCAGCCCGAGATCCCCAGCAAGCTTGAACACGCTGTCTACAAGGGGAACCTGTTTCAATGATTCTGCCATTGTAGGCGAAACAAAGGCGCTACCAATGATCATAATGCCAATGGCAGCCGCAGAAGCAGCGGCAATTGCTGTCCCTCGAAGAAATCTTTTGACCGGTCGATGTAAGGAAGAGGAAGGAGACTTGGATAACGGCTCCGCATCCGATTCCATTTGTGTGTAAAATGCATCTAAGCGTTCTCTTACCAAATCAGGAATCATTACCGTGTCTGCTTCCAAGTTTTCTTTTTCTGATTGTAATTTCTGATCCAGCTCTTGATTCTGTTTCTCAAACTCTGAAGGGCTCATTGAAAGGTCACCTTCCTTTCTCCGCGATTTTGTAGCAGGTCCATTAATATTCTGCGAGCACGGTGCAATCGTGTTTTGACGGCCCCCTCTGATACATCCAGTACTTCTGATATTTCTTTGATCGGCATATCCCGCAAATAGTGCAGGGAAATCACAGTTCGCATGGATTCCTCCAAGTGGTCGATGGCCTCGCGCAGTTCGATTTTCTCATAACCGCCCAAGGTGGAGGGTTCCTGCACAAATTCCGCCACGGGGACGACCCGTTTTTGCTTGCGTATAATCTGATGGCACTCATTAATGAGGATACGAAGCAGCCATGTTTTAAAATAGCGAGGTTCACGCAGCTCACCCAGAGACTGGTATGCCTTGAGCATCGCCTCTTGCATCGCGTCCGCGCAATCTTCATTGCTGCGAAGAATGGAACGCGCCATGCCATACATATCGCATTCCATATGTTTCATCAAGGCGACGAATGCCTTGCGGTCCCCCTGCCTTGCTTGGTGTAGGTTTGTTTCGAGATTCAAAGGATGGTGCTCCTTTCCCGTCTATACTGGCTATGATCATTGTACCTGTATCTGGATTTGTAGAATTTATTTTTTGTAGCAGGTTATAGGAGTTAGATGATACATAGGCGCTAAAGGTTACAGCGGAAATAAAAAAATATAGCACCGTCGCAATGGGGTGTATTAAAAGAAACCCAGTGCGTTAATCCGTCGCACGGAATAGTGGCTTTGGACTTCACATGCTATAATACGGTGAACCAGTATCAGGAAGGAGAATCCAACCCATATGAAAAAAACAATTGCTACTGAAAAAGCACCCGGTGCTATCGGCCCTTATAGCCAAGCGGTAGAGGCAGGCGGGTTTATTTACACTTCGGGACAGCTTGGACTGAATCCGGCAACAGGTGAGTTTGGTAAGGATGTACAGGAGCAGGCACGCCTGTCCTTGAGCAACGTACAAGCCATTCTGGAAGCGGCAGGCAGCAACATGAACCAGGTTGTGAAAGCGACTGTATTCCTGAAGGACATGAACGATTTTGTCAGCGTCAATGAGGTGTATAGTTCTTTCTTCGAGCAACCATACCCAGCGCGTAGTGCGGTGGAGGTAGCTCGTCTGCCTAAGGATGCACTGGTGGAGATTGAAGTCATTGCATTGAAGGGCGAATAGTCTGAAAGGTCCGTTCATAAAATAAAAAGTTTGTATGGCAACCGGGTGTCCCTATTAAATAGAGGCACCCGGTTGCTCAGATTTAATGTGTTTTGTTTTTTTGAATACAGAGTGGAGGTGGAGATGATTAAAAAAATAATTTTCACTGGTGGAGGCTCTTCAGGACATGTAGCAGTAAACCTAGCTTTGATTCCTCACTTACTGGAACAACATTGGAGTGTCCAATACATAGGCTCTGAACAAGGGATTGAAAGAAAATTGATTTCTGGACTGGAAGATGTGCGTTATTTTAGTATCTCAACTGGGAAATTGCGCAGATATTTTGATTGGAATAATTTTAAGGACCCTTTTAAAGTGCTAAAGGGGATTTCTCAAGCGTACCGGATTATAAGAAAAGAAAAACCGGATATTATTTTTTCAAAAGGCGGGTTTGTTTCGGTTCCTGTGGTATTGGCTGGGTGGTTGAATAAAGTCCCTGTAATCATTCATGAATCAGATATTACCCCTGGATTAGCTAATAAGATTTCCAGCACATTTGCTACAGAAATTTGTACTACCTTTCCTGAAACCATTCAGTACTTTCGCTCTAAGCATACCCGGTATGTAGGTGCTATTGTGAGAGATGAACTAAAAGATGGGGAGGCAGCCACAGGTTTGACCTATTGCGGATTTACTCGAAATAAGCCGATCATTCTAATCATGGGTGGGAGTTTAGGTTCTAAGAAGATCAATGAGATGGTCTGGATGAATTTAGAGGCTTTGCTCGTTCATTTTCAAATCGTGCATATTTGTGGTAAAGACCAAGTGAATCATTCCATTCATATGTATGGCTACAAGCAGTTTGAATACATAAATGATGAACTGGCGGATGTTATGGCGATGGCAAATATGGTTGTTTCTAGGGCGGGTTCAAATTCCATTTTTGAATTCTTGACGCTGCGGAAGCCGATGCTATTGATCCCTCTTTCAAAGGCGGTTAGCCGGGGAGATCAAATTCTAAATGCCAAATCATTTAAAGCGCAAGGCTTTTGTGAGTTTTTAGAAGAAGAAGAGTTGGAATCTGAACGATTTGTCGACATGATTCTTCGTTTGTATGAAAAAAGGTCGGATTATATTATCAATATGAAGAAAATAAATGCAGATCACTCGACAAGCAAGCTTATAGATTTGATTAAAGTCTATACCTAATCACATGGTTAAAATGAATAAACAAAGCAAGCGCGCTTGGGCTAGATGATTCAGACCCAAACTCGCTTGTTCTGGCTAGGAGATAATATTCGTTTTCTTTAATCTCGGTCCCGATTACGGGCAAAGAATAGCCATAGCGCGTACACTAGAATGATTGCCGCCAAGATCAATGCAGCCAGCCGTACATTTTCATTGTTCGGATGCTCGACGGCGATGGCGACATAGGCCCATACAAATACGAGAGGATAAATGCTGTCGCGATAAGGGAAGCTGACCATGATCGCCAATAGGGTGCCGATGAGCAGGATAATGATCGCCCATGTCGTATCGCTCAGTCCCCAGCCACTCCATTCATTCTTTTCCAGTGCCACTGTAATGTTGATAATAGTAGCAACGGATACCCAACCGAGGTTGAGGCTGAACGGTAGCTTGACGAACCACATTTCTCCGCGGGTTGGCTGCGGCGTGCGGGTACGTACATACACGACGCTCAAGGAAAGCAAGTATAGAATAATGACGATGACGCACAGCTCTACGTATACATACTGCCAGAGGAAAATCCAGATGATATTGAAGAGACAGCTTAGAATAAAAAAAATACCGATGGACTGAACGCTTGTCTTGGCTTGACCTGTAGGTGTAGCTTGGTACACGACAAAGCAGGCGAGCAGTACGTAGATGACCGACCAGATGGAAAAAGCGTAACCCGCTGGGGTGATCAAGGTTGGGTACATGTTGGATACAGCAGCAGTGCTTCTGCCGCCGATAGGAAGTGTAGAAGCCAGAATGTTAACGAGAACGACAGCGATAAATGCAATAATATTCCACCATTTATACGGATGGCTTCGTGACATAGGGATATCTCCTCCTCAACGAATGATGATCCAAAAATGACCGACTGGTCACAAACTTCTATTATGAATATACCCACTTTGCTTTCGAATATGTCCTTACCGGAAAAAGTTTCTTGATCCCGGTAAAATCATAAAAAGTTGTATGTATATGCAGTCATATGTAGTACAATGGTGAAAATTTTAAGCACTATATAAGCAGAATTTCCTCAAATTCAAATTATATAGAAGTAAGGAGATAAGTAGAATGAATGGCTTGGAGAAAGTAGGGAAATTTGTAGGAGGAACCTTTTCCATCTGGGTACTTTTATTTGCATGTTTGGGATTTTTCTTTCCTGCGGCGTTTACAGGGTTGAAAGGATACATACAGTTATTTTTGGGCATTGTCATGTTCGGGATGGGGCTGACTTTATCTGCGGCTGACTTTCGTGAAGTATTCCGGCGTCCAGTGGATGTGGCTATTGGCGTGGTCGGACATTATCTGATTATGCCGTTACTGGCCTTTGGATTGGCATTAGTATTGCAGCTGCCATCGGATATTGCGGTAGGTGTCATTTTGGTAGGCTGTTGCCCGAGTGGAACCGCGTCCAACGTAATGACACTCTTATCCAAAGGCGACGTGGCATTGGGCGTGTCGATTGCTTCGGTGTCGACGCTGATTGCTCCACTGGCTACCCCGGCCATGATTAACCTGCTTGCTGGACGTTGGATGAATATTGATGCGAAGTCGCTGATCATGGATATTCTCATCGTGGTTATTGTTCCCATTGTGCTGGGTGTTATCGTCAAATCGCTATTTCGCAAACAGGCAGAAGCCAGTGTACAGGCGCTGCCGCTCATATCAACACTGGTGATTATGCTCATCGTGGCTATTGTGATTGCAGGCAGCAAGGGCAAGATTTTGGAGACAGGCCCGATTATTTTTGGTGTGGTTATTTTGCATAACGGTATCGGGTTCCTGCTCGGATATTGGTTTGCCAAGCTATTCGGTATGAATCTTTCCAAGCGTAAAGCTGTTACGCTGGAAACGGGAATGCAGAATTCCGGACTGGGCGCTGCGCTGGCAGCAGCCCATTTTAATCCGATTGCTGCTGTACCGAGTGCAATTTTTAGCGTGTGGCATAATATTTCCGGCTCGTTGCTCGCCACCTGGTTTTCCCGCCGGGAGGAGAAGAACAGCACATCCGGGAACCATTAAGCTTTGTCAGTGGCTTGTGACAAGTGGCTGCGGTTCAGCTTTTTCGAACCGTTTAGGGAAGGTCAGAAAGGATAGATTTGACTTTATAGTTGCGGATCATTATACTGTGGTTGTTACAACCACTGTATTTAAGTAAGCAACAGTAGTTTGAGTTCGTTATGGAAGGAAAACTGCATCGAATTCATATTCGGCTTCATGCTCAACAGCCTCATATTATCTGATCTGATTTAAACTGAAGGAGAGAGAACGAATGAACCCAAAATATAATTCTCTATTTGAAGCTTTTACTCTGCCATCCGGTGTTACGTTGAAGAACCGTATTACCATGGCCCCTATGACTAACTTTGCTTCCCACGAAAATGGTGAAGTCAGTGACCAGGAGCTGGCATACTACCGTGAACGTTCCGGTGGGGTGGGCGCGGTTATTACCGCTTGTGTGTATGTAACTCCAGATGGTAAAGGCTTTGTTAATGAGTTTGGTGCGGACAAGGATGAAATGATTCCGAGCCTGCGCCGCCTGGCAGATACGATTCATCAAGAGGGCGCAAAAGCGATCCTGCAAATTTATCATGGTGGCCGCCTGTGTCCACCGGATCAAATTCCAGATGGACAGCCGATCAGTGCAAGCGCAGTAGCCGAGGAGAAAGAAGGCGCGCCTGTACCGCGTGAAATGACATCCGACGATATCCACCGCGTCATCCGTGCCTATGGCGAAGCGACTCGCCGCGCGATTGAAGCAGGCTATGATGGTGTGGAGCTTCACGGAGCGAACGGTTACCTGGTGCAGCAGTTCTTCTCCCCGCACTCCAACCTTCGTACCGATGAATGGGGAGGAAGTGTTGAAAAACGAATGACCTTCCCGCTGGCGATTGTTCACGAAGTGAAGAAAGTGATCGCAGAACATGCAAAGCGGCCATTCATCTTTGGATACCGCTTGTCTCCTGAGGAAGGACACACACCAGGCATTACGCTGGATGATACGATGGTGCTTGTAGACCGTCTGGCGGATCAAGGGCTGGATTACCTGCACATTTCCGTAAATCATTTCTTCGGTGGTTCGTTCCGTGACCGTAGTGACGAACGGTCACGTACCGTTCTCATCCATGAGAAGGTAGGTAACCGTGTGCCGATTATGGGAGTCGGGTCGCTGAATACACCGGACGAGGCGCTTGCAGCACTGGAGACAGGTGTACCGCTTGTATCGCTGGGACGTCCGCTTTTGATGGAGCCGCAATGGGTTGAGAAGGTGAAAAACGGCACAGAAGATACTATTCGCACGACATTATCCAAACAAGCTCAGCAGGAGCTAGTCATTCCTGACTATTTGTGGAATGTATTGACGACCCTTCCAGGCTGGATGCCTGTTACGGACTAAATTTTGAATGATGGAGATACCCTAGGTTGCTCTCATGCACCTGGGGTATTTTCCTGTCTCGTGACCGTGAACACAATAATATAGGAATAACTGAGAAAGAAGGAAAATGACAATGCTACATGCAGCTAATGGCGTAATTTTGATTAAGTCTACCCATCCGGGGCTACAGATTCGACTGTTACAAGTCAATGATGCAGAACGTTTATTAGAGATCAGACGTGAAAATTTTGATTTCTTCAAACCGTTCGAGCCAGAACGACCTGAAATTTACTTTACGCTGGAAGAACAGGCGCGTCTGATTTCCAACGGTTTGGAAGCGGCACAAGCCGGTCAGGGATATACGTTTGGACTTTTTTTACCGGAAAATGATAAGCTGATTGGCAGAATGGAGCTGTCGGGTATCGCTAGAGGCCCCTTTCAAAACGCCAATCTGGGCTACTTTGTAGATCCTGCATACCACGGACAAGGCTATGCGACTTCCGCAGTGAAGGATATCGTACGCTACGCCCTGAATGAGTTGGAATTACACCGTATTCAAGCTGGAGTGATGCCAAGAAATACGCCTTCCAATCGAGTGATGGAAAAGGCAGGATTTCGCCGCGAAGGGCTGGCTCTCAACTATTTGAAGATTAATGGTGTGTGGGAAGATCACGTGCTGTATGCGGTAACGGCTGAGGATTTGCAGAATGGCGTTTTCTGAATTCGCCGGGCGTGACCCCCTCCAGTTTTTTGAACACCTTGCCAAAGTATTTTTCATCCTGATACCCGACCATACCGGCAATATGATGAAGGCGCAGCTTGTCATTTAGCAGTAATAGCTTTGCCTTGCCCATCCTGATCTGGCACAAATAGTCCGACAGATTAACCCCATACTCCTGCTTGAATTTACGAGAAATATATTCCCGACTGAGGTAAAAGCGGCTCGCCATATCCTGTAGAGAAATGTCCTCGTTATAGTGTGCATCCAGATAGCGGGCAATATCACGTATGGTCGGGTTGTTTGGGCTATGGCTTGGTGTAAGTGCCTGACCAGCTGCCAACAGTCGGTTTTCGACCTGTCTTTGCCATAAGGGCAATGAAAGCATGCCACGGTTGTCGACCGGCAAGGCATGAATGGAGCCGGACTCATCTGCCAGTTCCTCGCCATCGGTATCTCCAGGTCTGTCATTCAGCCAGCGGGCCAGCATCCAGTCCAACTCCTGATTCCAACTGGCTAGCTGCTCTGCTGTCACCGAAGGTAGCTCGGCTACGGCTGCTATCCAATGGCCTACCGCTATCGACACACGATTGGCATTACAGCTGAGCGCACTAAGCCGCAGTTCCTCTTCCATCTCAGGCAACTGGGGAAGACGAATGCTCTGGCGTGTCTGGGAACTCTGGTGCATCCAGTCGGCGGTTTGCAACACATCCCGTTTCCACAACGCTTGCCGTGCCTCTTGGTAGGCAGTGGCTGCCGCTATGGGAAAAGCGCCAAAAGAGCCAAAAGAGCCAACCCCGATGTGCATGTAACACCGCAAAGCCGTTTTGATCCCTGTGTGAATATCCTGCAAGAGCAGCGGCCAACGAGATGGCTCGCCCCAATACAGCAGAATAATTTCGTCCATACGCTCCAGATGACGGAATGCAATTCCGGTTTGAGAAGTTCCAAGAAATTCGTTGCAGATGTTAATGAGGGAAAAGCTCAAAAGCGCACGGCGCGTTTTATATTTGTCCAGTATATCGGCATCCAGCTGAGTGGTGCTCATCACAGCTGCATTACATATCTGAATAGCTGCAGGAAGACGTAGCTCCTCACGTAAGGGCGTAATGGAAAGAGGGGTATTCGCTATACCGGAAACGATTTCAGTCAGGAGCTTATCAGCATAGTGCGGCCTCATCCGATTGACCTCCATTGCCTGCATCGTCTGCCTGTTCCGGTCTTGCTCCGCTGTCCGCCAGGCTTGAGTGGCTTTATTAAGAGCCTCGTTAATCTCGACTGGATCCACGGGCTTAAGAATATAGTCCATGCCTCCCCGGCGGATGACCTGTCGAACCAACTCAAAATCATCATAGCCACTGACCACCACGACTCGGGTTGCTGGGGAATTGACTTGAATCCACTCCATCAGTGCTACTCCATCCTTGCCGGGCATCCGCATATCCGTGAGTACAACAGGTGGGGAAAGGGCGGTAATGACCTCAATCGCCTGATCGCCCGACTCAGCCTCAATCACCTCGCTCACACCGCAAGCTTCCCAATGTACGAGCATCCGTATGGCATGGCGTACATGCTTCTCATCATCTACAATCAGGACTTTCATTGACAGATCACTCTCCCTTAATATGAATTTCCGTAGGGACTTCAGTACGAATTTCGAGTGTATAACGGACGCCATGAGGCAGAATGTTGTCTACGCACAGGGTGTTAGAACCATCCTCCGAGTGAAGCTGAATACGCAATAGAACATTACGAAGGCCAATGGAGTCCTGCTCGCTAGTGTCTGGCTCCTCGTAGGCTTTCAGCGGACGTTTTAACATATGCTGGAGCTGTTCTAACTCGGCCTGTGGAATGGAAGTTCCGTTATTTTCCACGGTTATTTTCACAATACCTTCCCGGATTCGGCTGCCTGTAATGCGAATTTCACCGGGTCCCAGCCGGGGATCTGCACCGTGTTTAAAGTAGTTTTCCACCAACGGTTGGAGAATCATTTTAGGCACCCGATCATTCAGGACCTCATATTCCCACTGGTAAGTGACCTCTAATTGCTCACCGAAGCGTTCCTTTTGTAAATCAAGATATTGTTTTACATGTTCGGCTTCTTCCTTAAGTGTTACGACCGTATGGTCACGCATATTATAACGCAGCATTTTGGCAAGGGAAGAGAGCAGAGAATAAATTCGCGGCACCTCATGCTGTAGAGCCAGGGTTCCAATAGACTGTAGCGTATTATATAAAAAGTGAGGATTAATCTGTGCTTGAAGCGCTTTCAATTGATGTGTCTTATTAGCCAGCTCCAGCTTGTATTCCTGCAAAATGAGGTTATTGATGGTATCCATCATCTGTCTGAAACGGCGCGACAGCACTCCGATCTCATCGTTACTCATAGCCCGGATGTCTACATCCAGTTGACCGGACTGAATCTGGTTTATGTAGCGAGTCAGTCGCTTAATAGGTTCCGTGATTTTTATCGAAATCCATAACGTGGCAACAATGACGAGTAGCAACGCTGCGCCTGTAATGACCGCATTGATCTGAGTCAAGCGGGTAGCCCGTATATACAGCGTACGATGTGGAATTTTCTTGACGAGCGTCCAGCCTGACAGGTTGGCATCCAGCTTGCCATACACGTGCAGTGCCGTATCATCCTCAATCACTCCGTGCTCGCCTTCTTTAGAAATTCGATTGAGCAGGTCAGATTCCTTCCAGTGTGTTCCAATCGATGCTTCTTTTCCGCTATATATGATTGTTCCGTTCCGATCGATCAAAAACAACTCCTCTGTATCCGCATCATACAATTGACGGCAAATACTGCGCAGCGGCTCCAGATCAACATCTATAGCGAGTACCCCAAGCGTCTCTGAGGCAGGAATGTTCCGAATCGCCCGGTGAAGTGTAAATACCTGCCGCTCTGTGCTGTGCTCCGCATAGGAAACCGCCGAAAAGCCGTACAAATGCTTCATGTGCGAAGGCTGTATGAATAGTCCGGAAGGGCCGTAATGAATAGAACCAGTAAAGGGCGCCAGCCGGAATTCCCGTAGCGGGACTGTACTGGTAATCAACGTGGATTGCCCCGCCTCAAAAGAATGCAAATACACTTGGTCAATGCCTGACGAAGCATTCATCATCGTTTGCAGCGTGGTGTAAATTTCAGCGACGGCCCGGTAATCATCCGGGATTTTGGCCAGATTACGCAGAAAATGAGGGTCATTATAGACTCCGATGGACGCGCGGTTCAGCCCCTGTAAATAGTTATCCAGATTCGTAATTCCCTGAAAGATAAGCCGTTCATTTTCTTGTGTAGCCTGCTCACGCAAGGATTGCTTGGTGAGAACGAAGGTCATTGTCATCGACAGCAGCAGAGGCAGAGTGACGGCAATGAGCAAAAACCAGATCAGGCGGGAACGAATGCTGTGAAATTTCATGCAGTGAGCTCCTTTCACAATTCAAGTTGAGCCAGAGGTCAATATTTTCCCCCCTAATGGTTCACGATCCTACGTGTTCTCGAGAGCGCTTATTCGACATAATGAACATGTGAATCGCATATCCGTACGGCCCAAGCATCATGCTGCTGAAAGAAAGCCGTAAGGGAGCGTTCCAGACACCAACAGACAACAAAAGGGGGGGATCGGATTGAATCGCGCCAAGTCGTCGCAATGGCTCCAGCAATGGATTTTTGTAGGGCCGTCGACGTTATTTTTCGTTATCATTATTGTAATCCCTTTTATGCTCGGAATGTACTATTCTTTTACAGAGTGGAATGGGGTAGCCAATGAGGCAAAGTGGGTGGGGCTGGATAATTTCAGTCACATTTTATGGAATGATGACAAATTTGGGACAGCGTTCTGGTTTACGGTCCGTTTTACGGTGGTAGGAGTGGTGGCTGCGAATATTTTTGGCTTTCTGCTGGCGTATTTTCTAACCAAACCGCTGAAAACAAAAAATGTACTAAGGACCATCTTTTTTATGCCCAATGTGATCGGAGGTCTGTTGCTGGGCTTTATCTGGCAGTTTATTTTCGTCAAGGGATTTGCAGCAATCGGAGAGAGCACGAACTGGTCCTTCTTCAACCTGTCCTGGTTGGGAGATGAGATCACCGCCTTCTGGGGCATTGTAATCGTGTTTATCTGGCAAACTGCCGGGTATTTGATGGTTATTTACATCTCTTCCCTGACCAATGTGCCCCGCGATATGCTGGAAGCAGCTGAAATTGACGGAGCAAGCCGGATGCAAATTTTGCGGTCGATTATACTTCCTTTGATCATGCCTGCCGTTACGGTATGTCTTTTCCTGGCGATATCATGGTCATTCAAAATGTTCGATCTCAATTTGTCACTGACCAAAGGCGGTCCCTTCGGGTCCACAGAGTCGGTTGCACTCAATATTTACAATGAAGCGTTTGTGAATAATCGTTATGGGCTGGGAACAGCTAAAGCACTCATTTTCTTTATCATTGTTGCTCTGGTTACGAGCCTTCAGGTACGACTGACGAAAAGTCGGGAGGTGGAAGCGTAAATGGAAACAAGCAAGCGCTACCGCTTTGGAACATGGGCGACCGAGATGGTGATGATCCTCGTCGCATTGTTATTCCTCGTCCCGTTTTACTTTTTATTCGTGAATTCGGTCAAAAGCTTTGGTGACCTGCTCACCGATTCTGCGGCCTGGCCACAAACCTTTGTATGGAGCAACTACGCTAGAGCGTGGAGCATCACGCGTTTTCCCGAAGCTTTATGGAATTCACTCGTGGTTACGGTAATTAGTAATCTACTGCTCGTACTGATCAGCTCAATGGCTGCTTACCGAATGGTCCGGCGTCCGACGCGTTATAATCGAGTGTTGTTCAGCCTGTTCGTAGCTGCCATGGTGATTCCTTTTCAATCGGTGATGATTCCTTTGGTCAAGGTTGTAAGTACACTGGATTTAATGAACAGTATAAGTGGTCTGGTAATCTGTTATCTGGGATTTGGAGCTCCAATGTCGATCTTTCTCTTTCATGGATTCGTCAAAGGTGTGCCAGTCGAGGTGGAAGAAGCAGCTACGGTGGACGGCTGTACGCCTTACGGAGTATTTTTCCGAATTGTGTATCCGTTGATGCTGCCGATGATGGTAACTGTTATTATTTTAAATACGCTCTGGATTTGGAATGACTATCTCCTGCCTTCTCTGGTACTGCAAAAGGCTGAACTGCGCACAATTCCGATTGCGACCTATGCTTTTTTCGGACAATACACGAAGCAGTGGGATTTGGCTTTGCCTGCTCTGGTGCTGGGCATCTTGCCTGTCATCGTATTCTTTCTGGCCATGCAAAAATATATTATTCAAGGTATTATGGCTGGCTCGGTCAAAGGTTGAGTGTGGCGATGAGCTGAAATGCACATGGTGTGCCACTACGCAAACGGATGGTGCTTACCATCGCTGCTGCCTCCAGATTCCCCTGAATAAACGAATAAAGGTGGGAATCTAGAGACAAAGGCGAGCACTATCGCTTGTTCAGCACCATTCCGTTTGCTTCGTTTCCACATGAATTTTTCAAGTTCATCTGATATGAATTTAGAATAGAAAGGAACATGAAAATGAAAACGCATACTTTTAAAAAGAAAGCTCAAGCACTCATCTTGCTTCTCGCGGCCTTTGCCCTGGTTTTGGCAGGTTGTAACAGCAGTGGCGGACAAAACGCAGGCAAAGAGGAAGTGAAGGAAAAAACAATTCACATTTTTCAGTTTAAGGTAGAGATTGCAGAGGCGCTGAATCGCATGAAAGCGGAATACGAAGCATCTCATCCGGGCATCAAGCTCGATATTCAGACCGTGGGCGGGGGCAGTGACTATGGTGCGGCGTTAAAGGCCAAGTTCGCCTCCGGGGAGCAACCGGATATTTTTAACGTAGGAGGTTACCGCGAGCTGGATACGTGGCTGGAATATTTGGAGGACCTGTCTGACCAGCCTTGGGTTGGCGATGTGGTGGATGTCGCCAAAGAGCCGATGACCAAAGACGGCAAGCTGTATGGCCAGCCGATGAATCTGGAGGGGTACGGCTTTATTTATAACAAGGATTTGTTCAAGAAGGCGGGGATTACGGAGACCCCTAAAACATTGTCCGAACTGGAGGGAGCTGCGCAAAAGCTCCAAGCTGCAGGAATTACTCCATTTTCTAATGGATATCAGGAGTTTTGGGTGCTGGGCAATCATTTGCTGAACGTGGCATTTGCCAATCAGCCAGACCCTTCGGCCTTCGTCAAGGGACTGAATGATGGAACTGCAAAGATTCCGGGCAACGCTGTATTCGCCGAGTGGGTTAAGCTGTTTGATCTGACACTGAAGTATGGCAATTCGAAGCCGCTCACGACCGATTACAACACGCAGGTAACGAATTTCGCCACTGGAAAGGCTGCCATGATGCAGCAAGGGAACTGGACTCAGGTCCAAATTGACGGAATTAATCCTAAGCTAAATTTGGGGATTTTGCCTATGCCGATTGGTGAAGACGCAACAGCCGGAGATAAGCTGTTTGTAGGTGTCGCCAACAACTGGGTGGTTAATAAAAATTCGTCCGTCAAACCCGAGGCGAAAGAGTTCTTAAACTGGATGGTGACATCCGAGCAGGGTAAAAAGTATATCACCAAGGAATTCAAGTTTATTCCAGCGTTCAAGAGCATCGAAGGGGCAGAGGCTGATATGGGCCAATTGGGTGCTGAGGTAGTGAAATACAGTAAGGAAAACAAACTGTTGGGCTGGTTCTTTAGCCGCTATCCTGAAGGAGCACAGCAAGAATTCGGAAGTCAGATGCAAGCCTATGTGGCAGGTAAATCGGATGCCGGGAAGCTATTCGAGGATTTCCAGAGAACATGGGATAATTTGAAGACCAAATAATGAACAAAAGCACGCGATAAAGCCTTCATATTTCAGGAAGATTGCATGATCCTGAAATATGAAGGCTTTTCTGTAAACAAAATTATATATGGTAATGGAGCAGAGCGATATCCCCGCGGTGTTCTATTTCTTTAAGCTTAAACGTACTTGGCAGCGTTCCCTCTGGAAATAACGGTATTCCTTGTCCAAGCACCTTGGGAATGATCGCAATAACAGCCTTCTCCAGCAGTCCAGCTTGTAAGAAGGCCTGGACTAACTGGCCTCCACCGACTAGCCATACCGCACCTTCCGATTGTTCTTGTAGACGTGGAACCAGTTCAGTCAGAGCTTCGTCCGTAAATGTAACATGTGGCGCTTGCTGGTGCTCCGTTAATGCTCGTGTGAGCACATAACATGGCTTGCCAGCATAAGGGAAATCATCTGAGAGCTTCAATACTTCCTCATACGTCAGCCTGCCCATCAGCACTGTACCTACGGTGTCGTAAAAGTCGGCATATCCATTGTCCCCGCCATCCCCTTTAACATCATACAGCCAGTCCACCGAACCGTCCGGCAAAGCTATATACCCGTCGAGACTCATGGCAATATACAGCACAACTGCGTTTGATTTCAAATCCTCCATAGTTCATTCACTCCTTTCTATTTCCTAATGTTACAATGTATTTATGACATAGTATGTCGTAGTTAAACGGCCATTTAAAATTAATTTTTGGTTAGAGGGGTACCTTATGAACGAACGCAGAATTGCTCTTATGAGGATACTGGATTCCCGAAAAAAATATACGGCGCGTGAGCTGGCTGAACGTTTTGGTGTCTCCGTCAGGACGATACAAAGAGATCTCGACTATTTGCAGCAGACCGGGTTACCCCTTTATACCGAAATGGGTCCTCATGGCGGGTATCGGGCACTCCCCAATCGGCTTCTTCCTCCCCTTCATCTTGCTCGCGACGAGGCCTTGGGTCTTTTTCTCATGCTGCAACTGTTGGAGAACATTCCAGATATCCCTTTTGGCTCGGTTCGTGGACATTTATCCGAGTATTATTATGCCGAGCTTCCACAGGATGTGCAGGACAGTATCGATCAATTAAAGGAGTACATTTCTTTTCGTATGCTACCCACTCACGCAGAGTCACCCTACACCTCAATCATTTTGGAGGCTGCGCTGAATAAGCGCCGGGTAAACATGCATTACCGCTCCGCTTCCGGTGAAAAGTGGACCGAAGTATATCCGATTGGACTGTATTTTGATCACGGATATTGGTACATGCCAGCGCATAGCAGAGACCGCATTATTCTGTACCGTTCAGATCGGGTGATCACAATAACGATGCTGGACGAAACCTTGGACAGCCTTCCCACGCTTCAGGAATGGTTGGCTTCGGAGGATTCTCGTATAGGAATTCCGTCCAAAATAAAATTTACCGCATTGGGTGCCAGGCTGGCCGGATCAGATGCCCTCTTCCAAAATGTTTCCCATCACGAAGGGAAGAGTCAGGAATGGCAGGGATATATTCCGGTCGAAGAGTTTAGATATGTGTCCCGACTTTTACTAAAATACGGGCCAGAGGCCGAGGTCGTATATCCCAAAGAACTGCGAGTACAGGTCAAGCAACTGTTGCAAGACAGCCTGAACCCTTATCTGAAGGATGCAAAAGCGGATGATGAAGAAAAAGACAATTAATCCTGTAAATTGATTCTCTTATTTATAGTTAACCACATGAATATTTAAGGTTATTAACTTATGACTTTCCATTTATTTTTGTGATAAAGTTTTGAAAAGAGCCCGTTTTCGTATATGATGAAGAGTAATAATTCAAAAGGCTGGACGGGAGACAGATATGAATCAACCGCTTTATGGAATATGGCTCGGAGATGTGTTTTTTTGCTTTTCTGGTGAGACGTCGGAACCACGTATCGATGCGTGGAGCAGTGTAATTCGCAGGCTGACGCTAAAGGGAGACCTTCGGCCGTTTCGGCAGGCTGCGTTGCGTCTTGCTGAGGTACGGATACCGAACACTGCTCGTGTGGAAACCGCGGGCAGAGGTGGCAAAAGACGTTCCATGCTGGGGCGTACATTGGAGGGTTTGGCGCTGGAACCGCGCGAGACGATGGCACTGTTGACCCGCATGGACGAGAAGGGCTGTGCGGCATCGGGCATTACGCTGGGCGAGGAAATGCAATATTGGCAAAAAGCTGCTTATTTCGCGCTAGAGCTGATGCAGCGGGGCGAAATTGCGCCATCGCTTACAGAGGCGCGTCCATCGGGACCGCGTCGTCGTGGTCCGGAAGCGGCTGTCGGGGTGTGGATTCCTCGACTGTGTCAAGAGGAGGACATACGCCGCTTTTATGAGCTGGCTGCTGCAATGCCGGCTGTTTGTATGGCGGCTCCGGCCGTTTTTGCGGGCAAGGAGCCTGAAACACGCGAGGATGCAGCCGGAATCGTGCTGTACTCCTTCTTGTGTGCGATCATCCATGCGGAAACGACCGCGGTGCTGGCAGCATCAGACCGTGAGCTGGGCCGATATCGCGCAGAGTATCGGCGCGGAGGATCGCCGCTGGCAGAGCTGTGGTGGAACAGTCTGCTGACAGGTTCCCGGCCGGTGGCGATTCAGGGAACGCCCGCGGAGATGGAGGAACTGGTGATTCAGGCTTCTTCTCTTGAAGGGAGCGCAATGCCTGTCACGGAACGGGAAGACAAGGAGCCGACAGAAGGGCAACTGCGGTTGTGCCTTCGTTTGGAGCCTTCGCTGGAAGAGAGTGTGAAGGAATGGCGCATTACCTTTTGGGCAGAAAGCGATGCTGAGCCGGGGTTGCGATTGCCTGCTCTGGCACTGTGGGCGCATCCTGAACGTGATCTGGTTCGCGGCGGAATTGTATATCGTCAAGTGCAGGCGCAACTGCTAATGAGGCTCGGACAGGCAGCTGAAGCGGCACCTATATTGCAAGAAGCGTTGAACCGTCCTTATCCCGAGGGGCTGACACTGGAGCCAGAGTTGTTCTTCCGTTTCCTGACGGAAGCCGTTCCCGCATTACAAAAGAACGGTATCACCGTGCAAATGCCTTCACGCTGGAGCCGGGAGGGCCGAAGACGTGCAGGCTTGCGGCTCAAAATGCGTTCGACAGAGCAGGGTGCCAAGCCAGATGGTGTGATTGCCGATACATCGTCTGTCGGCATTAACCGCATGATTTCGTTTGATGCCGAGGCTGTGCTGGGTGATACGACTTTGACGATGGAGGAACTGGAAAGCATCGTCGCGGCCAATTTGCCGTATGTACGTCTCGGAGGGGAATGGATCGAGGTCGATCCCAAGGAAATCCGTCAGGTGCTGCGCTTTATCAAGCGCGGGGAAAACGGTGAGATGAGCTTGTCCGAATGGATGCATCTGGCTGCAGAAAATGAAAGTGCAGGCGAGGCCTCATGGAAAGGCTTGTCCATCTTTGGCGCGGAATCCGCCGGATTGCTTGCGTCTTTGGCTGAGGGCGGCGTACTCCGTTCGGTAGAGCCAAGGCCTGTGCCGGAGACGCTGCATGGCGCATTACGGCCCTATCAAGAGCGCGGCTTTCAATGGCTGGCTGCAATGCGCGGATTGGGCTTTGGCGTCTGCCTTGCGGACGACATGGGACTTGGTAAAACGATTCAGGTCATCACCTGCCTGCTCGACGGTGGCATCGGCGCAGATGATCAACGTCCGGCGTTGATCATCTGTCCGACGTCCTTGCTCGGCAACTGGCAGCGCGAGTTGAAGCGCTTTTCACCGGATTTGTCACTGTATATTCACCATGGCAACCAGCGACTCCACGGCGAGCTGTTTCAGGAGAGTGTACGTGAGTATGATATCGTCCTCACTACCTATCATTTGGCGGGCCGGGATGGCAGCGATTTATCTGCGGTATACTGGTCCTCCATCGTGTTGGATGAGGCGCAATATATAAAAAATGCACGAACAAAGCAAGCACAAAGCGTCATGAAGCTGTCTGCACCACACCGGATTGCCATGACAGGTACTCCGGTAGAAAATCGGTTGAGCGAGTTGTGGTCTATTTTTCAATTCCTGAATCCAGGTTATCTTGGTACGGCTTCTTCGTTCCGCCAGCGTTACAGTCTGGCAGGAGAGGAGCGTGGGTCCGCGTTGCGTGAGCTTCATCGCCTCGTCTCCCCGTTCATGCTGCGTCGTCTCAAAAGCGACCCAGATATACGCAAGGATTTGCCAGAGAAGCTGGAGTTGAAATCCTACTGTGTACTGACACCAGAGCAGGCCGGATTGTATCGGGGCGTGGTGGATCAATTATTGGGAACACTGGATGGGCAGATCGGTATGGCTCGCAAAGGGCTTGTTCTGTCTTCACTAACCAAGTTGAAGCAGATTTGTGACCATCCGGGTCTGATCATTCCGGGCCGGGCTGATAGTGGTAAAACTGAAAACTCGGGCAAAATGGAGCGACTGCTGGAATTGGTAGAGACGATTCGCGAGAACGGCGAATCGGCGCTGATATTCACCCAATATGTGTCGATGGGAGAATTGCTGGTCTCTCGTTTGGCCAAAATTTTCGGGGAAGAGCCGTATTTTCTGCATGGAGGACTGGCGAAAACCAGACGTGATGAAATTGTTCACAACTTCCAGCAGGGAGAAGGGCCAAATATATTCGTACTTTCCCTGCGTGCAGGTGGCGTGGGTCTGAACCTGACACGTGCCAGCCATGTCATTCACTATGACCGCTGGTGGAATCCTGCAGTGGAAAACCAGGCGACGGACCGTGTATTCCGTATTGGTCAAAGCCGCAATGTACAAGTGCACAAGCTGATTTGCCAAGGTACACTGGAGGAGCGGATCGACGAGCTGATCGAGAGCAAAAAGGTACTTTCCGAGCAGGTTGTCGGCTCCGGTGAACATTGGCTCACCGAAATGTCTGATGATGAATTGCGCGGTCTGATTGCGCTGCAAAATGATGTATGGATTGAGTGAGCAGAGAAAGGATGAAGGCGATGACGAGGCCGCGAGTGAAGCTAAAAGTAACTGACGGTCACTGGATAGCGGAATTAGACGGAAATGGGTTGGAAGGCGAATCAACGGGTGTACCTTCCACACATGCTGTCCAATGGACTGGCCCAGCGCCTGTACTGAACCCCGAACAGCAGAAGGCATGGCTGGAGCAGCTAAAAGCAGATCCTTTGGACATCTACCGTTTTTTGCAAGGGGAAAGCTGTCTATCGCTGGATGAGATCGTTCAGCTAGCAGCTGAGACAGCCACTTCTAGCATGGAGGATGGCGTGGGTGTAGTAGACAATGTGAAGAAAGCTCTTCAAGCCGGTCTGGAAAGCGAGCCGCAGACCTGTCTGGAACTGATCGGAATGACGCGAGAAGAGCTGCTGGAGTACGTATTTAGTGCTTGGGCCGGAGAGTTATCCCATGTGCAGGGGACATCCCCCGCGCTTGAGTCTACCTCACGGCAGGAAGGCGGACGCAGCGGATCGGCAGCGATTAGCGAATGGATTGCAGAGTCTGCGGCAGAAGGAGCATTGCATCGTCCCGGTGCAGGCTTTCACGCGATTGAGATTCGTCTGCCGCAGAAGCTTGCTCCTAAGAAGGAAGCGGATATTACGGCTTTGCTGCCGGGTTTACCCCGTGTGGAAGAGGCATTGAAACTCATACGTGAACGGGTAGCCGAGCGGGCCCGAGCTGCAATCCCGCAAAAACGTCATACTCCGTAACAATTCGGGTTTATACTTCCTTTTTCGAGTCTATTCGCCTTCATCGAACGGGATAACGGCTTCGAAGAGTGCCAAAAGTTCAGTTACAATGGGGAAACGGAAAAGTGACGGCAAGTCATGCATCAATTGCAATATTGGAGGAGATACCAGCATGAAACGACATATACAACAGACGCGAGCATCTAAGCGCTGGACCAAAGCGCTCATTCCAGGGCTGATCCTGCCAGGTCTATTACTGGCAGCCTGCCAGCAGGGAGGATCAGGTGGACAGGAAAGCGAACCGTTGAAGTCATCTACAGCGGTACAGGAGAATGTACAGCCTTCCGCCCAGCCGGATGCGGGCAATGGCAGCACTAGCGCTGGACAAGCCTCTGCGGGTACAGAAAGTGGACAGGCCGACCCTGTGATGGCGTTGCGGAGCCAGAGTGCGCTGCAAGCCACGGTTAAGGAAGAGGATGGAACCGCGATCGTCACCAATGCGACTTCTGACACAGTCGTTGTGAACAAAAAGCGCAGCTTGCCTGTAGGCTATGTCCCCGATGACCTGGTGGAGCCGCAGGTGCCATTTTCCTTCGAGGGACCGCATGAAAAGCGGCATTTGCGTAAGGAAGCGGCAGAGGCACTGGAAAAGCTGTTCGACGGTGCGGAAAAAGACGGCATTGAGCTGCGTGCGGTATCGGGATACCGTTCCTATAAGCGTCAGGTATCTATTTTCAACAACAATGTAAAGACAAAGGGGCAGGAATATGCCTCTAAAGTTAGCGCTGTACCGGGTACGAGTGAGCATCAGACAGGTTTGTCCATTGATGTATCCAGCCCAAGCGTAGGTAATGTGCTGGAGCAATCTTTCGGAGCTTCCAAGGAAGGCGAATGGCTGGAAAAACATGCACCGGAATACGGATTTATTATTCGTTATATGAAGGGTAAAGAAGTTGTAACCGGCTATGTGTACGAGCCTTGGCATATCCGTTATGTGGGAATAGATATTGCGGAGGATGTAGCCAAGCAGGGGATGACGCTGGAGGAGTATTTCGACGAGAACAATATCAAGCTGTAGCAGCTAAAATCAAGCCGTAATCCTAGGGATTGCGGCTTTTTGTCGTGTTTTTCTTCCAAATTGAACCTTTTCAAGGTAGAATCTCGTATAGTGAACGACGACAGAAGCGCTTTGATTTGTTGCAAACCTCATGACAGAAGCGTACAGGAAGGGAAGGGAATCATCATTTATTATTCATTAACGTATCGCGAATGGTCGGAAGACACTCAAAAGGAACTGCGCAGCCTGACACGGGAATCCGTATCGGGAGATGAGCTGTTTCTACGCAAGCTTGTAGACGCTACGCGTCTCCATGACAAACTATGGTCGCATATCTCGAATGAAAGTGAGGAACATACGGATCATTCCGTCTATGTGACTGAATTTACAGGGGAACGTGCAAAGCCTTACGGTGCCTCCATCACAGACCTCGTGCTTGCCAGTGAGGGAGGTTACACTTCCACATTCAGTGCAATGTACTGGATATGGCATGAACCTGCATTCCGTAGTATGGATCAGCGGGAAGGCTCGGTATTTACCTTGGAGTTGGCCCAACGGTTATTAGATCACTATACAGTACTGGGTGGCAAAACATATGAATTTATATATTCGGTACTGGACCCTCAGCTGAAAAAGGTACATCTGTTTGTGAAGGAGGTCGATCTGTGATGGAGCATTCTTGGGAAAAAATGAAATCCAAGCCCGGCTCTCGTACACGGATGGCGGCCTTTGCCCTGATGTTGGCTGTCCCGGCTGCTCTGACGGGTTGCGGTAACGACGAGTATTATGACTGCGATGAGCTTCCTGTATCGGAACAAACAGCGTGTCGGGATTCAGGCAGCAGTGGGTATTACTATGGCGGATCGACTTATTATAGTGGGGGCTCCTCCTACCATAGCAGCCGTTCTTCTTCCAGTTCTTACCGAAAAAGTTCATCCTCATCTTCCAGCTCACACAGCGGTTTTGGCAGCAGCGGTTCACGCAGTGGCTTTTTCTCTGGGGGTTAAGATGAGCATGCGCACGATTCGGCAATTGCCTTATGAACATAATGAGCTTTTTAAGGGTGAAATCAGCCGTAGAATTCCGTATCATCGCATGTATGGTAAATCCTATTGCGTGCCGGCCTTAACGGTATATCGGGAAAGCGAGCTGGCAGAGCTTGAGACTGCTTCTGAGGCCGTACATCGTATTTATCGCAAGGTTCAGCAATTCGTCCAGCGCTATATGCCGGATGAATACCTGGTGGAACGGTTGGGAATTCATCCGGGCTTGTTGCGTGCTGCACGAATGGAGGCCGAGCCGGATGGGATAACCCGCCAGGACTGGATTGTGGGGGAAGCGGGTATCAAGTGCATAGAGAATAACACCGATACCCCAACCGGGATTCCCGAGGTGGCTTATCTCGAAGGAAAGCTGCTGGAGGTGCTGAGTAGGGATGGAATGTCGGAAGATGACAATGCATTACATGGACCCTCATCTGGAATGGACGAGGCGATTCAGTCTGCCTTGACAGAGTTCATTCATTTTTATAGCAATAAGGGATTAGGAACAAAGGTGTATTTCACTTGCTATGACTGGCACATCGAGGATCAGACGAACACCAAATATATCATGCATTTATGTAAACAAGCCGGGTTTGAAGTGGTTTATGCGCCTTTGGAAGAACTGGAGATTATCCCGAATGAAGGATTGTATCACCGGGGAGAGCAGATCCACATTCTCTATCGCCTGTATCCGCTGGAATATCTAATTGATGACCGGGAGGAGGATACGGGGCTTGAGGTGGGGCAGGCGCTAATGGATATGGTGGCAGACGGGAAAATAGGATTAATCAACCCGCCGCAGCATATCATTACCCAGAGCAAAGGGTTCACCGCAACCGTGTGGTCGCTATATGAGCGCAATGAGCAGACACCAGAGTTCTGCGGTTTTCGCTTGTTTGACGATCGCGAGATGGAGGTGATACGAACCTACCTGCTGCCTACGTATTTTGAACCCTCGGTGTTTATGCAAAATAAAGAGCCTTATGTGGCCAAAGGTATATGGGGTCGGGAGGGTAAAGGGACGCACTTGATTGAACATCCTCAATCCGAAGAGATGCTGAAAGGTGCTTTGGGAGAAGTTGAACCTGCGCAGACTGACAACCCTGATCTGCTTCACCAAGCTGATGGTCCACGAACGCCTGAGCAGGAGGAAGCCGCACATATTGCCGCTTATTACGAGGGACAGCCTAAGATTTATCAGCAGCTATGGCCCATGCAAAGCGCAGAGGTACAGACCGAGGAAGGGCTATTTCACGGCTATGTGCTGACAGGCATATTCGTGATCGGGGGGCGTTTTGCGGGTGTCCTGCCGCGAATCGGTGAAAAGGTAACAGGTGATATGGCCTATTATTGCGCCGCCGCCGTTGCCACCGTACCCTCCTAATCCGCCTGTTATATAAGCTGAATTAAAAAATGTACAACATTCGAACATATCTGTTATTTTCACAAGTGAGGATTTTGCAAAATCCTGAAGTATCCTAAGGAGGAAGAAAATTGGACTCTCATATCAGTTTGGGCAACGCATTGGGCAATGTGGGTATCGGTCTGCTTATCCTGTTTGCCATCTTAATCGTAGGTTATTTTGTGTTCAGCTTGCTGACACGTTATAACGATAATCAAGAAATCGCACGCGGCAATGAGGCGGCAGGCATCTATATGGGTGCAAAGCTGCTAGGTCTGTGTATCATCGTGGGGATGGTGTCGTACAGCAGTCATTCATGGCTAGATATGCTGACCTGGTCGGCTGTGGGCATTGTAGTGCTGTGTCTGGTCTATGTGATTTTTGATCTGGTGACGCCGCGTACCAAGGTGTGCGAGGAAATTGCCAAAGGCAATGTGGCTCTGGCACAGCTGCTGCGCTCGATCATCGTCGGGGTGTCTTTTGTGGTAGGTACATTTTTGATGTAGTCGATATAGAGAAGGAATACCAGGGATCTGCAACACCGGACAACGGAGCTGCAGATCCTTTTTTTATGGACATTGTATTCACTGCCCGGCATCAGCTTGTTGAATTGAAGGTTGCGACGATCACTTCCTGTGGGGACTATTCTACAAAGCAACGGGTGATACTGCATAGCAAAAAGGAATTTACTACAGAGTTCAAATCAAATTGAAGAGAAGGGAATTCTGAACATATGAGTACCTCCACCTCCCCAACCAAACAAATTCGGATGGGTATCATTGGCCTGGGTCTTATCGCTGAATATCACATGAGATCACTGCACACCATCTCGGGGGTATCTATTGTGGCCGTTAGTGATGTGAATCCCAATCGCCTTCAAGCCATCGGAGAACAATTGCAACTGCCTGCTTCCAAGCGGTACGCCCATTATGAAGCATTAATCCGTGACTCAGAGGTAGATGCGATTCTGTCGCTGACACCCAATGATGTGCATTTTGACATTATTCGTATTGCGCTGGAAGAACACAAAGCTGTACTGGCAGAAAAACCATTGACTCTCACATGGGAAGAAGCGGATCAGTTGAAAAAGCTATATACAGCGAATCCGGTGCCTTTGCTGGTTCACTATAAGCATCGCTACGGCGCGGCCTTCCAATATACCAAGCAACTGCTGGATGAGCAAAAGCTGGGCAAAATCTATAACATTCAATTTCGTTATCTAATGGATGCATTTGCGCCATATCGTCAGCATCCGTATACATGGCGTCACAATTTAGCCAAGGCTGGTTCTGGAGTAGTGGGGGATACAGCCTCACATATCATTGATCTGGCCCGCTTTTTGGTGGGTGAATTTAAAAGTGTCGCAGCGCTGCTACATACCATTACACCCGAGCGGTTCGATCCGATCACGGGTCTGCCTGTAAAAGTGGATGTGGAAGATCTCGCTGCCTTTCATGGCATCGTAGGCGATAATACCGTGGGAACCTTTATCACTCATAAAAATGCCATCGGCATACGACACGATATTGAAGTCGATATCTATGGAGAACTTGGTACGCTGCACGCCAGCCTCAATAACCCGGAAAGTATCCGCATCGTGCTGCGTGACTTGGAACACCCGGGTGCCGAATACGAGACTTGGGCTGTCCCTGTAATCTATAATCATACGGCCTATGAAGATTTTGTTGAGCTGGCAAGGGGAAAGCCTGTAGATCGTGCTCCCTTATTCGAGGACGGCTACAAAAACCAGTGGGTACTTGAGAAAATACTGCAATCATGGAAAGAGAATGGACGTTTAGTAGAAATGTAGGGGATGTGAGGGGAGTCGCTGAAATTCCAGCAATGACAAAGAGGATATACATGCTGTGACCCGCAAGAGGGTTTCTTGGAAAGAGCAGCCATCTTGCGGTTTAGCAATTCAATATATCTGTAAAGACATCTTTTTCATCAATTTCGCATCGCCACGCTTATATCACTTCAAAATAAGCCTGCCTCAATCTTTTCAATAATGGTCAGCAAGAAGGATTCAGCTAAGCTGTTTTTCAAAATAGCTTGCTTGGCTTCCTCCAGTGTAAACCAACGTGCTTGATCTACCTCCGTACTAAGAACATCCAACTGGTCGTCATTCACAATGGATACAAAATTCAGCATCAGTGTATTGCTTCGTTCAAAATACTCACTGCGCATATATTGATACTCATCGACTTGTAATCCTACTTCTTCCTTAACTTCACGCACCAATGTCTGCTCGGCGGATTCACCCTTGCTCACATAACCTGCCAATAAAATGAAGCCCTGAATATTGTACTGCTGTATGAGCAGCACCTTATCTCTCTGACTATTCAATACAGCGGTACTGATCGCAGTGCTGAATATCGGGAAACGAAAGACTTGGCATGTATGACAAAAGGGGATAGGGCCTTCGCCTTCACACTCCTTCACCATCAATTTCGTTCCGCATTCATAGCAATATTTCATGTAAGCGCCACCCTTGTATCACATTTTTAAAATTGTAAATGTTGCTTTTAATGCCGTGTTTGTACTGCAATACTCATCATCTTAATTCTACGATCACTGTTCTGTCTACGGACGCTTTATTTCTTCTCTTGGTCTTTATCCCTTTTCTTGCTGCGTTTTTGCCCGTCTAGCCCCAATCAGCCGCCAGCCTGTTAACAATGCCGCCACAAGACAGATGGACGCGGACGTCATAAAGACTACATGCATGCCTGCCAGAAAAATTTCTGGATGACCCGGGACCAAGCCGGTGACCCGATAACCAGCCTCTTTACTCATAATATAAAAGAGGATGGATGTGGCCAAAGTGATCCCCACAACCATACCGACGTTGCGAACCAGCGAATTGACACTCCCGGCTGAGCCGAGCTGTGTGCGGGGTACCGTGGACATAATCAGCGAGTTGTTCGGCGATTGGAATAAACCACTGCCAATGCCCAGCATGGCAATCCACAGACCCACAAGCGGGATGGAGCTGCCTGCATGCAGTTGGGCCAATCCAATCTGGGCAATAACCATAACGACCAGCCCGGCGAATGTAAGCAGTTCAGATCCGATTTTGTCGGAAAGCGCACCGCTGAGAGGGGCCACAATAACCATCGAGATGGGGAGCAGCATCAGCAGGAACCCGGCATGAAAAGGCGACAAGTTCAGCATATTCTGCGCATAGAAAGGCGAAATGATGTTAAAGCAAAAGTTAGCGACGAACACCAGAAAAGCACACAAAATACTGAGCGAAAATAACGGATTTTTGAATAGCGCGAGCTGTAACAGCGGCCCAGGACGGCGAAGTTCCAACCTAATGAACATGGCAAAAGCAACTACAGCCACCACCAGCGAAGCAACAATACGTTTGTCTCCATACCCGACCTGCTGTCCCAGCAACAATCCGACGAACAAAGTGAGAATAAAAATAGCAAACACGAAGCTACCGGGAACGTCAATTTTATCTTTCACCTTGATCAAATCCTTCGGCAGAAGCTTCCAGCCAAGAAAGACAGCGACCAGCCCTACCGGTACATTGACCCAGAA
Source organism: Paenibacillus sp. DRB1-1 (assembly GCF_052119485.1). Lineage (NCBI taxonomy): Bacteria > Bacillati > Bacillota > Bacilli > Caryophanales > Paenibacillaceae > Paenibacillus > Paenibacillus sp. DRB1-1. The sequence continues at coordinate 1,914,117 of NZ_JBODQH010000001.1, read as the reverse complement.
AATGTACTGCCAGCCCAGCGACGAGACAATAATACCGCCCAAACTTGGCCCGGCGATACTGCCCAGAGAAACGAAGGTTCCAATGAGGCCAAGTGCTTTGCCCCGTTCATTGGACGGGAAGATATCTGTCACGATCCCCTGGCTGTTCGCCATGGTCATGGACGCTCCAAACGCCTGAATAATGCGCGAAATCAGCAGCATGGAGAGCGAAGAGCTAAGACCGCACAATAGGGAGCCAAGAATGAATACGATTGTGCCGATTTTGAATATTTTGATTTTACCGACGATATCTCCAAGCTTGCCAAAAAATAAAATAGCGGTACATATCGCCATTAAATAGGCGGTTGTCACCCATTCAATCTGTGCCACGGGTAAATGTAATGTGCGAGACAACACAGGAAGAGCGATATTGACGATGCTTCCATCCAATGTGGACATAAATGTAAACAGATTCAAAACAATTAAAATCAGCCAACGTTTCTTCTGAATTTCAATATTCTCTTGATAGGTTGCAGCAGTTGTAGCAGTTGAACTCATCATTAACACCTCTTCATCGTTGACAATTACTATTTAGTTGCGTTCGCAACTAAATGAACGGTTCTAGTGTACAACAAATTAGTTGCGTGTGCAACAATATTATTGTAAACTTTGCTTTGGTCCCAACTGGGGATGTGTCATTTTTAAACCAATGAGGTGTATTTGATGAGAAAAAAACAACCGATTGGAAAGCTAATTTCCCACCTGTACCGTCGTAATCAAAAAATATTGTCCAAAAAACTGACTCCTTACGGAATCGGCAGTGGAGGACAACACAGCTTTTTAAAGCTCATTTTGCAGCAGCCGGGCATTACACAAGAGCAGTTGACGAATGAACTTAAATTTGACAAAGCAACCACGGCACGTTCTGTGAAACAATTGGAGGAATCAGGCTACATTGAACGGAAAACAGACCCAAATGACCGCCGTTCCCATCTTTTGTCTCCTACGGCCAAGGCGCTAGAATTTTTCCCCGTCCTACAAGGAATATTGGACGAGTCCAATGTCAGCCTTGTCCACAATCTATCCGAAGAGGAAGAGGACCTTCTTATCGATTTACTGCAAAAAATTAGTATAGACCCTGACGAATAAACAAATTAGGAGTTAGCCAGAGGATCGTGGCAGGTAAAAGAAAAAGCAGCCCTCACAGAGGATACTCTGTGAGAACTGCTTGATGCCATGCCATTTAGTCCAAGCCAATTCCTTTGAACGCATTTATGACTAATTGTCGCACATAGGAATCGTCTAATGGATAACCGGTTACCAGCAATCGATAAAAAACCGGCCCATAAATGAGATCGATACATAATTCAATATCGAGATTTTCCCTCAATTCACCACGCTCCATTCCGCGCTCAATAAGAAACCTAGCTTCAAGTCGCCGAGGGTGGAAATATCGGGTCCGGTATGCCTCTGCCAATCCTGAATCAAGTTGCCCTTCGCCTATTAACTCCGTAATGATTTTACCCTCTCGACTTATTAAGAACCGCACTAAATTCGTGGCATGAATGAGAATGTCATCTAATACACAACCCGTGTCGGGCACGGGCAATCTTGCTATGGTGGCTGACAGGAAGCCATCCATCACTACGGCAGCTTTGTTAGGCCACCATTTATAAATGGTGGCTTTGCTAACTTTCGCTCGCTCAGCAATTTTTTCTACCGTCACCGCCCCAAAGCCTTGCTCCAATAGTAGATCATAGGAAGCGTTAAGGATAGATTTTTGCGTCTCGACATTACGTGGACGTCCTCTTTTGCTCTGCACTGGAATGCTCACCTTCTTAACAGATATAAGTAAACACGAAAAATAAACTATACGTTCAGTATATCAAATATTATGTGAAAATAAAAAGTTGATTTTGCCTATTTACAAAACGAAACGTTCAGTATATTATTTGATTATCGAATTAGCGAACTATACGTTTAGTATTTAAATTATTGAGGAGGATTATCATGCAAAGAGAACAACAAGCCTTAGAAAGTAACCGTATCTCAAATTGGATGATGTTTTTGTTGGCAGCCGCATGCGGCCTTATTGTTGCCAACCTGTACTATGCTCAAACCCTTGTAGGACCTATTCACGTTGCTATGGGTCTTTCTTCTACAGCAGCGGGCTTCATTGTCACCTTGACTCAAATCGGTTATGTGGTGGGATTGCTATTTATCGTACCGCTCAGCGACATTATTGAAAATCGACGGCTCATGGTCATATCGCTAATCATCACAGTCTGTGCCTTGGTTGTTGCCGCTTTTGCCACCAATGCCCCGTTGTTCCTGACCGCATCCTTATTCATTGGAATTGGATCTGTGGTAGCCCAAATACTGGTGCCGTACGCCACCTATTTAGCATCCGAAGAGCAGCGCGGTCGCGTTGTTGGGAATGTCATGAGTGGACTCTTGCTAGGCATTATGTTCGCACGGCCAGTAGCAAGCTTTATCACCAGCATCTGGGGATGGCAAGCCGTATTTATTTTGTCAGCCATTGTCTTGACTCTGTTGACGATTCTGCTCTCGCGAGCTCTTCCAGAGCGCAAGCCTGTGCCTACGGTATCTTACAGTAAATTGATTTTCTCGTTAGGCACTCTTTTAAAACAAACGCCTGCATTGCGTCGCCGTGCCCTGTATCAAGCCTGCCTATTTGGAGCTTTCAGCCTATTTTGGACTGTTGTTCCTTTACGATTGGCGGATGATTTCGGAATGTCTCAACAAGGGATTGCATTGTTTGCTTTGGTAGGCGTAGGCGGTGCAGTAGCTGCTCCGATTGCCGGCAGATTGGCTGATAAAGGCTGGAGCAAAGTACTAACCGGGCTAGCTATGATCATTGCAGCCTTGTCTTTTTTGCTCATCTATCTTTTTCAAAGTCATTCGACCGTTGCGCTCGTACTTCTCTTTATTTCAGCGATTACACTGGATATGGCTGTATCGGGAAACCTTGTACTTGGACAACGCGTTATTTACTCCTTGGGAAGTGAAGCGAGAGGGCGTTTGAACGGATTATTCATGTCTATCTTTTTCATAGGCGGAGCGATTGGATCATCATTAGGCGGTTGGTCTTATGCGTTAGGTGGCTGGAATTTCAGTGCTCTGATTGGAGTCGTCCTGCCTGTGCTGGCTTTGCTGTACTTTTTCACTGAGAAAGAAACGAGTGGAGATGTGCGAAAGAAACAAACCACCTGATAGAGGTCAGCTTTAACCTATGCCGTACGCAAAAGCATAATCATTAAAATGGCTGTTCCCAAGAGAAAACAAAGGGGCGAGTAGAGCACAGTGTCCCATTTTGCAAAAACAGTTCCTTTTTTTCTCTTGAAGAATCCCACCCATTTGAAATCTCCTATAGAACGTAAAATAAATATGCACGATAACAAACCTGCACCGTAGGAATGAAAGGAATTGAAAAACAGGGATTGTGTAACTCCACCTAGTTCTAAAACGAACCAAGCGGCTAAAGCTAGTAGAATAGCTACAACTGATGTCCCTATCTTGGAGGGCTCAAAGAGCAAAGCCGTTCCCGTGCTTGGGATCGCTGCCTTTGCACCTTTTTGTCCGCCGAATACCCAATATAGATGCATGCCGCTCAGTACCCATAGAATTCCGCCAACTACCCATGTAAGTAACTCCAACATGTGGCATCCTCCTTAATTGAATTCATTCGAAATCCACTCTGTCCAAACCATGTGAATATGTTGCTGAATGGCTTCGTCACTTAATGTCTCTTGCTTGTGACGCTCATACCAACCTAAGTAGTAATGGTACAGCATCCATGATCTCTGAAAGGCTTTCTCTGGTTGCATTCCCTTCTGTATTAAAAGCTCTTTCATAAACTCCATTCTCATCTGTTCGACTTCATTGAGCAGGGAATGGTAACTATCATCCTTCAATGACAGTTTTCGCAGATAAAACAGAAAATCTTCTCGTTTCGTTTTCCCGAACATCTGGGTTAACAACTCTCTGATCCGCTCATCTATGGCAGCATGGATGATGGACGCTGCAATAACCTGTTGTGTCGTCTGTTCCTTCCATGTCTCCACAATCTGTCTAATGTAGCTGCTGCGATTGTTAAAATACCAATAAAAACTGCTCTTACTGCACCCTAAAGAAACGGCCATTTTCTCAACAACAAGTTGATCAATTCCACCCTGTTCAAAACGCTCGATTCCTTTCTGAATCCATTGTTCTTCTGTGACAATAATTTTAGGCATTTTTCCTTCTCCCTTTCTGTACGGTATCGTCTAGATAAGTGTATATTATAGTGTTTTTAGAGCTGTGTAAATATGGGCACATGAGCTCCCTTAGCTAGCTGATGCATAGGAGGCATGAAATTACATAATCGCCCACTTGAAATACCTGCGAATTTGATCTATAATGCTGTAGCATATAGTGATATTCAAGGCATTGACCAAAGACATGATTTCCTTGAAGGGCCGTTCAGAGAGAAAAGACGAGGCTGAGAGCTTTTCCGGCAACCGCATGTGAAGTTACCCCTTTGTAGCCGTGACGTTGAACATGTAGCTGTGCAATCTGGCAGTAACATCAGTAAGCGCCTACCGCTTTATCCCCGTTAACGGATACCAATGGAGGGTCACGCATGTCGTGCATGAAGCATGTTCCGATGAACATGAATGTACGCACAGGAGCGGGCCGAACTAGGGTGGAACCACGAGCTGAACGCACTCGTCCCTTGAGGGAGAGAGGCGTTTTTTTGCGTTCAATTTTGATATAGCACACAATTTGAATGGAGGCTTTAATCGTGAGTATTCAAGTGAAATTGCCGGATGGAGCCGTACGCGAGTACGAGCAGGGCGTAACAATTGCCGACGTGGCGGGGGCGATCAGCTCCGGGCTGAAAAAGAACGCAGTAGCAGGTAAAGTGAACGGGAAGGCTGTAGATCTGAACACCGTTTTGGATCAGAACGTTGACCTTGAAATCATTACGCTGGACGGTGCAGACGGTCTGGAAATTTACCGCCACAGTACAGCGCATTTGCTCGCTCAGGCGCTCAAACGCATTTACGGTGAGAAAAACGTGAAGCTGGGTATCGGTCCGGTCATCGACAGCGGCTTCTACTATGACATTGATATCGAAAACCCATTGTCCGTTGACGACTTGGCCAAGATTGAGAAGGAAATGACGAAGATCGCACAGGAAAATCTGCCGATCACACGTCGTGTGGTCAGCCGCGAGGAAGCTACTCGTATTTTTGGAGAGTTGGAAGATCCGCTGAAGCTGGAACTGATTCGTGATTTGCCGGAAGAAGCGGAAATTACAATCTATGATCAAGGCGAATTTTTTGACCTGTGTCGTGGCCCGCATTTGCCATCTACTGGCCGCATCAAAGCTTTTAAACTGTTGAGTGTAGCGGGCGCATACTGGAGAGGCGATTCCAACAACAAGATGCTGCAACGTATCTACGGAACAGCATTCCCGAAAAAAGCACAACTGGATGAGCACCTGCATTTGCTGGAAGAAGCGAAAAAACGCGACCATCGCAAGCTGGGTAAAGAGTTGGAACTGTTCATGTTCTCCGAAGAAGCACCGGGCATGCCGTTCTACCTGCCTAAAGGTATGGTTGTCCGCACTGCATTGGAAGATTACTCCCGTGACATTCAACGTCTGCATGGCTATGAAGAAGTACGTACACCGCTGATGATGAACAATCGTCTGTGGGAACAATCGGGACACTACGAGCATTACAAGGAAAACATGTACTTCTCCGAAGTGGATGAAACTACATTTGCTCTGAAACCGATGAACTGCCCAGGGCATATGCTTGTGTTTAAAAATGAGCTTCACTCCTACCGCGATCTGCCAATTCGTATAGCCGAATTTGGACAAGTGCATCGCCATGAACTGTCCGGCGCGTTGAACGGTATGATGCGTGTTCGTACATTCTGTCAGGATGATGCGCACATTTTCGTTACACCAGGTCAGATTGAACAAGAAATTACAGACGTAATTAAGCTGATTAACGAAATGTATAGTGTGTTTGGCTTTGACTTCACAGTGGAATTGTCCACACGTCCAGATGACTTTATGGGCGAGCCGGTGCTGTGGGATCAAGCGGAACAAGCTCTGCAAAACGTGCTGGATCACCTGGGCATCAACTACCGTATTAATGCGGGAGATGGAGCATTTTACGGTCCGAAAATTGACTTCCACATTCTCGATGCGCTCAAACGTAGCTGGCAGTGCGGAACGATCCAATTGGACTTCCAAATGCCTGAAAAATTCGACCTCACTTATGTGGGCGAGGACAACCAGAAGCACCGTCCAGTCGTTATTCACCGTGCCATCTACGGTTCGATTGACCGCTTCATGGGCATCCTGACTGAGCATTTTACAGGTGCATTCCCATTGTGGTTGGCTCCTGTTCATGCGAAGCTGTTGCCAGTATCCGAGAACTATATCGAGACTGCCAATGAGATACAGGATGCGTTGCTGAAAGCAGGTCTGCGCGTCGAAGTGGATACTCGCAATGAGAAGCTTGGTTATAAAATCCGCGAGGCGCAATTGGAGAAGGTTCCATATATGTTCGTTATCGGGGAAAATGAAAAAACAACCGGTACTGTAGCGGTTCGTAAACGCGGTGAAGGCGATCTGGGATCGCTCAGCATTGCGGACATCGTAGAGAAAATCAGCACAGAAATTCGCGAGAAGCAGTAATATTTGATCGAAAAAATGTGTAAAAGAGCCATCAAAACCATGATGAATGTGGTTTTGATGGCTCTTTATTTATACCCAATACATAAGAATCCATCGTAAGACTGAACCATAGTTTTTGCAGCCTCGACTGAATTCTTAAGTTATCTTGTGCACAAAAACTTAGCAGGTTTGTGGCCGTGAAGTGGCGTGATGATCTGCAGGGAGGGAGAGTGTCTTCAAGGACGACTCTTCGGATTGTTTCGCCGGAGATTCTTCCGCATCCTGTTCCTCGCTAAGCGATAAAATTTCGCCGCGCAACTTCAGCATTTTCTGATCCAGCTCGTAGGTTGCACGTGCGGCTTCGGTCAATCCATTAACGACATGTTCAGGCACTTTCTTATCAAACTTATAGTACAAAATATGCTCCATACTGGCCCAGAAATCCATAGCCAATGTGCGCAATTGAATTTCAACCTTGATCCAGCGTGTGCCCTCAAACAGGATCAGTGGAATTTCCACAATGACATGTAGGCTCTGATAGCCGTTGGGCTTAGGATGGGCTATATAGTCCTTGACCTCCAGGATACGAATGTCTTCCCGTGTGTGAAGATGATCCATCAGACGATAAATATCTTTCACAAAAGCGCATACCACGCGCATTCCGGCGATATCATGAATTTCACGCAATATATTGTCTAAGGTGACTTCATGCCCTTTGCGCCGAACCTTTTCCACGATGCTGTGGGGCTCTTTGATCCGGGTTTTAATATGCTCTATCGGGCTAAAACCGTCTAACAGCTTCCATTCCGTCTGGATTAGCTTGATTTTATTCTTTAATTCCTCCAGAGCCAGTTGATAAAGGACGGGAATCTTTCTCCACTCCTCTAGTTGCTTGGCGTTAACACTGTTTTGATCCAGCTGTAGCTGAAATTCCTGCAAGGGTAATGGGACAGCATTCAGGTGCTTCCAATCCGGTTCATTCACAGAGCATTCTCCTAAATGAGGCTTATGATGTCCTCGATCTTTTTCGTAAAAAAGCATTATCGTATACATTGTACACTATGTCAAAACCTACAGGCAAAGGAGCGACGGTCAAAGAAAAAAGAAATACGACAAGAATTATGGTGGTAAAACCGAGTAATCCGATGTATAATTACAAAAATGCTGATTTGGAGCATTTAATTCTTCCTTAAAAAAATCACAAATGTAGAGTATCCATCATTAGATTTAAAATATAAATTACAGAAAAGAGGAAAAGAAAAATGGCAAAAGTAGAAAGTTTTCAATTAGATCACACGATTGTAAAGGCTCCTTATGTAAGAGCAGCGGGAGTAGAGCATGATGAAAAAGGAAGCACAGTACAAAAGTATGACTTAAGATTTTTACAACCTAATGAAGACGCACTTCCGACAGCAGCTGTACATACGCTGGAGCACTTATTAGCGACGTACCTGAGAGATGAAATCAAAGGAATTATTGATATCTCTCCTATGGGATGCAGAACGGGGTTCTACTTGATTTTGTGGAATGAACATGAGCCTGAGGAAATTGCACTCGCTTTGGAAAAAACCCTGAAGAGAATTCTGGAAACGACAGAGGTTCCGGCTGTTACTGTTTTGGAATGCGGGAACTACAAGGACCACTCTCTTTTTTCAGCGCAGGAATATGTGAAGATTGTATTAGAGGCGGGTATTAGCCGCGATCCTTTCGAAAGAGTATTTTAAAATCTATGATTTCGATTGACCTATCTCATCAGACAGCGGTAGTGACAGGCGGCAAGTCAGGCATAGGCAAGGGAATTGTAGAGCTTTTCATTCAAAGCGGAGCTAAAGTGATTTCTGCTGATATTTCTTATGAAGAGCCGTATAGAGTGGTCAATCCACAGTTGGTTGAAACTCAATTGGACATATCCAAACCGGATGATATCGAAAGATGGTGCGATCTACTAATCAGCGAAGCGGGAGTTCCTGATATATTGGTGAACTGCGCGGGTACTTCTACGATGGATTATGTCATTGATAGTGAGTTAGCTGATTGGGAGAAAGTATTTTCGATCAATTCAACCGGATTATATGTAACGTCCAAACGTTTTGCCAAAGAAATGGTGGCCGCTCGTAAATCAGGACGAATTATTCAAATTGCTTCGCAGGCAGGAAAAAATGGATATCGGGCCATGGGCGGATATTGTGCTTCCAAACATGCGGTTCTCGGCTTGACCAAGGTAATGGCCATTGAGCTTGCCCGGCAAAATATTTTGGTAAATGCGGTCTGCCCTGGCATTGTAGAAACGCCGATGAAGCATCGTGAACGGATTGAAGGGGGCGTCATTCGCGGAATGACCGCTCAAGAAATATACGAAGAAGATTGTTCGCAGGTACCTTTGGGGAGAACGGCTGAGGTGGAGGATGTCGCCAATGTGGTGCTATTTCTGGCAAGTCCACTCTCTGCATATATGACAGGACAAGCGATTAATGTTACAGGTGGAATGACGATGCACTAGCATACTAGCATGATCTGGGGGAAAACAACATGAGGAAATCGTTCGTTTTACTATTAGGGATTAGTTTATTATTAGTTGCTGCAGGATGCGGTAATAAAAGTTCAGACAGTAATGGCTCCAGCGCCGCTTCCGGTTCGGAAACGCAAAAAGTAGTCATCGGCTCCATGGGCTCTGACGCCCAGATATGGAAGCATATTGCCCAGTCCCAGGCCGCCAAGGATGCCAAGCTGGACATTGAAGTGAAAGAAATTAACGGTGGAATCGAAACGAACAATGCGACCAAAGAAGGCGAAGTAGACGTGAATGCATTCCAATCATGGGCGTACCTGGTTAGCTATAACAAAGAGAGCAAAGCCGATTTGAAGGCTATAGCCACAACTTACCTGGAGCCTATGGGGATTTATTCGCAAAAATTCAAAAGCATCGATGAAGTGACAGACGGGGCTCTGGTAGCTTTGGCAGATAACCCGGCCAATACAGCAAGAGGTTTAAAGTTATTGGAAGCCTCCGGTTTGATTAAGCTTAAGGCTGACTTTAATGATGCCTTGGGTACAGTCAATGATATTACTAGCAATCCTAAAAACCTGAAATTTGAACTAATTGATGACAAAACAGGACCACGAGTGATTCAAGATGTAGGCTTGGTGCTGATTGGGAATACGATTGCTTTAGAAGGGGGTCTGAATGTACTGAAAGATTCCTTGTTCCATGAGGAAATCAGTCAGGCAACCAAAAATAATATTAACGTCCTGGTTACTTCATCTGATAAGGCGAATGACAAAGGGCTGCAAAAGTTAGCGGATCTCTATCATAACGAGGATACTCAAAAATACATTAAAGATGAATTTGGCGGTACCAAAGTAGAGGTTAAAGAGCCGGTTTCTTATTTGGAAGGACAAACTACAACAAAATAAACTTATGAGATCAGCCAGTTTTTCTGGCTGATCTTTTTTGTTCGTGTAAGAGGCCTCTTACCAGTAGTCGGGTAGAACGTCATCTCTGCTCTTGGAGTCCACGCCGAATAGGTGACAAACGTTGAGTTGATGTTGCCCCATCCTCCAAATAAGTCAGCGATTGTATTTTTAGTAGTCGGCTCGAGTTTGAGCATGGGTATCAGTTCGATAATGTTTGGGGGAGAATCCCTTTACCTTTTTAAAAATTTTCGAGAAGAGTAAAGGGTCGTTATAGCCGACTGAACGGGAAATATCACCTATCGAAAGTTCGGCGTTTCCCATCATTTCACATGCTTTGTTGATCCTATAGCGAACCAAATAATCCTGAATGCTTGTGTTCACTTGTTGTTTGAATAACGAACATAAATAGCTTCGATTGAGTCCAATAAAATTTGCAATGTGCTCAATAGTAATTTTCTGAGCATAATTCATTTCGATAAAATCCTTCACTTTTTCAACGTAAATTTCCGCCCGGCTTTCCTTTTGTTCAGGAGGTGTTACCGGACCGAACTCTATAAGCTCCGATAACATTAGGCATAGCAGACCGGTCAGTCTGGTTTCCCGAGCTTTATGGCATCCACTTGATTCGTTCATGAGCTGTAAATACTGATAAATCAAATGGTCTCCTTCAAAGTCGAGAATTGGACGCGTCATCGTTAGACCTGCTTGCTTGAGGAGTGTTTCTGCCAATGCCCCGTTAAAACCAAACCAGCAATAAGACCAAGGATTTACTACATCGGCTTGATAATAAGTGACGATCTGGGGACAGATTAGAAACCACTGTCCTTTCCGCAAGCGATAACTGAATCCACCGACCTCGAAGGTACCTTCTCCGTCCAAAATATAATGGAGCAGATAGTGATCTCTTATCGCAGGTCCAAAAAAGTGCCCCGGTATGCATTCCTCCATGCCAAACTGAGTTAGATACAATTCAGAGTGCTGTTTACTACGTGGCAAATATTCTATCACGCTAAATCTCCTTATGTAAATTATCAAGCATTATAACATAAATAGTGAGTACCATGCCATGTACTTCATATCTAAAATTAATATATCATTTCTGTAGAACCTATTGCGACTAATGAGGAGCTTATCAAGCTTTACACCATGTGAACTTAGTTGGTGGTGTTACAAAAAGGTTCTTCTATGTCCTTTTTTAGGTGCGGATTTCCGAGGGGTATGATCTAGAGGGAGGGGTTGTTTTTCCAATGGGTATCATTGTTCAAGAGCAAACGGGGCTGTTTCATCTACAGTCGTCGGGCATGAGTTATATTATTCAGATTGTGGATGGATTTCCTGTGCATGTATATTGGGGAGATAGGCTGAAGCACCGCGAATCAATGACCGATCTATGGCTTCACACTTCTGCGACGGCTGGATTGGATCGGCTACCGCAAGAGTACCCGCAGTATGGGAGTGGGGACTTCCGTAACCCGGCGTATCAAGTAGAACTTGAAGATGGAACTCGTATCACAGAGTTAAAGTACAATGGTTACCGGATCATTAAGGGAAAGCCATCATTAACCGGGCTTCCGGCCGTATATACCGAGAATGAAGACGAAGCGGATACGTTGGAACTGGAGCTAAAAGATGACTTTTCAGGTCTTAAAGTTGTTCTTCTTTACACCGTCTTCGCGGATCGAAACGTAATCGCTCGTTCGGCTCGTTTGACTAATGCGGGGGAAAAGAATCTTAGGCTCCTTCGTGCACTAAGTGCCAGTGTCGATTTTTCGGGTAAAAGCGATTTGGAGTTCATGTATCTTTCGGGAGCATGGGCTCGGGAGGGGAATATTACCCGCAAACCGATTCTTCAAGGTGAAACCCGAATTGATAGTAAAAGGGGCATGAGCAGCCATCAACTCAACCCTTTTACTGCATTGGTCACTCGCGAGACAACGGAATGCTATGGCGAGGTATTCGGCTTTAGCCTCGTGTACAGCGGGGGCTTTGAGGCGGGAGCGGAAATGGATTCATTTGGCTCAACACGGTTTAACATCGGCGTGAACTCCTTTGATTTTTCGTGGTTACTGAGCCCAGGTGAGAGCTTCCAAACGCCAGAAGCCGTTATGGTCTACTCTGGTCAAGGGCTGGGAGAAATGTCGCGTACATATCATCGCTTGTATCGGACCCGACTTTGCCGAGGGAAATATCGGGACGAAGAACGCCCTATTCTGGTCAATAACTGGGAAGCTACCTATTTTGACTTCAATGCAGATAAGTTGGTATCGATAGCGAAAGAGGGGGCTGAGCTAGGCATCGAACTATTTGTCTTAGATGACGGTTGGTTCGGAAAACGAGATTCCGACAATTCGTCTCTTGGCGATTGGTACGAGGATCGTCGGAAGCTGCCGGACGGACTTGCGGATGTCGCGAAACGTATCAACCAGTTGGGTCTTAAATTCGGGCTCTGGTTCGAGCCGGAAATGATCTCTCCAGACAGCGAGTTGTACCGGGAGCATCCGGACTGGTGTCTCCACGTTCCGGGACGCAGGCGCAGCGAAGCCAGATGGCAGCTAGTGCTGGACTATACTCGCAAGGAAGTGCGCGATTTCATCTACGATTCACTTGCTGCCATTTTCTCCAGCGTGCCGGTTTCTTACGTGAAATGGGATATGAACCGCTGTCTGACGGAAATCGGTTCCGCAGCTCTACCGCCGGAGCGCCAATCTGAGACTGCCCATCGCTATGTTCTTGGATTGTATGAGCTGCTGGAGCGCGTCACCACCGAATTTCCGCATATTCTTTTCGAGAGCTGTTCAAGTGGCGGAGGACGTTTTGACCCAGGCATGCTTTACTACATGCCTCAAGTCTGGACTAGTGATAATACCGATGCGGTGGAACGCCTGAAGATTCAATATGGAACTAGCCTTGTCTATCCTGTAAGCGCCACCGGAGCGCATGTGTCAGCAGTTCCGAACCATCAAGTTGGACGCATAACACCCCTTGATTTTCGAGGCGATGTGGCCATGTCCGGAAATTTTGGATATGAGCTTGATCTCACGAAATTCACCGATGAGGAAAAAGAGACGGTCAAACGCCAAATCGCAGTATATAAGCAGATACGTGGCTTAGTTCAGAAAGGTGACTTGTATCGTCTAAAGAGCCCGTTTGAAGATAACGAATCGGCTTGGATGTTTGTTTCTGAGGACCAAGAGGATGCCATCGTCTACTATTTCCAAGTGATGGCTGTTCCGAACGCGCCTTGGCGAGCCCTGCGCCTTGACGGACTAAATCCAGAGCTCGAATATGAAGTTAAGTCAGGAAATAGCGGGCAAAAGTCTATCCATGGGGGGGATCGGCTTATGAAGTTGGGCCTCCCTCTTCTCTACAGACAGAAAGACTATGAAAGTGGATGGTTCAGGCTTCGGGCATTAAGGTCCAACAAGGCTTAAGGCTTAAAGGATCAGTACAACAGTACAATTGGCAAAAGATAAAAAACAATCGATTGAGTTATGCATGCCCCTTTTTGTATAAAAGGGGCATTTTGCGCGCAGCAGCCGTACTGATCGGGGAGGGGCAAGCCATGTTTTTTATACGAATGATGAATGACATGAAACTGAGGAAGAAAATGACGCTTACATTCATTTCAGTAGCCGTTCTTCCCTTGCTGTTATGCGGTCTGTTTCTGACTGGGAAGCTTCGAGAGATTGTCATTAAGAACGCCTTTATGCAAGCATCCAACAATGTTGAAAGGGTCCGAAATCGTACAGGAGAACTGATTAAAGTGCCGCTGGACATCTCGTATCGGCTAACCAATAACAACCGGATGAAGATGGTGGCCAGCCAAAAGTATAACAGCTATCTTGAAGTCATTCAGGCATACCGGGGGTATACGGATATTCGTGACTACCTCCAGTTGTACAAAGAGATATCCGGCATCCGTGTCTATGTAGCTAATCCAGGAGCGCTTAACAATTGGGAATTTATCCAGCCTGACGATACGATCACAACCGCAGATTGGTACCAGGAGGCTATAGAGCAGAAAGGCTTGGCTGGCTGGAATTTAATTAAGGATGAGAGGTACGATGCCGATTATCTCAGCCTGATTCGATCATTCTCAGTGAATTCACCAGGAAGAAAAGGGGTTCTGGTCATAAATGTTAACCAGCGCCAATTAAATTCAATCCTGAATCAGGAATCGTTCCCTACCTTAATCGTGGATAACCGGAATCAGATTGTCGCGTCCAATGAAGCAGAGTTGTTTGGGAAGAATCTTTCTGAAATTCATGCCGACGAAAATATACTTTTCCAACAGGAAGGAAGTTACAACACACTCATTAACGGAAAAGCATCGAAAGTGGTGATCGCAAATCTAACTCCACAGAACAGCTGGAATGGACTTCGCATTATTTCTGTTTTTTCCGTTTCTGAAATTACCCGAGATGCTTATCAAGTGATATGGCTCGGCGGAGTCGTGATCACGGCCAGTCTGATATTTGCAGCCTTACTTATCTATGCTTCTGCTTCGCTATTATCCAGAAGGCTTCTCTGCTTGAGCAAGCATATGACCCAAGTAGGGGCGGGCTCATGGGAAACCTATCTCCATATCGATGGGAAAGATGAAGTGGGTCTATTATCGAGGGAATTTAACGCGCTCGTCAGTAGCGTGAACGATTTGGTTCAGGAGGTCCAAGAGACGAATCGCCAGAAAAGACTCGTGGAGCGAAGACAAAACGAGATCAAGTTCAAAATGCTGGCAAGCCAGATCAATCCGCATTTTCTCTTCAATTCTTTGGAGTCTATCAGAATGGAGGCCCACATTCGCCAACAGGACGATATCGCTAAAGCAGTCTGGCAGTTGAGCGCGTTGTTGCGCAGCAGTCTGGAGGCTGGTAACGACAAGATTCCACTGCGTAAAGAGCTTGAGCAAGTGTGCTGCTATCTCGATCTTCAAAAGTTTCGGTATGAAGACCGTTTGGAGTATCGCTTAACCGTTGATCCAAATTTGGAGGAAATGTTGGTTCCACCTCTGATTATCCAACCATTGGTGGAAAATTCTATTGTACATGGTCTGGATAATCAAGCAGAAGGAGCTGTCATTGAAGTGAAAGTTAAGGAAATCCTGGAGGGGGTTCGAGTTATGGTATGTGACAACGGCGCTGGTTTCACGGCCGATCGTCTCGCCCTAGTACAAGCAGAGCTTGCTGCATCCGTACATGAACAGGAGGTCCAGCGAATTGGACTACGAAACGTAAATGATCGTCTAGTCTTACTGTATGGGACCTCAAGTGCTTTACATATTGAGAGCGTGCCTGGGAAAGGCACTTGTATTCAGTTTTTCATACCTGGGGGTGAACCAAATGATTAAGGTAGTCATCGTTGACGATGAGCCGAAGCTTCGTCAAGGGCTTCAAACGCTGATCCCATGGGAAAGCCTCGGATTTATCGTTACAGCTACGGCAGCCAATGGAAAAGAAGCACTGGAAGTCATCGAGGAAAAAGCCCCTGATGTCGTAATCGTCGATATCCGCATGCCGGTTATGGATGGCCTACAGTTGATTGAGCACTTGAGATCCAACGGTCATCATTTGCACTTTATGATCCTCAGTGGATATGCCGACTTTGAATATGCCAAACAAGCGATCAAATACGGGGTATTCGGCTATCTCGTTAAACCGGTCGACATTGATGAAATGTCGTCCAGTTTAAAACGGATACGCGAGCGGATCGAAGAGGAGCGTCTTCAAGGGGAGTGGCGTAAGAGAGAGGTTATAAATCGGGATTTATACCTGCATAGCCTGCTCGTCCCTCAAGAGAGAACTGAAGATACGGCCAAGTTGAGAAGTAAGGCAATAGAAGCGGATTTGTTGTGGAGCAACTACGAAGTCGTGGTCGTCTACCCGCGTGTTTCTGAAGTGGACCGTTCTGATGTCGCATACCAGCTTTCGAATGGATTAAAGGCAAAGATCGAGGGGCAGATGATGGGGCTTGTCACAGTAATCCCACCGTATACAGTCCTGTTGCTCAACGCCCCGTTGCGCGGAAGAGAACGGCGTGAAATTCTGCACAATGAGATTCGTAATGCTGCGGATAATGTTAGGTTCGTCGCTGCAACCGGAGGGGCAGTATCTGCTCCTGAAGATATTTGTAAATCTTTTTTAAAGGCCCAGGAAGGGGTAAAACAATCCTTTTTCAGTGAGAAGAACCGACTGCTAGGTCCGTATCCTTTCTTTTCTCCTGCGCTGGATTCCCCCCGATTATCTGCTGATAAAGCTGAGGAAACGATGGAGGAATTCATCTTCCGCCTGTATTACAGTCTGGAAGTAGGAAACCAAACCGCAATACTGCCATTATTGAACGAGGCGGCTGGATTTTTTATCCAACAGGGGCAAGATGAGAAGTCGATCAAAGAGTCGTTCTTTTTTATGTCCAATGCAGTCATTCATAAGCTGACCGCGGGTTTCTGTATCGAGTTGAAAGAGACGGAGGAAGTTTCCCGTTTTTTGAATGGGATATACCAGCATGATCATTTACATGATCTTTTGGAAGAGACCTACCGTTTCCTGCTAGCTTTGGCGAAAGACTCCGAACCTCGTGGAAAGGAGCAGGAATTCAAAAAAATGATCGACTTCATTCACAGTCATTATACAGACAACCTGAAGCTGGAAACGCTGGCTGGACTACTAAACTATAGTACTGCCTATTTGGGCCAGCTATTCAAGAACAAGACTGGGGAGTACTTTAACACCTATCTGGACAAAGTCCGTATCCACAAGGCAAAGGAGTTGCTGGACCAGGGAATGAAAGTTTACGAAGTCGCTGAAAGCGTCGGCTATACAAGTGTTAACTACTTTTACAGCAAGTTCAAAAGGTACGAAGGCTGTTCACCGTCGGAATATAGAAATCCATAATTTGTGGATGATTTTTCCCGAAATCCGTTGTATGGGTTCTGACTCTCCTCTGTTTTATGATGGATTTAAGAGAGGGGATGAAAAAAAATGAAAGCGGTAACAGAAAATTCGGAAAACGCATACAAAAAACCGAAGCGGAATGCTTGGAAGGTATTTAAAAGCCAAAGGTATCTTTATTATATGTCCATTCCGTTTGTGATCTGGGTCTTCATCTTTCAGTATTTGCCGCTATGGGGCTGGACAATGGCATTTCAGAAATACAGACCTGGTTTGAGTTTTTTTGAACAGAAGTGGGTGGGCTTGGAGCATTTTCGTACTTTGTTCCAAGATGATCATTTCTACCAAGTACTGCGGAACACGCTGGCTATGAGCCTTATGGGACTGGTCGCTGGTTTTATTGTACCCGTTGTCTTTGCTCTATTGCTCAACGAGGTCCGCATACAAGTGATAAAACGATTTGTTCAGACCGTATCTTATCTGCCGCACTTTGTTTCATGGGTGGTTGCTGCAGGCATTGTCACCAAAATGCTTTCAGCGGATGGCGGTGTCGTAAACGATATGCTCATGGGTCTAGGCATCATCGATCAGCCAGTCCAGTTTATGGCCCAAGGTAAATTATTTTGGTGGGTTGTAACTTTCGGAGACATCTGGAAGGAAACGGGGTGGAACGCCATTATTTATCTGGCTGCCATCGCCGGTATTGGTCCTGAATTATACGAGGCTGCGCGGGTGGACGGCGCTAGCCGATTACAGCAAATGTGGCATATCACGCTGCCGGGGATCCGGCCGACTATTATCATTCTCCTAATTATGTCTATTGGTCATCTGCTCGGTACAGGATTCGAGAAACAATTTCTGCTGGGCAATCACCTGGTCATTGATTACTCTGAAGTACTTGATTTATATGCGCTTAATTATGGTCTGGCAATGGGACGTTACTCTTTCGGAACGGCCATTAATATTTTTAATTCGGTGATAAGCCTGATCCTATTGTTTGCGGCTAATGGAATCTTTAAGCGCTATACCAACGAGAGCATTATGTAAGGAGGAGAATGGACATGGAGGCTGTCAAAAGCACTACGCCGGTCGGCGGATTAAACAACAAGCTTCAGGCGAAATCACCACAAGACCGAATCCTGGGGATAGTTGTTTATGTTTTCATGATTGTGGTCACCGTTCTGACGATCTACCCGTTCTTAAATGTGCTAGCTATCTCTTTTAACGATTCGGTAGACACCATTAGAGGTGGGATCACCATCTGGCCAAGGCAATTTACGTTGAAGAATTACGACTTGATTTTCACCTATGAGGGGTTAATCACTGGATTCAAGATCTCCTTTCTACGAACCGTCATTGGCACCGTAGCGGGCTTGGTCAGCGGCTCGATGCTTGCCTATACGCTTGCACGAAGTGATTTTCAAGCTAGAAGGTTCATCTCAATCTTTCTGGCCGTCACCATGTATGTTTCTGGAGGGTTGATTCCAGGTTTTATCCTGATGAAGGAATTGCATTTAATTGATACATTTGCCGTCTATATTTTACCAGGTCTTGTAAGTGCGTTTAATGTCTTCATTATTCGTTCCTTCATTGACGGTCTGCCTTATGCGTTACAGGAATCAGCCAAGCTGGATGGTGCCAACGATTTCACGATCTACTGGCGCGTTATTCTTCCTCTTTGCAAACCGGCATTAGCGACCGTAGCGCTCTTCTTGGCAGTTGGGCAATGGAACTCTTGGTTCGATACTTACCTGTTTAATGGGTCCAACGAATCGTTGACGACCCTGCAATATGAATTGATGAAAATTCTGCAAAGTACGACAACAAGCGCAACCAATTCCCAAGACGCTGCCAATATGGCGGAGCGTATGGCACAGGTTTCACCGGAATCCGTTAAAATGGCAATCACCATCATTGTTACCGTGCCGATTCTTATCGTCTATCCTTTTCTACAAAAATATTTTGTTAAAGGTATGACGCTTGGAGCGGTAAAGAGCTAAAACGAAGCAGCAAACATTCATTATACAGGGAGGTTTAGCTCCATGAAGCCAAGAAAACATAGAATGGTCGTATCTTTCGTAATGTCATTAACTTTAGTCGCGACTCTTGCAGGGTGCGGCGGTAATAAAGCATCTGAGGCTACCAAGGCCGTAACAACAGGAGACATCACACTTACTTATTTTTCGGAAGACTCCAGCACAAATTGGAATAGCATGAAGGATCAAGTCGGTAAGGTCATCGCTGAAAAAACCGGAGTAACTCTAGATGCTGAATTCGCTGTCGGAGACCCCGTCCAAAAGATTTCGTTGATTGCAGCCACAGGAAACTATCCTGATTTGATCGCTGCTAAGGCGGATGTCGGCAAACTTGTCGATGCTGGCGCAATCATTGATTTGACGGATTTGATCGACAAGCACGCACCGAACATCAAAAAAATGCTGGGTGACAAGCTTGTTCGGACAAAGTACAGTTTGGACGACCCATCGATCTATGTGATTCCGACCTGGTCCGCTGTCGAGGAGAAAAAAATTAAACCCGACGTAGGATTTAAACTCCAGCATCGTGTCGTCAAGGAAGCGGGTTACCCGGACATTCGTACGGTACAGGATTTTGAAAAAGTCATTAAGGACTATATCACCAAGCATCCGACGGACGAAAATGGCAATAAAAATATCGGATTGTCCCTTAATGCCGACGATTGGCATATGTACCAGGTAACAAACTCAGGATTTCAAACGACCGGGGGACCAGACGACGGCGAATACTACATTGATCAAAAAACACACCAAGCGACTTATCATTTCCGCCGACCGGAAGAAAAGGAATATTTCCGCTGGTTGAATCACATGAACTCCATTGGATTGCTGGACCCAGAAAGCTTTGTACAGAAGACAGACCAGTTTAAGGCGAAGATAGCTTCAGGACGTGTACTAGGCTTGGCCGATCCAGAGTGGGACTATGGCGACGGACAAAATGCGCTGAAAGCGGAGGGCAAATTTGACCAAACGTACGGTCATTATCCAGTCACCATGAGCAAGGAATATAAGGATACCAACTTCTGGCTTCCTGGTTTTGATGGGGGATATGGAATCTCGATCTCTAGCAAATGCAAGGACCCGGTACGTGCTATCCAGTTCCTCGACTTTCTGGTATCGGAAGAGGGGCAAGTCCTGAATAACTGGGGAATTGAAGGAAAGCATTACACGGTTAAAGACGGCAAACGTAAGATTATTCCGGCTGTACTGGAACGGATGAACAATGACAATGCAGCTTTCCAAAAAGAATCTGGAATCGGTCTATATTGGAACTTGTCGGTCCATTATGGTGATGGCATCAAGGATTCAACAGGCAACTATTTTACTCGTAGTTATCCGGAACTGCTGACAGCAACTTACAACAAGTCGGAGAAGGAAGTCCTAAAGGCCTATAAGATTGATCATTGGAAAGATCTATTCCCAAAAGAAGAAGAATTTCAACCGAGAGCATACGGAGCAGCCTACACGATGTCTCTCCCCAATGACGATCCGGCTGTTATTCTCGGAGCCAAGATGAAGGATATTACATGGAAACGAATTCCGGAAGCTGTCATGACCAAGCCGGAAAACTTCGATAAGGTTTGGGATGCCTATATGGCAGAGCTGGAGAAAGCCGGAGTACAAGAAATGGAACAATCCTTTACCAAACATATTCAAAACCGGATTAAGCTATGGTCCACCAATTAATTCGTTTTGCATAAAGAACGGGTCCGTTTCCACTTTCCAATTGGAGAGGAGACGGTCCTTTTTCATTAAGGTTTGCTATAGACTGCATTCATTCGAGTTACAAACCAACAGCGGCCGCCTCGGTTATTTTCTGAGGCGGCCGCTGTTCGTTAGGGGCAGGCTTCTGCGTTACTTCATGGTGATGGGTGGGACGGTACAGTTACGGATACGTTAAGAGCGCCTTACTCCGCTTCATTCTTGGAGGAAGTAAATAGGTCTTGAGGAAGCTCATCCCTCGTGATCACGTAATCGCTGTTGAACACTTTTATGAGATGATCCAGGGAGTTATATTGTCCATTGCGGACGAAATCGCCCGTCCATGTGGTGAAAAAGAGCCAATGCGCTGAATATGCTTGAAGCAATTCGGGCTCGCCAATCGGGCCGTTTTCGGACAGACCAACCAGTTTCTTGTCTTGCACGAGATTTACCAAGCTGTCATACTTGCCGATACTTGGACCGTAATTAGCCGCCGGGTTGTAGATATCCACACTTACAATATCGACGACATCGTCCCCTGGATACCATTCGGGGCTCTCGGAGTTCCATACCCAGATCAGATTGTTAAGGTGATGGTAGTGTGTTAGACGGTCGTACATGATACGGTACAGCTGCTTGGTGGAGTCTGGCCCTTGGGCGCCCCACCAAAACCATCTGCCTTCCGCCTCGTGCAGTGGTCTCCACAGCACCGGAACGTGAGCGTCTTGAAGGCGTTTCAACTGAACGGCAATGGCATCAATGTCCCGTAGGATCAGCTGATAATCTTCCGACTCGGGATGATTAAGCGCATATTGAACGTCGAATGTAGTAGCCTCGGTGTAAAATCCGCGGTACCATTCTTTGCCTGGAAGGTCATGTAGACCCTTAGGGGCATTCCAGTGCCATACAAACGTGACAATTCCACCTTCTTTGGCCCATTGGATCGCCTTGTCCACCTCAGTTGAGGTGGCACCATGCTCGACGCGAGAGGGGGAGTAATCCATCATGTCCGTTGATAACATGGCAGGGTACTTTCCGGTGTGGTCTTTAATCCACTGGGCATCCTCCAGAGTGTGCTGACCGGAAAGAATGTTGCTCCCGTAACCCTCGACGAGATAACTCATGAGTGCATTGGTTTCCATAGTCGCATTCGGGTTTACCGGCTTTTTCTCAATCTGATGCAGTTTCGGGGGGAGCACTGCTGCCAGCTTGATGTAGTCGATATGATACTGGCCCAAGTCGACATTGAACTGTATTGTATTGTTTCCCGAATTCAGCATGATTTTACCGCCGGATACCTCGGTATAGTTTGCTGTTGTCGGAAGGGATATTTCGCTTGCCTGACCGTTGACCACCATATGGGTCTTTTTGTCACTATTAGGATTACTGTAACCGATTGCAAGATTGTAAAGGCCACTTGAAGCTGCGTTATAGGCAAGGGTTAACGACCCTGTGCCTTTAAAGGCTGCGTAACCGGTACCAGAATAGCCCATGCTGGCGGTTTCGGTGCTGACCTCACCAGTAATGACTCCGTCTTCGGCTTCAATTTTACTGTTTGCAACAGGCAAACTGGCGAATTCAACCTTTACATACTCGATCCCGTAATATCCCCAGCCTCTTGAAAAAGTAACCTCGTTTGTACCGGCATTCAACATGATCTTGCTTACCAACTTCTCGTTTACAACCGCACCTCCCGGAGGGGGAACCAGCGTTATGCTTTCAGCCATTGTACCATTGACCTCGAAGCTGGTATCCTTGGAGCCGGTGTCCGCCGGAATATAGTAACCGAGGCTCAGCTTATATAGACCTGCTGTCGGCACATTCACTTTAAACGTAGCCGTCCCGTCAGACTTGCCCGAATTTGGGTCATAATCATAAAAGAAGGATACATAGCCGTCGCCTTTATAAAGTGTATCGCCTGTATAGGGAGTATCCCGTTTTTCTACGCCGTAACCTTGAATAATTGCATCTTTGGAGCTGACAACTGTAGAAGGAGATTTGCCATTAGTGGATAAATCTTGACTTGCACCCATCGTCGTTTCGTCTTCAACATGGGTGACCAAGTTAGTTGATTCTGCTTTTGCTAAGCTTGGAATTAAATCGAGAGATACCAACAAAAAAGATAAGAGAACAAAACTAAGAATGCCGAATAACCTTCTTTTCCATGGATCTGGCATATGACTCACTCCTTGAATTAGATGTTACCACCCTAATTGTCCTGCGGCGCAGATTGGAGAAACCGTTTTCATTAGTGCATACACATTAAGTACTTTGAAGTAATTGATGACAGATGTTTCCCCTACAAATATTGCACATTGGCTAAAATCGGTTAGTACCTTTCACCAGCATTCCTTCTCCACTTGTATGCGTTTTCAATATTTGTCATTAATTTTTTCAGTGCCTCACCTCTCTTTAATTGCATCATAAATTAGACGCGAGGCAGGAACCATACAATGAATTTCGGAAAAAATCATCCTTAAATTATGGATTTTTATACTCTGGCGGCAAACAATTCATATTTTTTGAAATGTATAACCCAAGATTTTTTAAGGCAATATGGGATAAGCGGGAAGAGTAGTTTCAATTTGTGGTATCATGCCAGTAAGTATTCCACGCATAGGAAAAGTATGAGTAATGAAAGGGACTAATAAATGATTTCTCATCAATTGCTCACCTACGAAACAATTAGTCAAACGGGATTATCGGGGAATAGCCCGATCTAAAGGAGGAAGAGGGCTTTGGAACAGAGTGATATTAATATTTATCAACTGACTGACGAGATCCATCAGATCTTACACAAGAGAATTGATAAGCTAGGTGTAGCATACGGCATCGTTAGCGAATTTAGTTATAATCCTGAGGAGCCACCGTCTTGGATTATTAGTATCGAGGACTCTGAAATCGTGCTTACCACGGCCATCTTGTTCCAATATATGAAACAGCATAAAAATTTAAAGGATACGTTAACCCATTTTATGCGAGATCACTTACCATACTTCAATTAAACAGTGTCAGCAGGATTATATAAGATTAATCGATGGGAACCGTACTACACGTGATGGTACACACAATCATAAAAGAAATAGCCCTTAATCCTTGATTTCATTTCTAAATTTCCGGAATTCTTTAGGTGTTTTTTTATGATGTTTTTTAAAAGACTGAATGAAGTGATTTACATGATTAAACCCCACTCTGTGGGCTATTTCAGTTATTGTAGAATCTGTTGAAATTAATAACTCGCTGCTTTTCTTGATACGGTACTTAATTAAGTAGTCGTAAGGTGTCATATGAATGGTTCTCTTAAAACTACGAGTGCATTCCGAAATACTTAAATGTGCTATATCAGCAATTTCTTGCAGTGTTATATTATCTGAGTAGTTTTGATGGATAAAGCTGAGCATCAATTGAAGTCGCTCCTGTTGCAATTTCATGTATTTAGGTGCTTCCTCAGAAGACAGCGAAATATTAGATATTAAGACTAACCATAATTGTGCCGTTTTGATGGAAACCTCGTATTCCCAGCCCCATTTTTTTTTCATATCAAATTTTTGTTTCATATCCCAAAGCATTTGCAGTATTTGATTTTGCCATTCAACATCTCCTTTGATTACTAATGACAATAAGAGAGAGTTTGTATAAGGAAGTACATAGTTTTTTTCCATCGCACTATCTGCATAAAAGGCCAGTATCTTCTCAGGGAAATTAAAACTGACATATTGACCGTTATGTGTAAGGTGTGTAGTAACGTGAAGAACACCTTTATTAATTAAAATGGCCTGACCTGTTTCTAATTCATGATCAATGCCGTTAACTTGTATCACTAGCTTTCCTTTGGTAACCAAAGTGATTTGTAGTTCCTCATGCCAATGTAAATCGTTGAATCCTCTACCTTCAGGACTACTTGCATGAATAGTATGGGTGTACATGATGTATGGAAATGAAACATCGGGATATAGAATGGTCTCATGCAATTGTTTTTTCATTTTAGCGAGGTCCTTTCTGATGACGATATTTCTATATAAATTAAAGATATAGTTACACAAATAAAATAAAAGTGGTGATATTATTATACCAGATCTTCGGCATATCATTACAATCCTGTGCACAGGCGATTGGATAAGACATCTTGGAGGCGTATATGTGAAAATAAATCAATCGTCGTTACCGTTTCATCCGTATATTTTGCTTTTAATCAGCATACTGTCTGTTTCTATCTCATCTATCATGATAAAATCCTCAGATACTCCAACCTCTGTGGCTGGGATGTACAGATTGTATATGTCAGTACTCATAATGCTTCCCTTTGTACCTTGGAAAATGTTTCGTTCCTTAGAAATGAACAAAAAAGATTGGAGTACTGTTTTCATAGCTGGTCTTTTTCTCGGGTTATATTTCTTATTCTGGATGGAATCTTTAGTATATACCTCAGTCGCGAGCTCCATGGTCATCTTATCCTTACAGCCTTTATTTGTAATGATGGGTTCATACTTTATGTTCAGAGAACGAGCAAATATATTGACCATTCTTTGTTTGGTCGCCGCTCTTGTCGGTTCAATCATTATAGCTTGGGGAGACATAGGGATTTCGAGAGAGGCATTAATCGGAGATGGATTATCTTTAGTAGGAACAATCTTGGTTTCAGCATATATGTTGGCAGGACAGAAAGTAAGCCACAAAATAAATGCAAATTTATATAGTGTTATTGTTTTTTTTATTGGTGGCAGCGTCATGCTGGTCTACAATTTGTTGAATCATTATTCCTTGATCGAATATGACTCGTCGGATTGGATGTATTTCTTGTTACTTGCAGTAATCCCAACTATTTTTGGACAATATATTTTTAATCTGTTGTTGAAATCAATGGGTGCAACTACGGTCTCAGTTGGTATTATTGGAGAGCCTGTTCTTGCTATAATTCTCGCCTACTTATTCTTGGGAGAAATAATCTCTGCATTTCAATTTATAGGTGGAATCATGACTCTATTCGGTATGGGAATGTATTTTTGGGCAAAATCTTTAAAGTATACTACAGTTGCAAAATATTAAATTTGAAACTGATTATCACGAAATTGAAGAAAATAATCGATGAGGAGAATGTTTAGATGGCAACGATTGATGATTTTTTGAAACTAGATATTCGAGTTGGAACCATAATTAAAGCTGAGTTTTTTGCAGAAGCAAAAGTACCTGCTATTAAACTTGAAATTGATTTTGGACAAGATATCGGAATAAAAGCTTCGAGTGCACAAATCACAAAAAGATATGTGGCTGAAGATATTATAGGGGAACAAATCATAGGTGTAGTCAACTTTCCACCTCGACGGATAGCAGGCTTTAATTCAGAGGTATTAGTCCTTGGAGGAATTCCCGAAAAGGGGGATGTGGTTCTATTGAAACCAAATATCAAACTACCTGATGGAACACCTATTGGATGATCACAAAGAGCAAGGCATTGAACTAACGGAAAACGAACGTTCAATAGCAAGTTGAAACAGAAAGCGGCAGACTAGGACTTTATTTTCACGTCCTAGTCTGCCGCTTTTTCTTTTATTGGTCTGTCTAAAGCTTATTTGATTCATTAAAATCTGCAACAGTTAGGCTGGAAATCACGGGTGTCACCAGTCCAGAAAAGCACACTTCTCCAATACCAGCTATACGCCTTATACCTATCTGGCCGGGATGTTGCGTGTCCCCTCTGTCATCGGGGAGGCGCAGAGCGGGCACACCGGCGGCGTGCCTGTGCTAGCCGCGCTTGTACGGCGTCCGCTTGTTGTGTCGCGCCGCATCCACGCTTTGCAGGCGCCGTCGGTGCATTTCCACACGGGCACGTTGATGCGTGGCTCCGCCTGAGACCCTGCCACCGACGAGGTCGTCCGTGTCGTAGCACTGCCTGGTCCCGGCCTGCTGCTCACGCGGGTCGCTGTGCCAGACGCTGGCGATCCAGCGCCAGCACGGCTGCTATACCCGGAAGCACCCTTCGGTTGGCCGAAGCTGCCGCGGCGTGCTTCTGGCTTGGAAGCCTCAGGGGTGACCCCATAGGCTTCCAGCAGGAAGCGTGACACGGCGGCAGGCTTACCATGATTAGAGGCGGGAGAGGTGATGTACAGCAACTCCTTCGCCCGGGTGACGGCCACGTAAGCGAGGCGGCGCTCTTCTTCAAGCGCTGCATCGTTATCCACAGCCGTAGTCGGGGCGGCGCCTGCCCGCCGATCCTCCGGCAGCTCGCTGTGCAGCGCCGAGCTGTGCGGCAGAATGCCTTCGCTGGCTCCGATCCAATATACGCAAGGGAATTCCAGCCCTTTGGCGCGGTGGATCGTCATGAGCCGAACAGCATCGCTGTCTTCTTCTCTGCGCAGCGATTCCATTTGGCGGTGACGCTCGGAAAGCTCATCTGCAAAGCTGACGAACGCCTCCACGGTGTCAAACCGCTTGGCTGCCGTTTCGAGCTCCTCCAGACTTTCTTGCATCGTTTCCTTATAATGAGTCCATGCGCCCGTATCTCCGCTTTCCAAATATTTGTCATAAAAGATGCGCCGCATTTCTTGAATGGCATAGGCAGGCTTCATTGTAGTGAGACTGCGAATCAAACGAATACGTTCTTTTACCTGCTCACGCTGAAAATCGCGTAGTCGATCCCAGCGGCTGAGATGAATCAACGGGTATTTTTTAGCCTGCTGTTTCTCCTCGCGCATAATCCATTCCATACCCGCCTCACGGGAGACGTACAGCGGCCCAAGGGTGCTCGGAATGGATTCCATACGCCGGGGATTCAGCGACAAACGCAGGTGATCCATTAAGGGACGAATCAGGGACTGATCATAAAATACAGCCCCTGCTCCGTACTGAATAAATGGGACATCCCGCATAATTAATTGCTCAAAAATAGACCGGCTTCCGCTGGCTGTCCGGTGCAAAATAGCGATATCCCGGTAGCGCAGCCGACCTTCCTCTACCTGTCCGAGTAGATGGGTAACAATATGCCCCGCTTCCTCCTCGGGTCCGGATGGGGTGGCAAACTGCGGCGGCAAGCCTTCACGCCCGGCAGCCGAAAGACGTTTGGAGCGTCGATGAACATTTTTGGCGACAATGTTAGAGCCCAGCCCCAAAATCCGCGCATCGCTGCGATAATTAATATCCAGGGTGATGACCTTTGCATCCTTATAGACCTTGTCAAACTCCAGAATGGATTCCTGGCGTGCCCCATTAAACGTATAGATCGTCTGATCATCATCCCCCACAACCATCAGATTGCGATGTCGGGCAGCCAATCGTTGCACCATCTCATATTGCAGGGCATTCGTATCCTGAAATTCATCGACCATGATATGTGAAAAACGCCGCTGAAGCGGCTGAAGCACATCCGGGTCACGCAGCAGTGCGGAGGCACGCAGCAGAATATCGTCAAAATCCATTTTATTGCGCTCCTGTTTCCACGCTTCATAGGCGAGCATGGCACGCTTGGCATCCGATTCCTCGCGCACGGTTTCCGGTAGCTCGTCCGCGCTGCGGCCTTCCGCTTTCCAGGCGGAGAGGGCAGACAGCAGGCTTTCTGGCTGGAAAGCCTCGCTGAGCCCAAGCTGCCGCAGCATCATTTTCATGACGGTATGCTGGGCCTGCGTTTCGCCGAACACTTCATCTTGCACGCCACGATGACGCAGCATCGCCAAAGCGAATGAGTGAAAGGTGCGTGCCTGAACTGCACGTGCAGCGGCAGGGCGCACACCGGGTAATCCCGCGATGCGCAGTTTCATTTCGGCAGCTGCCTTGCTGGTGAAGGTCACCAGCAGAATGGACGATGCAGGGACATCCCGCATAGCCATCAGGTAGCCTGCGCGGGCAGCCAGCACTGTGGTTTTGCCGCAGCCAGCCCCTGCAAGGGTTAGAAGGGGACCTTTGCCGTGGCGAACGGCCTGGATCTGCGGGCGGTTCAGGTGAATGCCGGCGTTCTCTAAAGCACGAAAATAGGCCGAGTCTTGGTCGGTGTCGGGCACCAGCGTTATACTGGTATCCATGGAAGCACGACGTGCCTGAGGGCTCGACGTTGAATAAGGAACCCCGATGGGTCGGGGGTAAAAAGAAGGATTTGGGTCCATAATCCTGAAACCCCTTTCGTTCTTAAAATCTTCCATTTTCACAAATGGGGGTAGTTTTTGGTATGATAGAGTTCTAGTCAGCTTTAGCTGACGATAAGAACAAGGCGATGGACTAAAATAATGCTGAAATTCATGCGGATCTTGGCGGAGCAACAGAACGTCAATACGTTGACGCTAATGCCTATAGCCTTCAATCAGGCGATATGACCGCATTCCATTATACAGGAGTTCGAGGTTTGCCAACAGAAAAAAACTTTGGGATATACGGACGGTACAGTGAAATCCGGCTGGATATGGGGAGGAAATAACGATGAAGCTGATTCAACGTATAAAGGAAGGCGCTAATCGCGCAACAGAAAAGGCGCAGCATGCTGTCGAGATTAGTAAGATCAATTCACAAATTACAACGATTCAGCAGGAAATGGATGTTCATTTCTTACGAATGGGTCAGATCTTTTACGAAGGTTACCGCGCATCTGACATGTCAGTGGCAGAAACCGAGATGACACAGCTATCCACTGCATGTGATGAGCTTCAGGATGAAATTGACGAGCTGCGCAGTAGAATTGCAGAATTGAAAAACGCTCATTTATGCACCTGTGGAGCGGTTGTGCCTCTGGATGCGAACTTTTGCCCCAAATGCGGACGCAAGCTTAATGAAGGACAGGCTGCTTCCAAACAAGTAGCTGCTGTGCGTGAAGAGGTGCCAACGGACGTCTATTCTTTTGATCTGCGCAAGCCAGAGGTAGTGAAGGATGCTGCGCCTGCTTACACGGAATATGCAGAACATGAAGTAGTCGATCGGCATGAACAGGAACAGGATGAGCGGTATGAAACACACGAACCAGCGGGACTAGACCGCGATTACACAGTATCTGATTTTACACCAGAAGAAAAAGCGGCATTCGACGCTGAATGGGAGCGCCGTCGTCAGGAAGATCTGGAAAAAGAACACCGTCGTCTTGAAGAACTGGCACGTGAGCGTGAGCGTCAGGAAGAGCTGGACGAGCGAATCCGATATTGGAAGGCCAACAACTCCGGGGCCGAGAAGCCGGCAACGCCGTCTGCACAAGTACGTGAAAATGTAAAATGCCAAATCTGTACTGCAGAACTACCCAAAGGGTCTAAGTGGTGCCCGCGCTGCGGAGCTGAACAGATTTGACGCAGCCGAACAGGCTGCCGCAGGACACAGACATAACGCCAGGCAGCATAGGGGGAACAGAACATATGGAGCGTTTGCTGCATCATCTGCGGAATCTGGGTTTTACGGAAATGGAAGCCAAGGTTATGGTCGAGCTTTCGAGGCAAAATGCGGCTTCCGGCTATGAAGTGGCTAAGCGTCTGGGCGCATCGCGCTCCAACGTGTACGCGGCTTTGCAGCGTTTGGCCGGGCAGGGATACCTCAGAACCAGTGCTGGAGAGCCTGTTCGTTACAGCATGCTGCCACCGGGTGAACTGACCCGGATGATCGAAGGGCAGATGCAGGAGTCTCTACGTGCGGTGGAGAAGGAAATGCCACGAACAGAACCAAGCAAGCCGACCTTTTATAACGCGGAAGGCGATCGGAAGGTGCTGGAAAGTCTGACACGTGAATTGGAACGGGCAGAGCATGAGATTGTGTTGGATTTGTGGCGCGAGGAAGCCGAACTGCTGCGGACAGAGTTGGAGAAAGCTGAGAGTCGAGGTGTGCGTCTGCTCTGGTCCTGCGATAACGGAGAAAGCATGATGGGACCGTGGTTACCGCTTAGGTCTGGTACAGACGGACAGGAACCAGCAGGGCGCAAATTTTCTTTTGTTATTGATCGGCGTTGGTGCATGCTGGGTATGCGGGGAGAGAATTGCCCGACACAGGCGCTTATTACCGAGCATCCGGTAATGACAGGTCTGCTGCTTAATCATTTTGCTCAGGATCTTATTCTGTATGAGCTAGAGCATGATATGGGCAGAGAACTGTCGACCCGGTATGGCTGGCGGTATGAAGGCATTATCGGCAAATATATGTCAGCTGGAGAATAGCTAAAGATTACCGGGTAGGAAGTTCCATCAGTGCCCGGCATATAGATGTAATATAGCCCGCCTTATGAGGCACGAATTGATCCGATGTAATCAGGCGGCGAGTTTTTTCCGGGTTCGGCCCCGACGTAATGCCATGGGCTTCGATAAAGGGAATACGGCCTTCAAAAAGGGCCAGTGCTTGGTTAAGATCTGCTTCGTACAGTCCGGCTACTTCTTCTTGCTGGAGGTGATAAGCTTCCAATGGCTGGTTTGATAGCAGTCCAAACACCGAGCTAACCTCCCGATCCCAAAAAGAGGTGCCCTGTGCGGTACCTTTGCTTTCATACCGAACGGTCATCAGCGGTGTTAATGAGGTAAAGGGAACATGAATGCCCAGTTCTTCCTCCAGCTCACGAGCCGCCTGAGACATGTCTTCGCCTGCCGTCAAGTGACCGGCTGCTGTAATATCGTAGCATCCGGGGAAGGTGTCCTTCGTATCCTGACGCTGTTGGAACAGCAAGCGACGGTCTGTCGAAGTGTCTCGTGCAAGCCAGCAGTGAAAGGTATGGTGCCAGTATCCCTTGGCATGTGCGTCTTGTCGCGAGGCTGTGCCAAGAGGTTTGTCTTCATCATCGTAGATATCCAGAAGCTCGCTAGTCATCGTGGTTCCTCCTATAGTAAGCAGAAATCAAAGGTCTACTTTACAGTATAACGTGTTTTCTGTCCCGACGATATGAAGGCGGGTGTGGAATGTGGAGTGGCATTTGGGGTATGCTGGGAACATAAGGATTTGTAATATCACACAGGTTTACGATTGAAAGGAGCGATTTTACATGGAATGTATAGTACATTTTCGAGTCATGCATCCAGAGGAACCCAAGGAACTGCGCGGGTTGATTATGCTGGAAAGCGGAGGCAAGCCGGGGATTGATCAAATCACGGATATGTTCAAAAATATGGGCTATGATGTCCGCCCAGACAATCCGGAGGAATTAATTTTTAAACCAGTCGATGTCAGAGCCAATTATACATATATCCGGGTTATTGAGCTGGATACAGGTGAGGAAGTCTACCAGGAAGACAGGGATTTGCGCGCGATTTTGGAAAATTTGCTGAATAAACGTTAAAGATCAGGAGAACTAATCGATGTAATGAGATAAAGCGATCCTGTCGCCATTCATAGAAACGGAGAACCAATAATGAGATTGTATATTATCCGGCACGCAGACCCCGATTACCCCAACAACACCATCACGCCGGAGGGGCATTTGGAAGCCCAGGCACTGGCCAAACGGCTTTCCAGTCACGGACTGGATCGAATTTATGCCTCTCCTTTGGGGCGGGCTTTGGATACGATGCGCTACACCGCCGATTCTCTGGGTATGACTCATGAAGTGGAACACTGGACACAGGAGCTGGCTCTAAAGCTGGAGGAAACTCCATACGGTCGTCTTTCCCATTGGGATTTGCCAGGTGAAGTGATCCGTTCCGAGTTGCCCTTGCCGACTCATGACTCTTGGCAGGAGATTTCCTATTATCAGGGAACGCAAAGTCCCGAAACCTTCGAACGGCTGAAGCTTCATTCCGATGAATTCCTGAAACGGCAAGGCTTTGAGCGGGTGGAGGGCAGGTACCGGATTCTGAAGCATACCGAAGATCAGGTGGCCGTATTTTGTCATGGCGGCTTCGGGTTGACCTGGCTTGCTCATCTGTTGGAGCTGCCATTGGCCTTGGTCTGGTCCGGTTTTTGGATGCCGCCTAGCTCCGTAACCACGATCTTGTTTGATGAGCGCTCTCAGGAATGGGCAGTTCCCCGTTGCATCGGCTTCGGTGATGTTTCCCATCTGTACGCTGAGGGCTTGCCCGTCAGACCCCGTGGCATTATCACCAATTTCAACTAATCAGATCTCCTACACCATACTAAAACGGCTTAAGACGGTATACCGTCTTAAGCCGTTTGTTGTAGTCATATAGGTGTGGGTTGGGTCAGCGTGCTTCGACGTACCCTTCCAGCTTGGAAGTGCAATGTGCGCAACGGGTAGCGGCTACAGGAATTTCGGATAGGCAATGTGGACATTCCTTGATCGTTTTTTCCTGAGGAGGTTTTTCTTCCTCTTTGCGTTTCAGCATGTTAATCCCTTTGACCAGCATGAACACACAGAAGGCCACGATCAGGAAGTCCAGCAGAACGTTAATGAACTGACCATAGGCGAGGACTGCGATCCCTGCTTCTTTGGCCTGTGCCAAAGTCATGCGTGTACCGTCAGCATTTAAAGGGTCGGCAGCTCGTAAAGCTACATACAAGTCTGGAAAATTCATGCCGCCCAGAAGTTTACCAATCGGAGGCATAATAATATCGTTTACCACAGAAGTAACAATCTTGCCAAACGCTCCACCGATGATAACACCGACCGCGAGGTCAATCACGTTACCCCGTACAGCGAATTCTTTAAATTCTTTTATAATACCTTTTCCGCTCATGTGAGTGCTCACCTTCTTTACATAAAATCATTTATCTATAATACATGCTATGTCAATTGAGGGCAATTCCAAATTGATGTATTACACATTGTCACAAAATCACATGTTCATTTGTCTTCTATATGTAAACCAATAATGGAGGCGATGTATCGTGAGTTTAAGATTCAATCACAGAGCAGTAAGTCCTAGCACATTCAAGGCAATGATGGAGATGGAAAAATATATTTCCGGTCGTTTTACAGACAAAGTATTGTACGAACTACTGAAAATTAGAGTATCCCAAATCAATGGATGTTCCTATTGTCTGGATATGCATGCGAAGGATTTGCTCAAGCTGGGGGATTATGCTGACCACATTTTGCAGCTAGCCTTATGGCGGGAGGTTCCTTTGTTCACGGAAAAAGAACGTGTTATGCTTGAATTAGCTGAAGCGGTCACTCGCATCTCTGAACAAGGGGTATCTACGGATTTGTATAATAGGGTCAGAGAACATTTTACAGAGGAAGAATACGTAGATTTGATAACCGCGGTTAACGTGATTAACAGTTGGAACCGGATTGCAATTGCAACGGGTATGTATCCGGGCATTCTTTAATGAACAGGGGGCTATGCTTTGTCTGGCAAAGAACACAGAATTGAACAAGAATCGGTGGATTTAAATCTGGAGGAGCTGTATCAAAGATATCGCAAATATTCTTTTGCCATTGCTTATCGCATGCTTGGAACGGTTACGGATGCCGAGGATGTAGTTCAAGACTGCTTTGTCGAGCTGAAGAATAAGCCCCTGGATGATATACACAATCCCAAAGCCTATGTAGCCAAAATGACGATGAATCGGTGTCTGAATCTGTTGAACTCTGCGCGCAAGCAAAGAGAGACATATGTAGGACAGTGGCTGCCGGAGCCGTTGGGTGAAAGCGCAGATCTCCCTGCGGATTGGTTAGAGCGTAAAGACATGATATCTTACGCTTTTCTGGTTTTGCTGGAGCAGTTAAAGCCGATAGAGCGGGCTGTTTTTGTGCTGAGGGAAGCTTTTCAATATGATTACAAAGATATTGCGGAATTGCTGGGGAAGACTGAGAGCAACTGTCGTCAGTTGTTCAGTCGCTCCCGTCGTATTCTATCTTCAGGAGAATCTGCTCTTGAGGCTCAGTCCAGTCGTAATATGAATAACTCATCCCGAATAAAACTACTAGAACGTTTTACAACCGCCTTTCTTGCCTACGATGTGACTGCTATGCTGGAACTACTGGCTGAACAACCTGTATTCGTGTCAGATGGCGGAGGTAATGTGCATACGGTGATGAGACCGATGGTTGTGCGCAAAGGCGTTCTTGCCCTGTTGACTTCTCGTCGGGTATTAACCGTTTTACGAGAAAGAGATGTGTTCCACACCATCATCAATGGTGAGGTCCAGATGGCATTTCTGGAAGATGGAAAAGTGAGAGAAACCTTATGTCTCAGACTGACACCGGACGGGGAGCATATTCAGAGTTTTTATTTAATGGTCAACCCAGATAAGCTGGGATACATTCATATAGGACAGAAGAAGCGAACATGCGATAAAGAGTAATCATCGAAACAGCAAAAACCTTGAATCCTGCTAAGGATCAAGGTTTTTTGTTGATTTCACAACTGCCGGGCTTGATGAAGAGCTAGATCGCCTACCCAGGGAAGCTTGAGCCACTTGCCTTGTCCCGCGCGAATTAACAGGATGACCCACAATACAAGGCCTGCCAGCGTTAGTAGGGAAGCGAGCAGAGGACCGAGCAGCGGAATGAATCCAACAAGCACATGCCCGATCATGAGGGTGACAAACAGAAATATGGATTGCAGCGCGTGAAATAATACAAATCGACTTTTCTTTTCCAGCATGACAAAGGCCAGTGCGCCAATAAATGCGAACAGATAGCACAGGACAGCTGCTATATTTTCATCCAATCCCGTGGAAGACTTATAGACTGACATGTCAGGCAAATCCCCCTTTATAAGTTATCCGTACTATACAAGCTATGAGGATAGGAATTAAAGATATGCCCGAAACGCCAGAAAAAGTTCAATCAGGGAATGTGTATAAAAACACGAAAAAGACTGAACGAAAAGAATTCGCTCAGTCATTCACAGGGTTATACACAGGTTTTGCACATGTTGTACGCATTTTATCCACTAAACCCTACTACTTGTCCACAAAATAAACATAGGTTATGCACAAATTGTGCACAAACTGTAGACAATATAGCGATTTAGCACACTTTGCACACAGGTCGTCCACAAAATATCAACAGATTGGTATTAACCGTGGATAAGTTGTCTTATTTAGCGGTCTCCGCGTTGTAAACGACGGCGTGGATGTGTGATTTTACCCTTTTTATCCTCGTCGTCCTCTTTGGGGATAAGTCGTTCATCAGTACGTCCTTCATGATGGTTATCAAAGGCATATTCGGTCATTTTCCACTCGGAAGTACCCAGAACAACATCAGCGGGAAAATGCTGACCTCTGTGCAAATGCTGCTCATGTCCATCCTCATCAATATAAACACCATCCACTTCTACCTTTTCTCCTGTTAGCGGGAGCAAATCCTTCCCTTTGTGTTCCATAGGTATCCCCTCCGTCTGACTTTATTCTTCGTT
The DNA here is from genome assembly GCF_052119485.1 of Paenibacillus sp. DRB1-1. NCBI lineage: Bacteria > Bacillati > Bacillota > Bacilli > Caryophanales > Paenibacillaceae > Paenibacillus > Paenibacillus sp. DRB1-1. Next base: position 1,878,203 of record NZ_JBODQH010000001.1, on the reverse strand, counting down.
AATTTGTCCGGACGGAAGGTCTTTTATCCACAAGCTGATGCAAAATATCCTCGGCAATCTGGTCTGCGGGATGAGGTTTGCGAAGCAACTCAATTGCCTGCATCATCTCTTCGGCAAGAGAGGGGGTGGAAATCAGGTCGAGACAATGCTGAATCAGCTCCTCCGTAGTGCGAGCAATACGGGCAGCTCCTTTTTGCTGCAAATACAGAGCATTATTTAGCTCCTGACCGGGTACGGGCTTGAACACAAGAATAGGCAAACCGGATGCGATGCTTTCCGAGAGTGTGATTCCGCCGGGCTTCGTAATCACCAGATTGCTCGCACGCATAAGTGTTGGGACAAAGTCCACGAATCCATAGGTGTAAATGTCCGGGTGGTCTGCATACAGCGCATCCAATTCTGCTTTCAGTTGCTGGTTACGTCCGCAGACGATCAGTAGCCGCAACTGAGGAAGCTGGCTTAATTGCCGACAGATATCCAGTATGCCGGATAGCACACCATAGGCGCCAGCCATAATGAGTAGCGTAGTAGTCTCAGACTGTAGTGACGGAATTACCTGTTCCTGAACGGGAACTTCGTCGGCAGACATGTTATAAAAAGAAGCGTGAATTGGAATACCCGTAGCGATAATGCGTTCGATAGGTATTCCCCGCTGGGCGGCTTCCTGCTGGATATCCTCAGTGGCTACATAGTAGCGGTCAATATCAGGATGCAGCCAGCGCCCATGCAGATCGAAATCTGTAACCACGTTGACAATAGGCAAATTCATTCCCATTTTGCGGCGTAACACCGGGAGCGCGAGCTGCGGGAACGTATGTATCACGAGATCCGGCAACTCCTTTTTCAAAGTGAGCGTGAGTTGACGCATCCCGAATGAATGCAACACATGGCCGAAGGCCGATTTAGCCTGCATACCGCGCGTGATGTTATAGACCCAGCCGTAAAGCTGCGGAATGGTTTTGAAGCTTTGCATATATACAAATTTGGTCAGACCGTTCAACCAGGGATGAGATTCAGCCATCAGGTCGAGAAGTTGTACCTCGCAGCGTCCGAGTCTTCGCAAACTGTCCATAATTGCCCGAGCGGCCTGCACATGGCCTTCCCCGTAACTGGCGTACAATATTAGAATTTTTGGTGGTGAGACTTCCATGATTGTTTAGCCTCCTATTATCAATAAGCACATGAAGCTCATATCAGGAACGTTCCAAGTTGAGGGAGGATACGGCTGGCAAAACGTAGCGCTCCAGCAGTGTTCGCGGATTTTTCCAACGGCTCACCTTGCTGTCTGCTGTAAATACCGCGACTGCGTTCGCTTCTGGCACAAGATAAATTTGCTGTCCTCCATGTCCGTGTGCACACGCGTAGTTGATGCCGTGGAGTCGTCCTGTCCACCATTGGAATCCGTAATCCCCGAATTCTGGATAGCCTTCAACCTGTCGCTGTGTCGCCTGATGCAGCCAATCGGCCGGAATCAATTCTTTTCCGTTCCAGCTGCCTTGATGAAGGCAGCAATCGCCAAATTTAGCCATGTCACGCGATGTCAGATATAGCCCGATGTGTCCCATGGTGTAGCCCTCTGGATCTTGTGCCCAACCACTTCTTCCAAAACCTAAGGGTTCGAACAGATGCTGGAGAGCGTACGTATAGGCGTCAATCCCACAGCATTGGGTCAGCAGCACGGACAACAGGTGAGAATCAACACTACGATATTGGAATACACCGAGTTGATCCTCCTGTACAGGTAAACGCAGGGCAAAGGACGGCCAGCTTTTGCTGCGATGAAAACGGTGGATAAAAGCTTCCCCGAGCTTTTTGCCCGTCTGCCAATATAAGCCGGATGTCATGGTCAACAGATGGCGAATCGTAATCTGCTCTAGCCGTGTTTCCTTCCGCCTAGGTAAATACTCAGACAACAGCTTATGCACAGCCGTCTCTGGCCCGGGCATATCACCGCGAGCCATAGCTATGCCGATGAGCGTGGAAGTGAAGCTTTTGGTCGCGGATCGCAAATCGTTCAGAGAGCTTACTTCATGCCCGTTATAATAGCGTTCCCAGATCAGTTTGCCGTGGCGCAGCAGCAGGAAGCTGTGCATTTTAGGAAACTTGGCTTGGATTTCACGGTCTGCCTGATCAAGTAGGGAGACGCTGATGCCCTCCTCTTCACAAGTTCCTATGTTCAGGGCAGACATACGGGCAACAGGTGCAGTGAACAGCGGAGCATAGCGGCTCATCCTTTTCCCTCCTTGTTATGTTTATTTATTTTACCCCAAACACATACACTCCAAAAACCGATAAATAAGGTATACCCTCCTGTGCAACAGCTGATTGAGTACCCCAAATGACATGATGCGTAAAAGATAGGTAAAATCAATGTAAATTTACTGGAAAGCTGAAAGCTGTATCTGAATATGTTATAATGGGGTAGTGATTCAGCCAAAAGAAAATCGGTTAATAATAGTGTCAGGTACATGCCTTGTATAAGGTGTTCCCGACCTAAGCTGCAATTAGACATACTACTTCACTGCATAAGGACATCAATACTTTTCGGCATTCTCTTCAACGGAGCACTTATTTTCAACGTTTTGGGAGGGAGTTACATGGCAACGAAAGGTCACAATGAAGTTAAGGAAAGTCTGCGGGAAATGACTCGAATTTTCCGGCCTAAGGATCCCAAAAAATTTGTAAAGGAATATGTGCGAAAATACCGGATTACAGGAGGGTATGAGGAAGAGTTGACCATGGTGGTGGAAAACGAACTCGGTCGCATAAATTCTTCAGTATCTTAAAGGGTTCGATTACCCGAAAAACTAGAAATACGACTTTTATAAACCGTCTATCCACAGAGGAGACGGTTTTTTTGTGTCCGCCCTGCATACAATGGGATAGGTTTAGTGAATTTGTATGCTCAAAGGAGGCGGATTCCAATAGAGATAGCGATACGAACACCGGAGGAAATCGGCTACATGAGGGAGGCCGGACGTATTTTGGCAGATTGCCATCGTGCGCTGGAAAGTCGTATTCTTCCGGGAATCACAACGCTTGAAATCGATGCTTGGGTGGAGCAGTTTTTAAGCAAGCGTGGAGCCACGCCTGAACAAAAGGGCTATAAAGGTTTCCCTTATGCCACCTGCGCTTCGGTCAACGAGGTAGTATGTCACGGTTTTCCCTCGGAGCGGGTGCTTCATGATGGGGATATTGTGACCATCGACATTGTGGTTAACAAAGATGGTTGGCTGGCTGACCGAGGATGGACCTATGCGGTAGGTAACATTAGCCGCCCGGTAGCACGACTGTTGCGGCAGACCCATAGGGCATTGGTACGCGGTATCGAGGTTGCCCGCCCGGGGAGGACGTTGGGGGATATCGGGCATGCTGTGGAAAAAGCGGCAGGCTGGCGGCGGTTCGGCAACGTCAAGCCTCTGATCGGGCATGGCATTGGCCGCCAAATGCATGAGCCGCCAGAGGTTCTGCACTACGGTCGTCCCAAGACGGGATTACCACTGCGAGAAGGGATGGTGATTACCATTGAGCCGGTATTTACCCTCGGAACCGAGGGGGCCGTGCTCTGGGGGGACGATGGCTGGACCATCAGCACAGCAGACGGCAGTTGGGGAGCTCAATACGAGCACACGATTGCGATTACAAAGAACGGCCCCTATATTTTGACCTCGTAAAAGATAGTTGTGCCATAGGGAGTCAATGTGCGGGTCGTTTGCATAAGGCTCTCTAGGTAAGTTTTTTCAGGATGATACATTCATCGTGCTTGTAGAGATTTTTCGGTAAAGCAACAGATAAATCCCCAGCTCGACAGGGGAGGAAACAGCCATCACAATTCCCGCCACGTTGCCGTCCAGTCCTGGAAAAAAGCAGATACACAGAATAAGCGCGAGAATCGCAAAGCTTACAGAAAACAGCCTACCGATAAAGATAGGTTTGGTATTGCCGATTAATATTGACCTTCCAATAAAATACTCCACCCAAGGATAAAATGCGACATAGACAGCCAGTATGCGAAGCAATCCTCTGGTTTCTAGCAACAATTCTCCTTCCAATCCCAATACATTCCGTAACACAGGATCGCCAGCAAATCTGAAGGAAAGTAACAGGAGTAGCAGCGGCGATAGGATAGACAAAAAGCTCAAAAATATCAGCACTTCCCTGCGCTTGGACGTATAAAATTGAATCACAATTTGATGCAAAGAGCTGCAAAACCAGACAAATAAATTTAGGATTTGCAGTGCTACAGAAAAGGATGCCACGGCCAAAAGTGGATCAGTTGTATTGTTCAGCGCAGCTTGGATGGAAGGATTCAAGATAACCAGTACCAGCGCCGAATATAGCAAAGGAAGATAAAAAGGTAGGAGATGCTTCGCATGATGGATGGTTTGCTCCGCGTTGTCAGGAGGCAGCTTTCTTTTGAGAACTCGGCCTTCTAAAAAAGTAACGACCAGCTCTATGAGGATACCTGCAATAAAAATGGCGGCACCGACTCGTCCGTCATTCGTCCAGCCAGCATGGATCAAAAACCAGGAAGCAATTAGCATCACGATAATACGTATGGACGAGCTGAATGTCATCCATGCCGTTCGGTGCTTGTTAATAATAAGTCCCTGATATATGTTACGGACAGCTACTAATATGTATAGTAAAGTAAGAACCTGAAATACGTTCTTGGTGGGTTCGATCAATACTGGGGACACACCAAATACATATTGAAAGACTAGATTGCCTACGGGCGTCAACCCGATACTCCAGCCTATGATCAATACAGTCACCGCCACGAACGTACATAAAATACCAATAGAATGAACGGACTTGCGATCATAACCGAATTTCGTGGTCATCTGCCGTACTGCGGTTAACGGAGTTTCCAACAGTAGGCACAGGCTGACGGCAACCGCATAGCTGCTTAATGTAAACGAAGGATGTTCCGAACGAGCAAGCACAGCGTTGACGATGACATGCGTTAGTGCAGCAATTAATGACGAAATGCCAAGCGGCACATAAAATGAAACAATTTTATTCAAGTCGAATCCTCCAGTAATGAACGAGTAGTGTAGTGAACGGTTATCCTATCCAACTTCACTAAACAATGAATATTCTTATTATAGATCAAGATTTGGATCGTCGGTATAATAGAAAGCATAATATTGGAAACTAGGAGTGGAACTCACATGATCATCAGGGAAGCAACGATATCAGATGCCGAGGGCATCGCCAAGGTGCACGTAGATTGCTGGAGAACGACGTACAAAGATATAATGCCTGCCCAGGTTCTGGAACAGCTTTCTTATGAGCAAAGAACAGAACTGTGGAATGCGAATCTATCCAGTGAAGATGGTCATCGGGTATATGTTGCTGAAAATGAGAAGGGGGGAATCATCGGATTTGTGAGTGGAGGTCCGGAAAAGTCAGGTGAATATCCCCCGTATGGGGGAGAAATAACGGCTATTTACGTTTTGAGTGAATACCATAGTTTAGGCTTGGGGAAGAGACTATTTTTACGTCTGCTTCAACATTTTGATAGTATGGATATTCACTCTGTAATCGTATGGGTGCTAGCAGATAATCCAGCATGTACTTTTTATGAAAGGCTGGGAGCCAAACTTATAGTAGAACAACATATTATAAATATGAGTGGCAAAAACCTAAACATGGTGGCTTACGGTTGGATACTATTCGGATAGAATACGCTTTTGTCCTTCCAAGGCACGAATTGGTGCAATATTTTGCGTGAATTCCAACGTTCCCAGATAGTGGCCCTCAGCATCACGGATGGCAAAATAACGGATGTAGACAAATTTGTCCTTGATTGGAATCCAAAAATCTTCAGCATCCTTGCGGCCTGCTTTAAAATCTTCCAGCAGCTTCTCAACGACATGCACGCTTTGGGGTGGGTGACAATTCTGTACGGTACGACCAATGACGGCTTTCGTGCGCGCGAAGATTCGTTCTTTACCATGGGAAAAATAGCGAACAACATCATTTTCATCGATAAAAGTCAGGTCAACGGGTAGATGATTCAACAGCAGTTCCAATTGTTGGACGGATACAATCCCCGTCTCGAATCTCACGAAGCCTTGCGGTGTTCCGGATGTGCCTTCCGTTTGCTCAAGGGCTTCTGCAGGTTCCTCTGCCCGTTCGGGTATCCATTCACGTTCGGGAGCGGTCAGGCAGAACCCGATTTCCTCGCTTTCCCGGGCTATTTTCAGCCACTCATCCTCTGTCAGCTTACTGAGTGCCATCGGCAGCAAAATGTTCTCTTCCTTGAATATCATTTCATTCACTTCGCTCATGATATGGGCAAGCGCCTTCCCAATCTGTTCACGATCTCCGTTATATTCAGCGAGCAGACTCTTCGCTTCCTTGATTGCGGCACGAATGCTGTCGTCCACACCCCACATGACTTTGGTTGGGCCAAAAATTCCATAGCGTTCTAGATAAGGGAAGACCAGATTTTCTTTGCGGCTATAGTGCTTGTCAAGATCGAGCAGCAGACTTAAATCTTCCAGTAACTTGTAGATAATTTTGGGACTGTCGTCCTTTTGAAATTGGTCCGCGTGCAATGACAACTTGAAGTTGACCAATTGTTCGATCTCCCGATTTTCCAGCTTGAAGGTATGAACGGGATGTCCCGGTTGTTCCTCCGGTCCGGCAGGACGGTGAATATCCTCAATGGAACCCTTGAATATCGATGTATGCACGGAACAAAGACGCTGCACTTCCGATACGGGAATTCCCTCCTCGGTCATCAATGCATGCTCCATAGCCGAAATTTCCGCCACGCTTACTCCGCCAACAGCCTCTGCGAAACGGGCTTTGACTTCCTCCACGCTTTTCCCGGCATGTAATTCTTTTATAATTTCCTTTAGCGTTTGTTGGCGTTCCGTTAATTCCTGTGCTGTATGTTCACGGTTGTTAATTAGCTCGCTCATGATGGTTAGCTCCTTTATTTTTGAATAGTAAAACCATGTTGCAAAAATGTCCGCTGCACGGTTTCCATATCTACTTTTTTCAATGCAATACCTTTGGACAGTGTCATAAAACGACCCGCGGTTTGTAACATGCCAGGCTTGGCGATATCGTGAAAACCCAGCTCTACCATAATGTCCTTCACTTCGGGGTGACGATTAACAAGGTTAAATATCGGCTCATCCCAGTGCAGTATCTTATCCATTTATTCATCCCCTTGATTGAGAACGTTTATCATTTACAGAGTAGCATAGGTCATGACGAGCTTTTGTGATTGTACGCACAATTTACATGCAGGTGTTGACAGTAGTAATTCATGGTTTATATACTGTGTATAAAGATATATACAGTAATAACACTGATTAATGTAATAATTACTTCGTATGAAGAGAGAACGAGGTCGTTATTACACAAGCAGTGCAGAAGGGATCAGGATAAGAAAATGACAATTATCAAGCAGGCATGGAAGATTACCCGGCACGATTTTCGCAACAATCCATATGTCATGCTGTGGACATTGCTGTTTATTGCATATTTGGGATTTACCATGAGTTTTGCTGTAAGTGTGCAATGGGGTGAACGTGGAAACTTAAGTCCAGTAGCCGATTTTATCATGCTGGCGTTGATTCCGTTTCTCGGATTCATTTATAACCGCCGTGCATTTAAATATCTTCAGGAAGATTCCTATACGCATATGCTAGCCTTTTTCCGCACCTTGCCTATACCGATGAATGCGGTGATTATGAGTCGAATTCAACAGGCGCTGTTGGCGTTTGTTGTGAATAGTGTGATATTTTTCACTCTCTTGTTTACGTTGTCAGCTACGTTTCGGGTATATGCCAGTACAGGTTTCTTTGTATCGTTTGCACTTACCTGGATAGGCTACGGAATGCTGATTCAAGCCATTTATATTCATTTGGAATTTCTTAAAAAAGGTAAATCCTACTTTTGGATATCCATTGTCATCATGCTTATTTGTGGGATAGTTACGATTATAGTTCGAGTATGCGGGGCCAATCTGGTATCGATAACGGCATCTTACAGTAAGGAATGGTTGCTGTTGTCCCCGGTGATGTGGGGAGCATTGTTAGCAGGAATTCTAGCTATGTCAGTGTCCTATCGGGTGACACAGCGTAAGCTCATGAAGCGGGACTTAACTTAGTAGTATGTGTACAAAAGTAACTAAAAAGGGGGGGAAAGCAGGTGAATATTCCAGTGCAAATTGATGAGAATAGCGCGGAACCGCTGTATGCGCAGATTGAAAAGCAGCTTCGTTCACTCATTGTAACCGGACAGATTGCAGCGGGAACGCTGCTTCCCTCCATTCGTGAGTTTGCGGGAACGCTCCGTTGCAGCGTCATCACCGTCCGGCGGGTCTATCAGGATTTGGAGAACGAAGGTTTGCTACGTACCCGGCAGGGAACGGGCACCTTTGTCGCTCTGGTCGAGGATGATATGCGCTCAGGTTACCGCCTTAAAGCGGTGACCGAGGCGTTGGAAACGGCGATTGATACAGGCATTGCTGTACAGATGACAGAGCAGGAATTGTTGGATCTTTTCGCAGAAATGGTGAAGAGAAGGTATGAAGTCCAGGTGAAGGAGTGACAGCTGTGAACAATCATGTGGAAGTTCCTACGCAAATACAGAGGAAAGTACCAATTATTGAGATGAGCCAGGTCTATAAAACCCGAGGTAACCGGAATATTGGGCCGATTAATCTAACTGTTGAACCAGGATATGTGGTCGCTCTGGCTGGACATAACGGATCAGGGAAAAGCACATTGATTCATTTGCTGACTCAGCTTGTTCATCCGGATTCCGGTGAGATTCGTTGGTTCGGTCAAGCATACCCCGACGGTATGCCGGCAGATACACGACAATGGGTTGGGTATATACCGGAGCAGCCGGTTCGCGAGGAGGATCGATTAACGGCAGAAGCAGCAGCGGCTTTTCGAGCCTTGTGGTATCCCGGCTGGGATGAAACACGTTTTCAGCGTCTAATGGACCGCTTTCAGGTTCCAGCACATACGAAATTATCGCGTATGTCCAAGGGGCAGCGCCGGAAATTCGAACTGGCTGCTGCCTTGGCGCCGCACCCACGTGTGTTGCTGCTGGATGAGCCTTCATCGGGTTTAGACCCTTTTGCCTGGAAAATCATGCTGGAGGAACTGCGGGATTGTATGAAGAACGGCAAAACGACGATCATTATTGCTACCCATATCATGGACGAGATCAAGCGTTTGGCGGATTATATTGTCCTGATGCATGATGGCAGGCTGCTCGGCAAGCTGGAAAAAGACCATTTGCTCGAAAATGGCAAGGAAATGTGGTTTGAAGGTACACCAGAGGAGGCATCGGAGCTTCCGGGAGTGGTAGAGACGGAGAGTGATGGGAATTTACAGCGAATTATAACGCTGGCAGCCGGGGAGACCAGTGCTATATTGGAACAAGCAGGGATTCGTCCCATCCGTGTGCGGCGTCTGGAGCTGGATGATATTTTAGTATATTGGTCTGCAGGACAAATATCTGCGAATGCAGAGACATTTATGGAGAAGGAAGGGGTAAAACAATCATGAGCATGCTGCAATTGGAAAAGGTCGTGAAGCAATATGGGAACCACACGGCGGTAAACGGAATTTCGCTGAATGTAAACGGCGGAGAGATTTACGGACTACTGGGAGGCAATGGAGCAGGCAAAACGACAACGATGCGCATGGTGCTCGGCCTGATTTACCCTGATGAAGGAAACATTCAATATGAGGGCAAGCCCTACAGCAAGGAGCTTCAACGGACGATGGGTTATTTGCCTGAGGAGCGAGGGTTGTACCCCAAGGTGAAGGTGAGCGAGCAAATTAACTATTTGGGCAGGCTGCGCGGAATGTCGGCCAAGGAGGCGGACAAAAGTCTACGCTACTGGCTGGAGCGCTTTGGAGTGCCGGAATATTACGACAAGCGGATTGAGGAGCTATCCAAGGGGAATCAGCAGAAAATGGGTTTTATTGCTGCTGTAGTGCATCGCCCGACGCTGCTTATTTTGGATGAGGCCTTCAGTGGGCTTGATCCGGTGAACGTTGAATTGCTTAAGGATACGGTGAAAGAGCTGCGGGATGATGGGGCTGCGATTTTATTCTCGACCCACCGCATGGAGCATGTGGAGGAACTGTGCCGCCATATTACGATTTTGCATCGTTCAAATACAGTTGTGCAGGGAAGTGTGCAGGAGATTAAGGGCCGTTACCCACGTGAAAAAGTTCGTCTCATTACTACAGGTGAAGTGAACGGACTGGAGCAGCTGCCCGGCGTGCGCCGTGCAGAGCCTATGGATCGCGGCTGGATGCTGCATATTGAGCAGCCGGATGCGGCGAAGTTGATTTTACAAACGGCGTTGGAGCAAACGGATGTGGAGCATTTTGAGATCAAGGAACCTACGTTGAACGAGATTTTCATAAGAGAGGTGGGTGATTCCCATGAATAGACTGGGTACGGTGATCGGTTTTACGTTTCGTCAGAAGGCGAGAACCAAGTCTTTTATCATTACAACGCTGGTACTGGCCTTGCTCATTACAATTGGTATGAATCTGCCGTATTTGATTTCTTTGTTTAAAGGAGATGGGACAGGAGGTTCGGGTACAACGGCAGCCGAGCATCATCGCTTGGGACTGATTGCCGGGAGCCGGACAGAAGTGGCAAGTCAGCTGGAGCAATTCACCAAGGAGCAATCCAACCCGGCAGCCATATGGGTGCGTTATGACAACGTACAAACGCCAGCCATGCAGCAAGCCTTGAAAAACGGAGAGCTGCAAGGTTACGTGCAGTTCACGGAGCCTGCCACCAAGGGAGACACGTTTCCTAAAGTGGAGTACGTCTCTGTAGAAAAAGAGCCATCTCCTGCTGTAATTACACTATTGCAGACGGGACTTCAGGAAGCTAAGGTCAAAGCCATTATGGGCGGCAATGCATTGACCAGCGATCAAATTCGCGAAATTAGCACACCTGTATTGGTGGATAGCAGGGAAGTAGACGGTCCGTCTGAGGCAGGGGGAACTGTGGGGACAGAGAAAAAAGAGACCTCTATGATTAACTATGGTTTGGTCTATGTACTGATGATTTTATTCTTCACCTCCTCCATGATAACGGGGAATATGATTGCTGCAGAGGTGACATCGGAAAAAAGCTCACGTATCATGGAGATTCTCATCACAAGCGTCTCACCGTTGACCCAGATGTTCGGAAAAATTATCGGTATTTTCCTGGTCGGTCTACTGCAAATTGCTGTCTTTGCAGCCGTTGTATGTGCCAACCTTATGCTGCCGCATAATAATGTCATTCTTAGCTCAGCCGGGTTGGATCTATCGCAACTGAATATCGCGGTGTTGGGCTATGGTCTGGTATTCTACATCCTCGGCTACTTTCTGTACGCAGTATTGTTCGCTGCGGTGGGTTCTATCGTTAGCCGTACCGAGGAGTTGGGACAGGCGATCATGCCGATTACCGTGCTGTCACTAGCAGCTTTTTATATCGGTATCTTCAATATCGCCGCACCTGATACGATTTTCGTAAAGGTTGCCGGGTACATCCCATTTTTCTCGCCGACTGTCATGCTGTTGCGGATTGGTCTGGAGCGGGCGAGCCTGCTGGAAATCTGGCTGTCACTTGGTATTCTGGTCGCCTCCATTTTGTTGTTCGGTTGGCTGGCCGCCAAGATCTACCGTACGGGCGTCTTAATGTATGGCAAACGTCCTTCGTTCAAAGAGCTAAAAAAAGCGATGAAGGCTTATAAGATTTAAGAAATTTGAGAGAATGTGAGTAACGGTAACAATTGAGACTGATTTGGTTGATAACTGAGACATTTTTGGGTATATGTTTGAGACATTTTTAAACCAGTAGAAACAAAATCCCTTGTTTCTATTGGTTTTTTTGTGTTTATATTTACTATATATATATCCTATATATGAGAACATATGGTATTATTGATATCGAATTCAAATTAAGGATCATAATTGATACTTTTCGTAAAGGTGGTTTGGTTATGGATTGGAGAAGTTGGACGTGGAGTTTGGAAGATGAGTTAATAAAATCCCCAAGTGCTGTACAAATCTCTTCAACTGCAATTTTGGAATACATAAGATGAAAACCTGCTTGTTCTCTATGGATTCTCAGGCTACTAAGCCTGCTGCTACGAAGCCTACAGGAAGTAGACGAAAGAGCGCTGCTGATGATAAGAAGACCGAATAAGGAGAGCGTGCCATGGAAGTCCGATCCGGACAATTCGCATAGCAGCCATTGGCAGAAAAAAAGGGTTGTCCCATTAGTCATAAAAATGACTAGGGACGTCCTGTTCTCCAACTGTAAAACAATAAGAAACCGTTCCTGGGTAAAATGGAGGTACCACCCGACCATTTGAAAGGATATGGTTTCTTTGTACATTCAATATACCATTATGAGATAAAAAGAGGAGTTACGGAGGACTATCCCTCATCCATGTTATGTGGCTTTGTGGCCAGCCCCTCAATTAATGTCTATTAGCTCTTAAACCTTCAATAAATATGCGGTGTAATCCATCAAGAACTCGTTGGCTTGTAAAGCCTTCATCTTGGAGATGGTAATCGATATTGTGAAGCACGGCCAGCAGGGCTTCAATAGTATATGAAATGTCCACCCCGGATACGTCTCCCTGTTCAACGGCCTCATTTAGCAGATTTCTGCTTATATTGCGCATCCATTGACATAACGGAGATTGTAACGGACGATGCTCGGTTGAGGCCCGGCTGACCTCACAGAGCCAAGGAACTTTCGCCTCTAAAAAAGAGACATATCTTACGATTACATGGTAAAGCCGGTCCAAGGCAGCGGTTTCTGGGGATTGATCAAGAAATGCTTGAACTTCATCGAACAAAGGTTGGTATTCTGCATACGCGATCTCCTGACATATGTCGCCCTTATCCGAGTAGCGGCGGTATAGGCTTGCTTGTCCTACTCCAGCAGTCTTCGCAATCTGATGCATATTGACATTGTCAACACCGTTTTTGATGAAAAGTTCTCTAGCCGCCGCCAAAATTCGTCTTCGGTTTAACTCCTCTCTGGGAATTTTCAGAGAGACAGATTGCGATTCTGAATTCATCATAAACATCTCCCTTCATCATTAATTTAACTGTTATTTAACACGAAAAACGGACAATATGTCCGTTTTTCGTGTATAGGACATGTTGTCCGTCTTCATATTATAATACATTTCGTGAAAAATTAAAAATACATTCATTTGGGTGACCGATGAGCTTTTTTTTATTTCTTGGTATAGTGCTTTTTGTAATTTGGAGGCAAATGCGGTTCAATGCCCGATAGGTCCAGTTCCTTTAAACTTGCGATCGTATGAATAAACTGCTCGTATGCTTTTTTCTTGTCGCTCGTCGTATCTGTTCCGGTTTCGGTTGATGCTTTCCTGCTAACTTCAGAGTTAAGTTGCTTTTGATCCATAGATTACCCTCCATCAAATATAGTCAAGCTTACAAATCCGGATGTCTCTTGTGCCAGTCTGTATTCATTTCATAAGTATTGCCGATACCTAGTACTGTCGCTTCTTCGAAGGGGCGGCCAATCAATTGCATATTAATCGGCAGACCGGAAGGTGAGAAGCCGCAAGGCATGCTCAGGCTAGGCAAGCCAGTCAAATTGGTCGGAACCGTAAATGAGTTCAATCTGAATACACTAGCATCATCATCTGCACGCGGGGCAGTGATCGGTGTTGCCGGCGTCAACAATATGTCGATTCCGGACAATGCATTCAAAAAATCATTGACAATTAGTTGCCGCGCCCGCTGAGACTGAAGGTAAATGGAAGCCGGAATATCTCTACTGCTTTCAAGAAACATTCGGACGTCCGGTCCATACTGTTCCAATTCTGTCTCAAGCCACTTCTCGTGGTACGAGTACATTTCCGTCATCATAATGGCCATCGTCGCACTTCTAACATGTTTGATCAGGGGCAGGCTAACTTCGATGATTTCTGCTCCCAGTTCTCGGAATTTATTGATAGCGGCCTTCATCGCAGCTTCCACTTCCGGCATCAAATCCTCGTAATAGTAGCTTGTCGGCAATCCGATACGCACACCCCTGAGACCATTCGGATACATCTTGATACCTGGCGCAGGCAGATCGACAGTCGATTCATCCTTTGGATCGAAGCCAGACATCACATCCAAGCACAGGGACGCATCCATGACACAGCGGGTCAACGGACCCGAGTGGTCCAATGACCAGGCCATTGGAATGATACCATACCGACTGACCCGACCGTACGTCGGCTTCATCCCTACGACACCGCACAAAGCAGCGGGTATGCGGATCGAACCTCCGGTATCCGAGCCTGTGCCCAGATAAGTAAGTCCAGCTGCTAAAGCAGAAGCCGAGCCGCCGCTTGAACCTCCCGTTACAAGTTCAGTGTTCCACGGATTGAGGCAAGGACCGAAGTGCGGGCTAGTTGTTGTCAATCCCGCAGCGAACTCGTGGGTCTGTACTTTGCCTAGCAGAACTGTTCCAGCCTCATGTAGCTTAGCTGCAACCGTCGAATCGTAATCGGGGACGAAGCTGTTCAATATTTTTGAACCGGCAGTTGTTCGGATCCCTTTAGTGTAATATAGATCCTTATGAACGATGGGAATCCCGTGAAGGGGCCCTTTGAACCGACCATGCATAATATCGCGTTCCGATTGCTTCGCTTGTTCAATCGCCAGTTCGGACGTTTGGGTAACGAAAACGTTCAGTTTCGGATTCAAACGTTCGATGCGGTGAAGCGCATGTTCTGTAATCTCTACCGGGGATATTTCCCTTGTTCGGATCCCCTCGGCCAGCTCATGAATAGCAGCAAAGGACAGTTGGAAATTTAATTTACTCATCTATTCATCCTCCGTATCTTTCGGACATGTCGTAAGTCTACCAAACTAATTACCATAGCTTCCGCTAGGATTTGCTTTTCTTGCGAATAAGTATGTCAGGATTGCCAACAGGGAAATGGTAAAATAAACAACAGAAAAAGGCATCTTTAGATCAATCAGTCGGCCGACCAGCGCAGGGCCGAATGCTCCGCCTAGGAGATAGGCCAGTGTGAAAATACCCATCCCCACACCCAGCTCAGACGAACGGAGTGTCGTCGAAACTAAATTGCTGCTAGAGGTGAGGACACCGTTGAATCCAATCATAAGGATAATGATCAATAAAGCGTCGATCCATGGCGGCAAATGTACGGATACCCCCAGTAGTATAAATCCGCTGATGACGAGACTTTGCGATATGGCAAGCACGCGGGAGCTTCCGAAACGATCTGTCCAACCTCCGATCCGGGATCCGAGCAAGGCTGCACAGGCGGCACCGGGAAGCATCAGCAGACCGATTTTACTAGTTGGTAAATGAAAGGAATTCTTCATCATGACAGGAAGAGTAAAGGTTAACCCCGTGTTGCATACGAAGGTAAGGAATCCAATCCCTAGAATTCGTCGGTAAGGAGCATTTTTCATGAAAGATGCATCGATAAATGGATGTTCTTTTTTCTGAATATGAGTACCGAACCATAGAAGAACTGCTGCTCCTGCAATGAGCATAAACCAATAGTTCGTAACCCCTAGCAATACCAACGCCAGTCCCGCGGAGAACAAAACAGCTCCGAGAAAATCGAATGAACCGCGGTCGTGTTTCTTGTCAGGAACATACTTGAATATCAAAGGGATAACAAATAGGCTCAGACTGGACACGATGAACAAAGCACGCCAGCCAAAGTATTGCTCCACGAAACCGCCGAACACAGGCCCGAAGCCGGAAGCAAAGGCAATTGTGGCGGATAAGGTTCCCAGCACCCGTCCCTTGACTGTAGGTTTAAAATACAGGGTTACCGCCGCATAAGACAGGGGAGAGATGGATGAGGCCCCTGCTGCCTGCAGCAGTCTTCCAATGATGACTTGCAAGTATGAAGCTGCAAAAAAGCCGATCATAGAGCCGAAAGCTAAAAGGATTAAACCAATGACATACAGCTGGCGAAAGGAAAAGGACTCCGTTAACTTGCCGTAAGTACCGGCGCCGATAGCCATCAAAATGCTGTAACCGACCATAACCCAGCTCACCTGCGAGGAGGTCAGGGCAAAGTCAGCGGAAATCGAAGGTATAGACAAATTAAACATGGTCATATTGATGTTTCCGAAAATAATGAGCAAGCAAAGTGTCCCCATTAATTTCCGCTCATTGCCGGATAAAGTCATTGATTGAGTATCCATAGCCTGTCCCTCCATTACAGGAAGTCAGGAAAGGTGCGGCATTTTTGCGCCTGATCTCTATCGTGTCCCAAGAAAACATAGGACGGCCGAACATCCTGAATTAACTCCTGCATGCGAGTAATCGATTTGGCAGCCATCTCTTGATCGAATGTCAAGAACGGTACGCTATTCTCAAAGTTCTCCCGAGTATAAGCAACATCAATTGTCAGTAGCACTGGACCCGACTTTTCCGTTGTGACAAGGACTGATTGATGGCCAGGGGAATGACCCGGAGTGAATAAAATTTGAACCCCCGGAATCAATTCATGGTCCCCCTCAATGATTTGATATTGTAAATCGGGCAACCTGCACTCTAATGGAGAGTAATCCTCATTGTTTATGGCCGCATCATACTCTGCCCTTTGAATAAGGATCGGCGTATTGCGGAAATGCCCGTTTCCCCCAGAATGATCCAAGTGTAAATGGGAGCTAATGACCATTTGAATATCGTCAGGTCGATAACCGACACGCTTTAACACATTTACGATCGAGTCGCCGTCAGACATGTTGGGGACGACGCGCCCTTCACGTCTAGTCCCCTTGTAGTAATCGGGATTGTTGATAAAAGCGTCGGGCATTCCCGTATCGATGAGTATCGGCCCGCTGGTCGTTTCCAATAGAAAAGACCACACAGGCATTCCGACTAATTTCCCGGGGGCAAGGGTTCGATTAACTGCCGATTGATCTAGGAAACATTCACCTACAGGTAAAAAATACAACTTTTTTATATGCATCCCAGTTTCATCCTTCATATTATAAATTCGGACAGTTTGTCCGTTTTTGTTTTGATTATATCGGACAAATTGTCCGATGTCAATTTGTCATCGGCGGTTGGGCTTCGGCAAAAGCCTTACACCTGCAACAATACGCCGAGCTAAAGAATGTCGCCTAGGTGGAGTGCAAAGAAACAACGGGGCGGCGTTAAAGCCGTAGTGTGCAAAAACCAAGGGGATCGCGATATCAAAGTGAGCAAGAGTATTTGCGGCTAAAGAGCCACGCAAGACAAAAGCCAAGGAGCTAAGCGAAAACAGACCGCTTAGTCCTTGGCTTGGAAAAACTCCCATCACTGTAGCAGTAGAAGTTTTGTTTGTTCTACTGTCTACTATGATAGGAGCATATCATCCTTAGTTAGCTGTTTTCTTATTCAATTTTTTAATTGTAATTATTATCAATCTCTAATGAAATTATCTAGTATCCCAGCTGGATACCGGCTACCGGCTGATCCGTGTGGGAGGATCTCTTTAATACGTTGAAGATCAGCTTCAGTAAGATTAACATTAACAGCATTAATGTTTTGCTCAAGCCGCGTAACACTGCGTGTACCAGGGATAGGGACGATATTCTCTCCTTGGTTAAGAAGCCAAGCTAGTGCCAATTCTGCTACAGAAATCCCTTTGTTAGAAGCGAGTTCTTTAAGTTGTTCAGTTGCATTTAGGTTGTATATAAAGTTTTCCCCTTGCCAACGCTCATCGAATCGACGCATATCTTCTTCGGGGTACTCGTGGGCTGGTTTAACTGCATCTGTCAGGAAACCTCTACCCAATGGAGCGTAAGGGACTAGACCTATACCCAAATCATTCAAAGTCGGTAGTATATCGTCCTCAATCTCGCGTTCAAATATGGAGTATTCAGTCTGAAGCATAGAGACCGGGGTAACCGCGTGAGCTTTACGAATTGTGTTTGAACCGGTGTTGCTCAAACCGAAATATTTAACTTTCCCTTCTTTGATAAGGTCTCCCACGACCCCTGCTACTTCTTCGATAGGAACATCGGGATCTGGGATATGCTGGTAGAACACATCAATGTAATCAGTCTGCAGATAGCGAAGACTGTTCTCAGCTACCTTACGAATATTTTCTGGCCGGCTGTTAAAACGTGTTCCAATCTGCTCGGCTGTCATATCAAAGCCAAACTTGGTAGCCAGTACTACCTTGTCACGAAAATCCTTCACAGCTTTACCCAGCAACTGTTCATTGTGACCATTTCCATATCCATATAATTCTGCCGTATCAAAGAAATTAACTCCAAGCTCATAAGCTCGACGAATAGTTGCTATTCCTTCATCTTCATTTGAAGGACCGTATGCCATTGTCATCCCCATCGTACCCAAACCAATAGAAGAGACTTTTAAACCTTGTTGACCAAGACTTCGAGTTTGCATTTGTGTTCCTCCTTAAATAATGAAAATTAGATTGTTATCACCTAAGTGTTTAAAGCCTAGTTAAAAAGGTATCCAATCGTAGTGCGTTCAATATGAATTTTCATCTCTGTTATTCATAGGAACACACAAATAATATCATAAGAAATGAATAAAGTAAACAAAAAGTATTCTTAGTGTCTATTTTGTATAGTGTGTTTGAAATGATGATTATGAGATATAATATCATGTATAAGGGGGCATTTAGATGGAACGGCAGATTGAAAAACAACATCAGATGAGGCAAAAACTTACTAATAGATTGTCAGCGCACGTTAGAAAATATGGGTTTCAAGGTTTGAAAATGGACGAAATCTCAAAGATTATGGATGTAAGCAGGGCGACTTTATATAAATATTTCTCTACCAAAGAAGATATTATTACGTTTCTTGTGAATGCTTCTATCGAATACATCCACGAAATTATTGAAGATTCTGACGCTGATCAAGTATTTGTTCAGCGATTTCAGCAAACGTTTGAACAAACAATCATCTTAAGAGAGTTCATCACAGACATTTTCCTAAGGGACCTTGAAAGTAGTTATCCTGAGACCTATGAGCGCCTAAAAGAAGCTATGAAGCAACGAGAAGATCAGGAATTGGCTTTCTATGATGAAGGGATTAAAAGTGGGGTCTTTAATAGGATTGAGGGTAGACTTATCGTTATGCAAGATGAGATTCTAAGTAATGTTTTAGATGTAAAGTACTTGATGGAGAACCAATTGACCGTGTTTCAAGTGCTATTTGACTATTACAATCTAAAGAAATTCCAGTTGTTTAAACCCGATAAAATGAAAATGATAGATGACAATTTGATGATTCCTAGAATTGAGCATATGGCACAAAAAATCTCAAAAAACTTATATTAAACTAATTATTAATGACAGATAACAAGAATATTTCTTCTTAGTGACTATTTAATAAAAAGCCCGATGAGCACGTATCATCGGGCTTTTTATTAAATTCAGAGGGTGACTGCTTAGGTTTCAATCAGAGCGAAATGCACCTCGATGGCCAAGTCCATTTCATGGTGGAGCAAACAGTCGATGACGTGTACGGCATCCCGAGTGTTCGTATTGATGACTTTCGTGTAGAAAGAGGAAAATTGGTCGCTCACGAACCGATAAATCGTAGCTCCTTTTCCTGTCCCGTAATGGGGATTCGCATCTACGTGAAGCGTCAAAACTCCAATCTGGAGGGCATTCCATCAGTGACATGCTTTTACATACAAAAAAGAGCAGCCAGTTTAGTTGCTCTTTTTGTATGTAAAATATATTGAGTTTTCATCAATTGAATCTCCTAATAGAGAATATTAATGTCCCATTTCCTTGCAGATTAATCAATTGTGCATAATTTCCCCTTTAGAGGATACTCTCTACTAGAAGATAAGAATATAATCTTTTCGTCAAAATATTTATTAAAATAGTTGTTCGTTTTTAGATGAATATCAGGCTGATACCATAATCCATTCTCCCCAAGGAATTTCTTTATATTTTTGAATGGGCATTTCTCTAACATAGCAATAACTACATCCAAAAGCACAACCACTGTAAGGATTCAAAGAGTGAGTAAATCCAACAGTAGATGCTCCTTTGGTTTCGCTCAAAATTTTTTTTGCCATCGTATTATCAATCTGCATGTTAGATACCCCTTCATTTTAAATATTTACATAAATGAAATTCCGAATGAACAGAAACTCCCTCCACCAGTTCAACTGATAAAGGGAGTTTTAATTAATTTTAGTAAAAGGTGTGTGTATTTAGAACGCATCAAGACCCGATATAATCCCAGGATGGCGGACAAAAGACCAATGGGAATGTACTGTACGCCATTCGCCATTAATTAAACGAAAAACTTCAGTAGTATTCCAACATTTTTGAAGTTTTTCTTGTCCATCTTCTCCTGCTACGTAATTGTGTAAATTATAACTCAACACAGCCAAATCACCAGCTTCACTGACAGCGACATCTGGATTGAGATATTCACTCCGAATAATATTAGGATTTTTATAGCGTGACAAAATATGTTCTCTCACCGCTGAATTACCTACAATAAGTTTTTCAGTCACAGGATCGAAGTATGAAATATCATCACTGTAACTATCTAGGTACCCAAAGCAGTCTCCTTGATTCCACCGTTCATTATTAGCGCGTTCTATATTCAATACAGTTTCAGCTACTTCTTTGATATTTACACTCATTTTTTTGCTCCTTTTTTTAAGACGTTGGAAGTGATATGATCATTTTAGGTCATTAAACACAAATGATAAAGGCAAAACCGGGAAAATAAATGATACTTTTCGGACATTCTACATTTTGAGTAAAGGAGGTTTATATAGTGGTTCGCATATCAAAGCAAAAAATAAATATAGAACGTCTTAAATATCAACCTGTACTACCTTATCCATACGATGTAGAAATTTTTCGAGTCTCTGATCTTAAACAACGGACACCCAAAGAAAGGATGAGTGTAACTTATAGATATGAATTCTATATGCTTATATGTGTTACTCAAGGTGAGTGTATACAATGGGTCGATTTTGAGCCGATTTCCTGTAGCACAGGAACCTTTCTTGCCATATCTCCGGGTCAAGTTCATAATTTCGGACATGATGAGAATTGGGATGGTTGGATTATTTTGTTTCGTTCGGAGTTTCTTATACCTAACACATCAACATTAAATGAGCTTAAACTAGCTTTTGATTTTGGAAGGCTACCAAGCATTCTAAATTTAAATCATAATGAGTTGCGTCGTAGCATCGCTTCTATCGAACGAATGATCGAAGACTTGTTGATTGAAGGGACAGAAGAAGATATTCATATGTTGTTGCGTTACCAAATCTATGCATTTGTGACTTGGCTCAGTATTCTTCATAAATGCAAACGGATGAACGAAACAATAGATTCTCAAACATCGCTGCGTTTTATAAGCTTCCAGAAACTCGTTGAGAAATACTTCGCTAAGTTGAGCCATGTTAGTGAATACGCTACTCGTCTAAACTGTACGGAAAAAACTCTAACTCGAGCAACTATGGCAGCAGTTGGAATAAGTGCGAAATCTTTCATTTCGGCCCGTATTAATCTTGAAGCAAAACGTCTGCTAATGCATACGGACTATTCTATTAGTGACATTGCGGAAAAGCTTAACTTCAAGGAGGCCACCCACTTTAGTAAATTTTTCAAACGTGAAACAGGTTGTACGCCTGCAGAATTTCGACAGCAGCATCTTTGAAATTATTAACTTACTCGAGTGTCTACTACCTTTCATATTGAATAAAACACTAATTGTAGTTATATATTAATGTTTTCTCATGTATTTTTTTAAAATATGTTGTTTGAGGAAGTGATTTTATGATCCAAGGATCTTTATTTGATGACGAGTATGATCAGGGACGGCCTTTAGCAAATCGGGTACGTCCACAAAATTTAGAAGAATTTGTAGGTCAAAAACATTTGCTTGAACCCGGAAAGGTATTACGTGAAATGATTGAGAATGATCAAGTTTCATCTATGATTTTTTGGGGGCCACCAGGAGTGGGAAAGACAACGTTAGCTAAAATAATCGCCAATCAAACTCAATCTAAATTTATTGATTTTAGCGCTGTGACTAGCGGTATCAAAGATATTCGTAGTGTCATGAAAGAAGCTGAAGGAAACAGGCAATTAGGTGAGAAAACACTTTTATTTATTGATGAAATTCATCGTTTTAACAAAGCACAGCAGGATGCCTTTCTGCCTTATGTGGAAAAAGGAAGCATTATATTGATTGGAGCAACAACCGAAAATCCATCGTTTGAAGTGAATTCAGCCTTGCTTTCTCGTAGTAAAGTGTTTGTGCTTCATCCACTCAATCATGCAGATATTTTAGAGCTATTGCAAAAAGCATTAGCGAACCCAAAAGGGTTTAATAATCAATCAATCGAGATCGAAGACGGTGTTTTATCAGCGATTGCTGAATATTGCGATGGAGATGCCAGAGTAGCTTTAAACACACTAGAGATGGCTGTATTACACGGGAAAAAATCAGATGGAGCCATTGTAGTGAATAAAAATGATTTAGCACAAATGTTAAATCGCAAGTCATTATTATATGACAAAAATGGTGAGGAACATTATAACATCATATCTGCTTTGCATAAGGCGATGAGAAATAGTGATGTTAATGCTGCAATTTACTGGTTATCGCGCATGTCGGAGTCCGGAGAAGATCCATTATTTATTGCTAGAAGATTGGTCAGATTTGCAAGTGAAGATATTGGTTTAGCAGATAACCGAGCTTTGGAGATAGCAGTAGCTGTCTTCCAGGCTTGTCAGTTTATTGGTATGCCAGAGTGCGATGTACATCTAACCCAAGCTGTCATTTATCTCACCTTGGCCCCGAAGTCCAACGCAGCTTATTTGGCCTATAGAGCTGCAAAAAAAGACGCCCTGCATTCCGTAAATGAACCTGTTCCCTTACAGTTACGAAATGCTCCGACTAAATTGATGAAAGAACTGAATTACGGGAAAGGTTATAAATATGCCCATGATACTCAAGAAAAATTAACAATGATGCAGACCATGCCAGATTCTCTCATCGGACGCGTATATTACCACCCCACTATACAAGGATCTGAAATGAAATTTAAACAACGGATGGAAGAAATTTCAGCATGGTATGCAAGCCACAAAGAAACTTAATTGCTTTAATGTATAGATGATCCAATAGAAATCGAGGGAATTCGTCATGACAATAGAAGAAATTATTGAGCATTGCTTATCATACCCAAGTTCATATGAAGATCACCCTTTTGGAGACGGATGGACTGCGATGAGACATCAAGGGAACAAAAAAATTTTCGCCTTGATATACAATCATGATGAGCATCTTTGCGTCAACCTAAAATGCAACCCTGATCATGCTGATTTTTTGCGAAAAGCGTTTGAAGAGGTAAAGCCTGGTTATCACATGAACAAGGAACATTGGAATACAGTAATATTAGATGGTGATCTGCCAGAAGATGAAATTCACGATATGGTGCATCATAGCTTCGAATTGACCAAGCCAAAAAGCTCCAAAAAACATACTAGCTAAAGATAAATTTCTTATTGACAATTAAATTTTGCGGAAGTCATTATGTAAAAGTATCCGTTTCGAGAGGTGTAATATGAAGTTTAATGAATTCTTTGTAGGGCAGCGGTTCGAGACTGATTCTATAAAAGTAACCAAAGAAAAAATTATGGAATTCGCATCTGAATTTGACCCTCAGTACATGCATTTGGATGAGAAGAAAACTCAGGAAGGCATATTTGGAGGAATTATTGCTTCAGGAATCCAAACATTAGCCCTAACATTTAAACTATGGGTAGAGTGTGGTTTATACGGTGAAGATGTAGTGGCTGGTACTGCTATGGATAATATCCGATTTATAAAACCTGTATACCCTGATGATGAGTTACATGTAGTTGTTGAAGTCATTAATCTAGAAGATAACCGAAAGAATACAGGAATTGTAACTGTGAATTTATCTACTTTTAATCATACGACTCAAAAAATTTTTGAAGGGGATCTTTCTGTAATAATAAAAAAATAACGTATCTTTAAATAAATGAAATTGACGGGATATCCTTCATTCACGTATTCCAAAGCGGGGAGAAAACATAGTAGCTCCTATCGTCAGCGCAAAGGAATGCACAAAAGATAATTGTGTCCGTTCAGAGAATGGCTCCTGCAGATGCAGGAGCTGTTTTTGTCTGCACTAAACATTCAGTTGGCTGCATCATTGACACTGACCAGCAGGGAAAATCCAGTGATTTGCTGTTGTAGGAAGCAAAATTTAAGGAACTCCTTTATGAGAAGATATATCCTTTGATGACATGAAAGAAATTTCAGGTAATACCTTTTACTGGATAGAAAAAGAGCTTAAAAAGTACGAAGATCTAATTTTAGAACTTCTATTACAAAAATTGTATTCTAAAGAGATATTAGAAAATATAAAAATTGACGCACATATTAATATAAAATGAAATTAAAATAAGTACTCGTTTAGTACACAACTTTATTGTATGTACACAGAAAAATAATCATAATTGATGCCCGAAGAAAATAAAGTTTTAGACTGATCCGACAAATGCAACAGCGGCAGATAAGGACGCGAAAATAAAATCCTAGACTGGCCGCTGTTGTGGTCAACATTCAACTATCGTGTCCTGTTAGCCTAATAACTCTGCAGTTTGTAAGAAAGCGTCCAGCCGCTCCTTTTGAAGAAGATGATGACGGTAATGCATCTCCACCATCGTGAACCATTCGACCGCGTTTAACGCGCCGAAGGCTACGGCCGGATGAGTCGCCTTTCGCTGCAGCCGCTCTGGGTCTATGTTCTGCAGCGACGCCCCAATCTCATGCATGCGGCGCCTTGCTTCCTCCAGCTTGGCGACAAGCTGCTCCTTGCTCTCTGGCTGAGGAGGCGTATATAGCAAGTCGGCCGGTACCTGAATGCGAACCGGTGGGAAGCTCCCTTGCTCAAACACGGCATGGCCGGCCTCCGTCTTCCCGCCGCCCTCCTCGCTGCCGCCACCGAGCGCCATGCACTGCTCCGCAAGAAGGAGCTGCAAGTTCAGCGTGGAATGGGGCAGATGCAGGTACATTTGCCCAAGCGACCATTCGTTCTCGCTTGGCTTGCGACACAGTTCCGCCAGACTATACTTGTCCAGCTCCCGAACATAATGCTTCGAAATCTCGTCGAACCTTAGCAAAATATCCTTAATCCCTATGCTCTTGTTCATCAAAATCATCTCCTCGAATACTGAATTACTCTCATCATATGAGAGGGCTCAAGAAAAAAGCATATTCGTAGTTTATATCTTTAATACTTTATTTACCAGTATAAGACTATATTTTCTAATTACACCGGCCGCCGTCGCTAGCGCGCCGATCGCAAAGCTGGACTTCATTCCGGAAGAGCCGGGAGAGCAAGCTGCAGCTGCGCATGCGGGCCACGCGTCGCCAGTCTGTAACTTTATTTTCTCAGTCTAGTTCTTTATTGTTTATTCTAAAACATTATTATTCGCTAACAATTGACAATGAAGAAGTAGTACAACTTCTTATTGATTGTATAAATACTCCTTTTTAGAGTTGCGTATATTCTCATAAAATTTGAAAAATTAGGGTGGACCGAATAAATTCGAGTCAATGAGTTCTCATTAATTATGACACCACACATGTGAGTAACCATTATAGCTGAGACAAAGGTAATTAATAGATGAGATTTTTGTTTTTCTACTTTATATGGTGATGAATAATAAAACAGGCAGGTTGGTTTAACTCCGGAAACAAGAAGGGCGAACAAGTGTTCTTTACATATATTATATATGCGTATATAATCAAAACGAAACGGAAACGGAGATCTGGTGTGCTAGATAAAGCAATGTAGATTTTTCTTTAGTATAAGCACATTATAAATAAATCAATTGGAGGAGTCTGTATGCCATATTGTAAAGTCAAGAATGCCAATATATATTACGAGGAAATTGGTAAAGGCAAACCGATTATAATGATCCATGGTTTTACACCAGACCATCGGTTAATGAGTGGGTGTATGGAACCGATATTTGAAGATATCCCCGGTTGGCGTCGTATCTATCTTGATCTGCCTGGAATGGGACAAACAAAGGATTACGATCAAATATGTAATTCAGATGATATGCTAGAAGCAGTTATAAATTTTATTGAAACTCTTGTCCCAAACCAAGATTATCTCATAGCAGGCGAATCATACGGTGGTTATATTACAAGAGGAATAATTAATAGACATAAAGATCGTATTGGTGGAGCTGCACTGATTTGTCCATTAATTATTCCTGAACACAAAAGAAGAATACTTCCCGAGCATTTTGTTGTTCATTGTGATCGCGAGTTTATGGACACCTTAAGTGAAGAGCAAATAAGTGATTTTAGCGCAAATCAAGTTGTTCTCAATGAATATAATTGGAAAAGGTATTCTGAAGAGATCGTGGCAGGTTGTAAGATTGCTGACTACGATTTTCTTAGCAAGATTCAAAGAAACTATGGATTTTCCACCAATATAGATGAATTAGTTTTCGATAAACCAACAGTATTTACTCTTGGGCGACAAGATGCAGTTGTTGGTTACATAGATGCTTTTAGAATTTTAGACAATTATCCTAGAGCAACCTTTGCCGTTCTAGATCGAGCAGGCCATAATCTTCAGATTGAACAGGCTCTATTATTTGAGTCACTTATGCGTGAGTGGCTTGAAAGAGTAACAGAGTTTGGATTTTAGTTGTATATGAATCCATTGAACTAACGGGCAGTGTAGTTTAATTCACATGGTTTAAAAGCATAGGGTATTATTGAATAGGTATTAAAAAAAGTATAATTTTCTTCGTATGTTCAAAGGAAGAGTGAATTCATGAGTGATTTAGATAAAATTAAGCTCGTGAAGCCGCCATTTCCCAAGCTACGATGTTTTTCTTCCAACCTATTATGATCTAGGAGAGGATTTCTTTGAAGAAAAACATCGGAAACAAAAAGCTAAGCTTATTATTACTGATTGTTTGAGTAGGCTTCCCACAAATTAGTGAAACGATCTTTAGCCCCTCATTACCTTCTATCGCTGTGACGTTCGGAACTTCAATGAGTAAAGCAGCTGCTGGCAAGACCTACCCTGCAGGTTCATTTATCATAAATATGCACCAGGCAAAACACGGCATTGCAAACATGGTTTTATATGATGGTATTAACGTCTCAGATTATGCTTCCGTAGCTGGCGGGATTGCGCAGGATTTTCCAGTCCTACGAGGATTTGAATGTGATGTGGTTAGAGAAGCTGGAGTGTTGGAGGGCCAAACCTCTCCGGTGACTTCCGTATCGATTCCGGCAACACAAATGCCGAATCATTCTGCCTATGTTTTAATTCGAAACACCAATAACGATGCCATCAAAACCGTTAATGAATTGCTTAAATCCGGCAAAGTGGTCACGATGTTATTAAAAAGCGGAAAAGGATATGAAGCGGGTGACTTTGCAGTCGCCTATGACGATCTGCACTCGCTGGCCTCAAAATACGATCTTGATGTAACGGCATTAGGCAATAACCAACCCGTTGGCAAAGTTCTTAAACCTTCTACGGTAGCTGCTCTCGGTGAACCGGCTTATGCGCTCAAAAATCTCGGTTTTAAAGTGACCGATGATCAGCAGCATGCCGATGTGCTTGTGAATACATTCGATTCCGATAAACTTGTCGAGAAAGGGAAGCCTTACATTGCTTATGGAAATATGGGGATGGTTAATGTAAAAAAATGGATTCCTCAATTTGCGTTTGCTGGACCAACATGGGAAAGATACGAAGGGGTCTTCCTGGCGAATGTCAAACAGGATAATGCGATTACAGCCCCTTACGATAACGAAGAGTACTTCTACACCGTTACAGGTTCTTACATTACGAAACTACCTAAAGCCGCAAAAGTTCTTGCAACCATTAGTAATAAAGAAAACTTCTTCAAAGCGGGCTGGTGGTCAGGTCACGATGCTCCAAAGGAAAGATCATGGCCTTCACCTATAAGGAAAACAAAAAGGATCTTATGATCAGCCTTTCATGCCCTCGGAAAGTTAAGGATATCATCCGGTGGTAAAGGGAATGATGCTCGAATATAAGTTGTCGGAGCTATTTTTTGATGAACAGGCAACAACCGGTCATGTAGGTTCTTCTGGGATAACGATTTATAAAGTATAGATATAGCTGCAGCGGCTATTTTCTCGGATGGTATATCAATGGCTGTAATGGGCGGTGTAGAATATTGGGTAGCATCCGGTCCAGTCATCCCGATCGATATAATAGCAACTTCCTCAGGGATTCTAATTTTCAGACGGTTAAATTCATGGATCATTCCCATAACGATGGTATCCGATTCACAAAATATAGTTTTAGGTCTATCCGTCATTTGGAGATATCTCCCGGCTGCGGTTACTCCACCGGCAAGCGAATTCGGTGCCGTTATAATGTGTGAATGATCAACTAAAATATGCTGCTTCCTGCACTCTTCAAGAAAAGCGTTTATTCGCTGGTTGGAAGCAACATAAGGACTTTCTACTGCCACTACTCCGATTTTTTGTATCGATTGTTTAGTAAGCAAAGAAACCGCCTCTATTGCAACTTCGCCAGAGTCAACATAAACAGTAGAGAATTTTTTAGACTGGCGATTAATCAAAACGATTGGCATACGGGGCGACAATGACTCCAAATACGCAAGATCCGCCTCGGAAGTAGCACCTATAATAATTCCATTATACGTATTATTCATGATCTCTTTAGCATCTTTGGCGATTTGATCATTCGTATAAATACGTATAACAAGCTCAAAATCAAATTGTTTTTTTTCTATTTCGGATTGAATCCCCGCTAACAGTGCCGTCAGCATGTTCGTCCGGGCATCTAATGTCCAATATAAGGCAATAATTGGCTTGGCCCGATCTAAATTGCGTAAACGTCTTGCACTAACATTCGGCTGATACCCCAATTCATCTATCGCCTTCATTACTTTATTGTAGGTTTTCGAGGGAATATTTCGTTCCTTAGTTTTGCCGTTAATAACAATGGAAACCGTCGAAACAGATACCTCAGCTAATTTAGCAACATCCTTCAGTGTAACCATCTTAAGGTCTCCAGTCTAATAAATAATTGGTCATACTTTCCTTAGATATAATCCTAATCTAATTTTCTGTAAATGTGAACAATTGTGAAAAATAGAACATGTCCTTGATTTGTTCATTTTATTGATATAGAATGAATTTGTCAATTAGTACAACGTTATACTAAAACGTTGTACTAAAACATTGTACTAAAACTTAATTCCAAAATGCGGCCGAAACTTTAAAAAGGAGGATAGTGTATGCCTTGTGTGTATTGGATAGTTAATGATGTTGATTATTTTTAGTACAACGTTGTACTTAAGTGGTGATCGTAATTATTTATATGTTTCGGCAAATCCATGGAATATAACGGTAATCTCCTTGGATGCTTAAAAATATTATTCCGTAATATTAAAAAGAGAAGATGAGGTAGATGGCATACAATATCTCGGTTATTTATGGAGATGGTATCGGTAAAGAAATCATTGAGCAAGCGATCAAAGTGATGAATGAAGTCGGCAACGTATTTCATCATACCTTTCATTTTGAAAGATGTGAAGCCGGAACCGAAGCCGTTCAAAAGTATGGCGAACCCCTTCCCGATAAGAGCCTAAGGCAATGTCAAGAAAGCGACGCAATATTATTGGGAAGCCTCTGGCTCGATAAGTATCCGGAATTGCCGCAAGAAAAGCGTCCAAGCTATGTTCTTTCTCTACTTAGAAAAAAGCTACAGCTTACGATAAACCTTCGGCCGATCTCCGTATATAAATCATTGGCAGATTTGAGCCCTCTGAAGAACGGTATCATTGGCGAGGGGTTTAATATTCTTTTGCTTCGTGATCTGGCCGGTGGCATGCTCATGTCCAGAAGATACCGGGGAATCGGGGATTATGGCAGAGAAGCACTTGATAAAGAGTACTATAATGAAGAAATTATCAAAGCGAATGCATGTGCCGCGTTTGAAATTGCTCGTGGGCGCAGCAAGAAGGTCGCAAGTTTGGATAAGGCGGTTATCTTGGAGAGTTCGAAATTGTGGCGTGAGGTTGTCCAAGAGGTTAGTGCAGATTATCGGGATGTAGCTCTGGTGAATCAGTACATTGATGATGCCGCTGCGCAAGTCATTACCAATCCTCATAACTATGACGTCATTCTAACGTCTGGTATGTTCGGAGATATCCTTTCGGATGAAATATCCGCATTGGCAGGAACACCGAATGTACTTCCGTCAGCGGAGCTCAATCGCCAAGGAAAAGGTTTGTTTACACCTAACCAAATACACAATAAGGATTATTCCATTGTAGGCAGAGATATCGCCAATCCCATCGGTTCTATTTTATCTGGCGCGATGATGTTGCGGTTTGCTTTCGGTTTGGAAAAAGAGAGCCAGACCATTGAGGAAGCAGTTAGACAGGTACTAAATGAAAAATACGCGACAATGGACATCTGCTTACCGGAAAGTAAACGGATTGGGACAAGCGAAATGGGGTCTATCATATCCGAAAAGATAAGAGAAATAGGGAAGGAGCTAGTTTGATATGACGATGATCGAATCTATTTTAAACGAAAAGTCTGGAGTAACTACAGTTATTGAACCGAACTACATCGTTTTAAGTGACAGTTTACCATTGGAAATTGTTAATGAATTAGAAAATATAAAGCGGCTTGAAGCGCCTGAGCGGGTGATCGTGATGCTCTATTTCGATACTCCCGCTGGGAATTTCATATCGGCTGAAATACAGAAGAAGCTCATTCAGTTTGCTCGCAAGCACGAACTGAAATTTGTCCAATCCCAAGGCATCGGATATCATATTCTGCTGGATCAATATGTAAAACCTGGTGACATCGTTGTTTCGCCAGGCAAGCACAACAGCATTTTCGGTGTAGAGCAGGCTCTCGGTTTACATGTGAATCCATCCGAATTGCTTCATGTGTGTGCCAGCGGCAAGATGAATCTAGTGGTTCCGGAAACTGTGTACATTGAACTTAAGGGTCAACTCAAACCAGAAGCGTCCATTAAAGATTTCTTAATCTCTTTTTTAGCATCAGAAGAGCTTAAATACGACGGCAAAGCCATCGGATTTTATGGTAAGGGCTTAAATTCCTTATCCCGGAAAGAAACAACAGATCTTTGCCAATTGGCTTCGAGAAGCGGTGCTGTGACAGCTTTTCTTCATATGGATTATCAAGAACCGGGCCAAGAAAGCTATGATCTAGGAGATGTGCAACCAATGGTTGCTCTGCCGGGGTCGATCCATCAATCGCAACCTGCAGCTGAATTGGAAGGCACTCTACTGTCGGCTTGTTTCATCGGCGGATGCACAGGAGGCAGTATTGAGGATTTGAGAACAGCTGCAGCGATTCTGAAAGAAAAACGGATTCCCATTACTATGCGGTTATCGATTGGACCACAAACTAATGAAGTTTACAAACAGGCTATTTCTGAAGGGCTAATTCAAACCTTTATCGATAGCGGTGCGCAAATCTTGAGCACAGGCTGTGCCAGCTGTGTGACAACTTCAAAAGGTGTTATCGCTGAAGGCGAAACGATGCTATCGGCTAGTTGCTGGAATTATAAGGGATGCAATGGCTCAAAGGGCT
Organism: Paenibacillus sp. DRB1-1; assembly: GCF_052119485.1. Lineage (NCBI taxonomy): Bacteria > Bacillati > Bacillota > Bacilli > Caryophanales > Paenibacillaceae > Paenibacillus > Paenibacillus sp. DRB1-1. The sequence continues at coordinate 1,846,509 of NZ_JBODQH010000001.1, read as the reverse complement.
CGCTGGTTTACCTGGCTTCCGCAGAATCCGTTGCCAACTCCGCGTTGAAGGGCTGTATTACATTAAATTCGAAGGGATGAGAAGATTTTTATGGAAAAGAAATTTATTGGAAAGATATGGAAACTCCCGGACGATGTCGATACAGATACTATTATTGCGGGCCGGCACGGGGTTATTCTCGATAAAAAGGAAATGGGTTCGCACTGTCTTGAAACACTTCGCCCCGAATTTGCATCTCAGGTACAACCGGGAGATATTATTGTAGCTGGCAAAAATTTTGGCTGCGGATCATCGCGGGAAATGGCCGCCGAAGCGATTAATGTACATGGTGTTTACTGCATCATCGCTAAATCCTTTGCCCGCATTTTCTTTAGAAATGCGATCAATAACGGGATGCTGCTGATTGAAAATGCAGAAATACCTGAGCACTGCGAAGAAGGGGACATCCTGACCGTCGAAGTGAACCAGTCAGTTACAGTCAACGGCAAGAGCTTCAGCATTCCCAAGGTGTCCAATAACTTGTTTGAAATTATTCAAGATGGCGGACTAATCCCCAATATCATTAAACGAATGGAAAAAGTTGAGGCAGAAGGGAGATAACAAAACAATGGGACATACACTGGCTGAAAAACTATTAATGAAAAATACGGGAGAACAAAGTCTGGCCCCTGGTGACATGGTAATCGCTCGGCCTGATCGATATATGATCCATGATATTTACACTTCGTTCCTAAAGCGCGCTTTAAAGGATATGCATGTGACCAAAGCGATCTATCCGGATCGCGGAGTAATCATATTTGACCATCTGATGCCGACCAACCAAGCTGATACCGATCCTGCCCATTTTGTGGATGGGCTTGAGTTGGCCGAAAAATATCAAATTAAAAACATTCATAAGGGCGAGGGAATCTGCCATTCTCTGATGCATGAGCTGAGATACGCAAGACCAGGTGAAATCGTCGTAGCGACAGATAGCCATACAACGACCTATGGCGGGGCAGGCTGTTTCTGTACTGGCATTGGACATACCGAAATGGCAGCAGTTGTGGCAACGGGCGAGATCTGGCTCAAAGTTCCTTCGGCCATCAAGATTGTGCTTGATGGTGAATTTCCGAAAGGTGTCGGAGCAAAAGATATTATCTTAAGAATCCTTGGTGACATCAAATCGGATGGCGGCCAGTACAAGTCGATGGAATTTACAGGAACTGCCGTGCGCAGCATGAGTATGCAGTCACGATTCACTATAGCTAACATGGCTTTGGAAGCTGGTGCAAAGGTAGGATTATTCGAAGCAGATGAAAAAACAGCTGAGTATTATGACATGGACTATAATGATATTTCCTGGCTGAAGGTAGACGAAGACGCCAAGTATGAACAAGTTCTTCATTACGATGTCAGTAAGCTCGAGCCCCAATTGTCATGTCCGCAAGGAGTTGATAATGTCCACCCTATTTCCGAAATCGAAGGAACGAAACTGAATCAGGTTTATATTGGTTCTTGCACCAACGGTAGCATTGAAGATATGGAGATGGCAGCTAAAATTCTTGAAGGTAAAAAAATTGCTCCTTTCCTGAAAATGATCGTGATTCCGGCAACCATCAATGTTTACAAAGAAGCGATGGAACGCGGTTATATTCAAACGTTCATTGATGCCGGCGCCAGTGTATCGCATCCTTGCTGCGGATTATGTTGCCGGCAACCATATGGTTTAATGAGCGACGATGAGGTGGTACTAGGTACTAACAATCGCAACTTTATCGGCAGAATGGGAACCAAGAAGTCGCTGATTTATTTGTCTTCCCCGGCAGTGGCCGCGGCATCCGCGTTAACGGGGGTTATCACTCATCCAGCTAAACAATTTGCGCTATAACAATAATCAGATGGGAGTTTACTATGGATAAGCAAATTGGGGTTACCGCTATTCCGCCGAAGTCGAATTTCATAGCTCAATTAAAAAAAATAAAGATTTCAGGATTGTCGTTAAAATACTACATTCCCTTTTCTATCATCATATTGCTTGCCGTCTATACCGGGAATTTGAATAAAGATATTATCGGTTCGATTGCATTTCTCTTGATGGCTGGTGGTTTGTTCTCATATGTTGGAGGCGTCATTCCCATTTTCGGCAGTTGGATGGGAGGAGCGATCCTTCTACCGTTATTCGGTGGCTCCGCACTCGTGTATTTTGGTCTGATTCCGGATTACGTGCAGACGAATATTTCTGGTTTGATCGGATCGGGCTTTGTCAATTTATTTTTATCAGCAATCATCATCGGTTCGATCCTTAGTATGGATCGGAAGGTGCTTGTCTCCATCTCATTACGGCTATTACCGTGCATTATTGGTGCTCTGGCCTTTGTATTCATCTTCTTAATTCTAGGATCGCTCCTAACAGGTTCAACGCTGCTGGAAGGTCTATTTATGATCGGTTTGCCGAATTATTCTGGAGGTTCTTCTGGTGCAATCGCCGTTGTTCCGTCCATTTATAGCCCGATTTTTCACAAGCCGGCAGGAACTTTTTCTGGGCAGTTCCTTGTATACATGAACATTTCAAATCTGATTTGCGTCATTTTCGCCGGCTTGCTGCATAAACTTGGCAAGCGCTATCCTTCGCTAACAGGTAATGGCGAATTACTGAAGAATGTGCGCAAAAATGCAGACCAACCCGCAGAAGAAAAAGCTAAAGTCTCGAGTGATTTGAAGAAAGATATTACAAAGTTAGGTGCAGGGTTGTTTGTTTCGGTTGTTTTTATAATCGCTGGTAACATTTTGCAGAGCCTTATACCACAGCTTAACTTTATAGCCTGGGCTGTAATTTTGGTCATTATTGTGAAAGCAACTGGCTTTTTGGATGATAGCTTGTGCCAATCCAGTGACTTTTGGCAAGGATTTATGGTTCGAAACTTTTTACCGTTCCTCATCACGGGGATTGGGATTGCATCGCTTGACTTGAGCCAAGTGTCCTCCTATTTTACAGTTTCGAATTTTGTCATTATCATTTTTGGGGTTATCGGTTCTGTGATAGGTTCATTAATTGTCGGCAAGCTTATGAAATTCCACCCCATTGATTCGATGATCGCAGTGGGTCTTAATTTAGGAAATCTGGGAGGAACCGGTGCTATCGGGGTATTGTCAACTTCGGAGCGGATGGGGATGATGCCATTTGCAACTATCGCCAACCGGATCGGTGGAGCCATAATGGTTATTGTTATCAGTTTGTTGTTGCCATACTTCTTATAATGCACCAATTTAAAATGTTTACACTATTCGGCTGACGTTGGACGATATACGGGCAGCATAATGTGAATATATTCACATTATGCTGCCCGGTAACGTATTTCCAATTTCCATGATGAAGCTGTATCACCGAAAGGGGTTTTTAACCTTGAATAAAATCGTAGTTTATCAAGCGCGTCCTGACGAAGCGGCATACTTTGAGAAATTTGGGAATGAGTTTGACTTGGATATCAGATATGTGAATCAAGAGTTAAATGCCGAGACCGCAATTCATGCTCAAGACGCTGAGGCTGTAACGATACAAGGGAGCAATAAAGCGGACCGAGCAACTTTGCAAGCTTTAAGAAAGGTTGGGGTCAAGTATCTCGCACTAAGGAGCGCCGGATACAATTATGTAGATAGAGCTGCAGCAAAAGAGTATGGCATACGCTTTTCGAATGTTACTTACTCGCCCAATAGTGTCGCGGATTTTACCACGATGTTAATTCTAATGTGTGAACGTAGAGCACAACAGATTTTAGCGCGAGGCACCGTACAAGATTACACCTTGGCAGGTATTCAAGGTAGAGAAATCAGAAACTTAACTGTGGGGATTATAGGTACCGGCCAGATCGGAGCTACTGTTGCCAAAAATCTTTCTGGATTCGGATGTAACCTTATAGGTTACGATATTTACGAGAATGATAATCTAAGGGGTCTGATAGAGTATGTTTCGCTGGAAAAGCTAATCTCCACCAGTGATGTAATCACCCTGCATGCACCATTATTCGATAGCAACTACCATATGATCAATCGGGATAGTATCGCTAAAATGAAGGATGGCGTCTGCATCGTGAATTGTGGACGGGGACCACTGATCGATACCGAAGCGCTGATATATGGTATTGAGACGGGCAAAATAGGGGCTGCGGGGTTGGATGTCATTGAAGATGAATTGGGCATCTTTCATGAGGATCACCGTTTGAATGTCCTGAACAATCACCAACTGGCCATCTTAAAGGCATTTCCCAATGTCATTGTAACGCCACATACAGCATTTTATACTGATCAAGCGGTGAGTGATATGGTAGAAATTGCGCTAAAATCGCTCATATCTTTTATGAATAATGGCACTAGTCAGTGGGAAATACAACCATAGATAAACTTCGTATTTACATTCTAGCCGTAGCTATCAGACAAAATACTGGCGATGTGTAGCCGATTCGGGTGATCGGTGACTCCACTGGCTACTATGTTCAATGGGATCAGAAATCCCGCACTGTGCTTCTGTTCTCCCAAACAACCAACGAAAACGCTCGTGGTTTCATGTGGGGAGTGGGGAATAGTGGGAATACCGTTTATCTCGTAGGATCGATCCACCTTGCGGATGACAGTTTCTATCCACGAAGAATCTGAATGGTGCGTTGGACAATTACGATACTCTGGATGACAACGTGGATCAACTGGCTGAAATGTGGAAGTCAGGAGATGACGAGTAACTGCTCGAATTCACCAACAGCGGTCTACTGACCCTGAATATAACAAAGCAATGCTGACCGATCGGAATATCGGTATGGCCAATAAAATCGAGAGCTATCTTAACAGTGATGAAAAAGCAGAGTATTTCATCGTTGTTGGCGCAGGACACTATCTGGATTAGCATGGAGTCATCCAACTGCTGAAGGATAAGGCTACGATGTCGTACGTAAATAAGCAGTCGCAAAAAAGATGGGCCGATGGGCTCGTCTTTTTTTGTGCTTAGAAGACGATCAATCAGTAGCTAGAATCCCTAAAAAAGAATTCAGAGATTGCTGGACTTTTCTTGTATCTCCCGTTCTGATTGGTTCCATTATCATCGTATGTATAGCTTTGTTGTACAATAATGTATTCAAAAACAGACAATACCCAAAATTCTGGTTATAATCGTGGAAGATCAATTTTGAAGCACAAGATTGTAACGCAACGCTTTTACATTTAGGACTGGGGCTTTGTTCAAGTTAATGCATTGTTATGGTTCTTTCTGTAAACAAAATTACTCACATATTGTTAATATTGTATGGGTTTTGACCATTCCATTTAAGCTTGATACAATAGGTTAAACTAAGTGGAGATACTTCAATATAGAATGGTGTGGTCTAAACTTGCAACATGAAAACGAACTTTTGGATGTATGGTTGTCTTTGTCACACATCCATTCCACTTTAAATGATAAGTTAGAACAAGCTCTGCTACAAAATTATGATTTATCCTTGAAGGAGTTTTATGTGTTGGGTTTTATATCCAATTCTGAGGAAAAAAAATTACGACTGCAGCAACTTCAAGAATTGGTGGGGTTAAGTCAAAGTGCGACATCGAGACTCGTAGTTAGAATGGAAGCCAAAAACTGCGGGGCTTTACAAAGACATACATGCGAGGATGATCGACGAGGTGTGTATACTCGTATTACGGAACTTGGTGAAAATAAATTCCAGCGTGCACTTCAAACCTTTAATCAGGTTCTTCAATCAGAACTTCAGAAAGATGGAGTGAAGTCACAATTTCAAAATCTTACGCAAAAGCTGTTTTAGACTTTGCAACCTGTGTAACTCGTTCTTAGTTTCCTTAGGGTAATATGTGGCTTGAACGTTGTGCCACGAAAGGCTCTTTACAGGGGCTTAGTTTATTACCCTACACGATTCAAAAGAAATGTTATGAAGTGGAAAGCAACCATTTATATGATTGTGCATGCATATTTTAATTAGGCTTCCAACCATGTACGCATAGAAATGCCCTTCCGAAACTCCTCCTCATGAGGAGGAGTTTTATCGTCTGGAACCGCTGCCAGCCCCCTTTGCTTAAGAAACTGAAGCCGTATTGCGCTTTTCCTTGGCGTTGCCGCGGTCGCGACGACTCAGCAGAAACCCAACCAGAGATGCTGTAGATTGTTGGAAAATCATCCCGAGTACAACAGGCAGCGCTACCGGGGCCGGGAAGTAGGTGATGGCAAGCACGGCTCCCGCACTGATATTGCGCATGCCGCCGTTAAAGACAAGCGCCGTACGGTCTGCATTATTCCACCGCATCAGCCCTGATATCAGATAACCGATTGCATATCCAGTGGTAGCAAGGACGACTATGGATAGGCATACTCCGACAAGCTTGAGGTTAAAATCGACCAGATAAGGCGCGATGACAGATCCGTTAATCATGACGACAAGAGCCATAGCCAGCTTGGAGAACGGGCCTAGCCGAGGTCCCCATACCTGCTTGATCTTCCCTTTAGTCCATTCGTTCAACACCATGCCGATTAGCGAAGGAACGACAATCATCCAGAACAGGCTCTGCATCATCGCCCAGGTATCAAGTTGCACATCCGCTCCGATCAGCAGGGACATGATGCCCGGCACGGCGAATGGGGCCAAAATCGTATCAATTAAAATGATCGCCAATGTCAGCGCCGTGTTGCCTTTATAGATGTTGACCCACACGAAGCTGGAAATACCTGTAGGGATAGCTGCACCAAGAATAAGTCCAGTGATCGTATAAGGATCATTACTGAAGGCCAGATGCCCTAGCATCATGGCGAGAAGCGGCATGGCCAGGTGAAGAATAAACAGACAGGCGATCAGCGGACCAGGATGCTTTATCACATGGACAAAATCCTTAAACCCCATACTGATGCTGCCCGCGAAGGTCATGAATGCAAACAGCCAGGGAGAGAGTTCGGTATATTGTGACAACGGCGTACCGATCAGGACGCCAATTAGAATGCTGATTGGTGTAATTAGCGGCATAGCTGCATTTAGTCTTCGATTCAACGTGAGGAGCATACAAAACTTCCTTTTTTAACCTTAAGTATAGACCCTGCACCCCTGATTCGTAAATGATCTGTGACCTTGCGGTAGCCCGACAGAAGCAAATTTGAACGCTCCTGATGAACATAGATCACCCCTTCAAATTATTTCGGTATTCCAAAGGAGAACAGCCCATTATTTTTTTGAATAGCCTGGAGAAGTAGTAAGGGTCCCTAAAACCGAGTTGTATGCTAATTTCTTTAATAGAAGCATTCGTCAAATCCAAAAGCTGACTGGCCCTCTGTATCTTCATTCTTAAATAGTAATCGACAGGAGAGTAGCCGGTGGATTGCTTGAATATCAAGTTCAGATGCTGCTTGGATACCTGAACATGCCGACTAAGCTCCTCAAGCGAAAGGGTGGATTCCAATTGTTCACTCATATAGCGTGTTGCCTTATCCACATGACTCTGGTACGTACTGTCTTCCTTGCGAAATGCAACCGATACAACAAAACTCAGCAGATAACGGACAGTTTGCGATACTTGAACTAAATGTATGATGGAGTATGATTTGTTCAGTAAAAGGTCGTAACACTGATGAAATAGCTCTAGTAGTTTGACTTCATCACTGGAAGCCATCGAAATATACGTTTTAAAAGGCTCAAATAATGCCATAAAATCATCAGCTTGGTCCCCTTTAAGATGAAACCAGTAAATCGTCCAAGGATCTCCATCGTCAGCCCCATAAGCATGGGGCATGTCCCTGGGAATGTACGCAAAGCTTCGCTCCGTCATGTCAATCGTTAGGTTATCCTTTGTTCGTATCCAACCTTTTCCGCTGGTACAGTAGATAAATATATGAGAGTCACATCCGTGCATTCTTTCACGAAAATGATGGCGGGCATGGCTGAAGCAGCCTATATCCGTAATATATAGATCTTTTGTAAGCGGATTCATATTTAATTTATCCAGCATATAGGGTGGAAGGACATATAACTTTTCACCCTCAAATCCATCAGCTTTCTTATTCATAATCTATCCATCTCCTAGCCTTAGGCGGCTCTAATGATGAAATACGTATATAGTCCATCATAAACAGTGGATTGTCAATTGTCTGTACTGTCGCTTACTTGTAAGCTCTGAATATAAGAGCGACTATGAGGGAGTGATGGAATTGAGCATCTTCGACGCTAAGGCACGCGTGTGGGAGGAAACCGTGCAGATCCCCACGTATGGAATTGGCAAACCCGACAAAAATCCAATGTTTCTGGAGAAACGTGTCTATCAGGGAAGCTCCGGTCGAGTGTATCCGCATCCGGTAATTGATAAAATTGAGGATGAAAAGAAGCTTGAGAATTATCAGTTGGTTTTTCTGGAAAATAAATATCTGCGCATTGAGATCATGCCAGAGCTGGGAGGCCGCATTTATCGTGCGGTCGACAAGACCAACGGTTACGATTTTGTTTATTATAACAGGGTCATCAAACCAGCGCTTGTGGGCTTATTGGGGCCGTGGATATCTGGAGGCATTGAGTTCAACTGGCCCCAGCATCACCGTCCCAACACCTACGGACCTGTTGAATACAAGTTGGAAGAACATGAGGATGGAAGTGCAACGGTATGGGTGAGCGAAATTGATCGTATGTTCGGCACGAAAGTAACAGCTGGTTTTACACTTCAACCGGATAAAGCATACCTTAAAGTTGGGGCCCAGCTATACAACCGGACTGCCGAGCCTCAAACGTTTCTATGGTGGGCCAATCCAGCCATAGCGGTACACGAGCACACACAATCTGTTTTTCCTCCAGACGTATCAGCCGTGTTCGACCATGGAAAGCGAGATGTATCCCGTTTCCCAATTGCTACAGGCACTTATTATAAAATGGATTATTCTGAAGGCGTAGATATCTCCCGATATAAAAATATTCCTGTCCCCACTTCATATATGGCCTATAAATCGGATTATAATTTCATAGGTGGTTACGACCATATGAAACAAGCCGGGCTTTTGCATGTGGCTAACCATCACATCTCTCCCGGAAAAAAGCAATGGACATGGGGGAATGGCGAATTCGGCCAAGCTTGGGACCGGAATCTAACAGACGAAGACGGCCCCTACATCGAGTTGATGACGGGGATATATACCGATAACCAACCAGATTTCACTTGGCTTCAGCCGTACGAAGAAAAATCGTTCTCGCAGTATTTTATGCCTTACAAACATATTGGTATTGTCAAAAACGCTTCAATTGACGCAGCCGTTAATTTGGAATTAAATCGCAGCGAAGGGACGGCACAGATTGGAGTCTATGTAACTTCGTCATTTCGTGAGGCTGTTGTGGAATTAAGTAGTCAGCGGAAAGTTTATATCCAAGAAACCTTAGATCTGACACCTAATAAGGCCTTTATACAGAAGACAGTTATTTTGGCTGAGGATGAGGATTATGAACTATGCTTAACCGTCAAAGACGCGACCGGAAGGGAGCTGATTAGCTACCAGCCGAAGAAGAAGGAAGTTGAACAGATGCCGGCTGCTGCTGCCGCCCTGCCAGAACCGGAGGAATTAAGAACGAACGAAGAATTGTATTTAGCAGGACAACACTTGGAGCAATACCGTCATGCTACCTTTGAACCCGAGGCGTATTATCTTGAGGGCCTGAAAAGAGATAAAAATGACAGCCGCATAAATGTGGCATACGGTACGTTGCTTCTTCGTAGAGGATTGTATTTAGAAAGTGAAGAGTGCTTTCGTAAAGCCATCTCACGAGTAACCTGGCGTAACTCTAATCCCTATGATGGTGAGGCCTACTACCAGCTTGGTTTGTCGCTAAAATACCAAGAGCGGATGGATGAGGCGTTCGCTGCATTTTATAAATCAGTATGGAGTGCGGCATGGCAAGACAGCGGGTACTTCTCACTGGCACAGATTGCGACAGAAAAAGGGAACTATGAAGAAGCGTTGGAATTCGTGGAGCGCTCGACAATCCGAAATGCTCGCAACTACAAAGCACGCAACCTGAAGTCGGCTATTCTTCGTAAGCTTGGCAGCTACGAAGCGGCAATAGCCTATTCCAAGGAAACGATTAAGCTCGATATCGCCGATTTTGGAGCTTACCGTGAGCAAGCATTATCATTAGAGGCTCTCGGGTTACGAGATGATGCTAAAACGGTCTTTGAAGAGCTGGAAAAATGGATGCGTGGAGATGTGCATAATTATATAGCAGTAGCATCGGACTATGCGGCGGCGGGACTCTATGAGGATGCAGTATGTGTGTTGGAAGAAGCTCCAGAGCAGGCAAAAACATACCCTATGCTGTATTACGTTCAGGCCTTCTGCTATGCTAAAATCGGCAAGCATGAGCAGGCGAACTATGCTCTCGCTCAGGCCGCAGTTGCAGTTCCCGACTACTGCTTTCCTAACAGTCTGTTTGAGTTGGATGTATTACAATTTGCAATTCGAACAAGACCGGGGGATGGAAAGGCGCATTATTACTTAGGTAATTTACTCTATGACAAGAAACGGCATTGGGATGCCATTTCCAGCTGGGAAACGTCTCGTTCCATTGACGATACTTACCCCGTTGTTCACCGTAATCTTGCTCTTGGATATTTTAACAAACAAGGCCAAGTAGAGAAGGCTCGTCATTCGTTAGAGCAGGCATTTGCGTGCAATACTTCAGACGCGCGTGTTCTTTATGAGCTTGACCAGCTGTATAAGAAGCTGAACATCAAGCCCAACGACAGATTGAACCTAATGGAGAGGTATCCGGGAATCATAAAGCTTCGCGATGATCTGTTTTTAGAATATGTAACCGCTCACAATGCGATGAAGCAGCATAAAATAGCGTTGTCCTTGCTGACAGGGAGAATATTTCATCCATGGGAAGGCGGAGAGGGGAAGGTAACTGGACAGTATAGGCTTGCCAAGGTAGAGCTTGCGAAGTCCGACCTGAGGTCTGGGCAGATTGAACAGGCTGTAAAAGGGCTGCAGGAGGCTTTAGTATATCCAGAGAATCTTGGCGAAGGTAAGCTAGAGGGTTCCCAAGATAACGATATCTATTATTATTTGGGCTGCGCGTATGAGCTATTGAAATTAACAGATGAGGCAAAGCAGGCTTTTTCCACGGCCTCTCAAGGACTGGGGGAACCCATTAACGCCATGTATTATAACGATCAACAGCCAGATATGATATTTTACCAAGGAGTGGCCTGGCAGAAACTTGGTTATGCGAAGGAAGGAAAGCGTCGATTCAACAAGCTCATTGATTACGCCGAAAGGCACTTGTTTGAGCCCGTGAAAATGGATTATTTTGCGGTCTCGTTACCCGACTTTCTCATCTTTGAAGATGACCTGAATATTCGTAATCAGGTTCATTGTACTTATATGAAAGCACTTGGTTTGCTTGGATTAGGAAGACAGGACGAAGCTATCTTGCATTTTGAATCGGTGCTTAAGCTGGAAGCTAACCATCAAGGAGCATTGAACCATATGGACTGGAGCTGGGAGGGGAAATCAAATGAGTAAACTCATGAGAAATGTACCGCGCAAATTGACAATCACCATGTGGGACTTTTCTTGGTATACAATGACGCAGGAAGGTGAGCCCTACAGCGATCTTGAAGCCCGTTTTAAAGAAGCGGTCGAAAGAGGCTACAATACGATCCGAATATGTGCTATGCCATTCATGTTGTTTACAGCGGATGGCAAACGTCCTGGACCCTTGGAGTTTGCTAACCTTGGGGAAGTAGGCCAGCGTACGCGTTGGTATAACTGTCGTGGCGGCGCAGTACTGGACGGGCACGCTCATTTACTTGAACTGTTTAGACAAGCAAAGGCTCATAACTGTTACATTATGTTATCCTCTTGGGAATATCAGCAGAGTCCCAGCTTTCTGGCTCATGCTGAGCTTAGAGATGAATTAGCTGCAATACCTCCTAAGGAGAGATTTATGGCCATTGCAAAATCAATGGATCAGTTGATCCGTTTCGTCACAGCAGAAGGCTATAGGAACCAGATCATCTATACAGAGTTGCATAACGAAGTGGAATTTGGGCAGTTAAACGCCGTCGGAACGTCTGAAGGCATAGCCGAAACGAATGTACCAGCACTAATTGAAGCCATGCAGCCCTATGTAGAAGAAGCGATTGAATATCTTCGCCAATGTTATCCCGATATTATGATGACGGCAAGCTATACGTTAAATGAAGCCTACCCTAAAGCTTACGTCGCGCGCAATATGCAGGTTGCCCATTTTCATCTTTATATTAAAGGGGTGCTCAATGAGCTTATGGAAGCGGCAGGGCTTTATGATGAGTTGGCGCCGTTCCCCAATCCATTCGTACAATCCCTATTAAGAGAAGATGCTCCTCCATTTGCAAAGTGGACCCTGCCTCCGGAGCAGAATTGGCGGATGGAAGGCAATCCGGTCGGCATGAGGCTTATTTATTTACACGACTGGGTAGATCCCGACCAATGGGACTTATTTTTGTACGATCGGTATGGAGACCATAAAATTGCCATGTTGCAGAAGGCCGACACCCGTTTGGAAGAGATTCATGAATGGACTCGTCATTCCGGCATTCCAATAGTCATAGGAGAAGGTTATGTAGGCTACACGCCGCTGTATGCCCAATTTGAAGAAGGCCCAGTCGGCAAATTTATCGCTGAATATGTGTTGCGAAAAGGAATGGCACTTGGGTTCTGGGGAATGACCCTCTGTTCTAACTGTGCTCCCCATCATCCATTCTGGAATGATATCGCCTGGCAGCGCAAGTGGAATCAATTTATCCTGAATTCAGATTAACGAGTGAGGGGAGTGAACTCCATGAGAAACTATCGGGTTACAGTCAAAGACGATCAAAAGCATATTGTTAAAGGACATATCAAACTTGGCGGAACCAATCCAAAAGGAGAGGAAATCGGATTCACCAACTATTTTATGGAGAAGGACGGAGAGCCCTTTTTCGGTATTTGTGGTGAATTCCATTATGCCCGTTATGATGAACGCTATTGGGAAGACGAAATTATTAAAATAAAAATGGGCGGCGTAAACATCATTGCCACTTATATTTTTTGGAACCTACATGAAGAAGTTGAAGGTATTTTTAATTGGAGTGGGAACAAGAATCTTCGTCGTTTCATCGAGTTGTGCGGTAAACATCAGGTATACTCCATCATTCGGATCGGCCCCTTCAATCATGGGGAAATTCGAAACGGCGGTATGCCGGATTGGTTATTTGGTCGACCATTTGAGGTTCGTTCTAATGATGAGGGGTATCTGTTCTATACGAGAAGATTGTATAACGAAATTGGTGCCCAGGTTAAAGGGCTGCTATATAAGGAAGGGGGGCCGATTATCGGCACCCAAATCGAAAACGAGCATAATCATTCATCTGCCCAGTGGGCCTTGACTGTAGGAATTAATGATATGTGGTTAAACAGCGGAAGTGACGGTAACTCGCATATGTTAAAACTTAAAGAAATGGCTCTGGAAGCAGGGATTGATACTCCGATCTATACGTGCACAGGATGGGGAGGAGCGACAACTCCTGTACCTGATATGCTGCCATTATGGGGCGGGTATGCCTATTGGCCATGGATCTACTACGAAGAGGGACGGATGGAGGGGATGAACGAGCATCCTGCGACACCGGAATACATTTTCCGAGACAAGCATAATAACAAGATTCCAAAGAGCTACAATTTTGAGCCTCAATACGCGCCTGAAGACTATCCGTACGCTTGCTGTGAAATGGGTGGCGGTATGGTTCAGTTTTATAAATATCGATTCGCATTTCCCTACCGCAGTGTTCCAGCGATGACTGTCATGAAGGTTGCAGAAGGCTGTAACCTGATCGGATACTACATGTATCATGGGGGTTCCAATCCTCGAGGTAAGGTTAACCCGTTCACAAATGATCTAGCCACCCCTAAAATATCCTATGATTTCAACGCCATGATCGGCGAATTCGGTCAAGTAAGGGAATCATACCAAAGAACAAAGCTGCAGCATTACTTTTTTTCAACGTTCCAAAAGCAATTCTCACTAACAAAGACTATTCTGCCTGGGGATACGTCCCATATGGACCCTTACGATGTGGATACGTTACGATATGCAGTGCGATCCAGTGCCGGATCGGGTTACCTGTTTCTAAATAATTTCCAAGACCATGCCGAAAATTACGACCTGTGCGATTTTAATGTGAGCATTGAGCTGCCCGAGGAAACGATTGTAATCCCTAGTCAAGGTGAACTGACGTTAGGACGTGATAGTTATGCCATATTGCCATTTAACTTCAATTTAGATGGAATGAAGCTCAAATATGCTACGGCACAGCTGATAACAAGGATAGAAGAGGATGGAGAAGCATATTATTTTTTCTTTGTACCAGAGGGCATGCAAGGAACGTATGTAATGGAGTCAAAAGATATAATCAGTGCCACAATCGACAAAGGTTCGATAGATCAATTGGATGGGAGCACGATCATTAAGGTTGCTGAAGAGGAGGATAGTCTCATCCATCTGGTATCTGAAAGTGGTCAAAAAGTTGCCATCTACACGATGACTGATGAGCAAAGTCTTACATTTTGGAAGGTAAACATGCAAGGCCGGGACAGAGTCATTTTGACAAATGCCAATCTACTTGTATCTGAGGGCGATCTAAGGCTGGAATCAACGGACCGAGAAATGGTAACCCTGAGTGTATTCCCGGATTTTGGCGCCTCATTCACATCTATTTCCGGTGGAGAACTGCTTGAAATAACAGAAAATAATTTATTCAAAACGTATCGTTTAAAGGCTCCTAAGAAAGAAATCCATTTCAATTTGAAAAGGATAAATAACGATAAATTTATCATTGATTTCGAATTAGATGCCTTTCACGGAATCAAGGAAGCTCTGCTGCGTATCCATTATACTGGAGATATCGGTTATGCTTTTATGGATGGCGAACTGATCAACGATAATTTCTGCAACCATACGACCTGGGAAATAGGCTTGAAAGCATTTGAACATCGGCTCATCGAGCAAGGGTTGTACGTATATGTTTCCCCCATTCGAAAGGGTAAGGTTCTCAATAGCAATACGACCATGGCTGGCTGGAAAGAGACGACAAAGGAACGTATTGTAGATATCGGTTCGGTTAGCCTTGTGCCTGTATATGAAATCAAAATCACCATATAACCCAGAAGGTTATATGGTGATTTTTTCCCAGATTAATTTCACATAAAGTAGGGGGCAAGTGAATACATGAGTCTTTTTACTTTCTTAATGTGTTTTTAGTAGATACCGGCTTTTTTCGATGTTTCTTTGATCCCGTTGCTTCCGTTAACTACAGTTTTGCCCCAATCCGTCAGATTGCCATTAGGTCCTGTTACAAGATCAAGGTAGGAAAGGTTGGAACTATTACCATACCAGGACCAGGCTAACCAGCCTACTCCTTTGGATTGGCCATATCTCATGATTTCTGTCTCGTCGACGTCTGCTCCCTGGTGGTAACCGCCAAATTCACCAATAATCAGAGGAAGTCCTTGATTCAGAACGTTATCAATATTGGTTCGAACAGTTTGAACATCTTTACCCGCGAACTCATACATATGGATGGAGAATACCGTATTCTTCAAAGAATCAGCTGCAAATACAGATTTACCAAAGTCATTGATAGACTGAGGATATTGTCCCCATCCGGCACAATCGACGATGATCGTATTTTTGATACCTGCGTTTCTCAACTTGGGAATTGCTTGCTTGTATCCATCAGCCCAACCACTTCCATTCCAAGAACCATACCATTCGTTCGCAATGTTTACGATAACCCGGTCTTCCTTGCCGATCAGAGCATCCTTTATGCTAATCCAGTAGTTCACAGCTGTATCCAAAGACGCATAGTCGTCTTTGCCTGTAGCGTCATGAACTTCAAGTACAGCAATCATTTTATGGTTGGAGACAAGAGAGATAATATTTTTCACGGAATTAATGTCATCCTTGGTGTACTGATTTCCGTTAGAAAGGACAATTCGGACGGTATTAGCACCTGTCTGGGCAATTGCCGGGATAGCTGTATAAAGATCATTTTTGTACCATGTGTGAGCATGATTGACGCCTCTCATAACAAATGGCTTGCCTGTAGAATCATACAATTTGGTACCGCTTACATAAAATCCTGAAGCAGCTTCTACCTTGGAGAAAACTCCTCCTAAACCAATCATGATGAGCAAGCCGACCAGTCCAGACAATAATGCTTTTCTTAACAATACCTTCATTTTTATTCCTCCCTAAATATATTATTCAACTTCCTGCTATACAGAGATGAAGTAGGTATGTAAGTGTGTAAATAGCAGTAAGCTAAACACGAATTAAGCGCTTTCATTTTGGGGAAAAGTTATTTTTGTTATTCTATCATTTGAGTTTTTGTTATTCAATTGATTTTTTTTAGTTATTTTTTGTGTTTTCTAAGCATAAACACATAGATTTATTATTTAAGTGTGATTTTCTATGGTTTGATAGTGTTTATTGCTTATAATTGTTTGGAATTTAGTTTATTTTAATGAAAATAACCTAACTTTTTTGCTTTAATATATTTTATTTATGTAGATAAACCTAATGTTGTACTCGGTTAATTATCTTGAACAAAGGCGAGATCTAATCGGACAGCAATACCTAAGCTTCACCGCGATATTAAATTATAGTATGATATTCTTGTGAAAAATTTTACCAGAGTGAATAGGGGCAAGCTGATGAGAAAACCAATCATTGCAGTCGATATGGACGATACCATCTGCCATCTCGTCAAACGAGCCATATACCATAACAATAGTGAATTTCCCACTCATCCGCTTCGGTATGAAGAAATGTTAGATTGGAACACCGATCATCTACGTCATCCCAAAAGCACGCACGATGTATTTTATGGGCGACCGGGTTTGTTTGAGGAACTTGAACTGTATGACGATTATGTTGTAGAAGAGATGGAGAAGCTTTGCAATGCTTTTGATGTCATTATTGTGACAGCGGCAGAACCCAAGACCGTCGTAGAGAAATGGAACTGGCTTCAAAGACATATGCCATTCATTCCGATTGAGAACTTTTTCCCATGTAAACGAAAGAACCTGATTAACTATGATCTCCTGATTGATGATGGTCCTCATAATTTAGTGCCTGCGCTAGAGGAGGGGAAAAAGGTGCTTTGCATTCCTCATCCATGGAATCTGAGAGCAAGAGAGCAATATGAGTTCCCCGTCATGACATCCTGGCAAGGAGCAAAAGAACGAATCGACTCCATTTTAGGAGTACTGTATAAATAGTAGAACCATTCGTAAAACAGCTGGCTCCTTTGGAACTGGCTGTTTTGCTAGAAAGAATAGCACTTATAATTGAATTAAAATGGTACAATTGATATGCATTATCCATGAGGAGGGAACGTGTATGACCATGACTATGGGTCAGATTGTGAATCATCTGACCAAGGGGATAAGCATACCCAACACCACCGTAGATCTGCTGGACCCAAGATATATAGATACTGAGGTACAAGGAATTGTAACCGCTTTCTCCGCTTCGCAGCATGTGATAGAACAAGCTATTTCTCTAGGTGCAAATTTTATCATTACGCATGAGGGCATCTTTTATAGTCATCAGAGAATGCATGAATGTTTACTACATGATCCTGTTTTTTTGCAAAAATCTCGCCTCATTGCCGATGCAGGTATAGGCATTTATCGGTTTCATGACGCCATACATCGTTATCAACCGGATGGAGTGATGGTTGGGCTTCTTCAGGCGCTTGGCTGGCACAACTACATTGTAAAGCAGCAGCCGACGGCCGCCATTTTGACTATTCCGGCTATGGAGGTTAAGGAGATCGCTGAATATATCAAAGCCAAACTACGTATTCGTTATGTACGGGTGGCTGGCGAGGTTTCCATGCCATGTGAACGAGTGGGAATCTCAGTAGGATACAGGGGAGGTGGTGAACTAGCCATTCCATTATTTCTAAATGAAAATGTGGATTTAGTCATTGCCGGTGAGGGCCCAGAATGGGAAACACCAGAATATGTTAAAGATGCTGTCTATCAAGGGCAAAGTAAAGCACTTATCATGCTGGGACATGCTGAAAGTGAAGCACCTGGGATGAAGTATCTCGCAGATGTACTTTCCGCCCAATTTCCAATGCTCCCCGTACACTTTATAGAAGATCGCCCGGTGTTTCAAATATTGTAATGACAACACGTCTTTTGTGATGGTCATCCCGCACTGTTGTTATATCCGTTCATCCACTTTATAAAATGGAGGCAAGATGATGGGAAGCAGAGTGATTATGCCGTTCAAAACAGACTGGAGATTTATAGAAGGTAATTACGCAGGGGCTGAGAAAATGGACTACAACGATGAGCATTGGAGGCTCCTTCAAGTCCCTCATGATTGGAGCATTGAAAAGTCCTTTGATTCACATATGCTGTATGGTGGCAATCAAGCTTATTTGCCGAGATGGTCTGTCGGATGGTACAGAAAGCATTTTAATGTGAAGCCCTCCTCTCCAAAACAGCGCGTATACATACAATTTGATGGCATTCACAGTAACAGTGAGGTTTGGATCAATGGGCATTTTGTGGGCAAGCGACCCTATGGATATGTTAGCTTTCAATATGATTTGACTCCATATATTCGGTGGGATGAGGAGAATGTGATTGCCGTCAAAGTGGACAATACGATTCTTTCACCTGATAGATGGTATTCGGGGGCCGGTATTTATCGTAATGTTTGGCTGATTTGTACGGATTATATTCATATAACCGAATGGGGGACTTACATTACCACACCTGAAATTTCGTCAGATGAAGCCAAGGTGACTGCCAGAATCCAGGTCACTAATCATCACGCGCATGACGTAGAGTGTACGATTATGACTGAAATGCTGGACCCACAGGGACAGATCAAAGGAAAAGTGGAAAACCGAGTCACTCTTTCGGGCTGTGAAACGAGGGAAATAGAGCAAAAAACGCGAGTTATAGAGCCAGAACTATGGTCACCGGACAACCCAGTGCTCTACGAAGCCCAGACGACGATCTATTGCGACAATACAGAGGTGGATCGTTATTGCACCCCTTTTGGTATAAGAGAAGTGAAGCTGGATACACAAAAAGGCTTATTGCTGAACGGAAGCAACTTAAAGCTAAAGGGAGTGTGCATTCACCATGATTTAGGCTGCCTGGGGGCTGCTTACCATGATACAGCCATGAAGAGAAGGCTGCAGAAACTGAAAGAAATGGGCTGTAACTCGATTCGTTTTGCTCATAACCCGATGGCGCCCGAATTATTAGATTTATGTGATCAGATG
This sequence comes from Paenibacillus sp. DRB1-1, assembly GCF_052119485.1. NCBI lineage: Bacteria > Bacillati > Bacillota > Bacilli > Caryophanales > Paenibacillaceae > Paenibacillus > Paenibacillus sp. DRB1-1. Next base: position 1,827,183 of record NZ_JBODQH010000001.1, on the reverse strand, counting down.
GGGTTCTTGGTGGTTGATGAAGCTTTTGACAAATGGAAGTCTCTTTTCTATGAGCATTTGTATGATGAGTGGTGGGAAAAAGATCTGGAAGCAATGTTGCTCAGGGACAGGAACCATCCCAGTGTTTTCATGTGGAGCGTTGGGAATGAAGTGGAGAATCAAGGTCAGCCATCCATGCTCAAAATGTTGGAGCAACTTGTGGGCTTCTGCCATGAAAAAGACCCAACCCGACCGGTTACATGTGCGCTTGAGCCGCATAATACACCGATCAGCTTGCGTGAGGGTTCAATTGAGGCCAAAGTGGAGCATACCAAACAACTGGCACAACGAGTGGATATTCTGGGGTTAAACTATCAGGAGCAGTGGTATGAGCACTATAGAGCGGCCATGCCGGATACGCTTATCCTTGGAACCGAGACGTTCCCGTACTATCGGGGTAAGGATAACCGTGTTAAAGGTTATTTGCCCCTAAATCCCTGGTTTGATGTCACTAATCATGATTATGTGATCGGTCAATTTGTTTGGAGTGGAATTGACTATTTGGGAGAAACGAGCTATCCCTCCAAAGGGTGGTCTTCGGGCCTGATTGATACTTGCGGGTTCCGCAAACCAGTATCTTATCTCCAACAAAGTTTATGGTCTAATCAGCCTGTTGTGCACATAGCCGCATTTAACGAACATATGAAATCGGAATTTAATCCGACATGGACGATGCACTGGAAATCTCCGGCCATGGAAGGTCACTGGACATTTCCTGAATACGGTGGAAAATTGATACGGTTGGTTACCTTCACCAATTGTGAGAGCGTGGAATTGATCGTGAATGATGAATCATACGGTGAGAGGAAGCTAGTGGATTACCCTAATCATTTAATCCTATGGGAGCTTCCCTATACACCGGGCAAAATCCGGGCTGTGGGTCGTAATGGAAACGAGAAGGTTTGTGAGCATGAATTGACTACTGCCGGGCTTCCTTATGCTCTAAAGTTGGAGGCTGATCGGGTAATTCTACCTGCTGATGGGCATGAGATATCTCATGTGGAAGTAACCGTCATAGATCAAAACGGGATCATTGTACCTAACCAGGATTTTGAATTAACCTTTAAACTGCATGGTGATGGTCGTATCCTTGGAATAGACAATGGGGATCTTACCAGCGATGAATCCTTCAAGGGGAATGAGAGACGAACACACAGAGGAAGGTGTCTCGTTGTTGTACAATCCGGTTATGTAGCTGGTGAGTTGTTGCTTCAAGCATCAGCAGAGGGAGAGTTGCAGGGAGAAACCAGACTGAAAACAGAAGAACAACCCAAATGATAAATCAAGGTTGATTCAGTATAGAGCTTGTATAGTTTAATTAAAAGGTCTGAATAGGTGATGAGTGCTTATGCTCTACCTGTTCAGACCTTTTTTTATGTTTGCAGCAGACGGTCAATAGCGATCTATGACTATAATTCTCTTTTTGACAAATAGTTTGGATACGAATAGAATGACTAATTATAATATATCTTATTAAAAGATTAATAAAAAGTGGTGATAAGGAGATAAGTGAATGCCAGTAGAATCATCCATGAATCCCAGGGTAATTCGTAACATTTTATTTTTGTTATTCGCTTTACCGGGTGTAGCTTTTGCTTCCTGGGTGTCTCGAACGCCTATTATACGGGATATTTTACATGTCTTGACTGCCGAAATGGGAATTATAATTTTTGTATTAGCTGCAGGTTCTTTAGTGGGACTACTTAGTGCAGGCAATATGATTTCTCGTATAGGTGGACGGGCGGTCATTTTGGGAAGTGCGATTTTGATTGTGATCGGTTTTGTCATTGTAGGGTTGGGAACTGCATTTTCGCTCACGAGCATCGTGTTTGCTGGTTTGGTCATCTTTGGAGGTGGCTATGGGACAGCAGAAGTAGCTCTTAATGTCGAAGGCTCTGCGGTAGAAAATCAATTACAAAAAACTCTTTTGCCCGCTTTTCACGGTTCATTTAGTATGGGGACACTTGTAGGCGCTGCCATCGGTTCTGGAGCAGCGGCACTACACATACCTGTTGTGGTCCATTTTGGAGCTATGGCTGTCATGATTGCAGCAGTAACCTTCTATTTTTATCGTTTTCTGCCCCGCGATACAGGTATAGAGAAAGAAGTTCCTACTCAAAAGGCTGGATCTAATCTCAAGGCGCAGCTTGCTGTATGGAAAGAAAGACGGATTTTATTGATCGGTATCATCGTGTTAGGTATGGCATTTGCAGAAGGGTCTGCGAATGACTGGCTGCCGCTAACGATGGTAGATGGTTATGGCGTGGATTCTTTAACAGGTTCCTATATGTATGGACTATTTGTGGCAGCGATGACCATTGGACGTTTTACTGGCGGATTCATACTGGATAAATACGGCCGTGTCCCTGTGTTGAAAGGGAGTGCTATCCTGGCCGCTATCGGTATCATTCTAGTGATCTGGGGACAGCATTACCTCATAGCTGGACTGGGCGTCGTATTATGGGGGCTTGGAGCCTCACTTGGTTTTCCTGTGGGTTTATCTGCTGCCGGAGATGACCCTCGTGGTGCAGCTATCCGCGTTGGAGCCGTAGCCACGATCGGTTACATTGCCTTTTTAGTAGGTCCCCCAGGCTTAGGGTTTTTAGGTGAACATGTTGGCCTTCTGCATGCCTTGATTGTAGTTCTTGTTGGCGTTATTGTTGCTGGTTTGATATCGGGTGCAGCCCAACCTATTGGGATGAAAGAAAAGAAATCAGATTAAAATATAAAGGGGATTGTTTCATGACTATGAAAACGGAAAAACAAAAGATGATGGATGGGGAACTTTATGTAGCTGCTGATCCTCAATTAACGAATGAAAGAGAGTATGCGAGAAGATGTGTACGTCTCTTTAATCAGACGGCAGAGACGGATCGTGAGTACCGTGAAAAGTTACTAAAGGAGCTTTTCGGATCAACTGGTGAAAATATAGGCATGGAACCCAACATACGTTGTGACTATGGGTACAACATCCATGTTGGGGAGAATTTCTACGCTAACTTTGACTGTACCATTTTGGATGTTTGCGAAGTGCGCATTGGAGACAATTGTTTCATGGCTCCAGGAGTCCATATTTACACAGCAACTCATCCCATAGATCCGTTTGAACGAATCGCTGGCCCAGAGTATGGAAAACCTGTAACAATTGGCAACAATGTATGGATCGGCGGTAGAGCAGTTATTAATCCCGGTGTTACGATAGGTAATAATGTCGTAGTGGCATCAGGAGCAGTAGTAACCAAGGATGTTCCAGATAACGTAGTTGTAGCTGGAAATCCAGCACGAATAATTAAGCAAATTGAAATCTCCTGAACAGCATACAGGCAAATCGTTTAATGTACCAATGATCCTATTAAAAAGAGCTCCTTATTTTAATAGGATCATTTAATTTGAAGACTTGATCACTTAGGATCTCTTGGTGGACTATATAGAGTAATAAATAATCATATTCATCCGGACTAGTGTTGCTTCTGAATTATAGTAAATGTGTGGGCGGTCTGCTTTAAACCGGATTGAATCTCCAGCTTTAACCGTGTATATTTCCTCACTGACTTTTACCACCATCTCACCCTCAAATACGGTAATAAATTCTTCAGTACCTTCACGGTGCGGCGCTGAACTTAGTTCTCCGCCTGCTTCAATCTCTACGGTGTAAACCTCAAAATTTCTACTGCCTTCATAGGGGAAAAACGGATACAAACGATAGTGATTATTTTCTTCAAGCACTTGTACTTTGCTTTTAGGAACGACTACCGCATCTGAAGGTGGTTCATTAATCAGAGCAGTGAAAGAGATTTTCAAGCCGTTCGCAATTTTCCATACAGTTGTAATCGAGGGATTAGATTCTCCCCGCTCAATCTGACCGAGCATCGTTTTACTGATCCCCGTCAGATCAGCTAATTTATCTAAACTTAATTTTCTTTCATTTCTTAGATATTTCAAATTTTTACTTAAAATCAGATTAATATTCTCCATAATTCTTCGCTCCTATTGTGCTTTATAAAGAACATATTGTACAATCATAAAGTACAAATGTACGTTTGAACGTACATTTCATTCAATTATAACATACGGGAGTTGATTATTACATGCCGTTTATTCCGTTCCTTTCTTATGCACTTGTTAGCAGCTTTACGCCAGGTCCCAACAATATTATGTCTTTAGACAGTGCCAGGCGGTTAGGTTTGAAAAAAGCATTCCCATTCTTGCTGGGAGTAACAGCAGGCTGTTTCGCCATTATGCTGTTAGCTTGCTATTTTAATCTTGCTTTGTATCATTTTTTGCCACGGGTTAAGATCTGGATGAATGTTCTCGGCAGTCTGTATATGCTTTATCTGGCGGTGAAAATTGCAAAGAGCAAATCCTCTACGGAGGATAATGATCACAATGAGGGATATTCCTTCAAATCAGGACTGTTGCTGCAATTTATCAATTTAAAAATCATTTTGTATGGTATTACGGTCATTTCAACGTTTGTAATGCCTTATGATGTATCGTATATAGAGCTTATTACGATTTCATTACTCCTGACCTGTATTGGTTTTGTAGCTGTAGTGAGCTGGGCGATTTTTGGCGCTGTGTTTCAACGTTTCTTGAATAAGCATGAGCGTTCCTTCAATATCATAATGTCCTTATTGCTCCTTTATAGTGCACTATCGATATGGATGTAAAAGAGCACCTTAATCATCATAAAAAAGAAAGGTTCCTGACCATAGGCAGGAGCCTTTTTTTCGTGTGAATTGAGCTTATTCTACGAGTCATAACATACAATCGGACAGAATGGATGAGTCTCCTGATCATTTAGCTGCAAAACGGGTATTACCTTAATATATAAAGCTGTTGACATCTTGTATATACATGACTTAATCTTGTATATACAAGATGTTGAAAGCGTTATATTATTTTTTACGCTACTTCATTTCGCAAGAAAGGAATGAGCATGAATGGAAGCAATGAACAAGACTTTAATTCCTCAAGATAAGGACTGGTGGCGCAAATCAGTGGTCTATCAGGTTTATCCCAAAAGTTTTAACGATACAACGGGCAAAGGAACCGGCGATATAAGAGGACTGACGCAAAAGCTGGATTATTTAAAAAAACTGGGTGTGGATATTGTCTGGTTGCAGCCTGTATATGTCTCACCACAACGTGATAACGGGTATGATGTAGCTGATTATTTCCAGATTAATCCTGATTATGGAACAATGCAGGATTTTGAAGAATTAAGCGAGGGAATCCGGGCACGTGGGATGTACCTAATGATCGACATCGTGGTTAACCATTCTTCCACAGAACATGCCTGGTTCCAGAAGGCACGGCTTTCTAAGGATAGTGAGTATAGGGACTACTATATCTGGCGTGATCCAGCACCCGATGGTGGACCTCCAAACAATTGGGTTTCCAAATTTGGTGGACCAGCTTGGCAATATGACGAGGCAACAGGCCAATATTTCCTGACACTGTTTGATAAGACTCAGGCGGATCTAAACTGGGAAAATCCCAAAGTCCGTCAGGAAGTTGTCAATCTGCTGGAATTTTGGGCTGAGAAGGGAGTCAGTGGTTTCCGACTGGACGTCATTAATTTGATTTCCAAGGATCAGCAATTCTCGGACGATGATAGAAGCACAGCTCCTGGCGACGGACGCAAGTATTATACGGACGGTCCACATGTGCATGAATACATCCATGAATTACATGAGAAAGTATTTGCCAAACAGAATAGCGTCACTGTGGGTGAGATGTCCTCCACCTCATTGGATCACTGCATCCGTTATTCCAATCCAGAGAGAAAAGAATTGTCCATGACCTTTAATTTTCATCATTTGAAGGTGGATTATCCAAATGGACAAAAGTGGGAATTGATGCCATATGATTTTGAAATGTTGAAAAAGCTATTCTCGGATTGGCAAACGGGCATGCAACAGGGTGGCGGCTGGAGTGCATTGTTTTTTAATAATCATGATCAGCCAAGGGCGATCTCTCGCTTTTTGGATGATGGAGAATACCATGTAGAAAGCGCCAAGCTGCTGGCAACCACGCTACATGGTCTACAAGGAACGCCTTATATATTTCAAGGTGAAGAGATTGGGATGGCCAATCCGCAGTGGGCAGACATTGAAGAGTTTCGGGATGTTGAATCTCTGAATATGTATCGTATCTTACAGGAGCAAGGCAAAAGTGCAGAAGAAGCATTGAATATTATTCGAGAGCGGTCTCGTGATAATTCGAGAACACCGATGCAGTGGGATAGCACTCGCAATGCGGGCTTCACTACAGGAACTCCCTGGATTAAGGTAGATGAACGATATCCACAGATTAATGTTCAGACTCAGTTAGAGGACCCGAACTCTGTCTACCACCATTACCGTAAGCTAATTCATCTGCGTAAGACGGTGGAAGTCATTACCGATGGAAATTATCAACGCTTGGACGAAGCTCATCCTCAGGTCTACGCCTATCAACGCAGCAATGAAGAGGAGACTTTGATCGTCATCTCTAATTTTAGCGGACAGAATACGCAATTCCGTATACCGGATTCATTTTATTCACAATTAAACAATCAAGCGTTGGATGCGGCTGAGCTCTTAATTGGTAATACCCAGCACGCCCCAGAGCTAAAACAAGTGATCTCTTTAACCCCATATGCTTCATATATGTGGATGGTTCGTAGCCTTAGTGAATAGTATGGAGACATCTAGTAGCACCCCGGGCACGTTATCTTTGATAACCGGGGTTGCTACTTTAAAATGAGCGAACGTTAAGGGAGTGGGCTAAATGGCGATTGAAAGATCACAGGTAGAAGACATTATAAAAGCCGTTGGTGGCAAAGACAACATAGAGGCCTCTACGCATTGCGTAACTCGTCTGCGATTTGCCCTTTATGATGATAAGCTGGTTGATAAAGATGCACTTGAACAAAATGATCTGGTCAAAGGCCAATTTTCTTCACAAGGACAGTATCAGGTCGTGATTGGCCCAGGTCTGGTGGATAAGGTATATGACGAAATGATCTCCATTACAGGAGGTAGTCGGGCTTCTAAAGACGATGTCAAAAATGCGGCAAGCAAAAAACAAAATCCAATTCAGCGTGCCATCAAGACGCTGGCAGATATTTTCATCCCTATCTTGCCCGCAATCGTGACTGCAGGCTTATTGCTTGGAATAAATAATATTTTGACAGGCAAGGGAATCTTCTTCGAAGGAATGGCTCTGGTTCAGGTCTATCCTCAATGGACCGACTTTGCTGCTATCATTAACACCATTGCCAGCACCGCGTTTACATTTCTACCTGCCTTAATTGGATGGTCTGCCGTTGTACGATTTGGCGGCAGTCCTTTACTCGGGATCGTACTGGGCTTGATTCTGGTTCATCCGGATCTGCTAAGTGCATACGGTTATGCAGATGCCGTTACCAAAGGAACTGTTCCGGTTTGGAATTTGTTTGGGTGGGAAGTGAACAAGATTGGTTATCAAGGACAGGTTTTACCCGTTTTAGTATCCGCTTACGTGCTCGCGCAAATGGAGAAATTCCTAAATAAGAAGATAGCGGATTCATTTAAACTGTTACTTGTAGCACCGATTACATTATTAATCACGGGATTTCTGGCTTTTACAGTGATCGGTCCGGTTACTTTTATGATTGGTAATGCTATTACGTCTGGTCTTGTATACGTTTTCGATTTGGCTCCTGCGCTGGGAGGTCTGATTTATGGTGGCTTGTACTCCTTGCTCGTGATTACGGGAATGCACCATACTTTCCTAGCGGTGGACGTGCAATTAATTGGTACGCAGGGTGGAACATTCCTCTGGCCGATGCTGGCGCTGTCCAATATCGCTCAGGGTGCCGGAGCACTGGCCATGATGCTGGTATTGAAGGAGCAAAAGGGAAAAGGATTGGCTCTTACCTCTTCAGTGTCTGCATTTCTGGGTGTAACCGAGCCTGCCATATTCGGAGTGAATATCCGCTATAAATATCCGTTTGTATTCGCAATGATCGGTTCCGGTATTGCAGGTATATTGCTCACCGTAAATCATGTGATGGCTTCTTCCATTGGTGTGGGCGGGATTCCAGGCTTCTTGTCTATTTTTCCAAACAACTGGGGTGTATTCTTCATCGGGATGGCGATCGTGTTAATTGTGCCGTTCGCTTTAACCTTTATGTATGGAAAACTGCTAAATAAGCGCCGTCAGGCTGCACCAGCCAATGATTCCGTACGGAAAGACTCGCTTCCGCAAAATACCGCACTAGATGTGCTTGAAGTGAGGACTCCCGTACGAGGACGTGTTGTACCGTTAGAACAAGTTCCTGACCCGGCTTTTGCCGAACGGCAGATGGGGCAAGGTATTGCAGTGGAACCGAAGGACGGCAAGATTCTTGCCCCATTCAGCGGAAAAGTTATTCATATCATGATGAAAAGCAAGCATGCCTTGATTTTGGAGCATTCGACAGGTGTACAGATTCTGGTACATGTGGGAATCAATACGGTGTCACTGAAGGGTGAGGGATTCACCATGCATGTGGAGACCAATCAAACCGTGGAGCAAGGACAACTATTGATGGAATTTGACCGTGATCTGATTCAGAAATCGGGATACCCCATTATTACACCAGTCATTGTCCCGGATGGTCAGAGCATGATTGAATCAGTTGAGGAACTGCCAGGTGAGGCAGACGATTTGCAGTACACCTTAATGAGAATTCATTTGAATTCTTCATCAGACAATACGAATTAAGTCCGATTCATTCGCACAGCCTATTTTAGTGAACAGGAAGTGAAAGGATGCTACAATGAACGTGGTGATGAAAATTGACAAAGAATATATTTTTGCAAATTTATCAGGAGTACTCGGGACGAATCCAGACAGGCGAATTGGCCCCAGGCACGAAAATGCCTTCTGAAAATGAACTGGCCCGAGAGTATAACACTTCTCGCGAAACCGTGCGTAAGGCACTTCACTTGCTTGCCCAAAATGGGTATATCCATAAAATAAAAGCTAAAGGATCTTTTGTTCTGGATATTGGACGGATGGATTTCCCTATAGGGGGATTGGTCAGTTTCAAGGAAATGTCTGAACGGATTGGGCGTACATCACGAACAATTGTACATGAAAATAAGCTAATTCCAGTTCCAGATGACATAGCCAATCATCTTGAGATTGACAAAGACAAGTACTTGGTCTGGAAAGTTATTCGTGCGCGTGAGATTGAAGGTGAATGCGTCATACTGGATAAAGATTACTTTCGATCAGACATTGTACCTGTGCTTACCGAGGAAATTAGTCGTGGGTCCATCTACGAATATTTGGAGGGAGAGCTCCATCTTCAAATCAGTTATGCCAAAAAAGTCGTTTCCGTAGAAACTGTAGACGAAGAAGATCATAGGCTGATGGACCTTCTGAACTACACTCATGTGGTCGTAGTACGTAACTATGTTTATCTGGAGGACACCACCTTGTTCCAGTATACCGAGTCAAGGCATCGGCTGGACAAATTCCAATTTGTCGACTTTGCTAGACGTTCCCACGGTGAAGAGAAAAAAACTGATTTTTTAAGCTAACCTATTAGAGTAGATACAAGAAAGAGCAATCAGTCGGAATAGTCCACAGTTGTGGAGAAACCCTACTTCTTAGGAAGAGGGTTTCTTTTTTACCTTAGGAGAAACTCTGGAGTAGATTATACTCATTCAGAAGATGAGCCTAAATCCGTAATAGATAACTTAATATCGAAGGTTACAGGTATTTTACTGAAATTATAATCCCAATCCTCCTTTACTTTTTTCCACACCTGCGGTTTCTCAATATTTAAACGTTCGCCAAAACTGGCGACATCGACTTTATATTCTGATTGTAATTTGTGCATAAGAGACTTAATCCTTCTAGTCACTTCTTTTTCAAATTCTTTCTCAGCCTCTTTCATGTTTCGTGTCTCAGTCGGGTTCACTTTCTCATCCCAGTTTTCGATTAAACGTCCTTTGGATTCAATTTTTACGTGAAACGAGATATCGTTGCCCTCGGTCACTTTAGCTGTTATTTTGCTTTTTACCGATTTGATCTCATAAGTTATAGCTTCATTCCGCTTGTCATACGTTTTGACAGCTCCGCCCTCAACATCACCTTTAATCCATGCAATGCTCTCTACATCTTGTTGTCCCAAACTACCGATCCAGTGACCGGTGTCTCCTTTAATAACACCAGCACCCGAAAATTCTAATTCTCCATCGGATTCAGAAATGTTTTGCAATATATAGCTTTTTTTGGAGTGCATCAACCCATCCAATTCAGACAAATTGACTCCCCTCATCACCTTGCTGGTTCTGAAATGATTACGAAGCATATACAGAATATGAATGGATGGGACCTCATCCTTATATTTGGTAACTAAGGTATCAGCTGCACGTTCCTTACTTAAGAAAACAAAACAACTCGGACGAATATCATTATCACGAAGCACAAAATCCATCAATTGCTGCATCGTCTGTTGTTCTGCCAATTTGGTGGAAACCACCAGGACCTTTAGATGGTGACCAATAATCGGGCGATCCAGACGGAGGGATAATTGCCGGAAGATTTCAAGTAAAGAATCCCCGGTGGCAGCTATATTAATATAGTTTGGCCCTTGTCCACCGCCTTGTTTTGCCGCGTTTCCAAAAGTCTTTTTGGGGACGATTTGCACAGTGGCAGTAATTTTGTTTTTCTTGAAGTAACGGCTGCCTTCCTTTTCCAGGCCCTTTTCCACTGTGCTGGGCTCACCCTTATCCAGAGCCAGTCCTGTATACATGCTTAGTTCTTCTATTTCTCTGCTGCTCCAGCAACCGGCTTGAGTTACCAGGAGAATGAAGGCAAGCAGCAAAGATAGGATTTGTTGCCTATACATTTTGCTTCATTCCCTTCTTCCTGATCATGAAAACGATGGAGAGAAGTACCGGGACCAGAAAAAATAAAATGATTCCCATGTATCCGATCGCATCGCCTAGGCTAAACACTTCCATCATACGAACAGGAGTCATTGTGGAGATAAAGATAATTGGGATTAAGCCAAAAATCGCATAACGATATTTAAGGCCAAATACCTGTGAGACACCTAAGGATGCATTGAAGAAAAAACTGCAGAAATTACAAAACATTTGCATCATCCAGATTACCAGCAACGGAAACTCAAGACGTTCAAAAAGAAATCCGGAGATTTCAAAGCTGCGCATTAAATTAATGGTGGGCCAGGTACTTGTTATAGTAGAGTCCACCGATAACCCGCCAACTACCATAACTACGGTCAAAAAGTATAATACCCAAGGGATGCTGATTCCCACTACCATGGCCTTTACGGCTTTTTCAGGGTACTGCAAGAAAGCGACCAGTGTCATGATGACTTCACATCCAGTGAAAACAAGGACAGTCGACTTTAGCCCCTTAACTACTGGAAGAATACCGTTACTCAATACAGGACGAAGATGGTCAATTTCAAAGATCCTTAGGCTAAGGACAAAACAGAGGAGTAAAAAGAAGAGACTGATCGGGAGTACAATCTGGTATAACCGCGCAATGGGATTAATACCTCCAAAAACCAGATAACTTCCCACCCAGATGAATGGAATCACAATTGCCCATATGGGTGTCCCTTCAAGCAAAAAATAAATCGTCACTTCAGCTAAAACACGAATTTCAAAGCCAGCGATGATGATAAAGTATATGATTAATAATAGACTTAAAAATCCTCCTGGAATGATACCGACGATTCTCCTGGAGTATTGATACACAGTGTTTCCAGGAAATTGTTGGCTTAATTTTACCATCAACAGGATCACGAATATGATAATACATCCGCCGAGAAGGACAGAAAGCCATGCATCAGGAGACTTTACCGTTTCAGTTACACCTCTCGGCAGTGTCAAAATCCCTGCGCCTAATACTGTATTGGTCAGGAATACTGCCGCCTGTTTGGATGTAATTTTATCATCAGAACGTCTAAACACAATCATTCCTCCTTCCTCCGGGTGCTATGATTTGCGCTTGCTTTGCTGAGTTTTCATCATAACGGGTCTTCGTTTCATCAGAGATATAGGGGCTCGAATGTACACATCCTTCCAGTCGCTTGGGCGCATAGGGGAGAAGGGAGTCACATACGGTACGCCAAAGCTTTTTAATTTGGTCAGATGGATACAAATTAACAGAAAGAACAATATGGTTCCGAACATGCCCAGGATTGCTGCAAATAGCATGCCGACGAAACGCAAAAGACGCAAGGTAATGCCCGCACTATATGTCGGTATCGAAAACGAAGAGATGGCAGTAACTGAAACCACAATCACCAGGAACGGACTAACAATGCCCGCATTGACAGCAGCGTCGCCGATGACTAAGCCTCCCACAATGCCCATGGCAGGACCAATAGGCTTGGGCAATCGTATGCCAGCTTCCCGCAGGATTTCGATAGAGATTTCCAGAATCATAACTTCTATGACAGATGGAAAAGGAACGCCTTGACGGGTCTCGATGATGCTAATAATCAGCTTGGTTGGAATCAAACCGGGATGGAACGATATAAAAGAGATATATAAAGCAGGACCCATAAGCGCTATAAATGCTCCGAAAAATCGCAACACCCGTAAAAGTGTCCCTGGAATCCAGCGCTCATAATAGTCCTCGGGAGATTGGAGTAGCATACTGAAGGTCACCGGAACAATAAGTGCAAAGGGAGTACCATCCAGCAGAATCGCTACTCTTCCTTCCAACAAGGCACTCATGACACGGTCGGGGCGCTCAGTGTTGTGGGCCTGCTGGAACGGACTTAAATAATTGTCTTCAATAAGTTGCTCCACATAACCGGATTCAGCTAAAAAGTCCATGTCTATTTTTGAAATTCTGCTGTTTACCTCTTCGAGGAGATCCGGATTCACAATATCCTTGATATACGCGACAACCAGATCTTTTTTGATTCGGCTTCCCACTTGGAATTTCTTTATCTCCAAACTTTTGTTTAAGCCCTGGCGTCGAAGCATCGAAGTATTTTCACTTAATACCTCCGTAAAACCGATCCTGGGACCCCGAAGTAATGCTTCAGAGGTTGGTTCATTGACCGAGCGAATGGCGCCATTAGGCGAGCCTACCAGCAGTGCTCCCTTCATTCCTTCAATTAATAAGGCAGTATGACCTAAAAGTATAGACTCCTGCAGGTCCTCCATATCAGCAACTTCACTAATTTGCGTAAGCGGCATCAAGCTTTCTTTTATAAAAGAGCTACTTATACTTTCCTGCTGTTCCTGTGGGTCCTGCTGGCCGTCAAACATCAAGACCTCCAATACCTGCTTGCTCATTAGCTTTTCATCCTGCATACCATCTATGAAGACTAACACGGACCGTGCATGATATTTCTTTACTACAAACTCACGAAAATGCACATCACTATTTTCGCCTATAGCCTCTTGGATCGACTTTAAGTCGGAATCATAATTTCCTGTAATTTTGGAGCTTGGTTCATGCTGTTGATCAGCGTGGCCTTCGTTATGTTCGTCGGGAAGCGGACGATCAGAAGAATGTTTGGATTTTGCTCCCTTACTGCCGACAAACGAATAAATTGATGTGTTTATATAAAACATTCCTAAAGGAATAATCAACGCGAGGCCTGCTTGAAAGAGTGTACTCCAGCTTGGAATATAAGAAATTATTTTAGACCACATGATGATCACCTCCATACGATTAATTCATTTTTCCTTAAGATACAAGTTGTTCCTAAAGTATTCCTTATAAAGGTTGTATTTACACATGAAATGGAAAGATTCGTTCGATGAATTGGGCAAGTGATGTATTTAACATTTATGAAATTTTATTTCGGGCTCTTACCTTTATCCCTTGAAACGAAATAGGGAAATCCCTAAATATTCTTAATTTGAACTACATTGTGATTCTAATCACATATAGCTCTATCTGCTGCATTAGAATAGAAGCATAAGCAATATTCATAGGAACGTAGGAGATGTCATCGGATAGGAAGCATTGTCGAATGAATGGAGGAACCGGTATATGATAAACAGTAAACAGAAACTTGTGGTTATAGGGAACGGGATGGCTGGTATCAATACGGTCGAACAAATTTTAAAATTAACGGATAAGTATGAAATTACGGTCCTGGGAAATGAGCCGCATCCGAACTATAACAGGATCATGCTCTCTTATGTATTGGAAGGTAGCAAAACGATTGATGATATCATACTGAACGATTTGCAATGGTACGCGGATCAAGGGATTACTTTATATACAGGAAAAATGGTGAAAAGCATTGACGGTGAGAACAAGAAGATTCACACCGAAGACGGACTGGAAATTGATTACGATGTAGCTTTGGTAGCTACTGGCTCACAATCATTTATTTTGCCTATTCCGGGCAAAGAATTACCGGGTGTCATCGGTTTCCGAGATATCGCCGACTGCTCGGCAATGCTTGAGGCAGCGAAGACCTTTAAAAAGGCAGCTGTCATTGGTGGAGGCCTATTGGGGCTGGAAGCAGCTAAAGGCTTGGTCAACCTGGGGATGGATGTTACGGTCGTTCATTTAATGGAGGATTTGATGGAACGCCAGCTGGACCGGGAAGCCTCTGCGATGCTGAAAGCAGAATTAGAACGCCAGGGAATCAAGTTTGCGATGCAAATGCAAACTGCGGAGGTGTACGGTCAAGATCGGGTACAAGGACTGAGGTTTTCAGACGGAAGCGAGCTGGAAGCGGACTTGGTCGTTATGGCCGTCGGAATCAAGCCTAATATTCAGGTGGCTGTGCAAAGTGGTATGGAAACGAACCGTGGTATTGTAGTCGATGATTTGATGAGAACCTCCGTGCAAGATGTATATGCTGTAGGGGAATGTGTTGAACACCGCGGTACCTGTTACGGCTTGGTAGCTCCGCTGTTTGAACAGGGAAGTGTAATTGCCAAACATTTGGCAGGTGCGGATACTGAAGGTTATATGGGATCGGTGGTTTCCACCAAGCTCAAAATTTCAGGGGTGGATGTTTTCTCTGCTGGTGAATTCATAACCCAGCCTGAACACACGGTGATTGTAGCAAAGGATGAGTGGAAGCGCACATACAAAAAAGTGCTGCTTCGTGAAAATAAGATTGTTGGAACTGTACTGTTTGGTGATGTGAGCGAATCTGCTAGTCTTCAAAAATATGTGCGTCAGCAAACGCAGATGACAGATGAGATATATGGACAGATCACGGGTACTGGATGTAGCAATCACGGGGCGAAAACATTATCCGCTGAAACGATGGCGGATGATGAAATTGTCTGCGGCTGTAACGGTGTGACTAAAAAGGCGATTGTGGATGCAATTAATGATAATGGACTGACCACAGTCGATGAAATTAAGGCATGTACCGGAGCAACGCGTTCCTGTGGAGGGTGCAAGCCGGTCGTTGAGCAAATTCTACAGTATGTTCTTGGAGACAGCTTCAAGACGTCAGCCAAGCAAGGAATATGTGGCTGCACAACATTGAGTCGGGACGAGATTGTGGAAGCGATCAAAACCAAAGGGCTGACAACAACGCGTGAAGTTATGAATGTACTGGGTTGGCATAATGATGAAGGATGCTCCAAATGTCGGCCAGCGCTGAATTATTATCTGGGAATGATTAACCCGGATACCTATGAAAATGAGGGAGATTCCCGTTTTGTAAATGAGCGATTGCACGCGAACATTCAAAAGGATGGAACGTTTACAGTTGTTCCTAGAATGTATGGTGGTGTAACGACCCCAGAAGATTTGAAGAAGATAGCTGATGTTTCTCTTAAATACAACGTTAAGGTTGTTAAAGTAACAGGAGGACAGCGGCTTGATTTGATCGGTGTCCATAAAGAGGATCTGCCTAAAGTATGGGAAGAACTCGATATGCCGTCGGGATATGCCTACGCGAAGTCGCTTCGTACGGTTAAAACCTGTGTTGGATCGCAATTTTGCCGGTTTGGCACACAGGACTCGATGGGAATGGGAGAAGTGTTGGAACGGAAATTCGAACGACTGGATTTCCCGGCAAAATTCAAATTAGCGGTTAATGGATGTCCACGCAACTGTGCGGAATCATGTACCAAAGATATCGGAATCGTAGGTAATGATGGGGGCTGGGAGATCTTTATCGGCGGTAATGGCGGTATTAAAGCGCGGTTGGCTGATTCACTCTGTAAAGTGAAAACCGACGCCGAGTTGATTGATATTGTAGGAAGCGTAATGCAACTCTACCGGGAAACAGGACAATACCTGGAACGTACTTCGGAGTGGGTGGAACGGATCGGTCTGGAGGAGATTCAGAAGGCTGTCGTTCATGATACAGATCATCGACAAGCTTTAGTAGAACGCATCGAATTTGCATTACAACAGGTCGAAGACCCTTGGAAAAAGATCATCAATGATGAGGATTCACGCAAAAATTTATTCGAGGTTGTCACCCCGTCTATTGTGTAATTGTATCTAAAACGCCTAGGAAGGGAGCGATCAAGCAAATGATCAAGAATGCCGAATGGCTTGTTGTCGGTCATAGTAAGGATTTTCCGATCAGAATAGGACGTACCATCCATATCAAAGGTGCTGAAATTGCTGTTTTCCGCACTTCGGAGAATGAGCTTTATGCCGTTGAAAATAGCAGTCCTCATCCCAAAGGAGGTCCTCTTACAGAGGCTATAGTATCTGGTCATTATATCTATGATCCTTTATATGACTGGAAAATTGATCTGCAGACGGGCATCGTTCAAGAGCCTGATCACGGACAAATTAAAACGTTCGCCGTTTGTGAAGAGGGAGAAGAAGTAAAAATATCGTTCGAAACGGTTTAGTTCGTCTGTTGGAATACAAATAAAAAGGGCTCGACAGGAACAATCCTGTTTGGCCCTTTTTTCTTCTTGGATCAGGTAATGGTAACGCCTGCGCTTGCATAACCTACAATAGTGTTTACGAGGGAAAGTCCCGTAGCTGTTGCAGAGAAAACAAGGAGCAGACGAGTCTGTGCGGTTACGGGGATAGCCAAACCAGTAGTAATGCCGCTAGAGGTCGTTCCCAAAGCAACAATGCCATTCAGTGGAGGGGCCAATGTAACGATAGCTTCTGGAACTGCTGTGAAAGTGTTATTAGGTGTTGGGGAACTAAACAGCTGGGCAGTAATTGTCGCAGTTGAACCCACGAGAGTTAATGCAGCTGTTGTACTGAAGTAACCAGCAATAGATGTAATTACGCCATCCCGTGGTACGGAAAAAGCAAAGTTAATCAGAGGTCCTACGAGTGTACCTGTGAGGTCAATGGTATCGCCTACGAGGCTAATACCTGTTGCTGAGCTCCCAAAGCCGATCAAACTTGTGGTTCCTACCAATCCACCAAGAACGGTTGTTAGTATAGCAGGGCCACCTGAAGCAAACGGAATGATGGCTCCCGAACCGGTGGCTCCGGTAATCCCTGTAACACCCGTAACACCTGTGGCTCCAGCAGGTCCGATAGCACCAACCGCGCCCGGCAGCCCATCAACCCCGGTCGGCCCAGTGACCCCAGCAGGTCCGACTGCACCGACCGCGCCTGGCAGTCCATCAGCCCCGGTCGGCCCTGTGGCTCCAGCAGGTCCGACAGCGCCAACTGCACCCGGCAGTCCATCAGCTCCGGTCGGCCCAGTGGCTCCAGCAGGTCCGACAGCGCCAACTGCGCCTGGCAAACCATCAGCCCCGGTCGGCCCAGTGACCCCAGCAGGTCCGATAGCACCAACTGCACCTGGCAAACCATCAGCTCCGGTCGGCCCAGTGACCCCAGCAGGTCCGATAGGGCCAACTGCGCCTGGCAAACCATCAGCCCCGGTTGGCCCTATGGCTCCAGCAGGCCCTATGGCCCCGGCTGGCCCGGCCAATCCATCCGCGCCCGTAGCGCCCGTGGCGCCTGTCACACCCCCGGCAGGTCCCGCAGCACCCGTAGCGCCGACAGGTCCGGCAGGGCCTTCCGGTCCAGCGGCCCCGATAGGCCCGGCAGCGCCAACAGGTCCAGCCGCTCCAATGGGTCCCGCAGGCCCCACGGGCCCGGCAGGGCCAACAGGTCCGGGCGCTCCGATAGGTCCAGCGGCGCCAATAGGTCCGGGAGGCCCTTGTGGCCCTGGTCCACCTGCGGGTCCAGGCGCACCGCCGGGTCCCACAGGTCCAGGAGGTCCTTGTGCACCGGACTCCCCTGACAAGTATGTTTCACCTAATACGTTGCTAACCGTAGTTCCAGCGATTCTGATCGCGCTGATTAAGCTGTCTTTAAGAGCAGGATCAAGGGATTCTTGTAAAACGATGGACAATAGGGCATCCAGCAATTGTTGCAGTGCAGTACCTACGCCGATCGGAGAGAAAGGTGTAGCTTCTAACGCAACAATAGCAAGCTCCAGCGCTGCTAGTAAGTCTGCCTTAACCCCGCCTCTAAGTCTTAAGCTTTTCGCCAGAGACAACAAACGTCTTAAAACCTGTTGCAAGGAAGATACATTAGCCGCAGAGGGGTTTGCGAATACGACGGGGATGATCGCGGTTAATTCATTAATCAGTCTGAGAAGAGCTTCGATACTTTTATTTACTCTTGTTGGTTTAGAGTCTTCGTCTTTTTTTGAAGCACCACTGAACCTGAACGGTTTTTTATGTTTCATGCTCAAATATCTCCTCCTTATCATTCTTCCTACTGTAGAGGTGATAGGTGGTTCATCGCCCCGCTTCGCAGATATTCATAATATATTTACTGAAGCGAAAAGGGTGAATAAACAAGCAAAAATGATTGTTGAAGGCTTGTACATAAAATATACATAAAAAAATACGGCCCCCGAGAAGCTTGGGGGCCGCGTTGTATTTGCTTATACTCATCTGATCTATGAAGCTTGAAAAGTCTTATTTAAGAATACGTACCAGCAGTTCAGCCATCTCACCTCTGCTGATGGCCGCTTTTGGCTTGAGCGTTCCATCTGGATAACCGCTGATCCAACCGGAGGATACTGCATTTTGGAATGCTGCCGAGGCCCATGCTGCAATCTGCTGCTCATCCTTGTAGGATTGCAGTGCAGTAGTGCTGGAAATGGATATCTGATTCTGCATCGCGTGTGACAGGATCACCATCGCCTGTTCACGGGTAAGACTCTCATCAGGTCCGAAAGTTTGAGCGGTTAGCCCTTGAATCCATCCCTGACGGTGAGCAGAATCCACGGCTGATCCAGCCCAGTGTCCCTGCATATCTGTAAATGAGGTAGAAGGGTTCTCATCTCCAGCAGTTCCCAATGCTCTGGTCAGTATGGCTACAAATTCTGCACGGCTTACAGCGCGCTCAGGGCGTATGTTGCCGTCTTTATAGCCTTGTATCCAGCCTTTGTCTGCAAGAGATTGCAGGGACTTCGCTGCCCAATGGCCTTGTACATCCGGCCATACCTGAGCTAGCTTTTGCGAATCTGACGAATTGATTTGGTCATTTTGCACACTGGCATTATCGGTTTGAGGCTTTGCGTCTGTGGCGACGGCAAAGGTACCTAACCCGGTCGTATTGACACTCACACCCGACAAAATCCCTTTTGAATCCATTACAGCAGTCCCTTTTAGAATCTCACGCTCGCCATTCTCATGAATAACAAGAATGGAGAACTGGGGCTCTGCATTGTGTAACTCACCTAAGGATTCGTTATCCAGTGGTAGAATGATCGACGAGGTCCCTGTCACATTAGCTTTGATGTCTGTGACCGGACCCATCAGCGTCAGGCTGGATTGTTGCTCAGCCCAATCACGGATTTGCTGTGCGCGTTGTACATCTACCTGCTGGAATGACAATGTAACGTCCTGCTGGCTTGAGGCCATGCTGGTTAAGGTGTCACTGGATATCATCAGTGTTCCATATCGGGATATTACCGATGCACCAATCTTATCCCATTTATTTAGTAAAGAATGAGAAAGGATAACACGACTCAGTTGCTTCTCCTGCTCCAAACGAATGTCTGCGTATGCCTTGCCTTCACGGAGTGCTTGCTGTATCTGCTCATCTAGGAATGCCGGCGAAGGAACAAAGAGGGAGAACTCTTTCCCTTGTTCGGAAGATCCGATCTGTGGTACGAAAGCAGATACATCCTCATTCTTATCTTTGTTAGATTTGTCTGTGTTCGCAATTACCTTGGCAGGGACGGTGACTTCTATGGCTTGCGTCAAAGCATGAGAACCATCGCTTACCCTTATAACATCCAGCATGATAGTTACAACGGAAGGAGTATCTGCTTGAACAATAGTTCCGTCTGTACGCACGATGTCTGGCTGGCTACTGCTGCTGATGGTCACACGGAAACCATCAGGTACAACAGGCAACCTGAGCAGTGTGTCACTTGTTGTAGGAGCTGTTATGCTTGTGATTGAATCCGCAACGCGCTGCGCGGTTAACCCTTGCGGATACACTAGCCCTGACGGAGCGCTCTTCATACCATTTACGTTCTGCAGCACATAATAGCTGGCTCCTTTAGGAACAGGTGTGAATGTATATCTTCCCTCTCCCGAAGCAATTCCTTCCGCTATAAGCTCCTGCTGGGCATTGTACAGCTCAAGCCGTGCGTTCGGTAAGGCGCCTGTAACGATCACAGAGGCTATATCCTCATTGCCTGCTGCGGCTGTAACGGCACGAGGCAGCACGTTTATATGGCGTTCTGCTGGCTCTGCCGTCCAACCACCGTTGTCGCTATAAGCATAGTTCAATACATATACACCAGGTACATTTGTATCAACATTCCCGCTACCTGTAAGCTCAGGGAGCAGGATATTGCCGTATACACTGTCCAGTACGCTGGCTCCTGGATCAGTGAAGCTGTCGCCGGTTTCCAGAACAATTGGATTACTGCCGTTCAATCGTACGTAAGGTGTATTCGGTAATGCCTTCAGCACTGTGATCGTGAATGTTCTTTGTACAGAAGCTGCACCTTTAGAAATAATGGCAATTAATTGTACATTCACATCACCGTCTGTATATTTAGGCCGATTCACCTGACCGCTGTTGCTGAGAATATCTGGTTGATCCGAAGACCAGTCGATCTGGGTGTCAAATGCTCCTGTATGAGGCAGAGCGATGGAATCCTTAATCCCTTGCGGATAATCTAAATTCAGTGTATTGGCTGCCAAATTTACGGCTTCATCAGCGCTTACGGGCAGTGCAGGCACGAGCAGGCTGAATGTTTTTCGTAGCTCAACCCCGCCTCGTGACACAACTGCTTCCAGCGTGATGGTCTGATCGCCCTGCACATAGCTTGGGAATGTTACATGCCCAGTATGATCCAAGAACTGGGGCTGATTCGATGACCATGACACCTGAACACCATTCAGAGCGTCTTTTGGCAAATATACGTCTCCGGTTACTGTAGTCATTGGCAACTCAAGCGCCCTGTATGCTGCGTCAACGGCTTCTGTATCGCTCATGGGCAGACTGAGTACATGCGCAGTAAAATTCTTTGTTTTCGTTAAGCCTGCAAGTTGCAGGGTAGCCGTTAGGGTAACATCTGTATCTCCACTATTATAAGAGGGTCTGGTGAGTGTTCCATCTGCTGCAATAATTAGTGGTTTGGCTGAGGACCATTCGATCTGCGCTCCACCATAACCGGATAAAGGGAGAGAAATATTTTCTGTTACCGCAGACAAATTGCCAAGCGAGAGGGTGTCTGCTGCTTGATCCAAAGTATCTTGTGCAGTTATCTTCGGTACGGTAACTTCGAAAGTTTGAGTATCCGAGGCGCTTCCCTTCGCAATCGTAGCTGTCAGTTTTACTTTTCGGTCACCCAAATCGTACCGCGGGCGTGTGACTGCTCCCTCGTTCGTAATGACGTCAGGAGTATCCGAACTCCAGCTCACCGTCGTATCATTCAATCCAGCGAGTGGTAGTGTCAGCCTTTGGGATACCGAATCAGCTGTATCACCAGATGCGAAGCCTAAAGCAAGAGCGGCTTTTGCCTGTGCAACTCTCTCGGCATCGGTAAGTATGTTCACTTTAACCTCTGAGGGAGTGCTCTCTCCCTTAGCATTTACAGCCTGAACCGTGTAAAGGGCTTCACCTGGCGGCAATGCTGAAGTGTCTATGAATTGGGTTAAGTTACCTGTATAGAGGGTTACACTATCTCGTATGACTTTGTATGAAGTTGCATAAGGAACAGCATCCCAGCTTAACTCCACCGTATTTCCATTTTTGGTTCCTGTAAAATGACCCGGAGCCTGCGGAACGGGTAATCTCTCCCCATAAGCTGCGAATTCCATGATGGAAGCCCACTGATTGTTTCTTGCATTTCCTTGATCAATATATACTCGCAAGTATCGTGTAGTTACAGGAGTAATGCTCTTTTCAACATTAGAGCTCCCATTATTCTGGACGGTATCAACAGTCACCCAATTACTTCCATTGCTGCTTGTTTGCAATCGGAAACTGTATGGATCACGTTGATCCTGCCACCCGTTATGGACTCCCATACCTGTAACAACATATCGATCTACGATATACCAATCTCTCAAGTCTACCTGGATCCATTTCTCACCGTCGCTGGCTTGATACCAGCGGCTTGTCGGTTCATAGGAACCGTCAACTGCTCTGCTGGGATCATAGGGCTGGGTGTAACCGCTTGAGCTTGCAGGCTTGTTCAGAACCACATTTTCCCAACTGGCTGCATGTGCCTCATTCGTTCCTATGAGCAGGAACGCACCGCCGATGAATGGCAGCAATGGAACCAGCAAGCGATACGGTTTCAAATTGTTGCGTGTGAAGTTATTACCTTCGAGCACGCCATCACCTCTTCTTCATTAATTAGCCCACCGATGAACGCATTCATTAAGGGCGGGATGGGTAGTTCCCTTCGGTTGCGATGTAGTAGTTTACATTTGGCAACGGGGAAGCCCCGCGCAAGTCAGGCAATGCAAATGTGTTCATTCCATCGCCGCCAAAATTAGTGCCCAGCAGACTGAACAGTGCTGTATTTTGCGAAATAGATAAGAGCTGACCCTCGCATTTTAGCCATCCCTTAGGAGCGAACATGTACGGGTACACCGTAATTTCCCCAATATAAGGCTCATAACCTGCATGTGCCTGTTTGGGACTGATCGCCGTTCCCCCTAACAAAATGACCGCTAACAAACTCAACACAGCGGCTTTCTTCCAAAAATGATTCTTCATACCTACAACTCCTTTTTAGATTCGAATAATGGCCCACGAATTCAACAAATTTGTGACATTAGTCATAGAATGAATAGATATTATCATGGAATTCCACTTTTGGCACTACAGTTCATCTATCAAATTCACCTTTTTATTCCTTTTGTGAGCAAAGAAATTTATTCCATCTGGTCCATCTTTCATGCATCTTTTTTCTAATCCAGGTAAATCTATATACAAATCCTATGGAAGTGAGGGAGGAAAGAACGTGTGGCAGGTCATCGGAACTCATATACCCAAATGGAATGTGTGGATAGAAGCCTTCTCTTTGTTCATCATACCTTTGATTATTTTTATGACAGTACGACAACTTAAAGCGCTGGATGGTCGAGAGAGCAGACGTATGGAACGATTAAAGCTTTTAGAAGAAGAAGACCGTTCGCAGCAAGCAGATCGTAATCCGTCTGTCAGTGAGGCTGAGAAGGAAAAGGGAACTTTCACCGAAGATTATGAAGCGAATGTAGAAAAAGTCAGACAAGCCGTCTCGGATATGTCGGATGTAAACGAACGATCTATTTTTCTGGGAAAACTGAACGCTGTAGGTACACTTTTTTTTGTGGACGGATTAACAGACAAGGTTGGCATGGATCAGAACATTTTAAAGCCACTGATGGATTGGGGCAGCTCCGGACAAGGCGGGGAGGATCTCCCGAGAGGAAAAGAGCTTCGGGATATGTTTATTCGTCAGGTCATGCTGGTATCGGAGACAGAGTATACGTTAGAGGTACAGTTCTCCTTGCAAAAGGTGCTGTTCGGTTCAGTCATACTCATGATTCAGGGCATACCGGGTGCTTTTGTGCTGGGTACACCCAGAGGGAATACACGAGGGGTGGAAGATCCTATATCGGAATCGGTGCTGCGAGGACCGCGAGTGGGTTTTACCGAGACCCTCAGCGATAATACAGCGATGCTGCGCAGGCATGGAGAAAGTACGGAACTGGCCATGTCGTCCTTCAAAGTCGGCAAAAGAGTGGAGAAGCAGTTGATGGTGGTGTATTTCAGAGACATTGCTGACCCGGAGCTTGTGGATGAGGTAAAGCGGCGGGTCAAAACCATCGATATGGATGAGGTATTGGAGTCGGGCTATGTGGAGCAACTTATTGAGGATAATTTTCTTAGCCCCTTTCTGCAAATTCAAAATACGGAGAGACCGGATCGGGTCATGGCTGCATTGCTGGAGGGACGTGTGGCGATTCTGCTGGACGGTACCCCTTTTGCGCTTCTTATGCCTGTAACTTACGGGATGATGCTCCAGTCTCCCGAAGATTATTATGAACGATGGATACCGGGGTCGCTTATTCGATTCCTTCGTTTTATGGCAACCTTCATATCGCTGTTTGCCCCGGCGCTCTATATCTCCTTTATCTCGTTTCATCCCGGATTGATTCCAACCAAGCTGGTCATTTCCATTATCAGTGCGAGACAGGGGGTTCCGTTTTCGACGCTGGTTGAGGCCCTGATTATGGAAATTTCTATCGAAATTTTACGTGAGGCGGGACTTCGGCTCCCCAAACCCATTGGACCAGCGATGGGCATCGTCGGCGGTTTGATTATTGGACAGGCTGCCGTAAACGCTGGGATTGTAAGCCCGATTCTCGTTATTGTGGTGGCCGTTACGGCGATTTCTTCCTTTTCCGCCCCTGTATACAGCGCTGGGATTTCCATGCGTGTCATGCGCTTTGGAGCCATGTTCACGGCGGCCACCTTCGGGTTGTATGGCGTAATCATGTTTTTCCTGATGCTGAGTATTCATATGGTTAAATTACACAGCTTCGGCGTGCCGTTCCTTAGTCTGACCACCCCCCGTTCGTTGAAGGATTGGAAAGATTACTTCATACGAGCACCGTTGCAATTTATGAAAAATAGACCCATTCTATTGAAGCATAAAGACCCTAAGCGACAAGGATGAGCTCAACACAGGAGGGAGCAAGATGGCCCGTGGAAAAAAAGCGGATAAGATTACAACGTTACAGACAACGGCAATTGTGGTTTGCTTTATGCTGGCTGCCGGGTTGCTTACCCTTCCCAGAGTAGCAACTGAAGTTGCAAAAACACCGGACGCGTGGATATCTGTCATTTTAGCAGGGGCGGCCACTTTCCTGTTTGGATGGATTATGATCAAACTAAGTTCACGGTTTCCAGAAACCACCTTTTACCAGTATGTTCAGCGGATAACAGGCAAATTCATTGGCAAAGGGATTGGCATGCTGATTGTTATTTATTTTGTTTGTATAGCCGCATTTGAAATCCGATCTGTGGAGGAAGTAACGTCGTTCTTTCTGCTTGAAGGCACTCCGGCGTGGGCGATTTCAGCACCTTTTATGTGGCTCTCTCTGTACCTATGCATGGGGGGAGTGGGCGCATTGGGGAAAATATGTCAACTGGTATTTCCGGTTACGGCGGCTATCTTTCTGTTGATATGCTTGCTGAGTTTAAATATTTTTGAATTGAATAATTTGCGTCCCGTCTTGTCGGAGGGGGCAATGCCAGTGCTCAGAACGCTCAAGACTACAATCCTGACATTAACGGGGACAGAGTCCCTGCTTTTTATTTATTGTCGGATGGAAAAACCGGAGAAAGCAACCAAGGCGATCGGACTGGCGATTGGGATCGCGGTCGCTTTTTATACAGCTACGCTGATCCTGTGCATTGGCGCTTTTTCAATAGAAGGGCTCTTAAGCAGAACCTGGCCATTTTTAGATTTGGCCCGCAGCTTTGAAGTGGAATATTTGTTGTTAGAACGGTTCGAGTCCTTATTGTTGACCATTTGGATCATGCAGATTTTTGCCACATTCAGTATTGCTTTTTATTGCGCTTCGCTCGGAGTTTCTCAAATTTTGAATAGCTCTTATTCCAAGATGCTGTTCATTTTGCTTCCGTTCATCTACCTCTTGTCCCAAATTCCGAAAAACCTGAATGAGCTATTTTCTTTTGGAACGGTCATTGGGAATGTAGCGTTCGCTTTATTCGCGCTGCTTCCACTGCCACTATTGCTTATTTCATACTGGAGGGGGGCACGCTCATGAATCGTTTTCGAGGATTACTCGGATTGATGGCTCTCCTGATGTGCTGTACACTTTCAGGTTGCTGGAGCAGCTCCCCAGTGGAGGATCTAAATCTGGAGACAGGTATTGCTTTGGATATTGCAGAAGAATCCTCGCAAGAAAAACAAATTAATCAGGAAGGGGGAGATTATCCAAAAAAGGAGTTAATTACAGGAACCTTTCAATTTGTTATTCCAGAGGAAAGCGGAGGCTCCAACAGCTCCTCTCCACAAGCCAAAAAATTTTTTAATATTACGGAAACAGGAGATTCTGTTTTTGAAATGATAAGAGAAATTTCTTTGCGGACCAATCGTCCGCCCATTGGGCAACATTTGAAAACCATTATTATCAGCTCCAGTCTGCTTCGCAAGATTCCGTTGTATGAGCTACTGGACTTTTTTTAGGGGATAATGACATTCGGCCCAGCGTACAGCTGCTGATTAGTACAGAAAAGGCGGGGCATGCGCTTCAAGAGAAAATTCCTGGTCAGATTCCTGCCTATATTTTAAAGGATATTTTCCAAAACCGGAAACGAAACGCACGGTTGATAAAACCCATGGCCTTGGTTAAAGTGATCGGACCCATGAAGGGCGAAAGAAGCTTTATATTACCCAATGTCATTACGGCAGAGAATCAAATCAAGCTCGCAGGTGCGGGCATCATTAAGGGAAAGACGCAAACCTATGCTGGATTTCTGAATGAGTCAGAGGTTGAGGGTCTTATGTGGATCAAAGGCGATCTGAAGGGAGGTGTGCTGAAAAGCAGCGATCCGAAGACCGGTAAAAACATAGCATTTGAGATCAAAGCAGTGAAAAGCAAGATCAAGGCCATCGTTCAGGGGGATGACATTTTCTTTCAGGTAAAAATGACCTCAGAGGGACGTGTCTCGGAGGTGCATATAAAGAATGAAAATTTGCGTAACAACAATGTGCTTGGACAAGAAGAGAGTCTCTTTCAGGAGAAAGTGAATACATTAGCTGAACAAACCTTAGCTAAAATGCAAAAGCTGCAGGTTGATGTCGGAGGTTTCGGAGAAGCCTTGAGGATTCAGCATCCTAAAGTTTGGCGTAAGGTCAAAAAGGATTGGGATACCACTTTTAGTACCATTCCTGTACGGTTTAGTACAGATATCCATATTGAAGATTACGGCTCTTCGATTACGACGGCAGACTGAAAAATTTTGTTTGCATCTGTTATAGACAAACCTTCAATGCCACGAATCCAAGTGGAATTGAAGGTTTTTTTGAGCCTATTCAAACAGGGACAGTGTTTCTTTCAGCCACGTAATATAGCTTTCTTCCCGATTAATGGCACGGCTCAGTACCAGATAATGCCCAAATTGATTAGAACCGGGGGCTTGAAGGTTTTCGTCCAGCTGTTGGAGGGATTTTTTACTTTCGTACAGATACTCTAGCTTCTCTTTACGTTTGGTTATCTGATCCTCGAACAATCGTTTGTTCTCTTCCTTGGGGATGGCTGCTGAGAAATACAGCATGAGCATAAACTCATCCTTTTCCGTTTCCGGTAACTCTTTGGGGCTCAACAGCCATTCGGTCAGCTCTTGGGTTCCTTTGGGGGTAATGCAGTACAGCTTCTTTTCCAGCTTGGCTCCTGTAATAGACGTGCGATATTCTATAAGGCCCTCTTCGGTCAGCCTTTTTAACTCAGGATAAATCTGACTGTGCTTGGCGCTCCAAAATTGTCCGATTTCCTGCTTGAATTGATTCGTAATATCGTAGCCGCTCATTTCCTCTTTGTGAACCAGACCCAAAATGGCGTATTTTAATGTGCGTTTCAACGTAGCTCTCCTTGTCAAACGTAATTTGACACTAGTATACCATAGTGCTACAATTTATATGTATTTAACAACATGTTTAATATTACATGTTTTTAATTGAATATTTATGATTTTTGGTCTCCTATTCAATTCATAAAAACTAATAATTTAGGAAAGAAGGATGCAAGATGGACAAGTTTATCGGCAGCCACATGATCTACACTTATGAGAATGGTTGGGAGTACGAAATATATATTAAAAATGAAGATACGATCGATTATCGCATTCATAGTGGTATGGTAGGCGGCCGCTGGGTACGTGATCAGAAGGTCAATCTGGTGAAACTGGTGGAAAATGTGTATAAAGTATCGTGGACCGAACCGACAGGCACTGACGTGTCTCTGAACTTTATGCCTGAGGAAAAACGTATGCACGGCATTATTTTCTTCCCTAAATGGGTTCATGAGCATCCGGAAATCACTGTGCGCTATCAAAACGATTTTATTCCGCTGATGGAGGAATCGCGCGAAAAGTATGAAACATATCCGAAGTATGTGGTTCCTGAATTTGCAGATATTACATTCATCGAAAATGCGGGTGTGAACAACGAACAATTAATTTCCCAAGCACCTTACGCAGGAATGACAGACGATATTCGTGCAGGTAAACTGCAAGTGTAATTAACTCTGTGCTAAAAGTGTAAAGGCCTGGCCTGTGATAAACAGTCCCAGGCTTTTTTACGTGAACTGGAAAGTAGATTGCTAGTGGAGTGGTGGACGATATTTAGAATGAATAGTAGACCAGGCCATGCTCGATAAGATATGAACGACTAATCCGAGGAGGGAGTATGGTCGCTGATGGGGAGAGAATGTGCAGGTTCGCATGGGTAGTCAGATCGGATAAGGCAGATAGAGCTAGCTCTGTTTTATCAGACCCCCAGTGATCAGCATGATGCTGAATATATTGCTCAGCCTCGGTTAAGGACAGACCCTTGAGCGAGGTAAACACGGAAGCCCAGCGGACAAGGTCAAAGGCACCTTTAATTTCAGGTAGCTCATATTCCGCCAGACCTTGAGCGCCGTTACACGACATAGTAAGCAAGCCACAGCAATGGTGTTGATAGGGTTTAGAGTCAGGAAATTGACGATAGTCATATTGAATCATTTCCATGGAACCAATGCGTAATTGGATCGCTTGGGACGTTGTGGGCTGGGCAAGCGTCATACTCATGCTAGAACGGCCTCCTTCTCGGATTCACTGTAAATAGGGATGGAAGAATCATACGTCACAGCGGATGTAATGTAAATCACGAATACAAGTGTAAAATGAGGATATGTAGCGAAAAACGAGCTTTAATGCCAATGGAATCGGATACTTGCATCCATTTCTTTTATTATCTTGGGGAACGTCTTTATATCACAAAAAAACAACCCCAGATCTCCCCAGGGTCGTCTCTACTAAAAATATAGTTCAGCATTTCGTAAAATGCTTGTTTTGTTGGTCACACGGGTGTGACGTCCTGAATCGCTTCTTCTTCTTTCCAAATCACGTTCTCGCGATAGTTTGATCCCCAATCGTACATTGCTCTCAGTACCGGAATCAGGCTTTCGCCATGCTCTGTCAGTGAATATTCCACATGCGGAGGGACGACAGGATAGACTTTACGCAGAATGAGTTTATCTTCCTCTAACTCGCGCAATTGGTTGGTCAGCATTTTTTGCGTAATATGGGGGATTAGCTTCTTCAATTCACCAAACCGCTTGGTGCCTTCCATACCGAGATGCCACAAAATAATCAGCTTCCATTTTCCACCGATGACCGCGAGAGTCAATTCCTTATCACAGTTAATCAGCTTCAAATCAATCCGGTCTTTTACAGTAGTGATATTCATCGACCTCCTGTCCGTAGTTATTCCAAGTATACTATTTATAGCTACTATACGCAAAAGGATATACATCCATTTTGGAAACTATACATATGCTTGGGCACTTATAGACCGGACAGGGATACCTAATGATGTGTGTAAGACTGGAAGAGTCCAGAAATCTGTGGCGTTAAGAAGGAATCACGATAGTATTAAAGGATTCCGGCTCCAGCTCCAAGCGGTGTGTTGTTTCACCGAGAGACAGATTCAGCACACGCGATTCCTTGAACGGATTGGCGATGACTACCACCCTTTGTCCGTCTGTATTTTGAAAAGCAACTGCATTTCCAGTCCATGAGCCACGAAGTCCGATGCGTCGGGCACCTGGTAATACAAAATGAGAAAAATGCTTCATGACATAATACTCTGGATTCAGGACAGGTTTTCGATCCGCTGGATCAACCGTAATCATCGAATTTTGCTCCCAGCCCCATGTGCTCTTACCTTTCGGTTCCAAAGCCATATTCCAGTAAATATAAGCATTCACGCCATTGGTGAAGTAGTGCTGGTACAGATTATATACATATTTGGCGTAGTCCCATGAGTTTTCTCCGTTACCGCATTCATTTTCTGTTTGCATGTAACGAAGCTCAGGATAGCTGGCAACGGTGCGCTGAATGGCATTTTTGCCTGCCCACTGGTAGCCTACACCTTTAATATATTTGTAGGCCTCGGGGTCACTCAACACGGTATGGGCATACTCATCGAATCCGGTCGAAGTTTTTTTCATTAATTCCTCCCACGGATCGGGAGCGTTAATGGTGCCCAGCCAAATTTCCGTATCCAGTCCGTGTTCCTCAAAAGCAGGGCCCAAATAATCACGAATAAATTCACGCAGTTGCTCTCCGGTCCATACACAGGAAGGGAACTTCTGATCGGCAATGACTTCATTTTGAACATGAATCTGATGAATTGTAATACCTGCCTCGCGATAAGCCTGAACAAATTTGACAAAATACAATGCATACGCTTTCAAAATATCCTTTTCCCAGCGCAAAGTGCCATAATTGTAGGCTTTCGGTGATTTCATCCATGTTGGCGGGCTCCAGGGTGAAGCGAACAACTTCAAGTCTGGATTGAGTTGTAACGCTTCCCGAATAAAAGGAATGAGATATTGCTGATCACGCTCAATGGAAAAATGCTTCATCTCCACGTCGCCGTCTGTTTCATTGTGGCTGTACCACTCCAGCGCGTAGTCACTCGCTCCAATAGGAAGTCGGCATATTGCAAATTTGTGCTCGCCCTCTGGATGAAAGAGAGAATGAAGCACCCGATCTCGTTCGTCCTTTTCCAAATGGTTCAGGGCCACATAACCCAATTCATTAAAACAGCCACCAAAGCCTTCGACAAGCTGATGAGTTTCTCTCGTAAAGGTTAGGTTGGCACTCTCTTGGGTATTGGTCAATTGATGAGCTTGGGAATGCCAAGCTTTAGCTTTGGAAGTGGAAAACCACTGAATGGTTTGATTACTCATGCGTTACCCTCCTGTTCAAGCTTTTTGTATCTCTTCTTATTATAGGGTAGGATCATAGGAGATGAGATGGTCTGAGCCACGACAAATTTGCCCTAATCCAAGGTTGAATTTGCGGATGAGAACTTCTGCCGATAAGAAGTGTCAAGAACACATAAAGTACACATGTCTTTGATATGCTGGTGTCCTAGAATGACCGAAAGAGGGAAGTCGATTGAAGAAAAGAGTTCTTCTCGTGGAGGATGAAATACGTATTCGTGAAGTGATTGCTGATTATTTTAAACAGAATAATTGGGAAGTCTATGAAGCAGGCAATGGAAAAGATGCACTTATCTGGCTTGATTCGGTGCAGCCGGACCTGATTATACTCGATATTATGATGCCGGAACTGGATGGTTGGGAGGTGTGCCGCCAGGTGCGTAGCCGTTCAGGTGTGCCGATCATTTTGTTGACAGCAAAATCCGGTGATGATGATAAAATATTAGGCTTTGAACTGGGAGCCGATGATTACGTTACCAAACCTTTCAGCCCCAAGGTGCTGGTCGCCCGCGCCAACGCGCTGATGAAAAGGGTGGAGGGACATGTACAGCCAGAGTCGCATATTTTGCGGTTCGGTAGTGCCATTCTCAACACGATGGCTCATCGGCTTGAGGTGGATCAGGCGGAAGTCGAGCTGACGCCCAAGGAGTATGAGCTGCTGCGGCTGCTTATACATAATAAAGGCATAGTTATTTCACGTGATGCGATACTGAACCGGGTGTGGGGCATCGACTTTGAAGGAGATACACGAGTTGTCGATACGCATATCAAAAAGCTGAGAAGTAAGCTGGGCCGTGAATCACGCCATATCCGCACGGTTTTTGGTACAGGCTATAGGTTTGAGGAGGAAGAATGAACAAACGGGGAGTTACCTTTAAATTGTTCATTATGACGGTTGTATTTTTCCTGTGTTTTTACGGTATGGTGATTTTAAGTCAATTTCTGTTTTTTGAAAATTTTTATCAGCAACAGAAGATTGGTCGTGTAGAAAGCCGTTTGAAAAGCTTCGGTCAAAGTTATGTCCAGGAGGCTTGGGGATCGGGCAGGGTTTCGCGAGAGGCAGCTCGCTTTATGCTTCAGAATAAAAACCAGTTGGCGATTGTAACGCTGGACGGAAAAGTAAAGCTGGATGATGCGTTTCATATCAATCTAAGAACAGCAGATGGTAAAATCGTTAAAATATCGCTGTCTCTGTTTATGAGTGAGTACGGAGATGAACTGAGAGCTGCCCGGATTCAGCCCGGTGATACGGTAACGGTTGAAGGTGAGGGATTGGGAACGGAAGGTATCTCTACCGCCAATTTAATTTATCCAACCGGCATACAGAAGCTTGGTTTCAAAAATATAGGATCGACTTCGGAAGAGGCAAGCACAGATGGCAGTGTAAGGTTTTCCGGTACGGTGACAGAGATTGTACTGCCGGATCTGAAAACATGGAGTCAGCGACAAGGTTTACTGTTTAGTGCGCTGGAGGAATGGTTCCCTTTATCACAGGCGCATCTGGAGAAACTTAAGAATTTCGAAGTGTTGGAGGAAGATTGGACGGAACCTTGGACAGGGGTACGTAATGCAGTCATAGTCCATCCTGTTCGTCAGGACACAGGCGAGATCGACCTCCTGTTTACAGTGACATCGTTGCAGGAAATCAGTGAGACGAATGAAGCTCTACGCTGGTTTTATCTATATCTGGGTATCGGGGGATTTGCACTCATTTTGATTTTGTCCCTGTTCTATTCCCGGATGGTGACCCGTCCGCTCATTGCTTTGAATAATACCGCCAAGCGAATGGCTAAGCTCGATTTTACAGCCCATACACCAATCCGGCAGAATGATGAACTGGGCAGCCTGTCCTACAGCATGTATACCCTGTCCCAGAACCTGGACACAGCTTTGCGCGAGCTTCAGGAGGCCAATCAGCAATTGGTGGAGGACATGGAACAGAAGCAGAGGATGGAGGCTGTGCAACAAGACTTTTTTGCCAACGCTTCTCATGAACTGAAAACCCCGCTGAGTATCATTAAAGGCTTCGCAGAAGGACTACAAGATGGGGTTAGTGCCGGGAAGCAGGATCATTATATGAAAGTCATTGTAGAGGAAGCGGACAAAATGGAGCGATTGGTCAAGGATATGCTGGACCTCGCCAAATTGGAATCGGGAACCCTCAAGCTCCGCAAGACGACCTTTATCTTGAGTGAGTTGGTGGAGGAAGTCGTGGACAAGCTATTTCATCTGTTGAAGGAGAAAAAGCTGGAAGTGGTCATTATCCCCGCCAATGAGATGCCGATTCATGCCGATGTAGGATGGCTGGAACAGGTGATTATCAACTTTGTTGTCAATGCCATACGGCATGCTGAGGAAGGAAGCTCGATCACGATTCGTATCGAAGGATCTGGAGAAATCAGTATTTTTTCCATTGAAAATAAAGGTGAGACCATTCCTGACGATCAACTGGAGCAGATATGGGATCGGTTTTACCGGGGAGAGCTGTCCCGAAGCCGCCAGACAGGTGGGACAGGACTCGGGCTGTCGATCGTCAAACGAATTTTAGATTTGCACGAATTCCGCTATAAGGTGGAGAATACCAAGGACGGCGTCCGTTTTGTTGTTATATTCGGAGGCTAAGCTACGGCAAAGGAGTTAAGAGTATGAAATGGAATTGGTTGCCCTCACTGTGCACGATTGCAAACCTGGGGGCAGGGGTGTTATCCCTGTATTTCACGATTCATGAGCAATACATGACCG
The DNA here is from genome assembly GCF_052119485.1 of Paenibacillus sp. DRB1-1. Classification (NCBI taxonomy): domain Bacteria; kingdom Bacillati; phylum Bacillota; class Bacilli; order Caryophanales; family Paenibacillaceae; genus Paenibacillus; species Paenibacillus sp. DRB1-1. Next base: position 1,792,963 of record NZ_JBODQH010000001.1, on the reverse strand, counting down.
CTTTTATTCTCGTGGTGGTGGCTGCTTTATGGGATGTACTAGACGGTTTGCTGGCAAGGCTGTTGCATTGCTCCAGTGATTTTGGCAAACAGCTCGATTCGCTGGCGGATGTTGTCTCATTTGGGGTTGCTCCTGCTTTCTTGATCTTGTTATACAAGCTGGGAGATACCCATTGGATTGGACCGCTTGTGGCTGTTTTGTTTGTCATATGCGGTGCGGTAAGATTGGCAAGATTCAACCTAATGGCTTTTAGCAAAGGCTTTGTAGGTATGCCGATTACGGCGGCGGGTGTGATTTTGTCCTTTATGTTTTTATGGAGTGAGCATTTGAAGCCGGGGTTGTTGCTTGCATTAATGGTAGTGCTGTCGTTCCTGATGGTTAGCCGTATTCCCTTTCCGTCCTTCAAAAAATAATCGGTCAGGAGGTGGCTCCCCTATGGAATGGGTCATCAGCATGATTACACAATACGGATATATCGCTATTTTTGCTCTTCTTGCTCTTGGGATTATCGGCTTACCGGTTCCAGATGAAATTATTATGGTGTTTGTCGGCTATTTATCTTCTATTATGGTACTGAATTATTCGGTGTCTATATTAGTCAGCTTCATCGGTGCAATGACAGGGATGATGATCAGCTACACGCTAGGCAAAAAGCTGGGTCAGCCCTTGGTGGATAAGCACGGCAAGTGGGTTGGATTGACACCAAAGCGATTTGCAAGAGTTAAGGGGTGGTTTGCGCGCTTTGGGTTATGGACCATTTTGTTTGGTTATTTTATCCCAGGAGTCAGACATGCGACAAGCTATTTGTCGGGCATTAGTGCGATGCCTGTCCGAAAATATATGCTGGTGGCAAGCGCAGGTTCTCTGATATGGACGCTTATCTTTATCTCCATTGGTTATATTGCAGGGGCGAATATAAACTTTCATTAAGGTGACCTCAAAAGTAATGTAGCATTTTTCACGTATACCACCGATAATATAAATAAAGATACTGTACAACCAGTGAGGGGATCTGTATTGAATGCATTAATGAAGTATATTGAGAAGTTACCTAGTTTTCTGCAAATGATCTTGAATATTTCGCTATTTCTGGTCGGGCTGATTTTAAGCTTCTTACTTCTAAAAGAAACATGGTCCATTTTTTCTTATGTTTTTTTGTACACAGAGGCCGACAAAAATTACTATGAATTCACGGAAGAGTTGCTTGTGTTTTTCTTGTATTTTGAATTCATAGCATTAATAGTTAAGTACTTTAAAACCAATTTTCATTTTCCATTACGTTATTTTATCTATATTGGGATCACGGCTGTCATCAGGCTCATTATTGTAGATCATGATGATGCTAAAAATACATTCTGGTGGTCTATTGCTATCCTAGTCATGGTAGGTTCTCTATTGATCGCTAACAGTAAATTGATAAAAAGAGAAAATTGATGCTCAGGAAGATTGCAAAGTTGACAGTCAAGTGGGAAAGAGGGAATAAAGACGAATGGTAAGAAACTGGATGAATCATGCGGGCGTCAGGCGGATAGCCGTCCTTGCGATAATCGTTTTGCTGTTGTTTATGTTAAGAAGCATGATGAATATTATGTTGTTAACACTGCTGCTTACGATCTTGATTGGTAGTATATATAACGGAGTGAATAAGCTGGTCAAGCGGTTCGTCAATGTGCCGTCAATGATCGTGCTGCTACTGGTGTATGGGTTGCTAATTCTGATTATGGTGTGGGGCGTATACAGAATGGTGCCGTTAATCGTTGTACAGGTCAAGCAGGTGTACCTCATGATTCAGCAAGCGTATATGTATCCTGATCGTAATCAATGGAACGAAACGATTATCGAATTTATGGACACGCTGAATGTTCAGCGGCTATTTGAGCCTGGCCTGAGTGCAGTGATGAAGGTCAGTCAATTGGGAACACAGCTTCTAGTGTCGATTATTTTAAGCTTGTTCTTCCTGATGGAAAAATCATATATTACACGTTTTACAGCTACGTTTGTAGATAGCAAGCTGGGGTGGTTTTTCAAGGAAGTGGGTCATTTTGGCCGTATGTTTCTGGATACGTTCGGGAAGGTATTGGAGGCTCAACTGCTGATTTCACTTATTAACTGTATATTGACCACGATTGCACTCTGGATTATGGGCTTCCCTAATCTGCTCGGTCTTGCGCTCATCATTTTCGTACTTGGATTGGTTCCGGTGGCAGGTGTGTTTATCTCACTGGCACCGCTCGGCCTGATCGCTTTCAGTGTCGGCGGCATTCAATATGTGATTTATCTAGTTATTCTGATCGTGGTGATTCATGCGATTGAGGCCTATTTCTTAAATCCGAAGCTGATGTCATCCAAAACGAATTTACCGATCTTCTTTACCTTTGTCGTACTTATTTTCTCTGAGCATCTGATTGGAATTTGGGGCTTGATTGTAGGTATTCCGTTGTTTGTTTTCTTCCTTGATCTGATTGGGATAAAACGCAAGCAAGAGAAGGATACTTGATTCAGCACTACAGATTCCACCCTTGTATAGTGACTATTGATTCATCACGAATGCCTGCGAAGCCGCAGGCATTTTTTTATTGCCCTTTTGTTCATAGGAAGAATCGCTGACGTTCATCATCATGCAGGAGGTGTCCAACGGTACACTTCGCTTTCTTGGGGATACTGAATACCGTCAGGGTAACTAATCAGCTCGATAATCATTCCCCAGGGTGATCTTCCATATACAAACTGGTTACGTGCTCCTGCTTCAATTCCGGTTAGTGCATGTGGACGCGACAAGAGTGTTCCTCCGGCTTGTTGAAAACGTGCTGCTGCCACTTGCATGTCATCCACGTAGATAGCAAAATGCTGCAGACCATAGTCTGCTAATTGGGCAGCAGGGGCCTGCGGGGTATTTTCCAACTGAAACAGCTCAATACCCGGTCCTTCATGGATGCGAAGCAGACGAATGTGAATGATGCGTGCGTCTTGTTTGAGCCCTAATTGCTGTTCGGCTTGTTTTCCTTCTTGCGGAGGCTGCTGCTTGTTGAGGGCATCGTAGCAGATGTCGGCCCCGAAAGCGTCCTGTAAAAAGGTCGTCGCCTGTTCCACGTCAGGTACCGTAATTCCAATATGGTCGATTCCGCGTATGGGATGTTGCTTTGGGGTCATATGTACATCTCCTCCTTCTTGTATCTATTGTTTTTACCCATTATCTAATGAATTTTCACTTACTTTTTAATTATAGTACACTGAATATGTAAGATTAGATCAAGTTAAAAGAAATGAGATGATCGGATGGAACAGAAAATTAAGGTATTGGCTATATCGGGTAGCCTTCGTCAAAAGTCCTCCAATACAGCGCTTATGAAGGCTACTATTGGGCTGGCTTCTGAAAATATAATATTCACAGTTTATGATGGATTGGGGGATCTTCCGCATTTTAACCCTGACTTGGATGTAGATGAGGGGTCAGCTTCCGTAAGAGAGCTACGGGAACAATTGAAACAAGTGGATGGAGTGCTGATCTGTACACCGGAATATGGGAATGGGGTGCCAGGTGCTTTGAAAAATGCCTTGGATTGGCTCGTATCTTCAGGTGAATTTGTAAATAAACCTACAGCGGTCATTAGCGCGTCACCATCTCCTATGGGCGGCCATCTGGCGCATGCCTCGCTGCTGCTCACATTGCAAATGATCAATGCAGAAATTGTGGAGAATGGAAAGGTCATTATTCCGCATATCACATTGAAGTTAAATCAGGAAGGGGAAATTACAAACGCTGAAACTAGGCAGGAGCTGGAAGCATTACTTCAAGGGCTTGAGCAGGCTTGCACAAGCACATAAATTCATATAGAAAGGATTGACCCTCCCGATAGAAACGCGGGTCATATACGCCCAGACGCTGTCCGTCGTCTACTACAACCACGAAGGGCGACCATTGCACAAGCGTTTGCGCCTTCGGATTGCCAGCAAACAGTGAATCTAAATTGGCCTCATCCTTGGATGGCAGCTTTGCCACCGTGTGAGAGCCTGTCCAGAGGGAGCCTTTGCTCAAGGTGACCACGGAGTCTTTTTTGCTTGCGCGTCATATCCGGCTTTTTGACTGCGCCGTATAAGGCCAAGCCAAACAATGTGTGTGATGGTATCCATAATGACTCTCCTTTTGGCACAGATATTCTAATTGTAGCATGGGACTATTGTATGTGGAGAGCGTGATATAATAGGGCACAAATCGTTTCATAGATGATGACTCAAGCAGAGGAGTGAAGGCTGGTGTATGAACAAATTGTAGCGTATGGTCTGAGCCAAAAAGAGGCTGTTAAGGATTATCCATTCGGTGCTGAAACGCTAGTACTGAAAGTTGGAGGCAAGATGTTTGCTCTATTATCTGAAAAGGACGGTATTAGCCACCTATCCTTGAAATGTGATCCGATCATTGCGGTAAATCTGCGTGAACAAAACAAGGCGATTAAGCCAGGCTATCATTTAAATAAAAAGCATTGGAATACGATTGAGGTTGATGCTACCTTCCCACTGGAGGATTTGTACAGCATGATCGACCATTCGTATGAGCTGGTCTTCAAGAGCTTAACCAAAGCGCAACGCGAAGCGATTACGATGAGAATACGGGCAACGGATTTGTAAAGGGCTGGTGAAGTCCTTAGGTTGTATCCCAAAATACTTACTAACATGATTATAGTTTTACTTGACAGAAATCACGAATGGATATATTCTTAATTTAAAGATAATTCATTTGAAAATAATATCAAGGAGTGGAACTTAACATGAGCGAACTGGTGAATATTATTCAAGAGAGAAGATCGGCTTCTAAATTTATTCCTGATGTTACTATAGATGCAAAAGAACTAGAAGAAATATTTCAGCTGGTGAAGTTTGCTCCATCAGCTTTTAATTTACAGCATGCGCGTTATATCGTAGTACAGGATGCTGATACCAAACAAAGACTGCATGATGAGGCAAGTAAGCAGTATAAAATATTAACGGCTTCGGCAACCATTGTAGTGCTGGGGGATACAGAAGCTTATACCAAGGTAGCTGACCTCAACGAAGGATTCCTGAATTTAGGTGTCCTGAGCAAGCAGGAATATAATAGTACAGTGGAATCGGTGACTCAATTTTATCGCGAGCGGGGACCTGTCTTCCAGAGAGAAGAAGCGATCCGTAATGCCAGCCTGTCGGCTATGCAATTGATGTTGATTGCCAAGGACAAAGGCTGGGATACTTGCCCGATGATCGGTTTTGATCCGGCGAAGGTACAGGAAGTACTGAATATTCCAGAGCAATTTGTACCCGTGATGATGATTACCTTGGGTAAAGAGGACGAATCGGGTCAGCGGGCACGGGGATATCGCAAGCCAGTTGGACAATTTGTCAGCTACAATGGGTTTTGAAATTTGTAAATCATTTGTGTAAATAAATCAACATGTTAATGAAGGAGTGATAAAGATGTCATTGAAAACCGCTGGAATTCACCATATCACGTCCTTTGCAGGAGACCCGCAGGGCAACGTTGATTTTTACGCAGGCGTACTTGGTTTGCGATTGATTAAAAAGACGATCAACTTTGATGCTCCAGAAGTATACCATTTGTACTTTGGTAATGAAGAGGGCAGCCCGGGAACGATCATTACCTTTTTTCCAGCTCCGGGTACACGCAAGGGTAAGATTGGAGGTGGACAGGTCGGGATTACGACGTATGTCGTGCCGTCCGGTGCTTTGGAATACTGGGAAAACCGTCTGCACAGCTTGAAAGTATCTTTCACGAAGGCCACTCGTTTTGGCGAGTCATTCATCCAGTTCCGAGACAACGAGGGCTTGCATCTGGAGCTGGTGGAGCGGGAAGATGGCCCGGTGAACACGTGGACAGCAGGCGGCGTGCCTACGGATAAAGCTATCAAGGGCTTTGGCGGGGCGGTACTGTACAGTGCGGATTCCAAGCATACGCAAGAGGTGTTGGAGAACGTCTTGGGGATGACTCCCATCGGAGAAGACGCAAATGCAGGCTACATCCGCTATCAGACGACAGGTGATTTGGGCAACCTGATCGACATTCCGGTCAAGGATGTCCCGTGGGGGAATGGCGGCGCCGGTACGGTTCACCATATTGCCTGGCGCGCGCAGGACGATACGGAGCATCAGGTGTGGAACGAATGGGTTCATCAGCATGGTTTTGGGACCAGTGGTATTGTAGATCGCCAATACTTTAATGCCGTATACTTCCGCGAGCGGGGCGGTATTTTATTCGAGATCGCAACCGATCCACCCGGATTTACCGTGGATGAGGAATTGAATGAGTTAGGTCACAAGCTGATGCTGCCTGAACGGTATGAGCCTCAGCGCACCCAGATTGAGTCTAACCTGGTTCCGATTGAACCTAGAGTATTAAAACAGGATTAATCTGCTCGATCCAAACAATCATATTTAGAAGCAAAAAGGTCCAATACGGGAAGATTTCTACCGTGATTGGACCTTTTTTGCGTGTGGAATTGTCATACTAACGTATAAATAAGCGTGGAAGAGTCGGCTAGATCATGAGCAGTTCGCGAATCTCCAGCTCGGTCAGTGCCGAAAGGGTTTCTTGCCCCGGCTGGATGACCTGGTCGATCATGTTTTTCTTTTTTTGTTGCAGCTCATACATTTTATCCTCTACCGTGCCTTGGGCGACGAGACGAATAACCTGCACGACTTTTTTCTGGCCCATTCGATGTGCGCGGTTGGTAGCCTGCTCCTCTACAGCGGGATTCCACCACAGGTCATACAGAATGACTGTATCTGCGCCGGTGAGGTTCAGGCCAGTGCCTCCTGCCTTTAGGGAAATCAGGAACAGCTCGCGTTCTCCTTCGTTGAAGCGACTGCACAGCTCGACTCGTTCCGGAGCGGGAGTCTGCCCATCCAGGTAAAAGTAGGACACCCCTTCTCGAGCAAGCTCGCGTCCGATCATTTGAAGCATCGTAGTGAACTGTGAAAAAATGAGTATCCGTTTCCCGGAGCTGAGACATTCCGTAATGATCTCCAACAGCTGCTCAAATTTGGCGGAGCTTCCCGTATATCCTTCGATGAACAAGCCCGGATGACAGCAGAGCTGACGAAGTCGGGTCAGACCTGCGAGAATTTTGATCCGATTTTTCTGAAATCCTTCCTCGTTGAGATGCTTCAACGTTTCATGCTGGAGCTTGGCCAGATAGGCTGTATACAGCTTTTTTTGATCTGGCAGAAGCCGGGATACCTGCACGGATTCGATTTTCTCCGGCAGCTCCTTGAGGACATCACTCTTAAGACGGCGCAGCAGAAACGGACGAACCCGCTTGGCAATCACATTTCGAGGCAGGTTGTGAAACACTCTTTTCCCACCGGGAAATAGCGCAGGAAATACAACGTCAAAGATGGACCATAGCTCTTCCAATGTATTTTCTATAGGCGTTCCTGTCAGGGCAAAACGGTAACGGGCTTTTACATCCTTAACAGCTTGTGCTGTCTGGGTGGCATGGTTCTTGAAAGCCTGCGCCTCGTCCAGTATGAGCGTATGAAACGATGGTTTGCTGTACACATCTGCATCGCGCCGTAGCAGCGGGTAGGACGTAATGACGACATCATAACTGGCGGCATCCCGTATGATTCGTCCGCGTTCTTCCGGGCTGCCATCTGCGATAGTGACGCGGACGTGTGGAGCAAATTTCTCCAGCTCATTCCGCCAGTTGTACACCAGTGATGCAGGGGACACGATCATGGCTGGAAGCTGCTGGCTGCGAATCTCCGGCAATACTGAGACGAGAAAGGCGATACTTTGCAGCGTTTTACCCAGCCCCATATCATCTGCCAAAATGCCCCCAAAACGGTAATGCGCCAATGTCTTAAGCCATTGAAAGCCGTAAACCTGATAATCTCTCAAGATGGGGGCAAGCATGTCTGGAACTGGAAAGTCGAGATGGTCTGGGTTGCGTATATTTTCCAGCAGCTGGCGAAAGGTTTTACCCAAAGTCAGGTTTTTCCCATGATCGTGAGGATCAATTAAGTACAGTCCTTGCGTGACGGGAACACGAATTTGCGCTGCATCCAGATCGCTTTTGCGGATACCTGTTTCATTCATGAACCGAATCAATTCCTTGTACTCCTCTGTTTCTAGCGGCAGCAAGGCACCATTTGGCAGACGGTGATATCTCTGTTTTTCCTCTAACGATTTGAGCAGTTTGCGAATTTCCGGTTCCGGTATGCCCTCCATATCAAATTTAAATTCAAGCCAATCCGTACGTTCATCCCACTCCGCGCGTATCCTTGGGGTAGGCAAAGTATTGTTTATTTTCGCTTTGACTGCACCTGTAGCATAGACGTCCAGCAGCTTTTCCAGTTGCGGAACGGTATGGTACAAAAAATCATACTCTGCATCTTCATCTTCCATAAAATATCCGCTGTCTGTTCTGGCAAAAGAGCTATGCTCCATCAGTTCCAAAATCCGCTGCTCCTGTTCCCCATCACGTATCAGAATTCGGTCGTTACCAGGCGTTCGTGCATCTGTTTCCAGCGGGTTGATGATGATATCCCCATATTGGAACTCCAGCCCTGCCAGCAGCTTGTCTCTTACCCGGTCCAGATATAGCTTTGCCTTCAATGGCTGCTGTGTGACCCGATCTGAGACGGACCGAGTCATATGAACACGTCCGAGCTTCATTAACCCGGGTACAACCTTGTCCATAAAAGATTCCATCTGCTCTGGCGCAATCAGAACTTTTCGCCTGTGGTGTACCTCTACCATCCGTTTTAGATCGGACAAACGCCGTAAGGGATCGGCCTTCTGTTTGACAAGCTTGCCATCGGCAATGACGACACCATAGTCCTCCATGATGGTCAAGTCATCCAATCCTTGTATGCTTAGCTGGTAGCCGTCGGTTACGGTCCCGGTCTCATCAAATTCAAATTGCAGTGGAAGCATCAGGTCGGACTGGGGAATACCCTCGCTCATGTTTCCGTGAATTTCAAAGTAGACGCCCTGTGCTGTTGTCAGCAAGGGGAGCAGCTTTTCCCAAGCCGCAGGCGGAATGAGGAGCATTCGCTCTCCGCTCATATGGCTACTGGAAGATGAATACGTGCCTGAGGTTTCCCGAATCATACGCTCATGGTGGCACACCTGGGATAATTGCTGGAGAATAGCGTCATGTTCAGGTCGGAAGCGGTACAACTCAGGCTCGTACGAGAAGCTTTTCGTGAACATATAGCTATCCCCACGGTCAATACTATCCAGAAACGGACGAATTTTCTGGACGATATATAATCGTTTGGGACCAGCCTTCATTTCTACACCAAACATATATTTTTGGTAACCGTAGGCAAAAGGTCGGATCACGAACTGAAAATCCAAGACCGCACGAGTATCCAGCAGGGTAGGCGTGCTGCGAAGCGGTCTCTTGCGGTCAAATAGTTTTAACATACTGTCGGTCAGCTGGAGATCCCCTTGTGTGATGTCAGAGGATCGTGCCGTTTTAGCAGTGTAATCATACGGAGTATCTGTAGATGTGTACATCCCGTCTGAATCCATGCTTCCTGCTGTATCTGGGGCAGTACCAGGATGAAGTCTGGAGGCGTAGGAACGCACTGACAGACTTTTTCCACGGCGTATATCATGGGCGTTAAGGAGAACAGCAGCGATATGTTTGCAATATCGTCCGGTGTTCTGAAATGTGCTACAGGTGCACTCTGCTCGGATACTTCCATTGGATCGGATCATCGCCGCAACAGCATAAAAGCTGCTTCCTTTGACCGTAGCTTCGTATACCCCTTCATCATGATCTATTTGTGTAAAGGCCACTCTTTTGGCCCGGTAATAGGCATCCCCGTCGTCATAAGCAGCTTGACTGCATAGTTGTCTGATGGCTCGCCGGGTAAGTTCAAAACTCATGATTCGTAATCCTTTCCTGAGTTATTCCGTTTTCTTACATGATAACAGAACAGACAGGAGGATGGACACTTGCGTGCGAAACGTAACTTTACAAAAAAAGGAGAGCAGAAAAAAACAGGCCTTGGTCCGTCATTGAACCAAAGCCTGCCAGGGGGCTACAGCTATATTATATTCGTCGTGCTGCTTTAAGCGGACATCGAAATCTGCACGAGGAATAATATAAATGGCTACCCCGGTTCGCTTATCTGTGGGTTAGAGAAGTTTTTACAAGCTGCACATAGCAGGATACAATGGAAGTGTTAAAGAAAGGAGACGGATACTTTTGCAAAATGAAGAGAAAAAGACCGATTCCAAATCCGGCTCATCCAAATGGTACCTTGGTAGTGCAGCAGCATTGCTTCTTCTGAAAGGTAAGTCGTTACTTGCCCTTTTAAAATTCAGTAAATTTGGCGGTGCGCTGATATCTATGGCGCTAACGATTGGCACATATGCGATCATTTACCCGTGGGGATTTGCGGTCGGATTCGTGTTGCTGTTGTTTGTGCATGAGCTGGGACATGTATTGGCCGCCAAGCGCAAGGGGCTTCCCGTGTCAGCACCGTTATTTATTCCTTTTCTCGGTGCGCTGATCACAATGAAACGGCAACCTTTGGATGCGCAGACAGAGGCTTATGTGGCCATGGGCGGCCCGTTACTGGGGACGGTTGGGGCTATGGCGGTATACGCAGGAGCCTATGCAACAGATAGTCCCCTGTTGTATGCGCTCTCGTATGTCGGGTTTTTCCTGAACCTGATCAACCTGCTGCCGATTCATCCGCTCGACGGAGGACGGATTTCCACGGCAGTGACGCGTTGGCTGTGGCTGGTGGGCCTATTGGGTGGAATTGTAGTCGTAGTATATCTAAAATCCTTTTTATTTTTCTTGATATGGGCGTTCTTTGCCTACGATTTGTACAAAAAATATGTTAAGCGCAATAAAGAAGAGGTTAAGGTCCAATCCTTTTTGCAAAAGCCGCTGGTGAATGTACAGCATCTGTATGAACAAGGATATCCGCTACCCGGACCGGAGCACACGCGCAGATTATCTTTTAATACCTACTCGGATTTGGAGGGGCAACAGTATGTGACAGTGTACATGGAAAGTCTGGATGTGGAGCAGACAATTCTGCTGCCACAGCAGTGTCTTGTCCAGCATGTATGGCTGAACGGTGTTGAACATATACCGACGCCGGATGCGTACCAGCTCAGATTGCTGTGTGGGATTGATTACATTCCGTTTGAAAATGATAAATATTACGAAGTACCCGCATCATCGCGCTGGAAATTCGGCATCGGTTACTTGGCTTTGGCCGTATTCCTGATGGGGATGATGTATGTGGTGCACCAGCATATAGGGGATATTAGGCTGTGATTCGAATAATGAGAACTTGGTCAAGATTTTAGATCATTAAGGCAACGGTACAGCTTATAGAAAATTGAGTGAAAAGAGCGCGACAACCGCAATATTCGGTGTCACGCTCTTTTTTTGTATGAATAACACGGTGGAGCCTTTGCTTTCCGTCCTTATAACTTAATCCTTTGTTCATCAGTAATCGGCTTTAACGTCTGGCGGTATTTAAGTGGGCTGGTGCCTGTCCAGCGTTTGAACTGTCTGCTGAAATGAGCCAAACTGGAGTATCCGAGCAGGGAAGCTACCTTGTTGAGTGGCAGATTGGGCTGCTGGATCAGCACCTTAGCCTCATGCAGCTTGGTCTCCGATAGATAGTGACGTGGAGAATAGCCGTATACCTTGCGGAACACTTCCTGGGCGTAGCCAGGACTGATCCCGAGGGAAGCTGCCACATCTTCAAGGCGGAACGCTTGCTCGTCAGATTCATCTTCCCGATAAGGCTTAAACCTTGATTGAATGGCTTCCATGATGGCCTTGGCATATTGAACGGATGAAGGCGCAATTCTGGGCTCCAAACCGGTAGATATCATTTGCGAGAATATCCCGAATAGCTCAAATAAGGCAATTTGCATACGAAAACGGTCTGCTGTCGTATATTCTCCGCTTTCCTGCACCATACCAATCCAGCTATGGACGACCTTTTGCAGCTTGGTATTCGTTTCAGTACCCGCTGGGAAAAAGAGCTGATTGCTCTTAATCATTTCCTGACGGAACAATGGATCATCGACATTAAAATGAGAGCTAAAATAGTACATGCCGTTTGGGGAAACACACTGACTCACATGCTTGAAACCCGGCGGAATAATTAAAATATCACCTTCCCCAACCGAATATACGTTATTTTCCATAATCGTTTCCTGACGACCTTCTAAAACGAGTGCAATTTCAAAACCGATATGAGATTCCTCAGGCATGCACCAATCCGCTTTGACCCGGTGAATATGGGCGCCAAAAAATTTCACATTCCAGTCAATAATGGGCAGCCATTGGCAGTCATGAAATAGAGCTGGATCAACATCAGGATTTAATATCATCAGATCACCTTCGATTAGGGCAAATTTTACACCGCTTAGACAATCTCATTGTATCGAACATTTAACTATAATAAAAGAGCGTTTACAAATGCTATAGTATAAGCTTTTACATAAAAGAAATCGCTTGCGTTGCTATTTTATACGGACTATGTCGGCATATCTGTTTCTATTATCGGTACTTTATTCGTACTAGCCCGTATATGGGATGCCCTTAGTGCTCCGTTCTTCGGTGTGATCATTGACCGAGCCAATCTAAAGGGCGGCTTGGTTCGTCTATATCTTGCACTTCGGAGCGACTGGAATCGAATTTTGTTAAATCCTAACGAACCTAATTGGAGGACGACTTGATGAAAAAGCTACTGTACGGTGTTGCCTATTATGATGAGTATATGCCTTATGACCGTTTGGACCAGGATATCCAAATGATGAAGGATGCGGGCATCAACGTGGTGCGGATTGCTGAATCCACTTGGAGTACGCATGAACCACAAAACGGCGTGTTTGATTTTACCTCTGTGGATCGGGTGCTGGACGCCATGCATAAGGCGGGTATCGAAGTCATTGTGGGGACGCCCACCTATGCCGTACCCACATGGCTAGTGAAGGAGCATCCTGATGTATTGGCGACAACGCCTCAAGGTCCGGGCAAATATGGAGCTCGCCAGATTATGGACATTACGAACCCGGTGTACCTGTTCCATGCCGAGCGAATCATACGCAAGCTGATCGGACGGGTGAGTCAGCATCCGGCGGTCATTGGCTTTCAGACGGATAACGAGACCAAGCATTACCACACGAGCGGTCCAAATGTGCAATTGCAATTTGTGAAGTATTTGAGGGAGCGGTTCGAATCGCTGGAGGAGCTAAACCGCAAATTTGGTCTGGACTACTGGAGTAATCGCATCAATAGCTGGGAGGACTTTCCTTCGGTGGTCGGAACGATTAATGGAAGTTTGGGCGCAGCCTTTTCCCAATTCCAGCGCAAGCTGGTGACGGATTTCCTAGCATGGCAGGTCGCGCTGGTGAATGAATATAAGCGGGAAGACCAATTTGTTACGCAAAACTTTGATTTTGAATGGAGAGGTCATTCCTTTGGTGTTCAGCCAGACGTGGATCACTTTGCGGCATCGCAAGCCTTTGATGTGACTGGGGTGGATATTTACCATCCATCACAGGATGACCTGACTGGAATTGAAATTTCCTTCGGTGGCGATGTAGCGCGTTCGACGAAAAATAGCAACTATCTAGTGCTAGAAACGGAAGCGCAGGCTTTTACCCACTGGGTTCCCTATCCGGGGCAATTGCGTCTGCAAGCGTTCAGCCATCTGGCTTCTGGGGCCAATATGGTGGCATACTGGCACTGGCATTCCATCCATAATTCCTTCGAAACCTACTGGAAGGGTCTGCTCAGCCATGATTTTGAACCGAATCCTGTGTATGAGGAAGCACAGACCATAGGGAAGGATTTTGCAAGATTGTCTCCGCATTTGGTCAACCTGAAAAAGAAAAATAAAACGGCGATTCTGGTCAGCAACGAAGCATTGACGTCGATTGACTGGTTTAAATTTAATATGAGCAGCCCGTTGAATTACAATGACATCGTACGCCGTTTGTATGACGAGTTGTATAAACTGAATATTGGGACGGATATTGTTCATCCAGGAACAGAATCGTTTGACGACTATGATCTCTTGATCGTCCCGGTCCTCTATTCCGCCCCAGACGAACTACTGGAGAAGCTGAACCGATATGTGGAGAAAGGTGGTCATATAGTATACACATTCCGAAGCGGATTTACCGACGAGCATGTGCAGGTGAGAACGTCCCGGCAGCCGGGCGTGATTAGCGAAGCCTGCGGCGTTCATTACAGCTTGTTCGTGGAGCCGAAGAAGGTGACGCTCAAAAATAATCCTTTTGAGGTGCTACCAGAGGACAATCAGGTAGATACGTGGATGGAGCTGATTACCCCGACGACCGCCGAAGTGTTGGCCTATTACGATCACCCGCATTGGGGAAAATATGCCGCGATTACGCAAAACCGCTATGGTCAGGGAACAGCGACCTACATCGGCTGTATCGTCAGCCCAGCGGTCATCCGCGAACTATTCAGCTCTGTAGCCAAAAAGGCGGGAGTATGGGGAATGGATCAGGAAACGTCTTATCCGATCATTGTTAAATCCGGCACGAATGAGCTGGGACGGACAATCCGGTACTATTTTAACTATTCCGAACAAGCAGGCTCGGTGGTATATCCACATGGGGACGGCAAGGAGTTAATCGGGGGGCGTACAGTTACCCAAGGACAAACGCTTTCAATAGAGCCTTGGGGTGTTATAATTATCGAAGAAGCGTAAATGATGAATAATGAGCTGAAATCGATTTACGATTAATATCATATAGGTATTCTCCGGAAGTATCCGGTAAATGAAGCGCCCCTGCGAATTACGGGGCGTTTTCGCATATGGCTGAATAGAGGAGTGCATCGCTATGCCAACCCGAGCAGTCCGTTGGTTCCGGGCGCTGACGGCCCCGTATCGACGTAGTATTCAGCTTAAGCTGATCTTGACGATGATTGTTCTATCTGTGCTGCCGGTCATTGCTGTCACGGTGCTGGCTGCGGAAAAAAGTAGAGCTTCCATGGAAACTGAAGTGGTAGAGACGAACATGTCCAATATGAAATGGACGGGGATCTATATCAGCGACCAGCTAGATCGTCTGAATCATCTGATTTACAGCATTCAGATCAGCCCTGATCTGAGCGATTATTTGAATGAGCGCGAGCCTGACAATCTTTCGAGCCAATTTAATGCCCAGCGAAAAATGCTGAATACGATGGCGAATGTGTATTATTCGGCCGGAAGTCATGTGATCGGCATCCAGCTTTATTTGAAGCAATCGCAAACCCTGTTTACCTTCAATAGCATGCAAAATGAAATTACGACAGTGAGCGGTATTCCCCCACAGTATGCCGAGATGTGGCAAGCGAATAAGGATTATTCGATTCGTCCAAGCTCTGCTGACCCGGAACGCTTTACTTTGACGCGCAGTATTCGGCGTTTCGAAGACCAGAAGCAGACGGGGGCTATTTCATTGGATGTATTGTGGTCGCAATTCGATCAGACGCTGGGCCTGCTGGGACGAGGGGATCAGCATCAGGTGCTTATTACAGATGCGGATGGCAGGGTTATGTATCCAGCACAGGCTCGGCAGTCGCCTCCACCTGCAGGTGTGCTGACAGCCCTTCGTGACGTTAAGCCGGGCCCCGGGATGATTCAAACTGCTGAACATTATGTGTTCTATAATGATCTGGATGTAGTTGGGCTAAAGGTGGTCAAAATCGTACCCACTTCCTCCATTAACCACAGTGCCTTTTCAACCATGCTGTATGGTATTATCGTAGGCGTGATTTCAATCCTGGTTTCCATCTGCATTGCCGTTTTCATCGCATGGCGGACTGCACGTCCGATTGTTCATTTGGCGCGTTCCGTACAGGAGCTGGATATGATCAAAGGACCGATTGGACAGCCAAGTACACGCCCGGATGAGATTGGGCTGCTGGAAAGAAGTCTGCATGGGATGGCAGGCCGAATTCGCGAGCATATTCAGGCGGAATACAGTATAAATTTGCAAAAAAAGACGGCTGAATTGAAAGCGCTCCAAGCGCAGATTCATCCACATTTTCTGCAAAATACGCTGCAAATGATCGGAAGTATGGTATTTTCTCAAAAGCCGGAGGACACCTATGAAGTCATTCGGTCGCTGAGTGAGATGTTCCGTTACGTGGTACGGGAACCTCAGGATTTGGCCTCTTTACGCGCAGAGCTCGACCATGTGGGACATTATATGCGTATCCAGCAACGGCGATTTCCACAAAGATTGGTGTTCCAGGTGGAGACGGAAGAACAGGCGATGGATATTCGACTGCCTAAGCTATCGCTTCAGCCATTGTTGGAAAACGCGTTTCAGCACGGTCTTGATCGAAAGGCGGGGGCATGGCAAATGGGGATTCGGGTGGAGATTATGAAACAAGATGTGTGTATTACGGTTTGCGATAATGGAAACGGCATGGCCCCGGACAAGCTGGAAAAACTACGGGCAAAGCTGGAAAACGCGTCGGAGGAACCGATCTGGGCGCAGGGTAGTCATATCGGATTGAGCAATGTGTCTTCACGCATACGGATGAATTTTGGAATGCACTACGGAGTGACGATAGATAGTGAGCAGGGAGTCGGTACACGTGTCACCATTCGCATTCCATTCACCTCAGCAGAGGAGGGAAAAGTATGATCAGAGTATTAATTGTGGACGATGAGCCGTGGAATCGCGATATTCTGAAGACATTTGGCACATGGGGAAAACTTGGAATGTTGGTAGTGGGTGAGGCTGAAGACGGAGACGAGGCGTTCAGGCTGGTCGGGGAGTTAGCTCCCCATATTGTGATTACTGATATGCACATGCCGGGTGCGGACGGAGTGGAGCTGCTGCAAGCGCTAAATAATCATTGTCCTGATGTGAAAATCATTGTCGTGAGCGGATATGATGACTTTGCGTATGCCAAACATGCCATCCGCTATAAGGCCGTTGATTATTTGCTAAAGCCAGTCAATCCTGCAGAGCTGAATGCAGTGCTACTCAAATGCAAAAACGATCTGGAGGTCAAGGTGGCTGAACAGCAGCAAGAAGCGACAGAGCTGGATTATGAGTTTTTTCACAAGCTGACCCGGTATAAGCAACTGCTGCGTCTTTATTTTAATGAGCTGAACTGTGACGGGGTGAACTTAACCTGCAGGCAGGTTATGCAGGAGTTGGAGAGTTATGGAGCACCAAGTCCACATATGCTAGGCAGGCTGGTGCAGGAACTTCTTTCCCTGCTGAAAGAGCTTGCAGCGGATAACGGGCTGGATAATTCTACGACAAAGGCAGGATTTCCACTGCCGCAGGATGCCGTGTCCTCTGTAGAACATGCGTTGGAATTCGTATCGTCGTGCTATGTTCAGGAACTGGATCAGCTCATTCGGCAGCGAAAATACAAAAACAAGCTGAATTTAGAAGAGGTACGGCGATATATCGACAGTCACTTTGCTGGGCCGATTACACTGGAGCAGTTGGCGAAAAACTTTTTTGTGAGCAAAGAGTATATGAGCAAGGTATTTAAGCAGGAGTATGGTCAAAATGTAACGGACTACATCGTAGAGCGAAGAATGGAAAAGGCGCGGGAATGGCTGGCCAATAAACAGATTTCAATTAAAGCAGTTGCGGAGATGGCAGGATATGAGGACGTGTCTTATTTCTATCGGGTATTTAAAAAGCATTTTGGCATGGCACCCGGTGAAATGAGGAAGGAAGTTTAAAAAAGTCCAATTCAATAAGCTAAGGGTGTCCAATGGCAGAAGTGACCTCCCATTCTATAATGAAAGCGTATACAAAATGAGCAGTACAAAGGAATTTGGCCTTTATGAAGTTCGCACAGAGCTGAATAGAGGTTGAAGACCGGCGGCATAGCTGCTTTGAATAACAGCTGATTTGCCGATGGGTAACAGTTATTTTCAAAATAGGGGAGGTCATTTTTCATGAAAATGTGGAAAGGTGTATTGAGCACGATGCTGGTAGGCACGTTATTGGCCGGGTGTGGAGCGAATTCTTCAGGCAGTGACAGCAGCGGTTCTGGTGGAGACGGCAAAACGGTGAATCTCAAAATGTTTATTGCTCAGCCCCGTTTGAAGGAGCACTACGATAAATACATTAATGCGTTCGTAGCGAAAGAGAAGAAAGATAAAAATATCGACGTTACGGTCCAACTGGAGATGCCGCCTGCTGACAACGCCGCACAAATTTTGAAGACAAGACTCGCATCCAACGATGCGCCGGACGTATTTGCATTGCACGCGGTGAATGAAATTCCTCCGTTTTATAAAGCGGGCTATTTGGAGGATTTGTCCGGGCAGCCTTTTGTTAACAAATTGATGGATAGTGTGAAGCCTTCGGTGACAACCAAAGACGGAAAGGTCGTAGCGGTACCTTTGGAGACGATCTCATGGGGCTACTTGTACAATAAAAAGATATTTAAGGATTTGGATTTGCAGCCGCCGGGAACGTTGACCGAAATGAAGGCTGTGGTCGAGAAGCTGAAAGCGAATAATGTAAAACCGTTCCTGTTGTCCTACAAGGAATCCTGGATTCCACAGCTGTTCGTGCCTCTGACAGCAGGTGCGATGATGAACACACAGAATAAGGATTTTATCGACCGGATGAATCAGGATAAAGGCTCTTTTTCCGAAATGAAGAGCATGTTCGATATTATTGATCTGGTGAATAGCAACGGTACTGACAAGGCGCTGGAAATCGGCGGGGATGATGGATCGGCTGCGTTTGCCTCGGGTAAAGCGGCGATGTGGATTCAAGGGCCGTGGTTTGCGGAAACGATTTTAAAATCGGATCCGAAGATGGATTTTGGGGTAGCACCGCTGCCGATCAATGACGATCCCAATGCGACATTGATTAATTTGTCTACTTCGACTTCGCTGGCAGTATCCTCTACAAGCAAGAATAAGGAGGTTGCGCTCGATTTTGTTAACTACGTGCTGGATGACAAGGATTCTAGCGCGTTCTATGAAGCATTGAAATTTAATCCGATCTCCAAAGTGCATACGTTTAAAAGCTATCCTTGGGTTAATGACGCTACCGAATACGTGAAAGCAGGCAAGTCGTACCAAGATCCATCTATCCCGCAAGCGGTCAAGGACGAGGCAGGCAAATCGCTACAATCCTATTATGCAGGTCAGCTCTCGCAGGATGACGTAATTAAGGCGCTGGATAAGGCATGGAAATCGTATAACAAAGTGAACAAGTAACGGTAACCTACAGAATTACACCGGGAGGGAGAGACTCCATGCCTTTTAAAATCTATAAAAAATACGTCATGTTACTGGCGTTTACAGCCCCGGCGCTGATCTTTTATGCTATCTTCCTGCTCATTCCAACGATCAGCGGCATGTACTACAGCTTTACAGACTGGAACGGATTAAATCCCAATTACAGCTTTATCGGCTTGGGGAACTTTGTGGAATCGTTGAAGGAAGACACCGATTTTCTCAATTCCCTTTGGTTTACCCTTAAATACGTATTGGTCATGATTGTGCTGCAAAATGTACTGGCACTGGCACTGGCAGTGTTGATTGAGTCGCGTACACGTACCAAAGGATTTTTCCGGACGATATTTTTCATGCCCAATATGATCAGTACCATTATTAGCGCATTTATGTGGACCTTCGTTTTTTCTTCCGTGCTGCCACAGATCGCCGAAAAGACGGCTATCGCCTTTTTGGGCCAATCGTGGCTGGGCGATCCGAAAGTATCTTTCTTCTCAATTATTATCGTGTCGCTCTGGAATGGTGTCGGTTATATGATGATCATCTATCTGGCTGCGCTTCAAGGTGTACCACAAAGCTTGAAGGAGGCTGCTATTATTGACGGGGCGAACGCATTTCAGACATTGAGAAGCGTAACGATGCCGATGATTACCCATGCGATTACGATCTGTTTCTTCCTGACGCTGAATGGTGCCTTCAAGGTGTATGAGGTCGTATACGGACTGACTGGCGGGGGGCCGGGGCGCAGTACACAGGTGATTACGATGAACATTTATGAAGAGGCGTTCTCCAACAACTTCCGTTATGGTTATGCGAGCGCCAAATCCGTTATTTTGTTCGCAATCGTTCTAATCTTTACCCTGATTCAGCTGCGTGTCATGAAGAAGAGGGAGGTGGAGGCATGAGGCTGAAAAAAGCCAATTCCTTGCTGATTACGCTGATTCTGTGCGTGGGCGCTGTCGTGTCCTTCTTCCCAATCTACATGGCGGTAATTAACTCGTTTAAAACACAGGGTGAGATGTTTGCATCCTTTACGGCGCTGCCCACGAAGCTTCACTTTGAAAATTACAGTCAGGCTTTTCATCAGACTCATTTGCTGAACAGCGCCCTTAATTCCACGATTATTTCTTTTATCGGCATTGGTGGCATTGTGATCTGTTCGGCACTGGCAGGCTACAAGCTGTCTCGTACACAGGGGAAACTGAGCAGTGCGATTTTCTTCCTGTTTGTCGCATCGATGCTGGTACCGTTTCACTCTATTATGATACCGCTTACGCGAATGGCAAAAGATTTGTCCGTTCAAGGCAGTACGTACGGCTTGGCCCTGATCTATATCGGCTTGGGTGTGAATATGGCGATCTTTTTGTATCATGGATTCGTCAAATCCATCCCGCGTGAGCTGGAAGAATCCGCACAAATGGACGGCTGTAATGAGTTTCAAACATTCTTTCGCATTATATTTCCATTGCTGCTGCCAATCACAGTTACCATTGCGATTTTGGATTTTCTGTGGATTTGGAATGACTTTTTGCTTCCATTGTTAATGCTGACGGATGTGAACCATTACACCCTGATTCTCTCGACCAATATGCTGTTTGGAGAGTACAACAAGGATTGGTCGCTTATTCTGGCCGCCCTCGTGCTGACCTCCATTCCGGTTATCCTGATCTATGCCTTCTTTCAGAAATTCATCATGGAGGGCATTGCGGAGGGAGCGGTTAAGGGATAACTGGAGACGGCGGGCAGTCAGATGGTACTTCCCATCGCCCTCACAATATAAATATCAAAGCCTTCCTATAAACAAGGAAGGCTTTTGTTTTGGAACGACTGCACATCCAATGTTACTTCGAGAAAATGCTGATAATGAGCATTTTGCATAAATCCCAAGAGCGTTTTCAAATCAGTAATATATGTACTTACGAGCGTTGGAAATCAATCATGCAAAATACTGATAATAAAAAATAAAAGCGAAATGATGATCAAAAATAGATATATACTAGAAATCCGTTTTCCGATTGTAGCTCCAAACTCTTTAGGATTTTTATATCCAATGATTAAACTGGGAATAAAAAAAATACTGGATAGAAAAATGGTGTAGTGAAACCTAGTATTATCAACACTGTTAGACCAGGCGGGCAATCCTAAAAAGGAAAGCAACTGGTCTCCTAATATGTAATTGCCGAATTCGAAAGAAACAACCATGCCAAGAAGAGATAAAAGCAGTGAAAGTGATCCCCAACCTATTTTTTTTCTGTTTTTTCTCAACACTTCAAAGATAATTAGTAAAATTGCAATTGCTTGTATGCTGTATGTCAACATGATTGAAAACATAAAGTACCTCCTTAAACATCAGAATCAAATGATAAGATATCAATTTCGGAAATGAGTATACCATTTTTTGGAATGTTTTCATATGCCTTTCAATACAGCGATCGTATGTTCAAATGGAACGCGAAGCGGCCTTAGCCATACAATATTTCATCTGAATGTAAAAGGAGATGATTATGTTGGCTACCTTCTCGGCCGCGCTTCAAGTGAAAAAGCGGATGGCCAAGCGAGTCTTAAAAATGTCCGGTGTCCACGGCATTGGCGTAGGGTACAGGGACCCTGCCCATCCCAAAAAGGGAGCCGCTGTCATTGTGTATACGGACCGTCTAGCGTCGGCCTCTACTGGACTCCTGTCGGCCACCGCATTAGGAAAGAAAACGAACGTTCCAGTCCGAATTGTAAAGACTGGAAAGATCAGAGCCAATGCCACGGACTACAAAGTGCGCATACGCCCGGTCATCGCCGGCTACAGTGTCGGGACGATTGAAGGCTCCGGTTCAACCGGACTCATCGTTGCCCCAACTGGAGCGCCGGCGACACGTTATCTTTTTAGCAATAACCATGTCCTTAATCCCTCCAATACAGACAATCGAGAGGCAACAATTCAGCCAGGCGGAGCCGATGGGGGGACGGTTGCCCAGGATCGTATAGGACGGCTTTATCGTTATGTACGCTTGAATCCCACCGGAACGAACCTGATTGATGCGGCGCTTTCGCTTCCGACCCGTAACAACCTGCTCAATCCGCGTTATGCTACAGTAGGAGCGATTCCGGGTCATGTGACCGCTTATCGCATAGGGGAAAGATTGAAGAAGGTAGGGCGTACGACCGGGCGGGTCAATGGCACGGTAGAGTCCGTCTATACGGACCTGCAAATCAATTATGGTGGAGAGTTGGGCTTACTGACCTTCGAAGATCAGACGGTTATTAGAGGTACGACTCCCGTATCACTACCTGGGGATTCCGGCTCTGTATGGCTCAGACAGTCAGATAATTATGCAGCTGCGGTTAACTATGCAGGCACTGCAGATGGTCGCTTATCCATAGCCTTTCCGGTGCAGTGGGCCATGCAGGTATTCAACACACGGGTAGCCCGCCCCAACGGGGCAGGCAGGGTGCTCAGGGTAGATACAGGATCTTCCCCTCGCTCTTATACTAGGCAGCTCACCAGTGAGGAACTGGTTCGCTTAAGACCAAGGACGACACGCATTAGACGGAGCTAAGCGCTCTCCAGATGGGAAAGTGGTCGCTGATCGTCCCGGTAAAGCGGTCGCTTTAAATGCTTTCCATAGGACGGCTCGCTTCGAAAGCATCATTTCCCCGGATTTCTCCCCTGATTACAGACTTAACTTAAGAAATCCGGGGGGTGGAGCTAATATAGCAAGAATCATTCACGATACCAATCATTTATGACGAAAATGGTTCACGAGACAAATGATTCACAGTACAAATCATTCACAATCTAAAATGTTAACGGCATGAACGAATGCGTAAATGTATTCTAATCTGCTCCTTCGGCATATGAACGGGCTTCCACATCATGGGCTGTAATGGTGCTGCTTGCCGAGGCCAAGCCCCGGATTTCCTGAGCGGTCAGGGCTCTGTTGTAAATGATCAGTTCATCCACTGCACCGTTTAGGTAGGGATCATCAAACTGGGATTTCCCAATATAGTTCCAGTCTGTCAGTCCAAGGCTGGAAGGCTTCAGCGTCAAGTTGGTGTTACGCGTCGCCTCTACACCGTCCACATACATCATTCCAGTATTGCCTGACAAAGTCACGGCGACATGCTTCCAAACCCCTGTTGCCAGCTCTGGCGCATTCAACTGTTGTTCCTTTCCATTCCCCGAGACGGTGATAGCAAAGCGCATACCGGTTCCCTCGGCCTTGGGCGTCAAAAACATATACCGATCCGTGCCCGCTCCAAAATCAAACAGGCGTGCCCAGCCGTTATGCGTGTTCACCCGTACCCACGCGGCAATCGTAAAGTCATTTATGCTGCTAACGATACCACCGGGCAGGCTAGCATGGGCGTCTGTACCGTTAAAGTGCAGGGCATTGCCTTTTCGTCCGGCGCCCCACGCGCCTCCACTTACACTGGCCTGCTGTCCATAACCTGACGAATCGGCTGCGGTAGATCCGGCCGTTTCGTCAAATTCATAACGGGCTACAATATCTCCGGCGGGAGACGGGTTGTCTGTACTCGACTGGATACGGATATCATAGTTGGCTGCTGTACCGATATTCAGTCTGACCGTGGTCGCAGAGCTGTTAGCAGCCGTGACTGAGCCGGTTTTGGTGCCGTCTACGAGCACGTCATACGTACCTGCCGCGAGTCCGGTCAAGCTCATAACGGTGGTATGAGTCGTGCCTGGGGTCATATTTTTCAGTGTCAGACGGATGTTGTTCTTGGACTTGGACACGATGGCCGAGCTATATTGATCCCGATTCAGCTCCAAACTCAGCTTTTGGGTGATCAGATGCAGACGTTGGAATACACCGTCTTTTGGAGTAATCGCGTAGCTGTTACTGCTTTCTGTAACGTCACAGCCATAGCCGAACAAGCCGAATATTGGATCTACAGCAACATCCGAGCTTAGGATTTTGATGGCTCCAAACAGTCCCAGATCGGCTTCCCCGGACATGCCGCGCCATCCGTTAAAGAGAGGGCCGCCGTCCAGACCGAGTGCGCCATAATTGCCCTTGCCCGCCTGATATGTCCACGATACCGCCCCGATGTTGGCAGGGTCAGAGCTGATCTGTCCCGAGTTAATCGCTCCGATGTTCGCCAGCTTGGCGGCATAGGATAGACGCTGATCCACTTCGGGCTTGGACGAATGCCGACGTGTCCAGTCATCCATCGCATAGCCGGCAAGTGAGGTGGTGTACTGGAAGTTCCACCAATTCTCTCCGGTGATGGTGACCGGTTCGGCGTAATAGTACCAGACAGGCATATGACCGCGTGCAGCACGCGTTTTGGCGTTGATTTTGCTCATCATCGTCGTATTGTTGTTCATTTTGGCGAGTGTATATACGGCTTCTTCGCCTGTATTGTCATAGTTATACTCAGAGCCATAAGGATAGGTGGTGTTTTTGAAATTGTTGTACTTGGTAGCCATTTTGCCAATCAGGTCGTTAGCCTCGGTGGTCAAGCCTTCTTCCTGAAGCGCTTTAATAATATCAGGTGTAGTTAGCTCACCCATGAGTCCCGTGTTCCAGTTATAAGCAACAGGGCCTTCATACAACGCTTTAAAAATACGATAAGCACGTAGCAAATATGTGTTTTTGCTATTGCGATAGCTGATCAGGTTGGGATACAGCTTGGCAAGTTTATACATGCTAAAAAACGTATTATAAATGTGCGGATAGGCATAGCCACGGTACGTTGGTGTCGTATTAGGCTGCGGCATCAGGAAATCAGGAACCAGATAATCGGTATGATGGCCTTCCATCAAATTCGTCCAGATGGCCACCTCCAAATAATCATCGACTGCCTTGATCTCAGATGCCACGGGCTTCTGAACGTTTTTCTCCGCCAGAAACTGGCCATGAGTTAGTCCCCAATCATCCCCCCAGCCCCAGTAACCAGCAAAGCTGTTGCGTCTAGCCTTGTACTGCATCATCCAGTCATCAAAGACCTTGTCCCTCAGGTCGCCCGGCACGTTCCATTGGGTGCTGTTGACCATGAAGGTAGAGTGGCGCTGAAGTGCAGCTTCGACTGGCTCGATGGCATAGAACTGGAGAACGGTTTTTTCGCCGTTACCATAGTTTACAGTAATATTGTTATGTCCCAGTCGTCCCAGTGTAAGTTCATATATTTTATGGTTTGTAGGGGCTGTTTCCAGATAGCTGATGGTCGTTTCAGACGGATATTGCGCTGTAACAGAGGTAATGGATTTGCTGGTATGCAGATCGAATTTGGCCTTGAGATTCGTCGGGAAAATCATACCCGGAACCACGGTCACATCCACATGTCCCTCACTGTACAGCCTGTCCTTTACGGCCTGCTCGTCCGCTACCTTGTAAAATTTAAAGGCATACGTTTTGCTTTCACCAGGAGCCAGCGACAGACTGGTGCTTCCAAGATAGCCACGGTTGGTGCTCTTGATGACATTGGAATGGATATAGAACACATTCAGTCCTTCGGACCAGCCACCTTGCTCCATAGCCCATGTGCTGCCGGGATGCTCCTCAGTTCTCCAATGGTCCTGATATTCGAGACCAGCACCCGTTGAGGCATCAGGGATCAGCAGTACATACGGTCCGATGCCGCTAGGTCGTCCGGCGGTAATAAAGGAGCTATTATGGCCTACAAAGGAGTGTGAGAGTACTCTGGTTTCATAAATTTGTTCATTATTGCCACCGGACCAGTACTCATTAAACGGAAGCGGCAGTCCCCAATCTCCGATCTCCAGTGTTTGATTAGAGGTGTTCGTTACTTTCATTTGCCAATGCAAATAATCGTTAACCAACGAATAAGTTTCATGTAAAATAAAATTACGTATTCCCTGATTGTTTGATGAATTCTGATAGGCTACCTGGACACTGTTTCCAGAAGAGGTGACCTGGCGCGCATCAGCAGAATTACTTGTCCATGCCCGAGTCCACGCTCCGTTGCCGAGACGATAGGTGAACATCAGTTCACCCAGCCACTGATGATCCGCCGTATTCTGTTTAGGTGCGTTGGAGCTGTTCATAACATAGTTGGTATTAAAAGTGTCCCCTACCAGTCGCAAGGAAGAGAGATCCCCGTAATCTCCGACAGAGATGGAGAACACTTGATTAGATAGCTGTACTGCCATGCTATCAACCTCCTAACAAAGGTTCGTGAGAGTGCTCACAACGTTAATATATGTGTGAGAAATGCTTTTGCTACCCTATGCATGAGAATTGATAGAAAATAGATTCATATAGATGTCCTAGAGGGCTCTCAATCGTGGAGGTAGAGGTATTATGAAAATTAAAATGGAGTCACCGAAGATTCCTACGGATTTACCCGTATTAAATGAAGAAATGTATTCCTTACGATCCAAAGGCGAATATCGTATGGGGTCTGTAGAGGATATGATTTTGGATAATATGGAAGCGGTTAAGGTTTCATTAGAGAAGATGACTTTTAAAAATGTAACGATCATGGAATCGTCATTGCCGGAAAGTGAATGGACAGACGTCATTTTTGATAAATGCGATCTGTCTAATGTTAATTTTTCTGGTTCCTTTATCCATCGGGTAGAGTTCAGAAACTGCAAATTGCTTGGAACAGATTTTTCCAGAAGCAGGCTCCAAAACGTTCGTTTTTCAGATTGCTTAGGGGATTATTCGATGTTCCGTTTTGCTAATTTTAAGCAAGTTGGTTTTGAGGATTGTTCTTTAATAAGTGCCGATCTGTATCATTTAACACTACAAAAAACCTTTTTTAACCGTTGCAATCTGGATCAAGCGATGCTATCCGGGTCCAAGCTCAAAGGGATTGATCTGAGCGATTGCGAATTTGATGGGTTGCAGGTGGATATAGAAGATTTGAATGGCTGCATCATCTCACCGCATCAGGCTTCATCATTTGTAGGGCTGTTGGGACTAGTGATTAAATAAGGGAACTCCTCACTGATTTTTAATATGGTCCCAAGCCTGGCGCAGACGGTTAAACCCTTCAATAATTTGTTGCTCCGTTAAATGGGCAAAGATAAAGCAGGCTGATGGAGGTCCCGGTGTCAGTTGGTAATCGGCGGCATCACGCCATGTGACTCCGTAAAATCGTGCTGTCTGCATCAAATGATGATACTGGGCAGACTCATGCTTCCAGATGGCATAGGCATGTAGTCCACAATCGTTCTGATGCCAGTGAAACAGTTCACTTAACTGCTGTATTTCACGCTGGAATACGTCGTAGCGTGATCTGTATATTCGAGTCATCCGACGCACATGACGAACGTAGTCCCCGCGCATCATAAAACGTGCCAGTGCGCGCTGTTCCAAGCGAGCAGGCGGCAGGGGATCGTATAGTCGTTTGGCAGCTGTCAGCGCTTGGGCTAATTCAACGGGCAGGATTGCAAACCCGAGTCGAAGGCTGCTGAACATGCTTTTGGAAAAGGAGCCGACATAGATGACACATTCTGTGCGATCCAGTGCTTTTAATGGTTCAATGGGTCGTCCTGCCCAGCGGAATTCACTGTCATAATCGTCCTCAATGATCCACGCTCCCTTGGATGCAGCCCATTGCAAAATATGTTGACGGCGTGTTAATGGCAACACTGCACCGGTTGGAAACTGTCGTCCAGGTGTAACAAATAGGAGTTTGGAATCCCAATCCTGTGGGACAATTCCATGTTGATCCATTTCAGCAGCATGTATCTGTCCGCCTGAGGCAGTAACTGCACGGTAGATGCCGGAATAACAGGGATTCTCCAATACAATTCGATCTTGTTCATGAATAAGCAACTGACTTAATAACGTGATCACTTCCATGGAACCACTGCATAATACGACTTGATCCGGCGTGGCCGTAATTCCGCGTGTTCTGCCAATATGATGGCAAATCGCTTCACGCAGCCATTCATCACCGCTCACTGGTGCAGTCGTCGCGTCAGCAGAGGGCTTTTGCAGATCTTTTCCAGCGGCAGTCATTGCGCTTTTCCATGCGATCTGTGAATTGCCCTCCAATACTATTTCTCCAGCCTGAAAAGAAATCAAAGGCTGTTGCGCACTGTCTCTATTTGTAGCAGAAGCAGGAGACGGCTGTAAGTTTCGTTCCCTTTCGATCTGCATGATTCGTTGTCCCCAAGCTGATAGAGCAGGGGCTTTTTGTTTTACAACAGGTGAATTCTGGTTCTGCTGGTTGATTGTAGATTTGTCGGGCAGCACCGCTGTCTGTTCCATAACAAAGGTTCCTCTGCCTACTGCCGAATCTATATATCCTTCTGCCAACAACATATCATATGCCTCTTTAACGCTCCCTCGCGAAATTCCATACATCACAGCCAGACCACGAGTGGAAGGCAGACGCGTACCACTGGCAAGGGAGCCATTGAGGATTCCCTCACGAAGAGCATGATACAATGCCAAATATTTTAAATGATACTTTAGAAGCGCACGCTGATAAGCAATCGTAATATCCATACTCTTCTCCTTCGATTGGGCCACTCATTTTCGTTCATATTGGATCTTTTTATAAATCCATTTTTAACATAATCTGAAATGTATCATTGGTCAATAGATGGAAGGAGAGTTCCCTGTGAGAAGAAAAGAATTTACGGTGGCAGAACTAGAGGAAATAGAGCAGTTTCTAAACGAGGTCAGTTTCGGATTTTTAGGCATGAACAGCGAGGATGGTTTTCCGCGTGTGGTTCCCTTGAATTTCGCTTATGGAAATGGCGTTTTTTATATTCATGGCAGCCGTGCTGGAGAAAAGATGGAACGGATGAAGGAGGATAATCGAGTTACTTTTTCAGCCGCCAAAGAATATGCGCTCATTCCATCTTATTTTATGGATGAGCATATGGCATGTCCGGCGACTTCATTTTTTAAAAGTATTACCGTGCGTGGTCATGCGGAGCATGTAGTGGATTTGGAAGAAAAAGCATCGGCCTTTTCCATTTTTATGAGCAAGCTGCAACCGGAAGGCGGGTATGACACGATTGATGCCAGCGATTCTCGGTATGCTTCACGTTTAAAAGGGGTCGCTCTGATCAAAATTGTACCGGAGGAATGGACTGCCAAGTTTAAATTCGGTCAAAATGTTAAAGATCAGGAACGTCAGCAAATTATTGACGGCTTGCAACAACGGGGGCTGGATGATGATCTGGCAACGATTGAGATGATACGCAAATATTGTCCTCATCACTGATATATATCGAAAGTCAGGATTTGCAAAATCCTGAAGTATAAATATTTGAATTCCACGTAATAATTCCTGCTCGCTCACCGTCAGATTGGTTAATTATACCTTGTAGGGGGATGCCCTTGATTTTCCAAAACGTTCAGTCCTTCTGTATTAGGACTTTTGAAGGACAGGTATATATCATCCTCAAGCCCGTTGTTCTTACTGCAAAGGAACTTTATAATACGATAGATTTGTGGCGTAAGGGGGCAAGACCGTGATGAGAGCAGGAGTCAGAAGTCGGGAGAGTCGACGGTTGTTACTGGAAGCGGGGGCTGAAGAGTTTGCTCAGACGGGGTTTTATCAGACAAAGGTAAGTTCGATCGCGGCACGTGCAGGATTGACGCAGCCGGATTTTTATATTCATTTTGAAAGCAAGGAACAGTTGTACGAGGAGCTTGTGGAGAGCTTCGGTACTTTGGTGAATGATACGGTACAAAACATGAAGATAGGCCCAGACCTAAGCGAGGCTGAAATTTTGAAACGGGGACAGGTGTTTCTGGAAGCTATTTTTCGTGTGTTGTCTAATAATCCGGCGATCACTCGTGTCGGTTTTTACCAGGCGACAGATTCGGTGCGTATTAAGGCGGAAATGGCTGAGCATATCAAAAAGCATCTGCTGGCGGCGCAACGATGGGGCTCCTGCCGTGAGGAACTGGATCCTGAACTGACAGCAGAATGCGTGATCGGCTTGATTGAACGGCTGACGTTAACTAAATTGCTGCCTGGACGTGAAAGTCCGTCTGTGCTTGCCAAGCAGGCACGAAACCTCCTGTATCACGGCATGCTCGGGTCCGAAGAATAACAGGACAGTACAACCCCAACCTAGATTTGGGCGGCAGGCGCGGCATTTGTCCCTATCATGGATGACGACATAAGCATAAGATGCTCTTGTAAACCATGAAGGGAGGAATCACCATGTCTGGAGTAGGCGCTGGTTATGGAGCTTTTACATCTACAGGAGCGATTCTGGTACTTTTCATTCTGCTCGTTATTATTTCCAAAGCATTTGTCATCTAATTCGTAGCTCATGAACCTAATTTCGGGCGATTTGTTGTAATCGACAGAGGGAGGAGGAACTTAAGATGGGTGAAGTAGAAAGAGGTTGCGGTGGTGGCGGCTACAATATGTTTACTTCCACTGGTGTTATTCTGGTACTCTTCATTTTGCTGGTTATCATCACACGTACCATTTTCATCTAAACCGATATTCATGGGCTCGAGCACCGATGCTTCGGTCTATGACCATGCAAGCCAAACTAGGAACCGTCTCCAACAGGGGCGGTTTCTTTTTTATATAAAAGTTTACGTTGACGTTAACGTTATGGAAGCGTAGTATTTATATATAATCTTTTTCATAAGGTGGGTGTCATGGTTACGTATAAAATTGATGAGGTCGCCAAGCAAAGTGGTCTGACGAAGCGAACCATTCGTTATTATGAGGAAATCGGCTTATTGCCCTCTCCGCAGCGCAGTGAAGGAAATATGCGCCTGTATACGCAGGAGGATGTGGATTTACTAAAAAAAATAGTGAGTGCCAAGGAAGTGCTTGGATTCTCCTTGCAAGAGCTTCAGCGTTACATGTCCGCAGCGGAAATGCTCAAGGGTCAGCGGGAGGAATATCGCGAGCGAACGGAGCATTTGCAACTGAACGAGCGACGGGCCATGTTGGAGGATATGGAAGGTACACTGAACGAACAGTTGGAATTAATGGAGGGAAAAATCAACAGCATCCGTATGCTCCAGACTGAGCTGGAGGAGTTGCGGGTTAGGGTGCGTGAACGCAGGATTCTTCTGGATGAGGAACTTGATCACGACCCGTCATAACAAGAACATTTACATTCAGATGTGGAGGTAACATCATAATATGAGTTCACAACACGCATTACCTGAAGAGTTAAAAGAACGCTCAGGCTTGCTGTCTCAACCTAAAGCGGTATGGGCGGTCGCCTTTGCTTGTGTTATTTCATTTATGGGTCTGGGATTGGTCGATCCGATTCTTCCAGCCATTGCCGATCAGCTTCATGCTACGAAAAGCCAAGTGTCATTGCTGTTCACCAGCTATAATCTGGTAACAGGTGTGGCGATGCTGATTACAGGCGTTGTATCTAGTCGATTGGGTGTCAAATGGACACTACTAACCGGGATTTTGTTTATTATTGTGTTTGCCGGACTGGGCGGCACCGCCAGTTCAGTTGGCGGAATTGTGGGCTACCGGGCAGGCTGGGGTTTGGGGAACGCTTTGTTTATCGCAACAGCGTTGTCTGCGATTGTAGGTCTGTCCACTTCTGGAACAGCTAAAGCAATTATTTTGTATGAAGCGGCATTGGGCCTCGGGATTTCAGTAGGTCCGTTGCTAGGCGGTGAGTTAGGTTCCATTTCCTGGCGCGGTCCGTTTTTCGGTGTAGCCGGGCTGATGGTAGTGGGATTTTTGTTCATTACGTTTATGCTGCCTTCGATTCCAAAGCCCAAAAAACGCGGTTCCATTGCCGATCCGTTCAAAGCGCTCAGTTATCCGGCTTTGCTCACGCTCGGTATTGTAGCGTTGTTATATAACTTTGGATTTTTTACGTTGATGGCGTATTCTCCATATGTAATGAATCTGGACGAGCATGGTTTAGGTTATGTGTTTTTTGGCTGGGGAATTATGCTGGCCTTTACCTCGGTGTTTGTAGCACCGAAGATTCAAGCACGCTTGAGCGTGGTATCTTCCATTAGTATCATGCTGACGCTGTTTGCCATTGATTTAGGTGTTATGGCGATCGGGACGGTAGCTGGCTCGCCAACGACTGTCATTGTCGCCGTCATTGTAGCTGGTATTTTTCTGGGGATTAACAATACATTGATTACAACTGCTGTTATGCAGGCTGCTCCAGTGGAGCGCTCGACAGCATCTGCGGCCTACAGCTTCATGCGGTTTTTGGGCGGGGCAATTTCGCCGTGGCTTGCAGGGAAGCTGTCAGAGTGGTACTCAGCAGAAACCCCGTTTTATTTTGGAGCATTGATGGTACTGATTGGTGTAGCTGTGCTGATCGTACGTCGTCGACATATGCAGGATATTCAGGTGGATGCACACTAAGATCGAACTTCTGAGGAGGAAAAGAGGATGAGCGAATACAAACATATTCTGGTCGCGATTGATGGTTCGGAACACGCTATGAAGGCGTTGGAGACAGCTAAAACGTTATCTAAGCAGCTTCAGGGGAATCAGCATCTGACTGTATTGCATGTAAATCCGGCTTTGTCCATGAATGAGCCCCCGGTTGGGATTGATGTGGATGAGCGGATCGAAGAGGAAGGTCGTCATATCTTGGAACCTGCATCCGACTATTTGAAGGACGAGGGTATTTCTTACCGTATGCTGGCGGGTCATGGTGATCCGGCGAGTGTCATTTGCGAAAGTGCAAAGCAGGAAAAGACGGATTTGATCATTATGGGAACACGAGGCAAAGGACTTGTTTCCGAAATGATACTGGGTAGCGTGAGCCATCAGGTGATTCAGCATGCACCTTGTCCGGTGTTGACGGTAAAATAGATGTTAAAAGGAACGTTGATATCAAGAGAAGGAGGAAAAAGCATGCAGCAGCATTTATTTATTGGTGGAGAATGGAAAGCAGCTTCATCGTACACGACGTTGAAATCACCATATTCCGGAAAAATCATTGCTGAGGTGGCAGAGGCCACAGCAGAGGATGCCAAGGCTGCTATTCAGGCGGCCTCTGATGCACGCTCGGAGATGCGGGCCATGCCAGCGCACCAGCGGTCAGCCATTTTGGAGAAGCTGGCCGACCTGCTGGAAGAGCGGCGTGAGGATGCAGCGCACATCATTGCACGTGAAGCGTCAAAACCATGGAAGGCTGCGCTGGCGGAGGTTGACCGGACGGTGCAAACCTACAAGTTCGCAGCTGAAGAAGCCAAGCGGATTCACGGGGAAACCATTCCGCTGGATGCCGCACCGGGCGGCGAGGGCCGTATGGCCTACACGCTCAAAGAACCTGTAGGGGTAGTAGGAGCTATTACACCATTTAACTTCCCGATGAATCTGGTTGCTCATAAAGTGGGTCCCGCGCTGGCAGCAGGCAATACGGTCGTATTGAAGCCTGCAGAGCAGACGCCGTTGTCGGCTTACTTGATTGCGGAGCTGCTGGGGCAGGCTGGATTGCCTGCGGGCGCTCTTAACGTGATCAGCGGCGATGGTAAAACCATTGGCGACGTACTTGTCACTGATCCGCGCGTCAGCTATATCACTTTTACCGGTAGCCCAGCGGTCGGTACAGAAATTCGCTCCAAGGCTGGCTTGAAGCGGGTCACGCTGGAGCTGGGTTCCAACGCGGCCGTTATTATCGACCGTGATACGGATGTGGACGCGGTCATCGACCGTTGTGTGAGTGGAGCCTTTGCCAATCAGGGGCAGGTATGTATCTCAGTTCAACGTATTTACGTTGTTGATGAACTGTATGATACCTTTGTATCCCGATTTATCGAAGCAACTCAACGTTTAAAAATTGGAGATCCGCTAGAGCCGGATACGGATGTATCCGCGCTTATTTCAGCCAAGGATGTCGAACGTGTCCGTGAATGGCTGGAAGAAGCGATTCAAGCAGGCGCAAGGATCGCTCTGGGTGGCCAAGCCAAGGGAGGTATCTTGGAGCCGACGGTTTTGCTTAATGTGGACCCGACTTCCAAGGTGTCCTGTCGTGAAGTGTTTGCCCCGCTTGTGCTGATTCATTCTGTTAGCTCTATAGATGAAGCCGTAAACCATGTGAATGATTCGATCTATGGCCTGCAGGCGGGAATTTACACTCGTAATATCACGACCGCGTTGGATGCAGCGGACAAGCTTGAGGTGGGCGGCGTGGTGATCAATGACATTCCAAGCTTCCGTGTTGATCATATGCCGTATGGTGGTGTGAAGCAAAGTGGCACGGGACGCGAAGGCGTAAAGTATGCCATGGAAGAAATGCTGGAAACAAAGCTGATCGTTATTAAACGGTAGTGGTTATTTAAAAGCCTATCTGATGAACATAGATAATACGTTTTGCGTATGTCTGCTCATTAGATGGGCTTTTTTTCACCTTTTGCGCGATTGTCAGATGAAAATAAAGGTTTAGACTGGTAAATATTTGGATAAAGCGTAATTAGCTTGAGGTTTAGACCGTTGGAACTGTTCCACCGTCAATATTATATTCACTTCCTGTAATTGAAGCGGCCCGGTCGGATACCAGAAAAGCAACAAGCTCAGCGACTTCTTCTGGTAGTCCTGGACGACCAATTGGAATTCCTCCCAACGAGTCCATCAGTTGCTTTAATGCACTTTCTCGGTCACCTGTCGTCTCAGCAATCCGATCAATCAAACTTTGTGCTGCCTTCGTTTCGATAAAGCCTGGCGCAACTGTATTAATACGAATGCCTTGAGGTGAAAACTGCTTGGATAGCCCTTTGCTGTAAGTAGTTAAAGCTGCTTTGGCTGCAGCATAAGCCAATGTTGCATCATATAGCGGCAAGCGACGTTGAATGGATGAAATATGAATAATAACACCGGAACCCTTTTCCACCATAGCCGGTAGCAGTCCACGGTCTAAACGGACGGCAGCAAACAGATTGGCGTTAAAAGTTTGCTGCCAATGCTCGTCTGTCAAGATAAGAGCTCCCCCGGATGGGGCTGACGAGCCTCCAACATTGTTGACAAGAACATCTACACCGCCTAGGCGCTCAAGAACACTGTTTACTACTTTATCTACACCTTCAGGCGTACTAATATCGGCTGGAATAAACAGGTCTGGATTTTCTAAATTAACTGGAGTCGTTCGAGCCGTAGTTATTACGGTAGCACCTGCAGCCGTAAGTCTCTTAGCAATAGCCTCTCCCATTCCTTTGGTACCGCCTGTGACCAAGGCCCTTTTGCCTTTAAACTCACTTAATATGCTTTCTAATTGAAAACTCATGCGAATAATTCCTCCTAAATTTTACGATTTGGTTGAGAAATACCTCTAGGTATCTCCACTCCGAGTTCACTTGTCCTGCGAACCTTACAAACTTTCGACAATGACACCCCGGTACCGCCCTCCGCGCAGTCGATGTTTTAGGGCTTTTTGATAGGCTGGACTAAAGTACCAAGCTTGTGCTTCCTCAAACGTGGGGAATTCCAAGATGGCCAGCCCTTCAATATCGGGTCCTTCGAGGACTTGGTATGCGCCATACATTGCTAGGGGTTTGACGGAATGTCCCGCCAAACCTGCCGGTGCCAACTCAGAATAGAGTTGGAGTTCAGTTTGATCGGTACTCTGTTCACGTATAAAAACAACATAAGCGGGCATATTCGTTTTCCCTTTCTTATTTTTTTCAGGATTTTGCAAAATCCTCTTTTAATTACTTTATGGAAGTGTAATAATCAGTTCTTTAATTTTATTGTTGTTTACTAGAAATTGATGTTTAAGTAGGAGTGGGTCGGGAAGATTCGATTTATCAAAGTCTCCGTCTACTTTCGCAATTACGACGATGGTATTATTACTGTCATCCATATCCACGATCTCGAAGGTGACATTGGGCTCCAATATTTCTGCTTCACACCATGATTTTATGGCTTCCATACCTTTGATTTCGCGATGATTATCCAAGATCAACGCATCTTTATCGAAAGCGGAAGTAAATACTTCAAGCGGGGATTTGTTCGCTGATGTAAAGTAAGTTTCTACTGCCGGTGGCATGGTTTTATGTGGATTCATTAATCCTTCAACCTCCTATGGTGAGTATGTTGTGAGCGATAACTTCAAACTCATCATAGCAGTGATAATATGACTACATGGTGTCATATTATAGAGGATCATTTAAATTTCTTTTCATCGTTTCTAAATGAGACAATATTCTTGTACGTACTTGTTCGGGGCTGACCTCTATAAGGAGGGGACCAAAGGACAGCAGATAACTGTCCAGCCAATTGCCTACAGGAAATTGTGCCGTGACGGAATAAGATCCGTCTTCCTTCTGAGTAATTGTTTTCTCGGCAAATTCATCGTATACGCGGTAAGCTCCTTGAGCAGAAATATGAAGAGTTACTTCAATGGTATGAAGCAAGTCGTTCATCTTTGTATCTGTAGATGCTACGACCGTTCTTGGCTCATAACTAATTTCGGTAACTGCAATCTCTTTCATTCGGCTAATCTTAAATACACGATGACTTTCGGTATTTAAACAGTAACCTTCCACATACCAGGATTTATCTTTAAACAAGAGCTTGGCAGGTTCGACGCTACGATAACTCTGTTCCCCGGCGACGTTATAATAGCGGAACTTTATAACACGGTTTGTGATTATTGCGTTGCGTATAAGAGTGAATAGCTGTCTCTGGCTGTTTTGGCTTCCCCATGGCGAAAAATCTACTTCGATCCAGTTTCCCATGTCTTTTTTAAAAAGCCTACTCAACTTGTTTAGCACTTCTTCTACCTGTGGGATGGTAGCTGTAGCCACACTCTGAAGGGCCATTAAGATATCATCTTGTTCCTGCTCGGACAGTAAAGAGGTGTTAAAGACATAACCCTCCATCAATGATATTCCGCCACCCTTGCCTCTACTGCTGTAGATGGGAATCCCAACTGCGCTTAAGGCATCTATGTCCCGATAAATCGTTCGTGTGGAAACCTCAAAATGCTCTGCCAATTCATCAGCAGTCACTTTTTTCTTATGGAGTAACATATAAACGATTTCAAAATGTCTACTTAACGGCATAAGCTTCACCTCTCTCGATAGCATATACCTTATAACATGACATTATAAAGTCATATTAAGTGATTCTTGAAATCACACCTTAATGGACACCAACTGGGGGACTTTATTTTCTTGAACAGCGATAATAACACTGCCTTGGGATCAGATCTTTTTACAATCTTTTATATAGAGCTGAACAAAGAGCACTTGCAAAGTAAAAAGGAATATACTATACTGAGGCCAATCATTAGTAATTGATCAATCACTAACTGGATTAATAAGCAACGGAGGTGATATTTATGAGAGGATACCGCCCAAGTTTACTCAAATGTATCTTTAACGGAACTATGGATTGAGAAGATTCAGTTGATTGAAGGAGTACGAAGTTAAGTAATTGATCAATCACTTATTTTAAAGTAAATGGAGGAGAGAACATGAAGCATCTTATTATTTACGCACATCCATCCGAGGGAAGCTTTAATCATGCAATTTTGACCACAGCAGTCGAGGCGCTAAAGCAAAAAGGACATGATGTGGTTGTTCGTGATTTATATGCAATCAACTTTCAACCTGTGGTTAGCAGCAGCGAGGTTATTGGAGGAATCGGAGAAGATGTTGTACGGGAACAGGGATTTTTGCAATGGGCAGAGGTAATCACCTTTATTTATCCTATTTGGTGGACGGGGATGCCAGCCATTATGAAGGGATATATTGACCGCGTATTCTCTTACGGATTTGCTTATAAATATGTAAATGGAGTGCAGATGGGAATGCTCAAGGGAAAGAAAGCAATTATCCTCAATACGCAAGGAAAATCACATGCGGAATATGCCAGCAATGGCATGGATCAAGCACTTCGCTTGACGTCCGACAAAGGCATATTTGAATACTGTGGACTTGACGTCATGTATCATCTATTTTTCGAGTCGGTACCCCAATCTGATGAAGATACGCGTAAGAAGTGGCTTCGCCAGATTGCAGACATGGCCAGCAAAGCCTAATGGAAATATGTTTTAGGGGCAGGGAATTAGGAATAAGGGGAATCGAAGTAGCCAGTAGCTAACCCAAAAGGCATCGCATGCATCTACCGGCGATGCCTTTTGGGTTGGTCCAATATTGAATGTATTCCAATCGACACTCGCTCATGGCAAGCTGCAATTGCTACAATAAGGGGGGGATATTAGTTTTACCGATTTTTCCGATTAGCGCTACGAGATCCACCGGAAGGCCACTGTGATCCACCACCTTGACCATGTTGAGGCCACCACTGCGACCCACCGCCCTGACCGCCACCTTGACCATGTTGAGGCCACCACTGCGACCCACCACCCTGACCGCCGCCTTGACCATGTTGAGGCCACCACTGCGACCCACCGCCTTGACCGCCGCCTTGACCATGAGGAGGCCAATGCGATCCACCACCTTGACCGCCGCCCTGACCATGAGGAGGCCAATGCGATCCACCACCTTGACCGCCGCCCTGACCACCGCTTTGTCCTGGAATAGAAGGCATACTTGGATAAGGGCCTTGTGCCTGACTGATTTGAGTAACATCAATATAAGACTGTGTGCCATTAGGATATAGCACTAACATTGATTTGTTAGTGGGATCTACGCTTTTTACAAAAGCAACGATCTGTTGACCATTCACAGTAAATATTCCCCATAAATTAACAAAATTGCTCACTTCAGTAGTGGTCGCGAAATGTGGTTGTAACGGTCCCATCGAACGATGAGAAGAATGTTTAGACAAGGTGTGTATCTCTCCTTTAAATTGAATTTTGCAACATCATATGTGCAAACGTACTTGTTGGAATGGGCAATGTTGCTACAAGATATTCTTTTGAAAAAATTCATTGTCCCAAAAAAGTGTGCTTTTAGCGACTACTAAAAACATATCTTTGCGAATGAAAAGCATTTGGTTTATAGCATCATGGATGAAATCGAGATAAATGCTTCTTAGAGAATTTAGTTAATCAATTGAAACAATTTGTCATGCACCATCTTTATCTTTTTCTAAATAGAAGGTATATCGTATATCGGGTGAATATCCTTCTTCATTATTCAGCCGTTCCCCTACAATGGGTATCAATATCCGATTATTTTCTTTCATAGCTTCAGCAATACCAGTAAACTTCACCGGATGATCGAAGAGGTAATCGTGACCTGTTCCAACGTCTGGACCGAGCGCAGCATGGAATTGATCCAAATCTTTTGACACGAAGGCAGCTATTGCTGCTTTGAGTTTTGCTATCATGGCATCCTCAATTAGAGGGTCTTTAACATCATTCCATTTGATCTCGTCCAAGTTTTGCAGGGCGGCTGGTTGATCTGTTCCTTCTTTTACTACTGTTTCTGAGGTTGTTGGTATTGTTTCATTGGTAGATGTATCCGTTGTTTCCTGCTTTCCACAACCAGCAAACACACTTACACTTACGGAAAGTATAAGAATAGAAAAAATTTGAGCAGGTTTGTTCATATTAGATTCACCCATCCTTATTTACTACCATATGTAAAAACAGTTTTACTTTTTTTGGTGATAAATCATAGTTGTAAAATATTTTTTTACATTATTGGGGTTAAAGTGTATTAATTGAAAAATAACATTAGAAGTGTGCGGTGGTTTACTATAGAAAAATGAATAAATAAATGAAATGACCTTCTCTAATTAAAGAAGGTCATTTTTTAATTCAGGAACCATTATTAAATGTAGCACAGCCTTCTGTTTATAGGCGTTCTCGCTTGCAAGTCATTCACTGGTTCTTTATACCTAGTGTGGAATTTTCGCATGGACGTTCATGCGTTTTGTCGGTTAGCTATGATGCTGCGTATCACGGTTCAAAAGTAGCTGCACATGATGAAATCTCTGGTGTATATCTATGTAGGGTATCAAGCTGTAGTTAGAGCATTTTTTTGAGCTGGGATATACGGGCTTGGGAAACCTCAAGTATTTTGGCATATTCGTGCTGTGCTGCATTGGGGTGTTTTTGCATTAATTCTTTTAGACTTTCGATCATCTGTTGTGTCGATCGCCGCAGACGTTTGGGCTCTTTAATAGATCGTTGTGAGTTGGATAAAGCTGATTTGGCTGGTCTTAGGATAGGGCTAAAATGTATTCCCTTTTTTAAACTTTCAATACATTCCCCGCAAATAAAGCTGTCTCTAAAATAAGTTAATTGTTCTGTTGAACCACACATTTTACACGTCACCCCAGTATATTTTCGAAAGGCGAGAATACCAGTTTCCTCATCTGCAAAAATCTCAACAGGATCACCCACATTATAATCCATGGAAATTCGCATTTCTTTGGGGATAACGATACGGCCTAACGCATCTAGGGGACGTGTCATACCTGTACTTTTCAAATGATAACCTCCTTTTTTTATATCCTTATAATACTAAATAGTTATGATAAAAAAGAATAGGCTTAGAGAAGCAATCGCATATATTTAGTAAACTGTTGAAAAGTATACAA
This sequence comes from Paenibacillus sp. DRB1-1, assembly GCF_052119485.1. Classification (NCBI taxonomy): domain Bacteria; kingdom Bacillati; phylum Bacillota; class Bacilli; order Caryophanales; family Paenibacillaceae; genus Paenibacillus; species Paenibacillus sp. DRB1-1. Next base: position 1,752,337 of record NZ_JBODQH010000001.1, on the reverse strand, counting down.
GTAATTCCCAAAATATGTTTTTTTATTGGGGGAAACGTGTTGAGGAGATTATAAAGAATTTCCGATATATATTCATAAAGGATATTCTAGTTGGCAATGAAATTGTTAGTAACACGGGATAAGGAGATGTGAATTACATATGAGAATACTTCAGTTTTGGAAGAAGAATAAGAAAGCTGTGGTGGCAATCGATTAGGATACTGCTATTCGGTGTGTACGATTGGACGCAATATAAGGCGGTACGGGTACTAACTCGATTAGCACGTGAAGGTCTTCAGACCGACCAGATTGTGGACGATATTATCAGCCATGTCGCCGGATGTTGCCATGAGGCATACCGATTTTCTCAAAGCAATTGCCCGCGGTGAAGGCCTAGAAGGCCGTTCCCCCTTGCTGGATGGAGCTATAGGGACTACCGATGGGAATGGCAAGCAAGAGTACCACTGGCCCGACGATGAACCTGTCGAAGAGCATCACCAATTACGAGCGGCCATATTTTATTATCGGCTGAACCCTCTGGATGAGGAGGTTAATCGGCTGTTGGATCATTGGGAAGTGAACCATCCGGAGGAGAATGTTAGGAGTTATATTGGGAAATTGAGAGAAGAAGGACAGGGAGAGGGCTAGCTTTTCTGCTAGACGAATATCGGAATCTTAATTTTGCACTCTTTACTATGAAAACTTATACTTATTGTTAAAGCTGACTTGAAGAGAAAATAAAAAAACGAGGAGGGGAATAACCATGTACTCCATTAAAGAAGTTCAAATCAAGAGCGGATTGCCCGCATCTACCCTTCGTTATTATGAAAAAGAAGGCATATTACCTGATGTCGGTCGGGATGAAGGTGGAAGAAGGGTATATACCGAAAAACAAATCGATTGGATTAGGTTCCTTATGGCTATGAAAGATACAGGGATGACTATTGAAGAAATTAAGGCATACCTTGAGCTAAATGGAAAAGGAGAAGCTACAATCCAAGAGAGAAGAGATTTTCTTGTAGCCCACAAAAAGAAAGTGGAAGCACATGTGGCACAAACGCAGCACAATTTGGAGAAAATTATTCAAAAGATAGCTTTTTATGATCATGTGGTTATGGGGAAAAGCCTCTCTTAGGTATCATTTGATCTGTAAATAGTGGTAAAGTCAAATCGAATAGATGGAGCCCCCGGCATATTTGAGAATACGTGCTGGAGGGCTTTTTTGCATAGATATCTAAAGATGCAGATTCTAGGTCGTAAGTATGGAAAATGGGCGGTTCACAACGCGCTTATAGGGTAAAAGTGTAGTACCAAGGTGGGCAAGTGGGGGTGTTGACTCTCACGCCACGTGAGACACTAGACTGTCAAGCAAGGGAGGTGAAGCGGAATGGCCTATACGGTAAAGGAAGTATCTAATCTGTCGGGAATCAGCGTACGAACTTTGCATTATTATGATGAAATCGGATTGCTGAAACCGCATCATATTGGAAATAATGGATATCGCTATTACGAACAGGAACAACTTTTGAGGCTTCAGCAAATCATGGTGTACAGGGAACTGGATTTGCCTTTATCTGAAATTGGAAATGTGCTGGAGCAAACCAAGGAACAAAAAGCCGAGGTTTTGCAGGAGCATCGAGCCAAGGTCGAGGCCAAAGTCTTCCGCTTGCATACTCTCCTACAGACCATCGACGAAACGGTGGCTCATTTGGAAGGGGAACAAGCAATGAAACCAGAGCACATGTACCAAGGGTTTAACCCGGAAAAGCAGGAAATGTACGAACGTGATTTGACAGACCGTTATGGTCAAGAGGCTCAGAAAACAATTCAGGAGAGCAAGACGGCGACAAAGAACTGGAGCAAAGAGTATTACTTAGATTCACAGGCAGAGGCTGATCAGATTCATCGGCAGCTGGCCGAAGCCATGAATAAAGGATTGAAGCATAATAGTGAAGAAGTACAGGCGCTGATCCGCCGTCATCTTCAATGGGTAAGCCGATTCTATACTCCTACAGCAGAAATTTATAGCGGGCTGGGAGACTTGTATGTGGAGCATGAGGATTTCAGTAAAATGTATGAAGGCTATCGTCCCGGACTAGCTGAGTATTTGCGAGACGGGATGAAGGTTCTAGCCGAACGGGAATTAAATTAACAAAGCGGGGAAGAAGGGCTGTAAAAGGTCTGAAAAAAAGGTGAACAACAAGCCAATTCCGATGGCCTGCTGTTCACCCTTTTTGTGTGTAGAGCAGTTTACATGGTGCTTTGTGTCGCTCTCATGCCTTGCTGGCTGTTGTTTCCGTACTGCTGCATGCCACTACCGCTTACATAATGCTGTCCAGTCGTCCCCATGTGTTGCGGGAAGCTGTGATTCATGTGGCTTCCTGCATTATAGGAGGATGGTTGCATACTGCGTGAGGCGTAGCTATCGCCAAATCCGGGCTGAGTCATTTGACTACTGGATCGAATAGAGTTTTCCAACTGACTACACAGTTGAATAACTTGCTGGTACTGCTGCATAGCCTGCTGATGATGCTGAATTGCAGTTTGGATCATTTGAGCTGCACTTCGTTCACGTTGCACCAGGCTTTCAAGACTGGATGCATTTTGTTGTTCCTGTTGCAGCAACTGCTGATACATGGCAGTTCCTTGCTGTGTTTGTTGTACCAATTGCTGCATGATTTGTTCACATTGATGAAGTTGTTGTTGTGGAGCCATGTTGTTGTACATGAATCATCAATCTCCTTCGCCGGATAGTTTTGGGTTTCAGACCCTCCTATATTGTGGCGAAGGAAGACGATATATATGCGCTATTTTTGGTTATAGGCTGGCTACCAGAATAGCCGTAAATTCCTCTAGGAATACACGATCTTCGTGATCAAAGCGGCTTTTTAGCGGGCTGTCAATGTCCAGCACTCCAATCAGTTCCCCGTTCTTGACAAGGGGAATAACGATTTCACTATTGGAAGCAGCGTCACAGGCAATATGTCCTGGAAACGCATGCACATCGTCTACAACAAGCGTTCGTTGTTCTGCGGCTGCAGTACCGCATACGCCACGTCCCAGTGGAATCCGTATACATGCAGGTAATCCCTGGAAAGGACCAAGTACAAGCTCAGTGCCATCATAAAGATAGAAACCGCTCCAATTAATATCTGGAAGGAAATGACCAAGTAATGCTGAAGCATTTGCCAGATTGGCAATGGTATTGGATTCATCATGAATAAGTGCCCGGAGTTGTCCAAGAACCGATTCGAATTGTTCATGACGTGTGCCCTCGTAAGGTATAGTTTGAAACATGTAGAGTTCACGCTCCTAACATTAAATTTTTACATTAACGGTTGTATATATCATCAAAAAATAGGTAATTATGCAATTCGCTTTTACCATTGGTTAATTAATTTAAGATATAACGATTGTATATATTCAGTCAAGTGGAAAATCACTTTGTAACCTTTCGGTATTCTCCGTACTCTAACCTCTGTACAGAATCATTTTGGGAAGGGGAAAGCTATACGTTTTAGCGGGGCAAACAATATAAAAAGTAATTCAGCAAGGGTTGCCCTCATCTGTTTCCAGCTTATCCTCTATGGGTAAAAACAGTGTAACATGGTTGGCCTAGGCCAGGGAGGAGTTACAATTATGCATGCAGATGTTCAGAACTTGTTTATTCGTATACAGATGCTTTCTTATGCACATCAGAACGATCTCACGGTAAGAGATATTCAACCTGTGTTGGAAGAGCGCGGTTACCGTGTAGGAGAACGTGAGGTCAAGCAGGAGCTTGAAAACCTGACGCAGGAAAACTTTCTGACACCTCATGATGATATGTTCAGCATTACTGGTGCAGGGATCGATGAATTACAGGAAATTCAGTCGATGCTGGGCGTACTGTACAAGGATGTTGTGAAGAAACCGACGCGCACCACTACCCGAGTCTCTTCTTAAAGGCTTAGATGCTCAATACTTTTGATTCGGAAGACAAGCCCTCAAACGGTTTAATCTCTTATAATATAGAAGATGCCCTTCTAATTCCTAATCCTAGGAACAGGAGGGCTATTTATATATATAAGCTTCTCAGCTTTAAATAAGGTTGTGTTTGTTGAAGGTGTATGCTTAAATGTAGCGTATATTTAGTCATTTTAATGCTGGAAGGATGATTGAACATGTGTGCATATGCATGTAAGGGGCATATACCACCGCTGGAAAGTCCGCGTCTTCGGCTGCGAAGGATGGAAAGCGGGGATGCGGCTACGATGTTCGCTTGCTGGTCTGACCCGGAGGTTCACCGTTATATGAACCTTTCTGGTATGTCAGGACGTGAGGACGCAGAGGAGATGATTGAGCTATTGAATGAGCTGGCGAAGACGGAGGATGCGCTGCGCTGGGGAATAGAGCTGAAGGAGAATGGGAAGTTGATTGGAAGCTGTGGTTTTAATTATTGGCAGACGGAGGGAGCTTATAAAGCTGAGATTGGTTATGAGATAGCCAAGCCTTATTGGCGACAGGGTTACATGACCGAGGCGCTACGCTTGGTGCTGTCATTCGGGTATAACACGATTCGGTTGAATCGGATCGAAGCGCTGGTGGACCCGCGTAATACAGGCTCGCAAGCCCTGCTGTCCTCGATGGGCTGGACACAGGAAGGACTGCTGCGGCAGGTACAGCATACATCTACAGGCTTTAAGGATATGCTGATGTATTCTTTACTGCATGAAGAATGGATCAGATTGGAGGCACAACGAAATGCTGTTTCAGTATAACGGTGGTTCGTCGCCGTTGCACAGGCTAGGGCCGTTAAGTAAGCTAATATGGGTGGGGTGCTTTAGCCTCCTGTCGATGGCATGGGATTCGACGTTGCGGGAAGCAGCACTCTTGGCTGTACTGATTGCTGTGGCTGGCTTGGGCGCACGTTTGACCTTAGCACGCCAACTTCGGGCTATGTCGTTCCTGATTGGTTTAGGTATCCCGTATTTTATACTGTCTATCCTAGCGATTCGAGAAGGATATACCGTGGCTTCATGGGGACCCATTGTCATTACAGCAGAGGGACTGGATATCGCAGGGGCGTTAACGTTGCGGATTTTTGTGTTGTTTTTGGCATCTTATATCTATCTCTCGACGACCGATCCCCGAGATTTTGTGCAGGCATTGAATCTGCGCTTGCGTGTTCCCTATCGGTTTGCGTTCGGTATTTCAGTGGCACTAACGTTTCTCCCCTTATTGGAAGAAGAAGGGCGAACCATTATGGCAGCACGGCGTGTTCGTGGACAGGAACCACCACGAGGGTGGGGCAATCGGTTATCATGGTGGAGCGGGTATGCGGCTGCCGTGTTGGTGAATGCTGTAAGACGGGTTCAGCAGACGGCGCTGGCTATGGAGGGCAAAGGTTTCGGCGCTTATGCAGAACGGACATATCTTCGTACACTGAACAATGGGCGTGTAGGCAATTTATGTGCTATGACTGCTGTATTAACTACGGCTGTTTTATGGTGGAGCTTATAAAGTGAAGCCTCTTATTTTTGTTCTTATTGTCAACCTATTAGATATAATAAGGTTGACAATAAGACTGCAAATGAATACATTTATACAGTAGCAGCTTGTACAAGGATCAGAGCTGTAATCTTATAGATTAGATAGGGAGAGGAGTCAAGAAGTACATATGAAGGAATCTCGTATGTTTGCAAAGTTTACAACGCTGGATATCGTACTCATGGCGATGCTAGCCACGTTGAACGGCGTCATGACCGTGTATTTGTCGCTCATTAACAAAACATTAAATAGTCTGGGAGGGCCTATTGCAACTTCCGCTATTGTCGGACTGTACATGATATACGGCTTGTTGGCCTATTATATTATTCGTAAGCCGGGTACGGCGGTTATTGCTTATGCTTTTGGCGCGGTAGTGCAGTCTTTTATGGGATCTGCTTATGGAATTGCTTCTATTATCGCGGCGGCTGTCTGCTATATGATTGCGGCTGAGTTGGTATTTGCCTTGTTGCGGTATCGGCGCTGGAACGCAGTTTCGCTGATGCTAGTGGGTGGGGCTATGGTTCCGCTGTGGTTTATTGTCGCAGCCAATATGTTTGGCTATATGCATTGGGGTTGGAAGGTGCTGACGATTGCACTGGTCGTTCGTATCCTGAGCGGCATTGTCCTATGCGGTCTGCTGACGAAAGTGCTGGGCGATGCCTTAAATCGTACGGGATTGTTAAAACGTTTTGAACTGGGACGCGCTTCACGTGCATAGCCGTGGCTATGCACGTGGTTATATCTTCAACAATGGGGATCGAGGGTATTTCAGTTATGAATGAACATAGCGATTATAATTCTAGCCGTAAAATAGCCGTATCCTTGAAGAATTTTGGCTATCGGTATGATGATCAGGCAGAGCCAGCGTTACATGGTCTGACACTGGACATTGCGGTGGGTGAGCATGTAGCCATTGTCGGAGCTAGTGGAAGTGGAAAGTCTACGCTATGTCAACTGCTTCATGGCGGATTGTCCCGTTCCGGTGAGGGCGAACGGACAGGGGAGCTGACCGTGTACGGTATGGACCCCGATACCGCTGATCTGGCTACTGTCGCCACCACTGTCGGCGTCGTGCTTCAGGACCCGGATGCCCAGCTGGTGCAGGGAATCGTCGAAGATGAGATTGCTTTTGGGCCGGAGAACCTGCGTGTGCCTCCGACAGAAATAGCGCAGCGCATTGCTGCTGCGCTGGAGGCCGTCGGCCTAGCTCCCGAGCGCGGCTCCTTCGTGCGGCGCCTCTCGGGAGGCCAGCGCCAACGCACCGCGATTGCTGCGGTACTGGCGTTGGAAGCGCCGCTGGTCGTGTTCGACGACGCAGCTGCGCAGTTGGACCCGCCGGCTGTATGCGACTTCGTAGAGTTATGTCGGCGGCTCCATGCGGCAGGCCGGACGGTGGTCACCGCGTCCGGCCGCATAGACGATGGCGCGCGAGCAGCGCAGCGCGTCATCGTCTTGAAAGGCGGGACCGTGCAGCTCCAGGGTCCGCCCGAAACGCTGCTGCGCGAGCATGGTGCGCAGCTGGCCGCCTTGGGGCTGCTCCCCTCTCCCGCAGGGAGGGGAGACATGCCACGTGAGCCGGGGGTGAATCCCGGCTCAGCGGCGGACCGCGCTGGACAGCCATTGTTGGAGGTGAAGGGATTGACCTTCACCTATCCCGGTAGCCAGCGGGCAGCGCTAAAGGGCGTGAGCCTAGCTCTTGCGCCCGGTGAACGAGCCGTGCTGCTGGGTGAGAACGGCTCGGGTAAAACCACGCTCGGCAAGTTGCTCATGGGCCTACTCCCAGCACCGAAGGGGTGCATGCGGTGGGAGGGGCAGGATATGGCGAAGCTGCCAATTCACCAGCTGGCTACCGGAATCGGCTATGTGTTCCAGCAGCCAGAGCATCAGTTTGCAGCTGCAACGGTGTGGGAGGAGTGCTTGTATAGCGTGCGCGCCAAGCTTGGTTTACGGACTGGGGAGCCGGTTCCCGCGGCATATGTGGAACGGGCGCAGCGCTTGCTGGCCGCCGCCAGGCTGGAGCACAGACTGGATGCCTCCCCGTTCCTGCTAAGTGGAGGCGAAAAAAGGCTCTTGAGCGTTGCGGCACAGTTCATCTTGCCCAAAAAGCTATACATTTTGGATGAGCCTACCGCAGGAACGGATTACGAAGGGGCGAGTATTCTGCTCCGTATGTGCACAGAGCAGTCTGCCGAAGGTGCGGCTTTTCTGGTCATCACCCACGATATGCAGGTGGCTGAAAGCTTTGCCAGCGATGTTCTGTGCATGGAAGAGGGTCATCTCTATAAAGTGGAAAATAGCGAGATTTATCATGCGATGACAGTTGACAAAAATTAACGATATGTAGACAATAATATATATACATCGTACAAAACAGGCGGCCTATATAGGCCGCCTGTTTACGATTATACAGTGCGGGTAATAATCCAACCTGGAAAGGCAAACCGTACAGATACAACACAGTTTTATAAGGGAAGGATTTGTGATTTGCTTGGGAAACGATAAACCCATGAAGCGCGGACTCGTGCTGACAGGTGTTCTATTGGCCACTTTTCTGGCCGCAATTGAAGGAACGGTAATCGGTCCGGCGGGACCGACGATTGTTAGTGAGCTGGGTAGCGTGAATTTGCTCAGTTGGATTTTTACGGCATATTTGCTGACAATGGCTGTGACCACACCCATTTTCGGCAAGCTTAGCGATTTGTTTGGCCGAAAACCCATTTTTTTAATCGGCTGTTCGTTGTTTGTACTTGGCTCTTTGCTTTGTATGCTGGCTGGCAATATGGAGCAGCTTATTATCTACCGGGCCATTCAGGGTATTGGTGCGGGTGGTGTCATTCCTGTTACTTTTACCATCATCGGTGATATCTACAAAATGGAGGAACGCGGCAAAGTCCAAGGCATGATCAGCTCCGTATGGGGGATTTCTTCCCTGATCGGGCCTCTCTTGGGTGGTTATGTGGTTACCTATTTTGGCTGGGAGTGGATTTTCGGCTTTAACGTTCCCTTTGGATTGCTGGCTATGTTCTTCATCGCCCGTTACCTGCGGGAACAGGTAAGCAAGCGTACCGCGCGTATCGACGTGCCGGGAGCGGTTACCTTTACCATCGGGATGACGGCCCTCTTGCTCGTATTGGCACTGGGCGGGCAGTATATCGGTTGGGCTTCTCCTGAATTGCTGGCCTTGGCTGCCGTAGCCATTTTGTTCCTGATTTTGTTTTTGGTTATCGAAAAACGCGCTCAGGAACCGATGGTGCCACTAAAGCTATTTCGGATACGGGATATCGCTTTTTCCTGTGCAGCAGCACTGTTAGTCAGCACCCTGCTGATCGGACTGACTAGCTATCTTCCACTATGGATTCAAGGTGTACACGGTGGAGATGCCGCTTCATCTGGTCTCGCGCTGGCTCCAATGTCCGTAGGCTGGCTATTTGGCTCCATGATCGGAGGACGCATTTTGCTGACCCTGGGCTCACGTCGAACCTCTTTGATTGGGCTGACCCTGATTGTATTGGGGGCCTTCGTCATGACCTTGATGGGCCAAACGGCCCCGATCTGGCTGCTGTTTCTGTCTACATTGTTGTATGGACTGGGATTCGGCTTCTCGATGACTGTGTTTACGATTATTGCCCAGTCCTCGGTCGGGTTTCAGTTGCGTGGCGCGTCGACAGCATTGAATACGTTTCTGCGTACGTTGGGGCAAACAATCGGGGTTGCAGCCTTCGGTTCATGGCTGAATTATCGCATTGTCGCCCAGACAGCAGACGGACAGCTTACACAGCAAGGGGTAACGCAGGAGGATATTAACGGTCTGCTTGCACCTCATGCTTCACAGAGTCTAAGTGACAAGGTTGCAGGATTACTTCGTTCTGTACTGGAAAACAGTCTGCATTCCCTGTTCGTTATCATGGTCGTTATTGCAGTTATTAGCTGGTTTGTCGTCCTCGGATTGCGGAACCGTCCGCCGGGTACGGAAGAAGAGGCAGATCAGCGCGTAAAGACACCACAAAGAGAACACGCATAAAAAATAATATAAATCTTTCATTATAAAAGAGATAGCCCGGACCTTTGAATAAAAGTCCGGGCTATCTCTTTATTCAAAGGTCTCTCCTCCTACTGATTCAACAAAAAACCATCTCGTATAGGACCAATAAATTTCCCAGCATACAAAAAGAAAATAAAAATCTCCTTGAGATTGCTATATATTCATAGGGTATAGGTAACAAAATGGTAAAAAAGTCTTAAGAAATTGTAACAAAAAATATGTTTCTGAATTGAGCTGTAGGGTACTAAGGAACCATTTTTTTGAATTCGCTTACAAATTGGGCTTTGTATGATTTATTTTAGAACGATTTTGCATGTGAATGAAGCAACCAACCTAGCAAAATGGGACACGGAAAAAAATCAAGTAGCAAATTTTTCTGAATGTAATAGGAATGAAAAAAAAGGAATTTTCAGAAAATTACTAGGAAAATATGAGGATGAAATTCAAGAGGCGCCTGTTTTCTTACCTCATATAATAGGGCTTTTCAGTCTATATCAATCGTTTGACATACCGTATAAAATGGCCCTACCAACCAAAAAGTTGGGTTTCAAATCTAGAAGCATAATTAGATTAAGGGAGATGGAGTACTTGAAGTTTAACAAATGGTTCAGTAAAGCAGCCACTGCAACAGTAGCAACTACCTTGCTGTTAGGAGGCGGCGTTCAGGCTTTTGCCGAGGAAAATGATGCATCTGATCTCAAAACAGACAATGCATTTACGCAAATTACGCGTAATGACATGCTGAATATTTTCAAACAGCAAGGCAAAGAGAAATATGAGGTTCCGTCCTTCGATGCCTCTACAATTAAGAATATTCCTTCTGCTATTGGTCGCGATAGCTCAGGCAAGCTGATTGATTTCGATGTCTGGGACTCTTGGCCGTTACAAAATGCCGATGGCACAGTAGCCAATTACAAAGGGTATAATATCGTTTTTGGATTAGCAGGCGATCCTAAAAGAGGCGAGGATACATTCATATACCTGTTTTATCAAAAAGCGGGCAATACTTCACTGAGCGGCTGGAAAAATGCCGGCAGAGTATTTAAGGACAATGATAAATTGCTTGCCAACGATCCGATTCTAAAAAATCAGTCAGAAGAATGGTCAGGTTCAGCTACCTTAACCTCTGATGGACAAGTACGTTTATTTTATACCAGCAGACAGCCCTATGATCCGAATAACAAATTATTCGGCAAGCAAACCTTGAGTACGGCTCAAATTAATGTCTCTCAGCCTGATGATAAGACACTGAAAGTAGATGGAGTCGAGGATTTGAAATCGATCTATGACGGTGGAGATGGGAAAACCTATCAAAATGTGCAGCAAAGCGTCGGAGTGGACATGGATAATCATACCCTTAGAGACCCTCACTATGTCGAGGATCAAGGCCACAAATATATTATATTTGAAGCCAATACAGGGACTGAGACAGGCTACCAAGGCGAAGATTCGCTTCAAAACTCAGCTTATTATGGCGGCAATAAGAAATTCTTCAGTGAAGAGCTTTCTAACCTGCAGCAAAGTCCTAAGAAAAAAGGAGCTGAGCTGGCGAACGGCGCACTGGGCATCGTTGAATTGAATGATGATTATACGTTGAAAAATGTAATGCCCCCTTTGATTGCATCCAATCTGGTAACAGATGAAATTGAACGGGCGAATGTTTTCAAAATGAATGGTTTGTGGTATTTATTTACGAGTACGAGAGGTTCCAAGGTGACTGTAGATGCGATAGGTGACGATGATATTTACATGCTGGGTTATGTTTCTACTTCCTTGACAGGGCCTTATAAACCGTTGAATGGAACCGGTCTCGTTCTTCATCAGGATCTGGATCGTGATGATATTACCTGGACGTATGCCCATTTTGCTATCCCGCAAGGCAAAGGCAATAACGTAGTCGTTTCGAGTTATATGACTAATCGAGGGCTTTTCCCGGATCACAAATCTACTTTCGCACCAAGCTTCCTGCTGAATATTAAAGGCTCGAAAACCTCTGTTGTGAAAAACGGTATTTTGGAGCAAGGGCAAATCACGATTGATCCAGCGAATGATAAAAAAGAACACCAAAATGAATATGGAAAGAAATAAGTAGGTATATGCAGTATGTCCGAAGGCGGCGGCTTGGTAGCAACCCGATCTGTCGTCCATCGGACGATACATAACGATGCAATGAGAGGTAAGGAGGATCGTCATAATGAGAAAAAAAGCTCCCAAGAGCATTTGGATACGATCCGTTGTAATCATCACAGGCTTAACTATATTTATAGCTATGGGATGGAGTATGTACCAACAGGATGCAGCCGAACCCCAAAAACCTGCTGCAAATCCAAAAAATCAAGCTAATCAAAGTAAGCATACAACACCAACCTACCGGGCATCCTATCATTTTACCGTTCCGGATAAGTGGAAGAATGATCCTCAACGGCCCATTTATTTTGATGAAAAATATCATTATTACTATTTGTATAATCGTGACTATCCCAAAAAGAACGGTACAGAATGGCGACATGCAACATCAACTGACCTGGTTCATTGGAAAGATGAAGGGGTGGCGATTCCCAAATATACGAACCCGAATGGAGATCCTTGGTCCGGTTCGGTCGTGATCGATGTTAATAATACCGCAGGGTTTGGAAAAGGCACGCTGGTAGCCATTGTGACACAGCCCTCCGCAGATGGCGGAAAGCAGGAACAATTTTTGTGGTACAGTAAGGACAAAGGCAAGACGTTTACTTCTTACCGCAACAAGCCTGTGATGTCCAACCCCGGTACAAAGGACTTCAGAGATCCCAAAATCATCCGAGATACTCAACGTAATCTATGGGTGATGGTCATGGCAGAGGGAACAAAGATTGGCTTTTATGAGTCTGATAATTTAAAGAATTGGCGGTATACAAGCGGCTTTCAAACGGAGAATATCGGACTTGTGGAATGTCCTGACCTTTACCGGATGCGGGCGGATGATGGAACCTATCAATGGATTCTAGGCGTGAGCGCCAATAGCAAATCAACAGGCGGACCCAACACGTATGCTTACTGGACGGGAGATTTTAATGGAGAAGCATTTCTTCCTGATCACAGTGAACCTGAGTGGCTGGATTATGGGTTTGACTGGTATGGTGCAGTTACGTTCGAGGAAGGAAAAGACAAAGATAAATATAGTCACCGTTATGCTCTAGCCTGGATGAACAATTGGGATTATGCCAATAACACTCCTACCCTAAAGGAAGACTTTAATGGAATGGATTCGATTGTTCGCCAAATTCGACTGAAACATACGGCAGATGCTGGATATCGTTTGGTTTCACAGCCGGTACCGAATTTGGAGCGATTCCAAACATCCAAAAAATCATTAGGAACGATTAAAGTAGAGGGTACTCACCGGCTTCCGGTAGCAGGCGATGCCTATCAGCTAGAGGCGGATGTCTCTTGGTCTACGATTAAAAATGTAGGATTGAGGCTTCGAGAGTCGACGGATGGCAAGCGTCATGTCGATGTGGGTGTCTCAGTGGACGGTCAATACTCTTACGTAAACAGAGCGAACACGGGCCAGCCGGATCAGAGTGGAAAATATGTAGAGAGCAAGGCGCCTTTTGATCCCGATAAGAAAAAGGTCCACCTGAACATTCTCGTCGATAAAACCAGTATTGAAGTGTTTGTCGATGATGGAGAAGTAGCTTTTTCCTCCTTAATATTTCCACGATTAGAGGATCAGAAAATCACTCTGTTTTCCGATGGCGGTCCAGCAATTTTTAATAATGTAGTGGTCAAACATTTTAGTCGATAGCAGGTACTTATGCTGCTCGTAAGCTTGGACATATTTCGCTCTATTCAGGTATATGAAAAGTCCACCCATGAATATAAGGGTGGACTTTTCTGTGTAAATCTAAATTTTCGTTTAGCACAGCTATAAGATTGTTCGTTTATTCACAAACGATCAGTTGCTAAAATTACTATTCGTTCTATTTGTGATAAGGTGACAGGTTATCAGCGCTACGGCCCAATTTTTTGAGCAAGCCGATGAGTTGATCTCTTTCGGTTTCACTGATTCCGCTAAAGGCACGTTCAATCTGACGTGTATAATCAGGATAAATTTCGTCCATGACACGTTGTCCTTCGTCCGTCAATTCTGCATATATAATCCGACGATCTTGGTCGCACGGGTGACGGTGCAAATAACCGCGGCTTTCCAGCTTGTCAATAACATAAGTGACATTTCCGCTTTGCAGAAGCAGCTTTGCTCCAATTTGTTGGATTGGCTGCGCGCCCTTGTGATATAAAACTTCCATCACGGCGAAGGCCGTTGGGTTGAAGCCCACCGTTTTGATGCCAGCAACCGCATGTTCGTTTACACTTTTGAATGACTTGGCAAACACGCTATACAAATGCATAGATTGCTGTGTCACCAATGTTCGGTAATCTATCATCTTCATTCCGCCTTTATGTATGGATTTGGGCATCCTTTGACCGCTCGGCTCGGATGACCGGGCAACCATACCCTTGTTACTAGCATAAAGGGATTTACGTAGCGAAAACATGCGATTTGTCACAGTAGCTGCTTTTTTAACTATTTAATTTCAAAGCTTTAAAGTAAATTTTTGAAAAATAAAGGTTTTGAATGTAAAAATACTGTTCCGGTTGGTTATATTAAAAATAACATACCTAAACTAATGAACCCCAATTAACAAAATAAGCTACTTCAGAGGAGATGAAACACATGGATACGGGTTCTTTCCGTTTTCAATTTCGTGATCCGCAGCAAGCCGCCCAAGCCTGTGAAACATTAAAGGAAATTGGATACTCCGCCAGCACAAATGGTGACACAGGTCTCAGTGTTCATATTGAGAACCAGGATGTGCTGTCTGCATTGGAGATTTGCCAAGCCTATGAAGGAAGTATGATTGAGGTAGGAACTCTTTTCTCTAGGCCGGATGCAATTCCCGATCTGCAAGGAAACGTCGGTGTACAAAATCCAGGTTATAGCCCGGAGGACTGGATTATCCCGGCGCACACGATCAACGAGGATTGGAGTGAAGCGTATAAAAACGGCTCCTCTCGAACGTATAGCAACACAACGGGGGAGCACAACGTCAGCTCTGATCAACAACCGGAGGACGAAGTGGATGGATTTTCTGGAAGCATCCATATTTGACCCAAATGATGACGCTATGTCGATTAGGCGGTTGTTTATGTTCCAAATGTTTTGTGAAGTAAAAAGCACCAGTAAACCTTGAGCGGGTTAGCTGGTGCTTTTTTATTGATAAAGAAGAGTCATTCATTCACATGAAATATATTGGAGAGGGCAATCTAAAGAATGGAGAGATCTGTCCCAAAATCTAGGAGTAGGGTGATTTTTTAATGGACAAACCGTTTGATATGCAAAAAGAACAAAAACTAAAATGGTGGCAACTTAGCTTGTTAGGAGTTGCAGGTACTATCGGTACAGGATATTTTCTGGGGTCCGGCTTAGCGATTTCTATTGGCGGTCCAGCCGTACTGATTGCGTACTTTTTGGCAGCGGTTGGAACATATGTAGTGTTTGATGCTCTTTCGCGAATGACGGCAGATCATCCTGAACAGGGTTCTTTCCGTTCCTATGCCCAAAAAGCATTTGGAAGTTGGGCAGGATTCGGCAGTGGCTGGGTATATTGGTTTTCAGAATTGCTTATCAATGGGAGTCAACTAACCGCGCTATCTATATTCTCACGCTTCTGGTTTCCTCAGGTACCGATGTGGATCTTTGCGGCAGGCTTCGGGATTTTAGGGCTTGTGATTGTTTTTTTTGGCAATAAGGGTTTTGATCGAGTTGAAAATGTATTGGCCATCATTAAAATGGCGGCTATTGTTATGTTTCTGGTCTTGGCCGTTGCTCTTTTGGCAGGCTGGATCGGAGGAGGAAAATATAATCCAAAGCTCCCCAACAGTTACAAAGAGTTTTTCCCTACCGGCGGTATAGGATTGTGGTCATCTTTTATTTTTGCCTTTTATGCATACGGAGGTATTGAAGTGCTCGGAATTATGTCAAATCGGCTTCAAAAACCGGAGGATGCACCTAAAGCAGGAAAAGTAATGCTGGTTACACTGGTTGCAGTGTATGTGCTTTCGATTGGTCTGGCTGTGTCTATGGTGCCATTAAGTGCCTTTAACCCGAAAGAAAGTCCTTTTGTGCTTGCGCTCAGCAGCGATCATCTAGTTTTTGTGCCTCATTTATTTAATGGAGTGCTTATTATTGCAGGGTTCTCAACAATGACAGCATCCCTATATGCAGAGACATCAATGATGCTTACGCTCGCACAGGAAGGAGATGCCCCCACATTATTTTCACGGAAGTGGAAGGGTAAATATCCTCTTTATGCACTTAGTTTGATCTCCGTCGGATTAATCTCAGCCATCGTAATGTCGTTGCTACTACCGGGAAAAGTATATGAATATATCACTACTGCAGCGGGTTTAATGCTGTTGTATAATTGGTGCTTTATTTTGCTGTCTTCAGGTAAGCTACTGGAATCGAGTAGATCAAATAATATTAAACGTTGGATTGGATTATTGTTGATAGCTATGGCTGTGGTCGGATCATTTTTTCATAAACTTAGCCGCCCGGGAGTGTACATCAGCTTATTGCTTGTCTTGTTAATTGCAATATGTGACCTTATCGTACAATGGGTTCGCCGAAAGCCCACCAAGGAATCTCGTTAACTTTGTCAGGAAGTTAAGTGTTAGCGTAAAAAAAGTAATTGAAATGCTTGTACACCAAAATAAAAGCCAAAACCGATAAGAGATAATCCAGACATCCAAGAGATGGTTTTAAGCAATCCGGTTTTTAGAAACCTACGGAAAATACTTGAAGCGGCTGCCATAGTCACATCCCAGAGTAGCACACCTAATACAATCGCTCCGCTAAAGATCATTAGCTGTTGTACTGGATATGAATTAGCGACGTTTGCGAGTATGGACCCGTAAATCCCAAGCCAGAACAGGATGGAGAGAGGATTGAATAATGACATCAGGAAGCCCGCTAGGAATGAGTTGGTTAGGGTATTACCATTTCCCCGTAATTCGGACTCTGAAATCACGCCAGCATTTTTAATACTTTCAAGACCTGTATACACAAGCACGAAAAATCCAAACAACCATAAAAAAGCTTTGACAAACGGGGCATTAAGAAGGTGGATCATTCCCAAATAGACAAGCAACATATAGATTATATCTGCGGTTATTGCACCAAGACCAATAAACCAGGCATGCCAAAACCCATTCTTAATACCTCGATCCAACTGTGCGGCATTAATCGGTCCAATGGGAGCGGAAAGTGACAAACCAAGAAAAATATAACTGATAAACGTATTAATGTCCTTTTTCCTCCTTGAGTATTATTGGATGTTATGTATTTGTCTATATTAGTTTATTCGGACAAACCCATCTGTAAGACCATTTTTTGTACGTATATTGCAGGAGTAGTCTCGTTATTGCCAACCACTATCAATGAATTAAAACTAAAAAGGAGCTCTAATCCCGTACACAAAAGGATTAGAGCATTTTTAATGACAGGTTATAAAAAAAGTCTATTTGATCGAATAATTGGGCTTGACACTTTTATTGAAAGCGCTTATATTTATCTCGTAAACAATACGTTATATAACGTTATATAAAAGGGAGAGATCACAATGAATGTACATCAGACGGTTCAAACGATTTATGAACAAGCGAGTGGGAAGATTTCAGAGGTTTATTTAGTAGCCTGCGGGGGCTCATTAGTCGATATGTATCCCTCAAAATATTTTCTGGATAGTGAAGCAAAGAAGTTGGTAGCAGGCATGTATACAGCAAATGAATTTGTGCACGCGCTGCCAAAACGTTTAGGTAAAAACGCAGTAGTCATCGTTTGCTCCCATGGTGGAAACACGCCGGAATCGGTTGCGGCTGCTAAATCAGCCAAAGAGAAAGGCGCTTACACCATCGGCTTAACCCACAATAGTGAAGCGACACTGCTCAATTATTCCGATTATTCATTCCTCTACGAATGGGGAGATGAGAGCGATGTCAAAAATAATCCTATGGCCATTATTTTAGAGCTTACTGTTGAGCTGCTTCAGATCGCTGAAGGCTATGTGCATTATCAAGCTTTCCAGAACGGCTTGGGAGCAATTAATGGAATTATTAACCGGGCAAAAATACAAGTTGAACCGCGTGCGAGTGTATTTGCTGACAAATATCGCAATGAAGATCTCTTCTATATTCTGACTAGCGGAGCTTCTTATGGACATGCCTACGGATTTGCTATCTGTTCTCTGATGGAAATGCAATGGCTCCATGCGGCGTCAATCCATTCCGGTGAATTTTTCCACGGTCCGTTTGAAGTAACGGATAAAGAAACTCCATTTATTCTGATGATCAACGAAGGACGCACACGGGCATTGGATGAACGGGCACGGACTTTCCTAAATCAATATGCCGAGAAAGTGGAAGTGATCGATGCGAAGGAGCTTGGAATCGGAACCATTGCCGACGAGGTCGTCGAGTTTTTTAACCCGGTTTTATTTTACAGCATTGTATGCGTTTATCGTGAAGCACTCGCAAATGTACGCAATCACCCACTGGAAACTCGCCGTTATATGGGCAAAGTAGCTTACTAAGCGCTCTTACCAACAGGAGGAAACCATCATGAAAGTTCTAGGCATTGGCGATAATGTGGTAGATAAATATGTTCATCTGCGCATGATGTATCCTGGCGGCAATGCGCTTAATTTCAGTGTATTTGCCAAAAAAGCGGGAGTAGATGCAGCCTTTATAGGAGTATTCGGAGATGATAACGAAGCACAGCATGTAGAACACATTCTCCGTGAGCTGGAAATCGACATTTCACGGTGCAGATATCACAGCGGTGAGAACGGCTGCGCACGTGTAACCCTGGAAGACGGAGACAGAGTATTTCTGGGCAGCAATGAGGGAGGAGTTACACGTCTCCATCCGCTGAAGCTCAGTGAAGATGACAAGGCCTATGTTGGCGGGTTCGACCTTATTCACACCGGCTTGTACAGTCATACAGGGCACTTGTTGCCTGAATTGGAGACGCTGGGAATTCCTCTTTCTTTTGACTTTTCGGATGATTTCGTAGATGCACAAGTGGAGAAATATATTGCGTATGCCGATTTCGCTTTCTTCTCTTGCAGCCATATGACGGATGAAGAGACACAGAACTATATCCGCTCCAATCGAAAAAAAGAGGGGCAAATCCTGGTAGCCACACGCGGTGGAGATAGGTCTATTGCCTATGATGGTACTAAGTTCTATTTTCAAATGCCTGATTCCGTTGACGCTGTGGATACGATGGGGGCAGGAGACTCTTATATAACCGCCTTTTTACTGAGTTTTTTAAAAAATAGCAACATTCAGGACGCTATGGCAGAGGGCTCGAGGGTTGCCGCCCAGAGCTGTCTGGTAGAAGGTTCTTTCGGATACGGCATCCGTTACTAATAAAATATTTTCAAATATCTTCACTTGTAAGAATATGTAACATTTGATACTCTAAGTGGGAGTAATATAACGTTATATGACAAGTGAGGGCACATTATGTTGAATTCAGACCAAGCAGAGCCATTATATATTCAATTACAAAAAGCAGTCAAAACCGCTATTCATAATGGAACATTTACGCAGGGAAGTCGTATACCGACCGAAACTGAGCTAAGCGAGACCTACAATGTAAGTCGAATTACCGTAAGAAAAGCAATTGCCGAATTGGTTCATGAAGGTTATCTGACCAAACGTCAAGGAAAAGGTACCTTTGTCAATGTACCCAAAATTGGGCGGAAGATTGAACATATCATCAGCTTTACAGCTGCCTGCAAATCCAACGGCCTCTCTTCGCACAGTGTGGTCACAGGACGTGAAATCATAGAAGCAGATGAGGAAATTGCACATCAGTTGCAGCTGCTACAAGGAGAGAAAGTGTTATATATTCAGCGCAAAAGATACGCCGGTGATCGACCGCTCATGCTGGAGAATAATTTTTATCCTTATGACCGATTCTCTTTTCTAATGGAAGAACAGTTGGAGGGCTCTGTATACGAACTGCTGCGTCATAAATACAGCATCGATCCTAACCAACCAGGAGAAACGATATTACAAATCGCTTTGGCGGATGAATACCAGGCAAAGCTGCTGGAGACGGCTATCGGGCAGGCTTTATTCTACATGCATACGATTATTTATGATCAGCATGGAAGCCCTGTTCATGTAGGTAAGCAGTACATCATTGGAGACCGTTATCAATTCTCAATATAAATCCGTTGCCTGTTAGGTAATGTTATTCAGGTACGGCGCAGCTTCTGCTTCCACTTCATAAGAGAAGCAGAAGTAACATTATAACGTTATATTACGTTATGTTATGGGGCGGATAAATAATGAGGGGGTGAAATTGTGCAAGGGAAGAATGACACATTAGCGGACAAAGTTTTACTCTCAAATGCTATTTTTAATGGCTTAGAAAATGAAGCCTCGCCTGGGTTTATTGCACTGCGAGGAGAATGTATTGCAGCAGTAGGGCGTCCCGAGGAAGCACAAGCTTGGATAGGAGCGGAAACGGTTGTCTGTGATTTGGGTGATGCTTTTATCATGCCAGGAGTTCATGACAACCATGTATTTTTTACCGGATATATGTCGATGCATCGGGGCGTGGATTTGACTCATGCAGCCTCGATCGAAGAAGCAGTGGAATCCATGCTACAAGCGGCAAACAATCTTCCGCCAGGGAAAGATGTAACCGCTTACGGTTGGAGCGAGGAAGGATGGGGCAAGCTGCCTGAGCAAAGCTTGTTGGACGAGCTGTTCCCTGATCGGGCGGTAATTGCCATTAACCTAAATAAAAGCTACTGCTGGATGAACCGACTGGCTCAGGAGAAATATCAATTTCTGCCGGATCAATGCAGTGCTGAGGCACGCGCTTTGCTGCTCCAAGCTATGATGCAGGACCACAGCCTTGTCAAACAAGAGTTTATGGAGTTTTGCCGCATACTAGCTGCACGAGGAGTTACTTCCATAAAAGATATTGGCTTTGACCGGCATAGCGAGTTGCTGCCGATTCTAGAAGATTTGAAAGAAACAGGGGAACTGCCACTCAGATTTCATTTCTCGCTTGAACCCGTTGTTGAATCGCTTGATATTGCCACCGGTATGAAGTATAAAGCACTTTATAATGGAGACCTTATTCGTTTCCAAGGATACAAGCTGATGCTTGACGGTGTCGTAGCAGATCATACGGGGGACATGCTGGAACCTTACGCAGATATGCCCGGAGTAACGACTTTGAGGACGGTTGACTACAAAAAGATTGAAGCCTATGTGCTGGAAGCAGACAGCCAAGGTATCAAATGCTGCCTAACTGCAGAAGGTGATGCTGCGATTCGCCAAGCGGTATCCATGATTGAAAAATGCCGCGAACAACAAGGTAATAACCTTATCAGACATTCGATCAGTGATCTAGAGTATCCTCATCCAGATGATCTGATCAGAATGGGCGAAAACGAAATTTTTGCCGAAGTCTACGCTCAAATCCTGCTACTGAATCCAACCTATGAAGAGGCCTATATGCCTGTTGTGGTAGGCAAAGGTCATGAAAACCGATTTTATAATTATAAATCTATGCTGGAGGCTAATGTGCCAATAACCATTGGGACTGATCTGCCCTTATTTATCACCAGTGTTCCCGATTCACTGTACTCAGCTTCTCATCGGTTATTTCCGGACGGATCACCTACTGGAGGCTGGTATCCCGATCGGGGGATGCCGCCATCCGAAGTTTTAAAGGCATGGACCATTAATGGAGCCAGACATTGTTATATGGAAGAGGTTACAGGCACGCTAGAGGCTGGAAAATATGCTGACATCACCGTTTTTGATCGCAACCTCCTTAACGCATCCGCTGGTGACATCAGGGACGCCCAAGTGATATTGACCATTATGGGAGGGAAGGTTACGTATAACCATTCTTGGAATGAGGGATAAACATGAACATCAAGAATATGAAATGGAAATTATCCTTGCCTCATAGCTATACCTTAATATTTTTGATTATCATTACAGTCGCCGCATTGACATGGATTGTGCCCAGCGGACAATTTGAGCGTCATGAAGTGACAGTGAACGGTGTGACCAAAACGGCGATCGTTTCGGGAACCTATCACACTGTACCCAAAACTGGGGAGAACGGTGATTTAAGACAAGGACTCCCTCAAATCCTAAGCGCTCCTATTGAGGGGATTATCAATGCTGCGGATGTCGTCTCTTTTGTCCTAATTGTGGGCGGCTCCTTCGGGATTATACTGCAGACGGGAGCCATCGATCGTGCCCTGACAGCTCTTGCCAGACGGCTGAAGAATAAGGGGATTCTGCTTATTCCAATTGCCATGGTTATATTCAGTCTCGGAGGCTCTACCTTTGGGATGAGCGAAGAAATTATTCCGCTTTATGCGATTTTTATTCCGTTAATGTTTGCCCTAGGCTTCGATTCTATGACTGCTATTCTCATTCTATTTCTGGGAACGCAAATTGGCTATGTTGGTTCGACTGTTAATCCATTTTCAGTATTGATTGCCCAGGGGATTGCAGGAGTGGAGGGGAATCCTCAGCTCTGGCTGAGATTTATTGAATGGCTTGTATTCACTATGATTTCTATTGCCTTTACGATGTGGTATGCGCATCGTGTTAAGAGAAATCCGGAGAAATCCATTGTTTTTCAGAGTGATATTATAAATCGTGAGCATTTTATAAAAGAAAATACAGGTGAGGACGTCGTCTTCACGTTTCGGGACAAATTAATAATAGGTGGATTTATTGTAACGCTTGGAGTAATTGTCTGGGGGATTTTGGCCAAAGGCTGGTATATGACTGAAATTGGTGCCCTTTTCTTCGCACTCGGTCTTTTTGTCGGGGTAGTTACTAAAATGAGCCAGAAGGAAATAGCTGAGAATTTTGTAAAAGGGTGTGGAGAATTCATCTACGCTGCAGTGATCATAGGTCTCGCCCGCGGAATTCTGATCATCGCCGAGCAGGGTATGATCATCGATACCGTATTGAATGCACTCGCAAGCATTCTGGAAGGATTGCCAAGTTACTTGTTCACTACCATTATGTTGGTTGCACATAATATTATTACTTTCCTAGTCCCATCTTCTTCGGGGGAAGCAGCACTAACCATGCCTGTACTTGCACCGCTTGGCGATCTTGTAGGTATCAATCGTGAAGCAGTGGTCACAGCGTACCAATTCGGTAACGGGTTAACCAATCTAATTTCACCGACAGGCGGAGTACTGCTGGCGGGATTGGCCATTGCCCGGATCAGCTTTGGACAGTGGCTAAAGGTAATCTTCAAGCTATTCCCGATCCTGTGGTTAGTTGCTGCTATTTTTGCTGCTATTTC
This sequence comes from Paenibacillus sp. DRB1-1, assembly GCF_052119485.1. Lineage (NCBI taxonomy): Bacteria > Bacillati > Bacillota > Bacilli > Caryophanales > Paenibacillaceae > Paenibacillus > Paenibacillus sp. DRB1-1. The sequence continues at coordinate 1,729,370 of NZ_JBODQH010000001.1, read as the reverse complement.
GGCTGCGGTGGGTATCTAATAAATCAAGTGAGAGCCCCTGTCTTTTAGAGACAAGGGTTTCTTTTTGTGCATAAGTTTACGTGGAAAATGAATAATATGGATAGCATTTTCCTAAGGAGGAAATAAAATTGATGCATGCTGATAATAGATTACTCATTGCTGCTCTAGGCGGTGTTAATGAAATCGGGAAAAACATGTATTTTATCCAATACGATCAGGATATTGTCGTTATCGATTGTGGCTCCAAGTTTCCTGATGAGAATTTGCCTGGTATTGACCTCATTGTGCCGGATGTTACCTATCTGCTGGAAAATCAGGATAAAGTCAGAGCGCTCATTGTGACTCATGGGCATGAGGATCACATCGGAGGTATTCCCTATCTGCTGAAGCAGATTAATATGCCCGTTTATGGCACAAAGCTCACCATCGAACTAATTAAGATTAAGTTAAGGGAGCACAACCTTTTACGTGATGCGGAGCTTCATCTTATAGATGGGGATTCAACCGTTCAAGCGGGAACGATTCAGGCATCCTTTTTCACTACCGTCCACAGTATCCCGGATTGCCTGGGTGTCTTTTTTCAGACACCGGAAGGAAATGTGGTCCACACCGGGGATTTCAAATTCGATATGTCTCCCGTCAGTGGACCTTTCCCCGATCTTCATCGTATGGCCGAAATTGGAAAGCAAGGGGTTAAAGTGCTTCTTTCCGAAAGTACTAATGCCGAAAGACCGGGATTTACTCCTTCAGAACGCTTGGTTGGCGGACATATTTTGGATGCTTTTTCCAGAGCCAAACAGCAAGTATTTATTTCTACGTTTGCATCCAATGTGAACCGTGTCCAGCAAGTCATTGACGCGGCTGTGGAAACAGGCAGGAAACTCGTTCTACTGGGACGCAGCATGATAAATGTGGTGTCAGTGGCTAAGGAGCTGGGTTTCTTGCACATGCCTGAGGACTTGTTGATTGAGGCGGGAGAAACAGAACGGTTTCCTGCAGAAGAAATTGCTATTTTATGTACAGGAAGTCAGGGTGAGCCGATGGCTGCACTGTCCCGACTAGCCAATTCCTTGCATCCCAGAATCGAAATTTTGCCTGGTGATACTGTAATCATTGCTGCTGGGGCCATACCCGGGAATGAACGGAATCTTTCCCAGGTCATTGATAACCTGTACGTACTGGGCGCCAACGTTATTTATGGATCAGGCAGTACCACAGGGATGCACGTATCCGGTCATGGCAGCCAGGAAGAATTAAAATTAATGATGACCCTGATGAAACCTGAGTATTTGATTCCCATACACGGTGAATTCAGGATGTTGTATCAGCATCGTCAGCTAGCGGAGTCTGTAGGGATTCCGATGGAGAATGTATTTATCGTCCATAACGGTGACACTGTTCAAATCCAAGAGGGAAGGGCATCTCTGGGGCCCAAAGTATCAGCCGGCAATAGCTTGGTAGACGGATTGGTGACAGGGGACGTAGGTAATATTGTACTGCGAGACCGTAAAAAGCTTTCTTCAGACGGAATGCTGATTATTGTGATGACGTTGAGCAAAAACGAGAAACAAATGCTCGCAACACCAGAGGTCATTTCAAGAGGCTTTGTATATGTTAAGGATTCCGAAGAGCTCATGAGTCAGATCCACGACACGATTATGTCCACAGTGAACGAGTTAACAGAAATCGAAATGAGTCAGTGGGGACTGATTAAGCAAATGTTAAAAGATGATGTTGGCCGGTTTATTTACAGTCAGACGAAGAGAAGACCCATGATTTTGCCTATCATTATTGAGGTATAGAATAGTGGCAAATGTCAAAACAAGATGGAGCTTGTTTTTTACGCGAGTACCCAAAAAAGACTTAGATCAGCAATACAACTGATTTAAGTCTTTTTACTTCCTGTTTTCCCTAAAAATGCAGTTGTAATGGCGGTTTCTAGCGAAGCGGAGGATTTGAATCTGGAGAGGCAACAGCGATCGTAAGATCAAATCCTACGCGCAGCGTCTTAATCGCTTACGGCCGCTTGGGTTCCTGCTGTATGCCCTGTCGTAAACGCCGCTGTAATATTATAACCACCTGTGTAACCGTGAATATCGAGTATCTCACCGCAGAAGAACAATCCAGGCATCAGCTTGGACTCCATTGTTTTCGGATTAATTTCCTTCAAATTCACACCGCCCCCGGTAACAAATGCTTCCTTCAGAGAGAGCGTACCGTTCACACGGATTGGAAACGCCTTAATGCGATGAGCAAGTTCTTGCCATTGCTGCTTGGGAATATGATCATAGGTCAAGTCCTCACGCAGTTCGGCTTGCTGGAGCAACAATGGAATCAAGCGTTCCGGCAAATAAGGCTTAAGCACATTTTTGATCGCTTTTTTAGCATCGACCGATGCCAATTCCAGCGTCTCACGGTAGACTTCATCGGCATGTTTGTGAGGCTGCAAATCGAGAGTCAACAACACCGTGTTCACCTTATTCTTTTTCATTCCCTTGACGACAAACTGACTGCACCGCAAAGCAGTCGGGCCAGATAGACCAAAATGTGTAAAAATCATATCTCCTTCATGGACGACAACTTTCTTTTGCTTCGCATTCCATACGGTTAGACTGATGTCGCGTAAGGATAGTCCCTGAAGCTCTTTCGTCTGGATGAACGTCTCGCCTGAGGTCAAGGGAACCTCTGTTGGATACAGTTCCGTAATCGTATGCCCTGCTTGTTCTGCCCATGCATAGCCATCACCTTCCGAGCCTGTATGCGGAACGGATTTGCCACCAACGGCTACAATGACATTACGGCTATGTAGGATTTCACCGGAACGCAGTCGCACCCCAGCTGTATGACCTTCAGTGTAAATAACCTCTTGAACAGGACAGCTTGTTCGAATCTCGACTCCTTGAGAGCGTACCTTGTTGACCAAAGCATCGACAACTGTTTTGGCTTTGTCCGTCACTGGAAACATACGCCCGTTGTCTTCTTCCTTTAAGGCTATACCCAACTGTTCAAAAAAAACGATGATATCCCGATTGCCGAAAGCCGCCAGTGCACTGTGCAGAAATCGGCCATTGCCGGGAATGTGCCGAATGAGTTCGTCCAGCTCTTTGGCATTCGTGACATTGCAACGGCCTCCACCAGAGATCCCCAGCTTACGCCCGAGTTTATTTCCCTTTTCCAGCAAAAGCACCTTGGCACCTTCACCGCTGGCAGCAGCAGCAGCCATTAATCCGGCTGAGCCGCCTCCGATCACAATAACGTCGTAAGTCATAAACCTCTTCCTTTTCGTCGACAAATTTTCAAAAAAATTCAGAACGGCGTAACCGGTTTTTCATCATATCGTAATACCGTCGCTTTAGATAGCCTTTGAGCACAGTAAACGCATATATCTTTCAATTTTCAGGAGTCTGAAATACGTAAAAACGCTTTTCTTATATACATCTGGTATTTAGCATATTTTGTCGTTCTACACCGGGATTTTAACACATATATTGTAATATATTGTAGCCTGTGCTTTAATTCAACTAACGGCGTCAAGGAAAGATGATGAGGGGGAGAAGTCCTTGTTAATTGCGTTGAAGGAAAGTGTGCTCCAAGTTCTCCTTGCCGTTATATCGGCGGGTTTTTTCTCTATATTAACGGATTATGGGGATAAGAAAAAGGTTTGGGGCAGCAATCTGCTTCCTGGACCCAATCAAGGAATACTGTATTTGTGTTGCTTGCCAGCCATATTGCTATGTACACTCTTTCAATATCAGTCTCCGTATGGTTTACCTTCCAATCTCGGTATTATTCCCCTTGCAGTTGGCATCATGTACGGTAGACGTCGCACTGCCTTCGTGCTTGCCGCTTCCGCACTTATGGGAGTCCTAATTATAGCCCAGTCGACAGAAATGTCCCCGATGTATGTGGGAACGGGTTTTATCCTTTTTCCTTTTATGCTCCTGCATGTCAAGTTTTTTCAAAGAGGAACAATGTTGGACAAAAAGCTCCTGATCTCCGCATATGTTGTGGCTGATATGCTGTTTAAGGCGATATTTCCGCTACTGTGGGGCAAACAGGATATTGCGGTATACATTCCTGACTTACTTACAACGTTTTGGAATATTGGTGCAGGGGTACTGGCAAGTTTTACGGTCGTGAGCCTGATGCATAATGCCTTTGAGAAGCTGGCGCTACGGCGTGATGTGACTGAGTTTACGAGCAAATATTTAATTGAAGTGGATAAGCTGCGTCAAGTTATGGATTTGATGCCGTTATCTCTTGTTACTTTGGACAGCGAAGAACGAGTTATACATATGAACAAAACGATGCTGGAACTCTATCGGGACTACGATCCCTACATTACGCTGCCTGAGGTAGTAGGTCGTCCATTCACCTCGTTATATGGTTTTAGCGCTTTACCTGCGGTTAACGAACGAGTTGCGAAAGCGTTGGAAGGAGAGGCGGGGGCTGATTTTATAAATGTTACCCCCAAAGTATTCTTCTCAAGTTTCCTTCCTATTCGGGATAAACATGCAAACCAAACGACAGGTGTCATTATCGCCTTGCAAGATATTACAGAGCTGGAGACGCTACGCAGTGAGCTGGGTAATTTTGAAAGGCTCAGTCTGGTTGGACAGATGGCAGCAGGCATTACTCATGAAATACGTAATCCGATGGCGGTTGTGCGTGGTTTTTTACAGCTTATGCGTGAGAAAAGCCCAGAATCCCTCAACCATTATTACCGCATTGTGATGGAGGAACTTGACCGAGCGAACGGGATTATTAACGATTTTCTTTCACTGGCCCAGAATCGAATTGTCGAGAAGGAGCAATGTCATCTGCATGATATTATTCGCGAGCTGACGCCTTTATTGTGGGCAGATGCGAATCTGAGGGGACAGACGATTGAGCTAAAGCTGGAGGATCATGTGACGATGCTGCATTTGAATCCTAAGGAAATGAAGCAATTGCTGCTTAATTTATCGCGTAATGCGATGGAAGCTATGGGGGAAAAGGGAGTGCTGACCATTTCCACTCATGAGGAAGGGGATTTTGTGGAACTAGAAGTAAAGGATACAGGGCCGGGAATTCCGCAAAAACAGCTTGAAAAGCTGTTCCAACCTTTTTACACCACCAAAACGAAAGGTACAGGTCTGGGTCTGGCCTTATGTCAAAGTATAGTGGAGCGTCATCACGGTACAATTGCCGTAGATTCGGTGGAGGGAATGGGTACGCAGTTTAAAGTTCGATTGCGCAGAACCGTTCCGACTTACCGGGATCATTCTGAGTTTCCTGTCATGAATTCGATACAGAAATAATCGTGCAAATATATAGCCGGATTTTTGCAAATTACGTGAAAAAGATTGTATAATGAAATTTAGATGTCCATGCCTTTACTACGGCAAAGGATGAAATTAGAAACGTAGTATACATGATTTTTGGAAAAGGAGTGAAAGAATATGTCTATGTCTTTCGATCAATATATGAGAGATTCAGTTCAGCCAATGCGTGATGAACTGACGAATCTTGGGATTCAGGAACTGCGTACTTCTGAAGATGTGGAGGCCAAGCTGCCTAATGCTAAAGGTACAGTGCTGGTTGTTGTGAACTCGGTATGTGGTTGTGCCGCAGGCCAATGCCGCCCAGGGGTGGCTGAAGCATTGAAGCATGATCTTACGCCAGATCATCTGTATTCGGTTTTTGCCGGACAGGACAAGGAAGCCACAGCAAAGGCTCGCGAATTTTTCGCACCTTACCCACCGTCTTCCCCTTCTATCGCGCTGTTGAAAGACGGCGAGCTGGTTCACTTCATCGAGCGTCATCAGGTGGAGGATCGTTCGGCAGATCAGATCGCTGCTGATTTGACCAGTGCATTTGATCGTTTTTGCCGGTAAGACTACTCAAGCTATGCCCCGCATTTTTCGCCTGCGAAACTTGCCGGGGCTTTTGCATGTTGGCTTGTGAAGGAAATTCCTAAAAAAGAGGTGCTTATCTGATGAGTTTGCAGGAACAGATTATTGCTGAATTGGGAGTACAGCCTACGATTAACGTAGAAGCGGAGGTCCGCAAGCGTGTGGATTTCCTCAAGTCGTATGTAACGAAAACGGGAAGCAAAGGGCTGCTGATCGCCATCAGTGGCGGGATTGACAGTGCCGTAGCAGCCGCTTTGTGCAAGCGGGCTACAGATGAGTTGACGCAGGAGCAAGGGGACGAATACAAAACGCTGGGTGTATTCCAGCCATATGGCCAACAGGAAGATATCGAGCATAGCTACGCGGTAGCCAAAGCGTTCGACCTGAAATATGCTGGGGAAACGAACATTAAGGAAGCCGTGGACAAGGTTGCCGTGGAAGTGGAGCATACGTTAAAGGATATCGGTCTGGAGCGTTCCATTACTCCGCAAGTGAGAGGGAATGTAAAGGCAAGAACACGTATGGTGGTTCAGTACGCACTCGCGAATGAGCTGAATTTGCTCGTCGTTGGCACAGATCACGCTTCAGAAGCCATCACAGGCTTTTATACCAAATGGGGCGATGGAGCGGTCGATATTACGCCACTTAGCACGCTTAACAAACGTCAGGTGCGCTTGCTGGCCAGCTATCTCGGAGTTCCGCAGGCCATTTTGGACAAAGCGCCTACAGCAGGATTGTGGGAAGGCCAGACGGATGAAAAAGAACTGGGGATCTCCTACGAAGCAAACAGCGACTACCTGGAAGGCAAGGAAATTGACCCGGCGGCACGCGAAAAGCTGGAAAGCTTCTTTACACGTACAGCGCATAAGCGGACAAGCATCCCAGGAGTTTAAGCATTAATCATTATGGAATTGTAAAATGCTCAAGTGAGATTTTGCAAAAATCCAATAAGCGATTTTCAATAAACAATATATAGATCGAAATGTTCTAGTTCGTCTATATATTGCACTTGGAGCGAATGGAATCGAATTTTGCAAAATCCTGAAGTAAATAAATGCGGCGATCCGCCCGGCGGATCGCCGTTTGTATTGAAGGGGCAATAATTAATTGGCGATCCACTCAATGAAGCGGCGGGTTTCGGCAATCGCCTGATCGAGTGGAAGACTGCCTCCCTGGAATGGATGAACGGTATTAAAGGTATGGGTGCCGCCTTGAATTTGTACCCATTCGATGTCGGGACGAACGGAAGTGAGCAGGGCAGAGCCTTCCCGTAGACGTTTGGAATCTTCGGTTCCCTGGATTAGTACAGCTGGGAGCTGGCTGTTGGCAAGTCTGTCTACAATGGCAAAACGCTGGCGATTTTGTTCCAGATCTTCCAGAATGACAGCATCCAGCGGAAGCTGTTGTCTGGTTCTGGTGTTTTCCACATAGCTGCGTCCCTTGGCGCGCATTTCTTCTTTTTGCGGTAAAGTAAACAAATCAAGATCTGTCACGCCATTCCATGAAATGACGCCAGCAATCTCGCCGGGATGATCTAGAGCATATACAAAGCAGCTCCCCGCGCCTCGGCTATGTCCTAACAGAAACAACGGCAATTCTCTGAACTCATGACGTGCTCTTAGATTGGATAGCAATAGTTCCAAATCCTCTTGTTCGCGGCTATAGGTGTTACGTGCGAACTTTTCCAGCTCGGTAAAATTCTCTAGATCCTCACCTATGCCATTATGTGAAAAGTTGAAGGTCACAACATGGTTATCCATACTCAATGCTTCTGCTATATAGGGGAACATGCCCCAATCCTTAAATCCTTTGTAGCCGTGAGCGATGATGAGCAGGCTTTTGGCTGTATTTTTAGCGGGAAACCAGGAAGCGCGGATCACCGTATCTGTTCCTGCTTCGGTACCTGCTTCAACAATAATGGTTTCTGACATCCTATCCTTCCTTTCTACGGGAATTTTTTTAAATGGGCATATCAGCTGAATTTCAAAACATTCACCTATAGCCTTTCTTATTTTAACATATTTTGGTGCTGTTTTTACGCCTTTGTGACTCGCCAGGGTGTGGACGCACTGTTACAATAGATCCAGTAAAGTAAAAAGGACGGGGAATACCCAAATGATCTACGGAATTGGACATGATGTGCTGGAAATAAGCCGTATGGCTCATATTTTGGCAGGTAAATATGCAGATTCGTTTTTGAATCGGGTGCTGACCCCGGCAGAACGTGAGCTTGCTGTGGAACGCAAGGGTAGACTAACGGAGTTCGTAGCAGGGCGCTTTGCTGCCAAGGAAGCGATAACGAAAGCCTTCGGTTGTGGAATTGGGCAAATCATTGGGTTCGGCGATATGGATATTTTACCGGAACCTGGGGGGAAGCCAGTAGTTTATTTGTCTTCATCCGCGTGGGATAGACTGAGGTTGCCGTCTACAGGTGACTCGAATTACAGCATTCACTTGAGTATTACACATCAGCCTAACATTGCCTCTGCTTTTGTGATTGTCGAATATAAGGAGATGTGATGTGATGACTACAAATACATTGGAACAAAAGCGTTATTTCAGCTTTGAACTGTTGAATTGGTATACACGTAACAAACGCGATTTGCCGTGGCGCCGCCATCGGAATCCTTTTTATATCTGGATCTCGGAAATTATGCTTCAGCAGACGCGTGTGGATACGGTCATTCCGTATTTTAACCGCTTTATTGCACGTTTTCCTACAATTGAAGCGCTGGCGGAAGCACCCGAAGAGGATGTGCTTAAGCTGTGGGAAGGGCTGGGTTATTATTCGCGGGCCCGGAATTTGCAAACTGCGGCAAAACAAGTAGTTGAGCTTCACGGCGGGCAGGTACCGGATGATACACAAGCTGTCGCTGCACTGAAAGGAGTAGGCCCGTATACGACGGGGGCGATTATGAGTATCGCCTTCAACCGACCAGAGCCTGCTGTGGACGGGAATGTGATGCGTGTGCTGTCGCGTTATTTTCTCATTGAAGAGGATATTATGAAGGGCAGCACGCGGGCGCATATGGAAAGTCTGGTACGGGAGCTGATTCCCGAAGGAAGAGCCTCTGATTTTAATCAGGCTCTGATGGAATTGGGGGCGCTGGTCTGCACGCCGAAGTCGCCTCATTGTCTGACCTGCCCAGTCATGGAGCATTGCTCGGGCAGGTTGGCAGGTCGCGAGGAGACACTGCCAGTCAAGACCAAGGCGAAGCCGCCGCGGCTGGAGCCGCGCTCCGTTGCTCTCATCGAGGGCAGCGGAGCGAACGCCGGCCGCTTGCTCGTACGGCAGCGCCCGGCCAAGGGCCTGTTGGCCCGCATGTGGGAGCTGCCGCATGAGCTTGCCGGGCCGGAGGGCTACAACGGCCCGGTGCCGGATGAGCCCGCCATGGACCATTTGGCGGCTCATTTGCTGGCAGAGGGCGTGCTTGCGCGCCCGGTGCGGTTTGTACGTGAGGCGGAGCACACGTTCAGCCACATTCACTGGAACCTGCGTGTGTTCCAGTGTGAAGAGGTCGCCGCCCCTGCCGATGAGGCGGGAGGACAACCGCTGGCTGCCGAGCAGCGGGCCAGCTACAGCACCGGATCGAAGCCGGGTGCATTGATTACGCTGGCTGAGCAGGCGGAGCACACGCGCAATGCGCTGCCAGCGGGGTACCGCTGGATCAGCGAGGCAGATATGGCCACCTTGGCGTTTCCCAAGGTATTCCTCGATCTGATCACCGAGTATTATGCGAAGCAAAAAGGGACCTTGGTATAGGTCCCCGAAAGCTGCCGGGATAAGTCCCAGCAGCTTTTTTTGTTCTTTTTTTATTCCGTCTGACATTTCATAAAATAACGATACGTATAGGCAAGGCTTCGTTGTTAAGAGCTCTGACTATTTTGAATTACATGGCCTGTTCAAAAATGTCGATGACTTCTTGTTGTGTAGGTTGAATCGGATTGGTTGCTCCGCAGGCATCTTTAAGCGCGTTCGCTGCAAGTACAGCAAAATCTTCACGTTTGACACCGAGTTCTTCCAAACCAGATGGGATGTTGACCCGTTTAGCCAGCTTCTCGATAGCCTGCAGGGCGAGGTTGGCTCCTTCTTCAGGTGTAACACCGTCCGTTTTCTCGCCGAGTGTACGGGCAATGTCGGTAAGCCGTTCGGCGGAGGCCTTGGCGTTATAGCGTTCTACATGCGGCAGTAAAATGGCGTTACAGACACCGTGTGGTAGATTGTAGAAGCCGCCAAGTTGATGCGCCATCGCGTGAACAAAGCCTAATCCGGCATTATTGAACGCCATGCCTGCCAAAAATTCAGCGTAGGCCATTTGGCTGCGAGCCTCCACGTCGTTTCCGTCATCGACGGCTCTAGCCAGATTGTCCCGAATCAGTTCAATGGCTTTGAGGGCACAGGCATCTGTGATGGGTGTAGCATTTGTGGAAACATAAGCTTCAATAGAGTGAGTGAGCGCATCCATTCCTGTTGCGGCAGTTAGAGATTTGGGCATGGCCATCATCAGATCAGGATCATTAACAGCAATGAGTGGTGTTGTGTGCTTATCCACAATTGCCATTTTGATATGGCGCTCTTCATCCGTAATAATACAAAACATTGTCATTTCGCTCGCTGTTCCTGCCGTTGTGTTAATAGCAATCAAAGGGAAGGAAGGCTTCGCGGATTTATCCACGCCTTCGTAGTCGCCAATCTGTCCACCATTAGAGGCCAAAAGAGCGATTCCCTTGGCGCAGTCATGAGGTGACCCTCCTCCGAGCGAGATAATGAAATCGCACTTGGATTGCTTCAGCAGGTCCAATCCCTCATTCACATTGGAAACCGTAGGATTTGGCTGAGTACCGCTGTATACGACGGATGTAACGTGTAGACCGTCCAACATGTTTGTTACTTTTTTCACAATACCGATGTCAACTAAGGGCTTATCAGTTACGATCAACGCATTTGTAAAGCCCAACTTTCCGATTTCTGTACCTGCATTCGCCAGTGAACCTGAACCCATAAGACTCATACCCGGCATCATGAATTTTGAAGATCCTGTCATCGTGTGCATCCACCTTTATTATTATTTTGAGTTAAATCGAGGTATAATGATGGAGTTAAAGGATCTCATTACCATCCTTATAGCCTAATCATACTGCCCCATATTGGGGGGAACTAACGCATTTTATTATAAAATATCGTGATTTTTAAAAGGGTGAGATGGATGGAACAATCCAAGACTTTAGGCGATTTTAATCGTTATAGTGAGCTTCAATATGGATATGAAACCGATCTGATCAGAATTTTATACTATGATCTTCCGGAGAATTACTATGAGAAATACGCTTCATATGAATACCCGAAACTGTGTACTATTTTGGAGGGAAGGAAAGAAGTCAAGATCAATGAAGTGGAGCATTTTGAATATGATACTCAGGAAATTATTCTACTTCCTCCACAGTCCAGCGTTGAAATGAAAATTAAAGAACACACCAAGGCGCTGGTATTTGAATTAAGTGATCAGTTAATGGAACGTCTGAGGGATGTGGTAGAGGAGGAATTTCAGGTTTCAGAGAGTACTCCTACTCATTCAGTGGTTCGCTGCGAGCTGAACGAAAAGACGGATTTACTTACCGCTTCCATGGGACGGATCAAGCAATATATGGAACAACCTGCCGAGAGTGGAAAATTCCTGATTGATCTAAGCGCTCAGGAAATGGCCTACCATTTGCTACAGATGCAGGTGCTTGAACAGCATTTGCTCACGAATGACCGACATCCTGTGTTCCGCGCGATTCGTGACATTCAGGAGCAGCTGCCCGGCATCAGGCATGTGAAGGATTTGGCGGATAACTACAACATGTCACATGCCAATTTTACGAATCAGTTCAAAAAAATAACCGGTTTAACTCCACTTGACTATATTACGAATCAAAAGATGCAGCTCGCCAAGCAATGGCTCCATCACAGAAATGTAACGGAGGTTGCTTTTGATTTGAATTATGAGAGCGTTTCTTACTTTATTGGTCTATTTAAAAAGAAATATGGCATTACGCCTAAGCAGTATCAGATGAGTGTGCAACGGCAGGCAGTTCTTATGTAATGTGAAACATATAAAAAAGTAAAAGGGCCGTCCTTCGTAGTAAAAAACTACGGAGGACGGCCCTATGTTCACATGTATATATATTTACTGCTTAAAGCTAATCGATGCTACCATCGCTCTCAATCAGTCCTTTGCCGATTACATTGGCCGAAACCGGAGGTTTGCCGAGCTCCCGAGACCATATGGACAACTGCCCAATATGGTGGATTTGGTGGGCAATGACATGGCGCATCACCTCGCCCCAGGCATCAATTACAATTCTGCCGTCCGGGAGGTGATCTTCAAACCTTTTTCGTTCCAGACCATCATGCCAGGTGAGCACGAACGGCTCGACATCGAGTCGAAACTTTGCATCCAGCTCACGGACTTTGTCGAGCGTATCATACAGAGAGAAGTCCTCCTGAAAGTCGGGTTTACCCTGAATCGTTTGAATCCAGCTCCACTCCACATCAACGATATGAAAGAGTGTCTTTAGAATGCCGCCGACTCCGCCGACGCGTTGTTTCAGTAATTCCTCCTGCGACACCTCTTCACACCAGCGGTACCATTGTTCCCGAATTATCCAGTTGTAACGAAAAAAAGTCTGCATCCATCAACCTCCAGGGACTGTATTTAAGAATCATCTCCATCAGTTTACCATGGAATGCCAAAAGGGCTGTCTCATTCGTAGAAAATCTACTTTTGAGACAGCCCTTTATTATAGGATAGAGATGTTGTTACTGGCTTATTTCTTTGCAGCCGCGTAACGTTTGTTTACTTCATCCCAGTTGATTACATTGTAGAATGCTGCAATGTAGTCTGGGCGTTTGTTTTGATATTTCAGGTAGTAAGCATGCTCCCAAACGTCCAGTCCAAGTACCGGAGTCAGACCTTCGGACAGCGGGCTATCCTGGTTTGGAGTGCTAGTGATCGCCAGTTTGCCGTCTTTGCCGACAACCAACCAAGCCCAGCCGCTACCAAAACGTGTTGTAGCTGCTTTAGTGAAGTCTTCTTTAAATTTGTCGTAGCCGCCCAGCTCGTTGCTGATTGCTTCAGCAATAGCACCTGTCGGTTGTCCACCGCCGTTAGGACCGATAACTTCCCAGAACAGGCTGTGGTTGTGGTGTCCACCACCGTTGTTGCGAACCGCAGTGCGGATGCTTTCAGGAACGCTGTCCAGATTGGAGATCAGATCCTCCAGACTTTTGCTTTGCAGTTCAGGAGCGCTCTCCAGAGCTGCGTTTAAGTTCGTTACATATGTGTTATGGTGACGATCATGGTGAATTTCTACTGTCAGTGCATCAATGTGCGGTTCCAGTGCGTCTTTTGCGTAAGGAAGTTCTGGTAATTGAAATGCCATAGTAAAATCCCTCCTGGTTATATGGTTGGGTAAGTGTTCCTATGTAATAATACCCTCAACAGTTATATTAAACCGCATTCAGCCTATTTAATCAACATTTTTGTTTGTAAAATAGCAAACTGGGCAATACGGCCTGGTAGCTAGCATGTCCAAAAACCCGATTGGAATACATAATACATAGGTAATAAGAGGTAAATTGTGAACATTAAAATGTAAACGCTTTATATATAGCGCTTACATGAGAAAAAGGGATGTATTCCATCAAAAAGTATGGTTTAATGTTCAAGGAAGCAGAAATTTCGGCTTTTTTGTCGTCTGCTATAATCTGTCATGTCTATGACATGACGAACTTGAGGGCATACACCCTTTTCCTGTTCTTCATTTCATATATAGCAGATCGTATGCATTTTTATCATAATGCCTTGTGATTAACACCATGATAAGAAATTTAAGGATTTATGTAAAAATGACGGTGCTGTCTCAATTTTTTTATTATGCTTACGAAAAGGGAGATATTACTTATGCACGTTCGTTCCTTTCAATTAAGTGATGTGAACTCAGTAACGGAACTCATGCAAATTGCCTTGTCAGAGGAGTGCTACAAAGAGACGGTGAGTGCGTTTGCACGTCAGCTTTCGTGGGATTCCGGTTTGATCATCGTTGCAGAAGAAGAGGGTGAGATCGTTGGTGCTTTGATCGGCACGATCGATCAGAATGATGGTTGTTACTATCGTATCGCTATTCACCCGGATCGTCGTCGGATGGGAATCGGCAAATCGCTTGTGGAATCCATGGAGCAGCGTTTTCAGCAACGTAAGGTTAGCCGTATTTGGGTAGCAGGGGACAAGCATAACAGTGCGGCCATGCCTTTGTACGAAGCGATGGGCTATGGAGCAAGCCAGATTTTACAAGCTTTTCAGAAGCTGAGTATTCTGGCGCCTCATTAATCGGGAATCGAAATAAAGAGAATTGAATAACATTAAGTATAATATTTACATTTAGAGCATATCTGAGTAACCGTTGCAATCGGGTACGGGATATGCTTTTCTATTTATAACAGGGTTGAGGAGGTTTAATTATGGACGCTTTGGCTCCTTCGTCAGGCCCACTTCCCTCGCCGGAAACGTCCAAACCAGCAGGTCGCTCTGGTTACATACGCGATTGGTTAGTCACTCTTCTGATCGCCATGGTCGTCTTGCTGCTTCTGAACCTGTTTGTATTTAACTTGTCCACGGTCAGAGGACATTCGATGCAGCCGACGTTAATGGAAAGCCAGCATTTGTTCGTCAACAAGCTGGTTTATAATTTTCATGATCCGGGCAGGGGGGACATTGTGATTTTAAAAGATCCCGATTCCAAGCTGTCGAGTCCAAGATTTTTAGTGAAAAGAGTCATAGGTATTCCCGGAGATGTAATTCGGGTTGAACATAATCATTTGTATGTGAACGGTGAACTGCTAAATGAACCTTACACCAACTCTGACGTGGAGGATGGTGATTATGGTCCTTTTACGGTGGAGCCGGAGCACTTTTTTGTCATGGGAGATAATCGCCATACTGCAGCAAGCAAGGATAGCCGCTATTTTGGCAGCATTAAATCTCAAGATTTACTGGGACGTGCAGAATTTATATTTTGGCCGATATCTGAGTGGAAATGGCTATAGAGCAACTAAAGTCTGAAATGAATGCGGAACACGTCCGAACCGATCAGGATCATGACGGAGCAGGCGGTTACCGATTAGGAAAGGAAGAGGATTATGAAAGAAGTGATGGTATATACCGACGGTGCTTGCTCGGGAAATCCGGGCCCTGGGGGCTGGGGGATTGTTTTGCTGTATGGGGAACATCGTAAAGAGCTGTCAGGTGCCGAGAAAATGACGACAAACAACCGTATGGAGATCAAGTCCGTGATTGAAGCACTGAAGCTGCTCAAGGAGCCTTGCCATGTGAAAGTGCACAGTGACTCTGCCTATGTCGTCAATTGCTTCAAACAGGGCTGGATTAAGAATTGGCTTCGTAATGGCTGGCGCAACAGTAAAAATCAGCCAGTGGAGAACAAGGAACTATGGGAAGAATTGTGGGAACTGATGGGTAAGCATGAGGTTGAATATGTGAAGGTTAAGGGACACAGTGACAATGAACTGAATAATCGCTGTGATTTTCTGGCGACCAGTGCTGTTAAAAATTTACGGTAGCATCTGCTGCTGTTTTCTGTTGAAATTTGAGATATGAGAATTTTGCAAATCCTCATATCTGTAATGATAAAAAGTGGAAGAGAGGTGAGTATCGGATGCAACGCGGATTGACTCAGGCGGCTGCCGGAACCGCTTCGACTTGGGCTTCGCTCAAGCAGGAAATTATTGAGGCAGCTCCAGGGCTGGGTATCGACTCCATCGGGTTCGCATCCGCCGACCCCTTTCTGTCTCTGAAAGCTATATTGGAAGAGCATCGTGCGAAAGGCTATGAATCCGGCTTTGAAGAGCCAGATATTGATAAGCGGATCTACCCGGAGCTGTATGGCTCACAGCCTGCATCTCTGATTGCTATTGCAGTGGCGTACCCTTCCAAAATGAAGGACCCGCCGAAGTCGGACAAGGGGAAGTACCGTGGTATTTTGGCACGTTCAGCCTGGGGGAAAGATTATCATCTGGTACTACGCGAAGCGATGGAAAAGCTTGAGGCTTTTATAAGTGAGCGGGTACCTGATGCCATATTGAAAAACATGGTGGATACCGGAGAATTGTCCGATCGAGCCGTTGCGGAACGCGCAGGGATTGGATTTAGCGGCAAAAATACGATGATGATTTCACCGACGTTAGGATCATGGATTTATCTAGGTGAGCTGTTGACGAACATTCCTTTCCAGCCAGATGAACCAGTAACGGATGGTTGCGGCGAGTGTACCAAATGTTTGGATGCCTGTCCTACGGGCGCGCTTGTGGGTCCTGGACAGCTGAATGCCCAGCGGTGTGTGTCCTTTTTGACGCAAACGAAGGGCTTTCTGGATGAGGAGTTTATGCGGAAGATAGGGAATCGGCTGTACGGATGTGATACCTGCCAAATGGTATGCCCCAAAAATCGGGGTCTCAACTGGGATCACCATCCTGAGCTTACACCCGATCCTGAAATTGTGAAGCCGTTGCTGCTGCCGTTATTGGATTTGAGCAACCGTGAATTCAAAGACCGATTTGGACAAAGTGCGGCGGCTTGGCGGGGGAAGAAGCCCATTCAACGCAATGCAGTCATTGGACTGGGCAATTTCAAGGATATCAGCGCAGTGCCCAAGTTAACGGAGGTTTTATTGAATGATCCGCGTCCCGAGCTACGAGGCACGGCGGCGTGGGCTTTGAGTCGAATAGGAGGGGAAAACGCTATGACAGCGATCAAGCAAGCATCAGAGAAGGAACAACATGAGCAAGTACGCGAAATGATCGCGCAAGCGCATTCCAAACTAGAGGAACAAGAGCAGGCAGAACAGCAAAAGGCGTCTGAATTACCAAAATCAGAAGTAACGGCGGGAGATTCACAGGGGGGTCCAACCACCATTTATTATGATGAGATGGAGACACCTGTGGGCACGTTGACGCTGTGCGCTACGGATCGGGGGCTGTGCCGAATAGACTATGGCGTTTTTCATGCGAAGGAAGCACTGCTTCAGCAATGGGCCCGAACATGGATTGGGGAATATGTCTATGTGCAGGAGCCGGAAAAACTGCGCGAAGCCGCAGACCAATTGCGTGAATATTTTGCGGGAGAACGACGGGAATTCAGTATAGCCTATGATTTGAGAGGCACTCCTTTTCAAGAGCAGGTATGGCGTGCACTGCAAAATATTCCGTACGGGCAAAGTGTGTCCTACAAAGATATTGCGGAATCGATCGGACGAGCCAAGGCGGTACGTGCTGTGGGTGGAGCCAATAATAAAAATCCGTTACCCATCCTGTTTCCATGTCACCGGGTATCGGGTGCAAACGGAAGTTTGGTCGGCTATGCTGGAGGCTTACCAGTCAAGACGAAGCTGCTGGATTTGGAGAAACAATAAGGACATATGTTTGCAAAAAGTGATTTGCTAGCTGTCCCATGTTTTGCTATGATAGGTTCGTGCAATTCAAGATGTTTCATATAAATATACAGAGGTGACGACTTCGTGGTGTGGAATATTGTCATTCCGATTATTACCCTGATTGCTGGTTTGGTTGGGGGATTTTTCATCGGTGCTTATTATCTTCGTAAACAGCTTGAAAAGATGCAAAACGACCCTGAAACGCTGCAAAAAATGGCCAAACAGATGGGTTACAACTTGAATGGGAAACAAATGCAAAAAGCCCAGCAGATGATGAAGAACCAACAGTTCTCCAAAAATCAGCCTGGTCCGCGTAAAAATCAGGGCCGTCGGAAATAATGAGCAACGAGAGCACGGATGCCGCATGAGGTTGCTGCATAGAGGAGGATTACTGTGGCTGGCGTAAAAGATTATATTAACCGCAAAGCTGCGGATAACCGGGATAAAATCGAGTACCATGTGGAGCAGATTTTACAACTGATCGGTGAGGACCCCAAGCGTGAAGGGTTGTTGGAAACACCGGCACGCGTTGCGCGCATGTATGAGGAAATATTTGCGGGTTATGAGGTTGATCCCCGGGATGCGTTGGGTGTGACATTTGACGAGAATCACGAGGAGCTTGTGATCGTGAAGGACATCGTCTATTACAGCCAGTGTGAGCACCATATGGCTCCTTTCTTCGGAAAAGTGCATATCGGCTATGTACCCAGCGGCAAAATTGTAGGACTGAGCAAGCTTGCACGTCTGGTAGAGGCAGTGACCCGCCGATTGCAGGTACAGGAGCGTATTACATCACAGATCGCTGATATTTTAAATGAAGCGGTCTCCGCTCACGGGGTTATGGTGGTCGTGGAAGGCGAGCACTTGTGCATGTGTGCAAGAGGTGTCAAAAAGCCTGGTAGCAAAACGGTAACGTCTGCAGTACGCGGTACGTTTCGTGATGATGCAGCGCAGCGCGCAGAGTTTTTGTCGCTGCTCAAGGATTGATCGAACATCGCAAGACGTTTATGTGATGAACAAAAAAAGGGTGGTTTACGCATAGGCGTAGCCACCTTTTTTTGTTAACATCAGAAATAGAGACGACGGGATAGCTACCTTAAAATTACGATTTGCCTATGGATAACAGTTATTTTTAAGATAGGGGATAACGTATGGAGAATGTACATAGATCAACAGAAAAAACAACAGCTTTGCCTGAGTTGCAGTGGTTTGAAACGCCACTCGCGGCCACTCAGGAGGATGTTTTGTCTCCGCTGGCTTGGGAGGAGTTGGCCTGTCGGCAAGTAGGGAAAGGAGCTACACCCATTTTGCATCTATGGCGGCATCCGTCAGCGCTTGTGATCGGTCACCGGGACCGAAGGCTTCCCTACGCCCCACAGGCGATGGAGCGAGTGCGCAACGCGGGAACCTCGGTATGCGTACGCCCCTCGGGTGGAGCAGCCGTCATGCTGGACAGGGGGGTACTGAACCTGTCCTTGATCCTGCCGAATCCACAGCGGGCCATCAGCCTGCATGAAGATTTTCGGCTCATGGCAGCGCTAATTGCCGATGCGCTGGTTCCGTGGTCTGGCGAGGCGCAGACCGGAGAAATCCCCGGGTCCTTCTGTCCCGGGGATTACGATGTCAGCGTCCGGGGCCGCAAGTTTTGCGGCATTGCACAGCGGCGCCAAGCCAAGGCGTATATCATCACAGCCTTCGTGATGATTGAGGGCAGCGGTGCAGAGCGTGCAGAGGCGGTGCAGCAGTTCTATACAGAGGCAGCCGGGGACACGTTGGCAGGCGTGCAGCAGCAGGATTACCCTCGGGTGAATCCAGCAACGATGGGTAGCCTGGCAGAGCTGGCTGGCGTGCCGTCTGTTGAGGCGTACACGTCATCTCTGCGCCGTGTCGTTGAGAGCCGGACAGCCATTTTACCTGCCGATGGCTGGCTGGTACACCCGGAAGGATTGACCGAACAAATGGCAGCGCTCAGAGAGAGATACGATTTGCAGGTGTAATTTTTATTTAGCTTAGAAGCCTATTAGTGCGTGTTCAAAAAGTCGGCTTTTCAGGATCGAGAAGGTTGGATGAAGCCAGGGACTGAGTAGCGGAGCGTAGACAGATCTACGTGAGCAACGGAAGGTCTGGCTGAATTCAAGATTCGACGTCGAATCCGCTTCTTGATTAGCTTCGTTATGGAAAGACGACTTTTTGAACAACCTCTAGAAGGGTTGCCATCTCAGTTTGGAGGCTTGGGTATAGCGCGCCTCCACCTCTGGCCAGTTAACGACATGCCACCAATCCTCAATGTATTTGTTGCGCTCGTTTTGATGCTTTAAGTAATATGCATGTTCCCATACATCTATCGCCAGCAGCGGAATGGACTCCCATTGAGTCAGATTCTGGTGCTTTTCGGCCTGCAAAATTTCAAGCCGTCCCGCGCGTGGACTCCATACCAGGATAGCCCAGCCGCCACCCTCGACCTTTTCGGCTGCCGAGCTGAATTGCTTTTTGAATGCATCGTAGCTGCCAAAATCCTTTTTAATCTGTTCAGCCAGCGGTCCGCTTGGGTTTCCACCGCCTTGAGGACTCATGATCGTCCAAAAAAGAGTATGCAGATAATGGCCTGCGCCGTTGAATGCCAGTTCACGTTCCCAATGTTTTACGAGGTCAAAATCACCTGTTTTTCGGGCTTCTTCCAGCTTCTTTTCCGCTTTATTCAGGTCATTCACATAGCTCAAATGATGCTTATCATGGTGAATACGCATCGTTTTCTCATCAATATACGGTTCAAGCGCATTATAGGGGTAAGGGAGCGGCGGTAGCCGATGTCCCCCAATAGGAACCGACCGGCCGATTGAGGTCTTTTCCGTTGCCGAAGGTTGCGCTTGGCTGGACTTGACGCCTTTAGTCGTCCATGCGCCTTCTCCCCTTATGCCTGCCTGCCGTTCTCGAAACGCTTCCTCTGGGTAATTCTCACCCTCTTCCGCTACATGATACAACCTAGCAGCCCTTGCGATGGAGCCGGGTTCTTGAAAGGGGGTTGTCGAGATCAGGAAATATTGGCTTTCATGTGCCGCGTGTAATACAACTCCGGCGGATTTTGGCTGCTGACGCAATGCATGACTGTGCTCGCTCAGCAGACCGAGCTGTCGTACATACTCCTGTGACTGACGGTTTGCGGTTTGCAGCAAATCGTCCAGTCGACGATTTAGTTCTTGGGAGTCAGGCTGAGTGTTTAAGGCTGACTCTGTCAATGGTATCTTTACAGATGATGTTGCGTCTAATCCCCTTGACTGTTTTGAATGTTCAGTGAATTCGTGTGTATGTGCTTGTGGAGCAGCCGACATCTGTTTCCATTCCTGATGCCACGCCTGATCTGCCGGATCGAGTGCGCTCCGTTGCTCTTCTAGCAACTCTATGGCGGTGCGTTCCGTCTGTTCGAATACAGTCCGCCAATCATCCAGCAGCCGTACATAAGCAGGCTCCAGTCCCTCGGTAGCGGATTTAATTACTTCCACATGCCAACTTTCCTGCTGCTTCCAATGCCGAATTTCCTCCAGCACACGTAAGGGCAGGAAAGACCCATAAGTACTCAGCATCGTTTTTTACCTCCCGTATCCTACTATGGCTATCCGGCGGATCTGGCAGATCTGCCCTGGATGCATACGTACCCAGTATATTCGCTGTCTCATCAGGAATATGTCTATGAACTCCCTTAATCCGGTCACATCTGTTACGTAGAACAATGAATAACCATGGAAAACGAAAAAGAAGCCCAGCTACGGCACGGGTTAAGTGTCATAGGCAGGCTTCTTCCAGGCGAAGAATAGAATACAGTTCTTCGAAGAATTTACTTCGTAGTCGTTTGTTTGTGGGCATCAGCGACGGTTTTCTTATCCTCCAGCTCCTGTACACTGCTTAGAAACGTCGATACCCGTCGCAAATATTCACGAGGGTGCTCTCTGAAGATAAGCTCATGTATCCCGTTTTTAACAATCCATACACTGGAAAGCGGATTAGTTTGATTGGCAGCGAGCTTTTCCGCAATAGGATAAGGAGCTTTTTCATCCTGTGTACCATGCACAAACATGATCGGGAACGGATAGTTTTCCTTTTTAACCTCCTGATATGGAATCTGATGCAAGCTGGTGCCGTTCAAAACTGGAAACAGCAACTCCAGAATTTCCAAAGACGGATGTCTTGGCAGATTAATTTGATTGTGAATGTTATGGTACAGCGTATCCGGTTCCAGCAGGAAGGTGCTGTCCAAAATCATTGCGTCCACATCCTTGGTTTGCAAGCCCGCCTGAAGAGCGGTTCCTGCCCCCATAGAGAAGCCCCATACGATAATCTCCGACGAGCCGCGTTGCTTCGCAAGCTGAATTGCCCCGAGAAGTTGCTGGGATTCCGCTTTGCCTCCGGTCGCGACTGCTTTGCTGTTTTGTGACGCGAATCCATAATCGAACATGACTACATTAAAGTTCAAACTGTGGGCATAATGCGCCAGATCATACATGGGAATCCAGCTTTCTTCGCGGTTAGCTCCATAACCATGGCTGAAAATAATCGTTTTCCGCGATTGATCCGCTGGGATATACCAGCCTTGTACCATGCGGCTACCATCCTTGGCAGGGAAGCTGACTTCCTCATAAGGCATGCTTTTGGCCTGCATCGGATTAGAGTACAGCGGTGCAACGGTGGGATTCGTAAGTACCCATGCGATGTAAGCATGCAAGGCAATAAAACAAAACAACAGAAAAAAGACGACCGACAGCAGCAGAGCAATCACAACGTGCTTGAACCGCAGCAGACGGGGATTAAAGAGTGGGGTGGACGGCTCCTGAACAGCGGTCTGTAGCTGAGAGTTGCGCTGGGATGTCGAAATCATGTAAGAGCCTCCTTATATAAAATTGATCTTCGTTTCATAGAATATAGGTATAATTCCACTTGAAAATGATAGTGTAGATCCGTATAGATACCTATTATCGTATGATGGGGATTATCCAAAGTCAACGCCTGAACCGGAAAAGTAAAAATGATGCAAAGAATTGTCGATGTTTGTTCTCGTTCTGTAATATGGTTGTCACAAAAACATCGGTTTACAGTAGCCGCGACTATTCTATATAATTTATGTAACCATGTTTCATAGTGTGAAACGAATATGGATACAAGAGGAGCGGTTCACGATGGAAGACCGTAAATTAACCGTTCGCGCTGTAGAGCGTGCACTTGATATACTGCTGTGTTTTACCGCAGATTCGGATCTTGGCCTGACGGAGATTGCCTCCAAAATTGGTCTACATAAAAGCACGGTTCATCGGCTGCTGACTACGTTGGAGGATCGGGGCTTTGTCGTTAGGAATGCCGAAACGGAAAAATATCGACTTGGCTTCCGCATTTGGGAGCTATCCACGCATTTGTCCCAAAGTGACGAGCCGGCGGTGTTGTTACAGCCTGCAATGGAAGGATTACGTGACCGTTTGGGCGAGACGGTCAGCTTGTACTTACGGGACGGCAGCATGCGTATTCGCATACAAGCCGTGCAGAGCAATCAGGCGATTCGCAGGGTCGCGCCTGTAGGTGCGCGTATGCCGCTTGCTGTAGGGGCCTCTAGCAAGGTGCTGGCAGCCTTTATGCCGCCGCAGGAGCTGGAAGCTCTGCTAAGCGGGGATGAATGGCCGCCCTCGGTAGACCCGGAGGTCTATAAAGCCCAGCTACAGGATATCCGCGAGAAGGGCTATGCGACCAGCTATGAAGAACGGGAGCCAGGGGCTGCTGCTGTGGCTGCGCCAATTGTAAACCGGAAGGGACAGGTCACTGCGGCTTTATCTGTATCCGGTCCGGTCAGTCGGCTTGCACCCGAGACGCTACATGACTTTGCTCCGATTTTGATTGAAGCGGCGAAGGAAATGGGGCTTATGCTTCCGTAACAAGAATGAACACAGTTGAAGCAAGCAGAGTGATTTGATGGGGAGCGTCTCCTTGGTAAAGGGAACCTAGAAGGGTTGCCAAAGCCATAAATTTAAAGTAGTCTGGTAAGGATGGCGGGATATCTGTTATAGCCGCCTCATGTGAATAGAAGTATCACAGTTACTGGGGGAGCCTGTAATGCCGGGCTGAGATGGAATCGTGCAAGATTCCGGACCCTTTGCACCTGATCTGGATCATACCAGCGTAGGGAAGTAATCGGCCAATGAAATGTATACGCGGCTGCTGTCTACGGTGACGCATTGGAATAGGATTATTCCACATGCGTACTGTCTGGATAGCTGCCTCGTTAGATTAGCCGGTTCCCTAGGGAACCGGCTTTTTTGCATAGATCAGCGCCTCCCTGGGAATGGTTCCGGATCGGTGTGACATTTCATCGAAACGGGAGGAATGGACAATGAAGCCGACAGAAGCAGAAGGAACAAAAGGAACAGAATTGAAATCAAACGAAGTAAGATTGGTAGGAACAAAAGAAGTTGAGGTAGAGAAGACAAACGGGGAGCAAGCCAATGGGGTAACGCCCTTTCCAGGAAGCCGTAAGGTATATATTCAAGGCTCACGGCCGGACATTGCCGTGCCAGAGCGCGAAATTGCTCTTCATCCTACACATACGCCGCAGGGCACGGAGCATCATGAGCCATTGCGTGTATATGATACAAGCGGTCCCTTGACTGACGAAGCCTATCAGGTCGATATCCGTCAGGGCCTGCCTCCATTACGGCGAGCTTGGGCACTGGAACGGGGCGATGTGGAGGCTTACGAGGGACGCGCTGTACAGCCGGAGGATAATGGACTGAAACCTGGCTCCAAACGGGAGACAGTGGAATTTCCCGGCGTGACCAACCGTCCGCTTCGTGCTTCGCAAGGTCGTACAGTGACACAAATGCATTATGCGCGGCAAGGGATCATTACGCCCGAAATGGAATTTGCGGCGATCCGCGAAGGGGTGGAGCCTGAGTTTGTACGGCAGGAGTTGGCGGCTGGACGAGCCATTTTGCCTTCGAATATCAATCACCCGGAAAGTGAGCCGATGATCATTGGGCGTCATTTTCACGTGAAGATCAATGCGAACATTGGCAATTCTGCGGTTACCTCCTCCATCGAGGAGGAAGTGGAGAAAATGACCTGGGCTGTGCGTTGGGGCTCGGATACAGTTATGGACCTGTCCACAGGCCGTAATATCCATACAACACGTGAATGGATCATTCGGAATTCTCCTGTACCAATTGGGACTGTGCCGCTGTATCAGGCACTTGAAAAGGTGAATGGCGAAGCAGAAGCGCTGACGTGGGAGCTGTATCGCGATACGCTGATTGAGCAGGCGGAGCAGGGAGTGGACTATTTTACAATTCATGCGGGTGTATTGCTGCGGTATATACCGATGACGGCGAATAGAATGACGGGAATTGTATCCCGTGGCGGGTCGATCATGGCAGCCTGGTGCCTTGCGCACCATCAGGAGAATTTTTTGTATACACATTTTGAAGAAATCTGCGAAATTATGAAAGCCTATGATGTGGCCTTTTCTCTCGGGGATGGTCTACGTCCAGGTAGTATCTATGATGCGAATGATGAAGCACAGTTTGCAGAGCTGGAAACGTTGGGCGAGCTAACGCAAATCGCATGGAAGCATGATGTTCAGGTCATGATTGAAGGGCCAGGACATGTCCCTATGCATAAAATCAAAGAGAATGTGGATTTACAAATGGAGATTTGTAAGGAAGCTCCCTTCTATACCTTGGGACCGCTCACGACGGATATTGCCCCCGGATATGATCATATTACTTCAGCCATCGGGGCGGCGATGATCGGTTGGTTCGGGACGTCCATGCTGTGCTATGTTACGCCTAAGGAGCATTTGGGTCTGCCCAATAAGGATGATGTCCGCGAGGGTGTCATTACCTACAAAATTGCGGCACATGCTGCCGATCTGGCGAAGGGTCATCCACGGGCGCAGCAGCGGGATGATGCTTTGTCCAAGGCACGCTTTGAGTTCCGCTGGCGGGATCAGTTCAATCTGTCGCTTGATCCCGAGCGGGCCTTGTCCTACCATGATGAAACACTACCGGCAGAGGGCGCCAAGGAAGCACATTTTTGCTCGATGTGTGGTCCCAAATTTTGTAGTATGCGTATCACGCAGGACATTCGCGCCTATGCAGCGGATAAGGGGCTGAACACTCAAGAAGCAGTAGCTGCCGGGATGCGTGAGAAGGCAGAGCAGTATCGGGATGGAGGTCAGTAAAACGAACGTGTGAGTTTAGGAACACATGAATTAAAAAAAGCCGTGGTTCTCTACAGTCGATGTAGGAAACTACGGCTTTTTAGCTTATGTAAAGCGGGATCATGCAACCGGATAAACGGCGCCTTATTTTTTACCCATTTTTTCATTCAAAATGTCCTGAAAGCTGAGCTTCTTCTCTGAGCTATCTTCTTTCTTCTGCATACTCACCGCGTTGGCACGTTGGTATTGGTGGTGAAAGGGCATCAGGGTGTGGACGGTTAAGTTCATTGTATTCATGTAGGTCATTCCTCCAATTCCATATTGTCAAATTCAGATTGAGTTGCTTAGGACGTCTGTATAGGACTATTTGTATGTACTTGATGTCGTAATGCTAAGTAGGTTGCTTGGTAATGTTTCAATCATTATACCCACATTTTTTCAAAGTAAAACGCTTTTGACATAAAACAGGAAGATGGTCATATGTGTCCAAAATGTCGATTAGGAGGATGGTCGTTTTAGAGGAAAATGTGCCTAGGTCTAAAACAAGGGCTTGAGGCCCGTTTTCTTAGTTTAGTAGTCGGGATTGTGTTTTTTTGTCGAATAACCTTGTAAAAGGAGAATTTTGCGAAATCCAAGTCAGGATTGAGGCAGTCTGGTGGCGAATTAAAGTGTCAAAGTTGTATTGACTTTATGTTTGGTAGTAGATACCATGAACTGGTTGTCAGCGTATTTTGACAACAAGAGTCAGCCAATCCATCTGGCGATTCATCCTTTGAAATGTTAGAGAAAGGATTAGAGCATATATGAAAAAAAGTATTGCAGACATCGCATTTATTATTCTGGGTGCGTTTTTTTTCGCGCTAGCTGTTAATCTGTTTGTGATCCCGAATGAGTTTGGCGAGGGCGGCGTTACAGGGGTCACGATCATCCTGTACTACCTGTTTCAGTGGTCTCCCTCGATCGTTAATCTGGTGATTAATGGCTTGCTGTTGATTGTCGGATATAAATTTTTGGACAAGAGAACGACCCTGTACACTATAATTGCAGTCGCTTTTAACTCGCTGTTTTTACATTTAACGGTCAACTGGCGGATTGATTCGCATGAGCCGACGATTAATGCTGTATTTGCCGGAGTTTTGGTGGGGGTCGGCATTGGCTTAATTGTACGGGTAGGCGGCACTACGGCGGGAACGGTCATTTTAGCCCGAATTGCCAACAAGTATCTGGATTGGAATATCAGTTATGGCCTACTGTTTTTTGATTTGATTGTCGCGTTCTCTTCCTATTTTATTATTGGTCCAGAAAAATTGATGCTAACTATCGTTATTTTGTACGTTGGTACGAAGGTGATGGACTTCATGATCGAAGGACTAAACCCTAAAAAAGCGGTCATGATCATTTCGGAGCACCAAGATAAAATTGCCGAGATGGTTATTACGAAAATGGATCGTGGAGTTACCGTCCTGTCAGGCCACGGCTATTACACTAAAAATCCAAAAGAAGTGCTGTATATCGTCATTAGTAAACAAGAGGTGTCAGCGCTTAAAAAGATAGTGAAAGCCATCGACACAGCAGCATTCATCACTATTCATGACGTGCGGGACGTGTTCGGAGAGGGTTTTCTGGATATTTCGAAATAACTCGCGTGCGAAGGTAAGGTTATAGGAGAACACAGTTGGAGCCGGTCCTGAGAGGATCGGCCTTTTTGCTGTTGTGATGTTTATTTCATTTTTGGTATTCGAAAATATGCATAATAAAGATGAGTCAATCAATTTCCTGTTATACGGAGGGTTTGGCGGGATGGAGAATAAGGGAAATTATGACGTGAGTTCCTTTGGCTACTTTCGAATGAAATGGCATGGAAGAAGACGCATCACATCTCTGCTTATATTTGGATAGCCTTTGGCTTAATCGTAATCGTTATAGGATTAGGACAAGAAGTTAATGTGTATATGGTGCTCGCTTCTTGTTTACCAACGATAATTAGTTTTATTATTTCTATCTTTCTAAGCCATGAATGTAAAAAATAGACTGCCGATATATGTATAATATGAACCGAATTAGCCTTAGAAGGAGGATTTCCAATGCGAAGTAGAGTAAATATTTATAATGTATTGTCCCTTCTTTTTTCTGTTTTGCCTTTCATTATCTACCTTTTCATGTATCCGAGAATGCCTAGGAATGTAGGAATCCACTACAATTTCAATGATGTGGCTGACCGTTTTGTTGACAAATCCTCCCCTGAGGTATGGTTGTTGTGTGGAATTAGCCTCATATCTTTTATAATTATGCTAATGCTTCAACCCTATCTCAGTCGTCAGTTCAAGAGCGAAGAAGGCTCTGTAATCATGGAATGCCTGCCTGGTCTCTTCACACTTCTTATAACCCTAGTGTTCTCAATTATTGGCATATGTTTTCTTTTGAAGGCTTAAAGTATGTAAAAAATCCCCTCTCAATTCGCAGTTTTCGCTGCATTAGGAGGGGATTTCGTTATTTATACGCTCTTTACTCTTGAATCATCTGACGCAATACGGTTTGCAGAATACCGCCGTTGTGGTAGTAGTCGATATCGACAGTACTGTCCAGACGGGCAATTACCGGGAATTCGAACTTCGTGCCATCCTCGCGTTTAGCCACAACCGTAAGCTCTTGACCCGGCTTCACGTCATTGTCGATGCCAAGAATGTCAAACGTTTCACGACCGTTCAGACCTAGGCTGGACCAGCCATAGCCTTCCTGGAATTGCAGAGGCAGTACACCCATGCCGACCAGGTTACTGCGGTGAATCCGCTCGAAGCTTTCGGCAATGACAGCCTTTACTCCCAGCAGAAGCGTACCTTTGGCCGCCCAATCACGAGAGCTGCCTGTGCCGTATTCCTTACCAGCAATGACGATCAGGTTCTGATCGGCTGCCTGATATTTCATGGATGCATCATAGATGGACATTTCCTCATCCGTTGGCAAGTATTTGGTCACGCCGCCCTCGGTGCCTGGAGCCACATTGTTGCGGATACGGATGTTGGCGAATGTACCGCGCATCATGACCTCGTGGTTACCACGACGGGAGCCGTAGGAGTTGAAGTCCTTGCGTTCCACGCCATGCTCCTTCAAGTACAGCCCTGCCGGGCTGGAAGGAGCAATGTTGCCTGCTGGTGAGATATGGTCGGTTGTGACCGAATCATTCAACAGGGCAAGCACACGGGCATTACGGATTTCCTTGATATCCTGCACGCCATCCTGAAGTTTTTCAAAGAATGGTGGATTTTGAATATAAGTTGATTTTTCATCCCATTCATACAGTTCGCCTTCAGGAACCGGAATGGAATTCCATTTTTCGTTGGCAGTAAATACATTTTCGTATTTGCGACGGAACATATCCGGGCTAAGAGACAGGCTGATCGCTTCCTTGATTTCCTCAGAAGTAGGCCAAATGTCTTTGAGGTAGACTGGCTGATTGTCCTGATCGTAACCGAGCGGATCGTTCACCAAATCAATGTTCACTGTGCCTGCCAGCGCATAAGCGACAACCAGTGGCGGTGAGCCGAGATAATTGGCTTTGACCTGAGCATGCACACGGCCTTCAAAGTTCCGGTTGCCGGAAATAACTGCGCCAACCGTCAAATCATTGTCTGTGATGGCTTGACTCACTTCGTCAGGAAGTGGGCCGGAGTTACCGATACAGGTTGCGCAGCCGTAGCCTGCCACATGGAAGCCGAGGGCTTCGAGCGGTCCGATTAATCCGGCTTTTTGCAGGTATTCCGTCACGACGAGGGAACCCGGTGTCAAGCTGGTTTTAACATAGCCTGGAGTTTTGAGCCCGCGCTGCACTGCTTTTTTGGCCAGCAAGCCCGCACCGAGCATAACGCTTGGATTGGAGGTATTCGTGCAGCTTGTGATAGCTGCAATAACGACTGCTCCTGTACCCAACTCGCTGGTGGAGCCGTCCGGATGGGTCAGCGGAATCTTCTGTGCGATTTTTTCATCGCTCAGTCCATAGCCACCTTTGTCCACTGGGGTACGGATAATGCCTTCAAAGGTTTCTTTCATGCGGCTAAGCTCAACACGGTCCTGCGGACGTTTGGGTCCGGCGAGACTCGGTACAACCGAAGCCAGATCCAGCTCAATCGTATCGCTGAACACAGGGTCCGGCGTATCGGATGTGCGGAACATGCCTTGCGCCTTGTAATATTCCTCTACGAGGCTTACTTGCTCATCGGAACGTCCGGTGCTGCGCAGGTAAGCCAGCGTTTCCGCATCGACCGGGAAGAAGCCGATCGTTGCGCCGTATTCCGGTGCCATGTTGGCAACTGTCGCACGGTCAGCCAAGCTGATGTTAGCCAGACCAGGCCCGTAAAATTCCACGAATTTGCCGACTACGCCTTTTTTACGCAGCATTTGCGTTACAGTGAGCGCCAGATCGGTGGCGGTAGAGCCTTCCGTCAGACTGCCTGTCAGCTTGAAGCCAATCACATCGGGAGTGACAAAATACAGCGGTTGCCCCAGCATACCCGCCTCTGCCTCAATCCCGCCGACACCCCAGCCAACAACACCCAGGCCGTTAATCATTGTGGTATGGGAGTCTGTTCCCACGAGGGAATCCGGGAAGACGACCGTTTCGCCGTCAATGGTTTTGGTGGCGGCCACGGAGGCGAGATACTCCAGATTGACCTGATGGACGATACCGGTGGATGGCGGAACGGCCCGGAAGTTGTTGAACGCCGTTTGCGCCCAACGCAGAAAACGGTACCGCTCCTCGTTGCGTTCAAACTCTACATTAATATTGTAATCCAGCGCGTCACTGGTACCGAAAGCATCGACCATGACCGAATGGTCGATAACGAGATCGACAGGAACGAGTGGATTGATTTGTTTCGGATCACCGCCCGCTTTTTTCACTGTATCACGC
This sequence comes from Paenibacillus sp. DRB1-1, assembly GCF_052119485.1. Taxonomy (NCBI): domain Bacteria; kingdom Bacillati; phylum Bacillota; class Bacilli; order Caryophanales; family Paenibacillaceae; genus Paenibacillus; species Paenibacillus sp. DRB1-1. The sequence continues at coordinate 1,698,892 of NZ_JBODQH010000001.1, read as the reverse complement.
ATGGCTGCCAAATCGACAACCACCGGGACGCCGGTAAAATCCTGTAGCACGATGCGTGCAGGAATGAATGGAATCTCCTTGTTGGTGTCCCGATCTTCAGCCCAGCCTGTCAGCTGCTGTACATGTTCATCTGTAATGGCGCGTCCGTCAAATTGGCGAACCGCAGCTTCCAGCAACACTTTAATGGAGAAAGGCAGCTTGGCAACACCGCTCTTTCCTTGTTCCTCCAGTGCCTTAAGACTATAGTAGCGATAAGGCTTACCGTTAACTTCGAGACTACGGGCAATGGAGAATTGATCTTTTCCTGACATAAGTATTACCTCCTTGAAGTGGATGCTTGGGGGAAAATAGGGATGTCGTTTTTTCGACGTCTTGCACAGTTGGTTTAAATTGGTTGCGTTCTCAATTACATCTTCAGTGGTTCATTACGTGTTAGAGGTTGCGATCAATGTAATTTGTTTCATTAGATGAAACGTGATTTCAAAATGATTGCTTTTGGATTAAGTATACCGTTTTCAGGCAGTTCCGTAAAGTTTTTTTGGCCTAAAAGATACATTGCAGATTGGAAAATAAAACGTTCCGCTCCCTCGCGTTTCGATGTTCATACCAAGCTTTAGAGATTCATACTTATAGATAGAGAGCATATCAGACCAGAGATGCAAGAATGGAAGTTATACATCATTCCGGTTATCCCCGGAAAAGGATAGCGGGACGAATATGGAGGGATAGGGATGGGGGAGCGGGAATGGAAACAGGCCCTTTTTGCTTACGTGAATCAATACAATCGCAGTGAGGTGAATGGTGTACCGCAGCCGGATGAGTATCTGGAGGTGGGTCAGCGGATGGAACGAGCAGCACGTGCGGCCAGATTGGAGCAGTGGTACAACGAACGGGATGCTGTTCCCCTACGCAGCGAGACACGCGCCAAGCCGCTACGAATGGTGCAGGATACCCCCGATGAGGCTGTGGTAGATGTACAACTGCATGTCCGACTCTTTTATGAGAAGGGCGGGATGACTCACCGGGAGGATCGGATTGAACGGGAGCGTCTGACGTTCACACGCGAGGGTGAAGCCTGGCAGGTAGCGAGAATTGAGCGCGATCCGGCAGAAAGGAAGCCAGCGGGGGGAGAGGTTCCTTTTGAACAGGCTTCGTTTAATCAAGGAGGAAATCTACCGCTGCTGAATCGCGGTGTGCTGGGCTTTGGTTCATCAGCACGTCCCAGTCGATATCGCCGCGAAGAAGCAGCGGCCTATGCAGATCAGTGGTGGGATAGCTTCAATCCGGAGTTTGAAGGTTTTGATGTGGATTGCACCAATTATATCTCGCAATGCCTCTTTGCAGGGGGAGCACCGATCCACTATACTGGTAAAAGAGAATCGGGCTGGTGGTATAAAGGACGGGTCGCCGGACGTGAGCTGTGGAGCTATAGTTGGGCAGTTTCCAACAGTCTGGAGCGGTATTTGGGCTCCAGCTCATGGGGGTTGACTGCTGAGCAGGTGAGTCGCCCAGAGCAGCTCATGCTGGGGGACGTCATTTTTTACGATTGGGATGGTGATGGAACCTTCCAGCATAGCACGGTGGTAACGGCCTTTGATGCGGGCGGCATGCCGCTAGTCAATGCACATACGGTAAGCTCCAGACATCGTTATTGGGACTATAAAAATTCGTATGCGTGGACCGACAACACGGTATATCGCTTTTATCACATCGCCGACTATTTTTAAATGAGATGATGGATAACAGGTACAGTGATGCAAATCAGTCACAATGACGAAAGCAGGAAAGCGGAGGATAGGCATGGCAAATCAAAAATTGACCGTAGGGCTGGTGTACGGTGGCAAATCGGGCGAACATGAGGTTTCGCTGCAAACGGCGTATGCGGTAATGAACGCTTTTAACTATGAGAAATACGAGATTATTCCTTTTTATATTACGAAGGCTGGCGATTGGCGTAGAGGGGCGCTATTAAGCGCTCCTCTGGCTTCTGTAGAGCAATTGAAGCTGGAACGCGCAGAGGGTGGCACCAAGGCGGCATTAGATACGTTGTTCGGCAAGCTGTACGGAGAGCAGTCGCTGGATGTGCTGTTTCCGTTGCTGCACGGCACCTTTGGCGAGGACGGAACGATTCAGGGTCTGTTCGAAATGGCGGATATGCCCTATGTCGGTGCAGGAGTGCTGGCTTCGGCAGCAGGTATGGATAAAGGCGTCATGAAGAAGCTGTTTGAGCATGCAGGATTGCCGCAAGTGAAATACTGTTATTTTAATAGTACACAGTGGGCCCAAACCAGTCATGATCTGGTACGTACCATGGAAACCGAGTTAGGTTATCCTTGCTTTGTCAAACCGGCCAATCTGGGATCAAGTGTCGGTATTTCCAAAGCCAGCAACCGAGAAGAACTGGAAAAGGCTGTAGATCTGGCTTTGCAATTTGACCTGAAGGTGATTGTCGAGGAGTATGTCGATGCCCGTGAGATTGAGGTCAGCGTACTTGGCAATGACGAGCCGATTGCCTCTGTACCGGGTGAAATTGTATCGTCGAGTGATTATTACGATTACGCTGCCAAATATACGGATGGCCAATCGCAAATGCTTATTCCAGCACCGTTGGATGAGGAAGTGGCAGATCGTATTCGTGAAGCCGCATTGCAAGCGTTCCGCGCTCTGGAAGGCTGCGGGATTTCCCGTGCCGATTTCTTCGTCAGACGCTCGGACGGACATATCCTTATTAATGAAGTGAATACAATGCCTGGTTTTACACCGTTCAGTATGTATCCATTACTGTGGAGAGAAACAGGCGTATCCTATGCAAGTCTACTGGACCGCATGATTGCTCTTGCACTGGAGCGTTATGAGCGCAGGTCTGCGTTGCACTACGAGAACTCATAAACGAAACAAAGGGGAGCTGATCACTCTCCTTTTTGTTCATATAAATGGCATATCTTTGAGCACAACACTAAACCCTTAATCATGAAAGGTGGCGGCTACACATGGGCTTTCAAACTGAATTTAACTCAGTGTGCAAATTCAAGAGCGAACAAGAACTTTACGAACTCCTGGAATACGGACGTGGCAAAATGGTTAAATCCGGGCTGCGCGTGTTTCCGACAGGCCAGAAGGTCATCGCTTACAGCGTGGATAACGTGGCAGTAGCCATCGTGCAGATTGTGGGCTGTATCGCCGAAATTAATTTCCAGGGCGATGAAGTGACCGAAGTTGAAATGATTCTCATTCGTAAGCTGAATGAAGAGGAAGCGAGAATTCAGACCGCATTGGCGGATGAAATGTTTTTTGGAGCACAGCAGCAATCCTAGCTGTTTCCTTCTTGCAATTTGTACGATAACACCGAATCAGCAGGTGCTTTTCCGGGTATGATCAGTAGAAAAGGGTTTTAGGTCACAGAACGAAAGCGGCCTTACCATCTAATGCGACTGCTGAAAGGAAGACACCCTATGATCGTAAGGTTCGGTTATGTAGCCATGTCGGTTACCGTGCAAAATGCATCCCCCTCCAAAACCATGACAATGGCCAGCTTTAACAAGATTGGAGACCGAGAAGCTGCGATCCGCAAGCTAGAAAGGATAGCAGCCGAAAATCTCCATAATACTTTGAGGCTGCTGCGCCATAATCGCGCGAGTGATGTCCAGGTCTATCGTTTCTCATCCAAGCTGATTCCGCTCGCGACCCATCAGGATCTGCGGGATTGGGACCCGTTTCAGGCACTTGCTGCTGACTTTGCAGAGGTAGGGAACTATGTCAAGGCGAATAGGATGAGGGTATCGTTTCACCCTGATCATTTTACAGTGTTAAGCACTCCCCGTCCTGAGGTGTTGGAGAGCTCCATTAATGATCTGAAGTACCACAAAGCGATGCTGGAGGCCATGGGGCTCGGTGCCGAAGCCAAGAACAACATTCATATTGGTGGTGCATACGGAGATAAGGTGACCTCAGGTCAGCGTTTTGTAGAGCAGGTTAGTGCGCTGGATCTTTCGTTAAGAGAACGGTTAACGCTGGAAAATGATGATAAAACGTTCAATGCGGTGGAAACGCTGGAGGCTTGCAAATTGACGGGGTTGCCGATGGTTCTCGATATTCACCATCAATGGGTGAATAATGAGGGGGAAAAGCCGTGGGAGCTATGGCCGGATATTTTGGATACCTGGAAAGGGGAATTGGCTCAAGCCGGATCTTCTGTTGATCATCCATTGCCGCCCAAAATCCATGCGTCCAGTCCCAAAAGTGAAAAAGATCCCCGGGGCCATGCGGACGGTGTTCTAGTGGAGCCGTTGCTTACCTTTTTGCGCAATATTGCCGGATATACGGATCGGATTGATGTCATGCTTGAAGCCAAGCTTAAGGATGAAGCGTTATTCGGATTGATGAATGAACTGCGCCTTCAGGAAGGCAATGGGGTTAAAGTGCTGGATGGAGCTTCCGTAGAAATTATGCCTTAGAAAGTGGCATTTCGCGGATAAAGCTCCCATTTAGAGAAACTTTATGCAGTTTATTGTGTATACTAGAATGTGTAAACTAGCAAACTTGTACTGAAACAGAGATGGTTAAGAGACTGTGCTGTAGGGCAGATTCGTAAACCACGTAACAATGATATAGAAAGTAGAGTGAACACGTTGAACGAACATGAAAACGAAAAGGTTCCCTATATCGTATCAGGAAAAAGCTATACTGCCGTGGCTATTAACGCGGCATCCAAAGCCGGGGAATGGATCAAGAGCAGACTGGGAACTGTTGAACATTTGAATACCAAACAGTCTCCTACGGATCTAGTGACCGAGGTAGATAAAGGTGCAGAGCAGATGATTCGCAGACTGATTCTGACGCATTTTCCCGATCATGCCATTTTGGGTGAAGAGAGTGTAGAGCCGGGAGCCGAAGCTTCGGCTCGTGCATTAGAGGCTGCCCGTGAAGAGGAATATTTATGGATTATTGATCCGGTAGATGGCACTACCAATTTTGTACACAGTCTGCCGTATTACAGTGTGTCTATTGCCTTGGCTCATCGTGGAGAGGTGATTGTCGGGGTCATTTATGATCCGTCCCGTGATGAAATGTTTGTAGCGGAAAAAGGAAAAGGCGCGTATGTTCATGGCAATCGCATGCAAGCATCGAGAGAAGAAACACTGGGAGATAGTCTGGTCTGCATCGGCTTCCCACCGGACCGTACGTATGCACAACCGCTAAATATGAAAATTACGCAGGTTCTTACACCTCAAGTACGTGGTATTCGTGCGCTGGGCTCGGCAGCATTGCATCTGGCTTATGTAGCGTCAGGACGGCTGTCGGCTTATTGCGAAATTGGTTTGAATGCGTGGGATGTAGCAGCGGGCGCTTTGCTGGTACAGGAATCAGGCGGTACCATCACCGATACATTGGGCAGACCTTATGACCTGAGTGTACGGCATATTGCAGCTACGAATACAGCTATTCATTCTCAACTTATTCAAGTGCTGAAAGAAGCAGACGCAACCGGGTTATAATTCTACGTAGACCATCATCCTGAAGGAGGAAATCGCGATGAGCCAATCCGAAGAATTGGAACGCCAGCTCAGTGAACTGCTGACGGAAGGCGAAATTCGTGAGAATGAGGCCAAAAAGCGGGAACGGCTCAGCCCTAAATATGAGGTGCGGGTTCAGACTCATATCGATCCCATTGTTGAGGAGACGCGTAAATACCGGAGTATGGCACGTGAACTTGATGACCGATACGACGAATATATGAGCAAGGCGGACAAATCGAAACCAACCGATCAACGCTAAGCAAATACAAATACCTCTTGCCGAATGACCAAGGCATGGGGTATTTTGTATGTTATAAAGGAGGCGACATTCCCTGATTACCTACTTTAAAAGCGCTTACAAAAATGCTGGAATCCATCATAAAATGGTACTACTGATTACGGTACTTATGCTGGTTAATTTTGCAGTAGTTGCAGTCATACTTAAGTACGTATTTCATATTTATGATAATCAAATGTACAAAAAAACATCCGAAGTACTCAATATTTCTTCAATCGGTATAGAAAATGAGCTGAAGGATGTAGAAAAAGTTACTTTCAAGGTAACAACGGACGAGCAGCTTCAACGTTATTTGCTGCAATTGGAAAAGGAAACGTCACCTTATGCCAAAATGGTGCTGCGTAAAAAAATAACGAATAGGCTCGTCGCCTTTGCCGGCTCTGAGACCTATGTCTATTCTATGATAGTGATCGATAAAGAGGGACAGGTCATGAGTGCGGGCAACCGCGAAGGTATTCCCCAAGAACTTCGATCCACCCTGTCGGAGCTGGCAGACGAACATGACGGTTCCAATGCATGGTATGCGGCAGGCCATTCCTCCTTGCTGGCAGCTCGGCAGTTCAAATCCTTTACCGATTCCAATTTTACACTGAATGGGCTCGGAACGCTTGCGATTCGTGTGCGAATTGACCGGATTGTAGCGGATCGTGTGCAGACCTCCGGCCGTGACGGACAACTGGTGATTACAGATGGAAGGCGGATGATTTATCCTGAAACACCACTTTTGAGTGAGAGTGATATTCAGGCCGAGCTTGGCCGAAAGCAGCCTTACGGGATTGCGACCTACTCAGGAGGAACCTTTTTCGCTGCTCAAATCAAATCCTCTTATACGGGTTGGACGTATTTGCATATGACCCCCTTCGATGATATGTTTCGCAGCATTACGATCATTAAAGAAATTGTAAGCGCTATTTTTGTCATTATGCTTCTTATTGCATTGGCACTGGGAGCTAGGTTGTCAGGCAGCATTACCAAACCGATCGTTCAACTAATCCAGAACATGCGTAAAATAGAAAAAGGCGATCTCGACCGTTTGGAAGAAGAAGCACTTGGCGCGGTCCCCTTTTCCACACAGGACGAGGTAGGCTTGCTACATCGGACATATAAGAAAATGATTCGCCGCATTCGTGAGCTCATTAATGAGAATGTTGCCAAGCAGCTATTACTGCGGGAAACAGAGCTAAAGGCACTACAAGCACAGATTAATCCACATTTTTTATACAACACACTGGAATCCGTGAACTGGCTCGCCAAGGCCAATAAGCAGGATCGTATTTCAGAGATGGTGGAAGCACTTGCTTTTCTACTGCGTAGTGCGGTCAGTTTTGAAGAGCAGCTGATTCCGCTTCGAAAAGAACTGGATATTGTAAGGAGCTATGTAACGATCCAAACAACACGTTTTGATGAACGTCTCGTTTTCCATCTGGATGTCCCGGAAGAACTGATGGATGCGCAAATTCCGAAGCTAACGCTTCAGCCTTTGGTGGAGAATGCCATCCATTATGCGCTGGAGCCGCGAATTGAACCCTGTCGGATTGCTATTATTGCGAGAGAAAGCGAGGGGGCTCTATTTCTGCGAGTTGAAGATGACGGACCGGGAATGACGCCGGATTTCTTGGAAAAGCTGCGGAACGGGCAGGTCACGACTCGTGGACAGGGCATTGGACTTACGAATATTCAGGAACGGATTAACCTGACATTTGGTACACCTTGGGGGATAGAGCTGCATAGCGAGTCAGGAACAGGAACGTCGATTCATGTCTGTATTCCATATGTGAAAGGGGATCAGGGTCGTGTACAAGGTGCTACTGGTTGATGATGAGCGTATGATTTTGGAAGGCATATCGCAGGTGGTTGATTGGGGAAAAGCGGGAACGAGATTGGTTGGTACGGCACGTAACGGGATTGAGGCTTATGATCAGATTCAGGCTAGCCCGCCTGACTTTGTGATTAGCGACATCTCTATGCCTGGATTGGACGGTATCGGACTGGTTGCCAAAACGACGGAGCACTTTCCAGACGTTCGTTTCATTCTGTTGTCTGGTTACAAAGATTTCGACTATGCCTGTCGGGCCATGCAATACGGGGTGAAGCACTACTTGTTGAAGCCATGCAATGAGCAGCAAATTCATGAGGCTCTGACCGAGTTGGGGCAGGAGCGGGAGGAGCAGAAAGAACGCAAGCAGTTTGTAAACCGGATGAAGCTAGATTTTCAGCGTATGCTGCCTCATGTGAAGGAACACTTTTTGAAGGAGTTTATTTCCTATAAAACTTACGGTAGCCGCGATATCGCATTTTATGAGCGGTTATTCGGACTTGAATTGCAAGATAAGCAGGTTCGAATGCTACTGCTGCGGGTGGAGGAATCCCATGAGCCGGAGCATTTGTTTGCATTGCAAAATATAGCGGCAGATTTAATGGATGATGTCTTGCTCAGTACGACCATGCAGGGGCAATTGCTCATTGTACTTGAAAGCGAGGACGATACGTCACGGTTTATGAAACAGATTGAAGCGGTACGTGCGACATTTCATCGCTTTTACAAGCTGGAGGTAACGGTCGCAGTTAGTGAGTCGGATAGTATGCAGCATTCACGGGGGATGTACCGGGAGACACTGCATTGCATGAATCACCGTTTTTACACCGGGGAGGGCAGTCTGATTACGAAGGAGGATTTAGCGGCTGAGGATACCCGGGAGATGGCAGATTTGGAGCTGGACGAGGAGAAGTTCGGTCTACTGATCAAGGCTGGAAATACAGTGGAGGTTGCACAGGAAGTGGATCGGTTGTTCGGTATTCTGTCCAGGATGAAGCTGGAAATTTCCGTGACCCGCTCCTATGTGCTTCAGCTCTATGCTGCTATGATCCGTATATGCCCTGAAGAAGAGCGTGCGGCGTTTACGAGCCGAATGGTGGTGCTGGCAGAGCAAAAAACGCTGGCATGTCTCAAATCTTTTGTACAAGAAGCTGCCGAACGAATGACCGCAATCTATTATAAAAGTAATGTGTATCGCCAATCTTCCACCGTTGATAAAATGATCACTATTATTGAGCAAAACTACAGAAAATCCGATTTGTCGCTGAACGGAGTGGCAAGTCAAATGCTGTATATGAATTCCGACTACTTAGGGAAGATTTTCAAAAAGGTGACGGGCGAAAACTTCTCCCACTACGTCAATCGTTATCGGATCGAACGTGCGGCTGAGCATATTCGGGAGACCGGAGACGTGAAGGTGTTTGAGCTGGCGGAATGGTTCGGCTTCGGTGGGAACGCGCAATATTTTAGCCAGGTGTTCAAAAAGTGGGCGGGTATGACGCCTTCCGAGTACATTAAATCACATGAACGGGGATGAGCCGATGGATGGAGTCCCACTGTTTTTTAAACCCAGGAAACCGGATTTGTGTATTCCAATGTTTCTCGGCTTTTGGGAAAATAACAACAGGAGCTAATGTAAACGCTATCAAAATTGCACGAGTGCGTTGTCACTCGTAATTTGGCTCCTTTCTAGAACAGCGAAAAGGGGAGAGATAGGTGGGCAAAAAGGGATGGTTTCTGATCATAGCTATGCTGCTCGTTTTGACGACGGCATGTAGCGGAGCGGGCGGCGGCAATTCGGGCACAAGTGCAGACGGGAAAGTAAAGTTACGTATCGCTTGGTGGGGATCGGATACGCGTCATGAATACACGCAAAAGGTCGTTGATTTGTATAAGCAGAAAAATCCAAATGTAACGATTGATGTGGAATATGCCTCTTTCGATGACTACTGGAAAAAGCTCGCTCCGCAGGCTGCGGCTAATCAGTTGCCGGATATCGTGCAAATGGACATTTCGTACATTAGCCAATATGCGAAAAATGGTCAACTGGAGGATCTCGCGCCTTACTTGAATCAGAAAATTCAGGTCGCAGACGTGAACGAAAATGTGCTCAGTACCGGTGTAATAGCAGGAAAGCAATATGGTATTCCAACAGGTGTCAATGTTCTGGGTTTCCAGTATGATCCGGCGTTGCTCAAAAAAGCAGGTATAGATAAAATTCCTGACAACTGGACATGGGATAAATACAAAGAACTGGCTTTAAAGGCAGCTTCCAATAAAGTATATTTTGACAGCTCGATGGCTGCCGATATTTTCTTCCACTACTATTTGCGTACGCAAGGAAAGACGCTCTACAATGCGGAAGGAACAGGCTTGGGATATGACGACGATAAGCTGTTTGTTGACTTCTTCAGCGGATTGGCTGATCTGATTAAGAAGGGAGCGACCCCGCCTCCTGAAATCATGAACCAGACCAAGGGAATTCTTGAGGAATCCGATATCGTAAAAGGAACAGGCATCGGTATTTGGCAGTGGTCCAATCAGTATGTGGGCTTACAGCAGGTTGTTAACCGCCCAATGGCACTGGCTCCAATGTTTGGGCCGAATATGGAAAAAGGCGTATACATGCAGCCTACGATGTACTGGACGGTTGCTTCCCGTTCACAGGTGAAGGATGAAGCCGCTAAGTTTATTGATTTCTGGATGAACGATGTAGAAGCGAATAAATTGATTAAAGGCGAACGGGGCGTACCGATTTCCGCCAAAATCAAGGAAGCTGTTGCACCAGAGTTGAGCGAGCCTACGAAGCAGGTGTTTGAATTTGTAGCTTCCATGGAGCCGAAGGCTTCTCCAATGAGCCCGCCGCCACCAGTCGGATCGCCGGAAGTGATTGCGACTCTGACCGATTATATTGAGCAGGTCAATTTCGGACAGATGACGGCTGAAGACGCAGCTGCCAAATTCCGGGCTGATGCGAATACCATCCTTGCAAATAACAAGCAATAATAAGCGCAATAAGGCCTTTGGATATCTGACAACGTTTTAGCATAAGAATCGATAGGATCGAAGGAACATTTCGTTAAGTTAACCGTGCGTAGTCCAAAGCATGATTGCGCACGGTTGATTCGACGAACCAACTGCATAAGCACCCTCTGCAGACATCACAATATTATTCGTATAACAACGAATTATAAACATCATAAAGTTTTGCTAATTCTTTAAATGCAACAGAAGGGAGGCTTGATGAGCTTGCGAAATCATCAGAGCTTGAAAGCCAATATGACCGGATATGCGTTTATCAGCCCGTTTATTGTGGGTTTTCTGGCGTTTACGTTAATTCCAATGTTTATTTCGCTGTATCTGTCCTTTACCACCTACAACCTGTTCACCCCGCCCAAATGGATTGGTCTGGGTAACTTCGAAAAGATGTTCACAGGCGACCCGAAATACTGGAATTCGATCAGGGTCACGTTTACGTATGTATTGGTCGGTGTACCGTTGCGACTGATTTTCGCGCTGTTTGTGGCTATGATTTTGAATACCAAATCGCGCATGGTCGGCACCTATCGGACAATGTACTATCTGCCATCCATTATCGGAGGTAGCGTTGCGGTATCCATTATGTGGCGGAACATTTTCAGTAATAACGGCATAGTGAACAGCCTGCTTTCGACCTTAGGAGCGACTCCGGTGAAATGGTTTGGTGATCCGGATGCTTCGCTTACGATGCTGATCACCCTGTCCGTATGGCAATTTGGCTCCTCCATGCTGATTTTTCTGGCAGGTTTGAAGAACATTCCTGTTGAATTGTACGAGGCGTCCAGTGTAGATGGTGCTAAGCCAGTACGAAAATTTTTCAGTATTACGCTGCCGTTGCTTAGCCCCATTATTCTATTTAATCTGATTATGCAGACGATCAGTGCCTTTATGACCTTCGTCCCGGCTTATGTTATTTCTAAGGGCGAAGGAGGCCCGATGGATGGAACGATGCTGCATTCACTGTATCTGTTCCGGCAGGCGTTTATGTTCAGCAACATGGGATATGCGGCAGCCATGGCTTGGGTCATGCTCATTATGATTGGGATACTGACAGCGATTTTATTTATAACCTCCAGATACTGGGTATTTTATGAAACGGAAAAGGGGCGCTGATACTGATGGCATGGAAAACGGTCAAATGGCCAATTTATCACATACTGGTTGCTGCACTGGCGCTCCTGATGCTGTATCCCGTTTTTTGGATGCTGTTTAGCTCGTTTAAAGAAAGTCGGACGATATTCGTCACGGCATCCTCGCTTTTCCCTACAGAATGGATCTGGCAAAACTATGTAACAGGCTGGAAAGGGACGACTGGCTACAACTTTGGCACGTACATTCTAAACTCGCTCACGATCGTGGTGATTTCAACGATTGGAGCCGTGCTTTCCTCCTCATTGATCGCATTTGGCTTCGCACGCTTGAAATTCAAAGGGCGTAACTTGTGGTTTGCTTTGATGATGGTGACGCTTATGCTACCAGGGGATGTGGTACTGGTACCGCAATATATTATTTTCACCAAGCTCGGTTGGATCAATACGATCTTACCGTTGGTGGTACCCTCCTTTTTCGGGATGCCGTTCTTCATCTTTCTGATGGTGCAGTTTATACGGACGATTCCAGCAGAGTTGGATGAAGCGGCGACGATTGACGGATGCGGCAAGTTCCGGCTGTATTTCAGAATTATTTTACCCTTACTCAAATCGTCGTTGGCTACAGCGGCAATCTTCTCTTTCTACTGGAAGTGGGAGGATTTGCTTGGTCCGGTACTCTATCTTAATTCGCCGGAGAAATATACCGTATCTATTGCACTCAAAATGTTCCTCGACAGCGAGTCGGCTTCCAACTGGGGAGGAATGTTCGCGATGTCTATCCTAAGCCTGCTTCCAGTTATCGCTGTATTCTTCGCATTCCAGAAACAAATTGTAGAAGGAATGAGTACGAGTGGTTTGAAGGGGTAAGATCCAAAATCCATAGCGTGAGTTATGAAGCTTACGAGTGGAAATGGAAGGCATCGGGGTTTGTACGATTGAATGGACGGGATTTGAGGGCGATGGCTGAGAGGTGAGTAAATTGTGGAAGTTTGATTTTGGCCCGGGGGAGCCTGCGGATGGTTACAAGGGAGTGTCCCCGGATTGCTTATATACAACTGAGCAGGGCTATGGCTTTGAGACTACGGAGCATGTGTACGGTCGAAAAAGGCAGAGTGCAGCCAAGGATGCACGTACGCGGCTGCGAAGCAGCTTTTGTATTCCACTAAACGCTGCATTTGTTGCAGATGTGCCAGACGGGCTGTATCTCGTCACTATACTGGTCGGCGATTCGCAGGCGGAAACGCTCACGCGACTCAAGGCTGGTGAAGGCAAGCACATGCTTCCCCCAGTGCACACGCTACCGGGCCAGTTCACCGAAGCACTGTTTGCGGTGCCTGTCCGGGGTGGCAAACTGCGCCTCACCGTATCAGGCACCGCGCCACGGCTCAATGCGCTGGAGATTGCGCCAGCGCCACAGACCCTCCGGCTATTCCTAGCCGGAGATTCCACGGTTACGGATCAGGACGCATCCGGTTATCCGTATACTGGCTGGGGCCAGGCTTTGCCCGCCCTGTTCAAGCATGATGTCTGCGTGGATAATCATGCCGTATCGGGACGAAGCTCCAAAAGCTTCGTGGACGAAGGACGGCTGGGTGTCATTTTGGGCGAAATAAAGGCAGGAGATTTCCTGTTCATCCAGTTCGGTCATAATGATCAGAAGCCTGATCCGGAGCGGGCTACAGAGCCTTTTACAACCTACAAGGAGCATCTTCGCCTCTACATCGATGGCGCAAGAAGCCATGGGGCAACCCCGGTACTGGTTACGCCCGTACATCGTCGCTATTTTAACGAGGATGGTACGCTATCTGATACACATGGTGACTATGTAACAGCGGTTCGTGAGCTGGCGGAAGAAGCGAATGTACCGCTGATTGATTTGTCTGCCCGCACGCAGGAGTTATATGAGCAAATGGGTCCCGAAGAGAGTAAAGAGCTTTTTATGTGGTTGCTGCCTGGTGAATACATGAACTTTTCCGGCGGCTTAGAGGATAACACGCATTTTCATGAGAATGGCGCGGTTCGTATTGCAGACATGGTGGTGGATGCTGTGAAGGAACTGGATTTGCAACCGCTGCGCATGTATTTACGTTGAAGAACGACCTTTTCATGTACGGGCGTCAAGGAGGTAACTCACGTGAAACTTACCAAAGGAGGAGACGTGGAAATGCCTGCATTGATTTTTGATGAAGAACAAGTTAAGCAGGTGATCGACCGGGTAGTAGAACGCACCTTTCAAATGCACTACAGCTGGGATTGGCCGGGCGGAGTAGCCTTTTACGGAGTATGCGAAGCGTATGAAGCGACAGGGAACGAAAAGTATTTGACCAAGCTGAAAGAATGGGTTGACGAAAATATCGAGGATGGGCTTCCGTCTCTCTCGGTGAACGGCGTTTCTGTTGGGCACTGCTTGTTGACGCTTTATCAGGCCACAGGTGAGCAAAAATACCTTGATATTGCCATCGAGATGGCAGAATTTTTGTCCAAAAAAGCGGAGCGGTTTGGCGACGGCATTTTCCAGCATACGGTGAACTCACTTCATGATGTATTTCCGCAGCAAGCATGGGTGGATACGATGTTTATGGCCGGTTATTATTTGCTGCGCATCGGTCATCTGTTGGGCAACAAGGAGTATTGGGAGGATGGGGTACGTCAATATCACGGGCATGAAGAATTTTTGCAGGACCCGGATACGAATCTGTATTATCACGGATGGGATCATGCGAATCAAAGCCGGATGTCAGGAATATATTGGGCGCGCGGCAATTCATGGGCAGCCCTCACGATGGCAAAAGCGCTGAAACTTGTGGAGGTGCAGCATCCATCTTATATGATCATCGACGGCTCGCTGCGTGACCAGCTCAATGCACTGGTGCGGCTGCAATCCCCAGAAGGGCTGTGGCATACGGTGCTGAACGATGATACCTCTTATCTGGAAACCTCGGGCTCGGCAGGAATTGCGACCGCCTTGCTTATGCAAGGGAGATTGTTTAACAAATACACCCAAAAGGCGATCGAAGGTATTCTTTCCCGCATTAAGGACGACGGCACAGTAACGGGTGTATCCGCTGGAACTGCTGTAATGAACGATATTGACGGCTATCGAAACGTTCCATACAAACGCATTCAAGGATGGGGGCAGGGATTGGCGCTTGCTTTTCTGGCTCAACTATTGCGTACCAAGGAGAATCCGTATGGCTAGAAGAAGGGGCATAAGCGCCAAAAAGTATTATGGGTAAAGGAGGCCAATAGTATGGGAAATGTTGAACTTTCTCATAAAAAAGTAGCTAATCAGCCACGAGGCAGCCTATTCTGGGTCATCCCCGATGGGTATATTCCACCGGAAAGCCGGGGAGAGCTGCTCAGTCATGAGAGTATATGCGTGTTGAATTGTGGGAGCCGTGTGGCAAATCTGAGTATAGACATCTATTTTGAAGACCGCGAGCCATTGGAGGGATTGATCGAGGTTGTGGAAGGAAGACGAACCCGTCATATCCGAACAGCCTCGTTGGAGAAATCCGGCGAACGGATTCCGGTAGGTATTCCTTACGCAATTACGGTCACTAGCGATGTGCCCGTAATCGTACAATATAGCAGATTGGACACGACACAGCCGGAATTGGCGTTAATGAGTGTCATGGCGTACCCTATCTAATGCGACGAAGACTAAGAAATGAAAAAAGAAATCTCTCGGCTGGAATTGCGCAGCTTGGAGATTTCTTTTTTTGCAGGCAAATGAGTGTCTATTTTTAGCCCGTTTTTTGTGATTTTGCCGAAGTTGTTTTGATTGGCGTGAAGTTTTTTCGCCCTCCGAAATTGGTACCCAACACGCCGATAATGATCATCACAGCCCCAATAATGTGATAGTAGGCAAGCTGCTCCTTCAAAATGTAAGCACCGGCAATCATGGAAATGAGGGTGGATAAATTACCGATCACACTCATTTTGGAGGCTTCGATCCACTTCAAGGCAAAGCTCGATAACAGCGAGGTGACGAGGGTAGACAGAATGCCCAGATAAATCAGTGCCATCCAATAACCAGGCTTCACCAGTGGAGCGGTATAGGCGCTCATGGAGCCGTCTATGGCATGATATCCCAGTGCCACCACGTTAAAAACGATACATCCCAAAATAGAGGTAACGTAGGTCAATTCCATTGGGTTGTACTTTTGTGTTAATGGTCGTGCCAGCACATTATAGCCGGATAGGCATATCGCAGAAAGCACGAGCAGAAGAATACCGCCATAGCTATTGGATGCTAGCGGTGCTCCGCTTTTCATCACGAATATAAAAACCACGCCAAAGACAGAGAGCAGTAAGGAAATCTTCTGGACTACCGTTGTACGCTCTTTAATAAAATAGGAAGCTAACAGCAGCGTAAAGATGGGAACGGTTGCTTGGATAATTCCACCTTCCGATGAAGAAGTGCTCATCAGCCCGAAGGCCTGCAGTGGAAAATACACTAATGGCGAGAGCAGTGCCAGTGGTAAAATACGCAGAATGTCACGCATCTTGATGTTGATCTTGATCCAACCGAGCAACACGGGAATGGTCAAAGCGATAAATGACAGCGCAAAGCGGTGGGCAATCACATCCAGCGGGCTTGCCTCTGTGACTGTCAATTTTACAAATAAAAATGAAAATCCAAGTATAGCTGCATAGCTGAGAGCTGCCAGATAGGCGGCTCCATTTCTGGAACGATTGCTCATAATAAACCTCCATAATAATGACCTTAACCTGTGGTTCTCTCAATATACCCGGAGGGCATAACCTGATACAATCCATAAAACCTGCAACTGTACGGGTACAGTTGTGAAATGAAAAAAAGCCGGAACGAAGTCCCAGAGGTCGGATACCTATCCCTAAGACTACTTCCAGCTCTTAACCTATTCATATTTTATCACTTACTGCTTAGTTTACTTACCTTGTGACATCGCCCGGAACGAATCGTCCGCCGCTTCCAGCGTAGCATCCACATCTTCGTCCGTATGCGCTGTTGTGAGGAACCAGGCTTCGTACTTGGATGGTGCCAGATGAATACCGCGATCCAGCATGTGACGGAAGAAGGATGCAAACGCTTCGCTATCCGTATCCTGCGCCTGCGCGTAATTCGTGATCGGATGATCACAGAAATGCGTCGAGAACGCTCCACGAATACGGTTGATCGTCAATGGCACGCCGTAGCGTTCGGCAGAGGACTGGATACCGTCCGTCAGCCTCACGGCCAGACGTTCCATCTCTTCATACACGCCTTCCCCTTGAAGGACTTCAAGGCAGGCGATGCCTGACGAGATGGACGCCGGGTTGCCCGCCATCGTACCCGCCTGATAAGCTGGGCCGAGTGGGGCAACCTGCTCCATGATGTGCTTGCTGCCGCCGTAGGCACCAATCGGCAGACCACCACCCATGATTTTGCCCAGCGCGGTCAAATCTGGCTGAATCGCATCATGGTTGTCCAAACCTGCAAACGTTTGGGTGGAACCGAAGTGGAACCGGAATGCGGTAATGACCTCGTCATAAATGACGAGTGAGCCGTTCGCACGCGCCATAGAGCACAACCCTTCCAAATAACCGGGTTGCGGCATGACCATGCCGAAATTACCGACAATGGGCTCGACCATGACTGCCGCCACATCGTCGCTCCAACGCTCCAAGGCTTGGCGTAACGCGTCGAGATCATTGAATGGTACGGTAATAACCTCGCTCGCAATGTTGGTCGTAATGCCTGCACTGTCCGGTATGCCCAGTGTGGAAGGACCGGAGCCTGCGGCTACAAGTACCAGATCCGAGTGACCATGGTAGCAGCCGGCGAATTTGATGATCTTGTTCCGCCCAGTATAGGCCCGTGCCACACGAATCGTCGTCATGACTGCTTCTGTGCCGGAATTCACAAACCGGACCTTGTCCATAGAAGGAATTGCTTCCTTCAGCATCTTCGCCAGTTTGATTTCCAATACCGTTGAAGTTCCGTATAATACGCCGTTCGCGGCCGCTTCGCTGATAGCCTTAGTAATATGGGGATGGGCATGTCCAGTAATAATAGGGCCGTAGGCCGCCAAATAGTCTATATACCGATTATCATCCTCATCCCAGAAATGAGCACCTTTAGCGCGTTTCATGAATACTGGAGCGCCGCCGCCCACAGCTTTAAAGGACCGTGAAGGGCTGTTAACGCCCCCGACAATATGCTCCAGGGCTTCTTTATATAGTGCTTCGGAGTTTTCCCGTTTCATCAACAAAAACTTCCTTTCCGTTCATTAAAATAGGGTATACACACGCCAAAGGGCAGCGTTCACGGCTGCCCCTGCATACATCATTATAGCTCTTTTTGTCCTGTCTTTGTTGTTTGTGTGGAAGCATCTTCATTACTGGTTTTACTGCCCCCTGTAAAAGAAGCTTTATCCTTCTTGGTAGACGATGCACTGTCTGGCTGTTTCGTTTCGTTCTGATCCTTATTTTGTTCCTGTGTTTGTGTGGGTGGATTATTAAATATATCCTGCACATACGTTTTCAGTTCTTCCGGATCGCGGACAGTAAGAACTGCCGCGCCGCCCACATTCTCTTCTCCGAGCATCTTCATCGGTGGAACCTGTTCGCTGCCTGCAAAGTTGCTTTGGTACCCCACATTTGCCAGCTTCCACATATCGTTAACACTGAGATTCGTGTCAATGAACGGGTTAACCTGCTCTAAAATATTCGGCAAGTTAGCGATGGAAGTCGTGGTCTGCATTTTCTGGGCTACGGCTTCCAAGAATGCCCGTTGCCGTCCTGATCGGGAGAAGTCGGACATTGCATCGTGGCGGAACCGCACATATTGAAGCGCCGTGTTGCCATCTAGATGCTGCATGCCCTTTTTCAAATCAATATCGTATTGATGTTTATCCGCATTACTTGTATAATGCATATCCTTTTCCACTTCAAAATCAATACCGCCTACGGCATCCACAAGTTTGATAAAGCCCTGGAAATCCGTGTACACATAATATTGCACCGGGATGCCTAACAAATCGCCAGCCGTCTTCATGGCTGTGTTGGGTCCGTGAGTAATGGCGGTGTTAATTCGATTTTTTCCATAGCCGGGAATATCCACGTACGTATCACGCAAAATAGAGAACAGGTGGATTTTTTTCTTGACGGGGTCCAGCGATACGACCATCATACTGTCTGATCGGGGAACTTCCCCTTTCTGGATACCGCGCCCATCGACACCCATCAGCAAAATGTTAACCATATCGGTACCTTCCCACTTGGGCGGTTCTGGCGTACGAACCTGATCGACCTGCTTTACATTTTTGAAGGGGGAGTTAGCGCCCTCTTTATGCAGATTATCCAGCTGATTATAAATGGATGTAAAATAGTACACGGCAAAGCCGACAATCGCGACGATTACCACGGCTAGAACCGACCATATCGTCCTTTTGGTTCTGCTTGTCATGGATGCTCTCCCTTTCGCTTTTCAGTTCATTACATTATAATTTCTTTTTGGAGCACAATCAATTTAACTATGGATTTTACAAATCCTGATTGAGAGGTATAACATGCTGGCAATTGATGTGCAGGATCTGCGCAAAACATTTAAGGTTCAAAAAAATCGCGAGGGCTTAAAAGGTGCCTTCCTTGATTTATTCGCCCGCGAATACAACGAGGTAGCCGCGGTCAAAGATATATCTTTCCGTATTCCGCAAGGAGAAATATGCGGTTATATCGGTGAAAACGGCGCCGGAAAGTCCACTACGATTAAGATGCTGACAGGCATTCTCGTGCCGACATCGGGACATCTCAAGGTGGGCGGTTATGTCCCCTATGAGGAACGCGAGAAATTTGTAGGCAACATTGGTGTTGTTTTCGGTCAGCGCAGCCAGCTTTGGTGGGACATCGGTGTGATCGAGTCTTTTCAACTACTGCGGAAAGTATATCAGGTTCCGGCTACGGACTTCAAACGCAGGCTGGATGAGCTGGTAGAGAGACTGCAATTGCAGGATCTGCTAAGCCGCCCGGTACGCAAGCTTAGTCTCGGGCAACGGATGCGCTGTGAGTTAGTAGCAGCCTTGCTGCACAATCCGTCCATTGTTTTTCTGGACGAGCCGACCATTGGGCTCGATATTATGGTAAAGTCCGAAATTCGCGAGTTTCTAAAGGACATGAACCGGGATTACGGTACGACTATTTTGCTGACAACCCATGATTTGCAGGATATTGAAGCGCTGTGCTCGCGCGTCATTATGCTGGATGATGGGAATATCATCTATGATGGTGGTCTGGAGGATCTGAAGGCACGTTGGGGTACAGGTCGAGAAGTAAGGTTTCAGTTCGGTACACCGACCCAATTGGAGCAATTACAGGCATGGACTGCTGATATGCCACTGGCTTGGACGGCGGATAACGATTTGGCTGCCAAGGTATGGATTCCGCTTCATATTAATGTATCGGATGTGCTCGCAAGCGTAGTCGGTCGCACGGACATTACGGATATCAAAATCATTGAAACCAACACGGATGATATCGTCCGCAGTATCTATCAGTCTGGCTCGGCGGAACGCCAGGGCAATCCGGTAGTGGAGGCCAAAGTTCATGCTTAGCGTATACACCGATTTTATTCGTATCCGATTTCTCACGATGCTTGCGTATCGTGTGAACTACTATTCAGGAATCCTTATTTATTCCATGAATATTGGCGTGTATTATTTCACATACAAAGCGATATATGGCGATGCGGGTAGCATTGGAGGTTTTACCGCTGCTCAGATGACGACGTATGTTGCAGTATCGTGGATGGCGAGAGCCTTTTATTTTAACAATCTGGATCGTGAAATTTCGACGGATATTCGTGATGGAAGCATCGCAATTCAGATGATCCGACCTTATAACTATGTACTTGTTAAATTTATGCAGGGACTCGGTGAGGGAATGTTCCGTTTTCTGTTGTTTATGATTCCGGGCATGGCGATTGCGATGCTGCTGTTTCCGGTGACGCTCCCCAGTGACCCGGTAGCCTGGGTTGGTTTTCTGGTCATGCTGTTTTTCAGCTTTCTGATCAACACTCAGATCAATATTATTACGGGGTTAACGGCCTTTTTTATCGAAAATAATGAGGGCATGATGCGTATGAAGCGCGTAGTTGTAGATCTGTTTTCTGGGTTGATTTTGCCAATCAGTTTGTTTCCAGGCTGGCTGGCGACGATCGCCCAATGGATGCCGTTTCAGGCGATTACCTATTTGCCGGGCTCTGTATTTACGGGACGTGTAAAAGGCGTTGGCATCTGGAATGTACTGGGTATCCAAATCATTTGGCTGGTCGTTCTGCTCGTGCCGATGATCATCATTTGGCGACTGGCGCGCAGACGTCTGTTCGTGCAGGGAGGGTAAGCCGATGATGTACTATTTGGGCCTCATTAGCGAATATTTAAAAAATTACATGAAGTCACGGCTCACCTATCGGGCCGACTTTTGGGTAGAAGTTATTTCAGACCTGCTGTTTCAGGCCACGAATCTTATTTTTATCCTGGTTATTTTTATGCATACAGACAGTTTGGGCGGCTGGAGTGAAAGTGAAGTCGTGTTCGTTTATGGATTTTTTATGGTTCCATACGGACTATTCAGTTGTTTTGTAAATCTTTGGAACTTTAGCGAGCGTTACATTGTGAAAGGTGAACTCGACCGGGTAATGACCCGTCCCGCGTATAACCTGTTCCAGATTTTCCTTGAAAATGTGGATCCGCCTGCGCTGGTGGGTTCTGTGATTGGCCTGATTATTATGGGGATCAGCGGGGCACAGATGGACTTGGCTATGGAGTGGTGGTTCGTACCGGCGCTGATCATTTTGAGCCTAAGTGCCGTGGCGATTTATACGGGCATCTACACCATATTGACATCCCTTTCGTTTTTTTCGGATGCGCCGACAGGAATTATCCCGCTCATGTACAATATTCAGGGCTACGGACGTTATCCAGTAACGATCTATAACCGTGCTATTCAGGTTGTGCTAACTTGGATACTGCCTTTTGCTTTTGTTGGCGTATATCCAGCCTCCCTGTTCCTTCACCGAGAGGACATGCGCCATATGGCGCTCTTAACTCCTGTGATGGGGATTGTCTTTCTGACCTTGGGCTTACTGGCATGGAACTGGGGGATTCGCCGTTACAGAGGGGCAGGCTCATAGGGCGGATCACATAAGAACTCCCACAAGATAGGAGATGATGAGATGTCCACGACATCTACCATTATTGGACAAGAGGCACCGGATTTTGAATTACCAGGGAGTGAGGGAAAGCATGTTAAGCTGTCTGATTATCGAGGCAGTAGGGTATTGTTGTATTTCTATCCCAAGGATTTGACCTCCAGCTGCTCGAACCAGGCTTGTGATTTTCGGGATAAACATACGGAGTTTGAAGGCTTGAACACGGTGATTCTGG
The DNA here is from genome assembly GCF_052119485.1 of Paenibacillus sp. DRB1-1. Classification (NCBI taxonomy): domain Bacteria; kingdom Bacillati; phylum Bacillota; class Bacilli; order Caryophanales; family Paenibacillaceae; genus Paenibacillus; species Paenibacillus sp. DRB1-1. The sequence goes on along the minus strand of NZ_JBODQH010000001.1, from coordinate 1,676,723 downwards.
GGGTAAGCCCTGATCCACTCAAGCAGCATGACAAGTTTATTGCAAAGTACGGACTCCCTTTTCAGTTGTTATCTGATGAAGAGCATCAGGTCGCTGAGACATATGGGGTATGGCAGCAAAAACAGATGTACGGCAAGCAGTACATGGGCATTGTTCGGTCTACGTTCCTTATTGATGAAAGTGGAATTTTAGTTCATGAATGGCGTGGGTTAAGAGTAAAAGGGCATATTGATGCTGCGCTGGTATACATTCAGGATATGGCGTAAGTGAAGAGCCAAAGAAAACCTTTTGCAACCGGATCGTGCTTTCAGGCATATCGGTTTCAAAAGGTTTTTGTTAATTTTTAGATATATTCTGCCGTTGCTTCCACTTTTGCTTGCAGAGATAAACACCCCATAATAGCAGCGGAATGATCAAGCCGTTCGTATAATTCCAGGCTGCCAGTGGATAAACAAGAGTCCTCACATAATAGAAGACATTTGGGGATATCAAAATGGTCATGCCAAACACAAGCGCTCCTGCGGGGATGACAAAGGGACGGATATTAGAAATTCGGAATAGCTGGGTTGTTCCGAAAGTAAACGCGTAAAAGAAAAGAACACCTTTGAAATAGGCAGCAAGTGCCCACGTTAAAGTTACTAACGATTCAACTCGTGTAATATAATTGAGTTCATTAATCTTTGTTGTGAGTGCAGAAGAAATGTAAGGACTATAATTGGTCACAAAGGGACCAATGACAAGGAGAGAGAGAAGCAAAAACACGCTAATCAGGAATCCGCCTATTAGAGAGGCGAGTAACACGTCCTTTCTAAAATGGGCATGTTTGTTAACATAGGGAAAAACCATGAGCATGACAGACATTCCGGCAAATGGCATAGCTGTAGCTGGAACGATCCCTTTACTAATGGGACCCATTCCATTTTCAAGACTAGGCTGTAAATTAGAAAGATGAATTTGCGGCAAGAGTGCAAGAATCAAACCACAGAAAATGAATACATATACAGTTAACAGCATCTCACTAACGCGACTAAAAGCCTCTATTCCCGATAGCACAGTAAACACCAGTAATGCTACCTCCATAGCCAGCAGGATGCGCAGAGGGGTTTCTACAAGTAACTGTGAAGTCAGGAAATCACCTACTTCTCTCGCATTAAAGGCGGTGTTCATTAAGAAATAAAACAAATACCAGCAGGAAAGAATGGTTCCGAATACAGGTCCCAAAATTTTACGGATGGCTTCAATAAGCGAAAGGTTCGGGTAGAGCTCATGAACGCGAATAAGCACATAAATGATGACTAAGCCTAACGGGATGGATAATATGGAGCTGATCCAGGCATCTTGGTGAGCAATATGTGTAATGATAGTCGGATAGATTAAGAGCATATCCCCGATTAAACACAGGAAAGTAAGGACAGTCACTTGTCGGACACTAATACGGAATCTTTTTGACATGTGTACCTGCCTCCTTTTTAAAAACCAAATAGATGCGACACGAAAGTGTTTATGGGGTTATAGATGATTTCGATCAAAATCAGCGGGCTTGGTGTAACCTCCAATTTTACGGCAAGGACACTCAACCATGTTCCTAATCCAAGCATAATGATGTACACCAACATATCCTTAAAGCGATGCTTGCGGTACAAGCCTGGCAAATCCTTGACGGCGATAGCCAGACCGATACAGATGACGATAATGGTAGCCAGCATGCGCATGCTCCTTTCGTGAAGAGTGAGAATTCACCCGGGTCCCAGACTGTGACGGCCCTTCGATCTAAATTTATGTACAACAATCAGCAGGAGAGGAAGGACAACAGAATCGGTCAAATCCCAATAAATCCAGGCATGAACGATCGTATCCAAATAGTAAGTAATATTGGGTGCCGAGACGATAATCAAGCCAAATAAAATCATGAAGCTGGGGCCAAGAAAGGTCCTTACATTGTCCAGTCTCAGCAGTTGAGTCATGCCCAGTGTAAAGGCATAGAAGTGTAAAATGGTCTTAAAGAAAGTAGTGATAATCCAGGCTGTGCTCATCATGGACTCTACCCGTTGCAAGAAACCACCAATGTTAATCTTTTTGGATAACGTATAGGAGGTGTACACACTGTTCTCTGTTACAAAGGAGCCCAGTACCATGAGTGAAACAATTAGCAGTACGCTTAACAGGATGCTGGCAGTAAGCCCGGATAGCAAAACGGACTTTTTTAGGCCAGGTTTTTTGCTTACATAGGGAAGAATCATCAATAAAAAGGCTAATTCTCCGAATGGATAGGATACTGCAAATATGCTTCCTTCGATAACTTTAGGTATACCTTGATCCATGAACGGCTTAAGCTGCTGACTGTCACATTGGGGGAGTAAGCACAGGATCAAAAACAAAGTGAACACCAAACATAAAGGAAATAATATTTGAGCAGTACGGGCAATAGGCTCCAGCCCCATATACAATCCCCACATCATGACAAGGATTAAAATTAAATTGATAACGGGGAGGGGCGTCATGACATAGGTCTGGTTGTTCATAAAATCCCCGACCTCTCTTAAATAAATCGCGGAGTTTATCAATAAATGGAATAAATACCATATTGAAATGAGGGCGCCTAGCCATGGGCCCAAAATTCGCTGACAGAGTTGGATAAAGGTGAGCTCAGGATAGAGCTGATGTACCTGCAGGAGTAGCCATAGTACAGCAAGTCCTGCAGGGATGCTCAACAACGAGCTGATCCAGGCATCCTGTTTGGATATGCCTGTAATAATGGAGGGATACACTAACACGCAATCTCCGAAAATACTCAGAAATACGAGTACGGCTATATTTGAGATGCTGATTCGCCCTTTCTCCTCCACTAAGCTCACTCCTTCATTTGTTTTTGGAACGATTCAAACAAAGAACCAATTTTTTTAATTTTGGTCTCTGCTTTGTATTCGATTTGCAAGTCCAAAAACGGATTTTCTTTTTCTTCTTTCAATCTTTTCCAAAGTTTGGGCTTAGACTGGTGAATCAACTGGCCAAAGCCGAAAATGTCTGACTTATATTGATGTCGGACAGTCTCTACCGAATGCTTCATGATTTCAACGATTTTTTCATTACTTGCGGCTTCAATTTCTTTAATATCGTCCATACTATCTAGCTTCATATGCTGGCAGTTGACCTCTCGTACTGTGCTGTTGTTGGTAACGGATATCAAAATAACAGGCTCTCCATCGCGAATCATAACTTTGTTTTTGGTGTCACTGCTCAACGTTAACAAGGCGATATTTCCACCTCCCTCACAGTCTGCGTGTCCCGTAGTAGAATCCACTTTATTGCGGATATAGTTGAATCCTTTACTGTCTCGTTCATTGATCCATCCCAGTAATCGGTCTTTTTGGAATACACCAATACCAGAAAACCTCAATGTGGTTCCAGGCGATATGCTTTTGGTGTCATCTTCACCTTTTTCAATGGACGCCTCAATATCTCCCACAGCCTCCAAAGCTGGCAAAGTAGATTGGATGTCGGGATTAGTCAGATCGCTAAGCAATTGATCCATGGTTACTTTGGTCGCAGGCGCCCACGTCTTGGTTAAGGTGTCCAATGAAGCGAACATTTTGTTGGCCGGTAACTTTTCCAAAGAAGTCGGTATTTTTAAAATCGTAGAAGCCTTGTTATTCTTGGCTATCGCAATGTAAAAGTCACTTCTTGTAAAGGGCTCTCGCATCAAGGCTTCAATCACATCAGAAATCCCTTTCCTCGCATACTCCTCACCTAAAATCAGCATACGAATATGAGATAAATAAATGGAGCGCGGACTTGTATCAGTCATTTTTTGAATGGCCTCCTGAATCGTGGGCGCTGTGGCCTCATAAGTAACCACTGGAGAGCCTGCACTTGGTGAAGATTTTGAAGCCACTGCAGAAGGAATAACCACCTGAGCCGTTACCTGATACTGGTCTCCTTTCATATCCACTCCGATTCCAATAGCGATGCCAAGTTCGTTTAATTCTTTGCGGTCCCAGCAGCCCCCTAATATTAATCCGATCAGCCCCCAGACGAACAGCAAATGAATGGTCTGCTTCATGGTTGATCCCTTCTGGTTTGTGATTTATTGCCGATCCGTCTTTTTTTCGTTTTTTGGCGGATCGTATTTTGGATAGAGATGGATTGAGGACGCTTCGTCATATGAGGCCAGGGTAAGCGAAACAGCGTATCTTTCATATCGCTTTCCACATAGGGGCCAAATGGACTCATGTAAGATACTCCAAATGATCGCAGACTGGTCAAGTGCAGCAAAAGTACGATTAATCCCATCAATATTCCTAGAAGTCCGAAGGCTGCGGCTAGCATCATTAAGGCAAAGCGGACAATACGAACTGCTATGGATAGACCGTTTTCCGGAATAACATAGCTGGAGATGGCAGTGATCGACACGATAATGACCATAGCCGCCGAGACAACCCCCGCATCCACGGCTGCTTGTCCAATGACCAGTGTGCCTACAATAGATACAGCTTGTCCGACGGTCTTGGGAATACGAACCCCGGCTTCACGCAAAATTTCATAGGTGATCTCCATAAGCATCGCCTCGACAAAAGCTGGAAATGGGACGCCTTCCCTTTGTGCAGCGAGGCTGATCAGTAAGTTTGTAGGGATCATCTCCTGATGGAAGGTAGATACAGCGATATAGACTGCCGGTGCAAGCATAGCGATAAAAAAAGAAAAAAAGCGCAACATACGCAGCAAAGTGCTGATGTCAGCACGCTGGTAATAATCCTCTGCTGATTGGAAAAATTGGACGAACAATGCAGGTATTAACAGAACAAAGGGTGTCCCATCCACCAATATAGCGATTCGGCCCTCCAGCAGGCTGGCAGCGACTGAATCCGGGCGCTCGCTGTTATATATGGTGGGAAACGGGGTGAAGGTCGCATCCTGAATTTCTTCCTCGATGTAACCCCCTTCCAAAATCCCGTCAATATCAATTCGGTCCAGACGTTCTCTCAGTTCCTGAATAACTCCTTCGTCAGCAATCCCTTTGATATACATCACGGACACATTGGTATGCGTGACTTGACCAATCTGTCTTGTTTCCATCCAGAGGCGCGGATCGCGAATTCTCCTGCGAATTAGAGCTGTATTGGTACGCAAATTCTCGGTAAAACCCTCCATTGGACCCCGTACAACAGTCTGTGATTGGGGTTCGCTGACATTGCGATCCTCCCAACCGACCGCATCAATCCATATGCCTTTTGTGTATCCGTCCAGCAGAATGATAATACCGCCGGATAACATCCGGTCGAATAAAACATCCATTTCCTCCAAGCTACCTGCGTTACCAGCAATCAATACCTGATCCTTTAAATAGTCGAACGGTTCCGCGCCCTCTGGTACATGATGTTCGTTTACCCGCATTAATGAACGCAGAACGGAATCATGGAGCAATTGAGTGTTAACCAGACCATCGATATAAAACAAAGCTGCTGGCCATTTTTGCATCCATAATAGCTGTTTAATGATTAAGTCTCCGCTGTTTCCAAAGGCGCTTTCAATATGCTTTACATTATCCTTCAAGTTAGAGGACACATGAGTAAGTGGACAACTTTTATTCTGATTTGGCATACGTAAAATCCTCCGATATTGGAGTTTGTTGGCTTAGTATGCTCTGAATATATGAATTTATGCCTTGACGGTTTATAGAGTGATTTTTATAAATTAGATAAATAACTAATTACATGCAGTACAGGATTTCAGGCTGGGCGATGCGACATTGGATTGTTTTAAGCCGCTTTGGGCGCGGGTTGGTTGCTAGCAGGGTAGGGGGACATTTGTCTGGATACATTATTATTGAGGGAGACCCCATTGTATTTACAGGGTCCATTGTGGTCATGCTGGGGCATGCTGACGGCGTGGAGTCAAGGTATCATCGGACTGTCTATGTTTGGAGCAGGGGTGGCGATTGAAATGATGGAGCCGTTTTGGCTTGAGGCGCAGGGTTTGTGGTGATATCTATCGTGATTTCGATGTATTATGCAAGGACTCGTAACCGTAAGGCAGCAGAAGTTTGACTACTTCGTGTCATCCTTGTTGCTGGTTTTCACCGATTTTTCGGATTTGCGTAGCGAGCTAAACAGGAAGTTTCTCCACCGGTAAATAATATACAGCAGGATTATGAACCCAACGACTCCCGCAATTCGCAGTGAATACAGCTCTACCAAATGGAAAATGACATCCCATTGGGGACCAAACAGCTTGCCGATGCTTAGAAAGAGGATGACCCAGAATAAAGCGCCGCTGTAAGCATACAAGACAAATTTACGGAAAGAAAGAGCAATAATTCCGGCAAAGTAACCGGTAAAATGCCTGACACCGGGAATGAAATATCCAAGGAAAATAAGCCAGTATCCATATCGTTGAAACCATTTTTGTGTTTTCTGAAGCTTGTCCGGCGATAGCAAAACCCATTTACCATATTTCTGAATAAAGGGGAGTCCAGCCCACTTTCCGATAAAGTAGGTAATAGTCATACCGATGGTTGTGCCCAAGAAAGCTAGCAGCACCAGTTTACCGAAATCCAGGGTACCGGCATAGGAAAGATATCCCGCATAAGCCATTGTGGTTTCCCCGGGAAAAGGTAAAGCAATAAACTCAAGCAGCAAGCCGAAAAAAAGGACGCCGTAGCCGTATTCTTCGAACAATTGCGCGATCCACTTCAGCACATCCATCGTTTACACTCCTACGAACAGATTGAGTATTTTAGAATCAATTCATTTTAACAATCTTTTCATGCCCACTCAACTCCGGTTGATTTCTTGACGTCTTGTTTTATCGTTGCGTATAATGAAACGAACAATTGAGGGAGGCACGGTAATGAATAAGCCTAATGAAATCGTTGTAGTTCTCGATTTTGGAGGACAATACAACCAGTTAATCGCAAGAAGAATTCGGGATCTCGGTGTATATAGCGAGCTCCTTCCATACAATACGCCTGCGGAGAAGCTGAGAGAGCTGGCGCCAAAAGGGATTGTTTTCTCAGGCGGACCTTCCAGCGTATATACAGACAATGCTCCTCAGGTGGATCGGGCAATTTATGATCTTGGCATCCCTATCTTTGGTATTTGTTATGGCATGCAGCTGATGGCTCACCAACTGGATGGTAAGGTAGAACGTGCGGGCAAGCGTGAGTATGGCAAAGCAGACGTGCAATTCAATCAGGATGCCCGCTTGGCTAAAGGACTGGATTCTCGTCAAACCGTATGGATGAGCCATGGGGATCACGTTACAGATCTGCCAACCGGATTTACACTTGATGCAGGAACAGAGAGTGCGCCGATTGCCGCGATGAGTAACCTGGAGCGGAATCTGTATGCGGTGCAATTCCATCCAGAGGTACGTCATTCCGTTCAAGGTAACGAGATGATCAGCAACTTCCTTTATGAAGTGTGCGGTTGTGAAGGCAACTGGACCATGGAATCGTTCATTGAAGATCAAATTCGTGAGATTCGTCAACAGGTTGGCGACAAGAAAGTATTGTGTGCCTTAAGCGGTGGCGTGGATTCTTCCGTTGTAGCGATGCTCATTCACAAAGCGATTGGTGACCAACTGACGTGTATGTTCATTGACCATGGATTGCTGCGGAAAGGTGAAGCCGAAAGTGTAATGGAGACGTTCGTTGGTAAATTTGATATGAAAGTTGTCAAAATTGACGCACGTGAGCGCTTCTTGTCCAAGCTGGCAGGAGTTGATGATCCGGAACAAAAACGTAAAATCATCGGTAACGAGTTTATCTATGTGTTCGAGGAAGAATCTTCTCAATTCGACGATTTTACTTTCCTGGCACAAGGTACACTGTATACGGATATTGTAGAGAGCGGAACAGCAACGGCACAGACCATTAAATCCCATCATAATGTGGGTGGTTTGCCGGAGAACATGAAGTTCAAACTGATCGAGCCGTTGAATGCCCTGTTCAAGGACGAAGTGCGTAAAGTCGGAGAAGAATGCGGACTGCCACCTGAGATTGTATGGCGTCAGCCTTTCCCAGGTCCGGGTCTTGCCATTCGTGTACTGGGTGAAGTGACAGAGGACAAGCTAACGATTGTTAGGGAGTCGGATTACATTTTGCGCGAGGAGATTGCTAAAGCCGGTCTGGACCGGGAAATCTGGCAATACTTCACCGCTTTGCCGAATATGAAGAGTGTTGGCGTTATGGGCGATGCTCGTACGTATTCTTACACCGTAGGTATTCGTGCAGTAACCTCTATCGACGGTATGACTGCCGACTGGGCACGTATCCCTTGGGATGTGCTGGAGAAAATTTCGGTACGTATCGTAAATGAAGTAGATAACGTGAATCGCATCGTGTACGATATCACCTCCAAACCACCAGCAACGATTGAGTGGGAATAAACGCGGAGACTCCCGCGCCGTAACCATCAATCCTTTAAGATTTACCAATACAACATCAGGACTCCTCCGTATCGGCGAAATATCGCTATGCGGTTGGAGTCTTTTTTACGAGGGGCAAGGTCGAACCTTTTCTCGGGAAAGTTTACTGTACGGCAACCTCAATCGACGGTGGTTAGCTGAAGGCGAACAGCATTGCCTCATGCGGCGGAGATATGAAGTCATTTATTGTTGCAAAACGGAATATGAAGCTGAAAAAAGGAGATATTATTCAATGTTAATGTCTCCTTTTTTTATATGGTTTTATTAGATTCAAGCTATAAATAGCTTAAATCAAGTATGAAATTAAACGTTCACTTCTTTTTCATTTCATGCTCTAATGGTGTCATGTTTTGATACTAATATATTTTATAATGTACCTAGATTAAAGTGTTGCATATCTCGTTTTATTAAACGCTGTTCTAAGGAGAATAAAGAGATGAAAAAATTATTTCTGTCGTCCTCATTTAAGGATGTTGCACCATGCTTAGTCCATTTCGCTGGTGAAAACTTAGAAGGAAAAAAAGTCACCTTCATCCCAACCGCGAGTATTCCAGAGAAAGTTAAGTTTTATGTGGATTCAGGGAAAAAAGCATTAGAGAATTTAGGGTTAGTCGTGGATGAAATCGAAATCGGCACAGCAACATTAAATGAAATAGAGAGTAAAATTAGAGAAAATGACTATATTTATATTACCGGAGGCAACACATTTTATTTACTTCAAGAGTTAAGAAGAACCGGGGCTGACAAAATCATTGCTGATGAAGTTAATGCAGGGAAGTTATATATAGGCGAATCGGCAGGTACGATGATTTTATCACCGAATATCGAATATGCCCGACTTATGGACAATGTGGAGGAGGCGCCGGCTTTGGATTCCTTTGTTGCGCTCGGGATAATTGAATTCTATCCAGTCCCCCACCATACGAACATCCCGTTTAAAAAAGCGGTGGAGAGCATCATTGAGGAATATGGCAGCCAATTAAATTTATATCCAATCAGCAACGCAGAAGTTATTTTGGTTGAAAGTGACAGTATAAAGGTCGAGAATGCATGATTTTAAAAGATCAAGAACCTTTAACTCCACATCTATCGTGGTGTTAAAGGTTCTTTTTTATAATTCTACCTTACCATACGATCTTTTTCCCAGTTGCAGCCGATTCCTCAATGCGGTCCAGTAGCTGATGCAGCTTTAAGGCATGGTCGAAATCGGGAGCGAGACGGGTGTGTGTCAAAATATCCTCGGCAAAAACATAATGAGCCTTGGCTACATTTAGGGTTACCCCTTCTTTTGGGAAATCCATTTCTATATTAGGCTCTCTAGTTATACTTATTTGTTCAAAAGCGCCATTAGGACCATGACTCTGCGTACTGCTTGGATCGTACACAAGTTTTTCGAGCGTTAGATTCCCGAATTGAACATGCCCAAGCGAAGGATTCTGTGACAAACGCAAAATGCCCTTTTTCCCTTGAATCTCTATCTCAAACTTAGAATTCACTCCACCTTGAATGTGAACGGATACTGGTGCTCCTTTTTCCAATAGTCCGTGAATCAGAATCTGATCGGCTGTATCCTTGGAAATGACTTCACCCGTTTCCTGAATAGTGGCTTCGTGATAACGGGATGATGTGATGGCCGATAGCTCGCGGAATTCACCAACGATGTATTGCAGCGCATCCAGGGAATGCCCGCCATTAATCGTGAGCAGATTAGCCCCATTGGCTCTTTTCAGCAAATAAGCAGTGTCCTGATTTACTTGTCCTCCTTTGCCGGGAGTAGCTACTTGCATATGACAGGATATAATTTCACCAATCTCTCCGCCCTCCACGAGCTTTTTCATCGTTTGCACTTCAAGATCCTGCCGTGCCTGCAAGCCTACGGTATGATGAATACCTGCCAGTTCCGCCGCTTTGGCCATTTCAGCAGCTTCCGCAGTGTTTGCCCCCAAGGGCCATTCACAAAAAATATGCTTTCTCTCTTGAATTGCCGCCATCACCGCCTCGTAATGATGGGGAACTTTTACGCTCACCACGACCATGTCCACATCCTCGGAAGCTGCGAGCTTTTTGGAATCATCAAAAGACAGTGCCGCACCTACTTCTTCTGCGCTTTGTCGCGCACTCTCCATACGAGAGGTACCAACGGCAGTGATATCCAGGTTCGAGTGCTTGAGCAAAGCCGGAATATGCGTTTGACTGGCCCATTTATTATTCATCGAACCTCCTACGATACCTACACGAATCTTCTTTTTGATCATGTTGCCATACCTCCTGATTTTTTAAATGGGTGGAAAATAGCATCCAAGGCCAATATAATACACTTAACTCATAAATAATAATGCTTGTTTATGATATAGGTATCATTTTATTTGATGGGAGGTAAAGGGATGGATATTGAAAATATGCAGGCATTTGTTTCGGTGGCAGAGCTGAGAAGCCTGACAGAAGCAGCACAAAAGTTGAATCACCTGCAATCGAATATGACGGCCAAAATAAAGAAGCTGGAGGCCCATTACGGGACAGCATTATTTTATCGAAAGCCCCGTGGTATGGAGCTGACACCTGCAGGAGAAACCTTGTATGCTCAGTTCAAGCAAATGTTGTTGCTATGGCAAGACACGGAGATGAAAATGAGACCGCAGGAGGAAAAGCTGCGCATCGGTACGATGCAGTCCATCGTGGCGGGCGAAACAACGAGGGCGCTCACGAAGGTATATGAGCTGTATCCGCAGGCCTCGGTTACATTAAAAACCGGAACCACGACGGAAATGGAGCGATTGATCCTTGACGGGGAACTCGATATTGCTTTTGTTACAGGGTATCCCGCCAACCCGTATATTCATTATCAAAAAATATGCCGTGAAGAACTGGTGCTGGTGGGGAAAGGCATACATGAAGCCTCGGATCTCAAACAGGTACTCCAAGGAGCATCTATTATCATATTGTCGGATGGCTGCCTGTACCTCACGTATTTAGAGAAGATGTATCAGGACATGCAATTGACCCATGGCGAGGTGGTAGAGGTCGGGGTGTTTGATACGATGGTGCAATTTTCCTTGATGGGAATGGGAATCACCCTCATGTCCAAAAAGCTGGCGCGTCAATTTAAAGTAACATCCTATTTGCCCGCTCCCCCAACCTTCGGCTACATGGATACATATTTAATAACCCGACCAAATCACGAAATGACAGCGATTGAACATAAATTTATCGAAATCAACAATACGATCTAATAGATAGGAGAGACATTGAATGACAATCAATCAAGGCAAATGCCAAGGCAGCCATGCTGTATTTCTGGGTGATAGCATTACGTTTGGATATGAATTGCGTGATGGAGAAAAGCCTTACCCCCACCTTGTGAGCGACGCACTGGGATTCCTAACCTTTGAGAATCACGGCATATCCGGGGCAGCAGTGTAGCCAGCGGCGGTTTTGAACCGATGTGTGAGCGTTATGAGAAAATGAACCCTCATGCGGACGTGATCTTTTTTATGGGGGGAAGAAACGACTTTTCGATGGGAGAAATACCGTTCGGTAGCTTGGATACGCCATCGACAGAAACGAGTACGTTTTATGGTGCGCTCAAGCATATTGCCGAAGGACTAATTAACCGTTACCCGGACAAGCTGATCGTCTTTTTGACTCCGCCTCACGGATCAAGTGATACGGTTCCTGAGCATCTGCCTAATGCCATTACTGGTCAAGTCTATAGCGCGTATGCACAGGCCGTGAGAGAAGTGGCCTCACTTTATTCTTTCCCGTGCTGTGATCTGTGGAATATCGCCGGAATTCAACCACTATTGCCTGTACATAAACAGATGTAACTTGTCTCAGGGCTTGTTTATTTTTAGTGAGGGTGTATAATACTTGATATATCAATTGATAGGTCAAGTATTGGGAGGAGGTTTTGTCATCGAACATTGCTCTGAAAAAAGCCAGTTGTTTTATCGCATGCATCTTTTGTGTAAAGAAATGAATAACGCCTTTGAAGCACAGTTAAAAACCAGTTTTACCAAGGTTGAAATTTTGTATCATATTGATCATCGTCAGGAACTAAGTCAGCTGGAGCTCCAACATCTGCTCGTTCTGGATGGTGCAGCAGTAACCCGACATCTGAGAAGACTGGAAGAGGAAGGTCTGATTTTACGTAGTAAAAAAGAGCAGGATAAGCGTGTGACCTATATACGTTTGACCGAATTAGGGGTTCAAGAGCTGCAAGTTTTGTCAGAGCAAAGACAAGCCTTTCAGGAAAAGCTGCTATGTAAGTTTACAGATGAGGAAATTGTGGCTTTGACAGATGTGCTACAGCGTATGTCTAGCAATATAAAGAATATGTAAATGTGCGAGGAGGAAATGAATATGAAAGCCATCGTTATAGATCAGTATGGAAGCAAGGATGAATTGAAAGAAAGAGAAGTGGCTACTCCTACACCACAGGCTCATCAGGTTGTAGTTAAAGTGGCGGCTACCTCCATCAATCCAATTGACTGGAAGCTGCGTGAAGGTTACTTAAAACAAATGATGGATTGGGAGTTCCCGATTATTTTAGGCTGGGATGTAGCTGGCACTATTTCGGAAGTAGGCAGCGAGGTCATCGATTGGAAATTGGGAGATGAAGTGTTTGCACGCCCGGACACCACCCGGTTTGGTACTTATGCCGAGTATACCTTGGTGGATGATCACTTGCTGGCGCGTAAACCTGCCTCAATTTCTTGGGAGGAAGCCGCTTCTGTACCTTTGGCGGGGTTGACTGCTTGGCAGGCGCTCTTTACACATGGTCAACTGACCAAAGGGGAGAAAGTATTAATCCACGCAGGTGCAGGTGGCGTAGGCATGTTTGCTATCCAGTTTGCCAAACAAGCCGGAGCCTATGTCATTACTACAGCCAGTGAGCGTAATCATGAATTGCTTGCTTCATTGGGGGCCGACCAAATCATTGACTATCGTACAACTCGATTTGAGGAAGTTTTATCTGATGTGGACGTGGTGTTCGATACGATGGGTGGGGATGTTCAGAAGAACAGCTTTAAGGTAATGAAAAGGGATACCGGACGGATCATATCCATTGTCAGCAATTTCGACGAAGAGCTGGTGAAGGAGTACAACGTAACGGCCAAAAATATATGGCTGGAGCCCAACGGACAGCAGCTACAGGAAATTGCCGATCTGTTGGAGCAAAAGAAAGTAAGATCGGTAGTAGGAGCTACGTTTCCTTTTTCACAAAAAGGTTTGTATGACGCACACGCTTTAAGCGAAACCCACCACGCTGTTGGTAAAATTGCAATCACCTTTTCATAAGGACGCATACACATATACAGCACGAAAGGAATTGCACACGATGAAGATTTTAGAAGATTATTTTCACTACTATGATTTAGCAAAAGATGACGAGAAGAGTAGAGAGCGATTAATTAGCCTTTTCTCTGAGAAGATTGAGTTTGTATTGAATGGTGATCGAAAACAAGGTATGAACAGTTGGAAAAGCTTCTTGAATATGTTCTTTGAGGGATCGCTCGAAATCAAGCATATGTATGAAGGTTGGAAACCTGTACCCATAGAACCTGATACCTATCAAACCAAATGGGCAGTGTGTGGTAAAAAAGCAACAGGCGAAGTTTATACACTTACTGGAGTGGACAAGGCCCGGCTGGATGCGGAAGGTAAGATCGTTTATCTGGAAAATATACCAGACACAGCGAATGCCTTTGATAAGTACAAAAATATCTGATTCCTCTAAATCATAACCCGTCAGCTGCATAATAGCTTGCGGGTTTTCTGTTTTCCGAACAATACATATGTGTTCAATTTGTAACATTCGCTTTTTCTGTTGACAAGCAGTAGGTGAGAGCCTAAAATAACGAATGTAATAATATAGCGCATATGAATGCGAATATTACTTCAAACGAACGATAACAATACGAGTATGCTTTGCGTAGGAGGAATTACGACTCATGGAGCGTTTCTTTAAATTAAAGGAACATGGCACGAACGTCCGCACTGAGATTATTGCGGGGATTACTACTTTTATGACCATGGCTTATATTCTGGTGGTCAACAATACCTTTTTAGGTCCGACTGGAGCAGGTATGCCCAGTGAAGCTGTCTTTTTTGCGACGGCGGTAGGTGCAGGTTTGGTCACCATACTGATGGGGTTATTCGTTAATGTGCCGATCGGCATGGCGCCGGGTATGGGCTTGAATGCTTATTTTATGACTGTAGTCCTGAGTTCCAATGGCATGATTACTTGGCAAGCGGCACTTGGCGCTGTATTTATATCCGGTATCGTCTTTCTGATTTTAACCGTGACACGAGTAAGACAGATGCTGCTTGTTGCGGTTCCGGAAAATTTAAAGACAGCCATTACAGTGGGTATCGGCTTGTTTATTACGATTGTCGGCTTCAAGCTTTGTAATCTGGTTATGGTGAGTATCGTTCCAGGGACAGATGTTGGTCAACCGGTTCCGGGGCATGCTTTTAATTTGATTTTGGGAAGTCTGGTACATCAAAAGGATGCACTGCTGGCGCTAATCGGATTGCTTATTATCGCAGCACTGATGGTCGTTCGGGTCAAAGGTGCATTGCTGATTGGGATCGTAGCTACTACATTAATCGGTATTCCGATGGGAGTAACAAATCTGAGTAGCTTGACAACAGGCAACTGGATTCCTGATTTCAGTAATTTGGCTGTAGGTCAGTTAGACTTAAAAGCAGCTTTGCATATTGGTCTGTTTGATATCATTTTCATTTTCACATTTGTAGAGTTGTTTGATACGTTTGGTACCTTGGTAGGTACAGCTACACGCGCGGGTATAATGAAAGATAAGAAAAAAGGCGAGAAAATTATCGGTAAAGCGATGCTGGTGGATGCTGTTGGCGTAAGTACCGGTGCATTATTGGGTACAAGTACGATTACAGCATTCGTAGAAAGCTCCGCAGGGGTAGAAGAAGGCGGACGTACCGGACTGACTGCTGTAACGACAGGTGTTCTGTTCTTGTTGGCCCTGTTTATTGCACCATTGGCTCTGGTTGTGCCTTCTGCAGCTACTGCTCCAGCTCTGATTATCGTTGGAGTCCTAATGATGAGTCAGGTTCGCAACATCGACTGGGATAACTTCCTGTTGGCGTTTCCTGCATTTTTGACCATCGTGCTAATGCCTTTCACAGGTGGAATTGCGAATGGTATCTCTGCTGGTATTCTGTCTTACGTTGTGTTGGCTGTGTTCAGTAATCTGTTTACCAGCAATAAAGTTAAAATTCACTGGCTCATGTGGGTGCTTGCTATTATTGTAGTGATCCGCTTTGCCTTTATGGGCTCCGAATAAATCAGTAGAATAGAACAAAGAACCTCTTTCCTGTTGCTTAAGGGAAGAGGTTCTTTTTTTGTAATTAGACGCAGATAGATACAAGTAGCTATTATATAGAAGGAAAACGAATAATAAATAAAGCATTGTGAAATCTTATCTAATAAATGCTTGCAAAAGGGACATGCATATGGTATATTCTAATTCCGGCCAAGAAATACAATATCGCGAGCGAGTGTTACAAAAAAAGATTTCAAAAAATGCTTGCAAAGTTGGTTCGGGCATGATATGATATAAGAGTTGATGAGGCAATGAGCCAAATCAACAAAAAAGAATGTTTGATCTTTGAAAACTGAACAACGAGTGAGTAAAACGATTTTGTTCGCAAAATCAAACAAGAGATATTTTATCTCGTCAGTTTCAAAATGAGCTTATCGCTCTTTCTATAAACCAGCTTCGGTTGGTCTTTAATGGAGAGTTTGATCCTGGCTCAGGACGAACGCTGGCGGCGTGCCTAATACATGCAAGTCGAGCGGGGTTAATTAGAAGCTTGCTTCTAATTAACCTAGCGGCGGACGGGTGAGTAACACGTAGGCAACCTGCCCACAAGACAGGGATAACTACCGGAAACGGTAGCTAATACCCGATACATCCTTTTCCTGCATGGGAGAAGGAGGAAAGACGGAGCAATCTGTTACTTGTGGATGGGCCTGCGGCGCATTAGCTAGTTGGTGGGGTAAAGGCCTACCAAGGCGACGATGCGTAGCCGACCTGAGAGGGTGATCGGCCACACTGGGACTGAGACACGGCCCAGACTCCTACGGGAGGCAGCAGTAGGGAATCTTCCGCAATGGGCGAAAGCCTGACGGAGCAACGCCGCGTGAGTGATGAAGGTTTTCGGATCGTAAAGCTCTGTTGCCAGGGAAGAACGTCTTGTAGAGTAACTGCTACAAGAGTGACGGTACCTGAGAAGAAAGCCCCGGCTAACTACGTGCCAGCAGCCGCGGTAATACGTAGGGGGCAAGCGTTGTCCGGAATTATTGGGCGTAAAGCGCGCGCAGGCGGCTTTTTAAGTCTGGTGTTTAATCCCGAGGCTCAACTTCGGGTCGCACTGGAAACTGGGGAGCTTGAGTGCAGAAGAGGAGAGTGGAATTCCACGTGTAGCGGTGAAATGCGTAGATATGTGGAGGAACACCAGTGGCGAAGGCGACTCTCTGGGCTGTAACTGACGCTGAGGCGCGAAAGCGTGGGGAGCAAACAGGATTAGATACCCTGGTAGTCCACGCCGTAAACGATGAATGCTAGGTGTTAGGGGTTTCGATACCCTTGGTGCCGAAGTTAACACATTAAGCATTCCGCCTGGGGAGTACGGTCGCAAGACTGAAACTCAAAGGAATTGACGGGGACCCGCACAAGCAGTGGAGTATGTGGTTTAATTCGAAGCAACGCGAAGAACCTTACCAGGTCTTGACATCCCTCTGATCGGTCTAGAGATAGATCTTTCCTTCGGGACAGAGGAGACAGGTGGTGCATGGTTGTCGTCAGCTCGTGTCGTGAGATGTTGGGTTAAGTCCCGCAACGAGCGCAACCCTTATGCTTAGTTGCCAGCAGGTCAAGCTGGGCACTCTAAGCAGACTGCCGGTGACAAACCGGAGGAAGGTGGGGATGACGTCAAATCATCATGCCCCTTATGACCTGGGCTACACACGTACTACAATGGCCGGTACAACGGGAAGCGAAATCGCGAGGTGGAGCCAATCCTAGAAAAGCCGGTCTCAGTTCGGATTGTAGGCTGCAACTCGCCTACATGAAGTCGGAATTGCTAGTAATCGCGGATCAGCATGCCGCGGTGAATACGTTCCCGGGTCTTGTACACACCGCCCGTCACACCACGAGAGTTTACAACACCCGAAGTCGGTGGGGTAACCCGCAAGGGAGCCAGCCGCCGAAGGTGGGGTAGATGATTGGGGTGAAGTCGTAACAAGGTAGCCGTATCGGAAGGTGCGGCTGGATCACCTCCTTTCTATGGAGAATCGTTTCCTGCAACGGAAACATTCAAAAATGAAGCGTAAGCTTCAAAACTCAGGTTTAGGCCTGTTACTCACTCGTTGCTCAGTTTTGAGAGCTCAAACTCTCAAGCTTCGACGAATGTTTCATTCACACTCTGTGTGGAACCGAAATATTCATCGGGTTTCGCTTCGAAGAAGCGAATTGCACCTTGAAAACTGGATACCGAAACGAAATTGCGTTTTAGAATATTCCTTTAAGCTGATCTTGTGTAAACAAGTGAAATAAAGGTAGCTGACTTGAATTTCATTCACGCGTAAGTGTTGAACCGAAATTCAAAGCAAATCGTATTTACCATGTAAATACTAGGTTAAGCTACAAAGAGCACACGGAGGATGCCTAGGCGCCAGGAGCCGACGAAGGACGTGGCGAACAACGATAAGGCCTCGGGGAGCTGTAAGCAAGCTTTGATCCGGGGATGTCCGAATGGGGAAACCCGGCTGTCTTCATCGACAGTCACTTTCTGCTGAATACATAGGCAGAATAGAGGCAGACCAGGGGAACTGAAACATCTAAGTACCCTGAGGAAGAGAAAACAATAGTGATTCCGTCAGTAGCGGCGAGCGAACGCGGATTAGCCCAAACCAAGGAGCTTGCTCCTTGGGGTTGTGGGACGTCTCACATGGAGTTACAAAGGAACCGGTTAGATGAAGAGGTCTGGAAAGGCCCGCCAGAGAAGGTAAAAGCCCTGTAGTTCAAAACTTGTTCTCTCCGAGACGGATCCCGAGTAGTGCGGGGCACGTGAAACCCCGTATGAATCCGGCAGGACCATCTGCCAAGGCTAAATACTCCCTGGCGACCGATAGTGAAGCAGTACCGTGAGGGAAAGGTGAAAAGCACCCCGGAAGGGGAGTGAAATAGATCCTGAAACCGTGTGCTTACAAGAAGTCAGAGCCCGATCTATGGGTGATGGCGTGCCTTTTGTAGAATGAACCGGCGAGTTACGTTCCCGTGCAAGGTTAAGGTGAAGAGCTGAAGCCGCAGCGAAAGCGAGTCTGAATAGGGCGAATGAGTACGTGGACGTAGACCCGAAACCGGGTGATCTACCCCTGTCCAGGGTGAAGGTGCGGTAACACGCACTGGAGGCCCGAACCCACGCATGTTGAAAAATGCGGGGATGAGGTGGGGGTAGCGGAGAAATTCCAATCGAACCCGGAGATAGCTGGTTCTCCCCGAAATAGCTTTAGGGCTAGCCTCGGAAATAGAATCGTGGAGGTAGAGCACTGATTGGGTGCGGGGCCCGCAAGGGTTACCAAGCTCAGTCAAACTCCGAATGCCATAGATTTAGTTCCGGGAGTCAGACAGTGAGTGCTAAGATCCATTGTCGAAAGGGAAACAGCCCAGACCATCAGCTAAGGTCCCCAAGTGTGTGTTAAGTGGGAAAGGATGTGGAGTTGCACAGACAACCAGGATGTTGGCTTAGAAGCAGCCACCATTGAAAGAGTGCGTAATAGCTCACTGGTCGAGTGACTCTGCGCCGAAAATGTAACGGGGCTAAACACACCACCGAAGCTATGGCTTGATGCTTGCATCAGGGGTAGGGGAGCGTTGAATGCGGGTTGAAGGTGTACCGTAAGGAGCGCTGGACTGCATTCAAGTGAGAATGCCGGTATGAGTAACGAAAAGATCTGTGAGAATCAGATCCGCCGAAAGCCTAAGGGTTCCTGAGGAAGGTTCGTCCGCTCAGGGTAAGTCGGGACCTAAGGCGAGGCCGATAGGCGTAGTCGAAGGACAACAGGTCGAAATTCCTGTACCACCGTAATCCGTTATGAGCAATGGGGTGACGCAGTAGGGTAGTGACGCGGACTGATGGATGTCCGTCTAAGCAGTGAGGCTGGTGTGTAGGCAAATCCGCACATCGTTAAGGCTGGGCTGTGATGGGGAGCGAAAATTGTAGTAGCGAAGGTCATGATCTCAGACTGCCAAGAAAAGCCTCTAGCCAGGAGAAGGTGCCCGTACCGCAAACCGACACAGGTAGGCGAGAAGAGAATTCTAAGGCGCGCGGAAGAACTCTCGTTAAGGAACTCGGCAAAATGACCCCGTAACTTCGGGAGAAGGGGTGCCTCGGTAGGGTGAATAGCCCGAGGGGGCCGCAGTGAAAAGGCCCAAGCGACTGTTTAGCAAAAACACAGGTCTGTGCGAAGCCGCAAGGCGAAGTATACGGGCTGACGCCTGCCCGGTGCTGGAAGGTTAAGGGGAGTGGTAAGCCTTCGGGCGAAGCTATGAACCGAAGCCCCAGTAAACGGCGGCCGTAACTATAACGGTCCTAAGGTAGCGAAATTCCTTGTCAGGTAAATTCTGACCCGCACGAATGGCGTAACGACTTGGGCGCTGTCTCAACGAGAGATCCGGTGAAATTTTAATACCTGTGAAGATGCAGGTTACCCGCGACAAGACGGAAAGACCCCATGGAGCTTTACTGCAGCTTGATATTGAATTTGGGTACGATCTGTACAGGATAGGTGGGAGCCGTTGAACTTTGAGCGCCAGCTTGAAGGGAGGCATCCTTGGGATACCACCCTGATCGTATCTAGGTTCTAACTTGGTACCGTAATCCGGTGCGAGGACAGTGTCAGGTGGGCAGTTTGACTGGGGCGGTCGCCTCCTAAAGAGTAACGGAGGCGCCCCAAGGTTCCCTCAGAATGGTTGGAAATCATTCGAAGAGTGCAAAGGCAGAAGGGAGCTTGACTGCGAGACCTACAAGTCGAGCAGGGACGAAAGTCGGGCTTAGTGATCCGGTGGTACCGCATGGAAGGGCCATCGCTCAACGGATAAAAGCTACCCTGGGGATAACAGGCTTATCTCCCCCAAGAGTCCACATCGACGGGGAGGTTTGGCACCTCGATGTCGGCTCATCGCATCCTGGGGCTGAAGTAGGTCCCAAGGGTTGGGCTGTTCGCCCATTAAAGCGGTACGCGAGCTGGGTTCAGAACGTCGTGAGACAGTTCGGTCCCTATCTGTCGTGGGCGTAGGAAATTTGAGAGGAGCTGTCCTTAGTACGAGAGGACCGGGATGGACGTACCGCTGGTGTACCAGTTGTTCCGCCAGGAGCACCGCTGGGTAGCTATGTACGGAAGGGATAAGCGCTGAAAGCATCTAAGCGTGAAGCCCCCCTCAAGATGAGATTTCCCAATTAGTAAGACCCCTTGAAGACGACGAGGTAGATAGGTTGGGGGTGGAAGTGCAGTAATGCATGGAGCTGACCAATACTAATCGGTCGAGGGCTTATCCTAAAAATAAAACGCAAATGAGTTTCGGATCCAGTTTTCAGGGTGTAAGTTTTGTATTGTATAAGCTCAAGTAGCTTATATGAAGCAAGCGAACACACAGCATTTGGCGATGCTGATTCCTGAAAAAGAATTTACGATGTAAATTCACGTTTGGTGGCGATAGCGGAGGGGTTCCACACGTACCCATCCCGAACACGACCGTTAAGCCCTCCAGCGCCAATGGTACTTGGACCGCAGGGTCCTGGGAGAGTAGGACGTCGCCAAGCAATAAACAAAAGAGACCATGATCTTCTGAAGATCATGGTCTCTTTTTTGCGTTAAAAGGCAGAGGGATTTTATTTAAAGCGAGTTTGTTATAAGTTCAACTGGATAAGTGGATATTAACTAGTAAATAAGAAGACGTTTTTAAAATAATTTAGTACCAGGTATTAGTATCTGGTGTTATAATATGAATAAGGATTACAAAGGAGAGTGATCAGATTGTTGAATTCAAAAGCTAAGCTTACGGCCTTTGGCACTTATGTGCCTGAGCGCATTTTGACAAACGCCGACTTGGAGAAACTTGTGGACACTAGTGACGAGTGGATTATACAAAGAACGGGTATGCGTGAAAGACGAATTGCGGCTGAAGATCAATATGTATCTGATTTATGTATACAAGCTATTACACGTATGATTAACCTGTATGACGTAAATATAAACGATGTTGAGATGATCATTGTAGCGACTAGTACACCTGATTACTACTTTCCAAGCACCGCTTCACGTATTCAGGCTCATTTTAATATTCCGAACACGGGGTCAATGGATATTAGTGCAGCATGTGCAGGTTTTTCCTATGGACTTCATTTGGCAAATGGCCTTATTACGAGTGGTCTGCATCGTAAGGTGCTAGTAGTGGGAGCCGAAACGTTATCCAAAATTACAGATTATACGGATCGGACGACGTGTATACTTTTTGGAGATGGTGCAGGAGTTGCACTTGTTGAATATGACGAGGATGAAGGTTCATTTTTAACTTCAGATATAGGTACTTATGGGCATGGGGGAGCACATCTTTACCGTGTGGGATTGTCTGATCATTTGGATGGAGAGAAGCTGCAAGACCATGGATTTATTGCTCAAAATGGACGTGAGGTTTATAAATGGGCTGTTCGCTCTGTTCCAACGGGAATCGAACGATTATTGGATAAGGCAAATATGAAGAAGGAGGATCTTGACTGGTTTGTCCCTCATAGCGCTAATTTGAGAATGATCGAGTCCATATGTGAAAGAAGTACAGTACCTTTGGAAAAAACGCTGACCAGCGTAGAGTTGTATGGTAATACATCGGCGGCATCCATCCCGTTGGCTTTGCAGTGTGGTTTGGATGATGGACGTTTACGATATGGACAACATATGTTGTTATATGGATTTGGGGGAGGCCTCACCTATGCGGGTCTGCTATTAAAATGGAGTGTGCCTGATTTGTAAGTTATCCTAACCGATGTAGAAGCAATAGCAATAGTATGTAGCATCATGTTAATAAGAGCCGTTGGCATTAGAATTTATCGTAAGATGGCAGGATGGTATAATTAACACTATGAGAGAAAGGAGCGTAACATGAAGGTATTGGTATTGGCAGAAAAACCGTCCGTGGCCAGAGAGATTGCACGTGTGATGGGGAGCCGCGAGAAGCATAAAAGTTATATAGAAGGCCCCCAGTACGTGGTGACGTGGGCACTGGGACATTTGGTCGGCTTAGCAGAGCCGGAGGATTACGATTCTAAGTATGCGACCTGGAATTTGGAGGACCTGCCTATTCTTCCGAAGAGTTCAAAGTTAAAGGTGCTGCGCGAAAGTAATCACCAGTTCAAAGCTGTGCAGCAGCTCATGAAGCGGCAGGACATTGGAGAGCTTATCGTGGCAACAGATGCTGCTCGTGAAGGAGAATTGTTGGCACGCTGGATCATCCAAATGGCAAACTGGAAAAAGCCCTTCCGGCGCTTATGGATATCCTCGCAGACGGACAAGGCGATTAAGGCAGGTTTCGCAAAGCTATTGCCTGGTCAGCAGTTTGATCGTTTATATGAATCGGCTCGCTGTAGAGCTGAAGCAGACTGGATGATTGGTCTCAATGTAACTCGCGCGTTGACTTGTCGTTATAACGCCCAACTTTCGGCTGGAAGAGTGCAGACACCAACGCTGGGGATGATTATGGAGCGTGAGAAAGAAATTACCGAATTCCGTTCTCAGGAATATGATACTTTGACGGCGGATTTCGGCGATTTTCAGGCAACTTGGCGGGCAGAGAGCGGGGATTCACGCATGTTTGACCGCACTCAAGCAGAGGCTTTGCGCCGCAGGCTTGAGGGGGCCAAAGGCACAGTTGCGAGTGTTAAAAAGAGCGAAAAAAACGAGCCTCACCCGTTAGCGTATGATTTAACGGAGCTGCAAAGAGATGCTAATCAGCGCTATGGCTTTTCGGCTAAACAGACGTCTAACCTGCTTCAGCGTCTGTATGAACAGCATAAGCTGGTGACCTATCCACGTACGGACAGCCGTTACTTGACATCCGATATGGTGGACACACTTAAGGAAAGGCTCAGTAGTGTAGCAGTAGGTCCATATGCTTCCTTGGCACGTCCGCTTTTGCGTAACAACCTACCAATCACAAAGCGAATTGTGGATGACAGTAAAGTCACGGATCATCATGCGATTATTCCTACTGAGCAGACATTATTGCTTAATCAGTTGAGCCCGGAGGAACGTAAACTGTATGATCTGATTGCACGACGTTTTATCAGTCTATTCTATCCGCCTGCACGTTATGATGCTGTAGCCGTATCAGTAACGGTGGAGCAGGAGACGTTTCAGGTAAAAGGCACAACGGTAAAAGATAGCGGATGGCGTGCTGTATATGACGCGAACCATTATGATATGGATGATGAAGAAGCAGAGGATCGGGAAAATAATGGACGAGGCGTTATTTTACCTGAGCTGCAAAAAGGAGATTCAGTCCGGTTACAGCGTTGTCTTGTACGTGCTGGGCGAACGATGCCGCCGAAGCGGTATACAGAAGCAGCCCTGCTCGCTCAGATGGAAAAGCATGGACTGGGTACTCCTGCTACCCGTGCAGATCTGATCGAGAAGCTTGTCAGCTCGGATACGATTGAGCGTCAGGGGAACGTGATGCATCCCACGGGGAAAGGTAAACAACTGATTGAACTGGCAGCTCCACAGCTTCGAACGCCCGAACTGACGGCACGTTGGGAAGCGGAGCTGGAACGGATTGCTCGTGGTCAAGGACAACCGGAACCGTTTTTGAATTCTATTCGTGCTATGGCGAAAGAATTGGTTTCCACTGTAAAAAATAGCAGTGCGGAGTACAAGCCCCACAACGTGACGAATAGTCATTGTCCTGATTGTGGTACAAAGCTGTTGGAAAAGAAGGGCAAGAAAGGAAAGTTCCTTGTATGTCCAAGTGCGGATTGCGGTTACCGTCGTTCAGGGGAAAAACGTTTGTCCAATCGACGTTGTCCGCAGTGTCATAAGAAAATGGAAATGAAAGAGGGCAAGGCAGGGCTATATGTAAGATGCCTGCCCTGCGGCATTACTGAGACGTTGGATACGGACAAGCAACGGGTAAACAAACGGGAACAGCAAAAGCTAGTAAGACAATTTGAAAAACAGGAATCTTTTGGCTCCAGTTTGGGTGATTTGCTAAAAGCAGCGATGGAACAAAAGCAGGGCAAATAACGGATGACCAAAAGTGCTGTAGTCAACATAATCAGCAGGTATACGTCGGTATAAAAACGATCACTCCTTGGCATGGTAATCCGAGGAGGTGAGTATTTATGCCCAAGCATAAGTCGCTTAAAATCAATAATCAGCAAAATAAATCAAGTATTCTGGAGGAAGAAATCGCTCCTCATCCAGAGAAGCAAGCGAAATATCCTCCAAGCTTGAATGGGATTCCCAAACAGCAGTCTTGATGCTACATGGGAGGAACAACGAATTACTGTTTAAGACCAAGACGATTGGATATCAGATGAAATAGTTACTAATGCTAGAATTGTCTCGCAAAAAAAAGAAGCAGCAGTTACGGTGGTCAACCGTAATCGCTGCTTCTTTTTCATAATAAAGATGATCTATTTATTTGATTTGGGATGACTGCTTTTAGTATTCATTAAAAAAGGATTGAATTTGGTTAACATCGTGTGTTTGGGTCAAAGCAAGCATGAGCAAAATCCGTGCTTTTTGCGGATTAAGCGAATCGGTCGACACAAAGTTCGATGCCGCGTCTTTTGTTGACGGGGACACAACTCCACTTCCCACGCGGCTGGAGCGGGCAATGATCACTCCTTTTTTACCTGCGGCCTCTGCGCCCTCTGAGGAGGTCTTGGACAAGGAACCATTACCGGAACCAGCTACGACAATACCCTTGGCACCAGCTGCTACGGCTGCATCATACAGATAGCGACCATTGTTTTGATACTCGTATAAAATATCTACTTGCGGTAGTTGAGTCAGGTTAGAGATGTCGAATACAGAAGAAGTCGTATGCTTGTGCGTGGATTTGTTGTAGTAGTACACTTGATCACCCACAACCGCTCCCAGGTATCCCTGCTCTACAGACTTGAACGTATCGACTGCTGTTGTGTTCGTTTTGGTGATGTATCTTGCTGCACCGATACGGTCGTTCAGCAGGACGAGTACACCCTGACCTTTAGAGGCCGAAGCCCCGGCGACCTTCACTGCATTATACAGGTTGAAGGGACCATCGGCACTGATGGCAGTAGCTGGACGCATAGAGCCAACGACAACTACTGGCTTATCGCTTTTGATAACAAGATTGAGGAAATAAGCGGTTTCTTCTAATGTATCTGTGCCATGTGTAATGACAATGCCGTCTACATCGTCTCTGGCAAGCAATTCATTGGTACGTTTGGCAAGTTTTAAGAGGATTTCATTATTAACGTCGGGGCTACCTACATTAACAACTTGTTCACCACTGACATTTGCAATACTTTTCATCTCAGGAACGGCATTGATCAAGGTTTCCACACCTAACGCTCCTGCTTTGTAGCCGGTCGTATCAGTATTGACGGAAGATGATCCTGCAATGGTCCCTCCCGTGGCAAGTATTTTAATATTGGGTAAATGATTGGTTTGAGGATTTTCGGATTTGTCTGACGTTGTAGTGGTAGAAGTAGGTGCAGTTGTGCTGGTTGTAGGCGCAACCGCAGCGTTGGCGGTCACTCCACCACTCCATAAGGTACTACCGAGAATAAAGCTAGCCAACAGGGGAATCATCGTCATTTTTTTCATGTTAGTCATATAAAGCTCCTCTCCAATCTTAAACCTCAAATATTAATGATAGATTAACTGACAAATATTTTGTCGAATTACGTTAATATCACGAATTATAGGGTGTAAAATTGTTTTTAGTCAACACTTATGTTAGAAAATATGACTTTAGAACTTATTTATTACAAATGTAATCGATTTCAGAGAAATATTTGCAAAACAAAACAACAAGCAGATATCTCATAAGGAGTCTGCTTGTTGTTATTGTGGAAGCTAAACAACGGAGTTTACCTTGTACTCAATTCTCAGGAAAAGCTGCAAGGTTAAGTTGATACTATACGTTAATAACGTGGCTATACAGCTTAGTACAGATTCTTGATCAAGGATTGTTGGTATGCTGTTTTGTCGGCAAGCTGGCGCTGGGAGTTCCTTTTCCTCGTTTGCGGTTGCGTTCTGCCTTTTTTGCATTTTCTCGCAGCTTTTCAACGTATTCATGGGTGCTTTCCATCGCAGTTCCTCCTTTAAGACAAAATAGATGCACTCAGGGTCGCCCTTATGCCACCTTACTATTTCCGCAAAAGCACTATCCAAGTCAGGGGAGGCGTTGTTTCTGTAAAAGGGGTGGGGTTATAATGAGGGGGAGAGCGCTATATAAGGCCTAATCCTGAACTTGGTAGGTGTGCAAAAGGAGGAGAGACATTGCAGACAGGCTTGTTGGTATGGCTACTGTTTATCAATGCAGTAGGCTATCTGGTAATGTCGGAAGATAAAAAGAGAGCACGTAAACATCGCGATCGTGTACCTGAACGGACGTTGTTTTTCCTGGCCCTGATCGGGGGAGCATTAGGCGTGCTAATTGCCATGTACCGTAAACGCCATAAAACACGGCATATGAGCTTCAGATTAGGTATTCCTGCGTTGCTATTCATGAATGCATTGCTGTATGGGTATTTTTTACGGTAAAGGGGAGGAGTTTAGATTCTCATAGGGAAGTTTAATGATGAGTGAGGAGACTACTCCAGCCATCCAGTGATGACATGGCATGAACAACAACAGGAATACATATTTTAGGCTTTGAATCAACAAACTGAATGAGGAAGAGGTGCGTATTATGCTATTTTCAAAAATATTGCTTGCTTATGACGGTTCGGATGCATCCAACAAGGCTTTGTTGAAGGCGGCTGAATTGGTCAAGGCATCTCCGTCCTCGCAGCTTGAGGTGGTAACAGCATTTGATTTTCCACGGATTTTTATGGGCGAAGGTTTGGCTCCAATTCCAGCTTCGGTGAATAAAGAATATTACGATTTGGCCGAACAAACTACGGATGAAGTTAGAAAGCGGCTTGCTGAGCAAGGCGTAGATGCCAAGGTGGAGCTCATTCAAGGTTCGCCAGCCGAAGTCATTTTGGATTATGCCAATGAGAATGGCTTTGATGTAATTGTGATCGGTAGCCGCGGTTTAGGTGGTATCCGTGAATTCGTATTGGGCAGTGTAAGCCACAATGTGGTGCAGCATGCGCGTATTCCTGTGCTGGTCGTAAAATAACTGAATAAAAAAGTAAAGGTCGGTTTACTGCCTGTATAGGGAGTGCCGACTTTTATTTTTGTCAGTGAAATGCGGTGCGCTCGCTGTTATCAGGATAGGTGAGAGATAGCTAAATGTAATACAATAGTCCTGACCTATGGGTATATAAGGGTGTTGATTTCGTTAAACACGAACATTCTATTGTATGATTATTATAATGTTCGTTTTCAAGTTGACATAAGGTGTAGGGAATTGTTAAACTAGGAAGTGTATTGTCGATAAAAAATGAACTTTAGGTACAATTTAATAAGGTACACATGTTTGAGCCGAAACTGACCACGATCATACTTGTAAAGAATATCGTTGGGTATGGAATAGGCACAATGCTAACTCGTATAATGCCGGGGATATGGCCCGGAAGTTTCTACCTGGAAACCTTAAATTTCCGGACTACGGGAGACATACGGCTGAAGCCGCATTGGATGCGGTGGAAGAGGCTTGCTTTTGGCATGCCTTTAAGAGGCTCTGTCGTTTGTTTTTTCGTAGTCCGGTGTCTTGAAAATAACGTTATTTTCGAGTGCCGGATTTTTGGCGCTTATTGATAAACAGGGAGTGAAGGACATGTCAGTGCAGGTCGCTGTCATTATGGGCAGCACATCAGACTGGGACACCATGCAGCATGCATGTGCTGTGCTGGACGAGCTTGAAATCGGATATGAGAAAAAAGTAGTTTCAGCCCATCGTACACCGGATTTAATGTTTCGTTTTGCCGAAGAGGCCGCCGGGCGTGGACTAAAGGTCATTATTGCTGGAGCGGGCGGGGCTGCGCATCTGCCAGGGATGGTGGCTGCGAAGACATCCTTGCCGGTCATTGGTGTGCCTGTTCAGTCGAAGGCTCTGAACGGTCTGGACTCCCTGCTCTCCATTGTGCAGATGCCGGGTGGTATTCCGGTTGCCACTGTGGCAATCGGTAAGGCAGGTGCTACGAATGCAGGGCTGCTGGCAGCACAAATATTAGGCGCTTTTGACGAAAAGATAAGCCAGCGGGTTTTGGCGAGACGCGACCGTATCCGTGATGAGGTACTGGAAGGTAGTGACTCGCTATGAATGGGGCATGTGAACCCACAGGCCGTATCCGACCTCCTGGTACAACGATTGGACTTTTGGGAGGCGGGCAATTAGGAAGAATGCTTGTACTGGCGGGAACCAATCTAGGATATCGCTTTGTGACACTGGACCCTACACCGGATAGCCCATGTGGACAGGTGTCAGAACAAATCCGCGCTGCCTATGATGATGAGCATGCAGCCAGAGAACTGGCTGAGCGGTGCGATGTGATCACGTATGAGTTTGAAAATGTGGACGCAGGTGTGGCTGCACTTTTGGAACAGGAATCCAGCGTTCCGCAAGGCAGCAGTCTTTTGTACACAACACAGCATCGTCTGAGAGAAAAGCGTTCTATTGAAGCTGCTGGTGTCCCTGTCGCTCCGTATCGTGAAATCAGTAGCCCTGCGGATATGGTTCAAGCGGTAGCTGAACTGGGTGTACCGTGTGTGCTCAAGACAGCAGTCGGTGGTTATGATGGCAAGGGACAAGTGGTCATTCGCCAACCGGAGGAAGCCACGGTTGCCTACGAACAACTGGCAGGAGGCGGTGCGGAACTGGTATTGGAACAGTTCATCCGTTTTCGCTGCGAAATCTCGGTGATTGTAGCTCGCAGCACGAACGGTGAAGCCAAAGCCTTTCCACCTGCCGAAAACATTCACGTGAACAATATTTTGCACACGTCGATTGTGCCTGCGCGTGTGCCAGAACCTGTTCAGCAGGAAGCACGCAAGTTGGCGCTGGCTGTGGCAGAGTCGCTGAGTGCGGTGGGACTGCTTGCTGTGGAGATGTTTGTCACCGAAGACGGACAATTGTACGTTAATGAGTTGGCACCACGACCGCATAATTCCGGTCATTACACGATGGAGGGATGCGCGACGTCGCAATTCGAGCAGCACATACGTGCGATTTGCGGTTTACCCTTGGGCAGCACGAAGCTGCTGACTTCAGTCGTGATGGTCAATGTGCTAGGTGAGCATTTGGAGGACGTGATTCGGCGGTTTGCGCAATCGGATGTCGAAGCTGAAAGATTGGATGTTGTACCCAAGCTGCATTTGTATGGAAAAAGTGAAGCCAAGCCAGGCCGAAAGATGGGACATATTAATCTATTGTGCCAGGATGCGGAACAAGCGCTGGAATGGATTGAACAAACCAATATTTGGGGGAATAAATAGTCATGATCGAACGCTATAGCAGACCGGAAATGAGAGCGATTTGGACGGAAGAAAATAAATTTAAAGCGTGGCTGGAAGTAGAGCTGTGTGCCTGTGAAGCTTGGGCGGAATTAGGAGTTATTCCTAAAGAGGATACTGTGGCTCTGCGTAAGAATGCAAGTTTTGATATTGAACGGATCTATGAAATTGAGCAGGAGACAAGACATGATGTCATTGCTTTTACCCGCACGGTGTCCGAAAGTCTTGGAGACGAGCGCAAATGGGTACATTATGGTTTGACCTCTACAGACGTAGTTGATACGGCACTGGGCTACCTGTTAAAGCAGGCAAATGAAATTCTGGAACGTGATATCTTGAATTTTATTGAAATTTTGAAGGAAAAGGCATTGGCTTACAAGCATACACCGATGATGGGGCGCACACACGGAGTACATGCTGAGCCAACAACGTTTGGACTGAAGATGGGATTGTGGTACGAGGAAATGAAGCGCAATCTGGAACGCTTTCGTTTTGCGGCTGACCAAGTACAATACGGTAAAATGTCCGGTGCAGTGGGAACATATGCCAACATTGACCCGGCTGTAGAAGAATTTGTATGCCGCAAGCTGGGCACCAAGCCTGCACCGATTTCTACACAGACGCTACAGCGCGACCGTCATGCCGAATACATGGCAACATTAGCGTTGATCGCCACATCGTTGGACAAATTTGCTACAGAAGTCCGTGCTCTGCAAAAGAGTGAGTTCCGTGAGGTGGAAGAAGCCTTTGCCAAGGGTCAAAAAGGATCTTCCGCGATGCCGCATAAACGCAATCCGATCGGAAGTGAAAATATCTCCGGTCTGGCACGCGTGATTCGTGGGCATATGGTATCGGCGTATGAGAACGTAACCCTGTGGCATGAACGCGACATTTCGCATTCTTCCGTAGAACGCATCATTCTGCCGGATGCAACGATGCTGTTGAACTACATGCTGAACCGTTTTGGTAATATCGTAAAAAATCTGACGGTCTTCCCTGAAAATATGAAGCGCAATATGGCCCGTACGTACGGCGTACCGTTCTCCGGTCGTATTATGACGAAGCTGATTGACAAAGGCTTTAGTCGTGAAAAAGCTTACGATACTGTGCAGCCGCGTGCTATGCAGGCGTGGGAAGAGCAACGCCAATTCCGCGAAATCGTCGAGGCGACCCCGGAAATTACTGCCGTGCTCAGCGCAGACGAAATCGAGGACGCGTTCAACCCAGCCTGGCATCTGAAGAACGTGGATACGATCTTCAAAAAGCTGGGATTAGGGGAGTAGAGGGAAGGTTGGCGCTTGGTGAGGCCGCTGCGCGAACGGATCATTCTTCTGATTGCTGTTGCCCCTGGATTCCTGTGATTGTATAAGACCAGATATTGGCTGGAATCCAGAGGCAAAGGCAAGCGCTAACGCTTCTCCAGAACGATTCCGTCCGCTCCGCTGCTTCCAGCACCAACCTTCGTGAGGGAGCAGAACTAGGGAAGGTGCGGCACATAAGATACCGCACCACCCCGAAGAACGATCGAAAAGCGTGTTCCACTGCTTTTCTATCGCAAAGCAACGTGCTCGTGAGGGCTGCCGAATTTGCGTAGCAAACAGCCTGCTGTCCTCACGAGAACGTGCAGGCTCAAGAAGCGAAGCCTTGAGCCACCCGAAGGTGCGCAACGTAGGCATATGCGCACAACAGGCGAAGCCTTCACGCTCGGCCGCATGACGTGCCGAGCTGTGGCCACGGGCCGAGGGCAGGCGACTTGTCATGCTGCCAAGTCAGCTACGGCCCCGGGCCGGAATGGTCTGCGGCATGCACAGAGCCGCAGCACCCGTAAGCTGCATATAAAATTGCAGCTTAGAGCTTTTCAACGCCATTACGATGTCATACTCGTAAAAACGTCGCTTTTCACCAACGTAAAAGCGTTGCTGGATGAGGGCTTGTGCCACAAGCCTTCATCCAGCGAAACGCGCTTGCCAGCACTACAGCTCCAACAACTCGTCATCCCCTGCTCACCAGCCAACCCTTGCGGGAGTCCCGAGGGCAGCAGCCCTGGGGGTCCTCCCCGAGGGGAGGATTTAGGAGGGGCAAACTTCTTTGAAAGAGGTGTAATGAAATGTCATTGTCTACTGCCGAAGGTCTGATCCATGCGCCGCTCTTGTACAAAGGCAAGGTGCGTGAACTGTATGATCTCGGAGAGCATTTTCTGATTGTCGTGACGGACCGAATTTCGGCTTTTGATTATGTGTTAGAGCCACCCGTGCCCGAAAAGGGGAATGTGCTGAATAAACTCAGCGCTTTCTGGTTTGAGCAGACGAAAGACTTGTTGGAAAACCATGTCGTGCACACCGATGTGAACAAGCTCGGGCATGTGATCGACGAACAGAATAAAGAGTTGCTGAAGGACCGTATCATGGTCACGCTGAAGGCTGAACGCATCGACATTGAGTGTGTGGTGCGCGGATATATTACCGGAGGCGGCTGGCGTCAGTATGAGCAGAACGGTGAGGTGAACGGCATTCCATTGCCAGAGGGACTGCGCAAAAATGAGCGCTTTCCCAAGCCTTTATTTACACCGGCTGCAAAAAATGATGTTGGACACGACGAGGACATTTCACTTCACCAAATGAAAGAACTGGTCGGGGTTGAACTAACAGGTGAGCTTGAGGAAAAGAGCTTGGCGTTGTATGAATTTGCACGTGCATTCTGCGAGAAGCGGGGGATTATTTTAGCCGATTGCAAGTTTGAGTTTGGTCTTGTTAACGGTAAGGTGATTTTGATAGACGAAATTTTCACTCCAGATTCATCCCGTTTTTGGGCGCAGGAAAAGTATGAGCTGGATGTTGAGATTGACAGCATGGACAAGGAGCCGGTACGAAGCTATTTGGCATCATCCGGTTGGGACAAGAATAGCAAGCCCGATCCGTTGCCTGCTGAGGTCGTAGAAGAAACAACTGCAAGATATACGGATATTTGGCGGCGTCTGACGGCACAGTAAATAGTAATCATAATTCAACCAATAGGATTCACTCATTCGGAGGAGGAACTGAAGGAACATGATGAAAGCAACAGTCTATGTCACGATTAAGCAAAGCGTTTTGGACCCGCAGGGGGTTGCGGTGCAAGGCGCACTGCATTCTATGGGTTTTGGAGAAGTGGACAGCGTCAGAATTGGTAAGTATATGGAATTGAATCTGGATACAACAGACCGCGAGAGTGCTGAAAAGCGCATCATTGAGATGTGCGAAAAGCTGTTGGCCAACACGGTCATTGAAGACTACCGCTACGAACTGGAGGGCTGATTCCATGAAATTTGCAGTTCTGGTTTTTCCGGGCTCCAACTGTGATATTGACTGCTATAAGGCGGTAGAGGACACGGTCGGTGAACCTGTCGATTATGTTTGGCATACTGCGACGGATCTGTCGCCTTATGATTGTATTCTTGTTCCAGGAGGCTTCTCCTACGGGGATTACCTGCGTTGCGGCGCGATTTCCCGGTTTGCTCCGGTGATGAAGGAAGTTGCCAAAGCGGCTGCCGAGGGCAAATATATTTTGGGGATTTGCAACGGTTTTCAAATTCTGACCGAAGCTGGGCTGCTGCCAGGGGCTTTACGCCGTAATCTGTCGATGAAATTCCTATGCCGGGATACGGTGTTGCAGGTTGCGAATAACCAAATACCTTTTACAAAAGATTACGCTGCTGGTGAAGAGATCGTCATTCCGATCGCCCACGGCGAAGGCAACTATTACTGTGATGATGAGACGCTGGCTCGTTTGCAGGCGAACAATCAGATTGTATTTAAGTATAAAGATAATCCTAATGGTTCCGTGACGGATATTGCAGGGATTTGTAATGAGCAAGGTAATGTGCTGGGCATGATGCCCCACCCGGAACGCGCGGTGGACGCATTGCTTGGAACAGATGACGGCAAACGTATGTTTACATCTATTTTGAACGCTTGGAGGGATCGACATGGCGCAGCAAGTGTCCGCTAAGGAACCGACGGCAGAGCAGGTTGCCGAACATAAACTGTATCAGCAGATGGGTGTATCGGACAGTGAATATGCGTTGATCTGTGAATTCATGGGACGTCAGCCCAATTATACGGAGATTGGCGTATTTAGTGTCATGTGGTCAGAGCATTGTGCTTATAAAAACTCCAAGCCGCTGCTGCGTCGTTTTCCAACGAGCGGTCCGCGAGTTCTGATGGGACCCGGTGAGGGCGCAGGCATTGTAGATATCGGTGACAACCAAGCGGTTGTATTTAAAATCGAAAGCCATAACCATCCGTCGGCTGTGGAGCCTTTTCAAGGGGCAGCGACTGGGGTAGGCGGTATCATCCGTGATATTTTCTCCATGGGTGCAAGACCAGTTGCGGTGTTGAACTCTCTGCGTTTTGGCAAGCTGGAGAGCGACCGTGTGAAATATTTGTTCGAGCATGTGGTGTCTGGTATTGCGGGATACGGGAACTGTATCGGTATTCCGACTGTAGGTGGCGAGGTTGTATTTGATGAAAGCTACGAAGGCAATCCGCTCGTTAATGCAATGTGTGTCGGACTGATTGACCATGATAAAATCCAGCGTGGTGTTGCTAAAGGGGTCGGTAACCCGGTGTTCTATGTGGGCCCGCCGACAGGTCGTGATGGGATTCACGGAGCGACATTCGCATCGGTTGAGCTGACAGAAGAATCTGAAGCGAACCGGACTGCGGTTCAAGTAGGCGATCCTTTTATGGAGAAGCTGGTTATGGAATCCTGTCTGGAACTGATCGACAGCGGTATTGTGCTGGGTATTCAGGATATGGGTGCCGCGGGGCTTACCTGCTCCAGCGCGGAGATGGCGAGTAAGGCTGGCAACGGCCTGGAGCTGTATCTGGATCAGGTACCGCAGCGTGAAGAGGGCATGACACCTTATGAAATGATGCTGTCCGAATCACAGGAACGGATGCTGTTCGTAGTAGAGCCTAAGGATGAAGCACAGGCACTGGAAATTTTCGATCGCTGGGGCGTTATTTGTGCCAAGGTCGGTAAAGTGACGGATGACGGTCGTTTGCGTTTGTTCCATCACAATGAAGTGGTCGGAGATATGCCAGTGACGGCGCTGGTTGACGAGTGTCCGATTTATGACAAGCCTTCCGAAGTCCCTGCTTATTATGAACAAAATGCTGCGATTGACACACTTCGTTACGCTGAAGTGACGGATTTGAACGGTGCGTTGAAAAAGGTGCTGTCTTCACCAAGTGTAGCCAGTAAAAAATGGGTATACGAGCAGTATGACTACATGGTTCGCACGAGTACAGCCGTTCGTCCGGGATCGGATGCAGCTGTTGTGACTGTGCGTGGAACTCGTAAGGGGCTCGCCATGACGACAGATTGTAACGGACGTTATGTATACCTTGATCCAGAGGTAGGCGGACGGATTGCAGTCAGCGAAGCAGCGCGTAACATTGTATGCTCCGGCGGCGAGCCGTTGGCGATTACGGATAACCTGAACTTCGGTAACCCTGAAAAGCCGGATATTTTCTGGCAAATGGAAAAAGCCGTGGACGGTATGGCAGAAGCTTGCCGTGTACTGGATACACCTGTTATCGGGGGCAATGTCAGCTTGTACAATGAAAATGCCAAAGGCTCCATCTATCCGACGCCTGTTGTCGGTATGGTAGGACTGGTTCATGATACAGACCATATTACGACACAAGGCTTCAAAGCCGAAGGTGATGTAATTTTCCTAGTGGGGGAAACGAAGGCCGAGCTGGGAGGCAGTGAGTTCCAAGCTGTCGTACACGGTGTATCCGAGGGACGCCCGCCTGAGCTGGATTTGAACGTAGAGAAAAAACTGCTGACTGCGGTACTGGGAGCGATTCAGACCGGATTGGTACAATCTGCGCATGATTTGGCAGAGGGCGGATTGGCTGTAGCGCTTGCAGAATCCGGGATTAGCGGCGGATTGGGAGCACAGGTCAACGTAGAAACGAGCTTGCGTCCTGACCATGCATTGTTTAGCGAAACCCAATCCCGTATTTTGTTATCTGCATCGCCGGATAAAGCGTCTGCTCTGGAAGCACATCTGCGTGGTTTGGAAGTGCCAGTTACCGTATTAGGAAAAGTTGAAGGAACACAATTGACAATTGAGGTGAACGGACAACCCGCTTTAAACGAGGCAGTCGCCAGTTTGAAGCAAATCTGGGAGGATGTCATTCCATGTCTGATGAAATAACAGCACGGACGTTGTGGACTGGAGATTATTATAATGAAGGCTCTGGTAAAGAGGGGCTGTTTGATAAATTAAAAGAGGAATGCGGCGTGTTTGGAGTATACAGACACTCCGATGCCGCTTCCCTAGCATATTACGGATTGCATGCACTCCAGCATCGCGGGGAGGAAAGTGCGGGCATCTGTGTGAGCAGTGGCGACGAGTTCCATTATCATCGTGGAATGGGGCTTGTAAAAGAAGTATTCAATAAAGATTTGATGGCTTCGCTGACAGGCGATATTGCCATAGGACATGTGCGCTACTCGACAAGTGGAGATAGTAAGCTAACGAATGCACAGCCTTTGGTGTTTAAGTATCGTGATGGGGATCTAGCGGTAGCGACGAACGGAAATATCGTGAATGCTTTGCAAATCCGGCATGAGCTAGAGCAGGGCGGGTCTATTTTTCAAACGACCAGCGATACAGAAGTAGTGGCGCATTTGATCGCACGATCGTCCAAGGATTTGGTGGAGGCCGCCAAAGATGCATTGAAGCGTATCGTCGGCGGATTTGCTTTTCTCATTATGACCAATGATAAACTGCTGGTCGCTTCTGATCCCAATGGTTTGCGTCCGTTGACGATGGGCAGATTAGGTGATGCATATTTGTTTGCTTCCGAAACCTGTGCTTTGGAAACGATTGGGGCAGAGCTGTTGCGCGATATCGAGCCGGGTGAACTGTTGGTATTGGACAAAAATGGTCTGCACGAAGACCGTTACAGTGAAGGCAAGCATCGTAAAGCACTGTGCGCGATGGAATATATTTATTTTGCCCGTCCTGACAGTGATTTGAATGGTTCTAATCTTCATGCTGCACGCAAAAGAATGGGGAGCCAGATGGCGCTGGAAGCTTTTGTCGATGCGGATCTGGTGACGGGAGTGCCGGATTCCAGTATTTCGGCTGCGATTGGTTATGCAGAGCAGACAGGTATTCCTTATGAGCTGGGTATGATTAAAAATAAATACACTGGACGTACCTTCATTCAGCCGAGTCAGGAGCTACGCGAGCAGGGTGTGAAAATGAAGCTGAGCGCTGTACGCCGTGTTGTTGAAGGTAAACGAGTCATTATGATCGACGACTCTATCGTACGGGGCACCACGTCCCGTCGAATCGTGAATATGCTGCGGGATGCGGGCGCGTTGGAAGTACATGTACGTATTACCTCACCGCCTTTTAAAAACCCGTGCTTCTATGGCATCGACACGCCGGATCGCCGGGAACTGATTGCTTCGTCCAAAACTGTCGAGGAAATTCGTGAGGAAATTAACGCCGATTCGCTTTACTTTATGAGCGCCGAGGGTTTGATTGCCGCTGTAGGCGGATATAACGAACAGGATTACAAAGGCGGCTTGTGCCTAGCCTGTTTCGATAATGATTACCCGACTCAGGTAGATTTCAAAGGTGAAGAAAAGTTCGGATGTAGTTGTTGAGAAAAGGGAACAAAAGAGGCGCAGTAGTCATGGCAGGAATGGGGATGGCGGTTTTGACGGGGCCACTCCGCGTGTGGAAGGTTCCTACGATCGCTGTTGCCGCTGGATTCTTGGATTGGAATAACCCTTACAGGGTTAGAATCCAGCGGCAAAGGCGAATGCTTCGCTTCTCCAGAATCCTTCCACCCGCTGCGTTCCTCAGGTGTGCAGCATTTTGCAGCAGTGCCTGTACCTCTTTTGTTCCCACGGGTAAGAGGATAGGTAAGGCAGTTAAAAACTCATGGCATAACTATTTCATGCCATGAGTTTTTAAAGGGGCAGTGACTCATAAAAAGTCACCCTGCTCTTATAAGGTTGAGCCAGCGAAGTGAAGTTCGACACCAGGCAGAGCGAAGCTGCCTGCCTCAGGTCAAATAGTAAGCCGCTTGTTGGCGCCGCTCACTTATTTGCCCGGCACGTCCCCGCCTTTGCGAAGCAAACAGCCAGGGACGTGCCCGCCGCCACTGAATAGGCCGCCACGCACTAAAGCGTGTCCTTTGTATTTGTGGGCTATGCCCACAAATACAAAGGACAACACGCGACTCACAGCACGAACCACCACCAAGCAGCACCCAACCTTACACATCTGACCGACTCTTGAGGGGTCCAGGGGGAGCAGCCCCATGGAATCCTCCCTTTTAGGGAGGACTTAGGAGGGTCAATCATTTGAAGGAGTGTTCATGAATGTCCGAAGCATACAAAAACGCAGGGGTAGATATCGCTGCCGGTAATGAAGCAGTAGAACGGATGAAAAAGCACGTTAAACGTACCTTCCGTCCCGAAGTGCTGACGGACTTGGGCGGATTCGGTGCGTTGTTCGGCCTGAATAAGGATAAGTACGAGGAGCCTGTACTCGTTTCCGGTACCGATGGTGTTGGCACGAAGCTGAAGCTTGCTTTCGCAATGGATCGTCATGACACCATTGGTATTGACGCGGTTGCGATGTGTGTAAACGACATTATCGTCGGGGGCGCGGAGCCACTCTTTTTTCTGGATTACCTTGCTTGTGACAAGGTTGTGCCCGAGAAAATTGAAGCTATAGTCGCTGGAATCGCAGAGGGTTGCCATCAATCGGGCTGTGCGCTGGTAGGCGGTGAAACCGCAGAAATGCCAGGGATGTACAGCGAGGGTGAATATGATATTGCCGGATTCACGGTAGGGATTGTAGATAAAAGCAAAATCATTAACGGTAGCTCGATTACTCCTGGAGATACCGTTATTGGACTGGCCTCCAGTGGAGTTCACAGTAACGGCTTCTCACTCGTTCGCAAACTGTTATTAGAACAGCAGGGCTATGATTTGCATGATGAAATCGAAGGCTTGAACGGCAAACTGGGCGATGTACTGCTGGAGCCAACGAAAATTTACGTGAAATCCGTTTTGGCATTGCTGGACAAGGTAAAAGTAAAAGGCATGGCGCATATCACAGGTGGCGGTTTTATTGAAAATATACCTAGAGTGTTACCGGATCACGTCAATGTGGATATAGAACACGGCACTTGGCCGATTTTGCCAATCTTCCAGCTCATGCAGGAAAAAGGCGCAATCTCCAACAAAGACATGTTCACAACCTTTAATATGGGAATTGGAATGGTAATCGTTATAAGCGAAGAACATGCACAGACTGCACTCGAAGTTCTGAAGGAACAGGGCGAAGCCGCATATGTGATCGGAAAAGTAACGGAAGGCAGTTCTATCGTGACCTTTACGGGAGCCGAGGTGTAATGAACGAGTACCGGATTGCTGTTTTTGCATCAGGCGAGGGGACGAATTTTCAGTCATTGGTGGATGCGGCTGCACGAGGAGAACTGGGCGGCGCCTCGGTAGAACTGCTCATCTGCGACAAGCCTGCGGCTCCTGCCGTAGCTAGAGCACAGAAAGCTGGAATTGCGTGCCATACTTTTCGACCCACGGAATATCCTTCTCGAGAAGACTATGAGCGTGAACTGGTGACTTTACTGGAGCAGAAATCGATTGATCTCATCGTGTTAGCTGGCTACATGCGTTTGCTATCCAGCGTCATGGTCGATGCTTACGCAGGAAAAATCATTAATATTCATCCGTCACTACTTCCGGCATTTCCAGGGAAAGATGCTGTTGGACAGGCATTGACCTATGGGGTCAAGGTAAGTGGCGTCACCGTTCATTTTGTGGACGGGGGCATGGATACGGGTGCCATTATTGCCCAGCGTGTCGTGGAAGTTGACGACCATGATACAGCGGAATCTTTATCCGCAGCCATTCAATCCGTGGAACGTCAGCTATATCCAGAGGTAGTTGGAAAATTGGCCCAAGGCAAAATCCAATTAAATGGTCGCAAAGTGATTTCACTTCTCTAAGAATGATTGTAATTTGTCATATCATTGTCATATCAAGGATGCTGTACAGGCATTTTCCGATATTTCTCGGGAAATAAAATGATAAAAGAGAATTTTGCAAAATTTCTGAAAGAGCTAAAGGAGGAGACAGGGTGAGTATTAAAAGAGCGCTCGTCAGCGTATCGGATAAGCGGGGGATCGTGGAATTTTGCCGCGAGTTGTCCAAATTGGGTGTGGAGATCGTTTCGACAGGGGGAACGAGCAGCTTGTTGTCGAAGGAGGGAATTCCCGTCATCGGCATTTCAGAGGTAACGGGTTTTCCTGAAATTATGGATGGACGTGTTAAAACACTCCACCCTGCGGTACACAGCGGCTTGCTGGCTGTTCGGGATAATGAAGAGCATCAGCGTCAGATGAAAGAACTTGGATTGGGTTATATAGATCTGGTCGTTGTGAATCTGTATCCTTTTGCGGAAACGATAGCCAAACCCGGTGTAACTTATGAGGACGCGATTGAAAATATCGACATCGGCGGTCCAACGATGCTGCGTTCTGCGGCAAAAAATCATGCTTTTGTCAGTGTAGTAGTCGATGCTGATGACTATAGCACAGTGTTGGAGGAAATCCGTAAGGATGGCGATACGGAACTGAATACCCGCAAGCGTTTGGCCGCAAAAGTTTTCCGTCATACGGCGTCATACGACGCTTTGATATCCGATTATTTGTCGAATGTGACAGGTGAGCCGTTGCCTGAGCGATACACCGTAACCTATGAAAAAATTCAGGATTTACGTTATGGCGAAAATCCGCATCAGCAGGCGGCATTTTACCGTGAGCCATTGGCGGCAAAGGGTACACTGACAACAGCGAAGCAACTTCACGGCAAAGAGCTATCTTACAATAACATCAATGATGCTAATGCCGCTTTGCAAATTGTCAAAGAATTCAGCGAACCTACAGTAGTAGCAGTTAAGCATATGAATCCTTGCGGTGTGGGAATTGGCGGCAGTATTTATGAAGCGTATAGCAAGGCGTATGCAGCTGATCCAACCTCGATTTTTGGCGGCATCGTAGCAGCTAACCGGATTATTGACGGTGATACAGCAAATAAGCTGAGCGAAATCTTTTTGGAAATTGTACTGGCACCGGGCTTTACGAAAGAAGCATTGGAGATTTTAACGAAAAAGAAAAATATTCGTTTGCTTGATCTGGGTGAGCTTTCCCGGTCTGAACAGGCAGAGAGCCGTTTCGTCGTGACTTCCATTGAAGGCGGCATGGTAGTTCAGCAAAATGATATTCACGCTGTAGACTCGGATGCACTTACAGTTGTAACGGAGCGGGCACCATCCGAGGAAGAACTGAAACAGCTTTTGTTTAGCTGGAAAGTGGTTAAGCATGTGAAATCCAACGCCATCGTACTGGCGGCAAATAATATGACCATTGGCGTAGGCGCAGGACAAATGAACCGTGTCGGTGCGGCCAAGATTGCTATCGAGCAGGCCGGTGACAAAGCAAAAGGTGCCGTACTGGCGTCCGATGCATTTTTCCCGATGGGCGATACGTTGGAGTTGGCAGCTAAAGCAGGCATCACAGCAGTTATTCAGCCGGGTGGCTCCATCAAAGACGAAGAGTCCATCAAGGTTGCTAACGAATACGGCATTGCCATGGTCTTTACAGGCGTACGTCATTTCAAGCACTAACTTGTATGAGTTGAGGATGCAGCAGCATTTTCACCTGAACAATCTTAATGGGAGCGGGAGGAATCACCTGAATGGATATTTTGGTTATCGGAGGGGGCGGCCGCGAACATGCAATTGTATGGGCGCTGAAGAAAAGCCCCAAGGCTGGACAAATCTATTGTGCGCCAGGCAATGCTGGTATCGGACAGTTAGCGGAGTGTGTGCCGATTCCGGTGAGTGACTTTGACGCGCTGACAGAGCTGGCGGAATCCAAAAAGGTAGGACTTGTCGTGGTTGGCCCCGATGATCCGCTGGCAGATGGCATTGTGGATGCATTTGAAGCGAAAGGCATTCCAGTATTCGGACCGCGTAAAAATGCAGCGGAAATTGAAGGCAGCAAAATCTTCATGAAGGATTTGCTGCACAAATATTATATTCCGACAGCAACCTATCGCAAGTTTTATACTTACGAGGAAGCACATGCATACTTGAAGAAGCAACCGATCCCAGTCGTCATCAAGGCAGACGGACTGGCGGCAGGCAAAGGGGTAACGGTCGCGTACTCGATGGAGGAAGCGGAAAAGGCTCTCTCCGATATTATGGTGACCAAGGTGTTTGGTGAAGCCGGGGCGCAGGTCGTGATCGAGGAATTTCTGGCTGGTCAGGAAATGTCGATTCTCTCCTTTGTCGACGGTGAAACGGTTCGTCCGATGGCTGCAGCGCAAGACCACAAGCCCATTTTTGATGGTGACAAAGGGCCGAATACAGGTGGCATGGGTACGTATTCTCCGTTGCCTCACATAGCCAATTCCATTATTGAGGAAGCTATTGAGACGATTATTAAGCCGACGGCCAAGGCTATGGTTGCTGAAGGGCGCCCGTTCCGAGGTGTATTATTTGCTGGATTGATGATTTCGCCGGACGGCAAGCCGAAGACCATTGAGTTTAATGCACGTTTCGGTGATCCGGAAACTCAAGTGGTTCTGCCTCGTTTAAAATCCGATCTGCTCGATATATTTCTCGCTGCTGTAAATGGCACGCTGGATCAGGTGGAGATTGAGTGGAAGGATGAAGCGGCGGTGTGCGTGGTGCTGGCATCCGGAGGTTATCCTGCAGCTTACGCCAAAGGCGTACCTATCCACGGATTGGAACAGGTAGACGAAGCCATTGTGTTCCATGCTGGAACAGGCATCAACGAACAGGGTGAGTGGGTAACGAACGGCGGACGTGTATTAGGTGTGGTCGGCTTGGGACGTGATATTGCCGGGGCACGGAACAAAGCTTACGAACAGGCGGATCGTATTGCTTTTGAAGGTAAACAAAACCGTACGGATATTGCGGCAAAAGCATTGCTGTAGTAGCGATATAAAGGATAAAGAGAGCCTCTGAGGGGGTTCTCTTTTTGTTCAAAGAAACTTAGTGCTTAGATTGAGTTAAGGCTCTTTTTAAAGCACTACATGCTACCTACGTAAGTACTTTAATAAATAATTGGAATTGGTAATATAATGAGGAAAAGATCGATCTAGTAATGCAATCCATCAATATTATTATAAAAATCTTTTTATCAATTTAGCGCAATTAGCTACAGTAAAATGAGCCGAATTAATTAAAGGAGGAAAAGAGATAATGGAAAATTCATTTGAAAACAAGTCGGTTATTGTAACTGGTTCCAGTAAGGGAATCGGTAAAGGGATCGCCAAAGTCTTTGCAAAAAAGGGGGCTAAAGTAGCCATTATTTCTCGTAATCTAGATGAGGCCGAGATATGCGCTGCCGAAATCAGAGTATCCGGCGGAAACGCACAAGGGTTTAGAGGTGACGTCACGGATCGATCCTCTATGGAAATGATGGCTCATTCAGTATCGAAGTCCTTTGGCGGCATTGATGTGTTATGTGCTAATGCAGGTATTGGCCCTATGGCTACAATTGAAGAAATGGCTGCTGAAGATTGGGATAGTATGATGAATACTAATGTGCGTGGAGCATTATTCTCTATACAGGCTTGTCTGCCATTCTTAAAAGAAGCTGAATATGGGAGGGTGGTGCTAACATCTTCGATTACGGGGCCGGTGACAGGATTTGTAGGATGGTCGCATTACGGTGCTAGTAAGGCTGCCCAACTCGGTTTTATTCGCAGTGCAGCGCTTGAGTTAGCTCCATTTGGTATTACAATCAATGCAATCATGCCCGGAAATACAATGACTGAATTGATTCAAACAACCCCAGAGTACATTGAAATCATGCTTCCAGCAATTCCATTGAAACGGTTTGGAACTGTTGAAGAAATGGGATATGCAGCTGCATTTCTTGCTTCCAAGGAGGCTGGCTTCATCACGGGACAAACGATTATTATCGACGGAGGACAGAGCTTGCCTGAATCTTCTATTGGAGGTTTTTAATTTCAAGTTGATTTATGGCTTTAACATTCCACACCTAGCTGAACGGCAAACGTGGCTTATTGAAGAAGCTTACTTATGCCTTTCCCCATCACGAGTGAATCTATGGCGTGTACCTTTATCGGTACGATTGGTGACATAGAGCGTTTCTCAACATATTTAGAATTCAAAAAGTATCTTGGTGTTGCGGCTGAAAATAAAATCTCGGGCACATCAGTATTTAAGAGCAGGCAGGCATATGAAGGCGTTCGGGATACTCACAGGGTTCTATTTCTAATGACCCTTTTGTTAATATCTCCGAAGATAAGTGAAAATAGTTTTCGTGTTTATTATAAGAGATTAGTTGAACGAGGTATGGCAAAGGTAAAAATAAAGTTGTAGACTGAGGAAATAAAGCGTTTTCTTAGTGCTTGGATTAAATAAAGGCTTCTTTAAAAGCACTACATGCTACCCGCGTATGTTCTTTAATTA
This sequence comes from Paenibacillus sp. DRB1-1, assembly GCF_052119485.1. Taxonomy (NCBI): domain Bacteria; kingdom Bacillati; phylum Bacillota; class Bacilli; order Caryophanales; family Paenibacillaceae; genus Paenibacillus; species Paenibacillus sp. DRB1-1. Next base: position 1,632,015 of record NZ_JBODQH010000001.1, on the reverse strand, counting down.
ATATTTGGCGCGGGAGCTTCCTTTTTATTGAACTCCCATGAAAATTAAAGCATCTAAAAACCCGAAAAAGACAATAACAAAATAGACCTAGCCAAATGATTTTTTTTAAAAGGCAGTGCCTGAGAAGAGTTATGAAATTAAAGTATCAAAGATTTTTCAAGGCTGAACGTAAAAATGAGGCTGGTGTAAAGGTTGTTTTAGTTCATTCAAATGATTAAACTAACGGTTAATAGTAGGTTCAAGTAATCGATGAGACGAAGAGGGGGAACCGAAATGAAGACGATCAAGTGCATGATGGACCACTTGTACTGGGCGGACGGACGCATCTTGGATGCGCTCGAGGAGAGTGAGACGAAGAACAAGGACCTTCTTAAGCTGGTTCGGCACGTCGCGGTCGCGGAACGAGTCTGGCTGTCCCGATTGCAGGGCAAGGGCAGCGCCCAATATTCGTTGTGGGAGGAAGCAGAAGACCTGACGGCGATCCGGACGATGTTCGAAGAAAATGCCGAGCAATATCGCGTCTATATCGAAGGACTTGAGGAATCCGAGTTGGACGAGATGATCGACTATGCGAATCAGAGCGGGGTTCCGTTCCAAACGTCCGTCCGGGACATCCTGTCACAGGTCCTCTTACATGGGCAATATCACCGGGGACAGATCAACCGGGCGCTTCGGATCGAATCGGCAGAGCCTGTCCAAGTCGATTACATCACGTTCGCGAGGCTCTAACAGGGCCTAATAATCACCATTACTCGGAATGGGATTGGCATTGAACGACGGGTACGACAGCTCAACAAATTGCTTTTACCATATAAGAGCAAAATGATAATGTATATTAGCAGACGATGATGTTTTATAAGTGATAAGAACCTACACTGCCTTATTTAGGATCAAAGAGAGCCCATACCCTTATAAATTGGAAAATTCATTTGCTTCCAAATACGGTTATGGGCTTATTTACTTTTCATAAGCACTACACTACATTAGACTGCCGGTACTTGTTTAAGCTAACGGGCAGGATAGTTTAAAGCTTTCGATAAATCGTATGGCCTTACGAAAGACAATAAAAGCGCAGCTCATGATTGGAAAAGACCGTTTAAAAGAGCACCACCAATTCCACTGGCAATTATGCAAATTTATTAGCATTAGCGCTGCGCCACTAGGCGTACTCGTCCCATTGGGCACTGCGGAACTCATGCTGGTTGCTATACAAGAAGCGCGTACCAATTGCGACGAGCCGTTCGCTCTATGTCATTCAGCGGTTACTTTGTATATTTGGTGCAGCAGGTCGTATCCCATGCCGTCAGCCAATATGTGCACCCTGAGAACACATAATCGTCCTTTAAGTATGGCCAGATGAGATTCCTAGCAAACGCAAAGCGAGTTTCAAGCTGTGGCGTTCTTCGTGTATTCGGTCAAATAATACACGGGGAATGGGAAAGTCATTTTTTCAACTATAAACAGTTGCCTGAAAGGGCAGAGAGGATTTCCTGTGTTGTCCGGGTACGCCCGATGCGTGGAAAAATGAAATTTTTTACGTAATCATGCCCGGTTTCGGAAAATCCAGTCATAGCATCAATCGCCAAAATCAGCTGATACCCATGCATAAACGCTTCCCGCGCAGTCGTATCAACGCCCAACTCAGTAGCGATGCCGCATAAGACGATGGTATCAATTCCCCGGCGGCGCAACTGAAGGTCGAGCTCCGTTCCGTAAAAAGCCCCCCATTGCTTCTTCGTGATGATATGGTCTGTCTCGGTGACCCGCATTTCCGGGACGATTTGATCCCATCCTTCAGGCAGATTCAGGGGGGGTCCAGGCGAATCCAACTTAGGACGCGGGATATCCTTCAAATCTTTACTAGATACCCGGACCAGTGCAACCATTGAGCTTTGCTCACGGAAAGTATCTGCCAAGGCTGCGGCGTTAGACACTACCTGCTCAGCAGAATAAGGGGCGTATTGATTTCCTATCCACTTTTGCAAGTCAATAACAACCAACGCTGTTTTTTGTGGATCCCATAATCGTTCCATTCTGTATGTTCTCCTCATCTCTTCGATTTGACCGTATGTTTAATTACGCGAACATATAGTCATTTGACTTCCTGTTTCGTATTTTGTACTATCATTCATGAATAGTCAAGGGGGAGATTTTTCTTATGAGTGTGACAAGGGAAGAGGTTTTAAAATCGGCGATGAAGCTTTTTAAGGAACATGGGTTTCTTTCGACGACGATACAGGATATTGCCGAGGATTGCGGTATTGCCAAAGGATCAGTCTATAAATATTTCCCTTCCAAGGAAGACCTCTTCAGCGAGGTGTTTGATCAATGCCATAACGCCTATTTTGATCAAGTCAATGAACTGAAACGCTTTCCCGAACTCTCGCCAGAAGAGCAGTTTCTGCAGCAGATCATTCTGCGATTCCGTTATTTTATGGAATACAAGCATATTCTGGTCGAATTCACGGAGCTCCCCATCCAACAGGATCCCAAGTTCCAGCCGCTTAGACACAAGGTTAGAGGGCGGCTCATCCGATGGCATAAAGAGTGCTTGATACAGGTTTATGGCGAAGAAATTTATCCGTTCCTGTGGGATTTGGTTTCCATCTATCGTGCGATTCTGAAGGAGTACTTATTTTGGATCGTTTATGAAGAAAAGTCTCTATCGCTTGAGGAAACGGCAAGGTTCATTTTGGATAAGCTCAATGTGCTCGTTAAGCATATGATGGCCTCTAACCTGAAGCCTCTGCTGAAACTGGCTTCGTTCGAGAGGTATTTAAGCTGGGGGCTCGAGGACCGCCAAGGGGAGAGAGAGCAGTTCCTTACCGAGCTGTTCCGGGAGATGGATTCGGCCCTTAATGTTCTTCCATCCGGCGCAAAACATCGTTCAGAGTTGAAAGAGGTTTACCATTTTATCCAGAACGAAACTCGTAAAGCGGAACCGAACTTCCCGTTGCTGCAAGCTTCGCTCTACTTTTTGGAGAGAGAGAAAGAGCTTAAAAGTCAGGTCATCCAGTTAAGGAATATTATTTATTCAGGTAGGGGGAGATAGCTTGTTATGTGAAATCAAATCTAACCCCATCGGGGACAAGAGTGAAGACTCTAGGGGTGGAGAGAACAATACGCGAGAAAGGTACGTCTAATGTTGTTACGGTTAGCGAGCATTCCGCTAACGGGAAACGATATTTGAATTTAGAACAGGGAGCACACTGCCACTGTGAGGTACAAACAGAGACCCAAATGTGATTTTGGTTGACGCAGTGAAGGATGATTAAATTTTGTAATCATACTGAAATAGTGTGGTGGTTTGTGGTATAACATCACCCTACTAAACACCCAATATTCTAAAAATGGTTTTTAGTCTAGCGAATAACCGGCTATTCGTCCATGCCTAAAATAAACAACTCACGTACACTGAACCATATTTATAGGGAGGTGTCGTTGTTGAGTTGTCCAGATAAAAAAAAACGTGCAAAAAGAAAGCTACAATTGTTTGCCATCCAAAAGAAAAGAAAAAAGAAACTGTTGAGTTTTCTGCATAAAAAAAAATCGTGCAAAAAGAAAACCGCAATTGTTTGCCATCCAAAAGGGAAAAAAAAGAAACGACGTCTTCTAGTTATTAAAAAAATAGTGCGGGTACCGTGTCCCCCACCTAAAGGTCAGCAATTACTTCAAGGACTTGCGGGAGCAATTGCAGAAGCAGGACCTCAAGGACTTGCAGGAGCACTTGGCCCCCAAGGATTGGCAGGACTTGCAGGAGCGATAGGAGCACTTGGTCCCGAAGGACTTGCAGGAGCACTTGGCCCCCAAGGACTGGCAGGGATTGCAGGAGCGATAGGCGCACTTGGCCCCGAAGGACTTGCAGGAGCACTTGGCCCACAGGGACTTGCAGGGATTGCAGGAGCACTTGGGGCGCTTGGCCCTCAAGGACTTGCAGGAGCAATTGGTCCCCAAGGACTGGCAGGGATTGCAGGAGCGATAGGCGCACTTGGCCCCGAAGGACTTGCAGGAGCACTTGGCCCACAGGGACTTGCAGGGATTGCAGGAGCAATTGGCGCAGCTGGATTGGCAGGACCAGCAGGACCAGCAGGACCAGCAGGGCCAGCGGGACCAGCAGGAGTAGCAGGAGCAGCAGGAGCAACAGGTCCAGCAGGAGCCACAGGAGCCACAGGAGCAGCAGGAGCAACAGGTCCAGCAGGAGCCACAGGAGCAGCAGGGCCAGCAGGTGGAGTATTAGGCTTTGCAGATTTCTTTGCCTTGATGCCTCCTGATAATGCAGCAACTGTTGCTCCCGACACAGACGTGAGTTTTCCGCAAGATGGTCCAATCAGTGGGACTGCAATTACCCGTATAAATGCGAGTTCTTTTAACTTGGCTACAATTGGCACTTATCAGGTTTTGTTTCAGGTAGGTGTAAACGAACCGGGTCAACTCATTTTAACACTCAACGGCGCTGACCTGGCTTATACGGTGGTCGGGCGTGCAACAGGTACTTCTCAAATAGTAGGAATGGCTCTTGTGCAAACAACGGTCATTAATTCAGTACTCACAGTGCGAAATCCTGCTGGCAATGCCGCGGCACTCACGATCACTCCATTAGCTGGAGGAACAAGACCAGTTTCCGCGCACCTTGTTATTACGCAGGTTGCATAGAGGGAAAGAAATGCAGTATTTTTCGATAATAATGCCAATATCAAATAGAGGCCGCCCTCAATATTTCTGCGGTGCAATAATTTGGTACGGGGACATTGTGCTCCTACGACATAAATGTATTGCTTTGTAGCGATCACCGCCGACAGGCGAACAGGAGCTGATTTTTGCGGAATGAGCAAGGAATCAGGCACATCGTCCGGCCGCCATATGCACCAGACGGAAAGTCAAGAGATAGGGGTGTTTCTCCAGACATCTGTGATGGGGGACATCCCTTCTTTAATAAAACAGCGGTAGTCTAAGACTGCCGCTGTCTTTTTTGTTGTCGCCAGTCTAATACCTATTTTATGGGATTTGTCGGTTTTTAAAATTTAAAAGCCGCTTGGAGCAGCAAAACTTTATTTTATTCTGACACTTTTTTCTTTGACAAAAGTATACTTATCCTATAGGATTAAAAATACAAAACTGACTGACTGATCAATCGGGAGGAGGAAACCCATGCAGCCACGGAAGGCGAAGCAGTCGGAGACCGTCTCGAATGACCAACCTGCTGAGCACGCGGGAGAAGAAACAGACCGCAGAACACAGCTTCTTCACATTGCATTGAAGCGGTTCGCCGAGCAGGGTTACCATCAAACGAAGATTTCAGATATCGTGGTAGAGGCGGGAGTAGCCCAAGGCACGTTTTATTGGCATTTTAAAAGTAAAGAGGCACTGGCGCTTGAGATTATCGCTACCGGTCGTGAACAACTACTGTCAGCGATCGGACAGGGATATCGCCGTGACGCGGGAACGCTGGCTGATATGGTTAAGGCATCGGAGGCGCTGTTTGTTCGGTTATTTGATTTTGCATTGGAGAACCGCTATCTGATGGGTTTGCTGTTGATCGGCAGCGGTGTCGATGAACCGGTGCGCCAGAGTATCCGAGAGACAAGGGTCGCGATGGAACTGGCATTCCGGCGCAATATGGAAAGAGCGATCGAGCTGAACATGTTGCCTGCTGAATTGGATGTCGAATTAAGGGCGGCACTACTCATGAGTATGATCGAAGGTGTCATTACACGCTGGCTATTCGGTTCAGAGGGAACACATGACCACATCACGCAGATAACTGCTAAAAGATTGGCGGCAGAGGCGGCTAATTTTGAGTTTTATGGACTATTAGGTCAAAGCTAGATGTGCAACATCGCATGAATGGGGCGTTGGCAACAAATAATATAGCCAAATCACATAGAAGAACTCAATCATTTACATCCAGACAGGAGAGAACGATACATGAAAACACGTAAAAAAGGGTTCTTGGTAACTACACTTATGGCTCTGGCATTGTTCAGCCTTGTGCTGAGCGCTTGCGGTACTAAGCCAGAAGCTTCTAATACTAGCAATGGAGCGGGTAGCAGTAATGTGGCAGCGAGTAACCAGCTCGAAGCAATCAAGAAGGCTGGTGTAATTAAGGTAGGCATGATGGGCACCTATCCGCCGTACAATTTTTTGAACGACAACAAGGAATTGGACGGATTTGATGTGGATATCGCCAAAGAATTGGCGAAGCGGATTGGAGTGAAACCGGAGTTCACGGCACAAGAATTCTCGGGACTGGTTCCAAGTTTGCAAAAGAAAAAATTCGATGCAGTGATTAGCCAGGTGACGATCACAGAGGATCGTAAGAAGGCCATTGACTTCACTGAGCCTTATATCACAAACAATGTAAACATTATCGTAAACAGCAAAACAAATGATATCACCAAGCTGGAGGACTTCAAAGGCAAAACTATTGGTGTCGGCTTGGGAACGAATGATGAATCTTATCTGCGGAATGAAGTACTGCCGAAGGTAGGCGATTTTGAGATTAAAACGTATGATGATGTCATTACTTCCTTAAAGGATCTAAACTCTGGTCGTATTGACGCAACAATCAACAATCTGTATGCTCTTAAGCCGATTATCGATAAAAACGGGTTCCAAATTAAAGCCGTAGGCGAGCCGATTAAATCGGATCAAGCGGGTGTAGCCATTAACCAGAAAACTCCTGAGCTCAAAGAAGCCTTGAACAAGGCTTTGAAGGAAATGAAGGAAGACGGCACTTACAAAACAATTTTCAAAAAATGGTTTGGCGAGGAGCCAAAAGAATAACGTAAGCCTGTTAGAGGCGTCTGGCTCCAGTCTTGGCTTTTATGCTGACATGGGGCCACTCGTCTGAAAGAAGGGAATATAACGATGCTTGAATTAATGTGGGAGAACGTCCCTTTTTTATTAAAGGGTGCTTATTATACGCTATATATTACGATTGTCTCTATGTTTTTTGGCCTAATCATTGGTTTGGTTGTTGCTGTAGCCCGGTTGAAGGGGGATCGACCCGTTCGATGGCTGGCGCGCATGTATGTATCGATCATTCGGGGGACGCCGGTTTTGGTACAGATTGCGGTCATTTATTATGGACTGGATGATTATGGAATATCATTTGGATCGCTGACGGCTGCTTGTCTGGCACTCAGTATTAACACAGGAGCGTACTTATCGGAGACGTTCCGTGGAGCTATTTTAGCCGTACCCCAGGGACAGACCGAGGCAGCTTATGCGACGGGAATGTCGCCCGGTCAAACGATGTGGCGTATTATTCTTCCTCAGGCGGTACGCATTGCAATTGCACCGATGGGGAATACATTTGTAGGTATGCTTAAAGAAACGTCGCTGGTGTCGGTTATCGGGGTCAGTGAATTGATGCGACAGGCACAGCTTTTACAGGCACAGTATTTACTCTATATGCCGTTTCTGCTCGAAATTGGCCTGATGTACTGGATTATGAGCATTGGATTCTCCGCTATACTGGAGCGGGTGGAAAAGCGTCTGGCTCGAGCTTATTAAGGTGGAGATGATAGATGATGATAACAACAAACGGATTAGGTAAACAATTCGGACAGGTAGAGGTTCTGAAAAGCATTGATTTTCAGGTTGCCGCTCGTGAAATCGTCGTATTACTCGGCCCGAGCGGTTCAGGTAAAAGTACCTTGCTGCGCTGCCTGAACGGTCTGGAAGAGCTGTCTTCCGGCAAGTTTGAGGTGAATGGGATTGAGGTCGATGCTACGGCTCCCGTTCGTGTCCGCCAAGCAGCCATTCGTGATATTCGCAAACAGACGGGGATGGTGTTTCAGCAATTCAATCTGTATCCGCACAAAACCGCAATAGGCAATGTCATTGAAGGACTGCTGACAGTAAAAAAAATGCCGCGCGACAAGGCTATGTCCATCGGACAACGGTTGTTGGAGCGGGTGGGGTTATCGGACAAGCAGGATGTACATCCTTCACGTCTGTCCGGTGGACAACAGCAACGAGTAGCCATTGCACGTGCGCTGGCGATGGACCCGGCGATTATGCTGTTCGACGAGCCGACATCGGCGCTTGATCCCGAGCTGGTAGGGGAAGTGCTGGGTGTTATGCGAGAGTTGGCTCAAGACGGAATGACGATGGTCGTCGTTACTCATGAGATGAAATTTGCTCGCGAGGTGGCAGACAAGGTTATATTTATGGCAGATGGTATCATTTTGGAGGAGGCAGCGCCACAGGCGTTTTTTGACACTCCCCAGCACGAGAGAACACAGAAATTTTTACGCCAAATCAGCGAATTTTAAAGTAAGATCGAGTATAAATCATAGATTATTAAGATGGAAAGAAGGCCTTTGAACATGAAAGTATCTACAACTTGGCACGGCAAACGCGCGTTTACTTCGGAGGGACCATCCGGTTATTCTGTAGGGATGGATGCTACGGCGGCTTATGGCGGTGATGGTAAAGGGATGACACCCATGGAACTGCTGTTGGCAGGTCTGGCAGGATGTATGGGTATCGATATCACAATGATTTTGGATCGTTTCTTGTCGGACATTACTCGCATTGATATTGACGCAGAAGGTACGCGCAAGGAAGAAATGCCGACAGGCTTTACAGCGATTGATCTGACATTCCACGTAGATGGAGATATTCCAGATTACCGCGTATGGAAAGCGATTCAGATGGGTAAGGAAAAATATTGTGCGGTATCCGACTCCTTAAAAGCGGAAATTCGGATGCACCTTATATTGAATGGAACCGAAGTACCCTATCCTGCATAAGTGTAGAAGAGTAATGAAAGAGAGTCAGCCTGTGTTATATACAGGAGGCTCTCTTTTTTATGTTATTTGCAAATATGACACGTAATGAAACTTTTTGTACCGTGTTTTCGTTTAAAATAGAAATCGAAATATAAAAATGGGAAAATAAACCTGTGTATGAAATGTATGCAGGGGGAGGTTATAGTGAAACGAAAGCGCCTTATCATAGTAGCAACTATTTTGGCTACAGTGCTCATCGTTATGGGGGTGGCAACAGGATTACTCTCTTTCAAGCAGAATCAAGTGGCTAATCCCCCGAATACCGTCCGGCCCACAAATGCGATTGCAACCGAGATTAAGGGTGAAACAAAGGAACAGGATGCTGCTCGTCGTTTACTTCATTTTGTGGAGGAGAATGCAGAAAAAGTTTCGATTACGATTCTGAGAGATGGAAAAAAGCTGGCAGGCCAAGAGGAAAACCGGATGATGCCTTTGGCGAGCACCGTCAAAACAATTATTGCGATCGAATATGCCAAGCAAGCGGCGGTGGATCAGATCAACCCGGATGAAAGAGTGAAGCTGATTTCGCTGGAAAGGTTTTATTTGCCGGGTTTGGATGGTGGTGCTCATACGGCGTGGCTACAGAATATGGAGGCCAAAGGGCGGATACAGAATGAAACTGTATCTGTACGTGACGTCGCCAAGGGGATGATTCAATTCAGTTCCAACGCCAATGCGGAGTATTTAATGGACAAACTGGGGTTGGAAGCGATCAATCGGACGAGAGCTAACTTAGGTTTGCAAAATCATGATCCCATTTATCCGTTTGTATCTTCTATTCTGATTCCCTACGAACGGATGAAGGAGAGCCACGGTGAGAATTGGAATAATGCAAAGAATAATATTTCTGCCAAAGAAGCCATCCAGGCGATGTCGGACACGGAGTTTCGCCGATATGCCCGCGTGATTCATAATAAGCTGCGCCGTGATGTGAGTGGTTCTTACAAGAAAAATGCAGATATTAAGACCTGGTATGATCAGGATTATGACCGTATCAATACGGATCGTTTTATAGCTTCAACGACAGCCGATTATGCCTCTTTAATGAGTAAGCTGAACCGCCGTCAAGGGTTCACAAAAGCTGAGCAAAAGTTATTGTCCGAGGTCATGGAGGAACCATTTATGGTTCTTCCTGAAAACCAGCAATTCCTGAAACATACTGGGCAAAAAGGAGGCTCCACGGCTTACGTTTTGACACTGGCAATGTATGCGACAGATAAGGAAGGGCATTCGACAGAGCTAGCTGTCTTTTTTAACGATTTGGACCCTAGCACAAATGCCAGCTTTCCTGAAATGATAAATGTTTTTAAAAAGAGGTTACTACATGATGAATCGTTTAGAAAAGAAGTTAATCGGCGTATCGGTGTACAGGTAGCGCTGCTAAACGCTAGGGTATAGTGCAGCGCTTAGCTGCGCTGCGCAACTTCTTATCCTAATCCTATCCGCTGCCTTTCTGTTTGCGTTCCCGCAGCAATAGATACAGAAAATATGGCGCGCCAATGACGGCTGTCACGATGCCAGCGGGAATTTCTAGCGGCGGCCTCAGCCCCCGTCCCAACGCATCGGCGAGGACGAGAATCAGCGCGCCGATCATCGCCGAGCCGGGCAATAGATAGCGGTGGCGATTGCCAAATAATCGCCGTGCCAGATGCGGTGCCAGCAATCCGATAAATCCGATGGAGCCGATGGCAGCGACACAGGAGGCAGCCAAGGCGACTGACACGGCTAGCAGTCCTGTACGCACGCGTTTCACGCTAAGTCCCAGCCCAGCAGAGCTTTCCTCATCTAGGCTCATAATGTCCAGCTTGCGCTGTAGGGTATAGGCGAGAGGCAGCAACACGATTAACCACGGCAGTAGCCCATACACTTCGTCCCAGCCTTTGCCCCACAGACTTCCAGCTAGCCAAGTGAGCGTGTCGCTGGCTTCGAGTGGATACTTGACCAGAATATAATCGGTCGCAGCCTGAAAAATAGCGCCCACCGCCAGTCCGGTCAAGGCTAGCATATTGGGACGCATGCCTCCCTTCATCGAAAGCTGTACGAGCAACAGTGCAGCTAGTCCCGCTCCGACAAAGGCGGCTACAGGCAGCAGCGCCACTGGGGATGAGGGCAGCAGCACGATGACGAGAACCGCCGCAAAGCCGGCCCCTTTGGATACACCTACCACATCTGGCGAGGCTAGCGGGTTGCGGATCATGCCTTGCAGCAGAACACCGGCTACTGCCAGCCCAGCTCCGGCCATGATGGCCAGCAGACCGCGTGGCAGCCGATAGTGATGCACGATGAACCAGGAAGAGGCATTCCGGTCAGTCAGAGCCTTGATCAGCTCAGAGGGCGTAATGTAGGTGCTGCCCACGCCTATAGCTATAAAAGCTAAACCCAGCATGAGCGCGAGTAAAATCCACAGTTTTTTCATCGTGAAGCCCTCCCGTTCTTATGCGCCAGATATAAAAAGAAGGGCGCACCTACCAGCGCGGTTACAATGCCAACGGGCGATTCATAAGGAAATGCAATGAATCGTCCAAGCACATCTGCATATGTCAGCAGCAGAGCTCCGCAGATTGCAGACAGGGGAATGACCCGTTTGTAATTGTCGCCTGTAAACATCTTGATGATATTCGGTACCATTAGGCCCACAAAGCCGATGGACCCGGCTACCGCTATGGCAGAGCCTGCCAGCAAAATCACTGAGGCCGAGGCCAGTAGACGGACAAGACGTACGTTTTGTCCCAATCCCTGTGCGACCTCCGTCCCGAGGCTCAGCACAGATAGCGAGGGGGCCAGCGCCAGCGCGAGGATCATACCCACGGCGAACCATGGCAGCACCAGACGCGTGTCGGCCCAAGTGGAACCATCGATGGCTCCGGCGAGCCAATACAGCACATCGGATATTTGCTCGTTGAACACGAGCAGTCCCTGGGTGATGGAGGCCAGCAACAGATGCACGGCCATCCCGGCAAGGGCCAGCTTAACCGGCGTCATACCCGCCGTTCCGGCCAGCGCATATACGAAGGAGCCGCCTGCGATGGCCCCTGCAAAAGCAAAATAAATGCTGCCGGACGATCCGATATTCGGCAGCAGCACGACGGACAGCACGACAGCCAGCGAAGCGCCTGAGCTGACCCCGAATACCTGCGGCGAGGCCAGCGGGTTGCGTGTGATGGCCTGCATCAGGGCTCCAGCCACGGCGAGCCCAGCCCCGACGATTAGGCCAATAACGGCACGCGGTAGGCGTACCGTCAAGACAATGAGCTGATCCTTGGACGGATGCTCGGTGAACAGCGCAGTCAGCATGGTGGGGATGTCCATCCTGACTGGGCCAATCGCCACGCTGAGCAGCAATCCAGCCAGCAACGCAGCGATAAGTGCAAAGAAGACCGGCTTATTCAGCCGGTCGCGTGAGACTTGTCCGATCAACGGGAGCCGTCTCCTTTACTTTGCGCAGGATACAGAAGCGAAATGGCTTGCTCCAGTATTTTCTCGGCTGAGCCGAGTCCACGGTACCGGGTCCACAGTGCCCGGTTCACTTCGTAAACTTCCCCTTTTTTGACGGCCGTAATGTTTTGCCAAAGCGGATTTTGCTTCCATTCCGCAATCAGCTTCTCATCGGCTTCTACCAAAAAGATCACATCAGGATCCGCTTGTGCAATCTGTTCCAGCGTCAGCTTGACGGTAGGCTCGCTTGTATTTTGAAGGGCATTGTGAATACCCGCTTGCTCCAGCAATTGTCCATCAAAGGATGAAGCACCGTGAGCCGATAGTGAATCAGAGCGGAATACCCCTAGCAATACGCTACGTGACTCGCCAGCTTTGATGCCTTCTTTCAACTTTTCCATGGTAGCTTTATGCGCAGCGAGAATTTGCTCGCCTTTTTCCTTCTCACCCAACGCATCGGCGATGACACCGAAGGATGCCAGGTTTTGTTCATAGGAGGAATTGCGGCTCTTTAGAACAATGGTCGGAGCAATCTCGCTTAGTTCTTTGTATATGCTTTTATGACGATTCAGATCGGCAATAATCAAATCCGGCTTCAGGGAGCTGATCGTTTCCAGGTTTGGCTGTTTGCGCGTGCCTACTGGTGTGAAGTTGATTTTCTTACCGAGCAGCCCATCAATATCATCGTCATTTTCCTGAGCTATGCCGACAGGAGTAACGCCCAGTTGGGTTGTGGCATCGACAAAAGAGAATTCCAGGGTTACGATTCTTTTGGGTGTGCCTGTAACTTTGGTTTCTCCCATCTCATGTTTAATCATTCGAGTGTCGCCTGTTGCTTGAGGTGCTGCTGTGCTGTTATCTTGTGACTGGCTTCCACATCCCGCCATAATGACCGTCAGTAGTGCCAGGATCGCTGCAAGCAGCATGCCTGTGCGCAGTGGTTGTTTCGGTGTTGCCATATGTTATCCCCCGTTCCAGTATGCTATCAGAGAAACTGATAATCATTATCAATTAACTAACTGTTGATCATTCTAGCAATCGGGAAGGAGGACGTAAATAATGTGGTCATTTAAACCGTTTTGATCGATTAAGTGAATTAAATTCATTAAAATTATGAATAGGAGGAGAGGGAAGTACCAGGACATCAGAGTTGGGTGGTTTATGCATCTCCCCGCTGTCGGCGATAGATACGCTCCGGTCTGCCGACGGTTCCGTACACCTGATCGTGGTGCGCGTCGCCACTTTCCACTAAATACTCCAGATACCTTCTGGCTGTAGAACGGCTCATACCCAGCTCAATTCCCACTGTCCCTGTAGTCACCTCACCCCGTCGATTCAGGAGATCTAGCACTTTGTCGCAAGTTACTTTATCGATGCCTTTGGCCCATAGTTCTCCGTTCCCCGTCATCCGACCGGTGCCCGCGCTTTGTATCAAACTGTCAATTTCCGATTGCTCCACTGTGGATTGTTCCTTTTGCCATGTTGTAACTTGTCGCCGAAATCGGGCATATTCCTCCAAGGTCGCACGCAATCTCTCGAATATAAGCGGCTTTACGATAAAATCAAACACGCCTGCTCGAACGGCTTGTACCACTGTTTCAGCTTCTTTGGCGGCAGTCAGCATAATAACATCTGTACCCGGATAGTGTTGCTTGATGAACGATAGCAGGGTTAGACCATCTGTATCAGGAAAATAAACATCCAGCACGACTAGAGGAGGACGGAGCACGTCCAGTTGAAGTTTTGCCTCAAATTCGTTCGTCGCGATTGCACATACAGTGAACCCGTCTACCTTTTCAATAAATCGGCGGTTAATCTCCGCAATTCGCGGATCGTCTTCAATAATAAGAACCTCAATGTGCGATAAAACCCGCTCATTCATGGGCATAACCTCCGTTTGCATCATTACTCATATCTGTCCTATGTAAAGGAATGTATACCTCGAAAATACTTCCACCACCAGGCCGCTCATGCACTTCAATAGAGCCGCCCATTCGTTCAGTGTACTCCAGCACGAGAGCAAGGCCATATCCATGTCCTGCTTCTGCTTTGGTCGAAGCTCCCCTGACAAACAGCTTTTCTTGGATATCGTCCGAAATTCCCGATCCGTTATCCGCAACTTCGACGATGATGGCTTCAGTTGTTTCTTCAAGCCGGAACCAGACCTGTCCGTCAGGGATGGCGGACATCGCAACAGCTTCCATGGCATTGTCCAGCAGGTTTCCGGCTATGGAAGCAAGAAAGGACCACTCCAACGTAGGAGACTGGGTTGAGAATGCTCCTTTAATATCAGAATAGAGTAATACCTCTTTTTCCAGCGCCTGTTTCTTCTTCCCGATCAGTAGGCTGGCGATGATTGAATCGGGCAGGAGAGCAGTGGCAATCGGTCTGTGTACACGATATCCCTCTGATTCCTGGGTGATAAAGTCCACCGCTTCGTCATAACACTGCAACTGAATCAGGCCGGATATGAGATACAGCCGATTGGCGTATTCGTGTGTTTGTGATCGCAGTACTTCCGCGTAATCTTTGACCTCTGTCAACTGTTGTGTCATGTGGAGCAGTTCGGTCTTGTCACGCAGACTGGCAACCGTGCCTATGATGCGACCGGACCGATCCTGGATCGGTACACGGCTGACGACTACAATTCGCTGCTGGACCTCAATTTCCTCATTCCATACGAGCTGTCCCTGCTCTGGCCCCATCGTTGCATGCTCCACTGTATAATCGGCAACAAGCATATCAACCAGTACATCCGGGACACCCGTCAAGTGACGAAGGTCGCATCCGTATATAGAGGTTTCCGGGGGGAGTCCGATCAAACGAGCCGCTTGTGGATTGGCAAGTGTGATTTGTCCATGACTATTAACCGCGATAATCCCTTCGCCGATGGACTCAATAATGGCTTGCTTTTCCTGGTACAGCCGTCCGATCTCCACTGGCTCCAGTCCATGCAGTGCGCGTCGAACCCGTTGTGCTATAACCAGGCTTCCCAATATGCCGATCATCAGCGCGCCCACCATAAACCAGAGCCACGCATATGTGTATGTACGAATATTTTGCTGCACATCTGTCATTAAAAAACCTACAGAGACGAGCCCGATGGCCTTACCTTGCTGATCATAAACGGCAGTTTTGGCGCGTAGTGAGGGTCCAAGAGAGCCTGTTGATTCAGTGATAAAGGACTGCCCTTGCAGTACCTTATCATTCATGGGGTCTATCATAGGCGTGCCGATGCGTTCCGGGTTTACATGCCACTGCCGGATGAGATGACGATCAGCAATAGTAATAAAATCAGCGCCGCTGCTGGCTTGGACGGGCTTTATGGCCTCGTTGATACGCGAACGCAATTGCGTCGTCTCGGTCTGCTCCAGAGCGTCTCTGACCTGCGCATCTACGGCGAGGGTATTGGCGACGGTTAGTGCCCTTTTTCCGATTTCATCATATAGAGCGGAGGTGATCATATATCGAAAGGATAATCCCAACAGCCCGGTAACTACCAGTACTAAAAGGGATATAAATACCATTAGTTTTGTCTGAAAACGCACATGCCTTCACCGCCGTTAAATAAAATATAGGAGGAACGGATCAGCCGATCTTCTCCCCCATACGATCCATTTTACTGTATTACAGAAATGCCCGCACTTTTATTCTGTCGAAAGAATGGTCTATAATAGAAATAGTTACATAATACGAGGAGGAACATAATATGATTATTATTCATGCCGATATGAAAGTTTTACCTGAAAAAAGAGAGACTTTTCTGCAACAAACCCAAGGGCTGATCAGCGCATCCCAAGCTGAAGAGGGCAATGTACGTTACACGTTAATGCAGGATCTGAATGATCCCAACGCATTTACGATGGTTGAAGAGTGGAAAGATGCTGCTGCTGTAGATTTCCATAATAATTCTGCCCATTTCCAGGCATTTGTTGCCGCGGCTAAAGAATTGTTGGCTGCTCCGCTTCAAGTGAATGCTTTTCAGGATGCAACTAAACTGTAATCATCCCGTTGGATAATTCATAATCAGGAACAGGAGGAATAGACATGGGGAACATTGCGGATACAACTGTACTGAATAACGGAGTTCAGATGCCTTGGCTTGGTTTCGGTACTTACAAGGCGGAAGGCAATGAGGTCTACGAAGCGGTCAAAACAGCTATTGAGGTCGGTTACCGTCACATTGATACAGCGGCGATCTACGGCAACGAGGAACTGGTTGGACAAGCCATTCGTGATAGTGGAGCGGCTAGAGAAAACCTGTTTGTAACCACCAAGCTATGGAATCAGGATCAAGGCTACGATTCAACACTGCGTGCCTTTGAGGAAAGCCGTAAGCGGCTGGGTCTGGATATCATTGATCTGTATCTCATTCATTGGCCTGGCAAGGATAAGTACAAGGAAACCTGGAAGGCATTCGAACGACTGTATGAAGAAGGAAGCGTACGCGCTATCGGAGTTAGTAACTTCCAAGTTCACCATCTCGAAGACCTCCTCAAAGACAGCAACATGGTTCCTGTCATCAACCAAGTGGAGCTTCACCCTCGTCTGACTCAACAAGAGTTGCATCAATACTGCCGGGAGCACCAGATTCAGCTTGAATCGTGGAGTCCGCTGATGAAGGGGAAATTAACCGAGCAAGCGGACATCGTTGAGATTGCTGCCAAATACGGTAAAACCTCTTCGCAGGTTATTTTGCGTTGGCATCTGGATCGGGGGATTGTGACGATTCCCAAATCTGTAACCGCGCATCGTATTCGCGAAAATGCTGATTTATTCGATTTTGAATTGACGACTGAGGATATTGAACGAATCAATGGTCTTCATCTTGATGAGCGTGTAGGCACGCATCCCGATAAGCTGTTGTTCTAATATTAATATTTAAATGTACAAGGAACCTCCTATTCTACGTTTATCGTGGATTGGGAGGTTCCTTTTTTAGGTTCAGGATTGGCTTTGTCTGCTTACTGGTTTAGCTTACGATACAACAAGAGAGAATAGAGTATGGGAGAGATGACGGATATGGTCAGCACGGATAGAAAAATGACCGTTCCCGCCACTCCATCGACCCATGCCGCCACCAAACCCGAAGCACCACCGAGCATCATCATAGGTCCACCGAAACGGTGCGTTTTACGCCATACCTCCGGGTTGGACAGAGTCCACGGCGTGCGGATACCGAAAGTATAGTTCGGCTGCACCTGAGTCATATAATTACCCATCACCAGCAGCAGCAGGCCTATTACCCCCAAAATTATAGTATTCATTTGCAGTCGTATGTTCAGGTTATACAGCAGCATCCCCCATCCAGCTACAGCGAGAACCAAAGAAATACCTGCACGCGTAACTTCATAGGCTTTTGAAAATTTCTCATAATTAGCTCTGTTGGGGTCCATGTAGCGTGCCAAACGAATGACCAGCGGTACTAGACCCAACAGCACGAGCATGATAATAGAACCACTTTTGCTCATATACCCGTCTGCTGTATTGTCAAAGCCAAAATGCGAGGCTAGAACATTGGGAAGTCGGTCGTACAGCAGTATAGCGCCTATAGCGGGTGATAAGGCAATCAAAGTCGTCAAAACATCCGTAAAGCCCCAAGGTGTTCGCAATTTCATTCAGATCCCTCCGTATCCTTGATATGATTCACATTTTTCTGGGCAGGGGTATCGGAGTGGGCGATGCTGAACATCCAACCGATGACATCCGCCACAACCGTTGTATGCAGGGTGTAGATAATGTTTTGCCCCTGTCGTTCATCCAGCACCAGCCCAGCCTGCTTCAGGATATTGAGATGGTGGGAGATGCTGGGCTTACTAATTTGAAAATGTTCAGCCACTTCACCTGCGCTCATACTTTTCTCCTTTAAAAGCTGTAAGATTGTACGCCGGGTCGGATCAGCCAAAGCTTTGAAGGCATCGTTCAAAATACATTTCCTCCTTTAGATATTTAGATAATATTCTAAATATCTAACACCATAGTAAAGTAGAGCTATTCTACATGTCAATGGAACAAGGCATCATTTTAGAAAAAAGATGTAGATCAGACTAATTAGGTTTGTAAAAGGCAGCGAAGTTGGCTATAATTAATTTATACTAAAAATAAGAATCTTAATTTAAAGAAAAAATGAGGAGGAAATATAAATGAAACACGTATTTCGTAAAGGAAATCATCCGCAAGCCCCGGTTATTTTGCTGTTGCATGGTACAGGCGGGAACGAACAAGACCTGATACCTTTGGCTGAGATGGTAGCACCGGGAGCTTCTGTGTTAGGCGTGAGAGGAAACGTGCTGGAAAATGGGATGCCGCGTTTCTTTCGCCGTTTGGCAGAAGGAGTGTTCGACATCGAGGATCTCGTATTTCGCACCAAAGAACTGAGCGAATTTGTGGACACAGCAGCAGAGCAATACGATTTTGACCGTAATAACGTGGTGGCTCTTGGTTATTCCAATGGTGCAAACATAGCCGCCAGCATGCTCTTTCACGATGCAAAAGCGTTACGTGGAGCTATTTTGCACCATGCAATGGTGCCGTTGCGTGGCCTGGATTTGCCTGCTTTGAATGGTATCCCTGTATTTTTGTCTTCCGGTGAGAATGATCCGATTGTTCCGATTTCAGAATCTCAGGAGCTGCAAGCATTATTGGATGGGGCCGGAGCGCAGGTGGAAGCATATTGGGAACGCAATGGTCATCAATTGACTCGGACTGAAGCCGAAGCCGCAGGAAAGTGGTTTGGGGAGCATTTTAATGCATAAAATGACCCGATAGCGATCAAGCTACGGATTAGCGCTCTACTGAGCGACCCCATTATTAGGAGGCGACAAACGAATGGCAAAACCAGATAATCGAGCCGATAATGTTGAACATTTGCAACAAAGTATTCAGAACACACAGCAGAACCTGCATGAAGCTGAAGGATATCTAAACGAATTTTCCTCTGAAATCAGCAACGAGGAGCGTAAGCAGATCGAAGAAAAAAATAATCGTCGTAAAGAAAGTATTAGATCATTTCGGGAAGAAGTGAAGGACGAAGCAGCCCATTCCCAAGAGTAGTTAAAAAAGCGAGGCCCAACTTCGAGTTTCAATTCGAGGGGGGCCTCTTTTTTATGCAAAAATCATCATAGCCTCATTCAATTCATTTTCCCCCTATAATGCAAAGGAGACGCTAATCTGCGTTGAAAATAAATATTTTATAAATAATGTTGTTGTAAACTAATTTGTGTTGATGTTAAATAATAAAAGAAAGCGCAATCATTTACGAATTAGGATTTCATCATGCGAAGGGGGAAGGATATGCTGCTGCGAAGAAAAAGCATGGCTTTGATGCTTATGGCGGTGGTTTTGATGGCTGGACTGCTGCAAGGCTGTTCTTTCAAGACCGATGAAAAGGATGGGCCGGGAACAGAACTTGTATTATGGACGTTCAATGAACTGCATGAGAAGTTTTTTCTGCAAATGGCTGACCAATGGAACCAACAGCACCCTGATGAATTGATTAATTTGAAAGCGAATACATTTCCTTATGACAACCATCACAGTAAGCTGTCGATTGCGCTGCAATCGGGGGTGGGAGCGCCGGATATCGCGGATATCGAGGTGAACAAGATCGGTAATTTCCTCAAAGGCATACCGCAGCTGGTCCCGCTCAATCCGGTGATTGACCCCGAGATCAATAACATTGTGCCTTCCAGAGTACAGATTTACGGCAAAGACGGTAAATATTACGGCATTGACTTCCACGTTGGGGCCGAAGTGATGTATTACAATAAAGAGGTTATGGATCAGGCGGGGGTAAACCCGGATTCCATCGTCACCTGGGCAGACTATGCTGCTGCTGGCAAGCAAGTACTGGCGAAAACAGGCAAGCCCATGGCGACCTTAGAAACGAATGATCTATGGAGCTATTGGCCGATGATCTCCCAGCAAAATTCAGATTTTCTGGATGACAAGGGAGAGTTGACGTTGGATAACGAAACCAATATTAAAACACTCGAGTTTCTTCAACAGATGGTAAAAGACAAAATCGCTATTCCCGCACCGGGCGGCGGGCATCACATGGAGGAATACTACGGATTTATGAACAAAGGTGGGGCCGCTTCGGTATGGATGCCGATGTGGTACATGGGGCGTTTTACGGATTACATGCCTGACCTGAAAGGTAAAATCATCATCAGACCTATGCCGGCGTGGGAAAAAGGCGGTTATCGCTCAGCGGGTATGGGTGGAACCGGAACGGTAGTCACGAACCAATCGCAGCACCAGGATCTGGCGATGCGCTTTCTGGCCTTTGCCAAGCTATCCAAGCAAGGGAATGTGGAGATCTGGAAGCAGCTAGGTTTTGATCCCATCCGTAGTGAAGTGTGGACATTGCCGGAAGCCAAAGCCAAGAATAAATTTACGGATTATTTCGGAACGAATATTTTTGACACGCTCATCGAAGTCAAAGATGAAATCAATGCGGTGCATATTGGACCGAAAACGCCTGATATCGCCAGTGCTGTGCGCAATAAAATACTTTATCGGACACTACAGAATGGCGAAGATCCAGCCACGGTGCTACATGAGCTGGCAGATGAACTGAGATAGACCCCAACAGGAAAGGGAGTGAGATTCATGGCAACGCCCGTTCATACGAACGCTAATGTACCGACAGGTCAGCCGCCACAGCCTCAGCGTCCGACCAGGAGCCGATGGAGTCGCTTTATTCATTCCAGCCGTACGGCACCGTATGTGTTTGTCCTTCCATTTTTACTGTCCTTTGCGCTATTTTTTGCCTATCCGGTCATCTCGACAGTCATTATGAGCTTTCAGGAAGTTCTGCCAGGGATAACAACTTATGTTGGACTGGAGAATTATAAGGACTTAATCAATCCTACGTTTGGAAAGGCGATATTGAATAGCGTCCTGTACACGCTGCTTACCCTGGTCGTGCTGATTCCTTTGCCGCTGGTATTGGCGGTATTGCTGAATTCGCCTAAAATGCCGGGCAGAGGGTTGTTTCGCTCCGTGATGTTTATACCTGCACTAACCTCGGTGGTGGTAGCAGGAACGATCTTCCGCCTCATGTTCGGGGAATTGGATGGTTCTCTGATGAACTCCCTGTTGGGGGTATTCGGTCTGGAGCCTTACAAATGGCTAATGAACGCGAACACCGGCTTTTTAGCGTTGATCGTGCTGGCCTTGTGGAGATGGTTGGGCGTGAACATGCTCTATTACATGTCGGGACTCCAGAACATTCCTCCCGAGTTGTATGAAGCTGCGCAGATTGATGGAGCCAGTCGTTTCGATTCATTTTGGCGGATAACGATTCCTATGCTGAAACCAGTGACGATCTACGTATTTACGATTAGCATTTATGCGGGGTTGTCCATGTTCACGGAGAGCTACATGTTGTGGAACGGAAATAACTCCCCGAACGATATTGGTTTAACGATTGTTGGCTATCTCTATCGCCAAGGTCTGGAGCAGAACAGTATGGGCTTTGGAGCTGCGGTGGGCATTGTATTGCTCGTATTTACACTCGTGCTGAACCTGATCCAGCTCAAATTTTTCGGCATGTTCCGGAAGGAGGATTAAGCGATGGCTCAGAAACAAAAAGGCTCGTTATCCGTATTGCTCGTTGTCCTGTTCATTCTGTTTGCCGGGTTTGCCCTGTTTCCGCTATTTGCCGTGACGCTTGCCTCGTTCAAGCCATCGACGGAGCTGCTGCGCTACGGCTTGAATCTTAAGCTGGAGTGGGGCATCATGTCCTTGAAAAACTATGCGTTCATTTTTCAGGGGACGACGGATTATTTTCAATGGTACTGGAACAGTATTGTCATTACCGTCTTGTTTACGGTGTTATGTCTGATATTGTCCGCGATGGTGGGCTACGGTCTGGAGATGTACCGTTTTAGATTGAAAAATGTGATTTTCACACTGGTACTGGTCGTGATGATGATCCCGGTAGAAATTATCATGCTGCCGCTCTACAAGCTAATGATTGGCATGAAGCTAATTAATACAGTATGGGGCGTAATTCTACCCTTCGTCGTCGCGCCGATCCCGATCTTTTTCTTCCGTCAATATTTGAGTGGTGTTCCCAAGGACTTTATGGATGCTGCGCGGGTCGACGGCTGTTCAGAATATGGAATTTTCGTGCGGATTATGATGCCTCTGATGGCGCCTGCATTTGCGGCAATGGCTATTTTGCAGGCGATGAACAGTTGGAATAACTTCCTGTGGCCGATGATTGTATTACGTACCAACGACATGCTGACACTGCCAATTGGACTGTCCAGTCTGCTGACGCCGTATGGCAACAATTATGATGTGCTGATCGCGGGATCCGTTTTGGCTATTTTACCGATTCTCGTCGTGTTCCTGTTCTTCCAGCGTTACTTTATTGAAGGGATGACGGCAGGCGGAGTAAAAGGATAATCGGATAGGTATTAAATAGAGCAATGGAATACAAGAAATGTGCAACGTCAGAAAAGGCTGAGCGGGCATTGTCCCGGTCTGCCTTTTTTAGATTCGATTGATTTTCATTCTCATTTTCATGACTATCATCTGCACAAGCTATGGGTAAACGTGGTATGATATTTGAAAGATTTCAAATACAGCACTTTGCATAATTCGATTCCTGACGCTCAAAAGTACAATATATAGACGAACTAAACCGTTTCGATCTGTATATTGCTGATTTGAAATCGCTCTTGGGATTTATGCAAAATGCTCAAATACAGAAATATTCAGGCGGAGCGTGGAGAACCTATGGAACCAACAGAAACCCAGAAAACTGACCCGACCATGGCGTCAACCGTTGCCATGGAGGATATTGTACGGGCGCATCATATGCTGCGTGAGGTGATTGTACGTACACCTTTACAGAGGGATGCCGTCCTATCGGCCAAATATAACTGTAATGTGTATCTGAAAAGAGAGGATCTCCAAGTCGTGCGGTCTTTTAAAATCCGTGGAGCTTACAACATGATCCGCAGCTTGACCCCTGAGCAAATGGAAAAAGGAATCGTGTGTGCGAGTGCGGGGAATCATGCGCAAGGTGTGGCTTTTTCATGTAATGCACTTGGTATCCACGGTAAAATATTTATGCCGAGTACAACGCCCAATCAGAAGGTGAAGCAGGTTCGTCGCTTTGGCGGTAACAGTGTAGAGGTCATTCTGACCGGAGACACGTTTGACGATGCCTATGACGAGGCCATGAAGGTGTGCAGCGAGCAGGCAATGACCTTCATCCATCCGTTCGATCAGCCGAAAATTATTGCGGGCAATGGTACGATTGCGATGGAAGTGATGGAGAGCCTAGATACACCTATGGACTATGTGTTCGTAACGATTGGCGGCGGCGGTTTGGCGGCAGGCGTAGGTACGTATGTTAAAACCGTGAGTCCGTCCACCAAGGTAATTGGCGTGGAACCCCTCGGCGCGGCGTCGATGACGGAAGCGATGCGTTTGCACAAGGTGGTTACACTGGATCAAATAGACAAGTTTGTTGACGGAGCTGCAGTGAAGCGTGTGGGTCAGCTGACATACGATATTTGTAAACATACCTTGGACGATATTGTGAAGGTACCGGAAGGCAAAGCATGTACCGCGATCCTGGAGCTGTATAATGAAAATGCGATTGTTGTGGAGCCTGCGGGTTCACTGCCTGTTGCAGCACTTGATTTGTATCGCGAGCAGATTCAAGGCAAAACGGTTGTCTGTATCGTCAGCGGTGGTAACAACGATATAGATCGTATGCAGGAGATTAAGGAACGGTCCCTAATTTACGAAGGACTGAAGCATTATTTTATGGTGAATTTCCCGCAAAGAGCTGGGGCACTGCGTGAGTTTCTACAGGATGTGCTTGGACCAGACGACGATATTACTAGGTTTGAATATACGAAAAAGAATGATAAGGAAAATGGACCAGCTCTGGTCGGCATTGAGCTGTTCCACAAGGAAGACTATCTTCCTTTAATTGAACGAATGAACCGCAAGGGGCTTAAATATACGGAACTGAACAAAAACGAAAATCTATTTAATATGTTAATTTGAAAAGGAGCCTACGGGCTCCTTTTTTGTATCAGGATTTTGCAAACTCCTCGTATCTATAGTGTTATGCGTAGTTTATGAATTTCTTTTTATTTGAAATAAAGCGTTTACAAAATTGAATGTGATAGGTTAATATATGGGTAACTTCATAAGTAAAAACACTAATGTAATAGGCGTGTCACCTGAATTTTATTATAAGATACTCATTCGGAGGTGCGAAAGAATGTTGAAAGCATGGAAAAAATCAGTACAGAGTAAATTGACCCGAACGGCGTTTGCTGCCGTAACCTCGGCTGCTTTAATGCTGTCAGTGATGCCATCTGCATCCGCAGAGCATTGGGCGTTAACTGGCGATGTGGCAGTGCATGATCCGTCCATTACGAAGGAAGGCAACGCATGGTATATTTTCTCCACAGGGCAGGGGATACAGGTTCAAAGATCGGACGACGGACGCAATTTTTACAGATTGCCGCAAATATTCCTGTCGCCGCCATCATGGTGGAAATCGTATGTACCTAAGCAAAAGACTAACGATGTATGGGCACCGGATGCTCAAAAGTACAATGGACGGGTATGGCTGTACTATTCCATTTCTACTTTTGGTGCCCGGACCTCGGCTATCGGACTAGCTTCCGCAACGAGCATTGGCGCGGGGAGTTGGAGAGATGATGGACTAGTGCTGCGTACGACGGATGCTAACGATTATAATGCCATTGACCCGAATCTCGTCATTGACGCTTCCGGTAACCCGTGGCTTTCCTTTGGTTCATGGAATTCAGGCTTGAAAGTGACTCGATTGGACAAGAATACGATGAAGCCTACGGGCCAGATCTATTCTATCGCCAAGCGTACGGCTGGTGGTTTGGAAGCGCCACATGTTACATACCGTGACGGCTATTATTATCTGTTTGCTTCCATTGATAACTGCTGCAAAGGCGTAGACAGTAATTATAAGATTATTTACGGTCGCTCTACTAGTATTACCGGACCGTATGTGGACAAGAGCGGCAAAAGCCTGATGGATGGCGGTGGAACGATACTGGATGCAGGGAATGACCGTTGGAAGGGACCGGGTGGACAATCTGTCTATAACAACAGTGTGATTGCACGTCATGCCTATGATGCCACTGATGGTGGAAATCCAAAGCTTCTGATTAGTGATTTGAAATGGGATTCGGCAGGCTGGCCTACGTACTAAAGAGAGGCCCGTTTGGAGTCATTTGTGCAGTAAAATCATATAGATATATTCAAAAACTGTTCCTCCTAAGGGGGAACAGTTTTTGGCTTGCAATGTCATAGAAACATGCTATTATGTATCAAGTTGATAATAATTATCATTATCGTTATCGTTATAAGAGACGTGATGATTTTCAGGTATGGAGGGAGTGACCTCACCAAATGCAGTCTAAAGACAGCATGGACAAACATACAGCTCAGACAGAGAGGGCAGTTCCTGAAGTAGACATAACAGCACGTCCAGTGCTTCGAGCCGGTAGGGTTCGGCAGGCGTTGTTGTTCACAGCTTCGGCTGTATTGTTAGCTTTGGCCATATTCGCCGCCATTTCTCTCGGAGCCAAGGATTTGACCGTAAGCACCGTGTGGTCGGCAGTATTTCACTATGATCGTTCGCTAATGACACATCAGATCATTCACGAGCTGAGATTACCGCGTGTACTCGGTGCAGCTGTTATTGGAGCTGCGCTGGCGGTGGCAGGCTCTCTGATTCAGGGTATTACACGGAACCCGCTGGGAGATACAGGTGTGCTGGGCATTAACGCAGGAGCGATGTTTGTAGTTGCAGTGAGTTTTGCCTTTTTCCCCAATCTACCTTATGGGACGTTAATAGTATTGTCGTTCCTGGGGGCGCTGATGAGTACCTTACTAGTATTTGGTCTGGGAGCATCTGCACCTGGAGGATTGACACCTATGAGATTGACGGTGTCTGGAGCTGTGACGGCTGCCTTGTTAGGTTCCATGACTTCGGGGATTGCGATTTATTTTGATCTAAGTCAGGATTTAGCCTTCTGGTATGCGGGTGGTGTAGCCGGGATTAAATGGTCGCAGCTTGAGATTCTTGCACCGATTTTGCTTATTGTGATCGCCTGGTCTATGGGGCTGGCACGTTCCATTTCGCTGATTTCGATGGGCGATGAGGTGGCGTTAAACCTTGGGTTGAATCTCAGGCGTATCCGGCTTTTGGGTCTGCTGACTGTAGTGGTACTGGCTGGCCTATCTGTATCGGCTGCCGGAGCCATCGGCTTTGTAGGTTTGGTTATCCCACATATTGCTCGCAAGCTAATCGGTGTGGATTATCGCCAGATCGTGCCGCTGTCTGCGTTATTGGGAGCCGTATTACTGGTGCTGGCAGATTTGGGAGCGAGAATGGCAAACCCGCCAGAGGAGCTAGCTATTGGAATTATGGTGTCTTTTATCGGAGTACCCTTTTTCCTCTTTCTCGCCCGTAAGGAAAGGAGGGATTTATAGTGAGACGCTCTTTAGGGACCGGGGATAAAAGGACGACAAAGGCTTGGCTCGTTTGTTTGGTTTTGGCGGGGATCAGCTTTGCTGTCCTTGTTTTGGGTTTGAATACCGGAACGATTCGTATTCCACCGCTACGCGTGCTGGATACGTTGTTTGGCGGTGGCAACGGACGTGATCATATCGTTCTGTTCGAGTATCGTCTGCCTCGTATTGTTGTAACGGTGCTGGCTGGAACGGGACTAGGCGCAGCCGGGGCGGTCATGCAAGGTTTGTCACGGAACGCACTTGCTGATCCGGGAGTTCTTGGACTTCACGCAGGGGCTGCGTTGGGGCTGGTAATGTTCGTTAGTTTTTTTCGCGATCTGGAAGGATCGGCAGCCATGCTGATCCCCTTATTTACCTTTGCAGGAGGTGTCCTTGCGGCGGTGCTGATTGTTTTGTTGTCCTATAACCGCAACAGAGGAATCGTGCCCGTGCGTCTGATTTTGTCCGGCATCGGTGTAGCCTCGGGCCTTAGCGCCATAACGCTGTATTGGTCGTTGCGGCTGGATGAGGATACATACGCATTTACTGCACGTTGGTTGGCTGGCAGCGTATGGGGCCGGGACTGGATACATGCAGCGGCTTTGCTGCCGTGGATTGTCATTGTGTTGCCCTATGTTCTGTCGCAGACGCGTAGCCTGAATAACCTGTCGCTGGGTGACGAGACTGCGGCTGGAATCGGTACAAGTGTGAAGCGTCAGCGCCTATTACTGCTGGGCGCAGCCGTGGCTCTATCGAGTGCCAGCGTATCTATGGCCGGAGGCATCGGCTTTATTGGGCTGATTGCACCCCATCTGGCTCGCCGTCTGGTTGGGCCGATGTACCAGCATTTGCTGCCAGTAGCCTGCTTGGTCGGGGTCGTTATTCTGGTCACCGCAGACACGATTGGGCGTTCGGTGTTTCAGCCGAATGCGATTCCCGCAGGTGTGGTGGTTGCTGTGGTAGGAGCTCCGTATTTTTTATTCCTGTTGTCCCGAACAAAATGACAGAAGGAATAGGTACATATGAAATCAAATGCTGCAAAGGTTGCAACACGCCGAAAAAAACACTAAGTAGAAGCCTTCTATATTGATCATTATAATGTAGAGTTTCTGTAGCATAGGAGAGAGTAATCATGAGAAAGCACAAATTTAAGGGTTCAGGTTTTAAACGTTCATGGGTAGTCACAACTCTTGTTGTATGCATGATCATGCTGTCCGCTTGCGGACAAGCAGCCGACAAACAGGCTACCGATACGAAAGCGGCTGGCAGTGCGCAGACAACCATTAGTGCGGATTCGCGTATTGCTTCGATGTCTATTCATTTGACGAACAACCTGCTGGCACTGGGTATTACTCCGGCTGGTTCGGTCATTGGTGGAGATGTGAAGGATTTTCTGCCCCATGTAAAAGATCGTCTTCAAAGTACCCGTAAGCTAGGTGTTGTCACAGACCCGGATATGGAAGCGGTATTGGAACTTCAACCTGATCATATTTTCTTGGACAAAAAATATTCGGGGACCGATGTGGCCAAGTTTGAAAAAATTGCGCCGACTGAAGTTTTTGATCTGGATGAAGGCACATGGAAGGATCAATTGAAAAAAATAGCCGTTATGGTCAAACATGAAGCACAGGCAGACGCATTTCTAAAAGATTATGATACACAGAAGGAACAAGTCAAAAAGCTGATTCGTTCAAAAATTGGGGACGGAACGGTTATGGCTGTACGTGTGACGGCGAAAGAGGTTCGTGTTATGGGGATGAAGCGTCCCGTAGGACCGCTGTTGTATCAGGACTTGGGCTTGAAGCCAGCCAAAGGTGTAGAAAAGATCAACAAGGCTTATCAGGTTGTTTCCCAAGAGGTTTTACCGGATTATGATGCCGATGCGATCCTTGTTATCATCAGTAAAGGTGCGGATGCCCAAAAGGTATACAAACAGCTGGAAGGAAATGCAGTATGGCAAGGTCTCAAAGCGGTGAAGCAAGGGCATGTCTACATGTTGGACGGACAGCCTTGGCTGGACTATTCCGCGATGGGACATAAAATTGCTCTGGATAATGCAGAACAACTATTTTCCAAATAAGTTCTAAAGTATATCAAGCCGTATTCCCCCATGCAGCTTCTTGCAGACCAGGAATACGGCTTTTTGGCGCACACCCAAGCTGTAAGTCGGTTGCCCGATCGAAATGAAAAGGAGCTGCTACGATCCAAAATGAGACAGCTCCATATAATGAGAATTGCAGGCTATGAACGTTTTTTACGCAGAAAAATTGGTTTGAGTCCAATAAAGCCGATGGCGGCGAGAATTAAATTTACCCAAGGGGAGATCCTGAATACCGGCAGTACACTGCGCAACGCTAGTCCGGCGACAAGAATCACGACAACTAACACAACATACATCAAGATGGATTTAAGATTCATCTGGGGCTTTACAGGGGCATGTTCTGGCTGTTGTGTCTCCTCGCCTTCTTCGGGACGGTCCATAAAATTCATCAGGGCTTCAACGAGTAGAATGGCTCCTGCGGCGATGATGATAAGGGTGGATAGGCTGATTTTTTCAAAGGGTTTGATTTCCCCGCCTGTAAAGGTGACAAACCATCCGATAATTGCCTGTGTCAAAAAAAACATAGACAAGGCAATCCATGCAATAAGCGTATAATTTTTTGCTTTATTCATTTCTTCCTCCTGCTTTATGAGCGTATCCCGGGCTGATGGAACCGCCATTTCGTAACAAAGACAGTATACGTGAGGAAGCGTCGGATGGCAAAAGACTTTATCTATAGAATGTATATTACCGCTGCATTCTCCTCAAACTGGATAAAGGGTGAGCACATAGAGCAACCTGAATATAAACGTTAAGAGGGTGTGGCATCATGAAACTGGAGAACCAGGCAGATTATTCAGTCCAAAAACGATTGGCAAACGCTTCGAACAGGAATAGCGGGGTGGCCTCGTCTACAAATGTGAGTCACCGGAGTGTTCAAGGAACTTCTCCAACCTACCGTATACTGGACGATATTGAAGTGGCTGAGGATACAGAATTTGCAGGTGAACTAGGTACACAGAACTACCGCAGCCTGTGGCATGAGGATGAACATAACGGCGCCTCTTGTAAGCTGGAGTGGGAGGGACGAACGGAGACCCACCAAATGTTTAGGAACAGCTACGAATAACGAATGTCTACTTTAATGTAGTGGATTCACTCTAATAAGTGTAGTGTAGCGTTCTCCGGAATCGCATCGGGGAGCGCTATTTGTTTACTTTTTTAACGATGTGAACTGACAGGTTGACAAGGAAGCAGGGCGATGATAGACTGACTTTACTATAAAACTTATTAAACTTATCGGAATTAAAGTGAATGAATATCCTGGATGGATATTCCACGTTACTATATGAGCTTGAATTCATAAATGTAGTGAAGCTTGAAACAGGGGGAATCAGGATGGAACGGCAAATTGGAATTCGCTTTGAACATGAAGAACTGGCCGCAACAATTCATTATCCAAACCGTACAAATGAGGGAGAGCGTCAGAGACGAGTTCCCCTCGTTGTTATATGTCACGGTTTTGTAGGCAATCGTATCGGAGTAGATCGATTATTCGTCAAGACTGCGCGTGAACTGGCCGAAGGGGGATACTTTGTCCTGCGCTTTGATTTTGCCGGTTGTGGGGAAAGCACAGGTGAATACGGCAAGCAGGGGCTTGAGTCCATGATCAATCAGACACGTACCGTGTTGGATTACGCCGTCAATTGTGCGGACATTGACCCGACCAAGGTGACGCTGATCGGTCACAGTCTGGGGGGCGCGGTTGCCCTTCTCACAGCTGTACGGGATAAGAGAGTACAAAATCTGGTTCTTTGGTCAGCAGTGGGCTATCCATTCAACGACATCGTCAAAATTACGGAGCGAAGCGTGTACGATGAGTCTGTTAAAACCGGTCATGCCGACTATTTGGGCTATAAGTTTACGCCTGCTTATTTTGAGTCGTTAGCTCAATTTCAGCCGTTCCAGGAGGCCGTTAAATTTAACGGAGATGTGCTCGTTATTCATGGCACCTCGGATGATATTATTCCTGTGGATTATGCATTTCTGTTTCAAAAGGTATTCTGGATGCGCCCAGAGGGACGCTGTGATAAAGAGATTATTTTCCAGGGGGATCACACTTTCTCGTCAGGTAAAGAGCGGCAACGGCTCATTGATCGGACACTTGAATGGCTGGATGAGCAGGAAAATATTCAACGGGATTGGCAGCACTGGATGATCTGATTTCAGTGTGTAACGGATTGTATTGGAAATTGCGCCTCCGCCGGAGTAAAATGGAAGAGTAACACTATACTGGCGTGTGGAGGTTGGCAGCGATGACATTACCCTCAATTTTTGTTGCGCATGGTTCACCGACACTGGCTGTAGAAAATAACGCATATACCAGCTTTCTTGCAAAGCTGGGCGCGAGCCTGCCCCGACCCAAAGGAATTGTCATTTTTTCCGCGCATTGGGATAGCCCCGATCAATGTATCGGCGCGGATGATCAGCATGCAGCGTTGCACGATTTCTATGGCTTTCCCGAAGAAATGTACTCAATCGATTACCCTGCACCAGGCGATCCAAAGCTGTATGAGGAGATAGAGCATCTGTTCAGTCAGCATAACCTGTTCCACCAGCCGGTTCGGAACCGAGGACTGGATCATGGGGCATGGGTGGTTTTGCGGCATATATATCCTGATGCGGACATACCGGTCGTACCCTTATCCATTGATTCTCGGCGCGCTCCTCAGGAGCAATACGAGATTGGACGGATGCTGGCGCCTTTGCGAGAACAAGGGATTTTGATTATCGGTAGCGGCGGATTGGTCCACAACTTGCGAACACTCAAGCAGACGAGTGAGCCAGCCGATTGGGCCGTTCAATATGATGACTGGATTGCACAGCAACTCCAAGACTGGAATTTGCGTCACCTATTCCAATATGACAAAAAGGCTCCATATGCCAAACAGGCGGTACCTTCTTATGGAATAGAGCATTTTTCACCTTTGTTTTATGCGATGGGGGCTGCGGATCATGAGCGCTCTGCGCATAAGCTTTTTCAGTCGTATGTCCTTGGCTCGTTGAGTCTCAATTGTTGGGCTTTTGGTCAAGAAAGTGATACGTAAATGTAAAAAAAGAACTTCCGAATCCACATGGTGTGTGGGAATGGAAGTTCTTTTGTGTATTTTGCGTCTTTGATTAATTAGAAGGCACGTTCTTTTTTAGCCAAGTGGATACCTGCGTAGTACGCTGATCTCCATTTTGATCCAACAGTGTCATAAATGCTTTCAGCTTTTGAATGTAGGTACTCTTCGAATCCATATTACGTTGAACGACGAGTTGATACCCTTTTTTGGCATTCGGATGAATCTTCCCGGTATCATAATCGAATAATGGCGTATTGTTCGTGCCATAGAAAGTATAGAAGAAGTACAGATCGTGCAAATTTTTTATAGCTTGTGTACGGTTGGAGTGTGGATATTGGTTTAAAAATGCCTCCTGTGCCAGCACTCGTCCGGCTAACTGTTGGTATCCGATACGGAGCGCGGCATCCTTGGTAGCCGCCTGTCCGGATTCCATCGCCATGATGTCAATATAGCTGCGGATATCTGTCGAGGTGTGCTTCCCGAAGACTTTATATTTTTCATAGTTGATGACTGGGTAGTACATGCCTTCTGCAGTTTCAAGTTTGTAGCCGGCATCTCTTGTTTGAGTTAGCAACTTTTTCAGGTTCGCATCGCTTGAACGGCTGATTACATTTGTGAACGAATCACCGGGTTTATAGATTTGATTTATTTTGGTTTGAACAGAGGCCGGGTATAACGTCTTTGCATAGGAATCCAATTGCTGGTTCTGCGCATTTTCCAGATGAAGCACCATGATGGTAGCTTGAGAGGCTGGAATGGATTGAATATGCTTTTGCAAATAAGTGAATGCCTGAGGTAGCTTGCCGGGTTGGCGTAGTAGCTGCTCGAAGGTCTTGGAGATATGTTGTACACTTTCTGCCTGAGATGTCGTAGTAGACATCGCCGCTTTGGCTGATGTCGTATATCCCAATCCCATAGTCTGCACTGTGAAAGTTACGGCTGCGAGCATGAGATAGGCTTTGGTAATTTTTTTCATGATATAACCCTCCATTACGTTCTTTGATGTAACTGTAGTGTATAGGGTAAATGTATCGTGAGCATTCCATGTTGTATCCAACTTGTAAACGTTTGGAGGGGATGATGAATCCGATAAAAGAGTTCGAGTTAGAAGGAGCTGAAAGACCCCTTGTGAGCATAACAGCGCAAAAAAATAACCATTATCCCGGAGGATAACGGTTATTTTGGGATGTTTAAGCTATTTTTCGACTAGGGTCCGCTGGAAAGGTATCTTTATTTTTACGAAACAGTCCACGCAGGAAGGGCAGTACCCAACGGTCAAAGCCAATTCTTCCGGCATTTGCACCAGCAACTACAAGGAAGATTTCAAACAGCAGGTAGATTGCATTGGTGCTTACTGTACCCGAGAACAGGAACGAGAAGTTCATAACCATAGCCATCAAAGCAGCCAGTGTAGTCAATGTACCGAGAAGCAGGCCAACCCCTACCAAGAACTCACCCAATGGGATCAGGACGTTGAACAAACCTACATTCGGCAAGGCAAAGGCTTCCAGGAACGATCCCCACCAGCCTTGTACAGCGGGATGTTCTCCACCTGTTTTAGCAATGGCCCCCGAGATAAATCCGCCTGCATCGAATCCACCTGTCAGCTTTTCAAGTCCGTGGGTCATCCATTCATACCCTAGATAAACCCGTACTACAGTCAGCAACCACATTGCGACTTTGTTCTCACGTAACCAGCTGTTAAACATTCAAACCACTCCTCTTTCTTAATCTATAGTGTTGGTTGTATTTCATTTTGTTGGGGATGATCATCTTTGCTACACCTTTATTGTAGTAGGTTCAGTTACAGATATTTGTGATAAAAATCACAAAGTCTAAATATTTTTTAAATTTTAATGTCTTTAGATAAGTATTCTATAGATTACTCACGCTTCAATCAAGACAAAAACAGGAAATAAAGCTTATAATGAGAAAAATAACTAAGTGGAGGGATGAACTTGTCCGGGCCCATTTCCCAACGAAATCATTGGTTGCGTGTGATGGCCTCAGCTCTGTTATGCATGATGCTGATGTCTTGTTCTGCTATGTCCAATACGGGTGAATCTGAATCCGTTCCCCAACTGACCAAGCAAGAAACAGAGAAGGAGGCACTTGAACCGCCGAAGGAGCAGTCTATTCCGGTATTTACAGCTCCGCTCACCGGTCTTCCGGTGGAGCAGCCAGTTTTGGAGCGACCGCTCGCTGTCATGATCAATAATGCTCCTGCTGCACGTCCACAGGCAGGACTTAGCCAGGCAGACATGGTATATGAAGTTCTTGCAGAAGGCGGGATTACCCGTCTGGTCGCTTTTTTCCAAAGTCATGGCGGAGATGTAAAGATCGGACCAGTCCGTAGCATTCGGCCGTATTTGATTGAGCTGGGCGAAACCTATGGCGCGTTGCCGATACACGCAGGGGGAAGCACAGATGCCTATGCGATTTTACAGCAGCAGCGGAAGGAACATCTGGATGAGATTTCAAATGGAGGGGCTTACTTCTGGCGAAGCAAAGATCGTCGTCCTCCACATAATTTATACACAGACGTGAACAGACTGCGCAAAGGAAGCGATAGTAAAGGGTATGCCAAGCAGACGGACGTTCCAGTATATTCTTACCTTAAATCCGGTGAAACCCCAGTTATGGTGGACGAGACTGCAGTATCTTTACAAATCCGGTTTTTGCTTAAAAGCTATCGGGTATCTTATACCTATGATCCAGCGGATCAACAATATAAGCGTTTTGTGAACGAAAAGTCACATGTGGATCAAAATAATAACCAACAGCTCTCAGCAGCCAATGTCATTGTGATGAGCGCTAGACATCGAACGTTGGATGATGTAGGCAGATTAAGTGTTGAGTTGGACGCTAGCGGAGAGGCCATGGTGTTTCAACAAGGACAGTTAATACAGGCTGAGTGGCAACATACACCAGGCGATGCGATTCGTTTTATGAAAAATGGGGTTGAAATCCCGTTAACACCAGGTACATCCTATATACATGTGGTACCTGCAGATACTTCACTAAAGGAACATGTAACCATAGAAGCGAATTAGAAAACGAAATACACCTTTTTAGGGAAAAAATGTCGGATAATGACCTTCCATGTCGGGCACTGTATACGTATATCATGAAATTTGCTTTTACAAACATTACAAAAACATTGATGAGTGTGATAAGATAGCAAAGGTTGTCTATTGCAGTCGAAACAGGTTGCGGATATTTTCGTAAAGGGGTAATCGTTATGAGATTGAAGAAAAAGGATATATTCTTCGAGACGTTGGAAAATATGGCAGATACGATCGTGCAAGCAGCCGATTATTTTGCCCAACATACTTCAAATCTTCAGGATGTAACTTTGTTTACAAATGAAATGAAGAAGTATGAAAATAAGTGTGATGATTACACACACACGATTATTACTGAGCTGAACAAGACCTTCATTACGCCGTTGGAACGCGATGACATCATGGAACTGACAACAACCATGGATGATGTGTTGGACGGTCTTGAAGCGACGGCTTCTCGTTTTTATATGTACAATATTACGGAGCCGGACGAGTACATTGTGCAGTTCGCTGATATTTTGCGTCAATCAGCTTACGAAATTCAGAAAGCTGTGCATTTGCTTTCACAGAAAAAATTGCTGGCCATTCGTGAATACACTATTCGCCTGAATGATTTGGAAAATCAGGGGGATGAATTGTTGCGTATTTGCATTAAAAACCTGTTTGCAACTGTAACTGACCCTATTGAACTGATTAAACGCAAAGAATTGTACGAACGCCTTGAAACGACAACGGATTCATGCGAGGATGTTGCAAATATGCTGGAATCCATCATTATGCGTAACTCGTAAGGGAGTCCTTTTACATGGATACAAGTTTATTGGTATTGGGTATTGTTATTTTTCTTGCTCTGGCTTTTGATTTTATTAATGGTTTTCATGATACGGCGAACGCGATTGCAACTTCGGTATCGACCCGTGCATTGACCCCGCGACGTGCGATTATTATGGCTGCGGTCATGAACTTTCTCGGGGCAATATTGTTTACAGGGGTTGCGAAGACCATTGGTGGAAGTGTCGCTGATCCAACCAAGCTTACGAATGGAATTGAAATCGTCATTGCGACGCTGATCGCTGCGATTATCTGGAACCTCTTAACCTGGTGGTTCGGTATTCCTTCATCCTCTTCTCATGCATTGATTGGTGCATTGGCTGGAGCGGTGTATGTAGGTGCGGGATCGGATAAATTAAACTGGAGCGGCTTCATCGGGATTGTCGAAGGGCTTATTTTCTCCCCGTTGATTGCTTTTGTTGTCGGTTACATCGTGATGATGATTTTAAAATACATCTTCGCTCATCGTAGTCCGCATACGGTGAACAAAGGGTTTCGTACAATGCAGGTCATTACGGCAGCGCTTCAGTCGTTCACGCATGGTACGAATGATGCTCAAAAGGCGATGGGGATTATTACATTCGCACTCGTTTCGGCGGGGTATCAGGACCATTTGGAAGTGCCCATGTGGGTAAAAATTTCAGCCGCAACAGCGATGGCGCTGGGTACGTCTATCGGCGGCTGGAAAATCATCAAGACGATGGGAACCAAGATTTTTAAAATCGAGCCAATTAATGGATTTGCAGCCGACATTTCGGGAGCCTCGGTTATTTTCACAGCTACATTGCTTCATTTGCCCGTAAGTACCACTCATGCCATTACTTCGGCTATTTTGGGTGTGGGTTCTGCGAAGCGCTTTTCCGCTGTGCGTTGGTCGCTGGCCGGTCGAATTATTATTACTTGGGTCATAACCATACCGATTGCTGCGCTGTTATCTGGATTGATTTTCAAAATTCTTTTCTAGTCCATTATTATTTCTTGAAAAAAAGGTACACACTATAGAATACACAATAAGCTTCCGTCCGCTTTTTGCGGCAGGGGCTTATTGGCATTCTGGGACAAAACTGCTTCTTTAAAGTTTACACATCCAGATAGTTCCATGAAACGTTTTTCAAAAAATACCTGACATCAAAGTAGTCAATTTTTAATAACTCCTGTAGAATAAACAGAAAACTTTGAACCGTTCAACTGACTGGAGGAAATTATGCAAAAATCTAGAAAACTAATAGCACTCATGATTTGTTTGTTTTTTGTGGTTGCCTTGGCCGGTAATTTCGGTGTAGTGGCACATGCAGAAAATAAAACAAAGTATGATATCGGCACGGATACAACGTTCGCGCCTTTTGAGTTTGAAGATGTAGATGGTAAATTTGTCGGTATCGACATGGATTTGCTGGCAGCTATTGCCAAGGATCAGAATTTTGAATATACCATTAAGCCTCTTGGCTTTAACGCGGCAGTGCAGGCCCTTGAAACGAATCAAGTGGATGGTGTCATTGCCGGGATGAGTATTACCGATGAACGCAAGCGGAAATTTGATTTTACCGAGCCTTATTTTGATTCAGGCGTCGTCATGGCGGTCCGCAAGGATAATGATACAGTTAAACGCTATGAAGACTTGAAAGGGCAGCATGTCGCTGTCAAAACAGGAACGGAAGGTTACACATTCGCAGAATCCATTAAGGCCAAATACGGCTTTACTACAGTACCGTTCGACGATTCTTCTCAAATGTATGATGAAGTTAAAACAGGTAATTCGGTTGCCTGCTTTGATGACTATCCGGTACTGGCATACGGTGTAAACCAGAATAACGGCCTTAAGCTGGTAACAGATAAGGAAAAAGGTGCTTCTTACGGGTTTGCTGTTAACCAAGGCAAGAACCAAGAGTTGCTGGAGAAATTTAATGCAGGGCTTGTTAATCTGCGCAATAGCGGGGAATACGATAAAATTTTGGCTAAATACCTTGGCGAATCGGGCAAAGGTGTGGCGCCTGTAGAAACCAGCCGCTGGGGCCTGATTTCCGCTTCGCTGCCTTCGCTGATTAAGGGCATGGGAAATACGTTGCTGTACACACTTGTATCTTTACTCGTAGCCTTTATCCTAGGATTGGTGTTTGGCTTTATGAAAGTAAGCCATAACAAGGTGTTCCGTGGTATTGCAACTGTTTTCGTCGATATATTCCGCGGTATTCCGCTGATCGTGCTTGCTTTCTTTATTTACTTTGGTATTCCACAGGCACTGGATTTCAAAATGCCGCTTTTTGTCGCGGCTGTATTGACGTTATCCCTGAATGCGGGTGCGTATGTAACTGAGATTATCCGTGGTGGTATTCAGTCCATTGATCCGGGACAAATGGAAGCAGCTCGTTCGCTTGGTCTACCCTATCGGACGGCTATGCTTAAAATCATTTTGCCACAAGCTGTGAAAATCATGATCCCGTCGTTTATCAATCAGTTGGTTATTACGTTGAAGGATACGTCCATT
This sequence comes from Paenibacillus sp. DRB1-1, assembly GCF_052119485.1. Classification (NCBI taxonomy): domain Bacteria; kingdom Bacillati; phylum Bacillota; class Bacilli; order Caryophanales; family Paenibacillaceae; genus Paenibacillus; species Paenibacillus sp. DRB1-1. The sequence continues at coordinate 1,593,691 of NZ_JBODQH010000001.1, read as the reverse complement.
TTGTCTGTTATCGGTTTGGTCGAATTGACCCAATCGGGTAAGATCATTATTGCGCGGACATTCCAATCCTTTGATATTTGGCTGGTAGTAGCGGTGATGTATCTTATCGTCATTACAGTCCTGACCAAAATTTCCAACCGTCTTGAAGGGAGAGTTCGCCGTGGGTAAAATTATCGTTAAAAACCTGAAAAAAAGCTATGGTAGTAATCAAGTGCTAAAGGGCATCGACATGCAAGTACGTGAAGGCGAAGTTGTGTGTGTCATTGGCCCGTCTGGTTCGGGGAAAAGTACGTTTTTGCGTTGTATGAACATGCTTGAAGAAATTACCGCAGGTGAGGTCATTGTTGATGACTACAACTTGAGTGACAAAAACGTGGACATTAACAAAGTCCGTGAAAATATAGGTATGGTATTTCAACATTTCAATCTGTTTCCGCATATGACCGTGCTCAAGAACATTATGTTCGCGCCGACTGAACTGGGCAAACAGTCCAAGGCAGAGGCCCGGGAAACGGCTATGAAGCTGCTGGATCGTGTAGGTTTGGCCGATAAGGCAGATGCATTGCCAGGACAGCTTTCCGGCGGTCAGAAGCAGCGTGTGGCGATTGCACGTGCGCTGGCAATGAACCCAGACATTATGCTGTTTGACGAGCCTACCTCGGCGCTCGATCCTGAAATGGTGGGCGAAGTGCTCGGCGTAATGAAAGATCTGGCACGTGAAGGCATGACGATGATGATCGTAACGCATGAGATGGGTTTTGCACGCGAAGTAAGCGACCGTGTTGTGTTTATGGACGGTGGTTATATCGTAGAAGAAGGAACGCCACAAGAGGTATTTGGTAATCCGAAAAATGAGCGGACCATTAGTTTCTTAGAAAAAGTATTGTAAGTGGGCAAGGTTTGCCGTGAGTGCAGGTAAGGACGTAGTGTGCGATCGCTCCGCGATCCATTTGATCTTTCGATCGCTGTTGCCCCTGAATTTTTTGGATTGTATAAGATCTTATAAGGTGAAAATTCAGAGGCAAAGGCGAACGTTGCCGCTTCTACAGATTCAAATGGACCGCTACGCTACTGCCGCTAAACCCGCTAAACCTGCTCCTTCTTGTTCTTACAAAAGTCTGTCCCATTCATTCGGGGGGAGCAGAAGGAGGAATTAGCACATCGCTTTGATTGCTGCGCCGAGGGAAATAGCGAGACAAGCAACATATGACTGCGTAATGGCGCTTGTGTACATCTTTAGAGAGCGCGAGTGATGATTTTTCATTTTTGATGTTTATTTTCATAAGTGGAGGGCTTGCTTTGAAGATAAGGACTGCTCATCATGAGGATATTCCGGCTTTGGCTTATCTGATGGAGGAGCTTGGTTATCCTACATCTGTAGAAGATATGAAGATGAGATATGATCGTATCGCTTCTGACCCTAACTACCATACTCTGGTGGCTGAGGATGAAGGGGAAGTCGTTGGGATGGTTGGACTACATGCTGATATCTTTTATGAAAGAAATGAAGATTACGCGCGTATCGTCGTTTTTGTGATGGATTCAAAGCATCGTAATAAAGGCATCGGCAAGGCGTTAAATCAGGAAGCGGAAGCTTGGGCTAAAGAGAACGGTTTGGTTGCCATTGCTTTGAACAGTGGTAATCGAAGTGAGCGACAGGATGCTCATCATTTTTATCGCCGATTAGGATATGAAGCGACAAGCACAGGGTTTGTGAAAAGGATTTAATCTATAATGAATTGATTATTTTATAAGGATATCTTGGGAGGCATGTTGGCCCTTAGATATCCTTTTCTTTATTAAAAGGAATATAGAACTTGAGATTTGTATAATGTTAATTGGCTTATATAAAATATAAATAACATATCAGACGGAAGTGTAAGCGAGGGGGGCGTACGGTGATACGTACATTGGCTATAGGTCATGATCATCAGGTAACAGTGGGAAAACCATTGGATCAGATCGTTATGGACGATTACATATGGATGTGGGTAGATTTTAGCGAGCCTACAGATCGCGAGACGGAGCTGCTGACGAGTTATTTTCATTTTCACCCATTGGCTGTGGAGGATTGTATGCATGTTCTGCAACGTCCCAAATTGGATTATTACGAGGATGTGCAGTTTCTGGTCGTGCATGCGCTTGATGTAGATACGTTAGCTGCGGAAGAAGTGGATATGTTTATTAGCAGTCGTTTTTTGGTTACATATCACCATCATGAGTTAGAGGAGCTGGATCAAGCCTGGGAGCGGATTGTCCAGCATGCGAATGAACGCAAAATATGGTCGCGAGGACCGCTGGCTGCAGCCTACACGGTGATGGACAAGCTGGTAGATAACTATTTTCCGAGCCTTTTTATGATTGAGGATGAATTGGCCGAGCTGGAGGGCTTGGGCGGTCGCGAATCCGTAGAGGAATTAATGAAGCAGGTGTTTGACCTGCGTGGCAGGCTGCTCAAGCTGCGTCGTACCATCGTACCCATGCGTGATCTGATGTACCGAGTTTTGAATTCGCAGCATGTGCAGGGCCAAGGAGATCATATGGCTTATTTTACCGATATATATGATCATTTATTGAAGCTGACAGACATGCTGGAGGCCGACCGCGAGATGACAGCCGACCTGAGGGACAGTTATATATCGCTCAATTCCAATCGCATGAATTCAATTATGAAGACGCTGACCGTAATTACGACCGTTTTTATGCCCTTGACGCTGATTGCAGGAATCTATGGTATGAATTTTTCGAATATGCCCGAGTTGGGCTGGAAATATGGATATTTTGGTGTACTGTTCTTCATGTTTTTGTTGAGTGTTGCAATGGTGGTCTGGTTTATGCGCCGAGGCTGGTTCAAATAGTATAGTCTACTTTCTTTTGCGCTTGCGCGGACGTCTGCGCGTGGTGGTGGTGCTTTTGCGCTGTGTCTTTTTCCGACGTGGGCGTGGTGGTGTGTATTCGTCCAATTCCTCGGTGATATCTGTTGCAGAATTTTTGCTCGCGGATTTGCCGAATGCTGGGAGCGAGCCCATAATCAGCTTCGCCATTGGAGCAAATTGCTGCACACTGGACATGACCTTTTGCACCTTGCCGACCGTAGCAACAATTCCATCAATACCACCCATACGGTCAATGAAGCCTTTGATTTCGTTGAGATTACTGAGGTTGCCAAGACCTCCAAGCAGTCCTCCTTTGGCTGGAACCGGGTCTGGTGTGACCACGGCAGAATCCGTAATACTCGCTGGCGCCTCGTAAGGAACCAGCCCGGAAGAACCGGCTTGCGGAACCTCGTTGTATGGATCGAGTCCGGGATAAGGAGACGAACTATACGGATCGGAAAGGGAACGCTGTAGCGGCCTCCGATGATAGTAGTGTCCAGGCATGAGATCACATTCCTTTGCAGGTTGATACTCTACTGTATGTTACAAACGCACAGTGGGTTTAGGCGCGTGTCCCGAAATCAGGTATAAAAGCGGATTTGGGCATTCGTACGGTACGTTTCTATGGTCATAATGTTGTTCTGTAATGCGTGAAACCGTTAATGCTTGAAAAACCGACTATTCCTCGGGTACAATGAGGAGAGATCGTAACCTTGGGAGATGATAATCCATGCAGCTTAAGAAGCTTAATGATAAAAGTATTGATCAATTGTTCGAAGCTATTTTAACTCTTAAAAATTTGGAAGAGTGCTATGTATTTTTTGATGATCTGTGCACGATTAATGAAATTCAATCCCTCTCCCAACGTCTGGAAGTTGCCCGCATGCTAGGCAAAGGCAGCACATATAATCAGATTGAAGCAGAGACAGGAGCCAGTACAGCCACCATTTCACGTGTTAAACGTTGTCTGAACTATGGTAATGATGGGTATAAAATGACTTTGGAACGTCTGGGACGCTAATGCGGAGCCCTGGGATACTGGTAATCAGCCACGGCTCTAGGGAGCCATATTGGGTGGAACAGGTGGATCAGGCAGTTGCAAAGCTTCATTTGCCGGAAGAAATACCAGTAGAGGTTTCATTTTTGGAAACGGTTAAAGAAAGATTGATTCAAAATGGTATTGACCGTCTGGAAGCCTTGGGCGTAACAGATATATTGGTTATACCTTTGTTTGTGTCATCAGGCAGTACGCATGTAGATGAGATTAGCTATGCGCTGGGTGTCAAAGATGCGCCGGACAAAGAAACAGATTTGAAGCCGTTTCGAATGAAGGCGCGAGTGCATTTTGGCAGCCCGCTGGATGACGGAGAAGATGTTGCCCGCATGGTGTGGGACAAGGTTCGCCCGCTATCGGCCGACCCTGCGAGAGAGGTTATTTTACTCGTAGGTCACGGCAGTGTGCACAACGGCTTTTTTCAGCGCTGGGAGCAGGGGATTTCTTCGTTGGCCCGTACGGTGCAAAGCGTGAGCGGTATCATCACGGACCACGCTTTGCTAAATCCCGAGAGTGTGTACGACAAGGCAGCGTATTGGAATCAGGAGCGGGGTCATGATGTTATTGTGGCACCGCTATTTTTGAGTTCTGGATATTTTACAAGTCACATAATTCCTAAACGCTTGCAGGGGCTCGAATACCGTTATTCAGGAGATCCTTTATTGCCGCATCCTTTGCTCACAAGCTGGATGGATAGACAAGTTCGTGAATTATTGCAAAGTGTGCAGAAGCAAGCAAGGTCAAGTCATAGGTAGTCTGGTTCGGCTATAGCGTCATCTTAGCCTTAAATTTCCTTATTTGGGCAAAGTCTGGCTTCTTTTATTGTAAAAGAGGTCTTTTTCCAGTATGATGATATTTTGTACAGACTGAATGTGATGAACTGCTATGTGAATATAAATATCATTAAATATACGGGTGGCGTAACGGAATGAAAAGAGCTAGATTAATCTATAATCCGACCTCTGGGCGTGAGGAAATGAAGCGTCGTCTTGCGGATGTTTTGCAGCGCCTGGATGAAGGTGGTATTGAAGCCTCTTGCCATGCAACTACGGGTGAAGGGGACGCAACGCGTGCCGCAATAGAGGCCATTGAGCGTGGGTATGACATGATTATCGCCGCTGGTGGCGACGGTACATTGTATGAGGTCATTAACGGGATGGCTGAAAGAGAGAACCGCCCGCCCCTGGGTGTGTTTCCTCTGGGGACGACGAATGATTTCGCCAGGGCACTGGGCATCCCCAAGCACTGGGAGGATTATTGCGACCTAGTTATTCGTCAGAATCCGAAGCCACTGGATATCGGAAAAGCGAACGACCGCTACTTTATCAACATTGCAGGCGGGGGAACTTTAACCGAGCTTACGTATGAAGTTCCGAGCAAGCTAAAAACGATGATTGGCCAGTTGGCGTATTATTTTAAAGGCATGGAGAAGATGGTCAGCCTTGCTCCACAGGAGCTGATCATCAAGGCATCGGGTCAGGAAGTGATCCACGACGAGTTTATGCTCTTTCTGATTGCGAATACGAATTCGGTGGGCGGGTTTGAAAAGCTTGCTCCTGGGGCGACAATAGATGATGGGCTGCTTGACGTCATCGCTGTGCGGAAATGCAATCTGGCGGAAATGATCCGATTGGTAACACTTGCGCTGCGTGGTGAGCATTTGCAGGATAAGAAGATTGTTTATTTTAAAACAGATTACATGGAAGTGACCTCACCCGGCTACGTCCAGCTTAATCTGGATGGCGAACTGGGCGGTACCTTACCAGCGACTTTCCGGAATTTACCTCATCATTTGAATGTTTTCCGGTGAGAAATAAGTAGGAAATGCTTCTGTTTCCGGGCGAAAACGCAATATAGTATACGGAATGCAGAGCAGGTAGTTGTTTTTGTGAACATATTGGTTCTTGCCGTTCTCCGTGGGGGAGTAACGGCATTTTCGAGTTGATGTTTGTATACTTGGATGACGTTAGTATTGTATGTAGCGCATAAAAAGAAGATCAGAAAGAAGTGACAATCATGACGAATAACCGTAGCGGACGTGGAAAAAGCCGCCGGAATGCAGCGACAGCAACTCCTGTTCAAGGAAATCAGCACATAAAGACTATGAAGGCGACAAGAGAGAGAGAACCGGAACAGTCTCGGGTTAGAGCTGGAAATGGGCTGCTTCAAGCCGAAATCAAACATAAAAATGTAAATGTGAATGAAGTGGCTCGGAAGAAAAGGGAAAATGGACAAGATTCTCGTCGCTCTTCCAGAGGTGGACGGAGTCAGGAAGCTTCCAATCGTATCCGATCCAGTGCAGAGCGTACCGATCTGCCAGTGCAAAAGAATGATGAGGCCGTGATAGACATCATCGGCATGAACCACGATGGCGAAGGCGTAGGACGTGTCGAGGGTTTTACGCTGTTCGTTCCAGGTGCGTTACCGGGTGAAAAGGTACGGGTAAAGGTGCTGAAAACGAAAAAGCAGTATGGCTATGCCAAGCTGCTGGATATTGTACAGGCTAGCCCTGACCGGATTGCAGCTCCGTGCGCCATCTACGATCAATGCGGTGGCTGCCAGATCCAGCATATGAGCTACGAAGCGCAGCTGGGCTGGAAGCGCCAGCATGTCGTGGATGTGCTGGAGCGTATCGGGAAGCTGAGTGTGAATGGTGACGACGGCACGTCCGTTGATTTGCCGCACGTACAAGGTGTAGTGGTGCATCCTACGCTTGGTATGAGTGAGCCGTGGCGGTATCGCAATAAAGCTCAGGTCCCAATTGGTGTCACCGAGGGCGGGCTTGTCGGCGGCTTCTACGCACGCGGCAGCCATCGAATTGTGGATATGAACACCTGTCTCATTCAGGACGAGCGTAATGACGAAGTTGTCGCACGTGTCAAAGAGATTGGCCGAATGCTGGGCATCAGTGCATATAATGAAGAAACCGGACGCGGGCTGCTGCGCCATGTCGTTGTAAAGACTGCTTTTCGCACGGGTGAAATGATGCTGGTGCTCGTGACGAATGGGCGAGATATTCCGCATGCAGATGCGTGGATCGGTAGTATCCGTGAGCATATCCCACACGTGGCAAGCATATGCCAGAACGTGAATACGAAGCGAACGAACGTTATTTTTGGCGACGAGACTCGTGTACTGTGGGGTCGTGACGTGATCTACGACTACATTGGAAACGTACAGTTTGCGATTTCCGCGCGATCCTTTTATCAGGTGAATCCCGTACAAACGGAAGTGCTGTATAGCAAAACCGTCGAATATGCCGGGCTCACGGGCAAAGAAACGGTAATTGATGCGTATTGTGGCATCGGCACGATTTCTTTGTTCCTCGCTCAGCATGCGGACCAGGTGTATGGGGTGGAGATCGTCAAAGAAGCCATCGACGATGCACGGAGCAATGCGCTATTGAATGAAATGCGCAATGTGAAATTTGAGGTAGGCGCGTCCGAAGACGTCATTCCTGCATGGAAAGAGCAAGGCATCACCGCCGACGTTATCGTCGTCGATCCGCCCCGTAAGGGCTGCGATCCACGCCTGCTCGACACCATTCTGGAGATGAAGCCAGAACGCGTGGTGTATGTATCCTGTAATCCAAGCACACTGGCACGGGATTTAAGGATATTGGAGGATGGCGGGTATAAAACAGTGGAAGTACAGCCTGTAGATATGTTTCCGCATACGGTGCATGTGGAGTGTTGTTCACTATTGGTCAGAAAAGACTAATAGTTGAGGTGTATTGGCGTTTGAAAAAGGTAAAAATCAAAACAAACTTACTGATAAAAACATCAATAAGATTATCGAAACGTACCGAAATCGTGTAGATGTTGATAAATATGCTCACGTGGCATCACTTGAAGAAATCAAAGAAAACGAGTTTAACTTAAATATTCCTCGCTACGTGGATACGTTTGAAGAAGAACAAGTTATTGACCTTGATAAAGTAAATAAGCTACTAGAGCAAGATAAACAAGAAATCGCTGAACTTGAAGCCAGAATCAATGAACAGCTGAAAATTTTGGGTATTCATGTGTAGAAATTGACGAAAAGGGTCAAGGATATTATTCCTCGGCTCTTTTTTTAAGCCATTCGCTTGGGAACGGCGTAAGCTGGGGGGAAGTTATGCCGTGCAGTATTACTATGAACTGCGGCGCAGTACGTTATAGAAGATGGCAAGGAGGGGCGGCGCTCTTCCTTTTTTTGCGAGTCTTTTGGGGAGTCTGCTCCTCTCTTGGGTATGATATACTCATTTAGATGCCTATGCTTAACATATACTGCCGTTTGAACTACGTTGCTTAAACATGTTATATGTGAAGAAGAAGCAAGGACATGAACAGGTTAGCTTTACCATTTGGGACCAAAGATTTGTCCTGGTATTTATAGAGGAGTTTTTGATATGACGAATAATTTTTGGCGTGATTTGCCACGACCTTTTTTTATACTGGCACCGATGGAAGATGTGACGGATGTTGTGTTTCGCCATGTCGTAAGTGAAGCAGCCAGACCGGATGTGTTTTTTACGGAGTTTGCAAATACAGAGAGTTATTGTCACCCGGAGGGGAACAAAAGTGTACGCGGGCGTTTGACTTTTACAGAGGATGAACAGCCCATGGTGGCCCATATCTGGGGAGATAAGCCGGAATATTTCCGTGAAATGAGCATCGGTATGGCGAAAGAAGGCTTCAAAGGCATCGATATTAATATGGGATGTCCTGTAGCGAATGTAGCCGAGAATGGGAAGGGAAGCGGCCTGATCTGCCGTCCCGAAATCGCAGCGGATATCATTCAGGCCGCCAAAGCCGGGGGACTGCCCGTTAGTGTAAAAACAAGGCTCGGTTTCACTGTCGTAGATGAATGGCGCGACTGGTTAACCCATATTTTGAAACAAGACATTGTGAATTTGTCCATTCATCTGCGGACAAGAGAGGAAATGAGCAAAGTAGACGCTCACTGGGAACTGATTCCAGAGATTAAGAAACTTCGTGATGTGGTGGCACCAGATACACTGCTGACCATTAACGGAGATATTCCGGACCGTCAGACTGGCTTGAAGCTCGCTGAGCAATATGGTGTGGATGGCATTATGATTGGGCGTGGTATTTTCCAGAATCCATTTGCGTTTGAGAAGGAGCCGAAGGAACACAGCAGTGAGGAATTGCTTGAACTGCTGCGGCTTCATCTAGATCTCCATGATCATTATTCAGCGCAGGAGCCACGTTCGTTCAGCCCTCTCGCCCGCTTCTTCAAAATATATGTCCGTGGATTCCGAGGGGCAAGTGAACTCAGAAACAGCTTAATGAACGCCAAATCAACAAGTGAAGTGCGTACATTGCTTGATGAGTTTGGAAGCAAGGATCATGATGAGGTAGATTGTGAGTTTTGCAATTGATTTAGAAGGAAAAAAGGAGTTTTCACAGGCTGCTAGTAGGCATTGAAAACATAGGAGGATACATGTCCTGGAGCAAATTGAAGCAACAACTGGATAGCTTCCGCTGTCCTGCGTTAGACGGAAGGGTCGAATACCGAGCTACCAGTTACCGTTATTTGCCTGATAAGTCTGGAATTTGTTATATAACTGTAGATAAGAAGAACATACTCAATATGAATGATATCACTAGTCCAATCAGATGGTATCAGACGGAGTTGGAAATCAGGAATGATCCCAATATCCAAGTTCCTATCAGCAATGAAGAAATTGAAGCGGTCAGAAAAGATACTAATGGGAATGTTCCGGAGGATCGTCTACAAGTAATTGCAAGAGGTAGAAAAATATCAGAGCATGCAAAGGAGCTTTTGTCAGCACAGGCCTCATTAAGCAAGTCTAATTTTAATGTTGTAGCTAATAAATTTTTAACTACTTCTATAGAGGAAAGCTTAGAGAGTAATGATATCTTATTGAATATTCTAGCTTTAGTGGACAGACGAGTAGGAAAAAAGCGAATTTTAAACATGACCGGGAAGATGAAGTTAAAGCATCCCATTGTGCAGTATTTTTATGAACTACGGCGTAGCACTCTATGAAAATAAATAACTTTCATTGAAAAGTATTCTTTAGCCAAAACCGGATTCCCCCTGAAAATAAAGGTAGTAAGATAAGAGGTTACCGTGGTATTGGACAATAATGGTTATTTCTAAACTAATAATTGAATTGAAAACGATTAAAAACTCTTCATTATCCTTTAGGCAGTATGTTAAGTTATTTTTAGAAAATTATACACAAATTAAAAAGGAAGGGAAATATAAAGAACACAACGGAAAGGATAACCAGATGAATGAATTATTAAGTTTATTCTTACCTTATTTTTAAATACAAGATAATCATTAATAATAATTGATAAGATACCAAGGATTCCTTAGAAGGAGTCCTTTTTAAATTTCATCAAAGTTAATGATTTTCAGTCCCTTAAAATGATATTATTTATGCATAGGCTAATAATCCTATCAATTTTAATGTAGTGTGAGGGAGAAAACAAATGAATGCAAATTTCGGAGAAGAATTGGTGTATTGGTATCTTAGATTAAATGGCTTCTTTCTTATTAATAATTTTGTTTTACATCAAAATAGTGAGGGAAGGACATCCGACGCAGATTTGTTAGCTGTTCGATTACCATATGTATATGAAGAAACAGGCGGTAGGTTAGAGGATTGGGATCCGTTGTTACTTTCTTACTTCGAGCCTGGGAAAACAATAGGGATTATTTGCGAAGTAAAAACAGGTCTCAACTTTAACACCAATAAAATTTTTCAAGATTATAATGTGAATAAGTCTGTCCAAAGAATTGGATTTACGAGTAACGAGTTAGATTACCAAGAAATTTTTTATAACTCTATGGTTAGTTTTGGAGATTATCAGATAGCCAAGCTGCTAGTAACAAGAAAACTTGATAATCCCAAAAGTGATTGCTTACATATCAAAATGGTTCACATTAGAAGTTTCCTACGGGAAAGGATGCATAAATATATGGACCGGAAGTTGGGAGACCGTATGTTTTTTTCTTCTTCATTACTTCAATATTTAATATGGGATGAAAGTTTAAAAATGAATCGGTGAGATTCAAAAAGTGGTTCCTCTGAGTACAAAGACGACGTTTATTTGCGTCAAATAGCCTAAAGTTCCATGAATACGATGCTTATTGTACCAGTTGACGTAATCGTATAATTCCAATTCTAAATGACGAAGGCTCGGAAAGCTCATCTGGTTCACAAACTCCGTTTTAATGATTTTATAGGTGGCTTCAGTCACGGCGTTTGTGGTTGCAGTAACTTCCTAAGATGCTGAATGCTATACATAAAAGGAAACGGTCTTGCTTTTTAGGTGCTTCTTTAATCTGGAATTTGAAATTTTCCCTATCATGCCCGATAAAGAAAGGGTAAAGGTACTTTTTCTCGAATTATATCTAATATAAGTTAATGCACATTCTTGGAGGAACAACATGTTACCCAACGAACTTTCTAACATTTTCCGAAATAAACAAAAGTCTTATAAGATGGTTCTGATCCTGTCCCTCATCAACGAATATGAAGAGAACCACAATCTAGTATTTCCGCTCAACAAAATTGCTGAGCGTTTTTTGGCTTATTACCGATATCATAGCAGTGCAGAGAATCCAGTGGATGCCCCGCCGCAGAGAGAAGCTTCAAGCTGGAATGATTATACGTTAGCCCGGACGAAGACACTGCTTAAAACACCGATAGATGCGTTATCATCGATACTTGAATTCAACAACGATCAGCAAGCCATTACTTTTAAGTCATCCATTACGAATGAGCTTAATGACAATGTAATTCAGGAATTAAAAGCATATGCGCTAAATGAGTTAGATAGCTACAATAATCAACTGACATCTAACGAGATAGGAGCCGCCTTTTCACTGCAAAATACTTTAACTGAAATTTTAAATAGTTACCTACACGCCAAAACACAAACTTTTGCTAATCATCCCTTAGGTGTGCTGTTTCGACAAACTATACCGGAACAATTAAGGAAGCTGCCCTTTATTGATGATAACTATAAAATCCAAGGCTCTATTGGTCAGGGCAACTGGGCTAACATACCCTGGATTGCTATCATGGATAAGCGAATTACAGGAACAACACAGCAAGGCCAGTATATCGTTTATTTATTTTCAGAGGATATGAGGAATGTTTATCTAACTTTAGCCCAAGGTGTGACCCTTCCTATCAAGGAATGGGGCAGGAAAGAGGCCTACCAATATTTCGAGCAAAAGGTCACCGAAATGCGAGATCAGCTTCCGCTTGAAAGCATGCAAAAGGATGATAACATCCATCTGACAACAAGCGGTTTAGGACGGGATTATCAAGTATCCACAGTTGCTTATGTGCGTTATGATCGGGACTCTATCCCAGATGATGATCAACTATTATCCGATTTAGAAAATGTAATGAACAACTATAAGCTTTATGTGGACAGCCTGACACAAGAGCTAGTAGAAGAGAATGAGCCTACTTTCGAATATGAGGAGCTAGAGCCATTGGATCCATTAACGGTATCGCCTCGAGTTGAGCAAATCAAAGCTTATATCGAGCAAAGAGGATTTCATTATCCAACGGGGCTAATTGAGAACCTGTATTTATCTCTGAAGACTAAACCATTCGTCATTCTAGCTGGAGTATCGGGTACAGGCAAAACGAAGCTTGTTAAGCTATTTGCTGAGGCACTTGGTGCGACTGGGAGTAACCATCAATTCACGTTGATTCCAGTAAGGCCGGATTGGAGTGATCCGTCCGATCTTTTGGGCTACAAAGATTTATCAGGAGCTTTTCGTCCAGGTCGTTTAGCGGAAGTGTTGGTAGATGCTTCACAGCCAGAAAACCAACATAAGCCTTATTTTATATGTCTGGATGAGATGAATTTGGCTAGGGTGGAGTATTATTTTAGTGATTTGCTGAGTATCATCGAAACCCAAGAATGGAATAACAATCGAATTGTGACTTCACCGTTAATTAACCGAGATTCCTTAAGGTCAGAGGATCAGTCGATCTATGGGGATCTATATTTGCCAGATAACGTGTATTTGATTGGAACAGTCAATATGGATGAGACTACGCATCCTTTTAGCAAAAAGGTGTTAGATCGTGCCAATACGATTGAATTTAACTACATCAATTTACAGCAGTATCCAAACGATTATCGGGCAGAGCAACAAGAAATGATCGTGGCCGAAAATCAATTTTTACGCAGTGAGTATTTACAGTTGGTGGACATGTACCGGGATTATAGTGATTTGGTACATAAAACGACAGAGAAGCTCGTGAAGATCAACCATATCCTAGAAGAGATTCATGCTCAGGTTGGATTTCGGATTAGGGACTCCATTTGTTTTTATATGGTGTATAATCAACGGTTTCAATTACTTACTGAGGATGAAGCGTTTGATTTGCAGCTTCTTCAGAAAATACTTCCGCGTGTCCAGGGTAGTAGCTTATCTGTGAAACGGGTGTTACTGCAATTGATGCAAGGAGCGCTAGGGAAGTCTTTAGTAGTAAATGATCTTATTGAAGATGCTTCAGGCCTCTACCAGAAATGGAGCTCCAGTCAAGGAGAAGAAGATGCGAGGCATCCTCAAACTGGTAGAAAAATTGCCTTCATGTTACGGAGGTTGGAGGAAGATGGATTTACCTCATATTGGCTCTCTTAGTCAGAGCGTTGAGCTTCTTCGTGTCGAGACGAATCTGTTTAATTTATATATTCAAGGCAAGCCGTTTCATCCGACGGTGGAGTTTTTGCAGCTTCACCGCACTGAGGAAGGGAAGTGGGTGGATACCTCACTGCAGGTGTCTACTCTGCCCACGGTTCTATCTATTGAAAAGGTATCTGTATTTACTCCTCAATTAGGCGAATTGTCACCATGGCAAACAGGTGACCCAAGCTACCCGATCTTTTTCGAGACGCAGTCTTATGAGCTAATTATTGAGAAAAAGCAGGATATAGCGTTAACCTTTCACCATGAGAATGTAAACTTACGTCAAGCGATTAAGCCCCTCGGTAAAACGATTTTATCCGGTATTCTGAAATTTCAAAATGAAGTCGGACTATCCCTTTTGGAGCTAAGATGGAACGGGCAGCCGATTTGTCAGCTTCAGCTCGAGATATTTCCAGCAAAGATGGATTACAAAAATGATTACCAAATGATCCTGAAAGATGTGAACCAGCAGATTTATAATCTATCCTTTGACTTTTTACGAAAAACCTACAATCTGACGGGTCTAAAAGAGACACGTAATCAAAGTCTAACTGAGTTTTTTACCATCCTTCAGCATGTGTTCGACCAGCTTGTTCAAGCTGTGGAGCGGATTAAGGCTTCTCCGCATACTAAGCTAGTGAAAGAGGAGCGAATTGTAGAAGCTGCCCGAGCGAAGAGGGTGGGCAAAGAGAACGTTACTTTTATAACTAAACGTCCCCATCTGTTAGTGTCGGATGAGAGGCTTGGCTTTGTACCGTTAAACAACCAAGGCTATTACCCAAGTCATGTATTGGAGACGAAACGGCAAATTAGCTACAACACGATGGAGAATCGCTTTGTACGTTGGGTGCTGCTCCGTATTTCGGACAAGTTGAAGGATATAAAAGCACGATTGATGAAAAAAGGCCGCTTACAAGATCCCTTGCTAGCGAAGCGGTTGGAATTTATGCAAACACAAATAAAGCGTCTATTGAACCTGGATTTTCTAAAGGTTGGCGAAATGAAGCAATTGTCGATCTCTTTGGTGTTACAAATGGCACCGGGGTATCGGGAAGTGTACCGGAATTATTTGATGCTTATGAAGGGCTTGTCCATTCAAAATGACCTTTTCCGTATTTCCATGAAGGACTTAGCACAGCTATATGAATATTGGTGTTTTCTTAAAATCCATGATCTTCTTAGCCGGAAGTATGAGCTTCTCACCCAAGATATGATTAAGGTTGATCGCAGGGGCTTGTTTGTAACCCTAGATAGAACACAGAAGGCCAAGATGGTATATCGAAACCCGGCCAATGGGGAGTTATTTACCCTTTACTACAACACATTACCTAAAGGCGATCATAGCAAAACACTGGGGCAACAGCCGGACAATGTTCTTACACTGAAGAAAAATGAAGCTGCGGTGGAATATAAGTATATTTTTGATGCCAAATATCGCTTGAATCCTGGGTATGAGGGAACGTCGTATTTCAGAAATTACAAGATGCCTGGTCCCGAGGAAGATGACCTCAACACGATGCATCGCTATCGGGATGCTATAGTGTACACCGATGTACATAGCCGGGATTTGGAACGAAGCATGTTCGGTGCTTATGTGTTGTTCCCATATCATGATGAGGAACGGTTTCGAGAACATAAATTTTACAAAAGTATTGAGTTAATTAATGTTGGGGCATTTCCATTTTTACCGAACTCAACAAAGCTGATGGAAGCTTTCTTGGATGAGATTATCATGGATAGTCCTGAGAAAGCCTATGAGCGTTCTACCCGGCCGCGGGGGACGAAGAGTTATTATCAGAACAAAATGAGCGGCAAAAATATTATCGTTGGTTCATTGCGGGAAAAGGCGCAGTTAGATTTAGCATTAAAGTACGAGTTTTACCATATACCATTGGAGAATATCTCTGATCACAAATTATTAACACAGATAAAATATGTTGCCCTTTATCAGTCACGAAGTCAGTTTTTATCCACAGGCGAAACCGGGATTCATTGGTATGGGAAAGTGGTTGACTGGAAGGTAATGCGGCGTAAAGAAATCACCGAACGTCCTTACAGGCGAGGTACGGAAGATAAGCTATATCTGAAATTTACGGTGGAGAAATGGATGAAGAGGGACAAGCCGATTGTATCTGGGGGGAGAGGGATTTATACGGTGTTGTTCACGTCTAAATATATGTTTGACCGTGCAGCGGAGATTGCTGAACTCAAATTGGAAACAGAAGAGGACCTGGTGCAGTGGCGCGAGCAGAGACGTTTAGGTACAGTTAAAGTGGATTTGAATCATGAGCAGGTAGACTTGGCTAGTAAGGTGTTGGGGGTCCGGCTTAAGGAGTGAGGAAGCATTAATTCTTTCTATCCAGATGCTGAGAAAAAGAAAAACATGGATTACTATGATGTATGATGTTTTAAGAATTATCTTTAGACTAGCAAACAAGGAGAGAACTGGAATGCCGATCGAACTAGGAATTTGGAAGATTAATGGAGCTGTCGAGAAAATTCACTTTTCTAGTATGGAGACCGAACGTAAGCTCGAAGATGTTATCACACATGATATTAGCATCATCGATCCTTCGTTATTGTTAATTGGGAGACAGATCAATACAGCTTTTGGTAAATTCATTGATATCCTTGCAATGAACTCGGAAGGGAATCTAGTCATTATCGAATTAAAACGTAATAAAACGCCACGAGAAGTAGTTGCGCAGACGCTGGATTATGCCTCGTGGGTTCAACAGTTGAACTATACGGATATCATTGAGATCTATAGTGAGAGAAATCCGGGAAAGCAATTGGAACAAGATTTTGTAGACTACTTTCAAACCGACCTACCTGAAACTTTGAACGAACTCCATCAATTGATTATCGTGTCAGCAGAACTGGATCCAGCAACAGAACGAATCATTAACTACTTAACGAACTTCGGTGTCCCGATTAATGCACTCTTTTTTCATTATTTTAAAGACGGAGATAATGAATATCTGGCCAGAAACTGGCTCATTGATCCCAACAAAGTTGAGGTTAAAACATCTAATGTGACGACAAATAAAACAGGAAAGGCTCCATGGAACGGGAAAGATTTTTATATCTCTTTGGGAGACGGTGATTATCGGAACTGGGAGGATTGCAGACGATACGGTTTTATTTCGGCTGGCCAAGGAAAATGGTACAGCAGATCGCTGAATCTTCTGAAGTCAGGTGCCAGGATTTTTGCATGTATTCCTAAGGTGGGGTATGTTGGTGTCGGAATCGTGCAAGAGGAAGTAGTACCCATCAAGGAGTTTCAAGTGATGGTAAATGGAGTAAATATACCACTGCTTGATGCTGATATTCATGTAAGAATGGATACAGATGTCGATGACCCTGATTTATGCGAATATGTTGTACGAGTGGAATGGGTCAAGACTGTTTCTAAACAGGAGGCGATCTGGGAGAAAGGAATGTTTGCGAATCAGAATTCTGCCTGTAAATTGAGAAACCAGTTTACGATTGAACGCCTTACGGAGCATTTTCGACTGGAGGAAGAGAACTGATAATAAATATGTCTCTTCATTAAAAATGAAATTGATTGGTTATCATTATTCAAGGGCCTTTCCTAGTTGCCGCAATGTCCTACGTCACCCACTATGATATTTGGCGGGAACTGGACGAGCTGTTTGATTCCGTTTGGTAAAATCAAACCCACCCGGTAAACTCCAGTATGGACGCTTTTGCGGATTGCGCTTCGGATTGCGCCCCTTTACGCCATTCTTTTGGCGGCTTTCCCATAAGCCTGGAGAAGCAACGGTTGAAGCTGGAAATGGAGTGGAAACCGACTTGTTCGGAGATCGAAAGAATAGAATCCTCCGTGCTTTTTAACTGTTTGCAGGCCTCTTCGATTCGGGTGCTGTTTAGGAAATCAAGAGGCGGCGTCCCCATAATTTCATGGAATCTTCTTCGAAAATGAGTTGTACTTAAATGGCACAGGTCGGCCAAAAAATCCATAGTAATGGGGTTCATATAGTTTTTCGTGATGTACTCCAGAACTGGAGAAATGACAAAATCGCTTTTCAGGCCATGCTCTGTTTCTTGATCTGCCAACAGTTCATTCTTGGAATGAATTCTAAGGAGTTCTATATATAGGGATAGCAATAAGCCGTAGGCACTTTCCTGATAGTAAGGATTCTGCTGTTTTAATTCCTCTACGATTGAAGTCGCAAGTGTATAAACCTTGGGATACTGCTCTTTATTCAGTATACAGTTTTTTCCCTTCACCCCCCACAAATTTGGCTCAAAGTTGCTGTAAGCACTTTTAAATGAATGTTGAAAGAGGTCCTCTGGCGAAAAAAAGATATAAGACCAAAGACTGGCTGTATTTGGCGAACTGTACGTGGTATGAGGAAGATACCTGGGGATGAAGGTTACATCGCCGGCTTTGAAGGGTACAGATTCTCCTTTGATCTCCATGATGCCGCTATCCGAATAGCATATACCAATCTCCAAATGGTTATGGAAATGGAGATGTTCACTTTTAATATCTGAAATCTTCCAGCGTTCACCGCTTAATAGCAAGACAGGAAAATTTATGGGCAAGCTGTAGTGTCGATATTCTATAACGGGCTTCTTTTTTCTGGGCATATTCCATACCCCCATGACTTTGGTTTTAACTAGCAGATATACATCAGGATTTTGCAAAATTCGATTCCAATCGCTCCAAGGTGCAATATATAGACGAACTAGACCATTTCGATCTATATATTGTTTATTGGAAGTCGCTTATTGGATTTTTGCAAAATCATCTCATAAATGATTGGAATTGCGCAGTTTTGTTGCGAATATGCTTAGATGGAGACTATTTTACTGCGTACAATGGAATAAGTAAAGCGTTTTCAAAACGGTGACGAACAGCTCTCAAGCGCCTTTGGGGGCGTGTGCGAAAGAGAGGAGAACATAGATGCTTCAATTAACTTATGACAAGGAAGAAATATTAAGAGTTATCGACAAAGTCGTCAGAAAAACAATGGCGATGGATTTGACGTGGGATTGGCCTTGCGGTGTAGCTTATTATGGTGTATCCAGAGCCTATACCAAAACAGGAAATAAAGAGTATTTGAATATGCTTGTACAATGGGCAGATGAATATATCGAGCTGGGGCTGCCGCATTGGACGGTAAACACATGTGCTATGGGCCATATGCTGATCACATTGTATGAAGAAACAGGGGACCAGAAATATTGGGATATTGCGATGAGCAAGGTGGATTATATTCGGAACCATGCTCTCAGGTTTGGAGACAATGTTCTGCAGCATACGGTATCCGTTGCTAATGATTTTCCAGAACAGGCATGGGCGGACACATTGTTTATGGCGGCATTTTTTCTGCTCCGTGTAGGAACCAAATTAAAGGATGAGGAAATGATCCAGGACGCCTTAAACCAATATTACTGGCATATCAAATACCTGCAAGACCCTAGTAGTGGTTTCTGGTACCATGGCTACAATAATGTCAAGCAGGATCACATGTCCGGATTTTTCTGGGGGAGAGCGAATGCTTGGGGAGCCTATACCATGTCGCAAGTTAAAATTCATTTGAAAGACTGGTATTTATATCCGCAGTGCATGGATGTGGAGTGTTCGCTTCGAGATCAACTGGCGGCACTGAAGGGTGTTCAAACGGAGAACGGTTTGTGGCGGACGGTACTGGATGACGAGGAATCCTACGAAGAAGTGTCTGCATCTAGCGGTATCGCGGCGGCCATGATCAATAACGGCAATCCGCTGCATACCAAATACGTGCAAAAGGCATTGGACGGCATCTTAAACCATATTAGCGAGGACGGACGGGTACTAGGTGTTTCTGGCGGCACAGCGGTTATGAAAGATCGGGGTGGGTATCGCAATATTCCAAAAGACTGGATTCAGGGCTGGGGTCAAGGTCTGGCATTGGCTTTTCTATCCGATATGTTGAATTAGGAGGGAACCGAGTTGTCTAAAAAAACCACGGGGGCCTTTACACTACCGGGAGAATCCGGTTATGAGGCGCTGACCCTGAAATTAGCTGAACGGTGGGGTGCCGATGTCATCCGTGACAGTGACGGCACGCAATTGTCCGATGAGATTATAAACGCTGGGTACGGCATATATTCGACAATCTGTATCATCAGAGATCATAATGAGTGGGCGTCCCACAATCTTGATAAGCTGCAGCAGTGTTTTTTAATTACTAATCCGAAGGTAGCTGTACAAGATTATGTATCCATCTATCTGATGGAGGATTTTTTTGCTGAACAATTCAAAGTGAATGACTCCAAAGAAGCGTTTAACTATTGGCAAGTTTTTGACAGAACGACTGGAGAGGAAGTTCCAAGAGAACAGTGGAATTATGAAAGGGAATCTGGAAATGTAGTCATTACCGGAATTGTTCCTTGGCATAAATACACCGTAAGCTTCATGGCCTATCGGATCTGGGAAGAGATTTCCATGTACAATCACACCACCAATCATTGGGACAAAGAGCATTTGATGCAGATAGATCCCATCTATGTAGAAACGCAAAAGTATCTGCTGGATTGGATGGAAGATTGGTGTCTCCATCATAAGGAAACCACGGTTGTTCGGTTTACCTCCTTATTTTATAATTTCGCCTGGATATGGGGTAGTAATGAGCGCAATCGCCATCTGTTCTCTGACTGGGGTTCATATGATTTTACGGTAAGTTCAAGAGCGCTTGATCTGTTTACCAAGAAATACGGGTATTCGATGACTGCCGAGGATTTTGTGAATGGCGGAAAATACCGCGTCAGTCATATCCCGGCTGAGCAGCGCAAGCTGGATTGGATGGCATTTATCAATGATTTTGTGATTGAATTTGGCAAGAAATTAATTGACATTGTGCATAGGCACGACAAGCTGGCCTATGTTTTCTATGATGACAGTTGGGTTGGTATGGAGCCTTACAATGACCGTTTTCAAGAGTTTGGATTTGACGGGTTGATTAAATGTGTGTTCTCAGGTTACGAGGCGAGACTTTGCTCAGGTGTAAAAGTGAATACGCATGAGATTCGGCTGCATCCATACTTATTTCCGGTTGGTTTAGGCGGGCTTCCTACCTTTATGGAAGGGGGGAACCCCACGCTGGATGCCAAAAAGTATTGGATTAATATTCGGCGCGCCTTGCTGCGGGAGCCTATTGACCGGATTGGACTGGGCGGATATTTGCATCTTGTAGAGCCTTACCCGGATTTTTGCGATTACATCGAAAAGATTGCCAATGAATTCAGAGAAATTAAAGAACTGCACCATGAAGGCAAGCCCTATCATATTAAGACGAAGGTAGCTATTCTGCATAGCTGGGGAAAATTGAGATCGTGGACATTATCCGGACATTTCCATGAAACGTATATGCATGATTTGATCCATGTCAATGAAGCTTTATCCGGATTACCGATTGAAGTGCAGTTCATTGATTTTGAAGATATCCGTCAGGGAATTCTACAGGATTGTGATGTAGTGATCAATGCCGGCTCTGCTGGTTCAGCATGGAGTGGTGGGGAGTACTGGAATGACAACCAGTGTGTGGACTTACTGACCAAATGGGTTTATGAGGGGGG
Organism: Paenibacillus sp. DRB1-1; assembly: GCF_052119485.1. NCBI lineage: Bacteria > Bacillati > Bacillota > Bacilli > Caryophanales > Paenibacillaceae > Paenibacillus > Paenibacillus sp. DRB1-1. The sequence goes on along the minus strand of NZ_JBODQH010000001.1, from coordinate 1,572,472 downwards.
GGCCTTTATTGGCATCAACCAGCCTTCGGCGGTCGAAGGCCACGACAGCTTTTTCAGAATGGCACATGTTCTTGGACTGGATGAGGATACAGGCTCCAGAGTAGGTCATGGAAGATGGGCATACGAGGTTAGGGATGAGCATGGCTTGGTGCCTGAAGGAGCCAGTATAACGCCAAAGAATAGCATTTATCTTACTGATGGATCAGCTGCGGTAGTGGAAGAAACGAGTGGTATGATAACACTGTCTACAAATGCCTTTGGTAAAGGAAAGGGGATATACCTTCCTTCTTTCGAATTCAGCTGGGAAAACACAAGGTTGCTACTGAATATGATTCGCTTTGCAGGCAATGAGTTACATGAAACGAAGTACATTACGGATAACCTATATACAGAGTGTGCTTATTATCCAGAAAGTAAAATGTTGGTTGTTATTAACAATAGCGATCAACTTCAAAGAACGACGATTGATACGGAATATGGCAAACAAACCATGGAATTAGAACCGTATGACACCATGATCACCCATATCGGCTCAACAAAATCAGTATAGGAACGGAAAATATGAGAAGTAGCGGTATCAAGCCCTCCTTTATTTTAAGGAAGGGCTTTTTGTTTCAGCACCTCCAGAAAATCAAGCCAATTTACCGGGGATTTTGTCCATTCAAAAATATCTACTCCATCATTAACTATAGGTATAACAATGAAGGAGATGATTTCTTTGAGAAAGGCAACCTTAATGAAAATTAAAAAAACAGAAGCAAAGTTGGGAAAAAAACTGAAAAAAAATAGTCACGTGATTATGAATCTTAAAAAAGCCATTCGTGTAACTCAACTTGGAGATGGATTCGCACGATTCACTTTCGCACCGATCACTATTTCTCCTAATAGCTTTAGAAGCACTACGATTAACGGTAACGCCTACAATCTGATTAGCGGTGCATGGACTTTCTCTGGTAATGAACAAGGGTTTCTTCTCAATAATTATTCCGCGGCTGAAGACAGATGGGTATTTACTGCATGGAATCCATCTGGATTCACAAGAACGGTGTCCTATGCTGTTATCGCCAAACGGAAGCCATAATTCAAATGTCATAGCTAGTAAAGAAAAGGAGCTTGAAGGTTCCTTTTCTTTACTAGAATGTAAATGAAATAGACCCAAGATCTCCTAAAGGGTGTGAAGTTTTCTGGATTCTGCCTTAAAAGCCTTTTTACCTTATAATTTTTGATAGTGATGTAAGAGGTTCTTTACTTTATCTTGGATCATTTGTCTTAAAGATTCAGGCTTCACTGATATTACATAATGACCATATCTCATCAAATATTGAGCTATAAACTCCTCTTCTCCAGGATTATAAAATCCCTTAATGACTGTCTTATCACCATTTTCTATTTTCATAGAAGGATAATGTTCTTTATAAAAAATATCCTTTGCTTGTTCTAAAATCTCTACTTCAAAGTCAATGCTCTTCTCGGATTGATACATTTCTAATGAACGACTAAGGAGTTCATCTATAGAAAAGCGAGAATTGCTCGCCTCTTCTTCTATAAAGGTGATTCGATCACATCTGAAAACTCTATATTTATTCGTATTTAACTCTATTCCAGTAGCATACCACTGACCAAACTTAGCAGAAATTTTGAAAAATTGAATATAGTAACTTTTGTTATGATTATTTTTTACATATTTAACTTTACAGGTGCTCTCATTAAGAATGCTTGTTAGAATTTTATCTAAATAACGACTAACATGATTATGCTGATATATTTCAAATTGTAGAACCTTTTTCATTTTATGAATCTGGTTTAGTTGTATTTTAGAAAGACAGTGTTCAAACTTTTCATTTAGTTTATTAACACTTAAATGAAAGGGGGTGGATTGATAAGCTTCTAACGTCAACATTGCAAAGTACAGAGCATATACCTCATCCATTGTAAAAATAATGGGGGATAACAATCTATTTTTTAAGATACCATATCGTCCATGTCTGCCATGTTCCGAAAAAATAGGCATACCTAATTGTTCTAATGAATTAATATCACGTAGAGCTGTACTTTTTGAAATATGGTATTTACCCATTAGGTCATTTAAATTAAAGAACTCTCGACTGTTTAAGTATCTGATCATATCATTTAATCTTTCCGATTTTTTCATCTAAATCTCCTTATAAAGGTGTCATGTTTTGATACCTTTTTATATGATAATAAGTTCAAGGGAATATATCAAATTCATAAGATATCTACACATATAAAAGGAGATTGATACCATGAGTACAACATTAGAAGTAGCTATTTTCTTATCCATGAACGGAAAGGCAAAAGAAGCTATACATTTTTACAAAAAACACTTCAGCGCAGAGGAATTGTTTCTTGTTACCTATCAAGACATGGCCCAACGTGACGGTTCCATACAGCTTACAGATGAAAATAAAAATTATATTTCTCATTCAGTCTTATCCATCGGAAAAACAAAAGTAATGATAGCAGAAGATACAATGAATCCCAGTGAAGAATATACAGTAGGGAATAATACTTCATTATGTATTCAAAGTGCTGACCTAGAAGAAATTAAACGTTTTTATGATAGCTTAATTACAGATGATCGAGTGAAAATTATTGTGCCTTTATCTAATAATGTGTTTAGCCAAGCCTACGGTATTATTGAAGACCCATTCGGTATTCAAATACAATTAATGTTTGATAATCGATTATAATAAAAAAGCATATTCTATGTTCCATGTTTCATAATTGGATAATAAATGGGCAGAAGTAAAAACTAAAATGGGAAAACCTAAGATACCGCAGCAGAAAAGGAGACACTATGACGGAGAAAAAAGAAATAGCAGATAAAATAGGGTGGAACTTCGACAACAGTTACTCTCGTTTGCCGGAATCATTGTTTACAAAGCTCAACCTAACTCCTGTCCGCTCACCAAAGCTGATCATTCTTAATCATCCGTTGGCAGCATCACTGGGGTTGAACGGCATGGCGCTGCAAAGGAATGATGGTGTAGCGGAGCTGGCCGGCAACCAGGTTCCTGAAGGGGCTACGCCTCTTGCTCAAGCTTACGCAGGGCATCAATTCGGGCATTTTAACATGTTAGGAGACGGACGTGCTCTGCTGCTTGGCGAACAGATCACTCCCTTGGGTGAACGGGTTGATATTCAGCTCAAGGGCTCAGGCAGAACGCCATACTCCCGTGGTGGTGATGGTCGTGCGGCACTTGGGCCGATGCTTCGCGAATACATCATCAGTGAGGCGATGCATGCGCTAGGTATTGCTACCACCCGCAGCTTGGCGGTGGTATCCACGGGTGAGTCGATCATCCGGGAAACCGAGCAGCCCGGAGCCATTCTGACCCGTGTGGCTGGCAGTCATCTTCGCGTCGGCACCTTTCAATACGTCTCAGCATGGGGCACGTCCCAAGATCTCCGTGCTCTGGCTGATTATACATTGGAAAGACACTACCCGGAAGTTGCCAATGACAAAAACCGTTACCTTTCACTGCTTCAGGAAGTGATTAAGCGTCAGGCCGAACTGATTGCCAAATGGCAGCTAGTTGGTTTTATTCATGGGGTGATGAACACCGACAATATGACCCTTAGCGGAGAAACCATTGATTATGGTCCTTGCGCCTTCATGGATACCTATAATCCCGAGACGGTGTTCAGTTCCATCGATAGGCAGGGCCGCTATGCTTATGCCACTCAGCCGCATATTGCTGCGTGGAATCTCGCGAGATTTGCTGAGACACTCTTGCCACTACTGCATGACAACAGGGAGCAGGCTGTCACACTGGCCGAGCATGCAATTTCAGATTTTGTAAAAATATTTCACCATCATTGGCTTGCAGGAATGCGGGCGAAGCTGGGGATCTTTAACGAAGAGCAGGAGGATGAATCTCTTATTGAGGAGCTTCTGAGTATCATGCAGAAGCATCGTGCCGACTACACCAATACCTTCCGAGCCCTAACTTTGAACAAGCTGGAGGATACGGTTCTGTTCAGCACTGCGGAATTCACCCAGTGGCACGAGCAGTGGCAGGCGAGACTGGGCAGACAGCAGGAATCAAAAGCCTCCTCGTATCAGCTGATGCGCAGCAGCAATCCTGCAATCATTCCACGCAACCACCGGGTAGAAGAAGCACTGGAAGCTGCGGTGGAACGAGAAGACTACCGTGTGATGGAGCAGCTTCTTGAAGTTCTTTCGAACCCTTATGCCTACTCTACCGAACAGGAAATTTACTCTACATTGCCTGAGGAATCCACCTGTCCTTACCGAACCTTTTGCGGTACCTGATGTGGAGCGAACTATTTGAAGATAACCTATATTATGCGTTGGTGGAGAAGATAGCCAATCTCTCACCAACGCATTTTGTTTTTATAGTGGTAGGTTGCGACTGATTAATCCAGTTCCTGACCGTCATTTTCGATCTGTATGTGTCCGCAATAAAGACATTGATGCGTACAGTTCTGCGTAAGAGCAGGCTGGCCTTCGATGCGCATGTCGCTTTTTCCGTTCAGCCAAGGCATCGTAAGGACAGGAATACACGGTGCCTTTTTCACCCCATAAATATCGACCATCTCACTGGCTTGCACAGCCGGATTCAGCGGACTGGAGCAATTCCCAAAAGATTTTATGTTCACTCCGGGCACATAATCTCCAATATTCATCTGAGCTTTATTTTTGACATACACCCCATGGCTAAAAGGGCGCTTCAAACGCGTAGGCTGTGTACCGTAACTACAGCTTAAAATCGCACCTGCCACGACATAGCTTTTTTTCGCACCTGTTCCAGGCTGCACACTTGCTTCTTCCATACGGATTATTCCTCCTTTGTGGCCATCTCTACTTTTTGCACACGAACACCTGTAAATGGACGACGCAGTAGACTTTCCGCTACCGCGAGATTGATATAGATATGTGCTTCCAACAAGCCGGCAATCCGAAATATAGACGATTCGATTTTCCTGTGTTTAAGTACCAATTGCTTCAAGGTGTGGTCAGGATACCACTCGGTTTGTGAGGAAAGACAATCCACCACAGGTGGACGCAGTACCCAGTACACATCCTGCCTGGCTTTCTGAAAATCGGTAAGTATAGCGACCTTCCATTCCAGCTCCGGCATATATTTTTCCAACAGGGCTTTCATGGAGTCTGAAACCAGTGGCAAAGGGAACTCCAGAAAATCCGGATATACGGTTCGTGGATCTGTATGTACTGTTAAAAACAGGGGAGTGTCCTCCGGCTGAAAGGTATGACTCGAAAGGATATCTTCCACCTGCAAGGGAGACAGGGGCGCAGTCTCCACCCGATGCTTTACGCGCTCGTCCACCATGAGTCGGTAATACCTCATGACAACCACTCCCCTTTACTCACTGCATCTGTTATCTGTGTAGCCAGGGGCGCTTCTATAGCAGTAAGGCCAATAGCTTCGCTTAGTTGGTCATCTGTAAAGCTTACCCGGTGTAGTTTTGCTCCTGTAAAATTAGCTTTTACTAAACATGCACCTATAAAAGAAGCGTCAGTAACATCGGCTCCTACAAAGCAGGCACCTGTTAGATCCGCGCCGTTAAATAAAGCTCTTTGCAGCGCGGCATCTTGAAAAGTAGCTCCTTGAAGCTGTGCATGTTGAAAACTAGCTCCCTGTAAATTAGCTCTTGTAAAATTCACTCCATCCAATCCTAACGGTTCCCAATCCAGCCAAGCATCCGATCCATATTCGCTATTGCTTATAACTTTATCCAGTACAGCCTCTTGCAGGGAACAGCCACTGAAATCGGCTCCATGAAGCAGGCTGTGCGAAAAGTCGGTTCCATCTAGCTGAGCTTCTTGCCATACCGTACCTACGAGGATGCATTGATGCAATCGACTTTGTTGCATCCCGATCTGGCGAAAGACTGTATAGCGAAAATCCAAGGAACTGTAATTTCCATCTGACAGTTGAACTTGAGACAGTGCTTGGTAGCTGTAGGCCGATTCTTCTTTTTCCTCCAGCCAAGACTTTATTATGTTTGCATCCACGGGTCTTTGATCTTCCCGATACACGGAGACACTATGATCCATATACTCTCCGACGCGAATCTCAAAAGCTTCTTCACGATCCAACGCCTCAAACTCTGGTAGGTGGACTGCTTGCTTCATAGCCTGACGAACCAGACTAACGATCATCGTATGAAGATATCCCGCTGCTTCCAACATGATCTGTTCCAGTTCAAGTTCGGAAAGGGAGACTTGTTGCTTCAAAGTTTCAGCCCCAAGCTGTTCACGTAATTGAGTCCAATAGAGAAAAATCCAACTTGCATCGTACTCCAACTGAACGGGCTCAGCATCAAGCATCCATAAGGTATCCGTAGCTTCAACAAGATAAACGGGCTTCTGTTCAAGCCATGTGGTGCGCAGCATAGAGTAGGTGATGTAACCGATATGACCTTTACGACCTGTGAGTTGTTTTTGCCGAACCAGCTCACAAAAGGCGCGAAAATGTTCTACTATATGCTGTAATCTTTGTGTTTGTGTTGATGTACATTTCAACGCCCATTCTTTGCGAATGAAAGACCAAGCCTGATGAAGAGCCGCTTGTTGCTGATCTAACACATCTGTTTGCTTTTCCATTTCTAATCATCCTTAATTCGACTTCACTTCGCTGCCTTTCATATCCGCCGATCCGCTTAATTCAATATGACTGCCATTACAATCCATACGGAGCTGGCTACCTGCGGACAGACTCATCGTCTTTCCCGCAGACAGGCTGAGATTGCCTCCCGCCGTAATATTCACCTGTTTGCTGCTCGCAATATGAATGCCTTCTTTATCGTCCAGTTTGATATAAATAGCGCCGTCCTTACCTGTAACGACCAGTTCATCCGGTCCCAGTCGAATTTCCTTGCCATGCGGGGTACGCCATATTTTCATTTGCGGATTGGAAAAATGGTTATGCGTACTCTTGCGATCTGCCCTTCTCACGGCACTACCTGCAACGCCGTCTTCTTCCCGACTACCGGGGAAATAGAGGGAAACTGAATCGCCTTTTTCTGGCATGACATACCAGCCGGTATGGCCACCGCCACTGTACACAGTAGAATAGTTGAACCAGTGTGCTTGGTTTGTGTCCTGTTGTTCATCACAATCCAGATGAATGCGCACCTGATCCTGACGTACGTCCAGCACAATACCGCTTAATGAGGCTCCCGCCAGCTTATCCTGGTAGTAGCTTTTTTGTCGAAATCCTTGGTAAGAACCCAGCACATACTGATGCCGCAGCAGTCCTTGACTCATGGCGGTGTAGGCTTCCATCACATATAGGTTATGCCCCTGAAAATTCAACTGAGCGCCCAAGTCGAGTACCTCATCCGTTTCTACCTCATAAAAAATAAAATCGTGTTCACTCAGTTGGGTTTGCTCATTCTCCTGAAAATAACGAAAAGGAAGCAATTGCTTACGTACGGTATAACGGGTATGATCCAGTATCGCCTGTGCAGGGCTGTCCTCAATACCAAAATAAAATTTGGGACTGTCAAAACGGGCTACAGGCATCAGACTCGTATGATAACGGGAGGCTATGCGTCTTAAAAACGCCCAGTCTGTCTCCTGATACTGAATGGCAAGCCGTCCGATGGCTTCTCCGCCGGTAGCCCCGTCGATCACATCCAGTCCTTCATAGTCCTTACCTATGTGCTCCAGCATTTGAGGAATCGTCATTTTCGTATACTGAAAAGAACGAGTACGCTGCTTCATGTCCATCCGGTAAGTATGGGAAATAGCTTCCACCTCCAGATAGTACACACCTCGCACGACTTTTACCTCGACCGAGAGGGCAATCCCACTAAATAGCGGTTTGCTTGCGCCAGATTCATCTTGTTGGCTGACTTCAATGATGGTATTTTTTTCTGTCGTTTCCACATAACTGTCTTGCAAGTCTTCGGGGATCATACCTGTAAAATAAAGCCGAGTATGCTCATTGATTTTTTTCGTTAAGGTAAGCTCCTCCAGATCAATTTGTTCATAAGGGTGAATTTGAATTTGATCGTATCCCAGACTCATGGTGTAGTCATTCCTTTCTCATTTGTAGAATAGATGGAGGGTGGAAGGACAGAAAGGGACTGAACCCAGTATTCTGCTACAGGTAACCAGACTTCGAGATCTGCCTCCAGACAGCTAAAGGAACCTATGACAACTCGTCCATTGTGGATAAAGAGGAGCATTTCGTTGTATAGATTACCGTCGATCCCCGCCGCCACAAAACGAATCTGTCCAACTGAAAGTCCGGAACCGTTGGTGACCATTTCGGTGCCTAACCAGTTGCGAATCGGTTGTACAGACCGTAAAATATCCGCCATTTGCTCTACAAAATCAGGCAACTCTTCCGCTTCCAGAGCAGTATCTGTAGGATTAAAAGTGATATTGATGGTCTCCTCAGACGAGGTATAAATGACCTTTGGTCGATGCTCTGAAGGATATTTGATTATAGCTTGCTCCATTGGCATAGGAGTAAAGGACTTGGGGATGTAGAAACCAATCTCTCCGTCTAGTATTGTAATGGGCTCCAGCGTGAGATAATCATTTTCAATATGAAGTAGCTTTGTTTCTTCAAACATGGAACCGTCCTGTTCCGATTTTTGGGTTTGAGCTGAGGTGGATTTCACATTATCGTTATTAGTTGTCTTTTGATCCATCATTTTAGCTTTGAGGCTAAGTATATGCTCGTCTAGATAGTTCATAGAAAGTCCCCTTTTAGGAAAAATGCGCGTTTGTACTTGAATATGTAAAGATGGGAGGAGATATTTAAGTACAGAACCAGCATATGTATTTATCGGTTAAAAGAGAGATTTAGTTTACAAAATGAACCATTTGTTGGAGGAGCTTTGTTCGATATTAGGTCCTATTTCATTCCATAACCCCTTTTTGTCGCAATAATTCGGTAGTAGTATTCCAAAGTAGGCGTTGCATCTTGCTATCCCCACCAGGATATGTCGGCACAATCGGCTTACCAGTGCCAACATTAAAATATCCACCTGTCACTTCTTGATATTGGGGTTCTGTTGCTAAACGAACAATAATTTCTGCTCCTCTCCGTGGGTCTCCGATATGCAAAGCGTTCAATATTTTTGCAAGTACCGAAGAAAATCCTAACTCACGACCAAGGCCGGTTACGTTAAACCCTGGATTAAGTGCGTTAACTGTGATCCCAGTTCCATCCAACTGACGTCCAAGTTCTTCTGAAAACATGATATTAAGAAGTTTAGTCTTTCCGTATATCTTAGATGAACCTCTTGCGGTAAATGCAGATGTATCTATTAAATCCTCCGGTAATTTTAATTCACCATGGTTGCGTGACGCTTCAGAAGCTACATTGACGATCCTAGCATTTGTGGATTCCATTAGTAAATTGAGTAGTGTATGCGTTAACAGCCACGGGGCAAGATAGTTGACTGCTATCATTTCTGCCAAACCCTCTGAGGTTATTCGCTGTTCAAACCCATGTAATCCAGCATTGTTCACTAATACATCAATCTTTGGATAATTAGCTTTAATTTCATCCCCAATACGTTTGACATCTTTCATGAGAGACAGGTCCCCGAAAAAAAAGTCTACCTTTGTACTTGGCGCTAGGTCTCTCAGAATATTTCTAGTCGTTTCAGCACGTTTTTCATTTCTGGCTGTTAAGACTAGATGTGCTCCGCGTCGGGCTAATTCAATTGCTACCCATTGTCCAAGACCATTAGTAGCACCAGTGATTACAATAATCGGGTATGTCGACATATACATCATCCTCCAAATTCTCGATCCAATTACATGCTTATTCATGTCTACGCTTTACGGTTGTGGATGCTTTATACTGTAGATCTTCTGCTTGACACTTACCAAAGTTGAAAATATGATTGACATATATCAAGTATATGTATTTTGGTTGATATATGTCAAATATATTCGAACTCATTCAAATAAGGTGGAGACATATGGATAGTAAAAATAAACATCCAAATTCTACAAGAGAGCAATTAGAACTGAATCTTGGTGAACAACTTAATGCACTTATAAGCGCGTCACATGCACTCAATGTAAGAACTGCGGCACTTTTCGATCCATCATTACAACCTGCGGCTTTTCTGATCGTACGCTGTCTTCTTTCGAACGGCCCGGCAAGCGCTACATTTTTGGCGGAATCCACCGCTATGGATCGAAGCTCTGTCAGCCGTCTTGTTACTCAGCTTAAGCAATTGGATTATGTAAAAAGTGAAACTCACCCTGAGGATCGCCGGGGAGTGTTGATATCCCTGACAGCTAATGGTCGTGAAAAAGCCTTGGAAGCTTTAAAAGAAAAAGAAAATGAGTTTTATCAACGTATTTCAACATGGGAGGATTCCAAACTTGAAGCATTTATTGGGATGCTGAATTGTTTTAACGGTCAAGATTGCGAGGATTAATGAGTTTAGACATAAAGCATCGTATGATGAAAATAGGGGGCATTCAAAAGTGAAAGAAAAAAATGTTAGGGAAATTAGGGTATCTGATTATCATGATATTTATTTGTTGAACCAAGATTTCAACCCCAATCTATATCTATTTCCTGAAGAAAAAGTAAAAGAGAAGATTGAATTGATTACAAAGGAATCAAAAGATATGATCTTTGTTTATGAAGAAAATAACGAGGTATTAGGATATATTCATGGAAACCCATATGAATTACTTTTTTCTGAATCTTTGGTAAATGTACTAGGTTTTGTTGTAAAAGAAAAGTATAGAAATCAAGGTATAGGTAGCATGTTGATTGAGCGTCTTGAACAGTGGGGAAAGTCCCATGGATTTTCTGGGATCAAACTGTTATCTCACCCAAGTCGGATACAGGCTCACAGGTTCTATGAACGACGTGGCTATATGTTTACCAAGGATCAGAAAAATTTTATAAAAAAACTCAAATAAATACATATTCATTCAACATTGAATAAGTGGGTTCAAAAGCCTGATCTTTAGCTAGGCTTTGAACCCTTCAATTTTAGATGAGATCTGCGACTTGCATCAATCCATTGACCAGTTATATCTTCATCTCAGGTTTCAAATAGACTTAATATCGTGATATTTATCATTGAAGAAATATGTTTGTTTAGCACTCTAATGCATTGCATTAAATTGACCATTGTTCAGAAAATATGAATAGCCTTCCTTTCCATTTCATGCATAAAAATGTCTGCTAATTAGCAGTTGTATTTAGGCGTTTTTTGTCATACAATTCATCTAATGCTACGGACTCGGTCTTAGAAACAGTAAGGTTTGGACGGTAAATAGGACGTGGTTTTCTTGTATATTTACGAATCGTGGAACTACTTTGTAGTCGTTCACTCACGACCACGTCAGTCTGAAAAGTTAATAATGTTTGGGGACAGTTTTCCGGATCATTAGCGTTTGATGATGAACATATACGAAGGGGAGCGTTCTTTTGGAATCGAAACAATTAACGAGAGGGCTAAAGCCACGGCACGTTGAGTTGATTGCGCTTGGAGGTACGATTGGCGTCGGTTTGTTTATGGGATCGGCAAGTACGATAAAATGGGCAGGTCCCTCAGTGCTGCTGGCTTATCTCTTAGCTGGGATTATTATGTTTTTTGTCATGCGGATCATGGGGGAAATGCTGATTCTTGAACCGGTGACAGGCTCATTCGCTACATTTGCTCATAAATATATCAGCCCTTTAGCCGGTTTCTTGACCGCCTGGAGCTATTGGTTTTTGTGGGTTACCGTAGGGATGGCGGAAGTCACTGCGATTGGGGTATATGTGGGCTACTGGTTCCCAGATATCCCGCAATGGTTGCCGGCTTTGGCAGGTGTGATTATTATTGCATTGGCCAATTTGGCGGCTGTGAAATTTTATGGAGAATTTGAGTTTTGGTTTGCGATGATTAAGATTGTCGCCATCATCTTCATGCTAGTAGTGGGTACGGGGATGATCTTCTTTGGACTCGGTAACGGTGGACAACCGATAGGTCTATCCAATCTGTACAGCCATGGCGGCTTCTTTGCAGGTGGTTTGAAAGGGTTTCTATTTGCACTCTGCATTGTAACAGCGGCTTACCAAGGGATAGAGATGGTAGGTATTACGGCAGGTGAAGCTGAAAATCCGAAAATGACACTGCGAAAAGCTATTAAAAACATCATTTGGCGTATTTTGATTTTCTATGTGGGTGCAATCTTTGTTATTGTTACGATTTATCCTTGGAACCAAATAGGCGAGATCGGTAGCCCATTTGTTCTGACTTTTGCCAAGGTAGGAATTGTGGCTGCTGCGGGTATCATTAACTTTGTTGTACTTACAGCTGCGATGTCCGGCTGCAACAGTGGTATTTACAGCGCGGGCAGAATGTTATATACATTAGCTAAGAACGGACAAGCTCCCAAGTTTTTCGGGAAAGTTTCCCCAAGCGGTGTTCCTAGAAATAGTATTATTACGACCATTTCTTTGCTGCTGGTAGGAGTGTTATTTAACTACCTAATGCCTGATTCCAAACTGTTTCTGTACATTTACAGCGCCAGTGTTCTCCCGGGTATGGTGCCTTGGTTTGCATTAGCCATCAGCCAATTTAAATTCAGGAAAAAGTGGAAGGACGAAATGAAGGATCACACCTTTAAGTCTCGTTTTTTTCCGATCAGTAATTACATCACCATTGTCTTTTTGTTGCTTGTGATCGTTGGAATGTGGTTTAATCCAGACACACGCTTGTCGTTGATTGTCGGGGCATCATTCATGGCGATCGTCATTGTTGGATATTTTGTCTTTGGCATAGGAAAGCGGCAGAGAATTGAAGAATTAGAGGAAAACTAAAAGATTGCTAAATACGTAACATTTGCCGAGCGCAATTCAGATGATCCTGAGTTCGCTCGGCTTTTCTTTTACATGACGAGGGAGAGGGCTATGGGAGGGTTGTTACTGAGGTATAGAACCGTGTGGTTATCCTGTTCGCACTACAAGTGTAAATATAGAGACAAAAAAAGTGAGAAGGGAAACTGAGAAGTTCATTATTGCTATACTCTTACGGTTAGCCTTAAACTCTGTAATTCCAGAAAATAAAAATATAAACCCTAGAAAAAATTGCGCGATTTTGTATGAGTCCCTATAGGTGTCTGGGTATGCGAGTGATAAAGAGGAAGAGATCATAACAACTACAGCAAATATTAAAGTGAGGATTCTGTAAATATCCATTTTCTTAAACATAGATAAGTTCCCCCTTCCTATATAACGCCTAGTACATTATATATTTTAAAGGTCAGACCGTGGGACTTCAAATAAATACAAAAAAAGGAGGGAGAATGGTACCCGCTAAGCGAAGAACCATCCGACTGTAAGTAGCACTAATAGGTAAAGAGCACAGGCGATGACTCCAAGAAGCAACAACTACATAGACCACCAATTTGGACAATACGGGACAGGCTGGTGTGGATGCTGCTGTGAGCAATAATACAGACTAAGCTACAAGAGAGAATGCGAAGGTATACTCATACATTCCATGTTCAAGTATTTATGATTGAACTTATTTTCTTCTAATATTTAACTGTTAATAGAATTATTGAAAAGCTATAATGCTAATAATGATTTGAGTGTACTTGGAGAAAGAGGTTGAGGGTATAGTGTTGAAAAAATGGCCATTATTATTGATGATAGGTATTCTCATGGTGGCATCTGTGAGCTGGAATAGTGGAGTATCTTATGCAGCTACAGAATATACTTGGGATAAGTACAAGGGCACTGAGGTCAGGACATATAGATTGACTGCGGTACCTGGAAGAGTCGAATATATGGATCAGGAAAGGTTTTTTGCAGCTTTAAGTCAAACCCCAAATGTGTATGGAGATTTTAGTGGCTATAAAACAGGGAAAACAACTGGAGTTGTAACCGAGAGTATAACGGATGATGTGTACAAATTTACAGTTACTGATTTTCTTCGCGATCAAGAGCCTGAGGTTGTAGAGTATATAAATCCAAGAGGCGGAATTCCTCATAGATGGAATGGAACTAGTGATATTCAAATTTTTATGAGAGGGTCAGAAGCGGCTTCTTTGTCTGAGCTGTTTTATGAGGGGACACCCAGTGAAGGACGCTTTCAATTTAATGCTAACGATATATATTTAGTTACATTCTGGTCCAGTACCGTAAGACTTATCAGTGGGATGTCTGCTGAGGCGCTAATAGAGGAAGGTCCTCACACGTTTAACAATCGGGAGCTTGTAGGTCAAGTAACCAGCGAAGATCCTGCAGCTTATCCGCAAGATGGGATTTCAGAAGGTTATTATTATGTTTTAAATGGTGCTGGCAACAAAGAATCAACAGATGATGGAGATAGCCAATAAAAACAAAAGAAGAGATAACATTGTGTATGGTGCTTTATACATGATGTTATCTTTTTTATTGTGATGCTCGCATTAGAAAATTTAGTAATGAAAAAAATGATGGAAATTTAATTCCCAATGAAAACCATTTTAAAAGATCGGGATATATGCCTTTAAAATAATGACAATTTTACGGATGGAGCCGTAATCTATAACTACTTTTTTTGCTGTCTTTATTCAATCCTAGGGATATTATTCCGATAATTCAAGTATATACAGTTTGGTGTTAATTGAAATGAAATCCGTTTGAAAACAAAAGAAATAATTTTCGGAATTTACACAGAAGTCCAGGTGCAAGTAACCTGATGCTATATTGTAAAGGAGGTGCAAGAATCCAAAATAATATGAAATGTGAAAAAAAGTTAAAACAAATTAGGCAGTACATCGCTGCTTTACTGGCTGTTTGGTTGTTCTGTATACATACTGTGCCTGTTTTTGCAGACAGGGCCTTTAACGATATTGAACATTCCTACGCAGCTGATGCAATTGAAGCCATGGCTGCTCAAGGGTATGTTACGGGTTATCAGGATGGTAGTTTTCGACCTGTACATTTTATATCGCGGCAGGAATGGGCGAGTATTTTCGCTAAAACCTTAAAACGAACTTCGGTTAACAAAAGCATTACTCCTTTTAGTGATGTGTCACCGTGGGCTCTGTCCTATGTGCAGACCTTGCAAGCAGAGAACATTACCAAAGGAATTAGTGATCAGTTATTTGGTGCAAAACACAATATGACTCGTCAGGATATGGCAGTGTGGTATGCCAGGTATTTCGGTGTCTCTGAAGATACCCGCGCTTCCGATAGATCCAGTTTTGTGGATCAGTCTGATATATCAGACTATGCACAAACGAGCGTATGGCTGATGGAACGTTTGGAGCTGATCGAGGGGGATACGAATCATTATTTCCATCCCAAAGAGTCTGTGAGACGGCAGGATGCTACACTGGTAGCGTATCGGATATGGCTAGGTGGCGACGGTCTGAGAGAACGTGCCAAGCGTTTGCTGGAGTCATTAGGAAATGGAACTGCAACGACGAATCAGCTAGCCAGTCCACTGGAATCGAAGAAGATCGTGGTCGACCTGGCGCCAGAAATTAGTCACCAGCGTGCGAATCCGGAGATCGAAGAGCCTAAAGGCCACAGTCCAAGACCCGATCCACCGGTATCTCCGGTAACACCTACAGAGCCGAACCCGGAACCGCCAGTTGTGCGACCAGATCCCGGTCCCAAACCACCAGTGACACCACCAGTGACACCACCAGTCATACCGCCAGTGACACCAGTGACTCCCTCAGAACCACCGGACCATTCTTCGGATTTTCTAGTGGATGAGGTCGTAATCAAGGCGCCCGAGTTGGTCAATCAACCGGAAACGTATCCTTCGTATCAGCTGTCCTTTGATCTCTACAATAAAGGGCACTTGGTAAGCATTCCCGCTGTAAGCGTCACAAGTGTTACTTACACATTTAGTGACACATTAGGTGTATTTGATGAACATGGGAAAATTGCGCATTCCGAAAATATACCTGCTGCTGATGGTTACATTCCTGTAGAGATGGAAGTCATCATTGCTAAACCCCATCAGGTGCTTAAAGCACAGACCAAGCTGATCGTGAAAGGAATGACTCCTCCGGTAGAGGACCCGAGTGTAATCAGGTCCGTATACTTGGCGACGTACACCATTCCACAGGCCACGACTCTAGACCCTGATGGCTGGAGCATGCCCTATGTATTTCAAAATGCAAAGGGAGAGGTCATACCGTCCGGTCTATTGCCGTCAGATTTAAAGCTTCGGATAGAGGATTCCAGAGGGATATTTGACGAGGATGGAAATATTGCCAATCTGCATCTGATTCCTGTATTGAACTCTGTCATTCCATTCAAGATTGAGGTTGAGTCACCCTCTCAGGGAATTCACTTTATATCCGATGCCGAGTTAACTGTAGTACCAGGAGCACGCAAAAAGCAATATTTTGCTATCTCCATGATGCTGCAGGGAAAAGATGCGGGCAGTACGACCACGGTAGAGCAAATTGAGCAGTCACGTCAATTACTGATGGATCACTTTGGTCCCAACGTAAAAGTGACGTGGGCCATGGAAAATAGATTTATTTTCGTGGAATCAAATCGTCCGCAGCTTAAAAAGGTTTTGGAATACGTGGATCAGTATGGCGATGAAGTCGGGATTTTGGATGGGTATCCGAATAATCTGTTTGGTCTCCCTGAATGGGAAGCACAGATGAACGAGTGGTTGTATATGTATCGTTATAATGCACTCAATGAGCTGCACCAATCTGGTTCGTTGGGATCACCTTCGGTGTTTGAAAGCATGGATACAGACCAATATCGAAAGTATCTGCCTAAATCATTGACCGGCTTTACGGTGAATCCTGAGCAGGCCCAATGGCTTAAGGATCATTTTAAGATCACCTCAGCGATGGGGTGGTCGGCTACACAGTATAATGTGAACAACATGTATGGTGAGGGGTCACCTTTGATGCCTTACTGGTCCCATAAGGATAATCCGATTGTTCCGGCACAGGGGCTTACAAATAATAGCGGTATCGTATTTATGAACTCGATTACGATTGATCCGATTGGATCACGTTATACCAAAGATTCCTCACGTTGGACTCTCCATCCGGGCGATCCATATGTGACCGAAACGGATGCGGCACCACAACTGTATATAGCGCAGCAGTATTTAGATAACCCGTATCAACGTTTGAATACAGTAAACTACATGTCCATTATTTTGGATGTCAACTGGCTTGCCAAAAACCATAACATGTCTCAAATATGGGAGAACTTTGTGAATCACTTCCCTGTTGACCGTGAGGTTGAGATTGTGGGCGTGGACGGGCTGAAACAGATTTATGAATCGGTAGCTGGATTGAGTAATGATCATACGGAGTTTTCGCTCATGTTTAGAGGCTCAGGCTTTAAGGCAGTTATGGACTCCAATAATTCACCAGCCAATCTGCGTTACTTGTGGACTGAAAACGCCTCACAGCGGATTATTTTATCCAAGGAGGATGGAGATGCGGCATGGTCCATTATTGACTTTACTGACTATACCCGAAGTCCGGTTCCGAAGATGGCATACAATCTGGATAAGAACACGGATGTAAGCTATGTCAC
This sequence comes from Paenibacillus sp. DRB1-1, assembly GCF_052119485.1. NCBI lineage: Bacteria > Bacillati > Bacillota > Bacilli > Caryophanales > Paenibacillaceae > Paenibacillus > Paenibacillus sp. DRB1-1. The sequence goes on along the minus strand of NZ_JBODQH010000001.1, from coordinate 1,554,953 downwards.
TGGAAGGAACTTTAAGCTGCATCCTACAGCTCCGTTAACAGCAGATGAAATTCAGCGCGTAAAGGATCGTTTGAAGGAGATTTACTTTGCAGAAGAAGTAAACTATCAGTAAGGGTTTGGAATGACAGAATTTTTAAGACTTGAGGTTTTATGAAAAGGGGGTGTCCCAACAGCCATGGAAATGGTTGTGGGACGCCCCTTTGTTTTAGAGAAAAGGTTTTACACCCATTCAATAACCTGATCTACAGATCGCCGGGTTTTGCCTCGCGGCTCGTTCAGACGGTATCCAAATGCCACCATACAGGAAATACCGAAATGTTCGGCATCCATAATGCCTTCTTCGGAGAGGATGCGTTCGATTTCCTGTTTATTAAAACCTTCGATAGGACAGGAATCAATGCCGATTTGAGCTGCGGCAGTCATCATGTTACCCAGTGCGATGTAGGTTTGTCGGCAGCCCCACTCGAACAAGGCTCTTTTATTTTCCTCCAGCCCAAAATCTGATTTGAGAAAGGCATCATACACTTTCTCTCTGCCTTGAATCACTTCAGCGGGTAATTGCTGCACGTTCTCCATCATACTCTTGATATAATCGGAGGAGGCTACCATATCTTCAGGAAGTCTAGAGAGGATGAGTACAAAATGACTGGCTGTTGGCAGTTGTTTTTGGGCCCCCCAAGAGTAAGGCAGCAGCTTCTCACGCATAGCGTTACTCTGAACGACAACAAATTTCCAGGGTTCAAAGCCAAACGAACTCGGGGATAAACGGCCTGTTTCAAGAATAAAGTCGAAGTCAGAATCGCTAATTTTCTTATGGCTATCAAATTCCTTCGTTGCATGTCTGAACTCGTATGCAGATAAGATTTGATCTTTAGTAGTAGTTAAGGTTTCCATCGTTATTCCACTCCTTATGGATGTGATTAAAATTGACGCTTACCAAGTGACATGCTTAATATTAGAATATACATGATCGTTTTTGAAGTACGCACATTAATGTGCTGTAGTATATAAAATGATACCAAGGAGGAGAAAAGCCTATGCGCAATCGGAAAGGCGGCTTTGGGGAATGTACCGCTGGAAATGATCAGGCGTGTCCAGTTGAGTTCACGCTGGACGTGATTGGGGGCAAATGGAAAGGGATTATTTTATATCATCTTATGTATGGGACTAAGCGATTTAGTGATTTTCGGCGGATCTGTCCGGGAATTACTCAACGTATGCTGACACTCCAATTGCGTGAGCTGGAAGAGGACGGAGTCGTTCACCGTGAAGTCTACCAACAGGTTCCTCCTAAGGTCGAATACTCTCTAACTGAATTTGGAAAAACGCTGATCCCGATTATTAACCTGATGAAGGATTGGGGAGAAGAATATAAAACAAAACAGCGACCACCAGAAAGCAGCCTTCAGCAACCTAGCCCCAATGTGTAGGTTTTTGAGACGGCTCCACGAAAAAAGACCTGGCCATCATTTTGGCAGGTCTTTTCATTTTTAAAGTGAAATGATGCAAAGTTCGTTTTTCAGTTGACAGTAAGGACGACGCTTGATATATTTCTTACGATATTGATAATCATTATCATGTGTATCGGGAAGATCATCTTCACAATATATAGGGGGCTAATCAGTTGAAAAGAAAATCGTATTTTATGATGACAGCTATGTTACTTGTATTGTCTGTATTCATCAGCGCTTGCGGCGGAAATAACAATGGAAGTAATCCGGCTTCATCTTCAGGAGATAAGCAAGAGTCGGCTACTACTGGAGAGACTAGAAGCTTTAAAACGGTTAAAGGGGATATTCAAATTCCTGCTAAGCCCCAGCGCATTGTAACGGATTTTTACGGCGGAGAATTGCTGTCCGTGGGTGCTAACGTGGTGGGTGTGGAGCCGACTGCGTTTCAAAATCCTTTTCTGACCGATTTGCTGAAGGAAAAAGGAACCAAAGAGGTGGGTGATCCGACCAATTTGGAAAAGACGCTGGAACTCAAACCCGATCTGATCGTGGTTATGAAGGATACGAATTATGAGGCTCTTTCAAAAATCGCACCTACCCTGTACATTCCGTACGGTACGACGACTAATATCTATGATACGGTCAAGCTGTTCGGCGATATCACCGGGGAAAAGGAGAAGGCTGAGCAATTTATTGCTGCATTTGATAAAAAGGCCGCTGAAGGTCGCGCACGTCTTAAAGGTGTGATTGACGAAAAGGCGACTTTCGGTCTGTATGAGCTGACGGACAAAAACGCACTTTGGATCTTTGGCGACAATGCGGGGCGGGGCGGTCAAGCTGTGTACAATGCGCTCAAACTGAACATGCCAAAGAAAACAGCTAACTCCAAGGAACAAACGGTGCAGCTTTCGATGGAGGTATTGCCACAGTATGACGCAGATTATATGTTCCTGACTACGTATGACCCGGAGAAAAAGGGTGACGCGCTCAAGCAACTGAAATCGTCCGCTGTGTGGGGGAATCTTCCTGCGGTAAAGAACAATAGAGTGTTCTTTAACGATTTTGATACATATTATCGCTATGATCCAATCGCTATTACCGGGCAAATTGATATGATCGTAGATATGCTGGTCGAAAGAGAAAAAGAGAATAAAGCTAAACAATAGGTGTGAGATTCTGCGTTGTGACGAATTGTCCAAAACAGATAGGAATTCGTATAATATACGCAGTATCTAGCAATAAAAACCAGTCCAACATGAATCATGTTTGGACTGGTTTTTTATTTACTATTTCGTCGTAATTTCGATAGTATCTTCTTTTTGTATCCAATCAGTTATTTTTTGAAGAAATGTTTTGGAACAGGTTAAACACGGTTATGAGCAGACTAATTCGCTATTCGACTGCGCACCATCAACAAGGTTTGGTCTTTGATTTGTCCGATTTCACGGATGAGTGCGGCTGTCTTGGTCTCATAGGAGTATTTGACGTCCAAGTCTTTCAGCGAAGCAAGGTTAATGTCGACGGTAAGCAGGGCAGATTGAGCTGCTGCTTCGAACAGGATCGCGCCGATGCCAAGATCCGAAATCACATTTTTATTGGACATTTCCACAATGTTATAGGCTTGCGATAATCCGTCCCGGCATACTTCCAGCAGACGCATGGGTACCTCAATGGCAGCGATCACCGCTGTCTGTAAGGAATGGGTACGATAGCGCTTTTCTTCGTCTGTTTCCTTGGGCAAGCGCAGTGCGGTCATGTACTGTTCAAAGGATTGGATGTCTGCGACCATTAGTTCCTCACAATGTGTAGACAATCTTTCCATGCTACTAATGACATCCGTGATTTGTTCATGGATGTGCGCATATTTTTCTCCTTGTGAAAGGTTGGCGGTCATGGAGGTCATAGCCGCGCCTAGTGCCGCAGCCAATGCGGATACACTTCCTCCGCCGGGGGTAGGCGCTGCACTTGCAGCCTCTTTCAGAAAATGTCCGATGGAATTGTTCCACGACAGTTCACTCATGAATAGACCACCTCTCTGGAGTAGTGTTGCAGATGTATCGCTTTGAGCAGATTTTTGTACAAAATCGCAGTCGTTAAGGTGCCAACACCGCCGGGAACCGGAGAAATGGCATGTACCTTTTCACCCACGTTTGAAGCAGCGTCACCCACGATTTTTCCTTCCAGCGTCTCGTTAATTCCTGCATCCACGAGAATCAGACCAGGATGGACCATATCCTGCGTAATCACATCAGGGCATCCGACTGCAACGAAGGCAATGTCTGCATGGCTCAGATGCTCTGCAATATCACGCGTACCTGCATGACAGGCGGTAACGGTGGCATTTTCTCTTTGCAACATGTGGAAAAGGGGAAGTCCCACTGTCTGCCCGATGCCCACGAGAGTGACATTTTTGCCTGCCAAGGTGTGACCGTAATGCTTGAGCAGCTCGATACAGGCTTGAGGTGTTGCGGGATATAGTCCGGCGTCACCTGTTACGGTAGCCAGCTTGTTATCAGGTGTTATTCCATCAATATCCTTGTAGGGGGCGATGGATTGTTTAATAACGGAGGCAGAAAGATGTTGGGGAAGCGGCAGTTCCAGCATAATGCCATGTACATGGGATGCATCGTTCAGTCTGCCGATCAGGTGCAGTAGCTCGGCTTCGCTAACATGACGATCAAAAGTATGGAGATGAAATGAGATGCCCAGCTTCTCCGCTATTTTTTGCTTGGTCCGTGCATAGTATGCAGATGCCGGATCGCCTTCTACCAATAGGGCCGCCAGATGGGGACGGTGTCCTTGCTGCTTCATTTTTTCTACCTGTGAACGGATCGTTGCATATACTTGCTCAGCTGCTTCTTTGGATTTCATGATTATAGCCATCGTCCGAGCCTCCTCTGAATTTATCGCATGATTTATCAACAGGGTGTCATGGTCTTAAAACGAAAAAAAGTATTTGCACAAGGTCGTCAAGACAGACGAATCCTCTGCAAATACTTCTCCCAGGCGAACGGTACGCTTTTTTTGTATGCTCCCTCGTGGTTCATTCCACTGACTTCGCCAGTCACATACAGCGTTATTATGTCTTATATTTTAACAAATAATCATCAGAAAAGAAACCCGCGAACATTTGGAAAACGGGTTGTGTTACTTGTCTATATGACAGATGTCATATACCCGAGCTGACGTTTATGACTACAGCGCCTAGAGGCTTTACCTTATACTGAGATTAGATCAACATGTACGCCTAACAGGATCAAGGTATAGGCGTCATTTTAAAGGAGGATCTTAATGAGTATGACACAACTCCCATTAGCCCAATTGAAAAAAAATATGGCTCCCTATGAGAAAATAAACACAAAATCCAGCGTTCTGCAACTCATCAATACCTTGGGTCCACTGATCCTATTGTGGTATGCTGCTTATCTTAGTCTGTCGGTTTCGTACTGGCTCACACTTCCAATTGCCATTGTTGCATCGGGGTTTGTGGTACGGACGTTTATTATTTTTCATGATTGTGGTCATCAATCCTTCTTCAAAAGCCGCAAGCTGAACGACATTGTGGGAACGATTACAGGCATTATTACGCTCTGTCCTTATCACCAATGGAAAAATAGTCACGCGATCCACCATGCAACCAGCAGTAATCTGGATAAAAGAGGCACAGGTGACATGTGGGTGCTTACAGTAGAAGAGTACACAGAGGCTTCCACATGGACACGGTTGGCCTATCGCATATATCGAAATCCTTGGGTTATGTTCGGACTAGGTCCGATCTATACTTTTTTGATTTCCTACCGGTTTAATATCAAGACAGCCAAACGCAAGGAAAAAATGAACACCTATGTGACGAATATATCCATCGTTGTATTGTACGCACTGTTGTCATGGGCTATTGGATGGCAGGCCTTCCTTCTCGTACAGGCACCTATCTTTTTTGTATCTGGTATGTTGGGAATCTGGCTGTTCTATGTACAACACCAATTTGAGGATTCGTATTTTGAGCATGATGAAGAGTGGAGTTATATTAATGCAGCCGTAGAAGGCAGTTCTTACTACAAGCTTCCTAAAGTATTGCAATGGATTACGGGCAATATCGGATTTCATCACGTTCATCACTTGAGTCCTAAAGTGCCAAATTATAATTTGGAAAAAGCGCATGAAGCGACACCGTTACTTCAAAAGGCAACCACGATCACAGTGAGTAGCAGTCTGCAATCTTTGAAGTTCCGACTTTGGGATGAAAATACGAAAACCTTTTTGACCTTTAAACAAGTGAAGCCGCTCCTCAGCAAACGTGTTGCAGTTACGAAACCCATCCCTACACCTGTTGTAAGCACAGAAAGAAAATAACTTTGTACAAAACTTGGTATGATAAGATAAGGGATATAAGTCATGTGAAGTAGAAGAGGGTGGCAGGATGCAAAAATGGTATCAGATTTTCCAAAGAAATACAGGGATTAGCCCTTATGTGTGGGTCGTCTTTTATATCCTGCCCTTTTACTACTTTAGCTCTTCATCTACAAGTCATATTATTCTGGGTACTGCTATTATTTTGGTATTCTTTGCATGTTATGTATTGGCTTTTGTCTCAAAAGGCTGGCTCATATACTTTTGGACCAGTGTACAGATTGCCATATCGATTACCATGACACTGCTGTTTAGCTATATGTATTTTTCCATATTTATCGCCTATTTGATCGGTAATATTAAAAGTAAGGCTGCATTTACGACGCTGTATATAATTTTAATGGTTATTACGATTGGATTGATCAATTACGGTTTTGTATCTCAGAATCCCGTCTTTATTAAACAGATTCCTTTTATCCTGCTCAATCTGATCGGTGTGATTCTCCTTCCGATTACGAATTTTAATCGCAACAAAAGCGATCGGCTCCAGGTCCAATTAGAGGATGCCAATAAGAAAATATCGGAATTGATTAAGCTGGAGGAACGGCAAAGAATTGCGCGTGATCTGCACGATACCTTAGGTCAGAAGCTGTCACTCATCGGGTTGAAGAGCGATTTGGCGGGCAAACTGATGGATCAGTACCCGGAGCGGGCTCATGCTGAAATTAACGATGTTCGTCTCACGGCGAGAAGCGCGTTAAAAGAGGTGCGGGAAATGGTTACTCAAATGCGCGGTATGCGACTAGAGGATGAGCTGTTACGTATTCGGCAGATCTTAAAGGCTGCTCACATTGAATTGACCTTGGAGGGCGACCCGAAGCTGGAGCATACATCATTAATGAATGAAAATGTACTTAGTATGTGTATGAAGGAAGCAGTGACAAATGTGGTTAAGCACAGTGGAGCCACCGCTTGTTCCATCACTATTGAGCCGTCTCGTAAGGAATTAACCCTTCGGATTCAGGATAATGGAGTCGGTGCTACGGGGGAAAATGGGGCCTTTCGGGGAAATGGCCTGAAAGGAATGAAGGAAAGGCTCGAATTCGTGAACGGATGTATGGAGCTGCGTTCAGATCAGGGAACGACCTTGGTCATTAAAGTGCCCAATATCACTGAAAAGCCGAATGAGGAGGTGGGGCCATGATTCGAATTGTTATCGCGGAGGACCAGCGTATGCTGCTGGGTGCTCTAGCCTCCCTGCTAGACTTGGAAGAGGACATGAAAGTAGTCGGAAAAGCAAGCAACGGGGAAGAAGCTATAGAACTGGTGAAGCTGCACCAGCCAGATATATGCATTATGGACATCGAAATGCCGATTAAGAGCGGATTGGATGCGGCTGAGGAACTCAAAGCCTTGAACTGCAAGGTACTGATTTTAACTACGTTTGCTCGCCCCGGGTATTTTGAACGAGCGATCAAGGCGGGGACACACGGTTATTTGCTCAAGGACAGTCCTAGTGAAGAGCTGGCTTCCTCCATTCGAAGTATTATGGCAGGTCGACGTATTTACGCTCCAGAACTAGTCGATGATGCTTATGCCGAAGTCAACCCGCTAACAGAGCGTGAAAAGACCGTTTTAGCGCTCATCGCTGACGGAAAGAATACAAAAGAGATTGCTGGTGAACTGTATTTAACGACAGGGACGGTGCGCAATTATATTTCAGTCATTCTCGATAAGCTGGGTGTCAGTAACCGGATCGAGGCAATTACACGTTTTAATGAAAAAGGTTGGTTTAAATGAGAAACAGGGACGCTATGAAGCAAAATGTAGCGCTCTGTTTTTTTTGTTTTATCCATAGATTTGGTATGCCTTTAGCGTACTACCTTGTGATACAATAGGATAGTTGTCCACAGGATGGACTGGAGTACAAGGAGGAGCAGAACTGCATGAAACAAGCCCCATTTATAGCCGTTGAAGGGCCAATCGGAGCAGGTAAAACGACGTTAGCTTCGATGCTTTCAACCGAGCTACATTTACCGATAATCAAAGAGATTGTCGAGGAGAACCCATTTCTCGATAAATTTTATCAAAATATAGATGAGTGGAGTTTTCAGCTGGAAATGTTCTTTCTCTGCAATCGGTATAAGCAGTTGGAGGATACTGGTCTGCAATATATCGAGAAAGCTCAGCCCGTTATTTCTGATTACCATATCTACAAGAACTTAATTTTTGCTGAACGTACGCTTAAGGGTGTGAAGCTCGAAAAATATCGTCAAATCTATCATCTGCTCACAGATGATATGCCTAAGCCGGACATTATCATTTATATTAAAGCAGATTTGGATACCTTGCTTGGGAGAATTCGCAAGCGTGCACGCTCTTTTGAACAGGAGATGGACCCCGCCTATCTGGAGCAATTGATAATAGATTATGATAAAGGCATTCAGTTTCTCGCTGAACAGTCCCCTTCCCCTCGTATATTGACCGTGAACGGGAATGAAATTGATTTTGTAGAAAATCAGGCACAATTTAAACAAATTGTTTCCGATGTAAAGGAGCTTATATAGTGAATAATTACAATATTCCTGCGAATGCCCTGATTACGGTAGCGGGTACAGTGGGTGTAGGTAAATCCACGCTGACTGGTGCTTTGGCCGGACGCCTTGGTTTTAAAACCTCTTTGGAGCAGGTCGATCATAATCCCTATCTGGAGAAATTTTATCACGATTTCGAAAGATGGAGCTTTCATTTGCAAATTTATTTTCTCGCGGAACGCTTCAAGGAACAAAAGAATATTTTCTTGTCTGGTGGAGGTTTTGTGCAGGATCGTTCTATTTATGAGGACACAGGCATTTTTGCGAAAATGCATGCCGATCAGGGAACGATGAACCCTACCGATTATGAAACGTATACTAGCCTGTTTGAGGCGATGGTGATGACACCGTTTTTCCCGCACCCTGATGTGTTGATCTATTTGGAAGGCAGCTTGCCCTCCATACTGAGTCGGATTGAGGAGCGCGGTCGCGAGATGGAGATCCAGACCGAGCGTTCTTATTGGGAGCAAATGCATCGCAGATATTCCAATTGGATCAACGAATTTGATGCCTGTCCTGTACTGCGTCTGAACATTGATGAATATGATGTACACGACCCAGCTTCCATGGATGCCATTTTGGAAGAAGTAGGAAAAGTGATATCAAAAAAATAGAGATATAACCCCAAATAAATAACAGGGACTGTGGTACAATCAGTATAAATCATGCTGATAGACTACAGTCTTTTTTTGTCGAATGAACATGTTAAAGCATGAGATATGACTAACGGTATAGTGGACAAGTTTAGGCTGGAATGCGAGAATAGGTACATATGAATTGTAATGACTCACGGGAAGGATGGGATACTGTGATGCGTTTTGGTATTGTTGGAACCAACTGGATAACAGAGAGGTTTATTCAAGCTGCGATGGAGACGGACGAATTTTCCCTGACGGCGGTGTACTCACGCACAGAGGATAAGGGCAAAGCTTTTGCTGACAAATATAATAGCCAGCCGGAGGTTTTTACAGATCTGGCGCAAATGGCCGCAAGTGATCAGGTCGATGCCGTATATATTGCCAGCCCCAATTCCTTACATGCGGAGCAGGCGATCTTATGTATGAATCACGGAAAGCACGTGTTGTGTGAGAAACCTTTTGCGTCTAATACAGCAGAGGTGAAGAGCATGATCGAAGCCGCGCGCAACAACGATGTTCTGCTGATGGAGGCCGTTAAATCCACACTTATGCCTAACTTTAAAATAATAAAGGATCATATGTATAAAATAGGCCGGGTTCGGCGTTATTTTGCAAGCTACTGTCAATACTCCTCACGCTTTGATGCTTTTAAGCAAGGTAAGGTATTGAATGCGTTTAATCCGGCCTTTTCCAATGGTTCCTTGATGGACCTTGGAGTGTATTGTTTGTATCCTATGGTGACTTTGTTCGGCAAACCTGAGGAGGTTCGGGCGGTTGGTGTACTTTTATCCTCTGGTGTCGATGGCGAGGGCAGTATCGTGATGAAGTATCCTGATATGGATGCTACCGTCATGTATTCCAAAATTACAGATTCCTATCTGCCCGCTGAAATTCAGGGTGAGAATGGAACGATGGTGATCGACAAAATTAGTCAGCCCTATGAGGTGAAAATTCATTATCGGGACGGCACGATTGAGGATCTAACCAAAGCTCAGACGCGTGAGCCAATGTATTATGAAATTCAGGAATTTATTGATTTGATCAAGAGTGGTGAACGCAACAGTTCCATTAACTCCTTGGAGTGTTCACTTACAGTCGCTGAAGTGATGGAGGAGGCAAGACAACAATTCGGCCTTCGTTATGAAGCAGATTTGAAAAATACTTCTGCACATTAGTCAGTGGAATGATCAAGATTGCAATGCATAAAGGGCTGCCGATTTTGCAAACTTTGCAAATATACGGTTAGCCTTATTTGGCTTTGTAGCCCTAAAAGTGTAAGCATGAGAAAATTGAGGAGTCTCGTCAGCTTTACACGCAAACGAGCCGGTTTATTCATGCTAATCCCGAAATCGGCAATCAAGAATTTCAAGCTTCCCAGGCACTGACGGGTATTTTGGAGCAAGCGGGGTTTGAGGTAACTCGTAATGTAGCGGGACACGAAACCGGATTTGTTGCCCGTAAGGCTTCTGCTAGACCGGGTCCGAAAATCGGATACTTGGCTGAATATGATGCATTGCCCGGTCTGGGCCATGCTTGTGGCCACAATATTATCGGAACTGCAAGTACGGCAGCAGCCATCGCCTTGTCGCAGGTGATCGACGAAACGGGAGGTGAGGTGTATGTGTTCGGTACACCAGCGGAAGAAGGCGGTCCTAATGGCAGTGCAAAAGGCAGCTTCGTGAAGCACGGGCTGTTCGAAGGGATTGATGCTGCACTGATGGTTCATCCATCCGGTGTGACCCGGCTGACCTCACCAAGTCTGGCAGTTGATCCGCTAGATTTTCATTTTTACGGCAAAGCGGCTCATGCCGCAGGATCACCAGAGCAGGGAATCAATGCGCTCGATGCGGTGCTGCAGTTGTTCAGTGGTATCAATGCTTTGCGTCAGCAACTGCCGACCGATGTGCGTATTCATGGCATCATTACGCATGGAGGAGACGCGCCCAATATCATTCCGGACTATGCGTCGGCACGCTTTTTCATTCGGGCAAGTACTTGGCAGCGCACAGAGGAGGTTTCCACGAAAGTTCGCCATATCGCAGATGCTGCTGCTTTGGCAACAGGAGCCACAGTGAAAATCGAACGTTTTCAAAATGAAGTGCGTGATTTCATTCTGAACGATACGCTGGACGAGGTAGTAAGTCGTGAACTGGAAGCGCTGGGAGAACAGCTGGATCGTGGCCCTCGTGCCGGACTGGGTTCGACGGATGCGGGAAATGTAAGCCATGTTATCCCGACTGCACATGCTTACATTAAGATCGGTCCAGATGATCTCATCGCTCATACGGTGGAATTCAGGGAAGCGGCTGGCTCTGAGAAGGGTGAGGAAGCCTTAGTGATTGGAGCCAAGGCGTTAGCCTTGTCAGGCTTGGAGCTACTGGTGAATGATACACTACTGGTTGCGGTGAAGGAAGATTTTAAGCGTACGCATTCAGCAACACAGTAAGCCAAGTCCACACAGGGCGTAGCAGAGCCGCCTAATATGAGTGTTATAGTTGAAGAGGATATCCTACAGTCTGGTTGGCTGCAAGGATATCCTTTTTCATTTTCTTATAAGCTGCTATCATTGCTCCTCAATCGCTAGATCACTCATAACCTCATTTTTACAAAGTACTATATTTCCAAAAACAACGTATTAACATTTGATTGTTATGATCGTATTTATAACTTTTACATATTAACTGCACAGAGGAGTGTACACATGTTAAAGAAGTTTCAAAAGTGGTCAGCAACATCTATGTCTGTTGCTCTTGCACTAGGTTTGATTACTGGCATGTCAGCCTTACCTGTACATGCGGAGTCATCAGGGAATACAGGTCAAGGGATTAGTAAAGTTACAGCTACATTTTATGGAGACACAAAAGTCTCCAAAGGATTTACTTGGTATACTTCAAAACTTTTCACGAAGAGCACTGTTCAAGTAATCAAGAAAACGGCTTCTGAAGCTGATTTTACGAGTGCTCTTACATTTGAAGGCACTTCCTCTCCATCGACCAATTCTGCAGAAGAGCTTGTCCATAAAGCTGTAGCTACAGGTCTTCAAGCGGACACAGCTTATTATTATCGTGTGGGTGATGCAGCGCGCGGGATATGGAGCGAAACAGGCACGTTTCAAACGGCTCCTAAGAGCGGCGAATTTACCTTCATTGATCTAGCTGATACACAAGCAAAAAGCGAAGATGAAGCCATATTATCTTCACAAACGCTCGAAAAAGCACTACAAACCGTAGGTAATGCTCAGTTTGTAGTCCACAACGGAGATATCGTAGACACGGGTACCAAAGAAGAGCAGTGGGACTGGTTGTTGGGACATTCACAAAATAGTCTTTTGAATACAACCATTGTTCCTTCAGCAGGTAATCACGAGGATGAGAACTACGCTTTTTATGATCACTTTAATATCAATGAACCAGCTGGTTCTGCTACTAAAACAGGAGCGTACTACTCCTTTGATTACAGCAATGCTCACTTTATCGTACTGAACTCCAATGAGGACTCAGAGAAATATGCCAATTTTTCTGAAGATCAAGTTGAATGGTTAAAGAAAGATGCTGCGGCAGCCAAAAGGGCAGGTGCAAAGTGGATCATTGTTAACATTCATAAAGGTCCCTACACTACCTCTAATCATGCAACAGACTCTGACATCATAGATAATAACGGAGTTCGTAACCAGATCGCGCCATTAATGGCCGAGCTAGATATCGACTTTGTTGTGCAAGGGCACGATCATATTTACGCTCGTACGAAGCCAATCAACAAAGAGGGTAAAGCAACAACGTCAACCAAATTAAAAGATACATTAAATGATAAGACGATTGAATATAGTGTGAATCCAGATGGAAGTATTTATGTCATCCCAGCAACCGCTGGCCCCAAAGTCTACTACAAGAATCCAAGCGAAAAACTTGGAGATAAGTATTATAATCTCTTTGAACTAGCTGAAGAGAATCATGCGGCAGTATATGGCCCAGATCCGAGTGACAATCGTAGACCCACACGAGGACAAGTACAGAATTTTGTTGGCATCACGGTAGACGAAAATAAACTTACAGCCGTAACGTACGAAATTGATCAAAACAAAAATGATGCTAAACCGTTTATTGTGGATCAATTCGGAATCATCAAAAAATATCAGTAAAATTGATTTAATAGTTTCTAAATGATCATAAAAGGATATCCTACAGTCTGTTTGGCTGCATGGGTATCCTTTTTCATTTTCTTAGGGGATATCTACTATTGTACTTGTAATACTTACGCCCTGTTCGGAAGCTGGTGAAACGTACATAATGCAATTAACGACTTTACAAGTTGAAACATGGAGTGACTTACAGGAGGATGAAACGACGATGGCTTATCAAGAAATCAATGGAGTACGAGTATGGGGAGCACCTGATCCAGGGGCATTATCTCAAGCTCGTACATGTGCCGAAAACGGTAATGTGATTCAAGCGCTGCTGATGGCAGATCATCATAAAGGCTACAGTCAGCCGATTGGCGGTGTGATGGTGTATGACGGACAAATTTCGCCTTCAGGTGTCGGGTATGATATCGGTTGCGGGAATAAGGCAGTAAGAACCAAGCTGTTTGCAGCAGATATTATGCCGCGTATTTCAGCTGTGATGGATGAGATTGCACGTCATATTTCGTTTGGCGTAGGCCGTGTGAATGCGATTCAGGTAGACCATGAGCTGTTCGATGACCCGGATTGGGCAGTATATGCAGCGATTGGGAAACAAGAACATGACAAACTGAAGTCCTTGGCGAGAGAACAGCTGGGTACAGTAGGGAGTGGCAATCATTTTGTTGATGTATTCGTGGAGGAAGCGACAGGGCAGGTCTGGATTGCCAATCATTTCGGTAGCCGGGGCTTTGGGCATAAAACAGCAAGTGGGTTTCTAAACTTAGCTGCTGGACGAGAGTTCCTCGGAAAGGCGCCGGGAGAGCATATGGATCAGCCGCCTGTGCTGCTGGATATGAACAGTGAGCTGGGGGACATGTACTACCGTGCGATGCGCCTTGCTGGACGCTATGCGTATGCGGGACGTGACTACGTGATAGAACAAGTGCTTGGTATTATAGGGACTGAAGCGGACTTTACTGTGCATAACCACCATAATTACGCATGGAAAGAACAACATGATGGGCGTGACACCATTGTGGTCCGCAAAGGCGCTACTCCCTCGGCACCTGGCCAGATGGGCTTTATTGGAGGAAGCATGGGCGATATTTCGGTGATTGTACGCGGAAAAGATACGGTAGAAAATCGGGATTCCTACTATAGTACAGTTCATGGGGCAGGTCGTATTATGAGTCGTACCCAGGCAGCCGGTAAAATGAATTGGAAAACCCGCACACGGAGTGGTGGACAAATCACGGATGTACAAATGAAGGAGGCCGTTCGGAACTATGGTGTCGAGCTGCGCGGAGCTGGTACAGATGAAAGCCCGTTCGTCTACCGTAAACTTCGCGAGGTACTGGACGCTCATTCCGAGACCGTGGAGGTTATGCATGAACTGAAGCCTATTGGGGTATGCATGGCTGGGGCTAATGAATTTGACCCTTATAAGGATTAATAAAAAGACTATGCCCGGTAGAAGTGTTCATTCGCCGAGCATAGTCTTTTGAGTACATAAATGAGTATATAATAGAAGGAATTCATTGCTTGATGCGTTTGTTAGTAGCTTTATGTTTACAGCTTATCAGCAAAAAGCTGTTCTTTAATATAAGCGACTGGCATTTCTTGGCCTGTCCACAGTTCGAAGGCCAATGCGCCCTGCCACAGCATCATGCCCAGACCGTTAATGGCAGTTGCACCTACGGATTCGGCTTGTTCCATCAGCTTGGATTTAGCTGGGCTGTACACTACATCGGTTATGATCAGGTCGGAACGAAGCATGGACACATCTTCAATCACACTTTTGCCTTCCAGTGGTTTCATACCAACACCTGTACCGTTAGCGAGAATATGACTTGTGCGGATCTCTTCACGTAGCTGTTCTTGATTTTCCAATGGATAGATATTCGCCTTAACTTGGGTGTGTTTCATATCTTCATTAATAATACGGACATTCTCTTCTGCACGAGCAAAGAACTGATCGTTACGGGCAAAGATTGAAATTTCAGCCAGACCTGCTTGAGCCGCTTCAATAGCAATCGGTGTAGCTGCGCCGCCAGAGCCGACAAGTGTCATTTTCTTACCTTTCAGGTCAATGCCGTGTTCACGCAAGTTACGAACATAACCAGATCCATCTGTACTATAGCCTTTCAGTTTACCATCTGTGTTCACGACGGTGTTGACTGCACCTGTAAATTTAGCGCTGTCGTCCAGCTCATCAAGGTACTGTAAAATAGCTGTTTTGTTAGGCATGGACACGTTATAACCACGTATGTTCAGAGCGCGCATCCCCCGTACCACTTCTTCAAGTTGTTCATTTCCTACTTCAAAGGCCATATAAGCGTTATTCAGGCCCAGCTTTTCAAACGCAAGATTATGCATAGCCGGGGATAAAGAGTGTCCGATTGGTGTAGCAAGCAGTCCGATTAATTGTGTTCTTCCGTCAATACGTCCAGCATTTTTCATAATATAAGCCTCCAAGTAATCTGTGTAGTTTAATGAAATACTTTTTTATGTCGATAAGCAACAAACACGGCCAGCAAAATACTGACTACAGCAATCGCAATATCCAGAATGAATACCGAGGTAATTCCCAAACTTTTGGACATGCCCCCAGTAGCCAGAGGCATCAGGATGAACGAAAGACTGGCTGCTATGTTCACGAGAGAAGTCGTAGTGCCTTTGTTCTTGCGGAAAAATTCCGTCATAACCGTGAGGGCAATTTGGAATATGCCTGCGGTAGACAAGCCGATCAAGAATGAACTGATCAAAGTAGCGACAGGATTGTGCCATGTAATTAAAGCTAGCAAAGAAAGCAGGGCAATAAACGGATATACAATCATGACGGTAATCGGTTTAATGAATCTACCAAGTACCACAGCTAACAGAATAACGGAAACCAATGAACCTATACTATAGTAGCTCAGCAGTTTAATGGCACTGGCTTTGTCCATGCCCAGGGCCTCTTGTCCAAAGGTAGGAAGCCATAGCTGCACGATCATGAACAATACAGTAGAAGTAAAACCGATAATAATTAGAGATAAACCTTCTTGCCAAAACTTAGGCTCGCTGCGGAAAATATCTGTGGATTGGGCAGCCTCGGTTGGAGCCTTTTGTTCCTCTGCTTTGTGGTTAGGGAAAGCTGTCATCGATAAGAAGATACCGTTCAGTAGATAAATCCCTGCTGGAATAAAGAAGGAATATCCATAGAACATATCGTGATTAATAAAGAATGCAATCATGAACGGAATCACAATAGCACCGATAGAGATGGATGCTTTGACCAGTACAGTTGCAGATCCAGCTTTTTTTCCAAAGCCTTCAATTAATGCAGGATACGTTCCCGAATCCATCATAGAGTTGCAAAGCCCTGCGATAATGGCAAACACGAATGCCAACGAATAGTTAGGTGCAAGCGGAATGCCAATCAGAAAGATTAAATAAGCAAATGATGCAATAACAATGAGTGGTTTTCTTCCGTATTTGTCTGACATTTTTCCGGCTACCCCGAGAGCGAGCAACTTACCGATCCCAATCGCGGACACCAGATAGCCGATGGCTGCTTTATCCGTGTTCAATTGGACGGTCAGGAAGCTCATATTCGACGAGAGAATAACATTGATCATACCCAGAAGAAAATAGTTGATGTAAAGCCCTGCTGCCATTCTGATATAAGGATTTTTCATAAGTGTAACTCCCAACTTAAGTTTTAGATCAATGGCCTAGGTAGGCATCGTCCAGCGGTATTACATTACGCCTACAGATAAGTGAAATTATTCACATTCTTTCTATGTCATTATTATATAAGGAGTGTTATTATAAATCCAATGCATATTTCTATCGTTTTTCATAGTTTGGGTCTATAATTTAAAATATGAATTAAAGAAGGAGATTACATAATTATGAACCTGAAGCACTTACAATATTTTCGTGTACTTGCGGAGATGGAGCATTTTACCCAGGCAGCTATGCGACTATGTATTACACAGCCCAGTTTAAGTCATGCGATTTCAGAATTAGAAAAAGATTTGGGAGTTCATCTGTTTGAGAAGCAGGGGAGAAATATTCGGTTAAACAAATACGGACGATTTTTCCTGAAGTATGTGGAGCACGCGATGGATGAATTAGAAAAGGGAGAACACAATTTACGGGAGCTAGTGAGTCCAAGCCATGGAAATATAGATTTGGCGTTCATTTACACGTTAGGCTCACACTTCATTCCAGCGATTATTCAAGCCTTTTCAGCTCTGGATGCCCGTAAAGATATCTCCTTTTCGTTTCACCAAGGGAATACGAACGATATTATCCAGGGGCTGAAGCAGGAAGATTATGATGTGGCGTTCTGCTCTCACATGGAAAATGTACCGGATGTGGAGTTTATTCCGTTGGCTCAGCAGGAACTGGTTGTCATTGTTTCGCCTGATCATCCACTGGCGACTTTAGACCAAATTGATCTCAAGGATACAGCGGATTATCCGGTGATCTTCTTCAACAAAAAGAGTGGAGTTCGGCCCATTATTGAGAATTTGTTTGTCAAAGCGGGCGTTACGCCACAGATTATTTGCGAGATTGAAGAGGATACAGCAATGGCAGGGCTGGTGTCTGTCAATTACGGAATTGGGGTTATGCCTCGAATTTCATCGTTAGATTATTTTAACGTCAAAACATTGCCTATTGTAAATCCAGAATACGAGCGTTTTATCTACCTGGCCAGCATCAAAAATAGGTATTTATCCCCGGCAGTAGTGGACTTTCGGAACTTTGCACTAAGCTACGGCAAGGAGTTTTATCTGAAAACGCATCAGCGCGTCTAGGCTGGGGTCCCGCAATATTTAAACTTGATAAATTTTAAAATGTGTTCTATACTTCATCATCGACACAGGTAATGTGAAATGATTCACATTTTTAATACTACAAGACTTACTTACAAAAGCAGGTGAATTCATGATGAAACGTTCTTCTTTTCCAGTGGCGACAGGCCTTTATGTAAACTATCTTTTGTTCGGCATGTTTAATATTATGCTGGCGTCCCACATGTCCTTTTTAACAGAGCATTTGCATACAGATCAGACGGGCATCAGTCTCTTGGTTTCTGCGATGGGATTTGGCAGGCTGTT
This sequence comes from Paenibacillus sp. DRB1-1, assembly GCF_052119485.1. Classification (NCBI taxonomy): domain Bacteria; kingdom Bacillati; phylum Bacillota; class Bacilli; order Caryophanales; family Paenibacillaceae; genus Paenibacillus; species Paenibacillus sp. DRB1-1. Next base: position 1,536,689 of record NZ_JBODQH010000001.1, on the reverse strand, counting down.
TACGCTGTACATATCCGGGGTGCTCTCCGATCGTTATGGTCGTAAGCCGTTTATTGTGGTAGCAGGGCTACTAATGGCTGTATTCTTGGTCGGTATACCGCTGAGTCCCAGCTTTGAGATGGCGATCGTACTGGCTGTGCTGGCAGGCGTAGCGAATTCTTTTCTTGATTCAGGTACTTATCCAGCGCTGATCGAAGCTTTTCCCCAATCCTCTGGTTCGGCTACAGTGTTGGTAAGAGGTTTTATATCCATCGGGGCAGCATTTTTACCGTTAATGATTATCTTTTTTATGAATCACGACATTTTCTACGGGTTCTCTTTCTTTTTACCAGCCCTCATATTCGCTTTAAATGCAATTTACCTGTTCAAGATGAAGTTCCCAGACATGCGGGTTCAGTCACCCAAGGAGTCAGTTGGTGATACTTCTGTATCGAGCGTTGAGCAAGCGGGAAAATTGGAGGCAAATGATCGGAGTAAGCCGCGGTTTTGGCAGGAAGGGGTATGCCTTATCTTGCTCGGATTTACCGGACCGACTTTGCTTTATATTGTGCAGTTATGGCTTCCTACTTTTGGACAACAGTTTATCGGTATGACCCAATCAGAGTCTCTCAGATTATTAGTTTATTACAATGTCGGTTCGCTGATTTCCGTGTTTGTATTAGTAATTGTGTTAAGAAAATGGGTTAAACCTGTCCACATTATTCTTATTTATCCATGTATTTCTCTCTTGGCTTTTGGAGCGCTTCTCCTTTTCAAGTCAGGGGCTGCGGCCATTATTTGTGCGAGTGTCATCGGGTTTTCAATATCAGGTGTACTTCAACTGACATTAACCGTAATGAGTGAATTTTTTAGTCAACGAAAAGGACAGATTACCGGGTTTGTGTATACAGCAACCTCGCTGTCATACACGGTCATCCCCGTGTTTACAGGCTTTCTTTTGAAACATTCTCAGATATCGAGTGTTTTTATGCTAGCTATTATTGTGAATGTACTAGGGATCGTACTGGCGGTGTTTGTTAATTTTCGGTACAGTTTAGTTTTTCCAGCAAGTCGCAAATTGTCCCCTAAAATCGTACTTGAACCCAAATAAATGACGACTGGACCTAATCATCTGCATGCTTATTCAGAATGCGTTATACTATGAATTATTGTACATGTTCGACTTGAAACTGTAATTTGGGAGTGAGATAGAGATGGCTAAAATCGTAAAGGTGAAAGATGTTCTGATCGGTGAAGGAGCGCCAAAAATTTGTGTGCCAATGGTGGGAGAAACGTTGGAGCAGTTGAAGGAAGAGGCCACTTATTTACGTACGCTCGACCTGGATATCGTGGAGTGGAGAGTCGATTTTTTCGAGCATGTGGAGGATCTGGAAAAGGTTAAAGCTGCCTTACATGAAATTCGTTCTATTTTAGCAAATGTTCCGCTCGTATTTACGTTCCGTAGCGCTCGGGAAGGCGGAGAAAAAGAAATCAGTGCACCGAGTTATGTGGAATTGAACCGTACAGTAGCCGAAACGGGGCAAGTCGAACTTATTGATGTAGAGCTTTTTAATGAGGAAGCTGATGTGAAGACGCTGGTAGAAGCAGCACATAAGCATAACGTATATGTGATTATATCTAATCATGATTTTCATAAGACGCCGTCGAAGGAGGAGATTGTGTCCCGGTTACGTAAGGCTCAGGAATTGGGAGGCGATCTGCCTAAGATAGCAGTGATGCCAACCAATACAGCCGATGTACTCACTTTGCTGGATGCCACGCGTACCATGGCAGAAGAGTATGCAGATCGGCCGATTATTACGATGTCGATGGCAGGGAAAGGTGTCGTGAGCCGCCTGACCGGAGAACTATTTGGTTCGGCTCTGACCTTTGGTGCTGCTAAGAAAGCTTCCGCACCGGGACAGATTCCTGTCACTGAACTGAGAGAGATACTGACGGTGCTGCATAGCCATTCTTAAAAGATGGATAGGCATTACTCGCCAGTCAGTAATATATCCGCAGTGAACCAAAAAGGAAGGCCCCCATGCGATAAGCATGCTGGAGCCCTCCTTTTTGTGTAACTCTTAATTCAATCCCCGAGTAGGTTCATACAACTCCCAACCTAGATTCAGCGTTTGAATAATATAGTCTGCGACTTCTTCCGCATCCAACTGATCTGTATCGATCTTGGAGTGATTCACCGCGTAAATGTCCTGTCTGGAACGGAAGAGATCCTCAATTTCCCCTAAAGTCTTGTTTTGTAGATTGGGACGGGTGTCAATCAGCATCTTGAGCCGATCTTTCCAGGAATCCCAATTTAAATCCAAGAAGAAAACAATCGATGAAGCCAAACAAGCTTGCTTCACCTCTTCCTGTAAAAATGCACCACCGCCAACGGAAATGATTTTAAGGCGTGTGTTGCTGCACAGCTTCAAAATATGCTCTTTTTCAATCTCACGGAAACGTTTCTCTCCATAAGTTTTGAAAATCTCTGTTGTTGGCATGTTGTATTCTCGTTCAATCTCCTGGTCAATATCCACGAAATCGCGATACAGCTTGCGCGCTAGATGGGAACCGATCGTTGTTTTGCCTACACCCATAAAGCCGATGAGCACAATATTTTGTTCTTTTAATGGAATCTCTCTATTGTTTTGCACGATAACCACTCTTTTCTCACCAGTAATGTTGAGATGTGACGCTTCAAAGCACTAAATACATTATACGTTCATCAAACGTGTCATTCAATAGTATAGACTACATCAAAAATGAGGTATAGGACGAAATAAGGTTCTGATTACATTCTAGTGACATAGAGCACGCATTCGAGACTAGATACTCAGCGATTTGATGCGTAAATTGTCAGAAAATAAACTTGTACAAGTATAAAAGAGGCGATATTGTGTACTTAATTGAAAAAAAGGATATATTTTGGCGGAAAATATATTGAAATTACTGGAAGTATGATTATAATAGAGTTATGCAAATTGTAAATGTAATCGCTCTATTTACAATTTGTGCTTTATATTAATTAGGAGACAAAATTGCTTTGGGCCAAAAACCAAGTATACATATGCAAATAGTTGAATAATGCTTTATAGACATGTATCGGTCAATGGGTTCATTGTGCGAAGGTGGTGATACGGTCTACGCGTTCTAGTCAACGAAGAATTGGAACAACAAAAAAATATCTACGAGAGGGATGAATTGAAATGAAAACAAACACAGCTAAAGTATTGAAAAAGGGACTCAGTATCGCTTTATCAGGAATGTTGGTTGCTTTATTTGTCGGCAATTATTCTGCTCATGCAGCTCCAGAAGTCGTTCATAAGACCATACTTGTTAAAGCCGGAGAAGTATACGATGGTAAGGGCAAGACTGTAGTGGCTGATCCCGATACCTTGGGAGACGGAAGCCAGAAAGAGGCTCAAAAGCCTATTTTCAAGCTTGAAAATAATGCAACTTTGAAAAATGTGATCATCGCTGCCCCTGCTGCGGATGGTGTGCATGTATATGGCAACGGCACAATCTCCAACGTAACATGGGAGGATGTAGGTGAAGATGCATTGACGCTTAAAGAACCAGGCACGGTAAACATTACGGGCGGTGGAGCGTTCCATGCGTACGATAAAGTGTTCCAAATTAATGCCGAAGGCACGATTAACATTAAAAACTTTAGAGCCGATGATATCGGAAAACTGGTTCGCCAGCTGGGAGACTCTACTTTTAGAGTGAATATGACTTTAGATAACTCGGATATTTCCAACGTTAAGGATTCAATTCTGAGATCGGACGGTCCTAACAGCAAAGCAAAAATTACGAACACTCGTTATCACAATGTGAAACAATTGTTCAAAGGCTTTAAATCCAGTAATACGAGTGAATCCGGCAATACTAAATATTAATCGGAGAGTAGGATAGGAGTACGGATATGAAAAGGGGCTGTCCAACAGGTCGTGTGGATCTGATTGGACAAGCCCCTTTTTTGGTACGTCGAGTTACCCAAAGATGGTCTGGGCTTCGTTCGGAACGAGGACTGTGATATGATCGTGCTATTACATTTTATACAAAAAAGTTGGGTGGCTATGAATCCTTTTCATCAATATGTGAATGTTGACGGCACCTTGAATGATACGCTGGTGCGGAATCGTGAAATTTTATATACAGGTACGAATGGTCGGCATGTGGAACGTTTTTACGTGTCTTCCTCTGAAAGTTATATATTCAAACCGCTAACCAACGATGATCAGGAGGGGCGGGAGAGATGGGTGTATGAGCATGTGCTTCCTGCGTTGTCACCGATCTATCCCCGATTGCTAGCCTGGTCTGATGCAGGTACGGATGGCGGAGGAGAATGGATGGTTTTTGAGGACCTTGGTCCGTTACATCATCTACACGCAGACAAAACTTTATTGCGAGCTGTTGGACTTGTTGCATGGTGGCATGCTTTGCCGACGGATCGTTTTGCTGGGATGCCGCTGCGAGGACCAAAGCCACTTATTCAGGAGATGGTTTCCGAGCTATACAAGCGCAAGCCGGATGTGTTAAAGCTTTGCAGCTCACTGGGATTATCTAAGCAACAGATGCAGCGTATGTATGCACAGCTGGAGCATTTATCTTTTTCACAGCAGCTTGTACTGTCTCATGGTGATCTTCATCCGGGGAACTATGCGCTGAGCGGGGAACGACTTATGGTACTGGATTGGGAGCATGCTCATCTGAACACACCGCTGTGGGATGTATATCACCTGATCGACATGTCCCATCCGTTGTTTCCCCGACGCATGACGTCCGAATTGCGTATTCGTATGCTGGACACATACGTGGAGCAGCTGGAGCTGTTGGGGATAAGAGTGGATCGAACGGCATTTATGCTGGAATATGGCATGTTTGCGGTGGTATTTTCGCTCTGGATGCTGTTGTTAATCACAAGTGATTTGCAAAGGATTGGAACGAACCTGCATAGAAACGGCGATAAATGGTCAAAAGAGCAATTAGAGTCCCAGTTGGATGAAACGTTAGCCTGTTTGAACCAATGTGCAGCGATGATGGATTGGGGACAAGCCCAACAATGTAGATAGTAGCTTAAGACATAGACTGTATTTAGTTAGCAAAAGAAGGTGGGGAATAAATCCATGAAAAAAGTCGGTTTGGTCATGAGAAAAATACAATTTGCTGAAGCACAGGGTCCTCGTATTTTTGCAGAACGTCTAAAGCAGATCGGGTTGGAATTGGGGGTGGACATCGTATTTGTATCACCAGAGCGCCATGTGAGCAGCCATGACTGGCTTCCGGGCTATGAGCACGAAAAGGGCGACTTGGTCAACTATGACGTCGTACTGGACCAACTCCATGAGCAGCAGATTGAGCACGTTATTTATACGGTATCTGGCTTTACCTATTTGAACATGTTCTTTAAAAACAGCGTGCTTTTTCCGCATAGTTTTCCTGATCCGGCACTTACAGGCTATGAGATGATGAAGCCTTTTTATCAGATCGTGGACAAGGCTATCGTACAGACTGCCTTTCTCAAGCAGGAGATGGCTTCGAAGTTTGGCGTAACCGATGTGACAGTCATCCCGATCGGATTTAATGAGCGGCTGGTGGAAAAGCATTTTGATCCCTCGCAAGTGGTAGAGAACCGGGTGATGTGGATTGGTAGAGATGAGGAGAACCGACGTCCGGACTTGGTGCTGGAGTATGCGAGGCATAATCCTGACAAGGATGTCTATATGGTATTTGGCGGTGAACGCTACAAGGAAAGTATGAAGAAGTACGATATCCCGGACAATGTTAAACTTCAATTTGCGTTGACGCAAGATGAGGTGTTTGCACTGATGAACACGGCAAAGGTGTATTGGAGCTGCTCCAAATTCGATACGTTCGCGATGCCACTGACCGAAGCGCTGGCTATGGGTAAAATCGTCGTGAAGCCAGAGCATCCTTGCTATGGACATATCAGCTCTACGCATTCTTTTTCAGGGAATGAGAAAAACTGGTTCGAGCTGGTCAATATGGCTGCCGCCTCACCGCGCCGGGTTTCTACAGAAAATCAGGCATACGCTATGGAACAGTTTTCAAGTCAGGTGATGAAGCAGGGCTATCGGGACTTTTTTGATCATTGGTTAAGCTGAACGGCGAGGAAAAATACTGTGGTTGCAACAAGCGTCTGAATGTCCAGAGTGAAATAAAAATAACCCGCAAGGGGGTCACTTTTTTTCAAAATGTCCATCTTGCGGGTTACGGTTCTTTGACTTATCGTTTGGACTTTACCGGAACTGGGGTTCCTTTTTTAAAGCGAACCGGTCTTCTCGGAATTCTGCGAATGCTGGATTCTGCGGATTTGGAAGGTAACGCCGTACGAGTTTTCTTTGATGCCGGTTTGCTTTTACTTGTACTGGTGATGAACTCGAGGGTGAAATTGACTATAGAATCGTCAATGGGTAGTCTACGCATCCCCACTCGTCTGGATGATCCGCTGCTATAGTTCCAACACCAATGAAAATCATGGTCAGTACTTCTCGGAAGCCGTGTGCGGTACGTACCACTCCACCTATTGGAGTGATCTTCAGCATAATAGTAGAATGTGGTTCCCCCTACAGAACCGCTCCATACTTCCCTCGTACTACCAGGCTCTATCCGATACCAGCCCATTTTAGAATAATTCATGGGATGACAGTCGGAATCAGGATAAGCATAGGCAGCATAGATCGTGTTACTCGTGTTGTTAGTAAAATAAAGGCTCATCATACACACTTCTTTCCTCATAAATGGGTATTTCAATGCCATACTATGAGGAATGTAGAAGGAGAGACTGGACAATATCTCTCAATCTATGAAAAATGAACCATTCGTTTACGTCCAACTTGCTAAACGATTCTATGATTGTATCTCCGCTATCGCTTCAGGATGAGCCGTCTTGCGATCCACAATGTAGCTGACCACCATAAGGAGTAGACCGCCGACAGTGATAAGCGATGCAACCCATGGAATAGCGGCTAGCCCCATTTGATTAATAACGACTCCCCCGATAAAAGCGCCGCCTGCGTTACCCAGATTTAATGCGGAATGGCTGGAGGTAGAGGCAAGCAAAGGAGCCTCATAGGCCAGATTCATGATGCGAACCTGAATACCCGGCATGATGCCGAACGCAGCAATGCCCCAGATAAAGACTGTGATGACGGCCAATATCTGGCTTTGAAGCGTAAATGTCAGAATGGCCAAAATAATAGCCAGTACAGCATAGTTTGCGATCAGGGATGGCAGCAGTTTCCAATCTGCGAGCTTGCCGCCAACGATGTTGCCGATCGTTACCCCTAGGCCAAACAGGACGAGAATCCAGGTAATGCTATGCTCGGCAAAGCCACTAATGTCCGTAAGCAAAGGCGTAATGTACGTAAAGACAGTGAACAGGCTACCACAACCGACTGCACCTGTGAGCAGCATCAGCAGCACTTTTGGATTAAACAGGCTTTTGACTTCTTGTTTGAGACTGGAAGGCTTGTTCTGATGAATTACCGGAATGTAACGAATGATACCGAAGAGAGAAACCAAGCCGATGACCACAATGGCTCCAAAGGAAGCACGCCAGCCGAGCTGTTGTCCGATAAAAGTGCCAAAGGGCACCCCAATAATGTTCGCCACGGTCAAACCGGTCAGCACCATAGAAATAGCACCTGCACGTTTGTCAGGACGAACCAGTCGGGCAGCGATCAGGGAACCGGCTCCCAAAAAGGTTCCGTGCGATAATGCAGTAGCCATACGGGCCGCAATCAGAAGTTCGTAATTGGGAGCAATAACGGAAAAAAGATTACCTAAAATGAATATAGTCATTAGGAGGCATAGCAGCTTTTTCTGCGGAACCTTATGGGTTAATACAGTAAGTACAGGTGCTCCAATGGCCACACCAAGCGCGTAACTGGTGATTAACTGCCCGGCTTGCGGAATCGTAACATGAAGATCATGGGCTACATTGGGCAGAATTCCCATAATGACGAATTCGGTCATGCCGATGGCGAAGGCACCAAGGGTCAACCATAGCAAGGAGGGGGGGAAGCGATTTGCTGTCATATTTTCTTGGTTACTCATAAGTGTCTTATATCCTCCTGAAAAAATAGTAATGCGAGTATATCATTACAGGCGATATCTGGCGACCCATTTTGCAAGAATTTTACATACTAAGTTGATAAGTTTTATGTAATTTACAAAAGCGACAGGTAGGAAGGAGGCAAGTATGTTATTTTGGTAGTATGATATGAAGATCGTAAATGACGCTGTAAGGAATGATCCAAGGAGGATATGACGATGGCACCTAAAGTGGTACATAGTATTACAGATTTAATAGGAGATACACCTTGTGTAAGACTCCAACGGCTCACAGGGCCGCAGGATGCGGAAGTGTATGTGAAGCTGGAGTATTTTAATCCAAGCGGCAGTGTTAAAGATCGGGCGGCGGGCAACCTGATTGCCGAGGCGGAAAAGGCAGGACATCTAAAGCCAGGAGGTACTATTATTGAGCCGACGAGTGGCAACACGGGAATTGGTCTTGCGATGAATGCGGCAGCTCGAGGTTACCGTGCAATTTTGGTGATGCCTTCGAATATGACAAAGGAACGGATCAATATTTTGAAAGCCTACGGGGCTGAGGTCGTACTGACACCAGCAGAAGAACGGATGCCAGGAGCGATTCGCAAGGCACTCGAACTGGGGGCTGAAATTGAAGGGAGCTTTATCCCGCATCAATTTGAAAATGAGGCCAATCCCGATATCCATCGTATGACCACAGCACTTGAAATTTTGGAACAAACGGAAGGAAAGCTGGATGTGTTCGTCGCTTCTTCGGGAACGGGCGGTACCATTACGGGAACAGGTGAAGTGCTGCGTCAGCATTTGCCGGATCTGCGGATTGTTGTAGTTGAGCCGAAGGGCTCGCCAGTGCTATCTGGAGGAAAACCCGGTCCACATAAGCTGGTTGGCACCAGTCCAGGCTTTGTTCCCACCGTGCTGAATACGGAAGTGTATGACGAAATCGTGCAGGTTTCCGATGAGGATGCGATTGCAATGACACGGGCGATTGCTGCCCAGGAAGGGATTCTGGTTGGCCCCTCTAGCGGAGCTACGATATGGACGGCGATTCAGGAAGCTCGGCGTTTGGGAGCAGGCAAACGGGTACTTTGCATTGCCCCGGATACCGGAGAGCGTTATCTGAGCATGGGGATATTCGGATAAAAAGATGTGGATTGGGACCAAAGTGATACACGACCGTAAGTAAGTGGTAAAATAGGTGTATGATAGCGGTTTCACGAACTGTTCATATGTGGATAAAGCAGGGAATATTTTGAGGGTTGAAGGAGGAGCAGCATGAAGATTATGCCTTTACAGAAACGTGGAATCTCCGATAGTCGGCTGGCGCTCGGTTGTATGCCTTTTGGTGGAGAATGGAGCCATGCACCGTTTACGCAGGCGCATGTCGTTGAAGCGGAAAGAGCTGTAGAAGCTGCACAATCCATTGGGATTACGATGTTCGATCATGCGGATATCTATCGTATGGGGAAAGCGGAAGAAATTTTCGGTCGGGTTTTAAAGGGACAGCCGGGCTTGCGTGAACAAATCGTAATTCAGTCCAAATGCGGCATTTTTCTGCCGGATGGTACGCTCCCGGGCCGTTTTGATTTCTCATATGCTCATATTATGGAGTCCGTGGATGGTATTCTGAAGCGTCTGGGTACGGAATATTTGGACATCCTGCTGCTGCATCGCCCCGATCCGCTGGTAGAGCCGGAAGAAGTAGCGAAGGCGTTCAGCGAGCTTAAGACATCTGGCAAAGTACGGCATTTTGGCGTTTCCAATATGAATGTAAGCCAAATTCGTTTTCTGGAGCGGAGCCTAACGGAGCCGCTGATCGCTAATCAGCTGGAAATGAGCCTGGCGCATCTGCATTTTGTAGATCAGACAGTACATGTGAACCAGCAGGCGGGGACGAATATACATTTTGGCGAAGGTTTGCTGGAATATTGCCAAACCGAGGATATTCAGCTCCAAGCCTGGGGACCGCTGGCGCAGGGACGTTTTAGCGGAGGTCCTTTGGAAGGGCAGCCTGAGCATGTCGTTAAGACGGCAGAACTGGTGCAGAAGCTAGCTTCTGAAAAGGAAACGACAAGTGAAGCGATCGTCCTTGGCTGGCTTATGAAACATCCGGCACGGATTCAGCCTGTCATTGGCAGCGCTAATCCTGAACGAATCAAGGCATGTCAGGATGCGGAACGCCAGAGCGAGCTGATGACCCGTGAGGAATGGTATGAATTGTATGTCAGTGCGCGCGGACAAGCCTTGCCGTAACTGGTACTGCGGACCCGTTTGTTACAGCAGGCGTATGTGGGCGTAAGTGTATGACCTTGTTTATACGAACCTAGTTTAATAGACCCTCCCTTCGTCTCATTAACAGACGGAGGGAGGGTCTATTTACATGGAGGCCTCTCATATTGCCTCAGCAGCTATTCCTCTTCGTATCGTGCAAGGGCCTTGGCCGTTGTTTCCTTCATTCGTGAAATCAGCCGGGAGCCTTGGACGACCTTGACACGTTTGCCAAGGAAACGGATTTTGGATAGTACATATTCACATTCGTCTGCCTGGAAGGTGAGCGTAATACGATAGGTATCTGCTTCCTGAACATATTCGACCTCTTTTTCAAAGCAGGAAAAAGCATATAAAATACGGGACATTTCTCCGTTATATACAGGAATAATTTCGATGATGCCCTGCTCTTTGCGCGACTCCAGTATACCGAGAATACGTTGGGTGAATTTTTCGGCTTCTTCGGGTAGAAGCTCATCTTCCGTGATGTTCACGATATTAGACAGCTTGGTAGACATGAGCGCGCGGTGTCTGCGGTTATACCACAGCAGGCTCCATTCTTTTTTGACCATAGAAAACTCCAGCTTATATGGAAAACCGGACATTCGCTCATGCATGCGTCCGTTGCGCAGTTTGTAGGTCATATAGATGCTTGAACGGGACCGCAGAATGGGACGCAATTCACGCAAGAGTGGATGATATACCGAGACGGTAGGGATACCTGCTTTTTCCCGCAAACTTCCATCGGCCTCCATCAGCTCGTCGTCTGCGAGCATTTGCCGAAGCTTATCAAGCGTAGACGGGGTGAAAGCCTCTATTGCTGCCGAGTCTGTCAGCATAGATTGGAGCCAGACTCTTTCCTGCGATGTGGTAGCAAAAGCGCCCGATTCATCCAGCCGAGAGACGATCTGGTAGTTAAATATTTTCTCGAACAGGCTCATAATAGGCTTGCAGCTCCTTCCATTCCTGTCTAAATTCCTTACGCAGCCGCTGAGGCTCCAATACCTCACAGCTTGATCCGAAGCTGCGAATCCATGGTTTAATCTCGGTGATTCCATTCACGGTAATTTCATAGATAAAGGATTCACTTTCTTCCTCCGCAATCGTACCCCATTGTCCCTGTGACAGCACACGTTCCCGAATAAAGTTGCGCTTCGCGCCCTCAGGATTAAAAAAACGTACCCGTACCTTCACAGGGCGACCGGTATCAACGAGCCAGCTGTACCGCATTTTTTCTTCCAACACCGCTAGGAGGTCGGCCTGAAACTGCTCTGGTACAGGCTTGCCCTCCACCAATTGAGTCATGCCCTCCATACGAAACTTCATGATTCCTTTGCCGCCTACGTGACCGAGCACATACCAACGTCCATATTGATGATCATAGATGACTTGCAGGGGTAGAATGGTATGTTCACGGCCCTCCGTCTCTTTTTCAAACAGCGGGTTTGTGTTCTGTGACCCGTACATGCTTCGTTTGGATGTCGAAAAATATAAAAAAGTTACACAGCGGCGTTGCCGAATGGCGTGCAGAAGCGGATGAATATGGGCTTCGTCCAGAATGCGTGAATAATAGTGGTATTTATATAAAAAAGGTTCGATTATATCCCGATCTCCGGCTTGACGGCGCATGGCCTTTTTAAGATGATCTCGCAACAGATACCCCTGCACAGAGGGAAGCTGGGTGTTAGCCATAATGTCTACAAAATCATATAAGTCCAGTAATTCCTCGTCTGTCAGTCCTGTCACCAGATCGTTGCGGACAGCATAGCGGTAAGGTCTGCCACCGGGTTCCTTGCGAACCACGCCGACTTCGACCAGATATTTCAGATCGGAACGAATCGTTTTCTCATCCGGCAGCGAACTGTCGGAAGGCAGCCCGTTGCAGCAAGCATCCAGCAATTCCATAGTGGTCAGAGGCTGTGACTGTAGCGCTGTGAGCAGAAGAGATAAGCGGACGCTTTCTGATTCCTTGAGCGATTTGGCCCGAAACAGGAATAGTAGTAATGGATCAGCGGATTCGTAATAATTAAAGCGCAGCATCTCATTAAAATCATGTCCCTGGTCCTCAGGCAACTGCTGTTGTACGGATTGGACGATTTCCTTGAGACGCCGGATTGTTTTATCAAAGGTATGCACTGAAATGCCCAGTCTGTCTGCAAATTGCTGCCGATTATAAGCGCCGCTGGTCAGTGTAAGCATGCGCAGGAATTGAATTTCTTTATCAAAACTCTCTCTCGCCATGATGCATTCCCCGTTTCTGTTGCCGATCTCCGAAAGTAAGTATCCCTTTATTCTAACAGGGAAGGGATGCAGGAAAAAGGGAAATTATTCTTCTTTGTAATACTTTCACCATGTTCACGACTTCCAAAATAAAGCATCATAGAAATATAAGATAGCACGATGAAATAAGAAGCAATACATAACAGAAGGGTGATGCAACATGTTTGGACGACGCAAAAATGAAGTGTTATATCCATGGGTAGGCAAGCTTTCGATTTATGAAACGATTATGCAGGGAATGGATACTCAGGGTAGGCTTACTGATGATCAATTACCGGATGATGAAGAATATTGGGCAGGTCACACGATGCGTTGGGTGGCAGGAGGATTAGATGGAGCATTTGGGCATCATGGTGCTGGCGAGCATGTAGCCGACAAAATCAAGGATCTGGTGCAGCTGTTGTCCAGACAATGTCGTAAGCCAGGAATGAAGACGAGACGTGAGACGTATGTACGCTTGATGGAGGAAAATGCGCTCAGTCTGATTGATCCGTTGCTGGATGCGGTGCGCCAGCATCCAGCAATTCAGCCAGACCGATTGTATGAGGAAGCGCGTTGGCTGGCTGAACATGGAGCACACCGTAATGTGGTGAAAATCGGCATTGCATTGCTTGGATTACTGGAGACAGAGCAGCATCACGAGCTTATTTTTACACTAGCGAAGCATGATGAATTCACGCTATATGCGGCTGTGGCAATCCGTAATATTTCGGAGCAAGCCAATGAACAGTTGTATACGTTAGCCAATCAAGTACATGGATGGGGACGTATTCACGTAGTGGAACGGCTGGAGCCTGCGCGTCAAGAAATACGTGATTGGCTACTGCGGGAAGGATTCCGCAATAATGTCATGTATGAATATCTTGCTTATGAGTGCGCTCATAAAGGCGAGCTGCATACAGCCATCGCCGTTCCGCAGATTGATCAGGAGTTGTTTGAAGGGGCAGGCGATATATTGTCGGCTTTGCTGGCAGCAGGCGGACCTGCGGAAAGTATAGACGATTATGAGCATGCCGCTATGGTTATAGGTAACTACCTTCGTCATGCCAAGGCCATGTGCACGACGGTGCAGCATTTTACGATCATCATGGATATTGCAGACTTTCTGGATGAAGAGGACGATTCATGGGAGACACGTTATGAGCATGAATGGACACCGGAATTGCGTAGACGTTACGCGTCGCTGTGCCAGCAGATGATGGACGATCCGCAGTGGGTGAAGCTGGTGGAGCAGGAATTGCAGCATGCAGATTCACCTCATCTCCACTACGCCATTCGTGTAGCTCGAATGCTGACACTAGATGTATGGCCTGTGCTATTTGATCAATTAAGCAGATATCCAGTTAAGCCGACTCTGTACTTTGAACTCATCAAGACAGAGGATGAACAGCGGGTACGCAAGTTGGTGGCTTTTGCAGAACAGCACTTGCCCTTGGGAGAGATTGCTTCCGGCCCTGCTGATCTACCTGGGTATGGACTGGAGTATGAAGCGCATCAATGTCTGGGTATGCTGTTGCAACTATTGTCTTCTCACGAAGGAATGGGACAAGAGCTAGTTGCTGCCGGGCTTTGGAGTCCGGTGACCTCCAATCGCCGTGCAGCGCTTCATGTACTCAAGGTGTGGTCTTCTGAGATGTGGGGAGAGAAAACGACAGAGCGCCTTCGCCGCTTATCGGTAGCTGAAACGGAGGAATCGATTAGAGAACAGATTCGGGAAATACTATAAAGGATCGGGGAGGGAACAACATGACAGATATAAAGCATGAGCAGGGGTTCATTCAACCGGAAATGCGCGAAATGATTTTGCGTGAGCTGCGCGCATTGGAGCAGGCGGAGCAGGTGCGCATTGTGTACGCCTGTGAATCAGGCAGTCGGGCATGGGGGTTTCCTTCACAGGACAGTGACTATGATGTACGATTTATCTATGTAAGACCCGTAGAATGGTATTTGTCTATTTTTGATAAGCGGGATGTGATTGAGCGACCAATCAGCAATTTGCTGGATATGAACGGCTGGGATTTGAAAAAGGCACTCCATTTGTTTCGCAAGTCCAATCCGCCTTTGCTGGAATGGCTGCAATCTCCGATTCCCTATCTGGAGCAGTATTCAGTGGCTGACCAGATTCGTGCGATATCGCCGTTAACCTTCTCTCCGAAGTCCTGTGTGTACCATTACCTGAATATGGCGCGAGGGAACTATCGGGATTATTTGCAAGGAGAACAGGTGAAGATTAAAAAGTATTTTTATGTACTGCGTCCACTGCTGGCCTGTGGCTGGATTGAACGTTACAACAGCATGCCTCCGATGGAATTCGTAGACTTGCTAGAGGAATTAATTCCGGCCGATACAGAACTTTATCAGGTGATCGGGCATTTGCTGCAACGTAAAAAAGCGGGCGAGGAACTGAATATTGAGCCACGGCTTTCGGTGGTGAATGATTTTATCCAGCAGCAAATTGCTTATTTTGAACAAAAGGCGCCCTTGCTTCAGCATATGGAGAGTGGACTTGATCAGCAGTTGGATGATTTGTTCCGCGCTGCGGTGAATGAAGTATGGAAAGCATAAGTTGGGAAGGAGAAGTGGAGTATGCACATTACGCTAAAAGCAACCGGAACCCATGCAGGGATGATTTCGCATTTGCTTGCTAAGAATCCTTACAATACGTATGATCGCACAGAAAAAGGCGCACGTGTACGCATGGTGTACACCGTTTTTACCGAGGAAGAGGTTGAGATCGTCATTCAGGCTTCGCCAGATTCGATTGATTTGGTCAAAAACAGTCCGGACAGCTATGATATTACACAATATATTAATGACCGGGAGTTTGTAACCAGCAGCTTATTTTGCACCTATATTCGTGGCTCGCTTGGCACAGCCCTGAATGGCAAACCCAAGGAAGACTATACAGAATGGGTGACGCACCCTTTTGCGCTGGAGTTATCGTTTGGGCCCGTTGCTTCGGATTTGCCGGATTCTGTGGTGGAGGGACTATTTGCTCCGCTGGGCTATCAAGTGGCCATAGAACGAGGGGAAGCGGATTATTCTTTTCAGCTGAAAAATCGAAGCACCGTCAGATATGTCACGTTAAGTGGTCACCAGACGGTACAGTATGCGCTGCGTCAGTTATTGCTGTTGATTCCGGTGCTGGATAATTATAAGCATTACTATATTAGTGAAGAAGAGTTTGACAAGCTGAGACGTTACGGTGAAGGCTGGCTGCCAGAGCATCCGCTACGCGAGCTTATCATTCGACGCACGCTTCGTTTTACCAATCTGATTGAGCAATTTGAGCAATCAGATTCTGCTGAAACAGGTACTAAAAAACATATTGAAAAGGAAACTGTCCAAGCTCAAAAGGATAAGCACGAACAGGTTCAACAGCCACAGGAGGAAGGGAATCAACAGCCTACTGTACGGCTGAATGAGCTGCGGTATCAAGCTATTATGGACGTGATTCGCAAGCTGCCTCGCAGACAGAAAATCGTAGATTTTGGTTCAGGAGAAGGGAAGCTTTCGGCTCGGATGGCCCGAATGACGGGCATTGAAGAAATTTGGGCGGTGGAGCCGTCTGCGTATGCACAGGTGAGAGCCATGGAGCGTTTTGCCAAGCTGGAAAGGCATACCGACGCGATCATTCCTACACCCATGATGGGCTCTCTCTTTTATTATGATGAACAATTGCGGGGCAAAGATGTGATGATCCTATGTGAGGTCATTGAGCACGTGGACGAGCATCGTCTGAACCGGGTGATGAAGACGATTGTGACGGAGTATCAGCCAAATGTGCTGATCGTGACGACTCCCAATCGTGAATATAATGAAGTATATCGCATGAACCAGCAAGAGCTGCGGCATGGCGATCACCGTTTTGAATGGAATCGAAGCGAGTTTCAGGAACGATGTGAGCAGTGGATTGAGGAAGCTCCTTATTCGATAGCGCTGAAGGGGATCGGAGAAGAGGTCGAAGGCTTTGGACAACCGACCCAAATGGCTATATTTACGCGCAGAAAGGAGCAGAAGGAAGCATGAGCAATTCATCCAAACGTACGATTCATTTACCGCATGCTGGACTGGTTGTGTTGGTGGGGGCCTCCAACAGTGGCAAAACCACATTATTGGACAGGCTGGTGAGCGAAGGGATTCTAATGGAGACAGAAGTGGTATCCTCGGATCATTTTCGCAAGCTGGTTGGAGATACGGAATTTATAGACTGGAGTGGACTTCCAAGGCTGGAATCGGACGTAATGTTCTATGAGTATCAGCAAATGTCAGCCAAGGCGTTTGAGGCGATGGATACGATTCTGGCTATGCGCTGTCGCTTGAATAAGCTGACGGTTGTGGATGCCACTCATTTGTACGCTGAGGATCGCCAGAAATATGTACAGCTGGCAGCCAAGGCTCATGTTCCTGTTATGGCCTTGGTACTGGATGTACCCGAAGCTGTGCTGCTGGAACGTGATTTAGGCAGGGAGCATCCGCGTGGCCGCCAACGGGTCAAGCAGCAGGCACAGCTGTTAAAACGGAACCTGCGTGGTATCCGTGAGGAAGGCTTTAACGCTTGCTATGTCCTTAAGGATGTAGAAGAAATGAACTTTGTTCGCCGTGTGCAGCCACTGTTTCATGAGATTGGTTCAGGTATTGACATCATTGGTGATATCCATGGGTGCTACCGTGAGATGCTGGAAGTGATAGAGCGGCTAGGATATACGGAAGATACGGAAGGACTATACCATCATCCAGATGGTAGAAGACTAGTATCTGTCGGGGATGTGATGAGCCGTGGCCCAGAATCGTTACAAGCGGTGCAGTTCTGGAAAAAGCACGTGGATGCCGGACTAGCGTATATGATTGACAGCAATCATGGCTGGAAAATCGGCCGTTACCTCGATGGAAGAAAGGTGACTCTCAGTCATGGCGATGAACGATTTGCAGAGGAACTGGCCCAATATGAGCAAAAAGCGGGCAAGACAGCGGCGGAACAGCTTAGAAGCGAGTTAAGGGATTTTCTGCTACATGCACCCTCTCATCTTATTTTTGGCAGAAATGGATTGCGACACGTGGTCGTGGCTCATGCCGGGATTAAGGATCATTTTATTGGCAAACAGTCGGCACGTATTTCTGATTATTGCCGCTATGGAGATACGGAGGGGCAGGATGCGAACGGAAAACCGATCCGTAAGGATTGGTTCGTGGACCATGAATCGGGAGAAATAGTAGTATGGGGACATGATCCGAGACCGCAGCCTACCCTTGTGAACCAGACGGTGAATATTGATCAGGGTGTGGTATTTGGCGGTATGCTGACCGCTTATCGTTATCCGGAAAAGGAATTTGTCAGCGTTCCGGCACATGAGAATTATGCGAATGATCCCGATAGCCCACTTGTCCGGTGGCAGAGAAAACGGTTTTCCCCGCCGAATTTACGCAAGCTAATCGCTGGTTACAGTGTGCTGACGGAATCGTATGGCGAAGTGCGCGTACAAGGAGAATGGATCAAATCCGCTATAGATACCGTGTCACATGTGACTGTACCCATGGAGGAGCTGGTGTATATTCCACCGACGATGAGCCCTGCTCCAGCGGTGTCTGCAGAGGAAGGATATCTGGAGCATCCACGTGAGGCGCTGGCTTATTATCGCGGGCAAGGAGTACAAACGATGGTGGCCGAGAAAAAACATATGGGTAGCCGGGCTATTCTACTATTATTCAAAAACGAACAGGCCGCTGTTGAATATGTAGGCTACCCGACATTGGGCACGATCTATAGTCGGGGTGGGAGAGCTTTCTTTGAACAAAGCCTTGGGAAGCAAGTGCTGGAGAAGCTGAATGTGGATCTACGGACTGCTGGATATTTTGAACGGAATCAGACGGATTTTGTATTGCTGGATGCGGAAATTGTACCGTGGAATCTCAAGGCTCGGGAACTGATTGCTGCACAGTATGCGCATGTGGGGGAGGCAGCTCTGCTGGATCGCAGTAAGTTGTTAGACAAGCTGAAGCAGGCGAAGGTTGCAGGTCGAGAGGTTGGAGACTGGTTGGAGGAAATGGAACAGAAGTACGCGAATGCCGTAACGTTTCAAGAGGCTTTTCAAAAATATTGCTGGGATGTGGACGGTCTGGATGAAATTCGTATCGCACCGTTCCATACGCTGGCACACAGCGGAAAGACTTTTTTCGGCCATTCTCATATTTGGCATATGGAGCAAAACCGGGAGCTGGCTAGGCTGTCTTCTCTGTTTATGAAGACAGAGTATCGCGTTATCACGGACGAAGCAAGCGAGGAAGAGGTCATTCGCTGGTGGAACGAGATGACAGAGGATGGTCATGAGGGGATTGTGATCAAGCCGGAACGCTTTTTGATGAAAAATCGGGACAAGATGATTCAGCCTGCAATCAAGGTGAGAGGCCGGAAGTATTTGCACATCATTTACGGTATGGATTATCTTGCCCCTGAGAATTTAAAGCGTCTGAAGCAGCGTCGAACGAACAAAAAGGAGCGTCATGCCCTGATGGAGGGAGCGCTTGGTATGGAAGCCGTGGAACGTTTTGTCCGCAAGGATACGGTAGATCGTATTCATGAATGCGTCCTTGCCGCGCTATCTCTGGAATCGGAGCCGATTGATCCGAGATTGTAGTTTGCGAAGGAGGGATTGAGATGGAAAGGGGTACACCGTTAATTGATATTGGCGTGAACTTGATGCACCGTTCGTTTCATGCGGATCGGGAACAGGTGGTAGAGAGAGCCGCAGCTGTAGGGATTTCACCCCTGATTATTACCGGGACCAGTGTCCGCAGCAGTCGGGAGGCTTCTCAGTATGCAGCACGTTATCCGGGCAAGCTGTATGCGACAGCTGGCGTGCATCCCCATGATGCCAAAGACTGCAACGCAGATACGATTCAGCAGCTCCGCCAGCTGGCGAGTCAGCCGCAGGTCGTATCCATAGGGGAATGCGGATTGGACTATAACCGTGATTTTTCGCCGCGTGATGTGCAGCGCCGATGGTTTGACGAGCAAATCCAACTGGCGGGTGAGCTGAATATGCCGTTATTTTTGCATGAACGAGATGCACATGAGGATTTTGTCGCTATGCTTCGGGAGTATCAAGGGCTTGTCGATAAAGCGGTAGTGCATTGTTTTACCGGCACGGAACAGGAATTGCATAGGTATGTAGAAATGGGAATGTATATCGGGATCACCGGCTGGATTTGCGACGAACGGCGTGGCAAACATCTGCGTGAACTGGTCAGAGATATTCCCTTGGACCGTCTGATGATTGAAACAGATGCTCCATTTTTGACCCCGCGTAATTTGCCCGTGAAGCCCAAAGAAGGGCGTAATGAATCGATGTATCTCGCTCACATTGCTACTGCGGTTGCCGAATGTACAGGCCGAAGCATGATGGAGATCGAAATCGCCACGACGGAGACAGCCAAACGTTTCTTCGGATTATAGGATTGTCAAAGCCATAGATGTGGTATATATTATAGTGAATTAAAAAAGCATTGTCGGGAGCTTGAGAAAGTCAGGCTGAGAGGGTGGCCCTTGCCACTGACCGTGAAATCTGATCTGGGTAATGCCAGCGTAGAGAAACCAAGAACACTATACAGGAATGCCGCTTGTTTTGCGGTTGTCGATAGATTCAATGTATGTCCTATAATCAAGCTATACGCCTGCGGGACTGTAAAAAGCTACCTAATCCATGGAGCATTTTGCTTTGACCCTGACTTTGGCTTGGTATCAGTGTAGTAGCTTAGACTACTGGTTATATAAGGAATATCGACGAATGATGTTTTGTATGGTGCTTCACCTTTTACTGCGCATAAAGCTTGCCTGGAGATTCAGCTCCAGACAAGCTTTTTTTTATGGCCAAGAGGCCAATTATAAGGAAAAAGGGGAGCACGCAATAATGAATACTGCTGTAAGAGCGTCCAAAGGGTTGAAGCTGACTGATATTTTGGTCACGATTGTGATCGCTGTTGTGTTCGGGTTAGTCTACAAAATATGGGGACCTGCCTATGATTTAATGAAACCATTTGGTCTACACGCCGAGCAACTGATGTATGGCATGTGGTTTATGGCAGGCACGTTTGCTTATCTCATCATTCGCAAGCCAGGTGTTGCAATTTTGGCAGAGGTGGCAGCGGCAACGGTCAGTGCTTTTTTGGGAAGCGAATGGGGGATGTCCACTTTGTACTATGGCCTGCTGCAAGGCTTGGGAGCGGAGCTGTTTTTTGCGGCTTTTCTGTATCGGAACGCAAACCTGTGGGTTGCTTCGCTAGCTGCGGCTGGGGCGGCTGTCGCTTCTCTAATTTTAGACTTCAGCTACGGGTATATTGATCAGCTTTCGACCTGGAACTATGTTTTGTATATTGGTTTTCGCATGATTGGCAGCATTGTGATTGCCGGGGTATTCGCTTTCTATCTGGCTAAGGCGTTGGAGATAACCGGAGTTACGCGAAGTTTGAGGCCTGCAACGGAACAAGATTATAAGGGGCTGGATTGATGAGCCAGGCAACCGAAGATGTGGTGGCTTCGATCACCCGTCTTCGGTTGAAATTCCCCGGTGAGCAGGAGCTGCTTTTTCACAATATGTCTTTGTCTGTCCGCAAGGGAGAAAAGCTGCTGCTACTGGGACCGAGTGGATGCGGTAAATCAACGCTGCTCCAAGTGCTGAGCGGTCTGATTCCACGCACGATAGAAGTGCCTATGAAATGCGATGCTGCTGTAATCCCAAGTGTCTCAGGTATTGTATTTCAAGATCCTGATACGCAGTTTTGTATGTCATATGCAGATGAGGAACTGGCTTTTGTGTTGGAAAATAATCAGGTTCCTCGTGAGCAGATGCGATCCCGTATTCGCGAGTTGCTGATGCAGGTTGGTCTATCGACGGAGGATATACACATGCCCATTGGCAGCATGTCACAGGGAATGAAGCAGCGGCTAGCGATTGCGTCTGTGCTGGCTATGGAGCCAGAAGTGCTTTTTCTGGATGAGCCCACGGCTTTGTTGGACGAGGAAGGCACTACACAGGTGTGGGATACCATTCGCAACATTTCGGTAGACCAGACACTGGTGATCGTGG
Source organism: Paenibacillus sp. DRB1-1 (assembly GCF_052119485.1). Taxonomy (NCBI): domain Bacteria; kingdom Bacillati; phylum Bacillota; class Bacilli; order Caryophanales; family Paenibacillaceae; genus Paenibacillus; species Paenibacillus sp. DRB1-1. The sequence continues at coordinate 1,514,997 of NZ_JBODQH010000001.1, read as the reverse complement.
AGCATAAAATTAATGAAATTGTCCATGATGTGGACCGGATTGTAGTGCTTTCTGCTCAAGGGGAGATTATTGCGGATGGAAGGGCGGAAGAAGTATTTCATGTGCATCGGCAGGCATTGTCCGAGTACGGTGTGTGGTATCCGGGAGTATGGAATGAATCGTCTTCGCCACGTTGGAGTGAAGCGGTGACGCAACAGAACGGTGCGGGGATTGATTTGCTGGATCTGGAACATTTTAGCGGCCTCCGTAGTTTAAGTTCAGTGATTTATGTGGAGCATGCGCAGGTGAAGCCTGGCGACTGGATTGGCGTGGTCGGTGAAAACGGAGCTGGCAAAAGCTCGCTGCTGCTTTCCATGATGCGCTTACTTCGAACACAGGGACGTTATAGCATGTGCGGAATTGAGGCAGGCAGTACGGAACAACTGGCAGAGCGTATCGGGTTCGCGTTTCAAAATCCCGAGCTGCAATTCGTAGCACACACCGTACGAAAGGAACTAGAGTATTCGTTACCCAAGAGCTTGTTTACCGTTGAACAGTGCCGGGAACAGGTCGATCGGATGCTCGTACAGTTCGGACTGGAGCGGCTGGACGAACGTCATCCGTATCAGCTTTCGTTGGGCCAAAAAAGGCGGTTGAGTATTGCTACGGCTATGATCCGTGAGCCGGAAGTGCTGCTGCTGGATGAACCGACTTTTGGGCAGGATGCGCGTAATACCTTTGTCATGCTGGATATGTTGGAGCAGCTGAGAGCGGCAGGCACGGCCATTGTGATGGTCACGCATGACCCGGAAATTGTCCGTCGATATTGTACCGATATATGGCGGATTCAGAAAGGGGAACTACGGTATGAGTCTGTCCTTTCCCCATCATAAAACATGGCTGCATCGTGTGAACCCGGGCCTAAAGCTCGTTATGTTTTCCATACTGTTTGTGGTCGTTATAGTCATTCATGATCCGAATGTCATGTTTAATGTTGCGTGTGCTATGCTGCTGCTGCTTGTCTGGTCAGGCCATCCATGGAAGCGGCTGCTGCTGTATGGATCTCCCTTTATATTGGTGTTTATTTCAACCTCAACGGGCATGATGATGTTCGGCAAAGGGGTGACGACCTGGTGGACATGGGGCTTGATCCATATAACGCAGGAAAGCTTTTACCGAGGCATGCATCTGGGCTTTCGTGCGCTGAGTATGGCTGCGGTAGGGTTGCTGTTTGGTTTAACGACTCGTCCGGTGGACCTTTTTTATTCACTGATGCAGCAATGGAGGCTCTCTCCGAAGTATGCGTATAGCTTTTTGGCAGCCATGCGGTTGATGCCCATGATGGTGGAGGAATTCCAGGCATTGAGACAAGCCCATCGCATTCGAGGTTTACATCAGCATGTGTCCAAATGGAATATGTATGCCACGCTTCGCAGGTATGCAATTCCGCTGCTCGCTCAAAGTATCCGGCGTGCACAGCGAATTGCTATTGCCATGGAAGCCAAGGGTTTTCCCAATGAAACCAAACGCACGTATTATTATGCGATTGGCTATTCGGCTGTAGATATTGTGTTCATAATCTATTTTGTCATCATGCTTACGCTGGCTTGGGGACTCGGTATCTGCTTTCCTTATGTGGGGGTGTGGGATGTACGTTAATTGTTGTCAAAAGGCTTTGCCCGTTTTCTGCTCTGTGGTATATTAATGCAATGGGAATTGACGGCTCGTACAGACCCGCCTGGGCTGGCGGGCTTATTACATTTTCCCTGAGAAATGGATCATCAGGAGGCCAGGTTTCATGATTACGCTGCATCAGGTAAGCAAGTATTATACCACCTCAAGCGGCCAATTTCATGCGGTTCAATCCGTGTCCCTTCAAGTGGAGGAGGGGGAAATTCACGGTATCATAGGTGCCAGCGGTGCCGGTAAGTCTACGTTGCTCCGGTTGATGAATGTATTGGAAAGGCCGGATGAGGGAAACGTGGTTGTGAACGGGGGAGATCTGACTCGCATGCCTGAAAAACGTCTCCGTGAAGCGCGGCGATCCATAGGGATGATTTTTCAGCATTATCATCTTGTTCACAATCGGACGGTCAGTGGAAATGTGGCAATGCCGTTGGAGCTGGCAGGTGTCGCGAAAAAAGAGAGAGCGGAACGTGTGCGCGAATGTCTGCAATTCGTCGGTTTAGCTGATAAAGCAGAACAGTATCCGGCACAACTGAGCGGAGGCCAAAAGCAACGTGTGGCGATAGCCAGAGCGCTGGCGAATCGACCTGCGGTGCTGCTGTGTGATGAGCCGACCTCGGCGCTTGATCCGCAGACAACCGCGGATATTCTGGGCGTGTTACGGGAGATCAACCGGGAACTGGGAGTTACCATTGTAATCGTAACGCACGATATGGACGTGGTACGCAATATTTGTACCCGTGTATCAGAAATGCGGGATGGGCAGCTGCTTTCAACGCAACGTGTAGCTGACGCTGCGGTAGGTTCAACAGCGGAAGCAGGTGAAGCTGATGAATGAAATGCTGAGCATCATTGCGCAATATCAGTCTGAGATATGGAAAGCCATCGGAGAGACGTTTATCATGGTGGGGATTTCTATCGCAGCAGCTGTACTGTTAGGGCTTCCGGCAGGAACGATTTTGTATTTGTGCGGCAAAGGGCAAAAATATGAAAATCGACTGCTGTTCACCATTTTGAACAGTGTGGTCAATGTCATCCGCTCGTTCCCGTTTTTGTTGCTTGTCGTGTTTATGATTCCATTTACACGTCTGGTCGTAGGGACGGCGCTGGGCACGATGGCTGCTACGGTTCCCTTGTCAGTGGTGGCCATCGCCTATTATTCGAGGCTGGTGGAGCAATCCTTGCTTGAGGTGCCCAAGGGTGTAATTGAAGCCGCTACTTCTATGGGGGCATCCACCCTCCAGCTTATTTTTAAATTTCTGTACGTGGAAGCTCGTTCTGGGCTTGTACTGGGTTTGACCACGTCCACCATTAGCTTCATCTCCTACTCCACGGTGATGGGCATTGTGGGCGGCGGCGGGGTAGGCGATTTTGCCATCCGCTACGGTTACCAGCGTTTTGAAACAGGCTTGATGGCGTTCACCATCGTCGTCATGATTATTTTCGTACAAACGATCCAGTTCACCGGAAGCACCATATCCCGCCGGATCGACAAGCGATAGGGCAAAAATGTAACTTTTCGCTACACTTGCACCACCCACTATGGGAAGTGAAAATGACTTTACAGTGCCTCAAAAGCGAAGCGAAGGATTTGAATCTGGAGAAGCGTTAGCGTTCGCCTTTGAAATGGGATTCTAACCTATAAATTAATTCATAGATCAGAGAGAATCCCGTTTCAACAGCGATCGTAAGATCAAATCATTCGCGAAGCGGCTGCGGCTCCCACTGTAACTCATTTTTTATCTTCCCAATCACAATTTACTTGGAGGTTCCTCATCAAATGAGTCGGAAAAACAACATGAAAACGAACTTGAAATTACTTACACTATTTGCTGTCGTTATGCTACTGGTTGCCGGATGCGGTGGTCAAAAGCAGGCTGCTCAAGAAACACAGTCTAAAGAAGCAACTTCCCAAAAAGAAGTGACCTTGAAAGTAGCAACGCTAATCCCACCGATGACAGATGTGCTGGATATCGTGAAGCCGCTGCTTAAACAGGACGGAGTCAATCTGGAAATCGTCGTGCTTTCAGACAATATCCAACCGAATAACGCATTGGCAAGCCATGAAGTGGATGCTAACTTCTTTCAGCATGCTCCTTTTATGCAACAATATAATGAAAGCAACAAGTCTGATTTGGTAGCGATAAAACCAATTTACAACGCCATTTATGGCGCGTACTCCAAAAAATACAAGAACGTTAAAGACCTGCCCGAAGGTGCGACTATTGCTATTGCCAATGACCCGGCCAATACTGGACGTTCTTTAGTAATGATGGAGCAAAACGGTTTGATCAAGCTTAAAGAAGGCGTAGGCTATAATGCTACACAGGCTGATATTATTGAAAATAAGAAAAAGTTTGTGTTTAAAGAGGTGGATTTGTTGATGCTGGCGCGCTCACTGGATGATGTGGACATGGCTGCCATGTATCCCGCATATGCCAAGCCGCTCGGTCTGACACCGAAGAAGGACGCGCTGATTACCGAAAAAGACGATACGCACTTTGCCATTAATCTGGTAGCGCGTAAGGATAATGCAGATTCCGATGCCATTCAAAAGCTGGCAAAGCGAATGACCGGACCGGAAGTACGTAAATTTTTTGAGGACAATTACAAGGATAGCGTTGTTCCAGCATTTTAAATAAATGAGGATTTTGCAAAAATCCAATAAGCGACTTCCAATGAATAAGATATAGATCGAAATGGTTTAGTTCGTCTATATCTTGCACTTTGGAGCGACTGGAATCGAATTTTGCAAAATCCTGAAATAAGTATGTTGAAACATCGTTTTATGATGAAATATGACCTGTATAATGGAAGAAAGTCTGTGAAGAGCAGATGGTCTCCCTTGTGCAGGTCTTTTTCTTTTCCATCCTTAATATGGATAAATTTTATCGAAAACAGGGTATAAAGTCTTATTTTTTAAGAATTTAGGGTGTTACACCGCTGCGAATTTTGGTCATAAAGGGCGATGGAGTAATGATAAGGAACATATTAAAATAAATATACGAACAAACATTCGTTTTCGATTTCGTTAACGGTGTTTTTATATGGGTCAAAAAATTCAGCTGACAACGGGCCAAAAGCGTGAATAAAAAGGAAGGGGAACGACATGAAGCTGTTTGTAACTGTAAAAAGTCTGGGAAAGCGCAAGCCCGCACTCGCACGACAGGAATTAGAGCTGAGTCCTGCTCCAGAAACATTGCGAGGTTTGATCACTGCAACGGTTGCTCTGAATGTTCAAAAGCTACGGGAAAAGCAGGAGAGTGTCGCGCTGATTCCGTTCCTCACGGGAGAGGAAGTTCAGGCACAAGGCGAGATAGGCAAAGTAGGATTCGGTTCCATATATAATGAGGGTGTCCCGGATATTAAGGATGCCGTGAACACGGCGATGCAGGCTTTTGAAGATGGTTTATACAGGGTTTTTGTATGTGACGAGGAAACTATTGAACTGGATGCTCCTTTGTCACTGAAGGATGGGCATGAGATTGTATTTATACGCTTCACAATGCTGGCTGGAGGCCTATGGTAGAGGGGGAAACGAAATATGCATCAAGAGAACAATGAGCAAGAATATTTCACCACACTGAAGGAGCGCGCGGCGCAACTGGATGGACAACAACAGGAGTTGGCTCAGTATGTTGTGGAACTGGGTAAGCTTCATTACATACAGGAGAACGAGGAGCCATTTAACGAATGTCAGCGAATATTAAAAGAACGGGCGACGGAAAGCGGAGAACCGCTGTTTAAGCCGCTGACAGAGGTATTACGTGCTCTAATTGGACAAGCAGCGGGCGACGTATTCGCCCATTTAACAGAGCATGTGACTGAATATCCATACAGCACAGGGTATGCGCGAAAACCGTTTCGGACTTCGGATATTACGGCCCATACTTCCCGGATTTATAAAAGAATGGTGCAGTTGATCCGAATGAACTGTATCGGGTTCTCCGTAATGGATTATTTAACAAAAAAGGATTATGAACCAGGCAGGGATTACCGGATTCAGGAAACGATTGGTGATTGGATTGCTTATGAGCTGGATAACGGTAATTTACAGGTGCTTGAGGCGTTAAAAGCTATTATTTATGGGGATAATCAGGCGGCGCTACTGACGCGCAATATGATTAAAGGCATGCTCCTGAGTCATCAGGAGGAGAATTATCGCATGATCGGCGAGCTCTTGGCAGCCGCCAAGCTCCAGGAGGGATTGCGCCAAAGTATCGTGGAACAAATGGATGAAGGAACACCGGAGGCTCTAATATATCTGTTAAAGGTGATCATCGACCAAGGCTTCATTCGTTACAGCTCGGTAGTGCGGGCGCTTGCAGTATGGACGGGAATGGGTTTGGAATCCGCCAATCAGCGGGTCGTTCGCCAACTGATCGAGCAGGCATATGAAGCATTGACTCGAAGTGAACTGCGCCAGGAATGGCTGACCAGCTCAAATGCTAATGAAGTATATATGAGTCTGTGGGCTACCGCAGTACATGAGGAATGTGATCTGTATGGACATGTTCGGAAACTCATGGAGCAGGGAGCACCTTACCAGAAGATTGTAGCACTGTATGTACTGTCTAACAGTGACAACAAGGATGTGCGCCTCGGAATTGCGAGAGAATATCTGGATGAAACGGACCCGGAGCTTCAATATTGGATACTGACGAACTATACAAGCAATTATTTTTATGAATGGATAGAAGGCGGGACGGTCGCGGATCGGATTGTTAAAGTGGTGCGCACTCCTTTGCTGGAGAGCAAAGAGGAGCGGCGTAAGGATTTTGAACGACTTCATAACCTGTTTGTACATATGAAAAAGGGTGAGTCCACCGAGCCCTCCAAGGTGCTGGATTTTGTAAATCTGTATCACCGCTCAGATGCACCTATTCAAAAAATGCTGTATCTCGCTGGTTATGATATGGACGCTTCTTGGATTGGGGAAATCATAGCCTTAAAGGAACAGATTAGCCCTAATCTGCGTGGCGAACTGTTGAACCATTTTGTGCAAAACCCTGAGGATACGGTACAGCGTGATTTTATTTTTTCCAGTTTGTCTGACAAAAGTATGAGTATCCGTGAGTTCGCTGTGGCCAAGGCGCGTAAGCTGACGCTGTCGGAACCAGAAATGCAACAAATGGAAGCCTTATTAAAGCTCAAGACGGGATCGTTGCGACAAAGTGTCATTGGTGTGTTGCTCTCACAATCGGAAGGGCCGCTGGCTGGCTCATTGGAACGCTTGCTTCGTGCTAAGGCGGAGCTGCAACGATTGGGTGGACTGGAAGTATTGACGAAGATATATGCAGACCCGGATCGTGCCGAACAGTATGAAAGCCTGCGGGCTTTGGCGGATATCATTCAGCAACCTACAGCCAAAGAGGAGCAACTGCTGTCCCAGCTGGGACAGGAGGATGCTCATACAGGGGCTAACGGTTTTGGTCTGTACGATCCGAATGTCAAGGAAGCTTGGTTGGAAGAGAAAGTTGATCTGGGTGATTTTCGATTGTCCGATGTTTTTGTTAGTCCATTGGAGAAGCTCAAGGAGTTTCTGAGTGGACTGGATGAGCTTGTTCATCATCATCGTGATGTGGAATATACTGCGGAGTATTATTCGGGCTACAAAGATACATTGCTTATTGGGACGAACCTTCGTCCTCTACGGCTGGTTCAGATCGATGAAGAAGTAGATTCCAGACTGTCTTTATATCCTCTATATGAGGAGTGGGACCGTTATTTGCAGGAAAGCGGCATGGAAGCGCGTGAACTGCTGGAGCTTGTTTTTTATGACCGATTGGAGCCTATGGACCGAACGCTGGATCGCTACTATCGATACTTTTCTTTTAACATGAACTATTCAGAACAAAGCAAGCACAAGCTGCTGGAAGGATGGCGTAAAGACTTCGCTGAGCAAATGTATCCTTTGGATCTGATTAACGAGGTTCAGAAGTGGATGGCAGAGCTGACCTATTCCGATCAGGTAAGCACATTAATTAATGCTTATTTTATGGACACATCCGGTGACCAAACATTTGACGTAATTGACCTTGCTTTAAATTCACTAATGCAGGGCGTGCCTAAGGACAGACCTGCTGAGGACATGGGAATGCTCCATCTATTGTCCGGCCCGTGGGTAGCACTGGAGAAGGGGCAGGTCCATGATGGTGAGTCCTTTAAGCGCTTTTTCCATACCTTTGTGAACTACGCAGAACTGCCAGGAGCAGAAAATCGTTTTTATTCCCCGCTGGATCTGGAGGATTATTTCAAAGCATATGAAAAAGGGTTGATCGGTGTAGGTGAAGTGTATCGGGAGCTGTTGGCTGGTAGTGAAAGCAGAAGACATATGAGTTCCTTAACCAATGCCCGCAATACATGGATTTCTAGCAAACATGAATTTCTGGAAATACGTCGTACGGTTATTGATCGACTGTTAGAGGTTGAATTGGTTCGAGGCGATTTGCCTACCGAGGCTACGCCAAAGGTTATGGGATTGAGCCGGATTGAAGGTATGGATTATTTCATCCGTATTCTGGAGGGTCTCGACAAGGAAACGTTTGTGCGTGGTTATGTGTACGGCTACGGTGATCGTATTACCAAAAAAGAATCGTTCAGCCACTTGCTCAAAGCATGTTATCCGAGTGATGGCGAGAATGCCACGTTGCTCAAGGAAAAGCTGAAAAACACTAAAATTACGGATAAACGTCTGCTGGAGGCTGCTATGTATGCTCCACAGTGGATTGAGATTGTAGCAGACTATCTCGGTTGGGAAGGGCTTCGCAGTGCGGCATGGTATTTCCATGCACATATCAATGAAGGTTTTTCGGCCGAGAAGGAAACGATTGTAGCTCATTATTCGCCGATTGCTCCGCAAGATTTTAATGATGGTGCCTTCGATATTCACTGGTTTCATGAGGCCTATGAGAAGTTGGGCGAGGAACGATTTGATCTGCTGTACGATTGTGCCAAGTATATTTCAGCTGGAGCCAATCATCGTCGGTCCCAGTTATTTGCGGATGCGACGCTGGGTAAACTCAAACGGAGTGAAATGGAAAAGTCAGTGGAGGACAAGCGAAACAAAGACCATTTGCTGACCTACAGTCTGATTCCACTTGCTCAGCCGCCTGAACCAGATGTACGCGAACGTTATGATTTTATTCAGAGGTTTCTGGAACAAAGCAAAAAATTCGGGGCACAGCGTAAGGCCAGTGAGGCACTCGTTTCACGGATTGCACTCGGGAATTTGGCACGTAACGCAGGTTATGATGATGTAACCCGTCTCGTATGGGACATGGAAGCTCGTAAGCTGGATGATCTCCGGTCTTATTTTGAGCCACATGCTTTGGACGAGGCTACAACGGTACAGCTCGTCATTGATGCTGAAGGAGCGGCAGATATTGAAATTGTCAGCAAAGGCAAGACGCTGAAATCCATTCCGGCTCGTTTCAAGAAGGATGAGTATGTTACGTCGCTGAAGGAGCTTAAAGGAGATCTAGTGGATCAGTACCGCAGAGCTCGCAAAGAATTGGAACGCTCTATGGAGTCTGGTACGACCTTTATGGTGAAGGAATTGAGAGGACTGCTGGGTAATCCTGTGCTTGCTCCGTTGGTGCGAACACTGGTTTTCAAGGCTGATGATCACCTCGGATATTTTAATGAGGAAACGTTGGTATTGACGGCTCCTTTTGCTGAACAGCATACTATAGGAGAAGAGGACAAGCTGATTATCGCTCACCCCCTTCATTTGTTCGAAAGTGGTCGTTGGAGCGACTTCCAAAAGGACTTATTCGACCGCCAGATACGCCAGCCATTTAAGCAGGTGTTCCGTGAGCTGTACCTACTGAATGCTGATGAACGTGCAAACGTGACCGTTTCCCGTCGATATGCGGGACACCAGGTACAGCCGAATAAAACGGTATCCCTATTGAAAGGTCGCCAATGGACAGTCAGCTATGAGGACGGACTCCAGAAGGTGTACTATGCCGAGAATCTGATTGCGAACCTGTATGCCATGGCAGACTGGTTCTCACCAGCGGATACCGAGGCTCCTACGCTGGAGACAGTACAGTTCTTTGATCGGACAACGTATAAGAGCGTACCGTTGGACGAAGTTCCTCCTGTTTTGTTCTCCGAAGTTATGCGGGACGTGGATCTGGTCGTCAGTGTTGCCCATGTAGGCGGCGTTGATCCAGAGGCCAGTCTGACGACCATTGAAATGCGTAGGGTGATTGTGCAGGAATCACTTCGCTTGCTGAAAATTAGCAATGTACGCTTGGATGGGAATTATGCACGTGTAGATGGGACTCTTGGCGAATATGCTGTGCATCTGGGAAGCGGGGGTGTCTATAAGCAAGCGAAGGGAGCACTGCATATTATTCCGGTGCATTCGCAGCATCGTGGACGCATCTTCCTGCCGTTTCTGGACGAAGACCCAAGAACAGCGGAGATTCTATCTAAAATTGTCTTGTTGGCTGAGGATCAGAAGATCAAGGACCCGCAAATTCTTACACAGCTTCAAGCGTAGAATAGAATTCTGATATATAGAGATTCATAATTAACTCAACGTTCGCACCTAGACAATGGTTTCAAATCCTCTACTGTGTAGGTGGAAACTTAGTTTAGTTGCGGAGGTTGAGTTATTTAATATTGAGCGTCTATCAAGCGCCAATAAGGAGATATGGGTAATATTTTAGGTTCTGTGGTTTGATGAGAATCTAACAGTATAACAATTGACGATAATAGGAGAACACAACGATGATTAATAGTATCTTTCTAAAAGAGTACTCGAGCGAGTATCAATCACAAGTTGTCGATTTAATTTTACATATTCAAAAAAATGAATATAATATCGCCATAACCAAAGAAGATCAGCCAGATTTGCTTGATATTAAAAACTTTTATCAGCGTGGTAACGGCAACTTCTGGGTGGCTCTTAGTGAAGGAACCGTAGTAGGGACTATAGCTTTGTTAGATATTGAGAACCGTAAGACAGCACTCAGAAAGATGTTTGTAAAACAAAACTATAGAGGTAAAACATTCAATGTTTCGAATCAATTATTGCATCATGCCATAGGATGGGCCAGGGAAAGGTCTATTGAAGAAATCTATCTTGGAACAACACCACAATTCGTAGCAGCTCATCGTTTCTATGAGAAGAATGACTTTGTTAGTATAGCTCCAGGAGAATTGCCGATTGGTTTTCCAGTCATGAAAGTGGATAAAAAGTTTTACAGATTCGTCATTCAATAATGGGTATAAATGAAGATGCTGCTGGGTCGCAAAAGAAACTGTCGTCTAGCAAATGTTTCTTTTGTTTAGGACAGGCGTTTGCTAGAATAAAAGGGCATGTTGTAAGTCAACGTTAACCAAATTGCTGGGAGGGACACAAGTATGAGCAAAAAGATTAAATGGGGAATTGTCGGCACAGGCTGGATCTCAGATCAATTTGTGGCGGATTTGGCGCATGTTACGAATGGAGAAGGGTATGCTGTTGGATCACGCACTATTGAAAGCGCTACCGAATTTGCAGCTAAGCATCAAATATCAAGGGCTTACGGGAGCTATGAGGAATTAGCACAAGATCCCGAGGTAGATGCTATTTACGTAGGGACTCCTCATCCTTTTCATAAAGAAAATGTTCTGACGGCTCTTCGGGCGGGCAAAGCAGTCTTGTGTGAGAAACCCTTCACCGTCAATAGCAAAGAATTGGAGGAAATGATCGGCTTTGCACGTGAGCGTAAGCTATTCCTGATGGAAGCAATGTGGACACGTTTTTTGCCTCCGATTCGCCAAGTGCGGGAGTGGATACATGCGGGACACATTGGCGAGGTAAAGCTGGTTAAGGCGGAATTTGGTTTTCGAATAGATTGGAACCCGGAGGGGCGGCTTTTGAACCCTGAGCTTGGCGGAGGTGCTCTATTAGATGCAGGAATTTATCCGGTTTCTTTTGCTTCAATGGTCTTCGGTCCTGAACCTGAGCATGTATGGAGCACAGCTCATATCGGGGAGACAGGCGTTGACGAGACATTTTCGATCTTGCTGGATTATGGAAAAGGACGCACGGCTATGCTTAACGGGGCAGTCCGTCTCGGATTGACGAATGAGGCATACATCCATGGAACAAAGGGCTATATCCACATTCCGTCATTCCTGAACAGCACATCGGCTACTTTAGTTGTGGACGGTGAAGAGGCACAAAACTTTCAGGATGACCGATCTTCTACAGGCTATGCCTTTGAAGCAGAAGAAGTCGGGCGTTGCTTGAACGAAGGTTTGCTCGAAAGTTCTACTATTTCTTTGGATGAATCATTAGGAATTATGAAACTGATGGACCAAATTCGTTCACAGTGGGGGCTTCGGTATCCGTTTGAATAATTACATTAATTCCAGGGACCTTTCAGGTTCTCTGGAATTTTTTTGTTTATGAGCGTTAATTTTTTATACCAGAATTTTGTAAAATTCTCATACATAAGTATTTCCAATTCCCAAATAGCGACTTTGGTCACACGCTAGGTAACGCCATATGAGTAAATCAAGAGTGGGACATATGAATCATTTTTTGTGATTAAAATTAGTTAAAAATATGTCATAAAAAAGTTACAAAAGTGTAATTTTATTATCAGTTAACTGAATTGTGAGCGCTCTCTTTTCATGAAAAAGAGTGAAGGGCCTAGTGCTGTACTTCCAAAAACTTTCAATGAAATTTTCGAAAATGTACGGTAGGGTGGTAAACGTGTCACTTGAGCCATTGCGGCTTTTGCTGACTTGCTTGCTTATCCCGTGGCTCTGGATTCTTGTCGGAGCTCGCAGGATCGAGAGCCCTTGCAAGCCTGTGAGAGTTGAATAGGCATTCACCTCATGACCTAACATCAAGGAGGAATTACAAACGTGAAAGTGAAATCAACATGGTTGTTCCGTATGGTGATGATGACAGTTATCGCGGCTGTTGTGATCGGACCTATGAATATTGCAGGAGCGGCAGGAAGCCAGACAGATCGGCCTTGGATGAACACGGCCCTGTCGGCTGAGAAACGGACAGCGTTGCTACTGAAAGAAATGACGCTGGAAGAAAAAATAGATTTGGTGACTGGCAAGGTCAACAATTACTATGGATTCTATAATAATTCGATGGAGCGGTTGGGCATTCCGGCGCTGACGATGGCAGATGGACCTGCGGGTGTGCGCATCGCTAATCCAGATGTGCAGGACAAGCAATCTACTGCGTTGCCTGCTCCAATTGCGTTGGCTGCAACGTGGGATACCCAAGCTGCCAAACAGTATGGTGATTTGATCGGAGACGAGGCTTTTAATACAACTCATAATGTTGTGCTTGGACCGGGGATGGATATTGCCCGTATTCCATGGGGATCGCGAAACTTTGAATCTATGGGTGAGGACCCGTTACTGCAATCGCAAATGGCGACCGCTTATGTCAAAGGTATACAAAGCCACCCTGTTTTGGCGACAGCGAAACATTACCTTATGAATAATCAGGAAACAGAGCGCTTCACGACCAATGTCAAAGTCAGTGACCGTGCGTTGCATGAGATTTACATACGCCCGTTCCAAGAAGTCATCGCCAAGGCAGATTTGGGAGGGGCAATGTGCTCCTTTAACAAGGTCAATGGCGAGTCTGCTTGTGAGAACAAAACTCTTTTGACCGACCTCTTGAAGAAGGAACTGCAATTCAAGGGCTTCGTGATGAGTGATTACGGTGCGAACCTGAGTACAGTCGAATCGGCAAATAGCGGATTGGACCTGGAAACACCGGGGACCCCTTATGGTAAATGGGGAGATCAGTTGCTGGAGGCTGTTAAGAATGGCAAGGTAAGTGAAAAAACGATTGATGATAAGGCTGGGCGCATTCTGGTGCAAATGTTCAGCAAAGGTTTATTTGACCACCCGGCTCAAAATAATCAAATTGATGCCCGTGACCATGGCAAGACAGCCCGTCAATTGGCTGAGGAAAGTATGGTACTGCTTCAAAATAAAAACAATGCATTACCGTTGTCTAAAGATAAACTCAAGTCCATTGCTGTGATTGGCCCCGATGCAGATAACGGCACTGTGGCAGGCGGAGGCAGTTCGTTGGTGAACCCCACGTATACCGTGAGTCCGTTAGAGGGCATCCGCAATCGTGTCGGCAAAGGTGTTACCGTCCAATATGCACCGGGTACAGACCCGATCTCTGCAGGAGACATTATGCCTGGCCCATCGGCTGTTCCGTCTTCACTGTTGACTACATCTGATCAGAAAGAGGATATCAGTGTTGGGTATGCGACTTATGGAGATGGCGAACAGGGGCTTCGAGGCGAATACTGGAAGAATAACAAGATGGAAGGCAATCCGATTCTTGTACGCAATGATGACCAAGTCAATATGAACCTTGGATTTTATAATTATCAGGGCTTCAATGCGAAGTCCCCTAAAGTTCCCAATACACCAACGACACTGAACGGCTTGATATCTGCACGCTGGACAGGGGCAATTGCAGCTCCCAAGGATGGTGACTATGCATTGTCATTAACCAGTTTGGGATCAAGCAAGCTTTATCTTGACGATAAGCTTTTCGTGGACAATCAAGGTGAAAAGCTGGGCACTACGAAGAAGAACATCTCCCTTAAAGCGGGTGAAAAGCACAAGATACGTATTGAATACCGCGCTGATTATCCGACAAATGGTCGTGATTCCGGTGGTATGGTTCGTCTGGGCTGGGAACCTCCGGCAGATACGTCAGATAAGCTGATTGACAACGCTGTGAAATTGGCGAAAAAATCGGATGTTGCGATTGTTGTTACGCGTACGTATGAGAGCGAAGGATATGTTGAGCGTTCCGATATGGAACTGCCGAACAATCAGGATCGGCTAATCCGTGCGGTTGCGGCTGCAAATCCGAAAACTATTGTCGTACAAATGAGCGGCAGAGCCGTGCAAATGGATACCTGGCAGGACAAAGTCCCTTCCATCGTACAAGCATGGTTTGCTGGACAAGAGCAAGGGAATGCGATAGCACGCGTCTTATTCGGGGATGTGAATCCTTCGGGTAAGTTGCCGGTAACCTTCCCGGTTAACGAGCAGTCTACACCCGTGTCCTCACCAGAGAAGTTTCCGGGTGTGAACGGTATAGGTGACTATTCAGATGGTATTTTTGTAGGCTATCGTGGGTATGAAAAATCGGGTATTCAACCGGCGTTCTCCTTTGGACACGGTTTATCCTATACGACATTCGGATATAGCGATCTGAAAACAAAACAGCATGCGAGTGGAAAAAAATCCGATCGTACGAGTTCCGTCGAAGTTTCGCTAAAATTGAAGAACACGGGTAAAACAGCTGGAGCTGAGGTTGTACAGGTGTATAGCGGTAAGCTTCCGACAAACGTAGAGACTCCATCCCGTCAACTGGCAGGCTGGTCTAAGGTAGAGTTAAAGCCAGGTCAAGAGAAGAAGGTTCGCATTGAGCTCGACCCGAAAGCTTTCTCATATTGGGATGAAAAGTCCAAAGCATGGGTTATGCCAGCGGGTGAAGTGCCCATTTATGTGGGTAGTTCCTCTCAGGATTTACGTCTGACAGGAAGTGTTACGATTCCGGCAACCTCTACAGAAAAGGCAAAAAAGTAATCCCGTTACATTTGTTTTAAAATGGTTATATTCAAGAGAGCGCGGGCACAAGCACCGGCTCTCTTTTTGCCATATGTATGCAAAGGGAAACCCAAGTGAAAGCTAAAATAGTAGGGAGGATGGGGATAGGGTAATGATAGGGAGAGGAGGATATTAGATGAAGAAACTCCAAAAGCAACGACGTACTGACATCTGGCTGCTTATAGCTGCAGTAGCCATTTTGATCTGTGCGGTCCTGGTCAGTATGTCTATACGGAATGTTCCGGGGCCGAAAGCAGAAAATAACGTCAACATGTGGCTAACAACACCCGATCCGGCGAATCGCCTAACCCAACAAACCCCGATCCGTTGGGATAAGGATAACAGTAAAGAAAATGCAGCGAATGCGGATACACTGACGATTGAGATTAAGCCAGATATTCATTATCAGACGATGGAGGGGTTTGGCGCAGCGGTGTCCGGTTCGTCCGCATACCTGATGAATTATGGCATGTCTGCCAATCAGCGTGATCAGCTGCTAAATGATTTGTTTACAGCTAGTGGCATTCAACTAAGTTATATTCGCCATACCATTGGGGCCTCAGATTATTCCGTAGATGAACAGGGACAGCCTGGCAGCTATACCTATGACGATGTGGCAACAGGCAAAGACTATGAGCTGAATCATTTCTCTATCGCCAAGGATCGGGATGTGATCGATGTGCTGAAGCAAATCTTGAGAAGAAACCAGGATTTAAAGATTATGGGAACCCCATGGACAGCTCCGCCCTGGATGAAATATGGGGAGCAGATTTATAACGGCTGGTATTTGGACTATACCGATCCGCGTGTCTACCAGGCGTATGCTGACTATTTTGTTCGTTATCTACAGGCTTATGCGAACGAGGGAATTCCGATTCAGGCGATTTCCATTCAAAATGAGCCAGAATTCACGACGTCCAAGTATCCCAGCATGAGCATGGGAGCAGCAGAACAGGCGAATTTTATTAAACAATATCTGGGCCCGACCCTAAATCGAAACCATTTATCTACTCACATTATTGCCTTTGACCATAACTGGGATACAGGGAGCGAATATGCCAAGACCGTGTTAGGAGATGAACAGGCTCGAAACTATACGCATGGAACGGCCTTTCATTGCTACAAAGGAGAGCCCACAGCGATGACAGATGTGCATAATGCTTTCCCTGATAAGCCTGTATATATGACAGAATGTAGTGGGGGAGCGTGGAGTCCGGGCTTTGGAGATGATTTGAGCTGGGACATGTCCAAGCTGATCATTGGTGCACCCCGAAACTGGTCGCAAAATGTCCTCTTTTGGAATATTGCACTTGACCCGTCCGGGGGTCCGACCAATGGGGGTTGCGCCAACTGTAGAGGTGTAGTGACCATCGACCCGTTAAGCGGTGCAGTTACGAAAAATGTGGAGTACTATGCGATTGGGCACGCCAGCAAATTTGTCCGTTCAGGTGCGGTACGTATTGATTCTACACATTATAGTGGAAGTATCGAAACGGTCGCTTATCGCAACCCCGACGGTACGCTTGTCCTGATTGCCGCCAATACGGGAGAGAACACAAAGACATTTAAGGTTCGGCAGGGAAATAAGGTTTTCAAATCTACCCTTCCATCCAAGTCCGCAGCTACCTTTCAATGGAATCCTACGGTTTCCTGATATGGCATGTACATCAACGTTTTATAGAAGTTTTAGAGCGCTTAGCCCATCTGGCTGAGCGCTCTTTTTTCATTTACTACAAAGTCCAGACTGTGAAAAAGATAAAATTTTAATATTGTTCAGAATTGGTTCAGAGGCGGATGATAAGATTTTTTCACTAATAACAAGAATGAACCGTTCACGGGGGAGAGTCTGATGAATCAAGAAACGAATAAAGAATGGCAAAAAGTGCTGATGGTGACGTTGCTGGCAGGTATGGCATGGGGGCCCCAGCTTGTTCATGCGGAAACGAAAGGGGAGACGTCAGCGATTGTGACTAAAGCCAGTACAGTATCTTTTACAGATCAGTCCACTATGTCATCCCAGGCATTACAGGCGGTACAGGAGGCTGTAAAGCAAGGACTGATCACGGGTTATCCAGATGGTTCTTTCCGTCCAGATCAACCGTTAACGCGCAAGGAAATGGCAGCTTTGCTGGCTAATGCACTTAAGCTTGACGCAACGGAGAAAACAGTAACTTTTAAGGATACGCAGGGGAGTTGGGCAGCTTCTTATATAGAAGCTGTACGTGCGGCAGGTCTAATGACCGGAGATGAATCAGGTGCTTTCCGCCCGGATGCTGCAGTGAGTCGTGAGGAATTGGCAGCAATTCTGGTGAGAGCGATTGGAGGAACCCATGTTCAAGGCGGAGATGTTCAGGACATTTCTGATGGGGATCAGGTGAGCGCATGGGCCAAAAGCAACGTAGAAGCAGCTCTCAAGCTGGGATTAATGGATACGCCGGATAATCGGTTTGACTCTAAAGTACAGGTAAAACGTCAGGATATCGCAGCCTTTTTGGTGAATGTATTCCAATCGGGTGAACGAACGGGCATCCTTTCTCGTATCGACGGGGATATCGCCTATATGGATGGAAAGCCCTATTTAATCGGCCAGCAATTGAAGCAACTGTTCGGAGCAGACAATGTGCCGGCGCTTCAAGGGGCTACCCTGACCTATCAGGCATCGAACCGAAACGTAGCTGATCTGTCAGCACTTCAAATTGTGCAAAGTGGTACAGCCCAACAACCGGTGACTTTGTATAGCAAAGGGACAGAATTTAAAGGCAAGTTAGCTATTGCAGCGGATTATGTGCGTATTCAAGGTGATACGTTACCTCAGGTAACCCTGATGCAGGGCGCCAAAAATGTAGAGATTCATGCAGATGTAAACGAAATGATCGTGGATACGCATGAGCCTATTCAGATTCAGGGAAGTGGTGTATGGCAGCAGCTTAAACTGAATTTTGCCGATACACAGGTACGTCTCGCCAATGGGATACAGACTGTACAGACCCGTCTTGCGGAGCGGGGAACAGAGACTCAAATTATACGTGATACCACGTTGGGTGCATCTTCGGATACATCCTCAACAAGTACTAAAAAAAGTTCATCCGGCGGCGGTGGCAGTGGCAGTTCTACAACGAATCCAGCGCCAACACCTAATCATGTACCTGTCTCAGCTATCGTTCCTGCCGATCAATATGCCATTTTGGGTTCTGGAGATACGCTAGTGGATTTGAAAAATGTGTTTTACGATGCCGATCAGGATGAGCTATCGTATCATGCGGTCACTTCGGATGTATACGTAGCAGAAGCAGAAGTGGCAAATCAACAGCTTACACTAAAACCTAAATCAGTAGGAAGCACACAGGTATTTATTACGGCAGAGGATGGAAAAGGCGGTAAAGCGAGCGTGTTTTTCAGCTATACAGTGACCAGTTCTACTTATGAGGAGGACATTAATCACAGTCCTGTCGCGAGCAACAGCCTAAATGACATTCCTTTGCTCTTAAATGAAGGTGGCAAGCAGATTAGCCTGTCTGACTTGTTTAACGATGAGGATGGCGATGCACTGACCTACACGGTGGAATCGGCTTCGCCAGAAGTGGCCACAGGAGAAGTTACAGGCGATCAGCTTATGCTTACGCCGCTTCAAGTCGGCATTAGTCTAATGACGATAACAGCTCATGACGGCAAGGGAGGTACAGCCTCGCTTCAGTTTGCTGCTTTGGTGAATGCGCCTTTGCCTGATCCGCAGCCTGAGAATCACATACCTGTGGCTTTGCCTCATTTACCTATCGTAGTTGCTAATGTGTTACAGGACAAGCTAATGCTGTATCCGGGCTCGTTATTTATGGATCAGGATGGCGACACCTTGACGTATACCATAACTTCCTCCAACCCCCTAGTAGGCAGTGTGGTGGAGAATGGAGAAGATTCATTTGTAACACTGCATAATGCCGGTATTACGATGATTGGAATTACGGCGAATGATGGCCGTGGGGGTGTTTCTTTCACTTCATTTATGCTGCAAGTTGAAGCTCCTCAACCCGTAAATCATCGTCCGGTAGTGACCCGTGTGCCTGAACCTCAATATTTGGACCCGGGAGATGGTCAGCAAACATTGCAGCTGAATGATATGTTCTCTGATGAGGACGGAGACACGCTGACCTATACTGTGGTGTCTTCTGATCCATCGGTGGCAGGGGGGCAGGTAGAAGGGAATGCACTTTTCATACAACCTTTGCGTAATGGTATGACGTTCCTTACGATTACGGCAAATGATAATCGTGGTGAAACGACATCTTTTACAATTCCAGTGATTGTTGAGAAAAGAGACTTGTTCATTTCCGAAGTCGTGTGGCAAGGCGAACCGGATTATCTGGACCAGGCGATTGAATTGTATAACCCTACCAACAGACCGTTGGAGAAAAATAGAATATGGATTGAGCGATCCGACCAACCAGACCCGATTATCATAAATGCCAATGACGGGGATGTGATTATGCCTGGGCAAACATTTGTTATTGCGAATGATTTGAGTTCGTTCGTATCGGAGGATTGGTATTATACCTTCCTGCAGTTACAAAGTAACAATTCCGAACCTGTAACGCTTAAGCTGTACTACAACAACGTGCTCATTGATATCGCAGTTATTGGTCAAGGGCAGGCTTTGGGACGGAATAGCGGTACGATCATTGGTAATACAGAACCATATCAAGCTAGTGAATGGAATGTGGAAGGGACGAACTACCCTGTTAATTTAGGAGACTTTATCGGTCGTCCTCAGCCGTAAAACATACGTATCCTAAGATTTTGAATACATGATTACATTTATCGGTGGGGAGAGAATTGCACTATGAAAAATAAGAAGTTAACCGCTCAGCTGGCAGCTGCTTTGCTGCTGCTGACCCCCTCGTTTCCTGCCGGAGCAGAGCAAGCTACCGTGATAGATACGGCTTCCGTATCCAAGGGGTCCACAGGGAACAATACTGCCGCCTGGACGGATGTACAGAAGCTTTCAGCACAGCAATTGGAACAACTACAAAAAGCTCGTGAACTCGGGATTATCCAAGGCGATCCCGCCGGAACGCTCAGACCTGAGCAGAAGCTCACACGTCAGGAGCTAGCTGTGCTGCTGGTCAAAGCGTTGCAGCTTCCGACGGGCAACTTGGACGGCGCTGCCTCCTTCACGGACGTGCCCGCCGATAGTTGGGGGCGCCCGGCTATAGAGGCAGCCCGTAAGGCCGGGCTGATGCAGGGCGATGCCAACGGACACTTCCGTCCGAATGACCTGATCAGCGCTCAAGAACTGGTCGCGCTGTTGGTCAGGTCCGCTGGGACGGGTACGGCTGCGGGCACGCCCGCCAGCACAACCGACTCGCCGTCGGCGCAGACGCTGCCGACGGCGTGGAAGGACGCCAGCCCGTGGGCGACCCCGATGATTCGGGCGGCGCTGAATGACGGGCTGATGAGTGAATTTGGCGGAAATCTACACGCCAAAGACTCGGTAAGCCGCGTAGATGCGGCCAGCCTGCTCGTATCTGCACTGTTTCCACAGGAGCGTGCTTCGCAGCTCCAGGAAATGGACGGCAAGCAGATACGGATCAATGGCATCGCTTATGACGTGGCAGAGCCGCTGCGCGGCATTTTTCACGCGGATAATCAGACCGCGCTGCGCAACGCAGGCATTCGTTTCCATGCCACAGGCCGGACGGTGGACAAGGTCACTTGGCTGGAGCTTCGCAGCAGCGGGAGTTCAGCTCGTGACGGTGAAGCGGAGTTCAGTGGCAACGTTGTGCTGAACGGACACGGCTCCACGTTGAACGGAGATTTGGTGATCGCTGGTGATTTTACATCCATACTGCATTTGAAAGTGGGACAGCAGTTAATGGTGGATGCCCGAGTACAGCAGGATTTTTATGCACAGGATGTGCAGGTGCAGGGACAGACCCATATTAACGGCGGAGATAATAATACAGTTGTATTTGATAGCTCAACGTTGACACAAATGGATGTCACAAAGCCGGAAGTTCACGTTGTATTCAGTGGTACCACAAGCGCGACAGTCATGAACGTGCAATCCAGCGCAAGCATTGAGGTTAGTGCGGATGCTTCCTTGCCGCAGTTGAATGTTAATGAAGGGGCGGACAAAGTCAATCTTCAGGGAACGGTTCAGACCGTTCAGGTAACTGGCAGCCAATCCGTCGAGATGACAGGTAATAGCACGATCCAGCAGCTGACCGTCACAGGGACGGGTGCCTTGGAATTGAAAACTACAGGTAGTATTGAAAATATTCAAGTCAGCAACCCGGCAGCTAGGGTAAATGTGAGTGGAAATGTACAGGTATCTGCGGTCACACTGGGTACCGGAGTAGCTTCCAACGCTGTTACGGGTCTAGCTGTGGCAAGTGTAACAGGTACGTCCTCATCTTCTGGAAGCTCATCTAGTTCATCCAGCAGCGCTAACCGTTCACCGGAAGTCGTGAATGCTTCTGTAGAGCGTGTAATTACAGAAGGCGCTGGTGACCAATTGTACGATTTGCGCCAATTCTTTACTGATCCTGATGGGGATATCTTGACCTTCTCGGCAGCTTCTCTTCAATCTGGCATCGTACGGGCGTCTGTATCTGGCAATACATTAAAGCTTACGCCAGTCAGTGTCGGAAAAGCATCCATCAGTGTATCGGCTAATGATGGACGGGGAAAAAGAGTGTCGTCGACCTTCAAAATTATCGTGAACGGTCAGCCAGTATCTGCAGGTATACCAGATCAGGCGCTTACTGTGGGACAGTCCGACTTGGTACTGCATTTGAACGACTATGTTCAGGACCCGGAAAATGCTAGCTTAACGTATCAAGTTACTCTTGATAATCCTGCTGTAGCGTCGATGGTGCTTACAGGAGATGAATTGCGTTTGAGTCCGCTTCGCGCGGGCAGTACGATCGTTCATGTCACTGCCAATGACGGACAGCAAGGAGAAGATGGCAGTACAGGCCAAAAGCAGATTGAATTCAAGCTAACGGTTCAGGGCGCTCCTAACCATGCTCCGCATGGACAAGCTCCTCAGCCATTAACCGTTACTTTAGGCCAGCCTAATACAACGCTGGATCTTTCAACGATATTTACGGATGTAGATGGTGACCCGCTGGTGTTCACAGCGACCAGTTCGGATGCTTCTATCGTGCAGACTACCATAATGAGAGATCACCTATCTTTGCAGTCGCTGCAAGCGGGGAGTGTAAGTATTACCCTGACGGCAGACGACAGCAAGGGTGGAACAGATACAGTTACCTTGATTGTAACGGTTTTGCCTATACCGAACAGTAGCCCGGTGGTAACCCGTGTACCAGACGCGGTACATCTGATTTTAGGCAAGGCTGACGGAACCGTGGATCTGTCCACTATCTTTGCCGACCCGGATCATGATCCGATTCGTTATGAAATCAGTTCGTCTGATCCAGCTGTGGCAGATGCTACAGTTCAAAATGAACAGCTTGTCATTCATGGGCTGACTAGCGGCAATACCGTGATTACCATCACGGCTAAAGACGATAGAGGCGGAGAGATTAGCACAGATCTACAGGTTCATCTATTGGAAAATGCAGTTATTACAGCAATTCCTGAGCAGTTGCTTCAATTGGGAGATGCTGCATCAGAACTGGATCTCTCGCCGTTCCTGTTGAACTGGGATATAGCATCCCTGTCAGTGACAGCAGACACGTATGATCCAGGAATTGCTACGGCCCATATGAATGGTCAGAAACTACAGCTAAACCCAGTGAGTGTAGGGACCACAAGTGTAACACTCAGTGTGTATGATCAGTACGGACGTGCAGAGGGAGCGACGTTCCCGGTTACCGTCAGCATGCCTCAGCTTAATCAAGCTCCTCAAGTCATAGCGGCTATAAACGAGCAGGTATTGACTCCCGGAGTTACACAGCAAAGGGATTATGATCTGCAACAACTGTTCTACGACGAGGATGGGGATGAGCTGCGATTTACAGTCAGCTCCAGTGATCCGACGTTGGTGAGTGCATCGCTTAATGGCAGCATTTTATCACTGGCTTCGGGTACAGGCAGCGGCCTTGCTGAAATTACTATTACGGCTGCGGATAATCGGGGTGGATCAGTTCAATACACGTTGAATACACGCAACGCGGAGCTGGTTTCCGGCGGTATCACTCCGATTGGGGTTAAATATGGCTTGCCGCACAGAACCGTGGATCTGTCCAGTTATTTCCCAGGACAATCTAAATTCCTGGTATATAGAGGAACACCATCATCGACATTCCTCGGTCCTGTAGAACTCATGGGCACCTCTATCCCTCTTTCCCCCGAACCTTTACTGGTATGGGTAGTAGGAGCAGATGGAAGGGCTGCTGTATTTCAGGTTCAACAGGAACCACAGCAAGCGCCTGCTGTATATTTCTCGCAATATGTGGATGGCGGGGATGGAAGAATTGTTTTGCAATTGCATTATAACGGGAATGGAGACCCTTCCCATCGGGCAGACGGTTATTCACTGGAGTTTCATCAATGGATGAAGAAAACAAACCAAATGAAAGTTACCACTTTACCGATTAATCCGGTTTATCCTGCCATGCCATATATAATCATCGACACTATCTTTTATGATTTCATGGATATTACGAATGCTTGGTACTACAATGATGAGGGTGATTTCTACAACCCGAACGAATTTAATACCGTTGCATACGTTTTAAAATACCAAGGACAAGTGGTGGATGTATTAGGAAATCCAAATTCGCATGAGCAGTTTGCACCGCAAGGAGGAACGTTCGTCCGCAAGCCAGGAATATCCTACGGGTCGTCTGCCTATAATCAGCCAGATGAGTGGAATGCGTTTCCGAAAGGGAGCTATCAATATGTCGGCATTCATACACCATAAACGGTATGTTTTGCAGCATCAAGGGGACTCCTGTCCCCTCGAAAATGATTATTTGACTTTTTAAGAGTCCAGCTTAAGTAGGTCGTAGGATTGCTGGCAGAGCGACTATATTTCAGGTTCATCAGGAACCACAGGAGGCATTTCTTTTGTTTTTTTCACAATATGTCGATGGTGGAGACGGTCGCATCGTGCTGCAATTGTTTTACAACCGAGAATGTGACTTCTCTCATAAAATAGAAGGATATGAGTTGGAGGTTCACCAATTCATGAAAAACACGAACCGCATGAACGTATCCAGCATAGCACTATATCCGGCTAATCCAGTAATACCGTATCTGATCATAAACAGCATCTTTTATGATTTCATGGATGTCACGAATGTTTCCTATTTTAATCAAGAGGGTCATTTCTATAACCCAAACGAATTTAATACGGTCGCATATGTACTGAAATATCATGAAACTGTGGTAGATGTAATTGGAGAGCCTCATTCGCAGGATCAATTGTTTCCTCAAGGAGGGACATTTGTTCGTAGACAAGGTATATCGGGTGGCTCGCCCGTTTTTAATCAGCGGGATGAGTGGATTGCATACCCGAAAGGTACTTATCAATATGTAGGCAGACATACACCTTAATCGGTATGTTTGTCTGCGATCGCTGTCTGTTGAAGACAGGTCATGAATTACTTATAAAGGTGTAACCCAACAACTATGGAGGGTTACACCTTTTTGTATACTGAGCATTTTGTATTCATCCAAGCCTTTACTGTACAAGGAGATTTTCAACATGAAACTAGAGGCATGGGGAGTTCTTCCGCATCAGTATCAATATGCTTGAACAATGTACTCAACTGAATTACAATACAATTGATAATGATTTTTAATATCAATTAGGATGAAAAGGGGGAGTTGGGCTACATGTTTGGATTGACAAAAAAGCTACATATTTATATAGCACTTATTCTGATGATATCGGTGCTGGCTGGTTGTGCCTCGGGTGGAACTACAGGGACAACTGACCCTTCAAGCAAGTCTGCAAGTGGTAATAAGAGCAATACAGTAGGCAGTGGTGCGGACGAGCAGACCAGAGTTATCAAACATGCCATGGGTGAAACGACAATTAAGGGAACTCCGAAGAGGATTGTAACCTTGTTCCAGGGTGCCAATGATGTTGTTGTTGCACTTGGTGTGAAGCCAACGGGAGTTGTGGAATCCTGGGTACAGCAACCCGTATACAAATATTTGAAAGCGGATCTGGATGGAGTGACGCAAGTAGGTCAGGAATCACAGCCGAATCTGGAAGAGATCAACAAGTTGAAGCCGGATCTAATCATTGCCACCAAAACAAGACATGAGGATATCTATGATCAACTGTCCCAGATTGCTCCAACGGTAGTTACCGAGACGTTGTTTGACTGGAAAGAGACGGTTAAGACGGCTGGTGAAGCCATGAATATGAAGGAACAGTCGGACAAGTTGCTTGCCGATTGGGATGCAAGGGTAGCGGATTTCAAAGACAAAATGGGTGACCGTCTTCCCATTGAAGCGACTATTACGAATTTCAGAGCCGATCAGGTTCGCATTTTCTATATGGGATACGCCGGAAAAATTTTGAAAGAGCTTGGATTTACCAGACCGCCTGGACATGATGAAGACACCTGGGGTGTGGAGTTGACTTCGAAAGAGAACATCCCGGATATGAACGCAGATATGATCTTCAACTTTAATTCAGGTACGGAAACAGAAGCTATTGAGAAAAATTATAAGGATTGGACCAGCAGTCCGCTCTGGAAAAATCTCGATGCGGTGAAGAATAACCAGCTGGTACAGGTTGATGAAGTGGCCTGGAACATGGGGGGCGGATACACATCGGCCAACATGATGCTGGACGATCTATACAAACAGTTCAATCTGAACTAATGGGAGCAAGACTTGCCATGTACCAGGACATTCGTATACGAAGCGTATGGGCAGGCAGGTCTTTTTGCATTTCACGGATGAAAGAGTGAGAATATGTTTCCCCTTTTTACGAAGGCAAGTACGAAGATGTATGGACTATCCGGCTTATTCATTTTGCTATTACTCGCCTGTGTAGCCAGCATGATACTGGGACGCACACACATAACATTTCAAATAGCAGTGGATGCACTACAACACTATGACGAAAGCTCAGTGGAGCATGTCGTACTTCTGACGGAACGTTTACCACGCACAATTATTGCCGCTGTTGTTGGTGCAAGTTTGGCGGTGGCGGGAGGACTCATGCAAGCGCTAACTCGTAATCCGCTCGCTTCACCAAGTGTGTTTGGGATCAATGCGGGCGCCATCTTTTTTATCGTTATTGCCATCGTGGTGCTGTCGGTGTCCTCGCTCAGTACGATGATGTGGTTTGGTTTTGCCGGGGCAACCATTGCAACAGTGATTGTGTACGCGCTTGGGTCCATCGGTCGTGATGGTCTGACTCCCATCAAGATTGTGCTGGCAGGTACCGCTATCTCTGCACTTTTTGCTTCGTTCACACAGGCAATCCTGGTGCTGGATGGAACGGGATTACAGGACGTGTTGTTCTGGCTTGCAGGTTCAGTGAGCGGTCGGACACTCGACATGCTGTATCCTGTACTGCCATACATGACGGTTGCCACTGTAGTATCCCTGTTTATGGGCCGGGCGATCAATCTGCTCTTGACCGGTGATGATATCGCCAAAGGCATGGGACAGAATGTGCTACTGGTTAAGGTGCTTATGGGAGTCGTTACGGTATTGCTGGCCGGTGGTTCTGTTGCGGTGGCCGGTTCGATTGGTCTGGTAGGATTAGTTGTACCACATATCATGCGGGCGTTTGTTGGCAACGACTACCGCTGGCTTGTTCCCTACTGCATTCTGGGCGGCGCCATTTTGTTATTGGCGGCGGATGTCGTTGCACGACTGATCATCATGCCGCAGGAAGTTCCGCTTGGCGTTATGACAGCACTCATTGGTGGTCCCTTCTTCGTCTATATTGCCCGCAAGGGGGGGACGAAGATATGAGGAAGATGATTACTTTTCGCAATAAAAAAGATACGTTATCTTTGCAAATGGAGCGCAAATCGCTGTTCATCATCGGAATCTGTTTGGTTTTGGTATTGATTGCATCCGTTCTAGGAACCAGTGTGGGTAATGATTTCATATCTCCGCTGAATGTGCTGCAGACTATCTTCGGACTGGGCGCAGGCGATCATGACTTTGTCGTGTTGACGCTAAGGCTGCCGCGTGTGCTGTTATCGTTGCTTGTTGGTGCAGCACTGGGCATGTCCGGTGCCCTCTTGCAGGGGATTATCCGTAATCCGCTCGCTTCACCGGATGTGATCGGGATAACGGGAGGAGCTGCCGTTGCCGCTGTGGGTTTTGTCACCCTGCTGGGTGG
Source organism: Paenibacillus sp. DRB1-1 (assembly GCF_052119485.1). Lineage (NCBI taxonomy): Bacteria > Bacillati > Bacillota > Bacilli > Caryophanales > Paenibacillaceae > Paenibacillus > Paenibacillus sp. DRB1-1. Next base: position 1,487,417 of record NZ_JBODQH010000001.1, on the reverse strand, counting down.
AACCATCAGTATCAAGCTGTTGCCGCTGTTTGCCATTATGGGGGCGATGATTACCACAATCATCATATATCTTCTTGCCTGGAAAAAAGGAGTTAGCCCGATTCGACTGGTGTTGATCGGAATCGGAGTGTCAGCCATTACGGGGGCCGGGACGACCTTCATGCTGATCCTTAGTCCATTCTATACGGCTGGTCAGGCGTATATCTGGCTGACGGGGAGTGTATATGGAGCATCGTGGACCGATGTTAGAACGATCATCCCGGTGATTGTAATCGTGCTTCCGGTGGCGATCTGGTTTGCCCGCAGTCTGAACGCACAGGAATTCGGGGATGATCTGGCCACCGGGCTGGGGGTCACTGTACAGCGTCATCGTTCAGCACTGCTACTGTGCAGTGTACTGCTGGCCGGGGGTGCTGTAGCTGTCGCGGGGACGATTGGTTTTGTCGGTCTGATTGCGCCACATATTGCCCGGAAGCTGGTAGGGCGTATGTTTGGCAGCATGCTCATCGTTTCGGGACTGGTCGGTGCCCTGCTTATATTTGCTGCTGATCTGATTGCCCGTACGGTATTTCTGCCGCTCGATGTTCCGGCAGGGGTATTTACCGCCGGGGTAGGAGCACCGTTTTTCCTGTATCTGTTGTTCAAGAATCGAAATCAGTTTTGAGGAGGAGAATGCCGTGAGTATTCTGGAAGCCAAGGACCTTACGATCGCCTATGGCGCAGAGCCTATTATTGAGAATCTGAACCTGACTATTCCCAAGGGGAAAACTACTGTCCTGATTGGCAGCAACGGTTGCGGGAAGTCCACCTTGCTGCGAACGATGGCGCGACTGCTGAAGTCCAGTTCAGGCTCGGTGCTGCTGGATGGCGAGGAGATTGCGAAGTTGCCTACCAAGGAAATTTCAAGACGTATGTCCATTCTGCCGCAAGGTCCTTCTGCTCCAGAGGGACTGACGGTAAACCAACTGGTTCGGCAAGGACGGTACCCACACCAGACATGGCTGAAACAGTGGTCCTGCGAGGACGAACGCATGGTCAGGCTCGCGCTGGAATCCACACATCTGACTGCTCTGGCTGATCGGCCCGTGGACGCATTATCTGGCGGACAACGCCAGCGCGCCTGGATTGCGATGACACTCGCACAGGGAACAGAAACCCTGCTGCTGGATGAACCAACGACTTATCTGGATATGACCCATCAGATTGATATTCTGGATCTACTGTTCGATTTGAATGAACAGGAGGGACGCACCATAGTGATGGTCCTTCATGATCTGAATCTTGCGTGTCGCTATGCTCACCATATTGTGGCTGTCCACAACAAGTCCATTTACGCGGAAGGAAAACCGGAAGACATTGTTACGCAGGACATGGTCCACGCGGTCTTCCAGATGGAGTGCGACATTGCGGTTGATCCGCTATTTGGCACACCAATGTGCATTCCGCACGGGAAGGGAAGGAAGTTAAATGAAACCAAACGCTACAGCAACTTGGCTTAACGATCAAGAGATGCAGTCCTTGGCTGCCGAATACCGTCTGACCTGGGAGCCTTCGACAGATCGCACATTTTCGATGCCATTTACGGACTTGCTGGACCCGTCCAAAAGCCTGAACTATTTGCAAGGAGTTAGTAGCATCTTTGAGACGGACTCCCAAACGGCTACTGTATCTCTCTTTGCTAAACGGTATGCTTACTTGATTTTGGCTTCGGGCCTCTATGCCATGTCACGCTTCAACAAAGGCCTGAATTATGAGATTACCAACGGCACGATCGAATCCAGTTATCAGGGGGAAGCGTGGCTCCCCAAGGCTCGTCTGACCGATTGGCAGACGACCTCACCAGAGGCGGATCAGCGTGGCAAATGGAGAGATCAGGTGATTGAACAGATGTTCGCCGGTAATCTGGCCAAGGTGTGGCAATCGCTGTCCAAGGCAACCCGGATTTCCCGTTCAGTTCTGTGGGAGAACACGGCCATTTATGTATACTGGCTCTATGAGAACAAATTTGCTGAAGGAGCCACGCCTGAAGAAAAACAGCGTGTCGAAGAGGACTTCCATTATCTAATTCGTGATGCATCTGCACATCTCTTCGGTGAATCCCGTAATCCGCTCAAGCAGTTTAACACACCCAAGCGGGCAACAGCTGCTTCAGATACACCCATTCGTGTACGCACAACCTGTTGTTTCTATTATCTCGCTGCAGATGATCCACAAGATTACTGCTCAACCTGCCCCAAATTAAAGCATTAATACCGATGATCATCATCTACATCCCCAGCCTATACTTCATTGCATCTCAATACAGCGAATAGCACAGGCAAGCTTATGACATAACGAAATTCAGAGCTTGTCTTATTTGTTGTGCCCATTGTTCCATGAACATTCCTTCATTTGGGGATTCTCTCCCTGCAAAAACCATCTTATTTTTCCTAAAAAGCTTATTATTGACAAGGTGACTGAAATTGCCATAAAATAGATTTTGTTTGAAACTGATAATCATTATCAATATTATTTCCATCAAATCAATCCGATGAAAGCACAACCAGGAGCGAACGCCTTCATTCGGTCGGGGAGGATTTTCATTGTTTCCGAAAGGAATTCATAATCTGCAAAACCGACTCATCATAAGCAAAGCAAGAGAACTGGGAATGACCTGCGAGCCACTTCTCGCAGAATGTGAAGATTTTTTGGAATTATCCTATGGGGATAAGCGCAGAGTCATTAATAAAACCAGATCGCATCGTCTACCCTTAATCGCTGGACTGCTCGCCAAGAACAAGCAGGTTTGTAATATGCTACTGCATGAGCGGGGAATGCCTGTGCCGCCGTTTATCGTTATCGAGGCAATGGGTGACAAGGCAACGCAGTTTCTGAAACTACATTGTTCCGTTGTAGTGAAGCCGCTGGACGCAAGCGGCAGTGCAGGTGTGACACTGGACGTTCGAACAAACGAGGAACTGGAAACGGCTATTGCCCGGGCGGGTGCCCATAGTAACAGCATCATGCTGCAGCAATTCGTAACGGGTGTAGATTACAGGATACTGGTCATTAACGGGGAAGTGGCGGCAGTAAATGAGTATCGACCTGTCTATGTAGAAGGGGACGGCACCTCAACCATACGGGCGTTGATTCGAATGTTGAACCAGCAGCGAATCCAGCATACCAGTATAGGGAAGTTCGAGGCCTTTCCTAAGATTGATGAAGACGCAGAGCCTTTGCGAAACGTTCTGCTTGGACAGGGAATTACACTGGAGGAGGTACCTGCGGCAGGAAGAGAGATCGAGCTATATGATCTTCGCAATTCGGCCGCCGGGAACATCAGTGAATTTTATATGGACTGTACGGAAGCGATTTTTCCTGACAATGCACAAATGGCAATTGAGGCCGCAGGAGCCCTCCGGATTGATGTGGCTGGCATTGATATCCGTTGTGAGGATATCCGCCAGCCGCTGACAGCAGATCAGGGAGGCATTCTGGAAGTCAACGCATTGCCGGACCTGACCCACCATGTCTTCCCCTTTGGGGGGACCACACGTGATGTCGTCCGGTTGTACCTGGAGTATCTTTTTCAGATGGAACATCATTTCAAAAAGTCGATTGCAGAATAAGAGCAGTTCATTGCCTGATCTGGCTCAATGGACCGCTTGCGTTTTGCGTTGTTCTTGCTCCTATGGTGTGGTCGGTATATTCGAATGTACGTGCCTGCCCGCTGCAAGCGGTGGCATCCATCCAGCATTCCGCTACTGGTCAAAAGTGTAGGTACTCTGGATGATGGGTCTGCTAATGGTTCAACGGGTCAGAACACCAGCAGATACGGCCAGATGGGTGGCACTGAAAGAGATTAGTATGGGGCTCGCCTGTGCCATCCTGTGACCTTGTCCCTCGTTTTATTTATAACCCGAAAGAAGGTTGGCAACATTGTTCGAGATGGAAAACAGGCTCAGGTCTGAAGCAGAGCAGCAGGCGAATACACACTCTTGTAAGCTGCTGCTCAATTGTTATATCCGGGAGCTTGCGGTGGAGAAGGAGGGTGACATTCAGATTGATCCGAGTGCGATGACGTACGCAGTTGCTTTTCAGGCCAGTGGGGTGACGATAACCGGACAATTAGCGTATTACTCGGCTATGGGAGAGCATGAGTACCGAAGCGTACAACAGCGCGGGCAAGCGGTGCATTATCAGGACCTGGTTCGCTGGATCACACGGGAGCTGAGTGAAGACACGGCGTATGGAAAGAGCCGGCATGAGCAAGGCAGAATGACCCATGCGGCTGATGTGCGTGATTTTGCGGAAAAGGTAGACAACAGCGTGAATAATCTTGCGCTGTATATCGAGCAGGCTGCTGGACTTGGCATGTATGATTACTGTACTTCTGAACAGTCTCTGGTATATGGTCATCCCTTTCACCCGTTTCCGAAAAACTCCAAAGGCTTCACCGAGCACGACGTACGGATGTACAGCCCAGAACTGCGTACCTCGTTCCAACTCTGTTACGTTGCTGTGAGGAAGGATGTGTACATGCAGGAATGGGTGGATGATCACACTAGGATCAATCTGCATGCCAGCCTGCACGGGCATGTGGAACAAGCTTGGGAAGCAGAGTGCGGTGAGCATGGGGATGAGTATGAACTACTGCCTATCCATCCCTGGCAGTATGCGTACGTGTTGGGCTTGTCCGAGGTCCAGCAGTATATTCTGGATAAAAAACTCATTCCGATGGGCAACGGCGGACCGAAGGCCTACCCGACCTCCTCGGTACGCACCGTCTATATTCCAGAGCTGAATTGCAATATCAAGCTGTCGCTGAACATGCAGATTACCAACATGATTCGCACCAATAGTGCGGAGCAGATGCGAAGGACGCTGGACGCCTCCAGGTACGTCAGGCAGCAGAATTGCTTCGGTGTTGATGAGCATACGCAGATTGCCTATGAGACAGGTGTAGCCACTTGTGACTTTCAGGAGGGAGAATTAACGAGTCTGTTTACTGTCGCATACAGACCGATTGAGTTTGACCCGGAATGTACATATGTCCTGTCAAGTCTGGTAGAAGCCCCCTTGCCGGGAATGCGATCACGACTTATGACGATGCTGGGTGGCGTACGTGCTGAAGCCGAACGCTGGTTTGCACGTTATCTGACCTTGTCTTTGCTGCCTATTGTACGAGCGGCCGGAGAGCGCGGCATTCACTTTGAAGCTCACTTGCAAAATACTCTCGTGACGCTAAGGGACGGAATGCCTGAGGCATTTATCGTGCGTGACTTGGAAGGAGTCAGTGTCGATGCGGAGCTGATCCATGAAGAGGATACCGCTCCCTCCAGATTGCTGTTTTATCCACGGGACAAGGCTTGGGCGAGGACATCCTATTACTTTATCATCAATCATCTGGGTTCCCTCATTCATGCGATGGCAAGGGATGTGAACGTACCGGAGGAGTATTTCTGGGCAGAGGTCCGTGAGGTGCTGGTGAAGGAACTAGATCGAACCGGAAACGTGTACGTGCAGCATTTGCTGACCGCGGACAGTTTTCTGGCGAAACAAAATCTGGTGAGCTGTCTCAGGGGGATCAGTCAGACCCCGGCGTATGTGCCGGTGAGAAATATAATGAACCGAATAGGGAGTGAAGTGGCGTGGGGTTCATAGGGTACAGGGCTGAGAAAGGTCACAAGACGGCAGTATACACGGATGTACAGGAACGGATCATGCGGCAGGCGCTGGAAGCCATGTGGTTCGAGGGTATCCTTGACTGTAAGGTGGGGGGGAACGAATGGTGTACTGTGGGGCGGAGTACGTCAGGGCAGGCTGTGACATACAGCTGTGAGGCGGAGCGAAAATTTTCATTTGGCCGAGTGAAGGTGGCGAAGGGCTCGATTCGAAGAGAGGGCGTTCACTGCACCGATCTGGATCTGTTTCTGGAGGAAATGGTGCTGAACATTCTGGAGGGTGCGAATGAGGCGGCCTTCATTCAGGAATTGCTGGAGACGATGGTGAAGGACAGCCAGTGCCGGGCTTTGCTGCCTGAGAAGATTCCGGATGAAGACCTGCACTATGATGCTCTCGAAAGCCATATGAGCGACGGCCATCTCTACCATCCCAGCTACAAGTCGAGGCTCGGCTTCACCCTAAAAGACAATCTTGCTTACGGTCCAGAGTTTAACTCGGATGTGACCGTATACTGGATTGCCGTGAAAGAAGGACTTGTGCAAACGGCTCTTTCCACAGGCTACACGTCAGAACAGTTGGTGAGACAACATCTCACAGAGGAGGATATCAGCCGATTTAATCGGATACTTCAGTCGGAAGATACGGAGGGTAAACGCTATATATTCATTCCAGTTCATCCGTGGCAGTGGGAACACCAGCTGGAATCGGTGTTTGCCCGGCAACGAATGGACAGAGATATCGTTTTTCTCGGCCCTTCGGACTCAACCTATCGCGCCCAGCAGTCCATTCGTTCCCTGTCGAACCGGATGAATTCGAAGGCATCGTATCTCAAGCTGTCGCTGAGTATTACCAATACATCGAGCATACGCATTTTGGCACAGCACACGACCCAGAATGCACCGCTAATCAGCGACTGGCTGGAAGCACTCATTCAAGAGGATGAGTTGTTGCAACGAGAAGAGTTTTCCATTCTGAAAGAGATCATGGGACTCTCGCTTCGGTACGAGAACTTGCCTGCAATCCAGTATGGACGGGCGTATGGCACAATAGGGGCGATCTGGCGTGAAAATGTATCTGTTCATCTGCAAGAAGGCGAGACAGCCTGGCCCTTAAATGCACTTATGCTGGTACAGTCGAACGGGGTACCGTTTATCCAGGGTGCAGTTGAGCATCATGGCATTCAGAAGTGGAGTGAAGCCCTCGTTCGAACGGTATCGCTGCCTATTATTCATCTGCTCTATGCACACGGCATCGCGCTGGAATCGCATGCCCAGAATATCATTTTGGTGCTGGAAAATGATCTGCCGAAACGGATCATCATCAAGGACCTTCATGATGGTGTCCGCTATGTACCTGAGAAGCTGCTGAATCCAGAACGAGCCCCCAAGCTGCACCCCGAACCGGAGACCCATCGCAAGTTTAATCGGTATTCCTTTATCTACGCGGGTGACGTGTCGGAAGTCCGGGACTATACGTATGATGCGTTCTTTTTTATCTGCATGACGGATATTGCGCTGACGCTGGAGAATTTCGGTCTGACGGAAGAAGCGTTCTGGCAGCTGTGCGCGGCCACTATTGTAGACTATCAGCGGGAGCATCCGGAGTACGAGGAACGGTTCGAGTGGTTTGATCTTTTTGCCGAGGATGCGCTGATTGAAGAGATGACCAAGCGCCGCCTGTATGGGGATGGGGAAGTGTATTTCCGTAAGGCCAGCAATCCGCTGAAGCTGGCGAAGGACGTTCTCGGATGAGAACCAACACGCTGAAGGAGAAAATTGAACGTAAACAGCCGGTGTTTGGCCTCTTTGTCTCTATCCCACATCCGGTCATCATTGAGATGATTGGACATGCGGAGTATGATTTTGTAATTATCGACCTGGAACATGCCGCAACGAATATGGAATCGGTGGAAGAACTGGTACGTGCTACGGAGCTGGCAGGAATGACCCCGCTGGTACGCATCTCGAAGGTAGAGCGAACAGAGATTCTAAAGGTATTGGACTGTGGCGCACAAGGCATTGTCATTCCTCATGTGGAACAGCGGGAACAGGTGGAGGAAGCGGTTCGTCATGCGTATTATCATCCGCTTGGCATGCGGAGTCTGAACAGTGGGCGACCGGGGGTGTTTGGCAAGTATCCACTCACCGGGTATATTCAGGAAGCGAATAAACAGGTGATGATTGTACCGATGATCGAAAGTGTGGAGGGCGTCCGGCAAAGTGTGAGCATACTGTCTCATCCCCAGGTGAGCTGGGTACTAGAGGGGGCGGCAGACCTGTCGCAATCACTTGGCGTACCGTGGCAGACGGAACATCCAGACGTGCAGCGTTCGCTAGGTGCACTACATGAAGCCGCAAAGCAGTGTCAGGTACCGTATGCAACAGTGGTCAGAAACAAGGAAGGCATGGCGCTGTGGGCCAATCGGGGGGTATACATATACGTGTTGGGCGATGACCGGAATACGGCTTTTCGGGCGTACGAACAGAAACGGAATGACTATAAAAATGCGGGTGGACTGACATGAAATCAAGCGTATGGAATATGATTCATGAACTGCAAAGGGACAGTGAAGACCCGGTATGTGCTTATGTCTACGATCTGGCTGGTATTCAGGAGCAGCTTCGTCACATGCTGCACACGCTGTCCAAAGGCACGCGGCTCTTCTATGCCATAAAGGCCAATCCGGATCCCCGAATTATTGAGGCTTTGCTGCCCTGGGTTCACGGGTTCGAGGTAGCTTCCATTGGTGAGTTGCTCAAGGTGAGGAGTGTAAGTAGCGAGGTTCCAATCCTGTTTGGCGGTCCAGGGAAAAAGGAGAATGAGTTGAAGCAGGCTATCGAGCATCAGGTAAGTTTCATTCATGTGGAGAGCCTGCTGGAACTCCGGCGTGTCATCGCCATTGCTACAAAGAGAGAGCAGGAAGTCCGCATTCTGCTGCGGATCAATCTGAGAAGCAGCACATTGCCGCGGACCCGGATTGTAATGGGCGGCGGTCCGAGCCCATTCGGCATGGATGAGGAGAGCGTGGAGGAAGCAGTCCGGGTTATTCGTGAGGAAGACGCGGGTACGGTGCGTTTATGCGGATTTCATTTTCACTCGTTATCGAACAATGTGGACGCGAGACTACATGCCGAGATGATTGAGCTGTATTTGCAAAAGGCGGAGATGTGGCAGCAGGCATATGACCTGCATCTTGAAGTAATTAACGCCGGAGGCGGGTTTGGCGTCACCTATGATGGGAGCCCCGGGTTCGACTGGTCCCTGTTCACATCCCTGATTGAGCGAAGTGAAGCCAGAGGGCGCCTTGCTTCACGCGGCATACAGTTGTATTTCGAGCCAGGTCGCATGCTTGTCGCTGACCACGGTTATTATGCGGCAGAGGTTATGGATATCAAAACATCGCATGGTCAGCATTTTGCCGTGTTAAGAGGAGGTACACATCATAATCGTCTGCCTGCATCATGGGGACACAACCATCCGTTTCACATTATGTCTACGGACCGTTGGGGGCATTCGTTTGCAAGACCAGAGGTATGGAACAGCAAAGTTCACATAGTCGGAGAGCTGTGTACGCCCAAGGATCGTATGCATTCGGATGCGGAAGTAGAGCGGCTGCGTGTAGGCGATATTGTTGTGTTTGAGAAGTCGGGAGCTTATTGCTGGACCATTTCGCATCATGATTTTCTGGGCCATCCGCACCCGGCATTCCATTATTTGACGGAGGACGACAACCATGTCAACAGTGATGAAGCGTTCCAGTCTGCAAGACGCTGAGCGCCGGATTATGGAGGATCTGATCAATGCATTTCTAGCCGAGCAATTGCTACCGCTGGAAGGGCATCCGTTCATTGAACTCTCTACTTCACCTGAACCGTTCCGCCGAATGGTTCTGGGGGATGGTAATGGAGGTCCTTCGCAGAGCGGATGGGGAACGGGGAACGGAACCGACGGCAATGTCGCAGGTAAGGATAAGCAGGATGAGAATGGGGCAGGTAGACATAGTGGACAGCTTATGCTGCATCAGAAAGGGATTTTGTTTCTGGTGAAAGCAGGCAAAAGGCAGGGATATCAATGGGTACAGGGTTCACCCGTCTATGGAGAGACACCGGATGGAGGCTGGAAGCTTCTTGAATCTCCGGCAGTCGTAGGACAGGCTGTGCTTCGGATGACACTTTCGGATGAAGCATACGCGCATCCCGGGGTTGCGGAGTTCTTGGCAGGCGTGAAAATAGCCACCGAGCAATTGGCACTGGGACTCCAGCAGGTACAACGTCTGAGAGAACGAGTTCCGTTCCATGCCTACGATTGGTTTATCAAGGGAGAGCAGGTGGCAGCGCTGCGAGATCGTCCATTTCACCCCACCTCCAAGGCAAAGGTGGGGTTCACAGAAGCAGATGTGACCCGGTATGCAGCGGAATTCAGGAAGGAGATCCCGCTGCGATGGGTGGCGGTGCGTTGGGATGCCGTACAACAGGGATGTGAGGAAGGGATGTCCACACTGGATGTACTGGATGAAGAACAGCGCAGCAGGCTGGAAGCAGAATTGGCCCGGAAGGGCCTGAATCTGCAAGAATACATGCCCATGCCAGTACATCCATGGCAGATGGAACATATCATCTTGCCACGTTTCAACGGAGAGATCGCGGACGGTACCATCGTTGTACTGGATATTGAATTGGGAGAGGTTCAGGCGACATCGTCCCTGCGCTCGATGGCCCCGATGGAAGAATCCACACAGATGCTCAAGCTTCCGGTCAGTGTGTTATCTCTCGGGGCCGCCCGCTATCTCCCGGTGGTGAAGCTGCTAAATGGTCTGGCTGGGGAGAAGATGTTACGACAGGCGGTGGCTTGCGATGAATCGCTCACAGGTAAAGTGTGGCTCTGCGAGGAACGGAACTGGTGGGGATACATGCCGGAATCCATGGGATTGTTCGATGATCATCCTCGCCATCTGGCCGCCCAGATTCGCATCTATCCGCCAAAGTTGCTGGAAGAAGGTGTGCAGGTCATTCCCATGGCTGCGCTTGGGGTGACACTGGAAGGTCGCCATATGTTATCCGATCTGCTGGGCAGAGAGTTAACCAGTGAAGAGGTTATAGGATTCTACACCAATCTGACGGTGTTATTCTATGATGTAGTAATGCGGCTGTTCAAGGTAGGCGTTGTACCCGAAATTCACGGTCAGAACTGCTGCGTGGTCCTGCGGAACGGACGGGTGAACGGCCTATTATTCCGTGACCACGACTCCGTACGTTTGCATCAGCCGTATCTGGACAAACACGGCATTGCGGACCCGGGTTATCATATCCGGCCAGGATACTCGAACAGCTTGTATAATGAGACGATCCGCAAGCTGATCTTCTACGTGCAGTCGCTGGGCACGCAGGTGAACCTGGCCGCGATTATGGAAGCGCTAAGCGAGGTGTATCCTATCCCTGAAGCAAAGTTATGGGATATCACCGAGCAGGCGTGGAAGGAAGCGCTACGGGTAGTGCCGCTTCCCGAAGCTGACCGGGCCGAACTGTTCCAAGCGGTATTCGAGAGTAGGGAGTGGCCGATGAAGCTCATAATCCGTCCGCTGCTTGAAGCGGACGGTGTGCCTGGGGCGATGCCATCGGGCAAAGGCACAGGTCATAATCCTTTTTACAAAGGATAGAAGTTGTGACTAGAATGTTGGTTTAGATAAGATGAGAGATGACGGAGGTGACCCAGTGTAATCGGGTTGCCTTTTTATGTAAGAGCTCATTGATAGCAGTGAGTGCAGTCACATAGACACATACGAAAACATGACTATAATGAACACATAGTTAAAATTTAGTCTTTATGGAGCTGACGGCTCCAAACATCTCACTTACAAAGGAGAGAATTCATCTCATGAGCATACATTTGGAATTGGATTCCTTGTCCGTTGAAAGGCTAGAATTGGCCCTTTCAGGAAGAGCGGGAATGTTCAAGTTGTTTTATGACACCGAGGATTGCGGATGCAATGGCGTACTTGTCATTTTGGTTGTCACTACGCCGAATGCAACTGATAAAGCAGTTCAGTCTGAGCCTTATTCTTTTTGGGTAGATCAGCAGCAGGAGCAGCAGTTCGATGGCAGAATGCGGCTTGAGGCAGACCCTGGTTACCCGTCATTCAAGCTAAGTAGTGATGCTGGTATATTTAGTAGCAACATTAGAATTAAAGATGTCCGCATAAAATCGTCTGAGGAGTGATAGGGATGGAAAAGGATAATAGCGATGGGTAAACCATCCATTCGAAACTAGACCAAACTCCAAAAGACGAACCTGATCCAGCTCAATTGGAAGAGGTTCGTCTTTTGCGTTATATTCAATTCGTTCCTCCAAAAAACGAAGTGTTTAGTGGTCTGCTCTGAAGTGGTACAATAACCTTTATGATAATCGGAGAAGGACGTTGAGAAGATGAAAAACTTGCTTGTTTCGGGCTATCGTGCCCATGAGCTGAATATTTTCAATCAGAAGCACGAAGGCATTCCATATATTAAAAAGGCGATTGCAGGCAGGCTTATTCCCCTGGTAGAAGAAGGGTTGGAATGGGTGATTACCCCCGGCCAATACGGAGTGGACTTGTGGGCCTGTGAGGTCGTTACTGCACTAAAACAGCAATATCCCCACCTCAAATGCTCTATTATGATGGCTCATCAAAATATGGAAGAAAAATGGAAAGAGGACAAAAAGGAATATTTTCAGCAGATTTGTGCCGAAGTTGACTATGTGGGAGTAGTCAGCCGCCAGCCTTATCAGGGAATATGGCAACTCAAGGCACGGGATGAACTCCTTTTCCGCAAAACAGACGGTTTATTGCTTGTTTACGATGAGGATGCGGGAGAGGGCAGCCCACGTTTTATGAAGGAACTTGCATTGAAAAAACAACAGGCAGAGGGCTATCAGTATATCAGCATCAGCTCGGAGGATATCCAGAGCATCGCGGATGAAGAACGATTATTCATGGACCTCTGATTTTTAAAGCATTAGCCCGGATTTTTGAACAAAAAGGACGTATTCGTCCCTTTACATTTATGTAAGCGCTATCATAAAATTTAAATAACAATAACTTATCAGTCACATAAAATTAATTTATTGAAAATACAAACCATGAAAGGAGCTAATAATTCAGATGAACAAAAGGTTTCGGTATACTGCGTTGCTCTGTCTCGGTGTAATGTTGAGTGGAGTGGTCACCCCGATGGATAGCCAGGTCACTGCTGCCTCTACGAGGCAAATGGAAAAGCTGAACCGGGGAGCCGTTGCCGTTAAGGTGCCTGAGGGTGTACTGGTGAGCTGGCGCTTGCTGGGCACGGAAGCGGATTCGGTCGGCTTTAATTTGTACAGAGGGACAAGCAAGGTGAATGATGCGCCGATTACATCGAGAACCAACTTTTTGGACAAGGCAGGTACGACCTCATCTTCGTATACCGTTCGTGCCGTGGTCAATGGAGCAGAGCAGAGCGCTTCTCCTGCGGTGAAGGTATGGAACAACAACTACCTGGATGTTCCGATCCAGCAGCCCGCGGGAGGCACAACTCCGGATAATGTGAATTACACGTACCATGCCAATGATGCCAGCGTAGGGGATCTCGATGGAGATGGCGAGTATGAGATTGTGTTAAAATGGGACCCTTCCAATGCCAAGGATAATTCGCAATCCGGTTATACGGGAAATGTATTTTTGGATGGCTACGAGCTGGATGGAACACGCAAATGGCGGATCGACCTGGGACGTAACATACGGGCTGGAGCCCACTACACGCAATTTCTCGTCTACGATTTTGATGGAGATGGTAAAGCAGAGATCGTATGTAAAACAGCAGACGGCACGGTAGATGGTGCAGGTGTAAAGATTGGGGACGCTTCGGCTGATCATCGAAACACGAGCGGATATATTTTGCAAGGCCCTGAGTTTCTAACTGTATTCTCAGGTGATACAGGTAAGGCTCTTAGTACGATTGACTACGTGCCACCGCGCGGAACGGTATCGAGCTGGGGAGATAATTATGGTAACCGTGTGGATCGTTTTCTCGCCGGGGTTGCTTATCTGGATGGCGTGAGACCCAGCATTGTGATGGCACGTGGTTATTACACCCGCACCGTTCTGGTCGCATATGATTGGCGGAACGGTAACCTGAGCCGACGCTGGACCTTTGACAGCAACAGTTCCACCAATGCCGGGACGGCTGGACAGGGGAACCACAGTTTGAGCGTGGCGGATGTGGATGGAGATGATAAGGATGAGATCGTGTATGGCTCGCTGGTTGTAGACGATAACGGAGCGAAACTGGCTAACACGGGGATGGGACATGGAGATGCACTTCATGTTGGTGATCTGGACCCCGACCGTTCAGGTTATGAAGTGTTCAAGGTGAACGAGGACAAAAATGCCACCTACGGAGCTGCCATGTACGACCCGCGTAATGGAAATATTTTATGGGGCGTAAAAACAGGCAAGGATACCGGAAGAGGCCTGTCGGCAGACATTGACCCGCGGACCAAAGGGAACGAGCAGTGGGCACCGGGTATTGGTTTGCGTTCAGCCAAGGGGCAGCTCATCACCAACACGCTACCGTCTTCCATTAATTTTGGCATCTGGTGGGATGGGGATCTCCTCCGTGAACTGCTGGATCATACCTCATCAAGCGCTGGGAAAATAGACAAGTGGAACTATACGAACTCGACTACTTCCAACTTGCTTACGGCGACAGGAACGAGTTCCAATAACGGAACCAAAGGAACGCCGTCCTTGCAGGCCGATCTGTTCGGTGACTGGCGTGAGGAAGTCATTTGGCGCAAAAGTGATAATTCGGCGCTGCGGATCTACACAACACCATACGAGTCAGAACATCGATTCTATACGCTTATGCATGATCCAGTGTATCGCCTCAGTGTTGCCTGGCAGAACGTAGCTTATAATCAGCCGCCGCACACCGGGTTTTATCTCGGAGAAGGGATGTCCAGGCCCCAGCAACCGAATATATATACTCCTTGATATGTCGTTCGACAGTGGTCTGAAAGCAGGTAGAATGAACAAAAACAGAGAGGGCTCCTGGCTAATTGGAGCTCTTTTTGTCATGAGAGCCCAAAAGATAACGTATGATTTTCATAAAAATGGGAACATTAGTTCTTATTGATGGAATATATGTATGAAAAAGGAGGCAGAATCTGTGAGTTCTTTAACGACTGAAGGCATGATCGAGCTCGTAACTAATGTCGGATTCCCTGCTGCATTAAGTTTGATTCTGTTAAAATACATCCTCTTCACTTTGAGTCGCAGATTGGAGGAGCTGGACCGATCTGTTAAGCAACTGTCGCTATCCTTGGAAGAGATGGAGGCAAAGCAGTTGAAACAATCAGAACAGCCGTCCCCGGCAAATACGGACAAACTTCGTGCAGAATGAACAAAAAAAGGCAAATAGAAACAATTTAGCAACCCAATCGAGAAGCGAAATTCTTATAATAGAAACGTGTGCAGTTTATGCAGACATATGATTATGGAGGTGTATATGAGTATGAAAATAAATACGAAGCTATCCGCACTATGCATTGCGGCCACACTTATGAGCGTGGCACAGGCCGCCGCTGCCGCACCCGCCGTGACCGCTCCAGCGGAAGCGACGCAACCGAGCGTTGCCAGTCCGGCCGCATCCGTCCCAGCCCAGGTGCCAGCACCCGCAGCGTCTGCGTCGGCTACGATGCCAGCCCCTGCGCAAGCGCCGTCGCTTCCAGCAGCCTCGACCCCGGCTGCAGCTGCAGGTTCTGCCAAAGCCGCTACACCAGTAGCTCCGTCTGCACCAGCACAGCGTCCATCTACATCGGTAGCACCAGCGGCTGCTCCGTCCGTACCGTCGACTGTGAAGCCGTCTAAGCCGCAACAGCCGTCCACTTCGGCGCCAGCAGCCGCGGCTACCAGCGTGAAACCGACGCAGCTGGACAAGCTGAACCACGAGAGTGCGGTTCCGCTTGTGCTGGAGGCACAGTCTCGTTATCAGTATGCGATTAGTGGTGGCAGCCCGGTGGGAGAGTCGTTCCAGTTGAACGGTAAAAGCTACCGCTATCTGTCCGAGGACATCGGCACGAAGACCAAATTGATCAGTTATCTGACGCAGGTCTACACAAAGCAGGCTAGTGAGCAATTTGTCGGTAAATTTTTCGTTGAAGTTAACGGCAGATTAGCTCAGTTGAACGCAGATGGTGGCAATTTGCTAGAGTTCAGCCGGGCTACGGCGAAAATGGTAAACATGACTCCGGTGAAGCGCAGCTACCTGCTGACCGTGCCTTATCCGGCAGAAACCAAGCAGGCGAATGAGAAAATCACCGTGAACTTTGAAAAGGTCGGCAGCTACTGGAAAATCAGCTCCGCTCCGCATGTCATTTTCTAAATTAAGATTTTGCAACAGGCTTCATATGGGGTAAAGTGATATTAAGGCTTGTTTTGTAAGCCCCAATTCAATGCAGGGGAGTGCTGTGCAATGATGACACCCATCAAGGTAAAAGACGTTAAAGATATTGAAAAAATCAATCAAATCGTTTCGAATTATACCTATGACATCTGGATTCATGGCAAAAGCGGCATGGCAGATGCCAAATCCATTTTAGGCATGTATGTGCTGAAGCTGGATGAACCGCTAACTCTGGTTGTACCTGACAATGTCAATCCCAAGAAGCTGTTCAAGGAGTTGGAGGAGTTTATCCATTTTCCTGCTCAAGAAGAATAAAAGGCAAGAAAGCACCTGCTCTATTACTAAAAAAAAGAAGCCGTGGAGCCTAAGTCCCACGGCTTCTTTTTTTAGTGTTCTTCCTCGTCCAAAAACGGGAGATTCACCGAATAGTACATAACCCCCATAAGCAGCACGCCACCAACCAGATTTCCGAGCGTAACCGGAACGAGATTATGGATCACACCAGCGACAGAAACCGTACCCGGATGATCCAGCACGAGCGCAATGGCGAAAGTACACATATTAGCCACGCTATGCTCATATCCCGAAATAAAAAAGCAGAACACAAACAGCATCATGGCAAACATCTTTGCGCCATTTTCCTTCATAAACATTGGAACAAAAAAGGCAAGACAGACTAGCCAATTACACAAAATAGCTCGGAAGAATAGCTGCATTGCAGGCGCTTCCATTTTATGCTCAACCACGTTCAGTAGAAAGCTGTTCACGCTGGAGGAGTCAAACAGCCCGGTCAAGTAAATAAGGAGTGCAAATACCCCCGCACCCAGCAAATTACCGCCATAGCTGGCAGCCCATAATCGAAGCACCTGCCCCCAGCGCAGCTTTTTACGGAGCGCAGCATAAGTGTAATAGAAGGTGTTACCTGTAAACAAATCCCCACCGCCGTAAGCGATTAGAATGATGGCCGCTCCGAACGTGAGTGCCGCCATGGGATAAGTGAATGGAGAATGCTCCATGTAAAAAAAGTTGCCCGTCTTGAAGGCTACAATAACGCCGAACCCGATGAACATACTCGCCAGCATGGAACGTGCCAAATACCGGAGTAGGCTCTGCTTGTAAATTTTGTACTTCTTCATGGCTAGCTGTTCGACATTGCGTAAGCCTTCCGTCTCCATATTTAAGGACAACCTCCTATTTTCTCATATGTAAGTCTTTAAACAGACTTTATTTTTTCCGAAACATGTCCAGTCTATCAGCAATCCTGTTAGCTTAACAAACCAAGCTTTTGCAGTCCGTACAAAATACCATCTTCATCTGCGCGTTTTGTGACCATTTTAGCTGCGGCTTTGGCTTCATCACAGCCGTTGCCCATCGCGACGCTGTTATGTATAGCTGTCAGCATCTCCACATCATTTAAGCCATCGCCAAAGGCGTATTGATTTTCATCGGCAATGCCCAGTCTGGATGTAATTTCGCGAATGCCCTTCGCTTTGGAGCCAGCATGAGGAACAACGTCCACAGAACTCGGATGCCAGCGCACAAAGTCAAACGCCTTGAATACCGCTTCATAGAAAGGTTCTTCTTCTGCTGTACACATCAACAGCGTCTGATAAATATCTCTTCCCTGGAAATAGAGCGGGTCGTATCCAACTGAAATCTTGGCTTTAAGCGTTTGGACCGATCTCTCCACTAGCTCATCGTTAGGAATATTGGCCTTCATGTCCATATGATCCATATATACGAGAGCATGATTATGTGTGAGGGCCAGATCGGTCATCGCTTGCAAGGCTTCTCTGTTCAACGGATTGGTAGCGACCACTTGCCCGCGAAGCACGACATATTGCCCATTAAAGCTGACGTAGGAGTCAATTTCCAACTGCTCGCGGATATCTTTGAACATAAAAGGCGCACGTCCTGTTGCGATGGCCACCTCATGTCCCAGCTCTTTCAAAGCAAAGACGGCCTTTTCTGCCGTTAACGGCATTTTCTTGTCATCGTCCAGTAATGTACCGTCGATATCGAAAAAGATAATTTTTTTGTCTGACATGTCCCTACACCTGACTTTCAATAATGTATTGTCGAAATGAACTCATATGGATTCATTATATCAAAGGAACTGCTTCTGAATACACAAATACGTATAAATCCTCATGAATGTCCGACCTCTATAGCTTACAATATGAAATAAGGATTACTGTAAAATATAATTTCTATCTCCTATTTTCATAGATGGGATGTGATCACCATGACAAAAATCCAAGTCACACCGGAGCAGCTGGACAGCGTGGCCTCCCAATTTGCCAATGCCCACGGCACACTGTATAACCAGTTAAACGGCCTGGATAGCACAATGAACCGCCTTCACAGCCAGTGGGATGGGATGGAGAGGAATCGTTTTTATAATGACTATCGTACGGCTAAATATACACTTTCTTCTGTATTAAATAAGGTTCAATCCATTGAAATTGAGCTGAAAAGCATCGCTTCGAAGTTTAGAAATGCGGATGGTGAAAGCACACGTGGCTTCTGGACAGCCCTAGCAGCGGCAATGAACGCTAGCGCAGCGTTGGCAGGCAGTGGAGAGGCTGGAGATGATGGTGGAAAAATTGCCAAGCAGCCCAAAAACATAGACCAATGGGATCAGGCAGACGCGGATAAATATCATCAATATGAGGAGCTACTGAAAAACGCCGAGGCCATCGGCGACAAGCAGGTTATGCAGAAAATTCACGACCAGATGAATGTCCTGCGGCTGCAATATGAGGACTCAGTTCCTCGTACAGATTACAATACAGGAGAGACCTCCAAGATCACGTCCGATTCCCTTGTCGCCGTCACCGAACTGACAGGTAAAGACGGAAGCAAAACGGATATATCTATCGATAAAAAAGGGAATGTTGTGAGTTATGAGCAAAATACGGATAAATACGATTACTGGGTCCAAAAGCATATCCAATCAGCCGGAGAACACGCTCTAGGTAAAACGGCCCAGACCGTCACTGGATATGGAATAGGTCTTATTTTGTCGCGCGGGGCTGGAGTTAGTGGGGCAGGTTCGGGCATCGGTTCTGGCGCAGCCTCCGGGTGGGGGGAACACGTCGTCGGCATTGGCGGCGGCATGCTCAGTGACAAAGTACTCTTCTCTGTACCCGATGAGGGAGAAACCCGTACCATGATCTACCGAACGAATAAAGAAACGGGACATATTGAAAACATGATCATCGTCACCAAAGGTGAGAATGAAATGGAGTATCGCTATTGGGAGGATTATAATTAGGTCTTGAGCTGTGAACGATAATAGCGTGAATAGGAGTATCTATAAAATCTACAGTCTTTTTTTCTGGAACAGGTGAGCGGCAGGTAGAAACTGTAAACTCGCTAGCTGGAGAAGTCTGTAGATTTTTTGGTTTACCAATTTTTTCGGAAAACCGATATATTAGATAGATAGAATACATATCCAAAGAGAAGTGCAAATTAAGTAGAACTAAATTTATAGATGGATAAACCGTGGATTATGGTAAAAGGCACAGTGCTTCTGTTAAATTAGAAGGCTGTGCCTTTCTTTCAACCCTACTATTTCACAGACTTGCAATTGGGGTACCAAATGATGGATGATGGAAGAGAGGGTTTTATGTAGAAAATAGGGCTAAAGATAGAGAGGGTACCAATAATAAATAGATCGGATTTACCGTATTTTTGTATATTATTGTAGAAAAAGATCGTAATTCAGGTTATAGTAAAGGAAGAAATTAACTAGGATACCTTTACCCAAATACGTAATTGTGGAGGGAAACATGAGTACATTTAAAAATTGGTTGAATACAACTAAAAAAGGACTTGGAGACCAAGTTAAGAAGTTTAAGAATAAAGATTTTATGGAAGCTGTTGTTGCAGGCTGTGCATTAGTAGCATTTGCTGACGGTACGATTAGTCCGGAAGAGAAAACAAAAATGGCCGGATACATAAATATCAGTGAAGAATTGAAAGTGTTTGATATGGGTGAGGTTATCAACCGTTTCAATCACTATGTAGCGAACTTTGAATTTTCACCTGAAATCGGTAAACAGGAAGCACTGAAGGCGATTGGTAAATTGAAAGGTAAGCCTGAAGTAGGCCGACTCGTCGTTGGCGTATGTAGCGCTATTGGCGCAGCTGATGGTGACTTTGATGCAAATGAGCAGCGAATTGTGGCTGAGATTTGCGGCGCGCTTGGTTTGAATCCGTCTGAATTTAGTCTGTAAATTTTACGGAAGGGAGGTGTGTTAATCAGTGGCTGTAATTAATCTGGTCAAGGGCCAGAAAATTGATTTGACCAAAGGGAACACAGGACTAACCAAGGTTATAGCCGGATTGGGATGGGACCCAGTACAGTCCAAAGGATTTTTTGGTTTTAAGAAGCAACCGAACATTGATTGTGATGCTTCTGCCATTTTGCTGGACGCAAACGGAAAACTGACTCAGTCAGATAACGTAGTGTGTTTCCACAATAAAAAAAGTCCATGCGGCTCTGTCGTGCATTCTGGTGATAATCTGACCGGACAAGGCGACGGTGATGATGAACAAATTGCGATTGACCTGGCACGTATTCCTGCCAATGTCGACAAAGTGCTTGTTGTTGTGAATATATATGATTGCGTAAACAGGAAACAGGACTTCGGCATGATCGAGAAGGCGTATATCCGCATTCTGGACGGTGCTAATTCCAAGGAGCTGGTGACGTTTAATTTATCTGATAATTATGAAGGGCTGACCGCACTGGTCTGTGGAGAACTCTATCGTCATAACAACGAATGGAAGTTTGCTGCAATCGGTGAAGGAACCCATGCCGTACATATTGATGTGCTGGCTCAGCGTTATATGTAATTTTAGGTTGCTCATACAAAACTTAATGTGAAAAGGGGTTCTTACTCATGGCAATTAACTTATCCAAAGGTCAAAAAATCGATTTGACGAAAACAAATCCAGGTTTGTCCAAAATCACAGTTGGTCTCGGTTGGGACACAAACAAATACGATGGCGGTAAAGATTTTGACCTAGACGTATCCGTATTTTTGGCTAATGCGGAAGGTAAAGTAGAATCCGATAAGAACTTTGTCTTTTTTAATAACCCACAAAATGAGAACGGCTCTGTCGTTCATACAGGGGATAACCGCACAGGTGATGGCGACGGAGATGACGAGCAAATTAAAATTGATCTGGGTAGCGTGCCAGCTAACGTTGAAAAGATCGCTTTTACGATTACAATCTATGAAGCACAAGAACGCAGCCAAAACTTTGGACAAGTGTCCCGTGCTTACGCTCGTATCGTAAACGAAGCAAACAATGAAGAATTGGTCCGCTTTGATCTGGGAGAAGATTTCTCAATCGAAACAGGCGTTGTTGTAGGCGAACTGTATCGTCATAGCGGTGAGTGGAAGTTCAATGCCATTGGTAGCGGCTACCAAGATGGTCTTGCAGGATTGACACGCGATTACGGTTTGGCGTAAAAAATCTATACAAAGAAAGCAGGTATGCGGAATGACCATTAGCCTTTCCAAAGGACAACGTATTGATCTGACCAAAACGAATCCCGGCTTGACTCGTGTCGTTGTAGGTCTTGGATGGGATACGAACAAATACAGTGGTGGCGCGGACTTTGACCTGGATGCTTCGGCTTTCCTACTTTATGAAGACGGTAAAGCCAAAGCTGCGGATGATTTTGTGTTTTACAACAACCCGACAGGCGGAGCAGGATCGGTTACTCATACGGGTGATAACCGCACAGGTGAGGGCGATGGGGATGACGAGCAAATCATCGTTGATTTCTCGAAGATTCCTGCGAACATCCACCGTATCGGGATCACGGTTACCATTTATGATTACGAGGCACGCGCGCAAAACTTTGGTCAAGTGTCCAATGCTTTTGTACGTGTGGTAGATGCGGCAACAGATCGTGAAGTGCTGCGCTACGATTTGGGAGAAGATTTCTCCACCGAAACGGCCGTCGTATTCTGTGAATTTTACCGTCAGAATGCGGACTGGAAATTCCAGGCTATCGGTAGTGGCTTTGCTGGTGGATTGGGTGCGCTTGCTAAAAACTATGGCTTGGACGCTCAATAATATCCACTTGGGGTGGTGTCCATAGGGCGCTACCCTTTCTTTTTAAGCTATTACATTGAGCATTTTGCATAAATCCCAAGAGCATTTTCAAATCAGCAATATATAGATCGAAACGCTTTAGTTCGTCTATATATTGTACTTATGTGCGTTGGGAATCGAATTATGCAAAATGCTACATTAGCGTACGCTGACACATGACAAACGGACAGAAAGGTGACACAATCATGGCTGTTATCGTAGTAAAGGGACAGAAGGCGGATTTGACGAAAACAAATCCGGGCCTGACCCATGTCAACGTAGGGATTGGCTGGGAGTCCCCAGCGTCTCTGGAGCTGGATACTTCAGCATTTTTGCTGGGTCCTGGAGGAAAAGTATCGGGCGATGAGGACTTAATTTTTTATAACAATCCGACCACGCCCTTTATCACCTATTCAGACGGACAACAGTCCGGTGACAAAAAGCAATTTGCCCTTGATCTGACGCGAATTCCTGCAAACATTGAGAAGATTGCGTTTACGCTGACGATTTATGATGCGGATCAGAAACGGCAAAATTTTGGACAGGTTCAAGGTGGGTTCATTCGTTTTGCTCATCCGGTTAGCGGAGAGGTTTTGCGGTTTAATTTGGACAGTGGATTTACAGTGGAAACGGCGATTGTCATTGGGGAACTGTATCGTCATAACGGGGAATGGAAATTCAACGCGATTGGCGCAGGTTTTTCCGGTGGATTGGATGCGTTGTGCGTTAATTTTGGGATTGAAGTGGAAAACAATCCGGCTCCTCCCACGCCAGTGCCTACACCTCCGTCTCCAGCGCCTCGACCAGCACCAACGCCGCCACCAGTACCACCTGCTCCGAAGCCAGAGCCATCTGCAACACCGGTGAATCTGAATCTGCGGAAAATTGAGCTGAAGAAGA
This sequence comes from Paenibacillus sp. DRB1-1, assembly GCF_052119485.1. Lineage (NCBI taxonomy): Bacteria > Bacillati > Bacillota > Bacilli > Caryophanales > Paenibacillaceae > Paenibacillus > Paenibacillus sp. DRB1-1. The sequence goes on along the minus strand of NZ_JBODQH010000001.1, from coordinate 1,464,321 downwards.
AGGGCGACACCATCAACCTGAAAAAAGGCTCAGGCGGATTGGGTGAAATCCTGATCAATCTAAACTGGAATCAGGTCCAGCAAAGCAAAGGCTTTTTCAATCGCGGTTCCAAGGGTGTCGATCTGGATCTGGGCTGCTTGTATGAGATGAAGAACGGAGATAAAGGCGTTGTGCAGGCGCTCGGGGAAGTTTTCGGTTCTCTAAATCGCTTCCCGTATATTGCTCTGGATGGCGACGACCGTACAGGCTCTGTGAAAACAGGAGAAAATCTTCGCATTAATGGTGCTAAAATTTCTGAAATTAAGCGAATTTTGGTATTTACCTTCATCTATGAAGGAGTCACGAACTGGTCACAAGCGGACGGGGTAGTCACGCTGTACCAGAAGGATGGGCCGGACATTATCGTTCACATGAATGAACATGACAATCGCAAAGGGATGTGTGCGATTGCCATGATCCAAAATGTAAACGATGAAACGTTCAGCATTGAAAGACTCGTGCAGTTCTATGGCGGTCATCGTGAGTTGGATCGGGCCTATAACTGGGGCATGCGCTGGTCGCAGGGTAGCAAATAAATTGAATTATCGGAGGCACTCTTTTCATGTTGAATGATTTGTTTAAAAATATCAGCGAAAACTATGGCCATTTCTTTTCATGGAGTGATGTTGTAGCTACGCTTACTGATCCAGTGAGTTGGGGGATTATAGGAACTCTCATTTTGCTGGAAGGACTTTTATCGGCGGATAACGCCTTGGTTCTCGCAGTTATGGTTAAACACTTACCCAAGGAACAACAGAAGAGAGCCTTATTTTACGGGATTTTGGGTGCGTATATATTCAGGTTCCTGGCTATCGGCTTGGGTACATTCCTGATTAAGTTCACACTGATTAAGGTACTGGGTGCGGCTTATCTGCTCTATATCGCTTATAAGGGCTTATTCAAGTCCGAAGGTGATGGAGAAGTGAAAAACAAACCTACTTCTTTTTGGAAAACCGTATTAATGGTCGAACTGATGGATATTGCCTTCAGTATTGACAGCGTCATTGCCGCTTTCGGTGTGAGCGAGAAAGTATGGGTTCTGTTCCTGGGTGGTATTCTCGGCGTTCTGATGATGCGTGGTGTTGCTCAAGTGTTCCTCAAGCTCATTGATAAATTTCCGGAACTGGAACAGACAGCCTTTATTATGATCGCCATTATCGGGGGTAAAATGCTGGCTGCTGCTTTTGGCTTTCATATGTCGCAGATTTTATTCTTCGGCATTTTGATTGCTGTCTTTGTAGGCACAATGGTTATCAGCTCGGCGAAAAGAAAGAAAAAGGCCGACAAAGAGGCTTAATGTACAAAGTATAGCGAAATCCCTCCTGAAACTAAGGGGGGATTTCTTTTATACCCGAAGCACAGGGCTTCAGTCAGGCAAGAAAGAGCAAGAGGAGGGGAAGGGCCCTGAAATATTTTAATGATTTAACCTCTGAGGAAGTAGAAGCGATCTTTTATACTCCACCGTTGGAGTTTCATAACCGTTCTCCCAAAAGTATATTGGCTTATGCAATAGGAGCAGCTTTGTACATGCCTGCTACCCGCTCGGAGGTAGCGGAAGAGATCAAAAATGGAAAACATGAAGGACTAACAACGGTCATTTTGGATTTGGAGGATGCTATAGGGGATCACCAGGTCGGACAGGCAGAACAATCGCTGGCACAGCAGCTGCTTCAACTACTATCCTATGTACGGACGGGGATGATGAGTGAACAGCAATTACCTTTGTTATTTGTGCGTGTGCGCTCTGTGGAGCAGTTGGAACGACTGCTGAACGGTTTGGGAGAATCTTTGTCACTGCTCACGGGCTTTGTCTTACCCAAGTTCTCTTCTGATAATGGACGGGCGTATTTTGCACTCATTGCTGAATATAACCGGAATATGCATACAGGGGCAGGAAACGCAAGAGACATGCCTGTGCTGTACGGATTACCGATTCTTGAAAGCTCCAAAATTATTTATCGGGAAACCCGCTGGAAAGAGCTGCTGTCGATTAAGGAAATTTTAGATGAGTACCAGGAATATGTGCTGAATGTACGAATTGGGGCAACCGATTTCTCCAGTCTATATGGCTTGAGACGCAGCCCGGATATTACGATTTATGAAATTGCCGTCATTCGGGATTGCATCGCAGATATTATTAACTTGTTTGGACGTGTGGGCTCAAATTATGTCATTTCCGGTCCTGTATGGGAATATTTCTCTCACCGAGAACGTGTCTTTAAACCTCAATTAAGAGTGTCTCCTTTCGAAGATGCACTTGGAAAGCCGGGACGACACTTGCGGATGGACTTCATCTCAGATGCCGTAGACGGACTGATTCGAGAAGTCATGATGGACAAAGAGAATGGGATTATTGGCAAAACAATTATTCATCCCTCCCATATTAAACCGGTACAAGCCATGTATGCGGTGACACATGAAGAGTATATGGATGCACTTGAAATTGTTGAGCGTAACGACGGTAGTCTGGGTGTATTCAAAAGTACCTATGCCAACAAAATGAATGAAATTAAGCCGCATTTGAATTGGGCTCATCGTATTATCAATAGATCAAAAGTATACGGGGTGTTACATGAACAACAACATTTTGTCAGTCTCTTACCCAACCACGAAAACACATCTGCTGCCAATTCTGGAGCAGTTCAGCGTTAAAATTACGGAGACACATAATCCATTCCGCCTTCCTGTGGACAAGCTGTTTGCAATGGCGGCACGGGTCAATAAAAAGCGTTCGTTTTTGTTTGTCAGCAAGGTGCTGGGTAAGCATATTCCGGTAAACCCATACACTTCTCTGCTCAGTGGTGGGGCGCTGGCGATTCTACTATATAAGGAGCTTGTCCCGCAGGCAGGACAACAAATGGATGAACTGATTGGAGAGGCCGTGAGAGGACTTCTTGACCCGGACTATGCGAAAGAGGCCTACCGAAAGCTGATGGATGAACGTTTAGCTTTTGCTTTTACGGAGCCGATCAAGTTTGTTGGTTTTGCCGAGACGGCTACAGCACTGGGACACAGCATGTATCGGTTGTTTGACGACGGAGCCTCGTATATTCATACGACGCGCGAGGATATTCCGGGCCTTCGGCCTATTATTCGGTTTGAAGAAGAGCATTCGCACGCTGTTGATCATCGTTGCTATGCACTGGATGAAGATGTTTTTGCAGGAGATGGCCCGATTGTGCTGGTAGATGATGAAATTACGACGGGAAAAACAACGCTTAATATCATACGGGATATTCAGGAGCATTTTCCGCGTAAACAGTATGTGATTGCTTCGTTACTGGATTGGCGGACAGACAGCGACGAGCAGGCTTTCACTGATCTGGAGGCAGAGCTAGGCATTACGATTACGCCTTTAAGCTTGCTCAAAGGGAAGATTGAGGTACAGGGAGTACCGATACTGGATCACGCAGAATATGCTGCACAGGCCTTGTACCCAGAACATGCAGCCACTAGCATGGCAGAGGTTAATAAATACGCTTCTGGAATAATTGACCACCGTTTTGAAAAGGATGCTTCCGGTTTTGAGCGGGTAGTACACAGCTCCATGTCAACGGACGGGTACGCCAATACAGCTCCTTATCTAAAATATACAGGCCGTTTTGGTCTACAATCCGCTGATAATTCAGCGTTGGATGCAGAAATCACGCGTACAGCTAAACGACTGAACCAACTTCGTTCTGGGCAACGCACGCTGGTTATGGGCACGGGGGAATTCATGTACATTCCAATGCGGATTGCAGCAGAGTTAGGTCCGAATGTGTATTTTCAATCGACGACACGCAGCCCGGTGTATCCCCACCGCGAAGAAGGGTATGGAGTCGCCTGTGGTGTGACATATCCATCACCTGAGGACAGTACGATACGCAATTTTATTTATAATGTAGACCCCGGTCAGTATGACGAAATATTCGTTTTGATGGAAAGGGAATCGGACCCAGAGCGGATGAACCCCATGCTGGAGGCTTTGACCCGTCTGGGCTGCGATAAAGTGCATGTCGTTTATTTTAACGGTTTAACTAGACAGGAGAGTAAAGGAGCGCGGATATGAAGCAAGCACTCATGGAGCAAATACAGCAGAAGAACATTCATCCGCCCGAACCGCTGGGCAGTTATCCTGCCTCGGATGTCACTTTTTTATTGAAGGATTTGAGCCGGGTTACGTTGGAAAAAGGGACGGAGGATCGTGAAGAGGCGATTCAGTCGGGAGTCCATTATTCAGAAATGCTGCCAGTGGAATACGAGCCGACAGCAGAGTATATTGCATTGTTTCACGAAACGCTTGCCCAATCTGCCAAAAAGGTTGCATTAGCGGCAGCTTCTGTGGCTGAGATGATTGTGAGAAAAAGAGGCCTGAACACGGCGATTGTTTCTCTTGCCAGAGCAGGGACGCCCATTGGTATCCTGATCAAGCGTTATATTGACTGGAAGTATGGCGTATCCTTGCCGCATTACAGCATTTCTATTATTCGTGGCAAAGGCATTGACCGGAATGCGATTTTATACATCTTACAGCAGCACGGACTGGAGATTGAACTTCAGTTTGTCGATGGCTGGACGGGGAAAGGGGCGATTCGGCAGGTATTGATTGAGGCCTGTCGTGAGATGAACGCGGATTACGGTTTGCGTCTAAATGATGATCTGGCGGTGCTGGCCGATCCGGGCAGATGTTCGGAATCCTTTGGTACACGAGAAGATTATTTAATTCCAAGTGCTTGTCTGAATTCGACTGTATCAGGTTTGATGAGTCGGACGGTATTACGCGACGATCTCATAGGCCCTGACGATTTCCATGGGGCCAAATTTTATGAATCCTGGCGGTCAGTGGATCAGTCCAATACGTTTGTGGATACGGTATCCGGGTACTTTCAAGACGTGGCTGAAACGGCAGTTGTATATGCTGAACAAATGACATTGAATCCGCCTGCGGTGACATGGCAGGGCTTACGGGATATTGAGGCGATTCAGCAGGCATTTGGTATTCGGGATATCAATCTGGTCAAGCCCGGAGTGGGGGAGACGACTCGTGTACTGCTGCGCAGAGTGCCGTGGAAAATTCTGATTGACCGCGAAGATAATCCGAATCTCCAGCATATTATGCTGCTGGCAAAGGATCGTGGAGTGCCTGTAGAGGTATTTGAAGGATTGACTTATTCCTGCTGCGGAATTATCAAGCCGCTCAAGGGGGGACAAGAATGATCTACGCAAGTGATCTGGATCAGACACTGATTTACTCCAAACGTTCGCTTGGTGTACCTCTGGAGTCCTCTGGTCTGTTGCCTGCGGAACAGATAGACGGGGCGACGTCGGCTTTTATTTCTGAACGAGCCCTGCAATTGCTAAGTACACTGCCTGAAGATGTGATGTTTATGCCCGTGACGACTCGGACGATAGAACAGTATAGACGAATCACTGTATTTCAGACGGAGTTGGTTCCCGCATATGCCGTGACGAGTAATGGTGGAAACATCATCGTCGGAGGCGAGGTGGATCGAGAGTGGAATCGGCGTATTCATGAACAAGTACGCCGTGATGGTGCTCATGCGGAAGAAGCACGTCAGGTGTTCGGACAGGTGCTGCATGAAGACTGGGTGGTAAACGAGCGCTTTTGCGACGAGTTATTCTATGCTTTCGTGATTGAACGGGATCGTATGCCGCTGGAACAGGTGCTGGAGAAGGCGCGAATCATGCGTGAAATGGGCTGGGAGGTATCCATTCAAGGTCGTAAGATATATCTGGTGCCTGCGGCGGTGAATAAACAGGCAGCCGTGGAGCATATCCGTAATCTCACGAATGGTGGGGCTGTGGTTGCGTCCGGTGACTCTTTGCTGGACCGTTGTCTGCTGGACTATGCCGATTACGCGATTGCTCCCCGTCATGGTGAATTGTATCGGGAACAGCTGCGGGATAAGCTGGAGGTCAATTACCGTTTTACAGAAGTGTCGGGGGTTTATGCAGCGGACGAAATCATGGCGTATGTTCATGAAATACACCGGATTGTGTTCGCAGCTCAAACTTCATTTTCAGAATAGATAGGGGACGTGGCTCTGTGAAGAAGGTTAAGGTGTATTTTAACCGCTGGTTTTCAGTGGCGTATCATTATATGAATGCTATTCGTAACAATGAGGACGGTATTCCGTTCGAGATCTATGCAACACACTCAGATCCGCAGCACATGGCGCTACAGGCCAGTGATGTGGCTGAAGTAGAGCCTCGCACCAGTGGTGTGGAGTACGCACAATTTTGCGCTGATTTTTGCAAGCGGCACGGAATTGATGTCTTTATCCCACGGTGGAATATGCTCGATATTAGCAAGCATCTTTATTTGTTCGATGATATTGGGACAAAAGTGATGGTATGCCAAGATACCGAACTGCTGGAGCAACTGATGGAAAAGGATTTGTTTTATGAATCCATTCGTCAAAAGGAAATTGTCACGATTCCCGATTATGCCATTGCCAGCAATGCCGAGCAGTTTAAACAGGCATATGAGTCGTTAATAGCACTTGGACATAAGGTATGCTTCAAGCCATGTAATGCAGAAGGCGGAATGGGCTTTCGTATCATCGACAATGAACGTAATCCGCTGGAGGAACTGTTCGGCCATGCGCTGAATCATATTTCGTTCGAGGAAGCACACCGCGTATTGTCATCCACAGAATCATTTCCCAATCTGATGGTGATGGAGTTGCTGGAGGGATACGAATACAGTATTGACTGCCTGGCTGACCGGAACGGAAAGCTGCTAGCGGCGGTGCCGCGTAGGAAGGCAGGAGGACGATTACGGCTGCTGGAGCAGCATCCCGAGCTGTTGGAGGTGGCACATAAGGTCGCTGAGGCGTATCACATTCCGTACAATTATAACATTCAGGTAAAATATAACGGCGAGCATGCCAAGCTGCTAGAGATCAATCCGCGGATGTCCGGAGGACTTCATGTATCATGTTTGTCTGGTATCAATTTTCCTTATCTAGCAGTGAAATCGGCTTTGGGTCATGAGATAGGTTCACTTCATCCGCAATACGACATTTTAGCCAGTCATATCGAGCAGCCAATCACCATACGTAAATCCGTACATTGACACACACAAATATTGTTTTCTACAATATGGTAAGGGTTTACGTCAGGAGGTACAAGCTATGACGTCAAAAATGTGGGGTGCCACGATTGCTGTGGTTAGCTATCTGATTGCGCTTTTACTAAGTTTTTGGTTGCCACTGTTTGTGTGTTTGGCGATTCCGATCATTGGTTTGGGAGGATACAGTGCCATCATGGCTATTCGTCATCCTCGCCCCAATCTGACCGGTTCCGTGATTCCGGTGGTGCAGGAGCAGGTCGCTGAGACACATCAGCATGAAAAGGAAGCTGCCGTTCGACCGGAGTCTATGACAGGACAAGTACGTCAACCAGTTCAGGTGAGCAGTGAATTTGCTCAGGTGATGGAGTATTTGGAGGTACTGGAGGATATGGTGATCTCCGAGGGACAGAAGGATGCGCTTGATAACGAGATTGTCGAGAAGGCGCTGGCTCTATTTGCACGTTTGCAGCGGGTCATTCCACTTTTGCATGAACTGAACAACAGCGAAGTGAATCACACGGTTCGGAGATTGATTTTGAAGGATTTGAACGGACTGATTAATCCGTTTCTTCGGCTCAGCGGCGATGCGAAACGGACCAACCGGAGGACGTTATTAAACGGATTACGGGATGTGGACAGCAAAATATCTGTAATTGTATCTACGGTGGAGCATAAGGATCTGTTGGAATTACAGAGCAAAGCGGAGCTTATTCACCAGCGATATAGCAGTTCCGAATTGTAGGCGATTTTTTGAAAAAATAAAAAAGTAGCAGTATAGCTGCTCTGAATAACAACGATTAGCCTTGGGTAACAGTTGTTTTCAGAATAGGAGGTAGCGTATGGCGACCCCATGGGCTGAATTGAAAAAAGAAGATGAACAAAAGGTGACTGAGGAGGCTTCACAGCTGATTCAGAAGGTATCACAAAGCGATGTCATGAGCTTGGATACCTTAATGGATGATATCGGTAAGCTGGGGGTTAAGACGCAGGAACGTGCGGGGCAGACCCTTAAAATGCTGGATCGTCCGGTAAACGACCTCATGTCCGGTGATCGGGCTGAGGTATCCAATATGATCTTAAAGCTGCGTGATGAATGCGAAACGCTCCAGCAGAGCAAAAATGTGAGTTTTTTTGGCAAGCTTCTGCGTAAAAGCTCGTTAAAAAACTACATTTACAAGTATCAGTCGGTGAAGACGAACATCGAGAAAATCATTACTGCCTTGAGAGATGGTAAGGATAATCTGGAAGAAAACATCGTCAGCATGAGACAGTTGAAGAAGGCTTCCATTGAAGAAATCTACAATTTACAGACGAAGATTGCCTTTGGTAATCGCTTGAAAGAACTGTTTGAGACTGAGATTGCCAAGCCGGAAAATGAAAACCGTAAGCCTCATCTGGAGCGGGGGTTGCGCAAGGTGGTTACTCGTACACAGTCGATGACAGAAATGATTTTGTTATATAATCAGGCGATTGCAGCAACAGATATTATTAATGATAACAATGATAAACTGATTGATTCTGTAAATAATGCGATTGATAAAACATCGAATCTGATTACTGTATCGGCTATGATCGCGATGGCGCTGGCGGATCAGGATAAAATCATTTCAGCCGTCGATGCAACCAACCGTACCATTGAAGATCAATTCAAGGAAAATGCGAAGCTTCTCAAAACGACGACCGAGAGAACAACAGATCTGCTTAGCAAGCCTTCTATGTCACTGGAGGCTGTGAATCAGGCGATTGGTGATTTGGTATCTGCTTTGGATCTGTCTGAAAAATCGAATCGCCAAATTATTGAAAGCTGCCATGATTACACAAGTAAAATGACAGCAATCAATGCCAACCTTAGCCAACGCTTGGGGATCGAAGGGAAAGGACCATCCAAAACGCTGAAGGATAGCAATTCTTCTGAGGGTCTAAGCTCGTTTTTGAACTGATGACAATTTAGAATAATAGGACCTAATCTATTAAAAAGACGCCGGATGACTCCAAAAGGCGTCTTTTTTTGGTTTGGCAGCAGCTAATAAAGGACATGATGAACATACATAGCACTCTCGTGCATAAACTCTTAAAAAGCGAATGACAAAAGGAGAGAGCGAGCGTATGATGTCCTTTATTTTAGGGTGTGTGATTGTCTATTTACTTGTGGCTGCCAGCAGCGAAAAAGCAGATTCAATTGCAGAGTTAAATGATTCTGTGAAATAAAATTCTTTATTGAAAATCATGCATTTTCTGATAGGATAGAGTTAAATATTGGAATCCCAAAGGAGAATGCATGCTGGAATTTTCATTTGAAATCATCGACGAATCGAAAATCAACATTGTATATCAGTATGGAAGCAGCAACTTCAATTTTAATTTATTTTTTAACTACGGTGTGTGGACGCTGCATCCTTTTGACGGGATTCTGCTGCAGAACAAGGAAATGTGCCGTCTGATCGTTACGGATCTGTTTAAGAACAAAGATTTTCATGTCATGCTGGCGCGCGAAAATATTTTATTGTCAACCTTGCGCACCTCTATTGATCTCAATCCCGAAACTCGGGGAGAGCGATATCAGGAGCAAGAGTTTGATGAGCTGTCTGATTTTGCTGAGACACACAGCTTTGAAGAGGTACTGCAAATCGAGCAGGATTCCGTCCGCGAACGTATGGATTTCTTCCAAAACATTATTCAAAAAATGTATATGGAAGGATTCGGCCCGGAAGACAATGACTTTAACAAGGTACAAGCTATTCTTCGCATTTATAAAGCTGCACATGACCAACTCGGAGAATTGAGCGACTTTCCCCTGAGAGGCGACGAACGACGCAGATGGTAGATTTATTGAAACAAAAAAGAGAGAGTCCCACGAACTAGCTCCGCGGAACTCTCTCTTTTTTGTGTACCTGAGCTACAAAATAAGGTAGGCTAAGTGATTTAAACTTGGCCTACCTTTCTCTTACCATTCACACCTCTAAAACGTATGGAAGCTCTACGGCGGGTACCAGCGGAGCGGGCAGAATTGTTCTGAAGAAGCGTGGCGATCGGAAGAACAATCTGCACGCGCAGCGCCCACCAACCGCGAAAAAGCTTTCATATGCCTAACTAACTTATTCCCATTAGTATCATCGAGCAAAGGATAAGCCCCGCCCCGCACCCCGAAGTATATACCTTGAGGTGGCGGAACATGGATGTTTTCCAGGCTGACAGAGATTCATCGGAACGCAAACGCTCATTTTCCTCTCGTAATGCTTTGGATTGACGAATGAACAACTGTCTGATGTCGGTAAATCCCCGCAGGAAGAGGGTTAAAAAACCGCTTTGCAGAACGTGGAAGATTGCACCGATCACCAAGCCCAGCAACCCCAACAGGAATAGCAGATTTGCAGTACCCATGTTTTCACGACCATACAAAAGATGGGGGGTGGCGTACAAAAATCCTAAAGTACCGACAATCAGGGCAGTGATCCCGAAACGTAAAATCATTATTTTTCGACCCGTTTCGCAAAGCGCAGGTCTGGGTTCGAACGAGCATCAAATACGATACCTTGAATCTTAGGACTGATTAATGCGGTGTCCGCAGAGAACTGGATCGGAATAATCGGCAGATCTTCCATTAATACGTCTTCTGCCTGATGGAGCTGTTCAAAGCGTTTTGCCGGATCAAGCTCAAAGGTTGAAGATTCGATCAGTTTGTCATACTCCGGGTTGCTCCAGTTGGTAAAGTTGTTCGAATTTTTGGAAGTATAATGCCCCAATACGCCGAGTGGATCCAGGAAGTTTCCTTCCCAGCCCATACGGGCGATCTGGAAGTTCTTTTGTTTAAAGGTATCAATGTACGTTTTCCATTCCTGATTCTCCAGCGTCACTTCAACACCCAGGTTTGTTTTCAGCATTTCCTGAATCGCTTCAGCTACTTTTTTATGCTTGTCCGAAGTGTTGAATTTAAAGGTGACTGGTGGCAGCTTGGTCAAACCTTCTTCTTTCAGACCTTCGGCCAGCAATTGTTTTGCTTTTGCAGCGTCAAACTCATAGTATTTTTTCGGTGCTTCATCACGGAAGTCCTTGCCGGATGGCGTTGTTGTTCCGTATGGAACATAACCGTAAGCCGGAGTTTCGCCACCTTTGGTTACGCTGGTAGCCAGTGCTTCGCGGTCAATCGCGTAGGAAATGGCCTGTCTGATTTTTTTATTGTCAAACGGCTTTTGTTTTACGTTAAAAGAATAGGTGTACACACTGAAAGATGGATGCGACAGGAATTCCTTGTTGCTCTTTTCCTGATCCAGTGTATCTACGGGAAGGCTCAAAATCAGGTCCAGATCGCCCGTTTTATACATTTGATAATAAGTTGTGGAGTCTTGGACCATTTTAAAGTTAATCGTTGTCATTGTAATGGCATCTTTGTTCCAGAATTGATCGTTTTTCTCCAGCGTAATTTGTTCGTTATGTTTCCATTCCTTAGCTACATACGCACCGTTGCCGACAATTGTGCCCGCTTCTGCTGCCCATTTGTCATTTTTCTCAACAACCGATTGGTTTACTGGCAGATAGGCATGACCCACAGCGATCGTTGGGAAGAAGCTCAGCGGTGATTTCAGCTCAACTACAAGAGTTTTATCATCTTTGGCTGTAACACCCACGTCTTCAATTTTACCTTTGCCTGTGTTGTACGCTTCGGCACCTTTGATGTAGTAGAGGGCAGAAGGATCGTAGGCAGCTGTTTTCGGATTCAGTACCCGTTTCCAGGAGTATTCAAAATCCTTAGCTGTCAGCGTGTTACCATTCGACCATTTTGCACCGTCACGGATAGTAAAGGTGTAGGTTTTGCCGTCAGGAGATACATCTACTTTGCTGGCAGCGCCTTCTACGATTTTACCGGCTTTATCGTATGTATACAGCCCTTCGTACAAGTTATCAATCACAAAGTAGGACGTTGTATCTGATGCGAAAGCAGGGTCTAGCGTATAAGGCTCTCCACCTGCCAGATTGGCAGTAATTTCTTGCGGGATATCTGCTTGAGGCGTAGCGGACGGGTCGTTGCTTGCTGTTTTGTCCGAAGTACCAGAGCATCCAGCCAAAGCCGTTACGGCCAAAAGTAAGATGATCGTCATCCAATGCATTTTTTTCATCGTGGTTTTCCTCCATTACTGTGATTAGTTATGCCAAAAATAAGGTACACCGTACCGGGATTTATTCATCCTCCTTTCCCGCAGGTATGCCGCGTGTGCGCACTTCGATAAAGGAACTTCCGTTTTTCCTGCGATTAGGCGTGAAGCTGCGGATCATGGTGACACCCCTCCTTGTCCAATTTGGATCTCTCTGTTGTTAATGTTGTGAGCGCGGGTCAAGTGCATCCTGAAGCCCGTCTCCAAGTGTATTGAACGCCAGCATGGTGAGCGATATCATCAGCCCGGGGAAGAATAGGCGCCACCATTGACCGCTTAAAATAACGCCAAGTGAATCGTTAGCCATCGTCCCCCAGCTGGCCGAAGGAGACTGAATCCCCAGACCGAGAAAGCTCAGGAACGATTCGGCAAAAATAGCCGACGGAATAGTGAACGTCAAATTTACAATAATGATTGCCGCTACATTTGGTAGCAAATGTCTGAAGATAATACGCGAATGAGATGTCCCCAAGCTACGGGCTGCTAACACATATTCCTGCTGCTTCAGCTGTAAGATTTGCCCACGCACTACACGGGCCATACCGACCCAGCCAGTAATAGATAATGCAATAATCATTGTGAGCAGGCCTGGCTTCATAATGACCAGCAGCAAAATGATGACCAACAGATAAGGAATACTATACAAAATTTCAATAATACGCATAAGAATGCTGTCGATCCGGTCGCCCGTTTTACCGTGCCCAGCACAATAGCCAGCAACACAGCCGACAAGAATGCCAAGCACCAAATCAATGGCAGCAGCGGCAAAGCCGATCATGAGTGAAATTCTAGCTCCGGCCCATGTCCGTGCCCATACGTCCCTCCCTAGATCATCCGTGCCAAACCAGTGCTCTCCCGAAGGAGAAAGATTCGTCTTCAAAAGGGATTGATCACTCGGTGCATAAGGAACCATGGAAGGTCCAACAATCGCCAGCACAATAATAATAATAAGTAGAGAAAGCCCCAACAGAGCAAGCTTGTTGTTAAAAAGTCTGCGTAGCCGATCCCGCCAGGGTGATTCTTTGGGTCTGGTCAACGTGGGGGTGGGGATCTGGCTGCGGTCTACAAGACTAAACAGGCTGTCCTTTTCGACAGTAGGTGCTGCTTTCATGTTAATCTCCTTTGCTGTCTAATTTGATTCGCGGATCGACAAGGCGATAGGATATATCAATTAAAAATAAAGTAACGACCAGAATGGCACTGTAGAAAATGGTCGTCCCCATAATCACTGGATAATCCCGGTTAAAGATACTGTCTACGAAGTATTTACCGATGCCGGGAATGGCGAATATTTTTTCAACGACAAAGGTACCTGTAATAACGGAAGCGAATAGCGGTCCGATAAAGGACAGCACCGGAATCAACGCGTTGCGTAATCCGTGACGAATGACTACTGCCCAAGAGGACAACCCTTTTGCTTTGGCAGTGCGTATATACTCCTCATGCATAACTTCCAACATACTCGTCCGCATAAAGCGGGCGATAACGGCAAGAGGTGAAACAGCGAGAGCTAGCGACGGGAGCACCGTATGCTGCCAGGTTCCCCATGAGGCGACCGGAAGCAGGTGCCATTGGACGGCAACATACTTGATTAACAGCGGTGCCAATATGAAGCTGGGTACGGAAATACCAACAATGGCGATAAACATCGAGATATAATCCAGTGGTCGATTATGGTGCAGAGCAGCTAGTGTTCCGAGCGAAATACCGGCAATAATCGCGACTACGATGGATTGAATACCCAGCAATGCAGAAGGTGGAAAACCTCGGGCGATGAGCATATTGACGTCCGTCGTTTTCGATTGAATAGACGGGCCCATATCCAGCACTAGCAGATTTTTTAGATACAACACATACTGCACAGCGAGCGGCTTGTCTAGATTGTACCTGGCACGCATGTTCTGTAATACCGCTTCCGGGATGGTTTTGGAATCGTTCGAGAATGGATCACCCGGAATGATGTGCATGATGATAAACGTTAAAGTGACGATAATCCACAACGTTATGAACATCGTAAAAAGACGCTTTAAAATGTACATGGGGCTTTATTTCTCCTGTCTATCAAGCTGATTTACATACTATTGCTGCTGAAATTTTAAAATAAATAAAAGTATATAAGAATACTAGGAAATAATAAGACGGTTTAGGTGACATGTCAAGGTAAGGTTTTACATTATAGAACATCGGTCAAATTTTCGTCACAGGTTTTCCATTTATATAAGGCTAAGATTCCGCTTATTCCTCTCGACGAGTATCCTGCGGTGTGTTATGATGATACTCTGATAACGTGTTAACGAGCTAAAGCGTTTGCCACCTGTTCTTGGATACGGGGGTCATCATTGTTGGAGGGGAATAAGATGAGAAAAGCAGCCATGTTTACGATGTTAATTGGATTGATGATGATCGTGTTGGCCGGATGTTCCGGCGGTAAGGATGACAGTAAATTGATTATTGGAATTGATGATAAATTCGCCCCGATGGGCTTTAGAGATGAAAATAACGAGCTGACCGGCTTTGATATTGATTATGCGAAAGCGGCCGGGGAACAAATGGGTAAACAGGTGGAATTTCAGCCGATTGACTGGTCTGCCAAAGAATCCGAGCTGAACAGCGGACGTATTGATCTCATTTGGAATGGATACACCATTACGGATGAGCGCAAGGAAAAAGTGCTGTTTACGAAGCCATATCTGAAAAACAGTCAGGTGATTGTCATTCCGGCTACTTCCAGTCTTTCCAAGCTGGCTGATCTGGCGGGCAAAACGGTCGGACTCCAGACGCTGTCTTCAGCAGCCGATGCATTGGATGCGAATCCGATCAAAAGCAAGTTGAAGCCTGTGTCCGAGTACCCGGATAATGTTCTCGCTTTGACGGACTTGAAAACCGGACGTCTGGATGCGGTTGTCATTGATGAGGTCGTCGCCAAATACTATATGTCGAAGGAACAAGGGACATATAAGCTGCTTGATGAATCATTGGCCCCTGAGGAATACGGCATCGGTGTGAAAAAAGGGAATGAAGAGCTGTTGACGCAGCTGCAATCCGCATTGGATGAGCTGCACAAGAACGGAAAAGCTGCTGAAATTTCGAAAAAGTGGTTTGGTGAAGATAAAGTATTAAATTAATACGTAGTGTATTGAACTAAGGGTTTAGGAGTCGAAGGTTATGAGTATGGAATATATTTTACGAATTATGAAGCCTATGCTTGAAGGGGCACAGATGACGGTTATTTTATTTTTCATCACGCTCATCTTGTCTATTCCATTGGGTTTTATCGTTACTTTACTGGCCAAAAGCCGGATTAAGCCAATCGCCTGGCTGATGCATACGTACATTTATGTTATACGCGGCACGCCGCTATTGCTGCAATTATTGTTCTTTTGTTTTGGTCTGCCGATGCTGCCTGTCATTGGGGAGTATCTGGTAATGGACCGGACAACGGCTGCGGTACTGGCATTTGTACTGAATTATGCGGCTTATTTTGCAGAAATTTTTAGAGGTGGGATGTTGTCGATTGATAAAGGGCAATACGAGGCTTCGCAAGTGCTGGGCTTGAGCAAGTCGCAGACGCTGATTAGAGTCATTGTGCCGCAAATGGTACGGATTGCTTTGCCTGCGGTAACCAATGAGGCGACAACACTGGTAAAAGATACGGCACTACTGTATGCAGTAGCGGTACCAGAACTACTGCATTTTGCCAATACGGCTGTAAACCGTGATTTCTCGATTGTACCTTATGTTGTAGCGGCGGTTATTTATTTGTTGTTAGCTTTGGTGCTGACGCTATTCTTCAGGGCGCTGGAAAAACGTTTTAAATTCGAGTAAAAGGAATGTCGGGATATGAATACTAATGCAATAGAAGTTACCGATTTGAAAAAATCGTTCGGCAAGCTCGACGTTCTGAAAAGAGTGAGCTTTAACGTTAAAGCGGGCGAGGTTGTAGCCGTCATCGGTCCTTCAGGTTCAGGAAAAAGTACCATGCTCCGTAGTTTGGTACACCTGGAAGATGTGACGGGCGGAACGATCCGCATTCATGATAAAGCACTGGTGGAAAACGGCCAGTACGCTCCGGCAGGTGACATTAAGGGCATTACCACCGGGATGGGCATGGTGTTCCAGCATTTTAATTTGTTCCCTCACTTGACGGTGCAGGATAATCTGGAGCTGGCTCCGAAGCTGGTGAAAAAGGTGAGCAAGGCTGAACTGCGTCGCCAAAGCGCTGAGTTGCTGGCTAAAGTCGGATTGGCAGATAAAGCAGATGCGTATCCATCCCGACTGTCGGGGGGACAGAAGCAGCGTGTGGCGATTGCCCGGGCAATGATGATGAACCCTGATATTTTACTGTTCGACGAGCCGACCTCGGCCCTTGATCCCGAGCTGACGGGTGAGGTGCTGCGAGTTATCAAAAAGCTGGCTGAGGAACATATGACGATGGTCATCGTGACCCACGAGATGAATTTTGCGAGAGATGTGGCGGATCGTGTCATTTTTATGGATAATGGAGAAATCGCGGAATCCGGTACACCAGAGCAGATTTTTGGAAATCCGCAGCTGGAGCGGACGAAGGTATTTTTGAATCGGGTGGAGGCTTAAAAAAATAGTTGCTTGTTAGAGTGTGTGTCGGGGAGGCCCTGCGCGTGCAGATTGTTCTTTCGAACGCACATGCTTCTTCAGAACAATTCTGCCCGCTCCGCTCACCGACAACCTGTGCTGCAACAAGTTTTTAAGCAGGAAGTGTGGGAGAAGAATAAAAGCAAGGGAGATGGCAAGCGCCATCTCCTTTTTTGTAGTTGTAGGGTATGAGAAACGTGTAGCAACATGAGGAAATATAGAATGTAAGCTCTCAAAAAGCTGGTTTAACAAGGAGTAAAAAACCTTAATGATTCTTATGTAAAAAGTCATGACGTCAGGTATTATTATTTTTTAATCTTTACATACCTACCGAAGGTATGTAAAATAAAAGATACCTACCGAAGGTAGGTTTTAAATGATGAGAGGATGAGTCGATCATGAATAAATCTCGCAACGAAATCATCTTTACGTTAATCATCAATCTTGTATTGCCTTATTTGACTTATCGCCTGCTAATTCCGTATACGAGCAGTGTGGTGGCTCTGTCTATCGCTGCTCTTGTACCACTATGCGACTCGATCTACAGCCTTATACGGACCCGTAAAGCAGATGTGTTCTCTGGCTTTATTTTTCTTGGTCTGATTCTTGGCGTCGTGGCTGTTCTCTTGGGCGGTGATGAACGCTTTATTTTGCTACGGGAGTCTTATGTGACCGGTATTATGGGGGTGGTGTTTCTAGGTTCGCTGCTCTTTGGTCGACCATTAATTTATTATTTTGCGGAAAGATTCACAGGCCATAATCCTCAGATGAACGATAAATGGGAGAAACTTCCCCGCTATCGCTTTAATTTCCGCCTGATAACGGCGGTGTGGGGACTCAGCCTGCTGCTGGAAGCCTTCATCAAAGTAGTGCTGGTATACTCGTTGTCCATACCGACCTTTCTGGCCGTATCCTCGTTCTTCACTTACGTGATTATTGGTTTGACGATCTGGTGGAATATTGGTTTCATTAAACGAATAAAAAGACAGACAACCGGGAGGTAAAAGATTATGCAAGACAAAGCGATGAACGACAGTCTAAAAAAGCTGCTTGAGATTGCCGAAGAGATGATTATGGAGAAAGGCTGTCGGGCGACGACACTACAGGATATTGCGGATCGCAGCGGACTGACTAAAGGAGCCATTTACCATTATGTCAAAAGCAAAGATGAATTGTTCGGTATGATTCTGGAGGCGGGAATGGAGAAAACCAATCAGCGTTTTTTTGAATCTGTCGCCCGGACTCCCGCAGGACCAGAAGGAATCAAGTCCCCGCTTAACACCTTAACTGAACGGCTTCGTAACATCGGCAGTGGGAACAGCGCTACCAGCCTGATTTTTATCTATCTACTCAGCCAACAGGATAAGCCCGCCGTGGCAGGAATTCTGAAACGTTATCATGAAGCATCTATCCTCACTGCCAAAACGTGGATCGAAGTCGGACAGCAGAATGGAGCTATCCCTATTTCAATCGATGCGGACAGGACAGCTCGGATGTTCACCGTGTTCAAGAACGGACTGCAAGTTCAGCATAACATAGTGACCGATGGCGATAAAATCAACGAACTGGAAATTTACGAGTTCTTGATGAATGCGCTGGGGGGCGCAGGCAGAGGCTAGTGAGCCCCTCCATTCGTTTTGTTATCCCCGGATCTTACCTTTAAATTTATATTTATTGAGGAAAAATCTAGGGATAACAGCGATCGGAACGGTATCCTCCAAAATCATTTTTTATCATACCTCCTATGAAAAGTTAAGTGTTTGTCCTCACGTGAATCGAGAATTCTCATCAGCACTGCTAATCACCCAAGCACATTTTACAGCATGTGATGGATGCATATTGAGATTTATGCGTTATTTGCATAAAGTTTTTTTAGTATATAAGCTGAGTTAAAAATGTACATGAGGCGCCACTACGCTGTCGGGTGGTGCTTCCCATCGCTGTAATACTGGAATTATTCTATAAAATTCAAAGAGAGCTAAACATAATAGAGTTAAAGCTTTAATTTGCTAGGTTTATATGCAAACGCTATCATTCTATAATTTACACATAAGGGAGGTAAAAGTAAAAAAACGGGATATGCACAGATAAGAGATGTGTTACAAACAGAATCAACTAACAAGCAGGTGTATGGGACAAACACAAAAATTTTAGGAGGTAGATTATGTTTAATTTTAGTAAGAAAATGATGACGGTAGTTCTTGCAGCTTCCATGAGTTTTGGGTTGTTTGCAACAACCTCAAGTGCAGCGACAGACTATTGGCAAAATTGGACCGATGGCGGTGGGACGGTCAATGCTGTTAATGGATCAGGCGGTAATTACAGCGTAACATGGAAGGATACCGGGAATTTTGTTGTCGGCAAAGGCTGGACTACTGGATCGCCAAACAGAACGATTAACTACAATGCCGGTGTCTGGGCGCCGTCCGGTAATGGATACTTGGCTCTCTACGGGTGGACGAAAAACTCACTCATCGAATATTATGTCGTTGATAGCTGGGGGACTTATCGACCTACCGGAACGTATAAAGGTACGGTGACCAGTGATGGGGGCACATATGACATCTACACAACAATGCGATACGACGCCCCTTCCATTGAAGGCGAAAAAACGACGTTTATTCAGTACTGGAGTGTTCGACAGTCGAAGAGACCGACCGGGGGTAACTCCACGATCACTTTCAGCAACCACGTGAAAGCATGGGCGAGCAAAGGAATGAATCTGGGGAATAGCTGGTCTTACCAGGTGTTAGCAACAGAGGGGTATCAAAGTAGTGGGAGTTCTGACGTAACGGTGTGGTAATCACTCAACCACAAGCTGTTCAACGAACAGGCGCGGTTGGGACTGTCTCACAGGATAAGCGGGTTTTGAGAGCTGTCTGATAGATAGGGTTTAAATGAATCGATCATAAGTGATTTGACTTGGTAAATTAAGCGCAAAAAAGGCACGTTTTCAGTTTTGAAAATGTGCCTTTTTTGCCATTAATTTAAAGTCGAAATGGCAAACGTAACAATGCGTGTCATCTGCTTAATTTGCGCCCTTCTTTGTCGAGAAACAACAGTTCGTAGTATTTTTTTGGTCGCCCTTTACTGTTGTCTCGTTTTTCAAATACCGTTTGTACGTATTTACTTTCTTCAATTTTGTTAAGGATACGGTTTGCACCTCTGACGGTCATGGACAGGCATTGAGCAACATCCTCAGAGGATAATTTATTTGTTCTCATGATTTCTGCGTAGGACATGATTTTTTGCAAGTTAATGTTGTTTATTCCGATAGTTTTGGCTAACGCGATGATTTCCGGGTCCCCCTGTTCAGAGAACTGTATGACATTCATGCTCCGCATTGGGCCGATAACCTTCTGATCCTCGTTTATAAAAAAGCTGCAGCTACCCGTAAAGGCTTCCGCCTGTCTGTGAGCTTTGGTGGCGTTAATGTTAGCTTGAAAATATTCATGCCCTGAGCCCCACCCGATCTTCACCTTGTCGCTTATGCGCTCTTCCAGATACTCCAGCAGGGTGCAGTTATGCGCGTTAGAGGTGATTTTCATGAAATTTCCATAGGTGGTGTATAGTCTGAC
Source organism: Paenibacillus sp. DRB1-1 (assembly GCF_052119485.1). Classification (NCBI taxonomy): domain Bacteria; kingdom Bacillati; phylum Bacillota; class Bacilli; order Caryophanales; family Paenibacillaceae; genus Paenibacillus; species Paenibacillus sp. DRB1-1. Next base: position 1,443,865 of record NZ_JBODQH010000001.1, on the reverse strand, counting down.
AAAGCCTTCCGAAATTTGGGCCGTGTCTGCCAGATTCACGCTTCGCAGAAATCTGCCGACAAGGACCTTTAGCTCATGAAGCTGCTCTTCAGATGGCGGTTCCGCCGTTTTGGTCGATAAGCATGCGACAACTGCCCTCTGACTCTTAAGCTTGAGGATGGTAATCTCGTTGATGATCTCTCTTATGGTCTCTTTAACGTTTTCCAAAGTGGGCCGGATTAAGATATATCTGACTCCGTGCTTTTTGAGTTCTGGAACAAAGTGGCCGAACGCCGTGATGGACAGGTCTATTTTCTTATCTTCCCACAGAGTGATATGGTTTTCGAGCATTGTTTCCACCCGTTCGAGCAGATCGTCGTTGTTAATGGGCTTTCCCTCATGAGTCAGGTATTGTTGGAATTCACTGAAAGAATCGATAATATACGCATAATCCACATAGATCCTAGATATATCAAGCTCAGGATATGTAACCAGTAGCCGGAAAAGTTCCCTATATAGAAGGTTTTCATTATCCTGCAAAATGTGAATAGGTACTTTTTCATCCAAGCATTCCTTATCAATTGACTCGTAAAGCATCCTGCCACTGATAACAAATCCATCTACCGAACCTAAGTTTTTAAGATATATGTCTTTTGTTTCCCGGAAGTTGTTGATCGTAAGAAAACGGAACTGACATACCGACCGCATTTCTTCTTCAATGGCGCGGAAATAGTCCATATGGGTCTCAGGCGTGATAATACCCAGCTTGATTTTCATGGTAGATTCCTTTCATAAACAGTTCAATCAAAAGAGTTATATCACAATAAATGTAATATTTCAATGTTCCGGTAGCCTCCAAAAAAAAGCGTTCTTAAAATGTCTTATTTTCTCTTTACATTTAATAAATTTAAAAGTACGATAAAATTGTTCTTAAAAAGTCTTAAAATAAGAAGGGGGGGATGTTTACTCTGTTCTTACGTTCATTCAATTTGTGTTTTGGGAGATGTTCATTGTGATTGAAGAAGCTGGAGACTTTTTGAGTATGGCCCATCAGCTGCAGGAAAAATTGGTCATGTACAGGCATCATCTGCATGCGATTCCGGAACTTGATTTAAGTTTGCCCAGGACAACTGCCTACGTAAAAGAGGTGTTGGAGTCGATGAGTCTTAAGCCCACTCCCGTAGGAGAATCAGGTCTAACGGTTACGATCGGCGGACAACATGCCGGGAAGGTGATTCTTATTCGTGCGGATATGGATGGGCTGCCCACTCAAGAAGAAACGGATATTTCTTTTGCGTCGTTGAATGGAAACATGCATGCATGCGGTCATGACTTGCATACTTCCATGCTGTTGGGAGCTGCGGAGATCCTGAAGGCAAACGAAGAGCAGCTTCGCGGGACGGTTAAGCTTATGTTTCAGCCGGGTGAAGAGACTCTGCACGGGGCAAAGATGATGCTTGAGAATGGGATTCTCGAAAATCCTAAAGTGGATGCAGCCATGATGCTTCACGTGTTGACTGGAATGCCAATTCCTGCCGGGCAATTTGTAGTGCCTGAGGCCGGAGAAGCGATTTCAGCTTCTTCTGATTGGTTCGAAGTAATCATCCGCGGAAGGGGCGCACATGGAGCGATGCCTAGTGCCGCAGTAGACCCATTAAATGTAGCTGCTCATCTTCATCTGGCGCTGCAGGGGATCGTAAGCCGTGAAATTTCGCCAATGGAGAGTGCAGTTCTTACAATTGGAGTGATGGAAGGTGGAAGTACAAACAACGTGATTCCCGATACTGCCAGAATGAAAGGCAGCGTACGCACATTTAACGCCGCATTGCGGGATGAAATGGAAACCCGTATCCACGAAATTTCTGCAGGTATTGGAGTAACTTTTCATGCAAAGGTGGATGTGATTTATACCAGGGGCTGTCCTGAGGTGAAAACGGAAAGCGGGCTGAACCATCAAATGAGAACTACTATTGCCAACACTTTTGGCGCCAGTTCCTTTATCGGTATAACACAATTGATACCCGGTGGTAAATTAATGGGATCAGAAGACTTCGCATTTGTATCACAAGCGGTGCCAAGTACCTCAGTGTTTATTAACGCAGGCAATACCGAAGAAGGTTATGGTTACCCTATGCACCATCCAAAGACGATGTTCTCGGATGAGGTACTTTATAAAGGGGCTGCGGCATACGCTGCTTTCGCCAGAGATTGGCTTGAAAGTAATAGATAATATCTAAACAAAACTAGGAGGAATTGAAATGACAGAGCGACGTATGATTGGACCAACAAAATTTGAAGAGTACTCGGTGAAGTACAAAGACTTTCTATTAATGACCCGTCGTGACGGAATAATTGAAGTGCGGTTGCACACCGACGGAGGGCCGTATCAACATTCTTGGGAAGCCCATACTGCATGGTCCCATGCATGGTCAGATATTGGCCGTGACCCTGAAAACGAGGTAATGATCATTTCTGGAACAGGGGATAAATGGGTAATAGGGAACCCTGATGTCTGGAATACAAAATTTATGGACTGGCCGAAGCAAAAGAAGCTCGAACAGTATCATGAATCGCTGAGACTGCTTGAAAATTTGATATTCTGCATTGACATCCCCACAATAGGGGCGATCAATGGGCCGGGAACGCATTGTGAACTCGCAACTCTCTGTGATATTACTATTTGTACAGAAGACGCGGACTTTTTTGATCCTCATTTTCTGGGAGGCACATCTCCCGGAGATGGAATGTTACTCACGCTGCAGAACATGATAGGTTTCAAGAAAGCAGCATATTACGCTTACACTGGCAAGAATATCAATGGTCAAACCGCATTGGACCTAGGCATAGTTAGTGAAGTCCTCCCCCGCGAAAAGCTCCTTCCACGTGCTTGGGAACTTGCGGAGATGATCATGCAGGCACCACGTTCAACGAGACATCTCTCACATTCAATTATATCCCGTCCATGGAAACAAGCCTTGGTCAGTGATCAAGGGTTCCAGCTTGCTCACCAAATGTTCGATATGGCTATTGATGAAGAAGGTGCTCTTGAGAGACTGATGAAGATGCAAGGACGTCTAATGGGCAACGAAGTTCAATAGAGATATGGCGGGACCTACAAGATTCGAAAAATATTCGGAGAAGTACAAGGACTTGTTCTTCATGACTCGCCGTGACGGCATACTCGAAGTGCGTATGCACACTCGCGGGGGACCTCTTCAATTTGACTGGGCGACCCAAACTGCATATGGCAATGTATGGTCAGATGTTGGCCGTGACCCTGAAAATGAGGTGATGATCCTTACAGGGACAGGAGATTTGTGGCAAATAGGCAATCCTGAAGTCTGGACAACAAAATTCATGGATTGGCCGAATAACCGGAAACTGGAATTATATCATGAATCGTTGAGAATGATTGAAAATATGATCTATTGCATCGACATCCCCACAATTGGGGTGATCAATGGTACAGGCTCACACTGGCAAATGGGAACGCTTTGTGATATTACCATTTGTGCTGAAGGCACAGAGTTTTTCGATGCTCATTACCTAGGCGGTGTACCGCCTGGAGATGGAATCGTCTTAGCACTTCAAAATATACTGGGAATCAAGAAAGCGGCATTTTGCGCATACACGGGTATGAATATTAATGCACAAGCGGCATTAGACCTCGGTCTGGTTAGTGAGGTACTGCCTCGTGAAAAGCTTCTTCCACGTGCGTGGGAACTGGCAGAGATGATCATGCAGGCACCTCGCTTTGTAAGACATCTTACTCATTCGATTGTGTCGCACACATGGAAAAAAGCCCTTGCCAACGATCAAGGTCTCCAGCTTACTCACCAATTGTATGACATGGCCATTGATGAAGAGGATGTTCTTGAGAGGCTGATGAAAATCAAGGAACGTTTTCAGAGGAACGAGCGATAGTTTAAACGATGCCGAACGTTTATATTGGTCAAGCAGTAGGAAGATCTTATGCCAAAGAAAACTGAAAACTGAGAAAGGATGTAAGGGTGCTATGAAATCTTTGACAGAACTCTATAAGGTTGGCAGTGGACCATCCAGCCCCCATACAATGGGGCCGGAGAAAGCCGCCAGAATCTTCAAATCAGAAAATGAGGATGCCGAACGATTCAAGGCATTGATTTATGGTTCCCTTGCAAAAACAGGCAAAGGCCATATGACGGACAAGGCCATTATTAAAGCACTGTCACCATTTCCAACGGAGATTGAATTTGTTCCACACGCAGATTTTATTCTGCCCCATCCCAATACCATTGATTTTTTTGCTTACAAAGACGGGCGGCAAACAACATCCATGCGTGCTGTAAGTATCGGCGGCGGAGACATCGTTATTGAGGGACGGGAGGAGATGCTGTCGCCCGATGTCTATAGGGAGAATAGTTTTGTATAAATTAGTAAAATTTGTAAAGAGAACAATATCCGCCTAAGCGATTACGTCGAGCAGTGTGAAGGCAAACAGATATGGGATTTTTTCTATGGGATTTGGGAAGCGATGAAGCATTCGGTCAACGAGGGGCTTTCAGTCACAGGTATTCTGGAAGGCGGTCTCCATGAGAACGCAAGGCGCAATTTCTTTATAATCAGCGGCATATTGATGAGAGCCCGGAGACGCGGGAAAACAGGATTGTCAGCGCATATGCTTTCGCGGTCAGCGAACAAAATGCCGCCGCCGGTGCAATCGTAACGGCCCCGACCTGTGGGGCCAGTGGTGTCATGCCGGCCGCGCTCCTTTATATGCAGCAAAAGAAGCATGTCTCGGACGAACAGATCCCCCGGGCTCTGGCAGTAGGCGGGCTCATTGGCAATCTGGTCAAGCAGAACGCCTCCATCAGCGCTGCTAAATGCGGCTGCCAGGGGGAGGTTGGCACTGCTTGCTCTATGGCATCGGCTGCATTGGCAGATCTGTCTGATATGGGTATCGACCAGATTGAGTATGCAACGGAGGTTGCGTTGGAGCACCATTTGAGGTTGACCTGTGATCCTATTAACGGACTTGTTCAGATCCCTTGCATCGAGCGGAACGCCGTGTGGCAGAAAAGCCTGTGCAAACATTGGGCCGCAAGCGAGATCACACGCGGGATGATAAAATCCTTGAGGCGACAATCGATATCCTCGCCGATACGAGTTTCGATGGTATGACAATGGACATGGTCGCGGCTCGAGCAAAGGCTGGGAAGGCGACGGTTTACCGCCGCTGGTCTTCCAAGGCGGAGTTAGTCCGAGACGCCTTGGCCTGGATGAATCGAAATCATCTTGAGCTCGAAAGCTTGCCTGATACAGGAACCTTGCGCGAAGATCTCCTCGTGCTTTTGAAGCCGCAATCGATCGCGGAAGAAGAACGAAAATTTCGAGTCCTAGCGGGTCTAGGCTCCTTTTTGCAGCATCCGGAATTTGCCGAAGCAGGAACAGCCGGGATTTTCGAGCCATGGGTTGTTGTGAACCGCGAGCTTATGAACCGAGCCGTCGTCCGCGGTGAAATTCCCGCTCACGCGGACATTGAGATGGCTTGCCAGGTCATTACTTCAATGGCTTCCTTTCGCGGACTCATCCAGCGCAAACCGTTACAAGCCTTTCTTCACAGCGCTAATCGATGGCATTCTACTGCCTGCACTCAAAAACCCGCAAACAGCTCCAAATATCATGGACAGATGGTGACGAGGCACTTACCAGAAGAATCTACAAGGTGGATCAATCACAGAAATGATTCAACTAACGGGAAACAATATTTGAATTTAGAACAGGGTTTGAAAAGTGAAATATAAGGGATTAGGAGGCACGGGTTTGCTCGTCTCGAAGTTTGCGCTGGGAACGATGATCTTCAGAGGTAAGAACTTTCCGATGAGTGTGGCGATGGGGGCGCTGAATAAGCAAGATCCTGCAGGTAGGGGGCATTTTCCTTTTTTAAATGACAATTGCCCTTATTCCCCGTCCACGTACCTAAAAAAGGCAGGATCGGGGAGTGTCCTTATCCTGCCTGCTTGGGTGTTATATGTTTTCTACTGTACTAACTTATCCAATTCTGGCTGCAATTTGGTCCGCAAAACATACAACATGATGGCACCAACAAGGAATGCGACCGCATCCGCAATGACAAGCGACCAGACCACCCCGTGGAAGCCGTTCATTTGATTGGCGATAAACAACACAGGAATCAGAGTAATCCCTTGAATAATTGACATAATAAACGCGGCAGTTCCTTGCGCTGATGCTTGGAAGATCCCGGTAAACAATGTGGTCATTCCTGTAATGAACAAGGATAGGAACGTCACATGTAGAATGTAGCTGCCCATTCCAATTAATTGCGAGTCATTTGTAAATAAACCAATTAAGTGGTCGGAAATCAAATAGACGATGATGCCGAATACGACTGCTAACGCCACAATCACTTTGATCGTAAATCCAATGGTATTCTTCATGCGTAATTTATTCGCTGTGAAAGAGAAGGCAATCAACGGCACGACTCCCTCGCATAAGCCCATCAGAATAAACTCAGGAAATTGCAATAAACGTGATGAAATTCCGTAAGCCGCTACGGCCTGATCCCCGTATTCGACAAGAAAATGGTTAAAGATGAGCGACATTGCACCCAAAAAGATACTCATAATAAAGACGGGAACTCCGATTTTGAATACATTGCTCAGAATGTCCTTGGTAGCCTTGAACCATTTTACGGAGACGGTTAAGAATTGGCTCTTATATCCCATATGGAAGGCGTAGAATGCACTCGCAACCAAGTTAGAAATGACCGTAGCAGACGCAACGCCGATCACATCCCAATGGAGCACGAAGATGACTAACGCGTCGAGAATAATATTTATAACAACACTGAGAATCATACCGATCATCGACGTGATTGCTGCACCCTCCGAACGCACGATATTCTCTAGTGTGAAGAATAATACGACGAATGGTGAGCCAATAAGCATAATCGTGACATAGTCCTTCGTGAATCCGAAGGAGTCAGACGTTGCTCCCAGGCCATGAACGATTGGATTGATCAACGGGAGACCCACGGCCATCACGATAAGACCGAGAACTAAACTGCTGTAAAAGGCGAATGAAGACACATGCTTTACCTCATCATATTTTTTCTCACCTAGCAAACGGGAGATGAATGTACCGCTACCCATGCCAATCAAATTGCCTAGCGCCATAATGATTGCGAATAACGGCAGGGTTAGTGCGAGTGCGGTTAACATGGCAGTATTGTGAAGTGTACCAAGGAAATAGGCATTCAAGATGGAATAAATGACACTCATTGACGTGCCTAGCATCATTGGTATAGCGAAGTGAGCTACGGCTTTTGCGACCGGTGCTTTTTCAAAGTAATGGAGGTTTTCTGCATCCATGCGGATCACTACTTTCTTTATTTATTTATTTTGTCTTTCAGTCTAACACCGTTAGGTTGTACCTTACAGTGTTAGATGGTATCATGAACCAATGAACCTGTAAAGCATAAACTTACACTGTTAGATAAAAGGGCGGATGACATGAAAAAGCAGCAACCTCAGATTTCGGAGGATAAGATTTTGGAAACCTCGTGGGAGCTTCTTAGAGAGGAGGGCATCGAGAAATTAAGCATGAGACGATTGGCCGACAGGTTAGGGATTCAGGCTCCCTCTCTGTACTGGTACTTCAAGAGCAAACAGCATCTCTACCAGCGTCTGGCCAACCAGGTATCGAAAATGATTCTGGAAGAGTTCCACTCCGAGGGGGAATGGAAGGAGCAGCTGACGGGGCTTGCGGTAACGGTACGGAGCGTGCTCAGCCGATATCCCTGCTCCACGCAGCTCATGATGATGACGCTGCCCCACGAACCGGACATCATCCGGTTCACCAACCGTATGCTGCTCTGCGTGGAATCGACGCCGCTTGAGCAAGAGCAGAAAATGCAAGTGGTTACTACGCTTGTGAACTATGTCTTCTATTTCGTTCTAGACGATTATCAGCATGAGCGCAATGTCTCCGCTATCTTTAAGGACCAGAAAGCGCATCCGGGTGAGGAGATGATTCGCCTTCTGGACTCCATGAGCGAGACGGATGTGGGACTGTTTCGGAGGATGTTCACGAACGGGCTGTTCAATCTGATGGGAACCGACGGGGCGTTTGAGTTCGGCTTGAAGCTGATTCTGTTGGGGATTGAGCAGGTGATAAAGGAGCAGGAGAAGTAGTATGTAAAAACCGCCCATCCGGTTATTGGATGGGCGGTTTCAATTAGGTTTACGTTTACCCTAAATTGTTGGTTCTTTTGGCGTAATCAAAACCTACGGGTGATCTTTTGAAAGAGGGTTAGATATCGAGTTTACGGGTACCGATCCATTTCACCATGTCAGGATCGCGATGTGAAAAGAACAGGCTCTGTTTCGTATCTAACGTAGTAATCGACTCCATATCCTCTTGGCTTAACTCAAAGTCAAAGATATCGAAGTTTTCGATAATTCTCTCTTTACGAACAGACTTTGGAATCACAACAACTTCTCTTTGTGCCAACCAGCGTAAAACCACCTGAGCAACAGATTTATTATACTTTTCAGCTATGGATACCAAGATTTCATGCTGGAACAAGTTGTTTTTCCCTTCAGCAAAAGGCGCCCAGGATTCGATCTGAACATTATTCTCTTTCATGAATTTTGCATTTTCGATTTGCTGGTTGAATGGGTGCGTTTCAACCTGGTTTACGGCAGGAACTACTTCATTATGAATAATCAAATCGATCAGGCGATCCTCATGGAAGTTACTAACGCCGATTGCACGGACCTTTCCTTCACGATACAATTCCTCCATAGCGCGCCAAGAACCAAACACATCTCCATATGGCTGGTGAATTAAATACAAATCCAAATAATCCAACTGCAATCTTTCCAGTGATTTTTCAAATGCCTTTTTTGTACGCTCATAACCAGTATCCTGAACCCAAAGTTTCGTAGTGATAAATAACTCCTCTCTTGCCACGCCACTACGTTTGATCGCTCTGCCAACTGCTTCTTCATTTAGATAGGAGGCAGCGGTATCAATCAGCCGATAGCCTGTCATAATAGCGTCATAAACACTTTGTTCACATTCATTTGCATCTTGGATCTGATAAACACCAAAACCGAGTATAGGCATCTCAATCCCATTGTTCAAAGTTACTTTTTGCATATAAAATCCTCCAGTATTTTTAATTATTATGTGTAAATCAACTACAATCCATATTCTTAACAGACATCCACTTCACATCCTTATTATGCACCAGATGACAAAGCGATCGTTATCCCGTTCGTGCCAAATGTTTGCCTAATCCTCTCACTACCACCTATTTAACAGATACATATGGACTATATTAGTTTTCATACGCGACTCAGATTTTTCCCCATACCCTATCCCAAAAATTCTTTACATACGCAGACTCCAAATTCTACCTTAGGAGCGAATCTATCTTAATAAATACCCTCACATCTGGAAAAACCCAACGTATCGATTCCCCACTACAGCAACTCAAAATAAATTCTCGATTTTATAGTGTCTGTTTGTATGATTTGATCAAACCCCGATGTATCTATGAAAGTCTTGCATTATTTAAATAGAAAAAATCTCGTTACAACAGCGATCGGAAGAATGATCTGTATGTGCAGCGCTCGCTACTCACCACTATAACTCATCTCATGATTAGGTTGAAATCCTATATAAATCGGTTGAAAATGTTGATTTTACCAATGGACAAGGATTTGTACAATAGAGTTGTAACGCTTACATTTCCAAGGAGGTTGCGGCGAAATGAAGAGACTTCAGGTGATTGGCAAGCAAATCAGGACCCCGAGATCCAAAAGGAGGCCGTGTTGATGAAATTTAAGGGAATATTGGCGGCATTTTTGTTATTAACCACAGCGTCTGTGTTGTTTGGGACGCATACGGCAGAGGCCCATGAACTATCTAATGACAAGCTGACGATTCAGACAGGCGAGCATGGAGAAATTTCATCAATACGTATCAAAGGAGATGCTTTTCCGACTGAATATGTGATGAACGCAACGGTTACACCTGAGCAGAACACCGCAGATCATCAATGGCTAGGGGAGCTGATGTTCACGTACCGCTTGGATGGAGGCAGCTGGACGAAGGCATGGACGAACAAGTCGGCAGACGCACGTAAGATCACAACCAGTGGTAACCGTGTCACTGTCACGTACGAGAATTCTACTAATGCAGAAGGCATACGCAATTTTAAAGTCATTGAAACGTATTCGGCAGAGTCGAATGGTTCGGTGTTGTGGAATATACAGGTGCAGAATACAAGTGGAAAAAAATTGGAGATTGGCGATTTCGGTTTGCCTCTGCCTTTTAATGAGCAGTGGACCAACGGTGATGCGATCTACGAAACTAGAGTGGTGACGCATTCCTTTGTCGGCAATAACAGCTCCTATATTACAGCTGGGCGTCCCAGCGGCATTGGTTCTTCCCTGCTGCTGATTCCTGATTCCACAACGGGTGCGGGCTTTGAGTATCAGGATCACTGGCGGGATGAGGAGCATCCAGGCAGCAAATGGGCCTGGAATCCGGCCAACGAAGGCAAATGGCTGGAAGGACTCAATGTATTTTATATTCATTCCAATGTCATCAAGTCCACCAATCGGGGGTATTTGCCCAATACAAGCCTGATCCTGAATCCTGGTCAAAGCAAAAACTATGGCTTCAAGTTTCTGGCGGTGAAGGACGAGCATGATGTAAAAGATACGTTGTACCAAGAAAACTTGGTGGATACAACAGTCGTACCTGGCATGATCGTGCCTACGAATCAAAAAGCGAAGGTGGACCTGCGCTCCAAGCAGGCGATCAGCAAAGTAACCTATCCAAACGGAACCGTTATTCCGCAGACGGATAGCAAAGCCGGAGGACATTACATTTATGAACTGAAATTTACTAAGCTGGGCCCGAACTTCATAACGGTAGAATACGGCAACGGCAACAAAACGGTGTTACAGTTCTATGCCATCGAGCCGATTGATCAGGCGTTGCAACGGCATGCTACATTTATGGTCGACAAAACCCAGTGGAATGTGCCGGGTGATCTGCGCGACAAGGTATTTGACGATTGGATGATGCATACCAAATCCAAACGCAACATTTTTAACGGCTATTGGGGTTGGGGAGACGATTGGGGTCTGACCCACGGACAGTTCCTGGCTGAGAAAAACACACTGTCTCCAGTCGCCAAAGAGGTGCGGGCAGTAGACGATTATTTGGAGACAGCGATCTGGACAAATCTGATGAACGGACATCATGAGGATTATTTAATTCATGATTTCTTGATGCCAGAGCCTAACGATACACCGACCTATCGAGGGTATGCGTATCCGCACGTATACAACACGTATTTCAGCATGTACAAGATTGCCAAGGAATACCCGGATCTTGTCACTTACAAGCATCCAAAGGAAACCTATTTGCTGCGGGCGTATAACATTTTCAAAGCATTGTATGAAGGGCCAGTCGCGTACAACTGGGAAACAGGTTTGATGGGCGAACTGACCACACCGGATATTATTCAGGCACTTCATGATGAAGGCTATGATGATGAAGCGAATGATCTCAAGGAAAAAATGGATCGTAAATATAACAATTTTAAAAATACAAAGTATCCTTACGGTTCTGAATATAGCTATGACAATACAGGGGAAGAGGCTGTATATACGTTAGCCAAGCAGAATATAGATACAGAGGGCGAGCAAAGTAAAGCCCTGGAAATGATGAGTAAAATTAATGCCAAAACCCGTGCGGCACGCGGTCATATGCCCGTATGGTACTACTACACCGATCCGGTGACGATTACCGGGGAGAACTGGTTTAACTTCCAGTACACGACTTCGCTTGCCGGATATGCGATGGATGACTGGATTCGCCATCATGAGGACAATCACCGTGAGGAACAACAGCGGTTGTCCTATGCAGCTAAAATTGCCAATGTTGGAGCGATTAACTCCGGGCAAATCAGCTCCGACCCTGAAAACATCGGGGCGGTCGCATGGACGTATCAAGCGGAAAAAGGCAATAACGGCACGAACGGCACTGGCGGCGGTAAAAATGTTCCGCTCTTTAACGGCTGGCGCGGCATGAGCGGTGAGGCTGATCTCGGATTGTTCGGTGCGCTCAAAACATTAAGTGCTGATATCGCGATTGATCCTATTTTTGGATTGACGGGCTACGGTGCAGAGGTGAGCAAAAGCGGCAACGTGTATACGATCAAGCCACTGGACGGCCTGTTCAAGCGGGTCAATCTGATCACGGAAAAGCTGTATATCGAGCTGGAAAAGGACCAATATACAGAAGCCAAGTTGGCAACATCCAAGGATTATGTATGGTTCCAACTGAAAAATCAAACGCCGGGCCAAGCCCATTCCACGTACGTTACATTTGACGGTTTGAAGAAAGGAACGTATCTGGTTAAAGTGGGCGGTCAATCGCAAGGAAAGTTTAATGCGTATGCGACCACCAACAAACTTAAATTGGAGATTGGTACAGCACCCTCCTATACGGTAGAGCTGACACCGACCACACCTGATCCGAACAAAGCACCTATCGTGGATGCTGGCAAAGATTCGAAGGTAAAGCTGCCGGATCAGATCATTCTGAAAGGCACGGCTACGGATGATGGACTTCCACAAGGTAAGGTGACGAGCGAGTGGAGTCTGGTCGAAGGACCACAGGACGCGAAGGTCACATTCAGTAACAAAACATCGCTGCGCACGAAGGTGGACGTTTCCGAGCCAGGAACGTATGTGTTCAAGCTGACAGCCAGCGATTCTCAGTTGTCAGCGGAGGCTAAAGTAACGGTGGTAGCTGAAGCGGCGGCTCCGTTACTTGAACAGCTTGCAGTTTACAAGTTTGATGAAACAAGCGGTTCTATAGTTGCGGATTCATCGGACAGTGGCAATGATGCTGCTGTGAAGGGAACGGCTGCATGGGCTGCGGGTAAAACAGGCAATGCTGTCAGCCTGAACGGCAAGGACAGCTATGTGCAGCTTCCGGCGGGTATTGTCAGTCGGACACAGCAATTGACCGTATCCGGCTGGGTCAAAGCGAACAGCCTGAGCGATTATGTGCGGATTTTTGACTTCGGCTCCGGGACGAATGAATATATGTTCCTGACGCCTAAAGCAGGAAACACCATGCTGTTTGCCATTACCAACCAAGGCAACGGGCAGGGACAGGAGCAGACGATTGAAGGCCCTGTACTGCCGACAGGCGTATGGAAGCATGTTGCGGTCACGCTTTCGGGTTCCACAGGTATTTTGTACGTGGATGGAAAAGAAGTGGGACGCAATACCAACCTGACCTTGAATCCTACCAGTCTGGGTCAGACCAAAAATAATTTCATCGGCAAATCTCAGTACCCTGATCCGTACTTCAATGGTCTGGTGGATGAATTCCGTATCTACAGCCGTGCTTTGAATGCAACCGAGGTGGCAGGACTGGCCTCTGGTACAGCACAGAATCTGGCGGCAACTGAGAAAATCACCGCGTTAAAAGAAGTAAACGTGACGACTCGTGCGGGTGAAAAACCCGAACTGCCAAGCGTGGTGGAAGCTACGTATGGAGAAGGCTTCACCAAATGGGTGGCTGTGGAATGGGAGGATATAGACCCTGCACAATATGCTGCTCCAGGTTCGTTTGAGTTGAAGGGTAAAGTAGAAGGGACAGAGTTAAAGGCAATTGCGAAGGTAACTGTGATTGAGGCTGGGGCTGCGGATTCATCGGTAACACCGGTTAGTCCGGAGAATTCAGTAACCCCGCCAACTACGACACCCTCGGTAACATCTGCCTTACCGCTTCAGCCTGTTGCTCCGCTAAATCAGCGGGGGTATCCTGAATGGGAGGCAACAACGCATAGTTATGAGTAACCTTTCCCATCGTCACTTTCCTCCTGAAAAAGGGAGAGTGGCGGTGGGTATGTCATTGGCGGGAATAGCTTTGGAGAATATTTTGGAGCGCCAGATGGCTTGAATGATCGCATCGGGCCTCATACGACGGAGACGTGCAACACCTATAACATGCTCAAGCTGACAAATCATCTGTTTCAATGGAATGTTTCCGCCAAGGAAGCGGACTTTTATGAGCGAGGTCTATTCAATCATATTTTGGCTTCGCAGGACCCGGTTCACGGGGGCGTAACGTATTTTTTGTCGCTGGCGATGGGCGGCCACAAGCATTTTGAAAGCAAATTTGATGATTTTACGTGCTGTGTCGGCACAGGGATGGAAAACCATGCGAGCTACGGCAGCGGCATTTATTTTCACGATCACGATAAGCTGTATGTCAATCAGTTCATTGCCTCCACGCTGGAATGGAAGGACACGGGCGTTACGCTAAAACAAAACACTTCCTATCCAGATACGGATCATACGACGCTGGAGATTCAATGCGATCAACCTGCCTCATTTATGCTACTCATCCGTTATCCATATTGGGCTGAAAAAGGAATTACCATTCGTGTAAATGGCAAGGAACAATCGGTCGTATCGGAACCGGGCAGCTTTGTCTACATCGCCAGAACGTGGATTGACGGTGATGTTGTAGAGGTGACGATTCCGATGTCGCTGAGACTGGAGCAGATGCCAGATAACCCGGATCGGGCAGCTGTCATGTATGGACCGCTGGTGCTGGCAGGCGACCTGGGACCCTTAGAAGATCCTAAAGCCAAGGAGTTTCTGTACACACCGGTATTCATCCCCCAAACGGAAAAGCTGGATGCCTGGATACAGCCCGTGGAAGGCAAGACCAATACGTTTCGTACCTTGAATGCAGGGCATCCCCGGGATGTGGAATTGTCTCCTCTGTATAAAATGCATGACCGTACGTATTCCGTATACTGGGACATTTTTACCAAGGAAGCGTGGCAGGAGGCGGAACAGGAATACACAGCGGCACGCGAAAAGCTGGCGATTCTGGAGCAGTGCACGATTGATTTTGCCCAACCCGGAGAAATGCAGCCGGAGCGAGATCATAACTTCCAGGGAGATGCTTCAACTCGCACCGGATATGTGAACAACCGACCTTACCGGAATGCGGGAATTGACGGCTGGTTTTCTTTTGATCTGAATACAGATCCGTCTGCTCCGATGCTGTTGGTCATTACCTACACAGCTACGCTGGAAATGCCTAACTGCGGTTTTGATATTTTGATTAATGGTCATCCGCTTGAGCATTTTAGTGAAGGTTTTGATGAGGCCGATAAGTTTTACAACGTTAATGCCGCTATTCCGGCTGCATATCTGGAGGGGAAGGATCAAGCGACGGTGACCTTCAAGGCCAAGCCGGGACAGCGTATTCGCAGATTGTTTGGGCTGAGGATGGTCCACAAGGACGTGTATGAGCAACTCTATCAAGCTGGAGGTTCAGGTATACATGAATGATCTTTGTAATGTTTCGTGAGAAAAAAGTAACGTTTGATTTTTAGTCCGGTATGATTTATGATGTAAGAAATATTGGATGATGCTGGAATAATCCATTTGGTGGTATGAGCTGATATATTCATAAGTTTTGTTGCGCGTGAAGCACACGGGCTGTTTCTTCCTTCATAGGGAGAGGCAGCCCTTTTTTGTTGATATTTTGCGGAAAAATAAACTTTTTTAAAGAGTCAGTTCTATGATTTAGGGGGAGGGATTGCTCAATAGAGTCTATTTGTTAGGAATGCTTTGTATTAGAAGTTTTTCTTATAGATTTTGTAATAGGGAAACCCTATAATATATAAGTTGTATCCAGTATTTTCCGAAAGTGGGGATGCGATAAGTTTATGAGATTAGAGATGATATACATAGTTTAAAGTTTAAGCTGACAAAGGGGATAGAGAGATGAGTATGAAAAAATGGATGTTGAGTTTGACCGCAGTCACGTTGCTATGGGGCGCGACAAGTACGATTCCAACGACGGAGGCAGCAAGCAGCACCAAACCCATTGAAGTCTTGTTAAACGCGAAAAAAATACAGTTTCCAGATGCTAAACCTTTTCAGGATAGTAACGATTATGTGATGGTTCCGATTCGTTTTGTATCCGAAGCGCTAGGGGCTAAGGTTGGCTGGGAGAAAACAGGCGGTCAATTGGCTGTGTCGATTAAAAATGATGCACATGCTGTTAACATGACAGTGGGTCAAAACACCGCTACCGTGGATGGGCAGACCAAAACGTATGAAACGAAGATTATTTTGAAGCAAAACCGTACGTTTGTGCCGCTGCGGTTGGTAAGCGAAGGCCTGGGGCAAACGGTGGAGTGGGATAAGGTCAGCCGCTGGGTCTGGATTGGGAAGAAAGAAATTGCTGCGCTGGAGACTAAGGGCCTGCAACCCGTTAGTATTAATCCGTACAAGAAAGCAATTAACACTGTACCGAACCTCATAAACGATGTTTCAGATAAGCCATACGACAAAGTGGTGATCTTCAAACAATCTGACCTGCCTGTTAAGCTGCTTCGGGATATTTATTCAGTTGAACCTTATACATCTTCGAAGGGGGTTCCTTACCTGCGTATGAGGGTGAAAACGAAGTCTACTACAGCAGGGAGCATATTTTATTTGACGAAGAACAAAGATGCACGTGTGCGCTTTCCGATGGATGACTTGATGCAAGATAACGGAGATGGTACAAAGATGGTCTATTACCCAATTTATTCGTCTGGTGATGAACTCTTTCAAGGCATTAAAAATTATAAATCTTTTAAACTCCAAGACATTGAATATATTGCATTCGGATTAGCGTCAAGGGAGTATATTCCGATGATGGTCAATCCATGGAAAGGTAATTAAGCGCATGAAGAAGGCACAACGCATTCTGGCCGTAATGCTGGTGGGGGTACTGCTATTCTTGCAGCTCCCGCCTTTTTCATATCCCACGGACAAGGCTGCAGCCGATACAGAAATTACACCACTGTCCTATTTTGCAGATAGGAATGATCGCTACTTTGTCGGCATGATGTATTTTGATATGTGGAAGAATACCGCTGGAACTTGGGTCACTGATGGCGGTAAGCAGCCCGATAAGGACATGCAGGGTGAAGCCAAATTTACTTACAAGTTTAATTTTCCGGGCCGTAAAATCAAGAATGTTACAGCTAGCTTGTATACAAAAGCAGATAATTTGAGCCACCCAGAATATTTTCAGCAATCCCGTTCCGATAGCTACGATGAGTACGCCTACGCGATTAGTAGAGGCACGGATTATAAGAAGGATGTTCGTCCCTTCCAGGAGCAGGGGCTTGGTACGGATACCACTGTAATTCCTATTACTGTAAATATAAGGCTGAATGCGATGGTTCAAGCTAAAAATATAAAAGAAGAGAGTTGCCCTACCTGCGCAAAGGAAGTAGAAGCCTGGCGCATCTACCAGCCCATCCTATTCAAGATTGAATTGGAGAGTAGCCTAATCGTCAAGCATTTTACCACTGATGGAAAATCACTTAACAACGTATTTACACCAATAGAAAATGAACTAAAAGCTGATCAACTGTATGATTTCACCCCGCCAACCAACCCGAAATATGAGTATGTGGGTTATAAGAAAAGCACGACAGGTAAACCGCCAAGCGGAGATATTTTGCCGGGAATTGTACCCGGATTCACCTATGATGGTTCTTTTGAGCAGTTTACCGCTTATTTGTATTACAAAGAAGCCCAGGGCTGTCCTAAGCCTGGAGAAAGCCAAGAGGGAGCACCCTCAGATTGCCAAGATGATAATGAAAACAAGAACGGTGTTGTCTGCTCCCGCCCCGTTCCAGGTCTGCGCTTGGAAACTGCCGAATTGGACCCGACAGTATCTGCCGTTATCAAAGCGGACCAGCGTGGTCGGGAACGATTTGACGTATCCAAAGGTATTCCTACATCTGAAAGCCTATATGGTCATGTGCAAGCGAAGAGATACCTTTTTCAACATAAGTTTGTGAACATGACAGGCCAGTGTACCTATACAGTGAACGTAAAACGGGAATATCGGTTGACTTGGCGGCCTAAGAAAAAATCTCGGCGGAGTGAGACAGTGAAGCGAACCTATACTTACCAAATCGTCCGTCCGTATTCTTATTGGACGATAGATAATTTGGAGGTGTACGGCATCAAGGAGGCTACGCTCCGAAATTATGCGTTACCCAACGAAGCAATCACTTTGCGTCCGCAATCCTATACACCCCCTTCCTATGTTGCAGCGACTCAGGGCAACTTTTATCCGCCCCCTGCACCCGGGACCGTGGATGGCGGTAGCCGTAGCAAAAACGGTGGCAGCAGCAAACCGAGTGTACCTGATGACCGTAGTGTACTGAAATCCAAGGCAGAGGGGGCTGTTAAGGAAATCGAAGTGGAGAACGACACTCTAACCTTTGAAAACAAGATCATTATGAATCCGGAGCGTGTTAAGGTGAATGGCCCTAGGCCAGGCGTTATTCCCTCTTCCGGAGCGATTGGGCCGGATGTGCTGTATAGTCCAGATCATGTGATTGATAAGCATAAGATAAATAAGTCCAATACGCCCAGCAGCGGTGACATCACTTACGCTATTCTCAAAGGAAATATCAATGGAGGCGCGGATAAAACGTTCCCGATACAGGGGATCAATACAGTGACTGTCCACACTCCCGTAGTGAATCTGTCTAGTGTGTCGGACGATGCTACTCATAACCAGAAAACCCAACCTACGAAAGGGCGATCCGCGCTTATTTTGGAGCGCCCTTTCCGGGTGACGATCTCGACAGCAGGCCCACATTTGAACATTCCCGGCTATGGTGATCGGGAGTATGCCAAATATGTACGAACCAAGCAGGTGCGATTTCCGTTCGATGTCTACGACAAAGGGAAGATACAATTTTATCCGCGGGATACCTGGATCGACATTCCGGTGCAGCAGCTCGACACAGACTTTTATTTGCCCGTATGGGTGGATGAAGGCAACTATACAGTTGAGTTCCGTACCATTGCCGAAAATGCACCGGACGGGTTCACCGAACAACGCCATGCCAACACGGATATCGCCCATCATGTTGCCAATGATGTGGTAAATATAGAGGTCATCGGACGGATGTACGATTTTCATATCACGGATATTGCCGATTACCATTGGGAGCGGGTGTTTCGGCAGCGAAAAGGAAGCCCGATGCATAGCGGTTTGTCCTATTGGACGGGGCTTGGCAATATTGACGGGCTGCCCAGAGGGAACCCGGAGCCATTCACCTTGCCCGTACGCCCCGGCAGTCACCCATATGAAGGTTATGCAAATGTGGCGGTCAAGACAGGCTATCATTTCAAGTTTGACCTCAAAACCAAAGGCAATATGTTTAGCGCCAAGGACGGTATTCGCATCACGCCATCGTTCTATTGGGTGAGCAAAGATGGGCGACAGCGGGAAGAGGTGGATCTGTATACACATTCCGGCAGTCGAAAATTTATCCGTTTGGGATCGGCGGAGGACCGTGAAAAGCGATATGTTATTTTGAATGAACGGCTACGCAATGTGCCGATGGAGGAAATGCAGGACACGTCAGCCTACCAATACAAGCATGAGCTGAGTGAAGCACAGCAAAGCCAGTTGACACTGGAACGTTATGTTTCCCTGTATGCCCACCGTATTGCACGCAGCAAGACCTGGATTGGACGTTACGACTGGCTGGTACTGCCTGCGGCTGTGCGTACCTTGATTGGTCCGAAGACAGACCTGCCAGATGGGGTCAACGTGGATCGCGCTAATGCGTCGATTCAGCGCTGGTATGGTGAATATAGCCTGCCTGCTGATGTGTACGCAGTCACCAAAGGCACGGATTTGCGCGAGGTTAGTCGCCGTCAGGAGCTAAACGAGCATACAGATATATTCAAGAAAACGGGCTTTATCGTCGTCAACTTTAATGTGGAGTCACTGCGTCAGGGGGACACCCAGCATCCGCATTTACAGTATATAAATGGTCCGCTATTGAACCAGTGGCAACTGGAGGGTTACCGCCGAGAGATAAAAGACCCGTACGGGCATACCTTTCATGTACAGGATGGGGATGTAGTATTTTATCATGCGGATCAGTCCAGTCGGGACGATTTCAGTTCATTTGTCCCTCACTAGCTTGCAGTAATCAAGACGAATCCTTATCAATAGTTAGCGCGAAAAATACGAAAACGGACAATGGGAACAATCCACCGTCCGTTTTTTTATATTTCCTTTTGAGTTTATGCGAATATTTTTGCAGTCCGCTGCCTTAATGGGGAGTTTGGCGGTGTCGGGTATTCCATATCAGAAATGGGTTCGCTTCTTTTGGCCGTTACTGGCCGCCTAGTTCGTACTGGGTGCAGTATTCGTGGTTGTAGCTCAAATTATTGGATATCACTAAAATGTAAAAGGAAAATTAGATATATATTGAGCCCTCAGTATGCCGTTAACAGGCTTGGTGAGGGCTGTTTTATTTGGAATGAGTAAACAACACGGTTTTGTGTAGAGAAATCCTCGGATATTTAAACGCGTTTGGGGGAACGGCAAAACTATAATAATAGGGAATTTAATTTATGTAAGCGCAATCATTTCGGGTATTTGCTTGTCATCACAATACATTCGAGGAGGACGACCTGGATGGCTCAAGGGAAAGGCGCATGGCGAAAGGGAAGCTTGACCGCCGCGTTGGCAGCAATGCTGGCGATGACGGGGACGACTGGAGGAGTGGCTGCGGAAGACTTGTCCGAACCGACGCTGCAGGCGGAATCAGCAATCGCAGTTGAACAGAACCGTAGCGGCAGCATTCAGCTGGAAAAGCTGGATCGCGGACTGGTAGCTGCGGTGAAGCAGGAGGGGGTATTTTTAAGCTGGCGGTTATTGGCTCAAGAAGTGAACGGTTACGGTTCAACGGGGCTGACAGGAGCGGACTTTAACGTATACCGTGACGGTAAGAAGATCGCGACAGTGACCGACAGTACCAACTATGTGGATAAGGAAGGGAATGGGAAATCGGTATACAGAGTAGCTTCAGTCGTTAATGGACGGGAAAAGGATCGTAGCGCCAAAGTGAAGCCATGGCAACAAGGTTACTATGAACTTCCTCTCCAAAAGCCTGCCGATGGCGTAACACCCGCAGGTGAATCTTATACTTATTCGGCCAACGATATGAGTGTGGGGGATGTGGATGGAGACGGACAATATGAATTTTTTGTAAAATGGGACCCGTCCAACTCCAAAGATGTATCTCAGAAGGGGTATACCGGAAATACGTATGTTGATGCGTATACGGCCGAAGGCAAGCTGTTGTATCGGATCGACCTGGGCGTGAATATTCGATCAGGTGCGCATTATACACAGATGATGGTGTACGATTTTGACGGCGATGGTAAAGCCGAGCTGATGTTCAAAACGGCACCAGGGACCAAAACGATTTCTTTTGATAAGAAGGGCAAGCCGAAAAAAGAAAAATATATTACTCTGCCACGTGAGGATCGCAAAGCAGGAATTACACATGAGGACGATTACCGTTTGAGTCGCTCGGATTATTATGAGCATGTGGTGAACATGTTCATGAACTGGACGAAGCATGAAGAAGTGGTCAAGGGAAAATGGCCTGCTACGTTGGAGGAATGCTTTGGCATCGCTCCGAAGTACAGTTATCCGTTATCCCGAAAGGATGCGGAAAGCCTGACAGACTACTTTATGGATGTATACGCACCTTCACGGAGCGACAAAAACAAGCTGAGAGAGTTCGAGGGCTTCATCGTCGATGGACCAGAATATTTGACGATTTTCAAGGGGAAAACGGGAGCTGAGCTGGATACCGTCCGTTATGAGCCAGAGCGTCATGACGATGGTCTCATGTGGGGAGACTACGCCATGGCCCGAATTGAACCCGCCAACCGTGTAGACCGCTTCCTGGCAGGTGTAGCTTACCTGGACGGACGCAAGCCGTACGCCGTATTTGCACGCGGCTATTATACGCGTTCCACTTTGGCCACCTACACATGGGATGGCCGCCATCTCCAAAAACATTGGATGGTGGACAGTGGCTGGACACCGATGACCAATCCATTTAACGATAGTCCGCACGGGCGTGATGGAACGGACCGGAAATTTGGCACCTTGACCACACAGGGAGCGCATTCTTTGAGCGTGGTGGATGTGGACGGTGATGGCAAGGACGAAATCGTATACGGTTCCGCCACGATTGACCATGATGGCAGCCTGTTGTACAGCTCATTTGATGTCATGCCTCCTGAAAGCGCAACTCCGGGTCAAACCGCCAGATTGGGACATGGCGATGCGCTGCATGTGACCGATATTGACCCGGATCGCCCCGGCAAAGAAATCTTTATGGTACATGAAGGTGGCACCTACGCTCCATATGGCTATTCTTTGCGGGATGCCAAAACGGGTGAAATCATTTACGGCGCATATTCCGGCAAGGATACAGGTCGGGGAATGGTCGGTGACATAGATCCGGATCAGCGAGGTCTGGAGACGTGGGCCATAGGCCTGTGGACCGCAGCGGGTAAACAGCTGGATACGAAGATGCCGGGTACCAATATGAGTATCAAATGGGCAGCTGATATGACCACACAAATCGTAAACGGCGCAATTGATGTAACCCCAACCATTGAGGATTGGAAACGAGGTACATTGTTGACCGCCACTGGAACCAAAACGAACAACTATACGAAAGGAACTCCATCGCTGGTAGCCGACATTTTCGGAGATTGGCGGGAGGAAATGCTCGTCCGCACAGCGGATAGCTCAGCAATCCGTATCTATCTGAGCACAGAGCCTACGACGCATAAATTGTACACGTTGATGCATGATCCGCAATATCGCACGGATGTGGCGCGCCAAAATACCGGGTATAATCAACCTTCCTATACGAGCTTTTACTTTGCGTCCGATATGGATTGGGCGAATGTGCCGATTCCCAAGCTCTACACGCCAAAAGCCTTGATGGAGGAAGAGAGCAGTGATGAGGTGGATGAGGCAAAGGCAGCGGAGGTAGATGAAAAAGAAGTCGATGAAATGAAAATCGATGAAACGAAAGTCGATGGGGCGGAAATAGATGCGAAGGAAATAGAGGGAGAGTCAGCAGTCCCAGTAGTTCCTGTAGTTCCAGCAGAGGATTTATAAAGCACTAGCTGAAGACTAAGTTCTATTTTGGCGTATAAATTAAGTTAATGGATTTAGAAAACAGGCAAGTCTCTGGATTATTTAGAGGCTTGTCTTTTTGCTTTCTTAGAGCTTTCACAGTAGAGATAGCTCTATCCAAGGTCTATATTAATGGTTAGAAAAGCCTTAATAATGAGGGAAACGCTGAAAGCAGCGGAGAGGACGGAACAATTGCGAAAAAGCGTGAGCGGTCGCCTTTGTATCCGGATTTTTACCACTAGGCTATTTAATAAAATCCGGATACAACAGCGATTGGAGCAACGTTCCGTTCGCGGAGCGTCGTCAGAACACCTTTTTCATTTTTCTATTTGTAACACTGGAGTGGATTCTCTAAATATCGGCTCTGTTCTGATATGCGTGATCTGATAAGGTCGGGAAGGATTTTTGACCCGCGCCAGTAGCATCTCAGCCGCCGTAATGCCCATTTCGTTGTTGTAGATATGCACGGTGGACAAATGAGGTTCCACAATCCGGGATTCAGGAGCATTATCAAACCCAAACACGGCAATATCGTCAGGAATTTTCAAGTTTTTATTTTTGAGCGCTTTCATAACACTGACGGCAATAAAATCATTGGCGCACACGAACGCAGACGGTAACACGCTCATGCCTTCCAATTGTTTATCCATCCAATCCGATTCGGAGAAAAAATTTCGGTCCTGATCGACGATACAGCAAGATAAATCCACATGTAGACCTGCTTCGATTAAAGCTCTGTTATATCCAACCCACCGCTCGTTGAAGCTTTTGCAATGCTTATAATCCCCGACAAACCCGATCCGCGTAAATCCACAGTGAATCAGGCTTTTGGTGACAGAATAAACGCTATGTTCATTTTCCATCAGCAATAAATCCGCTTTCAAATCAGGATAAGAAATGTCCACAGAACAATCAATAAAGATCGTAGGCAGTCCCAAATCCGTAATGAGTTCAGTATATTGTGGATCAAACATTTCAATACAAATAATTCCATTCACCTTGGAGGCTTCAAAATTGTTAGGAAGTGTTCCTGCATGAATTTCATTTTCCCGCACAATATGAATCGACAGATTATATCCTTCTGCGCTTATTCTTTTCTCCAGACCACTGATGAGCAAGGAGCCAAAATGTGAGCTGTTCGGCAGATTGCATGTGACCAGAGCAATGTTACCTTGATTTTTCGGGATGATACTCTCCGTTTCCACATAGGCAAATTGCTTATATTTAAGTTCTATCGCTTTTTTAATGACCTTGTTTCGAGTATCAATCGGGATGCTATCACTACCGTTAATCGCTTTGGACGCGGTATTTCGGGAGATTCCCAAAGCGTCAGCAATGTCTTGAATGGTGACTTTTTCTTTCTTCATAGACAGGTTCCACCTTCACTAATAAATGGATTGCCTGAGAGGTACAATGTCCTCTTACGGCTTTCCGTACAGACCTAAAATGTATCCTAAATGTATAATAGTTCGCATAAAATAGCAATGTTAACATTACAAATGCGCAAATTATTTTTACTTTTGTAATTATGTAAAGGTAAAGCGTAAGTAGTCGTTGTTAATGGATAACTTTCAAATCTGGGTTATGAGCTATGACTATTATCGTTTATTGTTACAAAAATGTAGCTTTAAAACAAATATTTTTGGTTAAATGTAAATAAATTATTTTACAAAAGTTATTGACGGATGATATTTCGATTTGGTAAATTGAAGATGAAAATTGTAAGCCTTTTCACATTTAGTGTACAAACGTTGATTACAGATTGGGGGAATGCAAATGGCGAACTTGGCTAAGGCAGCTCAAAGTAATGCCAAACTGGGGGAGCAAAGGTCCATTGTCAGCAAATTAAACTATATTCACAAGAACTACTTTCTTTATGTACTGCTGGCACCTGCACTAATTCTTACGATTCTTTTCAAATATGTCCCGATGTATGGGGCGATTATTGCGTTCAAGGATTTTAGCCCGCTCAAAGGGATTTGGGGAAGCGACTGGGTCGGGCTGAAATACTTCGCTAAATTTTTGAACTCACCGAATTTTACGGATATTTTCTTCAATACGCTGAAGCTGAGCTTCTATGGCCTTTTGCTTGGCTTTCCTGTACCGATCCTGTTGGCGGTTATGCTGAACCAAATCCGCAAAGCGGGATTGAAAAAGAATATCCAGCTTGTTTTGTACGCACCTAATTTTATCTCTGTCGTTGTTATTGTGGGGATGTTGTTTATTTTCTTGTCTCCGACGGGACCGCTGAATCAAATCAT
Organism: Paenibacillus sp. DRB1-1; assembly: GCF_052119485.1. Lineage (NCBI taxonomy): Bacteria > Bacillati > Bacillota > Bacilli > Caryophanales > Paenibacillaceae > Paenibacillus > Paenibacillus sp. DRB1-1. Next base: position 1,418,507 of record NZ_JBODQH010000001.1, on the reverse strand, counting down.
CGCGTCGGTGACCGGCAACCCTGTGATCTTTATGACAGAGCCTGAATATTTCCGCTGGATTTATATCCTGTCTGGCATTTGGCAGGGGGCAGGGTGGTCTTCAATCATTTATGTAGCGGCGCTCGCGAATGTGGACCCTGAGCTACATAATGCAGCAAGTCTGGACGGGGCTAATCTGCTCCAGCGCATTTGGCATATTGATTTACCGACGATTAAACCGATTATGGCGATTGTTTTTATACTTGCAGCAGGAGGGATCATGTCGATTGGATTTGAGAAGGCGTATCTCATGCAGACATCCATGAATTTGCCTACTTCTGAAATTATTCCTACTTATGTGTATAAAGTCGGCTTGCAATCTGGCAATTACGCCTATTCTGCGGCTGTCGGGCTATTCAATTCCGTGATCAACGTAGTGCTGCTGCTGACCGTTAATTTTATCGTTAAGAAGCTCAATGAGGGAGAAGGGCTTTATTAGGAAAGGAGCCTCTTTATGCAAGTCAAACATTCCAATCTGGATCGCTTCATCCTAAGTGTGAATTACATTGTGCTCACTCTGGCTGTTTTGATTATCGTAGTTCCCTTGGGTTATATCGTCATTGCCTCATTTATGGACCCGACCGTTTTGTTAAGCAAAGGGCTATCATTTCGTATTTCTGATTGGAGTGTGGAGGGCTATCGGAAAATTTTGTCCAACCCGGCGATGCTCCGTGGATTTGCCAATTCGGTGTTCTATTCTTCATGTTTTGCCCTGATCTCTGTGACGGTTTCGATTTGCGCTGGCTATGCCTTATCGGTGAACAGCCTAGTGGGACGGAATTTCTTCATGACATTGTTTATCATCACCATGTTTTTCAGTGGAGGACTGATTCCTACCTACCTGCTGGTCAAGAATTTAGGGATGCTGGATACCGTATGGGCCATTCTCCTCCCCGGTGCAATCAATGTGTGGGATCTGATTTTGGCGCGAACCTTCTTTAAAGGTGTTCCAAATGAATTAAAAGAAGCTGCCAACGTGGACGGGGCTTCAGACTGGACGATATTTTTCAGAATTGTGCTGCCGCTGTCCAAGCCGATTATTTTTGTCATTGCGTTATATGCCTTTGTCGGTCAGTGGAATTCGTATTTCGACGCCATGATCTATTTGGATAATCCACAACTGCATCCGCTTCAATTGGTACTTAGATCTATCCTGATCCAGAATCAGACGATGCCAGGCATGATTAGTGATCAATTAGCGATGGCAGAGCTAAAACGTCTCTCTGAAATGATCAAATATTCATCTATTGTCATTTCAAGCCTGCCGTTGCTGGTGATGTATCCTTTTTTCCAAAAGTATTTTGAGAAAGGTGTTATGGTCGGCTCCTTAAAATAACAGGGCTGCACTTACCATACGCTACATGCATGCTTCTTTACTTTATTCCATGGAGGTCATCCAGATGAAGATGCTCAAAACTGCCTCATTTGCCGCACTAGCGGCGATCTTGATTCTTTCCGGCTGCGGCAGCAGCAGTTCCTCTAATGAGAACGAATCAACAGATGTGAATGGAAAAGTGACGCTTCACTTTTTAACCCAAAGCTCACCACTCGCTCCGGCAGACCCGAACGACAAGCTGATTAACAAACGGCTGGAAGAAAAGACAGGCATTCATATTCGTTGGAAGAACTTTACCAGTGATCAGTTTGTTGAAAAAAGAAATCTGGCTATTGCTAGCGGGGATCTCCCCGATGCAGTGTTTGATGCGGGGTACTCCGATTATGATCTGCTCAAGCTAGCCAAAGACGGCGTCATTATTCCGGTAGAGGATTTAATCGAACAGCATATGCCGAATTTTAAAAAGGTGCTGGAGCAATCACCGGAATATAAGGCCATGTTGACCGCGCCGGATGGACATATTTACTCCTTTCCATGGATTGAAGAATTAGGAACGGGAAAAGAAGCAATCCAGTCCGTGGATGATTTGCCGTGGATTAATGTGGAGTGGCTAAAGAAGCTAGGGTTGTCCATGCCCAAAACGACCGAAGAGCTGAAGCAGGTCTTAATTGCTTTTAAAACAAAAGATCCCAACGGCAACGGGCAGGCGGACGAAATTCCGTTATCGTTTATAGATAAACCGGGGGGCGAGGACTTAGCCTTTTTATACGGAGCCTTTGGTCTTGGAGAGAACTGGGATCATACAGTGGTGACAAACGATGGAAAAGTCGTATTTACAGCAGCAGATAACGGATATAAGGAAGCAGTCAAATATATTCATGATTTATACAAGGAAGGGCTGGTGGACATAGAGTCTTCCCAGCAGGATTGGAACACGTATCTGGCCAAAGGGAAGGATCACCGCTATGGCCTGTACTTTACATGGGATAAAGCGAATATTACAGGCACGAATAAAAAATATGACCTAATGCCGCCACTGGCTGGCCCGGATGGACATGTAAATGTCACACGGTCCAATGGTATTGGCTTCGATCGGGGGCGTATGGTGATCACCAGTACCAATAAGAAATTGGAAGCTACCGCCAAGTGGATTGACCAGCTCTATGATCCGATCCAGTCTATACAGAACAATTGGGGAACTTACGGGGATACCAAGCAGAAAAATATTTTTGAGTATGATACGACAAAGGGAATGCTGAAGCATCTACCACTGGAAGGATCAGCTCCGGTGGAAATCAGACAAAAGACGAACATTGGTGGACCGTTAGCTGTATTGGATGAATACTACGGAAAATACACCACGCAGCCAGAAGATGCCACATGGAGACTAGGTTTGCTCAAAAAGGTGATGGTTCCCCATATGCAGGCGGATCATAATTATCCCAAAGTGTTTTTCTCTATAGATGAGCTGGACCGCTTATCGACCATTGAAACCGATCTATTCGCCTATGTTCTCCGGAAACGTACGGAATGGTACCAGAACGGCAAGGTAGAGGAGGAGTGGCCGGAATATTTGCAGGAGCTGAACAGTCTGGGGCTACAGGAATGGTTGCAAATCAAGCAGGCGGGTTATGACAGAAATGCAAGTAAATGATTCTTTTTCGAGGGAGCTGGAGTATATGAATATGATTAGACAAGATGAATACCGCCCATCCTATCACTTTTCACCGAAAAGCGGATGGCTGAATGATCCAAACGGAATGGTTTATTTTGAAGGACGCTATCATTTGTTTTACCAGCATCACCCATTTGGCACAACATGGGGACCTATGCATTGGGGGCACGCGGTCAGCACTGATTTGGTGACCTGGGAGGAGCAGCCGATTGCTTTGGGGCCGGATGAGCAAGGAATGATTTTTTCGGGGAGCGCCGTGGTAGATGAGAAGGATACATCTGGATTTTTTGGAGGCAAACCGGGTTTGGTAGCTATTTTCACTCATCATGGTTCGAATCCGGACACGGATCAGATACGGCAGTCCCAGAGCCTTGCCTATAGTACCGATTCAGGTAAGAGCTGGATTAAATACACAGGCAACCCGGTGTTGGAGGATGAGCATTGCATTGATTTTCGGGACCCCAAAGTGTTTTGGCATAAGCCTACAGAGCAGTGGGTGATGGTGCTGGCTTGTGGGCAGACGGTTCGAATCTATCATTCTCCTAATTTGAAGGAATGGGCCTTTGCCAGTGAATTTGGACATGGCATAGGTAGCCATGACGCAGTGTGGGAATGCCCGGATTTATTTCCGCTTTATGTTGATGGAGAGTCAACATGGGTGAAGTGGGTCATGCTCGTAAGTATTGGCGATACTCCAGAGATTCGAGAAGGGTCTAGAACACAGTATTTTACAGGTGAATTTGATGGGGCGACATTTGTGGCGGATAGGGATAGCGAAAAGGTCCGCTGGCTCGACCATGGCAGAGATAACTACGCAGGTGTGTGCTGGTCAGATATCCCGGTGGAGGACGGACGGCGCCTGTTTATTGGATGGATGAGTAACTGGAGATATGCCAACCTGACACCAACTGAACGCTGGAGAGGGGCCATGTCCATTCCGAGAGAACTCGCGCTGGAAACGAGAAACGGCAAAGTTGCACTTACTCAGCGTCCTGTTCGGGAGCTGGAAGGATTGAGGACTCCTGTCCTATCCCTGAAAGAGCCATCGTTGGCTGAAATTCAGGCCGCATTCTCGGACTTGCGGCTGGACTGCTACGAAATTGTAGCTGAAGTTGCGACCGACAGAGACTTTGCTTTCAAAGTGCGGGTATCAGACGAACAGGATACGCTCGTCGGCTATGCTTCCGAAACACAGGAAGTATATGTAGACCGGACAAGGTCAGGCTGTTCGGATTTTCATGAGGACTTTGCAGGGAGACACGCAGTCCCACTGGAAACGGCAGAAAACCGATTGGACCTTCATATCTATGTGGATCGTTCGTCCATTGAAGTGTTTTTTAACCACGGGCAGGTGGTAATTACCGATTTAATATTTCCCGATGCAGAATCTAAGGGTCTTGAAATATTCACAGCGGATGAGCAGATCACGTTGTTTTCGCTGGAGCTTTATGCTTTGGAGGGTTGGATGTGAAGCGGGAGTTCCCGACTATTCGAACGAATCTGACGGACTGGAAGGTTACAGGGCAAGGGCACATAGAAGATAACATCCAGGGACTTTTGCTGAGGTCGGAGCCGCAGGAAAATGTGATGGCTATGTCCGGAACAACGTCTCAGGATTTTACTTTTGAGACGGATGTGATGGTCACTGACACACAGGCGGATGCCACGCTAGTATTCCGTTCCAGTGAGGACGGGTGGTCTTCTTATATGCTCCAGATCGTACCAGCTGTCGGATTGTTGCGGCTGCGGGATGCTGCCGGGGATATTGGAAAACTGAAAGAGGAACGTCAGGTCAATTTAAAAAAAGGAGCTATTTATCATCTCAAGGTGAGCGTAGAGGGTTCCCATCTTAAAGTGTTCTGGGATGTGGGATATAACCCGATTATAGATGTGGTCGATACGACTTATACATCAGGATATTTGGGTCTGAATGTCTGGAATGGATCGGCGTTATTTCAGAACATTCAAGTCAGTGATATAGATACGAATCTAAGCCGACCGCTCCTGATTCGTGGAAAATGGCAACCTGACCTGAAAGGGCAAAGGGCTGAGGGAACAAGTGCAGAAGATGCGTTGAAAATATATGGCTCCGCAGCTACAGACCTGGTGCTGGAAGGCGGTGTGACACTGAATCCTTCCGAACCGGGGATGGAAGTAGGACTATTTTTCAGAGGGAGTCAGGATGGGAAGGATGGATATGTTGCTTCTGTGCAAGGCGAAGGCAATCAGGTTCGCGTACAACTGAAGAAGGCGGACGGAACGTTGATTACAAAGTCGGCACAGACATATCCGGGTGGGTTCAGCGGCAAACACTACTTGGAAATCATCGCTCATGGAGAGCGGATTCAGGTATTTATAGATGGATATACTCCTGCGGCAATTGATATCATCGATAGCAGCTATACCAACGGTTTTATAGGCTTGAAAGTGACCGGGGGAACTGCTTATTTTCAGGATATCTACCTCACCTCTGTCTCCAATTACTATACAGAAAAATATCGCCCACAGTATCATTATTCTCCTGCCAGAGGCTCGGCGAGTGATCCAAACGGATTGGTTTATTTTGAGGGGGAGTATCACCTGTTTCATCAGGATGGTGGACAATGGGCGCATGCGGTCAGCCAAAATTTGCTGGATTGGAAAAGGCTTCCGTTTGCGTTGAAGTGGAATGATCTTGGTCATATCTGGTCAGGCTCGGCTGTAGCCGATCTAACCAATACTTCCAGCTTGTTCGGTGACTACGGAGGAGCAGGGCTGATTGCCTATTACACTTCCTTCAATCCCGATCAGCCCAAGGGAAACCAGAGAATCGGCCTTGCTTACAGCACAGACCGGGGGCGTACATGGCAATACCCGAAAGACCGTCCGATTGTAATAGAGAACCCGGGTCGAAGTGAAAACGATCCTGGCAATTGGGATTTCCGTGATCCTAAAGTAGTGTGGGATGAAGCCTATCAGCGCTGGATTATGGTAGTGTCGGGAGGCGATCATATCCGTTTTTTTACCTCCACGAACCTAATAGATTGGCGCTGGACGGATAACTTTGGCTATGGTGATTATATACGTGGTGGGGTATGGGAATGCCCGGATCTATTTCGGCTTCCGGTAGACGATGGTAACACCTCTAAATGGGTGCTGATGATTAGCACTGGAGCCAGCACAAACACTCAAGGCTCGGATGCGGAATATTTTATCGGTGAACTGATGTCTGATGGCAAATTTCAAAACGATCATTCACCGGGGAAGGTGTTGAAAACCGATTGGGGCAAGGAATTCTATGCCTCAATGTCCTTCTCCGATGTACCCGACGGGCGGCGTATCATGCTGGCATGGATGACGAATTGGGACTATCCGTTCAGCTTTCCGACTTCTCCCTGGAAGGGACAGTTTAGCATCCCGAGAGAGTTATCGCTAAAAACAACTCGTGAAGGCATCCGTTTGATACAGCATCCGATATCCGAGCTGACTTCGCTGCGTTTCCGTTTATTTGCGATAGAAAATCAAAGTGTCACGGAATCTTCTCCGAATATACTGGAAGGTTTGGATGCAGGTGCCTATGAGATTGAAGCGGTGTTCGAACTGCCTTCTGTTGGGGCTGCTTCAGCATTCGGGTTTTACGTGCGGGATGGCGGTGAGCAAAGAACGGCGGTCGGCTATACAACAGACATACAACAAATGTTTGTAAACCGTGCTGATTCAGGGCTTACAGATTTCTCTATTCTATTTTCAACGCTTCATAAAGCATCACTTGCACCTATCGGAAATCGAATTCAAATGCGTATATTTGTGGACGAATCCTCGGTTGAGGTGTTTGGGAATGATGGAGAAGTCGTATTTTCGGAGATTATTTTGCCCGATTCGGCGCGAAGAGGGATGGGCTTTTACACCCAGGGTGGTGAGGTGAAGGTTGTTTCCCTCCATGTTTATGCCTTGCGGAACAGCTGGAGGCTACCAGATGCTTCGTCCACCAGAGTGATCATGGATCACACTTATGTGGAGCTTGCGAGGGAGCAGACGAAGCGTCTGTACGCGAGTGTGGAGGATGAGTCTGGAGAAAAAGAAAACTCGCTGATTTGGGTCTCTAACAATCCTAAGATTGTAAAGATCACCGCGTCCGAGGACGGGAGTGCGCTAATAGAGGCGATTGCCCCGGGAGAAGCTGTTGTTACGGCTTCCGATTCGGAGGATAAGGTCCGTGGCAGTACCTTGGTTAAGGTGCACGGTGGGGTGTTTCATACCAACCTTACAGGTTGGAAGCCGGATGTTTCCGCATCGCGGTGGATCGTGACAACGGATGGGATACGAGGAAGCTATATCAGCGATGCGAATTATATGGCTACTGAGCAGGCGGAAGATTTTACGTATGAGGCTGATATGAAGCTGCATGGAAATGGAAGTGCAGGCTCCATGCTCTTCCGCGCCAATGCTGACGGATCGAGTGGCTATTATCTGAATTTGGACCCCAATCTGAAATTGATTCGTCTGTTCTATAAAAAAGACGGACGTTTCGAGGATCAGCAGGTGCTTGCTAAGGTTCCAAGATTCGTTTTGCCCGAAATGTTTCATCATATTAAAATCGTGGCGGAGGGCCTGCGCATTCGTATTGATGTAGACGGTGAGCAGGTCATCGACCTGGAAGATAGTACGTTCACCGAGGGACATGTGGGTGTGAATGTATTTGGAGGGCAGGCGTTTTACCAACATGTAAGGATCGAGCCAATTTGAATTTCTTATTTCAAAAGGAGAGCCGTCTTAACGGACTCTCTTTTTTTACGTTTTGATGTTATTGAGAATATAAAATGTAACCGCACACATGTAAAGAGTGTGATATCTTACCTGACGTAAAATTTGACACATATGTGAAATGAAGATAAATGTCAGGGATTTCATGGAGAAGTGAATTGACTGGTTTTGTCCCTGACTCTAAGATGTAATTATATTCCAGACAAAAACAGAGATTTGTGTAAGGGAATATAACGTGGAGAGGAGGGAATGAATGGACTCTTTAGCTGATCTCTCGGAAACCCCCTTAGCATTGGACACCCTCAGACGACATCCTTGTTATAACGAAGAGGCACATCGCTATTTTGCGCGCATTCATCTTCCAGTAGCCCCGGCATGCAATATTCAGTGCCATTATTGCAACCGCAAATTCGATTGCGTCAATGAAAGCCGTCCCGGCGTTGTTAGTGAACTGCTCACGCCGGAGCAGGCGGCGAGCAAGACCTATGGCGTAGCGGCACAGCTGATGCAACTGTCCGTTGTCGGCATTGCGGGACCTGGAGATCCGCTGGCCAATGCGGAGGCAACCTTCGATACCTTCCGCCGGGTCCGTGAGACAGTTAAGGATGTCATATTCTGTCTCAGCACGAATGGCCTTACCTTGATCAGGCATATTGACAGGATTGTAGAGTTAGGTATTTCGCATGTCACGATCACGATCAATGCTGTAGATCCGGTGGTGGGGAGCCGCATTTATGGATGGGTCTACGATGAAGGAAAACGCTATGCAGGAGAGGAGGCCGCGCGGCTGTTGATTGACCGCCAGCTGGCAGGCTTGAAGATGCTGGCTTCGAGAGGCGTATTGTGCAAGGTAAACTCGGTGCTGATTCCTGAAGTCAATGATGTCCATCTGCCAGAGGTAGCCAGGGTGGTCAAGGATCACGGCGCGGTACTGCACAACATTATGCCGCTCATCATCGCACCCGGCAGTCGGTATGAGCAGGAAGGGATGCGGGCCCCCCGTCCCCGTCTGGTCCGGCAGCTGCAGGAGCAATGTGCTGAGGCGGGAGCTGTCATTATGCGCCATTGCCGTCAGTGCAGGGCGGATGCGATTGGACTGCTGGGCGAGGATCGTAATCAGGATTTTACATGGGAGAACATTGCGGCTGCTCCTCCCATGGATGAAGAGGCAAGGGCACAATTTCAGAAAGAACTGGATGAGAAGGTGAGAGTGAGAATGGAACGCAAGGAGGGACAATCGCACCACAAACAACCGTCAACCGGGGTTGGATGTAGCTGCCCGTTATCGGAGGATAAGCCTGAAGCAAGCTTTACCTCAAAGCCAGTCCTAATCGCTGTGGCCAGTCGTGGCGGAGGGAAGGTGAATCAGCATTTCGGTCGTGCCAAGGAATTCATGATCTATGAAAGCGACGGGACTATCGTAAATTTCATAGGCATTCGTAAGGTGCAATCCTATTGCCATGGGAAAGCCGATTGCAATGGGGACAAGGCCGAGACGATGAAGGAGATCCTTTCCATGGTGCATGACTGTGCATTGCTGCTGTCGTCCGGCATAGGCGAAGCCCCCAAAGAGACATTGCAGGAAGCAGGCGTGCTACCTATTGTATGCGGCGGGGAAATTGAAGAATCCGTTCTGGAATATGTGAAATTTCTACGTTATATGTATCCTGTGCAGAGCAATAAGGGAAGTAAGCGCAATAAGGGAGTTAAGGGCAATCATTCGGATTTACCCATTGAACATTTTGGAGGCTGAGAAAATATGAGACAAATTGCGTTTTACGGTAAGGGCGGTATCGGCAAATCGACAACCTCGCAGAATACACTGGCTCAGCTCGCGACCAAATTCAAACAAAAAATTATGATTGTAGGCTGTGATCCCAAGGCAGACTCCACCCGTCTTATTCTGAATACGAAAGCCCAACAAACCGTACTGCATCTGGCGGCTGAAATGGGTACGGTGGAGGACCTGGAGCTGGAGGACGTTGTCCAGAAGGGCTTCGGTGACATTCTAAACGTAGAATGTGGTGGGCCAGAGCCTGGTGTCGGCTGTGCTGGGCGCGGCATCATTACAGCCATTAATTTTCTGGAGGAAGAGGGCGCCTACGAAGGGCTGGATTTCGTGTCCTACGATGTACTGGGGGACGTTGTGTGTGGGGGGTTCGCCATGCCGATTCGGGAAAAGAAGGCGCAGGAAATCTACATCGTATGCTCAGGTGAGATGATGGCTATGTACGCTGCCAACAATATTGCACGCGGGATCTTGAAGTACGCCAACAGCGGCGGGGTGCGTTTGGGCGGCTTAATCTGCAACAGCCGGAATACGGACCGGGAAGCGGAACTGATTACGGAGCTTGCAAGAAGGCTGAACACGCAGATGATCCACTTTTTGCCGCGTGACAATGTTGTGCAGCACGCTGAGTTGCGCCGTATGACTGTTACCCAATATAACCCGGAACATAAGCAGGCTGCGGAGTATGAAGAGCTGGCAGGTAAGATTTTGAATAACGATATGCTAACGGTTCCCACTCCCATTTCCATGGAAGATCTGGAGGATCTGTTGATGGAATTTGGCATTATTGAGGATGAAGAAACCGAAATCAACAAAGCTGAGGCGTCCGGGCAGTAGGCTGCAGCCAGAAGGCTTAATGACGGAACCATCGTGTGATGATGGAGGGAGCTGAACGCGTAGCTCGCAGGAGGGAGGAATAGGCCAAATGAGCAGTATTGTGGATAAGGGAAAGCAGATCGTAGAGGAGATACTGGAGGTATATCCCAAGAAGGCCAAGAAGGACCGGACCAAGCATTTTGAGATCGCGGATGAGGAGCTTGTGAACTGCGGAACCTGTTCCATTAAGTCCAACATGAAATCACGGCCCGGCGTCATGACAGCAAGGGGCTGTGCTTATGCAGGCTCCAAGGGTGTGGTATGGGGCCCGATTAAAGACATGGTGCACATTAGCCATGGTCCCATCGGCTGCGGGCAATACAGTTGGGGTACCCGACGCAATTATGCGAATGGGGTATTGGGAATCGATAATTTTACCGCCATGCAGATTACAAGCAATTTTCAGGAAAAGGATATCGTGTTCGGCGGAGATAAGAAGTTGGAGGTGATCTGCAGGGAAATTAAGGAGATGTTCCCGTTGGCTAAGGGCATCTCCGTGCAATCTGAATGTCCGGTCGGACTGATTGGTGATGATATCGGGGCCGTGGCTAAGAAGATGACAGAGGAGCTGGGCATTCCGGTCATTCCTGTACGCTGTGAGGGCTTTCGCGGGGTGAGTCAGTCTCTGGGCCATCACATTGCCAATGATGCTATCCGCGATTTTCTGATGGGGCGCCGCGAGCTAAAGGAGTCCGGGCCTTATGATGTCTCCATTATCGGAGACTACAATATCGGCGGTGATGCCTGGGCCTCGCGCATTTTGCTGGAGGAAATGGGACTGCGGGTCATAGCGCAGTGGTCGGGTGACGGTACGATCAATGAGCTGGGGATTGCGCATAAATCCAAGCTCAACCTGATCCATTGTCATCGTTCCATGAATTATATGTGCACAACAATGGAGCAGGAATACGGAATTCCCTGGATGGAATATAACTTCTTCGGCCCGACCAAGACGATGGAGAGCCTAAGAGCGATTGCTGCCCGCTTTGACGAGACGATTCAGGAAAAATGTGAGCAGGTCATCGCCCAATATATGCCGCAGATGGAGGCGGTCATCCGTAAATACCGCCCACGTTTGGAAGGCAAAAAGGTGATGCTTCTGATTGGCGGACTGCGGGCAAGGCATACCATCGGTGCCTATGAGGACCTGGGTATGGAAATTGTGGCTACAGGCTATGAATTTGCCCATAAGGATGATTACGAAAAGACGTTTCCCGATGTAAAGGAAGGCACTATTCTGTACGATGATCCAACGGCATATGAACTGGAAGAATTGGCCCAGCGGCTGAATATTGACTTAATGGGCGCCGGAGTCAAGGAGAAATACGTGTATCACAAAATGGGCATTCCCTTCCGTCAAATGCACTCCTGGGATTACAGCGGGCCTTATCATGGTTTTGACGGCTTCAAGATTTTTGCACGTGATATGGATATGACCATAAACAGTCCAGTATGGAGCCTGCTGCCGTCCCGGCAGACTGCGGAGGTGCCGGTATGAGCGAGCGTCTGAACATTGTCGATCACAATCAGCTGTTTCGGCAGGATAAATATGTGCGCCAGCGTGAGGAGAAACGGGCCTTCGAGGCCCCTTGCTCTCCAGAGGAGGTTACCGCCACCCTAGAGTACACCAAGACCAAGGAATACAAGGATAAGAATTTCGCTCGTACAGCTGTAGTCGTGAACCCGGCCAAGGCTTGTCAGCCGCTGGGGGCGGTTATGGCTGCGCTGGGCTTCGAAAAAACGCTCCCGTTCATTCATGGCTCACAGGGCTGTACGGCTTATTTCCGTAGCCATCTTGCCCGCCACTTCAAAGAGCCTGTTCCTGCCGTCTCCACCTCGATGACCGAGGATGCCGCCGTATTCGGCGGCATGCGCAACCTCATTGACGGTATAGAGAACTGTATTGCCTTGTATCACCCGGAGATGATTGCGGTATGCACGACCTGTATGGCAGAGGTGATCGGAGATGATCTGTCTGCCTTCCTGGCTAATGCCCGTCAGGAGGGAGCCCTTCCCGAGGATATGCCGGTTCCTTTTGCCAATACCCCCAGCTTCTCCGGTTCACATATTACAGGCTATGACGCCATGCTGCGCTCTGTGCTGGAGACGCTGTATAACAAGTCAGGCCGGACGCCGCAGCCTGGTCATGAATTGAAGCTGAATGTACTGCTCGGGTTTGACGGGTATACGGGCAATTTTGCGGAAATGCGGCGCATACTGGGGATGTTCGGCGCTACGTATACCATTCTGGGTGACCACAGCAGTAATTTTGATTCAGGGGCCACTGGAGAGTACAGCTACTATTACGGGGGAACGCCGCTTAAGGATGTGCCCGAGGCCGCAGATGCTGCCGGCACGTTGGCGATCCAGCAGTACTCTCTTCGTAAAACATTAGGCTATATGAAGCGAACCTGGGGACAGCAGGTGTCTTCCATCTCCACGCCGCTGGGCATCCGCGCTACAGATTGCTTGCTTGAAGAGATCAGCCGTCTGTCCGGAAAAGAGATTCCCGAGGCATTGAAGCAGGAGCGCGCCCGAATTGTGGATGCCATGATGGATTCGCATGCTTATCTGCACGGCAAACGAGTGGCTATGGCGGGAGACCCGGATATGCTCATCGGCCTGATTGGCTTTTGTCTGGAGCTGGGTATGGAGCCGGTGCATATTGTTTGCTCCAATGGGGACCGGAAATTTGAGAAGGAAGCAGAGCTTCTGCTGAAGTCCAGTCCTTACGGTGCAGAAGCCACAGTTCATTCCGGTCAGGATTTGTGGCATATGCGTTCGCTGCTGTTCCAGGACCCGGTGGACCTGGCTATTGGTAGCTCCCATCTGAAGTTCGCGGCCAAAGAGGCGAAAATTCCTTTGCTCCGTGTGGGCTTTCCGATCTTCGACAGGCATCATCTGCATCGTTATCCGATTATCGGCTACCAGGGTGCGCTGAATCTGCTTACCCAATTCGTGAATACCGTACTGGATGTCATGGAAGAACAGGCTCCGGATCATAGCTTTGATCTGGTGCGCTAATTGCTGTACCGCGTAGATGGAAGTTGGCAGCTTGGCTTGTGATTTCAATGGATTCTATTTGAAATAAGGGGGTGTGCGGATGGAGCCGGCTGTGTCTAACGGAAGGCTGGAGGTATCCTGCGGCAACAAAATTCCCAAAAGCACGCCCTGTCCCCGGCCTGTGCCGGGGGAGGCTTCGGGTGGCTGCTCCTTTGACGGGGCCCAGATTACACTGATCCCCATTGCAGATGCGGCTCATCTGGTGCACGGGCCGATTGCCTGTCTCGGCAATAGCTGGGAGAGCAGAGGCAGCCTGTCCAGCGGCCCGGAGCTGTCGGCGTATGGCTTCACTACTGATCTTGGAGAACAGGACATCATTTTTGGTAGTGAACAGAAGCTGCATGAATCGATTCGCTACATTGTCAGCCGCTTTGCTCCTCCCGCTGTGTTTGTCTATACAACATGTGTCACAGCCCTCACTGGTGAAGATATTGAGGGGGTCTGCAAGGCTGAATCGGAGCGGCTGGGGACGCCGATCATTCCGGTGAACAGTCCGGGATTTGTGGGCAGCAAGAATCTCGGAACCCGGCTGGCTGGAGATGTGCTGTTCCAGCATATTATCGGCAGCACCGAGCCGGAACAGACAACCTCCCATGATATCAATCTCATTGGGGAATACAATATTGCGGGTGAGATGTGGCATATCGAGCGGCTGATGCAGCAGGCGGGAATGAGTATCCTGTCCCGAATTACCGGGGACGGTCGGTTCCGTGAGGTGGGATGGGCGCATCGTGCCAAGGCCAATATGGTCGTATGCAGCCGGGCTTTGCTGGGCCTAGCAGTCCAAATGGAGCGTAAATACGGCATTCCTTATTTTGAAGGTTCATTTTATGGAGCAAAGGAGACGAGTTATTCCTTGCGGCAGATGGCATACCTGACCGGAGATCGTGATGTAGAGCGACGGGTGGATAAGCTGGCCGCACGGGAGGAAGTGAGGCTATCGCTGGAGCTGGAGCCCTATCGCAAGCAGCTGAAAGGAAAGCGGGCAGTGCTCTATACCGGGGGTGTAAAGAGTTGGTCTGTCATTACGGCTTTGCAGGAGCTGGGCATTAAGGTAGTTGGTGTAGGCACGAACAAGAGCACTGCCGAGGATGTATCCCGGATTGCTGACCGTATCGGAGATGATGCGGAATACATCCCGGAAGGCGGCGCCCGGCAGATTCTCAAGACCGTACGGAGCCGCAAGGCAGACATGGTCATTGCCGGGGGCCGGAACATGTATATGGCGCTCAAGGAACAGATTCCTTTTGTGGACATCAATCAAGAACGACACAAAGCCTATGCGGGCTATGACGGGCTGTTGTCTCTAGCGAAACAGCTTGTGCATACGCTACAGCATCCGGTATGGGAGCTGACCGCCAAATTGGCTCCATGGGAGGAGGAGACGGAATTTGCCGATTAAATCCGCCACGAAGCCTGTCAGTGTCAACCCGCTCAAGGTAGGACAGCCTCTGGGCGGAGTGCTGGCTCTGCAAGGGATGTATCGCTCAATGCCTTTGCTGCACGGCGCACAGGGCTGCTCGGCCTTCTCCAAGGCGCTGCTGACTCGCCATTTTCGAGAGCCGATTGCCGTTCAGACCTCTGCGCTGCAAGAGATGGACGTTATATTTGATGCAGACCGGAATCTGGAGGAGGCGCTGGATCATATCTGGTCCAAGCACCATCCAGATGTCATCGGCGTTATCAGCACGGCCCTCACCGAGGTGGCAGGCGTTGATTTTCAGTCCAGGGTAAAGGCGTTCAAGCGAGAACGGGCATTGAAGGACAGTCTGCTGTTTTCTGTATCGCTGCCTGATTTTCACGGCTCTCTGGAGACGGGCTACAGCAGTACAGTAGAGTCGCTAATGGATGCCGTACTCGGGTTGGCCGGAGGCAAGTCCCCCAAAAAACAGCGCCGGACGCAGATCAATCTGCTGCCGGCTTCTTATCTGACTGCTGGAGATGTCATGGAAATCAAGGATATTATCGCTTCCTTCGGCCTAGAGGTTATTACGCTCCCCGATATTTCCACTTCCTTGTCCGGTCACCTGCTGACAGGCTTTTCCCCTTTGACGAGAGGGGGGACTCCGCTGGATTCAGCCTGCCAGATGCTGGAGTCTTCCTGCACCATTGCCATTGGCGCGAGCATGGAACGTCCGGCGCGCAGGCTGGATCATGCCGCAGGCATTCCCTACCACTTGTTCGCTGGTCTGTCTGGCTTGGCCGCGAGCGATGCGTTCATACATTTTCTGCAGAAAATCAGCCGCGAGCCAGCCCCCGTTCGCTTTCGCTGGCAGCGTGAAAATCTGTTGGACAGCATGCTGGATGCCCATTTCTATTATTCTGGCGCTTCGGCTGTAGTGGCGCTAGAACCGGATCATATGCTGTCGACCGCAGCCTGGCTGGAGGAGATGGGAGTGGAACTGAAACGGCTAATTACACCCTGCAGCACGCCCGCACTGCAAAAGACAGAACGGGAAGTCTGGATCGGTGATCTGGATGATGCAGAGGAGAGCGCGCAGGGCGTTGATTTGTGGATCAGCAATTCACATGGAAGAAAGGGAGCGGCACGGGCCGGGGCCTCATTCGTACCGGCAGGCTTGCCGGTGTATGACGAGCTGGGCGCCCACACATCCGTAAACGTCGGATACCGTGGAACCATGGAATGGGTGAACAAGGTGGGTAATGTATTGCTTGCCGAGAGGGGGAGAGGAGGATGAAGGTTGCATTTGCGACGGAAGACGGTGTGCATGTGAATGCTCATTTTGGGCAGAGTCCCATGTTCACTGTATTCGAAATCCGGCACTCAGGCGTCCAGTTCCTGGAGCATCGGCGGATAGCCCTGGGGAGCGATGAGAACGAGGCGGGCAAGATCGCCAGCCGCATTGGCCTGATCGAGGATTGTGCCTTGATCTTCCTGGTACAGATTGGCGCTTCGGCCGCCGCACAGGTTACCAAACGGACCATTATGCCTGTGAAGGTGGCCTTCGGTAGCACCATTGAGGAGCAGGTCCAGCGTCTCCAGAATATGCTGGCTCGTAATCCGCCCATGTGGCTTGCCAAAATCCTGCATGCTGAGGAGGGTAGCGGCAAAGCCGAATCATGAGCCTTCTGTAAGGAAGAGCAACCATATATGATGTCAAGATCCTGCGGACCGAATATCTTAAAGGCGGGGCCGCACGTGGAGGGGGTGGACGAATGGTACAGCTGCTGGAAGACAGTAGATACGGACGCCAGTTGAAGCTGCTGGGAACGGAAGGTCAGAACAGGCTAAAGCAGGCTACTGTTATGGTTGCAGGTATCGGAGGATTGGGAGGGACAGCGGCCATGTACCTGGCCGCTGCTGGAGTGGGAAAGCTGATATTGGCCCATGAGGGCGTAATCCATCTGCCCGATATGAATCGGCAGGTGCTGATGGACAGCGGACGAATCGGGGAGGAACGGATGGAGACGGCATTGCAGCATTTGCACCGTATTAATCCGGAGACCCAGCTTGAAGGCCACGCCGACAGAATCACGGAAGAATCCTCTGGACCATGGGTAGAAGCGGCGGATATCGTGATTGATGCACGGTATGACTTTCCGGAAAGATATGCGCTGAACAGACTATGTGTTCGACATGGCAGACCGATGATAGAAGCGGCCATGTACGCCTATGAAGTATCATTGATGACCATTGATCCCGGTAGGACGGCATGCCTAGAATGTCTCTACCCGGAAGGCGGACAGCCTTGGGAGCCTCTGGGCTTCCCGGTTCTGGGAGCCACCTCCGGCTTGATTGGCTGTATGGCTGCACTGGAAGCGGTCAAATGGATTACAGATGCGGGCAATCTCTTCACTGACCGCATGTACCGTATGAATGTGCTGGATATGAGTAGTTGCACCATAGCAGTCAAACGCAACACGCGTTGTCCGTGCTGCGGAACGGGAGGGGATACAGATGAGTCAGTTGCATATTTGTGATACGACACTTCGTGACGGAGAACAGGCTCCGGGCGTTGCCTTTTCGGCCGAGGAAAAAACTGAAATTGCCATCATGCTGGACTCGGCGGGGGTGGAGCAGGCTGAGATCGGAATTCCGGCAATGGGAAAGGCGGAGTGCAGGTCTATTGCCAGGATTGCTGCTCTCGGACTTCAGATGAAGCTAATGACCTGGAATCGCGCGGTGTTCACGGATATTGATGCAGCTGAATCGACAGGTGTCGGCTGGGCCCATATTTCGGTTCCCGTGTCGACGGTGCAGATGAAGGCCAAGCTGGGTATGAACCCTGAGCAGGTGACTGAGCTGATCCGCAAGTCTGTCGATTACAGTCTGTGTAAAGGATTGACTGTTTCCGTAGGCTTTGAGGATGCTTCAAGGGCAGATGACCTGTTCCTTGAGCAGTTGACGAGTCAGCTCTATAGAGATGGTATCCGGCGCTTCAGATATGCCGACACGCTGTCCGTTCACCATCCCGCTGCCATAGCTGCCCGTATAGACAGGTTTGTATCGCGCGTGCCACAGGATGTGGAGCTTGAGATTCACTGTCATAATGATTATGGCCTAGCGCTTGCCAATACTTTGGCAGCTTTGCAGGCGGGAGCTGTCTGGGCCAGTACCACAGTGTCGGGCCTTGGGGAAAGGGCAGGTAATACGGCGCTGGAGGAAGTGGTGATGTCGTGGAGGGACCTATATCAAGGAACCTGCAGTGTCCGTCCCGAAATGCTGAACCCGCTGGCTGCACTGGTGTCCAAAGCCTCCAACCGAATCATTCCCGAAGGCAAACCGATTGTGGGAGACATGGTATTCGCCCATGAATCCGGCATACATATCAACGGTCTGCTAAAGGAGCGCGCCGCCTATCAGGCCCTTGATCCGACCGAGCTGGGCGCTGACCATTCGTTTGTACTCGGCAAGCATTCGGGCAGAAGTGCAGTTCAATATATGCTGAAGCAGGAAGGAATCGAGGCAGGCTCCGGTGAAATCAAGTTCCTGCTGGAGCGGCTTCGCCTAGTCGGTGAAGATCCCAAGCGTGTCATCCATAGCGCGGATTTAAGGCGCTGGCTGCAGTATTATCCGGCAGAGCTGCCGAAATAACCGAAAAGGCGTTCCCGTCCGGTAAGTGTGACCGTGACTGGAACGCTTTCTTGTATATCTTTTAATTTCACAACCGGAGTCTCCAATTTGCTGGTTAAACGAAGCCGTTCAGAAGGGTATAATAAAATATAGTGCTGTATAAAGTGCGTATATATGGTTTTACAGCAGACAGGTTCGAATCTTATAACCATTACACGCTGATCTGGAAGGACGGCTATGGGCAATTGGAGGAATGCTTGTGGGAATGATGTTTTCTTTTCTAAAAAAATATCGGGTTCCAGCCATCGCAGCGCTCGTGATGATGTTGCTGGAATTGACGGTAGAGCTATCACAGCCATATTTGATCTCTAAAATCATTGATGAGGGCATCCGACAGCAGGATTTGTCCGTCGTCTGGTTATGGGGCAGTGTACTGGTGGGGAGTGCCGTTATCGCTTTTATGGCGGGGATATCCAGCTCTTTTTTTGCTTCACATGCAAGTCAGGGCTTCGGCTATGATTTGCGAGAAAAGCTATACCGTAAAGTGCAATCCTTTTCGTATCCTGTGTTTAAACGTTTTGCCACTTCGTCGCTGATTACGCGCCTGACCGGGGATGTCACGCAAGTACAAGATACGGTGTTTATGAGCCTGCGTTTTATGACGCGGGTTCCGCTTGTAGTCATCGGCAGTATTGTCATGGCACTGGTTGTACATTTCAGGCTTGGGCTGCTATTGGCGGTTATGGCCCCAGTGCTGTTCGTGTTTGTGTTGGTGATGATGCGGCGAACGGTCACTTTGTTTAAAGGTGTCCAGCGACGCTTGGATGACGTTAACGGAGTAATCCAGGAGAATCTGACAGGTATCCGTCTCATCCGGGTTTTTGTGCGGATGCGGCATGAAATCGAACGTTTTGCCCATTACGGAGGCGAGTTGATGAAAGGGACGGTGTCCGCTCTACGCTGGACAGAAACGACGATGCCGTTCATTTTGTTTACGATGAATGCAGGGATTATTGCAGTACTTTGGTTCGGACGCGGCCAAATTTCCACTGGGGATGCCAGTGTAGGACAGGTGGTCGCAGTCGTCAATTATTCACTGCGGACGATTGGAGCCTTGTCTGCCTTATCGGGTATCGTTGTTGTATTTTCCCGGGCAACTGCCTCTACCGGGCGGATTCGAGAGGTATTGGAAACATCTAATGAAGATGGGCAAGAGCTGGAGCCTGTTTCAACGCATCATACACGGATTGAGGGACAGGTGGAAATGGACCGGGTGAGCTTTCATTATCCGGGCAGTGATCTGGCTGTCCTAAAGGATATATCTTTTAAGGCGCGACCGGGCGAGCGGATAGCTATTATGGGGGCCACTGGCTCGGGCAAATCCTCACTTGTGCAGTTGATTACACGTCTGTATGAAGAAGATGAAGGTCATGTGCGCTTTGACGGAAAGGACGCTCGTGAACTGGATGCATCCATATTGCGAGAGGCGATTGGCTATGTCCCTCAGGAGGTGCTGCTATTCACCGGCTCGATTCGGGATAATATTGCTTGGGGGCTGGAGAATGCCAGCCTGGAGCAAATTCAGGAAGCCGCACGCATGGCGCAAATCCATAATATGATTGAACGCTTGCCGCAAGGCTATGACACGATGCTCGGGCAGCGTGGCGTCAATCTATCCGGTGGACAGAAACAGCGGCTTTCGATTGCCCGCGCACTGGTGCGTCAGCCGGCAGTGCTGATTTTGGACGACAGCACAAGTGCGCTGGATGTAGGGACAGAAGCAGCACTACTGAATGCACTTGATGGTCTGTCCTGTACGACATTTCTCATTACGCAGAAGATCAGCTCGACCGCATCGGCAAATCAGATTTTATTGCTGGATGAGGGTCGCCTGATGGCAAGTGGAAGCCATGAGCATCTCATGGATAGCTCGGATCTGTATCGGCGTATCTATGAATCACAATACGGAAAGGAGGAGTCGCATGTTCAAGGAACTCATTGAACCGTTCCGTCAGCCTACACCGCCGTCCGGTGTGCTGCGAAATCCGGCGGGAGCTGAAGGACGCCGCAAGGCCAAGGCGAAGAACTGGTCTGGCACGTTAGGACGGATATGGGCTTATCTGGCCCGCCGTAAGGCCAAACTGATGCTGGTACTGTTCATGGTACTGCTCAGCTCCGGGCTGGCTCTGCTGGGTCCATATCTGGTCGGCGTAGCGGTGGATGATTTTCTCGAAGGTCCGGGTGGACGCACGTGGATTTATTTTCTCATCGGATTAGGGGCTGTATATCTGCTCAACTCGCTAACCTCCTGGCTGCAAAATATCTGGATGATTGAGATTGCCCAAGAGACGGTGTACCGCATGCGTTTCGATCTGTTTTCACATTTGCATCGACTACCGATTCCTTTCTACGGCAAACGTCAGCAGGGAGAGATTATGAGCCGTCTGACCAATGATATCGAAAATGTCAGTTCTACGCTTAACAGCTCCGCCATTCAGATTTTTTCAAGCATATTGACGCTAATCGGTACACTCACGGTGATGCTGTGGTTAAGCCCGCTGATGACCCTGCTGACCTTTATCGTGGTGCCGCTAATGGCTGCCGGGATGCGCTGGATTACACGACGCACCGGACCTTTATATAAGGAACGCCAGAAGAATTTGGGCGAACTGAACGGATACATCGAAGAAACACTGTCCGGGCAGCAGATTATTAAAGCATTTTCGCAGGAAAAGAGAGTCATCCGTGGTTTTGGCGAGCGTAATGACCGTATTCGGCTATCGGGCTTCTGGGCACAAACGATTTCAGGCTTTATACCGAAGCTGATGAACGGACTGAATAATCTCAGCTTTGCTATTGTAGCGGGGATCGGTGGGATTTTGGCCATTCGAGGTTCCATCACTATAGGTACAATTATTGTATTCGTAGAATATGCCCGCCAGTTCACCAGACCGCTGAACGATTTGGCTAACCAGTGGAACACCCTGCTGTCCGCCATTGCCGGAGCTGAGCGTGTATTTGAAATATTGGATGAAGATGAAGAGTCCAAGGATGAACGCGGTGCAGGGGAGGTAGAGCATGTGGAGGGGGCGGTGCGGTTTACGGATGTTTCCTTTGGTTATGATGAGGGAAGCGTTACGCTGGAAGGTATTTCTTTTGAAGCCAAACCTGGTGAAATGATCGCACTAGTCGGCCCGACCGGGGCAGGGAAAACGACACTGATCCAGCTTCTTTCCAGATTCTATAGTCCCGACAAGGGAACGATTACGCTGGACGGGCGCGACATTATTACCATCCGGCGTGAAAGCTTGCGTTCCCGTATGGCATTTGTGCTACAGGACTCCTTCCTGTTTCAGGGGACGATTCGTGAAAATATCCGCTTCGGCAGACTGGACGCCACCGATGAGGAGGTTGAACAAGCATCGAAACTGGCTAACGCCCATTCCTTTATCATGCGGATGAAGGACGGATACGACAAGGTACTGGAAGTGAACGGCAGCGGCATCAGTCAAGGACAAAAACAGCTGCTGGCTATTGCCCGTGCTATTTTAGCCAACCCTTCTATCCTTGTACTCGACGAAGCAACCAGCAGCATTGACACCATTACAGAGATGAAGATACAAGAAGGACTGGAGCGGCTTATGCAGGGTCGAACAAGTTTCGTCATCGCGCATCGGCTGAATACCATTCGTCAGGCTGACCGGATTCTGGTCTTGAAGGATGGCCGTCTGGAGGAGCAGGGTTCTCATGATGAACTGCTGGCTCACAAAGGCTTTTACAGTGATTTATATTATGGTCAGTTGAGGAAGCAAAGCTCTTAAGCCGGTTCGCAATTAACAGATTTACAGGCATACTTAAAAGGACTACCCCGGGGGTGGCCCTTTTTAAGTATGCCTTTTTACAGGTACGTACTCTTAAATAGGCGTTTGAAATGAAGATACTGCTTTCATAACAATAAATATACCCATACCCCGTATATGTATGTTAGTATGAGTGTGCAAGAATAAAATCCCACTTCAAAGGAGAGATCATCATGAAAATCGCAATCATGCTTTTCGATGGAATTACGGCATTAGATGCAATAGGTCCATACGATGTATTTGCTGCTACACTGAAATGTGAAGTGAAGTTTGTCGCTAAGAAAAAAGGGTTAATCAAGCTGGACTCAAATATGGGTTATTTGCATGCCGATTACAGTTTTTCTGAGGTTAGTTCAGCTGATATTCTTGTTGTTCCAGGTTGCAGTCCGCCAAATTATAAAACTACAATGAATGACGAAGAAACGTTAAATTGGATTCGCCAAATACATGAAACTACAAAATGGACCACGTCGGTTTGTAACGGCTCTTTGATTTTGAGCGCCGCAGGCTTGTTAAATGGAACCGTAGCCACCAGTCATTGGGGTTCCTTAGACCTGCTCCAATCTCTTGGAGCCATTCCAACAGATGAGAGAGTGGTTCGTCAGGGCAAAATCGTTACAGCAGCCGGTGTCTCCTCTGGTATTGATATGGCACTCCAGCTATTGGCATGGGAATTGGGAGAAGATATGAGTAAAGGAGTTCAGCTGATTTTGGAATACGATCCTCAGCCTCCGTTTGACACGGGTTCACCAAAGAAAGCGCCTGCTATATTGGTAGAACAAATAAGAGGCATGTTACAAGAGTTTGCAAAACAGGAGCCTAATGTGTAACTCAAGAATAATAAGATCTCTTTCCGGTATTAGCTTGGCTTAATAGGTTTGTAATTTTATTTACAAGGGTCCCTATTTCAACTAATATAGTTTACACATAGTAAAGGGTTACATAGTGTAAATGGTTGAAGGGGGTTACAAACATGAGCAGCTTACCTAAGTCTGCTAAATTTCCACTTTTCATTCTGATGCTGAATTTGTTTATTGCTTTATTGGGTCAAGGTATGGTGATTCCCATTCTGCCTGAATATCTGAAACAATTTAATGCGGCAGGAGCTGCTGCGGGGTATCTTATTGCCGCTTTTGGAGCAGCACAGTTTATTTTTTCGCCCCTAGGTGGGCAGCTCTCGGATAGATGGGGTCGAAAATCCATGATCATCACCGGTCTGTTTTTAACCGTCATCTCGGATTTAATGTTTGCTGTTTCTACGACATTGCCTCTTCTATATATTGCCCGATTTATCGGGGGGATAGGTATTGGCTTAATGGTTCCTTCTAATATGGCTTACGTCGCTGATATTACCACTTCTGAAACCCGAGCTAAAGGAATGGGATACTTGGGTGCCTCCATGAATTTGGGTATGGTGCTTGGTCCGGGATTAGGCGGTATGATTGCTGAGTTTGGCATAAGGGTGCCCTATTTTTTTGCTGGTGGACTTGGACTTGTAGCTACGCTGCTTAGTTTGTATATGCCAGAGACACTGCCCAAGGAAAAACGAAAACCCGCTAGCCAATGGGTCCGCCGGGAGCCAATTCGCAACCAAATCCTAAACTCATTTCGGACATCCTATTTTCGTTATCTTCTCCTCATTCTGATCATGACATTAGGTTTGATGAATTACGAAACGGTGTATGCTCTTTTTGTGGAACGAAAATATGGTTTTGATGCCACTAAAATTTCAATGATCATTACGGTTGGTGCAATTATAGGCATCGTTGTGCAGATATGGCTACTTGATTATCTCATCAAGAGACTTGGTGAAATGAAGCTGATACGTCTTTCTTTGATCATGACAGCCATCGCTTTACTGTTAATGATAATTAAGGTCAATTTAGGTTATTTACTGGCGGTTTCGGCTCTGTTTTTTGCTTTTAATGCCTTCCTAAGGCCAACCGTAAGTACAATGATCGCGAACTCAGCTGGTGATCGTCAAGGATATGCCGCTGGATTGAATACGACGTATACCAGCCTAGGCAACATATTGGGACCCATTTTAGCGGGTTTGATGTTTGACAAACACATTCATATTCCTTATATTTTTGGTGCACTTATCCTTGCATCTGCCCTTTTCTTAACCTTACAAAAATCGAAAAATGAGAAACGGATGGTTGTTAATGACTGAGAACTGGCACCAGAATTTGAAAAACAAAAATCGGGAAGAACTCATTGCGGCTGCCAAGGAACTTTTTATGAAGCAAAGCTTTCTCAAAGTTAATATTAAGGATGTATGCAACGTGGCTGGTGTAAGTCGGGTCACATTCTATAAGCACTTTCAGTCCATGAACGAACTGATCTTTGAGGTTCAGATGGAAATCCTTGAGAGCATGACCGAATTTGTTAGAAGGGCACCTTCAGCCGAAATGAGCGGTAAAGAGATGCTTACTTCGATGCTTGATGCATGGATTGATTACGCTTGGCAACATCCGGAATACATCAAGTTTATTCTTCTATTCGATCTGCATTACGAAGCTTATGATTCAAATCAAGAACTCAAAGAACAGTACAAAAATTTTGTTAGCCGGGAAAAGGAACGACATTTCCTGATGGATGCTCTGGAAGTTGGATTCCAAGATGGATCATTAAACTCCGACACGGAACCCTTGAAGACCGCTCATTTTATCTTTACGTCTATGATGGGTATACTCCAGAAAATGAGTCTGACGTCCAAGGACGATTGGAATAACGAACTTGATGATATAGAAATTGCTAACCGATTTGCGGGAATGTTGATTCAGTATTTAAGTCCAGAAAGTGATAAATCCCCAACCTTTTAGGCAGGAGTCGCCTACCGTATTCCAAAGGATTTCAGATCGTCCGATGGAGTGAAATAGAAGTACAGGACTCAGTCTGTTAAACTGTGAAAATAGAGCGGTTTCAGATACGTTGTCGTGTTATCCTTATCTATTTTGTGGAGGTGCGGGGATGAACGGAAGTCTGTTTGAGCCACGGCTGCGTGACGGGGATTATATTCCCCGTTTTTTTGCTTACTATTACAAGCAATGGCATGACTACACCATGTCTTACCACGATCATCATTCTACCGAAATTATGTACATGATTTCCGGCTTTTGCAGGGTAGATGTACAAACGGGAGAGAATGTGGAAGAAAGCATCACGCTGCGTAAAGGCGAGTTTATTATGCTGGACGCAGGTGTACCGCATCGACTAGTGGTGGAAGGAGAACAACCGTGCCGGATGCTAAATGTAGAGTTTGGTTTTACGGAGGGAGTGAGGGTAGGGCCGTCTATCCGACAAATGGCAGCAGAGGAGCAGGAGGTCACGACTCTCATGTCACGTCCGTTCCCGTATCTGGTACTATCGGACCCGGAAGAGGTATATTATGCGCTGAAAAGTCTCGTGCTGGAGCTGGACCAACGAAAAGAGCAGC
Source organism: Paenibacillus sp. DRB1-1 (assembly GCF_052119485.1). Lineage (NCBI taxonomy): Bacteria > Bacillati > Bacillota > Bacilli > Caryophanales > Paenibacillaceae > Paenibacillus > Paenibacillus sp. DRB1-1. The sequence continues at coordinate 1,392,652 of NZ_JBODQH010000001.1, read as the reverse complement.
CGGGTGCAATGGCAGAGATGCTTTTTATGCAATTGCTAGTACGAATTGCACGTCTACGGGAAGAGGCAGAGCGCAGCAACACACAGCAAACGGATATGTACATCAAACGATGCATTGAATTTCTCCATCTGAACTATGACCGAGATATTGTGGTTAAGGACATGGCGGCAGCTGTGAATCTGCATCCAGGTTATTTGCACCGTATTTTCAAAAAACATACTGGGCTAACCCTCACCGCGTATTTAACGATGCTGCGAGTGGACAAGGCTCGTATGCTTCTTCAGCAAACGGACATTCCCATTCAAGAAATTGCAGATTATGTAGGGGTGGCCAGCAGGCAGTATTTTCATATGTTGTTCAAAAAGCACACAGGCAAGACGCCTGTTGAATACCGCTCTGCTGTAGAGCGCAATGTGAGGAACTATGCGGAGGAGGAAGGAAACTGATAATAAGAAGCCTCTGAACCATTGCCGATTTAGGTCGGTATGACTCAGAGGACGTGTGTTTTGAAGCATTATAACATGTGTCCGGGCTTCTTGAGAGCTAAAGTGGGGGTCATTTTCCAAGCCACATATTTTCCATCTGTTCAAGTGATCTCCCCTTGGTTTCGGGAACCTTGCGCCATAAAAAGATTACGACGAACAAGGAGATGGCTCCGAATAACCAGAAGGTGTTGGACGGACCAGCTGAACTCAGCAGAGGAGGGAATGCCTGCGATACCACATAATCGCCGGTCCACAATGCCATCGAAGCGATGGCTACCGCTTTGCCGCGAATGCGGTTCGGAAAGATCTCCGAGATCATAACCCATACGATCGGCCCAAGCGATATAGCAAAGGAGGCCACGTAGATCAATATCATGATGAGCACAAGCGGTCCGGTGGTCAAACCCAATTTGAATGCGGCTCCAATAATGACCAAACAGAGGGTCATCAACGAGGTGCCAATTATCAGCAGGACTTTTCGTCCCGCTTTGTCGATCAGCCATACGGATACGATGGTGAACAACACATTGATCAACCCGATCCAAATGGTTTGGGTCAAAGAAGCGTCCGTACCGAGTCCCATTCCCTTAAAAATAACCGGCGCGTAGTACAAAATGGCATTGATGCCAGTAATATGCTGTATAATGGCGAGCATGACACCGATAAAGAGAGCGACTCGAATACCGGGAGCGAACAATTGCTTCAATGAGTCGTTCTCATTTTTGAATGAATCCTTGATATCAAGCACTTCCTGCTTTGCGGCTTCTTCACCGTGAATTTTCAGCAAAATCGGCAACGCTTCATAAGGCCGATTCTGTTTAATAAGCCATCTCGGGCTTTCGGGTATGAAGAGCATCAAGAGCATAAAGATCAGTCCCGGAACGGCTCCCACTCCGAACATCCAGCGCCAGGCCGTTGAGACCCCCCAGGCTTTATCCCCCAGGCTGACGATCCACGAATTCTGAAAATAAACCAGGAAAATGCCTGTTACAATCGCCAACTGATTTAAAGCAACCAAACGGCCCCGGTATTTGGCGGGAGCGATCTCCGCGTTGTACACCGGACAAACGGTGGAAGTGATTCCTATGCCAATGCCGCCGATCATGCGAAAGATAACATATCCGGTGAACGTGTCTTGAAGCGCAGAGCAGATTGAGCCGACGACGAATAAAAATCCGGCAGCTAGTAATACCTTTTTTCTGCCGATCCTTTCACTCATGTAGCCGGAGAGAGCTGCTCCCGTGATACTCCCTACAATCAGACTCGACACCGCCCAACCAACCTGAAATTCGCTCAGCGAAAAACGCTGCTGTAGAAATTCAACGGCTCCCGAAACAACCGCGATATCAAAACCGAACAGGATACCTCCGAGTGCAGCTACGATGGATACCAACGTCACAAAAAGCATATTGGGTTTTTCTGATTGAAGCGCTTTCTGTTGAGCGCTTTCATTATTGATGATTACTGCCATATGATCATCTCCCCTCCAGATCTCTGGAACCTCATTCCATTCTTCGAGGAGAAGTATAACATGCGCTTATAAAAGAAAGGCCGGTTATCGTCTTCATTAAACGGACCTTTTCATGCACGATTTTGGCTTCGATTCCCGAATCGGAGATGGAGGGGCTGAACCTAGCATTACCTTGTCATTCGAGCTTAAAAAAATCCATGCCGATAGTCGGCATGGATGAATCTCTACTATTTTTGGCCCTTGAACTCAGTGGGGGGAACGCCCGTTATCTTCTTAAAGACGCGGCTAAAATAGTTCGGGTCCTTATAACCCACTTCAAAGCTGATTTCCTTAAGAGTAAGGTTGCCGGCCTTAATCAGAGAGATGGCTTTATCAATCCGCAGCCGGGTTACGAAGTCGATAAATGTTTCTCCGTATTCCTGTTTGAAAATTTTGCTGAAGTAGTGAGGATTCAAATGGACAAAATCAGCCACTTCTTCCAGCGAAAGATCATCGTTGAACCGTTCCTCGATATACATTTTCGCTCTACCCAGCATAGTCAGTGTTTGAACCTCTCGCTGTTCGCGTATCCGTTGCAGTGCTGACATGACGTACGTCTGCTGAAGCATTCCATTCTCCGCTTTGATGGCAAGCAAAGAAGCGTTTCCAGCCTCTGATGACTTCAGTTCGTCAAAGTGGCAGTAACCTCCATCCCGCTTGCGTAGGGTGGAGGCAAAAACGGCTTCGAAATAGGACTTGCGAAGTCCTTCCTCGCCGCTATGCAGCGATCCGATTCCAATGGCCGTCTTTATACCAAGTTGCTGCTGGGCAAGCTCGGAGAGCTGCTGAACAAGGTGATTAACCAACTGCCGCCAGTCGTTTTCGCCGGTGACAGGCGGCTTTCGTAAAAAAGTGGCTACATGATGGTCGATTAAGGAGCTTACAATGGCATTCGGGCCATGCGTTTTTACATAGCTTCGGAAATGATCGTAAATTTTCTTTTTATCCTGCTCGTCCGTATATCCGTCAAAGGCGGCAATGATGGCGCTTCCCTGATCAAGAGGAAAGTCCAGCCATTCCGATAGCTGGGAAGCGCTCGAATCCACTGTCTGGTCGACCATAAGCATTAAAGCCAGCTCATTTTCTGCGAGCGGCATCAGCTGTGAGATTTTGTGCCTAAGCTCCAATTCTTCCGTACGTGCCCGCTTCTCGCACTCAATTTCTTCAATCAGTCGTTTCAGTGTACCGATGATCAGTTCTCGCTTCGCCGGCTTCAGAATATATTCTTTTACACCCAAAGAGAGCGCCTCCCGGGCATAGGCAAAATAATCATAGGCAGTGACGAGCACGAATCGGGTATCGGGAAGCCGTTCCTTTAATTCACGAAGCGCCGCAAGCCCGTCAATTCCAGGCATATTGATATCCAGAATGGCAATATGGGGACGGTGCTCTTCCGCACATTCAATCGCCATGCGACCGTTGCCGGCATGAATAAACCGGAATATCCCCGGCATCGCCCGTTCCACTGTCAATTCCAGTCCTTCTCTCTCCAAAGCCTCGTCATCCGCGATCAACAACCGATACATCAGTCTGCTCACTCTCCTTCTTGACGGGAATTCGTATTGTTATAGTAGTACCTCGTCCGATATTGCTATTGATTTCAACCATTCCTTCCTTTCCGTAGAACAACTGCAGCCGCCTAAACACATTTTGCATTCCAAGTCCTGTTGAACTGCCGCTTTCGACTTCGCCTTCAAGACGGAGCACGGACAGTCGGGTTTCCTCCGTCATCCCCTTTCCGTTGTCCGAAATTTCAATTAGCACATCCTCGTTCGCTCGCGACAGCGTTAACGCGATCATGGCTCCGTCTTCCATATCTGCTACACCATGAAGAAAAGCGTTTTCAATAAATGGCTGGATGATCAGGGCCGGAATTTGCTGCTGAAGAACGGAAGCGTCAAAGTGAAGATTAAAGCGAATTCTGTCCCGAAAGCGTGCCTGCTGGATGGTTGCGTATTCGCGAATATGATCCAGTTCCTCCTGGAGTGTTACGGGTTTGTCCAGCTTCTGCAGGCTGTACCGTAGCAGATTGGACAGCGAAACGATCAGGTCGCTGGTTTTTTCCGCCCCTTCCAGGATCGCCAGCTTGGAGAGCACATTTAAGGTATTGAATAAAAAGTGCGGGTTAATTTGATTTTGCAGAGCCAAAAGCTCCAGCTCTTTCACAAGCCGCCGCATTTCCAGACTCTGTTTATCCTTCTCGATGAGGATACTCAAATCGGCGGACATTTGCGAAATGGCGTCCGACAGTACGCCTAGCTCGTCATCCCGTCGCGGTTGGGGCTTGATATTCAGATCACCTGTGGCGATCCGCTTCGCCAGTCCGACAAGTCTGCCGACAGGGCCAGTAATGCTGCGCGAGACCCAGATTGCAAGCAAAACCCCCATCAGCGCGTTCATGCCGAACAACGCCACTCCCCATCCGTTCATTCGCTCATTCTTGTTCCGGATGTTCTCAATGATTGGCCGGTAATATGCCAGTTCATCATCGATGAGTTGCTGACCCTCCTCATGAATATAGCTGACGGTTTTCTCCGCTTCAATATAATGTTCAAAAGCCGATTGAGGATCTTGTGCCTTTGCATCCAGAACTGCGGCTTGTTTCTCTTTTAGAAATGTAGCCAACAGATTCACGTAGTCCTCCTCGGCGAAAGAAGGGTCGGTCGAGTCGGAGACTTCCTGAATTCTGCCTTTCAACTGCATCAATTGGTATTCTGTCGGGCCCTGCACAGCCTTATCGCCTCTTGGATTAAGCAGATAGGTATATAGGAGATTTAAGTTGCTCTCCGCCGATTCGGAGGTTTGCTCGATGAGAAGAATGCGGCCAAGCATTTCATCGTAGCTCTGTTGTACGACCTTTCCGCTTTGGAATACAAAATAAGCGATGATATTGGCGAACACAACTAGAAGAGGGATGAACAGAAGCAGCTTCGTTCTGATCGTCATCGTCTGTCACCTCCGGTCATGTTGTCGGGAGTGTCCGCATGCATCTCATATATCCTGGTGTATGTTAATTCCTGGGGGGTATTCCCCTTTAGATAATCATTCAGTAATTTTATGGACTTAGCCCCCATTTCCTCTGGCTGTTGAACAATGGTCAGTTCGATTTTGCAATCTCTGATGGCTTTCAACGTCTCGGCCATATCGTCAAAAGCGAAAATCTGCAAATTCCGCGCTCTGCCTCGCTCCGAGGCTTCCAGAATGCCAAGGCCGTCCAGCGCACTGAATCCGACCATGTAGCGGATCTGCGGATACCGGGTGAGCATGTTCTGAGCTTGCTGTGCTGCCTGAAGCCGTGAAATATTCGAGGAGCGAATCTCCACAATGCGGAGCTTGGGATAGCGACCGATCACGGAACGAAATCCAGCAAGCCTGAGTCGCTGATTCTCGACGCGCTCGCTACTGATCATAACTCCAATGTCGCCACGCTCTGCAGAGGCTTTTGCTAACAGCGTGCCCATCCGTTTTCCTGCTCCTTCGTTATCTGTCCCCACGTAAGCTAGTCTACGGGAATCTGGTTCATCCGTATCGATCGTGATGACGGGTATGCCAAGTCCGGCTGCTTTGTCGATTAATCGGCGATACTCTGGATCATTTATCCCTTGAACCAGAATTGCATCCGCCTTACTGGCGATCGCTTTATCCAGCAGTTTGACCTGCTCGGACGGATTAATGCGGTCCGGCCCGATATAATCGAGCCGCATACCGTAATGTTCCGCTTCCTTTCGGGCTCCTTGTTCGATTGACCGCCAGTAATAATTATCCAACTCCTGTGATATCAGTACGACTTTTGTAGCGGAAACCCCGTCTTTTGGAGAAACCGTCTTCAATAGCTCTGCAAATTGGTGAATTTGAAAAGAAGACAGAGTGAACTGGAAGAGCAGCCAGGCAAATAGCAGGAAGACTGGGATAAGGATAAATGTCCATTTACGGTTTGACATGTCTTGCTCCTTTGTAAATATTTACAGACTCAACTCATTATACAGCAACAAAACAACCGCACGCAGCTATCGGCAGCATAAGCGCGGTTATTGAGGAGGAATTCCATATTTTAATCAAGGTACATGACCAAAGTAGAAATCTTGAAGGGTAAGCAACAACAGATATTTGAAGAATGGTTTGCCCATCTTACAAGTAGTGAGGAGATGGAAGCCGAGCAGCAAGCACTAAGTGAATTCCGTGGAAAGATAGCATTGGAGATAGGCCCCTACCAGTAGAATTAGGACATTTTTAAGTCCAGAAACTACTGCAGGGGCTTAAGTATAAAAACTAAATCAGACCATGCTTTTTAAAGCTATGAAACAGTCCATCTTCATCCACAGCATCCGTAATGTCATCTGCAATGGCTTTGAGGCCCGGTTTGGCATTTCCCATGGCAATTCCTAGCGCACAATATTCAATCATTTCAGCATCGTTCATCCCGTCTCCGATAGCAATGGTGTCTTCTTGGGATCTTCCCAAATGCTCAATAAGCTTTTCAATAGCTACGGCTTTGTGAATACCGGGAACCATTAGCTCGCCGCTGTCTTGCCCGAAAGCAGATACAGTACATTGAATAACCTCGAATTTCCCTGAAAATTCCTTTTTGATCTGTTCGAAAGGAATATTTTTGTTTTCCAAAAAGCATGCTTTGTTCACGTCACTACGGTACAGGTTGTCCTCTCCTATAGTTAGGCCAGTGATAAAAGGATGTGGGCGTTGTTCTTTTTTTTCTCTGGCTACGGGATCATTGTCTACATCACCATAGATAAGCCGTTCCACATGGGGCAAAAAGTTTTTACTCGCAAACAGTCCCCCGTTCGATTCCAAATAAAAGTCCAAATCATGTTCATCAAAGTAATCGACCATATGTTTAACATCTTCATCCGATACTTTGTGGTGATATAACATCTCGCCTTCGATTTCTACAAAGCCCCCACCAGCTCCGATGATCCCGTCAAAACCGACCTCCATGATAAAATCATAAATCTCCGCTTTGGATCGGCCAGTGCATAAATAAATCAGATGTCCGTTCTTTCTCGCTTCGATACATGCTGTTTTTGCAGATTCGGGAATCATCCCATCATCATCCACTAGCGTTCCATCTATATCTAAAAAGATAATCTTTTTGTTCATCTTAGGCTGCTCCTTGCTCTCTAATGTTTTCTTTTATGTTACTACATTTACCGCACTTAAAGTACATATTGAACTGAAAAAACACTAGATAGAAAGAGAGAAGCGAATGGAGCAAAAAGGAAATTGGCAACCCTCTGCTAAAGCGAAAGTTAGGATTTTTGACACCTAAATACGAAACTGGTCATGATTTTGATAACGCTTTCCGCAGAGCTATTGCTACAATGACGGTATATACCAATTCTAATTACCGGAGGTTGAATGCCGTGTCATTTAAAGTAGCTTTTATTGGAGCAGGAAGCATCGGTTTTACCCGTGGAATTTTACGAGATCTGTTATCGGTGCCGGAATTTAACGATATTGAAGTGGCTTTTACGGATATCAGTCAGCACAATCTGGATATGGTTACTGAGCTCTGCCAGCGGGATATTCGTGAGAATGGTTTGTCCATACAAATACAGTCCTCTACGGACCGAAAGATAGCTCTAAAGGATGCCAAATACGTCATTTGTACCATACGGGTAGGCGGGCTGGAGGGCTTTGCAACCGATGTGGATATTCCGCTGAAATATGGCGTGGATCAATGCGTGGGCGATACACTGTGTGCAGGAGGGATTATGTACGGTCAGCGTGGTATTGCTGAAATGCTGGCCATCTGCAAGGATATCCGCGAGCTAAGTGCACCGGATGTATTGTTGCTGAACTACTCAAACCCGATGGCGATGATTACGTGGGCCTGCAATAAATACAGCGGTGTCCGTACAATCGGTCTATGCCACGGCGTCCAGCATGGGCATCACCAAATTGCCGAGGTGTATGGTCTGGAGAAGCAGGATGTGGACATTGTGTGCGCCGGAATCAATCACCAGACGTGGTACATTCAGGCGTCACATGAAGGCAAGGATCTGACAGCTGGGCTGCTGGAGGCTTTTGAAAAACATCCCGAATATAGCCGCACCGAAAAGGTGCGCATCGACATGCTTCGTCGTTTTGGCTATTACAGCACAGAGTCGAATGGCCATCTAAGTGAATATGTACCTTGGTACCGGAAGCGTCCGAATGAAATTCTGGACTGGATTGATCTAGGCAGCTGGATCAACGGAGAAACAGGCGGCTATCTGCGTGTATGTACAGAAGGACGTAATTGGTTTGAAACAGATTTCCCTAACTGGATGAAAGAAGATCCATTGGAGTACAAGGCGGAAAATCGCGGTGAAGAGCATGGTTCATACATTATCGAAGGTCTGGAAACCGGACGTGTATACCGGGGGCATTTTAATGTCGTTAATAACGGTGTGATTTCCAATTTACCAGACGACGCGATCATTGAAGCACCTGGATATATGGATCGAAATGGTATCTCCATGCCACATGTAGGAGACCTTCCGCTCGGTCTTGCTGCCGTCTGCAATGTAAGTATTTCCGTCCAGCGTTTGGCTGTTGAAGCGGCTGTACACGGAGATGATAAGCTGCTGCGGCAAGCGTTTATGATGGACCCGCTAGTGGGCGCGGTGTGTAATCCAAAAGAAATTTGGCAGATGGTCGATGAAATGCTGGTGGCCCAGGAAGCATGGCTGCCGCAATACGGAACAGCAATTGCCGAGGCGCGTCAACGTCTAGCAGCAGGCGATCTGATTCCAACCCGACCTTATGAGGGAGCAGCGCGACTTAAGGTGAAGACGGTTGAAGAAATGCAACTGGATCGGGATGCCGCCAATAAAAATGCAGGGCAATCCGACAAGGGCAAGGATCGTGAAAAAGTGTAGAACAACAAGAGCATAGATTGACTTCACAACAATAAAAGGGTGTTTTCACGGTCATGTGGCCTGAAAACACCCTTTTGCTGTCGATAGATATAACGATTTGGCATAGTTGGTGTTCTAGAGTTTATCATTGTCGATTTAGGCTGACGGAAATTAAAGGATACAGTCTTGCTTTTTTTGAATTTGCTCTTTTGCTGTCGATCCTAAATCTCCTGAAAGCTTGTCATAGTAGGGATGTTCAACAAATGAAAAAAACGATTTCAGAAAAAGAGAGGCCGCGATAAACCACTAGAATGGCAATTCATATGCCTAATTAATAATGTAGTCCTTAATTTATTCAATTTACAGAAGATTTCCAGCTCACTATAATCTAACATAGGAGGTGACAAAAAGGGGAAAAAGTAAGCGCACGAATAAATAGAGAGCGCTTACCTTTTGCAACTATGAACGCCGTTTTTTTTGAAAAAAGTAGGCGTAACTCACAATTAATCATGTAACAATCAGGTGCCGACATAGGAAGATTCAACAAAATCCATGGAAAGATAGGTGAAGCAATTGAAAACTAAGCAAGTGCTGCGTAAAAGCTTGAAGTATGCTTTTGCGCTATCACTCGTCGCGAGTAGCTTTCTACCAGGTGCAGGATTTACGGATAAAATACATGCAGAATCCCATGTGGACAACCCTTACCAAGGGGCGACAAAATATGTTAGTCCTGATTATGCGGCTAGTGTTGACACATCAATTGCCAAGATTACGGATGCCGATCTGAAGGCAAAAATGCAAACGGTCAAAACATTCCCAACAGCTGTGTGGCTTGATCGTATCGCTGCTATTGATGGTGATGGGGGTAGACTTGGCCTGGAAGCACATTTGGACCAAGTATTGGCGCAAAAGAAAGGCAGCACACCGATTACAGCGGAATTCATTGTGTACGATCTGCCCGGACGGGATTGTCATGCCTTGGCCTCTAATGGTGAATTACCGCTGACCCAGGCAGGTTTGGAAACATATAAAAAAGATTATATCGACAAAATTGCTACTATTTTCGCAAATCCCAAATATAAGGATATTCGTATTGTAGCAATCATTGAACCGGATAGTTTACCAAACTTGGTAACCAACTTGGATACTCCTCAGTGTGCTCAAGCCAAATCTACAGGAATTTATGAAGCTGGCGTTAAGTACACAGTCAATAAGCTTAACAATATTCCGAATGTGTACAAATACTTAGATATCGGTCACTCTGGCTGGTTAGGTTGGGATAACAACCGTTCAGCAACCGTATCCCTGTATACAACTATCTTTGGAGACACTAGCAAAGGGCTGTCCAGTATAGATGGATTTATCACGAATACAGCCAATACTACACCGCTGACAGAACCAAATTTGTCTAATCCAGATTTGAATATCGGTGGACAACCGATCAAATCGTCCAAGTTCTACGAATGGAATCCTAATTTTGATGAATTGCATTTCACAGAGTCATTGCATAAAGATTTTGTCAATGCAGGCTGGCCAAGCTCGCTCGGTATGTTAATTGATACGAGTCGCAATGGATGGGGAGGACCTAACCGTCCGACTTCTGCAGTCGGCAGTGATATTAACTCCTATGTTAATTCAGGCCGTGTAGACAAACGGGCGCACCGTGGTAACTGGTGTAATAGCAGTGGAGCCGGCATGGGAACACCGCCACAAACGGCCCCAGCTAGTCATATTGACGCTTACGTATGGGCAAAACCTCCAGGGGATTCCGATGGTTCTAGCTCACTCATTCCGAACAATGAAGGTAAAGGCTTTGACCGTATGTGTGATCCTACCTATACAACCAAGGACGGCACATTAACAGATGCTTTACCAAATGCACCTATTTCAGGAGCATGGTTCCATGATCAGTTTGTGATGCTGGTAAAAAATGCGTACCCTGTAATCGTGCCTTCCACTGGTGGTGTGGAACCATTACCTACAGCTCCAGCTGTACCGACAGACTTAAAGGCAGTTGCGGGCAATGCTCAAGTAACGCTGACTTGGAATGCATCTACTGGTGCCGATAGCTACACGGTAAAACGTGCCACTAGCGAAGCAGGTCCTTTTACAGCCGTTGCGCCTCTTGTAACGGAAAGAGAGTACACGGATAAGGGACTGACGAACGGAACAACTTACTTCTATGTTGTAAGTGCTACGAATGCGAAAGGAACAAGTAAGGATTCCGCAGTGGTAAGCGCTACACCTAAAGCTACTGATCCTACAGAACCAGCGGGTGATCTGGTTGTAATGTACCGGGCCGGGGACACTGATCCAGCGAATAACGCTGCCAAGCCTTTCTTTAACTTGAAAAATAAAGGAACAACACCCGTGAAGCTGAGTGAGCTGAAAATTCGTTACTATTTCACGAAAGATGGCAGCCAGGAGCTGCAATCTGCAGTAGACTATGCGCAAGTAGGTAATGATAACGTGCTGCGTACCTTTACTGACAACTATATTGAAATTGGTTTCAGTCCTGCTGCCGGTACGCTTGCTGCCGGAGCGCAAACCGGTGATATTCAGATCCGCATCAACAAAAGCGACTGGTCTAATCTAGACGAATCCAATGACTACTCCTTCGATCCAACCAAAACCTCTTATGCAGAATGGAACAAAGCAACGTTGTTCCACAATGATAAGCTGGTATGGGGAATCGAGCCTTAGGATGTGGACAGAACATGTGCGCTTGAGTGATTGAAAAGTATTAAAAGAAGGCTATGGCATAACTGTCGTAGCCTTCTTTTACGTCTTCGAATAAAGAATTTGATGACCAAGGGAATAAGCATTGAAATTGTGTATAATGAAAAAAAAGAATGCTGTTTTACTGTGGAGGATCATCATGAGCAAAAAGTTAATCTTAGATGTAGATACTGGCATTGACGACGCGCTTGCTATTGCGTACGCGGTCCATTCGCCGGAATTGGAGCTACTCGGTATTACAACCACCTTTGGTAATATCTCGGTGGAGGAGGCAACACGTAACTCACTGGTTCTGGTGGAAAAATTGGGGGTAGAGGCTCCGGTCGTGTCCGGCGCTCACAAGCCGTATGCTCGGGAGTTGTTCAAACCTTATTCCCGGCATATTCACGGTGAAGACGGTATTGGCAATCAGTTGAAAGGAGCGCCCTCCCGTCAGGCTGCGTCTGGGGATGCCGCTGATTTTATAATCGGACAGGCTCGTCGCTATGAAGGCAAACTTACCCTGGTAGCTGTGGGACCGCTGACCAATCTTGCGATTGCATTGGATCGCTGTTCCGAATTGCCCCAATTGCTTGACCGCCTGATCATTATGGGCGGCGCGGTCACAGTGAAAGGCAATGTAACTCCGACGGCTGAAGCGAATATTTATGCCGATCCAGAAGCCGCAGCTTATGTGCTGGGAGCGGGTTTTCCGCTTACGCTCGTTGGGCTGGATGTCACGATGCAAACACTGCTTCCACAGCAGGATGTGGACAAATGGCGTGAGCAAGGGACCGAGCTGGGCGCGTTTATGGCAGATATGACAGACTTTTATATGGAAGCCTATCGCAATTTCAGACCTGGTATTGCAGGCTGTGCATTGCATGATCCACTGGCTGTAGGATTAGCGATAGATTCCAGTTTTGTGGAGACGCGTCCAATGCACATTGCCGTTGAGGTGGGGAATTCCGCCGAGGTTGGTCGCACCCGTGAGATGCAAAATGAGAACGAAGTTCAAGCACTGGCTACGGTTGATGTGGCACTTAAAGTCGATGCGGAGCGATTTTTGCGTCATTTCCTCAGCCGGGTGGTATAAAAAAATAATTCGAAGATTGCCGATGAACCTGCATCGGCAATCTTTTGTGCATACATGTTTTAAGGGCATTCATTTAGAGGTGGACTCACCGCTATAAAAATCCCATATCATGTTAGAATAGGTATAGTTAGAAAACTGCCGGACCACAAAGGAGGAGATTCATTGTGTTTTCTGCTGCTCGACGACTGCCTTTGCTGGAACATATGTATAATCATGCCCCGACAGGAATCGTGATTTTGTCGAGGGAGGGGAAGTGCCTGTACGTCAATCCCGCCTTTTGCAAAATGGTCGGATATGAGCAGGAGGAATTACTGGATATCCGGTATTACCATCTCTTGTATAAAGAGGCTCAGGATCAGCAAGGGTTGAGGGAGGCTTATGCAGGTTGGCTAAAGGCTACGGATCAAGTCTATAAGACAGAGCTGCGTTTGAAACATAAAAGGGGAACATCCGTCTGGCTATCGCTGGAATTAACCATATTTGATGATGAGGCTACCGAACAATCTTATTTGATTGCGTATGCAATGGATATCACGGAGAAAAAAGATATGGAGCAGGTGCTCTCGGATAATGAGGATTTGTACATGCTGATTACGGAAAATACGCCGGATGTTATCTCATATAGCACGGCGGACGGCATACTCCAATATATTTCTCCTTCGGTGGAAAAACTACTAGGCTATACAAAGCAGGAAATGCTCGGCAAAAAGCGGCTCCAATTCTATCATGTTGAAGATGCCGATTATATGCGTGTACATGGACTCTTCAAGGAAACAGGCATCATGAAGCGGCGTGTTCGTCATAAGGACGGGCACTATTTGTGGCTGGAAGTATCGTACCGCATTATTCGGGATGAACAGGGCAGGATCAAGCGAGTACTGTCCATCGGACGCAACATCACAGAGCGCCAGAAAAGCGAGGAGAATTTGGCAAAAGCTCAACGGTTGGCGATGTTCGGCTCATGGGACTGGGATCTGGTCAACAATGTTATGCATTTCTCCAAGGAATTTCGCAGCATTTTTGGTTATCGTGTCAAGTCGGTTGAAACAAGTATTGACGCCTTAATGGCGGCTGTTCATCCAGAAGATACAGAGCGCATGAAACAGATTATCACCAACGTTATATTAAAGGGAGTTCACGAAGAAACCTTTTACCGGATTGTATTGCCGAATGGGGAACAAAAGGTACTTCGTTCAATCTGGGAAGCTGAAATGGACGAGCATGCAGGCAAGCCCGTTCAAGTGATCGGTATGATTCAAGATGTTACAGAGCACCGGGAAATGGAGCTGCGTCTGCGCGAAAGTGAAAACCGTTATAGGTCACTGTTTCAGCATAATCCACTCGGGATATGCGCCGTGAATATGGAAGGTCATATCTTGAGTGTGAATCCGAGCTTGGAGGAGCTTACGGGTTATACGAAGGATGAGCTGCTTGAAGCTGACATACTCATCATGGCTTCCTCTGAGGAACAGGACAAAATCAAGCGTCACATGGAGCTGGCCCAGCAGGGTGAGACGCAAACCTATGAATCGGAATTTATACATAAGGAGGGGGAGCGTCTATTCATCAAGATGACGAATATCCCGATTTTCGTGCAAGAGGAAATTGTAGGCTGCTACGGGATTATAGAAAATGTTACCCCTCTTAAAAGCTACATTGCTCAAATTGAAAAGCTCAGTAATGAGCATTCGCTTATTTTGAACGCCGTATCCGAAGGAATTGTAGGTTTAAGTACCGAAGGACATGTCCGCTTTATGAACCCGGCGGCTGTCGAGATGTTCGGCATAGGATCGGCCAATCCGCTGAATGGCGCATGCATAGACATGATCCTCCATGCTGACGAAATTGGCAGTCATTTTCCGGACGAACAGTCCTCTATTCTTCAAGCGATTCGAAGCGGAGCCTCTTATCAGGCAGAAGAAGCTGTATTTTGGAAAAAAGGCGGGTCCAGCTTTCTGGCCTCCTATCGAATCAGCCCTTTGATGGATAATGGCGAGCGAAAAGGGGCCGTGATGGTTTTTGTAGACAGGACGAATGAAAAGGAGATCATTCGGGCCAAGGAGTCTGCCGAACGCGCCGATCGGGCCAAGTCAGAGTTTCTTTCTGTGATGAGTCATGAGCTCCGTACGCCGATGAACGGCATTATAGGCATGGCAGGGTTACTGGCAGATACTGAATTGGATGAGGAGCAGCGTAGCTATATAGACATTATTACCAGTAGCAGCGGCGCTTTAATGCAGATATTGAACGAGATACTGGATTTGAGCAAAATCGAAGCTGGTAAAATGTCTTTGCTGCACGAATCCTTTGTGCTAGATGACGTGGTCGGCAGTGTGGCTGACCTATTCATGACGCAGGCTATGGAAAAAGGCATTGAGCTGGAATGGCATGTGGATCAGGAAATGCCGGGGATGCTGGTCGGTGATCATGTGCGTATCCGGCAGGTGCTGGTGAATTTGGTGAGCAATGCGATCAAATTTACGGAGCGAGGGCGTGTAAATATCTTTGTGGAGAGAAAGGCTTACAGCCGTCGTAAAAATAGATGCCTGATTGAGTTCAGTGTTACTGATACTGGAATCGGTATCCCAGCAGACCGCCAGCATCTATTGTTTCAGCCTTTTTCCCAGCTTCATCCGGCACTGAACCGAAAATATGGAGGGACAGGACTGGGATTGTCCATCTGTAAAAACTTGGTCAAGCTGATGGGGGGGTCCATTGGTGTGGATAGCGATGAGGCCAGAGGAGCGACGTTCCGGTTCCAGCTGGATCTTAAGCTGCCGGATGGTTCAACGCTCGCGAATATAAGCCGTGATGAACCTTATGAGTCAAAGGAAGGCTAAAAAGAGATAGCCGTGATGCATCATGCATCACGGCTATTTTTTTTGTGAGAAATCCCCAAAGAAAAGATTGACAAACTGTTCTAACTGTACTATTAATTATAGTACAGTTAGAACAGCTGAGCATATACAAATGAATCAGATTAAGTCTTGAAAGGAGGAAGTCCATGTTCGAGCTGGATATCCGCAGCCGCAAGCCGATCTACGAACAGCTTATGGACAGGGTAAAGGAAATGATCGTGTATGGGTCACTTCAGCCGGATGAGCAATTGCCTTCTGTGCGGACATTGTCCGCTCAGCTAACGGTGAATCCGAATACGATTCAGAAGGCGTATCGCGAGTTGGAACGAGAAGGATACATTTATTCCGTTCAGGGCAAAGGCAGCTTTGTCACACCTGCCCAACATCAGCCACAACAAATCAAGCGAGATGAGATTCGGGCGGCGTTGTTAAAACAGATGA
Organism: Paenibacillus sp. DRB1-1; assembly: GCF_052119485.1. Classification (NCBI taxonomy): domain Bacteria; kingdom Bacillati; phylum Bacillota; class Bacilli; order Caryophanales; family Paenibacillaceae; genus Paenibacillus; species Paenibacillus sp. DRB1-1. The sequence continues at coordinate 1,376,687 of NZ_JBODQH010000001.1, read as the reverse complement.
TTGTAGCCGTCCATTTCGGTTTTACACAGCAGGAAGTGGACGACATGTACGTGGAAGCTATACAAACAAAGGAAAGGGGGATGTCCCTTGATTGAATTAAGGGAAGTCACAAAGACATTTACAGAAGAAAAGGCTGTCGACCAGCTCGCCCTTAGAGTGAAGAAGGGCTCCATTTTTGGACTGCTGGGCTCAAACGGGGCGGGGAAAACAACACTGCTCAAAATCATCGCCGGGATTTACCGACCGGATGCAGGAAAGGTACTGATTGGCGGACAGTCCGTATATGAGCAGCCAGAAGTCAAGCAGCACATTCTGTTTATGCCAGACACCCCCTATTTTTTTCCGCAAGCGACAATTCGTCAGATGGCCCGGTTTTACCGCTCCATTTATCCGAGCTGGAGCGAGGAACGCTACATACAGCTTACGGAGATTTTTAAGCTAGATCCTAAACGAAAGCTCCACCGTTTTTCCAAGGGGATGAAGCGCCAGGCTGCTTTTTTGCTTGCCTTGAGCTGTATGCCTGAGCTGCTCATTTTGGATGAACCGATTGATGGGCTGGACCCGGTGATGCGTAGAATGATCAAAAATTTACTGTTCCAGGAAACCGCTGCACGCGAGATGACCGTCGTGATCTCATCTCATAATTTGCGTGAAATAGAAGACATGTGTGATCACGTCGGCATTATGCACCAGGGGCGGATGCTGTTGGAAAAAGAGGTCGACGACCTCAAGTCTGATACGCATAAGGTGCAGGTTGCCTTTCGTGAAAGCACGCATGAGGAAACCGTATGTGGACAACTTTCGGTTGTACATAAGGAGCGGAGGGGCAGTGTTCTGCTGCTCATTATCCGGGGGGAACGAGAGCGGATTGCAGAGACGATTGAGGCGTATGAGCCGCATGTGTTTGATTTGCTGCCGTTGACGCTTGAAGAAATTTTCATTTATGAAATGGAGGACGCAGGTTATGACATCCAACCGATTCTTCTGTAGCGGCGGCGTAATTCGCCAATGCCTGAGACAGCATGGCTGGATCGGTCTATTGTACTTGGTAGGATTGCTGTTTACAGTACTGCTGCCATTGTTTATGAGCATTGGTGATGAACAACCACGAGTGGTTTTAAAAAGCTTGTTCGATAACACAAGCTCAGGTAATGAATTGCAAAAATTAATCTTAACGACCGTACCCGTGCTGGCAGGTGTGATGCTGCTTCGTTTTGTTCAGCGACAGGGGTCATCCGATTTGTATCACAGCCTACCTTTGCGTAGAGAGCATCTATTAACGGCACATTTGATTAGCGGTCTTATTCTTTTACTTGTACCTGTATGGCTGACTGCGGGAGTAACTGCTTGGGTTAACACGTCAGTCGAACTGCCTTATATTTTTCATATCAATGATATTGGATCATGGGCACTGGTCGTATCTGTCCTTACGATTTTCCTGTTTACTTTTACTGTGTTTGTAGGGATTTGTGTGGGACAATCGTTGCTACAGATCGTAGTAGTGTATGTTTTGCTGCTATTGCCTCAGTTTCTATCCATGATGATAGGGCGTTTTCTGGAACGTAATTTATACGGTTATGTGCAAGTGCGAGAAACCATTGTTCAATATATTAACGGCTCGGAGTTTCGCAGCAGTAATAATGTCTGGGATAACTTATCGCCGTTTGTACGCATTATGGACAATTTGCCGCAGCGCGCCTTTTCCTACATGGAGCTACTTGCCTATTTAGGTATCTCTCTGTTGTTTGTTGCCTTGAGTTATGGTTTGTATCGTAAACGCTTGGTCGAGAAGGCGACTCAGGCCATGGCGTTTTCTTTCTTTCAACCTTTGTTCAAGGCAGGGGTTATACTATGCGCCATGCTTGTAATAGGCGATTATTTTTATAATGCAGGTACAAGAGGAGCAGCAAATTGGTCGATTTTTGGGTATGCACTTGGAGCTGTTCTAGGCTATATCGTTGTAGAGATGGTCGTCCGCAAGACGTGGCAAATTGTGCGTGTTCGAGCTTTGGTGGAAATGGTCGTGTACGGTGTGATCATGGGGCTGGTACTATATATCCCGATATCAGGTTGGTTGGGTTATGAGGGGCGGATTCCAACAGCACACTCCGTAGAAAAAGTTTATGTCGGGCAAGAGGAGCCTCTAGGGGGAAATGCAGAAAAAGAAGCTTATTACTCCCAAGACAGGGCCTATATCGCCTCTGTGCTGAATTTACATCGTGAACTCGTACGTGCACATGCAGCTGGCGAGAAAACATTGTCCAAAAACCTGGCCGTCGAAAGGGCAGTCATAATCTACCGCTTGGATGATGGTTCCACCATGACTCGCCGCTATACATTCCCGGAGAAGCCTTTCCGGACAGAACTGACTAAAGTGATGGAAGCAGAGCCTTATAAAACGGTAAGATACGAGCTGGATAAGCTGCAAGGAAAAGCAGAGACGATTAATATCCAATCCGTAGATGATAATGAAAGACGAGTGGTTTTAACCAATCCAAAAGAAACTCGTGAATTTGAAGATATACTCAGAGAAGAAGTATTAAATATGAGTTATAGCGAAATGCAATCACATCGATATCCCCTAGGGAGTGTTTCTATTACAAACAAAGAGTCATCCTTTACCAATAACGAACCGAGCTGGCATCGTGAATTTTCATTTGAATGGCCGGCTTCCTATCACAAGCTTACAGGTTGGCTAGAGCAAAAGGGGTATGCGGATAAGGTGATCATTGATTCCAAGGATATTTTTTCGATACGGGCTGTTCCTATTATTGCTGAAGAGCTTGAACCTTATCAACCCAATCAGTATATTGAAGACTATAAGCTATTTAAAAGCATCCAACAGAAGCATAAAGCAATAACGATTGAAGATCCGAAGCTCTGGAGCACTGTACTGGAAAAGCGCAGACCCTATAGCTATACTCCAAATAGGGCGAAAGGCACTTACCTGGTTCAGGTCAAGATCAAACCTTTATTTAGTTCAGACCCCCATACACGCTATTGCTATTTAACTCCAAACGAAATGACACCGGAGCTTGCAAAGGCTTTACCGACAGTTCCTTAAAATCCGATACCAAAAAGGCCTTTCCCGTGGGGGGGGAGGCCTTTTTGCCATATGTAGCTTGAGTGCCTCCTCGTTCGGATGATCAGATAAGGACATTTTTTCCTCCTTTCGTATACTAATCTTTACCATAATTGTACAATGAAGAAGCAATGGCTTACAGTCTCATTTCATTCATTAGATATAGGGGGATGTACATGTCTGATCCAAAGGGAGTTATAACCAAGCCGGAAAAGGACGAGTCTGTGCGGATAGCATGGTTTTGGCCATGGCTGGGCGGTACGTTTATGTTTGGATTGTTTTCAGTCATGTTTAATGTAGTTTGGAGTAAGGTTGTGGCACCCCAAGTGCAGCTTCTGCTGAGGCATGGAGGTGTGACGGATACAACTGTGATTGTAATACTGCTTCTATATGCATGGATTATCGGTCTCATCTTTGCAGCTTATGGTGCCTTGAGTGCACGTATGTCCAGCATGGGCAAGCTTTCGCTGATGCTGACTGGGATATTATCATTATTATGTGGGCTGTGGTTGTGGATTATAGGAATACAAGGGTCTGGTGGTCAACCTGCTGAAGTGTGGGGAGGGGCTTGGGAGCTCTTTTCACTCTATCACGCTTGGGCGGAGCCTGTGTTGGAGGTACTGGGGCCATATACACAGCATGGTGAAATCTGGTTTCTACTGGCAGCACTGCTGCCGATAGTTGGTATGGTAGTAGGAGTTGGGGTGAATCGTTATCCAGCGGTGACCGACAAGAATGGTAAGGTGGATCATAGATGGCAATGGATTGTTGCCGCAATATCTGCTGCGCTCGTCATTGTGCTGACGATTACACTGATGCTTCCTCAACGCCCGTACATTGCAGAGAAGGATTTTCCGGTAGTTGACGGGGCTACGGCGGCCATTCCTTTTGCGCAGGATATGCTGCATGAACTGACTGGAATGAGCAAGGCGCGAGCGGCGCACGAGCTGAGATTCAACACGACCCATCAGGCATATGTCAATTTGATCGAAAAGAAGGCGGATCTGATTCTGGTGGCCGGTCCTTCCGATGAGGAACTGCGTCTGGCAAAAAGTCGGGGAATACAAATGAAGCTCACACCTATTGGGTGGGATGCGTTTATTTTTCTCGTGCATCAAGACAATCCGGTTGACGGACTTTCTTCGGAGCAGGTTCGTCGTATATATGAAGGAGCTATCCATAATTGGAATGAAGTAGGGGGCAAGGATCAGCCGATCATTGCTTATCAGCGAGAAGAAAATTCAGGCAGTCAGACATACATGCAAAAGAAAGTGATGGCAGGCCATGAGATGGCTGACCCGCCGCGTGAACTACAAATTGGCATTATGGGTGGTATGATTAATGCAGTCGCAGATTTTAACAAGGATCACAACGCGCTCGGATATTCATTTTATTATTTTGCAAATGTGATGCATAATCGTCAAGAGGTTAAATTTTTGTCTATTGATGGAGTAGAGCCGAACAAAGAACACATTCGCTCGAAACAATATCCATTCACAGCTCAATTGTTTGTGGTCACACGGGAAGGCGAGAAACCAAGCTCTTCGATGCAACGATTACTCGAATGGTTGCAAAGTGAAGAAGGAACCAGGGCCATCGAAAAGGGCGGCTTTGTTCCTGTAAACTCGTAACCTGAAACGATGGTTCGCATACAGTCACCCGTATATTCACCTTAAGAGTGAAACGAAGACAGCAGGGTAATACATAGAATATACTTTGCTGTGAATACAATACCCGCACAGCATGTATATCACCAACATAAGGGGATGAACGAAAATGAAGAAAAAAACATCGGTATGGGTGCTTTTGCTCGCCGTAGCCATAGTGACAGCGGGGTGTGAAACAGGCTCGCAAACAGGACAAACGGCTCAAAATGAGCAAAAGGGTGCCACCTCGGCACAAGCGAATGGTTCGGGAACAACTGTAGATACACCGGAACAGCAGACCGCTGTTAACGGAAAAAATGGCGCATCCCCGTCCAGTACTGGCAATGCAACGGAAACAGGAGGACAAGCAACCATAGACTCTACTATAGCGAAAGTCCGCATGGACAATATTACCGCGCTGCGTTTGATCGACGGTCAATCCGGCTGGATCGGCGGAAATGGCTGGATTGCCCGAACGGCCGCGGCTGCATCCGGTTCAGTCGGATCAATGTGGAATGTGCAATATCAGGGCCAAGGTACGGTTCAGCAGATTTTTGCCTTGAACGGACAGCAGGCCTGGGCTGTTATGGCAGACAGCGGATCGCTGCTGGGCACTCGCGATGGCGGCAAACGCTGGGAGGTTGTCGGGACTGTACCTGAGCAAGGACAAACGGGCTTTTTACACTTTGTATCATCCAAGGAAGGATTCAGTGGCAGCCAATATACGAAGGATGGCGGGCAAAGCTGGTCTTCGCTCCCCGTGCCTGGCCACATGGTAGGACAGCCATATTACCATGATCGCCAAAACGGCTGGGCGGTTACGCAGGACACAGACCGTTCGTTTCAGATTTTACACACTGTTAACGGGGGCCAAAAGTGGACTACTGTCATGTCACGCACAACGGAGGCGCCTCTAAATGGAGCCATTATTCGTTCGGTAGAACGTGGCAACGCATGGATCGAGCTGGTTGGAGATACGGGGATGAATCAGACGTCGTATTCGCTTTGGCATACTGCTGATAGCGGACAAAGCTGGCGTGCTGTGCTGGCGAATGCCACTGCTGGCGGCGGTCCGGCACCAGGTATTAGCCAGCAAGACAACCAGGTTGCCAAAAATGAAGGGACGGCACCAGGTATGCTCTATCCGGTTAATAGCAGTACCGCATGGATGGGTGGCTACTGCGCACCGTGCGACAAGCCCAATACCATCGGCTGGACGACTGACGGCGGCAAGACGTGGAACAATGGCAAGCAAGGCTTTGACGGTTATGGCGGTCAGCAAATCGGGATGGCAAATGCCAAGGAAGGCTGGGCTATTTTCTCAGATTCAGAGCAGGCCCCAGTTATGTACACCACCTCGGATGGTGGACAGCATTGGACGCAGAGCCATGTATTTGACAAGCCTGTGGCATCAGGATCCTAAGGAGGGAATGCATATGAGCCAACATAAGAAAAGTGTGATTACTTGGACTGACGGTCGTAAAGTACCGCTAATCGGGCAGGGTACGTGGAATATGGGTGAAAAAGCGTCACTCCGGCAGGAAGAGGTGCGCGCGCTTCAACTTGGCTTGGAGCTGGGCATGACGCTGGTGGACACGGCTGAAATGTATGCGGAGGGCGGCGCAGAAGAGATCGTCGGAGAGGCCATTCGGGGTCGCCGGGACGATGTCTATCTTGTTAGCAAGGCTTACCCTCATCATGCGGACCGCCAAGGACTGGCTCAAGCGTGCGAAGCGAGCCTAACCCGAATGGGAACGGAGTACATGGACATGTATCTGTTACATTGGCGTGGGAATATTCCACTGGAAGAGACGATAGAAGGTATGGAAAAACTGCGTGAGCAGGGTAAAATCCGTAGCTGGGGAGTGTCCAACCTGGACAAGTCCGACATGGAGGAGCTATGGAGCCTGAGTAGAAGCGAAGCCTGCGCTGTCAACCAAGTGCTGTATCACGCAGCTTCGCGGGGCATCGAATATGATCTGCTACCTTGGAGCCGTACGCATGGGGTGCCTGTGATGGCCTATTGCCCGATTGCCCAAGGTGGCCGCCTGCGACGGGGTCTGTTGGAGCATCCTGTTATGGTAGATATTGCTGCCAGCCATGGGGTAACTCCATCCCAAGTTGCGCTTGCGTGGGTCATACGGGATGGTGATGTCTGGGCAATTCCGAAGGCGGTGCAGGAATCGCATGTACGAGAAAATGCAGCGGCAGCCAGTATTCGGCTCACTCCTGAACAACTTCAACAAATAGACGAAGCTTTTCCTCCGCCAACGCGGAAGCAGCCGCTGGATATTGTTTGAGGAAGGAGGAGCCCATGACAGAGCGAGAGACAGAACTGCATGAGGTAGATGATCATCTGGATTATGGCTTATCCGTTGTATTCATCGGCTTTAATCCCAGCTTGAAATCAGGCGAGGTAGGACATCATTATGCGAATCCGCGCAACCGCTTTTGGCGCATACTGGAGGGAGCAGGCTTGACACCTCGCTTGTACGATCCATCGGAAGATCGTGAGCTGCTGAAGCTGGGCTTCGGTTTTACGAACATTGTTTCCCGTCCCACGAGGGGAGTAGAGGACATTGCACGCGAGGAATACGCCGAAGGACGTCTGAAGCTATACGAGAAGCTAAAGGAATACCGCCCGAAGGTTGCTTGCTTTGTCGGCAAAGGCGTGTACACCGAATATAGTAAAAAATCCAAAGTGGATTGGGGATTTCAGCCTGAACCGCTAATTCCTGAGATGCATGAATTTGTGGCACCTTCGTCTAGCGGACTGGTGCGCATGTCGCTGGAAGAAATCACAGATATCTATCGCCGTCTCCATACGTTCCTTTCGTCAGAAATCGTCTGAAATGCAGTAAGTACGGTGAATACAGCTAGCACAAAAAGAACCACACGCTTCAGTCCCTGCCGGGAAGAGCGTGTGGTTCTTTGAGCTGTTACTATTGTAAGGCTTTCGCCTGCCATGCCTGTTCCACGGGAACATAAGGATATCCCAGATCACGTGCGACCGCTTCGTAGGTAATATGTCCGTTCAGGACATTGGTGCCGCTAAGCAGCGGCTTGCTTCTGCGAAGCGCCTCCTGCACCCCCAGATCTGCGAGCTGGAGAGCAAAGGGGAGCGTCGCGTTCGTCAGGGCGAGCGTCGAGGTTTGCGGTACCGCGCCCGGCATGTTTGCTACCGCATAGTGAATGACGCCATGCTTCACATAGGTAGGCTGATCGTGTGTCGTGATGTGGTCAATCGTCTCGACTATGCCGCCTTGGTCGATGGCGACATCCACAATCACAGAGCCGGGCTGCATCGTCTGTACCATCGCTTCCGTTACGAGCCGCGGGGCTTTGGCACCAGTGATTAGGACAGCACCGATCAGCAAATCACTTTGCGCCACGGCTTCAGCAATGTTGGACGGGGTGGACACCAGCGTGTGGAGCTGATTGCCAAAAATATCGTCCAGTTGGCGCAGTCTTTGCAGGCTCAGGTCTATTAGTGTCACATCTGCCCCGAGACCGATGGCGACCTTGGCAGCATTGGTGCCGACCACCCCTCCGCCAATAATGGTCACTTTACCGCGTTTGACCCCCGGCACACCTGCCAACAGGATGCCTTTGCCACCCTTTGGTTTTTCCAGCAGTTGTGCTCCAATTTGTACAGCCATTCGACCGGCAACCTCACTCATCGGGGTAAGCAACGGGAGGCTGCCTTCAACATCTAGCGTCTCATAGGAAATGGCGGCTACGCCGTTGTCTGTTAAAGCGCGGGCCAGTGCTGGCTCAGCAGCCAAATGCAGATAGGTGAATAAAATCAATCCTGGTCGAAAATACCCGTATTCAGAGGGGAGCGGCTCTTTTACCTTGATAATCAGATCCGCCTGGGACCACACGTCCGCAGCTTGCTGCACAAGAGTTGCACCCGCAGTGGCATAATCTCCATCCGTAAAGCCGCTTTCAACACCTGCATGGCTTTCCACAAATACGTGATGTCCGTGTTGAATCATTTGAGCTGCACCTGCTGGCGTTAGAGCGACACGATTTTCATTGTTTTTAATCTCTTTCGGAACCCCAATTTTCATTTCATTCACCTCTCCTAAAAATAATTGTTAAGAAAATTACACTATCATTTTTGTGCAGCCTGCCGATTAGTTACATGGACTCAAGCCGATAAATGCAATTCATGTTAGATTAGGTACAGTTTACAAGGGGTGAAGCTCCTTGACATCATACATTTTGTCGGATTATCTGACTCAAAGGCTCGACTTTTTGATGAATATATGTCATATAAAATGACATAAAGACATATACATAAGGAGAATGCCGATGAACGGTAAAAAAACATTTACCATTGCGGATGTGCTGGAACGTCCCGTTTTCCGGCGGGCAAAACTGGCGGCGGGGGAACAGGGCGTAAATCGCCGTGTGGGTTGGGTCCATGTACTAGAAATCACAAATGTTTCTCCGTTTGTGAGCCGTCATGACTTGATTTTGACGACCGGCCTGTGGCTCACCCGGAAGGGGGAAGAGCGTGCCGAGTATATGGAGCAACTGATCCGCTCGGAAGCCGCGGGATTGTGCGTGGAGCTGGGCACGAGCATTCATGAAATTCCCTCTGAAATTCTGGAGTTGGCGGAACGACATCACTTCCCGGTCATCGTATTTGAGCAGCCAGTGCGTTTTGTTGAAATTACACAAGATATTCATTCCCTACTTATTAACCGACATCATGAACTCTTAAAAGATCTGGAACGATTTTCACGTCAGCTTCAGCAGGAGACCCTGCGCAGCACCGATATGAACGCCCTCTTGCGTGTGCTTCATGACTATGCAGCCCGGCAGGTTATCTACATGTCTTCCATTGACACCAATCGATTCGTACCTTCCGTCCAGCCGGATTTGGCGGACCGTATTGCAGATTTTTATGCCAATGAAGTGGAATCTAGTATGACCGCTGATCGGGAGGGACACCTGCTGTTTCACCTGAATGAATCCACTGCTGTCTTGTTCCAGCCCGTTGTATGCTTCGGTCAGGTGTTTTCCGCAGTAGGTTTGGTGCTGCATAGTGAAATGCCGACGGAAGAAATGTCGCTGCTACTCGATTACACGGCCAAGGCCGCCGCTACATTGGTGCTGAGAACACAGTTTCTTGAAGACCGATTGCTGCGTAATCAAAATGAATTGATTCAGGATGTACTGAGCGGACAGCTTCCCAGTGAAGAACAGGCCCAGACCCGAATGGGCCTGCGATTGTTATCGAAGGGGCAGTATTTATTTTGGGCAGGGGTCATTGAGGTAGAACATCAGGACAAGGATGCCAGTCAGGTACGCAAGGAATCCATCAATCAGGATGTGCTAGTGCTGCTTCGTTCATTGTTGAAAAAAGAAACGTTGCACAATCTGCTGATGATGAAGGGGAGTCAATGCTACATCCTTTGTGCCAAGGAGGAATTAACACTGCGTTCCGCAGCGCAAATGAAAAAAGTGCTTGCCCATACTGTTCAATATATTCAGAACTATGCCGCAGGACAGCTTGATAAGGTGCGCATTCATGCAGGCTTTGGTAAAGTAAGGCATCGCATGACGGGGACGGACCGCAGTTTTGAAGAGGCATATGAGGTCATTGAAGTGGCACGAAGCGTCCCAGTCATGAAGGATCGGTTATTTTACGACAGCATCGGAATCTATCAGTTGTTGAAGGCGGTGCCCCGCATTCCTTTTCTACAAGAGTTCGTAGAGGACCATTTGGGCGGGCTGATTGCGCATGATCGTGAGCACCATATGCAGCTTCTGGATACACTGGATGCCTATTTTCAATCCCATGGCTCCAAGCGTGATACCGCCGGAATTTTGTACATTCACAGACAGACCCTTTATAATCGGCTGGATAAAATTAATGAAATCATAGAGGGAAATCTGGCAGACCCTGACAAACGTCGTTGCCTGGAGATGGCACTACTGGCTTACCGGATGCTTCAGGCTGAAAATTGATCCTAAATAACTAGTTCTATTTTCCATTCTACTCATTTACAATGCGTGTTAACACTGAGATAATAGAAGAGATTACGGAAATATATTGAAAGGGGATTAATATGAATATAAAAAAATGGATCGCCGTCCCTCTTATTCTGTTAATGGTAGCTTTGACAGGTTGCCAGGCAGTAGGCGGATTTGATGTAAGTAAAAATTTATTAGGAACACTTGATGTGAAATCCCAGCAGACAACGGAGAAAATCTCTCTTAAATTGACTCCAAAAGAAGGAATCACGCAAGGAGATAAAGAAATCGTAGATTTGATTAATTCGATTTCTGTCACTGTGGATGAAGCCAAGGTACAATCAGAGGAACTTGCTTCTGCCAAAGGTACATTGCACATCGATAAGTATAATTTGCCGTTTGAACTTGCTTTAGACCGCCAAGGTTTGGCTATTCAACTGGAAGGTGCCAAAAAACCTTATTACATATCTTTGAACTCGCAAGAGAGTTTGAGCGGTCTGCCTGCTGGATTTGATCCGTATGTATATTCCAAAGACGTGAGAGAACTGGCGAAAACAGCCGCTGCACTTATGCTCAAGCATGCGCCTAACCCTTCGACCATTTCTGCAACGTCTGTAACCGAGGAAGTATACGGTGAAAAAGACAAAGTGAAACTGACCCATCTGCATGCTGAACTTCGTGGTGATGAGCTGGTAACATTGGTAAAACCGTTCCTGACGAATCTGGCGAAGGACGAAGCAGGCTTGAAAGAGCTGATCGGGCAAGCCATTGATATGACTAAAACGATTGCTTCCGGCATGAATATTGAAGGTAGTGATAAAGTAACAACGGAACTGAGTGCTAACAAAGAAAAAATGGTCAATGAGGCTTATACCGAAGTTAAAAAGTATTTGGATCTGGCCGTTGATCAGTTTGATGTAGGCGTTAGTACCATGTATGCACAGTCCCCTGAAATCAAAACGGTTCTGAGTGCTAACACGGTTCTGAAAAACGACATGTATTTTGATGAAAAAGGAAATGTTCGCAAAGCGGCGACAGACCTGACGGTTGCTTTGCCAGATGTGGACGGTCTTCCGGTGAAGTCCTTCACAATTCTAACCGAAACTCAATCCTGGAACGTCAATGGTAGTGTGACGGCTGATAAAGTGGATATTTCTAACGGTGTTATTGACTTGAATAAACAAGCTGAATTAACTCCGGGAGCGACGCTGCGCAATTTTGAAGCGAATTCTCCGATCTACAACATTTTAAAAAATGATTTGGAAATTACAAAAGTAGAAACCATTTTCGATCCTAAAGACGATTACTATGTCTTGGAGAATCGTGGTGGCACTGCCTTTATTCCATTGCGTGAACTGACGAGCGAACTGAACTCCGAGTTAAAATGGGATGCAGCAGCTAAACAGACTACTGTAACTGATGATATTACAGGTAAGACGATTAAGTTGAAAAGTGGCTCCAAACAGGCTGTATTGGAAGGAAGCACATTGACGCTGCTACAAGCTCCATATACGGATGAATATGGCACATTGTATGTTCCTTTCAAATCAGTTGCCGGGGCGCTTGGCGCCACAGTAACTCGTAATAATGATGGGGAATATGTACTGAAACGCGACTAAAAAGAAATTCAAGGAACCGGCCCAATTAGGGGCTGGTTCTTTTTTAGTTATATTGGTAAAATGCTCAGTAAAGCGATTAAAATAAGCGCTTACAAATTTTAAAAGTGCCATACTTTTATACAGGGAAAATTGAGATAATGATAGTATCATTCCAGCATAGGATAACACATACAATTAGGGGGATATACGATGAAAGATATGGAGCTATTGAATTCCAGAGAGGGACAAATGGTGCTTGCCCGAATGTACGGTCAACAGCAAATCTCTGAGCAAACGACTCGATATGAATCACTTATACAGGCGTATCGGGAGCATTTTGGTGTAGGGGATATTGAACTGTTTAGTGCTCCGGGGCGTTGCGAAATTGGTGGAAATCATACAGACCACAATCACGGGAAGGTGCTGGCAGGCAGTATAACACTCGATACCATCGCTGCAGCTTCTAAAGTGGAGGAGTCTGTAATTACATTCTTTTCTGAAGGCTACAAGACAAAGTACGTCATCGATTTAACCGACTTGTCGCCAAAACCGGAGGATGACAGTACGATGCTGCTGGTCCGTGGTATTGCCGCTGGTCTACTTGAATTCGGATACCGTATCGGGGGATTCCAAGCTTATATATCAAGTAATGTATTCTCTGCTTCAGGTTTAAGCTCTTCCGCTTCTTTTGAAATGTTGATATGTACGATATTAAATCATTTTTATAATGAGGGAGCGTTAGATGCTGTTGCTAAATCCAAAATTGGTCAGTATGCGGAAAATGGCTATTGGAACAAGCCCTCGGGGCTGCTCGATCAGATGGCTTGCGCATATGGCGGCTTGATTTCCATTGACTTTAAAAATCCCAAGGAACCGATCATAAATCCTGTTCATTGGAATTTTGAACAAAACGGATATTCCCTCGTTATTGTAAATACAGGTGGAAATCATGCTGATTTAACGGACGATTACGCGGCGGTACCCAACGAAATGTTTGCAGTGGCTCAGTCTTTAGACGCTTCGGTTTGCCGTGACTTATTGCCAGAGGATCTATATGCCAACCTTAAAACGGTCAGGGAAAAAGCAGGAGACCGTGCAGTACTGCGGGCGTTGCATTTCTTTGAAGAAAATAGGCGTGTGGATGAACAGGTGAAATCACTGGAGGAGGGACGCTTTACTGATTTCCTGAGTCTCATTACAGAATCTGGTAATTCCTCATGGAAATGGCTCCAAAACGTATATAGAAGTGGGGTTGCGCGGGAACAAGACGTATCGGTTGCACTGGCTTTAACCGAAATGTATTTACAATCAATAGATAACAGCGCATGCAGGGTACATGGTGGTGGCTTTGCTGGTGTCATCTTGACGATTCTTCCGAATGATCATGTGGATAATTATAAGGAGTGGATCAGCGGAATGCTGGGAACTCCGGTACTTGTTGTCAACGTCCGTGAGGACGGTGCCGTTAATGTTAGTGATTTGATAAATGTTGAACGGACTCATTGAGAGTTTACAAACTAGTCAGTCAGTAGAAGACTTTAACCCATGGGTTAAAGTCTTTGTCCTTTTTATCGCCGATACAGCTTAGGTTTGCGTTATAATAAAGAGATGATAGTTTTAATGAAGGAGGGCCTGTCATGGCTATATACCCGTCCTGGTCCTATTCGCAATCGAGGGCTCAAACGTTCGATGAATGCTTACGCAAATACTATTATCATTATTACGGCTCGCATAATGGCTGGAATTCGGCACAGGGCACTGAAGAGCAAGTTACGTTGTATCGGCTCAAGCAACTGAGCAACTTATATATTTTATTCGGGAATATCACGCATCAAATGTGTGAATCAGTCATACGTGGATGGATGGAAAAAGGGGCTATCCCGCGTACAGCATACCTCGAGACAGCTATGAAGAACATGTTGAATGACAGCTACAAGGAATCGCTACACCGTGAGCTATGGCTACAAGATCCGAAAAATCGCGTCATGCTGGCGGAGGTTTATTACGACGACGAGGTGCTTTCGGAACGGATCGCCCTTATTAAGGAGCGACAGCACGCGGTGATACACAATTTATACCGTACTGCGGTTTGGCGTGAACTGCAACAGGGAAAGGCCCGAATTGTAGAAGTGGAGAAGTGGGATACGATGCTCCTTCATGAGACGAAAGTGTATGTCAAAATGGATTTGCTCTACCGTAGAGACAATGGAGACATGGTCATCATGGATTGGAAAACAGGCAAGGAAGGCGATTTTTCCGACCAACTTTTTTTGTATGCTTCCTATGTGCAGGAGCACTATCAGCTTCCTTTGGAGAAGATCGAGGTACGTGTGGAGTATCTGATGACAGGAGAGCATGAGGTATATCGTCCCGCGCAAGAGGATATCGACAAAGTGGTTGGTAATGTCGGACGATACATCGATGAAATGAAGTCCTGTCTTGATGACGATTACTATAACCGCCCCAAGCCCGAGTCTTTCTTCACTCCGATGCCTTCACGCAGAGCGTGCGGAGGCTGTAATTTTCGTGAGGTATGTAAGTACCGAGCGGTGTGAAATGACTTGATCGCCTTTGCCCCCGGATTCCTACCCTAATTAAAGCTAGTGAATCCGGCCATATGGCAAATCTATAATTCTTCTATGTTTTGAAACCGCTTTATAATTTAGAAGCTGCGAGGTATGATAAGGGTATTATTGGAAAATGCGAAGGAGGAAGTTAGGAAGATGACGAGTATAGAACACGCACGTATTCTTTTTCAGGGAGATTCTATAACAGACGGAGGAAGGGGACGAAATGAGGACGCGAACCATTGGCTGGGTCAGAGCTATGTGTATCTGATCGCAGGTGCGTTGGGGAGCCGTTTGACTACCACGCAGCCAGAGTTTGTGAACCGGGGAATTTCGGGGGATCGAGTTTCGGATTTGTATGCACGTTGGAATGAGGACACGTTTAGCCTGAAGCCGGACCTGCTCAGTATTCTAATCGGAGTGAACGACGCCTGGCGGATCGTGGAGCAGGAGCCGTCCGGGGTGACGGACCGATTTGAACGAGCCTATCGCCACCTTCTGGAAGAAACGCGTGAAGTGATTCCTGATCTGGGACTCGTGCTGTGCGAGCCGTTTATTTTGAAAACGGGAGCTACCGAGGCGCGATGGGACATTTGGCAAGAAAAAATAACGGGATACCAGCGTATTGTACGTCAGCTTGCGGACGAATTTGGGGCCGTATTTGTGCCGCTCCAGAGCATGTTGAACGAAGCCGCTATCCAGGCGGACGCCTCCTATTGGCTGCATGACGGGGTTCATCCGACAGCGGTTGGGCATCAATTGATAGCTGATCAATGGATAGATATTGTGCAAAAGAGTCCGCTGGCGATTCGCTAACAGGGGCATACATAGTCTACTCCTTGTCATTTTTGGGTAATACACGATTATGGACATCATTACTTATGTTATGGTTCCATCCAAAAATGAATGTCAAAGGGGGGGCTTCTTGCTTCGTCATGAACGGAGCAAGAGAGGGCTATGGAAACGATAAATATCATTCTGGTTATATTGCTTATCGCATTAACTGCTTTTTTTGTGGCCTCGGAGTATTCCATTATTCGTGTGCGAGTATCTCGCATCAATCAATTGGCCTCTGAAGGCAACAAAAATGCGAAAGCCGTTAAAAACATTCTGTCTCGGCTGGACGAGTATTTATCTGCTTGTCAGCTCGGAACCACATTAACCTCAATGGCGCTAGGCTGGCTAGGGGAATCTACTGTTGAACATCTGCTACATCCCCTGTTTGTGTTGGCTCATATTCCAGCAGGCCTGACGGGAGTGCTCTCCTTTTTGCTGGCTTTTCTAATCTTGACCTATTTCGAGGTGGTCATTGGGGAGTTGGTACCGAAAACATTCGCCATACAGATTGCGGAACCAATGGCATTGTTTTTTGCCCGTCCGATCACGATATTCTACAAAATGACCTATCCCCTGAATTGGGTGCTCAGTCGTTCATCGCGTGTCATTACGGGTCTTTTTGGGCTCAAAAGGGTATCTGAAGAAGATGCGGCACTCAGTGAAGCCGAGCTTCGTTTGGCGTTATCTGAAGGCTTTCGTAGTGGTGAAATTACACCGACAGAATATCGATATCTAAACAATGTATTTGATTTTGACGACCGTGCGGCACAGGAAATTATGGTACCGCGCATCCACATCCGTTCCATCTCCCACCAGGCAACAGTGGACGAGTTTATGGAGCTGATCGAAGACAAAGTTTATAATTTTCTACCTGTAGCTGAACATGGCGACCGGGATCGTATTATCGGCATGATTCGCGTCAAGGAAGCCCTGCATGATTTGGCACGTGGGCACAGCACAGGGAATACGACGATGGCTTCTTATATTCACCCGGTGCTTCAGGTTATCGAGACGGTTCAGGCTCGGGATCTGCTGATTCAGATGCAAAAACGACGCATTCCAGTAGCGGTGCTGGTGGATGAATATGGTGGAACATCTGGACTTGTCACACTGGAGGATATTATGGAGGAGATTGTTGGAGACATTCCTTCCTATACCGACACCGAAACCCCCGCAGCGTTAACTCCACTCATTACAAAAACAGATGATCATCGTTACATACTTAAATCACAGGCGCTCATTCATGAGGTCAATCGGCGCTTGGAGACGGATATTGAGGCCGGGGACGTATATACAATTGGGGGATGGATGCTTTCTGAGCGCTTTGATATCCAGCAAGGAGAGAAGCTGACCATCGGTTTATGGGAGTTTACTGTACTGGAAAAAAACAGTCACCAAATAGACACAATTGAAGCAATTAAGAAAGCAATCGTTGAACAGAAAAATGACAATGATTTTTAATAATGGAAAATGACTTTGTCGAGTAACAACTCGCTTAAAATGTGACGAATGGCCTGTAAAGCTTGTAGCAGCGCGATTCGTCCATTTTAAAATGCAAGCTGCTACCTGGTAACATATTGTTTTTGGTAATTAGCGTAGGGGACTTAAGACTCTGTATCTTTGTACTCATGAATATATCTGTCTATGAAAAATACTACTAGAAATGTAGCAATTTTATGGTAAAATGGAATCAAATTTGAGTTTTTTGGGGTGGGCTACAGTACATGAAGATGTCACTAGGTACGAAAATGGTTACTGCATTTGTCTCAATTTCTGCAATAACCTATGGAACAAGCGCTTTTTTTATTTTTGTACTCAAGGACTGGCTTGCTCAAGGTACACAAGAATGGGTGTACACTTCGATCATTCTGTTATTGGGTGTCCTGTGGAGTGGCATTTTGGGCTGGTTGATCTCAAAATTACTCACACGGCCAATTGTTAGGTTGGCAAAGGCGGCAGAGGAAGCTTCGGCGGGGAACCTGTCTGTTGTGATTCCTGAACGTCGTTCGGAGGATGAAATTAAAGTTCTGTATGATGCATTTCGGCATATGATGCTGAACATTAAAGATATGTTCAATGAGATCTCGTACAGCACCAGAACAACTTCGCAAAGTGCGGAAAATCTGAGCTTGGCTATTGTGCAGGCTACCACACAAATTGAGTCCATGTCTTCGGTGGTAGAAGATATTTTGAATGGCGTGGAGCAGCAAAAGCAAGCATCTGCCCAATCTATTAAAACAGCAGACCGAATGCTGGGCGATTTTAAAATGATGCGTAGCAAATCGGGGCATATGCTGGAACTGTCAGGCCATATGGAGCATTCAGTAGATTCGACGCAGACCGTATTTTCATCCCTGATGGATGGAATGGGAGAGCTGACAGCATCACATGGTCGTTCGCAGCAGGTGATTGCACGATTGGAAAAAGAAGCTTCCCAAATTGAAGCGATTACAAGCACCGTGAAGGATATTGCGGAACAGACCCATTTGCTGGCGCTGAATGCTTCCATAGAAGCGGCGCGTGCGGGAGAAGAAGGGAACGGGTTTGCTGTAGTGGCTCACCAAATTCGCGCACTTGCTGCCCAAAGTACGGAGTCTGTGCAGCAAATAAATGCCATCGTTAGCCGTGTCCAGTCACAAATCGTAGAGACAGTGCAGTTGATGCATCAGCAAACGTCATTGGTCAGTGCTGAGGCGGAACGGACAAGCTCTGTGGATCAGACGCTGAACCGTTTGAACGCTATTGTACGTGAATTTGTTGAGAGCATCCGTTTAATGGAAGAAGCCGTGACGGAGCAGACGAACCGGGTAGATCAAACCTTTGAGCAGATCCATCGTATTCAGCAAATGTCAGGGGCCTTCTCTGAAGGAGCTCACAAAATTTATACAGCTGCTCATGAGGAGACAGCAATTATGCAGGAAATTTCGTCTTCTTCCGAGGATTTGAAAGTGCTTACGAATAAACTCATGATGAAAACACGTGGAATGCAACTATAACAGAAACCGTCATGTGAGGCATGATATATACAAACAAAATATAGCCGCTATACACCGGAAAACGAAGCAAAATGGTTCCCCGGTGTGTAGTGGCTATTTTTTAATTTCAAAAAACTCACATTGTTTTCTGGGGTGGTAAGCCAGATCACTGACGCTGGATTGCACGACGATGGTTTGATCGTCAAAACGGATTATGATTCCGCCAGAGCCAATCAATTGGTCATCCTGAAATACTCGGACACGAAGATGACGTTCCAGTGCCTCATTGAAATCCTGATCTGTAATTAATCGGCGATTAATGGCCATGAGGGTTCTCCTTTGAATATAATATCTTTTATCATAAAGGTAAGGTATTGAACAAGCAAGAAACACGGCTAGAACATAATCGGCTATTGGGTATAAAATAGAATGCAACGAAGAGAGAAAGAGATCAAAGGGGGCTAACTATGGATAGGTCGTGGTCAGGGCCTTGGTTTGATGCCAATGCGCCAGAAGGGTTCGAGGCGTTTACTCCGTCACATGGGTTGGCTATATTGGGACTCATTGTATGCGCTTTGATGCTGTGGCTGACTCGGGGATGGATTCGATCGAACAAGCCTGTAAGCGAGGGAATTCGCTGGTTGTTAATTACAGTCCTCATTCTGTCGGAGCTGACTCTGAATATTTGGTATGTGATGCAGCATATTTGGGATGTCCAGACCTCATTGCCATTAGAACTGTGCAGCGTGACACTGCTGCTGTCTATCCTGATGCTTATTTTTCGAAGCCGCTGGTTATATCCGATCATCCTTTTTGCCGGAATTGGAGGGGCGCTCCAAGCCGTACTTACGCCTAATTTGGCATACGCATTTCCGCATTATCGTTTTATCCATTTTTTCGTAGCTCATATTGCTATTATTTTGGCAGCCTTGTATATGACCTGGATAGAAGGACTCAAACCGACATGGAAGAGTGTGGGGGGAGTTATGCTTTTTCTGAATGGCTTGGCGCTGATGGTGTGGATCGTAGACGATGCTCTCGGTGCTAACTACATGTTTCTAGCTGGAAAGCCGTCGACACCGTCGATATTGGATGTTTTGGGGCCATATCCTCTGTACATTCTGGCAGAAGAAGCCATTGCACTGCTGTTCTTTTCGCTTCTGATGCTGTTGTTCGAGGTGCTCCCGGGAGGTAGGCTGTATGTCCGCTTTCGCAAAGGAGCTCCGCACGTTGCTGACAGGTCGATATAAAGCCGTTGTAAAGCCAAAGCCATACAAAAGCAGCCTATTCCACAAGTATATGACCAGGGATAAGGCTGCTAAGAATGCCTAAATAGTAGTATGTGTATAACGTTCCCCATTCTAATACTTAACGCAGTAGTGATTCTGCTCCGTCTACATAAATTTCCGTACCCGATACATGAGATGACTCGTCTGAGGCGAGAAACAGGACCAGATTGGCAACCTGCTCTGGCTCACCAGGGGCATCCTCTAGCGGATGCTCTCCGCCCTTCGGAAATTCGACTGGAATTTGTACCTTCTTCAAGTCTTCCGAAGGGTACGTGTTATCGTCAATTTCCGTGTCGATGGCTCCCGGGCATATCGCGTTGACCCGGATTTTGTAACGTGCCAGCTCCAGCGCTGCCATTTTCATAAAAGCAACCTGAGCTGCCTTGGTGGAGGCGTAGGCTGAGAATCCAATACCTGAAAAGGTACGATTACCGTTGATGGAGCTGGTAATGATAATGCTGCCGCCGCGTTCTTTCAGGTAAGGGACGGCATATTTAACGGTAGCAAAGGTGCCGCGAAGATTAATGTTCATCGTGCGGTCCCATTCCTCCAGCTCCAGTGTCTCAATAGGGGCCATGGTGCCGTTAATGCCTGCGTTGGCGAATACGATGTCAAGCTTTCCGTACGTTTCCACGACTTTAGCGAACCCCTGCTGAATCATGTCCGGCTTGGAAATATCACATTCCAGTACAAGCGCCTCGACGCCAGCCTGCTCAATGATTGCTTTGGTCTCCTCTGCATGCTTGGGTGTCCGATCCAACATGACCACCTTGGCGCCTTGTTCTGCAAAACGGATCGCGGTCGCCTTGCCGATCCCTGAACCTCCACCACTGACCACTGCTATCTTCCCTTGCAATCTCTGCTCTGCCATTGACTATTCCTCCCATTCCGTTCATAAACTAAACCTGACTCGTTATTCCATACCTCTGTACGTTGATGGTGAAACAGTCATACTGGATTTCATCCCATTTGCGAAATATGGTAACATAGGCGAACCAGCAGGAACTTATAGCAAAAACATATAGCAGGAACAAGTATGGAGAAGACCGAGTGACGGAGGTGGATCGAATTGAGCTATAACGCAAATGACCGGCCCGAATCGACAAACGCTATAGCACTGACCGGAAAAATGAAACCGTGGGCACTGAGCGGCCCCAGTATTCAAATCGATCCGTTGTTTCCCTATTACGCCAACCGTTCGCGGGACAGTATAGCGGATGAGATCGCCCTTGCGGGCTACCAGACCGTTCATTATTTTGTCGTGCGTGAAAATGAAGTGGATAGAGCACTTGTTGCTGCTTTTCAACGCAGAGGCATAGCGGTGTGGGCGATGGTACTAGGCAACGGTTCTTTTGGCGTGTCCCAGTTGCCGCCGGAGTGGAAAAGATGGCGCATGGAGCTGCTGCGCGAACCGAACGACGGATTTCAGCGGCTTTCGCATTTTTCCCAAGAGTATGTGGAATGGAAAAAGAAAGCCGCTGCCCGGCTCGTCACCGACATTCCGTTCGACGGGTTCGAGGTGGCGGAGCCTTATTTCCCCGAATGGAATGGGCTGCGCAGTGGAGTGTACGGGGATGTTGGGCCGCATGCACAGCGTGCCTTTCGCGAGCGTAGCGGTGAGGACATTCCGGATTTCCGCGACAAGCATGCACGTAATTATTACCGGAAGGTTCCGAAGCTGTACGCGCAGTGGGTTGATCTGCGTGTGGACGCCGTGAACGGCCTGATCAGCGAGCTGGTGAACGGCGCGGGCGGTGTGCGTGATGTCCGGCCGGACATCTGCGTGGCGACATGGTCGCTTGCTGTGAGCGGACGCGGCGATGTCCCAGGCCAGCTGCGGGAATGGCAGGGTCTGGACGCGGTAGCTATGATCGGGTGCGTCGCCCCGGATATGCACGTACTCCAGACCCATTGGCCGGACTGGATGCGCAACCGTCTGCCGCCACAGTATACCCGGGGCTATGCTCGCATCGCGCAGTCGATCCGGGCCGCTTATCCGGGCCTGCCCCTCGGGGTGCAGGCGGATATTGGCTCCCTCGCACGTATGGTTCGGGACCGCGAGTGGACGCAGCGGTTTGGGGCTATCGCCCTCGAGGGCGACTACGACGCCTGGACCGCCTATGAATACCATTTGGGTGGTTACATGTACGATGAGCCACCCAAACCGCTTAGGGCGGAACGCTCAGCCGAAGATGAGGTAGTTATTTCTTTCAGCAAGCGGATTGCCATACCGTCTGTAGATGAGCTGCGTATTTGGAGCCGGGAGGACAGAGCAGGTACAACACGCGACCTGAGCCGCCACCTAAGGGACGATTCACTAACGTTGCTGGAGCTTGAAGATGCCGTAGCAGACGGAAACCGTCTATTGCTGCGTATACGCAATTTACCAGCGGGGGCGTTCAGCTTGCGCCTTGATGGTGTGCAGGATACACCGGAGCTGTGGTTGCTCAAGGGGAGGAAGGTACATCGCAATCTGCCAGAGGATGAAGTGAGGGTTCCTTAAAATTGGGGTAATAACAAATTAACAGCTGTATAAACGACTCATTTACCGTAGCATTTTCGAATTGTATATTTTTGAGGAACAGCATCTTTCAAAACATAAACTATAGTGGAGTGAAAAAAGTATGTGGGATTGGGATTACCTGATTCGGGTCATGTTTGCCGGACTATGCGGTGCCTTAATCGGCTATGAGCGCAAAAGTCGGATGAAGGAAGCGGGCATTCGCACGCATTTCATTGTCGGTATTGGCGCAGCGCTCATGATGGTGGTATCCAAATATGGTTTTCAGGATCAAGCTGTCTGGTCGAACCTGTCGCTAGACCCTTCCAGAATAGCAGCACAGGTTATAAGTGGAGTCGGTTTTATCGGCGCAGGGATGATTTTCACACAAAAAAATAGAATCAAAGGACTGACCACTGCCGCGGGCATCTGGACTACCGCCGGAATTGGTATTGCTGTAGGCGCAGGGATGTATGGGCTTGGTGCAGGTGTAACGCTGTTTATTTTAGCGGCTCAGTCCTTGCTCCATAGTCGTTTTTATCAGATGGCTACTCCGTCTACGCGACAAGTGGTTGTTCAGGTCGACAATGAGCCGGGCGTACTGAATCGGATCAAAGAACTGCTGGAACACAAGAAGCTAACGATTCACAGCTTTCACGCCGAGCGCATCAATAACGGTGAGCAGTTGGTTATTCATATGCTTTTAAAGCTGTCCCGATCAGAGAGAGTGGAGGAACTGCTGTCACTGCTTCAAGAGATGGAAGATATTCGTTCAGTCGAGACTAAGTCCAATTAGACGAATTTACTGCTCATACAGTAGCTTTTTTGTCGAACGCTGGCGGTTCTTATAACGGAAAAAAGCTTTAAAAATAATGATTGAAAACGCTTCCTTTTGTGTATATACTCTTACTACATCATAGTGGCAGCAGCTTAGAGAGCATCAAGGGATAAGCAAAAACGACCTCACGCGTATGCGCAAGGTCGTTGCTGTTATCCCGTTTTGAAAGAATGATTTGAATGTCTTACTTTACTTTGACTGGAGCTGGATATTTTTTACCCAGCGTATCCACAGTTACTTTTTTCATCGTAGCCGGTTGGATCGGTTTGTCATTGCTATCCCGTTTGGAATTGACGATAGCATCGACCACATCCAACCCGGACGTTACTTTACCAAAAGCGGCATATTGACCGTCGAGGTAGTCCGCATCGGCAACCATGATGAAAAATTGCGATCCGGCCGAATCCAGATCCGCTGAGCGGGCCATGGATAATACGCCACGTGTATGTTTGAGTGTATTGTTAACACCATTGCTCTTGAATTCGCCTTTGATACTGTAGCCGGGGCCACCTGTACCGTTACCTTGCGGATCACCACCCTGAATCATAAAGCCTGGGATAACACGGTGGAAAATGGTACCGTTATAGGCTCCCTTTTGCACCAAAGAGATGAAATTGTTAACCGTGTTCGGTGCTACTTCCGGATACAGCTCAAGCTTAATTTTCTTGCCATCATTCATGACAATCGTGACAATCGGATGGGAGACAGCCTTGCTTTTGTCTTTAGTCGCAGCAGGAGTTGTAGTGCTTGTCCGGCTGGCAGCTTCCACATCGGCCGCTTTTGTGCCGCATCCAGCAACCAGCACGAGCATGATGGCCAGCAGGCACAGCGTGTACCATGGGCGTATCGTTTTTCGGTTCATTGATATTCCTCCTGAAAGGTTGGATGATGTAACATCCTAAATTATAGTTTGGGGGCAGCGCAGAACACTTTTCCATTTTCTATCATACCTTTTTTGCTGGGGATAAGGAAATACGGGTTTGAAAGCCGTATTCTTGACCCATACTGCTGCTATTCCCAAGGAAAGGGGCAGGATCATGATGGAGGTAGACAAAAAGCTGGCGAAAGGTCTCATATGGGGTATGGCGTTCAGTCTGCCGGTTTGGGTAGGGGTGCTGTACTCAGTACAACATATTCGTGACTGGCTATAATATAAAACGTAAAGATAGGCCAAAACCGTTGTGGTTTTGGCTTATTTATATTTGTGCCAGTCCAAATTGCTGTTATTCAGTAGATGCTCGAAGTTGTTATCCAGCTTCTTCTGTTCAGCTTTTTTTGCTTCGACGGCACGCTGCCGTTCGTCTTCTTTACGCTTGTCCTGTTCTGCTTGGGCTTCATTGGCTTGAGCCTTAAGCTTATTCAGCACATCCTGGCTCAACAGATCTTTTAACGTAGCAGGTTTGTCCTGAGCCGCAGGAGCAGGGGAAGACGAATTTCTCTTCTTAGCCATGTCATCATCTCCATTCCATTCGATTATATCAGCTTCTGCACGGTTGTTCCACGATTGAAGGATGAGCGGGGCGGTAGACTTTTCTAATTTAGAGGGTAATAATGGAATGAGCAGAAGGGACGTGTGGCATCATGCATCTATATTGGAAGCGAAACCTGGTCATTTTGTGGATTGGAGTATTGTTTTGCAGCATGGCCTATTCCGTTTCTATTCCGTTTTTACCTATTTTTCTGAATACGGAAATGGGCGTAAATGATCATCTGGAACTGTGGTCGGGGATTGCCTTTGGAGTCACGTTTTTAGCCAGCGCGCTGATTGCCCCATTTTGGGGTTCGCTTGCAGATAAGTATGGACGTAAGCCGATGTTGATTCGTTCAGGCTTTAGCCTGGCGGTGTTGTACCTGATATGTGCTTTTGTGACAGATCCGTATGTGTTCGTAGGAGTACGGTTGTTTCAAGGCCTTCTATCCGGGTTTATTCCTGCTGCGATTGCGCTGGTCGGAACGGGTTCGCCTGAGGAGAAAACCGGCTATGCACTCGGTATTATGGCGACCGCTGGGGCGACAGGCAGCATTATAGGTCCGTTGATTGGCGGTGTAGTGAGCCATTATTATGGCAATCGGAATGCCTTTTTTTTCTCTGCAGCTCTTGTGCTGGTATCTGCGTTAATCGCGACTTTTGGCGCTAGAGAGGACAGCTTCAAGGGAACCAGTACCCGCTCGCATGTTCGTGATGATATCAAGGAGGCTATTGCTAATCGGCCTTTGTGCTTTTTGCTTATTCTGGCGGGATTAAGTACCTTTTCCGTCATGATACTAGAACCGTTAATTACGGTATATGTGCTTGAAATGGGAGTTGACCGTAGCCGGGCGTCTTTAAGTTCCGGGATTGTATTCTCAGCCGTAGGTATTGCGGCGGTGCTCATGGCTCCCCAATGGGGACGGATTGGGGGACGGACCGGATTCGCACACGTGCTGCTGATTGGGCTGATCGGTTCGGGAATCGGGAACATCTTACAATTTTTTGTAACCAACTTTGTTGGTTTTGGTGCGCTTCGGTTTGGATATGGATTGTTTTATGCGTCCGTCATGCCGGCTATCAACGCAATGACTGTGGAGGTTACCAAGCCGGAGTTTCGCGGACGAGCCTTTAGCCTGAGCCAATCAGCCACTCAACTCGCGACAATGGCGGGGCCGTTGATTGGCGGTATGCTTGGCAGCTGGATGCCAATCCGTTGGATCTTTGTGTTAAACGGTGGCATACTGCTGCTTGCAGCGTTGTTGCTATGGGCGAAGGGAAAAAACGTTTTCCCGGTTTCAGTCAAGAAGAACGTAACGGATCAGGATATTCATTCTGCCGGATAGGCGAATGACACTGGATTGTCTAACGGCATAAGCTTAAGGCTCATAGAGCAGGTCTTTTTTTGTGTTATTAGATAATTATCCCAAACCTTTACTTTTAGTATACTTATTCATAACCCTCTACACTGATAATATGACAAGGAGGGATATATTATGATAAGAGACGACATTTTGCGTCAACAGCTTGAGAATGCTCGTCAAAAGCTGTATATTTTGCAAGCAAAACATGGCTTTAATCATGCCAGTGTGCTCAGACAGTCTGTAATTATGGATAACCTCATCAATCAATATAACCACCTTTTTTATATAAAAGAAAAAAAGCCGACTGCATAAATGCAACCGACTGGGCGAGAAACTTTTGGTGAGGTCACTCGCCCTTGTACTGTAGCGCTATACCTATAACAACGATGCTTATCTTAACTTTTATAACTATTGTGCAATCTATCATTTTAGGTACGGTTCGTTTGATGAGCACTCAGTAGGACGCCTATAATGACGACCAAACCACCAATGATTTGGCGCCATGTAATCGTTTCTTGCAAAAGCAACACAGAAAATAAGACTCCAAATATCGGAACCAAATTCATCAGAGAAACGGAACTGCTCGGTGACAGCTTGATTAATCCGTAATTGTAAAGCAAAAATGCGATAACGGAGCAGAATACGCCCAGATATACTAACAACATAAACGATCCTGTTGTCGGAGCCTGCCAACGATCCTTTTCTAATAGAGCCAACGGTATAAAAAAGATACTTCCTGCAACAGTTTGATAAAAAGATAACGTCACAGGCGGATATTTGTCTACTACCTTGCGCGTCATGAAAGTGTAAAACGCCCACGCAAAACCCGTTCCAATCAATATTAAATTTCCGATGAGTTGATTCTTACTATCAGAACTTTCGCCAACTGAAGTCAAGAAATATACCCCGATCATAGCCAGTGCTATGCCGCAAATTTTATATTTGGATATTTTCACTTTATACAAAATAAGTTCAAGCAGCGATGTAATTGCGGGATATGATGCAACAATTAATGCTGCGTTGGAAGCGGTAGTCAAACTAACCCCTATATTCTCCATTGAAAAATAGAGAGTGATTCCCAAAACACCACTAAACGAAATCGTAACCAAATCTTTTGGCTTTACTTTGATATGTTCTTTTTTAATCAGCAAAACGATACCTAGCACAACGGAAGCTATAATAAATCTGGATAGACCCAAGGTAAGAGGGGGGAACGTCGTGTAGGCTGCTTTGGTGGCAATAAACGATGTACTCCAGATCAATAGGGCCAGAATCGTAGAACCATAGTAAATCCGGCTGCTTTCGCTGTAATGAGCTATGACTTTGTTCAAGTTAAATCCTCCCTGAGGTAATCCCCTGTGAAATGATGATAGTAGCTACTAAAGTGACTACTATAAAAACGTTACTAAAAAGATAGTGTGTATATCAGTTTTTGTCAAGGGGAAGTGATATAGTAAGGATGAACACGAATTGAGGAGAAGACGTCATGAAACCAAAACCAAATATATTAGAAATTCTACGGGATTTGAATTTTACAGAATATGAAGCCAAGGCTTATGTGACCTTATTGGAAAGCTCTCCACTTTCGGGATACGCCGTTTCATTGAATTCCGGGGTACCGAGATCCAAAATTTACGAGGTTTTGTCTGGAATGGTCAACCGTGGGGATATCATGGTCAGTCAAGAAAATACGCCTCTGTATGTGCCGCTCCCGCCACATGAATTGATTGCTCAGAGAAAACGCAAAGCAGAGCAGATTTTCAATGTGGCGCAAGAGAGTTTGGAACAGTACACAGCATCATTTCAAAATAGAGAGAACATTTGGAATATTTCGGGGTATGAAGCCATTATCAATCGCATAAATGAAGGGGTAAAGGGAGCAAAACACCGGATTTTATTGGAAATTTGGAAAGAGGATGCCGAGGTGTTCCGAGATGCCTTAGAGCAAGTCGCTCAACAAGGAATTGAAGTGATCATTGTAGCGTATGGGGAGCTTAACTTTGATTTCGCTACTGTTTACCGCCATGATATGAGTGAGGAGATTACGTCTGAAATTGGTGGTCGGTGGATTGTACTTAGCGTAGACGACCGTGAGGTCGTAGCTGGCATACTTTCACTTGGTGATGACAGCCGCGCTGCATGGACGTTACATCCGGGTCTGGTGATGCCGATTACAGAAGTAATTATTCATGATATTTATATCATGGAAATCCTATATGAGTTCCGTGAACAATTAGAGGCGAAATTTGGCCCTAATCTAATTCATCTTCGCAATAAATTTGCTATGGGTCCGAATGGCAAAGGATATTATATTCCTTTGACTGAAAAAAGCATGAAACGTGTATAGAGATTGTCCGAGGTGCGATGTACAACAATAAAAAGGCTCATGGAGTGTTATTCCATGAGCCTAATTTTAGTGGATGTTGTGTTCTATTATTTTACGGTTACAATCACACGCTGATAATGCTTTAAAGGATGTTTTCCATTGTCCTGTACTTCTGCAATGATATGAAGCGTATTCCCTGACTTAGCATCTGCAGGAACTGTGAAACTAACTGCATTCGTATCACTACCTTGCAAGTCAATCGTGTTTACTTTCTCGCCTTTAGCTACTTCTCGATGAAGCCCAAGCTGCATATCCCCCAGTAATTCAGGTTTAACTTGTGCTGGTTTTACTTTAGAATCCTCATACGTGTCTGCTTCAAAATATCTCCACCATTTATAGGTCAATTGATTACCGTCGGGATCTGAACCTTCTGCATGCAGGGTTATTTTCTCCCCTGGACTAGCGGTTAGGTCTAATCCTTCTTTAATGGTCAACGTTGGATTATGGTTGGCATCTTTGTAGTCGGATGCAATAGCCCAGTCTGCACGAGCAGCAAAGTCATTTTGAACATCATCAAACCAACGCATCAGAGAATATTCTGCTTCGAATTTTTTCGTATGCACATCATAATCTAACACGGTATTTCTAAATAATTTTTCGTTAACGACACCGAAACGCCCTCCCCAGCCACCATAGGTTGGGTTTTCCATACTCCGCAATCCGTTATCAATTAAATAGAAGAAGGATGGAGAATCACCTTCAGAAATAAAGTCATACTTGTCGTATTGTGGATTTTTCTTTAAGTAGGTCTCACTGCCTCTTTGTTCTTCATCCAACTCGCCTTTGATGATATTGCCATCGCCCATCAAGGCATACATATTGAGCAACTTGCCATGACCATCTTTAATATTTTTGAAGTTCCATTCCCCGTGTAACTTGCTGTTTACTTCTTCTGTGTGCATTTTCCAAGCATAAGCGAAATGCCAGAAGTTAGATTGATCATTAATAATTCTGATGTCAGGCCAATTTTTAGCGATGTAATTATTGTAGCTATCGTCCTGGTCCAGAATGATGTACAGTACGAGTTTATCACTTACTTTTTTTCGAATCGTTTCCCATTGATCTGTATTTTTATATTCGTCTTCAATGGACTTTAGAGCTCTGGCCGTGGTATTGGTTCCACCCCAAGTTTGTACGTACAAATCTCTTTTGTCATCGTCTAGGAAAAGTGTTTTAAGGAAATTGGAGCCTTCCGTTTCTTTGTCCATTTCACCTTTATTTGATATGTTACCTATTTTGGTAACGCTCTTGATATATTCAGGTTTTGGATAGCCCTCGGCATGTTTGATTAAGTTGGGATAAATCTCTCCGTAGGCATCAATCATATCCGTTACCCATTGTGTTCCGGTCCATCTAAATGGCTTGATGCCAGCCTTTTCATCACCTGCATAATGATATACGGAGCTAGTCAGTACAATGCCGGACAAATCCATTTCATTGGAGTAAAGAAGGAAGCGAATGACAGAGTTCATATCATCTACTTCTCCGTCGGTAGTGATCACCGTTCTGGGCTTGGTTGCTTTATTTTCTACTTTATTTTCCGTTTGTTTTTCTGTTGGAGCAGCGCTTTCATCTTTCACAACGGTGGGCGCCTTACCACTGCAGCCACTGATGATCAGAATACATATCATGGCTAATAGAAAAATGTTTAACCCTTTTCTTTCTCTCATTTCTGTTCCCCTCTCTGAACGTTCCTATGATGTTGTTTTAGGATTATAACCATGTAGGTATTCTTATTATTCAAGATTTAGGCATAAAAAAAACCTAAACATATATATGTCTCGACAAATATCGAGCATATATACATTTAGGTTTTGCCTGCATGATCAGTCACAATCCTGATTCAATTCTACATCATTGACCGAGAAAATGAAAGCGGTTTATGAATCCGGGCATAAAATTAGTTTTACGCTTTGAATAAACCGGATTCTTTGACTTCAGACAGGAAGTTGTGGAACTCAGGAATGTTCAGCTGTTGCTGAGCATCCGACAAAGCGACTGCTGGGTTCGGATGGACTTCCACCATGATACCATCGGCTCCAGCAGCCAAGGCAGCTTTGGCGCAAGGGGCCAGGATGTCCTTACGTCCTGTGGAGTGAGTCACGTCCACCAATACAGGCAGATGGCTTTCCTTTTTCAAAATCGGAACAGCGGAAATATCCAGCGTGTTACGCGTCCATTTTTCGTACGTACGGATACCGCGTTCAATCAGCATGACTTGCGTGTTACCACGGGAAACGATGTATTCAGCAGCATGAAGGAACTCTTCCATTGTGGCAGCCAGTCCGCGTTTGAGCAGAACCGGAGTTCTAGTTTCACCTGCAGCTTTGAGCAATTCAAAGTTGTGCATGTTGCGCGCACCAATTTGAATAATGTCGATGTATTGGATCGCTTCCTCCAAATGTCTTGGATCGACGATTTCACTGATTGTAGCCAGCCCGAACTCATCGCCTACACGTTTGAGAATTTGCAGTCCTTCCACGCCCAGTCCTTGAAAATCGTACGGAGACGTACGTGGTTTGAACGCGCCACCACGAAGAATCGGCACACCGGCTTCCTTGAGAGCCGCACCTACTTCACGAGTTTGCTGGTAGCTTTCCACCGAGCAGGGACCTGCGACCATGATGGAGGCTTTGCCGCCCACCAGCGTATCTTTAACCTTAATAACTGTGCTATCTGGTTGATTTTTGCGGCTGACGATCAGATGTTTTTTGTGTTCTTCTTTTTGATAGTTCAAAGAAGCCTTGAAAATATTTTTGAACAGCTGGCGAATGGTAGCATCGTCAAAAGGCCCACGGTTAGCCGCGATCAGCTTGTCCAGCATTTGTTGCTCACGTACCGGATCAAAGTCAGGTACCCCTTGAGCTTCCTTCAATTTTCCAAGTTGTCCCGCCAGTTCAGCGCGTTGGGACAGCAGCTCCAGCAATTGCAAATTTGTAGCATCGAGCTGTTCACGCAGCAGCTCCAAAGAATTTTCGTTTGTAGACATACAGTACACCCTTCCCGAATTTAAATTTGTTTTTTCTGTCAGTTCATAAACTTTTCTTGCAGAAAATAACACAAAAAGGCACTCGTCGCAAGGGACGAATGCCGTGGTACCACCCTAATTACAGAAGTATACATACGAATCGTCAACGTCGTTCAGTCGACGGCAGTAACTTCTGAGCTTGATGCCCGTAACGGGGGCTTCCGGAAACCTCTACTGCGGACAAAGGAATGAATCCGTCTGTCGGTTCAAGGCTCGACTCGGGAGTGAATTTCAACGCGGGATTGCGGTACGCTCTCAGCAATTCGTACCTTTCTGTGGGAATCCGTTAGACGTTTACTTGTCTCCGTCACTGTCTTTGTTCATGGTATTCAAAAGATTTGACCTTATTTTAAACAAAGTAGGTGCAGAAGGCAAGCCCTGATTATCAGGTTCAAGTTTTTGCTCTTGAATTGCTGCCCTTACAACATGTGAAGTTCAAAAGGGTGCACTCAAGCCATGTGTATCATCTGTGTGGCTTGGGTAGCACCCTTTTGGCATTCTCTGTCTGTCCTTTCATTTTCCTTGATCCCTGGGTTCGGGCTTCGCAGATGCGACTCCTCGTGGGTTATCTTCGGCCGAGATATCATCTGTAGTTGTCTTGTCCGCGGTCCTACGTTCGTCTGCTTCCACGGGATTTAAGGCTTTGTAGCGCTTATACTCCATATCGGCCTGAGACATCGGATCTTTATACATAGGAGATCAGTCAACTCCTTTCTGTTATACACTTCATTACCCGCATAGCAGAATGGGTAACCGTTTTCTTTCACCCGATAAAATGAAGTGGTTAATCCAGCATATCGTCGCTGTCCAGTTGCTCTTCTTCGTCCCCATCGGTACCATTCAGCAAATCGGTACCATGCAGGAATTCAGCAGGAGCAGAAGGATCGACAGGACTGTTCGGTGTCAGTTCATCGGCATCGGGGACGTCCTCCAGAGGAGTATCCGGCCCTTCAGTAAGATTCTCCCAGTTGGTTTCTGCATTTTGCAGAGAAGGCTCGAAATCATTGTCATGTAGCTCAGTAGTTCGATCATCACGATTGGCCATGCTGCTCAGCTCCTTTACTTTTTGTTGCTTATTCCGACCTTACCCAAACAGAAGAACGGCTAAACCTTGAGTTAGTGTGTCTGTAGGAAGTTAAAATCATGCGAATAGGGATATGCCCATTCTCAATTAGCGTTTTTTTGGTAACTGCTGTGATATGATAAAGAAGATAGGGAGGGATATGAATTGGAATGGTACATGTTTGGTCCGATGATTAGTCGTATCCGAGTAGGTCAAAAGGCATCTACCCCGGGATTTTCCCGCACCCTCATTCGGCGCCCAGAAGGCTTATACTGGACAGATGGCGAACAGGCTGGAAAAATAGTAGAAATACGCGATTATTTATTTTCTGATATTTGGACGATCTATGAAGATGAAGATTGTGAACCATGGTTGGGGCTTAGAGAGCAGAAGGAGCGGCGCGAACAGGAAATGATCATTAATCAATATGAAGATTTTACAAAAAATGAGTAAAAAGAACATGATACCCTTCTTATGAAGAAGGTATGCACATCATCGTATAGAATAATATAATTTCAGGACGTAAAAAATGTTAAAACGTATACAAACTTGTAAATCCTACTATGTAACTTTGAGGTGCTTAACATGAGGCATGTGCCCAAAGCTGTCGCCACCCTGCTAGCGGTCATTGTGTTGCTGTTGTCGCTGGGCCACTCCGTCTATGCGGCCAAAATGACCCCGGAAAGGGATTATAAAATACCCTCCTGGGATATGAGATGGGGAGCGGTAAACGAGGATGGCTCTTTAGATGAGGTAAAGGACCCTAGCAAGATCTGGATGCATATTGAAGATGATACACAACTGCTTAGGCAGCCCGGCAATCTAGGCTCCGCCTGGATTCGTATTAAGTTACCTTCGCTAAATGACGAAACGCCAGCGGTACTTTTTGAAAATATTTATGGCAGGCATATTACGCTGTATAAAGATGGGACCAATTTTTACGAATCCTACCGTGGGTACAATTATGAGAATAATCGTATTCTGATTCCGCTGAAGCCGGAAGACAGCGGTAAAACATTATACATATGGACGGAAAGCAGTAAGAATAGACTGGGCATTATCGGCAATGTGATGACCGGTGATTATCGTGATTTATTGGGAACCTTGGTCAGAATGGATGTTTTAGATATTGTACTGGGTAGTACGTTTATCTTTATCGCCCTGGTACTACTGATCTGCTCGTTTTTTCTATTCCGTCCGAGTATGGCTATGTGGTTGTCCCTAAGTGCGATTGTATTGTCTATTGGTCTGATGATCGTAACGTATTCACCATTCTTGTATACATTCTATCGCGGCTATGGAAAGCTGTACTTACAACTTTTTGATGTGGCACTATTTATTCTGCTGCCTTCATTAGCCTACTTTTTTGAGCAAAATATCAATTCGATTATACTGATTCGCAAATTCAGAAAGTTGTTAACCGCCTACTCTTTGTTCTGCTTTACCATGATGATTGTAAATTTAGGAGCACAGGAGCGGTTGAACGATATATATTATTTTTTTAGTGTAGTGATCTTGGGTATATTACTCGTCGCCTTAATGATATTGCTGGTATTTGCTTCGGTTCGCATGGCACTTAAGGGTGATCACGAAGCGATCATTTTATCGACAGGCTTTGCATTTTTTGCAGTCATCTCTATCGGGGAACTGAGCTGGTTCTTTATTCTGGACGGACACTACAATATGTTTTTGTGGAAATGGGGCGTGTTCGGTTTTGTACTGGCGTTGATCGCGATTTTGGGCAGAAGGCTGGCAGAAAAGCACAAGCAGGTGGTTCGGTATTCCAGAGAACTGGAGATGTTCAATAATGAGCTTCAACGTTCGGAGAAAATGGAGATTATTAGCGATCTGGCTGCATCTGTAGCTCATGAGGTACGTAATCCCCTTCAGGTTACACGTGGATTTCTTCAGTTGATGAGCAAGCAGGAGGATGGTAAAAACAAAGACTATCTACATATCGCTTTGGAGGAGCTGGATCGAGCTTCCGCGATTATTACTGATTTTCTGACTTTTGCCAAGCCAGAGTTTGACCAAACCAAAACGTTGACCATATTGGACGAATTCAAACATATTGAAGGAATCATCAGTCCAATGGCTAATTTGCAAGGTGGAAAAATTTCACTGGATATTCCCCAGGAAATCAAAGTACGCGGGAATTCCTCCAAGTTCAAGCAGGCGTTCATCAATATCATCAAAAACAGCATTGAAGCGCTGCGAGACCAGGGTCATATTCATATATGGGCTTATGTGGACAACGGAGAAGCTGTCATTCATATTCGGGATAATGGTGAAGGGATGGATGCTCAGACTTTATCCAGACTAGGTGAGCCTTATTTCTCGAATAAGACAAAAGGCACGGGTTTGGGGATGATGGTGACTTTTCGGATTATTGAAACGATGAATGGAAAAATAACTTTTACAAGTGCAAAAGGGGTGGGAACGGAAGCGACCATCCGCTTCCCCGTAGCCGGATAATATCCGGCTTTTTTGCATTCGGAGAAGACGGAGGGAAGCTTGCTGAGCCCACCCACATGAGAATAAGGAGTATAGATTAAATAAGCATTAACAACCAATTTACCACATCGAGCGAGGTTTCTGGGATGCAGCGAGTACACCGGAGGGGTCTGGAGGAATTACCAGAAAAAACTGATCAGGCGTTTCCTCTAACGTTTTGATTTGGATATGATCGGGGATCACGACTCCTAACACATCACGAATTGCAGATTTGGGATCTGTCATCAGTTTCTCTCTGAAACTGGCATCCTCCCAAGCTTTTTGAATGACTTGTGTTTGAAGAACTTCAGTAGCCATCAAAAATCACCCTCTCATTCAATTGGTTATATTTACCTAGTCAGTATACCACGAAAGACTCAGAAAAATCTAGCATTATTTCATATTTTTGGAGAGCCAGTAATCAAGTCCGCCTCTTCTTAAATGCGAGCGTCCGCCTTCAATTTCCGCCGCCACTTCGCCCAGTTCTGCTGTGATAGAATGTGCAAAGCTACGTAGGCCGTGGATAGAAGGCTCCAGGGTCTCTAACTGTTGGACTGCTTGATCGGCAATGTTCACATAGCTGGCGAGCGCACCGCGTACATAAATCGCTTCCTGAATCTGTTTGGGTCCCAATCCTTCACAGTAAGCCGTCTTCTGCTCGGCACTGATATGGGACAAAAGACAGTTATAGCTATGTTCGACCAAATCTTCTGACCAATCCGCCCAATCATCCGACATTTGAAGCACGAGTAGCGCCAAGTCCGTCATATCTGTAATGATCTGGATCAGATCGGCACGGCCTGCAAGCAGTAAAGCACCCGTTCCAGCCATTTTTAATGGACTTGCTTTCAGCGCGACCTTATTTCTTTCTCCTTGAAAATAGTCCTCTGTTCCTTCGGATGTCACACTAACGGCCCATTCATCAACATACGCTCGGGCATATGACCAAAAAGGAGAGGTTGCAGGAAAAAGGTCCCGATATACGCTTAGACACTCGGTATAGAATAGCTGGCTTAAGGCGAGTTGCGTTTTACGGTTGTCTGTTGCTGTATCCATCACATCGTCTTGAATTAAATAGTGAGCCATGACGAACACGTTGCCAAGTGACAGCTTGCGGCATGTCTCGGGGGGCAGTCCGGTGAGTTCTTGCAGCCAAAATGGAAGCAAATAGCATATGTAATTACGCGTGCTGTCTTCCCGCAACGGATTAAAACGCGCCAGATAGTCCAAACCCTCTTGCTGAAAGGGAGCTGGAAACGTGGACGTCCGTTCCTCCGCTTGACGAAATACATTTTCCAATTCGTTTTTGTATGCAAAATACCATTCCATCGCTATCACCTGCATCTCTTATGAATATTTTTATAGCGATTTCTAGTTGTTACCCGCCATTATACAACAGATTGCAATTTTCAATATTTTGTTATTTTTACATTGAGAATGTTGTAAAAAGGATATCGACAAAAATCCCGGCCGGGAAGATCCCGCCGGGATTTTGTTTTTTAAAATTAGATGATCTCTAAATAGTCAATATAAGCATCCCATGTCCCATCATCGGCTGTTACAACAAGCTCAATCTCTTGATTTCCGGTTCCATGGCTGACATTGTTTAAAGTATAGACCGCAGGACTGCTCCCGCCGAAGTAGAAGGTACCCTTCGTTTGTCCACCAATTTTCAAGTCAACTTTGGCCATGTTGGAATTATTTGAAGCACCACGGAGTGAAAAACTATGGGTGCCACTGGTAAAATTCTGTGTGAATTTCACTGAATCATTGTTGGAGTATAAAGCGACTCCGTTGAACGGCGAGCTGATATTTGAAGTGTACTGACCGCCTTTGGTCATATTTTCTGCTTCCACTTTTGTGCCTTTGTTTGGCGGCGTTTCGCCGTCTCCGCCATCAGGCGCTACCGCCCGGCCATTGCTTGGTGAGATCATACCAGAGCAAAGGTTACGGTTTTTGAGGTTCTGTGCAATTTGTGGAATAGCTTGGAGTGTAGTCTGGTACTGATCATGCATCAGGATCACATCGCCGTTTTTAAGTTTGCCCGCAGCAGCTACGATCTGTGCAGTGGAGGCGCCGTTCCAGTCTTGGGAGTCAACGTTCCACAATACTTCGGTAAGACCGTTTTGGGTCTCGATGGATTTGAGGGTTGCGTTGGTTTCGCCATACGGAGGACGGAACAACTTTGGTGCCGTGCCAGTAATGGACTGTATCGTTTGCTGCGTTCGTGTAATTTCCGATGACATCTGCGATGTGCTCAGTTGTGTCATATGCGGATGTGACCATGAATGGTTACCGATCCACATGCCTGCTGCCTGCTGTTCACGTACAAGCGAAGAATTGTTTTGCGCGTTTTGTCCAAGATTAAAGAGCGTCGCGCGTAAACCGTTTTGCTTCAGAGCACTAAGCAGCGCTTTAGTGTTAGAGGGATTGGGACCATCGTCAAAGGTTAACGCTACATAACCGTTCGAGCAATCAGCCGCATGCGCTTGGTTGCTCGAGATCACCAGCGAGCCAGTGAATAAAGACAAGGTGATTGACATAATTGCCGTCCATTTTCCTGCTTTAGCTATAAACAAGGCTGTACCTCCTTAACAATTTTAATAGATAGTAAGGTTAGTTGATCTCCAAATAATCAACATAAGCATCCCATGTTCCATCATCGGCTGTTACAACGAGCTCGACCTCTTGGTTTCCGGTGCCATGACTGACATTGTTTAGAGTATAGACAGCAGGGTTGCTTCCACCGAAATAGAAGGTCCCCTTTGTTTGTCCACCGATTTTCAAGTCAACTTTGGCCATGTTGGAGTTGTTCGAGGCACCACGTAATGAAAAACTATGGGTGCCGCTAGTGAAATTTTGCGTAAATTTTACCGAATCATTGTTGGCGTATAAAGCCACTCCGTTGAACGGCGAGCTGATATTAGAAGTGTACTGACCACCTTTGGTCATACTTTGGGCTACTATTTTTGTGCTTGTGCCTGGAGGAGTTTCAGTTCCGCCGCCGGAATTGCCGCCAATTGTAACTGTATTACTAGTTACATTAGCACTTCCACTGCTTTGGTATCCCTCTACAGTAAGTGAAGTTTCATACAACTTGCCCACTTTCATGCCCATGCTTTCCCATTTTTTGAAATGCTCGCTAACCGATATGGTTCCGCTTGTGCGTTTGGATGTCCGGACACTCCAATACTGTTGGAAAGTTGTTTTGTCTCCTTTAATGGAAGGCTGGTCTACCCGAGTGGTTTCATAAATATCATATGTTCCCCCGTCAACGTTAAAGGTGCCCTTGGATGTTGCACCTGGTGGACGCCAGCTTCCCCAGCTATCGACGATGTAATATTCTACGAGCGGATCAACTGCCCATCCATAAACGCACAAATACGAATTACCATTTGGCTGGTAGTCGGCATTGTAGTTTACCGAAATATTTCCGATTTGCTGGTGTGTCTTGGTTTCGTCGAATTTTTTGCCTTTACGGAATAATGCATTTCCAATGTTACTCCACTGGGCACTGAACGCACCCCCATTATTAAGAGTCATACTTGTGTTCCCGTGATCTTTCCACAATTCATAGTAGTAGTTGTCATGGGTACCGGTTTGGTTTGAGGTGATCGTTGTTGCCGCCTGTGCATTTACTGCGGGTAAGATAAGCGAAAAACAAATCAAAATTGATAAAAATAACCGTATTCTTTTTTGTTTCATTGGACTTTCCTCCTTGTGTGTAATTGCGTGTAGTCTGACTATGATGCAGTGCATTCTGTAGTAGCTTGATACAACATTTCTTTCCAAAAAATTAATTGTAATCGATTACAAAAAAATTTTATCATATTTTCCTTGATATTTTACCTGAAAAATTTCGAATTATATTGTAGAAAGTTTAGTACTTCATTCTTACTTACCCTACATGATAAGGTTTCCAAGGAGTGCGTTCAGATCGAAGATTGGGGTGTAACCGTGATAGAAATGTTCATGAGCTCGTATTTTCCCGGTCTTGTGACTACTTAACAGTTGAAAATACGAATAAAAATACAGGAAAGAGAAAATATTAAATTAAAAAGGGTGAAAGAAGGGCCTGAATATGAAAAAACAATGGAAATTAATCACTGCTACCCTGTATGGAGGAGTGATGATGTATGGTAGTGCAGGGATGATCGAAGCTGCTGGTATAAAGACAAGCCCCCAGATGCAAGCTCTTACTCCTAGTAACTCTATTCAGGGTGAGGCTGATCCAGGGCGCATGCAGTCACAGGACTGCCATCGACAAGGACATGCTTATAAGCACGGGCATGGCAAACGGCCTGGAGGCTGGGACCATCATCTGAACGAAAAAGTAGCCAAACTATTGGGTATCACTCCTGTTCGCTTAGAAAATGAGCTGGGACAAGGCAAATCGTTGTCCGACATCGCTAAAAGCAAAGGAATTAATGAGGAACAGCTTATAAATAAGCTGAAAAATGAAATGACCGTCGATCTGAAACGGCTCGTCAACCGCAAAGGGCCAATTACATTCGATCGTAAGTCCGGCACTTCGAATGAAGCTCAATTGAAGCGTTAGCAGGGGATACCGTGGCATATCTTCATCTTGAATAAGTCGAGGAGCAGATCGTTTGACAACAAAAAAAAGGATGGGGGAAACCCATCCTTAAATTGCAACTTCCTTATCGTGTACGATGTCATATTTAGTTACTTTGCCAGTGTATTTGTCTACGTAATAGAATCCATAAGTTGCAATGTGATCAGGGAAATCTTCGTAAGCTCTTAAAGAGTATTTTGTTCCTTCCAAACCTTCAACCATTACATTTAAATTGTATTTAACAGCTTCGTTTTTTATTTTATCAAAAAGAATATTGATCGCTTGATTTTCTGTAATAATATTTTGCTGTTTACCTAAATACAGTTTATTATCAATGAGGCTGATTTGTCTGCCTTCTGCAATTCCAATATCTTTAACAGAGATGTATGTGTTTCCGTTGTAAATCAAGGCCTCGGCAGTATTCTTTTTTGTACCCTCTAAAAACACATCAAACTTTTTCACAACAGCATTTACGCTTGTTCCAGATGCAGCCATTGCGGTTGCACCTGTAATCATCGTACCAATGGTTAAGCCCACTAATAGCCCCTTTAATTTGTCATTCATTTTAATTACCCCTTTATGTATGCTAATTTCCTTATTAATAATATTCTAAATATCACCATACATAAAGTGATTGTTGTGGGGGAGAGCAGAAGAGTCAACTATCTTTAAAGAGCTTAAAAAAATCAATGGTTTCTCTTAAATCTTCATCATCCGTATAAATGTTCATCACCTTGCCTATTTCAATTGCAAAGTCCACATACTTATTTGGTTTAGCCGCAATGATGTTCTTGTGTATCTCCAGACCCGTTGGATGATTCACAGGACTTTTATAGGAGACACCTGCTATCTCCAGTAATTCAGTGGCAGAACAAATGGTCGCTATCACTTTATTATCATTATTCAGTGTATTGATTAAAGCTAGGAGTTGCTTGTTCGTCTTTAATTGAGTGTTATCTCCACCAGGTATAATTAGGAGTTGAATATCCTCGGCAGACACTTCATCAATGGCCACCGAAGGCATAACTTTAAAATCCTCATAGGAAATCACTGGGTCTTTGGTTACCCCAATCGTAACAATGTCCCCTTTGGTTTTCATAAAATAGGTTGCTAACATAATCTCAAAACTCACATAACCATCATAAATTAGAACATGTGATTTCATTCGTACACCTACTTCAACATTAGTTTTTAGCTTTGAGTCCGTTAAGTGCGCCTTTAGGAAGTTTACATATAGTGAAAATATATCACCTAGATAGGTTTAATTCCATAATTTACAGCAAATATAGAGTTGAAAGTTTAAATAACCAGTCGCACAAAATCAACCAGCGACTGGTTATTTAGCTTCGCTAGAATATGAGCTGAGCGGCACCTATAATAGCTTTTTAAGCTGGGGAATACGGTCTTGGGATACGCCAAGCCATTCAGCATATTCACCTTGCTTGGCTGCTGGATGCTCACGCATAAGTCTTCTTAGCTTCTCAACCAAATGTTGTGAAGGCGACCGATGTGCTATTTAACTTACACCTATGTTTCCCTTCAGATCGTTTATGCATTTTTTACATAAAAATGAATCCCTGAAATAGCTTAAATCCTGGATCGAATAGCATAAGTGACAGCAGACTCCAATATACTTCCGCATACTCAATAAACCTGTTTCACAATCTAAATAAAATTCTAAAGACTCACCAGCTTGAATACCCATAGAGGTTCGCATCTCTTTAGGAATAACAATTCGACCTAACG
Organism: Paenibacillus sp. DRB1-1; assembly: GCF_052119485.1. Lineage (NCBI taxonomy): Bacteria > Bacillati > Bacillota > Bacilli > Caryophanales > Paenibacillaceae > Paenibacillus > Paenibacillus sp. DRB1-1. The sequence goes on along the minus strand of NZ_JBODQH010000001.1, from coordinate 1,335,243 downwards.
TATCCAATGGACGTGTCATGCCTGTATTTTTCAAATGATCTTCTCCTTTCATAGTCCAACATCCAATGATCTCCTAATAAAAATATAAAAATCAATAAAGTAAAAGCATTTATGTTTGTTCCAAAAGATGGTATTATCGTGAAGGAAAATCAATAATTATACTATTAGTTTCCAAACTATATTGTTTATTGAAATTGAAATTCTATGAAAATGCTGAAAGGGTGGTTTGTCCATGGAAATCACACCTACGATACAGGCAGAAATTCAAACTTATCTGAAACGAAAAGGTTTAACGATGACCAAGTTTGGTCACACGATTGATTTGAATGTAGGTACAGTTAGTAGCATTGTGACCGGTAACCGATCTATTTCTGTTCACCAACTGGATAGTATTACTGCGGGAATGAATTTACCACCGGATTATTTTTACGAACGTTATATTGAAGAATGCATTGAAGAATCTCCGTTAAACTGGAAAAAAATCAGCCCTTTCCTATACCGATGTATTGAACTAGGACGACTGGACTGCTTACAGCGAGTGGTAATTCTGTTATTGGATAACCCTAATTATCTGCCATCACTCTTTGAAGTTGCCGAAAATGTATACAAAGACGGTTACAATGAAGCAGCGGCATACCTTTACAAAAAGGTGGCTGAAAGTGAGAAGCAGCAGCATTCAGAGCGATTGGCGATCTGCCAGTATCGTTTGTTCCAAATCAATATTGGACAAGATAGAGCTGTAAATCTTCAGGCTGCCATTGAATTTGCCCCTTTTGTTGATCGTTTAGACGAGATAGAGCAATTAGATGCATTAAAAGATTTGGCAAACATGTACAGATCATTAAGCATGTGGGACAAGGTGTATGAATTTTCATCTCAAATGGGTCAAATGGGAAAGATCCAATATAATTTGGTTAATAACTCTAAGCGAAAAGGAACAGAGCCACGAAAAAAGCTAAGCAGGCCACTGTTTGTATACATAGTTTACTCCGAGTTGCTGTGTGCTAATGCTTGCGATGCAAAAGGTGATCATGAACAGGCATTAGAACATATTCGAGGTTATGCCGATCTAAGTTGGGTGAAGGAGAAGGATCCTGATTCACTTTATTGGAAGAAGCAATATCAACAATGGGCGAAAATTAATACGTACGTCAACAGGCTTATGTCCGGGGATATTAGTGTTCTCCCCGATTACGTAGAACATATGGCTGCTGAAAATGAGATTTTTTCCGAGCTACTAAACGTCCTTGAAGTTGCTAATCGGTACAATGTAGATGTAGACCATATCCTTAAGCGTTTTGAATCCCAAATTGCAGCGTATCAGGAACCGTTGTCTTCTGACATGTATACACAACAAGTTTTACCGGAAGAATACGTACGCTTCTGGTATAAAATGGCTAAGTATAGCCTATATAAAGGTAGATATCCATATGGTTTCAAATGTTTAATAAACGCGTTTGAAAAAGCTGTTACAATTAACCATGTACTACTTATTGCCAATTGTTTTGGATTATTTTTTCATTTCAAAACACATGCGGCTCCCGAAACACAGACACAGTTCCAATCTATTTATGAGGAGGTGTGGGAGAAAAATGATCAAAAGGATGGCTTTCTTCTTGGCGGTAACTAGCTTTTTACTGGTATTCACAGTACCAGTCCAAACTGGAAATCTAAGCCATGACACGATCCAAACACAAGGACACGTTGGTGGATCTTGACCAAGCACTAATTCATTACCCTGGACCAGCTTATTGCTGGTCTCTTTTTGTATTATTTTGTAATTTTTCGGCTCAAAAAAGATTATGACGTATTTGTACATCCCTCCTTAAAATGAAATTCATTAGGAGGTATGCAGGATGAGCAGGTATGAAACGGTGCCGTTAATTCAACAGATGGAACACGCCAGACAACAATTGCATGATCTTTACGAAGAGTATGGCTTCGGACATGCTTGTGTACTTCAGCAGTCTATGCTTTTGGATGAACTGATTAATCAGTACAACCGTATGTTTCAGACCAAGAAGCTGCCTCACTATGTTTAGGGCTAGATCATTAACAACGACGATATTATGTTCAGTACATCCTCTCCCTTCTTTGTTATGCAAAACTGTAACTTTTCCCGCGTAACGTTTATGATTATTCTATATAATTACTTATTTTAAAATAAAATACATATTCATGTCATAAAATGTTAATCATTTTTTTGAGGGGACGGCATACTAAGGCAACAAAAAAAGCAGAGCTCAATAAGTGAGCCCTGCCCAAATCCATTGGAATTATAACCCCATGCTGAAATACAGACGCACAAGATTAGCCAAGCTCCTGCGTGCTTTTGGAAGCACGTTTGGAGGAAAGAAACTGGAAACGAAACGAATGCCAATTCAATCGCTGTCTGCCTTTGGAACCAACAATCCAGTTGCCACCGGGCAGATGGGCAAAGAGCCAGCTGATGCCCAGAGAAACACTTGCCACGACGATAAACGTAATGAGCGTAGCTGTAAAATGATGATCGCCCAGTGCAAGCGGGCGGGTGTAGTAGGATATGAAGGCCAGCACGAGTGCATGGGCCAGATATCCTCCAAAAGAATAACGTCCGATCCAGTTCAGCATACGGCGAAACGGCTCGGATCGCGTATCTTTTTGCAAATGGAGCAGCAGTCCGTACAATAAAAGCAACTGCGACACAATTAGAACAAAGGTACTTGGCTTCAAATAGGTCGAAATATTAAGATTGATCGTATCGCCCGACTGGATCAGCATCGTGTGACCCATGAGCATGAACAAACCAATAAAGACAAATACATTCCACGGCAACGTCTGTTTGGCTAGTCCACGCCAGGTGTCTGTCATGTAAGCACATACTGCGCCCAGCATAAAATAGAAAAAGTACATGACAAAGTTATAGGTGCGATAATCCAGCAGAGTCTGCCAAAAGGACGGTAACCGAGTGCTCCATGCAGACATGTCATAGTAGGACCATTGTAACAGCAAAGCATAAACCGCAGCGGCAATCAGCATAATAGCCAAAACAAGCTGTTTGCGTCTTTTCGTGCTGTAACGACGTAGAAACGCTTGAACCTGCCCGGCTGCTTTTGAAAATAAAGGAAACAAAATATAAAACTGAAAGATCATCACTACAAACCATAGATGATATCCGCTGACGGGGATGATCATTTCCTCGAACATACCTTTGTAAAAGTAAATATTTCCCCACTGTGCCGTTGACCAGTTTTGAGTACATACCCAATAAATAACAGTCCAGCAAAGGAAAGGAACATAAATATCTCGAAACCGCCTGCCAATATAGCGAGGATAGCCAATCGGTTTGTTGCCGTTATAAAAAAGCAGCGCCGCAGACAGGAAAACGAACGTTGGTGTGCCAAAACGTGTCAAATGATACAGCATCGCGAGCATAACAGAATCTGGCTGTTGGATGTCGCTGCGATAAATATATTCGCCAATGCAATGCTGAAGCACGACAGCGAGGTAGGCAAGGCCCCGTAGTTCTGTCCACTCCGCGATACGCGGCTTGCTCATCCATATCACTCCTTTTCCTAAAGAAGATTCGCATATGCTTTCCATCACACAATTGTAGGTATTGTAACGTAGAAACATTAGTGCAGGATTAACGCCACCTGAAAGTAAGAAGAGTGAAGTAGTTCCATTTTAATATGATTGCGTTTACAATCTAAGTAAAACCAGAATAAATTAAAGTGAATTTATAACTTAAGGATACACACAGGAAGAGGAGAGGAAGGATGAAAAAAACGCTGCTGGTATATATGCTGTTGATTGCGGCCTTTGCTCTCTATGTGTTCAGGTATGAACAAACGGGCCCGTTGAATGGCACTTGGGAGGATAAGGGGCTACGAGGCAGCATCGGAGAAACCTATATGATGATTACCTTCCAGTCTGGTTTGGAGTATTGGAAAAGTGGGCTCAAGGGCTTCGAGGATGCCGGGGATGCGCTGGGGGTGACTGTGGAGTATCGGGGAGCTACCCGTTATGATGCGCAGGAGCAGACGACCGTTATTGAGCAGGCGATTGCTCGTAAGCCCGCAGGGATTGCCATATCAGCGATTGATCCTCACTCTCTCATTCCGGTGATTAATAAGGCACTAGATGCGGGCATTCCTGTGGTGCTGTTTGATGCCGGAGCGCCGGGGAGTCGTGCGTATTCCTTTTTGGGCACGGATAATTATAAGGCGGGCGTGACCGCTGCAGATAAAATGGCAGAACTGTTGGGACGAGAAGGCCAAGTCGCTGTTCTGACACTGCCTGGACAGCAAAATCATGAAGAACGCTCGCGTGGCTTTCGTGATACCATTCAACGGCAGTATCCTGCCATGAAGGTGGTGGAAGTCGCAGATGGCCGGGCAGACGCGATGGTCTCCCGGGATGAGTCGCAAAGGCTGATGAAAGCTTATCCGAAACTGGCGGGCATTTTTGTGACCGATGCAACGGGAGGAACAGGTGTGGGTGAAGCGGTACTGAGTCAAAAAAACAGCCATCCGCTGAAAATCATTTCTTTTGATACGAATAAAGCGACACTGGATATGATTCGTGGTGGGACGATCTCGGCAACAATTGCCCAAGGAACATGGAATATGGGCTATTGGTCGCTTCAATATCTGTTCCATCTGCATCATCATTTGACGATTCCTGCACCTTCTTCCACTGGAGACAACACTCCGCTGCCCGTGCGGGTAGATACTGGGATTTCCGTGGTCACCCGGGCGAATGTAGATGATTATTATGCGAAATAAATTTTGGGAGCGTATCCAATTAGGGGTGCGCCAAACGATACCGCGGTTACGCTTGCGCAATATGCCTTTACGTTATCAGCTCATGCTGCTGTTCCTGTTGTTTGGCATTGTGCCTTCGCTGGGATTAGGTCTGCTGGTCAATTGGACGGTGGAACGGATTATTGAGCGGCAGGTGGAAGACCATACGATGCAGTTGATTGGCAAGGTAAACGAAGCGCTGGACACCAAAATGGAAAATTTGCAAAACATGACGTATCTGATTGCTTTTAACCCCGATATCGGGGAGTTCTGGAAAGGGCGGACGCTGGCAGACGGCCACGCGGGTCATGCGAGTATAGTAACGCCCGAAAACCAGGGGGAGCTGACACAGAACTCGGTGCAAAATCAGGCTCTCAGCTCCAAGCAGGCATTAAGTTCTGTACAGGAGCAGGATACGCTATATGAAATGAAGCAATTTTTGCAGGGCTATACTACGTTATATCCTGAGATTGCAGGGATTCTGATCGTAAACGAAAAAGGCGACTATATCAGCAACGAAATGTACGCTAGAAGCACACGTAGCCTGACGGAAGAAGGCTGGTACCAACAGGCGGCGCAGCATGCAGGCATATTCACTGTGCTAGGACAGCCGAGCCACCGTAATGTAACGACTCATGTCCGGTACAAGGATAGTGAAATTGTCTCCGTCGTCCGTTCGGTTACGGATTCGGAAACCGGTCACGTGTTAGGCGTGATTATGATTGACCTCAAGCTGAGAGCTGTGTCGCAGGCCGCCAGGGACGTAACCTTGGGCAAAAGCGGGTATTTAATGGTGACAGATGCTGAGGGGCGCAGCGTGTACAGGCCGGATATGCCTTTGATTGAGCGCATTCCGCCGCAATGGTTCGGGGCAGGTGACAGCGGGATGTTTACCCGTGAAGCTGGGGGCAGAGAATTGCTGTTCATGTTCAGGGCTTCCGAATTCACGGGCTGGAGAACAGTGGGGGTATTCCCGGCACGCGAATCTACACTGGAAGTGCGGCAAATTAAGTTCTATGTCGTCTGTTTTGTTTTTATTGTATGTCTATTTGGCTTAACGGCATCCTTGCGATTGTCGAGTTCCATTGCGCAGCCGATTTTCCGGCTGATGTCCTATATGCGGGCAGCAGAGACAGGAGATCTTACAGTTCGCCAATGGAGTGACCGTGGGGATGAAGTTGGAATGCTGGGACGGAGCTTTAACCGGATGCTGGAGCAAATTCGCCGTCTCATGTCACTTAGCGAACTGAGGGAACGGCAAAAACGGGATGCTGAGCTGCGCAGCCTTCAGGAGCATATTAAGCCGCATTTTCTATACAATACGCTAGATACCATTCACTGGATGGCTCGAAAAAATGGAGCAGACGACGTGTCCGACATGGTGGGGGCGCTATCGAGATTGTTCCATCTCGGGCTGAGCAAGGGGGATGACTTTATTCCGCTGCGCTCCGAGATTGAGCATATATCGAGCTATATGCAAATCCAGCAAACCCGCTATCGTGATCGACTTCGCTGGGAATTGAATGTACCCGACGAGCTAAAGGATCTGTTCGTGTTGAAGTTAATGCTTCAGCCTGTAGTGGAAAATGCGATTTATCACGGCATCAAGGCCAGACGAGGCCCAGGCACGATTTGGATAGAAGCTAAAGCCGAGGGCGACAAGCTGCTGCTGACGGTACGTGACGATGGCGCAGGGATGACGGCGGACCGTCTGCGTGAACTGCGCGAATGGCTGGAAATACCCCTGGAGGCGATGGAAGGAAAGCAGAAGCAAAAGGGAGTTAGTACCCATGGCAGAAGCTATGGCATGCTGAATGTACAAGCGCGTATCCGATTGTCTTTTGGCGAGGAATATGGAATTGTACTGGAGAGCAAAGAAGGGACAGGTACCTGCGTTACGATCACTCAACCGTTGCTGCTGGATATGGCACAACTGAAGAAGCCTTATGAAAAAGGAGAGGGTCAGGATGACGAAATCACAGGCCACAGACAACTCGACAACGGCGAGTCTGATTGACCAGGCCATAACGGAAGTGACCATAGGGACGGCAAAACGTTACCAAGTATTGATCGCAGATGATGAGCCGATCATCCGAGAGGGGATACGAGATTGCATAGACTGGGCAGCTCTGGGCATGGAGGTTGCAGCAGAGGCGGAGGACGGAGAAGAAGCGCTGGATCTGGTGGGTCAGCTTCATATCGACATCGTGCTGGTCGATATGAATATGCCGTTCATGGACGGGATTGAACTGATTCGGCGGCTGCGGGACGAGCGTCCGGAATGCCGCTGTCTGATCATTTCCGGGCATGATGAGTTTGCTTATGCGCAGGAGGCTGTCCGACTTGGCGTAGAGGATTATATTTTGAAGCCGGTAGATGCGGATCAGCTTCATGCTGCGTTGTTGCGGCTTCGTCAGCGAATGGACGAAGAGCACAAGCGTGCTGCCTATGTAGAACAAGCCGCCGGACAGATTGAACGGAATATTCCGCTACTGCGCCAGCGGTTTTGCCTGGAATGGCTGGAAGGGCAACACACGGGAAAAGACGTCATGGAGCAGTTGGCGTTTTTACGGCTTCCATCGCGGCCGCCTGCTCAGATCGGTGTCGTACGGTGGCCTGCGGCAGAGGCCCGGCAGACGATTATGCGCGAGAATGACCGCCAGTTATTTCTTTTTGCTGCTGAAAATATTATTGGCGAACTGCTGGAGGACCGACCGCATGTGTTGTTCCGCGATGCGAACGGGCTGATCGGCATATGCCTGTGGCAGGAGGCACCCGAGACGATAGGCGCTTCCATGGAGCAGGCGATTGGGCGCTACCTGAATATAGCGGTTCATACGCATGTGCAGTCCAACGCGGGTGGACTGGAAGGCGCAATTGACGCATACCGGGTGAGTCGGGATCGTGTGTATGGCGAATCGCAGTTGTCTCCCATCGTACGCCGGGCTCGGCAGCTCATTCAGGAAGGTTACGCCGATCGGGAGCTGACGTTGGAAGCCCTTGCTTCGCGGCTACAAGTATCCGCCGTATATCTCAGCCGTGTGCTCAAAAAGGAGCTCAACGACAGCTTCGTGACCCTCGTCACGCGTGCTCGTATCCGTAAAGCGGTGCAACTGCTGGATTCCACGACGTTGTCTATCTATGATATAGCAGAACGTACGGGATACGACAGTCAGCACTATTTTAGCACCGCTTTTAAAAAGACTATGGGCGTGTCCCCTGTGCAGTACCGTAAAGGCGGTGGAATTCAAGAAAGCACGGTAGAGTAGGAAGGATTGAAATGAGGGATGAGTCCCACACTGTCTCATAATAAACTGTAAGAAAAAATGTGTGTGTAATCACACCTACGCATTCAGGGGTTTGTTACGCTGGGGATAACGAACAAATATCTATCAATATTTGGAGGAAAACGATATGTTTTGTTATCAGTGTGAACAGACGCCGAGTGGCGGGTGTAAAGTAGTTGGGGTGTGCGGGAAAGATGAGACGATAGCAAGCTTGCAGGATACGATGATTTTTGCATTAAAAGGGATTGCTGCCTATGCGACACATGCTCGTCAGTTGGGATATAGCGATCCAGAGGTAGATCGGATCACGCATGAAGCGTTATATATGACCTTAACCAATTCTAACTTTAATGTACAAGAGCATTTGGAAATGGCGATGAAGGTCGGAAATGCGGCTGTACGGATCATGGATGTGCTGGATCGTGCGCATACGGATCGTTTTGGTATTCCGCAGCCGATTACTGTTAGCCAGAATAAGATCGAAGGCCAATGTATCGTCGTGACTGGACATAATTTGTATGCGCTGGAGGAATTGCTGCGGCAGACGGAGGGTAAAGGCATCAACATCTATACCCACTCAGAAATGCTGCCTGCCCACGGCTATCCGGCATTGAAGAAATATGCACATCTCAAAGGGAATATCGGTAAAGCCTGGTACGATCAACGCAGACTGTTCGAGGAGTTCCCAGGTGCGATTCTGGCTACAACGAACTGTGTTATGCCGATTAAAGGCACGTATGCAGACCGCTTCTTCTCTTATGAAGTTGCTGGACTAGAGGGTGTTGCCAAAATTGTGAACGACGATTTTGCTCCACTGATCGAGCGCGCGTTGGCCCTGCCAGCCGCAGATGTAGAGTCTGAACAGGTGCTTACGACGGGATATCATCATGAGACGGTTATCGGGCTGGCTCCTGAGATTATTCAGGCAGTTAAAGACGGGCATATCCGCCGTTTCTTCGTCATTGCAGGCTGCGATGCACCAGGCAAAGGCGGTAACTATTACCGCGAGCTAGCTACATCCTTGCCGAACGATACGGTTATTCTGACCACGTCCTGTGGTAAATTCCGCTTTAATGACGTGGATTATGGCACCGTTGGAGATACCGGCATTCCGCGTTATATTGATTTGGGACAATGCAACAATTCGGGTTCTACTGTGAAAATTGCTCTGGCGTTAGCGGATGCTTTCGGCTGTACGGTGAACGAGCTGCCTGTGAGCATTGTTCTGTCCTGGTTTGAGCAAAAAGCGGTCGCCATCCTGCTGGGCTTGTTCAGCCTCGGCATTCAGGATATTCGCATTGGGCCGAAGCCGCCTGAGTTTATTTCTTCTGGCGTACTGGATGTACTGGTGGAGATGTTTGGCTTGAAGCTAATTACTACCGCAGAGGAAGATATGAAAGCGATGTTGGCGTTGTCGTAAGAGGTTGGTGGGGAACTGCAAAGCGCAGTTCCTTTTTTGTTTCATCGTTCATCGATTCTTATAAAGATGTCCGTAAGAATCTTTAATGCCAGCTCAGTATCTTTGGATTCACGAGTTCTTAGGAGAGTCAAAATGGTTTTTATACTCGAATCTTCTTCGGTAAGCTCATCATTGTCCTTCACATATGTAAGCAACTGATAGACGCCCACGTTCAATGCCTTCGCTATTTTCTCCAGATTTTTCAAAGATATATTTCTCTCCGCTCGCTCAATGAATCCAATATAACTCGAATTGAATCCTGCTTTTTCGGCTAAAGCTTCTTGGGAAAGCCCTTTAGACTTTCGAATATCTCGAATACGTGTACCGACTAATTCCAAAAGTTCTGACATGAATACACCTCTCTATAGTAAGGGTTCTACAAAATCGATTCCAATCGCTCCAAAGTGCAATATATAGAGGAACTAGATCATCTCGACCTATATATTATTATTGGAAGTCGCTTGTTGGATTTTGCAAAATCCTCTAGTTAGAAGTGTAGAGAAAGAGTTACATCTAATTAATAAGTGTTAGTAAGTAAATTGAATTAAAAACTACTATATAGTAATATTTATTAGGAAGCTTGTCCGGTAGCTAGAAAATTATACATCTTGATGGTTACATATTTGTGCTATGTTGCTCACATTGTTTCAGGATTTTGCAAAATTCGATACCAGTCGCTCCGAAGTGCAAGGATATAGACGAACTAAACCATTTCGATCTATATCTTGTTCATTGGAAGTCGCTTATGGGATTTCTGCAAAATCCTCGTTTATGAAATTTTAATTCAGGAGTTGATTCCCCTTGAAACATTACTCCTTAAGTCCCCAACTACATAGTGATTCCGATTTCAAACTGCCTAAGTACAGTGACACCTACATATTCAATTGCATGATGGATTTTCAAAAGCTTGCCGAATACCAGATCAAGCTTGCACAGATGATGCGCGACCATAATCAGTTTCACAACTGCCTCATTCTTTGTGATCAAGCGATGTTTTCTATGGCTAAGGCCATTTATGTTCATCGAAACCAAATCATTCCATTGTATATTCGTTTATCTGTGACTGACCTGTTCCCTTTAATTCACACAGAGGCTGAGCCCAATTTAGATATGGTGCTGTTTATCGGTACGGTACATTATCTGGTTTCGGGAGAAGATGATGTATCTAAAGAGCCGATGAAGCTGGGGGAAGTAGACAAGTTGCTTTATAAAACGGACTCTATTCTAGAGTCTTTGTCACAGCGAATCGTAGCTGATCCGTCTAAGCGGTATCCATCTATTTATAAAGAAAATTCATTCAATGAATCGTTAGATCTTTTATCAATCATCCCCGATGCTTATTGAGCTAATGATATAATGACGAAAAGGAATATGTTGGATTACGGGTTAAAGCTTCCACATCAGAAAGGGTGTTATTTCATATGCCTACATACAACAAGCTGGTGCGGGATCGGATTCCGCACCTCATTATGTCTCAGGGCAAGGAATGTCGGACACACATTTTGGACCCAGAGGAATATAAGCAGGAGCTGAGAACGAAGCTTCGTGAAGAAGCAGAGGAATATTTTGAAGCGGAAAAAGATCAGGATGCGCTGGAAGAGCTGGCGGATATGCTGGAAGTCATTCGAGCGCTGGCAGAAGAACATGGAGCGAATGCAGAAGAGCTGGACAAGCTGCGGACGGACAAAGCCGAGGCACGGGGCGGATTCCATGAGCGGGTGTTTTTAATTGATGTCGATGAAGGTAAAAGTTAACTAAAATACTTTTAAGATAAGCACATTCAAAAAGGGAGCTTGATAACTGGAGCTGCCTTTTTTTTGTCTCTTTTTAAGCACCCAGTATAGCGGAAAATTATAAAGTGGAAGTTATTTTAATTTATTTACAAGCCATATGACTATTTAGTCAACGAGTTTCATGTTATCTCCTCCAACTTCCCCCTCCCCCCACACAAAGGTTAAAATTTTATAAAAAAAGTTCAAAACCTGCAAAGACCTTTCCCGGCCTGGAATGATACCATGTGTTTGCACATAAAAAAAGGAGAGGTGCTCATTGCCTCACTTATGTAAGCGCTATCTAATTTCGACTCTAATCAGCACTTACCTTCAAATTGACCCGCATCACATGAGGAAAGGGGAACTTCATATGAAAAAAGGAGCTGTTGTCGTATGGCTTCTGGTTTTGGCCCTGATGCTTTCGGCCTGTAATTTGGCGGAGAGTGGAACGGGCAGCAAGGAAAAAGGCTATGTGGGCATTTCCATGCCGACCAAATCGTCCGAGCGTTGGGTAGGGGACGGAGAGAATATGGTCCGGTTGTTTCAGGAGCAAGGCTATAAAACGGATTTACAGTACGCCGAGGACGTGGTTGAAAACCAAATCTCCCAAATCGAAAATATGATCACCAAGGGCGTCAATGTTATGGTGATCGCTTCGGTCGACGGAAACACGCTGACGGATGTGATTCAGAAGGCACACGACCGAGGCATTCAGGTCATTTCTTACGACCGTCTGATTCGCAACACACCGTATCTAACGTATTATGCGACCTTCGATAACTTCAAGGTGGGCGTGCTACAGGCGGCATATATTGAGAAAAAGCTGGGACTCAAGGAAGGCAAAGGCCCATTCAATATCGAGCTATTCGGTGGTTCACCGGATGACAATAACGCTTATTTCTTCTTCAATGGTGCGATGTCTGTACTTAAACCGTACGTGGATTCCGGCAAACTGGTCGTGCGCAGCAAGCAGATGACGATGGCGCAGATCGCTACACTGCGGTGGGACGGAGCTTTGGCCCAGTCGAGAATGGATAATCTGCTGAGTGCGTACTATTCGGGGGCTAATCTGGACGCGGTACTATCCCCGTATGACGGAATCAGTATCGGTATCATTTCATCCCTAAAAGGGGTCGGATATGGATCAGCGAACAAGCCGCTGCCGATCATTACAGGGCAGGATGCGGAGCTGGCTTCCATCAAGTCGATTGTGTCTGGGGAGCAGACGCAAACTGTATTTAAGGATACTCGCAAGCTGGCTGAGCAAACGGTCGTGATGGCCAACAGTATCTTACAGGGCAAACAAGCGGAAGTGAATGACACCGAATCCTATAACAACGGTAAAAAGATCATTCCTGCTTACTTGCTTGATCCGATCTCGGTGGATCGGACGAATGTAGAAAAGGATATTGTCGGCAGTCACTATTACACCAAAGAGCAAATCGGACTGAAATAAGAGTAAGAATCCAACCGAAAGGAGCGTATCCCATGACTGGAATCATTTTGGAAATGAAGGGAATTACCAAAACCTTTCCCGGCGTGAAGGCATTGGAAAATGTAAATCTCAAGGTCAAGGAAGGCGAAATCCATTCCCTGTGCGGTGAGAACGGTGCGGGCAAATCGACGCTGATGAAGGTACTAAGCGGTGTATATCCGCATGGAACCTATGAAGGGGATATTGTTTTCCAGGGCAAAACGTGTGAGTTCAAGGATATCAAGCAGAGCGAGGAATTGGGCATTGTCATTATCCATCAGGAGCTGGCGCTGATCCCGTATCTCTCGATTGCGGAAAATATTTATCTGGGCAACGAACGCGCCAGTGGCGGCGTGATTGATTGGAAAGAGACTTTTGTAGGGACACGCGAGCTACTGTCCAAGGTAGGTTTGAGTGAAAATCCCAATACATTAGTTACGAACATCGGGGTCGGGAAGCAACAACTAGTTGAAATTGCGAAAGCGCTATCAAAAAAGGTGAAGCTGCTTATTCTCGATGAACCGACAGCGGCGTTGAATGAGGATGATAGTGAAAATCTGCTTAATTTGATGCTGGAATTTAAAAAACAGGGCATTTCCTGCATTCTCATCTCCCACAAGCTGAATGAGGTCGCGAAGGTGTCAGATTCGATCACGATTTTGCGGGACGGAAAGACGATTGAGACACTGGATATGAAAAAGGATGAAATTACGGAGGATCGGATCATTAGCGGGATGGTTGGACGTGATCTGACCAGCCGTTATCCAGAGCGTCATGCCGAGATTGGCAAAGTCGTGTTGGAAGTGAAGGATTGGACGGTGTATCACGAGCATCATGCAGACCGCAAGGTGCTGGATCAGGTGAATTTGAACATCCGGCGTGGTGAAATTGTCGGTATTGCCGGGCTGATGGGGGCGGGACGGACCGAGCTGGCGATGAGTATTTTTGGCAAGTCGTACGGACGCAACATTTCCGGTCAGCTGATTAAAGACGGCAAGCCGATCCAGAACAACACGGTTACGGACGCGATCAACAACGGCTTTGCCTATGTGACAGAGGATCGCAAGGAGTATGGCCTCATTCTGATGGATGATATCAAGCGTAATATTTCGCTGACTGGCCTGAACAAGCTGACGAAGGGCGCTGTCGTCAATGAGCAGGAGGAAGTCGTCGTTGCAGAGGAAATGAAAAAAAGCATGAACATCAAAGCGCCGAGCATTTTACAGAAAACGGGTAATCTGAGTGGCGGCAATCAGCAGAAGGTGGTGCTGAGCAAATGGATTTTCGCCGGGCCGGATATTCTGATTCTGGATGAGCCGACACGCGGCATTGATGTGGGCGCCAAATATGAAATTTATACGATTATTCATCGACTTGCCGCTGAAGGCAAGGGAGTGCTGGTCATTTCGTCCGAGCTACCAGAGGTACTAGGCTTGTGTGACCGGATTTATGTCATGAATGCTGGGCGGATCACTGGAGAGGTTAGCCGTGAGGACGCGTCGCAGGAAACGTTGATGAGATATATGACCAAGTCAGGAGGCGTGAAGCATGGAAACCATAACTAAACTATTTAAAAATAATATCCGCCAATATGGCATGATGATTGCACTGGTCGTCATTATGATTTTGTTCGAGGTGCTGACGGGCGGCCTGCTGTTGAAGCCGATTAATATTACCAATCTGATTCTGCAAAACAGCTATATTCTCGTGCTGGCTATCGGGATGGTGCTGGTCATCATCACTGGACATATTGATTTGTCTGTCGGCTCCATAGCCGCTTTTGTCGGTGCGGTTGCCGCCATAATGATGGTCGATTGGCAGCTTCCAGCATGGATTGCTGTGATTGCATCTTTGCTGGTCGGGGCGTTAATCGGCGCATGGCAAGGGTTCTGGGTCGCTTATGTACGGATTCCGGCATTTATCGTTACATTGGCGGGAATGCTGCTCTTTCGCGGATTGACAATGATCGTGCTGGAAGGCCAATCTATCTCTCCATTTCCGGGGGGCTTCCAAAAAATCAGTTCAGGCTTCCTGCCGGATTTTTCATCTACCGGTTATAACCTGGTATCCATCATTATCGGTATTGCACTCACGGTATGGTTTATCGTGAACGAAATTCGCGAACGCCGTTCTCAGCTTAAATATGGATTCGAGGTTCCGTCACAGACATTATTTGTACTCAAGTTGATTGTGGTGGCTGCGGTTATCAATCTGTTCACCTTCATGCTCGCGAGCTACGCGGGGATACCTAACATTCTCGTGCTGCTGTTCATACTGATCGTTGTATACTCCTTCGTCATGAACCGCACGATTATGGGCCGTCATGTGTATGCGTTGGGTGGAAATGAAAAGGCAGCGGGTCTGTCCGGTGTCAAAACGAAAAAAGTAACGTTCTGGGTATTTGTCAACATGGGCGTGCTGGCTGCCATTTCCGGTCTGATCTTTGCTGCACGTCTGAACGCGGCTACGCCGAGAGCAGGTACGAACTTTGAGCTGGATGCCATCGCGGCTTGCTTTATCGGCGGTGCTTCGGCATCCGGGGGGATCGGAACCGTTTTTGGAGCCATTATCGGTGGTTTGGTCATGGGCGTACTGAATAACGGTATGTCTCTGATCGGTCTGGGTATTGACTGGCAGCAAGGCATCAAGGGCTTGGTACTTCTGCTGGCGGTTGCCTTCGATATTTACAACAAAAACAAAAGATCTGCTTAAGCTCAGATTCGATATCGTAAAACAAGACACCTCCAGTCCCATTTAAAATGTGGATGCTGGAGGTGTCTTGTTTATTAGGTCTGGAATGTAGGAACCATCATCCGATGCCAGCACACATATTATCCCGAAACCGTCGCTCCATTTGCCGGAATATGGACGCGTTCCTTCAAACCTTCACGGTTGATGTGTTCTGTAAGCTCAGAGCGAGTTAGTAGACAATGGTTGATTGCCTCCATGTGGACAGCCACGATTTGTGTATAAGAGGCATGCTGCGCAACAGCTGTTACATCTTGGGCAGTCATAATTATAGGATCACCTACTGTAAACCGTGCTCCTCCAGCGTTCACAATTGTCCACTCAGGACGGTATTTATCTAGTGCTTCCGCGACTTCACTGCACCAGATCGTATCCCCGGCCAAATAGACTACAGGTTCACCTGGAGCCTGAAACACAAAGCCGGACACGGGTCCCATCTGTTCCCCGATTTCTCCGGTGCCGTGATGCCCGGCTGTACGGATAATCTCAATTTCTCCCACAGAACCAGCCACCCAAATCGGATTAACCCGTGTAAAACCATCAGCAGTGATTTGTTCTTCATTTCCGGGCTGACAGAAGACGGGAATTTGTTTGTCCAACCAGCGTACGGCTGCCGGGTCCCAATGATCCAGATGTAAATGTGTGACGATAACAACGTCAGGCTGTCCGAGCGCCTGCCATTGCGGTGGCAAGGGAACCAGCGGATTACGGCGGGCATTTTCCGTATTGGGAATCGGCGGATTTGCGCCAGCATCGCTTAACATTGGATCAATCAGAAATTTTACTCCAGCGTATTCCAGCCATAAGGTTGCGTTGCGGATTAGTGTGATTTTCATATATGGAAGCTCCTTTGTAATGGATGTTATTTTTGACCGAGTGTATTTTCTGTAGTTCTTTGTTTCTGTTACAATCATATCTGACGCAAGGAGCTACAGGCTACGGCTTGTTGAAAGGAAAACCAGCATTCTCGTTTCATCATGAAAGGAAAAATAACTATGGAACTATTCGTACCTGATAACACCGATCTACGCATTCTTCATCATTTAATTGAAGACAGCTCTTTATCGAACAAGGAGATCGGCCAGCTTGTTCATTTGACAGGTCAAGCCGTAGGGGCGCGTGTTCGAAAAATGCAGGATGCGGGCATTATCGAGGGCTATACGCTGCGTTGGAACCCTGAAAAAATTGGACAGACGATTCATGCCTTTATTACGGTTTTTTTGAATTCAGGAACAACTCACAGTGCTTTCCAGGCTTTTGCCCGGGAGCATCCCTATATTGTCGAAATCCATCGGGTGAGTGGGGAAGGCTGTTATTGGATGCGCTTGCGCATGTCATCACAGGCAGAGTTAAATACCATGCTGGATGAGCTTACGAAGTTTGGTAATTACAAATTGAGTTTTTCCATTGGTGAGATTTAACGATAAAAGCTTTCGGCGTTTGTGCCGAAAGCTTTTTTATGTGGGCGGGGGCTATCGAGGTCAACGTTATAGGCTCATTTTAAATATATGCTGCAAGCCGTGTTGTCCCATTTTAGTGTTGCCTTCATCGTTAAAGCCGCATTTGCGATACAGACTTTGGGCAGACAGATTGCGGGCATTGACGCCCAGTACGATCTCTCGAATATGTGGGAAGTGTCTGGCGATGAACTGTGGCAGTAGAAGCAGCCCTTTTTTAGCGAATCCTTGTCCCTGATCTGCGTAATGAATAGAGAACGCGCGCAGCAGCAGTGCCTCAGCAGTATTCGTATAGTCCGCTAATTCATCCCCATCGTATAAAATGAAAAATCCAACGGGTCTTCTAGTAGCCGTAATCACGACAGGATGGCGGTGGGGATCTTCCTTGGCCAGTGTCAGCATTTCATCCGGCATTCCAGTAAACTGCTTCTGCTCCTCAGGTAAGTAGAAGGTATGTAAAATGGCATCATGCCCACAATGGTAAGGGACAAGCTCTACATTATTCATCATTACACTCCGATCTGTACGGATTTTTAACTTACTATATCATCTAGTTTGCTAAAAAAAGAAACCTGAACTCGCCTTGCTTACGTATTACCCATACATAAACTAGCATAGTCAAAAGGAGACGTCTACGGTTATGAAGCAGCTTACAGAATATCGGGAAAGCCAGGACGTATTGCGTCATGAGTTGAAGAATATTGAAAAATGGGAGAAGGAGCAGAAGGACATTTTTTTCTGGGAAAAAATCGGCAGATGGCCTTTTATGCTGCTGGATCGGCTGACGCCCAAAATCATTAAAGACAAACTGGAGCAACTGCTTAACGAGCTGGGCAGCTTCATTCAGAACGGCGGCAAATATTTGGTGAAAGAAGAAACGGTTCTGAACAGGCTGAAAAAGACGGCCCATGAACATGTAATTCAGCAAACTGGTGCAGATTCCGCTTCGGATACGCAGGACCTGCCTCGTGCCGGGGAAAACGCTGATTCGGAACATAGTGCCGAACCTAGGTGGGAGTTGAAACAGGCGGCTGATCTCCCGCTAACAATCATGGATCGGACTGCTGACGATATGACGTCGGGTCGCATTACCTTTGCCACCGCTCAGGGAGCAACAACGGGGATTGGCGGTGTGTTTACGATTGCGGCGGATATTCCTCTTTTGCTCGGCTTGTCGCTCAAAGTGCTTCAGGAAATAGCCTTATGCTATGGCTTTAATCCCCATGATAAGCAGGAACGTATTTTTATTATTAAGTGTATGCAATTCGCTTCATCCGATATTGTGGGTAAAAAGGCTGTATTAGAGGAGTTGGCTTTGTTCGATGATCCTTCACGTCAGGCACAGGTTTTTTCCCAGATGCAGGGATGGAAAGAGGTCATTAACACCTATCGTGATCAGTTTGGATGGAAAAAGCTGCTTCAAATGGTTCCGATTGCAGGCATTTTGTTCGGCTCCATCGCGAATCGAAGCGCTATTAGTGACGTAGCTGAAGCAGGGAAAATGTTGTATCGGAAGCGTCGTATTTTGATGCGTTTGGCAGAAGTAGAGAACTGATTGCAACATTTAGGCGTAAAAGGGGATATTTTTTTCGTGAGGAAACACGTGAGTTGGCTATAAAGGTGTGCAGCGGCCAAGATGGCCGCTGCACGTTTGCCTGTTACACTTCGGCTCCATTTTCTTCCGCCCAGCGGTTCAGGGTTTTATCTGTAGGAAGCAGGAAGGTTAAGATGCCGAGTAGTGGCAAAAAGCCACACAGGAACATGATGTGGGTGATGCCTACCTTGTCGATCCAGTTGCCGAGCACGAGTGCGCCCACACCGCCAAGGCCAAAAGCGAGGCCCGTAATGAGACCAGACACGGTCCCGATTTTACCAGGCACGAGCATCTGTGCATATACGACTGTGACCGAAAAGCTAGACAGCATAATAAATCCGATAATCGCCAGCAGGATTGCCGTCCAGAATTGGTTGGCATACGGTAGCAACAGCGCTAGCGGTGCAGCTAATACCATGGACAGAAAAATCATATTGCGTTTACCAAAACGGTCCGCCAGCGGACCGCCAAAGAAGGTGCCCAGCGCTCCAGCCCCGAGAAACAGGAAAATGTAAAGCTGTGCATCAGCCAATGGCATTTTGAATACTTCCATCAGGTAAAACGAATAGTAGCTTCCGACCGAGGTTGAGTACCACGAACGGACGAATACCAGTAGAATGAGGACAATCATGGCAAACATAACACGGTTACGCACTTCGGGCTTCATGCGGCGTGCCACCGCTTTTTTGCGTGCAATGCCTTCTGTACGCAGGACGTTACCGTACCAGCGGGCGATGAACGATTGCACCACAATTCCCGCTGCTGCAATACCTGTGAACCAGATCGCACCGAACTGTCCCAACGGGATAAAAATCCAGCTCGTGAGCATCGGTGCCAGCGATTGGCCCGCATTGCCGCCAACTTGAAAAATGGATTGTGCTAAGCCCCGGCGTGATCCTGCCGCCATATGGGATACGCGCGAGCCTTCAGGGTGAAAGGCAGCCGAGCCCAGACCCACAAAGATGACTGCGATCAGCACCGCTTTATAATCGGCAGCATAGGCGAGCAGCAGCATGCCAGTCAGCGTAAAGCCCATACCGATGGGAAGGATAGCTGGCGTAGGTCGTTTGTCCGAAAACAAGCCAATCACAGGCTGCATGATTGAAGCTGTAAAATTGATCGCGAATGAAATCCAGCCGATCTGCGTATAGCTCAGGCTCATAGATTCCTTTAAGATTGGAAAGATCGCTGGAATGACCGATTGAATCGAGTCATTGAACAGATGGACGAAACTGATCGCAATCAGAATCGCAAAAACGGTGCTTTTCGCTTGCGGTCCCGGGAGGGGAAGCGATTGGCCCGTTTCATTTTTTGTAGCAGATTTACTAGTCATGGCAACCTCCGAATATGTATGTATATTTTAAGATATAGGAAGCGATCCGTTTGCAGCAAATGGCTGAAAGTGGGATAAAGCCCCACTTTACTCATTGCTGCTTGCCCATTCTGCTGGATACTCTTTATTGCTCGATTTAGTTGGTTTCTAAAATGGCACATCGAAATTCAAACGTTTATCACCCTCAAAACCGATATATATGTGAGTATTTTGCATAAGTCCCAAGAGCGCTTTTCAAATCAGCAATATAGAGATTGAAGTGCTCCAGCTCGTCTATATATTATATTTTTGAGCGTTGGGAGTGGAATTATGCAAAATACTGATATGGAAATATAGATAGAAAAGGGGAACTACGATGAGAAAAGCAGCGAAGATTTTGCTGGCAGTATCCATGGTATGTGGAGCGGTGGTGGGAACTGCGTTAAACAATGGAGAAACAGCAGTAGCGGCGAATATAACGACGAATAACACTTGGAAAAACGCTAAAATTATAGACGTGATCGACCGGAATAACTACATACTGGATGACGGTTCTTTATGGAGAAAGAGTATAGATGGCCCGGTTATTGAGAAATTGAATTTGAAAGGCATTACAGGCAGCAAAAACGAGAGCCAAGGTTATTATGGTTGGACTGAGGACGGGAAGGTAGCCATCTGGGATGATAACTCCGACCCAAAAGTGACGGCTCAATCCTCAGGAGTTAAAGAAATTACCGGAGAGGGTCTGGCTATTAAAACCGATGGGACGATCTCCTGGGGAAGAGAACAGGTTGAGGGAATATCGGATGCTATAGACGGTGATAAGGTAAGTACCTATTTTACGGTTCTTACTCGATCCGGGGATGTATGGTATTCCACAGGGTACGCAGAATCTAAGCCCCGCAAAATAGGTCATGTAGATGGTGCGCTTGATATCAAGATGAGTACGGCGTACGCTGCAGTGCTTAAGGAAGATGGTCATGTCACGATGCTGGATATGCTGACCAATGAACCCCCACGCGAAGTGGGAAGTGATATTTCTTCGATTTTATGGAAAAAAGGTACACATGTCTTGATTACTGTACATCATGATGGGACTGTATGGAGCTATGACCGAATGAAGAAATATCCAGCTGTGCAGCTAAGCGGGTTATCTAATGTTGCACGGTTGGTTGATTCGCCTGACGAGCTTTTTGCACAATTAAAGGATGGCTCTTGGGTCGGCTATAAGGATGGGATCACGACTGCGCTGAGCTTGCCTACATTAACGGGTATGTCCTTGTTGACGACCTCCAAAGAGGCTGCCATCGGCGACACTATTCAATTAAATGTACAAGAGACATATTCGAACGGTTATCGACTAACACGTCATCCCGAAGCTAGTGAGATTGAAGTAGAGAAACCGCAGGTTGCCGAGCTACAGCAGAATGGTTCGGGTACACTCAAAGTAAGGGGCATTGGAAGCACATCCGTAGCTCTGCGGACCGAAGGAATACCCTCTTCTTTTACACTAAAGGTATCATCCGATCAAACTTTGACCGGGGCGGCTATACTGAACGGCAATGTATATTTACCTGTGCAGTCTGTGTTCAAGACGCTGGGCGGATCTGTTACCGTGGCGAACCAGACCTTAACGATCAAGCTGGGTAAAAACAATATCGTACTCCAAAAAGGGAGTTCCACCGCAATGGTGAATGGTAAAACTGTTGCACTGAAGGGCAAGGTTCAAACGGTTAACGGACAGGTTGTATTCCCGGGAACATTACTGACCGATCTGAAGTTGGGCGGATTCAAATGGAATCGTGACCGCCAGCAAGGAGAATTATCTGTAGGCGCTACCAAGCTGGTCATTGAGACGCCGGAAACGGCAAAAATTATCAGAGCCATTGATCTGGGCAGTCTGTCCAAATTAATTGGCAAAACCTATTGGGTCAATAACTTCTATAGCGCTGGAGAGCGATTTGGCAAGGTAACAGTTAAAGATATCGAAGTCAGCACGGACCCGAACGGTGTTAAATCTTACGAAGTTATTTTCCAGGGGGCCAATGGCGAAACTTATAACACGTTTTCCATCATCGGAGCTTCACGCATTCCACAAATGCTGTCTGATACCGATCAATTTCTGACTTACGATCCGTACAAGAAATACCAATGGTCGCAAGCCATCTGGAACAAGATTAAAAATAATGAGGTAAGCTTGGGCATGAATACGACTCAGGTGCAGTTCGCATGGGGAAACCCAACAGTCAGAGAAAAGGGGGCTGCTTCAAACGGAACTCAAGTCGAAGCCTGGGTATACGGCAACCGAAGTCTTTATTTCAAGGCGGTAGCTTTCGTGAATGGCAAAGTCATAGAAGTATGGCTGTAGGGTAGCTGGTTTTCTATAACAGTTTGAACAAGGTGTCTCCAGAGTCGTATATACGGCTCTTGGGATGCCTTTTTTTCATTTAACAAAACTAAGCTCTTGATTTAACAAACTTAAGATATGATTCTTTATGTCATACATCTTGTTATATAGATAATAGCTTCGTAGTGAAAGTATGAAGAGCACAAGAGAAGAGAGGATCTGATTTGAGAATGAAATCGCTAAGGAAACCACTATCAGTTGCATTACTATCTTTACCATTACTTCTAGGTTCCCTGGGTGGAAGTTATGCGAGTGCGGCAACCCTACCAACAACGGTAACTCCAACAGAACCATCGTGGGGATATTTCGTAGATCATTATAAAAATAATAGTTCTGCCAATAAGACGGAAAGCTCTAATCCGACCCTCGGGTTGCTCTCCGAATTTAATAAGCTTTGGACTCCCGGCGCTACTTGGGATACAGGTACCAAGCTAAACAGCAGCGTGCTGGATGCCAATATTCAAAAAGTAATTGATATGGCTGCCCGTCGCACTTCCAGTGAGGCCGATGCGGCTTATTTGGATGATCGTAGAAACCAGAGCTACAGTGTGATCGACGGTCTGGGTTCGCTCACTGATGTATATCGAAAGAATGCAGGTGCCACGACAACGATCAACGATATTCCGGCAGATGCCCTGACTAAGAAATACGAAGATGAGGGAACGAATGCCGGGAGTACAAGCTCCAATCTCGGCAACATTGTAAATCTGGTAAATACCTTGCGCGGGGAATACTCTACGACGAACCCGGCTAAGTCTTACTTTAGCTATCCTCGTCCGTTTCGCTGGAGTGATAACTCAGTGGTTGTTCCGAGCCTTATTCCTGCTCTCAAAGCTGATGCTACTAGCGATGGCGGCTTTCCTAGCGGTCATACCAATGCTGCGTATCTCAGTTCTATTGCTATGGCCTATGCCGTGCCGGAGCGTTATCAGGAACTGCTGACACGAGCTTCGGAGCTGGGCAATAACCGTGTTGTTGCCGGTATGCACTCCCCGCTTGATGTTATGGGAGGGCGTGTCATGGCAACGGCGATGGCTACTGCTATCCTGTCTGATCCAGCCAATAGCAGTTTGAAGAAAGCGGCTTATCAGGATGCTCGTAAACAACTGCTGTCTCAAAAAGGTACAGCTCCAGATCGGTTCAGCAATTATGCCACAAACAAAAAAAATTATAATCAACGATTAACATACGGATTCAGTCAGGTTAATCCAACTACGACGCCAATGACAGTGCCTAAGGGAGCGGAGGTACTATTGGAGACACGCTTGCCTTACCTGGATAGCACACAACGTCGTTGGGTTTTGGCTACCACGGGGATTCCTTCCGGCTATCCTGTACTTGATGATGCTGAGGGATGGGGACGATTGAACCTGTTTTCCGCTGCGGATGGCTACGGTGCTTTCGCCAATAATGTGACGGTGAATATGGACGCTTCCAAAGGCGGTTTCAATGCACTGGATCGCTGGCGCAACAATATCTCCGGTGTTGGAAAGCTGACTAAAAAGGGAACAGGTACTTTGAAGCTAATGGGCAATAATACGTATTCCGGCGGTACACAGATCGAACAAGGTACTCTGGAGGGAAATACAGAAACGGCTTTCGGAAGTGGTGGAGTTACGAATAACGGGGGAACTCTTCTTAAAAATGCTACTGGAAAGCTGATTATTGGCGGAAATTACAGACAATCTGCCAAGGGAACACTTGAGCTCAACCTGCGCAGTAAAAATGATGTGCTCAAAATGAAGGGAACAGCCATACTCAACGGAAAATTACGTCTGAATTTTTCTAACAAATATGTACCGGCTAATGGTGCTACGATCTTAACTTATGGTAAACGGAATGGAGCATTTTCTTCGATTGAAACAGTAGGTTTACCAAGCAATTATAAAGTGAAGGTTATCTATACAGCTGACAGTGCTCAGTTGAAAGTCACTAAGTAAAACGTAATTAACTCTCTATACAACAATTGAAGTGCACCTTTAAAATACATGGGGATAAACCAGAAGGTTATTCCAGTATGTATTCTAGGGTGCACTTTATTGTTTCATCATAATTAATCAAGAGTATAAAAAGGTCAAAATTTGACCTTAATGTAGTAAAATAATCCCGCTGTTTGAAAGCGCAGTCATGATATTCTTAAGAAGCATATTTGATCAAAGTTTCAAACGATTCAGACTAACTAAGAGGAACAGAGGAAAGGAAGAGACTGATGAGTCTTGAAAAGGAATACGTTAAAATAGCCCAAGATGTCATTAAAGGGCTTGGCGGAGAAGACAATATTATATCCATGGCACATTGTGCCACACGGCTGAGGCTGATTGTAAAAGATAGAGAAATTATTGATGATGAATTTATTGAGAATATTGATAAGGCCAAAGGCGTTTTCTTTACCTCTGGGCAATATCAAATTATTTTTGGAACCGGTACTGTAAATAAAGTATACGATGCCATGGTTGGTCAAAGCATATCTGCTACATCAAAAGCTGATTTGAAAGAAATGGCCTCCACCCAAGATGATAATCGGTTCAAAAGAATGATCCGAGTTTTCGGGGATGTATTTGTTCCGATTATGCCCGCATTGGTAGCTACAGGATTATTCATGGGAGTTAGAGGCTTAGTAACTCAGCCTGCACTGCTCCAGTTATTTGGACTTACACCTGATCATATTTCTGCGAATTTCATATTGTTTACGCAAATATTGACTGATACAGCTTTTGCATTTTTACCCGTGTTGGTATGTTGGTCGGCCTTCCGGGTGTTTGGTGGATCGCCACTATTGGGGATTTTGATTGGATTAATGTTAGTGAGTCCATCGTTGCCTACATCCTGGGATGTCGCCCAAAAAGTACAGGAACCACTAGTGTTTTTCGGGTTCATTAAAATTGCAGGCTATCAGGGCTCGGTTCTGCCTGCTTTCATAATAGGTGTCGTGGGGGCGATGCTGGAGAAGAAAATCAGAAAATCAGTCCCCGATGCATTGGACTTAATTCTAACACCGTTTTTGACATTATTAATAACACTGGTACTGGGATTGTTCGTAATTGGTCCCATTTTTCACGAGGTGGAAACTTTAATATTAATGGCTGTTACCGCTATTTTGAAATTACCATACGGCATCGGCGGATTTATTTACGGTGGCATCAATCAGATTATTGTAGTTACCGGACTGCACCATGCCTTAAACCTGATTGAAATACAGATGTTAGTGGGCAATGGTTGGAATATGGTAAACCCAATCAGTTCGGCGTCGATTTGCGCACAAGCGGGTGCTGCGCTAGCTGTTGGTCTAAAATCCAAAAATGTAAAAACCAAATCCATTGCTTATCCTTCTACCTTGTCTGCGTTATTGGGCATTACAGAACCCGCTATCTTTGGGGTGAACATTCGATATGGCAAACCGTTCATGATGGGCTTGATTGGAGGAGCGGTTGGTGGTTTCTTCGCACGTATATTTAATATTCAAGCAACGGGTATGTCGATTACAGCCCTACCTGGAATGTTATTGTACCTGAACAATCAGATATTTCTTTATATTTTAGTTTGTGTAATCGGCTTTGCTGTAGCATTTGTGCTAACGTGGATCTTTGGGTTTAAAGAAAAAACAGATAACAAATAAAATGATGTGGAGAGAATCATGGACAACAACACACTGCTTAAGAAATTGGACAGCCTTTCAATAGAAGAGAAAATGGGCCAGCTCATCCAACTGACCGGTGATTTTTTTGAAGGGGATATAGACACTGTTGTGACGGGGCCTTTAAAAAAATTAGGGTTAAACGCCGGCTACAATATATATAATACAGGATCGATATTGAACATTACTAACCCGGAAAAAATTATCCAGTTGCAAACGGATTATTTGGAAAAATCGATTCATAAAATTCCGCTACTGTTCATGGCAGATATTATCTATGGGTATCGAACTATCTTCCCGATTCCGATGGCACAAGCATGTAGTTGGAATTATGAGGGTATAGAACATGCGGGTTCGATTGCTGCCCAGGAATGTTACGACGAAGGTGTTCACGTGACCTTTTCCCCCATGGTAGATATCGTTAGAGATCCCCGTTGGGGGCGGGTGATGGAATCGCCTGGAGAGGATACTTTGCTAGCGAAGAAATACGCTGAAAGCATGGTTCAGGGGATACAGGGAAGAAACTTGGAAGGGATCATACCAGCCAATAAAATTGCCGCTTGCGTCAAGCATTTTGCCGCTTATGGGGCACCTGTCGCTGGACGTGAGTATAACGCCGTGGATATGTCGGAGCATACGCTGCGAGAATATTATTTGCCAGGGTATCAAGCTGCAATCGAGGCGGGGGCAAAGCTTGTTATGACGGCCTTTAATACCTTGAACGGCGTCCCTGCGACAGGAAACGAGTGGCTTAACCGCGACGTGCTAAGACGAGAAATGAATTTTAATGGTGTGTTAATCTCGGATTACGCCGCTATAGAAGAACTGATCATGCACGGTTATGCCGAAGATGAGGCTTCCGCCGCAAGGCTGGCATTGTTGGCTGGTGTTGATGTGGATATGAAGACAGCAGTATACGCCAATCAATTGGAGAAAGTAGTATCGGATAACGAGCATATGCTGGAGCTGTTGAATGAAGCGGTATACCGTATTTTAAAGCTGAAAAATGATTTGGGACTTTTTGAGGACCCGTTCCGCGGATTACAGGAAACCGTTCAGCGGTCGAGAAACAGTATTCTGTCAGATGAACATAAAAAAGCCGCGCTGTCCTTGGCTGAAGAATCCGTAGTCTTGCTGAAAAATGAAGATGAACTGCTGCCATTGTCTAAACATACCAAAGTAGCTTTAATCGGTCCTTACGCAGATGAAAACTCTACCCTGGGCATGTGGGCCATCAAGGGGGATGAGGCGGATACCGTCAACTTGAAAATGGGATTATTAAAGCATGTTGATCCCGACAATCTCTCGGTTTGCAAAGGGGCGCATATGCTCCCCGCTAATGCAAGAGAAGCCCTTGGCAAATATGCGGACAAGCTGGCTGCTGAAACAGTCGATGAGGAGGCTCTGCTGCGCGAAGCGATCCGGAATGCTAACGAAGCGGATGTCATTGTCCTCGCCTTGGGAGAAAGTATTTATCAGAGCGGAGAAGGGGGATCGCGAACGAACCCGACGCTTCCTAAGCCGCAAATGAAACTGCTCCATGAATTAAGTTTACTGGGCAAAAAGATGGTTCTGATCGTTTATAGCGGAAGACCTTTGATTCTTACCGAAGTAGCCGGAAAAGTTGACGCTATTGTTCAAGCCTGGTATCCAGGAACGATGGGCGGAGAAGCACTGGCCAATATACTGTATGGGGAAGTCAATCCATCGGGGAAATTAGCCATGACCTTTCCACGAAGCGTTGGACAAATTCCGATATCCTACAATGAGTTGAATACAGGAAGACCAAATTTAAAGGAAAATGGTTCTTATCGGTTTGCGTCTCGATATATTGATGAAGTGAATGAACCCTTGTATCCGTTTGGCTATGGTAAATCCTATACCTCATTTGAATACAGCCTATTAACAATTAGCCAAAAAGAAATGAAAAAAAATGAGTCAGTTGATATCTGTATTTCTGTCACCAACACTGGAATTTATGATGGAAAGGAAACGATCCAATTATACATTCGCGATAAATTTGCAAGTGTTGCAAGGCCTGTGAAAGAATTAAAAGACTTTAAAAAAGTTTTTTTGCAAAGTGGCGAGACCCAAAATATCGAATTTTCAATTCATGAAGAGATGCTTAAATTTTATGATCGTGAAATGCAATACAAAAGTGAACCCGGCGAATTTGATATTTATATCGGGTCAAGCTCGCAGGAAATTTTGCTGAGTTTTAGTTTTGTTTTTTTACCGGAGGATGAGCATGAATAAAAGCGACGCGTATAACCTGAAATATCATATTACTCCTCCTTACGGTTTGCTCAATGACCCTAATGGACTTGCCTATTTCAATCATCAATATCATGTGTTCTATCAGTGGAATCCAAAAGGAACTGAGCATAAAAATAAATGCTGGGGCCATGTTGTTTCCAGCGATCTGGTGCACTGGCAAAGGAAAAGTGTCGCGCTGGAGCCTTCAGAATGGTATGACAAAGATGGCATTTATTCGGGCGGAGGCATTGTTCATAATGAAAAGCTGTATCTGTTTTATACAGGAAATGTAATCCGAGATGATGGAGTAAAAGAAAGCTATCAATGCGCCGCGATTTCGGAGGATGGCGAGTATTTCCAAAAAATAGGTCCCTTGTTTGAGCACCCCAAAGGTTATACCCGGCATGTTCGAGATCCGAAAGTATGGAGAGACCAACACGGGAACTGGTGGTTGATTGTTGGTGCCCAGAGAGAAGATTTGACTGGAGATACGCTTATCTACAAATCTAAAAATTTGTCCGAATGGGAATGCCAAGGATCATTTGTTGATCACGATCATCAATTTGGATATATGTGGGAATGTCCGGATGTACTTCATTTTGCAGAAAATGATGTTTTTGTTTTCTCTCCTCAGGGTTTACCGGTGAGAGGCGAATATTATAAAAATCCTAATCAATCTGGTTATATTGTTGGCAAATTATCGAATACAGGCAAATTCAACGGCAACCTTTCCGATTTTAAAGAGCTTGATCGAGGATTTGATTTTTACGCGCCACAATCATTTAAGGTTAATGACAGAACCATTATGTTCGGATGGATGAGCGCCATGAATGAGGAAGCGGAGAGAGCTGTTCCGACCATTCAGGAGGGCTGGATTCATGCATTGACACTTCCTAGAGAAGTGGTATTGATGAACGGTGTGTTGTACCAGAAACCATTGCCGGAATTACAATTGTTAAGACTGGATGACATGCATTACAAAGGGGAAATTCAAAATAACAGTGAGTGGTTACTGCCTTCTACACAAGCGGAGCTCATTGTTCATTTTTCCTTACTCACAGAAAACTTTAAAATGATCATTAGGGATGCTGTACAAATTGACTATGATTGGGAACAAAATAGTCTGACAGTTTGGAGAACAAACTGGTTGACTGGGGAGAGGGAGTACAGAAAAGCAACATTAAATAATAAGCTTGCAGAAATGCAAATATTCATTGAAAGCTCAAGTTTGGAATTATTTGTTAACGAGGGCGAAGAAGTGTTATCCCTGCGTTATTTCATAGAAGATGCAGACCAACGCAATGTATTGCTTGAGGCAGGAGGCAATGTAGGTGAAGTTAGAATGTATCAGTTGCAGGAATGTGTAGGGTAACATGTTTTGCTTGCCGAGTTGCAAGCAGGCTAAGGAAGGCTGTTCATTATCCCGTTTGCGGGAAGAACTGCCTTCTTTTTTTATTTTGGTCTATTGAATAGATTCTGCTTGTCCGGGCATTTTACTATCGGTATAGTATGAGTATTAGTATAAGAGTTTATTGCTTAATATAGAATACAGATGGATCACTCGTGGCTGGCTGATGAGGTGTGGTGATGAAAAAAATATATGAACATATCGAAATAGACAGAAAAAAAATGATTAACCTTTTTATGTTCCAATCCAGAGATACAGAAAGAGTCATTCCTATGCATTTTCACAGCAATATGGAGTTGATCTACTGTACAAGTGGAAGTCTAAAGGTGTGGCATGAAGGAAAAATAACTATTTTGATGGAAAAGGATGCGCTATTCATTAACAGCAATGTCCCGCATTCCACGCAGAGCATTACGGAGAACCAAGTCATTGTGCTGCAATTTCCAGACACTTTCTTTGCCAATGAACAAGTAATCATCCAATTAAACACGCAAGAGAAACAAGTTGACGATACTATAATCTCTAAATTAAGAGGATTGTTTATGGATATATATGATCTACATATTTCCAAAAGCAAATACGACTACATTTTAGAGCAAAGCCGAATTATTGAACTGAAATATTTGCTTGTCAATCATTTTAGTCAGGCAACAGACATTCCACCGGAAGTATTTAGTGAAAAGCAACGAAAGATAAAGACAATCATGGACTTTATTAAAGAGCATTATACTGAAAATATTAGCCTGGCCAAAACGGCCCGTATCTGCGGTTATTCGGAGGCTTATTTGTCGCGAATGTTTCATGAATATACAGGCCAGACGTTTACCGAATACAAGCAAATCCTTTGTTTGGAGAAGGCAATCGATTTACTGGATTCAACCAATAAGTCACTTACAGAAATTTCTTACGAGGTGGGGTTTCCAAACGAGAAGTCTTTCAGAAAAGCTTTTAGAGAAGTTATGGGTAAAACACCGTATGAATATAAAAAATCAAGATTTGATCTGGATGTGTAACGCCACGAGCACGCACAGCATCCTTTCAGTACAACCAAGGGGCTGTCCCTTGTCATTTGATGACTTTAGGACAACCCCTTGATATTTACGCTATGTCAGGAGAGTTATTCGCTTAACGGTTATCGATCTTTTCCGGGTACATATCATGGTTCATCATACGGTGCTCCGCTATCTGTTCATACTTCGTTCCTGGCTTGCCGTAGTTGGTGTACGGGTCAATAGAGATGCCGCCGCGTGGCGTGAATTTGCCCCATACTTCAATGTAGCGAGGGTCCATCAGCTTAATCAAGTCATTCATGATGATATTGACGCAGTCTTCATGGAAATCGCCGTGGTTACGGAAGCTGAACAGGTACAGCTTAAGTGATTTGCTTTCTACCATTTTAATATCGGGAATGTAGCTGATGTAGATGGTTGCAAAATCAGGCTGTCCTGTAATCGGGCACAGACTGGTGAACTCCGGGCAATTGAACTTTACAAAATAATCCCGATACGGATGTTTGTTATCAAAACTTTCGAGAATGGCGGGATCATAGGCAAACGTGTATTGTGTGCCTTGATTGCCAAGCAGGGTAACGTCAGTCATTTCTTCGGGTGTTCTTCCGGTCATTGGATGGGGCTCCTTAAAGTAAGTTTGGTAAACGAAATGGGAGTTATGGTGGTGGGGAGGTCGCTCCGCGAATGATTTGATCTTCCGATCGCTGTTGAAATGGGATTCATTCTGATGATTTGAAAGATGTATAGGTTAGAATCCCATTTCAAAGGCGAACGCTAACGCTTCTACAGATTCAAATCCTCCGCTTCGCTGCCGACCGCCGTCACTACCATAAAGTCCCTGCTCGTGGGATAGAAGAGAATAGTGCTCGCTCCTATATGAAAGGAGCGTTATTTTACGAGAAACCCCGTCCTCACGGACGAGGGTTTCTCTTGTTTTGTAACTTGGGTGTCGAGGGTGTACTTCGACTAATTTGGCGTATCTTGTGTATCACATACAGCCCATACGGAATATATTACATATAAGTGTTATACGCCGCGTTTGTTGCCCCATACGAGCGTGTGGAGCTGCGGGAGTACTCTTACGTCGTTTAGTCGGGAATCGTCCATGACACAGTCGATAAGCCATTCATAACGATGGAGTAGGGACTCCGCAATCTGTCCGGTGTTCTCCGTGTTCACATCTGGATTACCCGTCTGGAGGAACAGCGGTACGTGTGGATAGCGCTCGTGAACGATGCGGGCATAGGCAAGATCGGTGTCATCGAAGATGACGACCTTCAAGCTGCAAGCTCCGGTATAGAGCCGCGCAGATTCATTAGAGGGTTCCTTCAAGCCTGTTGGGGTTGGGACGTTGGACGTAGCTCGGGACTCATTAGCCATCTTCCGGTTCGATAGACGGGCGACGATATCATCCAGCACGTCCCAGTTGGTCGTCATACCAGAGCTGGGCGGCTTCGGGGATAGGGTTACCTCATCGATATCGTACAGCCATTCCTGCCAACGGGAGCCTTGTGTTTCGACAGCGGTAGCAATGCCTTGGCTGCGCAGCAGGGTAATTAGCTCCCCAAGTTGCGGTAGCAGGGCAGGATTGCCTCCAGAAAGGGTCACATGCGAAAACCGTTCGCCACCGATGGCCTTCAGCTCCTGCCAAATGTCAGTGGCACTCAGACGACGGATCTGGTCCTTGGCGCTGCCGTCCCAGGTAAAGGCGGAGTCGCACCACGAGCAATGGTAATCGCAGCCTGCGGTGCGAACAAACATCGTTTTACGACCAATGACCATACCTTCGCCCTGTACAGTGGGACCAAACACCTCTAGTACGGGAATAGGGGCTAGTTTGGTGCCGTGGGAGGCTGTCATGGGTTGGTGAGTCGTCACGGTATTACTCATCAAGCATCCACTCCCGTCGGAACTCGGCGTAGCTGGTAGGTGTCTCGAACAACCGTACAAACTCAGTACGTCCACCTTCGACACGGTTGCAGTATGCATCCGAGGTCAAGGCTGACTCCATTTGTTCAAAGATCCAGACGACCATATTTTCCGCCGTTGTATTCATTGGAGGAAGCGTCTCATTCAAGTAACGGTGGTCCAGAAAAGGCTCAATCCGCTCTTTCCAGATCGTTTTGATGTCACCAAAATCCAGCGTTAGACCCGTTTCACCCGGTATACCGCTTATGCCAAACACGACGATATAGGTATGTCCGTGCAGGTTTTTGCATTTGCCTTCGTAGCAGTGCAAATGATGTGCTGCATCGAATGTAAATTGTTTGCTGACTAGTACACGTTTGCGGTGATAACGCAGCTGAGAGTGCTCAATGTCTGTCCCGAACTGCTGGAGCTTGTCGACAATGCGAAAGGGACCTGGTTCACGCATGACCTTCAACTCCTTGGGA
This sequence comes from Paenibacillus sp. DRB1-1, assembly GCF_052119485.1. Taxonomy (NCBI): domain Bacteria; kingdom Bacillati; phylum Bacillota; class Bacilli; order Caryophanales; family Paenibacillaceae; genus Paenibacillus; species Paenibacillus sp. DRB1-1. The sequence continues at coordinate 1,302,248 of NZ_JBODQH010000001.1, read as the reverse complement.
TGAAGCTCCGCGCACCGCGAGATATTGCTCCAGTCCGGCACGGCGAAGTTTGCAAGCAGGGCATTCGCCACAGCCATCGCCAATGACGCCGTTATAGCACGTTAGTGTACGTGTTCTTACAAATTCAAAAGCTTTCAGCTCATCGGCCATGTGCCAGGTTTCGGCCTTGTTCAACCACATGAGCGGGGTATGAATCACAAAGGGATAGTCCATCGAAAGGTTCAGTGTGACGTTCAGCGATTTGATAAAGGAATCCCGGCAATCGGGATAGCCGCTGAAATCCGTCTCACAAACGCCTGTAATCAAGTGGCGCGCTCCTTTTTGCTTGGCGAGAACTCCCGCGAAGCTCAGGAACAGTAGGTTACGACCGTCTACAAAGGTGCTAGGCAGTTCGCCTTCCTGTTGAGTAATGTCAATGTCGGTGCGTGTGAGGGCATTAGGGGCTAGTTGATTAAGCAGGCTCATATCCAGTACCGTTTGCGGAACACCCAGCTCGCGGGTAATTCCAGCGGCTACTTCGATTTCCTGCTTGTGGCGTTGACCGTAATCGAACGTCACGGTTTCTACTTCAGCAAAATGTTTTTTTGCCCAAAATAAACAGGTTGTGCTGTCTTGGCCGCCGCTGAATACGACGACTGCTTTTTCGTTTGCAAACATAAAAAAACCTCTCGATCTTCTTGGAATGGTGCAAGACATGGAGTCTTGTCACTTGGAAGAAGGAGAGTTCTTGAACCGACTTCAACAAAAAACAGGCCTTGCCCCGCGAAATCATTTTTCTTGCGGAGGACAAAGCATCGTTAGTTTTTTATAGAGGGAGTTCGCGAACCTCTCCCATGCATGACGCATGGATTTTCTTCATTAGTATCTGCCATGAGGACAGACGGCTATAGCATTGCCATTATAGCATGGCAGGGCTATTTGATAAACACTCCACCAAATGGAATGACTTCCCTTAAAAATCGCTTGATCACGCCATCGTCGTTCATATCCTGTTGGAGCCGCCGATGATGTTCCCCAGCATGAAATAGTACGGTACCCTGTCCGGTCATTTTAAAATGATAGTTCATATGCTGGCTGGCCAGATGGTTGCCGTACACGGTCAACTCCAGTTTGGCGTTTTCGGGATAGGCAATGACGCTGCTCGCATCCACATATATCGGCTCTGTGGGATGAAGCTGTTCTTGACATACCAATCCCTGCGTCAAAAGACCGATTTGACCAACACCGTCGAATTTCATTTTTATAACATCGCGGCTAAACAACATGTTTTTCATGCTTAGCAGCTTAGTCCGCATTTGGATACCGGAGCTGTACCAGAACAGGTTGCGAAAATCGTATAACAGATCATCGCTCCCTTCAAGCTTAATCATTTTCAGACTAAAGCCAGGCGGAAGTGCGGCAATTAGACGACAAGCACCTGTGAAATCGGCCTGAATCAGTTTGTGTTTGCGATACATGCCCTTAATATTCATCAGTTTATCACTACGGCCTGAGCTGGGTCCGCGGTATGTGATGATTTGCTGCGGATGCAGAACGTGCAGCTTTTCTCCTTCCGCCAGATCGAGCGTTACGACCGAACCGACACTTTCATCATGGTGTTGTCCTGCTTGTATGTCCATTCAGACCTTTCATCCTTTCAGACAGTTAGTATCTTCCCGAACGTCGACGCATCCCGTAACGCAACAGTCGGATACCGATAAAATAACCGGCCAGCAGAATTATAGCTGTGATGATGAGCATTTTATTTCGGTGTGAAGCCTGATCGCGCTGGGTTTGAAGATTTTTTAATTCTGTGACAGTGTCGGTCAGCTTGCGGTTTTGCTCCAGCAATTGGGCGTTTTGCTCCTGATAGGCTTCTAAGCTGTTACGGGCCCTTTCCAGATCCTCCTGTGTTTGTCGGTAGCTTTCCTTGAGCTGGTACACATCACCGGGCAACCGCGAAAATTGCTCGAAGCCTTGGTACACATCATCCCAATAAGCAGCATGTACTTCGGGTACACGAGTTATCCCAAAAATAAACAAAAGTGCTATAGCAACGCAGACAATGCGGCGGTACAAAGCAAAACGACAAGTTGGTCGTGCCAAGAGATGTTCCCCCTTTTGATAAACCAAGATGTTAGATGATACAGATCATTACCCATATGACATGGTTACGTATAATATAACGATTCGGATGCAGATTTTAGAATAAACGGACGACAAATACGAAGAAAAAGTTCTCAAAAAAAGTCGATATATTAGTTTAAGTGTACCTTAAAACGGGTATATCAAGGAAGCGGCAACATTCCGGCATTTTTCCCAGCATACGAGTAAAGAACGATCCGCACCTGATCAGGGCTTAAGTTGAATATATGAACTGAAATATATTAAAAATTGATATAAAAGGAGATTTTGCAAGATGAATGAGAGAGAACAAAACTATAAAACTTTAAAAATCACTGTAAATGGAAAGCCATTATCAAAGGATCTCGTCGTAGATAGCACTACTTTTGCTCCTATATCTGATATTTGCACAAAAACGAAAGTTTCTTTAACAGAAACTACAATCTCATAAGTTTAAATATAGAAGTAGACTATAATATAGCCCGGCATATGCCGGGCTATTTTTGCGCATTTATGTAATTAAAATGGTTTAAAATGTTATTTACCAAACTAGGTCCCCCTTCATAAAGATTCCCATGTATAATTTTCACAATCAAACATACGTTCCCTGACAATATAGTGTCAGATAACACTGTTAATTTAGAGTTACATGTTCTTTTAGGGGGAATTTACCAGTGGTGAAGTCAATGCTCAATGTAACGTGCACATGGGACAAAGAGTCCATATCTGCGAATGGGTCCAAACAAGTAAATCTACTGATAGAATGGGGCTATGGAGCTATACGTAAAAGAAAAGGGAATCTAATACCGAAAGCAGCGGGTTGTGACCTTCAACTCCAGTTCATTCCAGAAAACGGGGTAAGTCTATTAAAAGCTGAAGGGGTAAGGCTCGGTTTTAAACGCTCGGAAAACGGAGATTGCATGTTTGTTCACTGTGGTGATGTACGGCGGGGAAAATATAGACAGGCTATTTTGACGTTTTCTATACCGGCTCACTCGTCCGGAAGACATACGATTGGAATGATGGAGTGGAGCTGGCGCAAGCCATCGCAGGAAAAGCGAACGCTGATCCGGACAGACCAGCTCTATATCCATTTCACGCATCATCTTGGTCTGCTGAGCATTCCATCCAACCCGAAGGTGGAAAAATACATAAAGCTGAATGAGACGTCCCCTATTGTAAAAAAAGCATTGCGTATGTACGAGAAAGGGGAATATGAGCGAGGGGCGTTCATCCTTACCAGACAAGCAGATGAATTACTTATACGTGCAGCAAGAAGCGATGATATGGACTACTTGCAGGAAGCCGAGTTGCTTCTGGGCATACGTAATAAATGGAGTGGTACTTTTGTATCATTTGCAGCGTATAGTTCTAAGGTCTTTTTTAATAAGAAAATACCGCTAGAAGATGTTCGTTTTACTGAAAATGATATTTTGAGATAGGCAATTATGCTAGTTTATTTGTGTAATATAGTGAGTCTAATTTACTATCTTTTTGTAAAGGAGAGACTTCCTTGACTGATCGGTTGATACGTTTAATGCGGATTATTACTATTGTTCAGGCAAATCCAGGGATATTGGCAAGAGAGCTTGCCGAACGTTGTGAAACATCAGAACGTACCATATACCGAGATATGGAGGCGCTAAGCGCTATGCATATTCCGATTACGAATATGGGGCATGGCAAGGGGTACATTTTTATTAGCAATTTTGCTTTGTATCCTTTGAATTGGACGGAAGAAGAGGCAGAGGCTTTTACAAAGCTGGGAGAGATTATGGAAACGGTAAAGCCTCTTTTACCGCCAGCTTTTGAAAGTGCTTATGAGAAAGTGATGGCCTCTAGTCAGAAAAAAAAGATGGACCAGACGAGCTTCGCGCAGGAAATGAAAAATATTGTCCGGCTCGGCTCGACACTTGATCGGGAAAACCAGCCCTATCTGCTCAGGCTGATTGTTTTAGCGAGTCTTACGCAGCAGACCATTGAAGCGGAATACAGCTCGCCTCAAAATGAAGATGTATCACTAGTTCAGGTGGATCCTTATTGTTTGGTCCCGCAGGATCGGCGATTCTATATGCTTGGTTTTTGTCACAAGCAATCCGCTATGAGAACCTTTCGGATCAGCCGATTTCGAAACATGAGAATTTTGCCGTATACGTTTCAAAAAAATACAACTGAAATGGAAATGTTTTTTAAAGGGACCTGGTCGGTGACCAAAGGAAATCAGAATATCCGGTTTGTGGTACGTTTTTCTGCCGAGTCTGTATATCGGGTCAAAGAAGAGGAGCTGTTCATCAAGCCTTTTCTTAAGGATTTGCCGGATGGAAGTTTGTTGTTTGAGGTGACGGTCAATCATGACCGTGAATTTTTGGATTGGCTCACTTCCTATGGAGCTGAGGCCGAGATCCTGGAGCCTTTACGGTACCGCAAACGAATGCAAGAAATGCTGCGGACCTGGGGGGCATTCTATTTCGATAAAAAGGCAGGAAATCAAGAATAACAGGGGGAGATCCCCCGGAACGGGCCGGGGAGCTATCCGCTTAACGGTCCTTAAACAGGTTGGCGAGATTGCCAAAAGGACTGTACTGCTCCTGTTCTTCTTCTGGTGAGGAGTAGACGAGCTTCGATCCACGGCTTTCCTCATCGTCAGCAGCATTATGAACTAATGTAATACGATCAAAATGGTACATGAAAACCTGCGCGGTGTTCACGGCATCATCCAGTGCCCGGTGTTGTTGACCGTCAAAGTCAATGTTGCACAATTCCAGCGCCTGAGACAGGCTCAACTGACGGTACTTTCCATTGGAACTAAACAGACGGGAAATCTGCTTCTGTATATCATTTGTATTATGAATCCATCCGAGATCTACATGATGGGTACGACAATGGGATACCAGCTTCTGACGGTCATCCGGGCCCCATGCGCATAAATAATAAGGGGAATCCGTACCGAGCCAGGCTATGAATTGCTTCACAGCTTCAGGGAATAGTGGGGCGGCATCAATGTCTCGTTGAGTAATACCCGTGAACTGAACGGTATCTGTAGAGAGTACAGGCCGATTCGAGGGTCTTACAAAACTGTGAAACGTATCCGCAACGTATAGGCCATCGTCTCCCTGAACAACTTTGACGGCACCGATATCAATGATTTCGGAGGAATATCTGGCGTTACGGCTAACGGTAAATTCAAGATCGTAAATAATGTATTGCATTTCTAGACTCCTTCCACACATATAACTGATCCCGATGGATATCGGGATGAATGTTCTCTGCCCGAATGACTCTTCTCCATCATACCTCTCGGTTCACAACTTGTCAGCGGTTAAAAGGTTTGCTTTTTAAAAAAAATATGCGATGTCCAAATGAGCTTGGACTATCGCATATCTAAAAACGTCTGACATACAGCAGCATCCGAAATCACCAGGATTCCGGACGCTGTTTTTGCTAGCTATTGAATTAGGCCGGGAGGTCTAACTTTTGTCCCGGATAAATGCGGTGAGGATTCTTCAACTTATTCAACTGCTGAAGCTGTTGCCAGGTGGTACCATGTTTGCGGGAAATGTCATACAGCGTATCCCCGGATTTCACAACATATACATGGCTATTTGTAACTTGTGCAGAATCGGATGTCTGCTGTGGCTTGGCTGTTTGAGACTTTGCCGGTGCCGGTTTTGCGGGTGCTGGTTTCGCAGCCGGTGTAGGGACGGATTGCGGCTTTTCCTGCACAGGTGCAGGTGCTGCCGTTGAAGCAGATGGCGCAGCTTGTGTGGCAGGGACAGAAGTTTTACCGTCAGCCTTGGCTTCTTGAATGCGACCGTCTGCTTGTACTTGCAGGCTAGCGGAGCCCACCTTTTGCATGTAGCGAATTAACGCTTCGTCAAGCGAGCCGAACATACCTGCCTGTGGGTATTTAGCGAACATCGTATATTGGTCACCACCTACGGCAGTAAAATCATTGGTGGCCAGTGTGTATGTTGCCTCAGGATCAAGTGTCTTCCCGCCGATCAGGATAGAATGAACACGGCTCCCTTTAGCTGCGGATGTGTCTATTTTGAAGGAGATACCTGATACTTGCGGGAAACCTCCGCTTGGCTCTGGATAGGAGGCTGTACCATTTTCCAGTGCGGCCTGAATGTCAGAGCCCTTCACTTTCAGGGTAACGATCTGGTTGCCGAAGGGCAGCACAGTGATGATGTCTCCCTTGGTTACCGTCCCCGTCTTGATGGAAGCCCGGATGCCGCCACCGTTCGTTAAAGCCACGTCTGCTCCCGAAACGTCACGCATAGCATCGGTGAGCAGGTCACCGAGATTGGTTTCACTTGCACGTACCTTTTCGCGTGCTCCTTCCAGATCCACGCTCGTTTGCGTTACAACCTCTTTAAGAATAGGTTCCTGGTCCTTTTGAATGGAGGCGATCAATGCAGCAATCTCAGCGTTGGGCTGAACGTCGACTGCTTGAGTCGAATCAATCAGCTTGGCTTGCTTTTGCGTAACCTTACCTCCGTCGACCCATAAGTCTACAACACCCAGATATTTGGTGTATTCACCTGCGCTAGCGATCAATGTACCATTGTCACTAACCAAGCCTTTTTCCAGAACGGTATGGCTGTGTCCATCGATGAATATATCAATGCCAGGCACTTCCTTAACAACCTTGAGGCTGGTGTCCTTACTAGACGCATCCTGCCCCAGGTGACCAAGAACAACAACCACATCTACTTTGCTGCGGATTTCATCAACAGCCGCTTTGGCCTCAGCCGCAGGATCGGTGAATTGAATACCCTCAACATTTTTGGGATTAGTCTTATATGCTGTTTCTGGCGTAGTCAGACCGATAATACCGATTTTAACGCCGTCCATTTCTTTAATAACATAGGGTTTGAACAAACGTGTTCCGTCTGTTTGTTTAATATTGGCGCTGAGCACAGGGAACTGAATCTCCTTACTTAGCTCAACAAGATGCTTCCAACCATAATTAAACTCGTGGTTACCCGGAACCATAGCATCATAACGCAGCTTGTTAATCACTTTCACAATGCTCTCACCGTTAACCAAAGTAGCGAAGGTCGTTCCATGAACGGTATCCCCGTCATCTAGCAGCAGTGTATTGGGATTGGAAGCCCGGTACTGATCAATGATACCCGCCAGCTTGGCAAATCCCATTTCCTTGTCGTTCGCGACCACGTGGGCATGGGTATCGTTCGTATGTAGGATGGTGATGTGTTTACCGCTGACTGGAGCTGTTTCCGTTCCCACATTGGTTGCTGGGTCTGCTGCTGCTGTACCGAGACAACCAAGTAGAAGCGCGGCAGTCGTCAGGATCGACGAGAGTTTTTTCCATGAGTTCATGTTGTTCCTTCAACCTCCCATAAAATGAATGAATTAGAGAAACCGCTTACGACCACATTTTATCAGATGATTGTAAAAATAACTTCTATTTTATATCAAAGCACTAAAATTTTTTGAGATATCGGTTGTTAAATACATCGTCTAGTTACCTATATTGTAGAGGAAGTAATAAACAGCAACTTATAGAATAGGAACTAATGTTCTGTTTTGTAGTCAAAAAAAAGGGCAGTCTCTTTGGGCAGCCCGATCCGGGGTAAATAGTGATCCAACGTTTCGTCAGCTAGTGGCGGTTTTCCTTCACTCAGCAGAAGCACGGCAAACCGATTGGCCTGCTGTTCAAATTTTCCTGGAGAAAAGTAGGAGTGCTCCTCCATAAAAAAGCGGCTAATGCCTTTATGCAGTCGGTCATGTCCCAATTCATGCGCACAGACGAACCGTTCCCATTCGGGTGTGAGGCCATTGTGGATAACGATAAATCTTCTACGCAGCTTGTGGTAATACAGCCCTTTGGTTGTGGGGCCTAGATCGCAGTATCGGATATGGATACCCAATGCTTTCGCAATATTGAAGGGGCAGTTGGTACGGTGTTTTCGGACAAGTTTGTGAATGAGTTCGTTCATGCGCTCACCTACTATCCCTGATCTTTGCCCGCTCGGGGCTCTTTGGGCATTTTATGTTTGTTCATCTGTTTGGCTTCCCAGAACAGACCTGTCAGCACGTCCTTGATCCGTTGGCGATCTTTTTCATCCAGCGGAATGCCATCAAACATTAATTCGTCGTCTTCCTCCAGCATTTTTTTAAAATCCCGGCGGTCTTTGGAGGTTGCCCATTCCGGCACAGTAGAACGATAAAGTTCATGTGGATTTTGCTCCATTGAATCATCATCTCCCCAATATCCGGCGGCCTTCATCATTTCGGTATAGGATACGCTAAGCGCGTCCGCTATTTTGCGGAGAGTGGAGGGTTTGGGGATTCCGCGCAGTCCATTTTCAATGCGGGAAATTTGTGAATTGCTAATACCTGCAGCATCTGCCAACTGGTTGATGCTCCATTGTTTGTGCTCACGCTGCTGTTTTAAGTAAGTTCCGAATGCTGGCTGTTCCACAATGGGGACTCCTTTCTGCAAGAGAATCATAGATATCAGTTTTATTATACCATTAGGTAAATAGTAAAAGCACGTAATATGCCAAAAGGCATAGGAAAATAAAGCGAATATCCTGTTTTTGGAGCTATACTGCTTTTTTTGACGATGGATACCTATCCTAAATAATGTTATGTTATACTCAAGATACGAACAAAAGGGGAACACAATGTAAACATAAGCGTTTTTCTATTTCAGGATTTTGCAAAATTCGCTCATTGGATTTTTTGCAAAAACCTCATTTAAAAATACATCATTGTCAAAAGGCATAAGATAAGGAGTGTTGCTTTACATGAGAAATAACTTACCCGAATTGGACCGTCGCAAAACGCAGAATGCACTGGAGGGTGTGTTTGAGAAATACCGGATTTATAAAACGATTACTTTTATGGATCGGGAGAGCTTTATTACGGCTGGCTATACGGATCGCCCGAACGGCCCAACGAATGTGACAAGCGATCCAACGGCCCGGACAGCCGTATATAATGTAGATGCTCCTGCCGCCCGCTTGGCCTACTGCGAAATGGTGGATGCCGTAGTGAGTCGCTTGAATGAACGCGAACAGCTGCTCATCCGTGAACGTTATTTAAAGGATGACGATGTGTTTGATTACAAGGTTTACAATTATGTGTTAGACCCGCCAGTCAGCAAGGATACGTATACGAAGCTTCGCACGCGTGCTTTTTACAAAATGGCGCTTGCACTGGCGGACCAAGGCGTTTTAAATTTGGCAGGCTTGCAGAAGGGCGCGGATCGAAAACTGGGTTAATGTAATAATTATCCATTCGTTCTCATTTCTATTTTAAAATGATTTCCTAAAAGGCTTTGATTTCCTGTAATAACAGGGATCAAGGCTTTTTTTAATAGGAACATACGTTCTCTAAAAACCTCCCAACATCATCCCTAGTCTCTGCTTTTATCGTCCATTTCCCCGGCAACGCATTCGTTATTAGGGTGTAAGATTATATCATCGGGAATCAAGACAAGAGGACATACCGAAGACACACACAGTCAAACGTTAGCCGGCCATTAGGGCCGGTTTTTTCATGCGGTGATCGTCTCTGTCGGTTCCCGGGAATTCGTTGAATAGAAAGGAGGAGTCGTGTTGCCTAAGCAAGGGATGCTGCAATGCATGAGTACGAGGCTGCGCCGGATGAGAACACGAAAGTGGAAAAAAGCCTGGCTGAATAGCCACAACATGCGAACGCAGGGGACGCAAAGGTGGCATGCCGCAGGATGAGACAAGCCTTTAAGCAAAAGCTCATTGAAATTATTCCAGCGCTACAAGGGCGTGTATACGATGTTCAGCCACCGTCGCAGACGGCAGAGGAGCCGTATGCTGTTATGGCGCTGGGCGAGGAAATTTGGAAGTCTTCCTGGGCCGGCTATCGTCAGGTTGTTCGCATTAAGCTGTACGCAGGACAAGCCGGGTTGGCGCAGGCTGATGTATGGGCGAATGCCCTGATTGCCGGGCTGCACCGGGAACCAGTGACAGGTGCGGGTGAGGACACATCGGCTTTTACCGCGCACTATTTGGGTGTGCGGGATGCAGAAAAGCTGGACAACGTTACGGGCAAGGCCTATAGAACGCTGCGTTTTGGCGTGTATGTGCCTGAGACGGAAGGTGGTTTGGCCGTTCCAGCAAACGGTACTACACAGCCGGAAGAGTGGCTGGCTGCGCTGGTCCGCTGGACGCAGAAGCAACTGGGCGAAACGTGGTCAGTATACGCCGACGCTTGGCCCGCACAGCCGGGGCGACAAGCGGTACTATGGCGGATGAGCGGCTGCGAAACTAGGATGGCGGGAGCCTCCATGTATGAGCTGCGCAAACGGTTCATCGGGCATATTACCGCCCCGGACACCACTGAAGAAAACCGCGCAGCTTCCGCACTGATCGAGGGCTTTGCCACTCAAATCCAGCTTCCTCTGGATCAGGACAAAGGCCGTTATATGTCTACAGCTGAAGCTTCAGCCGATTTGCAGGCGGATGCCATTTTAGATGGTCAGCTTCGGCTGATGCTGGTACAGCGGCGTATGCGCCCGGCTGAGGAAGCGGCGTTGATTCGCAGAGTGGAAATTCATCCTATTTTGAAATGAGGTGGTCCGAGTGACCTTGGAAAACCATGAGAAGGCCCCGGTATATGCCGGGCAGGAAGCAAGTGGCCCTCGCTATACGCTGGAGGAGCTAAAGGAGCACGCAGAACAATTGTTTTCCGTGAAAGAAGAAGTGCTGGCAGGCGCCTTTTTTGGCACACAGGACAAGCTGTTTACGGTAGCAGAAGCACACACTAAAATCGAACAATTTATGAAAGCGAAGGTGGACTAATTATGGCAGGCGGAACATGGGAAAACACGAATAAACCGGTATTGCCGGGTTTGTATATGAATTTTCAGGCAGCAGCAGCTTCAGCAATTCAAGGTGGGTCGCGTGGTACGGTTGTTGTACCCGTTAAGGCGAATTGGGGCCCTGTACGTGAGTTTGTAGAGATCGGCAGTGAAACGGCAATCAGCCAAATCTTTTCCGGTGACAGTCTGGACGGTGCGACCGCGTATTCGACGCTGTATCTGGCTTTGCTGGGCGGTCCGAAAAAGCTTCTAGCCTACCGTTTGGCAGATGATACAGCTGCTGAAGCATCTGTGACGCTGAAAAGCGGCGGTGCGACCCCGGCGGATGTGCTGCGCCTGAAGGCTTTGTACACAGGTAGCCGCGGTAATGGTTTCGCTGTAACTGTACAGCCAACTTTGGGTGATGACCAAGCTCGTGAGGTGCGCCTCTATGAAGGAACCAAGCTACTCGGCACGTACAAAGGCAGTGACGGTACAGCAGCCTCTATTGCCAAAGCCATGAATGAGAACAGCGAAAACGTATGGGTGAAGGCCGAGGTTGTTGGCGACGGCGGCATTCCGGTGGATGTCAGCGGTGTACACCTTACTGGCGGTAACAGCGGCAATAGCAAGCTGGTTAATGCCGATTACATCTCGATGCAGGAGGCACTTGAAGGACAGGAATTTAATGTCTTGGCTCTGGATTATGCAGCTGATCTGGCATTGCTGCAAAGCTTTGCTGCCTGGATCAAGCGTGTTCGCAACGAAGGTAAAGGCGTCATCGCTGTATTCGGCGGTTCTGCGGCAGATGATGTGTCCAAAACAGCCGTCAGCTTGGCCTCTGCACGTTCCCTAGCGCTGAACCATGAAGGTATCGTGAACGTCGGTACAGGCGTACGTCTAGCAGGAAAGGACTACAGTTCCGCCCAAACGGCTGCTTATGTAGCCGGACTGATTGCAGGCCAACGTCTGAATCAATCGGCGACGTATGCGGTTACGCCTTTTGAGGATGTGACCCGTCGCTGGACACGTTCCGAGCAGGAGCAGGCAGTCCGTAATGGTATCTTCCTTTTGTTCTTTGACGGTCGTCAGGTCAAAGCGCTGCGTGGCATCAACAGCTTGGTGAACCCGGCTGCTGGGCAAAACAACGCATGGAAGAAAATTCGTTCCATCCGTGTCATGGATGCTATTAATGCTGACTTGCAGCGTGCAGCCGAAGAGACTTACATTGGCAAAATCAACAACACGGTGGAAGGTCGTCTGGCGCTTATCGGTGCAATCAAAGAATACCTGGCACAGCTGTCGCTGAGCAACGTCATCGAAGCAGATGGCTACGATGTCATTCTCGACCCGGCTTACTACGGCGATGCGCCAGTCATCAAACCGGAGCCGGATCAAGTGTTCCTGCAATGGAACGTGAAGCTTACCGACGTGATGGAGCAACTGTTCGGCACATTTTACGTGCAATGAATAAGCATTTTGCGTGCATAAGTATTTCGCAGGCAATCAGCAGGATTAAAGTAGCTTGTTAACAACGAGGATTTTATGAAATCCCGAACTATATTATGGATTATTTTGAGGAGGAAAAAGAAATGTTGGATGCTTCAAGAGTCATTTTAGGTACGTATGGTCAGGCGCATGTGGATGGGGTGTGGCAGACGAATATCAATAAGCTGGAAGCCAGCGTGGAAATGGAAAAACGCGAGCTGAATCTCGTGGGCAACGAGTGGAAGGTACACAAGCGCGGTATCAAAAAGGGAACGGGAACGATGAGTGGCTACAAGGTTACGTCCGATATGATTCGTCGCGGTTTTAACCGTTTTGAGATTATTACTAAATTGGATGATCCAGAAGCCTTCGGACATGAAAGTATTCGTCTCATTCGTTGCACTGCTGACAAAATTCAACTGGCCAACTGGACAGCAGGTGAAGAAGTACAGGAAGAAACGACCTTCACCTTTGAAGGCTATGAGCTGCTTGATCCGATTGTAGCAAACTAAATTGGTTAACGGGGGATGGGATGCTGTTAGGCGTTCCGTTCCCCAAATACAAATAAGGATTTTACAAAATCATGAAATTAAAAATAAGGGAGAATGACTTATGAGCTTAAATGAGAATATGACAGAAGAACAAATTTTGGACAGCCTGTTTGAAGCTGCTGAAAAACTGCCAGAGGAAACGGTCCGCATCAAGCGTCTAGATATGAAAATTGTGCTGCACGGCCTGACCTCCAGCAAGGTGGACAGCATTCGTGAACGCTGCACGATTCGGCGGACTGTGAAGGGTGCAGTGGATGAGAAGGTAGATACCGAAACGTTCAACGCCTTATTGATCTCGGAAGCTACCGGCAAGCTGGAAGTGAAGGGGTTGTCCCTTAACGGTTGGGGCGATCCCCGGATTACAAGCCGCTTAAAGCTGTCCGGTGGCGAACAGTCTGTCCGCCGTATGCTACTGGCAGGTGAACTGGATGCAGTAGGAGATAAGGTGCTGGAACTGTCCGGTTTTGGCGTTGAGATTGCTGACCTAAAAAACTAATCGGCTCCGGGGGAATGACGACGATGCTGTACCACTTGTGGGTCCGGCACCACCTCCGTCCCGGAGACTTTTGGCGACTTCCCCGTGGTGAGCGTATGCTGTTGCTGGCGTTTGCCGAACAGGAAATGGATAGCATAGCAGCTTCAAAAGCATAAACAAGGAGGTGAACATGATAGATGGCAGAAGCATTAAATTACCGCATGAACCTTGTGATTGATCCTAAAAACGTCATTAAGGCGAACAGAGAATTACGCGCAATGGAACGCTATTTTGAGCGGATTCAAGGGCGAGTGTTGAAAATTGGTCGTACCCGCATGGCTCCTGAAATTGTACTGAACGATATGGCCTCCAAAGGCTTGGACAATCTATTGAACAAGATTAACCGGGTCAAATCCCAGATTATTAACGCCTCGGGAAATGTAAATGTGAAGGTAAACTCCCAATCTGGCTCGGGCTCCCCGAAGACCGATAACAATCCAAGTATCGTTTTGCTAAGCACTGCGGTGCAATTGAATACTGTAGCTGTAAATGCCAATACAGCAGCTATTGTTGATTTAGGTACTAAGTTGGGATCTGTGACACCAGCTGCAGAGAAAAAAGAAGAGCCTAAGGATGCATTAACTCAGGTAAAGGATTTTCTTGGTAATGTAAAAAAAGTTGGTGAAGGGGTAAAAAGCATATCTGAAGCTCCTGAAGCTTTTAAGAAATTTAAAACTGATTTTGGTATTTTAAAGGGCCCGCTCCAGGGAGCTAACCGAAGAGAGAAGTTTAAAGATTTTGCTAGTAAAGCATTTAATGTAGGGAAATCTGGGGGTGAGTTTTTAGAAAAATTTGGAGGGTCTTCAGATTTAATTGAAGGTGGACAGGGATTGTTTGATCAGGCTAAAGGCTGGGGGATGATTAATCCAAGCGAAGCTGCTGGTGTAGTACCTAGCGCTGCAAGTTCGAGTGCTGCGGCAGATGCAGCCTCAAGTATTATCAGACCAAGTAGTGTTGCAGGTGCAGCTGAGGAAGCCGGATCAGGCTTATTCAAAAACCTTCTAAAAGGTGGAGCGAAAAAACTGTTGGGACCTTTAAGCTATGGAATGGATATTGTGAACATTGCGAAGGCTACCTCTGGTAAAGAACGGGCAGAAGCTATCGGTTCCACAGTTGGTGGGACTGCTGGTTCTGCATTAGGCGGAGCTATAGGTTCATTTTTGCTTCCGGGTATTGGTACTGTGGTTGGTTCTACACTTGGGGGTATGGCGGGAGACTTTGTTGGTGGGAAAATTGGTGGATTAGTCTCAGATTATGGTCCAGCCATGATGGACAAAGCGAAGTCCGCTGGTAAATTTCTTGGAGAAAAAGCTTCCCAGGTCACAGGTTGGCTTTCTGATAAGGCTGGAGATTTTGGTAAAGGCTTTTCTGATTTCTTTTCTTTTGGTAAAAAAGATGAACCTAAGAAAGAGCCAGCTAAGCCACCTGAAGCTCCTAAACCAGCAACCTCTAAACCAGCAATCCCACCTCATTCGAATTTAGGTAAGTCATTTGAGCCCTTAACGCCTATGGCTATAAATTATAGTGCTAGTGCAGTTGCAAACGTACCTCCGCAACCAGGTGCAAAAGGTGTTCCTAATCCTTACGGACCGATGGCTATAGCTAACCAGGGAGTCAACCCAAACCCACTACTGAATACTGCGGCTCATGCGAATAATGGAGCCAAAGCTAAAGGCAAAGGTAATGGTAATCCGACACCTCAAGTAGTTCAGATCAGTCCTGAACAAATGGGAACACTGTCTGGCTTTTTGAAGGATTTTAAAACGGAAACCACCAACCAATTCAATCTTCCTGCGGGGGCTGTACAGGTCACTGTACATGAGAACAAGCTGGATGTGGATGGGCTTATTACGCAAATTGGCTACCGTCTCAAAGCTGAAATTCTGCGTGCAACACAGAACACCAAGCCAGCGGGCGCTGGAGCTATGTAATACAGTAGATGGTAGCAATGGGGAAGGAGGAAAGAGATGGAATTTAGTTTGACAGATGGTAAAGGAAAAAAATTTCAGTTTCCAGTAAATCCTGAGGAAGTGACGATATCACGGCAAAAGGGATTTGATACAACGACGATTTTATCCTATGGGGAGTTTGACTTCCCACAAGGGGAGAAGGTGAAGGAAATCTCCTTCTCTTCTTTTTTTCCGAAAGAATACAATCCAGCGTATTGCACATACGAAGATATCCCTGATCCGCAGGAGGCCATGAACACGTTGAATGGCTTTTTGTTATCTAAAAACCCGCTGCGTTTTATCATCACGGAGACAGCCGTGAATGTGCCGGTAATTGTCGCATCTCATAATTCGATCTTTCGCGGCGGCGAGTATGGGGATGTGAATTTTGATCTGTCACTGCGGACCTGGAGTGATATGAAAGTTGCCAAAAAAGCTGGTGGCACAGGAAGTAAGGCGGCTGCGGTCAACAAAAAGCCCCGCACAGATATGAAAGAAAAGAAAAAAACATATACGGTTAAGTCCGGGGACTCCTTGTCCAAAATTGCCAAGCTGGAGTTGGGGGACAGTTCGCAATGGAGTCGAATTTATCAGCTTAATAAAAAGGTCATTGGACAAAATCCAAATGCGATTAAACCGGGGCAAAAGCTGGTGCTGTCATGAGTTATAAAGTCATTTTACAGGATAAATATGATTTGTCGCCGCTTGTAGAGAACATTAATTTGAGGGACTCACTGGAGCAAATCGCCTATCAGGGAACGGTCAATCTGGTCGTTACGTCGGATATGCCGCCCATTTCTCCAGGGATGTCCATTCGGGTTAGTGGGATTCCTTATGGCAAAAAGGATTATGTCCCCTTGTTGTCCCCAGCGGTGATCTGGGAAGTAGAAACCTCTAACAACGGACTCAAACGTATGACGCTGACGTTATATGACCGTACGGTGTATTTGGACAAGTCCGAGGATGAATATCTGCTCCCTGCTAAGCAAACGGCTACTCAGCGTTTTCAGAAGTATGCTAGGGACTGGAAGCTGAAAATCGCTTCGTTGCCAGATACGAAAAAAACGCTGGGACGCGCCGTATACCGCACACAGTCCATCTATTCTATGATGCTGGGAGATCTGCGCGAAACGGCAAAGGCGGGGGGGAAGCTGTATCATCCACGGATGATTTCTTCCGGGTTGGAGCTGTACGAGCTGGGAACGAACAAAGATGTGTATGTTTTGGAGAGAGTGACTGATACGACACAGTCCCGTACGCTGGAAGGTGCGGCCACAAGAGTGAAGGTACTGGCTACGGCGGCTAGTGAATCAGGCAATGAGGTACCGTCCAAGGTGATGGCGCTTGAAGAAAAGGACATTGCCAAATATGGAACCCTTCAGGTCATTGTGCAGGATGACGAGGTCAAGTCTGGTGCAGCAGCACGTGAGTTGGCCAAAAGTAAGCTGAGAGGCATACAACAAACGATATCGGTAAATGCACCGGATATGAACACGATCCGAGCAGGAGACGCGGTAATGTTAGGCTCCATAAAGTTGTTGGTCATTTCAGTGAGCAGGGAATTAGGTAACCCCGGCAGTATGTCGCTGGAGCTCGGAACGTATGACGATGTAAAAAGGAGGTTTTACCTTGAATAAAGACCCCTACGGGCATTTGGCTACTGCGCTGCAATCTTCATTTCATAAGCATACCAAGCAAGCGCTGAGTGGAGTGGGCGCGGTACTAGGCACGATCACCTCCACGGGACTCAAGCTGGACGATTTTAAACATGAGCTTCAGGATTATCTGGTCGCCGAGCTACCGGGGCTGCTGTCTGTACCACGCCATATGTATAAAGGCACCTCAACCGCAGTGGAATCGGAAAATTGGGAAGGCAAAGAGCTGAAAACTTCCTTTTATATAGGGGAGGACGAGCTGGAGGATGTGAATCTCAGTTTGAACGAAGGTCTTAAGCCTGGAGATCGTGTACTGGCGGTTCGGGTGAATAGCGGCAATGATGTGGTGGTCGTGTGCAAGGTGGTGAGTGGACGTGGCTAATTTATTTCCCGAAACAGATGATATGATCTGGACAGACACGGATATGACCGACCCGGATGTACTGGAGGATAACCGTGCGGTATTTGGGCGAAGCTGGCGGTTTGATTTTGAAGCTGGTGAGTTTGTTATGAGCCCTAGCCGTAAAATCGTGACTACAGGCGAGAAAGAAGCCTGGGTACAGTGGTGTGAAAAAGCGATTCGCACCCCTCGCTACCGGCATGTGATCTATTCACCTGACTATGGGAGTGAACTGGAGGAGCTAATTGGCAGCAGCTATGGGCACGGTGTGCACGAAAGCGAAATTAAACGCATAGTCACGGAGGCATTACTAGCAGATGCACGTACGGCTAATGTGGATCAGTTCACGTTTCGCTGGGAAGGTGAAGCGTGCCATTTTAGCTGCCAGATTACGAACGTGCGAGATGAAACGGAAATTGTGGAAAGTGTGGTGATCTAATGGCAGACTTGCCGGAATATTTGGTAGACCAGACGGAAGAGGGAATTTTAAATCGGATGCTGGAAAAAGTGCCTTCGGACATGGATAAGTCCGAGGGCTCTTTTATTTGGGATGCACAGGCGCCGGTAGCGTTTATGCTATCCGAAGCGGCAATCTGGGCGCAGGAGCTACTGCGACGTGGCTTTGCCAGCACAGCAGCCAGCGACAACCCGGATTTTCGCTCGCCAGAGCTGGATTTGCGGACAGCAGAGCATGGGGTGACACGGCGAGAAGCGGTTGCTGCCTCAGGTATGGTCACGTTTACGGGCACAGCGGGAACGACCGTCCCGGCGGGAACGTTGGTGGCGACCCCGGCAGATGATGTATCCGGGGAAGCTTCCATTGAATATGCGACCACGGCATCGGTCACGCTGGATGAACAAGGTACTGGGGAAGCGACTATTCGGGCGGTCAATCCCGGGCGCAGCGGTAATGTGCCTGCGGGTGTCATCCAAGTGATGGCAACCCCGGTTAGCGGGGTTGCCTCTGTGATCAATACGCAGGAGACCAAAAGCGGCACAGACGTTGAGAACGACCAGCTGTTGCTGGAGCGTTTTTATGCCAAGGTGCGGAACCAGGGCACAAGCGGCAACAAGGCGCAGTATACCCAGTGGGCGAATGAAATTGCCGGAGTGGGCGGTGTAGAGGTTGTTCCGCTCTGGAAAGGGCCAGGAACAGTGGGGTTATATGTACTGGATACAGACAAACGAGCAGCCAGCCCGGATATCGTGGCAGCGGTGCAGAAGTATATTGATCCGACGCAGGATGGGCAAGGGGAAGGGCTAGCACCAGCGGGCCCTGTGGTGACGATCATGCCAGCGGCAGAAGTGGAGATTAACATCTCAGTCAAGGTACAGCGTACCAAAGAGAAGCCGTCTACACTGGATGAAATCAAAAAGCTGATCGAAAGCGGTGTGCGGACGTATTTGAAGCAGCTTGCTTTTTACAAGGAAGACCCGTTGGTACGGTATACCCGGATTTCTGCTGTGCTGCTGGACATTCCGATCATTATTGATTTCTCTGAACTGAAAATCAATGGACAGAGCAATCAGAATATTGAGATTGGATCAGGTCAGGTGGCAGTGCTGGGGACGGTGAGCGTCAGTGAGTAACAATGGAACGAACAGTTTTGAAGATTTATTGAATAACCCAGACCAGGGAAAACGTGCAAACCGTAGTGGCACTTTTGTCAATCGGGTAACTATAGCGGGAGATACATTGGTCCAAATGAGCAGCGAGCGGGGACGCGAGCTGCTTTCCTATTTGCCTGCCTATTACGAAACCTCACGTGTGATGCGTTCCGATATGGATGCTAAAGGAAGCGAATTGGACGCCTTGTATCTTGCAATGGATGCAACGGTGGGACAGTTTTTCGTACGTACCGCCACGTGGGGGCTGGAACGCTGGGAAATGGAGCTGGGTATCGAAACCGATCTGGCGAAGCCATTGGACCAACGGCGTGCGGTGGTGGAATCGAAACTGCGAGGGGCAGGAACTTTTTCCGGCCGGCTTGTCAAAAATGTAGCAGAGGCGTATGACGGTGGCACGGTAGATGTTATTTTTCATCCCTCCGAATGGGGATTTACGGTCAAATTTATGGATACCATCGGGATTCCACCCAACGTGGAGGATCTTAAAGCAGCCATTGAGGAGATCAAGCCCGCCCACATGGCGGTGGAGTACAAATTACGCTACCTGACCATTGCCGAAGTTGAGTCTATGACCCTCTATGAAAATGAATATACAACCCAGGATAGATATTTAGGAGGTGGCGCATAGATGGCAAGCGAAAAAACACCAAATCTTGGCTTAAATCAAATTGACCGCACATCGCCCAAAACCACGTATTTTGATCTGGAAAAGTATTTGGACCAAAACTGGCGTGCTGTAGACGATTTCGTAGGTGACGTGAATGATGGTGTAAATGAGATCAAGAAGCGTCTGGATACGACAGAGCGTAAGGCGGTAACTCTCGAACCCGGGATGCAAATTGTTCATGCGGAAAAGGCTGCGCCATTTTCGCTGACAGGGCTGAGCGGGCGTATGTTGGTGAATTTGTTGGGAAGATGGGGGAATTTGAGTAGATTAATGGGGGTAACACCGTATCAAGCCGATATAGAGCTAGATACTTTGAATAAAGGGACAATGCCTAATTCGTTAAAAGTAACGATCAAGCCTGGATATACCGTTGGAGTTGGGTTTTATAGTGATTTTAAATTTTTATCTGGGAAATATTATGTTGCAATTGTAAGAGCGAAAGTAGGTAACGCTATAGATGCAGGAATCTCGGCTCCGAATGCTCTGGTAGAATCGAAAGTTATAGTTACGGATAAGACTAAATTTGCTACGGCTTGGTTTAGGCTGGCTCCTACCAGCGATATTATTACTAACATAGATTTGGTAACACAGGGTACTGTAGGACAGTATTCTTATTTTGAGGCTGCGCGTATCTATGAGATTTCTGCAGCAGAATATACAGCATTAGCAACGATGACTGACGATCAAATTGACAACAAATATCCTTATGTGGATAGCGTAATGCCTGTACGTAATCCATACGCGGTCCGGTACGGGGAGAATTTGGCCCCACACTCTTTTTATTCTTGGGACGATACGGTCGGAACACCTCTTATTAAAGATAATCGAAATGTTGTTGTTTCTTCTTCGAATATAATGATATCTTCCATCTACCCATTAGTTCCGGGTCAGGCTTACACGGTTTCCGCTCAGTCGAGTGGAGCAACGGGTAGAATACATGTAAATATGCAAAACGAGACTGCGGTTATCGGTAATGTAACAGGTAGTGGAATTATATCTTATACATTCACAGTTCCGGCAGGTACTAAAGGTGTAGTGATCCGCTTGTTGGGCACATCCACTGCCGAAGTAACGATTTCAGACTTTATGTTCAACATCGGCAGTATTGCCAAACCATTCAAGCAGCATGAAGACTCCATGCTGGCACTGCAAACAGACCTGTACGCCGATCCAGTTACAGGGGCTAATGCTGATACAGTGTTTGAACGTGATGGGCAATATTATAAAAGCAAACGTTGGTACAGTATGACGCTTGACGGCTCGCTACCCTGGGGTTACTTCGATTCAGCCGCAGGCTACAAAGTTGTGCGGATACCTGCCACTAATGGAATGGTTGACAGTGAGAGGATAACAAAGTTTGACGGTAAGTTGGTTCAGCATGTTTTCCCTTTAAGCGGGCCGGATCAATCCCACCTTAGCCCAGAATCTGGTGTTGTGGGTCTGTCCATTTCTAGCGCAGACAGTGGATGGGGAGATAACTACACACCTACAACAGAAGAAATAAAGGCGTATTTTATGGGCTGGAAGATGTATTTGGCTGGTCAAGGAGATGTTAGTAAGCCGTTTAACAATGAGGCAGTAGGGAAGGCGTGGTGTCCGCTTGATTCTATCTACGATTCGAACGGGGCCGCAGCAACGCTGTACGTAACTACTTTGCCGACAACAGCGATAACATCCTTGTCGTACGTAAGATATGGAAATTGGTCGGCATACCAACTCGTATACAAACTCGCAACGCCTACAGCAGAGCCTATCATATCCGAAGGGCAACTAACGTTCGTTGAGGGAGACAATCAGGTTGAAGTAGGTACGGGAATTGTGTTGCGCGAGCCTGCCGACGTATTTATGGAGACAGGAACTATGTTCGGCAACAGGATGAACATAAATAACGCCAGCTTTAGCGCGCGCTTGCTCAGGAACAGGTCTATACAACCGTTGACGGTATACAAAGATGGAGTCTTAGACACAAGATGGACTAAGGGCGTCGGATGGATCACGAGTGCAGGTACGTTATCGCAACTTTTGAATGCATCGGATAGCGACAGAGTATCGGCTTACAGTGTCACATACTTTATGGTTGGTCTCTCACCCGTTGTGCCGTTCACAGGAATCTACGCAGCCAATGAAAAGACACTGCTGTTGGATTTGATAGACTGCGTGCAACAAGCAAATTTGCGCCTGTCTGTGGTGGAGAACAAGAAAGTGTATAAGGATAGCCCTTCCTGGATTACACCCACGCTGCTTAATGGCGTTACAGCAGAAACATCCTCAGTGGATATGTGGCCTCAGTACCTTAAAATGTCAGATAATCTTATTAAGATGCACGGGTCAATAAAGGTACCGACTTCTAATGCAACCGTCACATTTTTTAGGTTGCCGGAAGGATACAGGCCCAAAATCCTAACGGTATTAACCTGCACAGCATCTGATGCGGTGTCCTCTGACAAAACTGCCGTAATTGCAATATCCCCTGACGGACGTGTTGAAGTAGTAGGCAGAGGAGGCTATGGTTGGATACGTTTAGATGCCATTCAATTTATAGCAGAAGTTTAAGGAGGATAATATATGAAAGCAGTACCTAAAGTAAATACAGATGGCCTCTATCTGGAGGACGAGCTGGTGGACGATGCCTTTTCGGGTGTCGTCCCTTTTTATGCTCCATCTTCACTCACGCTATCTGATACAGACCAACAGCAAGACATCTATGTGCTTACTGCCGATAAATCGAGTGCTATTGATGAAACGAATTCAGAAAACATCCCTGCTGGCTACACGGTAGCAATCCCAGTTCCACCAGGTCTATATCATCCTCGTTTTGATATCCAAGGCTGGCTGGCCTATGAAGCAGAATATAACGAAACTCTGATTGAGGCCCAGAAGAAGTACGAGCAAATTAATAAGGAATCGCAAGCTTCATTTCAGAAGCTACATGATGAATGGCAAATCAAGCCGGAAAACAAACGTGAGGACGAGCCGGTATATTTTGCTCATACATTTACGGCTCCAGAACGAAGAGATCCAATGACGTTCTGGAGTGAAGGATTGAGCGAAGAAGCGATTAAGGAAGTGACACAAAAAGCAGAGCAACAGCCAAGTGAGACAGATCAATTGAAGCAGCGTATTGCAGATCTCGAAGTAACGCTGAGCCAGCTCATGCTTGGTAACACAGGAAAATAACCAAGTATTGACTCCTGTTTAACTGAAAAAATCTTATTTAAAAGAGGTGAAGTCATAACTATGACTGCTTTAGCAGAGACTCAATTGCGTATTTGTGCTTATGCTTGTGTTACCCGCTATGATCGGGGAGAAGGTAATATAGCAGCTATCATTGGAAGCTACGCTTTAGATGAAAAACAACGTAAACAAGTGAAGGAAATGATTTTATACCATCGTTCTGATCTGGTATTGGACAACGTAGAGGAATCGTCATCTATAGAGGTTTCCAGTGCACAGCGAGAACCGGTTAAATGGTATAGCTCTATTTTTCGTAAAAAAACGGTATAGAACAGAGAGCAAAAATGCCTGTACTCAAAGGAGGAGCGAGCATGTATGAAAGAATGGATCTGATTATAATGGATTTCTCCAAGCTGAAAATGAACAGACAAAGCAATCCTTTTATAACGATTCAATTCGGTCAGGGGGTAGAGCTGGGGATGGTGAGTGTGGATGGATATTGACGAAAAAAAAGAATCTGTTATCCAAGATGTAACCGATGATTTTAGTAATCGAATGTTCAGTTTGCGGGGACCGGAGCTATTTTCCTATCTTCCTGCCTATTACGAAGCATCCCGTGTTATGCACGTCGATATGGATGCAAAGGGTAGCGAACTAGATGCTCTATATCTCGCGTTGGATGATACGTTAGCTCAGTTTTTTGTTCGTACCGCCACTTGGGCGCTGGAAAGCTGGGAGATGGAGTTAGGTATCCTGGTCGATTTGGAAAAGCCGTTGGAACAGCGACGTTCTGTTGTGGAGTCGAAACTCCGTGGAAGTGGTAAATTTTCAGGAGACTTAATACGGAAAATCATGAACTCTTTTGGTGTAGAAGGGGAAGTAGGCTTTCATCCGACGGAGTATAAGTTCGGTTTAAGCTTTGAAAACCGTATTCCTGAAAATATGGTTGATTTCAAAAGGATCATAGAGGATATAAAGCCTGCTCATCTTGCATTTTATATGAATAACAAAACTAGGCTTGCATTTCTTCATGAGACTGAAATGGTTTCTCGCATCCGATTACGTTCGAGAGTTCGCTTTTTTGGTGGGAAGCCATGGTATTTAGATGGTGTCGAGTTACTGAATGGAATAGCCTCTTTGTCCGGGTGGACAGAGGAACCTATGCGATATTTGAACCGTATGAAACTGGTCACCAAGCATCGAATGGATCATCATCAGGAAGGCAACGTGAAAATTCGAAACCATTATTGGAAGTTAGATGGCAGCATGATGCTGGATGGAAGTCAGATGTTAAGCTCAACCGAGAAAGTCATTTCAATTTAAAAACATAAAAATTTTTATTTAAAAATAGAAAGGATGGTAAGTATGGCAGAACAAGTTCTAACGGTCACAACTGCTTATGCAAGGGAACAAATGGCACGTGCCCGTGCTGAAGGAGGAACGCTGACTAAAGTAGTAAAAATGGCGTTTGGTAGTGGGGGTGTGGATCAAGCAGGGAAGCCACTGCCTTTGGAGGGAACAGAGCAGGCTTTGAAAAAGGAACTGGTTCAGAAGGATATTACCAATTCAGAATTCATTGCTCCTGCAACCATCCGTTATACCTGTTCACTGGCAGAAAATGAATTGGCGGGTGAAACTATTAATGAGCTTGCGCTGGTAGATTCGGCTGGTAAACTAACGGCTGTTCGTACGATGAGTAATAAGGTCAAGGACAGTGATATGGAGTTTATTTTTGAAATTGATGACATTTATTAAGGAGGATGAAGAAGTATGAGTATACAACAACCACGCAGATTTGTTACTACTGACCAGGGACATGCGGATGTTCTGAATGTACCCATTGATACACTTTACGCAAACGATCAGGAATTGGCCGCACAGGTTGAAAATATCAAAAAGGACCCGGCTGGAAACGGTGTTGCTTCTAAGGAAGCGTTAGACAATCATGCCAGCAATACAGAGATCCATGTTACGGCAGCCAAGCAAGCGGTATGGAGTGCAACAGAGGGGAACGCCAAGAAGTATACAGATCAGTACGCTGCTCCCAAGCAGCATAGTCACCCAGCATCAGATTTGCCTTCTGCATCCACACAGGCTAGGGGGATTGTGCAACTTAATACATCTACCGGAAGCACAGCTACAGATCAGGCAGCTACTCCCAGTGCGGTAAAGGCAATAGGTGATGAATTAAGACAACTTATTAATAGTGTAAAGGAGACTGGTTCAGTGAAAAGCATACAAAGATTTAGTATTTCCAGTAATGTGCCTGACGGTATTGTAAATATTGCACCTGTCAATGTCGGAAAAGCAATGTTGAACTTAACAACTTACGGAGATGATGATAGCCATATGGCCAGCATTATAAGCCCAACGCAAGTCAAATTCACTCATGAAAGAGGCGGAGATTATTATATTTTTGCAAGTTTTGAAGTCATAGAATTTAATTAAGGTGGGGATGTTATATGAAATATTTTGCTCAGTATAATAATGATTGCGTAATATTCGCAGTATCGCAGAGTATTGAAGCGCCAGCAGGTGATAAAGTAATTGAAGTTAATGGATACGAAGTATTAGGGAGTAAATTCCATCCGGATACAGGTGATTTCGAAAGAATTCCAGCACCGAATCCTAGGCCGTCTGTGGAGGAAAAGCTCCAAGAAGAAATTGAGATATTAAAACAAGCTGATCTGGATAACAAAGAGACAATTGCAGGGCTGATTCAGCTCGTGATATCACAGCAGAATGTTTAAGTAGAATTTTAAAGATAGGTACTATTTACTTTAATATAATAACCAGAGGAGGTAATACGTTGGATAATAAAATTAAAAAAGCGTTCGCAGTAACTTTCGTACAACTTATTTTATCTGGTCGTCGTTCAATAGAAGATGTACCAGTAGTGCTCCAAGACATGGTTAAGGCGAATTTGAATTTAGCCAAAAATCAACAAGTATAAAAAGAATGCCTGCGCAGAGCGTGTTTTTATATCGCCCTTGGATCAGTCCAAGGGCATTCATTTTACACCTTGGTTCAAAAGGGGGAACAAACATGCATGAAAAGATCGATCAGATTTGGCTGGGGTTTTCCACGGGGACCTTGATCGGTTATTTTTTTGGGGGGTGGACCACAATGTTGACGTTGCTGTGGTGGATGGTCGTGATCGACTTTTTCACCGGATGGGCAGCGGCCTGGATTAATGGGGAGCTAAAAAGCCGCCAGGGGTATTACGGTATTTTTCGCAAGGTTACCGTGTTTTTGCTCATTACGGTAGCTCATCTAATCGACGGTATTCTCGGGGATGCACATTACTTCCGGGATGCCGTCGTTTTCTTTTATTTAGCGAACGAGCTGTTGTCCATTATTGAAAATGTAGGCAGAATGGGAGTGCCGATGCCGGATATTTTGCGGAATGCGGTAGCTATTTTTGAGTCTAAGTCGAGTGGAGAAAAAATAAAGTCAACCGACCCTTCTGACAAAGAAAATAAAGCTTCATAAAGTGCCACCAGTAGCCACTGCCAAAATTAGGCAGACTACCTTTTTGCCCTTTTTTCGGTATAAAAGTGGAAAAGCCCAGACCGTATGGATGGTCCAAGCATATGGATAACAGAGACAGAGTGAGCTACAACATTATGAATGATAAGGAGGGAACGCCTTATGCAGAATCGCAGCCCTAACGCTGCCGAAGGCATTGACGTGTCCCGATATCAGGGAACGATTGATTGGAAACGTGTACGAGCCGATGGTAAATCGTTTGCCTTTATTAAAGCGAGTCAAGGACAGCGTTACGTTGATCCGACATTTATCACGAATGCAAAAGGGATCAAGGCAGCCGGGATTCTGCTCGGAGCTTACCATTTTGTAGATGCCACCAGTGTAAACGCAGCAAAAGCGGAAGCCAGGCATTTCGCCGAGGTGCTGGATCAGGTGGGTGGTGCGAAAGCGCTGGACTTGCCAGCGGTGATGGATTACGAAAATAATCCGGGAGAGCTTAGCTCGGCCGCGATTCATGAGGTTGCGTTGGCATTTGTAACGGAATTTGAACGGGTAAGCGGCCGTAAGCCGATGGTATATACAGGCAATGCTTTTGCTGCCCATTTCAAAGCGCCATTGGGTAGTTATAAGCTGTGGATTGCGCGTTATAGTACACGGGTACCCAGCGATACCACGGCATGGAGGCGCTGGGACTTTTGGCAATACAGCGATAGTGGACGGGTTGATGGAATTCAAGGGCCGGTTGACCTCAATATATACGCCGGAACAGAGGCCGAGCTACGTCAAGCATTTGCAGGAGAAGAGGGGGATGAGCCAATGACAGCAGAGGAAAAAGCGGCATTTAAGGCCCTGCAGCAGCAGGTCGCCGCCTTTGAAAACAGCAAAGATGCGCTCAAGCAGACGTTGAATGAACAGAGCGCTTATATTAAAAAAGTGGATCAGCGGGTAGCAGAACTGGAGGCGCGTCAGGCTATGCCTGTACCGGCCTGGGCGAAGGAAGCGATGGCTGCCGCTGTTGCAGTTAATCCGGCAAGCCCGATTGTGGATGCGAAACTGCCAAGCAGTTACGATTTTTATCGCTTACTGGTCGTACTGAACCGTCTGGGTGTGTTTAAAACAACCAAATGATCTTCGAAAGAACTCATGTACTGCCAACCCCAATTTTATATGAAATAAGTCCAGTAGTTACCTCTAAAGCCCAAATAGACAGGCGGTTAAATGAGCCGCCTGCCCTTATTGAATCTTTTATTCAAAAAGCAATTCAATATCCTCTTGGCTAATCTGAGCAGATTCAAAGTCCGAAGGAGTGAAGTGAACATTTTGCTGACTAATCGTAAAATCAATCACGCGGTTTAGAGTTTGAATATACATATGCATAAATTCAGTTATACTTTCTTTTTCAAACATTGCTGTGCTGTACATCATATGGACCACCAACTGGTCGTTAACAATCAGGCTGTTGATTTCAATGCCAGCCGTTAGATGATTGGCGTAGTCCACATCTTGAAGGCCTGGAGTATGCTTATATACATAGTCTGAACTCTGACTTTCGTGATCGAACTGTCCCAGATAATTGAAGCGTAGGGGACGAATCTCTTTACTTTTTTCAATAGCTCCTAGCATGTATTTTAAAATGCCATAACCGATACCCTGTTGGGGAATGCGTCGGCGCAGTTCCTTGACATATGCAATGACACTGCCTATTTCTGTGCCCGGTACTTGAATACGTAAGGGATGTAACGCCGTAAACCAGCCAACTGTTCTGGATACGTCTACGTGATCCAGGCTCCTTCCGTGATGCTCAACCTCATAAGTGAAATCTTCTAATCCAATCCATTCCTTTACACTTAACGCCAAGGCAGCCAGCAGTAAATCCACAGGCTCAGTATGATAGACCTGATTCGCCTTGGTGAGCAATTTGTACGTATGGGCAGGGGAAAGTTCTCCTTCGACGACTGTGCATGAAGCATAGTTTACGGCAGTGGATGGCTGGCTTGTGATGAATGCTGGAAAATGGTCGTTGCCGCCCTCCATTTCATTCCAAAAATCAAGCTCCTCCCGTAAATCCGCAGTAGTGGAATAATGATGAAGCTCCCTGGCAAAGGTTTGAACAGAGGCTGTTTTTCTCGGGAAATGTACCTCCTTGCCTTCTTCTAAGGCATGATAAGCCTCCAATAAATCCTCCAATATAATTCTCCAGGAAACTCCATCTACAACCAGATGATGCGCAGTGATGAACAATTCCCGAGTTCCTTGTCCGTGATCGAATATAGCTGCTCGAATAGGAAGACGGTGGGACAAATCGAAAGCGGATTGCAAGCTATGCACCAGCTTATTGAATTCATGCTGCCGAGCCTCTGCTGAAATAGGCGTCATGTCATGATAATCCAGCTTGAACGGGATTGCAGTGAGTTCCGGGTTATAAAATAACTTGCCATCTGGGTGCATGTTCATCCTTAAAGCATCGTGATGCTCAATTACCTTGTGAAATGCCTTTTCTAGAGCAGAACGATCCATTTCATTTTTCAGCAGAAGCAAGACCGATTGATTATAGTGATGAGGATTATGAAATGACTGCTCCATAAACCACATGGAGATCGGTGTAGGCTGAATTTCACCGCTGACGGGAACTGAATCATACAATCTGCTCTTTTGGCGTGTGTAATGAGCAAGCTCTGCTATACTGGGATGCGCTAAGACATCCTGTACACCCACTTCCAAATCATAGTTATTTAATTTGGATGTCATCTGGATCGCTTTAATAGAGTCTCCACCCAGTGCAAAGAAATTATCGTGGATACCTATGGTAGACGTATGGAACAGCTCTTCCCAAACCTGCACGAGAATGCTTTCCACCGTATTATGGGCTTCCTCATATATGTCAGTTAATCCAGAGGACACGTCTGGCACAGGAAGCTTTTGCTTGTCGACCTTGCCATTGGATGTAAGCGGGATGATTTCCAGCTGGAGTATGTGGCTTGGTACCATATAATGGGGAAGACAAGCATGTAAATAATCTTTGAGAAGCTCGGGAGAGATAGCACGATCAGATACATAATAGGCACACAAAATGGGATATCTATTTGCATCGTCTGTTTCCACAACGTTTACGACAACATGATGGATGTCAGGATAGGAGGATAAAGCTCCTTCAATCTCACCCAGCTCGATACGAAAGCCTCTGATTTTGACTTGGTGATCATTTCGGCCAAGGTATTCGATCAGGCCATTTTCCAGCCGTATCCCCATGTCACCGGTTTTATACATTCGTTCGCCAGGAACAAAAGGATTATCGAGAAACCTTTCTTTTGTGAGTTCCGGTCTGTTCAGATATCCTCTTGCCACTCCATGACCGGAAATGTAGAGTTCTCCTTTTACCTGCATAGGAACAGGCTTTAAATGCGCATCCAGCAAATATACAGCCACGTTATCGGAAGGAACTCCGATGGGAACGGATCTTCTGCTATCCCGGTCTGCATCATAAATATGGATCATGCAGCCTACAACGGTTTCCGTAGGTCCGTACTCATTGAACAGGGCAATACTTCCGCCAAACTTGGCATGAATGTTGTGAGCAAGACTGACTTTGAGATCTTCTCCTCCTACGATGCATTTGCGGACGCTCGATGTACGAATGTCCGACTCTTGTAGAAGGGACAAGTGTGCGGGAGTTAGCTTTACAATGGTTGTACGTTGGTCTTTCATCATGCGGAACAATACAAATTCCCCGGGATCATTATCCCTATAGAGGTTGATGGCATGGCCGCTGATTAATGGGGTGAATATGGAAGTGACGGTTAGGTCAAAGGCTATTGATGAATAACAGGCAAAGACTTCATGAGTTGCGGACAAGTAGGTTTTATTCGCCCACCATATGTAATTAACAAGTCCTCTGTGGAGAACTGCCACTCCTTTAGGTTTGCCTGTGGAGCCGGAGGTGTAAATCACATAAGCGAGCTGGTTCGGTCCGCTTTGTGGCTTCAAATTCGAGCAATCTCCATGGTACAGGGATGCATCGTCTACACGATAAACTCCTCTGGAAAATGAAATATCATCATCCAAAGGTGCATCGGTAAGAAGCAAAGCAGCCCCGGAATCCTCCAGCATATAGCTAACACGGTCAGCTGGATAGTGAGGATCTATAGGCAGATAGGCCCCACCTGATTTCAACACAGCTAAGATCGAAATGATAAGCTCAAATGAATGCCCAGCCATGATCCCCACGATACTCTCTTGCCCAATACCACGGCTTTTTAAAAACCTCGCCAGTTGGTTAGCTTGTTCATTTAACTCACGATAGGTTAACGTGTGCTCTTCAAAGTAACAGGCAATATTAGTAGCTTTTTCAACGACTTGCTGCTCAAATATCTGAGTAATGGTTAGGGACGAGGGATAGGAAGAATGTGTTTGATTCAGCCCATAGATCAGCTCATTTTGTTCCTGCGGAGATAGCATTTCAATTTCCGCAATCGGGGTCTGTGGATGCTCGATCATCTCGCTAACTATATGAATGATATACTCAAACATTTTTGCGATCTGTGTCTCACTGTAAGAATTCACTTTATAGTCAAAGTCCAGCGTAATTCTTCCGCTCCCCTCCCAGTCACGAATAACCAGTTGCAGCGCATAAGGTTGATAACCACTGAAAACCTCCTGAACTTCATAGGGGCATCCATCAAATTGGGGACTAAATTTCATATTGTAATAATTAACACACATATCAAACAGACTGTTATGTCCTTTTTGAGCAAGCTCCAGGTCACTAGCTAGAAGATCATATGGATATTTTTGGTGAAAATAAAAATTCATCAGCTCCGCCCCCACATGCTTCATCAAAGAGCAGGCGTCTAAAGCTTCATCCAGTTGGATGCGAAACGGCATGGTGCTGGTGAACATGCCAAATGTATTTTTTTGTTTTTTTCCCGATCTGTTCAGGACTGGAGTCCCGATCACCACATCGGTTTCTTGAGTCGTCCGGTAAATGTAAAGCAGAAGGGCGGATACGAATAACACGTTTACAGAAAGTTTGGAGCTTTGGATAAAGGTCTGAATAATACGTGAAGTTTCACTGTCGATGGTAAAGGAAGTTCGAACGGCCGAAATATCTTTGCTTTTGTTGATAGGTATCATGTCGGGTAAGGTTTGAAATTTTTCATGCCAGAATATTTTATTTTTTATAAAACGCTCAGATGTTAAATAGGCTTGTTCTTGATCAATGATCGGTATGTAGGAATATTCTTCATCATCAGGCAGGGGGGCGTGGTTAACCAGTAAAGTATAATACTGCGAAATTCGTTCAGACACGATATGTAAGGCCCAACCGTCTGCAATAATATGATGAAATTTACCCAAATAACCAACATCACCAGGCCCCAGCTTAAAAATAACAAAAGAATACAGTTTGGCATTCAACAGAGGCATAACCTGTCCGCTCACACCCTTCAGCCATTGTTCAAAATGAAGCAACGGATCGGGTTCATGACTAAAATCAATACAAGCGATCTGCTCCTTTTCATAGGGCTTTACGTACTGTACGGGTTCTCCATTTTGCTCTTCGATCTGGATGCGGAGGCCTTCCGTTTTGGAAATGAAGAGTTGAATCGCTTTCTCTAGTGCGTCAAACTCTAGTTCCTTTTGAATGCGTACAAGTCCGGTCAGATTGTGCATGGCTGTCGTGCCATATATTTTCTCGTTATACCAAACTCTTTTTTGAGAATGCGTTAATGCATAGAACATCCATTAGCCTCCTTATACATGCAGATATTGAAAAACATAGAGTCTACATAAAAATGATCCTAGCCGACCCAATAAAAACAATCAAGCAGAAAAAATGTATTTTTAAACAAAAAATAAAACGGATTTTCGACAATTTTATTCCAATTTAAAAAGGCGAGTTCCCTTTAAAAGGTTTCCGTAGGTTTACAATGGAATTTTTAAAAAGTGTGAATTAGCTCACTACATCCGATATGGATGAAATGTTAAGGTGTTAATACAATTTCGATAATATTGATAAATATTAATTTATTAAGTATTTCTGGTAATTGACTCTCCGATTTCGCAATCAATATCCTGGCATTCTTCCTTAATTTCCCTTTAAATAAATCCATCTATATTTAACATATATTTACTATTAAACTATTTAATTATTCATAAATTAAATATACAAATTGTGTATATTTATTCATGATGTTGAATACTGTTTATCCTAGTTTTTTTATGTAATTACTAGATAAATGGTCTTACATATATTGGTCAAGCAAGCTTTGATTACATATTACAAAGAAAGCTGGAGCGATTATGGAATGTAAAAAGATGATCATGAGAAAAATGGCAGCGGTTATCCTGATTTTCGCTTTAGTGGCTACATGTATTCCGCCCAGTCGTGCGGAGGCCGCAGCAGGATTGGATGAAAACACCACTCAGCGTTTGGAAGCATTTATTCACGAGAAGATGCAGGAAGGTCATATCCCTGGAATGACAGTTATTGTGATTCGTGGAAAGGAGACGGCCTATCTCAAAAGTTTTGGGTACGCCAATGTGGACAAGCAGGTTCCTGTAACACCCGAGACAAGCTTTGAAATTGCCTCTTGCTCCAAAGGATTTACAGCACTTGCCGTGCTGCAACTACAGCAACAGGGGTTGTTGAAGCTGGATGATCCCGTTTCAAAGTTTTTTCCATGGTTTCAAGCCAAGTATAAGCACCAAAATGTCGAGATTAAACTGCGGCAGCTGTTACATCACTCCAGTGGCATTCCATGGTACACAATTACCGACATCCCGATCTCCAACCGTTCCGATTCCCTGGAACAGGTTGTACGAAATGTGAATGGTCTGGAATTACATAATCGTCCTGGCGAACGCTTTGAATATGCCACCATTAACTATGCAATCGTGGGGGCTGTCATTCAAAAGGTCACAGGGCAGCCTTACGAAGATTATATGAAGACCCATATTTTTCAGCCTTTAGGTCTGAATAAAACGACTCTTTATCCCACAGAAGCCGCACCCACGATGGCAACAGGCTACAAGAACGGCTTTTTTCAAGCACGTGAATATCAATCCCCTGTCTTTAGAGGAAACCGTCCCGCTGGTTATATCATGATGGACGGAAATGACCTCGCCACTTGGCTCAAATATCAGTTGGGCAGCCTGAAATCTCCCATGACTCCATTAATTATGGAAACTCATGCGCCTGACCGCACCGTTACCCCCAGCAAGTTTGATATGTCGTCTTATGCTATGGGCTGGGCTGACTATCAAAGCGGAAACGGAGAGGTGTCCAAGGCTGGATTAAATCCGAATTTTTCTGCTTATATGGTTTTTCGCCCTCAAGATCAGCTTGCTGTAGGGATTATGGCAAACAACGGTACCACGTTAACGTATATCACCGGGCATGGTCTTATGGACATTTTACGAGATCGTCAGCCTGTGTCTCCGTATGAGCCAGATCAGAAAACAGACAATGCGTGGTCCGTTATTACGATCATGCTGGCATGTTATGTGCTGGCGGTAGTGGTCCTGTTGATGACGGTGGTACGGGATATCATCTGTAAACAACGTGTTTTGAAGCCTTTGAATCCAAAAAAGCTGCTCACATGGCTGCTGTTTTTGCTTTGCAGTACACCGTTTTTGTATGGAGTTTATCTGGTTCCTACTGCCATGCAGGGCGTTTCTTGGACAACTGCGATTGTCTGGTCTCCGTTTAGCTTTCCGTTTGCGATTGCAGCCTTGGGGCTGGGATTGCTTTTGAGCTTTGGCTACCTGGTGCTGGGTACGCTTTTTCCGAACACAGACGAAAATAAACGCTCGCTTCCTTTACTGGTAATGATGAGCTTGCTGAGCGGGGCGGCGAATGCCTTTGTCATTTTTATCGTCAATTTCTCAATTGGCAGCGAAATACCGCTCAAATATCTGCTGTATTATTTCGGATTAGCGCTGGCGGTCTATATTTTCGGTCGCAAGCTGATTGAAACCAAATTAGTGAAGATTACCTACAACATGATTTATCGAAAACGAATGGAACTGATTCAACGTGTGCTACACAGCTCTTATGACAAATTAGAACGCATGGACAATGGCAAAATTTTAGCCACTTTAAATAATGATACGGAGATGGTGGGTTTCTCGGCCAATGTGGCGGTTGGGTTCGCGACCAGCCTACTGACAGTCATCTGCTGCTTTGTTTATCTCGGTACGATTTCATTTTGGGGTACGATACTTTCTCTGGCTGTCATTGCGGTGATTGCCGCATTTTATAGCATCGTCAGCGGTACGGCTAACCGCTATTGGGAAGAGGCGAGGGATACCCAAAACGTGTATTTGGGGTTCATCGACCATATGCTCAAAGGCTTTAAAGAGCTTAGTATGCATGGACGCAAAAAGACGGAGTTTAGCAGCGATATTCAGGATAGCTGTGAACAGTATCGTCAAAAACGCTCCGTGTCCCGCATTAAATTTACCAATGCGCTGGTGCTGGGTGAGACGCTGCTGATTTTAATTTTAGGTGTAGTTACCTTTGTGTTCCCGACGATTTTCCCGAACATTAAAGATTACACATTAATTCAATTTGTTGTTGTGTTTCTCTATTTGATTGGACCCATCAACGGATTGTTGCAGGCTGTGCCGGAGTTGTTCCAGATTCGGACATCCTGGCGAAGAATTAAAGCCTTTATTGCGGAAATGCCGACTGATGACAGCGGAGAAGTGTATGATACTGCGAGTTTGGTGGATGAAGAAGTGGCTGTGGAACGAATTGGTTTTCATAATCTTAGCTTCGAGTACAGTAACGTGACTGGAGAGTCCAGCTTTCTGGTCGGACCTATTACACTGGAAGCGGCTAAAGGACAGATCATTTTCATCACAGGCGGCAACGGCAGTGGTAAAACGACACTTGCTAAATTAATGACTGCTCTCTATCCTCCACAAACGGGATACATCACGATCAATGGAGAAGTCATTGACGCCCGCACATCGAGTGAGTATTTTTCCACCGTCTTCTCTGATTTTCATCTGTTTGAGCGTTTGTACGAAATTGATTATAAGGAAAAGCAGTCCGACATTGAGCGTTATCTGAAAAGACTAGGACTAGAGGAAAAAGTGACGGTCAAGGATGGATATTTCAGTACGCTCAAGCTATCAGGCGGGCAACGGAAGCGGCTTGCGCTCTTAATCTGTTATCTGGAGGATCGACCCGTATATTTGTTTGACGAATGGGCTGCCGATCAAGATCCGGAATTCCGAAAGTTCTTTTACCATACACTTCTGCCTGAAATGAAGGCGGCGGGTAAAATTATTTTGGCCATTACGCATGATGACCATTATTTCCATACCGCAGACCGGCTGCTGAAGATGGAAATGGGGCAGATGAAGGAGCTGGAAGTGCTGAGTGCTGAAGTCAGTGGCTCATAACCAATCCATTAAAATTTATAAAAAAGTGTGGGTGTAGCATGCAAAACTACATTGTTGTCAAAGGTGCAAGACAACACAACTTGAAAAATATCTCTTTGCGGATTCCGCGAGATCAACTGGTTGTTTTCACGGGAGTTAGTGGCTCGGGGAAATCCTCGCTTGTTTTCAATACACTATATGCGGAAGGGCGACGACGCTTAATGGAGTCGCTATCCGCATATGAACGAATGGGCTTGCGAAAAACGGAAGAGGCGGATGTGGACTTGATAGAAGGGTTGTCTCCGGCAATCGCTATGGAGCAAAAGACGGTGTCGCGCAACCCGAGGTCAACCGTGGGTACATTGACCGAAATCTCCTCTTTTGTCCGGTTGTTGTTTTCACGAACAAGTCGGACGGTTTGTCCCTACTGTCAGGAAGCACTGTCTGTACAGACAAGGAAAAAAATCACGGAGCAGGTACTCCGATGCTCACCTGATACTTCAATAGAAATCTATGCGCCGATCCTTTCCATGCCACATGAAGGGCCTGTCGCGTTGCTGAAGGAAATACAAAAAAAAGGCTACACCCAATTAAGCTGGAATCAAAAAATGCTGGATATAGAGCAAGCAGAAGTTTTGTTTTCCGGTAGGTCTCCACAGGCCGTACATCTAGGAAAAGGAGACAGTCAGCTGGAGGTACTGGTTGGCAGAATTACGATTTCAGCTTCCGTGGAGCAACGCAAAGATATCCAAGCTATGGTGGATAAAGCACTGGATTTAGGAGATGGCTGGATTCAAATTCGACCTATGGTTGATAAACGATTCGTATGGAATCCAAATTTTGGCTGCTCCTGTTGTGGCATGGTGGCGAGTGAAGTTTCGGCAGGGGCTTTCTCGTCGAATAGTCCTTTGGGTGCTTGTCCGACTTGTACAGGACTGGGCACTCATTATGAAGTAGATCTGGAACGTGTGATTCCTGATCGATCCAAAACTCTAGCTGAAGGAGCGATTCAGCTACTTGGCTGGCAATGTGAGCAAGAGAAATTTCATAAAAATCGAAAAATTTTGGAGGGACTGGCGACCCGATATCATTTTGATCTGAATACGGCGATCAAGGATCTGCCAGATGAGGCTTTATACGCTGTGCTATACGGTACTCAAGGGGAAAAGATTGCAATTGAGAATCCTGCTACAGGTGGCAAGCTGATGCACGAAAGATTTGCAGGTATTGTGAATCTTATTTATGAGCGCTTTAACGCTAATGCCAAGGATGAAATGAGCGCCATGAAAGCGGAAGACAAGGAAGTGATGCAGGAACAAGTATGTCCGAGCTGCGGAGGAACACGTTTGAAGGCAGAACGACTGCTGTATCGTGTGGGGGACAAAACGATCCGCGATTTTTCGAACATGCCGTTGGTTGAGCTGTATGCAGGCTGTGATGAACTACTGCGAACGGCACCTCAAGTTTTCGAGAGTCTTGCAGCTGTGGCCCAGCCCATTTTACAGGAAATCAAGACTCGATTGACGCTGTTGCTGGATATGGGACTGGACTATTTAAATCTGAACCGTCCGGTGACTCTGCTCTCGGGTGGTGAATCACAGCGCGTACGCTTGACGACCCAACTAAGCTCAGGGCTGATGGGCATGATCTACATTTTAGATGAACCCAGTGTCGGATTACACCCGAAAGATACCGGGAAAATGATAGCTATGCTTCACAGACTACGGGATTTGGGAAATACCATCTTGGTCGTCGAACATGATGAAGAGATTATGGCCCAAGCGGATTATCTTGTAGATATTGGGCCTGGCGCAGGATTGCTCGGCGGTGAAATTGTAGCACAGGGTACGGTGGAAGAAGTCATGAACAATTCGAAGTCTTTGACAGGACAATATTTGAGCGGCAAGCAAGGTATTCCTGTTCCCACCCAGCGAAGAAAGGCCCGTGACGGGAAATATCTTGAGGTGATAGGAGCCAGGGAGAATAATCTACAGAACCTGAATATACGTATTCCATTTGGGTGTTTGGTTTGTGTTACAGGGGTATCTGGATCAGGGAAAACCACGCTGGTTCATAACGTAATATATGAAAAATTACGTTCTCGCCTGGATGGTAAATCTGCATATCTGAAGCACAATGTAGAGCTGAAAGGAGAAGCGTCGATTGATCAGGTGATCTGTATCGATCAGAAGCCAATTGGACGGACACCGCGATCCACTCCGGCTACCTATGTGGGGGTGTTTGATGCTATTCGAAAGCTGTTTGCCAGGACGGAAATAGCTAGGCAGTTCCAACGAAAGAGTGCACATTTTAGCTTCAATTCACCGGGTGGACGCTGTGAAGTTTGTTCAGGACTCGGGGTGATCGTTACTGAAATGCAGTTTATGTCTGACGTTGAAATGGTTTGCGAGACGTGCCGGGGCAGACGCTACAGCGAGGATATACTGGCAATTACATATCACGAGAAGAATATTGCGGATGTATTGGAGATGAGCATTGAAGAAGCTGCTGTTTTCTTCGCGGACCAACCGGATATTTACGGCAAGTTGAAGCTCATGAACGAATTGGGTCTTGGTTATATGAAGCTGGGTCAGTCTGCAACGACATTATCTGGCGGGGAAGCCCAGCGTATTAAGCTGGTAGAGGAGCTAAGTCAGTTAAAAAAAGGGCGCAGCCTGTTGTACATTTTGGATGAACCGACCACAGGCTTGCATCCCGATGACATTCAGCGACTGCTAACCATCCTCCAACAGCTCGTGGATGAGGGCAACACCGTACTCATCATTGAACATAACCTGCATCTGATCAAAACAGCAGATTATGTGATAGATCTTGGCCCTGAAGGGGGAACCCGAGGTGGACAGCTAGTGGCAGCTGGAACGCCTGAGCAGGTTGCGACCTGTGAGCACTCCCATACCGGAGCTTTTTTACGTAACTTAGGAATGGATTACGACGATAACGAGGTGAGAGGATGAGCAACAGATTGGAACATTTACGCATTCTCCCGACAGGCCCCCTAAATTATTATCTGCAAAAGCGATACAACGATCTGCCATGGGTGCACAAGTTTGGCTTGGATCACATCAAGGTAAAGGGTGATTTTATACTCATTCATGCATGGAAGCCTGGGTATGTGAAGCTAACACGGGAACAGGCGAATCTTCTCAAAGCAGCCATTGAAAAAGGTGAAAACCCAGAGGACAAGCTTCCTCGGTTACCAGAATCATGGCTACTGGACGGAGAAGATGAACCTGATGTGGAAGGACTCTTGGCTAAGGTCATCGTGCCCGAGTTATTCGAACTGCTATCCCCGGAAAATCTTCAAGAAGACGTGACCAGTCCGCAATCTATCCGGTTAAGAGCTATTTTGGAGCGTGTCGCCGAGCATGTACCTGTTTTTCCAGCCATTCAGAATCCCTATGAGCTGCGTCGTTTTCTGGAGGTCGTGAAGAGCCAAAAGCCTAAAACAGTCGTTGAGATCGGGACAGCCAGCGGCGGTGTATTTTATTGCCTGAGTCAACTGGCCGATCCGGACGCGTTGCTCGTCAGTATTGATTATCCAGGTGGACCGTATGGAGGTGGTCAGGATGACAGTGAGGTGCAGCTCTATTCCAGCTTTGGTAGCACGGGGCAGCAGTTTTCTTTTATTCGAGACCGTTCATTTCACTGCTCCACCAAACAGGACTTGAAAAAGGTTCTAGGAGAACGGCAGATTGACCTTCTATTTATTGATGGAGATCATTCCTACGGTGGAGTGAGTTCGGATTTTCGTATGTATCAAGAACTGGTGGCACCGGGCGGCATGATTGCTTTTCATGATATCAGCATGCGGCCTGAAACGTGGGGAAGGGGTTATGATGTTGGCGTTTTCTGGGATGAAGTGAAACAAAGTTATCCCTCCTTTGAGGAGTTTGTAGACCCAACGGGCTGTCGAGAGCCATTTATTCGTCACCCGCAAGAGGGACTGTTCGCATATGGGATTGGCACCATCATTCAATTGTAAGGGGGAGAGAAACCATGAGCCACCGTCCATTGAACAAAACACGTGTGGAGGACGTCATTGGTTTGACTCCCATGCAGGAAGGAATGCTTTACCACTATTTACGGGACAAGGATACAGGAGCTTATTTTGAGCAATACAGCTATACGCTGCAGGGTCAGCTTGATCTATCTGTCTGCTGTGAGGCGTGGAAATGGACGATTCAACAGCATGAAGTGCTGAGAAGCGTATTCCGCTGGGAAAAGATCCAGAACCCGGTTCAGATTGTCCTGAAAGAACGCGTCCTATCTTTCACTTTCCATGACCTCACAGGAATGGAAGATGTGGAGCAAGAGACGGTACTACAGGAGCTGCGCGAGGCAGACCGTGCTGTAGGATTTGACCTGTCTGAGGGTCCCCTATTTCGGACTACGGTGTTTAGGCTGGCGCATGATCGTCATATCATGATGGTCAGCAACCACCATATTGTGATGGATGGCTGGAGTAATGGCATTGTGCTGGGTGAGTTTATCCGGGCATATGATGCGCTGCGTGCAGGCCGGGAGCCAGAACGATTAGCCAAGCCGCGTTTTGGAGAGTACGTGAAGTGGCTTAGTACGCAGGATAGAAGCGGAAGCAAGGCATTTTGGCAAGCTTACCTGACTGGATATGAGGTTCAGCCCCTGTGTTTACCCGATACAATTGCTGGATCAGAAATAAGCGATACAGCTTGCGAATCGTATGTTTTGCAATCGGAGCTGGTGAGGGGGCTTGAAGCTGTTGCGAAGGAAGAATCCGTGACAGTAGGTACCCTTTTTACAGCGGCCTGGGGTATTCTGCTGCAAAAGGTTAGCAGACGTCAGGATGTGCTTTTCGGCACGACGGTATCTGGTCGCTCTAGCAGCCTGCCTGGAATTGAACGGGTAGTGGGGCTTTTGATGAACACGGTTCCTGTACGGTTACAGTCAGGCAATGGAGATACGCTGCAACAAGCCTTGCTCGATATTCAGCAAGCCAGCGTAGCGAGACAGCCCTACGAAACAACGCCGCTTGTGGATATACAATCTTACGGCAATTTCAGAAGCACAGAGCGTCTTTTTGATACGTTGCTTGTGATTGAAAATTATCCGCTGGAGATCAATCGACAGAGTGAATTGACCTTGGAATCCTTTTCTGGCCATAGCGTAACGGATTATTCACTTCTGGTGAGCATTCATCAAATGGAGCAAACGACCATCCAAATCATGTATCAGCCCTCAAAATATGAGCCGTCCGCGATTGAACTGTTATGTGAACGTTATGTTGCTTTGCTCAGGCTGATCGTTACAGAAAGAGATTATGCCATTCAGAATATTCACTCCTTGACGGAGATGGAAAAGAGACTGGAAGAGGTTTGGGCGATTGAATTTGACTATAGCCCGAATACTTTGAAAAGGAGTGTATGAAGATGAAGAAGCCGAAAGCTTGGGAACAAATGGATTCCTATCAATGGATGACCACGAAAGAAACCGCCCACTATTACCGACTCATCGCCAATTTAATGAAGGAGATTCACGCCAAAATTCCGGATGAACAGTATCATTTGGACAAAGTAGCGACAGAAACGGATATTCGTGAGGAAAACTTTCAGGGAAAAAACTATCAACGCGCAGTCATGTATTTAATGTCTAACGGATGTGAGTGGGCCCTGAAAAACGGAAATGGCTGCACCATGTGCGGTCATTTGGCTAAGCAAACACGTAAAGACGGCCCACTCTCTGCCCATTATTATTTGGAGCAATTTAGTGAGGAATTTAAGCGGATTGATTTTAACAAATATCCTTTACTCAATCTGTATAACAACGGCTCCATTCTCAACGACAATGAAGTTCCGGCTGAAGCGCTGTGGGAAATCATACGCATGGTTGGAGAAAAGCCTGAGATCAAAATGCTGGTCATCGAAACCAGACCCGAATTTGTAACGAAAGAAAATATGGCGGAAATTAAGCGTCTTTTACCGGATAAGCATGTGGAAGTCGCTATGGGGCTCGAAATGATTGACGACTTTTTGCGGTATGTATGCATAAACAAAGGCTTTTCCTTAAAGCAATTTGATAAGGCCGCCCGCTTGGTGACCCAGGAGCTGAATTTACGCAGCTATGTGTTGCTGAAGCCGCCTTTTATTACGGAACAAGAGGCTATCGAACATGCCGTACAAACGATTGAGCATGCTTTTGAGCTCGGTACGACGACCGTTTCACTGGAAAGCTGTACCGTACAGGATTATACACTGGTGCAATATTTAAGTGACCAGGGTGCCTATAAACCGGCATGGCTCTGGAGCATCGTTGAGGTGGTAAAACGGACGGCGCATTTGGGCAAGATCATTGTCGGCTTGTTCCAATTCTATCCTTCCCCTGTCGGGGTGCCTTACAATTGTCCGCATTGTAGTGATCGAGTAATGGAGGCGTTGAAGGAGTATAATCACACTCTTGATCCGAGCGTTCTGGAACATCTGGATTGCAGCTGCAAGGCTGAATGGGAGAAGGAACTGAATCACGTTCATCCTCCTTTTGAGGAAAGACTGAGCATTTTGAATAGTGAATTAATCAAGTGATTCATTGAGATTATCAACTGAAAAATAGGGTGGATTCGTCAGCTCATGAAGACCTGGAACGGTTGACAGAGAGGGGAGTGTGTATGGACAAAAGTACACATTTGAAAGGCCGGATCATTGAAGAATATTGGATGAAAAAATGGTCTCAAGACCTGCCGAGGGAATTACTGCCTACAAGCAGAAGCAAGTCTAACCATCAGCCGGAGGCTCGCAAGGAAACGCTCGAAATGGTTATTCCCAGGGAAACGATTCATCAATTGGATCAAATGTCGAAGGGCTCGGAGTTGGGACGTTTTATTTTGTTCCTGACGGCGCTGTCAGGGTTGGTCTATCGCTATTCGCAGTCAGAGGATATTTGTATCGGCACGACGACGCTTATACAGTCCGAACCAAAGCGGGGAAATGTACTTTTTCTCAAGCCGCGGGTTCAGGGAAGCCGAACCTGGCGTGAGCTTAACGAAGACATGAAGGCCGAGTTTTCTCGAACGATGAATCATCAGGATGTTTCTGTGCCCCTTCTCTATAACAAATGGACATCCGTTCACGGGAGAGAACTGCAAGAACTGTGGCAACTGGCATGTGTGGATGAGGGATTACAAACGGTGACTGAGGACCTGGATCGGTTTGATCTGATGATCAAGCTTGTTCCAAACGAAGAAGGCCGAATGCTGCAACTGGTTTATCGGCCTGAGGTGTATTCGTTGTCGCTAGTCCAATCCTTTGCTGCAAATTTGCTGTATGTTCTGGCTCAATGGCCTGAGAAATCGGCGGTCTCTCTGGAGGATGATGCGGCAAATATGCTGGCTCCACAGCAACGAGAGCTTCTGGTACATGGATTAAATCAGACGGCTGTAGAACTGCCGGGTGTGACCTTGCTGCATCAATTGTTCGAAGAACAGGTGATGACAACGCCTGAACAAGCTGCTGTGGTCGAGGCAGGGTATCGCATTAGCTATAGAGAGCTAAATGCGAAAGCAAATCAGCTGGCCCGTACTTTACAACGTCACGGAGTGGGATCGGATGATATCGTGGGCATCATGGCTGAGCCGACGACGGAGGTCATCATTGCCATCTTAGCGGTATTAAAGGCTGGAGCGGCGTATTGTCCGATAGATCCGACGTTTCCAGTAGAGCGGGTACAGCAGCTTTTAACGGATAGTCGAATGGAGTTGTTGATCTCGCCTCCACAGCATGTGGATACCCATTCTTTTCAAGGAACAGTGCTCGATCTATCCAATCCTGCGTTATATGCGGGGGAGCCGTCTAATCTACCGTTTGAGGGTAGACCTGATCATACAGCGTATGTCATATACACATCAGGCTCGACGGGAGCGCCCAAAGGGGTGGTGATAGAGCATCGTCATATTGTCAATCAATTGGCTGGACTGAAACGTAGCTATGACTTCCATGAACAGTTGAGACATGTTTTGATGGCTCCGTTCACATTCGATCCCTCTGTGCAGCAGATTTTTTTACCGTTAGCTACAGGCGGGACACTATATCTGATTCCAAAAGAGGCCAAAACCGATCCAAGCGCCTTTTGGGGACTGGTACGGAAGGAACGGATTAACGTGTTGAATACCGTACCTTCACTGATGGAAGTGCTGTTGGAACAGGTGACAGATATCGAACATCACTTTGCCTTTATCATGGTGGCAGGTGAGGTTTGCAGCGGCGAGCTGGTACAGCAATTACGCGATAAGCTGAACATAGACAAGCTGCTCAATATTTACGGCCCAACGGAAGCGGCTATTAATACGACTCTGTATGAATGCCTGCCTGTAGAGCAGCGAGCAACACTACCTATAGGCAAGCCTCTGCTGAATTATCAGGTATACGTTCTGGATCCACAGCAACGCTTGCTGCCCTTCGGAGCTACTGGAGAGCTGTTCATCGCTGGCGCTGGACTGGCGCGTGGATACTTATACAATCCACGCTTGACGGCAGAACGCTTTGTGCCGAATCCGTTTGGGACCGAATCAGAACGGATGTATAAAACAGGCGATCTGGTGAGATGGCTGGCTGACGGCAATCTGGAGTTTGTCGGCAGGTCCGATGATCAGGTTAAGATCCGAGGGATGCGTGTGGAGCTGGGGGAGATTGAGTCTGTTCTCAGAAGTCATCCGTCCGTCAAAGAAGCCGTGGTCATTCCGCATGGATCAGAGGAACGAACCGAGGATCTTGCTGCCTTTTATACCTTAAAGAAATTA
Source organism: Paenibacillus sp. DRB1-1 (assembly GCF_052119485.1). NCBI lineage: Bacteria > Bacillati > Bacillota > Bacilli > Caryophanales > Paenibacillaceae > Paenibacillus > Paenibacillus sp. DRB1-1. Next base: position 1,257,624 of record NZ_JBODQH010000001.1, on the reverse strand, counting down.
GGAGCCAGGCAAGACTCTCTGATCGGAACGAGCGATGTCCAGTCGTACTTGAAGCAGCATGTACCGGGCTATATGGTCCCGGCTCATATCGTCTGCTTGGAGTCCATGCCCGTTACAGTGAACGGCAAGGTGGATAAAAAAGCGTTGCCTCTGCACCAGATTGGAATCACCGAACCCCGTGCATATGTGGCACCACGTAATGAGTTGGAAGAACAGCTGGCGGAGATCTGGAAGAAACTGCTGGCCGTACCTGTCGTTAGTGTGGAGGAAAGCTTTTTTGAAGCAGGTGGAAATTCGTTGTCTATCGTGCGACTGCAAAGCAGAATCCACCATCTGCTGAAAGTTCAGCTGACGATTCCGCAGCTCTTTACACATCATACGATCGCCATGCAGGCCAAAATCATTCAGTTCGGCGGTGTAGAGCAACCTACCGAAGTCCTTCGCAAAACGGAAACAAAACGACTACATACCCACAGACCTGAGCTTGGAAGCAAGGGGCGAAACGGTGATGTTGCTGTGATTGGCATGGCTTGCCGTTTCCCTATGGCGGACAATTGCGATGACTTCTGGGACAATCTGTGTCGCGAGGTGGATGCCGTTCGCGACATTCCGGCCCATCGGTTACAGGATATTGCTCAGGGTTCAGATGATGTAGTCGGGCAGTCAAGATCGTTGCCGCAAGGCGCATATTTGGATCGAATTGATGGCTTTGATGCATCGTTTTTTCAAATATCCCCTAATGAAGCACGGATGATGGACCCGCAGCAGCGTCTACTGTTGCAGGTTGTATGGGAAGCGATGGTGAATGCGGGATACTCGGAAAAAGAGGTGTATGGCTCGAAGACAGGAGTGTTCGTAGGGACAGGCACACCGCAATATGTGGACCTTATGCCACAGGTAGAGCCTTCCGCAATTCCGGGGAATTTGCAGGCTGTGATTGCTGGACGGATTGCTTATGCCTTCAATTGGACAGGCCCGGCGGAGGTTATTGATACAGCCTGTTCCTCTTCACTCATCGCCGTGCATCATGCGGTACAGGAGATAACGTCCGGCGGTTGTGAAATGGCTGTGGCTGGTGGTGTCAATCTGTATCTGTCGATGGTGGATGAAAATCTCTTCAATATGGGAATCGCCTCACCTGATGGAAAGACGAAAGCGTACGACGCATCGGCAGATGGTACAGGCGGTGGCGAAGGGGTTGGCGCTGTTGTACTGAAGTCACTGGAGCAGGCGGTGGCTGATGGTGATTATATTTACGCAGTAATCAAGGGAAGCGCAGCTAACTCGGATGGTCGCTCCAACGGGATCACAGCTCCCAATGCGGCAGCGCAGGCTGAAGTGATTGAAGAGGCCTGGAAGCGCGCGGAGATTGATCCGCAGACGGTTTCTTATATCGAAACACACGGAACAGGCACCAAGCTAGGTGACCCTATTGAAATGGAGGGCATTACACGGGCTTTTGGACGGTACACAGATCGTAAGCAGTTCTGTGCGGTAGGCTCAGTCAAAAGCAATATCGGGCATCTGGATTCAGCGGCAGGGATTGCTGGGTTTATAAAAGCAGTGCTGGCCATCACCAAGCGTCAGATTCCAGCATCCCTTCATTTTAAAGTGCCTAACCCACATATTGATTTTGCAAATTCTCCGGTTTATGTTGCTCCGTCACTTCAGGAATGGACGCCAGACTGCGGAATTCGTCGTGCAGGGGTAAGCTCCTTTGGCTTGAGCGGAACGAACTGCCATGTTGTGCTGGAGGAATATGCGATCCAAAGAGAAGTCCCTTCTCTGGGCGAGGAATATGTATTCACCTTGTCAGCCCGGACTGAACAAGCGCTCTACGCTTATGCCAACAGGTTTGCAGCTTATCTGGGAAATACCAACGAAGCTTTGGCAGACATTTGTTACTGCACCAATATCAGCCGTGGAAACGACGCCTGCCGTTTGGCTACCGTCATCGGCTCCCAGGAAGAATTACGGCGTAAGCTCATGCTGTTCGTGGAGCAGAGCGATCATGATTCAGCTTCGGCATTACCGGATTGCGAACGAATATACGTAAATATGACAGCAAAAACAGGGAACAGCCCTGAGCCGTATAGGGTACAGCCTGCGGAATCGCTGGAGCGTATGGCGAAGGCGTATATGCAAGGAAGGGAACTGGAGTGGGAGGACTATTATCACGGACAAAACCGGGTGCGAGTCCCTCTTCCAGGCTACCCGTTTGAAGAGAAGCGCTACTGGGTTGAACCCAAAGTTCAGCAACCACCGCATGTACCAACTAGTGCTGAATTGACCCCTGACACGCAGGAGGAAGCTCCTGATTTCTGGCAGGCTACCGAGACGGTTTTCCAATTTGGTGAACGGTTATTGGAAGAGAGCGGCTTTGCGGTAGAACAGGGCTATAAAAAGGCGGTTGATGAATTTGCGGCCCAGCTTATTATCGGATTATTTAGACAATGGGGGACGCTCACGGAACCCGGAAAAGTATATAAAGAGCCAGAAATGTTGCATACGATAGGAATTACTTCCACATATCAGGGTCTATTTCGGTTCATGCTGCGTTTCGTAGAAGAACAGGGTTACATCTGTATTGACGGTGATAATATCACGCTAACCCTTGAAGGGTCAGCTCCCGATCTGTTGGCCTTATGCACCCAATACGTGGAACAATATCCGGCATTTGCGGGAACCTTCAAGGTGTTGAAGTATTGTCTGGACACCTATCCGGCTGTGCTGACTGGGAAAAGGTCACCCCTGAGTGTGCTGTTTCCCGATGGTACACCGCAATTCCTAGCGGGCTTTGCCAATCAGGGACGTACGCTGGGCGATCTGTGTGAGAAGATGGCGCTGGACGCATTAAAGCAGCATATTTTAGCACAAACGGGAAAACGGCTCCGCATTCTGGAAGTTGGGGCAGGCTCGGGAACGGTGGGCAAGGTCCTTTTCCCAGCCATAGCAGATCGTCAAGTCGAGTATTGCTACACCGATTTGGGCCGGGGCATCATTTTGGAAGCGCAAAAGCAGTTTGCAGCCTACCCGTTTGTTCGATATCAGACTTTTAATATTGAAGAAGATCCTTTGGCACAAGGCTTTGCGCCAGAACAGTTTGATATCATTATTGGCCTGAATGTAGTTCATGCCACGAGCTGTTTGCGGACGTCCTTGTCCCAGTTGAAAAAGGTGCTTGCTCCTGGTGGAGCCCTGTTTATGATCGAAAAAGTGCAGAACGAGCCTGCGGAAAATCTCGTCTGGGGAATGACGGAGGGATGGTGGCTGTTCGAGGATCAGGACATACGAAAGGATTCTCCGCTGGTTCCGACGGAAACATGGGGGCAGTTGTTGAAGGAGGAGCGATTCACGGAGGTACGAACCTTTCCTATGCATTTGTCAAACCGTGCCGAGGCCGAAACCGCGCTGATTATCGGTCGAATGAGCGAGCAAGAACAAGTGAGCAGGGTTGAAGATTTAATGTACCGTGTTCGGTGGATTAAAAAAGAACTGAAGAAGACAAGAGAAGGCGTGCTGGCTCAAGGAAACTGGTTAATCTTCCAAGACAAGCTGGGGATTGGTGAGGAACTGGTGCAACGCTTGACGCACTCCGGTCATCATGTGGTGACTGTAGAGGCTGGGCAAAGGTTTGAAAAAAGGAGCGATCATCAGTACACCATCCAGCTGGGGGTAGAAGCAGATTACATTCAACTCATGAATGAACTGGGACAACGTAACCAGCGCTTGAACGGTATCGTTCATCTCTGGACCTGTACAGCCACCCCGTCACCCCCAGTCAACATTGAAACAGTGGATGCAGGTTTGGAGTCAGGTGTCTATAGTCTTTATTTTCTGACTAAAGCATTACTTCATCAGGGTCTGCATGAAACGCTGGATTTGCGGGTGGTTTCGAACTTTACCCAGCGGATATCGGACGAGCAGCATGTATCACCTGAAAAAGCGGCGATTCACGGTTTGGTCAAAGTTATTTCTCAGGAGCATCCACAATTGCAATGCTTCGGACTGGATGTCGAAACGCTCCACCACACCAACGGGCAAGTGGCGGATCTGATCATGACCGAGCTGCAGGAGAACAAAACGGATTCATTCGTTGTCATCCGTCAGGAGCGTTACATCCAAGGTATGGCCCGTCTCGAATCGGATACTGTAAGCACTCCAGATAATCGGAATCATCCGGGTATTCCACCCCGGCGTTCCATCACCGTTCGTCCGGGTGCAGTGTATATCGTGACTGGAGGCGCAGGGGGATTAGGACTGGAGGTTAGCCGGTATTTATCCGAGCAAGCCCCGATCCATCTAGTCATCGTGAACCGAACGGAGTTGCCGGAAAAATCGCAATGGTCACTCATCATAAATGATCCGGTGCAAAGGAAGGCTGATACCGTAATTTACCGTAAGCTTTCGGCCTTTGCAGACATGGAAAAACACGGATCAAAGGTGCATTATTACGCGGGAGATGTGGCTGATTATAGGCAGATGCAACACATTTTTGACGATGTACAAGCTCGTTATGGCCCCGTTAAGGGAGTTGTTCATTGTGCGGCAGCTAGCGGCGACACCAGTCGTCCGCTGGAGATTCAGAATTTGGGTGATTTTCGCAAGGTGCTTCGTCCCAAAATTCACGGAACGCTGGTATTGGATAAGCTTCTGACGGAACAAGAGACAGATTTCTTTGTTCTGTACTCCTCGGTAGCCTCGCTATGGGGCGGAGCTGGTGGTGGGGATTATGCGGCTGCCAATGCGTTTATGGATGCCTTCAGCGCACAGCGTAACATGCGGGGGCAAACGACGCTTGCGATCAACTGGTATGCGTGGGAGGGACTCACAGGACCAGGGTGCATGGACTATATGGAAGTATCAGATGCGCTGGCTGCTTTCCGCATGAGTCTGTCTTATCCGCTGGATCAGGTGGCAATCGGCAAGTTTGATACACAGAAGCTCCGTGAATGGGCGCCGATGATGAAAATTCAGCTTGCGCCGGATATGTTGACGAGTCGACGCCGAGCTGTAGCTAAATCCACCAAGGAAGCAAGAGCTCTGCCATCTGTCGATCCTAACCGTTTGGTGACAGATGTGAAGGTCAGTCTGAAAGGGAAAACGACAGAGCCTTACACAGAGCTGGAACAGCAGATCGCCCAAATATGGGCAGAGGTGCTGGGATATGAGGAAATTGATGTAGGTCAACATTTTTTTGAAATCGGCGGAGATTCCTTGCTTATTTTGAAAGTGCTGAGTCTTCTGAATGAACGGGTTGATCCCGAAGTGGAGGCCGGGGATTTGTTCTCGTACGGTACAGTTGCGCAGCTGGCGCAGTTTATGGAAAACAGGCATGCCGCCAGCACGAGAGAAGTGACGGACGTAGAACCGCACTTACAGGTTGAAGTTTCCGGCGCGGACGAAGCGGACGAGGATTTACGAAGCCTGATCAAGCGTGTAAAGGAGGACGCTATTTCAGTGGATGAAGCTATGAAAGGATATGAAAGCATATGAGGGATACGTTTGTTGAAGCCATTTTGCAGCTTGTAGCCAAACAGGAATTATCCGAAGAGCATGCGTATTCTCTGATCAAGCAATATCAGGTTCGGCTCAAAACTGCTTCATCGTCCGCAGCCCATGATGGAATAAACCGCAACAGGGATATAGCCATCATCGGCGTAGCCGGACGGTTCCCGCAAGCAGATACCAAGGAACAATATTGGAGTAATCTGGTCAACGGTTTGAATGGGATACGAACGTTTCCAAGCTCACGTTTGGAGCAGATTCGTCCCTTTTTGGATGAAGAGAACCAAGGGCCATATATGCCGGCAGGCTATTTGGAGGAAGTTGATACGTTTGACGCGGCATTTTTTAATATTCTTCCCGGTGAAGCCAAATATATGGACCCGCAACAGCGTATGTTCATGGAAACCGGTTATGAGGCCATAGAGGATGCAGGCTATGGCGGTGAGCGCATTCGTGGCTCACGAGTGGGGGTATACGTGGGCTATAGCGAAGCGAGATACAAGGAGCTGATTGAAAATGAGTCGTCCACCGCCTTTGTCGGGAACTTTCCGCCAGTGATCGCAAGCCGTCTCGCTTATGCGCTGAATCTGTCCGGTCCAGCATTGAGTGTAGCCACCGCCTGCTCGTCATCCCTGGTTGCCTTGCATCTGGCCTGTGAGGGATTGCGCGCTGGAGATTGCAGCATGGCGTTGGTGGGTGGAGTAGCCATTGGTGCGTTACCCACCAGGATGGAGCCGGGCGGGCTGGGGATTACTTCTCCGCAAGGACAATCACGCAGCTTCGACGCGGATGCCAACGGTACGGGATGGGGCGAAGGTTGTGGTGTTGTTCTAATCAAGCCACTGGAGCAAGCCGAGAGGGATCACGATTATATTTACTCCGTGATTAAAGCAAGTGCCATCAATCAGGATGGTGCCTCCAACGGATTGGCCTCCCCGAATGCCCGAGCTCAGGAAGAAGTGATTGTAGAGGCGTGGAAGCGTGCGGGCATTGACCCTTCGACGATCTCTTACATCGAGGCTCATGGAACGGGGACCAAAATTGGAGATCCGATTGAAATTAAGGGGATTACAAATGCCTTTCGCAGGTATACGCAAAACAGACAATTTTGCGGTATCGGCTCGGTCAAAAGCAATATCGGTCATCTTGATTCCGCTTCAGGCATGGCAGGATTAATCAAAATGATCATGGCTTTACAGCATAAGCAGCTTCCACCCACCCTGCATTTTGCTTATCCTAATCCGTTGATGAACTTGCATAGTTCTCCGGTCTATATCCATACGAAGCTAACCGAATGGCGAAGTGAGGACGGAATACCACTGAGGGCGGGTATCAGTTCATGGGGGTTAAGCGGAACAAATTGTCATGTGGTGCTGGAGGATTATCAGGGAAGCAGGCCCTCCCTTTCTTCGTCCTCCGATCTACCCTGCGGTGGGGAACGTGTATTTACCCTTTCGGCATACAGTGAGGATTCACTGCGAAGATTGACTGCCCGATATATTGATTTTTTGGAGAGTGACGATATTCCCTCTTTGGAAAATATCTGTTACGTCCTGAATACGGGCAGAGAGCATCATGCTTATCGGCTGGCGATTCCGGTCACGGATCGACGCAGTCTTTGGACAAAGCTCAAACAGGCTTACGATGCTTTGGTTTGTCAGGATGGAACCGGGCTGGAGCAGCAGGGGATTTTCTGTACCATTTGCAGCGAGTCCCTGACAGAAATGGCGCTGGATACAGATGATGCCCGGATGATTGCCCGGCGATATGTTGCTGGGGAGAACAGGCGCTGGGCGGAGGATTATCCGGCAGGTGGGTGTGTCAAAGTACCCTTGCCTGCATACGCTTGGGAAAAGCAACGATATTGGGTGGACCCGCCGATCCAACGTCGAAGCAGCAACCGCGATAAACAGGTGTCAGCTTATAGCGAAGCACGCGTTTTCTTTGGTGACGGATATGTTCCGACGGAAACAGAAGACAGGCTGGCACGTATCTGGGGCCGAATTTTAGGCATTGACAAACTGTCTGTGGATGCAGATTTTTTCGAACTAGGCGGGGATTCTCTGCTGGCAACAGATCTGATTACTGCCATAAGCCAGGTATTCCATACACGAATTACATTGGTTGATTTGTTTGGACATCCCTGCATTCGTGAGCTTGCCCAGCTTATTTCAGGCGAAAAAAAATCGGATTACCAGTCTATTGAACCTGTGTCTCCACAAGCATTTTATCCCGTATCCAATGCGCAGCGCCGTCAGTTTATTTTGAAGCAGCTGGCAGAAGGCAATTTGAGTTACAACATGCCCGGAGCGGCTACGATCACGGGACGCTTGGATGTGGAACGCTTTAAAGCTGCTTTTGCTGCGATCATTCGTCGCCATGAATCCTTTCGGACGGTGTTTGATGTTGCGGAGGATGAAATTGTGCAAAGTGTTCTTCCACAGGCTGAGCTTGATATATCCCTGGGAGTGGCTCTAAAGGGAGCAGATGTGCAAAAGCTGATGGAGGAATTTGTCCAGCCGTTTTCTCTGGGAGAGGCTCCTTTACTTCGGGTACGCTTGCTGCGATTAACGGAAGAATGTGATGAAGAGGACAAGCATTTGCTGATGTTTGATATGCATCATATTGTTTCGGATGGCGTTTCCATGGAGATCCTCATTCGGGAATTTACCAGTCTTTATGCCGGGCAGAACCTGCCGCCGCTGCGTATCCAATATAAGGACTACGCTGTATGGCAAAATGCTTTTCTGCAAAGTGAGCAGATGCTGCAACAGGAGCAATTTTGGCTGAGGACGTTAACGGAAGGACCGGAGTCAGGATTGCCTGTTCTGAAAATGCCCAGTGACTATCCCCGGCCACCTGTGATGACTTTTGAAGGGGGGGTGTACTCGTTCACGATTAACAAAGTGGTCGCTGAACGCTTGCGAGCGATGGGGCAGGAGCATGGCGCTACGCTGTATATGACGCTTCTTGCTGTATACAATGTGCTGCTTTATCAATACACAGGGCAGGAGGATATCATTGTAGGCTCCCTCATTGCCGGCAGACGTTATGCGGGTGTAGAGCATACGATAGGGCTTTTTACCAACTACTTGCCTATTCGTAACACTCCAGCGGGTGAGCGTCGCTTTGCGGACTTCTTAGAGGAGGTGGCTCATCGCACCATAGCCGCGTATGATCATCAGGATTATCCATTTGAAAAGATGGTGGAGCATCTGGATCAGAAGCGCGATCTTTCACGCAACCCTATTTTTGACACCATGCTTATTTTACATAACCAGGGGATGCAGAGAACCCAATTTACGATGGGAGATTTGATGCTGAACATGGTGGACTGGGCCAAGCATAGTTCAACCATGGATTTAAAGCTCGACATTTTTCAGGGAATGCAAGGGGAACTGAAATGTACCTTTGAGTATTACTCCTGCTTGTTTCACGAACAGACGATCACTGCGCTGGCAGGACATTTGCTCAGCCTGATCGACCAGATTGTGGACCAGCCTGAGCAAGCTTTAGCGGAGTACCGGATTTTTTCATCTGAGGAAGCGGAGAAGATGAAACAGAAACGGCAGGAAAAGGACTCTACTTTTGCGCTTCCTGCGATCTGCCCGGCACCGGAGGCTGAACAGCACCCTTTATCTTTTTACCAAAAGCAGATATGGCGACATCGAGGATCAACCCCTCACGTGATCGTTCATGCAGTGTGGAAAGGCAAGGTGGATCAGACGTTATTTGTCAGAGTGCTGGAAGAACTGCAAGCCGAACACAGCACGCTCAGAACAATCTTCAGGGAAGAGACAGCTGGGCCGACTCAGCAGGTGCAGGCGTATCTTCCGTTGGATTACAAATTCACAGATGTAATAGAGGGGGATGCAGCTTCTTGGGCGGAACACCGTGTGGCTGTGGAGTATCAAAACCCGTTCGAGTTACGACAAGGTCCGCTGTACCGGATACGCTTGGGTTGTGACAGCAACGAACGATGCCAATTGATCGTCGCCGTTCATCCATTACTAACGGAGTGCCTGAACCTGAAAGATTGGCTGGAACAACTGTTTATTCGCTATTCCGCTGCTGTTACGGATTCGGCAGTGGATACAGACTACATGTTTCAGTCCATCTCGCAGATTGATTTTACTTATTGGCAACAACGGTTGCTGCAGGAAGGATATTTGGAGCCTCAAAAGGCATATTGGACTGGGGTACTGCAAAAGCCGCTCCCTCTGATCGGATTGCCGTTCAAACGCGGGGAAGAAGCTTTTGTAACATCCGAGTGGACTTCTATTGAAGTGCCTCTCGCCACAGAGGAGACTGAAGCGCTAAAAGCTTTTGCCTCCAGTCATGAAGGTTCTGTTACGGACGTTCTATTCGCCTGTTATTTCCTGCTGCTGCGGCAATTAACGCATGCGGAGGAGCTTTTGATCTATGTCATACATTCCGAAGGACATCCGGTTCAGGGGAGCGGAGTACCTTTACGTATCCAGCATCCTGTGCCAGTCAGAGTTTCGATGGAGGGACTTTCGTCGTTTAATCCTTTGCTAGAAAAAGTGAAGGACAAACATCAAGCTGCGCTTCAAGCTGTTTTATATCCGTTTCATTTGCTGCTGGACCCTAATGAGTTGAAGAGCGGGACGGAGGCTTCATTCCGTTATAAAGTCGTCTTTTGCACAGAGGATGTGACTAGATCTTTACCCGAGGTAGGGGCAGTGGAATTGCGTGTATACCCCTCAGAGCCAGCAGCACTGCAACTGTCAGTCGTGAAATCAGTAACCGGACTGACCTGTTCCCTGAGGTGGAATACCGCTTTGCTGGAATCTTCCTATGTTCACTCCATGCTGGAAAGGTATCACAAAATAATCAAGACCATTGCTAGTAGTGTGTCCAACCTGTCTAAGGTATCCCATTAACGTGCGGTTCATTCAAAGGAGGCAATTACAAATGGAATTAAGATCATCTATTGAATTTTATGACAATCGGTTTTTAATGTTCGTTCTGGATCAAATGGCTTATGAATTTGAGAAAAACGGCTCCAAAGAGGTCATTCGAATGACCTTGGGAAAATCCGAGCTACCTTTGCATGAGGATATCATTCAGTCGATGAAGGATGCGTTGGACACCTTTGAAAAAAGCTCGCTTGTATTTCCGCCGGGCTTGCCGGAATTAAAGGAAGCACTCGCGGAGGAATACAAGAAAACATATGATCTGGACATTAACCCTAACAATATCCTGATTAATGTAGGCACCAGCGCTTTATTCCGAAATCTGTTTTATTTGCTGGCAAAAGAGGGGGATGAGGTTCTTTTACCGCGTCCGTACTATTCTCTGTATCATTTTTGCGCCCAATTGGTAGGGGCGAATGTTCGCTACTATGATATCAATTTAGAGACGCTGGCACTGGATCTGGATTCCTTTAAGGAAAATTTCACGGATAAAACTAGAATTGTAGTCATTAATTCGCCTGGTAATCCGCTAGGCAACATCTTAACGAAAGACGAGCTGTATGCCATTGATGAAATTATCAACGGTCAGGCAGTGGTCATTAATGATGAGATTTATGCCAATGTTTGCTTTGATGAACGAAGCACTTCGGTACTGGAGCTGAAGGATACCAAATCAGCCTTTATTACGACGAATGCTTTCTCCAAAGGATACCGGATGTACAGTCGGCGCGTGGGTTACTGTATCGTTCCTGACGAGCTAGTCACACCGCTCACGGTCATACAGCACCACACATTGCTGACAGCCGACCCTGTCGTGCAATTTGGCGCACTGGAAGCATTGGCACATCCCGAAGAGATTGAGCAGCTGGTCAGCCTGTATAAAGCAAGACGGGATTATACGGTGGAGCAATTCAATGAGGTTCCGCTCGTACGTGCTATCCCTGCACAAGGTAGCTTTTACTTCACACTCGATTGTGAAAAGTACATGGACGAGCACGGCATCGAAACGAGTTTGGAGCTGGCTGAACAAATTATGAAAGCCAAACAAGTGGCGACTGTACCAGGTTCTGATTTTGGATTGCCGAAAATGCTGCGCCTGTCCTACTCTACAACGCGATACAACGAAGGCATAGATCGCTTAGTGGACTTTTTCACAAACAGCTTGGTAGGTCAATCGGCTGTATCTGCTGCAATTCCGGTTCGGGAGTAGACCCTATGGATCTGGATTTTGATGCATTTGAAATTCTATCGGCAGAAGAGGAACGCGTCATTGCGGAGATGAATCAGACTGCAAAGCCTTATGAGGATCATGTTACGATTCCTGATTTGTTTGCCCGTCAGGTCGCAATCACACCACAGCAAACCGCTATTTATGAATACGGCTCCTCCATTACGTATGCCGAATTGGAGGAACAAGCGAACCGAATGGCCCGCCTGCTGCATGCAGCAGGTGTCCGGCCTAACCAGCGGGTAGCGGTGGTAGCGGAACGGGGAATTGAGCTTTTAGTGGCTGTTTTCGGCGTATTAAAAGCAGGTGCAGCCTACGTGCCTATTGACCCGGACTACCCGAAAAAGCGGATTCAATATATGCTGCGCGACAGTGCTTGCGGTGTGCTGATCACCGAGTCTGCCAAGCTGCAAACGATGCTGGGAGATTTGCCGGAAAGCATGACGACGGTTGTTTGTCTTGACGAAACGAAGATGCGAGCAGATCGTCTGAAGGTGTATCAGCGGTCGGATTGGGAGCGCCAGGAGCAGGGCTCCTGGGCCTGTCCTGCCGGTGAAAATGATCTTGCGTATTTGATTTACACCTCAGGCTCTACGGGAGATCCCAAAGGAGTCATGATGACGCATAAAGCTGTGCTAAATACGCTCTTTTGGTTGCAGGACACCTTTTGTTTGACCGCAGAAGATGTGATTGCGCAGAAGACTTCTGCCAGTTTTACCGATTCGGTATGGGAATTCTTCTGGCCTTTGATATACGGAGCCAAGCTGTCTATATTCAGCTCGGATACGGTCAAAGATCCTCAGCGGCTATATGAACAGCTCCGGGATGACAAGATTACCATCACCCAGTTCGTTCCGGCCCAGATGAGTCTCTTTCTGGATGCGGTTCCGACCGAAGAGACGGATCATCCGCTACCGGAACTTAAATGGGTATTCAATGGAGGCGAAGCCTTGCTCGTCAATGGGGTGCGGGACTGGTACAGCACATTCCAGCAAGCCAAGATTGCCAACATTTACGGTATGACCGAGTCGGCTATTTATGCAACCTGTTACTTGATTGACGCATCTCCGGCAGAGGGCGAATTGAGCATTCCGTTGGGAAGGCCCCTTGCGAACACGCATGTTTATATTTTGGACAAGGAGGGGCAATTGTGCCCCTTTGAGGTCAAAGGCGAAATATGCATCGGCGGGATTGGTCTGACGGAGGGGTACTGGAATAAGGCAGAAGCAACTGCCAAGGCTTTTACCCAGCATCCCAAAACAGGCGAACAGCTATATCGTACAGGTGATTTGGGACTGTTACGGCCGGATGGCATTCTAGAGTATAGCGGCCGCAAGGATGATCAGGTACAGGTGCGGGGGTATCGCGTAGAACTCAAAGAAGTGGAGCGGGCCGTATCCGTTTTTCCAGGGATCAAGGAAACAGCTGTGATTGCCCAAACGGATGAGTTTGGTGTAACCAATCTCTTATGTTATTTTACTTCGCTGGAAAAAGGACTCGAAGTGGATGATCTGACAATACACCTGCGTGAAATATTACCTGAGTATATGATTCCGGGATTTTTCATGGAACTGCTGGAGATGCCGCTAACTCCGAACGGGAAGATTGATCGCAAAAATCTGCCACAGCCGGAGGGCCGAGTTCATCGTTCAACCGCATATGTGGCGCCTCGCAATGAAAGAGAGCATATGCTGACGAAAATCTGGGCCGGAATCTTAAATATAAGCCCGGAGGACGTCGGCATCCATGACAGCTTTTTTGAAATCGGCGGCAATTCCATCTCGATTGTTCGGCTTCATCGAAAGATGAAGCACGCACTGGGCAGTGAGGCAACAGTAGCCGAGCTGTTTTCCTATCCTACGATTGCAGCGTATATGAATCACTTTGAAAATAAGTCCAAGGATGATGAACAGCTGGATCAGGATCTTATGAGCCTGCTGGATCAAATTGAAGATGGCTCACTGGATGTAAGCGAGTCTATACGGGCGCTGGACCATCTGAAGGAGGGATAACATATGAAACGGGTTCAGAAGTATTTGCTAGCTCAGGTTGCCGCAAAACATCTCTCCAAGATAGAAGCTCTGCCGATGCTAAAAGAGCTATTCGAAAATGAGGCCAAGACGGTGAAGGTTGATGATATTGCCGTTGTTGGGATGGCCTGTCGGTTTCCGGGCGCAAATGGAACAGATGAGTTTTGGGATAATCTCGTGAACGGCATGGATGCCGTGAGGGACTTCCCGGAAAGCCGCAAGGCTGACGTGGATCGGCCTATTCGGGACTATTTTAAAGGTAAACGATATGCGCCGGAGATCAAGTATCGCAGAGGAGCCTATTTGGACCATATTGATCGTTTTGATGCGGAATATTTTAACATTACTCCTGCAGAAGCCCGGTGTATGGACCCTTTGCAGCGCATTTTCCTTGAAGTTACCTGGGAAGCGCTGGAGGATGCCGGTTATGCCGAAAAGGAATTGTACGGCTCACGAACCGGGGTATACGTAGGGGATACGGATGCCGATTACTTGCAACTGATTCAGAACATGGAGCCGTATGCCTTACCCGGCAATACCATTTCAGTCGTAGCCAGTCGGGTGGCCTACTTGCTGAATCTCGCCAGCGGCAGCCATCTGATTGATACCGCCTGCTCGGCATCTTTGGCTGCTGTGCATCATGCGGTCAAAGGGCTGATTACTGGCGATTGTGATATGGCTGTAGCTGGCGGGCTGAACCTGACCTTATTTCCCGTAGATGAAGGGCTGGTCGATATCGGCATTGCTTCGCCCGACTCTGTTGCGCGTACCTTCGATGCCGCAGCGAATGGGACGGTATGGGGCGAGGGATTCGGGGTCATCGTACTGAAGACGCTGGAAAAGGCTAAAAAGGATCGGGACCATATCTACGCTGTCATTAAAGGCAGCTCCATGAATTCGGACGGAAAGTCCAACGGCATTACCGCGCCAAGTGCCTTGGCTCAGACGGAGCTGATGAAGGAAGCTTGGCGTAATGCGGGCATCTCTCCGGAAACGGTAACCTATATTGAGGCTCACGGTACAGGAACTCGTCTAGGTGATCCGATTGAGATTGAAGGCATTACCAACGCCTTCCGCAGCTACACGGACAAGCGGCATTTTTGTGCCTTGGGCGCGGTAAAAACGAACATAGGTCATCTGGACACCGCAGCCGGTATTGCAGGTCTGATCAAAACGGTGCTGTTATTGCAAAAGAAGGAAATTCCGGCAACCCTCCATTTTAACGAGCCAAATCCGCACATTAATTTTATCGAATCGCCTGTGTATGTGAATACAGAGCTGGTTCCATGGGAGACGGAGGCAGGAGTGCCACGGCGGGCAGGAGTAAGTGCTTTTGGTCTAGCAGGAACTAACTGTCATGTCATATTGGAGGAATATGAGCAGGACGAGCAGAGCCAGTCCGCCAGCGGAGAAAACGTACCGTATGTATTTACGTTGTCTGCCAAGAGTAAAGCTTCCTTTGGTGCTTTGGTTGACCGTTATCGTACGTTTTTGGATCGCACGGCTCATGCGCTGCCAGATATTTGTTTTACAAGCAATCAGGGACGGGGGCACTATGCTTATCGGCTTGCGATTGTAGCTACAAGTCTTGAAGAGTTGAAGGAAGGGCTGGAGCGTTTTGCAAATGTAGATGAAGCTGCACGTCCAGCTTTAGCGGGAGAGGGGATATATTATACCCGCCTAACGACCCGTGAGGAGAAAAGCTTCAAGGTACAGCCTGACACCAGCCTGGATCGGGTTGTGGATGAATATATGCAAGGTAGCGATATCAATTGGAGTGCTCTGCATGATTTGGATCAAAGACATCGTGTTCCTTTACCAGTATATCCATTTGCAGGCAAGCGGCATTGGGTGGATTATATCCCGGAGCATGCGATGGAGCATGTAGTAGATTCCCCAGCCTTGAGATCGGTACCGGAGAAGCAGGTTGACCAGTGGTTCTATGAACTGAATTGGGTAGCCAGTCCGTTGACGGCTTCTGCCTCCCAAGAACGGTCGGTTACCAGTAAGTCATGGCTTATTCTGGCGGATGAAGAAGGCGTAGCTGCTTCACTTAGCGAGCTTATGAAGGATCAAGGACTCACACCTATTATCGTAGAGGCTGCATCTGATTATGCTGCCATAGATCCGAGTCATTATCAGATTCGTCCCGGCTATACGGAGGATTATAACAGGCTGCTTGCAGCCGTGACCGAGGTTGAAACGCGAGGGGGAGCAGAGCTTTCCGGTATCGTTCACTTGTGGACCTGCACCGAAATTCGCAGTCGCATGCGACAGCTCGATGATTTGAATGAAAGTCAGGAGCAAGGGGCTTTAAGTCTTTTTTATTTGATGAAGGCTGTTCAAGCAAGCTCGATTCATCACCCGTTGGAAATCAAAGTCGTCTCGAACTACGCACAGCTGGTCATAGCGGAGGATACATATGTATTCCCGGAAAAGGCGCCTCTGTGGGGATTAATGAAGGTGATCTCACAGGAATATAGCCAGCATCGTTGTAGCTGTATGGATGTAGAAACGATCGGACGCGATAATTCCGATATTGCTCGGGAAATTATGCTGGAATTGGATCGGGACGAGGCAGAGCAGAGTTCAGCATGGCGAAACGGCCAGCGGTATACGCAGCAGCTGGAACGAATGCAGCTTACGGCTCTTCCACATCGGAAGATTACGATCCGTGAGGGCGGCGTCTATCTGATTGCCGGGGGAGCCGGCTCGGTTGGACTGGAAACCTGCCGCTATCTTGCCCGGCAGGCGAAGGTTAAGCTCGTGCTGGTGAACCGTACTGTGCTTCCGGACCGGGAAACTTGGCAGGAACGAGCCGCGGAACCGGATGCTTCTGTGAGCACGAGAAAAATTCGTGAGCTGCTAGAGATTGAAAAGCTCGGCTCCGAGGTGAGCTACTATGCGGCAGATATTACGGATCTGGCCGTAATGAAGCAGGTCGTGGATGATGTACATGCACGTTACGGCCCGATTCATGGGGGCATGAATGCTGCGATGCATCTGGAGGAAATTCGTCTGGAGCAAATGGATGCGGCCGCGTTCCAGCGAACCATGGAAGCCAAGGTCATAGGAACATGGGTGTTGAACGAGGTGACCAAGGATCAGGCGCTGGACTTCTGGCTCCTATTCTCGTCAGTAGCTTCGCAGTTAGGAGGTGCAGGCTTGGGCAGCTACGCTGCTGCAAATGCATTTCTGGATCAGTATGCCCACTATCAGAGCCGTCGTGGCATGGAGATGATGGCGATCAACTGGTCGCATCTGGAACTGGAGGCTCCATCGGATGAGCTGATGGAGCAACGGATGTTATCTCAGCCGATTTCCTCGGAGGACTATGGTCAGCTGCTTGATCGGCTTTTGCAATACAAGCTGACCCAAACGGTCATTGCCAACATTCGCAGCCAGGAGCTGGTTCAAATGCTGACGCTGCTCAAGATCCGCTTTTCCCCGGATGTAACAAAGGAAATGACAGAGCAAGCGCAGGGACACAGCGAGCAAGAGCCTGAAGCCTATATTCATTTACTGGAGTCTTATCAAGAGCTGAAGCAATTTATTACCTCTAATGAGGCACTGAATGATATGATCCAGCGAAATGTGCAGCTGGGCGCTAAATTTGTCTCCTTCGAGGAAGAGCTGTTTCGTACGCTACAGCCCAAGTCGGAGGCTACGGACACTGGAGTGCACATGAACTCTCACATTCAAGTGACCTTGATCGGCCGTGATGGAGATGCATATTCGAAAACAGAACGGCAGCTAGGTCAGATTTGGGGCGAGGTGCTGGGGCATGAGGAAATTAGCATACACCAGGACTTTTTTGAAAATGGAGATTCGCTGATGCTGATGAGTGTCATTGCTAAAATTAAAGACCAGCTGGCCATAGATGTACCGATTCAGGTCTTTTTTCAGGAGCCAACGGTGGGCGGGCTGGGAAGCTGGATAGATGAATCCAATCGTGTCGATTCCGAGGAATCCGATATCATTCCGGTGTTACCGCGTCATTTTGCTGAGGCTGAACAATAAAGCGGCTTTGTGTTGGGCTAACAGGTGGGGAGTGAAAGGAACATGTTATTCTGCGGACTGAAATTAACGCATGATGGTAGTGTGGCCTTAATTGAGGATAACAAGCTTATTTTCAGCTATGAGGTTGAAAAATTCAATAACAACAAACGCTACAGCGAAATTCCTGATTTGGATTTTGTCGAGGAAGTGCTTAACCAGCATGGTTATACCTCGGCAGATGTGGATCGGTTTGTCATCGACGGCTGGGCCGGATTGAAGGAAAGCAAGGTGGATACGCGTTCCCATGGGCAGGAGCTGTCTCTCACGGTTGCACCTTACCGCGAAGTATCGCTTTCAGCCGACGCGCTCCAAGCCTATTCGGGCAACGGACTTGCCATTGGCGGAAGAACCTACGACTATACCAGCTATATGCATTCAACCACACATATCGCCAGCACCTATTGTGCAAGTCCTTACGCGGTGACCAAGGAGCCGTCTTACGCGCTTGTGTACGATGGCGGCATGTATCCGCGTTTTTATTACTTTGATCCAGCGAACGGAAAATTAGAAAATCTGGGTCCTCTTTTCATGTACATTGGCAACATTTATTCACTGTTTTCGCTGCACTTTGAGCCTTTTCTTCGCGGAGGGCAAGGACCGCGTGTGGATGATCTTTCGGTAGCGGGCAAGGTCATGGCCTACATTGCCAAGGGACAGGTACGTCCAGAGCTGCTCGAACAGTTTGAACTGACGTATGCACGGCATTTTTCACCCTCAATGGAGTTTAACTGGACCTTTTCCCAGGAAATCAAGCGATATGTAGATGAACATCATATTCCGCATGCAGACGCCATGGCGTCTTTCCATCAGTATTTGGAGCAGCTTCTCGTAACCTCGCTGGAGGCGAGTGTGACCAAGCATGGACGGAAAACACGAAACTTTTGCTTTATAGGAGGCTGTTCTCTGAATATCAAATGGAACAGTGCAATTCGGGAAAGTGGATTATTTGACGATGTGTTTGTTTCTCCGTTTACCAATGATACAGGTTCGGCGATTGGTGCTGCCTGTTGTGAAATGATTCATCAGACAGGTCATCCCCATCTGAATTGGTCTGTGTACAGCGGACCCATGGTCATTCAAAATGAGCCAGCAGAAGGCTGGGAATCACGTGCTTGTACGGTAGCACAGCTTGCGGAGCTGCTGCATACGACAGATGATCCAGTCGTGGTGCTGCATGATCGGGCGGAACTGGGACCACGTGCTTTGGGCAACCGGAGTATACTGGCAGCTGCCGTTCAACCGGATATGAAAGACCGCCTGAATGCCATCAAGCAGCGGGAAGAATATCGTCCGGTCTCACCGATCTGTATGGAGGAGCGTGCACCGGCTATTTTTTCACCGGGAACCCGTGATCCGTATATGCTTTTTGATCATATGTTGCGTGATGAATGGGTGGAACGCATTCCTGCGATCCGTCATCTCGATGGAACGGCACGCCTCCAGACGGTGAGTCGGGAGGATAATCCGCTGATCTATGATTTACTGCATGCGTACGAGAATTTGAGCGGCATTCCAGTGCTGTGTAATACTAGCGCCAATCTGCTCGGCAGCGGCTTTTTCCCGGATGTGCGTTCTGCAACCGAATGGAACGGAACCCGGTATGTCTGGTGCAATGAAACGTTATACGAAAAGCAGTAACATATCCTCGAATAATGTATAGATGGAGGTTTACACATGGGAGAGAAGCAGACCTATGATCTGTCTCATGGGCAGAAACGGTTCTGGGTTCAGTCCCAGCTGGACGCTCAGAGCAGCGCCTTAAATCAGTCGGTAGCCGTTCGAACCAGACAAGTTGTGAATACCTCGTATTTACAGCAGGCCCTCCATACCATCGTTGAAAGACATTTTATCCTTCGTACAGTGTTCACGGTGGTCGAAGGTGTACCGAAGCAAGTGGTGCTGGAGCAATTGACCTTAAACGTGCCTGTTGTGGATGTATCGGATACAGGGGAAGAAACAGCGTGGGCAGAGGTACAAAAAGAAATACAGACTGTGATGAATCAGCCTTTTGATCTGGAACAGAGTCCATTATGGCGGGCACAGATCTACATGCTGGCGGCAAACGACTATGTTTTTCATATTTGTATGCACCACATCATTGAAGATGGTTGGTCTATGGATCTGTTTTTTCAAGAACTGTTTCATATTTATCAGGCGTTGGAGCAAGGAACAAGCCCCTATTTGCCAGCATTGCCGATCCAGTATATTGATTATGCACATTGGCAAAATCAGCAGGTGCTTACTGGAAAACTAAGCTCGCAGGAGCAATACTGGAAATCCCGATTGGATGGTGAATTGCCAAGTCTTCAATTGCCTTTGGATTTTCCGCGTCCGAGCATCCGAAATGCTCCGGCGGCGGTGGAAAAGGTCATTCTGGATGCGGAATTATGCGCGGGCTTGGAGCGGTTGAACCGCACGTACGGAACCACCATGTTCATGTCGATCGTTACCAGTCTGAATGTGTTATTAGCCCGGCTTACTCAGCAAGAGGACATTATTATTGGTACTCCTGTGGCGGGACGGAATCAAAAGCAGGTTCGAAACCTGATGGGTTTTTTTGTAAATACTCTCGTGCTGCGGAATCGACTTTCCCGGGACATTTCTTTTTCCCGATTGTTACAGCAAGTTAAAGATGAGTGCGCAGGAGCATACGCCCATCAGGACTATCCTTTTGACAAGCTATTGCAGGTATTGAACCGTCCGCGCCGCCTAAATCGTGCCCCGCTGTTTGACGTCCTGATTAATTTTGCAGCCGGCTCCAAAAATGAGGAGAACTTCGGGGGAATCCCGATGGAAAGAATCAAGCTGGGAAATGGTGCCGACGCGAACGAGTTTGACTTGACCGTAATCGTGGAATCCGTAAATGACGAATTGGTCATATCGCTTAGCTATGGAACAGATTTGTTTACAGCCTCAACGATGTCCAGGATCGGAGCGTATTTCCGTAACATTATTGCGGGTGCCATTCAGGACCCGGAGCAGCCTGTGTGGAAAATGGATTACATGGGGGCAGAGGAACGGGCGGTGATCCATCGCGTTAATGATACGCAGAAGGCTTATCCGGCTGGAGTCACGATTACGTCCCGTATTCAGGAGCAGACGCTCCGTACCCCTGATGCAGTGGGGGTTCTGGACGGCGAGATGGCTGTCACCTATAAGGAGCTGCACCTTCGCTCCAACCAATTGGGCCAGCTTTTCAGTCGTTATGGAGTTCGTCCGAACTCGCTGGTTGCCATTATGGGGGATAGGGATGTCCCATTGCTTACCGCTATTTTAGGGATTATGAAGGCCGGTGGTGCCTATGTACCGATTGATCCTGATTATCCGCAATCCCGAATCAAGTATATGCTTGACGACAGTTCGTGCCGCGTGCTTGTTACGAATTCACGTTATTTCGGGCGGACGTTAGATCATTTGCCAGACTGTATTGAAACTGTCATTTGTCTAGATGAAACGGTATGGGGAGAGTCGGAGTGGATCGTTAGACTGCGGGAGATGCGAGGGGATGAGTCTTATTTTATTCCTGTCAAAGAACAAGGGATGTCTACGGATAATCTGAGTCTGCAAAATATTCCTAAGGAAAAAGACCTGGCGTATATTATGTACACTTCAGGCTCCACGGGACAGCCCAAAGGGGTGATGATGACCCATAAGGCTGTGCTGAATACGTTATTTTGGTTGCAGGATACCTTTGCTCTGGGAGCAGACGATGTCATCGCGCAGAAGACGTCTACCAGCTTTACAGACTCGGTGTGGGAATGGTTCTGGCCGCTGATGGAGGGAGCCAAATTAACGATTGTACCTGTGGATATCGTCAAAGACCCTGCACAGCTATACCCATTTATGGAGCGGGAAAAAGTGACGGTTACTCAATTTGTTCCTGCGCTCATGAATGTTTTCCTAAGTGCCGTACGAAATGCGGGGGAATCTCATCCATTGCCTGATCTAAAGTGGATTTTTAACGGGGGCGAAGCGCTTCCGGTGAATATCGTGCAGGAATGGTACACTCTTTTTCGCACAGCGAAAATCGCCAATCTATACGGCATGACCGAATCGGCCATCTATGCGACCCAGCATATCATTCAGCACAAGCCGGATGCAGGAACATTACGTATTCCTCTGGGGCTGCCGATTGCGAATACTCATGTGTATGTACTGGATCAGGATGGACAGCTTGCCGGATTCCAAGTGCAAGGCGAGATTTGTATCGGCGGGACAGGACTGGCGAGCGGATATTGGGCCAAGCCGGATTTGACAGCCAAAGCCTTCACTACGCATCCGTTTACCGGAGAAAGGCTTTATCGAACGGGAGACTTAGGTTGTCAGACTCCGGACGGGCAATTTCAGTATCTTGGGCGAAAGGACGATCAGGTTCAGGTGCGGGGATTTCGCGTCGAAATGAAGGAAGTTGAGCAGGCGCTGGTTAGTCTTCCATCTATTCGTGAGGCAGCGGTGATTGCACATGTGGAGGAAACGGGATTAACCGGGCTGATCGGCTATTACACATTGCAGTCGCCGGAAATGACGTCAGAAGGGGTGCGCCAACATCTAAAAGAACGGCTTCCCGACTATATGGTTCCCGGTCTGTTGGTCCCTCTCGAAGCCATGCCTTTGACCCCACACGGTAAAATCGACCGTAAGCATATGCCAAAACCTGAGGGAAGAAGTCTTGCAGGAACAGAATATGTACCTCCAAGGGACGGTATGGAGCAAGAGCTGTCCACTATTTGGACAGAAATTTTGGATATAGCGCAAGTGGGTGTACAGGACCCCTTTTTTGCGTTGGGTGGACATTCACTCAAGATGGCAAAAATGATTTACCGGATTCAGGAGCGCTTGCAGATAAAAGTGACGTTCAAAGAACTTTTTGATCATCAAACCATTCGTGAGTTGGCAGATTTGCTTCGTCAAAAGACCTCTGTTCATGCAGCTTCTATTGAACCGTTGCCTGAGCAGGAGTATTACCCAGCTTCCGCCGCTCAAAGACGATTATTTGTTTTGCATCAATTGGAAGGAGAAAGCCTGAGCAATCACGTGTTCACTGC
Source organism: Paenibacillus sp. DRB1-1 (assembly GCF_052119485.1). NCBI lineage: Bacteria > Bacillati > Bacillota > Bacilli > Caryophanales > Paenibacillaceae > Paenibacillus > Paenibacillus sp. DRB1-1. The sequence goes on along the minus strand of NZ_JBODQH010000001.1, from coordinate 1,234,817 downwards.
CTGGCATTTGGAAGGCAGTATCCAAAGAGAGCAGCTTGAACGTCTGTTTCGAACATTACTGCTCCGGCATGAAGTATTTCGAACGGGCTTTACCCTGCTGGAGGATGAGGTAGTACAGCAGATTCATTCGGATGTAGCTTGGAAAATGGAATATACCGAAGGGACGGCGGCCGATATGCCGCAGATTCAGCAATCATTTTTGCGTCCTTTTGATTTGCAACAGCCCCCGCTTTTACGGGTAATGCTGGTTCGATTAGCGGAGCAGAGCCATGTTCTGCTGCTGGATGTGCATCATATTATTTTTGATGGAATTTCTGCGACAGTGCTTATTGATGAGTTTATCTCCCTAATGGAAGGAAGCGCTCTGGAAAAACCGCACATTCAGTATAAAGAATTTGCCGCCTGGCAGCATACACAGCTCAGCGGGGAACATCTGAAAGAACAGGAAGCGTTCTGGCTGAAGATGTTCGACGAACAGCACACTGGAAAGGAAATTCCGCTTCTGAATCTGCCGGGAGATTATCCAAGACCAAGACAACGGAGCTTTGCCGGGGGCTCGCTGGAATTTAGTCTGTCGTCAGACTGTGCAACAAGTTTGCGGAAGCTGGCAACGGAGAGTGGTGCCACGTTATTTATGGTTTTGCTCGCGGCATACAATGTATTCTTGTCCCGCTACAGTGGACAGGAGGACATCGTGGTGGGTACGCCAGTTGCCGGGAGATCGCATGTTCAGCTGGAGCGGATGCTCGGTATGTTCGTAAATACACTTACGTTACGAAATGCTCCCGTACAGGAGAAGACCTTCCGACAGTTTCTGGACGAGGTCAAAGACAATGCGTTGAATGCGTTTGAGCATCAGGATTACCCCTTTGATATGCTCGTCAATCGCTTGCATCTCCAGCGGGATTTGAGTCGTAATCCGCTGTTTGACACGATGTTTCGGCTGCAAAATTTTATGGATGGCAGCAGGGAAGTGCCGGGTTTACAGGTGAAGCCTTATCCGTTGGAAAGCCCTTTTGCTTCATTTGATTTGATGCTGACCGTGGTTGAGATGCCGACTGCTAAAGGTGCGAGTGATAATCGCCCTAATGGGCTGCATTGTACCTTTGAATACAGCGCGGAACTGTTCCGCGAGCATACGGTTCGCCAGATGGCGCAGCATTTCATAGAGCTGGTGGCCCAACTGGCTTCGCAGCCAGACCGTCCTCTGTATGCTGCCAGCCTGCTGACTCCTGCGGAGCAATCACGCATTCTTGTCGCCCGCAATGCGACTGAGCTTGCGCTTCCGGCTGACAAGCTGATGCATCACCTGTTCGAAGAACAGGCTGCACGGATGCCGGACGCCATAGCGGTAGAATGTGGGAGCCGGCGTTTGACCTATGGCGAGCTGGATGTCCTGTCCAATCGGGTGGCGAGAACATTGCGCAGCAAAGGAGCGGACGTGAATACGGTGGTTGCCTTGCTGCTGGAACGGTCGGTAGATTTGCTGACGGCGATGCTCGGCATTTTAAAGGCAGGTGCTGCCTATTTGCCGATCGACCCCGACTATCCTGCGGCGCGTATTTCCTACATGCTGGAAGAGAGTGAAGCGCAATGGCTTATTAGTCGGGACACGCTGCTGGATGAACTGGATTTTAGAGGCGAAGTCATTTCGTTGAATGACGAGAGTATATACCGTCAGGATGGAAAAAGGCTGGAGATCACACAGCCGGGACCCCATGATTTGGCGTATATGATTTTCACCTCAGGCTCGACTGGAAATCCGAAAGGCGTGATGATCCGTCAGGAAGCCATTGTGAACCTGATCTACGGGATTACCGAGCGAATACCGTTTCCTGAAGGTCAAACCTTCTTCTCAGTAACTACTGCTGCATTTGATATTTTTGTATTGGAAACGCTACTGCCTTTGGCGAAGGGGCTACGGGTAGTGTTATCTACGGGAGAAGAGCAGGCAAATGCTGAACTGCTGTTGGAGGCGATTCGCCGAACAGGTCCGCACTTGCTGCAAATGACACCCTCGCGGCTTCAGCTTTTGCTTATGCACCCGGAAGCAAAAGAGAGTATGCGCACGTTGCAGGTCGTGATGGTGGGAGGCGAGGCTTTACCAGAGCCATTGCTTCGTCAGACGCAGGAGATGACCACTGCGCGCATTTTTAACATGTACGGCCCAACCGAAACTACAGTCTGGTCAACTGTGCAGGAGCTTACCCAGCACGAGCGGGTGACAGTGGGTACGCCGATAGCGAATACACAAGTATATATTCTGGATGGGCAGCTCCAGCCTGTACCGGATCTTGTAGCGGGTGATCTCTGGATTGGAGGCAAGGGACTTGCATCCGGTTATGACAAGCGCCCTGAGCTGACAGCGGAGAAGTTCAAAGCCAATCCGTTCCGGTCCGGTGAGCGAATGTTTAAGACCGGAGATTTGGCGCGGTGGCTGCCTAACGGTGAGATTGAAGTGTTGGGCCGGATGGATGATCAGATCAAGGTCCGTGGCTATCGGGTGGAGCTGGGGGAAATTGAACAGGCGCTGATGGCTCATCCTGCCATTCGGGAAGCTGTGGTGGTACAGGACCGATCAGACGATCAGGAGAACCGCTCCCTTTGTGCCTATTGGGTAGGCCAGCAGAATTTGACGGTAGGTGAGCTGCGCAATCATCTGCTTGCCCGACTGCCAGAATATATGATTCCGTCGCATTTTATTACCTTGTCGGAGATACCTTTAACGCCGAACGGGAAAATAAACCGTCGAATGCTGCCCAAGCCGGATCATAGCCGTCCTCTTCTTGGAGTGGAGTATACAGCACCTGCTACAGAGGTGGAAATGCAGGTCAGCCAAATTTGGGAAGAGGTATTGCACAGAAGTGAGCTTGGCATTCACGATAATTTCTTTGAGCTGGGGGGCAATTCGGTTCTACTCATTCAAATGAATGTTCGTCTTCAGCAAATCTTTCCAGGGCAAATCAGCGTTGCAGACTGCTTTGCCTATCCGACCATTGCGAGACTTTCCGGTTTTCTGGAGCAGCAGCAAGGAGAACAAGCATGGACGGATGCGGAACAGGAACGATATGAGCGTCAGGAGCAATACTGGCGTCTTTATTTGGCTGAACCGTTATCTTTTATTCCGTGGAATGAGGTGATGCGGACAGATGGAGGAGCCGAGGGGCAGGCTACGTTCACCTTTACCTTACCTGCGGACCTGTTGACCACGTTACAGAAAGCAGTCTGGAGTCAGGATTTTGCCCTAACAGACTTGTTACTAGCCGTTTATACGTATGTTTTGTCACAAATGACAGGTCAGTCCGAACTGGTATTGCCCATCGGTGAAGGATACCCATTACCACATAAACAGTTCATACACCATGGACAGTCCTCTTTTCCCGCATCACAACCGACAGGGGAGAGCTTGTATCCGCTGCGTGTACGATTGACGGAAAATGATGATTTTAGCGCCCTGTGCATAGAGGTTGCTGGTCATCGTCAAAAAGCGAAAGAGACCGACCTTTACCCGATCCCAGGTATGTTGCCAAATGGGACAGGAAACGCCAATCCATCTGTTTTTCTCCCTTGTGTGTTTCTGAATCATACGCCGGCGGGACATGAGGTGACTCGGCAATTTGACTGGGTGCTTCATATGGATGTGCGTGCGGAGCAGGTACGCTTCCTGTGCGAATATCAAGCTGGAAAACTGAAGAAGACTTGGGCGGAACAGATGATGAAGGCCTATGTCCACGTACTGCACAAGATTGCAGACCTACTATAAGGAGGATGGAACGATGAAAAAATTAGGATTTTTATTCCCGGGGCAAGGCTCTCAATATGTAGGCATGGGTCAAAGCTTATACGATGAATATTCAGTAGCAAGAGAAACCTTTGAAGAGGCCGAGGATGCGCTAGGGTTTGATCTAAAGACGCTTTGTTTCACAGGTTCTATGGATGAGCTGACTCTGACCGCTAATGCCCAGCCTGCCATTTTGACCGTGAGCATCGCAGCTTTTCGTGTACTGATGCAGGAATTGAAGCTTGCTCCATCTCTGGTAGCGGGTCACAGTCTGGGAGAATTCTCGGCATTGGTCAGTACAGGGGCGCTTGCTTTTTCGGATGCGGTGAAAATAGTACGTCAGCGGGGCATTCTGATGCAGGAAGCTGTTGCTCCAGGTACAGGGGCGATGCTGGCGGTAGTCGGGAGTCATGAGCGTGAGGTGGATGAGGTGTGCCAGCAAGCCTCGACAGCCGGCGTATCGGTCGGCATTGCGAATTATAATTCCTCTGAGCAGCTCGTCATTTCGGGTCATACTCCTGCACTGGAGAAGGCAGAAGAGGAACTGAATCGTAGAGGAATCAAGACGATTCGCCTCAAGGTGGGCTTTCCGTTCCATACGAATTTAATGCGGAGCGCTGCGGGCAAATTTCGGGAGGAGCTGGAGAGATATGATTATGGCCGTTTTCAATGGCCTGTGCTCTCTAATGTTACAGCGACACCCTATGCGGATCGTCGTTATATCCTATCTAACCTGACGTCCCAGATGGCACGGCCTGTGCAATGGCACAGAAGCGTTCAATACATGCTGAATCAGGGTGTGAATCATTTTATAGAAATCGGCCCCAAAACCGTATTAAGAAATTTAATGACAGGTATCACCTCTACGGCTCATTCCTTTGCTTTTGAGCATCCCTCCACTCTGGAATTGCTGCGGAATGCTGATATCGAGAGCAAACCAGATGGTTTGGGTCTGGTGACCTCCTGTATTGCGATTGCGGTTTCAACCCAGAACCGCAACTGGAATAACGATGAGTATGAGCAGGGTGTAGTCGTTCCATACAAAGAATTGCAAAACCTGCGCGAACAATTGATCACAACCGGAACAGAACCAACGTTGGAACAAATGCAGCAAGCTCTGGACAAGCTAAAGTCCATTTTTGCAACCAAATTAACACCAACGGAACTACGGGCTGAACGGTTTGAGCAGATTTTCAGCAATACGCATACACGCGAATTATTTCCCGCGTTTCAGGTCAGCTAATCGCAGCGAACACGAGGAACGGAAGGGAGTACGATGATGACAAAAACAGGATTCAATCTGGCGGCTCTTCAATTCAATGAACAGGATTTTCAGGACGCGGGTCCGATCGCGGTTAATGAGCTGCGAGATTCGGATATTGCAGTCATCGGGATTAGCTGTAAAATTGCCGAAAGTGAAAATGCGGCTCAGTTTTGGGATCTTCTGCGGGCGGGGCAGGACGCCATACGCCCTTTTCCTGCCCGACGAAAAAGGGAGCTGGAGAGCCTCTTCCAAGCCGGGCTGTTGAATGAGCAAACGGCATTAAATGAAGGTGGATTTCTAGAAGAAATTGATAAGTTCGACTATCCCTTTTTTCAACTTTCTCCGGCTGAAGCGCGATTGATGGACCCAAACCAACGACTGTTTTTGGAGTCTGCCTGGGCGGCGGTTGAAGATGCGGGGTACGGTGGTAAAAAGCTTTCTGGTAGTCGGACAGGAGTCTATGTCGGCTACAGCAGTGATTTTGGTGAGGAGTACAAGCGGTTTATAGCAGAAATGGCTCCTTCATCAGCTTCTTCAGCGATTCCAGGTAATATTCATTCCATGATTGCCAGTCGGATCGCCTATCTGCTGGATTTAAAAGGGCCCAGTCTGTTGGTGGATACCGCATGTTCTTCATCTTTGGTGGCCATTCACCTGGCCTGCCGGGATTTGCGGCACGGCGATTGCGATACGGCGATTGCCGGCGGGGTGAAGGTCACACTCGTACCTATAAAAGAGGGAAAGGGCGGGGGGCTGGGTGTAGGCTCCTCGGATGACCGGACGAGAACGTTCGATAGCGTTTCGGATGGCACAGGTGGAGGAGAAGGTGTAGCCGCTGTTCTGCTCAAACCCTTGAAGCGGGCCATTCAGGATCAGGACCATATTTATGCTGTCATTAAAGGCAGTGCTGTGAACAATGACGGGACTTCAGCCGGGATTACGGCTCCCAATTCGCTGGCAGGAGAGGATGTTATTGTACGGGCCTGGAAGGATGCTGGGATTGACCCGGATACCATTACATATATTGAAGCTCATGGGACAGGCACCAAGCTGGGTGATCCAGTGGAGATTGATGGTATACGGAGAGCCTTTCGGCAGTATACCGACCGGAATCAATTTTGTGCCATAGGCTCGATCAAAACCAATGTAGGTCACCTGGATAACAGTGCGGGAATCACGGGCTTTTTAAAGGCAGTGCTCGCTTTGGAGCATGCAGAAATTCCGGCGAGCCTACATTTTACCTACCCAAACCCGGATATTAGCTTTATTGATTCGCCTGTATATGTGAATGACAAGCTGCAGCCTTGGCCCAAGGAGGATTTTCCGCGACGCTGCGGAGTCAGTTCCTTCGGGCTCAGCGGTACGAACTGCCATGTCGTTCTGGAAGAGGCCCCGGTGTGGGCTGAAACGCAGGACGGGGGGCAATTGGAGCAGGAAACCCCGGAAACGGTTCAGCTTTTTACGTTATCCGCCAAAAATGAAACAGTGCTAGCAGCCTATGTGAAGCAATATCAGCAATACGTTACGCAACCTAAAGCCTACCCGTTGCGCGATCTTTGTTATACCGCTAATACCGGACGGGGGCAATATAGCTATCGTTTGGCGATTCTGTGCCGGGATTGGGATGATCTAGGAGCAAAGCTGACTCAAATTCAGACCTCAGGCTTCAGCGGACAAGCGCAACAAAAAGAGTTCATACCGGGTGTGTATTTTGGACGTCATAAGGTTGTATCTGCACAGAAGGAAAAAGAAGCAGGAGAACTTACGCTGGAGGAGTCCAGAAGACTGGCAGCATCAGCCAAAGAGAAACTGACCCAGCTTTCATTCGAGTTCGATACGCTGGATTCCCTGTGCCGTATGTATGTTGAGGGAGCAGATGTGGAATGGGGGAGCTTGTATGAAGGCAAAGCGTGCCGCAGACGAAGCATTCCCACCTATCCTTTTGAGCCTAAGCGATGCTGGGTAGAGGTAGAGGAGAAGGCAGTCGTTTCTCAGGCTTCCCATGTTCGAGAATTCACAGAGATGGAAACAACACATCCGCTTTTGGACTATTGTTTGGCAGAAACCGAGGATCAGGATATTTACCTGACCCGTTTCTCTGTTGGGCGTCATTGGGTACTAAGCGAGCATAAGATTTTGGGAAACTGTATTGTACCAGGAACCACTTATCTGGAAATGGTTAGGGCAGGATTGGAAAAATACAAGCGTCTAGGCAAGGTGCTGGAGCTGTATGACATCCAGTTTATTTCTCCGCTCATCGTGGGAGTAGAGGAAGAAAGAGAAGTACACACCGTTTTGCAACGGGAGGGTGAGACGTTTTCGTTTAAGGTATTAAGCCGGACGGGACCCTCAGTTCAGCCGTGGGAGCAGAATTGGGTAAGGCATGCACAGGGGCGCGCGGTGTTTGTAAAGGCTGCCCATCCTGTTATGAGTCTGGGCGATATTCGGACTGAATGCAACGATCAGGAAGTATTAGTGGGTGAGAATCACGCCGAAGCGGCTGCTGCATTTTCATTCGGGCCGCGGTGGGAGACGCTGCGGACGATTGCAATTGGAACAGATCAAGTGCTGGCTAAGCTGGAGCTGCCCGCAGCCTATCATATGGATGTAAGCCAATATGTGCTGCATCCCGCTTTGTTGGATGTGGCCGTCGGGGTAGCAAGCCAGAGTTTAGGAAATGGCCTGTTCCTGCCATTTTCATATCACAAGCTGCGCATTTACGACTCCCTCCCACGGCTTTGCTACAGTTATCTGCGCAAAAAAAGCAAGGTCAGGGAAAGTGGAGAAATTTTAACGGTAGATGTGCTCATTCTGGGTGCCGAAGGTCAGGTACTGGTAGAAATTGAAGATTATGCAGTCAAACGTGTACACGAGGCGGATTTTAAACGAAACCGGTACACAGAACATCATAAATATCATCAGATTGTATGGAAAAAGCAAGAACAAGCACCCTCCGAGTATGAAGAAGATACAGTAACCCGGACCGCAAATAGTTCAGTGTTATCCACACCGCTGGAAACGATTTTATTATTCACAGATAACCGTCCGATCGGTGTATCACTGCGTGGACAGTTGGCGCATGAAGGGTATGATGTGGTTGAAGTGAAGCGGGGAGTCACCTTTGCTAAAATGTCAGACCATGTTTACTTTTCTAATGGTTCCGAGGAAGATCATATACGCTTGTTGACAGAGATGCGATGTCAGAACGCAAAGAAACTGATATACCTCTGGAGCGGGCAGTCTATGGTTCAGCTATTTCATCTGGCTAAGGCAATCGCACAGACCAAATCAGCTGTTAAGGAACTGACGGTGATCGCTGAGCAGGCTTATAAAGTGAATGAATTGGAAAATGAATTAAAACCAGAACATGCGGGCTTGTTTGGGCTGGCCCGGGTCATCGGTCAGGAATACCCTGATTTGAGCTGCCGTTGCCTCGATATAGATACAAGCACCCAGCCTTCAGAACTCATTCATTCCCTACGGCACGATGATGATACATTTCTGGTCGCTTGGCGTAACGGCGAACGTTATGTAGAGCAGATTGAACCTGTGGATCTGACGGAAAGCGAAGCTGACCCGATTGCGATCAGACCGCAGGGAACCTATATCATAACTGGTGGTACTGGCGGGCTGGGATTGGCAATCGGTAAATGGCTTGCTTCTAAAGGTCAGGTCAGACTGGGATTGATAGGTCGCAAGCCTTTGCCACCCAAGGAGCAATGGGAGGCCATTGCAAACGCTGATTCGAACGGAAGCCGTAACGTAAGACAGAACTTAAAGCCAGATATGAATAAAAGGATGCTGAATACGGTTACCGCCTTGCTGGAATTGGAGCAGCAGGGAGCGCAGGTAGAATATTATGCTGTCGATGTAGCTGACGAGACCGCTATGAAGCAAGCCTTGAATGAACTTCGCCACAAGTATGGGGCTATTCACGGTATCATCCATGCTGCGGGTGTGGCTGGAGACGGTTTTATGGCTCTCAAGAGCCAGGACCGCTTTACCGAGGTACTGGCTCCGAAGGTAACAGGCACACATGTGCTTGACCGAATCACCGCTGCGGATACACTGGACTTTTTTATTCTTTTTTCATCTGTGACTTCACTGATGGGTGGACCAGGCCAAAGCGACTACACGGCGGCCAACGCCTATCTGGATGCCTTTGCCGAGTGGCGAAATCACTCCGGCCGACGTACGCTTGCCATCAACTGGGCTCCTTGGCAGGAAGTTGGGATGGCTTTTGAGCATGAGGTTGATTTCCAGGAGAGCTTATTTCAGGCTCTGTCCACACAAGAGGGACTGGCCGCTCTTGAACAATTATTGCTTCATCCCGTTCCGCGTGTCATTGTGGGTGGCTTGAATTACGCTCAGGTGGCCGCGCTGGATTCCGCTGCCATCCCTTTCGGATTTTCTCATGAAATGCGGACTATTCTGGACCGTCATCGTCGGCTTCTGCATGACCATGCGGTCACGTCATCCGCTGCTGTGCGACGTCCTGTACAGCTGCGTGGTCGAACGGCAGGAGAATATAGCTCATCGGAAAAGGTAATCGCAAGCATATGGGCGGAAGTGTTGGGGCTTGATGAGCTGAACATCTATGACAGTTTTTATGAGTTGGGAGGAGACTCCCTGATTGCTAGTAAAATGGTGGGGCAGATGAATCAAAGCTTGTCCAAAAAAGTGGATATGAGCGATATCTTCAACTATATGACGGTCAGCGAATTAGCCCTGTATACGGATGGAGAAGCGAAGCAGCCTCTTAAGACGGAAACGGAGCTGCCTGCACCCCAATCAGCTGACAAAAATCTGATCATTCATCCGGTGGAACAACGTGAGGTGTACCCAGCTTCCTCGACGCAGCGTCGATTTTATATGATGCGTCAAATGGCAGGACATAGCACCTTGAATAATCTATGCAGTGCGATGACCATCACCGGTAATCTGGATCATCATCGGTTGGAGGAAGCCATATATGCGGTGATTCGTCGTCATAGCTCCTTGCGCACCGCTTTTGAGTTGCGGGATAACGAACTGGTACAGAGAGTGTACCCGGAGGTAGATTTTTCGCTGGAATATAGCGAAGGGGACGGGCGCGAGCTGGAAGCGTATGTGGATGAATTTATCCGTCCCTTTGACCTGAATCGTGCGCCGCTGTTAAAGGCGAAGCTGATCCGGCTGAAGGATGATTCCCACCTCTTTCTGTGCGATGTTGACCATATTGCAGCCGATGGAGCCTCAATTGGTATTTTATTAAGTGAAATGATACAGGGCTATTCTGGACAGGATCTACCGGAACTGCCTATGCAATATACCGATTTTACATTGTGGCAAAATCAGCGTCTGGACAGTGCCGAAATGAAAAAGCAGGAGGCATACTGGCTGGACGTATTTAAGGGGACGCTGCCTGTACTTGATTTGCCTACAGATGAGCCGCGGGCAGCACAAATGAGCAATGCCGGGGATGTCTATACATTTGATCTGAATGAGGAATTAACAGCTTTGGCTAAAAAAACAGCGGTACAGCATGGGGTTACGCTCTTTATGCTTCTGTACGCTGTCTATAGTACTTTATTGGCCAAATATGCGAATCAGGAAGATATCATTATTGGCATTCCAAGCGCAGGTCGCCAGTCGGAAGAGGTCCAGCACATGATTGGGCTGTTCATCAATACGCTGGCCCTGCGAACTGCGCCAGCTGAAGATAAGCCTTTCGTGGCATATTTGCAGGAGGTTAAGAAGCACGCACTTGAAGCCTATAAGCATGAGGATTATCCCTTTGAAATGCTGCTGAATCAGCTTGGCGTACCGAGAGACCGGAGCCGGAACCCACTTTTTGATGTTCAGTTTATTTCCCAGAACTTTAGGGGGGAGCCGATGAGCATCAACGGGCTTCGCTTTACTCCGTTGGAAGCTAAGATGGAGGCTGTCCAAGTCGATCTGACAGTCATATGGGTTGAAAATGAAGGCAAGCTGCGTTTTCACTTTGAGTATGCGACTCAACTATTTAAGGGAGAGACCATACGTCGGCTTGCGAGCTATTACAAGAATCTTTTGCAAGAAGTTTGTGCGGATGCTTCGCGGCCGATTGGCCTTATTTCCATGAATCAGGCGGAAGAACAGCAGCGAACCCTGTATGAGTGGAACGAAACCCGGGTGAATTACCCACAGGAAAAGCTGGTTCATCAGTGGTTTGAAGAGCAGGCCGAACAGCATCCTGAGCGGATTGCTGCCGTCTACGGAGAGCATTCGCTGACTTACAGCCAATTGAATATCAGAGCTAATCAGCTTGCCCGGCACTTGCTAACTTATCATTTGGTACCGGACCAAGCTGTCGGCATCCTGGTCCCCCGTTCGCTGGATATGCTGACCAGCATGCTTGCCGTACTCAAAGCAGGAGCAGCCTATGTCCCTATGGACCCTGAACATCCGACGGAGCGGGTGGCCTACATGCTGGAGGACAGCGGCGTGTCTCTGCTCCTAACTTCTGCGGGTACCGTCAGCATCGACACGCTTCGCTTTACAGGGTCTGTCATGGATGTAAGTGATCCGGCCTTGTACAGCGGAGATGCTGATCATGTAGCTTTTGCACTTGCGGGCAAGGAGCCTCTGGCACCTCACCATTTGGCTTATATTTTGTACACGTCAGGATCATCCGGTAAGCCCAAAGGTGTGATGGTTGAGCATAGAAATGTAACGAATTACATCACGGCTTTCCAGCATGAGTTCCATCTAACGGCTGAAGACGTAGTGCTCCAGCAGGCAGCCATTACCTTTGATGCTTCCGTAGAGGAAATCTACCCTACATTGGCAGTGGGGGGAACGCTGGCTATGGTTTCACGGGATGAACTGAAGGACATCCAATTGCTGAATCAATTCATTCGCCAGCAGCAAGTGACCGTGGTTAGCGCCTCGCCGTATATTTTAAATGAGCTGAATCAACTGCCCCCTTTCCCGCATATTCGCACGTATATTAGCGGGGGAGATGTGCTGAAAAGCGAATATGTTACCCAGTTGTTGCGTTCCGCAAAGGTCTACAATACGTACGGACCGACAGAAGCGACCGTCTGTGCTACCTATTATTGTGTGCCGGATATTCCAGCTGTTCATCCATTGCCTGTCGGACGACCTGTAGCCAATGCTGAGGTATACATCATGAATCGCAGTGGTACGGATGTTATGCCTATCGGGGTACCCGGTGAAATATGCATTTCAGGCTGGGGCGTTGCACGCGGCTATATGAACCGCCTCGAACTGACGCAGCAGCAGTTTGTAGCAAATCCGTGGATACCGGGTGAGCGGATGTACAAAACGGGTGATCTGGGCAGATACCTCGAAGATGGGCAAATTCAATTTTTAGGAAGAGTCGATCAGCAGGTTAAAGTGCGGGGTTACCGCATCGAGCCGGGCGAGATTGAAAAATCGTTGCTCCAGCACCCACATATACAGGATGGAGTTGTGTTGGTTCAGGAAGTCCAGCCTGGTATGCATGAGCTATGCGCCTATATCGTTACAGATCACGAATTGTCGGTGGCAGAACTGAAGAACCATCTGTCGGTAACCTTGCCTGAATATATGATTCCGTCTTACTTTGTTCGAGTCGATGAGATCCCGTTAACACATCACGGAAAAATCGACCGTCATGCTTTACCACAGGTTAATGAAAGTATCAAGGTCGGTACGGCCTATGTACATCCAGCTTCACCCTTGGAAGAATGCCTGGTTGAGCTTTGGGCGGAAATCCTGCACCGGGAGCAGATAGGTACACAGGATGACTTCTTCCTGCTGGGTGGACAATCCTTGCTGGCAACCAAGCTGGTCTACTTTATTAACAAGGAATGGAATGTAAATCTGACACTGCGCGACTTCTTCCGGGCAGGTACGGTTCAAGGGTTAGCGACATGGATAGAAGAAATTCAATCGGGCCGTGAACATGGAATATTGGTGGAACAGGACGGATTAATCAAGCCCTTTAATCTCCGACAAAAGCCATTGTTCCGCGTTCAGGTTATTCATCAGCCTGCCAACCGTCATTTGCTGTTCATTGATATGCATCATATTATTACGGACGGGCTTTCCCAAGAGTTAATCGTCGAGGAATTTGCTCGTTTATATGGGGGCATGAGCTTACCGGAATTGACGATTCAGTATAAAGACTATGCCGTGTGGCAGCGTGAGTTTTTGAACAGTGTGGAATTCCGTCAGCAGGAGCAGTTTTGGCTGGAGCTTTTTCAAGGGGAAATTGCAGAGCTGGAATTGCCTACGGATTATGCACGTCCTGATGTGAGAAGAGGTGAAGGGCAAGCTGTTCATTTTGAGCTGGATCAGGAATGGACGTGGAAGTTAAAACGCTTTGCCCTGCAACAAAATGTCACGGTATTTATGGTTCTATTGGCGGCCTATAACCTATTGCTGGCCAAAGCCAGTGGACAGGAAGATATTATCGTCGGCATTCCGGTATCCGGCAGAACTCATGCGAGCCTGAGTCCTCTTGTCGGCATGTTCGTCAATACGTTGGCCCTTCGCAACACGCCGAAGAAGGACATGACAGTGCACGAATTTTTAATGCAGGTAAAGGAACGCTCTCTCCAGGCTTTTGAGCATCAGGACTATCCATTTGAGCAACTGGTTGAGAAGTTGAATTTGGCTGGCAAAACAAGCCGCAATCCGCTGTTCGATACCATGTTTGCATTATTGAACGAATCTTCCCGTACCATCGTAGAATTACCCGGCCTGAAACTGACTCCATGTGATGAAGCGGAGTATACAGGAGCACAATTCGATTTAACATTTACCGCAGCTATGACCGACGAGCATATCGAATGTATTTTTCAATACGATGTAGATCTCTTTACCGGGAAGACGGTGGAACGCTTGAGCCGGGAATTCCTTCAAATCTTACACACTGTCCTTGTCAATCCACAGCAAAAGATTGGAGAGCTTCGGATAGAAGAGGTGGCTGTTGACCCGAATCAGCGGGACAGAGAGGAAGTACTTGAGTCAGCAAGCGTCCATAAGGAAGAGGACTGGGTGAGTGAGCTTGCTATAGCCGCTTCGGAATCGGTGAACGAGGCGGAATGGAAGACACTCGTCCATGATTTCAATCAGACAGACATGGATCTGGGATCTGTAAAGCTGTTACATCAATATTTCGAGGATCAAGCAAGCCGAAACCCTGAGCAGATCGCTCTCATTTCCGGTCAACAGGAGATCAGCTACGGAGAAGTGAATCGACGGGCGAATCTGGTCGCACATAGCCTGCTGGACTCCGGTACCCGGCCGGAGCAAGTAGTAGCTATTGTCATGGAGCGCTCACCGGAAATGATTGTTGCTTTATTGGGCGTGTTAAAGGCAGGAGCGGCGTACCTCCCCATTCATCCAGCCGATCCGAAGGAACGGATTCGCTATATCCTGGCAGACGCTGGTGCCGAATGGATTCTGACCCATCAGCAATGCCATGCCAACTGGATAGATGAAGGAATCCAGCAGGTCATCGACGTCGACTTACTGTGTCAGGATCAGCAAGAACGAGGCAATCCAAAGCTTGTCATCCAGCCTGATCATCTGGCTTATATCATCTTCACCTCCGGCTCAACCGGGCAGCCCAAAGGGGTGATGGTGGAGCATCACGCCTTTAGTGCGCGAGTGGTATGGCTGGCACAACAGCTTGGTTTAAGGGAGCAGGACACGGTGCTGCAAAAAGCATCCTATACCTTTGATGGTTCCATCGTCGAGCTTTTCAGCTGGTTCATGGGCGGAGGACGATTGGTGTTATTGGAGGCAGGTGCAGAAACGGATACCCGTCAAATGCTGGATACCATTCATAGGCATCAGGTTACAGTGGCTTTCTTCATTCCTACCGTGCTGCAAATGTTTTTGTCAGAGCTTTCAGTCGAGGATACGATCCAAGCAGCCACTTTGCGTTGGGTCATGTCGGGTGGCGAACAGATAGGCCAGGAGCAGGTGCGAAGTTTTAATCTGAAGTTCCCGGAAGCGAGATTACTTAATCTGTATGGGCCTACGGAAGCCAGTGTGTTTGCAACAGCCTATACGTGTACGTCTGTATCTTCCGAAGGTCCGATTCCGATCGGACGGCCTGTGGGCAACACCCGGGCGTATATTTTAAATCAGGAGCTGGCGTTGGTTGGTTTGGGGCAGGTAGGAGAGCTTTGTCTGGGAGGGTGCCATCTGGCACGCGGGTATGTACATCTAGATGGACTTACGGCAGAGCGTTTTATCCCCAATCCTTTTGTACCAGGTGAACGAATCTATCGGACAGGCGATCTTGCCCGGATGCTGCCTAGCGGCGAGATTGTTTACTTGGGACGGTCGGATCAAATGGTGAAAATCGGGGGCTACCGAATTGAGACAGGTGAAATTGAAACAGCCCTCTTGCAAAATAACGACATTCAGCAGGCGGCTGTACTTGATTTGACAGATGAGCAGGGCAATAAGTATTTGTGCGCTTATCTGGTTGTGCAATCCGACTGTACAGTTCGAGAACTGCGGGCATTTTTGCTGGAACAATTGCCGGAATATATGATTCCTTTACGTTTTGTGAAGGTGGAGACGATGCCTCTAGGTTCAAGCGGAAAGCTGGACCGTAAGGCATTAAATACCTTGGGGGTAGAGTTGCCTTCCGGCAAAGAACATACACCGCCCCGCAACGAAATGGAACAGCAACTGCTTCTGTTGTGGGCGGACATTTTCAAAACAGGCGCAGTAGGTATAGATGATCATTTCTTTGAGTTTGGCGGAGATTCATTGCTCGCTTACCAGTTCATTTTGCGTGTGCGTCAAATGTTGGCCATCGAGATTACTTTAAAGGAACTTTTTGCAGCTCCGACCATTCGACAACTTTCAGATCACATAAGCTCCAGAAGAGTTGAGTGTCATCACGAGGATGAAGCGACAGTCCGTTCCTTGATCCCTGCTGCGACTCCTAGCGCCCATTATCCGGCCTCGTCTGCTCAAATGCGTCTTTTTATGATGCACGAGCTGAATCCAGAGGATCTAAGCTACAATCTACCGGGTGCCATGATGCTGGAAGGAGAACTGGACATGGCCAGACTTGAGGGAGCCTTCCAAGCGCTTATTCAGCGTCACGAAGCTTTTAGGACCACATTTGATGTGATCAACGGCGAGATTGTTCAGCTTATTCATGAATCTGTTCCGTTTGCCATTGAGTTTTTCAGAACAGAGGAAACCGAGATTAGCAACATACTTCGGGGCGATGGAAAGCTTATGAGAGAAGTCATCCCAGTTCAGCAGCATGCACTGTCATCAGTGAAAGTAGAGAAAAAAGAACGCCGACGGAGGGAGATTTAGCATCATGCATTATGAAGGATATGAAACATCTTCGGCGCAAAAACGGCTATATCTGATTCATGATCTTCTCGGACCTAACATCATCTATAACATGCCCAGCATTCGAATCATCAAAGGAGCGCTGGAGCCGGAGCGGCTGTACAGAGCATGGTGTAGACTGACAGAACGTCATGAGGGCTTGCGAACGTCCTTTACTCAAAAGGACGGCGAGGTTTTACAACTCGTCCATGAATCCATCGACGTATCGATTCCCTATAGAGAACGTTCGGATCAGTGTACGGATAAGCTTGTTAACGAATTTATCCGTCCATTCAATCTGAACGAAGCCCCTCTTTGGCGGGCTGAGCTTGTACCTTTGGTTGATGGGGGAATTCTGTTCCTGTTTGATATCCACCATATCATCGCGGATGCGGTAACCATCAACATTATATTTGAAGAGCTGATGGCTCTATATCAGGGACAGGAGCTTGCTCCATTAGAGTTTCAGTATGTCGATTATACAATCTGGCAAAACGATCAATTAAGCGACATTCATATTCAGAAACAGGGTGAATTTTGGCTGAACCAATTTACAGAGGATGTTCCTCTGCTGTCGCTGCCTACAGATGGAAAAGGCTTAAGGTCCGATTACAGCGGTGGGATCGTATCGTACTCGATTGAAGCTAACACGGCTCACTCCTTGCGTGCATTATGCTTGCAGCACAATGTTACGTTGTATATGGTTCTACTCGCCGCGTACAGCATCCTTCTGTCCAAATATGCCGGACAGGAGGATCTGGTCATCGGAACACCTGTCGCCGGAAGGACTCATTCCGAGTTTGAAGGGATTGTGGGCATGTTCGTGAACACGCTCGCCTTGCGCCAAAAACCGCAGAGAACCAACCGGTTCTCTGATTTTCTGGAAGAAGTGGCAGACCGAACTTTTGCTGCATTTGAGCATCAGGACTACCCCTTTGATATGCTGGTGGAGCAGGTCAATCCTGAACGAATCAGTGGTCGTAATCCCTTATTTGATGCTTGCTTTGTATTGGAAAATGTACCGCAGCCTGTCGTGCAGGCATCAGAGGTCACGTTTTCTCCTTATACTTTTGAACATAAAATCGCTAAATTTGATATCACCTTGTATGCATACGAAATGCAGGAGGGTATCGGACTGGAACTGGAATATCGCAAAGCGTTATTTACGGAGGAAAGCGCCCGCCGTATGCTACTGCATTTTG
Organism: Paenibacillus sp. DRB1-1; assembly: GCF_052119485.1. Lineage (NCBI taxonomy): Bacteria > Bacillati > Bacillota > Bacilli > Caryophanales > Paenibacillaceae > Paenibacillus > Paenibacillus sp. DRB1-1. Next base: position 1,217,227 of record NZ_JBODQH010000001.1, on the reverse strand, counting down.
CCAGAATTGTCGAAATCATTGGCGAACAACCCGATATTCGAATCGAAGACATTGATATGGTTACAGAAGAAGAGCGCACCGTTTTACTTCATACTTTTAATCAGACCCACAGCAAAAATGCACACGAAAAAAATTCGCATGGAGTAACCATCCATCGACTGTTCGAACAGCAAGTGATACGGACGCCTGATCATCCAGCCGTGAGGTGGAAAGAAAAGCAACTAACGTATGATGAATTAAATGAACGTGCCAATCAATTGGCGCGGGTTTTACGGCAAAAGGGAGTTCAGGCAGAAGATGTAGTCGGTATTTTAGCTACGCCTGCGTTGGAGATGATTGTTGGTATTTTAGCTATTTTGAAGGCCGGGGCCGCTTATTTGCCGATTGATCCGCTCTACCCGGATGAACGGGTTCAATATTTATTACAGGATAGTCAGGCGAAAATATGCCTTCTACCGACTGCCAGCACTAGTCGCTTTCCTGGAGTGGACATGTTACTGCTCACAGACCAGAGTCTCTATACGGGAGAACCCCGTAATCTGGAGGACAGCAATCAGGCGCACAATGTGATGTACATTATTTATACTTCAGGGTCTACAGGACAACCGAAGGGGGTAATGATTGAGCATCAATCCTTTGCCCGCCTAGTGTTAGAGCCGGGGCCGTTAGCTATTACGCAAGAGGATCGAATATTACAGACGTGTTCCCTGGCCTTTGATGTGTCGGTTTTTGAACTGTGGGGAACGCTACTGAGTGGGGCAACCTTGTATCTTATTGAAAAAGAAGAGCTTTTATCTGCCGACATACTCGGCAAGAGGATGGCACAGTATGAAATCACGATGGCATGGTTCACGGCTCCTTTGCTAAATCAGCTGATTGATGAGAAACCTTCCATCTTTACTGGACTTCGATTAATCATGACCGGGGGAGACGCCTTGTCTCCGCAGCATATGAAGCTCCTTCGCACCGCCCAGCCGAATTTAACGATTGTCAATGCCTACGGTCCTTCGGAAAATACAATTTTTACGTCGTTCCATACGATTCAGGAGGACTATGACCATAACGTACCAATTGGCAAGCCTGTCGCCAATACACAGGTCTATATCCTGAGCGCGTCCAATCAACTTCAGCCCATTGGAGTACCGGGTGAGCTGTGCATTGGAGGTGAAGGATTGGCACGTGGCTATTTGGCTCGGGAGGAATTAACGGCAGCCAAATTTGTTTCTCATCCCTGGCTCCCAGAAGAGCGTATGTACCGTTCTGGAGATTGTGCCCGATGGCTGGCTGACGGAACGCTTGAATTTTTGGGTCGCATGGATCACCAGGTCAAAATTCGGGGCTTTCGTATTGAAACTGGCGAGATTGAGGCTCGGCTTGCACATATAGAGGGGATTCAGGAAGCAGTCGTGCTTGTTCGTCAGCACAGCGACGGGATCAAATACCTCTGTGCTTACTTTGTTTCCGACGTAGAAATGTCACAGGCAGAAGTCCGGCTGGAGCTGGCTACATATTTACCGGATTATATGATTCCTGCCTGTCTGATCCGACTTCCGCGTTTGCCACTGAATGTGAATGGCAAAGTCGATCGGAACGCGTTGCCAGAGCCTGATCTTGAAGCACTGCGGGAGAATGAATATGTCCCTCCTTGCAATGAACTGGAACAGGAGCTGGTTCGCATCTGGTCGATGGTTCTGCCCACGAACCTGCCGACGGATCGCATTGGCGTAACGGACAATTTTTTTACCCTGGGAGGGAGTTCGCTCAAGGCTACCAAGCTGGTTTCGCTAGTTTTGCGTGAGTTGGGGATAGACCTGCCGCTCACCAAATTATTTACTTTTCCTACCATTCGCCAACTGGCAAGTGCATTTCAGGGAAAGGAAAGAAGTGTGTTTCCAGCCAGAGCAGACACGCTTGTCCTCTTAAAGCCCGGCACAGCGCAGGATAAGCACCTTTTTTTCATCCATGATGGAAGCTTGGATGTCAGTTGCTACATGGAATTGGTCAACGGACTTACAGCTACTTGGAATTATTGGGGCATAAAAATGGATGCTTCGATTCTTGCTGAAAATAAAACAGCCGGGATGAAGGAAGCGGCACACCGATATGTGAATCAATTGAAAAGTATTCAGGAAACAGGCCCGTATTATGTTGCGGGGTGGAGTATGGGGGGAACGCTTGCTTTCGAAATAACCCGACAATTGGAAGAACAAGAAGAACGTGTCGAACTTTTGGCCATTCTGGACACACTGCCACCTTTGAAGTATGACAAGGAAGATCACTGGGACCACCATATTCAGGAACTGGAGAGGATGGAAGAAACGTTGGACTTATCGCTGTGGAAGCGAGCATTTCCAGCCAGCGTACTCCCCTTGCTACCGGAATTTAATGAGTTGGGACGGAGTGAATTACTAGAACGCTTTAAAAGTGTGAATCATTGGGTGAAAATGCAGCATGTCTACCAGCCCGATCGAGCTGTAAAGGCCCCTGTATGTTTGTTTATTTCAGAACATACCTGGGAATTAGGATATAAAGGATGGGAATTGTATTGTAAGGGGGAAATGTTCACGCATAAAGTGCCTGGCGATCATTTCTCTATCGTAAAAGGAGCCCAAGCCGTGTCTGTAGGTTTGGTGCTGAATACATTTTTGAGGTAAGATTATGCTCCTGCTTGGCGGTTGAAGATCCCAAGTAGGAGCATTTGTTTGATATGATCGTGTAAGTTGGTTTGTAATATTAATTGACATGATGTATAAAAACATATCGTAATGTATGAAAAACCCCCTTGTCTGCTTCCAGATTTTATAGTAAAGTATCCAATAATCAACTTTGTTTGAGCATAATATTCACTGTTTGTGAGTATATATCACACTTTCACCACGACCTCACATACTCCTCTTTCTATTTATTACATCACATCTATTCATTACCCTACAGCATCTCTTACACCACTAGATTATGAACACTTCTGTGCCAGTATTTTCAATAAAAGCCTGTCCATAGAACCCTATACCTTCCCTACTACACCTATTTGATGAACTCGGAACCTGGGACCACAGCTTGAGGACAAGCTTGTCATGTCAATCCAAAGGAATTGGCATTCATCCGGTATCAACGAATTAACAATATATAAGGTGTGAAAGGGGTTTGCTGCATGAGCAAAAAGTATGCAAAACACAAAGTCTGGACCGTTCTGCTGGTGCTTGCGCTAGGAGCTGTTTTGGCGCTTTCCGGTTGTGGGGGATCAGGTGAAGGAGCAAAGCCAGAGGCAGAGAAAACACCAAGCGGAGCAGGAGAGGGCGTGCAGGACACGCTCATTTATGGACGCGGCGGAGATTCCGTGGCGCTAGATCCTGCCATTGTGACTGAAAGCGAGTCGCTAAAAATCGGAATGCAAGTGTTCGACACACTGCTGGAATATAAGGAAAACACAACGGAGATCCAACCGGGGCTTGCAGAGAGCTGGGAAGTATCACCGGATGGACTGGTCTATACGTTCAAGCTGCGTCAGGGTGTAAAATTCCATGACGGAAGTGACTTTAACGCAGATGCGGTTGTGTTTAACTTTGACCGCTGGGCTGATCCGAAAAGTCCATACAAATTTGAAGGTGACTCGTTTGACTATTATGATTCTATGTTCGGTCCTGAAGGAAGTAGGGTGATTAAGGAGGTTAAAGCGGTAGATGCGAACAGCGTCCAGTTTACACTAAACAAGCCGCAGGCGCCGTTTTTACAAAATATCGCTATGCCGTCCTTTAGTATTTCAAGTCCCAAGGCTATTCAGGAGAAAAAGGCTGATTTCAAGAGTAATCCGGTCGGCACGGGTCCTTTTGTATTTAAGGAATGGAAACGGAATGATACCATCACGCTGGAGAAGAATCCAAACTATTGGAAAAAGGGGCAGCCGAAGCTGGCAAAGATCATTGTTCGTTCCATACCCGACAATACCGCGCGATTTAATGCTCTGCAAAACGGGGAAATTGACCTGATGGAGGATTTGAACCCGGATGATGCAAAGCAGTTAGACGGTAATAGCGAATTGGTCAAAATTGAACGTCCCTCCTTTAATGTGGCGTACATTGGCTTTAATTTAAAGAAAAAAACCTTCAATAATCCCAAGGTGCGGCAGGCACTGAATCACGCAGTGAACAAGCAGGCCATTATTGATGCATTGTTTGCAGGGCAGGCTAAGCCTGCGGTCAATCCGATGCCACCTACGTTATGGGGGTACAACGATAGTATTCAGGACTACGCCTATGATCTGGATAAGGCTAAATCTTTGCTGGCGGAAGCGGGCTTTCCTAACGGGCTTCCCGAGCCGTTAACCTTCTATGCAATGCCCGTATCTCGTCCTTATATGCCTGACGGCAAAAAGGTGGCAGAGGCCATTCAAGCCGATTTTGAAAAAATAGGCGTCAAAGTAAACATCCAATCCCCGGAATGGGCTACGTATCTGGATGATGTTAAGGCGGGGGAAAAGGATGATCTGTATATGCTGGGATGGAACGGGGACAATGGTGACCCGGATAATTTCCTTTATACATTGCTGGACAAGGATACGATTCCAGGCAATAACCGCAGTTTTTATGTGAATGAGGAACTTCATAAAATATTGGTGAAGGCGCAGGTTGAGGTCGATCAGGACAAGCGTGGGGAACTGTATAAACAAGCACAAGTGATTATTAAACAGGATGCCCCGTGGATTCCATTGGTTCACAGCACACCGCTGATGGCAGGTAAAGCGAATCTCAAGGGTTTTGTACCTTCTCCAGCAGGTATGGAAGCGTACGGAAATATTTATTTTGAATAGCCCAAACGCAAGTAGGCGGTGAATCTGATATGAACTCATATATTGTGAAAAGACTGGCTATATTGATTCCTGTATTACTGGGCATGACGCTCATCGTATTTTCGATTATTCATGCCATTCCGGGAGATCCGGCGGAAACCATACTGGGAGATAAGGCTACGGAGCAGTCCAAGCAGGTGCTACGTGAGCAATTGGGGCTGAATAAGCCGTGGTTACAGCAATATGGGACCTATTTAGGTGAGCTGGCACAAGGGGACTTGGGTGATTCCATTCGCACCAGGCAGCCGATTGCCCGGGAAATGGTCCCTTATCTGGCGGCTACGCTGGAGTTGACAGTAGCAAGCATGTTTTTTGCCGTTGTAGTCGGAATGAATGCCGGCATCGTGAGTGCCTGGAAGAGAAATTCCTGGTTTGATTATGTCAGTATGGTCATTGCCCTGGTCGGAGTATCGATGCCGATTTTTTGGCTGGGCTTGATGGAGCAATGGATCTTTGCAAATAAACTGCATTGGCTTCCTTCCATCGGACGCATGAATTCCCGTGATCCGGTGGAAGCTGTGACACATTTAGCCGTGATTGATGCGTTCATAGGTGGACGTATGGATCAGGTGTGGACCGTCATCAAGCATTTGATCCTGCCCAGTATCGCACTGGGAACGATCCCTATGGCGGTCATTGCGCGCATTACCCGTTCCAGCATGCTGGAGGTTATGGATGCGGACTATATCCGTACAGCTCGGGCGAAGGGGCTGGCATCTTTTCAAGTCGTATACAAACATGCGCTTAAAAATGCTGCGATCCCCGTACTTACTGTCATCGGTCTTCAGACTGGCTCCCTACTGGGAGGCGCGGTACTGACAGAAACCATTTTTGCCTGGCCTGGCATCGGACGGTATATTTTTGAAGCGATCAGCTCGCGTGACTATCCGGTTATTCAAAGCGGAATTCTGATCATTGCGTTCCTGTTCGTCATCATTAATCTGATTGTCGATTTGCTGTACGCGGTGCTCGACCGGCGTATCCGTTATCAGTAATCAAGTCGCCAATTGTTCAAGGGGGAGCTTGTCCGATGTCACAATTTTCAATGGAACCCAACAACATACCGACGACACGCAGCACATTGGCGCATTTGCCTGTCGTGACTGGCCCTTGGAGAGACGCATGGAGGGCTTTCCGTCACAACAAAATGGCGTTCGTCGGCCTGAGCATTATTATCTTCTTTGTCATCATTGCTTTGATTGCGCCGTGGATTGCTCCTTTTGACTATAAAGAGCAAAATTTGGTGAGCCGTTTGCAGCCTCCTTCTGCGGAGCATTGGTTCGGTACGGATGATCTCGGTCGAGATTTACTGACTCGCACGCTGTATGGAGCCAGAATCTCGTTGTGGGTCGGTTTCTTGTCCGTTATTGGTTCAATGATTGTAGGAACGGCCTTAGGTTTAATCGCAGGATTTTACGGAAAATGGGCAGATATGGTCATCTCGCGGCTATTCGACATTTTACTGGCATTTCCGGGGATTTTGCTGGCCATTGCTATTGTGGCCATTCTAGGACCTTCATTGGAAAATGCGTTGTATGCCATTGCCATTGTCAATGTGCCAACATATGGACGGTTGGTTCGATCTAAGGTGCTGAGTGTCAAAACGGAGGAGTATATCACTTCTGCCAGAGCGCTTGGAGCCAACAATACACGAATCATCCTCCGTTATATTTTGCCTAACAGCCTGACGCCGATCATCGTACAGGGAACGTTGGGGATCGGAACGGCCATCATTGAAGCGGCAGCGCTTGGATTTTTGGGCTTGGGTGCACAACCTCCTGAGCCAGAGTGGGGTAAAATGTTGTCCGATTCGCGGCAATATATCCAGAACGCGCCGTGGACAGTTATTTTTCCGGGGGTATCTATCATGCTGACCGTATTGGGCTTTAATCTGATGGGTGATGGGTTGCGGGATGTATTGGACCCGAGGGCGAAGCGTTAGAGCAAAAGTGGTGAGGTATATAAAGTTGAGTAAAGAGGTGTTCTCTGGCCTGAATCAAATGGCTGGAGAACACCTTTTTTATATGACATTAAGAGCTTTCCGTAGGATAGCTCACTTCGGAAGCACCATCCGACTGCGCAGTGACGCTAAAAGTAACTTTTACAGTTGAAAGTCATGTGAGCTTTCCTGAGGCGCAAAAAAAATGTATAATCACTCCAATTGAGTACGTAGGGAGTGGGCTTTATGACATGGCAGGACAAGAGAGAGCATCGACAGTTTGCGGAACAGACACGAAGCGACGCTTCACGGGCCGCATATGAACGGGACTACTCCCGTTTGATCCATTCACCGACTTTCCGTCGGTTGCAGGGTAAATCACAGGTATTTGGCGCAGGCACGGGCGATTATTACCGCACACGACTGACGCATTCTTTGGAGGTAGCGCAAATTGCGCGTGAAGCATCACGAAGCTTGCTGCGCCGCCATCCCGAAGTAGAACTGGAACAGGCAGATAACGCAGGACTGATCATTGACCCTGAAGTGGTAGAATGTGCTTCCATCGCACATGACTTTGGGCATCCCCCGTTCGGACACAAGGGAGAAGAGGTGCTGGACGGGATTTTGGATCAACTGACTAAAACAAAGGTAGAAAAGATATCCTCTGCCGGAGGCTTCACACCGGAGTCCAAGCGTGGACAGGAGGCCTATGCGCGTGAGCGACGAATTTATGAGCATTTTGAAGGGAACGCGCACAATTTCCGGCTGATTATGTTTTTGGAGAAGCGTGAGAACGTGGATGGTTTGAATTTGTCGGACGCTGTGTTACTGGGGATCAACAAATACCCGTACCCAGGGATTCTGAACAAAAAAGGGTTGTATCTGCATGAGTGGGAATATATACGTTCCATCCGCGAGGATTGGGGTATCCCTGATGGTAAAAAAACGCTGGAAGCCCAGCTTATGGACCTGTGCGACGATATCGCTTATTCTGCGCATGATTTGGAGGATGGGATTAAGGCTGGAAAAATCGAGGTACACGAGCACTTCTTGTATGATCCGTATTTAATTCGTCTGATTACGGAGAAAATCACCACGTTGGAGGATAGCTTCTGGCAAGGCTGGCAACTGGCTCAGATTGAGCAGAAGGTAGCGGCTGTGCTGAGTGAATTTTTGAAGGTGTGGAATGGCAAGATGCCGATGTGTGAACACGATTATTCCCGGACCCGCCGTGAAGTGAAGGCATACTGGGTCAGTCTGTTTGTCAGCAGCTTGGGTGTAATTGATGATGGAAATTGGAAAAAGGTGACCTTTGTACGGGATGGAAACGAAGATTTGGATATGCTGCGCACGGTGAGTGTATTGAAAAGCTTTGCTTGGGTTACGATGATCCGCGATCTGCGCGTACAGCGACTGCAAAAACGGAGTGAGTGGATGCTCAAACGACTTTGGTTGGCTTTTCTGGACCCGGAAACATCCAAATCTATTATTCCAAGCGACTGGCTCCAGCGCTATGAGCGCGACCAAGCCAAGACGAAGCCGATCTGGACATGGGAGCATATGGTTATAGACTATATTGCAGGCATGACCGATGCTTTTGCTGAAAAAATCTATAATGAGTTATACGGCCTGAAGGTGGGTTCCATTTATGATCTGGATTAACCTTTAAATTCCCCCTATATAGTAGAAGAAACTGGTTTGTAGCGGATAGTAGGAGGGAGGATTGTGTCTATGCCATCTCAGTCTTTATCTATAAAAAGGTTGAATCTCGGTGTGCTCGATATGGTGCCGTTGCTGCCCGGTAACCGTCCGGAGCAGGCGGTTCAACGAGCTGGTGAACTAGCGAGACGGGCAGAAGCATGGGGATATACACGCTACTGGACCTCGGAGCACCATGATATGGAGGGGCTGGCTTCCTCCAGCCCGGAAGTGCTGCTGTCTCATATCGGAGCGGTGACGAAGACAATCAAACTGGGTGCGGGTGCTATTTTGCTCCCGCATTATAGTCCAGTCAAGGTCGCGGAATGGTTTCATCTGCTGACAGCTCTATATCCTGGCAGAGTTGAATTGGGCCTGGGGAGAGCACCTGGTGGGGGACCTCATGCTTCGATGGCACTGAGCGGCAATTTTCTTCAACATGTGGCGGAGCTGCCACAGACGATGGAAGCCCTATTGGCTTTGCTGGAAGGTACTTACGAATATGAACAGGTGCCCGTGTTTGCCCGGCCAATGCCTGAACAGCCGCCAGCAGTGTGGATGCTGGGTACAAACCGAAAAAGTGCCGAATATGCCGCCCAGTATTCAACAGGCTATGTATTCGGTCAGTTTATGAGTGAACAGCAAACGGGAGAAATGCTAAGCATTTACCGCTCCAGCTTTCAACCATCCAACCGGATGGACAAGCCACGTACCATGGTTGCTGTAGGAGCAGTATGTGCCTTGACGGATGAGCTGGCGCAGCAATGGGCTGGTCAGATTTCATTGGGCAACCCGGCAATGCGAGCCGGTTGGCTGGTGGGAACGCCGTCGGTTATTGCCGAATGGTTACGTGAATTGCAGATTAAATATGATACTGATGAGTTTCTGTTGGTCACACCGATTCCCGATTATGAGCAGCGGCTTCACTCCTACTGTCTAATAGCGGAGGCCGTAAATTCTAGCCTTGATTCCAAATGAAAAGAGATTTGACATGAATAAACAGAAAACGAATATCGATGAAATGAAACCAAGCTACGTCTATACCTATGCATGTCATGAAACAGAGCGTGAGTTATGTCTTTTGGAATTAAAATGCTTGTTCGATCAGCCGCCCGTGCAGGACTCTATCCTATTGTCCCATCGGCGTCTGGAGCCGGAGACGAGCCCGTTTATTCATCTTCGGCTGGATGTAATGACAGATGCGGGAACGCTGGAAGAGCTATGCGAGGCAGCTTCTATGTTACAACTTGAGGAAGGAAAGACTTTCAAGGTGTTGTGCCTTAAAGAAGGTGACCATGAGGCTGACTATGACGAGCGGCGCGGGATCGAACGCCGGATTGGTGCACGTATTCATGGGCAGGCGCAAATGAAGACACCGGATATCACCCTTGGTGTTATTCGGATAGGAGAACGGTGGCTACTGGGCACGTGTCAGTATAGCGACAGATCGTGGCAGGAGCGTCGTCAGAAGCCGCAAAATTATTCTACTGGACTACCCGTTCTGGTAGCCAGAGCACTTGTGAATTTGGCAGCAACTGATCTAACAGCAGCAAAGGGAGAGTCAGGCTCATTGAAACTGCTAGACCCGTGTTGTGGTATGGGCAATGTAATGATTGAGGCTTTGAGTATGGGAAAGGATATTCGCGGTTGTGATATCAACCCGTTGGCGGTGCGTGGGGCACGAGTGAATTTGCGTCATTTTGGATATGAAGAAGATCTAGTGAAGCTGGGGGATATGAATATGCTCGAAGGTACATACGATGCGGCCATATTGGATATGCCCTATAACCTGTGCTCCGTGCTCCCGGCTGATGAACAAAAGAAGATGCTGCGCAGTCTGAGACGCTTGGCCGCGCGGGCAGTGGTCGTGAGCACGGAGCCGATGGAAACATTGTTATCCGAGTCAGGCTGGACCCTTACGGAGCAATGCCGCATACATAAGCCAGGTATGAGTCGGGAAATTTGGATCTGTAAGTAGTGAGTTAATACTGAGTTTTGTAGTTAACCACATTCAGCGGTAGCTCCTGATCAGCGGCATAGGCATTCAAATTAGTAAGAAAAATATCTACCGCCCGTTCGGCATATCGGTCCGTATCGCCTGCAATATGCGGTGTGATCAAGACATGGTCCAGACTCCATAGCGGATGTGAAGCAGGTAGCGGTTCTTCCTCGAATACATCCAGTCCGGCAAAGGCAATATGCTCTTGCTCCAAAGAGCGTACAAGCGCATCCGTATGAACGGTGCCACCGCGGCCTACATTAATGAAGAAGGCTCCCTTACGCATAGCTGCAAATGCTTTTTCGTCAAAGAAGTGATGGGTTTCCTCGGTGAATGGCAATATATTTACCACGATATCCGCTGCTCCCAATGCTTCGTGTAGTTGTTCGTTAGTATACATGTGCTCTACATGGGGAGCTTCCTTGCCAGAACGGCGGACTCCGATCACCCGCATGCCAAAAGCTTCTGCAATCCGCGCTGTTTCACGGCCAATTTCGCCAACGCCTGTAATCAACAGCGTTTTGCCACGTAATTCCGTCAGTTGGCCTTTCGGTGGCTGCCATGTTTTCTGACGTTGCAAGAGAGCTGCTTGCTGTAAATAACGTGTATGCGATAGCAGCATTCCAAAGATCTGCTCTGTAATTGGAATTGCATGTACACCACTTGTATTCGTTAGTAAAATGTTACGCTTCTCCAATTTGGTAAGCGGGAGCTTATCAATCCCAGCCGACCAGGTTTGTATCCACTTCAGCTTGCTGTCTGGATGTAAGGCCTCCTCGGCAATATGCTTGGACCAGCCTAGAATAACCTCGGCCTCACGGATTTGTTTAGACTCTAATTCTTGAGCTTTGCCAATAATCAACTCGTAGTCCGGAGCCGTTGCACGAACTTGTTTTTTTTGCTCTTCCGTAAGTTGATGTAAGCTTAAAATGTTTCCCATAGTTCATAGCCTCCTCGATTTTTGATTCCTTGGAGTTTCCAATATATTCTGGCGAACCATCCTTTCAAGAATAACAGATTGCCGAAAAAATTGCATAAGATGGGTAAAAACGAGCTCGCAGTGTCACTATATATAACAACAAATGGCTTTACCCTGATCAGGGACAATCCAAACAGCTACTTTTTGAGATATCCACAAATATCTATTAGGAAAGGAGGTATAGGTTGATGAAAAATGAATCGCAAAGACTTTTTACAGCTATTGCTCTCCCGAATGAGCATAAGAAGAAGTTACGTGATTGGGTGGAGCAGGATTTGAATGACCTGTCTTTTCGCAAATGGAGTGATTTCAGAGATTATCACGTGACACTTCAGTTTTTGGGTGATGTGGAGACTGCGGCTATACCAAAACTTGAGCAGGTTTTAGTTCAAGCTGCAGCTGAGCATGGCCCGTTCACGCTCGGCATTGGAGAAGCGGGCTTTTTTGGCCGTGAAGAATTTCCGCGTGTATTGTGGAGGGGAGTGACCGGGCAGCGTGAGTCACTGGATCAACTGTACCAGTCCATAATTCAGGCTACCGAACCGCTGGGTTTTAAACCCGAGGAACGACCTTATCGACCTCATATCACCCTAGCACGTTCGTACACAGGAGAACAGCCTATTCCACCGTCTATTTGGCAGCCAAATGACCGATGCGACGAGCCGTGGGAAGTGGGAGAATTTGTTTTATATGCAACTCGAATGGGGCAAAAACCAATGTACCAAATAATTCAAATATTCCCATTAATGAGGTGAAAGCCTTGATCTATCAGCGAATTTAGTGATATAGTGTTTCAGCGTTATTCAAAAGGCGCATTTTGGGTTACATATCTGAGGAATGTGCTTAAAGTTAACGGGAGGAACATTATGGAAATCGTTAAAGAGCATCGTTGGTTTGCACCTCTTTTGAGTGTGCTGCTTGTTTGTATATTGGGGATAGGCCTCTACGCTGAGGTTCAGCAAACACAGAACAATCATAAAAATACACCTATGCAATCTCTGAGCTGGTCAGGGAACTCTTCGGCTCCTTCATATGGCGACAGGATGGGGACCCATAACGGGTCAAACAGGACAAGCCCCATCTTTGTCGCTGCTCATGGGCAGTCAAGCTGGAAAGAAATCATGCCGACTCCGTTACCCGCTTCCCAGATGAAGCAGGCGGAACAAGCTCGGAATAACGTTGCTACAGGCAAGAAAAAGCCTGAGGTCCAGCATAGCAAGTCCGCAATCCTAACCCCTCCTACAACCATCTACTTTACGAAGACAAAAATGCTCACTCAGGATGACAAGGCGTTGTCTACCTGGAGCTATCCTGTCTCCGCTAAAGAACTGCTCCTGCTGCAAAAAATAGTGATGGCAGAAGCAGAAGGCGAACCGTACGAAGGCAAAGTGGCAGTTGCCAACGTTGTCTTAAACCGGCTGCGGTCAGCCCCATTTCCCGATACGATTCAGGCAGTGATCTATCAAAAAGCGCAATTTAGTCCGGTCGCGAACGGGCGTCTTCGTCGTGTTCAGCCCAACCAGGACAGCATACGTGCGGTTACTGCTGCTTTGAACGGCCATAAAGCCGTGCCTGATAACACCTGTTTTTTCCTGTCGCTTACGTTGGCCCAGGACCTTACGGTTCATCATTCGCGTACCAAGGTGAAAACTATCGGTCATCATACCTTCTATAAATGAGCATTTGGCATAAAACCCATGAGCGTTTCAAATCAGTAAATGTATAGATTAAAACGGTTTAGTTGGCAGCCTTCTACAAATAACAGCCCTTTCTAAACAATAGGGTTCAGCTTTGTGAACGGATTTTGTGGTACAGGTGAAGCCATTATGCAAAAGAGGTATAATAGGTAAAGGAAAGTAACCAAAATAATGAAAGTGACAAAGGAGGCGTAGATGATATGAAAATCACATATTATGGACATTCAGTTGTACTGGTAGAGGCAGAGGGGAAACGGATTATTATTGATCCTTTTTTGACGGGAAATCCTAAAGCAACCGTACAGGCCGAGGATATTCAGGTGGATGCCGTACTGTTGACACACGGTCATGCCGATCATTTTGGAGATGCTGTTGAAATTGCCAAGCGCAATGATTGTCCTGTAATCGCAGTCGCGGAACTGGCCGAATATTGTTCATCCTTGGGGGCCAAAGCTCACGGTATGAATCTGGGTGGGGGGCACCACTTTGACGGTTTCCATGTGAAATTCACACTTGCGTTCCACAGCTCATCTTTGACGGTGGACGGAAAAACCATCTACATGGGAGAGCCTGCGGGGATTTTATTGACCATGGGAGGCCAAACCTTTTTTCATGCAGGGGATACTGGCCTGTTTGGCGACATGCGTCTCATTGGGGAAACTAATTCCATTGATGCTGCGGTATTGCCGATCGGAGATGGTTATACGATGGGACCGGAGGATGCACTGCTGGCAGCAAAATGGCTGCGTGCAAGCCGCGTAATACCGGTGCATTACAATACGTTCCCGGGTATTGAGCAGGACGGAGACGGCTTCTGTGATCGCCTGCACAAAGAAGGCATTGAAGGGAAAGCATTGAAGCCCGGCGAAAGTCTCGAATTTTAATACGGATATCTGATTTGCGGGAAAACATTTGATGGTCTATAGACTCATCAAATCTCCTTTGTCAGCCTTTTCTGTTCCTTAAGAGGAATAGGAAAGGCTATTTTTAAAAAGTGAATATTTATACATAAAAATGAGATATTTTTGCATTGATACGTTGAAGCTGTAATGTAAAAGATTTATTATCACAATCATAAAAACTTTGAATTGCTAACATGATAGGTCAATGATAAAATGATAGAACTAATTAGATTCATCAGTGGAATCGACGTATTTTTCAAGTCAAGCCATTGCATAATTATTGAAAAACATACGCATTCAGCGGACCGTACCGCCTTGAATACGTCACATGTTTTGTCCCCCATTCCTCGTAGTTGTTCTTTGAGTTACCTCTTGTTGCCACTGTCTTCTATTCGGCCGCCTGTATTTCAGGCCAGCATGACTTTATAACAGAAAGGTTGCGTTCCATGAGACAGACAGGTTTACCACCCAAACAGGGACTATATGATCCCCAATTCGAAAAAGACGCCTGCGGCATGGGCTTTGTTGCCCACATCAAGGGAAAACCATCGCACGATATTGTAAGTCAGGCTTTGACCATGCTCGTGAATATGGAGCATCGGGGCGGTCAGGGAAGTGAACCAAACTCCGGTGACGGAGCAGGGATTATGATTCAGGTCCCTCATCTGTTTTTTCAAGAGGAAGCGGAGCGATTGGGTTTCAAATTGCCAAAGGCCGGACATTATGGCGTTGGTATGCTTTTTGTATCCAATGATCCCAAAGTTCGTGAGGTGCATGAGCAGAAGCTAAGAGATATCATCGTGGACGAAGGTCAAAATTGTTTGGGTTTTCGCGATGTTCCAACTTATGACGAAATGCTGGGAAAATCGGCAAAAGCAGCTAAACCGGGCGTGCGTCAGGTATTCATCGGTCGCAGTAGCGATCTGAAGGAAGAGCTGGACTTCGAACGGAAACTGTACGTCATTCGTAAACGTGCAGAGCTTGCTATTCGCTATAACCAAGAGGATGAGAACGGTGAGTCGTTCTATATTCCAAGTTTGTCATGTCGCAAGGTTGTATACAAAGGAATGCTGACAACCGAGCAGGTAGGCAAATTTTATCTGGATTTGCAGGATGAGCGGGTGACATCGGCGATCGCGCTGGTCCATTCCCGTTTTAGCACGAATACGTTCCCGAGCTGGGACCGTGCGCATCCTTATCGTTTTATGATTCACAACGGTGAAATTAATACTATGCGCGGCAACGTGAACTGGATGCATGCTCGCCAGGCGCAGTTTGAAAGTGAAGCGTTTGGCGGAGATATCAAGAAGGTAAAACCAGTTATTAACCCAGATGGCTCCGATACAGCCATGTTTGATAATACGCTGGAGTTTCTGTATCTGAGCGGACGTTCCCTTCCTCATGTAGCCATGATGATGGTGCCGGAGCCTTGGAACAAGCATGAAACCATGGACCCGAAGAAACGCGCATTTTATGAATATCACAGCACCATGATGGAACCGTGGGACGGACCTGCTGCAATGGCGTTTACAGACGGTATCCAGATCGGGGCGATTCTCGACCGCAACGGTCTGCGTCCTGCACGTTACTATGTGACCAAGGACGATCTGATCGCACTGTCTTCAGAGGCGGGTGTATTGGATATTGCTCCTGAAAATGTGCTCTATAAGGATCGTCTCCGTCCGGGTCGTATGCTGTTGGTTGATACCCAAGAAGGCCGTATCGTTTCTGACGAAGAGTTAAAGGAACGTATCGCTTCCGAGGAACCTTATCAGCAATGGCTGGATGAGCACTTGGTTGACCTGGATGAGCTGCCGGAAGCACTAGAACAGCCAGAGCCTAAACATGAAAATGTAAATCAGCTTCAGCTCGCTTTTGGATATACGTTTGAAGAACTGCGCAAAATTCTGGAGCCGATGGCACTTACAGGTGCAGAACCGATTGGCTCAATGGGGTACGACGCACCATTGGCGGTGCTGTCTGATCGTCCGCAACGTTTGTACAATTACTTTAAACAAATGTTTGCCCAAGTCACGAACCCGCCGATTGACGCCATTCGTGAAGAGATTGTAACGTCAACCGCAACTACGATTGGGCCAGAGCGCAATTTACTGCATCCAGAACCGGAAAGCTGTCGTCAGATTCGTTTGGATTCGCCGGTGTTGTCGAATGAGGAGTTTGCCAAAATTCGCCACGTACACCGTCCGGGCTTCAAATCTATGACAATTCCGATCTTCTTTGAAGCGAAGGAAGGTGCTGAGGGCTTACGCAAGGCGCTGGAAGGATTGTTTGAGGCGGCTGACCGTGTCATTGACAAAGGTCATAACATCCTGATTTTGTCCGACCGTGGAGTGGATGCGGAAAATGCGGCCATTCCGGCGTTGCTAGCTGTTTCCAGCCTGCATCACCATCTGATTAAGCAGGGTACACGCACACGTGTGAGCATTTTGCTGGAGTCTGGGGAGCCAAGGGATATTCACCATTATGCGGTGCTGCTTGGCTACGGTGTGAGCGCGGTTAATCCTTATCTGGCTTTTGAAACGCTGGATGTCATGATTCAGCAGGGCTTGCTGCGCGGCATCTCGCACGAAAAGGCAGTTAAAAATTATATTAAAGCGGCAACAAAGGGTGTCGTTAAAATATTGTCCAAAATGGGTATTTCCACGATTCAGTCGTACCGTGGAGCACAAATTTTTGAGGCTGTAGGTCTGAAGCAAGATTTTGTTGACCGTTATTTCACCTGGACACCTTCCCGCATTGGCGGTATCGGTCTGGAGGAAGTGACTACGGAAGCGCTGGTTCATCATAACCGTGCTTTCACCGACAAGGACGGCAACGACAAAGTGTTGGATTCGGGCGGCGACTATCAATGGCGTAACGATGGGGAAGAGCATTTGTTTAACCCGCAAACGGTGCATCTGCTTCAACAATCGGTTCGCTCTGGAGACTACAAGTTATACAAGAAATACGCCAAGCTGGTGCAGGGCGAAACGGAACAGCATCTAACGATCCGCTCCATGCTTCAGTTGAAGCCTACGGGTGAGCCTGTGCCGCTGGAAGAAGTGGAATCCGCTGCATCCATTATGCGTCGCTTCAAGACAGGAGCCATGTCCTTTGGCTCAATCAGTCAGGAAGCGCATGAAGATATGGCGATTGCGATGAATCGGATCGGTGGCAAGAGCAATACGGGTGAAGGTGGGGAGAACCCTGCACGTTTCATACCGGATGCCAATGGCGATTCTCGTCGCAGTTCGATTAAGCAGGTAGCGTCGGGCCGATTCGGTGTAACATCGAATTACTTGGTGAATGCCGACGAAATTCAGATCAAAATGGCGCAAGGCGCGAAGCCGGGCGAAGGTGGACAACTGCCAGGACGTAAGGTATACCCTTGGGTCGCTGAGGTGCGTGGTTCTACGCCAGGAGTAGGTTTGATTTCACCACCGCCCCATCACGATATTTATTCTATCGAGGATTTGGCAGAGCTCATCTATGATCTCAAAAACGCCAATCCGCGTGCTGACATTAACGTAAAGCTGGTGTCAGAGGTAGGCGTAGGCACGATTGCTACAGGGGTAGCAAAAGGCCGTGCTGACATTATTCTGGTCAGCGGTTACGACGGTGGTACAGGCGCTTCCCCGCAAGGCTCCATTCGCCATGCGGGTATGCCTTGGGAACTGGGGCTGGCGGAGACGCATCAGACGCTGATGTTAAACAACCTGCGCGACCGCGTGGTATTGGAGACAGACGGCAAGATGCTGTCTGGCCGCGATTTGGTAGTTGCTGCCCTGTTGGGCGCAGAAGAATACGGCTTCTCTACAGCGCCGCTCGTGGCGTTGGGCTGTATTATGATGCGGGTATGCCAAATGGATACATGTCCGGTTGGTGTGGCTACGCAGAATCCGGAGCTGCGCAAAAATTATATGGGTGATCCTGCCCATGTGGTGAATTTTATGCGTTTCATCGCAGAAGATGTCCGTGAAATTATGGCGGAATTGGGCTTCCGTACGATTCAGGAAATGATTGGACGTACGGATTGTCTGGATACCGTGAACGCCGATTCGCACTGGAAGAAGAAGGGCGTTGACCTGAGCTTGCTGTTGCATGTTCCTGAGCTGGAAGAAGGGAGTGTACGTTACCGCGTACAACGCCAAAATCACGGTCTGGAAGAAACACTCGACATGCAGCAGCTCGTACCGATGGCTGCGGAAGCGCTGGAGAACGGAACGCCTGTTGAGGGCACCTTACCTATTACAAACGTGAATCGGGCGGTAGGAACGATTCTGGGCAGCGAGGTCACCCGTAAGTATGGAGCGGCGGGTCTGCCTGAGGATACGATTCGCTTTAACTTTATTGGATCGGCAGGTCAGAGCTTCGGGGCATTTATTCCGAAAGGCATCACGCTGAGCGTGGAAGGCGATAGCAATGACTATGTCGGTAAAGGGCTATCTGGCGGTAAGGTTATTGTGAAAAAGTCTCACAAAGCGACCTTTAAGGCAGAGGAGAACATTATTATCGGAAATACAGCCTTGTATGGAGCGACCAGCGGTGAAGCTTACATTAGCGGAATCGCAGGCGAGCGCTTTGCCGTTCGGAACTCCGGCGCACGAATTGTAGTTGAGGGCGTTGGGGATCATGGTTGCGAATATATGACGGGCGGACGTGTAGCGGTATTGGGTGGAACCGGACGGAATTTTGGAGCCGGAATGTCCGGAGGTATTGCATATGTCTATGACCCTGAGGGGACGTTCCTGAGCCGTTGTAATCTGGAAATGGTGTTGCTGGAAGGTGTGGAAGAACCTGCAGAAGCAGCGGATTTACGCGGCTTGATTCAACGCCATGTCACTTACACGGGTAGTGAAGCGGGACAACGTATTTTGGATGATTGGCAGACTGCGATTCAGCAGTTTGTACGGGTGATTCCAAAGGATTACAAGCGTATGGTTGAACAGATTCAAAAAGAAGAGGCAACTGGTTTGAGCGGAGATGAAGCTCTGTTGGCAGCATTTGAAGCCAATATGCGTGAATTGGCGCGTGCCGGGGGCTAAAATGTAGACTACCAAATTTACTAAAAAAGGACTCGCTGAATACCGCTGTTATAATCACGGTGGTACCAGCAAGTCTTTTTTAGGTTACTAAATATGTGATTCATTTCCTTGACAAACGTCATAAATTATGACATTACCCCCAAAATGTTTTCCTGAAACGGTAAATATGTTATAAAAAGTACCAAATTTTTTGGAATGTAACCGTTTACGTAAGAGTTTATGTCTTGTTATTTATTTTTGGATTGGTTATGATTTTTTTAGAGTACGCAAACAAACCTAATATGCCCATCGTCCCTTCAAAACACAGAATAGGGTGACAGGATGAAGTTGAAGAAGTCAGCAGAAGACAAAATGATTTTTTTATACCGTTATGTATCACTATCTTTAACGTCACTTGTTTTTCTGTTCGAATCATCTAGGTTAATCGTATGGCAGAAGCTATTACTGATTGGTTTTCTATTTTTATCCGTTACAGCATTTACTTGGATTTACCGTAAATACAGACTTCATGATATGGTATTGAAATGTAGTATTGCACTAGAAACAGCAGGGATCATTTTGTTGTTATTCCCGACCGGAGGGATAAATAGCCCGTTCAAATGGTATGTGATTACTCCCATGCTGGTAGCTTGTGCTCATCTATCTATGAGGTATAGCTGGACGCTCCTACTTTCTTATATCGGTTTGGTGCTTACATTTTGTTATATCTTTTTTACACCAGGTCAATATTTTTTGTGGGATCTTATATTGCAGAACATTAATTTGTTTCTGGTATTGATCGTAACCACGATGGCAATGCAGGTTATTGGCGTCATGAAGGACGAACTGAAGGTGGCTAAAGAACAAGCCAATGAGACGATGGATCATATCAAGTCGATTTACCACATCATGGAGACGACCAGCCATAATGAGGCATTAAATCTGGGTCAGGTCATCTCGGATTACACTGTCAAGCTAACCAAGCAGAGCCGTGCATTTTTCTGGCTGGATAGTCAGGAAGAGGATGCACCGGCAAGCAGCCAGACAGGCTGGACGGTGGAGGAGGAGGAGCAATTATTCGAGGAACTGGAGAATTACCGGGAGGAGTTCAGGGAAGAGCGCGAGCCATTTTTCAGACATCTGCCAGAATGGGGCGACTTTCTCATGATCACCGTACCGATGACGACCCGCTTTGTAGCGACGATTGGCCTCAAGCTGGGACCGGATCAAAGTCTGACAGGAAGACGCTGGCTCGTGCAACAACTGATATTCTTGGCTGAGCTGAGCGCTGTGTTCTTGGAGCGCTATGAGCTGGAGCGTATTGAAAATCAGCTGATTGTGACGAATGAGCAGAACCGGATTGCAAATGAAATGCATGACAATGTTTCTCAAAGTCTTTTTGGTATTGTGTACGCAACGCATTCTCTCCGGCAAACCTGGTGTCATCAGCCAAAGGAGCAGGTGGAGGAGCAAATTGATCTAATTCAGCAATCTGCCAACCAAGCGGTTAGAGAGCTGAAAGGGGCGATTCATAGTTTAAGCTCGAAAAAAAGCGGAGGCTCAACTTGGTTAGGGACGGTGAAAAGTCATCTGCATACACTCTCCAAGCTGAACCATGTACAAATTGATTTTGACATTCATGGTGATCATTATTCACTTCCGTATTTGTACCAAAAGGCTTTGTTCCGCATCATTTCCGAAGCGGCGGGAAACGCAATCCGTCATGGATTGGCCAAGCGAATTGATGTGAAGTTAAAATTGACGCCCCAAGTGATTAGACTGTCTATTCATGACGACGGAGTAGGGTTTGAGACGGCGAGAATGGTAGCAGGAGGTGAGGCGGTCAGTGCAGGCGGGGGCCTGGGCATGATGAATATGGAATATTTAGCCCAATCGATGGGAGGCGAATTTGATATTTCGAGTCGAATCGGAGAGGGAACACAGATCCGATTGTCCATTCCGGTAAATGCTTATGAATGAGGGTTTTGCAAAATCCTCGAATAAAATGTGTGAACATTCTGCAATACAAAATCTGCGGTAACAATCGGATACATAGGGATTATGCAAATCCTGAACTGTAGACAGGAGGCCGAATCATGAAAATTGTCATTGTCGATGATCATCCTTTAGTACGGAAAGGACTCGCTGCGGTTATATCCATGCAACCCAATGTTCAGTTTGCGGGAGAGGCCCAGAATCAACAGGAAGCACTTGTGGTGATTGAGGAAACAGATCCGGATCTGGTACTGCTGGATTTGAAACTAGCTGATGAATCGGGGCTGGATATTATCAAGATAGCGCGCGGACGTGGTTTCAGAAGCAAATTTATTTTGCTGACCTCTTCCGCAACACGTGAAGATTTTCTGAAAGCAGAGGAAGCTTCCGTGGATGGTTATGTGCTTAAGGAAGCATTGCCTGAGGAATTAATTTACGCGATTCATCTTGTCAACAAAGGACGCAAATATTATGATCCGGCTATTCTCGAAAACAAGCTGCGTGAAGATGCGGGCAATCTGTCGGACGACCTGACGCCAAAGGAAAAGGAAGTGCTGGTCGAGCTGGGACAAGGAGCCTGCAATCGTGAAATTGCATCGCGGTTATTTATCAGTGAGTTCACAGTCAAAAAGCATGTCAGTCAGATCTTGGCCAAGCTGCGGCTGGCGGATCGTACGCAGGCAGCATTGTATGCCAATGCCATTGGTCTGGCGAAGTACGAGCCAACAAACATGGTATGATGCGCTGACTCTATAAGCTGCGCTGCACTTTTATATGCGAGTGGAAAGAAAAGCCTCAAAATCACTAAGCTTTGTGATTTTGAGGCTTTTTTCGATTTCTTTTTCCATAATCGACAAAGCATGGTACAAAAGTATACCATGCCGTATCCGAAAGTATACATTTCCCTCCCCCCGTAGTGAGGGAGAAAGTGCCATTCGGTTCCATGTCGTTCACACAACGGATTGTTACAATTAGATCATACTTAAAATAAGAAGAGAAAATGTGTAGGAGGGAGGATTTTTGTGGAGAAAACCATTTTGGATTATCTAGTCCTGATCAAAAGAAGATTGTGGCTGATCGCAATTTTTGTCATTCTCTCATGTGTAACAACATACTTTGTGAGCGACAATGTTGTGAAGCCAGTCTATTCCGCTTCAAGCCAACTGCTGGTTAATCATATTTCCGCCAAGCAGGGGAGCAACAATCTGAACGACGTCAACACAAGTCTTAATTTGGTGGAAAGCTACAAGCAAATTCTCACTTCACCTAAAATTATGGACGCTGTTGTAGCGACTCATCCCGAGTTCGGTTTGACGCAGCAGAAGTTGGCAGAGAAGCTGCAGATTAAATCCTCGGATAAAAGTCAGGTTATCGGTTTGACGTTTGAGGCAGGGAGCTATCCACAGGCCGCAGCGGTTGTAAACGCGGTAACCCAGAAATTCGTACAGACAGTTCCGGGATTGATGGAATTGAATAATGTGAAAATTTTAAATGAAGCGGACCCTCAGGCCAATCCTGACCCGATTAATGGGAACCCGCTCATGAATATTGCGATTAGTTTTCTCGTGTCGCTGATGATTGCATTGGGCACGATTGTGTTCCTGGAAAGCATTAACGGCACGCTGCGCTCGGAGAAAGAAGCGGACGCGGACATCGGCCTTCCGGTAATCGCATCGATTCCAGTCATTCGCAAGAAGGACGTCGATGGAGCAGCCGGAAATTCCAAAGAACGGGTAGGGGAGCGTAAATATGCTGCGATTGAATGACATGTTGATTACAGAAAGTAATCCATCATCGTATATCTCGGAATCATTTCGATCCCTCCGTACATACATCCGGCAGCAGGTGATTGGGCAAAAGGACCGTGGGACGGTTCTATTGTTGACCTCGCCGGAAAGCGGAGCGGGTAAAACTACACTGCTCGCCAACATCGGAGTTTCCTTTGCACAAGAAGGCAAGAAGGTGGCTCTGGTGGATTGCAATCTGCATAAACCAGCGCTGCACGAGATATTCGGAATGGAGAATACCGGAGGTCTATCGGCTTATTTGCGCGGTGGGGCTTCTTCCAAGTCTACCGTTAGGCATGGTGGGCTGGAGCTATCGGTTGTTCCCGGTGGAGACACCCTGTACAACGCAGCAGATCTGCTCGGTAGCGAACGTATGGCAGAGCTGCTGGAAGAGCTCAAACGTGAATATGACATCATCCTGCTTGATTCGGCTCCGGCGTTGAATTATACGGATGCTCGCTTGATTGCAGGCTTGACGGATGGTGTGATTCTCGTTGCTAGACATGGTCGTACCAAACGGGAAGATCTACGCAAAACAAAGCAACTCATGGAGCAGGCCAGTGCGACGCTGGTTGGAATTGTGATGAATCAGGTGAAGTAAGCAACACCAAAATTCGATGAAGCAAGGAGAATGAGTGCGATGACGAAAAGAGTGAAAAAGGCCATTATTCCAGCAGCAGGGTTAGGTACGCGCTTCCTCCCTGCCACAAAAGCGATGCCTAAGGAAATGCTTCCAATTATCAACAAGCCTACGATTCAATATATCGTGGAAGAAGCGATTGCTTCGGGTATTGAGGACATTATTATCGTTACGGGTAAAGGCAAACGTGCCATTGAGGACCACTTTGACAACGCATTTGAGCTGGAATCCAAACTGCTCGAGGACGGTAAGCTGAAGCTTCTGGAGGAAGTACAGCGCTCTTCGGGAGTGGAAATCCACTACATTCGCCAAAAAGAACCCAAAGGTCTTGGACATGCGGTATGGTGCGCAAGACGCTTTATCGGGGACGAGCCGTTTGGTGTGCTGCTGGGCGATGATATCGTAACAGGTCAGAAACCTTGCCTGCGCCAGCTGATGGATCAGTATGAGGAAACTCAAAATTCGGTTATCGGTGTGCAGCGGGTACCGCAGGAATTTACGAACCGGTACGGCATCATTGAACCGGATCAGCAGGACGGACGCTTGTACCGAGTGAATAATTTTATAGAAAAACCGGCTCCAGGTACAGCGCCATCCGATTTGGCTATTATGGGTCGCTACGTGTTCTCGCCGAAAATTTTCAAATATCTTGATCTTCAGGAAAAAGGAGCTGGCGGCGAAATTCAGCTGACGGATGCGATCCAAAAGCTGAATCAGAGTGAGCGTGTGTACGCCTATGATTTTGAAGGCACACGTTATGACGTGGGTGAGCGTCTTGGATATATTTTAACCACACTTGAATTTGCACTTGCCAGCGATGATTTGAAGTATCCGGTTATGGAGGCTATGAATGAATGGTTGAAAAAGACCGAGAAAGCAACCACGGCAGGTTGAGAGGGGGTACGTCAGCATGAGCATGGAAAATTTACCGGAGGACGGCGAGGCTGTCATGTCAGGTAAAGCGTTTTACATGCCATACGGAAATACACAAATTCAGGATAAAACGTCCTACCTGGTCACAAAACGCCTCCTTGATATGCTGCTGTCGTTCGTGGGCTTGATCGTCTTGCTTCCACTTTTTGTAGTGGTAGGCGTTTTGATTAAGCTCGAAGACCCAAAGGGAAGCGTGTTTTTCAAGCAAACTCGGGTGGGCAAGAATGAGAAGTTATTCGATATGTATAAATTCCGTTCAATGGTGTCCAATGCAGAGGAACTGAAAAAGGACTTGATGGAGCTGAATGAAGTGAGCGGCGCCATGTTCAAAATTAAAAACGATCCTCGGATCACGAAAATTGGCAGTTTTCTGCGCAAGACGAGTATTGATGAGATTCCGCAGCTGTGGAACGTGTTGGTTGGCGACATGACCTTAGTCGGTCCGCGTCCGCCGTTGCCCAGCGAGGTCGAGCAATATTCCGATTATGATAAGCAACGCCTGATTGTAACACCGGGATGTACGGGTTACTGGCAGGTGAGCGCACGTAACAGTGTAGGCTTCGAAGAAATGGTGCAAATGGATTTGAAGTATATTCATGTTCGCAATACGTGGCTCGATTTGAAAATCATCATGAAAACAGGCGTTAAAATGCTGTTCTCCAAGGATGCTTACTGATGGATGCATTCAAGCGATGTCCCGCAGTGTCCGTCGTTATTTGCACCTATAACCGGGCGGACCTGCTGGAGAAAACGTTAATGTCCCTGCTGGAGCTGGAAGACCTTGCACTGGCTGAGATCATAGTGGTCGATAACCGATCCACTGATCATACAGCAGCGACGATCAAAAGGTTCACCGTCGCCCATGGTCAGAATATTCATCTCCGATATCATTATGAGCGCGAACAAGGACTGTCTGCTGCTCGTAATGCAGGCATTACGTTATCAAGAGCGGAAGTCATTGCTTTTCTCGATGATGATGCAATTCCGTGTGTTACATGGTTGCAAACGATTATGTCAGCATTCGGGAACAATCCTGAGCTGACGGCTATGGGTGGGAAAATTGACCCTATGTTTGAGACGGAACGACCGGGTTGGCTAACAGGCCCGCTTGAACTGCCTTACACGATTATTGATCTGGGCAAAGCCGTTCGTGAATATCCGTCGGGACTGAATCCATTTGGAGCGAATATGGCGATGCGCAAAACGGCTTTTGCTGCCGTTATGTTCCCTCTTCATCTAGGCAGAAAGGGAGATATCCTTCTATCAGGTGAAGAATCGTGGGTATTCGAGCAAATCCGTAAAAATGGTGGAACGATTATGTATCATCCACACATGTCTGTGGAACATTTTGTGCCGGCTTCACGGTTAACGAAAGAATGGATCATGAACCGCTACTATTGTCAGGGCATGTCTAATGCTGCTCAGGCCGTAGGTCTGCGCGGCAACGCGATGCTGATGGCGAAGACGGCAGCCAAAGTGTTATACATCACTGTGGATTCCCTGCTGGCGCGTAGTGAGGGCAGGAAGCTGTTGAACCGGTGCAGGCTTGAAAGTATCCGTGGGACGCTGGATACACTGCGCAACCGGAAAAGCGAGTCAGCTGCGGGGTGAAAGATGGAACATGAGTAACTATCCTTGGACTACTAGAATAAACACCATACAGCATGTTTTTATTTTTCTACTGGGCGCTCTTGCTGTAGGAATTGCGGCTACCTATCAGCCGGTGGTCAGTATCGCGGCGGTATGTTTACTGCTCTTGCTGGCTATTTCTATCCATCATCCGGAGCGCATCAGCTACGCTGTTTTGCTAAGTACAGCAGTCTCAGTCGATTCTCTGTATCAGGGTGGCGTGTTCGGTATTGAGATTTTGTCATTGTACAAATTGGGCATTTTGGCTCTGCTGGTGCCGTGCATGCTCGTGTATGGCATACGTCTCAAGTTCAGCTATCCGGTCTGGGCATTGGTGATCATGCTGGGGATCACATTTGGATTTTCAGCATGGCTGCCTTTGTTAACGACCTCGATTGCCGTCAAGGCGTTCGTCGGTTTATCACTCCCTTTCTTTTTTTTACTGATCCAGTGGAAAAAGGATGTGGCAGAAAAGCATATCCGACTGATCAGTCTGTTGCCAATTATTAGTGTGGTCATTGGACTGGGTTTGCAGGTTGTGGGGCTGCATTCGTTTACGGATGTGGAATTTACGGGCGCAGTCAGAGTACAAGGAGCGAATATACCGCCGCATCTGGCAATGCTCTCCTTTCTCGGAATTGCCGTCTCTCTAATTGAGGTCAAACGCAAACCCAAGCAAGCCGCTTTTTATTACACTGTGTTGGCACTGAACTTTCTGATTCTGATCGCTACCGGTACACGTGGACCGATTCTGGCATTGTTATTAATGTTTGCTGTGTATCTGTTTGATATTGCCCGTCAGTACCTCAAGGGGAAAGTCAATTATTTGCTACCGCTGGCCGGATCGTTTTTGGTTGCTCTGGGGGCGGTGGCCCTGCAATGGAACAATTTAAAAAAACGCTCCTTCGAACGGGAGACCGATACAGGCATTGACCTGTCGGGACGCTCGGAGGCATGGGAATATTTTTTGAACAGAGTACATGATTACCCTTGGTCAGGGAGAGGTCTTGGTGCGGTAACGGTCGCGAACGACGGGACATTATTCAATGGCTTTGTTGTACCGCATAACGAGTATATACGCTTTTATTTTGACACGGGATATATCGGTTGCGGACTATTAATGCTTTCATTGCTGATCGTGTTCGCTCTCATTTACCGGTCGCTTGCCAAGTCTATCAAACCTTATTTTGCAAGCTTAATTGCAGGCTTTCTGATCTACTCGTTTTCAGATAATACGTTGTCGACGGTTCAGATGATTATTCCATTTTGCTGGTATTTGAACGCGTTATACCAGACATCTACTCAAACCGATTTTCGCAAAGAGAAGTGATACGATGAGCAGAGTGAACATGTTCGATGTCAACTTTGATAATTACGATTTTAATGATCTACTCGAATTTATAGATACTTCTATTGAACATCAGCGTCATTCCTACATTTTGACCTGTAATGTCGATCATGTGATCAAGCTTCGCAAGGATGATGAATTCCGCAAGGTATATTCGGATGCCGGAGCTGTAGTGGCCGATGGGATGCCTATCATATGGGCGTCCAAGTTACTGAAAAAGCCTCTCAAACAAAAGGTGTCCGGATCAGATTTGTTCACTCGGTTAGGAGAGGCTTTTGAGGATCGAGGCTATCGGTTATTTTTTCTGGGTGCAGCTGACGGTATTCCTGAGAAGGCTATGCTCAATCTCCAGGAATCTTATCCGAACATGAATGTGGTGGGCTGTTATTCTCCTTCTTATGGCTTTGAGAAAAACGAAGAGGAGAACAGGCACATTGTCCAATTGCTTCAAGAGGCTCGCCCGGACATCGTTTTTGTAGGTGTAGGCGCCCCTAAACAGGAAAAATGGATTTATAGATATTATGAGACTTACCGCGCTCCGATTTCGATTGGGGTGGGAGCGACCTTTGATTTCCTGTCGGGAAATGTGAAAAGAGCACCGGAGCTGATGCAGAAGACGGGATTTGAATGGTTCTGGAGGTTGTCTCAGGAGCCTAAACGATTGTGGAAAAGATATTTGATTGAGGATTCCCAATTTCTCGTTCTGCTGTTTAAGGAGATGTTCAAGCGGAAGCGGATGAAGGGAGGTCAGGGGTGAGAAACATGAGTCGGTTGGCAGATCAGCAGATTTCCGTTTGGCTAGGAAATCGGCGTGGAATCGGCATGATCGGCATGGGGTTGCTGGCTTGTATGTTGCCACTCGCCATCGGATTTGTCAGCGCCAAGATGAATCCCACCATGAGCCAGCAGGGAGCCATATTGCTGGCGCTCGTTTTTCCGGCCTTCCTGCTGGCGATCTTGCAATCCCGGCTACTGATTCCTTACACACTGGCAGTGTGGGCAGTAGGCCCGGAAATCCGCCGCATTGCGGATTGGTTGGAGGGAACGTATCACTCGGTTTCCTTGTTGAGCGTGGCACCACTGCTGGTAAGCAGTATGTTGATTATTCCTGTGTTGCGAGGCATTCATCAGGCGGAAAAACCCTTGACCCGAATTGCTGTATTTTTCGGCATAGAACTGGCCTACGGAAGTGTGGTCGGGTTATTCAAAAATGGTATTGTTTTTGCTTATGATTTAGCCAATTATGTGGTTCCTTTGATCCTATTGCCATATCTTGCGATTAAGCCCATGAAAGCGAAGGAGCTGGACCGACTGCTGTATTCATATGCCAACATTGCTGTTCTTGTGGCGATTTACGGCATTATCCAGTACTTGACGGTGCCTCCGTGGGATGCATTTTGGATGAATCATGTAGAAATGAATTCCATTGGTGTTCCAGAACCACTTCAAATCAGAGTATTTTCTTCCATGAACTCGCCCGGTCCCTGCGCTATTTTCCTGGCGATGGCACTTGTACCCATGCTAATGGAAAAACGGTGGCGTGGCACTTTGGGATGGATCGGAATCCTGCTGACGGTCGTTTGTCTTTTGATCACGCTGGTACGTTCAGCCTGGCTAATTGCATTCGTCATGTTGCTGGCTTACATTCTCAGTTCATCTTCCAAGGGAAAGTGGAAAACCTTGTTTCAACTAGCTATAGTTGGCCTTCTTCTCTACATCATTGTTCCAAAACTTCCAGGGGCAGAAGGTTTGGTGGCTCGCATGCAGACGCTGACGGATATTCAGCAGGATCATTCGTACAATGAACGTTTGGATTTACTGCATACGATGCTTCCGGCGATTGCTGGCAATCCGGTCGGGCAGGGGATCGGGAGTGTAGGAATCGGAACCAAGCTTGATAACGGCGGCGATCTCGGCGAACTTGGGATTATGGATAATGGATATATCGCCATTTTCCTCACCTTCGGTATTTTCGGGGCATTCTTTTTCTTCGGTGGTCTGTTCGTTATCATCAAGCGCCTTCTCGCCCGTATTGCCGCACGAGATGCCAGTCAGCCTTATATCAGACTGGCGTTGGCTACGTGGGCCGGAGCTGTAGCCAGTCTCATATCAGATAATGGTTTCCCCGGTATGCGCGGCTATCTGATCTGGATGATGATCGGAATAGGACTATGGGCAAAAGATGTCATCGCGGAAAGAAGGTAAAGGCTGTGCAAAACTTACAAGCATTATCCGCACCTGTCCGGACACTATGGTCCACGGTGATTCGGTTTGCCAAAAGCAAGGATAACAGCTCTGCAGCAGTAAAAACGATGATATTCAGTATGCTGATTCTCGTCGTGAATATGCTGACTGGTGTGCTAACGGCACGATTCCTGGGTCCTACTGGACGCGGGGAACAGACAGCGATGGTGAACTGGTCCCAATTTCTCGCCTTCTGCATGAGCTTCGGTGTCCCGTCTGCATTGATTTACAATGCGAAAAGGAAACCGGAGGAAACGGGCAAGCTGTATGGTCTGGCCTTGCTGCTGGCTACCATGTTCGGGGGCTTGGCGACACTCGTCGGAGTATTTCTAATTCCTTATTGGCTGCGCTCTTTTTCTTCATCGGTCATACTTTTCGCACAGTGCTCCATGATGATGTGTCCGCTCATAGCGATTTCACAAATCAATAATGCATTGCTTCAAGTTCGCTCGGAATATAAGCAGTACAATTTATTCCGGTATCTGGTACCGCTAAGTACACTGCTGGGTCTAGCGATTCTGATCCTAACCGGAAATATGAATCCGTACACCTCGGCATTGGCCTATTTACTGCCAGGTTTGCCGATTTATATCGGTGTCACGATACGAATGATTCGGCTGTACAAACCAAAGGTAAAGAACAGCTGGACGCAATTTAAAAATCTCTTTACCTACGGTATGGGTTCATACGGAAATGATCTCATGGGGCAGGTTTCCACTTATATTGATCAGATTTTGATTGCGGGTCTGCTCAGACCCGCTGATCTCGGTTTATATGCAGTAGCGGTCAGCTTGGCCAGGATGGTGAATGTATTTTCTACCTCGATCATTGTCGTGCTGTTTCCCAAAGCCTCCGGTCTGAATAAGGAAGAGGCGGTGGCCATAACATTTCGGGCATTTCGAGTGACATCAACGGCAACCTTTCTGGCTGCCGTGATGCTGATGCTGATTGCTCCGTTCGT
This sequence comes from Paenibacillus sp. DRB1-1, assembly GCF_052119485.1. Taxonomy (NCBI): domain Bacteria; kingdom Bacillati; phylum Bacillota; class Bacilli; order Caryophanales; family Paenibacillaceae; genus Paenibacillus; species Paenibacillus sp. DRB1-1. The sequence continues at coordinate 1,186,606 of NZ_JBODQH010000001.1, read as the reverse complement.
ATTTACATTGTTATATGGTCAAGAGTTTAAACAAGCGCTTACGGTATTCCGGTTCCTGGTGCTTGAGGTTGCTATCAGTGGAGGGACCATGGTGCTGGCACAACAATTTATGGCGTTGGGTAAGCCCAAACTGGTTACCATTCTACAGGGTGTCGGATTGGCGCTCGTCATTCCATTGCTGTCCATACTCGTACCGAAATATGGATTGACGGGTGCAGGCATAGCAATGCTGTCTTCGGGAATTCTACGGTTCATTTTCATTTTATGTAATGTTAAATTCGTTCTAAAAATGAAGATTCCAAGACTGCTTATTTCCAAACAAGATTTTCAATGGCTCCGATCAACGATGTCACACTACATCCGGAAAAAGCCAGTTAACGGTTAGATAAAGAAGGAGGCACCCGCTAATGAACCACATGTCTAGCGTTCCCGCGGACAACCGGATATCCGTAGTTATTATCGCTCAGGATGATGGCACTCGAATCACAGCCGCCATTAAATCCTGCAAGCCCTTTGCGGACGATATCGTCGTCATTGACGGAGGGAGCAAGGACAATACGATTCAGGTAGCTGAATCCTTGGGCTGTCGGGTGTTTTCTAACCCGTGGCCCGGTTATGCCAAACAGCGCATGTTTGGTGTTGAAAAAGCGGAATTTGATTGGATATTCCTGATTGATACGGACGAAGTAGTGGATGCAGAGTTGCTTGGAGACTTATTGAAAGTAAAGGAAACGCTCCACGATCCGGCCAAAGCATATTCCGTATTTCGGATTGGAGATTTTCTCGGCAAATGGATGAACAAAGGGGAATACCTGGTTCGTTTGTACAATCGGCGTATTTATGGCATTACGAATAGTCTTGTTCATGAAATGCCGGATGTAGCCTCTTCGCAGATTGTCAATCTGGAGGGCGTGTTATGGCACTATGGCTTCCGCAGCATCAGTGATCATATGACCCGTTTTAACAAATATACAGATCTGGAAGCAGAGACGGCATTTAACAGAGGAAGATCCTTTCGGATTACCAGACTATTGTGGCGGCCTCCTGCCCGCTTTGTGCAGAAGTATTTTGTCCAAGGCTTATACCGCAAGGGATTGGCGGGTTTTGCCGTAGCAGTATTCTGGGTGATGTATGAGTTTCTCGTCTGCTTCAAGCATTATGAGCTAACCAAGCGGCGAAAAAAGATAGAAATCGTGGATGACGGACATACCGAGCAGAAAGGAGAAACCAGCTATGTCGTACAATAACGGATTTCGTATTGCGGCAACGGGGCTTAGCTGGCCGTCCTTGCAGCCAGGAGGCCTCAACACATATTTCAAATCGATCTGTGAGCAGCTTACGCTAGAGCGCAATACGTTGGATGCTCTAATCTGTAGTGACGAGCAGCCGCAAGCGCCCGACCGTATTCGGATTCATACGATTGGCAGCAAGCAGCAATCCATCTGGAAGCGCCGGGAGCTAATGCAAAAATATGCAGCAGAGTTGTTTGACAAGCAACCGATGGATATATTGTATTCCCATTTTGCCCCCTATAGTGTCGGGCCGGCGCTGGAGGCGAAAAAAAGAGGAATCCCGGTAGTTACCACCTTTCACGGACCGTGGACGGAGGAAATGAAGATTGAGGGACAGGGCATCAAGCATTTTCTAAAAACGACGTTGGCCAAATCCATTGAAATGAAGGCCTACGGTCTGTCGGATAAATTTATAGTGCTAAGCGAGACTTTTCGGGATATTTTGCATGAGCACTATAAGGTTCCACTCAGCAAAATTCATATTATTCCTGGTGCGGCGAATGTAGAAAGGTTCCACCCGGCAGAGGATCAAGAAGCCGTGCGGAAGCGCCTGAATTTGCCGCAAAATGCGACGATTGTGCTAACCGTTCGTCGTCTTGTTAATCGAATGGGACTGCTACAGCTACTGGAAGCATGGAGACGAGTAACCGAGCGTCATCCTGATCATCTGTTGCTGATTGGAGGGAAGGGCCCCTTAATGGAGGAATTGGCTTCCAAGGTGGAGGAATACAATCTTCATAACCATGTAAGGCTGCTCGGTTATGTGTCGGATGAGGAGCTTCCACTGTATCACCAAGCATCGAATTTGTTCGTTGTACCCACACAGGCACTGGAAGGCTTCGGTCTGATCACAGTGGAGGCGATGGCCTCGGGACTGCCGGTGCTGGCGACTCCTGTGGGTGGCAACAAGGAGATTTTAAGAGGATTCCGTCCTGAGCTTTTGTTCAAGGGAACGGATAGTGAAGCCATTGCTGAAGGATTGCTGCGTGTGCTGGATCATCGTGAACTTCTACCGAATGCAAGGGAATGCCGGGACCATGTCCTGAGCAGATATACATGGGGACATGTAGCGGAGCAGGTGGAAGAGGTGTTCCGACAGGTCCTTGATAGAAAGGCGGCGGCGAAATGATGAGAGTAGCTTATATTGACCATACGGCAAGATGGAGCGGCGGCGAAGTCGCTTTGTATAACATACTGACGAATATCGGGGAACATATCGACCCACTCGTTATTTTGGCAGAGGAGGGCGATTTGGCAGATCGGCTTCGGCAGCGTGATATTGATGTGCGCATCATCCCATTGGACGATTCGATTCGCAATCGGGGACGAAATGCCGTGAATCTAGGTGCGCCTGCAGCAGCTTTTCGTTTGCTGGCTTACGGTAGAAAACTTGCGCCCTTGCTGCGTGAGGAAAAGGTCGTGTGCGTTCACACGAACTCGCTCAAGTCTGCACTATATGGTGCAGTAGCCGCCAAATCGGCGAAGCTGCCCTTGATCTGGCATATCCGTGACCACATCGGTCCGCCGTATCTGAAGCCGATTGTAGCCAAAGGGATTCGGCTGATGTCCCGCTTTTTGCCCAACGGAGTGATTGCTAATTCCAAGTCCACGCTGAGTGCGTTGGAGTTACCCCCGGACAAAAAGACGCTTGTCGTTTATTCCGCTTTTGCTAAAGCAATTACAGCACGTGACACGGCTGCGGATTTACGTGCTGATGACTCGTTTAACGTCGTATTGGTCGGCAGATTGGCGGAATGGAAGGGACAGCATATTTTACTGGAAGCGGCACGCTCCTTTTTACCGGATCAGCGCGTGAAATTCTGGCTGGCTGGAGATGCGTTGTTCGGAGAAGAGGAATACAAGCAACGATTAGAGTCCACGATGCGCGAATACGGGTTGGCTAACGTCAATCTGCTGGGACACGTCGATGACATTCAAGGCCTGATGCAGCGTTGTGATTTGCTGATTCATACCTCTATTACACCAGAACCATTCGGTCAGGTCATTATTGAAGGCATGGCTGCGGGTCTCCCAGTGATTGCTTCCAATGAGGGTGGACCCAAGGAAACGGTGGTACCCCATGAAACCGGGCTACTTATTGAACCGGGTGACCCGGCTAAGCTGGAAGAAGCCATCCGCTGGATGTTGGAGCATCCACAGGAACGTCAGCAGATGGGTGAGAGAGGGATGGAGCGGGTCAAGAAGCATTTTGTCATCGAGAACACAGTTAAGGATATAGTTCATTACTATAAGGGTTTGTTGGCAGGAGTCTGACCGACATTCGCGTTAAAGGATGATTCAGATGAAAATAGCGATAGCACACGATTACTTAATCCAAATGGGCGGAGCGGAAAGGGTAGTAGAGGTATTCCACGATATGTATCCGGAGGCTCCTATCTTCACAACGGTGTTCAGCGACGACCGCCTGTCGCGTAACTTGAAGGATGCGGATATTAGAGCCACTTGGCTACAAAACGTCCCAGGAGTGAAGGCCAACTTCAAAGGAGTGCTGCCGCTGTATCCCATCGCTATCCGTGATTTTGATTTCAGGGATTTCGACATTGTTTTAAGCTCCAGCAGCGCATTTATGAAAAGCATCCAGGTACCCAAGCATACGTTTCACATTTGTTATTGTCACACACCGATGCGGTTTGCCTGGGATTACGATACATATATGGCCCGGCAGTCCAAATCCAACCTGCTCAAAAACATGCTAAAGCTGTACATGAACCGGTTGAAAACATGGGATGCCAAAACTTCTCGCAACGTAGACCAGTTTGTCGCCAACTCTTCGGTTGTTAAAAGAAGAATTTTGCACTATTACCAAAGGGATTCGGATGTCATTTTCCCACCTATTAATACATCCCGTTTTAAACGCGCTACAAACATCGGTGACTATTACCTGATCGTATCCCGATTGGTGTCCTACAAGCGCATCGATCTCGCGATCGAAGCATTCAAACGTAACGGTCTCAAGCTGCGCATTGTGGGTGAAGGACCGGATCGTAAACGACTCGAAGGTATGGCTGCCCCGAACATTGAGTTCCTCGGCAGGCTTGAGGACGAAGAGGTTAACAAGCTGATGGCAGAATGCCGAGCGCTCGTTTTTCCGGGTGAAGAGGACTTCGGTATTACGCCTTTGGAGGCGAATGCGGCCGGACGGCCTGTCATCGCTTTTCAGGGTGGGGGAGCGCTGGATACGATTGTTCCTCATGTGAACGGCGTATTTTTCCGCAAGCATCAAGTAGAGGATGTGCTGGAGGCCGTCGCAAAGGTTGAGCAACATGCATGGAATGTGGACGATATCATTACCCATGCCCGCAAATTTGATGAAGATAACTTCAAGGATCAATTAAAAAAGTATGTAGAACAAGCCTATGTGAACTTTCTAAAAGGAGGATGAACGGAATGAAGCTGGCTGTAATCGGTACTGGATACGTTGGGCTCGTCTCGGGTGTATGTTTTGCGCAAAAAGGTAATGAGGTGATTTGTGTCGATCTGGAGCAGCACAAAATCGACATGTTGAACCGGGCGGAATCTCCGATTTATGAACCGGGTATTGAGGAATTGATCGCGTTGAATCTGGAAGCCGGCCGTTTGGAGTTCACCTCGGATTTGGCCGATGCGGTACGCCGCTCGGATATCGTAATTTTGGCGGTAGGTACGCCTTCTCTGGCTAACGGCGAGGCAAATTTGTCGTACATTGAACAGGCGGCTGCTGATGTTGGGAAAGCCATGAACGGGTATAAGATTATTATGACCAAGAGCACTGTACCTGTCGGAACGAACGAAAAGATTAAGGATGTATTGGCTCGCCACACGAGTTTGTCTTTCGATATCGTCTCCGCGCCAGAGTTTCTGAGAGAAGGCTCAGCCATCAATGATACACTTCATCCGGATCGCATCATTATTGGTTTGGACAATACAGGATTGCGTGAAACCATGGTCACTCTGCATCAGGTGTTCACGGATAAAATCTATGTGACGGATATCCGTAGTGCTGAAATGATCAAATACGCGTCCAATGCGTTTCTGGCAACTAAAATTTCGTTCATTAACGAAATTGCTAATATTTGCGAAAAGGTTGGCGCCGATGTAACCTGTGTGGCTGATGGTATGGGTATGGACAAACGGATTGGCTCCTCTTTCCTACAAGCTGGGATCGGGTATGGTGGGTCTTGCTTTCCAAAAGACACAAATGCGCTTATCCAAATTGCGGGTAATGTAGACTATGAATTTAAGTTGTTGAAATCGGTGGTCGAGGTGAATACCGACCAGCGCTTTATGATTGTATCCAAGCTGCGCGAATCGCTGGGTCAACTGAACGGTGTGTCCATTGGTATTTGGGGCCTCGCCTTCAAGCCAAATACAGATGACATCCGCGAAGCTCCAGCACTGGAAATCGTAGAAACGCTCATTCAGTCAGGCGCTATTGTCAAACTGTATGATCCCATTGCGATGGATAAATTCAAGGAGCGCGTGGATCACCCGAATATTGTGTGGTGCTCATCCCCACAGCAAGCCGCTGAAGGTAGCGACGCTGTGTGCCTGTTGACCGATTGGGAAGAGTTCAAAAAAGTCGATCTCGTACAACTGGCCTCCATTCTGCACAAGCCGGTTCTCATCGACGGTCGTAACGTATTCGCTGAGGAACAGATTCAAGGCTCCGGGCTGGAATACTATTCCGTGGGTCGTCCGCGGATGAGTGGGTGGAACAGAGATAAAGTGGAAGTTTAAAAAATGACTGTGGCGGGGGTGGAGACGCTACACGTGCAGATTGTTCTTCCGATTGCTGTTACCCCCGGATTTTTGGATTGTGTAAAACATTCAAAGGTTAAAATCCGGGGGTAAAGGCAAACGCTGCGCTTCTTCAGAACAATTCTGCCCGCTCCGCTGCTTTCCGCCGTGGAGTCACGATTTTTAATCTCCCACCTTATGGGGTGGGAGCAGGAAGGGCGTATCGGAAGGAGCGGCACGGTTGAAGCCGCTCCTTCCGATCAAGCGGCGCTGCGCCGCCCCTGTGGAGCAAGCACTACCATGCGGATACGCTATGCTGCTCCTGCGACGCAAAGAAGCCATTGCTGTTGCCGAAGGCGTGAGATTTTTACAGGCTGACCGGACTTAATAATGTCCGGTCGTGCCTTTTGCACCACAAGGTATGATCGATATGATGCATTTTTGAGTAGCGAAGGGTTGGATTTGAATCTGGAGAAGCGATAGTGTTCGCCTGAAAGCTTTCTAAAGGAAAGCTCGCATCGGAAGCATAAGCTTAGAGGGATTCAAACCTTTATACGATTTTATATAATCGAATGAATCCCGGTCCAACAGCGATCGTAAGATCGAATCCATCCCGTAGCGGGCTACTCAACCCTGCCCCATCCGATCACCCATACATTATAGAGAGGAAGTGGAGAGTTATGAAGCTCGTACTTTTGTCTGGTGGTTCCGGTAAAAGATTATGGCCTTTGTCCAACGATTCCCGTTCCAAGCAATTTTTGAAGGTACTGGAGAGCCCGGAGGGGACTTCGGAATCCATGGTACAGCGGGTATGGAGACAATTGGGAGACAACGGATTATCAGAATCCTCGTTTATTGCGACAGGGAGAGCACAGGTCGAAATGATCCAGAGTCAGGTCGGGCCGAATACGCGCATCATTGTTGAGCCGGAACGCAGAGACACCTTTCCTGCGATTGCGCTGACAGCGACTTATCTATATTCCATTGCAGGTGTTTCGCCTGATGAAATTATAGCAATATTGCCTGTAGATCCTTATGTTGAGGATGCTTTCTTCGCTTCCGTAGCCCAGTTGGAACATACGCTTCAGGAGAGTGAAGGCAAGCTTGCTTTAATCGGGGTTGTCCCTTCCTATCCTTCAGAGAAATATGGTTACATTATTCCGAAAAACGATGCCACTCAAGGTAGCACAGGCTACCGCGAAGTGAGCCATTTTCAAGAGAAACCCGACCGGGAGCAGGCGGAGCGTCTGATTGAACGCAATGCTCTATGGAACTGCGGGGTTTTTGCATTCAAATTAAGTTATTTGCTGGATATCTTGGCATCCAAGGGGTTGCCGCTTAATTATGAAGAAATGCAAAAGCAATACGCATCTCTGGAAAAAATCAGCTTTGACTATGAAGTAGTCGAGAAGGAAAAGGATATTGTAGTTCTTCCATATGATGGTTTTTGGAAGGATTTAGGTACCTGGAATACGCTCACAGAAGAAATGTCTAATCAACAAGTGGGCAGAGGTGTAGTAACGGAGGATTGCGTCAATACGAGTCTTATTAACGAGTTAGACATTCCTGTAGCGATCATTGGAACGAATGATCTGATTGTAGCCGCTAGCCCGGATGGCATTCTTGTGACCAATAAGGCAGAAAGTCCTCGCATTAAGGAAGTGCTCAAGGCTCATGATCAGCGTCCAATGTATGAAGAACGTCGTTGGGGGCAGTATCGGGTTGTGGATTATGTCAAGTATGACGAGGGTAACGAGGTATTGACCAAACGAATTCGCGTACGGAAAGGCAAAAATATCAGCTACCAGCTTCATTTCAAACGAAGTGAAATCTGGACCATTATTAGCGGTGAAGCGGAAATTATTTTGAATGAGAAGCTGCACAAAGTGAAGGCTGGCGATGTAGTTCGCATTCCTGAAGGGACGAAGCATAGCATTTTGGCTGTGACCGATGTGGATTTTATTGAGGTGCAGACTGGCTCTGAATTGGTTGAAGAGGATATTGTTCGTTTTTGTATGGATTGGAATGAAATTTCCCGTCACCAATTTATCTCATAATTATTTTCGTAAAAACGAAAAAAAGACGAATTCATGAAAATTCATGGCCCAAACTGTCGAAATTGGACGAAAACCTGTAAATTCATGAACATGACCTATTAAATTTTGGTAAATAAAAGTCGATACTTAGGGTAAGAAGGAATCCAAACTCCTTCCAACGATAAACGCAGCCCTGTCGAAAGGCAGGTACGCAAAGCTAAAGGGCCTTCCACAAGGATGGCAGCCTGGCTACCGAAAGGAAGAGCGAAAGTGAGATTCAATTTTATTCCTCTGTATCGACTGATACGTCGTGTACTCCCCGTTGTTATGCTTTTTTCATTGTTGCCCGTCGGTTTTGTTGATTCTCTGTCTGTAGCGAATGCCGCTTCATTACAACCTGTTAATTCGGACGCTTCTACTCAGGCCCGTGAACTATACAATTATTTACTCAACATCTCAGGGAAAAAAATAGTCACCGGTCAGCATGATTATTTGGAAAGTCCGGATGAATTAAGTAACAAGGTCCAAAAAATCAGTCAGGCATATGTAGGTGTACACGGCTATGAGATGGGAGCTATCTCTGGTCAATCTGACGCTACCGAAGCAGCACAACGTAAAAATGTCGTCGATAGTGCTATCCGTTGGAGTAGATCCGGTGGTATTGTGACGATGACTTTTCATGAAGCGCTACCAGGTAGGCCACTGACTTGGGCCAATGTACAGGCGAAAGTAAGTCAGACAGAGTTCAACAAATACGTGACTCCAGGTACTGCGCAGTATAACCTCCTCATTGCCGATCTGGATAAGGTCGCTGTATCGTTAAAGCAGCTTCGTGATGCAGGGGTTCCGGTTTTGTGGAGACCTTACCACGAAATGAATGGTGACTGGTTCTGGTGGGGAAACAAAACTAATTTCAATCAGCTATGGAATATCATGTACGACCGTTTTACAAACACACATCAATTGAACAATCTGCTGTGGGTATGGAGTCCGAATGCTCCCAATTCGTATACTGTCCCGTATACCCCGAAATACCCGGGGGATGACAAAGTGGACATTTTGGCAGTAGACATTTACAACAATGATTTTAAGCAAAGTCATTACGAAGGTCTGCTTGGGCTGGCACGGAATAAACCGATTGCCATTGGGGAGCACGGTGAGATGCCTAGTTCTGAGGTATTGCAGGCTCAGCCTAAATGGGTATATTCCATGACTTGGGGCAAGATGCTGACTGAGAATAACACAACAAATCAAATTCAGGATTATATGAATGATTCGAAGAGTTTGACGCGGGATGATGTGAAAAATGGGCTGGCAGCAATTGAACAACCTGGGACAGATGTACCGACCTTACCGGACGAGGGACAAAGTGAGCCTATCCCGGCTCCGTCTCCTCCTTCCGTTCCTGATGTGGTATATGTGAACGGGCTGCAGGGCGAATATTTTAACAATATGAATTTGAGTGGAAGTCCTGCTTTGATCCGTACAGATAGCAAGCTGGACTACAACTGGCGTGCCAATGCAGCTGATCCGAAGGTGAATGCCGATCAGTTCTTGGTTCGCTGGACGGGTAAAATCAAACCGCAATATAGCGAGACCTATACGTTCACAACGATATCTGATGATGGTATCCGTGTATGGGTAGACGGCAAGTTGGTTATTGACAGCTGGTTCAAACAAAGCTGGACAGAGCGTAAAGGTAGTATTACTTTGGAAGCAGGCAAAATGGTAGATTTAAAAGTGGAATACTATGATGAAAAAGGCGATGCGATGGCACGTCTAATGTGGGAAAGTCAGCATGAAGCGAAAGCGGTGATTCCCGAAAACGCTTTGTTTCTTCCTTGATTGATACTCTTTCCCGGTCAAAAAATTTGAGGAGAGAGGGTGGATCATATGATAAAAAAATGGTTATCCCATAGGTATACAGTAGTTTTATCTGGACTACTAGCGGTCGTAGCTATAGCGATGATCGCTTGGTTTATATACACGCCTTCAAGAAGCGCAGAATTGCAGACGGATAAAGTAGCGGCTGCCAGTCCAGTATGGAAGCTGGGTCAGAGGGATGACTCTTCAGCGGAATTCAAAGGTGTGGTTGGTAGGGAAAATATCGATATTTCTGCAGCAGCTGCCTCTACCGAATCGTCTGCTAAAGGAGCATTGTCAGCATTGTCGGAAGCAGAGAGAAGTACAACAGTTCCGGTATTGCTCAGCAGTGGAGATATTCCTCCCGGTTTGAATGCGTCCACGAACCCTGAACTGACACTCCAGTATAAGCTGAATCAAATTCCTCCCAATGGTATGATATTCCGTGTTCGGATTTTGGATGCGGGCAAAGCAGTCCCGCAAATGGCTGTATTTTCAAATCATCAGCTATCCGGTATTATTCAGATTGCCGGGGTATCTGGTACTGGGAGTGCTTATAATTTCAAAAACAACTACGATTTGTATATACCCAAAGAGCAATTGCAAAGCGGTGTTAACGTACTCAAGCTAAAGACAGCGCGCTGCCTATACTGCTCCTCTGCAGAAGATAAAAATGTGTGGTGGACTTGGGATGACTTGAGCTTGGAGACGTTAGCTTCACCTGCGACCGAACCGGTACACGGTAAATATATACTAACCGGAACAAATGTGAACAATAAAGAATTTTATTATGATCAGGGTGCAGTTAAGCATTTACCATACGTTCTCAAGTGGCTGGGCATTGCTTATAGTGGCAACGTCATGAGGGTCACCTGTGCCAGTAATGTGGGCAAGGCCTGTACGGACGTGGATGATTACTATCAAACGTTAAAGCAGTATAATATGCAATCGTCTGCTTTGTATCTATATACAGGTGATATTAAGCTGCAAAAAGATGGTTCTCTACCAGAGACGGCCAAGCAAAAGTTGCGCGATTATGTAAAAAAATACGGTTCTTATCTTCAATATTATGAAGTAGATAACGAACCTGGATTATTTAATCGCTCCAAGGCGGTAAATCTGGCTGTGGCCAAGTGGTTGAATACAGAAGGCAAGCAATTGGCACCGCATCTCAAAACCGTAGCACCGGGCTGGGCCTACTGGCCAACGTACTCTACCAAGGCGTGCAAAAATCAAACCGGAGGTACGCAAAAATGCGGTGACCCAGATGGATGGGAACGGGACCCAGCGCAACGTAAACAGCTGGAGGAAGTCACCGACTTGACCAATGGACACGCCTATGGTGAATCGTACAATGAAGAGGGCGGGGGCAGCTTCGTCCAAAATTTAAAAACCTTCGGCGGTTCGAGCAATGGATTGGCGAAGAAGATGCTGAACACAGAGTTCGGTACCAATGATACGCATCGAGACAATCCAGATTATGGGGCTAGTCAGCCACAAGCAGCCGCATTCGACCGGATTATGCGTTCGCAAATTGGGTTTGCCGATATGTTTATCCAGCACGCTGCTTTTTATAAAGATTATACGCTGTTTAAAACAGGCTTTGATCTGCAAAGTCATAACCCGGCCAACACAGAAATTTATCCGTTCGGGCAAGGGCAGGACACCCGCGTTAAGATCATGAGACGCTTGAGCTTAGCCTATGCCACCCATGGAAAACCTCTGACTTATACAGTGCTGAATCCAGAGGATACCAAGGATAAGATGGTGTATGTTCGTGCGGTGGATACGTCCAAGCTTAAACCGCTGGCAGGTAGCGGCGCTACTTCAGACAAATTGCTGGTGAATCTAGTGAATTTTGAGGCTACCCCGCAGACAGTTCGTGTACGGGTAACGATGCCGAAAGCCGGTTTGTACACGGGTGAACGTTTTGGAGCGGGTTCTACTTACAGTCAGGCACAACGTTCCATATCAGGACTCAAGGCTTCTCCTGCCCTTGATTTTGAAGAAAAGCTGGGTCCTGGCGAAGCGGTACAATATATTTTGGAATTCAAAAGTACAGATCAAACCGCAGCTTCAGCTCCAACAGGGGTGAAGGCTGCCTCTGTTCAGGATGGGGCAGTAAAGATTAATTGGCTTCAGGCAGAAGGCGTATCTTCCTATGATGTGCTGCGTGCTGACGGGACCGACGGGGCCTATCAGGTGATTGCCTCGCAAGTAGCGGGAAGCACGTATACAGATCGGACGGTAAAAGCCGGAGGTCACTATGTCTACAAAGTTCGGGCGACCGGAGGCACTCAGGTTTCCCAGGCAGCCGAGGTCGCTTAATATCAGATCGGATTGTATATAGGACCTTAGATAACGAATACCTAACATCATTTCGAATTAAAACAAAAAAGAACCTATCAGGAGAAAATAGGACCTGACAGGTTCTTTTTTGTTGGAAAATCGTTCTGATTTGCCAATACTTTACGTATAATGAAGAAAAAAATAAGAAAATCCTTTTATATTCTCGTCATAAGACGACAACATTGCAGGTATGTATTCATATATAATAGTTTTGTTCATGACTATACATACATGGTTTGTGGGAAATCTCTTTCCGGTGACCAAGAATAATAAAGCGAGGTTAGTGCTGAATGAACAAGGAGACAGAATTAGGGGTGAACAACCCTCTTTTTCGAAACAACGTACAGAAAGCAGACAAAGCTGCCATCCACTTGGACATCCGGGACATTTTGCTCCAATGTGGTATCACGATACCAGAATGGCTAGAAAGCGACGCTGATGGAACCACATACCGGAAGGACAAGCGCGTGTAAATTCCAACGGCTGGTCTTACTTGAGCGAGACGTAAAGCAGTCGGCCGCGTTCTTTATTCCATCATTCGTTCCATTCGGACAAATGCAATAAAACGTTTGGCTTCTTCCTCAGACAAGGTGCGTCCGTCAATGGTCAGGTTGAAACGTTGCAGAATATCCTCGTCGGACAGTTCAAGCTGGTCCACAAATTCCCTCACATCTGAATCCAATATTGCTGCCGGATGGCTCGTACGTCCCACCAAGTAGTCAATCGTTACCCCAAAAATATCAGCGAGCTTGGTCAGGATCTCAAAATCTGGCTTGCGCCTATTTTTTTCATAGTGAGAAAGAGCTGCCCGCGTAATTCCGAGGGATTGCGCTAGTTCCTCTTGTTTTAATCCCTTATGTTCTCGTAATTCAGCGATGCGGGTGCCATAATTCATCTGTTTTTCCTCCTGAAGGCAAGGTTAAGAAAGGTAAAAAAGCAATTTTACGCTTGACAAGATACGTTTTGTATCATAAATTAGTTATGTAAGTTACATAACGTATCTTTATTTCATAGTTTTCACTTATGTCTTCGTTTATATACCCTAAGAGGCCACCGATGATTGAGCATTTTGTGCTTATTCGCTGGCTGGACCTTCTATGCGCTATTATACAACATTTTACTATAGATTAGAGGGTCATGCACCGTTCTTTTCCCCGTTATGCAGAGGATCAGTACAAGCGTTATTGCATCGAAAACAAGTCAATCAGGGAGGACTGGTCTTGTGCAGTTGAAAGAGTACATCCGTTTGATCCGTAAAAGAATGTGGTTGATTGGTAGCATCGTACTGCTGGTATGTACTGTAGTGGGCATAAAAAATGTATATTTTACCCCACAGATTTATGAAGCTACCGCAAAGCTCATTATCAACCAGACGCCACGACCGGATCGTGCAGGTGTCGTTGATTACAGTGTAGTTCAAACGAATATAGCCTTAACGAACTCCTATAAGCAAATTATGATCTCCTCGGCGATTATGGATCAGGTGGTCGCCAGCTTCCCCGACCTTAAGGTCACTCCGTCAGCTTTGGCGTCAAAATTAAGAGTGAACACCGCAGGTGATTCACAGGTCATGGATGTAACAATCCGCGATTTATCGTATACGAAGGCTGTGAAAACCGTCAATGCGGTAGCCAAAGTATTCAAACGGCAAATCCCCTCTATCATGAAAATGGACAATGTCACCATCCTAAGCGAGGCTAGTCTGAATGATCCAGCAGTTCCCGTGAACAGTAATCCCGCTATACAGATATTTATTGCTTTTGCCACCTCTTTGTTGTTGGGAATAGGCTTGGCGTTTTTGCTGGAGGTACTGGATGATACATTTAAGAATGAAGAGGATATTGAAAAAGAACTCGGTCTGCCTACCCTATCCCTGATTACGAAAATGAAAAAAGAAGATAAACGCTCTGACAGCTCCACTACAACTCCTAAACAGGTAGGTGAAGGGCAATATGCCGCGATTAATCAATAATCAGCTCGTTACATCCCTACATGCTCAGTCTTCCGTTTCGGAGGAGTACCGTATGCTTCGTACTAACATCCAGTTTTCTTCTATAGACGAGCCGATTGAGGTTATGATGGTGGCGTCCGCTCAGGCGGGTGAAGGCAGAACGGTCACGATTAGCAATTTGGCTGTAACCTATGCGCAAGAGGGGAAAAAAGTGCTGATTATGGATATGGATCTGCGTCGCTCCTCTTTGCACCATATGTTTGGTTTGCGTAATCACACGGGGCTGACACGGGTGCTTGCCAATCAACAGGCATGGCAGGATGTGGTTCAGGAAACGGGGATTGACCATCTGCATGCAATTACAGCCGGACCGAACCCGCCCAATCCGTCCGAGATGCTCAGTTCCCGCAGAATGAATGCTCTGCTGGTTGACCTAAAAGAACATTATGACGTGATCTTAATGGATACGCCGCCGTTGCTGTCCTTTCCGGATGGCTTAATTATAAGTGCCATGTGTGACGGAGTCATTCTGGTGGTGCAGGCAGGGAAGGTCAAAAAGGATATCGTCAAGAAAGCAAAAGCGAATTTGGAAAGAGTAAAGGCGCGCATTCTGGGTGTAGTACTTAATAATGTGAAGCGTTCGAATACCCGCGCTGAGCGGGGTATGGAGGAACGCAATCTGACATGAATAAAAAGGAGGAAAATGATAGTATATAAAATTCTTTTAACAATGTATAAATAATACTTATTAATAAGGAGCGAGGTGATGAGACGTGTCTTCTTCCCGCTCGAACGAGGCCGAAGTGCTGGGCGCGTCAGTGGATGTTTATTCGGTCGCTCATGGGCTTGAACGGCGGCAAGGATGGAACGTATACCCGTTCGTGAAGCGAAGCATGGATATTATATTGTCTTTCATTGGAATCATCGTGCTATGCCCGGTATTTCTGCTTGTCATTTTGCTGATTAAGCTGGAGGACCCAAAAGGAAGTGCAATATTTTATCAAGTACGTATTGGAAAAAATGAGCGGCCGTTTCGCATGATCAAATTTCGTTCCATGGTGTCTGATGCCGAGGCCAGATTGTCCGCACTGCTAGTGGAAAATGAAATTGAGGGTGCGATGTTCAAAATGCGGGACGATCCCCGAATTACCCGTGTGGGTCGCTTTCTTCGCAGAACGAGCATCGACGAGCTGCCACAACTGTTCAATGTACTACGTGGGCAGATGAGCCTGGTAGGACCCAGACCCCCATTGCCAAGAGAAGTCCATGATTACACTGTGAGGGATAAGCTGCGTCTGACGGTTACACCGGGCTGCACCGGTCTATGGCAGATCAGCGGTCGTAATCATCTAAGCTTTAACCAGATGGTAGAACTGGATTTGGAGTACATATCCAGACGCAGTTTCCGCACAGATATGATCATTATGCTGAAAACATTTCGTGTGCTGCTAGGCTCCAAGGATGCGTATTAAAGTCTTTCATTTTCACGAAGAAGGTAGGGAATAATTATGGATCTTCATTCCAACATATATGTAGCAGGGCATAACGGACTGGTGGGTTCCGCTATTGTCCGAGCGCTTCAGGATGCGGGTTACCGTCATATTATTACTCGCACAAGCCGTGAGCTGGATCTACGCAATAAAGAGGCAGTAGATCATTTTTTTGAAACAGAGCCTGTGGATTATGTATTTCTGGCAGCGGCCAAGGTTGGTGGGATTTTGGCGAATAACGAATATCCGGCTGATTTTATCCGTGACAATCTACTTATACAAACGAATGTGATTGATGCGGCATACCGGGCGAATGTAGGCAAGCTGTTATTCCTCGGATCTACTTGTATTTATCCTAAATTTGCTCCGCAGCCGTTGCGGGAAGAATATCTGCTTACGGGTGAACTGGAGCCTACTAATGAGGCCTATGCGATTGCTAAAATTGCCGGGATTAAAATGTGTCAGTCTTACAACCGTCAGTATGGAACCCGGTTTATTTCTGTGATGCCGACGAATTTATACGGTCCGGGCGACAATTTTGATCTCCAGACCTCTCATGTGCTGCCTGCGCTCATTCGCAAGTTTCATGAAGCCAAGCTGAATCAATCTCCGAGTGTAGAAGTATGGGGCTCTGGTACGCCACGGCGAGAATTTCTTCATTCTGATGATTTGGCTGAAGCCTGTCTGTTCCTGATGAACAATTATGAGGGAAATGAAATTGTAAATATCGGCGTAGGTGAGGATATCTCCATTCGTGAGCTGGCTGAACGAGTGAAGAATGTAGTCGGCTATGAGGGTGAAATTACCTTTAACACCTCCGCTCCTGATGGAACGCCGCGTAAGTTGGTAGATGTATCCCGAATTTCCGAGCTGGGTTGGTCGGCGCGTATTTCACTAGAAGAGGGATTAAAGTCTGTGTATCAGGCATTTCAAGGTCTGGATCTGGTTGAACAATAAAAAAACGGTGGGGGAATGGGAATGAAAAAAGCGCTGATCACAGGGATTACCGGACAAGACGGGTCCTATCTGGCTGAGTTGCTGCTGTCCAAGGATTATGAGGTGTACGGGGTGCGCAGACGAACCAGCACACCGAACTTTGAAAATGTAGCGCATATCCAGAATGACATCCACTGGCTTTCCGGTGATATGACCGATCTGGCTTCACTGATCGAAGCCGTCCGTCAGTCCGACCCGGATGAGGTCTACAACTTGGCTGCTCAATCCTTCGTAGCGGCTTCATGGCCGCAGCCGTTGGCTACAGGGCAGATTACAGCGCTGTCTGTCACCAATATGCTGGAGGCGGTTCGAATTGCCAAACCGGAAGCGCGCTTTTATCAGGCGTCAAGCAGCGAGATGTTCGGTAAGGTACTGGAGACACCGCAGACAGAAATGACTCCGTTTTACCCACGTAGTCCCTACGGTGTCGCCAAAGTGTACGGCCATTGGATTACAGTGAACTATCGCGAAAGCTTTGATATGTTTGCTTGCTCTGGCATTCTGTTCAATCACGAATCCCCACGCCGAGGACTGGAATTTGTAACGCGTAAGGTGTCGGATGCGGTAGCTCGTATCAAGCTGGGGTTGC
The DNA here is from genome assembly GCF_052119485.1 of Paenibacillus sp. DRB1-1. Taxonomy (NCBI): domain Bacteria; kingdom Bacillati; phylum Bacillota; class Bacilli; order Caryophanales; family Paenibacillaceae; genus Paenibacillus; species Paenibacillus sp. DRB1-1. Next base: position 1,169,303 of record NZ_JBODQH010000001.1, on the reverse strand, counting down.
AGCAGGAGCTGCGCATGGGAAATTTGGATTCACTGCGAGACTGGGGTTTTGCAGGGGATTATGTAAAGGCGATGTGGCTGATGCTTCAGCAGGATCAACCGGATGATTACGTCATTTCCACGGGAGAAATGCATTCTGTGCGTGAACTGCTGCAAATTGCCTTTTCCCATGTAGGATTAAATTACGAGGATTACGTCGTGATCGATCCTCAATTTGTCCGTCCGGCAGAGGTAGATCTATTGCTCGGCGATTGTGCCAAGGCGAAAGAAAAGCTGGGCTGGCGATTGGAAGTAGGCTTCGAGCAGCTCATTCATATGATGGTGGATACAGACTTGGAGCGGGTAAAAAGGCAGGCTGCAGTTGAAGCTTCTGTCGTCGTGTAAGAGATGGAGAGGCCATCCGCCTGGGCGGGGGTCTCTTCGCTGTACGCAAGGTCATTTTTCAAGATGGAGTAAAACCTATGACATTAGTCGAAAAACGCGCCAAACCGCGCAGAAGTTTGCTGGTGAATACATCCTGGCTGTTCGGTGACAAAATGATTCGCATGGTGTTCGGCCTGGCAGTCAGCATCATCATGGCGAGAGTATTGGGACCAGAGGAACTGGGAAAGTGGAATTATGCGGAATCCTTTTTCGGGATGTTTCTGATTTTCACGACCCTTGGCTTTGATTCTATATTAGTACGCGATCTTGTCAAAGACCCCAAGGATGAGCATGAGCTATTGGGTACGGCGGTTCTGCTGAAATTGGTAGGTACTCTGATAGCCATTGTACTGTCCTATTCCTTCATTTCACTGCTCAGACCGGAAGACAGTTCGGTGCGGTTGATCAATCTGATCCTGGCTACGGCCTCGGTATTTCAATTGTTTGATATCATCGACTACTGGTTTCGTGCGCAGATGCTGTCCAAATATACGGTCGTTGCCAAGAATACTGCCTTTGTTCTCGGCTCCACCATCAAAATTATTCTGTTGTTGTCCGGTGTCCCGATATGGGTGGTGGCGTTGTGTGCTCATGGAGAGTTTCTGTTGGGGAGCCTGATGCTGCTGTATTTCTTCCATAAGGAAGGACGGCGTGTAAACCGATGGACGTTCCGTTTAGCCACAGCTCGGCGAATCATGAATCACAGCTGGCCGCTAATACTGTCATCCTCCGCTGTATATGTACAGGCACGGATCGATCAAGTCATTATCGGTGAACTGCTGGGGAACGCTGCGGTTGGGCAATACTCCGTTGCACTCCGACTTATCGAAGTCCTGGGCTTCATTCCGGTTGTTCTGACAACGGCCTATGCTCCAGTAGTAACCCACTCCAAGCAGAAAGGAAGCGACGAATACAGACAGACATTGTCTACGGTATATCGCCTGATGTTTATATGCTTTCTTGTGACCTCGGTACCTTTATTTTTTCTATCCCAATGGGTAGTGGTTGTGCTGTATGGGAAAGAATTTACCGAAGCAGGTTCGCTGTTGTCTCTGTTTGCGATTCGTCTGTTTTTCACCAACTTCAGTGTTGCTAAAAGCTTGTTTATTACCAATGAAAATTTGTTCAGATACACGCTGCTGACCTCGGTGGTGGGTGCGGTTACGAATATCGCTTTCAATTACGCGCTAATCCCGTTGCTTGGTGTTCGAGGGTCGTTAGTGGCGACGATCTTGTCCTTTACGATATCAGTATTCCTATTAGATTTGCTATTTAAGGAAGTTAAATCTAATTTGGGTTGGATGATGAAGTCCATCCTGACCTTCTGGCGTGTTCATATTACAGTACCGAAAGTTGGAGAGAACAATCATGATACCCATTAAACCGTTTGTTCGGCATGAGGAACAGTGCCCACATTGTGGAGGTAAGGTACGTGGTGGAGAGGTGCTGTGGCAGGGAATCCATGTATGTGTCAGCACTGCGTGTGAGGGGTGCGGACGCGAATATCTCGAGGACATGAGGGTCGGTCATGCCACGTATTCACCTTATCGTGTAGAAATGCCTGACTATATTCTGACCGGTGATGCGAAGTCGAGAAAATGGCTCGGAGAGCCTTTGCGGCAATCGTTGATGAATCCTTCCTATGACTTAGCAGTCGGCATGACTGTGCATAAAATGAGAGCTTCTACACGTGTGATTATCATCAACACAATGGATTATTTGTATGGTCATGCTTTGCTCAAGCTGCTCAATGTGCAACGCGAATACGAGCAATCGCCGGACCTGGGCATCATCGTCATTGTGCAAAAGTCGCTGGAATGGATGGTGCCAGCATACGTGTCTGAAATTTGGACGGTTGATGTGCCGTTCAGCAGGGCACGAAACTTTTATCCTGTACTACATCATAGGATGATTGAGGAACTGATGCGTTTTGATGAGGTGTATGTCAGCCCCGCATATTCACATCCCAATCAGTTTGATATTGAGCAGTTTACAGGTGTCTCCCGCTATGACGAGGGGCGTGAGTCGGAGCCGCGCATTACCTTTGTATGGAGGGAAGACCGCTTGTGGAGCGGCAGCCATCATATCGCAAGAGCGGTACAGAAATTTCCGCAGCTCAAACGTGGGCTAAAACCGCTCATTTATCATCAGCGCAGTAAAATCATACGGCTGTTCCGCAGGCTGAGAGAAAGCTTCCCAGATCATCGTTTTACAGTCGCTGGACTTGGGCGTACCGGGAGCTTCCCGGCATGGATTTCTGATGAGCGTGTCACACGCTTTGACCGGGAAAGTGAGCTGCGGGTCTGCGAGGTATACGCAGCCAGCAGATTAGTAATCGGTATCCACGGTTCTAATATGCTGCTGCCCTCTGCGCATGCCGGCATGACCATTGATTTGATGCCCAAGGACCGATGGGGAAATTACGCTCAGGATATTTTATTTCACGAAACGGATCATCGGCTTACAGCCTACAAATACCGCTTTGTGCCGATGGAATCGAGTGTGACTCTAGTGGCAGATATGGCAGCTGCCCAGCTCAAAGGGGCAGATCATTTTAATATGCAGATGACAGAGGAAAGGCAGCGGCAGGGGGAACATTCAAGTTGGAGGGGGAAGGCCGCTTCGGGACGGATTTGATCTTCCGATCGCTGTTGACGTGGGATTCCTTGGTTTGAATAAAGCCCTACAGAGGGCGGAATCCCCCGTCAAAGGCGAACGCTACGCTTCTCCAGATTCAAATCCTACCCTTCGCTACGTCCCGCCGTCACCAAAAAGAATTTCCCCCAGCCCATAAGGTGGAGGAGGTAAGAACTGCCTGGCGATAGCTTCGCCCTATCGCCTAGAACTTCTATGCCGGGCATGCATCCCGGCGTAATTAATGCTCTGTACAGTTCTCTGTCAGGGTGACAGGGTCCGGTGGATAACAATCTGGACAGGCGACAGTCTAGCCATAGTTAAGGCATCTTGGTCAGCTAGCGGTAGTAGTTCCATGTTGTTTTGTGAGCTTGCCATAACCGTACCAAGCTCACAAGCTGTTCGACGAGGTCAGCGCCCTGCATGCATTGCTCGCGTATCCACGCAGCGAGGGCACTTCATACCCAGCATTCCCTTTTTTTAAATGGGGTGACTTTATGGACACGGCGGTCAGCAGCGGAGCGGTCCATTTGAATCTGAAAGAAGCGCTAGCGTTCGCCTTTGCAGTGGGATTCTTACCTCGGAATGTTTTATATATCCAGGAATCCCACTGCAACAGCGATCGGAAGATCAAATGGAACGCGCAGCGTTCTCCGAACCGTCCGTGCTCCATAACTCACCCAATATGAAATGGCAGGAGCCCTGATGATGATTCAAAAAATATTGTATATCCGCAATTTTGCCAGCAAGGTGAACGGGGACTCATACAATTTACAGGAAGTCGGTTTGGGCAAAGCACTCGTTCGAAAAGGCTACGATTGCGATATTGTTTATTACAACGATCGTAAGGAAACCCATCTGGAACAGGTCTACCGTCATGAAGGATGCACCTTGCGTATTATCTGGCTCCACGGGTTTAAGTTCTTAAGCAACAGCATCTACAGAGATGTTCTCAAAGATTCTTTTCTGGATGCTTATGGTCTGGTCATTACTACAGAATACAACCAGATCATGACCTATCTGCTTTCCCGCAAATGTCCTGATAAGCTGGCGTTGTATCACGGCCCATACCGGGATAACACGCACGCGCTGATCCGCAAACTGTACGATATTATGCTGCTGCCGAAGGTAACAAAATCTCTACGCCGTACCTATGTCAAATCCGACCTCGCCAAGCGCTATCTAGAGAATAAAGGTTTTGACAACGTGGTTACGCTTGGAGTCGGGCTGGATCGCAGTAAAGTAGAGAGAGCATCCGACAGTGACAGCAGTAACAACAGTGAAGACATAAGCGGGGAACGTGAGGAAAACCGTGAGGTCGCGAATGAGCTACGTCGAATCGGAGATCGTCCGGTGCTACTGTATGTTGGTGTACTGGAGGAACGGAGAAATATACGTTTTATGCTGAGTACGTTCAAAAGGGTACTCCAAAAGCATCCTAGCTGCCTTTTGTTAATGGTCGGGAATGGACGGAAGACGGACACAGACCGCTATTGGACATATGCTCATGAACTGGGAATAACGGACAGTATTATACATTTTTTAAGAGTGGAGCAACGTCATCTGTGGCAGGTTTATGGAGCGGCGGATGTGATGCTGTTTCCGACCCAATACGATATTTTTGGTATGGTGCTGCTGGAAAGCATGCTGTTTCGTGTTCCGATTATCTCTTCGGTAAACGGGGGCTCGGTTACCTTGATTGAGGACGAAGTGAGCGGAGTGATGCTGAGAAGCTTTTCAGAAGAGGAATGGTCTGGTCGGATAGGCGCTTTACTGGATAATGCTGAGCTGAGACGAAGTATGGCGGAGAAGGCCTTCCTTACGGTCGAACGTATGTCGTGGGATCGCATCGCAGATGAAATAGTAAGCCATCAAGGGATCAAGCCCAGAAGTTCTAACCACGCTATGCAATCAACGCAGGAAAGAGGGGCAGCCACGTGAGCCAACAGGTCAGCAGACAGATGAACCCTCCTGTAAGCAAGGTGCTGATCATCCATAACTTTTATCAGCAGAGCGGGGGAGAAGACAAGGTTGTGGAGCAAGAATCGGCTATGCTGCGTTCCAGAGGAATAGAGACAGAGCATTACTATGTGCATAACGACAGCATTCAAAGCAGAGGGCTAGCGAACATGGCAAAGCTGGCAGTAGAGGCGGCATGGTCCCTGCCGGAATTCAAAAGAATCAAGAAGATACTTTTACAGGTGAAGCCAGATGTGGTGCATGTGCATAATTTTTTCCCGGTTATATCCCCTTCGGTCTATCATGCTTGTGAACGGCTGGGGATTCCGGTTGTCCAGACACTGCATAATTACAGGCTGATTTGTCCGGCGGCAACCTTTATGCGAGGGAATAAGGTTTGTGAAAAATGCCTGCACGGCACGCTGCTGCACTCCATCCGTCATGGATGCTATCGAGGTTCACAGCTTCAGACGATTCCGGTGGCGGCGATGATTAAGTTCAACAATCTAATCGGCACATGGCAGCACAAGGTAAGTCGCTATATTGCGCTGACGGAGTTTGCACGGGACAAATTTGCCGAAAGCGGTATTCCGCTGGATCGTATCGCGGTAAAGCCGAATTTTATCCATCATAAAAAAGTGAAAACCCAGTATGACCCGAATGATCGTTATTTGTTGTTCGTGGGGCGGATTTCAGCCGAAAAAGGGGTGCGCAATCTGCTGCAAGCCTGGTCACAGTTGGAAGATCGGGGGGGATTGAGACTGGTCATCATTGGGGATGGTCCGGAAAAGGCTGAATTGGCCGCTGCTTATCCGCAGGAAGATGTTTGTTTTCTCGGTAAGCAGGATGGAGACACGGTACTGGATTGCATGAGCCGGGCTATGTATGTCATGGTACCTTCCATCTGGTATGAAGGATTTCCAATGACCATTGTAGAGTCTTTTTCTGTTGGAACTCCGGTATTATGCAGCCGGCTCGGCGCACTGGAGGAAGTCGTGGAGGACGGGGTGACGGGTTTCCATTTTCAACATGATGATTTGGAAAATATAAAGACTGTGATTCGCTGTGCAGTAGCCTATGAAAACTATGCAGCTATGAGACAGAAGGTGTCGGAAAACTATGCTGCACGCTATACGGAAGAAGTGAATGTAAAGCAGCTGATGGCGATATATAGCGAGGCGATGGAGGAGCGTGATTATGAAACAGCTGCCCCAATATAGAGTCGGAAGGATTGCGGATGCCGATATTGCAGCACTTACGTTTCAAGAAACGGTACACACGCTGGAACAATGGGCAGTCGAACGAAAGGACGGCTATGTGTGTATTTGCAACACGCATTCCATTGTCACAGCCGGGAATCATTCCGAGTTCCACAAAGCGCTCACTCAAGCCGATTTGTGTACTCCGGATGGTATGCCGTTGGTATGGGCGCTTAAGCTGTACGGATTTGAGCGTCAGGATCGGGTAGATGGTCCCAGCCTGATGCTCAAGTTGTGCGAACGTGCGCCACAGACGAAGGTAAGTATATATTTTTACGGCAGTACGCCGGATACGCTGGAGAGCTTAAAAGAAAGAGTAAGACAGGATTACCCCGGAATCCGCATCGCGGGCAGCTTTTCACCACCATTTCGTGAGCTTCACCCAGATGAGGAGGAGCGGATCATTGATGAAATCAATGCGTCCGGCGCGCATATCATATTCGTCAGCTTAGGCTGCCCGAAGCAGGAAATATGGATGTATCGAAACAAAGACCGCATCCGTGGCGTGATGATTGGAGTAGGGGCTGCCTTTGACTATATCACTGGAAAGGTTCGTAGACCGCCGCTAGCGATACAAAAGCTGGGGCTGGAGTGGCTGTATCGTCTGGTCTGCGAACCGAAGCGATTATGGAAGAGGTATGCCTATAACAATCCGACGTATGTATACCGTTTTCTAAAGTCTTATCGGCAAAACAAACGGCTTACGCTTTATCATAATCGGCTTGCAGGAAGAGATATAGAGAAGTGAAGTCGGTAAAAGCAGGATGCAATGAGACAGCATGTAAAAGGGGGAGTTGCTTTGAAGCTATGTGTAATTGGTGCAGGGTATGTCGGGCTGGTGTCGGGGGTCTGTTTTGCCGCACTCGGGAATACCGTCGTCTGTGTAGATCAGAATGAGGACAAAATTCATGAGCTGCGTGCAGGTGGGGTGCCTATTTATGAACCGGGATTAAAGGCTCTAATTAAAGATAATGTAGAACAAGGTCGACTAAGCTTTACAACAGATACGGCAGCTTCGGTGGAGGCAGCTGAAATTGTTATTTTGGCGGTCGGCACGCCTTCACTGCCGGGCGGGGAAGCGAACCTGTCCTATATTGAAGAAGCCGCCTGTGAGGTGGCAGACGCCATGAATGGCTACAAAGTAATTGTCACCAAAAGCACGGTGCCTGTCGGAACGAACGAACGTATTCAAAATTGGATTGCGAGCCGCACAAACTATCCTTTTGGTGTGGCTTCGGTTCCTGAATTTTTACGCGAAGGCTCAGCAGTCATAGACACCCTACAGCCAGATCGAATCATCATCGGAGCTTCCGATCCGCATGTGTCCGCAGTGCTGACTACACTGCACGAGCCGCTGACGACAAATATCGTAACCACGGATATCCGTTCGGCGGAGATGATCAAGTACGCGTCGAATGCTTTTTTGGCGACCAAAATTTCGTTTATTAATGAGATTGCAAATATTTGCGAAAAGGTGGGCGCAGACGTTACACGCGTGGCACACGGTATGGGGCTGGATCAGCGGATCGGTTCCTCTTTTTTGTCTGCTGGTATCGGCTATGGGGGTTCCTGTTTTCCCAAGGATACACAAGCTCTGATCCAAATTGCAGGCAACGTGGACTATGAATTCAAGCTGCTTAAATCTGTGGTAGAAGTGAATCAGGGGCAACGTTTTAACGTGATTCGTAAGCTAAAAGAGGCGCTGGGTGATCTGGAAGGAGCTACGATTGGTATATGGGGACTGGCCTTTAAACCGAATACAGATGACGTAAGAGATGCCCCGGCGCTGGATATTATGCAGTCGCTGCTGGAAGCAGGGGCGCAAATTCGTGCATATGACCCGATCGCTACCGCTAACTTCCGCAGACTGCTGGACAGCTCGGAAGTAACGTGGTCAGATAGCGCACGGGAAGCAGCAGAGGGATGCGACGCACTGTGTCTATTGACAGAATGGGAGGAGTTTGGTGAAATCGGGCTGGGTGAGCTGAATGAGCTTATGAAATATCCTATTATGATCGACGGACGCAATGTGTACAGCGAGGAGCAAATCAGACAATCTGCCTTTGCATACTATTCTGTCGGTAGGCCACAGATGAACAATCTGGATGTAGATCGTCATCAGTCTGTAGTAAATCCGTAAAGGGGAGGCTGCATATGAAACGATGGCTGAAGATGACATTGGGGGCTGCGGCGTTATTGGTCGTAGGGGCTACTGCCTACACCGCTTATGTGTATCATTCCTTTAAAACAGCGGCGAATGCGATGTATCATCCGCGCAGCATCGTGCAACCTGGGACGGTTTCTACCCTTGCAACGGGCGGAGCAGGGCGATCCGTAGATACAGACTCTGGATCAAGTACACCCAATCCGGCAGCCATCTCCCAGTTCAAGCCGTTCACCGTGCTGGTACTGGGCGTAGATCGGCGGTCTCACGATCCAGGACGATCGGATACGATGATCGTTTTGTCTGTTAACCCTGCCGAAAGCTCTATGTTGATGTTCAACATCCCGCGTGATACGCGAACAGAGCTGATCGGCAGGGGGCGTGAGGACAAAATCAATCACGCTTTTGCTTTTGGGGGCGTGGATATGTCGATCCGTACGGTAGAGCATTTTTTGAACCATCCGATAGATTACTATGTACAGATGAACATGGAAGGGTTTGCGAAAATGGTGGACCTTGTGGGGGGAGTCGAGGTTCATAACCCACTTGATTTTCAATATGAGGGCCATCATTTTGCGCAGGGTAATTTGAACTTGAACGGGGCTGAGGCATTGGCCTACGCCCGTATGCGTTTTGATGATCCACGTGGGGATCTCGGAAGAAATGCTCGCCAGCGGGAGCTACTCAAGCAAATTCTTGCCCAGTCCATCAGTAAGGAAGGGCTGTTGAGGGTAAAACCGATACTGGAGGCAGCGGGGGAGCAGATTCGCACAGACATTACCTTTGACGATATGACCACCTTCCTAACCCGGATCGGTCCGTCCCTCAAGCAGACGGATACCGTTGAGCTGAAGGGACATGGGCGTAAAATCAACGGCGTGTATTATTACATTGTGGATGAGCAGGAACGCCAGCGTATCCATGGAGTGCTGGAGAAGCACATGCTTACCACGGCCATATCGCCTTAGGTAAGCCTTATGTAGACGGGTGCCCTATTGGGAGGTCACCCGTTATTTTCTTATAAAGTCTTCTAAAAAAGGCTTGTCCCACATACATCTGTAGAGAATTCGGTATAGTCCAACAGAGGGAGGGGCAATGTGTGCTGTTTAGAAGGAGAGCGGCTTCGGTGTTCGTCCGTAAGCTATTATATTTTGCAATCATATGTGGATTGTTATGGTTGCTGTGGCTGGGTCTGCATGGGGTGATGTCTACAGGCGAGGGCGATCAAGCGGTAGAAGCACTGAACGAGTTCTACACTATGGAGCAATCGGGAAATTTCGGAGGCTCATGGGAGTTTTTTCATTCGCAAATGAAAAAGAAATTCGAGAAGTCCACGTATGTACAGCAGCGTGCGCACGTTTTTATGCAGGATATGGGGACGGATACGTTCACGTTTGAACTGGGGGAGCCGCAGGCTGAATATGACATTCGTACCGATCAGAATGGGGAAGAGTTAGGGAAGGTTTACCGTATTACGGTCACTCAGCATTACAAGACCCGATTCGGCAATTTTGATATCGTACAGCCTTGTTATTTGACGCAGGAAGATGAGAAGTGGCGGGTGCTTTGGATATACAAGGACAAGGAATAGAGGTTGCGTGGTGTTTCTAAAAGGTTAAATATGGTACAATACTTCCAAAACCGGAAATGTACAGTAAAATGGATCACAGCTTCACTCCGGATGGAAGGAGTTTCAAAGCATGCAGCAAGCGACAGGACAGGTTCCCGTCATACGTATGGAGGGTGTGAGTAAAATCATTTCCTCAAAAGCGATCGTGGATGATCTGACGCTGGAGGTTCCGGCGGGGCAGGTATTTGGTTTCCTTGGACCCAATGGTGCGGGTAAAACGACCACCATCCGTATGATGGTTGGCCTGATTTCGATCAGCAAGGGCGATATTCATATTTGTGGAGACAGCATCAATACCGATTTTGAAAAGGCTGTTTCCCATGTCGGCGCGATTGTTGAGAACCCGGAAATGTACAAGTTTTTGACAGGCTATCAAAATTTGCAGCATTTTGCGCGAATGTCTCCTGGGGTAACACAAGAGCGCGTGGATGAAGCGATTCGTCTGGTGGGACTCGGAAACCGAATTCATGATAAAGTAAAAACCTATTCGCTCGGGATGCGGCAGCGACTTGGGGTAGCTCAGGCGATTTTGCATCGACCGAAGCTGCTTGTGCTGGACGAGCCGACCAATGGCTTGGATCCGCAGGGTATTCGTGAACTGCGGGATTATTTGCGTCAATTGGCCCGTAAGGAAGGAATTACCGTATTCGTATCAAGCCATTTGTTGTCCGAGATGGAGCTGATGTGCGACCGTGTAGCTATTATTCAGAGCGGACGGCTGGTTGATATCAAGCAACTGAAGAATACAGGGGAGGAAGTGCAGAAGGCGGAAATTGCTTTTGAGGTAAATGATGCCGAACAAGCTTATGCGCTTGCTGGAGCAGGGCGCGTCCAAGGTAATCAACTGCTGCTTCACCTGGAGCGGGAACAGATTGCAGAGATGAACAGCCTGCTGGCTGCAAATGGCATTAAAGTATATGCGATTCGCCCGGTTGCCCGTACGCTGGAAGATCAATTTTTGGAAGTGACGGGAGGCGGGGTCATTGGGTGATTTCTTCAAGCTGGTACATAACGAAAATCTGAAAATTTACCTGCGTGTGCGCACATGGATTATGCTGGGATTGCTGGCGGTCATTACTGCTGCGATTCCTATGCTGATTTCCCTGGTTTCCGATCAGGTCAGTGTGTGGGATGGGATTGCGTTGACGACGTTATTTACATTTTTCCTCAATACGACGTTTACGGTCATTGTAGCCGCTGATTCGGTGGCTGGTGAATTTACTTGGGGAACGATTAAACTGCTGCTCATCCGACCTTGGACTCGCAGCAAAATATTGTTGTCCAAGTATATATCCGTGATTTTGTTCAGTTTGCTCGGAACGATCATTTTGATTTTGATGGTTACGCTGTCCTCATGGGTGATGTTATCCAAGGATGCACCAGCGGGTTCTGTTCCACTGTTCAGTGATCCGATATCTTACGTAACGCTGAACTTCTTGTATAGCTATATCGCCTTATTCGTGACGATGGCCTTTGCTTTTATGCTGTCCGCTGTTTTCCGTTCCAGTGCCTTGGCGATTGGGCTGTCACTGTTCATGATGTTCACCAAAACAGTTTATAACACGATTGGCTTGTTCAGCACAGATCGTTTTGAATGGACCAAATACGTTCTATTTACGCATATGGATCTGAAAAAATATTTAGATATGCCGCCGGGTACGGTAAGTTCCAGTCTAACTTTTTCGCTCACCGTGCTGGCTGCATATTATGTGATTTTTATCGCCATTGCCTGGGTGGTTTTCGTAAAACGGGATGTTTCAACTTAAATCGAAGTGTCTTAAATAACAAAAGGACGTTCAAATGCCTAGCATTTGGACGTCCTTTTGTTATTTAAGGATTTTGCAAAATCCTCATTTAAGACTATTTTATCCTGTATTTAGGTTATTTTTGCTACACATTCTGCGTACAGGGGTATATTGTAATCTATTTTCAGCAAGAATCAATCAATAGGGTCACTTTGCGTTTAAAGAGGTAGAGAGAAACAGAACAGAGGGGGCCGCATGATATGCTGCAAAATAATCGTTTTTTTCGTCTGACTACAGGTATCGTCATGATATTACTCATCATTTACTTGGGCACCAAAGTAAGTTTTATATTTAGTCCTCTCGTATCCTTGGTCAGCTTGCTGGTGGTACCGTTAATGCTATCTTTTTTCCTCTATTATTTATTGAGGCCGATTGTAAATGTAATGGAACGGAGAAAAATCAAACGATCTATCTCCATCTTGCTGATTTATTTGGTCATTGGAGTGTTATTGTTTGTTTTCTCATGGGGTGTGTGGCCTACGCTGCGTGATCAAGTTACCAATTTATTTGAAAATGCGCCGAAGCTCATTAAAAGTTTGGTTGATCAATTGAGCCAATGGCGGCATAATCAATCCTTGAGACAAGTGCTGCCTCCGGGTCAAGACCCGCTGTCACAACTGTCAGATACGTTGAACGAAGCTTTTTCGACACTGTCTGATTATTCGGTAAAGCTGGTATCGTTCGTGTCCTACTTTTTTATTGTATTGGCTACCTTTCCAATATTGCTCTATTACATGCTGAAGGAAGGGAGCAAGTTTGGCCCTAAAATGCTAAACTTCTTTCCAAAAAAATATCACAAGGACGTATTGGAGGTTATGGAAGATATCGATAGTGCACTCAGCAGCTTTATCGTGAGTCGGGTGCTGATTAATGTCGCGTTGGGTGTGATGATGTTTCTTGGATTTTTAATTATTGGTTTGCCTTATGCCTTGCTGCTCGCCGTTATTTCGATTTTTCTTAATTTTATTCCCTATGTGGGGGCAGTGGCTGCTTCTATACCTGTGGTTATTATTGGATTTCTCGAATCACCTTCGATGGCACTCTGGTCCCTGGTCGTGGTGATCGCTGCACAGCAAATTCAGGATAATTGGCTGTCACCTATAGTTTTTGGCAAGCAGCTGGATATTCATCCGTTGACTGTCGTTATTTTACTGTTAGTTGGTGGCGACCTGCTCGGGATTCTGGGTATCATTTTGGTGATTCCATTGTATATGTGCGGAAAAATCGTCATACGCAAGGTGTACCAATTATTTTTGGAGCGCAGAGTGGAGGATATTATGGAATGAATGGAAAATGCACTGGATTTAAAGGAGTATATACTGACTTTATCCTGCTTCGGATTGCAGAGCGGCTTGGCTGTCCTCCTTGTTTTTACTGAAACTAGATTGGGTTTCGTCGTTTGACTCATCCGTAGAAGTTGACAACTCTACATCCTTTGTTCGGTTCATTTGAATTGTGCCGTCCAGTATACCACCTTCAGAAATGACCAATGCAGCGGTCGCCGTATTTCCGTACAGTTCACCTGTCGGCGTAATGGTCAGTCGTCCTTCTGTAGTAATGCTGCCGAACACCTTACCGGCAAGAATGACGTCTCGTGCGATGATGTCCGAACGTACAACAGCAGATTCTCCAATGACGACAGTACGAGTGCTGCGGATATCGCCCTGAAAATGACCGTCGATCCGAATATTGGCCTCTGCCTCAACTGTACCTTCAAAGCTGGTGCCATTAGCGAGCAGTGTATCCATAGCTGGGGCGGAGAGCTTTTTTTTGGATTCCTTGAACATGATGGTTTTCCCCCAATCTTTTATTGTAAAGATTTTGAAAAATCCTTATTGTACATACAGTAATGGATCGACAGGTTGGTTATGCTTGACGATCTGAAAATGAAGGTGAGGTCCTGTGCTTCTCCCGGTACTTCCCAGCAGACCGATGGTCTGTCCTTTGTGGACACGATCCCCCGGAGCCACCTGCATGCCGCTCAGGTGCATATACCAGCTCTGGAGCCCGTCAGGATGCTGGATGATGATGCACTTGCCGCGGGCTCCGCTAGAAGCAGCCTCCAAGACGGTGCCCGCCCCAGCTGCATAGACAGGATCACCGGTTTGTCCGGCAATGTCCACGCCTGAATGAAAGGCAGATCTACCCGTAAAAGGGTCGCTGCGATAGCCGAAGCTGGAGGTCATTCGCCGTGAACCGACAGGCCAAACGGAGGGATTCCCTTGCTCGGCAAGAGCCAGCCTACGAGTCTGGAGTAGCTGTGCGGCTTGTTTGCGCTCCAGATTTTGCTGTACGGCATTTGCTTGCTGAATAGAGCGGGGAACCGTACGTTCCACCGTGTCCAACAGAGATTCGATCTCCTGAAAATCATCCATTGCCTGGCGAGTTAGGAGGGCAGTATTTTCATGCACTGCGATCAGCTCACCTCCGATATGGCCGGAAGCATCCAAGGAGAGCGGCGTCATGGTCTTTTTATGGTTACTTGTGGCAGATGAGTTTCCGTGTTTTCGAATGAATTGCTGCATTTGCTGTTCCAGCTCCGTTACACGCTGGAGGCGTTCACGAATATTGGTGGCTTGATTCGTCAGCTCCATGACTTCCTGCCGTAGTCGCCCAATGGCTGCATCCTTGTCCGCTACCGTGACCTCCATCTGCAAACTCTGGACAGCAAGATTCGTTTCCATTTGGGAGATAATATGGGAAGAACGGATTTGCAGCCCGATCACGAGTGTAGAGATAGACGCGATCACAAGAGTTGGGACGAGAATGACAGCGGCTGTAGAGCATTGTAGCTGCTTGGGCGGTTGCTGTGCATCCCGAATAACAAGCAGGGTCATCCGGCGATTTAGGCTTCCTTTTTTCATAATCGCTCCTTTCCGGACATCGCTCCTATAGTGCTTGGTTACTATCTATTCAGCTTAAGAGGCAAACATGTCAAAAAAATTGGAGCTTAGTATAAAACGTAGATGAGGATTTTCCAAAATCCTGAGATATATAAGGAGGCTTAGACATGCTGTGGTTGCTGTTGGTTTTAATTGTTTTTATTTTTCAGACCGGGACGATCCTGCTCTTTGAATTTCGCAAGCCGTCCAAAGCGGTAGCCTGGCTTTTTATTTTGTTTTGCTTCCCGCTCATTGGCTTTGTCGTGTACTACTTTGTTGCACAGGATTATCAGAAGCGCAAAATGGTTCGAAAAGGGGGATCGCAGCTGTTTCGTGAATTTCGCGAGCGTCTGTGGGCGCAATCCAAGGTGATTGAACAGGTGGAGCAAATGCATAATCCTCATTTCAAGCATCAGGAGCGTCTGTTTAACCAGTTAATTCGTATGTCGGAAAACCCGTTGACTGGATGTAATCGCACACGTGTGCTGACGAACGGTGAGGAAACCTTCGAGGCTATGCTGACAGCGATGGAACATGCACAACATCATATCCATGTGGAGTTTTACATATTTCGGGCCGACGAAATCGGAAGAAAGTTTCAAGAGGTCATGATCCGCAAGGCACGTGAGGGAGTAAAGGTACGATTCGTTGTGGACGGTGTAGGAAGCTACCATTTGCCCTATTCCTTTATTCGTACCTGTAGTGAGGCGGGAGTGGAATTTCATTATTTTCTACCTCCGTTTTTCGCCACGTTGGACCGCCGGATTAACTATCGCAATCACAGGAAAATCGTGGTAGTGGACGGCATGATCGGATTTGTGGGGGGGATTAATGTAGGCGACGATTATCTCGGAAAATACCCCAAAGTGGGATTTTGGAGGGATACGCATTTGCAGATTGAAGGAGATAGCGTCTATTTTCTGCAAAATGCATTTCTTAGCGACTGGAAGCTGGCCTCAGGGGAAAGGCTGATGGATGTGAATTTATTTCCTCCACATACCTGCACCGGGGATGAGGAAGTACAGATTTTGAGCAGCGGTCCCGATCAGGTTTGGGATACGATTCAGGAAATGTGTTTTGGAGCGCTCACAGTTGCCAAGAAGCGGATTTGGATTACGACGCCGTATTTTATTCCCGATCTGGGGATTTATGAGGCGCTCAAGCTGGCAGCAGTCAGTGGCGTAGATGTGAAAATTATTATTCCCTACCAATCCGATTCAAAGCTGGTTCATCTGGCGTCTTTATCCTATGTGCAAGAACTGCTGGAGGCAGGGGTGGAGTTCTACCAATATCGAAAAGGATTTATTCACGCCAAAGTGGTGATTGTCGATGATTTACTCGGCTCGGTCGGGACCGCCAATATGGACATGCGCAGCTTTTTCTATAATTTTGAGTTGACCGCTATAGTTTTTGCTAATTCAGCGCTGGAACGGCTTTCGCAAGATTTTGTAGAGGACATTTCCAACTCCTCACGCATAGATTTAAACGTGTTCCGCAGACGGCCTCGATCTCAGAAAATAGCTGAAATTCTAACTCGCATGCTCTCTCCACTCCTTTAAAGGCGGTTTTCGCCGTTTTTATCGCTATAATCCCGCTTTATTGTGATTTATGTGCTCTTTGCTAACTTTTTTGCGCAAAATCACAGTTTTATGGTATACTATTCATATAACACAAGCGCGGTAAAGGAGAGGGGGACTGCGGATAGCAGCCCCTTTTTCGGTCCAATATACCATACTGTAACGGGGGGATTTATATATGAGTGTAGTGAGCAAGGAAGTTCAAAATCTGTCTGATATCACAGATGTAACCGGAGAGTTGACCAAGATCAGCAAAATTCCAGCTAATCCGAAGAACAAAGCAAAACGCCTGTTTCAGCGTGCGGCCATGATTATTTTTGGTGCGACGCTTATGGCAGTGGGCCTCGAAATATTTCTGGTTCCTAACGGCGTTATCGACGGAGGCGTCACAGGTATTTCCATTATGGCCTCCAAGATTACTGGCTATCCACTCGGCATTTTCCTGACCCTGTTGAACCTTCCATTTTTACTTATCGGATACAAACAAATCGGTAAAACCTTCGCTTTATCCACATTATTTGGCATTATCGTGATGTCCATCGGTACCGCGTTACTTCACAATGTAAGTGCATTGACTCCTGGCGAACCACTATTGGGTGCTATCTTTGGGGGCGTCATTCTCGGCGTTGGGGTGGGTCTTGTGATTCGGTCTGGCGGCTCGCTGGATGGAACAGAGATCGTAGCTATTCTCGTCAGTGAAAAAACTCCTTTTTCGGTCGGTGAGATCGTACTGTTCGTTAATATCTTCATTCTGGGAAGTGCAGGTTTTGTGTTCGGTTGGCCGAATGCCCTGTATTCCATGATTGCTTATTATATCGCCATGAAAATGATTGATATTACAATTGAGGGTCTGGATCAGTCCAAATCGGTCTGGATTATTAGTGAAAAATACCGTGATATCGGGGATGCCCTGACAGACCGTCTTGGACGGGGCGTAACTTATCTGGAAGGTGAAGGCGGCTTTACGGGCGAAAGCAAGAAAGTGATTTTCGTTGTCATTACCCGACTGGAGGAAGCTAAGCTGAAGAGCATCGTTGAAGATTGGGACCCGCACGCTTTCGTTGCGATCGGTAACATTCACGATGTGAAGGGCGGACGCTTTAAGAAAAAAGGAATACACTAGCGCAAGGGGACAATTTCTCAGCCTAATGGCTGCGGGGTTCGTCCCCTTTTTTGTTCTTCCAAGCATTGATCAGGTTGGGTGTGCCTTGGTGCGCATATGCTTGAGGACGTCTTCTACGGGCTGGGGAGGAACCTTGTCGATCAAGTCGCCTACCTGGTTTAGTCGTTCCTCAATATTCAGCAAATGGTAGTCAAGTGGTGATACATCTTGCCGTACCTCTTCCCATGTTAGCGGAGTGGAGACCGTAGCGCCGGGGCGTGCCCGCGGGGTATAAGGAGCGGCCAAAGTTTTCCCCTGATAATGCTGCAAATAATCAAAATAGATGGCTGTTCCACGATCCTTTTTTAACCGTTCGAGTGTGAACAGATGCGGGTGCTTTTCTGTCACAAACTGTCCAACTAATAGCCCGATGCTGCGAAGTTCGTCGAAGGTTATGCCTGTACGGATCGGAACGATAATTTGTACACCTGTGGCCCCAGATGTTTTAGGGACGGAATCCAAACCAAGCGAAGCTAGTACTTCACCGACAATAGAGGCTGCCTCCATAATACGTGGCTCCACCTCTCTGGATGGATCAAGGTCAATCATCCATTCACAGGGCAGCTTGCTTCCCGCTTCATGCAGAGAGGGGTGGAATTCCAACGCAGCTTGATTACCAAGCCAGAGAAGTTGTGGCAATTTGCCGAGCACGATATATTCAATACCATCATGCAGAGCGGTTTCAATATAGTCCGGCCGAGGACGTGGGGCATTTTTCTGATAAAAAAAATCACCGTGAATCCCATGTGGCCACCGAATGACGGTCAGCAGACGATGATGGCAATATTTGAGCAGGAAGGGAGCTAATACCGCCAGCTTGCGAAGATATAGCGCCTTAGTCACGCCTGCTTCAGGCCACAGTGGTTTATCCGGGTTTGTGATAGGAATTTCCTGGCCTTCAATGGTAATGGTACCTTTAACGGCTTGTCCCATAGTGCTATCCTCCTTTGTCTAACATGCAGCAAAATCTTTATTTACAGACTGATTGTTGAACTTATAGATCTACATATGGATTAACATGAACGTGAAGTGCAGAATTTATCCATCAAAGGGATTGACAAGATACATTATGTATCATAAATTTATAATAAAAAATACGATATGTATCTATTAAAGTGTCTTGAGCAGAGGTAGAGGAGGAGTTTGCTTGATTGAAAAGCAAGGCGGAGGGCTGGTATTCCTGTTAAGTGTCCCTCGGAGTGGAAGCTCGCTGCTTACCGCCATTTTGCAAAACCATTCCCGCCTGTTTGCCACACAGGAAATGTGGTTTCTGCTCAGTTTATATGATCTTCCTCAGTCACATGCACGGCCATATGGAGGAACAGGCATACTTCGGCAATTTTTTAAAGGCATGGTTCCCTCCGACGTATTGGAGCAGGCCTCCCGTTCGTATGCACTTGAAATATATAATGGTCTGCTTCAAGGAACAACAGCAGATATGCTTATCGACAAATCTCCGCGTTACTATACGGTGCTGGAATTTATAGACCGTTTATTCCCTACTGCCCGCAGGCTGTGGCTTATCCGGAATCCTTTGGCCATCGTGGCCTCATTTAAAAAGGTCAATCAGCTACGGAATGGACGTTTTCAACTGCTGGAAGAACTGGGGAGTCCGTATTTTAATATGAAAATGACGGATATTACAGTTGGTTTGTTCCGTTATGCTCATTATTTTGCTACACCTCATCCACTTGCATACCCGCTTAGGTATGAACAGCTCGTATCCAATCCAACGATGGAGATCGAGAAGCTGTGCAGTTTTCTGGGGATCAAGTATGAGCCGGGGATGGAAAAGTACGGAGACTTTGCGGAGACGCCCAAATCCAGTCTTTTTTATAGTATGGGAGCGGGTGATCCATTCGTAGGAGAGCATGAGCAGGCGCATCAGGATTCGGTACATAGCTGGCAACATTTGTTGAGTAAAACGGAAATTGAGCTATATTGCAGAAGCATTGGGTCCCGCATGTTTAGACAGCTTGGTTACGCGGAAGCGTTGGAGCAGGCTGAGCAGATGACTGGAGTCCGCTTTGAAGATGAGCCGGATATAGAACTGCTGAGTCAACGTACACAACAATTTCTCCAACAAAGCGGCTTTGAATGGAAGGCAGGTTATCGGATGCTGGAAGACCAGGATGCAGATAACAGAGAACTTGTGATAAATGCAACCCGTCATACTGTACCTCAAGATCTAGCAAGGATGCAGGTGGACCAGATCGTGAGCGATAGACGGATTCAATCACTGGAAAACAGGTTGGCACATAGCTATGAGGAGCGGAACCGTCTTATCGCTCAGCTCCAAAGCTATCAACGCCCAAATCAAGGTCTCCGATCTCGCAACCTCTTTGCCCGTAAGCTCGGGCGCTTGGCGTCTGTAGCGTTATCAAGTATAGGAAAAGAAAAAGGGGGAAGAACGTGAGTGCGATTGCCGGTATCTATAGCTTTGGGCATGAGTCCGTAAGCACCGAAGAAGGCGGGAAAATGATGCAAGCCCTGCGAAAATATCCCGCTGACCGCGTATGTGCTTGGTGCGAAGGCTCAATATTTTTGGGTTGTCATGCCCAGCATGTGACCCCGGAATCTGTTCATGAGCGTCTTCCCTTCTATGATGAGCTAAGAGATTTGGCAATCACGGCGGATGCGATTATTGACAATCGTTCCGAGCTGTTTGAACGGCTGGGAGTTGAGCAGGAACGGCGGCAAGATATCACGGACAGCGAGCTGATTTTGCTGACATATGACAAATGGGGAGTGGAAGCAGCCAGTTATCTGATAGGTGATTTTGCCTTTGTCATTTGGGATGCCAAGGAACATCGATTATATGGTGCTCGAGATATGACAGGAAATCGTACGCTGTACATCTACCAACATGACCGAGGATTCGCGTTTAGCACGGTAGTCACTCCACTTTTGGCCCTGTCCTCTCTGCGAAAAGAACTGCATGAACCGTGGCTGGCCGAATTTTTGTCCATCCGTGCCATGCAGGAATCCGTCGATATCGGAACGACCGCATACAAGCATATCAACCAGCTTCCTCCTGCACATTGGTTCACTATGGAAGAGGGGAAGCGAACCCTTCATAAATATGCATGTCTGGATAAGGTAGAGCCACTGCGGCTCAAAACAGGAGGCGAGTACATAGAAGCTTTCCGCGAGGTGTTCACACAGGCGGTCACTGCCCGACTACGGACGCATCGCGCTGTAGGGGCTGCCTTGAGCGGAGGGCTGGATTCCGGGGCGGTTGCTAGCTTTGCCGCGCCATCGCTGCACTTGCAACAAAAGCCACTGCATGCCTACAGCTATGTGCCTGTTCAAGATTTTACAGACTGGACACCGCCTACATTGCTGGCGAACGAACGAAGCTATATTCAGTCTACGGCTCGCTATGTAGGCAACATTCACGAGAATTATATGGATTTTGAGGGGAAAAGCCCGTTTTCAGAAATTGATATTTGGCTGGAACTCATGGAAGCACCCTACAAATATTTTGAAAACTCTTTCTGGATCAGAGGTTTTTATGAAAAAGCACAGGAGCACAATGTCGGTGTACTGTTGACCGGGGCACGAGGCAATTTTACCGTATCGTGGGGCCCTGCACTAGACTATTATGCCCGGCAGTTTCGTCGTTTGCACTGGTTGCAATCCTTTCAGGGATTGTGGCGGTACAGCAAGCTTACGGGCAGGCGTATGTCTCATCTACTCCCTGTGATGTTGAAAAAAGCGACTTCGCTTGAATCTCGTTCATGGCTACGGCGTAGCAATCGAAGTCCCGTTCCTTCACTGATTCACCCGGAGTTTGCCAAACGGATGCATGTAGAAGATATTCCTGTATTGAGCGGAACAGGCTGGATGAAAAACGCCGATCAGACGAGAAAAGAGAAATTTTCGAATTTGGCGATTGCTAACAAAAATGGTGTGGTCGCGACCAAACTTTCACTACAGTATGGCCTGTGGGAACGTGATCCGACCGGAGACAGCCGAGTGATTCGCTTTTGCTTATCGGTGCCTTTTGAACAGTATGTGCAAAACGGTCGGGACCGTGCTCTCATTCGTACGGCCATGCGTGATCATCTACCTGATGACGTTCGGTTGAACCAGCGGGTACGGGGTGTACAGCCTGCAGATTGGTTACATCGAATGCTTCCTTGCTGGGATACGTTTATGGGAGAGCTTCAACTGATGTGTCATGATTTACGAGCCGCCGAATATCTCAATATTGAGTTTATTAAGACGGCTATGGCGAAACTTCACCACCCCCGCCCTGAGCAGGCGTCTGATCCGAATATTCGACTACTAATGCATAGCCTGATCGTGTACCGTTTTCTCTGTAGATTGAACTGATCGAACCTATCCGGTCAGACAGTCCGCCATTCGTTGGAGGGGAGGTGATGAGATGAGTAAAAAAGAATGGCAGGAACCGACGATAGAGGTGCTGGATATTAACCAGACTATGGCGGGTAAAGGCTGGAAACAGATTGACTGGGTGTCTGACCACGATGCCGATCTTCATAATCCAAGCTAACACATGGTTATACATGCAGCCGATGTTGGGCTGGAAGCGAAAAAACTGGTCCGATACCGACTAAATGAACGAGAATAGCATAATCCATTGGACTCGTATTCAATACAAAGCCGTCTTTATTTCTTCGGGTTAGAGGTATTGCCCAAGAAATAAAGACGGGATTTTTAAGGACAGAGGAGTGAGTCCTATCGTGCATGACAGGAGTGCAAATGTCAGTTGGACGAAATATATAGCCTTTGGACTCAGGATTTCCAGTGAGCTTAATCTGCCTGAGCTGATCCTGGCAGCACCGGAAGCAGTAGAGGATGTAGTCATTCGACAAGCTGATTTAACTGCATGGAGTGATCAGCTGGAGCAGACCAATTTTGTGATGCTAGATGAGCAATTTATGTTCCAAATACCAGGCACGGCCATTTATGCCGTCAGGGAAGGCAAGGAGATCGAGGTAAGCATATTCTCCGGGGCCGATCCTGACACCGTGCGGCTGTTTGTACTGGGTACATGCATGGGTGTTCTGCTGATGCAAAGACGAATGTTACCTATTCACGGAAGTGCGGTCGTCATCGGGGGGAAGGCCTACGCATTTGTGGGTGAATCGGGTACGGGCAAATCGACACTGGCTGCTGCTTTTAGGCAGGCAGGTTATCAGATGGTTAGTGATGACGTGATTGCTGTAAAAGCTACGGCTTCCTCAGCCGTCGTGTATCCAGCTTATCCGCAGCAAAAGCTGGGGTTGGATAGCTTGCTCCAACTGGAGGCTTTACGGGAGAACAAGCATGCACGCAAAAGAAATAACATACGTTCCCTAACTGATGGCAATTCTGTAATGCCACAATACAGTGATCTGCGCATGCTTGCAGGTGAGCTGAATAAATATGCTGTACCCGCCGTAGATGAATTTTTTAACGATCCGCTGCCCTTAGGGGGCGTATTCGAGCTTGTGGCAGATTCTCCAATCCGTGCGTTGATGCGCGAAGGGGAGCTAATGGCGGTTACGGAACAGCCCTTGAACGTTCTGGAGTGCTTGCATACATTACTACAACATACATATCGTAGGGTGATTCTTCCGCGAATGGGTTTGAGTGAATGGTCGTTTGATACAGCGGCTAGGATGGCTCGTAAAGTAGAGGGCTGGCGGCTGCTAAGGGATAGTTCCGTCTTTACTGCGTCCGAGGTTGTACAACGGGTACTTGATATCATTCGTAAGGAGGAAAAGAGTTATGGCAGCCACTAATCCAGCTAAAGACCATTATCGCGTCATTTACGGTGAAGAGGTCTATGTCAGTGATATGGACGGAGAAAAAGTGATGATGAGCATTAACACTGGTAAATATTATAACTTAGGCTTCACAGGAGGACGAATCTGGGAACTGGCAGAATCAGGTCCTTCCCTTGGCGATATCGTAACTGTCCTGACGAATGAATATGAGGTGGACGAGGAACAGTGCAGACAGCAGGTACATTCCTTTGTGGCTGAGTTGGAGCGGGAAGGACTGTTAAAGCTTCTACGGGAGTCGGTATAACATGCGGATACAACGGCTTCTTCTCCTGTCTCCAGAGGTTAGGAGATTGTTGCCGGAAGCCTGGTTGGAGCTGGGATGGGCGAGGCTGCGCCAGCGTCGTTCTTTTGGGGATTACTCAAGGGTTTGGGGCATATGTATGGAAGAAACTCCATGGCAGTGTGATGTCAGGCAGGAGAAGTGCATCCAGCAGATTTCGCACGCTGTAGAGCTGGCAAGCCGTTATACTCCTTGGCGCAGTAGTTGTCTTGTACAAGCCGCTGCGGCGATGACGTTGCTGGGGCGCAGAAAACTGGACTGCACGCTGTATCTGGGCACAGCCAAAAATGCCGCTGGCCGCTTGGCCGCACATGCATGGGTACGTAGCGGACCGATTTATGTTACGGGGAAACGGGAGATGGAAGCATTTACGGTGGTGGGGATATTCGGGAGACGCGCTGTGACGGATACAAATACAAAGATGGAATATAAAGGTAGTTCTTTGCTTTAATGCGATGAGACAAGAAGGAGAAGAATGCATGCCCACCAAGTCTGTTTTGGAACTTGCGAATTGGAATGAGGATCAAGAATTAACGTTGTTACTCTCTCTATTGGGGAAAGACGTTTCTCATTGGCAGGATAAGACTGCTGCTACCCAGCTGCGTGAGATGGATTGGGTCCGCTTTTTACGTCTGACCGAGCACCATCGAGTGGTACCTACGGTGTATCTCCAACTGAAAACATTGAATCATCCGTTCGTTCCCGCAGAATTGTTGCGAAACCTTCAGGCGCAGTATCATCGAAACACGCTTCGCATGCTCCATCTTCAAGCAGAAGCCGAGCGTCTGACCAGGCTGCTCATAGCTCATGGAATTCGTGTGCTTATGTTGAAGGGTCCTGCTCTAGCGCAGCAATTGTACGGGGATGTTTCTCTGCGTACCTCCAAGGATATAGATTTACTCATTGCCCCTGACGATATGGATGAGGCTGAGCATTGGATGAAGGAAGCCGGATATGCGTCCAAGAGCGGAGAAGTGCGCGTCCTTGGCAGTTGGAAATGGAAGGACCATCATGCATCCTACCTCCATCTGCAAAAACGGGTAGAGATTGAGCTGCATTGGCGGCTTCACCCGGATGGGGGTGGGGAACCCTCTTTTGACGAGCTGTGGAACTGCCGGAAAATAGGCAAAGCTGCAGGAACCAGTCGGCAGGTAACGTTGGGATCTGCCGACAACAGGACTGTGATGACGTCCTGTATGTATACGCTTGGCAGCGAGCATCAATTTCTGTACTTGAGCGCGCATGGTGCGCGTCACGGCTGGTTCAGGCTGCGCTGGCTGGTTGACATCGACAGGCTTGCGGTATGTGCTGTCGATTGGGAGGCGCTACTGCCGATGATGCGCCGCTACGGGGGCCTGCCTGCTGGCGGGCAGGCTTGGGCACTCGCCGCTGCGCTGTTGGGTACGCCGATACCGGAGCCGATGCGTCCGGTATCGGCTACCCGGCAGGCGCACAGGCTCGCGCTGAGCGCGCTGGCCTTCATGCAGGCCAGCGTTCCCGCACCGTACCCGATTGCCCACGGGTCGGGTACAGGTAGGCTTGCTCCATCAGAGCCGCTGCACAGCAGAGCTTTGGCGGAGCAAGCGGAGGCCGCACCTCCGAATGGCGGTGCTTCAGTATGCGGTACCTGTGGCGAAGCAGCCATGCTTGCCACCAGTGGCGTTACTAGCATCACGGAAGATGCCAGTAACGACGATCATAGCCCGATGAGCACCGCTACCAGTTGTGCCCCCATTACTCCAGCTGCCGCCTCCAGCCAAGTCATGACCAGAAACACGGCGGCTGCCCATCAGCCGGTCAGTCGCACTTACTTGCTTTCCTTAAAAGAGCCAAGACACAGACTATGGTACCTCATCAGCCGTTTGTTTCCCTCTACGGGGGATTCGGCCGTTTTTCCACTGCCTCGCCAGCTGCATTTTTTGTATATCCCTTTACGTCCCTTTCTTTGGCTGAAACGGCGATTTTCAAAGCACTGACTCTCGATAGAGGATTTTGCAAAAATCCAATAAGCGACTTTCAATGAACAATATATAGATCGAAATGGTCTAGTTCGTCTATATATTGCACTTTGGAGCGACTGAAATCGAATTTTTCAAAATCCTGGATAAGGAGTGTGCATTATGGTTCACCTGCGATTATATATGACAAAGCTGTATAGCGTGAACGGCGGTGCGTTATTTCTCAATATTGGATGTATGATCATGGTCAGCCTGCTGGAGGGTTTTGGCATTTATATGCTTGTTCCTATGCTGGCGGCCATCGGCGTATTTGTCGGTCATTCGGGAATGCCATTTCTGTCTGGTGGATTGGAACATTTTTTGGCGTTCATTCCTAAAAGCTGGCTGTTGCCGGGGATGTTGATGGTTTTTATAGTGCTGCTTACAGGGCAGGCTATGCTTCAGCGTTACCAATCCATCCTGAATTCGCGGATTCAGCAGCGTTTTATGCGTTCCCTTCGAATAGACGTGTACACTTCTTTTATGAAGGCGCAGTGGGCATTTTATTTGCGTCAGCGTAAATCTGATTTTAGCCATGTGATGACGACCGAGCTGGCGCGTGTCAGTCAGGGAACGAATTTGCTTCTTCAACTGATTACAGCCGTCATGTTTACGATGATCCAGATTGCGCTGGCTTTTTGGTTATCCCCCTCTTTAACCGGACTAGTATTTCTGAGTGGATTGGGGCTGTTTGTCGTGTTCCGCCGCTCCATTCGAAATGCCAAACAATTAGGTGATCGTACCACTGAGCTTTCGCAGGTTTATTTTGCTGGAATTACGGATCACATGAACGGCATGAAAGATATTAAAAGCAATCTGTTGGAAGCGGCGAATATCCATTGGTTTCGTTCCCTGACACAACGCATGGAGGATAATACGACCCAATTTGTCCGGCAAAATGCGACCACACAGTTTTTTCATCGTACAGCGGCAGCTGTTTTTGTCGCATGTGTCATATTTATATCGCTGCAGTGGCTGCATGTTACTCCTGAAAAACTGATTGTGCTGATTCTTATATTTTCCCGCTTATGGCCCCGATTTGCTCTTATTCAAGCGAGTCTGGAATACATCATGTCTATGATCTCCGCTTTTGAAAGTGTCACCAAGGTGCAACAGGAGTGCGAAGCTTTCACAGATCCTTCATTAATTGTATCTGCATCTGTACGGCAACCCCTGTCCCTTCGTCATGGGATCGAATGCAGCCATCTGGATTATCGCTACGATGGTGCAGCAGAGTCTGCGCTGCGTCATATTAACTTGTTCATACCCGCTCGGGGAATGACAGCCATTGTAGGGAAATCGGGAGCAGGTAAAAGTACAATGGTCGATGTCCTGATGGGTTTTTTACGTCCATCTGGGGGACAGATTACAATAGACGGGCTTGTGCTGGACGACGAATTGTTGCTCCAGTGGCGGCAGTCGTTTGGCTACGTGTCACAAGACCCCTTTTTATTTCATGCGACTGTCCGCGAAAATTTGATGCTGGCAGATAAGGATGTTAGTGAGCAGCAGCTATGGGAGGCGTTACATTTTGCCGCCGCAGACAACTTTGTATCCAGATTGCCCGAAGGGCTGGACACAGTAATTGGAGATCGCGGGATTCGTCTGTCTGGAGGAGAACGTCAACGGCTAGTATTAGCACGGGCTGTCTTGCATCATCCTTCGGTACTTATACTAGATGAAGCGACAAGTGCGCTGGATGGTGAGCATGAAGCCGCAATTCAGGCAGCACTGGAACGGATGAAAGGTCAAATGACGTTGATCGTCATTGCACACCGCCTGTCAACCATCAGACATGCGGATCAAATTGTCGTACTGGATCAAGGCGAGGTCATACAGCAGGGGAACTACCACCAACTGGAACAAGAGGAGCGGGGGGCGTTCAGTCAGCTACTATCGTATCAAAGCAGTGTCACCGCCACCCCTTAACCAGACTTTTCTGTACCTCAGCTTAAGTTTCTTTACGTTTGGCAGTGCTTCTTTTCTTTTTGACTGGAGTCGGAGAGATGTTCTCGCCTGCAACAGCCTGCTGTGCTGATGGGGCTGCTGGTTTACGCGCAGGGCGCTTTTTCGCAGCAGGGCCGGGATCGGTAACGACAGGTTGCACTGCCTCGATGCTGGCCTGAAGGGCGGCCATTAAATCTACTACATTGGTCTGAGGCTGTGTTGGGGCGATTCGCACCTCTTCACCAGCCACTTTATGCTGAATGAGATCCAGCAGACGCTCGCGGTACTGATCCGTATACTTTGCTGCATCAAAAGGTGTAGATAGCTGCTCGATCAGCATTTTTGCCATGGTCAGCTCCTTCTCTTTAACCTCCTCCTGCCCCAGTAAGTTAGGCACTTGAGCAATGGGGCGAATTTCATCGGGGTAAAACATCGTCTCCACCGCCAAACATTCATCCAACACCCGAATAGCCGCCAGGCTGCTTTTAGAGCGGATGGAGATTTGGGCAATCCCGATTTTTCCGGTATCCTTCATCGCATTCATGAGCAGCTTATACGCATTGGAGCCAGCTTGATCCGGGGACAAATAATACGTTTTCTGAAAGTAAATCGGATCAATTTCCTGCAAATCCACAAAATCTAAAATAACAATATTTTTATCCGCTTGTCCGCTAACTTGCTCCAGTTCCTCCTTGTCGAACATGACAAATTTTCCTTTTTCATACTCGTAGCCTTTTCCAATTTCCTCCCACTCGACCTCCTTATCACAAACGGGACACTTTCGTACATAGCTAAGTGGGCTTCCACACTCCTTGTGAATATAACGCATGGAAATGTCCTTATCCTCAGTCGCAGAAAACATTTTAACGGGCACATGAACCAGCCCAAAACTGATCGCACCTTTCCAGACCGTATGCATACCGCAGTCCTCCTTTTCTTAAATCCGCATTTTGCATCCTTCGTTTCCGGTCACCCCGGGATATGAGCATATGATTTTTCACTTAGTATGCTTCGTACAAGTGATTGTATGAGGTGTAAAGAAAAGAGCAAGCCAACTAATCTGCATTCTGAGGTGTGACTACATCGCATAACACAATGATATGAAGTTGTTAAGTCACAGTAGTTATATTAAGATAAGGGATAATCAACGATTTTGACATTTTATAAGAAAGGAGTGTTCATGTCATGAAGAAAAGATCATTAAATTTTATATCTTTTGGATATGGATACTCTACTGCTGTTTTTTTCTAAAATCATTTTTATTGGTGGAGTCTGCCTAAAAGTGGTTAGAAGAAACGGTAGAAAAATTTAAAAATGACGAGGTCGATTAAATGAAATATGAAAAAATAACTAGAAAAAACCCGGCAGGTATGCCGAAACCAGTAGGGAATTACACACATATAACTAAAGTTCCCAGAAATTCAGAGCTATTCGTGACTTCGGGTCAAGTTGGAGTAGATCAGAATGGCCAATTCCCAGAAAGCTTTAACCTACAAATCAGCAATACTTTTAATAACATTAAATCAGTTTTGGACGCCGAACAATTAACCGCTGACAATATTATAAAAGTAAATGTATGGGCAACTGAGCAGATAGATTGGGATTACATGTATTCCCAATGGGAAAAGTTATTCGGGAATGATTATCCTGCAATGACTATCGGCTACCTTACTGCTCTAGGATTGCCTGAAATAAAAATTGAAATTGAAATTTGGGCAGCTAAAGCATAAAAATAATACGCACCTCATTTATGGGATGGAATCATAGATAGCCCCGGTCTTCGTGAGAAGCTGGGGCTGTTTTATGTTTAAATTCACGAAAAATGTACATCCGTCGTAGCAAGCAAACGCACTAAACAATTACCGAGCATCGCATAGTGATGAGCTATCCGCATCTGCATCCTTCGATTCCAACGCCTTGGCTGTGAGCTAATCATTTTTATGCTTCGTACAAGTAATTGTATGAGGTATGGATGAAGACTGCGAATTGCTTCCGCGTGCGCATGGTTACAGCAATTTTGGTACATAGTAAGGCATATCCGATTCAAAAGGGGGTACACAATTTATGTCCGGAAAATCCTATCCTCAGCAAATCAGGCATCGTGTGGGTCAAAGCCAAATCGCCTTTCGGGGCCCAGCTGGAGGCGAACAGGATGCATTGCCGCCCGAGTTTGCTCTTTCACATGGAATCCGTCCGCCATTTCCCGTAGCTGTGGCTCATGTGGATTTGGAGGCTGTAGTTTCAACTTCGCCTTCTCATGGCATCCCTTCATTAGACGTTGAACGGATTATAGATGAAGACTAGGTGAACTATATTTCTGAATGAATGCACACAACAACAATCAGGAGGGGAAGAATAGCATGAATGTGGAACGAGCAAAAGCTATTTATGATTCATCCGAAAATATTGCTGTACAATTGGATGGTAAACCGATCTGGATTGAGCATGTAGACCAAGCAAACGGTATGGCAACGGTACAGATAGGTAGCAGACCAGGAAATACTCAAACCGTCCGTGTGGATCGTCTGGAAGAACAATAGGAGAGGGGCACCAAACAGATTTTTTCCCATAGTATGGGGTATAGCTTTAGAAAGATCTTGGACAGCTGTAGGCTTTCATCGTAGAATGCTGCTTGAATGGTCCCGCTCCAACCCTAAAAGGCTCGCAATTGCTCAATGAGCAATTAGCGAACCTTATTTGTAATAATAAATGCAGTCGAGGGGGCAGTTAAACGCCGGACAAGTTAATTTGAAGGTGCAACTGGCTCCTTTCTATGACCTTTATACTGCAATGGCCTTTAAATGTGGTGAAACCATCAGCTTAGCCTCTGTTGCCAATTGAACGTCTTCCACCGACAAACCCGGAGCAATTTCCTTTAGCATCAGCCCTTTACCCGGAATAACATCGATGACAGCTTTTTCGGTTACTATGGTCTTTACAACATTTACAGCAGTCAGGGGCAGCTTGCATTGTTTCAGTATTTTCGGCGCCCCATTTTTGTTCACATGCTCCATGGCTACAATGACTCTCTTGGCTCCAACCACCAAATCCATGGCTCCCCCCATGCCTGGAACTTTTTTCCCAGGGATCATCCAGCTTGCAAGGTTGCCTTTCTCATCTACCTCCAGGGCGCCCAACACGGTGATATCCACATGCCCTCCGCGTATGATGGAAAATGAAAGTGCACTGTCAAAAAAGCATGCTCCTTCCATAGTTGTAACGTAGTTTCCGCCTGAATCGATACAATCGAGCCTTTCTTTTCCCTGAGCCGCTTTGGGGCCTACACCGAGGATTCCGTTCTCAGCCTGCAGCATAATATGAATGTTTTCGGGGATATAGTCCACTACCATTGTAGGCAATCCGACACCAAGGTTGACCACTTCGCCATTTTTGAATTCCTGGGCTATTCTTCGAGCAATGAATTCTCTGTTATTCATGCGTTTTCACCCACCTTTACAATTGCGTCGACAAATATTCCGGGAACGTTGACATGATTGGGGTCAATTTCTCCCGTCTTTACGTATTCGTCTATCTGAGCAACTACATACTCTGCCGCTGTAGCCATAACCATATTGAAATTACGTGAAGAGCCGTTGATGACAAGATTCCCAACTTCATCAGCCTTATGGGCTCTGATTAGCGCCACATCCGCTTTGAGCGGGAGTTCAAGCAAATATTCTCTTTCATCAATTTCTATTTTCTTTTTTCCTTCCTCTACAACGGTGCCTACACCTACAGGTGTTAAAACACCGCCCAAACCGGCCCCTCCTGCGCGTATTTTTTCAGCGAGTGTGCCTTGCGGGAAAAGTTGGACCTCTGCTTCTTTCGTCATCAGGAGCCTTCCCGTTTCTGGATTGGAGCCAATATAGGATGCAAAAATCCGCTTTACTCTGCCGCTTTTTACAAGCTTATAAATAGATAATTCCGGTGTGCCTGTGTCATTGGAAATAATCGTAAGATTGCTGGCGGGATTGGTGTCGACAAGCGCACGCACTAGGTCCTCCGGAAAGCCTCCTGCCAGAAAACCTCCGACCATCACCGTGTCTCCGTCTTTGATCTTCTTAACTGCTTCTTCAGCGGAGATTACTTTGTTATTCATGGTTCCTTCTCCTTATATATATATTTTTAGGAAAGCAAACTTTATTGGAGATAATCGTAGAGGACTCTTCCATATGGAAGCGTTAAATCAGCAATAAAATGTTTTCCGCCAATATAAGCTTTAACCGGCAAATCTGCCACAGGAGCGTTGACATGGGGGATCAGGCTTAATCTGGCAGGCCCTGACCAGGCGCCTTTTACAGTAACGTTCTCGAGATTATACGCTACTAACTGAGCGATTTTTGGGGTACCGTCAACGTCAGGAATTAATTTCAAATTAACTTGCGTTTTTGCGATGGCTTTAGCCGTTTCCTTTTCATCAAGAATGTTATATTTGAAAGGCATGGTTCCCGTGGCCACCAGGACGTTGTTGTAATGCAATGTACCCGTCAGCGTCTCCGTCTCCTCAACGATCAAGCGAGGCTTCGCCCATTTTTTCGGAAATCCCCAGATTTCACGTCCTCCCAGAATAGCAGGCGCGTTATCCAAATACATTTGGGCAACAAAATTACAGGGTTCTCCATGAAAAGTACACGGAATGACAATACCGCTTTCCTCATAGCTTCCTAACCCGGATGAATCGGGCATCTTGATCCATTCATAGGAAACGGTATTGCTTCCATCCGGCTGAAGAGGTTCCGGGACCGCTTGTCTAATCGCAGCGGGATCGGATTCATAGGTAATGATCAAAAATTCCCGGTTGATGAAGCGACAAGGCGGGCGCCCATAACTGCCGCTGGCCGCAGGCATGGATTGGAGTGAAAGTACATCTTTTTGATTCATAGCGATCTCCCTTCCTTTTAAGAGGTAGTTCTAAAAGTCATCCTGAACTCGCACTTTAAATGAGTGCATTTTCAACTAGCATCGCTATTCCCATTCCCGTTCCGATGCATAACGAGGCGATGCCGTAACGTGAAGATCTTCGCACCATTTCATGAACCAGCGTAACTAATACCCTAGCACCACTTGCACCGACAGGATGCCCGATCGCGATCGCGCCGCCATTGACATTTACCTTCTCCGGATTGATTCCAAGCTCTTTCAATACCGCTAGTGCTTGTGCGGCGAACGCTTCATTAATTTCAAAAAGATCGATGTCATCAATAGACATTCCCTGTTGCTTCAGAAGTGACGAAATGGCCTTCACCGGTCCCATTCCCATATATGCAGGGTCAACGCCAACAAGTGAATAACCCTTGATATATGCCAACGGCTTTAACGCATGTTCCTTACATTTGTCTTCCGACACTACAAGCATAGCCGCCGCGCCATCATTGATTCCTGAAGCATTTCCGGCGGTAACTGTTCCGTTCTCCTTAAACGCAGGTTTTAATTGAGAAAGTTTTTCTTTCGTTGTATTTCCTCTTATGTGTTCGTCCTCCGTGAAAGAAATAGTTTCTTTTTTGTTTTTGATCATGACTGGAACAATCTGCTCTTCAAAAAGCTTCTTGTTTTTAGCTTCTACGGCCTTTATCTGGCTTTGATAGGAAAATTCATCTTGCTCAAGTCTTGAAATTCCATATTTCTCGGCAACATTTTCTGCGGTAATTCCCATATGATAATGGTTGATCGGGCACGTAAGACCGTCGGCCACCAGGGAGTCTACCAACTCACCGTTGCCAAGTTTGTAGCCGTTTCTTGCATTTCTTAGCAGGTAAGGGGCATTCGACATGCTCTCCATGCCTCCGGCCAAGACGATGTTGCCTTGTTCAGCCAATATTGAATTGTAAGCTAAAGCAACGGCATGGAGTCCTGAACCGCAAACCGTGTTTATCGTTGTTTCGGGTACATCAATAGGGATACCGGCTTTTAGTGCCGCCTGTCTGGCAGGATTTTGGCCATTGCCCGCCTGAAGAACATTTCCCAAATAAATTTGATCAATCAAAGAAGGCTCTAATTTACTTTGCTGAAGGCATGCTGTCATCACAGTTGCTCCCAGTTCAGGAGCGCTTAGAGGCGCAAGGGTTTTGTTAAAAGAGCCGACCGCTGTTCTCAACGGGCTTACTAAAGCTACTTTTTTCATTAAAAACTCACATTCCTTTCGCTGTGTTCAAGACACAATACATCCATGATTGCACTTCAATTCGTAATTTCCGCTCTTAACCTACGAAACGCAGAGACTGCAAGATACATTTACATGCGGGCATATCATGGTGCCTAGACAGTGAGTATGACGGTCCGATCGCCTTCTTTCCTGGCTGGAAATTAAAACCAGAATTATCATAGTTCTAATACAGATTTTGTTCAATGTTCAAATATTTACATATATCTATGTACAGATGTTTATAGGGCCATATACTCCACAATAATTAGGCCATTCTAACGTTTTCTGTTAATTTCTAAATTTTTCTGAAAATCATGATCATAAATTGAATTTTCTGTTAAAAATGAAAGTTTCAATCCATATGTGAAAAAGTTTTCTTCGCAAATATCATCTAACTCATCGCTGGGAAATAAAAAAAGCCTGCTTGTTCGATGATTTTGAAACATACCTGGGCTACCTAATGTATTGACGTTATAACGTCAGTGTTTTTTGCGGTTTTTTCGCATGAACAAAAAAAGAAGCCGACTTGCTTGAAAGCAATCGGCTTGGAATATAAAACTTCAACAACTTACGAAAAATCTACATCCGCTGTCGCGAGTAAACGCACAAAACGATTGCCAAGCATCCCATTATGATGAGCTACAATTTGTTCACTGCTCAGCACCTTGCTATCAAATGTACTATGCGCATCCAATACGAGCACGTTGTTCTGGTATCCCAGACTATAGGCGCTTCGGCAAGTCGTGTCGAGGCAAAACTCGGTCTGCATCCCCGCGATTACGAGTTGATCGGCCCCCA
This sequence comes from Paenibacillus sp. DRB1-1, assembly GCF_052119485.1. Lineage (NCBI taxonomy): Bacteria > Bacillati > Bacillota > Bacilli > Caryophanales > Paenibacillaceae > Paenibacillus > Paenibacillus sp. DRB1-1. Next base: position 1,134,847 of record NZ_JBODQH010000001.1, on the reverse strand, counting down.
GTTCCTTTAGCACATGGCCCAATTCAGTTTGGTAGAAGCTGTCCCAAGATGATTTACGGACAATTCGTTCATGAGGAAGAGGACGCACCACGTCGGCGATGGCCCAGCCTACACTGTTTTCCCGGAAATCCTCATCCGCTTCATCAGTATGCTGTACAAAAATCACCGGTGTACCTGTAGCTCTGGCTTTGTCCAAAAGCTGCTGCAAATGCGCTACAACTTCTTGTTCGCGATACAGCTTCTCATCATACATAAACATAGCCTGCTGAACATCAATCATGAGTAAAACAGTTTGCCCCATCGTTTCAATCCCTCCCTGTGTGTATCATCTAACTTACAATAGCATGTCTTCATGCCTTGCGGCGACATAAGGTGAACTATATAATAAAGAACAAGTTGGAACGGTCCGATTCGGACGAAAGGTGATTAAAATATATGACAATTTCGCAGGAGCAGTTTACGTTCCGTTCTGTCTCAGAGGCACAGACCGGGGCATTGGCAGGTTTTTTGGCAGCCAAAGCGGTTCCCGGAACGGTGATTGTGCTGGATGGAGATCTGGGAGCGGGCAAAACTGCTTTTTCCAAGGCTTTTGCCAGCCATTTAGGTGTGCCGGGTATCGTAAATAGTCCAACCTTTACCCTCATTAAGGAGTACGAGGGCCGATTGCCTTTGTATCATATGGATGTGTACCGGATTTCCCAGGACGAGGCGGAGGATCTCGGGCTGGACGAATATTTTTATGGGACAGGAGTATGTCTGGTGGAATGGGGGAGTATTATACCGGATATATTGCCGGAGCAGCGGCTTCACATGTATATAGAAACAACGGATGTCGGGGAGCGCTTGATTCACCTGACCGGGTACGGCGAGCCTTATGAACAATGGTGCCGCAGTTTGCGGGAGAATGGAGTTTGAACCATGCAAAGAGAGCATACAGATGTGAATGTAAAGCCGCGTGAGCGGTTTTTGACGTTAGATACAGCGACGACCGTGATGGCGGGCGCTCTGATGAACGGAAGAGAACTGCTGGGAGAAAGCAATGTCTATGGTGAACGTAATCACTCCGTGCATGTGATTTCCGAGCTGGAGCGACTGCTGAATGAAGAAGGGCTGACACGAGATGATGTAGACGGTATTGCAGTTGGTATTGGACCGGGGTCTTATACCGGTATCCGGATTGCCGTGACCGCAGCCAAAACACTCGCTTGGGCCTGGGGTGTCCCGGTGACGTCCATATCCACTTTGCACGCTTTGGCGTGGGGGGGTTGGAATCGCGGCATCGAGATGAAGGGGCAAGAGGGTAAAAATGAGTCTGTGGATAACGGTTCGTCCGGAGCACAGGCAGCAGACTGGATTGTGCCCGTGCTGGATGCGCGCCGTGGTCAGGTTTACACGGGGCTGTTCGCCGTGAGTACAGTTGACGACGTCGAGAGTCCGCAACGGCTGGAGCCAGATGCAATCCGGTTGATGACTGCTTGGACCGATGACCTGCTGCAACGGCTGGAGGCTTTGCCCTCTGAAGAGCGTCCTCCAGTCATTTGGCTAGTCGGTGAAACGGCGGTTCACGCCGAAACAGCCGAGCGCCTGCGTGCTTGGAGCGAGCTTCGTATCGTACCTTATGAGCTGGAAGGAAGATGGGTTGGCCGCCTTGGGGCGGATAAGCTGCTTCGTCAAGAACATGACGAGCTACATACGCTGGTTCCTAATTATACCCAGCTGGCGGAGGCGGAAGCCAATCTGCTTCGTCAGCGCTGAAGAGAGCGGTGAACAACATGGCAAAGAACATACAGCGGGAAGAGAAACTTGAGTTTCGCTTGATGCAACTGAATGATATTCCCGATGTGCTGGAGATTGAGCATGAAGCGTTCACGCTACCGTGGACAGAGGAAGCATTCCGCAATGAGCTGACGATGAATCATTTCGCTAAATATATGATTATGGAACTAGACGGACAAGCCATTGGTTACGCAGGCATGTGGACGATTATGGATGAGGCCCATATTACGAATATTGCGATTCGTGAGGCTTATCGCGGACGTAAGCTTGGAGACAAGCTGTTGGATGAGCTGATGCAAACCGCCTCTTATTTAGGGATGGAACGTATGACGCTGGAGGTGCGGGTAACGAACCGGATCGCTCAAGGCTTGTATGAGAAAAAAGGCTTTAAGCCCGCAGGTGTGCGCAAAGGCTATTATTCGGATAATAACGAGGATGCCGTGATCATGTGGGCGGATCTTCCCGCGCATGGGGCATCCGGTGAACAGGAAGGAAGCGTGCAGAAGCAATGACGCAAGAGGAAAAAGCAGGTACAGGCTCCGCCTCCGGCAAGCCTTGCTATATACTGGCAGTGGAAACGAGTTGTGATGAAACGGCTGTTTCTGTCGTGAAAAATGGCACAGAGGTGCTCTCGAATCTGATTTCTAGTCAGATTGAAACACACAAAGCCTTTGGTGGTGTTGTGCCAGAGGTGGCTTCACGCAAACATGTGGAGAGCATCACCTATATGCTGGACGAGGCCATGCAAACATCAGGAATTACCCCACGCGAGATTTCGGCGGTTGCCGTGACACAAGGACCAGGACTGGTTGGTGCATTGCTGGTTGGTATTGTCGCCGCTAAGAGCGCTGCTTTGGCGTTCGGCAAGCCGTTAATTGGGACGCATCATATCGCGGGACATATTTATGCTAATCAGCTGGAGCATGATATTGTATATCCGTGCATTGCTCTCGTTGTGTCAGGAGGACATACAGAGCTGGTGCTGATGGAGTCCGAAGGTCATTTTCAACTCATTGGTCGTACAAGGGATGATGCGGTTGGAGAAGCCTACGACAAAGTAGCGAGAGCCATTGGATTTCCGTATCCCGGTGGTCCGCATGTGGATCGTGTGGCTCATGAATCGGAGGAAGTGGTTACTTTGCCGCGTGCATGGCTGGAGCCGGGTTCTTATGATTTTAGCTTTAGCGGTTTGAAATCTGCGGTGCTGAATGTAATTAACCAGACGAAAATGCGCGGAGAAACCGTTCATGTCGGAGCGATCGCAAGAGGCTTTCAAGAGTCGGTCGTCGAGGTGCTGGTGGAAAAGGCGATTCGTGCCATGCGTGAATACGGTGCGAAGCAGCTCCTGCTTTGTGGCGGTGTGGCTGCTAATCGCGGACTGCGTACAGCATTACGGGAGCGCTGTGAGCGTGAAGGAATTGAGTTGCTTGTACCCTCGATGAAATATTGTACAGATAATGCAGCGATGATCGGCGCTGCGGCCTACGCCAAATGGAAGCGTGGGGAATTTACCTCATTGGATATGAAGGCTGATCCAGGACTGTCTCTGGAAGAATGGTCTGTCCAAACTTAATTGAAGAAGAATGAGCAAGACACGGCACAGTTGAGTCGTGTCTTTTTTGTTCCGCTCCATAACTATCATAAAAATATAAATTCAAGAGGATAAAATACAGGAGTTTGAGCAAATGAATGGCAGCATCTCATTCTGTCGCATTATTCGTCACAATTATTCACGATTTTTCATGATCCATCAAAAAAATCTGGAATTTTGATACTGCCCGAATAATGATGTGATTTGTCAAGTTGTGAACAAAGTTATCCACATATACCGCTTCGAATGTGGATAACCGATCCCGAAGCAAGCAGGCTAAGACTTTTTGGAGATAGCAAGTTGGGGGATATGTAACACCTTTAGTTCTTGTGGAATCTGTGGATAATGTGGATAAAAGGGTGGATAAATTTGGTTTTCATTTGAAAATGGCTTTTTATCAATAAAAAAATGGCCTAAAAGGCCATTTTTCAATCTCATTCATACACATAAGCTGTGGATAATCTTGTGTACAAAAATACAGAAGAGGAAAATGTGAAATTTTTAAGGCTAAGATTTTATGCAGTAGTGTTTATTCTTCTAACAGCTCTTCCCAAGCGGTATAGGTTTCAGTCAATTCCTGTTTATGGGTGTCGAGTTGTGCCTGAATATTCTGAAGCGCTGTGTAATCCTGATAGATCTCAGGCAGGGTCATTTGTTCCTCCAGCCCTAAAATTTGTTCTTCCAGCGTTTTAATCTGGTTTTCCAATGCCTCCAGCTTGCGTTGACGGCTGCGTTCCTCGCTTTTGGCTTGTTTGTCTGCCGCATAGGTGGCAGCGCGTGATTTGGATGTGGTCTCGTCTGTCACGGATGCAGAGGTAGCCGATGTTTTGCCGCGTGTGGCCTGATTTGCCTCCAGAGCTTCCTGCGCAATTTCCTCTAACTCCTGCTTTTTGGCTACATAGTCATCATAATTCCCCAGGAAATGTTCTATCCCTTCAGGATGTAGCTCGATGACACGTTCCGCCATTTTGTTCAGGAAATAACGGTCATGGGAAATGAACAACAGCGTACCGTCATAGTCCATCAAAGCCGCTTCCAGCACTTCCTTGCTAAATAGATCCAGATGGTTGGTAGGCTCATCTAGAATTAATACGTTGGCTTCGCGCAGCATGAGCTTGGCCAGAGAAACGCGGGCTTTTTCCCCTCCGCTTAATGCAGCTACCTTTTTCAGTACATCGTCACCGCTAAACAGGAAATTACCCAGCACTGTACGAATACGTGCTTCTTCCATATGAGGGTATTCGCTCCACAACTCCTCCAATACGGTATTGGTGGGGTTCAGGTTCGTCTGCTCCTGATCATACAGGCCGATTTTGATTTTTGTGCCCCAGTGTATGGAGCCAGCAGCAGGTTTAAGTGATCCGGTCAGACATTTGAGCAATGTCGATTTTCCGATCCCGTTCGGACCAATCAGTGCCACGGTATCTCCACGTTTTAAGTCGAACGATGCGTGCTGGAATAAAGGCTCTTTACCTTCATACCCCACAGAGAGGTCACGTACCTCCAGCACTTCCTTACCTGACATATGGGCTGTTTCAAAGGAAAAATGAGCTTTTTTCAAGTCTCCCATGGGCCGATCCATACGCTCCATTTTATCTAACTGCTTGCGCCGACTTTGAGCGCGTTTGGTCGTGGAAGCCCGTACGATATTACGTTGTACGAATGCTTCTAAACGGGCAATTTCTCCTTGCTGCTTTTCGTAATGTTTAAGGTTCGTTTCGTACTCGGCAGCCTTTAACTCCATGTAGCGGCTGTAGTTGCCTGTATATCGGGTAGAACGATGGCGTTCGATTTCAATAATCGTTGTTACCAGTCGGTCCAGAAAATAACGGTCATGTGATACAACCAGCAGAGAACCGGAATAGCCGCGCAAATAGTCCTCCAACCAGGTCAATGTTTGAATATCCAGATAGTTGGTAGGCTCATCGAGCATAAGGACATCTGGGGCGAGCAGTAGGATGCGCGCTAGCGCAAGCCGGGTTTTCTGTCCTCCGCTCAGAGTAGCTACAGGCGTCTCAGGTGCAAATGAACCAAAGCCCATACCGTGCAGCACGCTGCGAATACGGGTCTCCATTTCATAGCCACCGTGATCCTTGAACCAGTCTGAACGACGTGCATAGCGTTCCAGCAGATCTGCGTAGCGTTTTTCGTTTTGAGCATTGGCCAGGTCAGCGATGTCCTGTTCCATTTGCCGCAGTTCCCGTTCCGCTTCAATCAGGGGAGTGAACACCAGCATCATTTCCCCCCAGATAGAACGATCAGAATTCAAGCCGCTGTTTTGCGCCAGATAACCGATGCTGGTCTCCTTCGCCTTGAAAATTTGTCCACTGTCATAGGATATTTCACCAGCAATGATTTTGAGCAGGGTCGATTTGCCCGCACCGTTCACACCTACGAGTCCAATACGTTCACGTTCCAATATTTGAAGGTTAATCCCGTCCAGAACGGGCTCAATTCCATAGGATTTAGTAATTCCGGTTACTTGCAATAGCATAGCGTATCGTTCCTCCATTACATTTTGCACAGTTCTACCTGCTTTCTTCGCAGGTACCTTCCTTCCAGTTTACATGAAATTACCCACTATTGCACTGCTTTCACCCTGTAAACCCTTGAGCCGCGTGTAGTCAATTTGTATAAACAATGATAAACTTAAACGAGAAGTGAAAAAGAATGAAAAAAACTTGCAACGTACAGCACTTACTGACAAATGGGACAATAGCAACGTTTTAAAGATTATCGACGATTGTGCGGGAGGGCGGATGTGATGGATGTCTGTGATGTGAAGAACGCGCTGCGTTTGCAGCAACGGGAAGCGCGTGACTCCATGGACCCGCTGACAAGGCAGAAGGCATCGGCTGTGGCCTGTCGGCATGCAATCGAGGCATGGGAGCAGCTTAGAATAGACAGAAACGGAGATAAGCTAACATTATTTAGTTATCTCTCTTTTGGCAGCGAGATTTCGACGACTCCCCTCATTGAGCATTGCTGGTCACAGGGAGATCGTGTCCTGGCCCCAAGAGTGGATCCGGTAACCCGGACTATGGAGCTGAGGGAGATGGATCAGTACGGAGATATTGTACCCGGCATCTGGAACATCCCTGAGCCTGCTTTGACATGCAAGGAATGGTTGCCTGAAATGTGGGCGGGAATTGACTGGGTTGTTGTGCCTGGCTTGGCCTTTGATCGTCGTGGGGGCAGGATTGGTTACGGCGGAGGCTATTATGACCGCTTTACCGTACAGGTAGAGGCAGAGAAGCGTAACAACAGCCACGTAGGTCCGCTTTATGTCTCGCTGCTGCTGCCGGGACAATTGCTGACACAGGTGCCCATGGAGCCAAAGGATTTGCGAGTGGACGTGCTGTTTACTCTGGATGGACGCTTAGATTGTGATTATGCAAAATTGACAAATGATGAATGAAGTAAAGTTGGGTATGTGAAAGGAGCTGTGAGGGAGTCGTGGATTCCTTTACTCATTTTAACGAACAGGGACGGGCTCGGATGGTAGATATTTCGGGTAAAACGTCTACGATTCGTACAGCAGTTGCCGTGACTCAGATTACGATGAATCCGGCTACATTGACGGCTGTAAAAGAAGGAAGAATCGGCAAGGGTGATGTTCTTGCTGTGGCCCAGGTCGCAGGGATTCAAGGCGCGAAAAAAACGTCAGACTGGATACCGATGTGTCATCCACTGGCCCTGACAGGCGTGAACATTACTTTTTCCGATAATGGACATGATGTGCTTCATATTGAAGTTGAAGTAAAGACTGAAGGTAAGACAGGGGTAGAAATGGAAGCTTTGACAGCGGCTTCAGCCGCAGCGTTAACCGTGTATGATATGTGCAAGGCGCTGCAAAAAGATATGATCATCGGCCCTACCATGCTGCAATCCAAAACAGGTGGCAAGCATGGGGATTTTCAAAGGGAGGACCACCGGGAACCTTGACATAGACAACATTGTCGCCGAGAGGGTACTGTGATGTGATGGAGGATGCAGCGTGGCTGTTTCTGATTTTCAGAAGAGAAAGTATTCTTTCATGATAGGAGAAGGGTGATCTTATGGTGTGGAAAACGGCGATCCTAACAGCCAGTGATAAAGGGGCAAGGGGAGAGCGTGAGGATACAAGCGCACAGGTCATCCGGGAACTCATCGAAGAAGAACTGGGCGGAGAGATTGTGGAATACCGGATCGTTCCCGATGAACCGGATGAAATTATTGCAGCTTTAATCGAAATGACCGATTATTTTCATGCAGACCTGGTACTAACTACGGGCGGGACTGAGCTGGCGATCCGTGATGTGACACCTGAGGCGACTAGGCGGGTTGTGGAACGGGAAGTGCCAGGCATGGCGGAAGCCATGAGAATGATCGTGATGCAGAAAAATCCAGCGGCTATGCTATTCCGTGGAATCGTGGGAATACGCGGACGTACACTGATCGTCAATTTACCAGGAACGCCCAAAGGTGTGCATGAAAATTTGGCAGCGATAATGGACCAACTTCCAGAAGCGTTGCTTATGGTGACAGGCCAGTTCCGGTAGAAGGCAGCACATCGTGTGTGGTATGATACCTATAAGAATTTATAAGGCCGTATACGGGCAAAGATGCTTATTTTGTCCGTCAACATAAGGAGGATTACTACACATGCCCAATATTGGAGCACCGGGTTATATTTTGTTGATTATTCTGGCGCTGCTGTTATTTGGTCCGAACAAGCTGCCTGAGCTGGGTCGAGCTGTAGGGCGTACATTCCGTGAGTTTAAAAACGGGGCACGCGATATTTTATCAGAAGATGAGCGGACTGAGCGTAAAGACAGCAAGGATAGTGTGGTCAAAGCATCACAAACGACGTCTTCAGAAGTTCAACCTCAGCCTGAGGATAAACGCTTGTCATAGATTTAATTATAATTCTTGATGCGTGTACAATAAACAAGAGCCTCTTCTTCAGTGAAGGGCTTTATTTTTTAGGAGGCGCTGCTGCGTTCCGTTCAGAAAGGAGGAATGGACTTGACCCCATCAGAGCATGAAATGCCGCTAATGGAACATCTGGGAGAGCTTCGCCGCAGAATTATTTATGTGCTAATTGTATTTGTATTGGCACTGGCTGGTGGTCTGTTCGCGGCGGGCTCTGTCTATGACTGGCTTATTCGCTCCGGATCGGCGCAAGCTTTTCAGTTAAACGCGTTTTCCTTTTGGGACGGGATTGGTATCTACATGAAGATCGCCATGATCATTGGGATTGCGGTGGCGCTACCGTTTGCCTGCTACCAACTGTGGAAGTTTGTCAGCCCGGGCTTAAGACCGCAAGAACGGAGTGCGACTTTGCGATATGTGCCTTATGTGCTGCTTTTGTTCATCATTGGGGCAGCTTTTGCTTATTTCATTATTTTCCCAATGGCGATTCAGTTTACATCGTCTGTCACCAAAAGTATGGGATTACAGGAAACGTACGGGATCGCACAATATTTCACCTTTATGTTTAATATTGTACTGCCTGTAGCGCTGTTGTTTGAACTCCCCCTACTTATCATGTTTCTGACGGGGATTCATGTTATAACACCAATGCGGCTTCGCAAATGGCGGAAGATTTCTTATTTTCTGCTTGTGTTCGTCGCGGTTGTCATTACTCCGCCGGACTTTATTTCCGATTTTTTGGTGGCGATTCCGTTGCTAGTGCTATATGAAGTGAGCGTGTATTTGTCTTCGGTCGTGTACCGCAGGCAGCTGCGTGCGCAGGAGGAACGTGAGGCCCAGTTGCGTGTAGCTTCGGAATAATAAGGCAGGACCTGAATGGCTCAGAAACAATTTATTCGGGTCCGCGCTACATGGCAGCTTGCAGATAATGAATTGCATTTGTATTTCATAACTATTTACAGAGTATGAACAGCAGCAACTTAGCTGCCTTAAAAGTAACCATTAGCCTTGAGTTAACGTTTATTTTTCAGATAGATGGATATAATCGGGAAGGGCTGTCCATAAAAATTCCCATAAAAAATACATTAGGGACTTGAAATTCAATCTCAAGTTGAGTATCATAAAGTTGGTTGTTAGCACTGACGACTGTCGAGTGCTAATACATACAACATAACAACCAAATTACAGGATAAAACACTTAATAAGGAGGCTATTTTTTCATGATCAAACCTTTGGGTGAACGCGTATTGGTGGAAGCAATTGAGCAAGAGACAACGACTTCCTTCGGGATCGTACTTCCTGACTCTGCCAAGGAAAAGCCGCAAGAAGGCAAAATTATCGCGGTTGGCGCAGGCGCATTGAAAGACGGTGCCCGTATTCCTCTGGAAGTAAAAGAAGGCGACCGTGTCATTTTCTCTAAATACGCTGGAACGGAAATCAAATATGAAGGTAAAGAATATTTGATTATGAAAGAAAGCGATATCCACGCGATCATCGGTTAACCGGAACCCGGACAAGACCTGAATATAGGAATTGAAACAAATCATTCATAATCCATAGGGAGGTTTATCACAAATGGCTAAAGATATTAAATTCAGTGAAGACGCTCGCCGCTCCATGCTGCGCGGGGTTGATGCATTGGCTAACGCTGTTAAAGTAACACTCGGACCGAAAGGCCGTAACGTTGTACTGGAGAAAAAATTTGGTAGCCCGCTCATCACCAATGACGGTGTAACGATTGCAAAAGAAATCGAGCTGGAAGACGCGTTCGAAAACATGGGTGCTCAACTGGTTAAAGAAGTAGCAACCAAAACGAATGATGTAGCTGGTGATGGTACGACTACTGCTACTGTTTTGGCTCAAGCCCTCATCACAGAAGGCCTGAAAAACGTAACTGCTGGCGCAAGCCCAATCGGTATCCGTAAAGGGATCGACAAAGCGGTTAAAGCGGCTGTTGCTGAACTGCAAGCCATCTCCAAACCAATCGAAAGCAAACAATCCATTGCTCAAGTAGCTGGTATTTCCGCTGCTGATGATGAAGTAGGCGAACTGATCGCTGAAGCTATGGAAAAAGTGGGTAAAGACGGTGTAATCACTGTTGAAGAATCCCGCGGTTTTGCAACAGAGCTGGAAGTCGTTGAAGGTATGCAATTTGACCGTGGCTACATTTCCCCGTACATGATTACAGATACGGACAAAATGGAAGCTGTACTGGACAATCCGTATATCCTGATCACAGACAAAAAAATCACAAACACACAAGAAATCCTGCCATTGCTTGAAAAAATCGTACAACAAGGCAAGCCACTCGTTCTGATCGCTGAAGACATCGAAGGCGAAGCGCTGGCTATGCTCGTTGTTAACAAACTGCGTGGTACATTCAACGCTGTAGCTGTTAAAGCTCCAGGCTTTGGTGACCGTCGTAAAGCAATGCTGCAAGATATCGCTGCCCTGACAGGCGGTCAAGTGATTACAGAAGAACTGGGTCTGGACCTGAAAACAGCTTCCGTAGACCAACTGGGTACAGCACGTCAAGTGCGTATCACAAAAGAAAATACGATTGTGGTTGACGGTGCTGGAAACAAAGCCGACATCGACGCTCGTGTTAGCCAAATCCGTACGCAACTGGAAGAAACCACTTCCGAGTTCGACAAAGAGAAACTGCAAGAGCGTCTGGCTAAATTGTCCGGCGGCGTAGCAGTCATCAAAGTCGGTGCGGCTACTGAAACAGAATTGAAAGAACGCAAACTGCGCATCGAAGATGCCCTGAACGCAACCCGTGCTGCGGTTGAAGAAGGTATCGTATCCGGTGGTGGTGTAGCGCTCCTGAACGTATACAAAGCAGTTGCAGCTGTTGAACTGCAAGGCGACGAGCAAACAGGCGTGAACATCGTGTTGCGCGCTCTGGAAGCTCCAATCCGCACCATCGCTGCTAATGCAGGTGAAGAAGGCTCTGTAATCGTTGAGCGTCTGAAACGCGAAGAAGTTGGCGTAGGCTTTAACGCAGCTACTGGCGACTGGGTAAACATGATCGACGCTGGTATCGTGGACCCTGCAAAAGTAACTCGCTATGCATTGCAAAACGCTGCTTCCGTAGCAGCAATGTTCCTGACTACCGAAGCGGTTATCGCTGACAAGCCAGAACCAGAAAAGGCTGCAATGCCTGACATGGGCGGCATGGGTGGAATGGGCGGAATGATGTAACAAAGGGTATCAAAACCCTGTAATACCGCTATTTAAAAGGCTCCCGAAAGGGAGCCTTTCTTCATTAAATTACGAAAAAATCACATTCTCTGCAACGAGTCAGATTTGAAGGATGTCTGCGAAGTGATTTTTAATCTTCTCATTGGCATTTTTCTTCATTTTCTCCGTAACGTGCGTATAGACTTTCAATGTAGTTTTAGCGTCATCTTGGCTAACTTGCTTCATGATCGTTTTGAGATCAACTTCAGCTTCAGTCAGCATCGATATGTGAGTGTGTCGAAAAATATGAGGAGTAGCTTTCTTTTTAATTGAGGTTTTCTTGAGAATACGTTCCATACGGATTAAAACATTTTTTTGAATGAGTGGGTAGCCGTTCTTGTGGGCGGCTATGATCCTCAAATATATGCGCCCGGAGCTTTACTTCCTGTATAACACGCTCTCTCAAATTATACTGAGTTCCATTAACAACTTAGTTAATCCGTACGAGCGAACTTTTGTATATTAAAGGTGCGAGGTACCTTGTAGCGCAGTCATATATGGGGAAAGGTTACCGGAACGACATGTACCCAATTAGTGGGAGTACGTTTGCTGAACGCAGAGGGCAGCGATAAAAAAGATAGCTCATAGCTTCCAAATACTCGGCTTGTTAGATTTGGTTCAAGCTGAATATCAAATTGGAGAACTGTCTAACTAACCTTAGTTGGTCGGCGGGGATTTGTTACATTGAAGGAATTATCACACATTCATCGAATGAATGACTGAGGTGATCAGCATGAACCATACATATAAAGTGTTAAAGTCGGACATAGAACTGTTTGCAGCTGCATTAAGCCAGATAAGAGTATACGTTGTTCAGTCATTGGGAGAAGACGTGCTATCGGTTGTAGACTATGGAGGGACAGTAGAAAAGTTTTCGCCCGATACGATTAAGATTGCCGGAGCGTATTATATGCGGAATCAGTTTGAATTAGAGTAGATATGAAAGGACCTACCAGATTGTAGACGGTAGTCTCTTTAAGGTAGACCATATCAAAAAATAGAAGGGGAAAATGATGAAGAAAAGAATATTTCTGTTCTCGGTTTTGTCTTTAAGCATGGCGATTACGGTAGGGGCTACTTCAGCTTCAACAAGTAAAACTAACGAAAACATCATAATTAATCAAAGATCGAGCGGAGGCGCAACTGTAGGAGAGTCCTTTGATGTCCCTAAGGGGTGGGGGCATGTTAAACTTCGTATGAAAAATCACTCTAATAATCCAGTAAAAGTAAGTTTAACTCATAACGGTTCAAACAAACTATATATTGAAGCATTAGTAATTGCTCCTCATGACACAGTTATTTGGAAAAGTACTGATGAAGGTATCACCAACGGTTTGCGTTCTGGAAACTACACACTTCAGTGGAGAGGCAGTGATTATAAAGTTAATGGGGAAACATGGGGAATAGCTGATTCACAGCCTGGAAACCTCTAAATTACCCTGCTATACAACTTGTCCTTCAAGCCATTTGGTGAGGAAGATTAATTATGTGTTTGTTCAAGCCAGCAAGTGAATTAACCCCCTTAATTGGTCGGCAGAGCTTTTTTATTAAAGAAATTGTTTACAGACGGACATTCAAGGTGCTATGAATCCACTTTTTAAATGTTCGATGAAAATAAAGTTTTGATAACTACAATAAAAGAAACAACGGTAGGCTAGGACGGGAATATAAAGCCCTAGACTATCGCTATTTCATTGAACTAACGTTTCCCGGTAGTTCAATCAATTCTGTTGCCATCGTATATGCTGGTGGTGAACCAGGTCTTCTACATTACTATATCGTCACTATATCGTCTTTCGTAAGTTTTTGGTACAGGGCTATCTTCTCGTTAGCAAGGGAAATCATGCACTCAAGTTCCTGCCGCTTGGATTCCAGTTCCACCAGATGCTTTTCAAGAATTTCTATCCGTATGTGTAAGGCAGGAGTAAAATTAGCAACTTCTTCCCCTTTTTGAATTTTATCCAGTACACATCCGTCACGAGTAAATTCCGTAATCTCCTCAAGCGACAATCCCAATTTTTTTAATCTAATTAAACATTGTATATATGAAACCTCACTTTCGGTATAAATGCGTGTCCTTCCATTTCTTCGATTTGGTTCCTGTAGCACTCCAATTTTTTCATAATAGCGAATCGTATAAGGAGTTAGCCCTGTTCTTTCTGATACTTGACTTATAGTAAGCATTGTTTTTTTATGTCACTCCTTTTTTCTAAACCAAAATTTAAAACTATTATACATCTTTAAGTCAACTCGAAGTCGATATTTGCACCTCTAACTTCATTTCAAAAATTTGTGCTTGATTTCTAGTTGACTCTAACTTGTAAGCTAAAGTTGCTAATTGATATACATGAAACATAAAAAACTAAAGATAAAAGGAAATGGTGTCAAACTTATTTTGATGGAGGCATAAACAATGAACAACCAATATTTCACGATTCAACAAGCAGCGGAAGGTATCTGGGGTGCTATTTCGGTACCTGGTAGTGGTTCGCTGGGGAATGCGGCAATTATTGACATTGGGGATTTGACCGTTGTTGTGGACACAACCAACCTACCGCATTCTGGTGCTTTGTTACGTCAAACCGCAGAACAATTAACGAATAAACCAATTAAATATGTGATCAATACTCATTTCCATGGAGATCATGTCAACGGCAATCAGGAATTCATGGAAAGTGATTTTATATCTACCGTTTGGACAAGAGATTTGCTATCTGAAATGGGTAAAGTGAATATTGATCTAATGCAACAAAACATTCAGAAGTTAATAAATAGCCTACATCAAGTACGTTCACAAGAAAAAAATCCGCACATGTTAACCGAAATCGGCTATGATCTTTCCGTGCAGAGAGCCCTGTATGATGCTATCCCTTCCCTTCGTAGGGTGATACCCACGATAACTTTTGACGATAAACTAGTTATAAAAGGAGCAAAACGCACTGTCGAAGTTTTATCTTACGGAGGCGGCCATTCTTTAAGCGATGCCGTTATTTACGTGCCTGAAGAACGAACCTTGATTGCTGGTGATTTAATAACCAACAAGACGATTCCGGTCATGCCATACGGTAATCCCTACGCTTGGATACGCATCCTTAGACGCATTCAAAGAGATCTGAAGGTAGATACTGTCATTCCCGGGCATGGAGATGTGTCCACTCCAGATAAAATCCTAGATGTCATTCGCTTTTTAGAAAAAACGATCGCTTATGTGTCTGAAGCTGCGACGAGCGGAAAACCAGAGTCTTACTGGTTAAATAAAGGTGTATTAAATGGCTATGAAGATTGGCATCTAGCTCAGTATTTCAGATGGAATTTTCGCTGGCTCTTCAATACAATGCTTGTTCAAAATAATAGATGAGACACAACTAGCACTCCCTTTAACTCCACCAGATTCACAAAGCCAGTTCTGAATGTCAACCCGGCAGCACGTTTGGGTATTTTCAAACGTAATTGTCAGTCTTCCGTAATATGTTAGATCTGGAGATAAAGACGCGGAGGTGTACAGAAAGCATAAAAGTTAGTTGCTTGCTTTAGAGCAAAATAACTATATTATGGGGCCGGATAAGTCTACACTACGAGATATCGTCATTCTGGAGAGTTGGGAGCGGGATAGAGCATACCTATGCCGCCAAGAGAAGGTGAGATATTTTAGAAAATTAAATTCTCAGAAATATCATTGCTACTTTCTATACCCCATTATACAATTGTAAGGAAGTTGTTGATTAGAATGAATTATGTGGGGGGCAACATGGTTATTTGAATCACAAAAAATCACATGAAAAATCACAATTCCGGCGAATGAGGGCGGATGTAGACGAATAAAACTTTCTGAAGATAAGCCCAAACAAGCTATACAATAGAAGATAAGTTTTACGACGTTCCTCTGCGAGAGTAAATCAAAGATGGGCGGCATGAAGTAATAAAACCAAAAACCCTTGGTGCAACAAGGGTTTAAAGGGTTGCTATATTGATTTGTTAACGATTTGTTAACAAATAGTCTGTTTTTTAGAGGCTCTCATTAGTTCTCCGAACTTTTGAGAAGCCTCTTTTCTTTTTGGTTTCGTGATATGGAGATACATTTTGTTGTGATTCGATCACTTGAATGACTGAGTTGGTGCATGATTTGTTCTAAACTAATACCAGCCTCAGCTAGAAGAGAAGTATGGGTGTGTCTAAGTGAATGTGGTGTTAATTCCTGATTGAGTCCAGCTAACTTAAGTAATCTTTTCATCCGTAGTTCTACCATTTTTATCACTTGAGGGTAACCCGCAAATTCACCAGTTTTTGCGAATACGAATCCCCCGTCATGCTATGTGGAAGGTCGCTTATTTCTTTCTATCTCTTGAATGGTTAGGAGGTTAGTGTAATCTTCAATCAAATCCGGTTCCTAGGTATGTAAAATCCCCGCAACCTTAATTGGTCGGCGGGGATTTTAGTGTTTTTACACTGGGATTATTCAAGTCATGCGATTGCCAGTGCTGCTTAAAAAAATGATTGACTTGATTCCCATTCAAGACCACTTGGATTGGGTATGTTCCCCATGTTAGATATCTCCAGGCAAGTGTCCAATCTTCCGCGAATGCCAAACATACAATGTGGTATCTTTTGTGGAGGTGAAATTTATGAAGTGTGAACCGTATCATTTGAGAAAGCAAAGGTCCAAACATGCCAAGAAAGTCAGACGCTACCTTGCAAAGAAAATCAGACGCCACCTCGTTAAGAAAGTTAAAGTGATTAAGGTTAAGCCTGAAGTTATGGTTAATGCTCCACAAGGTCCTCAAGGAATACCGGGGCTTCCCGGGCCATTGGGACCTGCCGGTCCGAAAGGGATTCAAGGTTCACAGGGAGTGCTAGGTCCTCCAGGATCAACAGGACTACAAGGGATACCGGGACCTGCCGGACCATTGGGAGCTCAGGGACCGCAAGGGATACCAGGAACGCCAGGTTCAGCCGGTGCAACAGGACCTGCTGGAGCTACTGGCGCGATAGGCGCACCGGGACCTGCTGGAGCTACTGGCGCGATAGGCGCACCGGGACCTGCTGGAGCTACTGGCGCGATAGGCGCACCGGGACCTGCTGGAGCTACTGGCGCGATAGGCGCACCGGGACCTGCCGGAGCTACTGGCGCGATAGGCGCACCGGGACCTGCCGGGGCTACCGGCGCGATAGGCGCACCGGGACCTGCCGGGGCTACTGGCGCAACAGGTGCTCCTGGTATTTTTACCGCGTTTGACTGTACTACATTTTCAGGTCCAACTTTAACTGCAGAAGTCCCGACGGCGAATCTTGCATCTGTAACTGTAACTGTACCATCTATTACGAGTACTGTTTGGCTTACCGCTTACTCGACATGGACTCCTAGTTCTGCAAATCCGACGATCACATTTAGAATCTTCCGTGATGACGCTACCGTAATCGCAACTGCAAGCGATACTCCTGTTTCAGCAAACAGTCCTATTACGACTGCCTTGACTACCTGTGACGAAGCCCCACTAACAGGTGCACACACTTATACATTACAGGCTACTGGAAACGCCCTTTCTGGCGGACAGACAATCACTATTAATACGGGAGCTCTTACGGCAGCAGTCGCTAATACTTAATAAGAAGAATTGCTACTTCATATGCCTCAATATATAATAGAAGGAAATTGTTCATGAAACCGATGTGTGGTGAATATTTCGTTATTTGAATCACAAAAAAGTCACAATCTCGGCGAATATGGACGAATATAGGCAAATGAAATTTTCTGAATAGGGAAAAAACATGTTATAAAATAAGAGTTAAGTTCTGAAATGTCTAGCGGCGAGGATTAATCAAAGATGGGCGTAATGATGTAATAAACATCATTAAGCCTTGATATATAGGGGCTTTTAAGTGGAATAAAGATAAATGATCATACTTTTGCTCATAGTAAGTAAAAATGCTCACTTTTTTCACAAAAACCATCTTATCAGAAAAGGTCTCTCATCATTTCACTGAAATGATGAGAGACCTTTTCTCTATATTGGCTGTCATATGAGGGTTAATGTTTTTATCAATACCTGCCTTTTTAAATAGACGTTTTAGTCTAGTTTCCACTACTTTTCTTGATTGCAGATGTCTATCATTTCGTGCAAAGATAAACTGATTATCTACATATAGGTTTCCTTTCTTAATTTTATTTCTTTTTGTTTAATCTCTTGGCGTTTTAACATTTTCACAAGTTTTTCATCAATACGAATGGTTCGGATAGATCCTGATGTTTTCAGTAAAAGTAATTCATACTTGTTTATATTGTTACTTGGATCGTATAAAGTCTTTGTAATACGAGGGATACAATTGTACCATAATAGCTTAAAGGCTATCGACAAAAGTATGCTTTCCTACTTCTTGAGCAATTAGGGATACGTGAATGGCACTGACATCACTGACATCACTGACATCACATAAACCCTTATTATCTTTCGAAAGACGGTAGTTATTCGAACTTGCTTATTGTTCATGAAGCAGTTCATCAGTCAATTCATCAAAAAGACAAAGATAGAATAGAAAATTTTACAATATTTAAAGTTTGCTAATAAGCAGAAAGAAAAAGTGAATAATCTACGATTGAAATGTCAAAATGAAATAATCTAACTTTGGGAAAATAGCAATTATCTTCTTAATACATAGATAGAATAAATTGGTTTAGTTGGAACTCGGTAAGAGATGAAAGTCTCACGTACGGTGTGAACAGGGGGAAAAGGGAGCGATAACTTTAAACTCTTACCTATCTGTATGTAGAATACTTATGAAGTCGATTCTCCATTGTGAAATCGGCTTTTTTGATGCTGATGCACAAAAACTAAATTAGAAGTTCTTCTGCAAATTGGTATCAAAAGCTACGAATATTTAAGTATCGTTTGTTCAGAATATATATTATTGATAAAAGGGGAGGAAGGATTTTGAATAAGTTAATTGTCCATCATTGCTATTCCCGCTCAT
Source organism: Paenibacillus sp. DRB1-1 (assembly GCF_052119485.1). Classification (NCBI taxonomy): domain Bacteria; kingdom Bacillati; phylum Bacillota; class Bacilli; order Caryophanales; family Paenibacillaceae; genus Paenibacillus; species Paenibacillus sp. DRB1-1. The sequence continues at coordinate 1,116,357 of NZ_JBODQH010000001.1, read as the reverse complement.
CCTTTGACTTGTCTGATAATCGCAACCATGGCTTGCCATTATATGTTAAACAACAGCCAGAAGCTTTTTTCTTTGACAAACCAGAGAGCATAGTTCAAATTGACCCTAACCCTAGTCTTAAGGATCTTTGGTCTATCCGCGTCCTCGTTTCATTTAATTTGTCTCCAGAAGGAGCTTTCAATCGGACATATAACCTTATACAGGGTGATGATTGCTTTAGAATGTATATTGCAAGTGATGGGTCATTGCAAGGGAACATCTTCATCGATCGCAACCATTGGAACGTTCGATCCGAGCCAGGGCTTATTACTACTGACAATTGGCATACAGCAGAACTCCTATATGATGGAGTAAATACTTCAGAACTTTATCTTGATGGAGTGAAAGTTGCCGAAACATATAATGGTGAGGGACAAGTAAGTTCTATTGGATCTAGAGGCATTGCCATAGGACACGAGGCCGATAAATTAGTAAACAACTCGACCTTTAAAGGGCTTATCAGTGAAATAAAATTGTTTAAATATGATCCATATAAAGACATTAATGGGCTCCTAAATTCCTCTTGCAAAGACAGTAAAGCCATTGATATTGTTGTGCAAAAGTTACGACAGTACAAAGAGACACCTGAATCGGTAGAAGCTAAAGGGCGTGAGATACTACAGTTTGGTCTCGACATCATGAGCCAAGTAAGGGGTAACGATGCTGAAGTTACAAAACAGCAACGTCAATACTCTTTTGAAGCTTTTACAGCCTTTTTGCGAGGCGACCAGGCAGCTTACACTTCGGCTCAGGCTAGGCTTGCTTTACTCGCAATGCAAAACCTTAGTGCACATCAGATTAAGGAAATTGAGGGAAAAAGAGACAATCTCATCAAAAGCATGCCTTTACCTTTCGATGAACTTCAAGGTGTACTAAGCGCGTTTTGCCTTAATAAGACAACCATAGATCCGAATGCGCTCGTTGACGAGATTCATCGTTTGTCTAGGTAAACCTGAGAATAAAACAGGAGGGTGATAAACATGTTTAAGAATTTAAACTCAGTGGAACTCGCTTTGGCTTTTCAGCCAATCCTGCTTTTCGATCCGAGTGAGCGATTTTACCCAATTGCCGCCGAAGAATGGTTGGATCATCTAGCCACTGATTCATGGAATGGTAAAACTAATAAGCGAGGTAGTGCAGTAATGATGGTAGACCGCAATTCCACTAGCTTTGGCGATATAGATGTTCAAGCAGGTAGCCATTACCCCGCAGGTGATCACTTGGTCCTCAGTAATACCGGGCCTAATGGTATTGGACAAGAATTTACTGTTGGATTTAATCGGGATTTGTTTATTAATGTTGCAGGTTGGGATGATGCTCTGTCTCCCGACGATCAAGGCTACACAAAAGGTTCTCTTCAATATCTTGATTTGCTATTTAGGTCAGTAAGTAGCAATATTAATCCAATAATACCATTAGATGAACCTAGACCCTCGCCCGAATTTACCTTACCGCGTCTAAGCGTCCCGACCATTTACGCCGAGGTTGAATGGGCTGGAACATATCCGCGGCTTGATAAAGAACGGAGGGATAGTGTAAAAGATAATAAACAACGTGATTTTCCCCCAAGCATCGAATCAGATGAACCTGATAAGAATAACATTATGCTAGACCTTGATCGTTATATTGCTATAACTTATTATATGCTTTATCCTGCAATGGAACCGGCCCTATCTAGTGAAGATGACGAGATTCATAAACGGGAGGGACAGTGGGAAGCGATTACCATTTTCATTAAAAATATCTTTGATGATCTAGGCATGCGTAAGAGTCGAGATGGACGGGAACGTATGGATTTTCTCTATGGGAACGATGTAAAGAAGTGTATTAACTATTTTGAGCCCCGCTTTGTAGTATTTAGTAAAGGCTATACTACCGGTGAAGATCTTGACTCACCATTGGCGGCAGAGGTACGTCCTCTTTTTAATGTCAACAATCCTAACTTGGGAGTAATCAGGTTTGGTACGAATACTGTGGCATTTGTCGGTGCTGGACTACACAAGAACTTGTTTAACATTGCAGGAGCAGTGGTGATTCCTGGGGATTCGCCTCCTGACCCAACTCTAAATTCCATTGGAGGTGCTATTATGGGAGCAGCTGGCACCGGTGCTGGGATATGTCTTGCTTTTATAGCATCGTCAATTCCTCCAGCAGTCGTTGTATGTTTAGTTGTTTCTGGTGTGGTATTTTTAATTGGCCTAGTTTTGTTTGTGCTATCTTGGTTGCTCAAGGACGATCCAACGATTACAGAGGCACCACTTCCGAGCAGTACCGACGTTGCTAGGAGAGGTGGAGGACAGGCATTGCCTTCAGGGTTCCCAACGTTAACAAGTCCAGGAGTTGCACCTGTGGGCAAAGGTCTAAAAGCCATGATTCGAGTAATTGATCGATTTGGATTCGATCCTGAATTACCTGAAAGTAGCTATCCACTACCTGAACCGACTTCATTGGAAAATCCAATTGTGGAAATGCCTACATGGTGGAACTTTTCGGGACGGTGGGGAGTTAGAACTGTCCACCGTGCAACTAGTGAATGGGATAGTGGTACCCGTCGTGTAGATAAATACGGGCGTTCAAGAGGTTACTGGAATACCTATCGTCTTATCAAGTTCATTTCAGATCCTGACCGAAAGAGCGATAATATTCGATTGTGAGTTATATTACTAAGGAATTTTAGTGCAAATTTACTTAGGTGAGTTTAGAGACCATATTGTTTTACCGGTAATTAGGCGGTTGAACGCCCAAAATGAAAGCGTTGACATGGATTTCAACCCACTATATACTTAGCTTAATTAAATGAATAGTATTAGGATTGTTACTGTTACACGGGCAAAACCTAAGGAACAAAATGCTAAGATCCAAGGATCTTATGTATTTTGTTATACTTAGGTTTTTTTGTTTATAGAGAGAGGAAGGTTAAATACAAGTGGTTTCGGCACTCTGCTGGAGCCATTTTCTTCTATTTAGCACATCTGAGAGGAGCGACAAACTTGGAATACAAATATGAGCTGGTCCAGGCAGACAATCATTTTCCGTTAAAAATTATAGTTCATTCCTCAAATGAACCAGCGTACATACCTGGGCATTGGCACGACAGCATCGAAATATCCTATGTGCTTTCAGGAAGAATCGATAATATCTATATTGATGGCGCGAGTTATAGCTCCAAAGAAGGAGATATTGTGCTCATTAATTCGAATGCCATTCATTCCTTTTCTGTAGCTAAGGGAAAAGGAAGAGAGGCTATAACCGTTCTGATTCCTTCTGAATTTATCAGAGCAAATGTTAACGGCAGTAACCCCATTTCATTTGACTGTATCTCCATTTTCGAAACTAACGAGCAGAGATTACAGCATTTTGCGGAGCTGCGTGATTTGTTAAACACCTTATTTGTGGCTTATCTCAACCAGCATAATGACTCTTTAGCACATATCCATTTAACATCGCTATCTTATAAACTGGTGTATCTGTTATTAATGCATTTTAAAATGGATAATGAGTCTATCCGCGGCTTTAACTCCGATAAATATTTGGAGCGGCTGACGTTGATAACCAATTATATCAAAGAGAATTACGATCAAAGCTTATCCTTGGATTCGATAGCCCAGGTTTTTAGTTTGTCTCCCGAATATTTGTCCCGTTTTTTTGTCAAGCATGTAGGGATGACTCTATTTCAATATATCAATGCCATCCGTCTGGAGAGATCTTATCGTGTTCTTATGAATACGGATCATTCCATTATACAAATTGCGCTGGAGCACGGATTTCCGAACGAGAAATCTTTTGCCAGGGTATTTAAGAAGGTTTTTCAAGCAACACCACATCAATATCGAAAAGAGAACAAGAGGTATTCTGGAGCAAGGTGTCAGTAATTGACCTGAATTAGGCTAATAAAAGACAGGATGCAAATGAAAAAGACCATTAAAATAAATAATGTAAGCGTTTTATTAATGGATCTGGGAGGTAAGACATCATGTTTAAACGGTTTCAAAAGGCTGCTAAAACAACTATGTTACTCACTTTAGCTATCGGTACGACTCTTGCTTTCAGCTCCGGTGCATGGGCCAAGGATGTAAAGATACAGCCCACCTCATACCGGACGGTTGCGGAGGTTAAGGATTGGGGAGCAGCCATTACGAAGATCATTGTTAACCTGGGTAAGCCAGTCCCTAAAGATGCGATAACAAAGGATACATTTAAGGTCCATGTGGGAAGAAGCGACAACAGGCTGGTAAATCCCTTTATTGAGAATGGCAACCGGAAAGTCACCAAGGCCTATGTATCAGATAAAAGTGGCAACCCTGTAAATAAAACCGGAAGCTACGTTGTATTGGAAATGGAAATCGGTCCGGCCTTAACACTAAGCTCCGCTATTCATTATGATGCGGCAGGCTCCGGGTTTAATGCATGGAATGATAACAAATACACGATCACGCAGCAAAAAGCTATTAAAACCAAATCAGGAACGATTTCCGGCTTGAAGATTGATACTTCCGCGGGAGAGATACGGAAGCTGGTTGATCAATTTACAACTGGCAAAGCTACTTTTGACGGTGTTACTTTAACGTATGTGGACTACGCACCGGCACAAGACAAAGTGAAAAACCCTCTAGTGATCTGGCTGCACGGTATGGGTGAGGGAGGTACCGATCCGACGATTCCGATTTCCGGAAATAAAGCAGCGAATTTTGCTTCTAAGGATATCCAATCCTATTTTGGCGGGGCTTATGTGTTGGCACCTCAGACCCCAACCTACTGGATGGATGGCTTTACAGGCTTTGGAGATGGAACCTCCAAGTACGAGCAAGCATTGATGTCCTTAATTAAGGAGTACGTGGCCAAGAACAAAGACATTGATACAGATCGAATCTACATTGGCGGAGACTCCAACGGTGGTTACATGACTATGCTGATGATCCGTGATTATAAAGATTATTTTGCAGCAGCTGTGGTGGCCTGTGAAGCCTTGAAGGACAGCCTTATAACCGATGAACAAATTAACGAAATGAAGGACCTGCCGATCTGGTTTGTGGCTGCCAAAACCGACACCGTAGTACCGCCCAACGATTATACGATTCCGACCTACAACCGTTTAGTGAATGCCGGAGCAAAGGATGTTCATATGTCGTTATTTGATAACGTAGTGGATACCTCTGGTTTGTACAAGAAGAGCGACCAAACACCGTATGAATACAACGGCCACTGGTCCTGGATTTACGTGTATAACAACGAAGTATCGAAGGTGATTGACGGAAAGAAAACAACTATGATGCAATGGCTGGCCTCCAAAACATTGGACTAAAGTATAGCAATGATCTTATTAATTGCCGCGTAAATCGCGGCTTTTTATATTTTGGGGGATGAGATTCTTTTCAAAACCAAATGCCAAGAATCTCATCCCAGACTATACAGTGGATAGACCGGTTATTCGAAACTATACTTGATTCCCCACTGCTCTCGTATCTGACTCATGATATCCATAACGTCGAGGGAGAGGGCTAGGGTATTGCAGTTACTCTTGCCGGCAATACGGCTCTCTATTTCTTCAATCTCATACTGCAGTGCTTTGTCACTATCTCCTGCTTCAATGAGTTCTACAGTTCCGTCCAAATATTGAACAGTGGCGCTGGAGGCCCGAGGGAAATTGTCCACGGTGATATACCCCAATTCTCCCGCCACAATACCCCGCTTGGGCATTTTGGATCTCATAGCCAGAGAGACGATGGCCATCTCCTCTACACTGTTATTCAGGATGATACCAGATTGTTCATCCACGCCCGTCTCAAAGCGTTTGACAGTCGATAGAATTTCTTGCGGCTTCTCCGAAAGAAAATAACGGGCAAATGATATGGCATAAGTTCCAATATCCAGTAGTGCCCCTCCGGCCAGATCCTTGCTGAAGAAACGGTTATTCACATCGTACTCTTTATGACTGCCGAAAGAGACCTGAATCATTTTCAAACGGCCGATGGCCCCTTCGTCCAAGAGTTGCCGCAGCTTTTTATAAAGTGGCATGTGGTAGATCGTCATTGCTTCAGCCACTACTAATTGTTTTTCTTCGGCCAGACGGGCAATTTCGCATAGCTGTGCACTGTTTACCGTGATGGACTTTTCGCAGAGAACATGCTTGCCCTTCAAAAGGCATTCCATAATGTATTGATAATGATGACTGTGCGGTGTGGAGATGTAGACGGCATCCAGTTCGGAGTCCTGCAGCATTTCGCTGTGATCACCATAAGCCTTCAAGGCGCCGTATCGGCTGGCAAATTCCTCAGCTTTCTCCAGTGTCCGCGAGGCTACTGCATATAGTGTTCCGCCAAGCTCATTCAGGGCGGCTGCGAATTCCGCAGCGATCGATCCCGGCCCGATAATACCCCACTTCAAGTGATCCATTGTGAAGCCCCCGCTCTTAGTTTGATGTAAGCCAATCATCTCCCAGTAATATTTGATCTTCTGCACATTTGTGCATTATGATAAAATGTGTGCAAAATGATCGTCTATAGTATATCGGCGGTTATTTTTTCTGTCAAATGCAGGATGTGCAAAGAGAGGTTGAAAAGATGAATTTGCAAGAAGACCGGAAACTTTTAATTAAAGTTGCCCAGATGTATTATGAGCAGGACATGACACAGAGTGAGATTTCTAAAGTGCTGGGCATTTATCGGACAACAATCAGCCGGATGTTGAAGCGGGTACGTGAAGAGGGGATCGTGAGCATTACAATTAATTATGGGGCAGCCGGCCAACTTCCACTGGAGCAGAAGCTATGCGAGCATTTTGGACTTCAAGAAGCTATTGTTGTTATGACCGATCCAGCTCAGCCAAGCCACCTTAAGCGTAAAGCCATAGGTCAGGCTTGCACAGACTGGCTACAGCATAAGGTTCAGGAAAAGGATGTTATCGGCTTTTCTTGGGGTAGCAGTCTAGCGAGTGTAGTGGAGGAGTTTTCCCCCGATAGCCGCCCTTTTGTAACATTCATACCCATGGTTGGTGGTCCCTCAGGAAAACTGGAGAGCCGTTATCATGTGAACACTATTTGTTATCAAGCGGCGCTTAAGTGGAATGCCCGTTCATTAATGATTGATGCACCGGCGATTACAGAGCAGAGGGAGACCAGGGAGCAACTGATAAAGTCTCCTTATTTCAAGACAATCGCAGAATATTGGGATAAGTTAGATATTGCTTTATTTGGTATTGGCTCAGCGAAGTTGCAGGGACATGAAAAGTGGAGAGGCTTTTATGGCGATGCATTTATTACAGAATTGGAGGATGGACGGGCGGCCGGAGATATTTGCTCGCGTTTTTTTGACGATAGCGGTGTTCCAATAAAAACGAGTTTGGAAGATAGGACACTTACCATTTCGCTGGAGCAAATCAAAAAGGCGAAACTTTCTGTTGGTGTAGCAGAATCTTTAGAAAAGGTTCCAGGAATCCTGGGTGCACTGAATGGAGGTTACATGAATGTGCTTGTCACAACGGAAGAGACAGCATTAAAACTGCTGGAGCAAAGCTCCCGATAACAAATGTCCATGACATGATATGTACGATATAAAACTCCGTCAATCAATAATTGACGGAGTTTAATTCTTCCTTTCACTTATTCACTTCAATCAGCCCATCCGGTTTTTCCCGATTAGAGAGTAATTGGGATACCGTAACGAAGGTATAACCTCTCTTCTTGAGCTCGGGTAGAATAATTTTCAAGGCTTCAACGGTTTGTGTGCTTTGATGTACATAATCGTGCATGAGGACAATGTCGCCGTTACGGGCGTTGCGAAGGACCTTATTAGCGATGCGATGCACACCAGGCTTTCGCCAATCTAAGGTATCCTGATGCCAGGACCATAAAATAATTTTCAGCCCTTTCTCCTTGGAGAGCTTAACCAGCGAATCAGTATAGGAGCCGCCGGGCGGCCTAAAAAGATGGGTTCCCGTACCAGTTGCCTGAACAATGCTCGCCTGAGCTTGATCCAATTCGGACAGAGCTTTGTTGCGGGAAATATACTGAAAGGATGAGTGAAGGAAGGTATGGTTGCCAACTTCATGCCCTTCTTCTCGTTCCCGCTTGACAAGGTGAGGCAGCTTTTCTACACGACTGCCGACGACAAAAAATGTCGCTTTAGCATCGTATTCTTTAAGCAAATCCAAAATGGCAGGCGTGTTGCTTTCGTCCGGTCCGTCATCGAATGTGAGAGCGATAAGCTTACGATGGGTAGGAACTTCCCATACAATGTCGCCCCGTTCTTCGTAATAGGCCCTTCCCTTTGTAGGAGTAGGGGAGGCGTATGATGGGGCCTGTGCATTGGTAGATGGAGTGGGACAAGAGCTGATACAGAGTAAAGAAACAGCGATTCCAGTGCACAGCAAACGGTTATATTTCATAAGGCTTCTTCTCCGTTCTAACGTATTCTCACATTAGCTTGCCAAGAAGAAGCATATACCATTCCTCGTTTCTGAAATTCATCCATTCCAATCACTTAAAATTAGATCTAATTGCTTCTTCAGCAAGGCGCAGATTACGGAGTTATGCTCAAAAATAGTGATAGCTTGCTTGTTGATAACATCCTGTACCCATGTTAAGTTGTACATATCCATCCTTGGTTTCAATGTGCAGTTGAGGTAGGTCATTGTCCAGTTCGTGAGAGTCTTAATCTGACGAAAAATGAAGAGGTCGACGGGACAAGCCGCAAAAGCTGATCTGAGGTCAAGGAGCTGCGACTCGTTCCTGAACTTCGAACAGGAGATGAGACGGGATGAAAACAAATGAAAAAGAGTTGCGGGCTATTAGTCTGACATTAGAAGCGGGCGAACACATCCGATCATATATGGGGTGTACGTATGATTTGCAACAGAGCTCCCAGAAGATATCGCTTCATGGAATGCTGGCAGTGACGTCCGAACGAATCATCTTTTATTCCTGCACTATGGGTACTCCTTGGGTCAAGTTCATCAGTTATCACCATATTTCACTGGCTAAGCTAGATAAGGATTTGTCGGATTCTAGGGGGAACATCACGCTGATTAATCAGGGTGTGAACGAGGTGTTCACCCACCTGCCGAGTGGAGATTGTATAGAGGGCTTTGTAGCTGTACTAGAGCAAGAAGCAGGTATCTCTTGTGAGAACTAATGATTATGGAAAACAAATAACTAAAACCTCCAACTTCGTAATGTGCCAAGAAGGCTCCTTACAGAATTTGGAGGTTTTTTTGTCTTTTAATTAGAGAGATATGGATCGAGCGTTAACTCAACAGGGTTATAACCAATAAATTATATAATACCAGCGGCAGAATGACATTGTTGTAGGCATAGGAGCGATCAGGGGTTGTGGTGCCTGAGAAGGGGGAGTGATATTCCTGAGGGACTCTCAGATATAAGTGATCCGCATCGATGTGCACAATCGTTCCTTCATATACTTGATGATCCATCGTTTGTACCCTAACTGTGTGATTCATGTAGGGGCTTAATTGATAATGCAAATGATCGCGGATATTTTTGAGTTCCGCCTGTAATTCTGGTCTAGCTTGATATAAAGTTTGCGGACTGACGGTGTTGTACGGCATTCGCCTCTAACCTCCATACCATGTAATGATGCATCGTATGCAGGAGTCCATGTCTTTGTGCTCTACCTATAGAGGGTTGCTTTTACAAAAAGAAAAAACATTAACATTTTACTCCAGCCGACTTGACGTTCCCTTTACATCGAAACGATACACTTACTGAGGTTGGTTTGAAAAGAAAGGGGCGCTCCGTTTTGGGTGAGCTTAACAAATCTATGGGACTGGGGACGAGGAGTCAGCAACAGACTTCGTCTAAAGCCCGCATACGCACGGGTTCGCTAAAAATTCAAAGACTGCGCGAAAACGCGCTGGCGTATACCTTTTTGGCTCCATCGCTTATTTTGTTTGCTGTATTTATGTTTTATCCGATGATCAAGTCCGTTTATCTCAGCTTGCATTCTACAGATCCCGCAGGAAACGTTGCGGCTTATGTGGGGTTAGATAATTTCACTACACTTTTCAGCTCGGGACTGTTTCTGCAAGGGATTAAGGTGACACTCCTATTTGCACTGCTAACAGTACCAGTAGGTATTTTATTGGCGCTGGTACTGGCTGCACTTACACACAGTAAATTACGGGGAATGCGTATCTTCCAGTTTGCCTTTTCGCTGCCGATGGTGTTGTCGGTCGGTTCATCTGCGGTCATTTGGAAATTTCTTTTTCATCCGACACTGGGGATGTTCAACTATGTGCTTTCCCTGCTACATATCAATCCAGTTCCATGGCTGACCAGCCCGGATTGGGCACTGTTCTCAGTAGCCATGATGACCATCTGGATGAATCTAGGCTTCAATTACATTATCTTATCAAGCGGACTTCAAGGGATTCCAGATGACATGTATGAAAGTGCCAAAATGGACGGAGCTGGCCCGCTCGTCACGTTCTGGCGTATCTCCATGCCACTGTTATCACCGACAATCTTTTTTGTGACTGTAGTTTCCATCATTGGAGCCTTCCAGTCTTTTGCTCAAATTAACATTTTGACCAAAGGTGGCCCGGTGAACAGTACGAATGTATTCGTGTATTCCATCTATCAGGAAGCTTTCGTTAATTTCCGGTTCGGAACGGGGAGCGCGCAGGCGATTGTCTTGTTTGCTGTCATTCTGCTGCTCACGATGATTCAGTTCAAATGGGTGGAAAGAAAGGTGCATTACCAATGAAAAGACACCTGAATTCAACATTGCTGTATGTGCTGCTTACGATTGCAGCTGCTCTCATTTTGTATCCGGTTATATATACGTTTTTTATGGCAGTCATGTCGCCGGAGGAAGCAAGCGCTTATCCACCAAGCTTTCTTCCACATTCTTTTCATATGGCGAATTTCACTGAAGTGTTTGAAATTGTTCCGATTGCAGCCTTTATTGGAAATACATTTCTCATTTCGGGTCTGACCATGATTGGGCAGCTGATTACAGCCAGTTTGGCGGCCTACGCCTTTGCCAAAATGGAATTCAAGGGGAAAAACTTCATTTTCAGCATGTTTGTAGCGACGATGATGATCCCTTGGGAAGTGACCATTATTCCGAACTACCTGACGGTACGAAGCTGGAACTGGCTTGATACATATCAAGGATTGACGGTTCCTTTTCTGGCGACGGCATTCGGAACATTCCTGTTAAGGCAATTTTTTCTCCAGCTTCCCAAGGAACTGTTTGAGGCGGCTCGTATGGATGGGTGCGGGCATATCCGTTACTTTCTGTTCCATGTGCTTCCGTTATCGCGCCCTGCGCTCGGAACACTGGCTGTGTATTCGTTCCTGAATATGTACAATTCGTACCTCTGGCCTTTACTGATTACCAATAGCGAGAATATGCGCACGGTACAGATCGGAATATCCATGCTCGAATTTCAGGAATCAACTTCATGGAATCTGGTATTTGCGGGTACGGCCCTTGTCATTTTACCGTCTCTGCTTCTGCTGATCTTTGGACTAAAACAGTTGGTTCGTGGAATGGCAGCGGGTGCGCTTAAAGGCTGAGCACATATGTCAAATGAAAAGCAACACCTGCGCAAGCAGCCCATATACAGAGCTTCAACACACAAGAATACCGCAAGAGAATGCCAATTCAAGAATCATTTAATCAAAGGGAGAGAAAAAAGATTATGAGATTTTTTCGTCTGAAAAGTGCATTGACCCTGCTTATTCTGACTGCCATGGTGGTTGCAGCAGGTTGTAGCAATAATACTGCTGCAGAGAAGCCGAGTAATGGTAGTGATGGGGCAGCAGCGGCTTCTCCAGTGAAGCTGACTTGGTGGCATTCGATGTCGGGTAACGGTGAAAAAGCAATCAAGCAGATCGCTGCTGACTTTAACGCCAGTCATAAGGACATTCAGGTGGAGCCAGTATATCAAGGCAAATATGATGATAGCTTGAACAAGCTGAAAGCGTCGCTTGGTTCCAACAGCGGACCGGACATCATTCAGGTATACGAAATCGGCAGTAAATTTATGATCGACTCCAAAATGATCACACCCGTACAACAATTTATTGATGCAGATAAGTTTGATCTGTCGCAGCTAGAGCCGAATATTACACGATACTACACGATTGATGGTAAATTGAACGCCATGCCGTTCAATACGTCAAACCCGATTTTATATTACAACAAGGACGCATTCAAAGCCGCAGGACTTGATCCAGCTAATCCTCCGAAAACGTATGATGAGTTCGAAAAGGCTGCAAAAGCCTTGAGCAAGGATGGTAAATCCGGTGCTTCCATTGCCATCTACGGCTGGTTCATGGAGCAGCTGTTTGCCAATCAGAACGCGGATTATGTGAATAATGGCAATGGTCGTGATCAAGCGGCAACGGAATCCATGCTGAATTCGGATGCCGGTGTAAAAACGCTGACGTGGTGGAAGAAAATGATCGATGAAAAGGTTGTATCCAATCTGGGACGTAACTCGGACGATACGGCAAAGGCTTTTTCCGCAGGACAAATTGCGATGACGCTGGATTCCACCGCTTCGCTGCGTAATATTGTGGAGCAGGTTGGCGATAAATTTGAAGTAGGCACAGGATTCCTGCCAAGAGCTAATGAAGCTAAAGAAGGCGGCGTGGTTGTAGGCGGCGCGAGTTTGTACATTATGAACAACAAGCCTGAAGCCCAGCAGAAGGCAGCATGGGAGTTCATTAAATTCGTCGCTTCCCCAGCTGTACAGGCACAATGGAGTGTAAATACCGGGTACTTCCCGATCACGAAAGCAGCCTATGAAGAGAAGGTACTCAAAGACAATATGGTAAAATATCCGCAATTCCAGACGGCGGTTGACCAATTGCACGCATCGGCACAATCCACCGCTACACAGGGCGCAGTGATGGGTGTATTCCCAGAAGCACGTCAAATCGTAGAAGGTGCAATTGAGGCCGTTCTGAGTGGTCAGCAACAGCCAAAACAGGCATTGGATCAAGCTGCACAAGAAATTACAGGCAAAATTGCTCAATACAATCAAACCGTAAAAAAATAGTCGGCCTTCCCTTAAAATCGGTTGATAATCTGTAGAATGGCCCCCTTATCATCCGATTTTATGACATAACGGATCGAATGAGTGACCCCCTCACTTATTCGATCCGTTTTTGCATTTTCATTTTTAGAATGAGCGTTTAGACGGAATGTCTAAAATGAATTATTTTCATTTTTCCTATTGCTGGATAACTAAAAATGGGCTTATAATGAATACATAATTTTTGTACTGGACGGTCAGTTCAAAAAAGGAGGAAGCATGAAACAGCAGACAAAGGAAATTATTTTTAACGGCGCACTCAAAGCTTTTTCCGAACGAGGATTTAATGAAACAAATATGGAGGAAATCGCCAAGGTATGCGGCATAGCCAAGGGCACCCTGTATTACAATTTTAAAAACAAGCAAGAATTGTACATTTACATTTTGAAGATGGGGATGGAGCGTTTTGTCCGGGATATCCATGAAGCAATGGCTCATACTCCTAAAGATCAGGTGGAGCTTAGGATTCGTAAGCTGATCCAAGTACATATTGAGTTTATTGTGAGAGAGCCGGACTTTTGCCGTCTATTGGTCAGTAAGGGCTGGGTTTCGCAAGAGCAGCATTTTAATATTAGGCAGGTGCTGGCTGATTATTTTGATTTTATGGAGGCAGAGATTGATTCCGGTAAGTTATATGGGAAAATTTCAAGTAAGCTGGATGCCAAAACAACAGCCAATTGCTTATTTGGGATTTATATTTTTGCTCCAATGCGGTCTATGGTTTGGGGCGAAACGATGAATCTGCAAGAGGTTCGTGAAAGTATTGAAGTATTTGTGTGTAATGCATTGGGCATGCAACATTAATAGACAGATGGAGTGATGAGAACATGAAAGCTAAAAAATATACGATTTACGTCGTACTTATTATTTTAATCGCGGTTGGAATATATGCCTTGACTGCTTTTCCACGGGGTGGAAGCAGCTTGTCTGCGGATCAGTCTTCTTCCATTCCTACGGCTTATGTGGAGTCGGATACCCTCAATGCCAGCTTTAAAATGGCAGGACGGATTGACCAGATGCTCGTCAAAGAAGGCGATCAGGTTAAAAAGGGGCAGGTGTTGGCCCATCTGGAAAGTCGCGAGTTGGAAGATAAGGTGAAGCAGGCACAGGCGGCGTTGCTGGCAGCTAAGAGTAATGTCTCCAAAGCAAAAGCCGGTGTGTTGCAGGCTCAAGCAGGCGTAGGTCAGGCACAGGCTACTGTGAGCGCAGCTCAGGCCAAGAAGAGCCAAGGTACGACATCGGTCAGTGTGACCGCAGAGGCTTCCTCCAGTCAGATTGAACAGGCCAAAGCGGCTGCGAACGCCGCCAAGGCAAAACTGGATGCCCTCAAGAGCGGGGCAAGACCGCAGGAGCTTGAGCAATTGCAAGTATCTGTGAAGATAGCCAAGGAAACGCTGGACCTGACCGTTAAAAATTTGGAGCGTGCCAAAAAGCTTCAAGAAGCCGGAGCAGCAACCCAGGCATCTTTGGATCAAGCGACATTGGAACATCAACAGGCAGTGGCCAAATATAATGCAGAGTCACAAAAATTGGATATGGCACGGGAGGGAAGCCGCAAGGAGGAAATTACGGCGGCTGAAGCTCAATACCGTCAAGCCTTGGCTGCGGTGAAGGAAGCACAGGCAGGAGCGGGCAAAGTTGCTGTACAACAGGAAGATGTCAAAGCTGCTCAGGCTTCGGTAGAGCAAGCGCAATCCGCTGTGAAGGCGGCGCAATCCACAGTTGAGCAGGCTCAATCTGCGGTTGCAGGTGCCAATGCACAGGTAGCCCAAGCGGAAGCCGCGCTTCAAGAGGCTCAGACCTATTTGAGCTATACTACGCTATATGCGTCAGAAGATGGAATCATAAAATCCAAGTCGCTTAGCCTAGGTGAAATGGCTAGCGCAGGATTCCCGGTCTATACCATTGAAACTTCGACACAACGTTGGGCTAAATTCTATGTACCTGAAACGTCTCTGAACGGTCTTCAAGCAGGGGATACAGTCCAAATTAAATTGCTGTCTGGCGGTAAGGAGCTGAAGGGTAAAGTCATTCTGTTAGAATCGGCTGCAGACTTTGCCATTCAAAAACCGAGCCAAAGCTCCGGTGACAAGGATGTCCGTTCCTTCGGTGTTAAAGTAGCATTGCCAGACCTTGCTGCTTCGGTTCCAACAGGCTCCACGGTTCTGTTTACAGGCAAAGGGGCGCAGTAATATGCAGGATTCACAGGAAAGACTTCGTATCCGCGATGTGTTTCGCGAGGAATGGCTGAGCATCTTCCGGGACCGCCGCTTTATGGCTATTCTGCTGATTACGCCGATTGTGTATACGATACTGTTCGGCTTCCTGTATTCACATCAGCGGATTACCGAGATGCCTGTCACGGTGTACGACGGGGATAATTCGCAGCTTAGTCGCCAAATCATTCAGGCGTTCGACTCGACCGACTCATTTGCCGTTACACGGCAAGCGACCAATCAGGAAGATGTTGTCCGTCAGGTAGAGACCGGGGAAGCTAAGGTCGGAATCGTCATTCCCGACAACTTTACCACTCGACTTAAGCATGGTGAAAATCCACCCGTGCTAACGCTGATTGACGGCAGTAATATGATGTATTCCAACAGCGCCAGTCGGATTGCGAATCAGGTTATTAGTAGCGTGAGTGCCGGAGTATCAGTCAATTCCATGAAACAAAAGGGAATGAACGCCGATCAGGCCGCCTCGACGCTGACAACCATCCCGTTCCGATCCAGAGTGCTATTTAACCCGGTATATGATTATAAACTTTTCATGCCACTAGGGGTTATTTCTGCGGCTCTCCAGCAGTGTTTGCTGCTTGGTATTGCATTGTCTTGCACGCGTGATAAGGAAGCAGGGACGTGGGGGAGATTTGGTGCATGGAGAAATACCCCTTGGCGTTTGGCTATTGCCAAATTGGCACCGTATTATGCAGCGGGAGCTTTCAATGTGCTGACTGTATTCAGTATCAGCGCTTTATGCTTCGATATTCCGTTTAGGGGACAGGTACTGCCGTTAATTTTGGTGTCGCTGGTCTTTAACTTTGCCTTGTGCGGATTAGGCTTCCTGTTCAGTCTCTTTTCCAAGACTAGAGTGGATGCGACCCAAACTCTGATGCTGATTGCTGTTCCTTCCTTTATGCTGTCAGGCTATACGTGGCCATTGGAAGCAATGCCCGCCTTCTTGCGGGGGCTTGCTGAAATATTGCCACTGACGTATTACTTGGATGCTGTACGGAACATCACGCTCAAAGGACTGGATATCACATACATCTTCAAAGATATGATTGCCCTGGGCGTCATTGGTTGTGTGAGTCTGCTGGTGTCCTTCGCGATCTATCCGTTATTCTTTAGACAGCACCAGACGACAGGGCAGCATGCCGATGTGCCTGCTCAAGAAGGATTCACGCTAAAAGGCTGAGGGCAACTTTAAATATGGATATCATAAAAAGGCAGATCAGGAGTAAACCCTGATCTGCCTTTTGCTTATTCGTATGGTTTAAAAGCGGAAGAAATATTATTGCGGCGCCTTAAGATCCTCGATAGAATCAATCGGCACATAGGATGGAACGACAAGCCCGGACATAACGCCGGTCATGCTGGTTCCGATGTCATCCACCTTATCCTTGTATTGAGCCCAATAATCAGCATGCGTCAATGGAAGCCAAGCGGCAGCAGTGGCATCTACACTTCCGCCGGCCACGCCAGTCCACATTGGGCCGATTTCCACTTGCAGGGCTGTTACTTTATAGCCCAATTTTTGTTCCAATACATATTTCAATACGTTCGTACTGGCAATTTCAGAATCCCAAGCAGCGTAGCTCAGCTTCAAAGGATCACCGTTGACGGGCTGTAGGCCCTTGATCCATTCCTGTACCTTGTCAGGATGTTTATCAGCCCAGTTTTTGGCAGCCTGCTGTGGGGCAGTACCGTCCTGAATCGCGATCATCACTTCACCCATATCCTCAGCAGTCCACTTAAAGCGGCTTAGAAATTCATAAGCCACAGGAGCATCCTGCTTCAAGCCTTTGCGGGCGATGGTATGAATTTCTTCCTTATCACCGTACGCTTTTTTAGGATCTTTCAAGTATTTCAAATCATATTTGTTAAACATCCAGTGAGGAGTCCAACCTGTTACGACGATAGGCTGCTTGGCTTTGATAGCTTTATCCAGTGTAGCGGTCATAGCAGCTCCAGAGCTTTCAAGCAGCTTCCAGTCGGATAAGCCATAGTCATTCATAGCTTTAGCGGTCAGCTTCATTAGTCCGGCGCCAGGGTCGGTACCGACAATGCGGTAACCGACCTCTTTGCCAAAGTCCCCAGTTGTGGCGGAAGCCGGAGCCGCTTCGGCTCCGTTATCCTGCAAATCAGTAATCGATTTAACATCCATGTAAGCTGGAACGACCAATCCGGTTTTAACACCGCTCATATTAGCCCCAAGATCGTCGAGCTTATCCTTGTATTTAGCCCAGTAATCCGCATGGGTTAACGGCAACCATGCAGCGGGTGAAGCATCTACATCACCACTAGCGACACCCGTCCACATAGGACCTGCTTCCACTTGCAGTGCGGTTACTTTATAACCTAGTTTGTTTTCCAAAATATACTTCAGCAAATTCGTGCTGGCAATTTCAGAATCCCAAGCCACATAACTTAGCTTGAAGGTGTCACCATTGACAGGTTGCAGTCCTTGAGTCCATTCCTGAACCTTGTCAGTATGTTTCTCCGCCCAATCCTTGGCAGCTTGCTCAGGACTGGTTCCGGCTTGAATGGCGACCATCATTTCACCCATATCTTCTGGTGTCCATTTGAAACGTTTCAGAAACTCATAAGCGATAGGAGCATCCTGTTGCAATCCTTTACGGGCAATCGTATGAATACCCTCGGCTTCACCATAAGACTTCTTAGGGTCTTCCAAATATTTGAGATCATACTTGTTGAACATCCAATGAGGAGTCCAACCTGTAATAATGATCGGTTTTTTCGCTTTAATGGCTTTGTCCAGTGTGGCTGTCATGGCTGCTCCGGAACCTTCAACGAGCTTCCAATCAGACAAATTGTAGTCTTGAATTGCTTTGGCAGTCGATTTCATAATGCCTGCCCCGGCATCAATACCGATAATTTTGTAACCGACTTCTTCGCCAACCGGGTTGGCAGCAGCGTTACCTTTGCCAGATGCGGAATGATCTGTACCGACAAAATATTGGGATGCACCAGCGATCAAAATGACAGCTGTAACTGCAGAAGTAATCCATACTTTTTGCTTGCTAGATACGCGGCCTTTGCCTTTTTGCGTAGGTTTAAACAGGTTTTGCGTAAAACGGTCAAGCACAATAGCCAGAACGACAACAGCTAAGCCGGCTTCAAAACCTTTACCGATTTGCAGCTGTGTCACAGCACGGTATACAACAGCACCGATGCCTTCTGCACCGATCATGGAAGCAATGACAACCATGGACAGTGACAGCATAATCGTCTGGTTAATACCAGCCATTAAGGTAGGCAATGCCAGTGGAAGCTGAACTTTGAACAGCTTTTGCGCAGATGTTGAACCGAAAGCGTCTGAGGCTTCGATCAGCTCACCTGATACTTGCATAATCCCCAAATTGGTCATGCGAATGGTTGGGGGGATAGCAAAGATAACAGATGCGATAACACCCGGCACAACACCCAAGCTGAAAAAGGTAACCGCTGGGAGCAAGTACACGAATGCAGGCATCGTCTGCATAAAATCAAGTAAAGGCGTGATAATGCGTGATGCGGATTTACTGTATGCACACCAGATCCCGATGGGAATCCCGATCACAATGGATACGAGCGCAGACGTGATGACCAGTCCGAGCGTATTCATTGTTTCACTCCAATAGCCGAGATTATCAATCAGCAGGAAGCCGATGACAGTAAACAGCGTAAGCTGAACCCGCCCGATCATAAAGGCGATAATCCCGATGATCACGATGAACACCAGAGGGTGCGGAAGCATGAACAGGCCTGAGAAAAAGCCTACTACAGCTTCTATAATGGAAGAAATAACATTAAACAATCCAGCCAGATGAATACCCATCCAGTCGACAATGGCTTGAATCCACTCAGCGATTGGCAGTTTCGGTATCATGGGCATTCACCTCCTTCGTAGTGGTAACATCTCCACCAAGTGCGCCGAGCAATGCTCCACGGACGATAACGCCCAGCAGCTTTTGCTTGTCATCGACCACAGCCAGCGGTACCTTGGAAGAGCTTGTAATTTCAAACAAATCATTAATGACAGTCTCAGCAGCAACCTGCGGTCCGTCAGTGATCAAAATATCTTCAATCTTCAAATTATTGCGCAGTGCATGAACAGCATCCTCGGCGTTAATAACACCCAGTAGCTTTTTAGTGCGGTCAATGACGAACAAATTTGAAATCCCACGCTCACGCATCAATTCCAGAGCCACACGCGGACCACGATCCATGGTGATGGTTTCTGGACGAAGCATGACATGAGCAGCCGTCAATACCTTGGACAGATCCACATCCTCGACGAAGCGGGCTACGTAAGAGTTAGCCGGTTGGATCATAATTTCTTCCGGTGTACCGATTTGTACGACCGCACCGTCTCGCATCAATGCAATCCGGTCACCAATCCGCAACGCTTCATCCAGATCATGGGTGATAAACACAATTGTTTTCTTCATTTTATCTTGAAGCTCCAACAGCTCATCCTGCATGTCACGGCGAATGAGCGGGTCCAATGCACTGAACGCTTCATCCATCAGGAGCACTTCAGGGTCATTAGCCAGCGCCCGTGCCAGACCGACACGCTGCTGCATACCGCCACTCAATTCATCGGGCATTTTATCGCCCCAGTTTTTAAGACCAACCAATTCCAGCGCTTGTTGCGCCTTTTCCTGACGCTGTGCTTTTTCTACCTTTTGAATTTCAAGACCATATTCTACATTCTCTAATACAGTCCGATGTGGGAACAGGGCGAATTTTTGAAAAACCATGCTGATGGTTTTACGACGAACTTCGCGAAGTTGTTCTTTGTTCATCTTACGGAGATCTTTGCCGTGGACCAGAATTTCACCGGAGGTAGGCTCAATCAAGCGATTTAGCATTCGCACCAAAGTGGACTTGCCACTGCCCGATAGACCCATAATTACGAAAATTTCACCTTGCTTAATTTCCATGTTGGCCTTATTGACACCAACAGTAATCTGTTTTTCTTTGGCCAACTTTTCCTTGCCCCAGCCTTGCTCCAGGAGCGGAACACCTTGCTCTGCGTGAGGACCAAAGAGTTTGCTGACATTTTTGACTTCCAAAATCGTCATACATACACCTCTTCTTTCTATACTTTGCTTGGTATTAACCCCATGTTGCATTAAGGATTGAGTATAAAAATCATAATTCTGAACATCCTGAACGGTTAATGACAAAATTAATTGTAACAGAAGCATTGCTTACATTTCAAACAAAAAAACTGTTCATAAAGTACGTACAGAAAAAACTGTACAAAGTTTCCTTTGATATGCTCCTTCGTTCTATAGAATGCTCAAACATTCGGAACTTTACAACCGATAGTGCTTTTTTTAAAATAGACAATGAAATATAACCATAAGAAAAAGATTTATGTATATCCATAATTTTAAAAGTTTACTATCATTAGCAATTTTGCGAATTATGATTTTGAACGACCCATGCTGTTGTAATATGGACAGAAGCTTTGCTTTTGAAACATTTCATTTATTGTTGAAAGATTTCATATATTGCGTCAAAGCTAATCTTTTACGGGTAAATCGTTCATACTAGGTTGTGCAAAATGCTCTAAAATTAGGAGGTTGCAAGCATGAGCTTGTACCAGTTAGGTGATGAGCAGCAGGCTTCGCTGCAAAAAATTCGCAAACGTGTCATAGAAGCTATAGGTAAAAACATGGACCTGTATGGGATCACTTTGTCTGCGGGGCATTTATACGGTTTGCTTTTTTTTGCGGATAAACCGATGACGCTGGACGAGATGGGCCGTGAAATGGAAATGAGCAAAACGAGTATGAGTACAGGAGTTCGAACATTATTGGACCTGAAAATGGTAAATAAGGTATGGAGCAAGGGCTCACGCAAGGACTTGTATGAAGTCGAATATGACTGGCATCAAACATTTACTGACTTCTTCGCTATTAAATGGAGAAAAGCGGTAGAAACAAATTTACTGGTGCTGCGCAAAGCCATTGATGAGCTGGATAGATTGATGAATCAGGGTGAAGAGTACGAGGAATTTAAGTCGATTCTTCAGCAAGATCGTTTGAAAATGAAGCAGGCCGTCGCTTATTACAAGTGGCTAGACCGATTAATTGACTCTATGGAAAGCGAAGAAATTTACAAGCTGATTCCAAAAGAAGAAGTTGGGGATTAATCGCTATTTCCCTATCTTGTTTATAAAAATGCCGGAGGCGCAAAAGTGCTTCCGGTATTTTTTGGTTTGGTCCTGTGCAAAGGGTATAATAGAGATATGTAAAGATTGATATTAATCCGTTGTGTTGAATATATGAGATAAAGGAGGCTTCATGATGGAGAGTATTACGGTACATACTCGTCTAGGTCAATTACGTGGGGAAACGGGGAATGGATATCATGTATGGAAAGGTATCCCATATGCACAGCCTCCTGTTGGAAAACTACGTTTTCACGCACCCCAGCCTTTGGAGCCTTGGGAGGGTGTGCGGACTGCGACGAGTTTTGGGCCAATCTGTCCGCAACCTATGCCATCCGCTGAAAGTATGACTGGAAATCTGGTGGAACCGCCTAAGCAGTCAGAGGATTGCTTATACCTGAACGTTTGGACACCTGCTTCGAAGGCACCTGAGAAGGGACGCCCAGTGATGGTGTGGATTCATGGCGGTGCCTTTGTCACGGGGTCCGGGATTATACCTTTATATGACGGGGAACGCATGGCGAAAAATGGCGATGTTGTGGTTGTTACGATCAATTATCGATTGGGGCCGTTAGGATTTTTGCATCTGACTCCAAAGGGAGATGGCCTGACCTCTAATGCGGGACTGCTGGATCAGATCGCTGCGCTGGAATGGGTTAGGGATCACATCTCTGCCTTTGGTGGTAACCCGGACGAAGTAACGGTGTTCGGTGAATCGGCAGGGGCGATGAGTATTGCCGCTTTATTGGCGATGCCAGCAGCTGAGGGACTGTTCCAGCGTGCGATTTTGCAGAGTGGGGCGTCGCAGGTATTGTCAACTTCACAGGCCGAACAAGTGACGGCTGTGTATCTGCAGCAGCTGGGTGTGAACACTCAGCATCCAGAACGGTTGTTTACGCTGCCGACAGATGCGCTGATGCTAGCTATGGCGAAGACGCATGAAGTCATCGGACCAGGGATGGCGATGATCTATCAACCTGTCGTGGACGGTGTGACCTTACCAGATGTACCGCTGTCTGCAATCGCGCAAGGTTCAGCAAAGCAGGTATCCGTTTTGATTGGAACGAACTTGCATGAGGGGGCCTATTTCATCCGAAAAGAATCCCATCTGATGAACAAGTCAACAGCGAGTCAGGCTTTGGAAATGATGACGGGCATGTCAGACATCGGCGATCTGATAGAACCATTTCCGGTTACGATTGAGGGACAGGCGCAAATGTTGACTGATCTATTTTTTTGGCGCCCTGCGTTGGCTCTTGCTGTTGCGCAGTCGGCGCATACGCCTGTATGGATGTATCGTTTTGATTGGACATTGCCGGGGCATCCTACCTTTGGACAAGCGGTTCACGGTGCAGAAATTGCGTTTGTTTTCGATAATCTGGAGCTGCTAGGTAAGCTTGGATTAGAGATTCAACCATCGATGCAGAAGCTGGCTCAAGATATGCAGCAGGCATGGGTTGCTTTTGCACGTGATGGGAAGCCAGTGCTGTCTGAGGGGGCTTGGCCGATGTACGACAGGGAAGAGCGGACTACAGCTATTTTCCATCAGGATATTAAAGTAGAGCACGACCCCGAAGGAGATAGACGCCGTCAGTTAACCGGTCAGATGACCATATAAGTAAACAAGAGAGAGCGGATCCCAAGAACTCAAATGTAAAAGGCCTTCGCCCGCTTTGTACACGGACGAAGGCTTTTGTTAGTCAGGATTTTGCAAAATCCTCTAGTAGTTAGATGTACTGCTGCTCATTCTTACTTGCATGAAATTGCAACGATACTATGTGTAACTTAAATCTTAAATCGCTTAACCAGTTGTTGCAAATCCTGCGCCATGTTGGACAACTCCTGAGACGAAGATGCGATTTCCTCCATAGCCGCCATTTGCTCCTGAGCGGCAGCAGATGTTGTCTGCGAACTGTCCGCCGAATTGCGAGACAGACTTGCCAAATGGGTGACAGTAGCGGAAACTTCCTCTGTACTGGCTGAAATTTGTTCAGCCGCAGCGGATACACTTTGAATTTGTTCCACGATATGAGATGTAGAGCGTTCAATATTCGTAAATGCACCTTCTGCATCTTGGCTAATACGTAATCCTTCACCTACCTGGTTACGAACATTACCGTTCATGGTGGCGGTGGAGCGTTGAATCAAATCGAGCATCTGAGTAATGATCTGACTGATGGAATCCGCGCTTTCCTTGGATTGCTCAGACAGCTTGCGTACCTCTATAGCGACTACGGCAAATCCACGCCCGGCTTCGCCTGCTCTGGAAGCTTCAATAGACGCGTTCAGAGACAACAAATTGGTTTGCTTGGCAATGGCGGCAATAGCTGTATTCATCTGCTTCGCATCGTCTGAGAGCTGGGATAGCTCATCCATCAGGCTAGCTGTTTGGCTTACAGCTTCCAGAATACGGTCCATTTGTGTCCGCACATGGCTGATCATTTGACTGCCCTGAGCCACATCATGCTCGGTTTGTCCTGCTGAATCCACGATGGAGCTTGCCGATTCGGCAATGGTGCTGACACCCTTTGCCATTTCTTCAACGGCATTAGCGGTTTGCTCGGACGCCTCGGCGCTGGTGGCTGCATTTTCCGCAGATTCCATAACCGTTTCCGCTACGTGTTGTACGGACTCTGTCGTTTGCTCTGTGCTTTCCTTGATCATCAGAGAAGAGGAGGCAAGTCGGGAGGACGTTTGATTGACCTCGGAAACCATCGTATGCAAGGAATGCGTCATCTGGTCAAAATTCTGTGCCAGTTCGCCGAACTCGTCCTTACTGGACAGATTAACACGTTCGGTCAGATTTCCGTCACGGACGATGCGTGTTCCTGCTTGCAGCTTGCGCAGCGGAATTAAGAACGAGCGGACCATAAGCACAATGATGATCGCAGCGGCAAGTATGGAAATGACAATCACAATCAGGCTTTGCTTCAGAATCGGTTGGGCTGCATCACTGTAATCCTCCAGATCCGACAGTGCGACAATGCTCCAACCGGTGAGAGGGTCCTTAAGTGTAAAGGTCAGCATATCTCGATTCATAAATTGAATTTGCGACATGGAAGGAGTATCATTTTCGACGGTTGTTGCCACTTCGGGAAGTCCCTCTATGGCGTCAGCCGGTTTTTTGCCTGTCTTGTTAAAGGCTGTTCCAGTCCCAGATACAACTTTATGTTCAGAATCAACAATAATGAGTCCTCCGCGTTCACCAATCTTAACAGACTGCAGACTTTCACCCATCTTGTCCAGATTCAAAGCCAATGCAACAGCTCCTTCACCGTCCTCCAGCGTTCCCGATATATTAACGACTAAATTCCCTGTCGTGACGCTGGCAACTGGAACACCGACGAATACCTTGCCCTTTTCCAGCATCGCATTTTTGTACCATTTTCTCTCCCGGGGGTCATAATCGGCCTCCTGTTTTTTCGGCGAACGTATGTATTGCCCTTTCGCATTGCCGAGAAGCGCGGCATCTAGCTCGGGATGAGCCTTGACGATGACATCCAACTTTTTCTGAAGAGCCTCTTGGTCGGAACCAATGGAATCAGAATTGATTTCAGTGGTAAGCACGTCCAGGTCTTTCATAATGGGCGCTACATACTGATTAACATTGCTTCGGATCAGATACAGATTCGTAGATACGGAACCACCCATTTGCTGACTGAGTTGTGTTGTAGCCCCCTGATAGGAAAAGTACCCGATAAGTACGCTCGGAATCAATAACACAGCCAAAAAAGATATTATTAATCTTGTCCTCATTAAATAAAACTGCTTGAGAAACCTGTTCCACCACGGAACTGTTTGTTTTGTTTTAGTCATAGTTATTGATTGCTCCTCTGTGTCTGATGATCACTACATTGTTTTATTCGACATAAACCGACGAATTTTATAGATGTAATCTTTGAGAAACGAGGAATAATTGCATGTTTTAGACACTTTTTTCGGAAAATAGGTCTAAAGAACTATGATTTATATGAATACGAATACATAAAAAAAAGCCAAATCGGAGATGCAAAAGCATCTTCACGATTTGGCTTGGGTGAAGTCATGAAAGGGACATTGAACTGTTAATTTTTTTGCTGACGTGAAATCATAAAGAGCGTAATCCAGATGAGCATAAAACCAGTCAATTGCGCTACAGTGACAATTTGCTGAAATGCGATCCAGTTAATCACGACACCAACCATGGGAAAGCTTAATTCTGCCATCGTAGCATAAGACGCTTTGGTCGTACTTAAGCCTTTGTAATACAGCAATAAGCTAAGAAGACCCGGAAGCAATGCCTGCAATAGCAGATTGATAATTACAGCTGCGCCCGCCCATGTACCGGCAGGCATGTTCCATGGCGCATGCTCTACAGAGGTGAGGACAATCAGCAGAGGAAGCGCCACCATGAAGCGGAGGGAGGTTACCGTTTCATATTTCATTGAACGAAGCAAGTAACTTCCCATGACTGTCGAACCGCCCCACAGAACTGCTGCACCCAGTGCAAGCAGACTACCGACCTGGACAAAATCACGAACATGTCCGAAGGGGAGCGACCAACCGAAGGTCAGAAGATACGTCCCAAACAGAGCGACGACAATTAATAATCCAAAATGACGCGGCAACATTTCCTTCAATATAATACGGGCTAGAACAATAGCGACCAGTGGTTGAAGCTTCTGGAGTAAGAGTACAGCATTCAAATCACCATTGCTGAGTGCCATAGTGAAAATCACGCTGGCCAGCGCCGATCCGCCCCACGAGACGAACAAAATAGCGAAAACTTGACGAAGCCGTACCGCTTTGAGTTCCTCACGATGCTTCCACAGCATCGGTGTCAGAGCGAGGAAGAGCAACACATGCTCCATTAGTACAATTTGTGTTGAAGTAAATGACTTTAACAAAATAATACGAAACAGCGGGTCTGCGCCCCACAAGGCCGCTCCAATTGCGACCAGCCAAAAACCGCTTTTCATGTGGGAGCTACGATCAAAACCTTTGGATGTTAGAACAGTAGAAGATTGACTCATACTCAATTAGCTCCTTGCGAATACAGGACCGGTGGCACAAAAACCCCCGTCCATGGCGAAAGGCCATGCAAGACGGGGGTTGATCAAATAAACTTGCCGCTTTATGCAAGTTAAATGAAGTTACTGCAAAACCAATAACGCAGTATTCATCCACTTCGCGGCATGTTGATATTTCGATCTTCTTCCATCCGGACTTTACCGTCGGCTTTGGCATCTCACCAAATCAGTCCGTATCCTGTTGCCAGATACAGAGTCGCGGGCTTAGCTCCATGAGCCATACCGCCGGTTGGGAATTTCACCCTACCCCGAAGATCCTTATTCCGTTTTTAATTTCTCCTATAGGATATACCTGTTTTAGAATGAAGTCCAGTGAAAAATGTGTGTATATCTAACAATGATTTTCATCTGTTTTTTGAAAGCACTCTACGAAATTACATATTACGAGGTAATATCCTTATACTCAATACGTCGAATCGCCGCATAAGCCACAAGCATTCCCAGTATAGAGAAGCCGATTTGCACGGGGGCAATGGAGCTAAGTGTAGCGCCGTTATTATTGGAGAAAAGCAATGCTACAATCAGGATTGAGGTGACAATGGTGGTGGGTACAGAGTATCTTCGCATCCCCATATACAGCGGAACCAGTCCCATAAAGCTGGCAGCAACGGCATTGATTAGCGTTCGTGCTGATTGTTGGCCCAGTACGGAAAGAGTAAGGTTATCCGGTACAATCAAGACAAACTGGTTGAGCAGATGAATAGCAGCCGTAATGAGTATTTCCGATATAATAATAGACAAGAACGTAAACAGCAGCACAACCAAGAGCTTGGCGATCATCAGCTTTTGACGGTGAATCGGATACATGAACAAGATCGTAATCGATTTGGATTTAAATTCTCCGACGATAAAGCGGCATAGCAAAACGGAGGAAAACACAATAAATGTGGCTCTTACAAAAATGTCTATTATATCCAAAAGTTGAGTGTAATGTGTGAATTCGGGTATTCCTTCGCTTTGACTGTCCAGTGCAATAATACAGATCAGCCCAAGAATGCATGCATTGGCGATCAGTGCTGAACGGATATAACCCGCCAGATGAAATTTTTTCAGTTCTAACTGCATCAATTTAAGCATGGAGATTACCTCCGTTTAACAGCCGTAAAAAGTAGTCTTCCAGCGTGCTGCTTTTCTGATGAATGGAATCCACCTCTATATCATTTAAAATGAGCGTCTTCATAATTTGTTTCTGCGGTACATTTGAATCGTAAATACGTATACTCTGTTCATTTAGTACCCTTATATTATTCAGATTCAGATGATGGGAGAGGACGTAGGTCGCTTTTTTACAATCGTTGGTCGTAAATTCGATATATTCCGTATTGGTTTCCCGCACCTGCTCCATCGACACTTCCTCAATCAGCCTTCCGTGATTAATCACGCCTACCGTATCCGCAATCTGCTCTATTTCCGCTAAAATATGACTGGACACGAGCAGAGTCATCCCATATTCCTTGCATAGCATGTGGAATAGTTGGCGGATTTCCTTGATTCCCACTGGGTCCAGACCATTAATCGGTTCATCCAAAATGAGTAGCTCTGGCTTAGTTGCAATAGCGCGGGCAATCCCGAGACGTTGTTTCATTCCTAGCGAAAAATCCTTTACCGGCTTGTCATCCGCATTTCGCAAATTCACTAATTCCAGGGCATCCCGAACAGCCTGCTTATTATAATAGCCCATGTATTCACAATGAAGTTCGAGATTTTGCTGTGCCGTCAGCCTGTCATAAAAAATTGGGTATTCAATAATCGAACCCATCCGTCCGAGCAGATGATACGATTTTGGCGTTAATTTCTCACCGAATAATTCAATTTCACCCGATGTCGGCTTGAGTAAATTCGTAATCATTTTCATCATCGTCGTCTTGCCTGCTCCGTTAGGGCCGAGAAAGCCATAGGTTTCTCCCTTGCGCACATTCATACTGACTCCCGCTACAATTTCGTTGCCCTTCAGGGCCTTGGTCAACTGATGTGTACGTATTACGTAAGTCATGGGTGTTCTCCCTTCGTATACTGCTGATAATTCAAGGATAAAGGGCGAATTGTTCATTTTTCTTTCGTGATTCTTACAAATTTATTAAGTTGAGCATGTTTAGTTCGATTAATAGTTGATTTTCTTCAATGTAAAAGAGAAGACCGTCCGCTCATAAGGTCTGCTAGTCAATTGAATCTCTCCGTTCATCGTTTCAACCAGGCGTTTGGCAATCGTAAGGCCCAGTCCGCTGCCTTGTACCGCCTTATTACGGGAGTCCTCCAGTGTGTACATGCGTTCAAAAACTTTATCTTGCTCAGATTCCTGTATGCCTTTGCCACGATCCCATACCTCTATACGCACCGTATCCTGCTGTTCCGATAAAGCCAGACCCAGCGTCCGTCCGTCTGCCCCATAGCGAATGGCATTCGAGATCAGATTGTTTAGCACCCGCCCAATCGCTCCTTCGTTCCCCAAGGCATGAATGGGGTGCTCCGGGATTTCAATATGCACAGTAAATCCCCGTGCGGTCAGCAGGTCATAAAACTCCAAAATGCTGCGTCTGCACAGTTCTCCCACTTCCAGTCGAGTCAACGGAATATCCGTATCATTAGCCTCCAGCTTCGCCAAGCTAAAAAAGCTGCCGATCAGCTCAATTGCTTCGCTTGTCTTTTGATGAATTTTGGATAGCAGCTTTATACGTTCTTCCGGCAAAATAGTCGGATCGCCATCCAGCATCTCGGCATATCCAAGTACAACTGTAAGCGGGGTCTTGAGATCGTGGGAAATGTTTGAAATCATTTTGCGCATAGCAATTTGGCTACGGTTGTAATCTGCAGACACTCTGAGATTCAAGTCCAGCAGTCGATTAATTTCCGTCATGAGTCGTTGCAGTTCAACGTCACCTGTGACATATAGCAGCTTCTCCGCATGGTTCACCGTCACAATCCGCTCTAGTAGGGCTCGGATATCCTTTATTTTGCGCTTATAGGCCATACGCTCCCGCCAAAGCCATACTATAACGACTGACATGATGAGGCCGACAATCCATTGAGAGATGTTTTCGATGTTCATATCAGCCATTCTCCCATTTGTAGCCAATGCCCCATAGCGTTTTAATGTGGACAGGATGAGAGGGATCTTCTTCGATTTTCTCACGCAGGCGGCGAATATGGACGTTAATCACGTTCTCGTCGCCCATATAATCGTCTTTCCAAATAAATCCGTATAATTGTGCTTTTGTAAATACCCGATTCGGATTGGCTACAAACAGCTTCAAAATATCGGACTCTTTGGCTGTTAGCTGAATTTCATTTTCATTGCGTATGACTGTAAAATGATCAAAATCAATGCGCAGACTGCCGTAGGTCAAAACTTGTGCTTGCGGCTGTTCCTTCTGCTGTTGCTGACGGGCATATGTAGTAGATCTGCGGATCGCGGACTGAATACGAGCCGTCATTTCCAGCATTGAAAAAGGTTTGGCAACATAATCGTCTGCCCCAAAGCCCAGTCCAAGCGCTTTATCCACATCGCTGTCCTTGGCTGACATAATCAGAATAGGTACGGCGCTGTGGGTACGGATCCGGCGGATCACCTCCATACCGTCCACCTTCGGCATCATCAAGTCCACCAGTACCAGATCATAGGTATGACGTTCAAAGGCAAGAAGACCCTCTTCCCCGTCATAGGCAGTGGTTAGACTGTATCCTTCCTTAGTGAGTGCTTTGAGTAGCATTTCGGCAATGGATAGATCGTCTTCAATAAGTAAAATATGCTGTGACATAGGTGTGGAACACCCCTAATTTTTAGATTAAGCTCGCGTGACGAACTGTACCTGAATTATATAGAGCAGTGGAGGGGATTTCCATAAAAAATATCCAAAGGGAAGATTAATGTGTCTGGTAATATATCATTCCCCTATATTATACTGAAAGAGTTTATAATCCGATGTTTGGAATACGGTGTTATGATATCCGGGACATGCCTCATGTGAGAGATTAGGTATGTCGAATCACGCTGCGGTACAGGACCGTCAATAAAGGAGAGCAACGATGTTTGTTATACGAGGAACACAAAAACTGCTGAAGGAATGGGAGACTGAACCACTTCAAGTTGATATTTATCCGCCTTTAAATAGTTGGCATGCCAGCTTATTTTTACTTAATCGAAGAAAAAATATAGTGTTTATGCATGATATATCCCGCTTAAGCATCACGCTTTTTGGGATTAAAAAATCGCAGTACAACAACCTGCCAGTTCTTTTTGTGCAAGCTTTGAAGGAATTAATGATCAGCGAAGGCTTTGATGAACAGATCGTAAAGGCATACACACAGGAAGGCGAGCAGATGCTGGCTACGACGACGAATAGTCATAGTGTAATGGGAACCTTGGATGAGATTATTTTTATCATGAAGGAACTGGATATGGAGCATGGGTGCGAGCTGGAAAAAAACCAGTGGAATAACCGGATTGTTTTCAAAACTGTAGAATACAAGTACCCTGTTGATGTTTTTAAAGAAATGCTAGAAAAGCATTATAAACTAGAGAGTATTTGAGAAATTTATGATTTTACCGAAATTAAGTTCCATTTATTCCCTCTGTCCTATATAATCTAATATAGTTCTAAAAGACTATATAAAGAGAGGTAAGGGGTAAATGAAGATTAAATTAAGAAATAAAACTGGAATGATCAAGGAACGCAAAGTAGGTTTTTCATGGACTACGCTCTTTTTCGGTTTTTTCCCTGCGTTGTTTAGAGGGGATTGGAAGTGGGCAGTTATTATTTTTCTGGTATCGATCCTTACGAGTGGGGCGTCCAACTTTGTATTTTGCTTCATTTATAACCGCTTACATATTAATGATCTGCTGTCCCAAGGCTATGGTCCCGCTACTAAGAAATCCCAAGCTATCCTGATTTCTAAGGGATTTATTGCTGAAAATTACGCTGCTAACTTTGCAGGTTAATTTGAGAGCTGCTTGTTAAACGAGACGTATCAAAAGAGCATCCACCAAAGTCCATGCGGGCGGGGAATGCTCTTTTTTTATAACTCACATGATAGCAACGCTTGCGATGAAATGAATCATAGCGCAATAAGCGGCACACTTTGGTAAAATAAAACGATACAGGGTTTGGCACCATCGGTCAGACTTATAAAACGGGGGGTACATAACGAAAGATGAAGAGGATTATTGATATTGCCAAAGAAGCAGGAATTGAAGAAGAACATCTGGAGACGTATGGGAAATATAAAGCGAAGCTGAATCCGTCCCTGTGGGAGCAGTTAAAGGATCGCCCGAATGGAAAGCTGGTGCTGGTTACAGCGATGAATCCCACGCCAGCGGGAGAAGGAAAAACGCTGACAACCATCGGGCTGTCACAGGCGCTGAATGCGCTGGGGCATAAAACCGTTGCTGCGTTGCGTGAACCGTCCCTTGGCCCTTGCTTCGGCATGAAAGGAGGAGCAACCGGGGGAGGACAAGCCCAGATTGTTCCGGCAGAAGACATTAACCTGCATTTTACAGGTGATATTCACGCGATTTCAGCTGCGCATAATTTGCTGGCAGCGATGATCGATAACCATTTGTTTCATGGAAATGCTTTGCGGTTGAAACCGGAGCGGATCGTGTGGAAACGCGCTGTCGATATGAACGACCGGAGTTTACGAAATATTGTGACCGGATTGGGGTCAGGTAATGGAGCGGTGAGAGAAAGTGGCTTTCTGATTACCTCAGCTTCAGAAGTGATGGCGGTATTATGTTTAAGTGAAGATATGGACGATCTTAAAGTGCGATTGGGTCGGATGGTGATTGGTTATAACGTAGATGGCGAAACGGTAACAGCTGAGGAACTACATGCGGTGGAAGGTATGGCTGTGCTGCTTCGGGAAGCATTGAAACCCAATCTGGTGCAAACGTTGGAGGGAACTCCAGTTATTGTGCATGGCGGACCTTTTGCGAATATTGCGCATGGATGCAGTAGTTTGATCGGTACGAAGCTAGCCCTGAAGCTGGGAGAGGTGGTCGTCACGGAGGCTGGATTCGGGGCTGAGCTGGGGGCAGAAAAGTTTTTTGACATCAAGTGCCGTCAATCCGGTTTGCAGCCAGATGCGGCTCTGTTGGTCGTAACCGCCAAAGCGCTGAAATATAACGGCGGTGTAGCTAAAAATGAGCTGGACGCAGAAAATCTGGATCAATTGCAACTTGGATTAGCCAACATGAACCGGCATGTACGGAATTTACAAAAGTTTGGCGTGCCAGTACTGGTAGCAGTCAACCATTTTGTAACAGATAGCGAAGCCGAGCTGGAACTAATATTCTCGGAATGCCGCAAGCTGGGTGTACCCGCAGAACTGTCACAGGTGTGGGCACAGGGAAGCCAA
Organism: Paenibacillus sp. DRB1-1; assembly: GCF_052119485.1. Taxonomy (NCBI): domain Bacteria; kingdom Bacillati; phylum Bacillota; class Bacilli; order Caryophanales; family Paenibacillaceae; genus Paenibacillus; species Paenibacillus sp. DRB1-1. Next base: position 1,083,430 of record NZ_JBODQH010000001.1, on the reverse strand, counting down.
GGGGGAGAAAAGCTGGCCCAAAGTCTGCTCAACCTGCTCCAGGAGGACAAAGCCCATTTTGCACCATTGTATGAGCATACACTTGATTTGCAAGCGAAAATTAGTGCCATTGCGAAGGAGCTTTACGGTGCGGCAGAGGTAGCTTACACTCCTGCGGCCAAACGGGCGTTGGCCGGTATGGAGCAGCTTGGTTTTGGACAACTGCCTGTATGCATGGCCAAAACGCCGTATTCTTTCTCAGATCAACCTTCTCTGCTAGGTGCACCGGAGGGATTTACCATTCACGTGTCCAGCGTTTCTTTGTCCGCAGGGGCAGGCTTTGTGGTCGTGGAAACAGGTAATACTATGACGATGCCAGGATTGCCCAAATCCCCAGCAGCTGAGCATATGTCGCTGGAGGCAGATGGGAGCATTCAGGGTCTAATGTAGTATCTTTAGAAAAATGGCAGCTTCTCAGGATGGAGTGCCAAGCAGTTTGGGCAGTGCAGTAAGCAGTTTTTGCCGGGTCATGGCATCGCTCCAGTTCCAGCGGTCAGCTTCTACGAAATATACCCGACCTTGACGTACAGCAGGAAGGCTGCGCCAGTGAGGGCTGCTGATCATGCGTTCCAGCGCACGTTTGGATTCCGGGGCTGTTGGGACAAGCATAAAAATGCGGTCCCCGGCGTAATCAGGCAATTCGTTTGGATCTATTTCCGCGAATCCGTGTCCCTCATCGAGCACCCTTTGGATCGGCTCAACGGGCTGAAAGCCCTGTGGGTGGTAGAGGGCCGACGAGAATCCAGACATACCCATGACAAAGAGCCGATCACCATGATCGAAGATGAAGACGGAGGCCGTTTCTCCGGCTGTGATTTGTGTACCGAGCTGCTGCCACATTGCCAGATTGCGGGTTGTAAAGGTAGACAACCAGCGTTCGGCCTCCCGCTCCTTACCGAGCCAGGTGCCAAGTGTACGCATCCGTTCCTCCAGCGTGGCGAAGGAGTTGAAGGTGACGGTAGGAGCGATACTGGCAATGCGCTCATATTCCTGTTCATCCGAATTGGCGATGATAATTAGATCGGGATCAAGAGCGCTAGTCAAGCGAATATCCAGTGGAAGGCCCACATCGGCGACATTCACAAGGCGATGTTTATAGACGCTGTATTCACTGAGTCGCAGACTTCCACCGATGGCTTTGGCCCCTAATGCCAATAGATCGCCCATCGTTTCTCCATGATAGATGATGCGGCTTGCTCGGCGCGGAATGTGAATCTGGTGACCCGTCCAATCCTTGACGCGCACAGAACCGGAGACAGAGAGTGCGTACTTGCCAGGGGGAATCCCGGTCATTTGCCTAAACCGTCGATTAAAATAATATTCGTCAGAGAAACCAACCTGACGGGCAATTTCACGTAAAGGCCGTTTGCATTCCAGCAGCAGCCGCTTGGCATGGTTCAAGCGCAGCTCAGTGAGGTAATGCAGCGGCTTTTTGCCTGTAATTTTACGAAACAATTGGGAGTATTGCCATATGGAAACGTTCGCTTGTTTAGCGAGCTGCTTGACGGTAATGGGCTTTTCATAGTGGTTTTCCATATATGAAAGAGTACCTTCCACCGATGCTGGCAATGCCGGATTAGAGGTATTATTTTGATCAATATGGGTGTGGTCTTCCTGCCACAGCAAGAGCAACTCTTGAAACATGATTTGCTGCCGTAATACAGATGTTTGGTTATGCGGCTGTACCGTTTGTTGGGTACTATGAAATAACTCTTCAGTCAACTGAATAAGTTTGGAGGAAGAAGAGGAGGCGATGTATTCGCGCGGTCCCGGCAGGACAGGTCCATGATATAGGGATGGCATACGTGCTGCGTGTTCAGCCAAGGCCATGTCCGCTTGTGGTTCTGACGGCAAAGCGATGACCTCAAACGTGATTGTGTAGTATTCGGGTACAGTTCCATTCAGAGGAGCGATTTGATAGGATTCACCTGGAGCTAGCCAATACCCATGACCTGTATGGGATAGATACTGCTCTGGGCCAATGTCCACCATACCTGTTTCACCGATGAATATAAGTAGACAGTGATATGAATTGGGACGTGATAATAATTCATCGGTAGGCTCACCAACCAACGCAATTTCTTTAAAATGAAAAAGCAGTGAGCTGAATGGGGGAGGATATACGGACGACGGAGACTGGTTCACGGTATTGCTCCTTTTATTGAGAATGGTTATCATGCATGTATAAGTATACCTCCTTTAGGTTCAACAAAAAAGAAGCCTATCAACAAGTGTCGATAAGCTTCTCCAATTTTATTTGATGAGCTTGGGCAATTCCTCCAGCAGCCATTCTCGAGTGGAAGCATCACTTTCAGTTTTGCCAATATCCTGAGTGTACACACGCCCCTGTTTGACAGCAGGAAGCTGGAGCCACAACTTGCTTTTCATTAACTGTTCGGTGGATTGTTGGGCTTCTGAACTTGGAGTTCTTAGTATAAAAATCCGATCTCCAGCGTATTGTCCGATAACCTCCTGAGATATTTGTACAAATCCTTTGTCTTCATCCAGTGCTTTCTGAATAAGAGGAGTAGGCTTGAAGCCATTCTTTTCATACAGTATTTGTGACAGTCCTGTCCGTCCCATTGCGAATAAACGGTCGCCAGGATAGTAGGTAAACACTGAAGCAGTTTCCCCCGCCTTAACACCCTCTGCGTGAAGCTTGGTCCACATTTCCGCTTCCTTTATTTTATATTGGGCAAGCCAATCTTCAGCAGCCTTTTTCTTGTTCACAATGTCTCCGAGATGCAGCAAACGTTCGTTTAACGGGGCAAAGGTATCGAACATAATTGTAGGTGCAATTTTTGTTAACGCTGCGTATTGTTTTTCATCTGTATCGGCGGTAATGATCAGGTCAGGCTGTAGTTCCAAGGTTTTTTCCAAATTAATCGGGAACCCCAGATCGGCCACGTTCTGAACCTGCTTCTCATAAACCTTGCCTTCAATCATAGAAGTCGATGTACCTATAGCTTGTACGTCTAAAACCAATAGATCTCCATAGTTTTCTCCGAAGTAAGCAATGCGCCCAGGAGTCGTGGGAATGTTCACTGTATGTCCCTTATAGTCTGTGTAGTCACGAGTTGTGGCAGCTTCCGATGTTTTTGTAGATGCTGTCGTGTTGCTGCTTGCAGTCTGATTGTCAGATGCGCCGCATCCCAGTAGCAATGCCCCCATAAGAAAGAAAAGGCAGATCAGAGCAGTGTATTGTCGAGTAGATTTTTTGTTGATTGTCGAGTTCTTGTTGACCATAGCAACCTCCGTATAATAGAATGATTCAGAATTTTGTAAATGAGAATTATTATCACAAAAGCAATGATAAGCGCTGAACCCTCAATACTCAATGGACAAACTTGGTCAATGCATCCGATTTTGTACAAAATAAGTCTCATGTGTTCTTAGCTCATTTTATTCTTCAAATTTTATTGATTTGTCATTTTTTATGGTATAGAATATCATTTTTATACATTTGAAAGGGGGTTTGAAATGGCATTGTTTATTACATATGTTTTACTAGGTTTCTCTATAGCACTACCTGTAGGTACAATTACCATTGAAATGACGAAGCAAGGGCTAAGGAATGGATTCATGCATGGATGGATTGTGGGCCTTGGGGGGATGACCGTCGATTTGTTATTAATTATTGGTTTATATTTTGGTCTGGCCTCTGTTTTGTCATTATCTGTTGTACAGGTGATCATGTGGCTCATTGGAGCTATATTTTTGTGCTACGTGGGGTACGACAGCATTAAAAATGCAGATCATGGTATTGCGATAGAAGGAGAGAAAAAAACGAAATCATTATTTTCTTCCTATAAAAATGGGCTGCTTGTAGCTGTTTCACCAGGAAATTTAGTGTTTTGGGTGAGTGTTTTTGGAACTGTGCTGGCAAGTTCATTTGATCGGTCAAATACAAGTCAGTTCTTGATTGTTGGCTTAGGTATTTTGTTTGGTATTCTTATCCATGATTTAGGCTTGATGATCCTTGTAGCGACAACACGAAAAGCGATGAATCGAACCGCCATCAAGTGGGTTACGATCGGTGCCGGCGTGGTTTTGATCGGTTTTTCGATTTATTTTCTGTATGAATTTATGATCACTCTCCAAAAGATTTTATAACATTACACAAGGATACGTTCAAGCTTGTCATGCCAGTCTGCATAAATCGAACAAGTCCTTCATAGACATGTACTAATTCATTTAAAACATGTGCTGAAGGGGTTGATGACATGCGCCGGATTTCATGGATGCTTGCCATGGTCATGTGTGTAACGCTGCTGCTGGCCGGGTGCGGCAAGAAGAGCGCGGACGATGTGGTTAAAGATTTGAGTGACGTGGTGAGCGACCTGAACAGCTACCACGGTACAGCTTTGATGACGCTGCATACCGGCGACACGCCGCAGGAATACAAGGTGGATATTTCCTACCGCAAGCCGTCCTATTACCGAATTGCCATGACGAACGAGAAAAAGGATGTTACGCAAATTGTGCTTCGTAATGATGAGGGTGTATTTGTACTGACACCCAGCTTGAACAAAAGCTTCCGTTTCAAAAGCGACTGGCCAAACAATCAGGGTCAAGTATATTTATATGAAACGTTAGTTCGCAGTATTATCGGCGATGCCTCCCGTCAGTTGGCTATCGACGATAAATCCTATGTGTTTGATGTAGCAGCAAATTACAACAGCCATGCGCTGGTGAGACAAAAGATATGGCTGTCCAAAAATGACTATGCACCTACTCAGGTACAGGTGTCTGATGCGAATGCCAAGGTAGTTGTTGATCTGAAATTCGATCAATTTGCTTTTGATACGAAGTTTGACAAGGACTCCTTTGATATGGAGCGGAACATGGCTTCAGGTAAGACGAGTACGGGTAGCGGAGGGGCGCCATCTTCTGGAGCAGTAGATTCCAGCGGTCAGCTTGATCCTTCCGGTGCGATGGATGGGACGACTGGCGTGACGTCTGATGAACCCGGACAAGAGCAGGGAACAGCAGGGGATGCAGTCCCGCAGCCGTCAGGGGAAGCGAAGGTGGACGGTACTGCCACAAACGATACATCCAAACCGGACGCAGCAGCCAACGCAGAGGCGCAGCAACAAACCCCGGGCACATCGGATGCCGCAAACGGAACGTCAGCGGGAACAAATGCGGCAGAAGCTGTGATGGGTGAGTTCGGCTTGATCGAACCGTCCTACACGCCAGCCGGAGTACAGATCAAGGATACGCCGGAGCTGGAGGATAATGGTACACATGCGGTGATGCTGCGGTATAGTGGAACGTATAACTATACCATTGTAGAGGCGCGTCCCAAAGATCGGGCGGTCGCACTGGCCGCAGGAGAACTGGTTGATATTGGGGGAAGCTTTGCCGTTCTGACCGGAAGCGAACAGCAGACGATGACCTGGATGAATGATGGAATCGAGTTCAGAATTACCAGTGCTGACCTGCCTGTGAGCGAAATGATACAAATTGCCGCTTCTATACAGGACCAATCGGGTAAGTAAAACTTTATAGACGGATGCAGACGGTCTAGAGTGTAAAAATGCTCTGCTGCCGCCCGTATCCGTCTTTTGTTCATTCGCGGTCTAATATGTGCACTGCTTGTATGTTGTGTTCATTGTAGAGGATGCTGGCAAACGTCTCCTGCCATTGACAGCCACGTTTTTGAACATTACCATTAACCTTTGGAAGCAAGAACTTTGCCACACTCCGAATGGTAAAAGGTTATGTTACAGGCTAACAATTGAAGAAGGTGACTGGATTTGCAAGCACAATACAGATCGACCCGGGCCGAAATCAACCTGGATCACCTTGGCGCCAACTATGAAGCTTTTCGCAAGGCATTGCCAGCGGATAAGCTGATACTGGTCTGTGTCAAGGCTAATGCCTACGGACACGGTGCCGTGGAAATTTCAAAGGAATTGGAACGCCTTGGTGCGGATTATTTGAGCGTCGCTTTTCTGGATGAAGCGTTGGAGCTTCGTCATGCGGGTGTTCAACTACCGATTCTTGTACTCGGCTATACCTCACCGGAAGCTGTACAAACGGCTTGGGAGCATGATATCTCATTGACTGTGTTCAGTGAAGAAGTACTGGAGGGTATCCGAAGACTGGACCGCCAAGGAAATGAACGCAAGCTGAAGGTGCACATCAAAATAGACAGCGGCATGGGAAGACTGGGTTTGCTGCCTGGAGAAGAGGCTATGGCTTTTGTCCGGCAGGTTCACGAATTAGAGCAGGTGCTGCTGGAAGGCATGTACACCCATTTTGCCCGCGCGGATGAAGAAGACAAAAGCTATACACTGCTACAATATGATCGGTTTCGGGGCGTGGCGGAAGCGCTAAGGGAACAAGGTATCACCATTCCCATTATACATACGGGCAATAGCGCCGCCACCATTGATACCCCTTCTCTTTCCCCAAATATGGTGCGGATTGGTATCAGTATATACGGTCTGTATCCGTCTGATGAGGTTAATCGGCAAGCCATTGAGCTGCTGCCTGTATTGTCATTGAAGACGGCGGTGGTTTACACTAAAACGCTTCCTCCCGGCTGGGGAGTTAGTTATGGCACCCGGTATGTAACCTCCAGTGAAGAACGGATCGGTACACTGCCAATCGGCTATGCGGATGGATACTCCCGCATGCTGAGTGGGAAGATCGAAGTGTTGATACGCGGTCGCCGCGTCCCGGTACTCGGTACGATTTGCATGGACCAGTGTATGGTATCCTTACAATCTTTCGCAGAAGATGCGGAAGAAATCCAAACCGGCGAAGAGGTTGTTCTCATCGGCCAGCAGTCCGGCGAAACTATCGCGGCGGATGAGCTGGCATCCAAGCTTGGTACGATCCACTATGAGGTGATCTGCATGATCGCAGACAGGGTACCGCGTGTATACACACGAGGTCATGTTCCTGTTGTTCGAGTGAACTCGCTTCTTCCAACCCGCTGGAATTAATTTCATAACGCAAATTACCGAATAAAAGCAGGAGTTTTCGCAGAACGTCCCGAAATATGTACAAAGGAAAGAAAAGAGCGCTATAACTGTCAAAAGACGCATTAGGCTCCGCTGACACTTGTATTTCGGGGATCAAACGCCTGTACGAAAACGAACTGCGTAGTTTATAATGGAATGCAGCATAGATGATATACGAATATCATATACATTCTCTTGTATTCCGTTTGAATAAATTACCGGGAATAACGTTATAATGGTACAATGGCGACAAGGTTTTGGGGGTGGAAGAGAAGTTGGCCAATTTGCAGAACACCAAAAGAATAATGATCAGTTTGCCAGATCATCTCTTGCAGGAAGTGGACGGGATCGTAGCTATGGAAAATTCCAACCGCAGTGAATTTATCAGGCAGGCCATGAAGCTGTATGTAGGCGAACGTAAAAAACGTTACATTCGTGAAGCTATGCAGCGTGGATACATGGAAATGGCTAAAATTAACTTAACCATGGCATCCGAAGCCTTTCACGCGGAGGAAGATGCAAACAGCACCTTGGGCCGTACAGTTAGCGGGGTGTAATCCATATTGATCGTAAAGCGCGGCGACGTTTTTTTTGCAGACCTTTCACCCGTAGTCGGTTCCGAGCAAGGTGGCGTCAGACCTGTGCTGATCATTCAAAATGATATCGGCAACCGGTTTAGTCCTACTGTGATCGTAGCAGCCATCACCGCCCAGATTCAGAAGGCAAAGCTGCCTACACACGTGGAAATCGACGCGGCGACGCATGGCTTTGATCGTGATTCTGTTGTTCTTCTGGAGCAAATTCGGACGATCGACAAGCAAAGGCTTACCGACAAAATCACCCATTTAGATGAAGAAACCATGCGCAAAGTGAGCGATTCGCTACAAATCAGTCTCGGTTTGATTGATTTTTAGCGTGATGGAACGACGAGTGAAACGGGAAAAGGGCAGCGCTTGGGCGCTGTCCTTTTGCGTGTCCAATGAAAAATGCAGGTAGGGCTTGCTTTAACGTCACCTGCTGGCGCTTTGAATCATTTTTTGTGATAATGAAAGACATGGTGTATGACAAGAGCTGTGAGGAAGAAGGGATAGGTTTGTCTAACGAGGAAACGAAGACGGAAATCCGGCAGGAGCCGAACGAAGCAGAACGCCAAGAGCGGATTGTCAAACAAGTGGCGAGAGAGCTGTCGCTGGCACTCAAGCAAATCCGGACAACGATCAGTTTGTTGGATGAAGGGAATACAATTCCTTTTATCGCGCGTTATCGTAAGGAAATGACAGGAGAGCTGGATGAAAATCAGCTGCGTGAAATTGAAGATCGTGTGGTGTATTTGCGTAATCTGGAAGATCGTAAGGTAGAGGTCATCCGCATTATTGATGAGCAGGGCAAGCTGACGGAAGACCTGCAGGCTGCTATCACCTCTGCGGTTAAACTTCAGGAAGTGGAGGATCTGTATCGTCCGTATCGGCAAAAACGCAAAACCCGCGCCAGTGTAGCGAAGGAACGGGGACTGGAGCCGCTGTCCATCTGGATCTGGAGCCAGCCGAAGCAGGGCGATGCTTTGAAAGAAGCCGAGTCTTATGTTAATGCGGAATTGGGAGTGGATAGCGCAGAGGCGGCCATCCAAGGAGCCTTGGACATTTTAGCTGAAAATATAGCGGATGATGCGGCTATTCGCCAATGGGTACGCCGATATACGCTGGACCATGGTATGTTGACCTCCGAAGCGAAGGACGCGGAGCAAGAATCCGTGTATGAAAACTACTACAGCTATCGTGAGCTCGCTAAGAAAATGCCACCTCACCGTATTCTGGCGATTAATCGCGGGGAGCGGGAAGGCATTCTTAAGGTTGGTCTGGAGGTAGCGCCAGATTCCATTTACAATTACGTGGCCGGCCAAGTGATTAAAGGATCGTCTGTCGTGCAAGATCTGCTGCGCAGTGTCATTGAGGATGCGTATAAAAGACTTATCGCGCCATCTATCGAGCGTGAAGTACGCGCTGAAATGACGGAGAAGGGCGAGCAGCAGGCCATCTCCATCTTTGCAGGCAACTTGCGCAGCCTGTTGCTACAGGCTCCGATCAAGGGCCGACGTGTGCTCGGTGTCGATCCCGCCTATCGGACAGGCTGTAAGCTGGCGGTTGTCGATGACACCGGCAAGCTGCTGGAAGTGGCTGTGACGTATCCGACACCGCCGAACAACAAGAAGCGCGAGGCTGCTGAAAAGTTCAAGCAGCTAATTGCCCAATACGGTATCGAATTGATTGTCATTGGTAACGGAACCGCTTCGCGCGAGACAGAGCAATTCGTAGCGGAAGTCATCGCGGACATTGGTGACAGCAGTCTAGCGTATCTGATCGTCAATGAGGCGGGCGCGAGCGTATATTCTGCCTCCAAGCTGGCACAGGAGGAATTTCCTGATTTGGACGTGGCCGAGCGCAGTGCGGCTTCCATCGCACGTCGTGTGCAGGACCCGCTGGCTGAGTTGGTCAAAATTGAGCCGAAGGCTATTGGTGTAGGCCAATACCAGCATGATGTGTCGCAGAAACATCTGGATGAAAGCTTAAAGGACGTTGTCGAATCAGCCGTTAACCATGTCGGTGTGGATGTGAACACGGCTTCCTCTGCGCTGTTATCCTATGTAGCGGGGATCAATGCGACGATTGCCAAAAACATCGTTAAGTACCGTGAGGAAAACGGTAAATTCAGCAACCGTCGTCAGTTGCAGAAAGTGCCGCGCCTTGGTGCAAAAACCTATGAGCAATCTGTAGGCTTTATCCGTATACCGGGTGGAGAAAATCCGCTGGACCGTACACCGATTCATCCTGAATCGTATGCTGTCGTAGACCGCCTGTTGGCGGTACTGAACATCAGCGCCCACGATCTGGGTACTAAGACTGCAATGGAAGCACTGAGCGTGTCCAACATTGACGAATTGGCCGCGAAGCTGGAAGTCGGCGTGCCGACACTGAAGGATATTCTGGACAGTCTCCAGCGTCCGGGCCGTGACCCGCGTGACGAGCTGCCGTTGCCCGTATTCCGCAAGGATGTGCTGAAGATCGAGGATCTCTCACCGGGTATGGAGCTTCAGGGAACCGTCCGCAATGTCATTGATTTCGGCGCGTTTGTCGATATCGGTATTAAAAGTGACGGGTTGGTTCATATTTCACAACTGCGCAGTGGCTTCGTAAAGCATCCGATGGATGTCGTATCTGTCGGTGATAACGTGACGGTGTGGGTGCTAAATGTTGATTTGAAAAAAGGCAGGGTTGGTCTGACGATGAAACCTCCTGCAGAGGCGCAATCGCAGGCATAATACTTTAAATAAAGCTGTACAACCTTCTTGTGAAGGTATAACAAAAGCCGGAATCTCCGAACTGCATCGGAGATTCCGGCTTTCATTTTTGATTGCCTTAGCTTCTACCCGTTGTTGGCATCGAACTCCACGCCAGGTGCTTTATGATAAAAAAACCAACAATCGTTCAACAGTTTAATTTGGCGCCGGTCCTTTTTGTAAAAGGCCCGCATGAGCTGGTTGCTGAGCCATTGAGGCAAGCCGATCTCCTCCTCTGCGTTACTTCTGTATGTTTAGCATATGGGGTGGGTACCTAAAGTGTGCTTATGAATTAGGGGTTAGACTTCGGCCGTTATTTTATAATATGCTTGTCAGTAAGGAGCAAAGGAGGAGAGACCGGAAGGATGGAGTCTAAGTCCCTGAGCAATTCAATGAACCATTCTATGAGTAATGAAGAGCTTCAAGAATGGGTAGAGCGCATTTCGCTGGAGAGCTTCGGCGTGCCGTTTCGACATCAAGCCACCTTTAATGCGCGCCTGTCTTCCACAGGCGGTAGGTATTTTATGAAAAGTCATCATATTGAAATTAATCCACATCAACTCGCAGCTTACGGACGTTCTGAGGTGGAGAAAATTATTAAGCATGAGCTGTGCCATTATCATTTACATTTACGCGGGATGGGCTATCAACATCGAGATGCTGACTTCAAAGCATGGCTGGCCCGTGTAGGAGGAAGCAGGCATTGTCAGACTCTGCCGGGAAGAACGGAACGCAAGCCTCAGCCTTATCGTTACAAGCTAGTATGCGTTTCCTGTAAACAGGAGTATATGCGCAAGCGTAAGATGAATCCTCAGCGGTATCGCTGTGGGAAATGTGGAGGTAAGCTTCGCCTGTTGGCACTTGACGGCACCCCCTGAATCATGGTAAATTAACCATACTGTATGATAATTTACAGTAATGTTCCCTGATAGCTCAGTTGGTAGAGCACTCGACTGTTAATCGAGTTGTCACAGGTTCGAGTCCTGTTCGGGGAGCCATGGAGAGGTACCCAAGTGGCTATAAGGGGACCCTCTGCTAAGGGGTTAGGCTGCGAAAGCGGTGCGAGGGTTCGAATCCCTCTCTCTCCGTTGGTATTTTAAGCAGAAAAAGGACGCTCGTGTGCATTGTAATGATGCTTGCGAGCGTCCTTTTCGTCTATATCTGCTTTGAGAATAACGGTGGGCTGAAATCGTTTAAATGGAGAGGCGGACGTGCTGCGTACAGCATGAAGAGACGTTAGCCTGTCTTGTACGCAGCCAATGACTTCTTATTTCACGGTGTCAGCCTCGGCTGTCTTGAGTATGTTCAACAGAGCATGAGCGACGCCATCTTCCGCATTAGTCAGAGTCACTTCGGAGCAGACGGCCTTGATGTCGTCTTTTGCATTGCCCATGGCAATGCCTGTTCCTGCCATCGTCAGCATGGAGATATCGTTGTAGCTGTCCCCAATCGCTACAGCTTCTTGCATGGGAATGCTCAGATGATTCGCCAGATAACGCAATGCATTACCTTTAGACGCATCCCTATGCTCGACTTCAAAGTTACGCTCTGAAGAGATGACCATGTTCAGCCCCTGAAAACTTCGGTAACGTTCCCGGCCCCAATCCAATTTGGCTTGATCAAAGGAGAAACAGAGCACGTTATAAATCTCTACATCCAGTGGAATGTCCTCATATGAGGCGATGCGGGTATGTCCGGTCTGTTCATATTGTTTTTCAGCTGCATGTAATAAAGTATCCAGCGAAATATCCGGGTTGGAGCTCAGCAAGCGGTCCATTTCAACAGCAAGCAGCTGGTGTCCGTTTTGTGGAGAATAAATAGCGCGGTCTGTCATGACCTCATAGTAAAAGTCGTTGTCATGCAGCCAGCTCAGCACTTCAAACGTTTCACTGCGGCCCATAGGAGTAGAGGTTAACTGACGACGATGCACATCGTGTACGGTTGCGCCGTTTGCTCCAATGACGGGAGTTACAAGCTCTGCTTCCTCTAGCTTTGTCCAGGCGTCATAAGCGGCTCTACCAGTGGCAATTGTCACCTGAACGCCTTGCTGCTGTGCTTGGCGTATAGCCTCCGCGTTCACTTTGCTTATTTTTCCTTCCTCGTTCAGCAGTGTTCCATCCATATCAATCGCAAACAGTTTCATTTCTCCCCAGCTCCTGTCTTTCGATATCTCTGTGATAAGTCTTGAGTTCTAGCTAATCGGTTTCGTATTTTATGAGGGTACAACAACTTCCACATCATAATGTTGCAAAATTTCCAGCATCGCTGGTTCTGGCAATCTGTCGGTGATCACGATATTAACTTCAGACAGATCGGCAAAACGATATGGAAAATTGATTCCGAATTTCGAATGGTCCGCAAGGACGATCACCTGATCTGCCTGTTTCATCATTTGATGCTTCAACATACCGTCTTCTTCATGAATCAGGCTTAGTCCGTGGACAGATATACCACCAATCCCGATAAAGGCTTTGTCTACAAAATAGTGAGACAAAGTTGCGATCACGGAGGAGCCATATACATATCGGTGTTCTTTTTGCAGGCGGCCTCCCAGCAGATGTATGGAGACACCGTCTTTTCCAGATAGCACGTCAGCCTGATTGATTGAATTGGTGATGACCGAACATTCCTGCACATTCAGTCTTTCTGCACACGCCTGTACGGTAGTAGAGGAATCCAATATAATACGATCCTTATCTCGTACCATGCTGGCAGCCAGTTGTCCGATCACTTGTTTCTCCTCGGATACAGTAAGTAGTCTTTCATTATAATTTCCAATTGGATCGTGATGAAGTGTAGGGAGAAGAGCGCCGCCGCGGGTGCGAATAATTTTTTGATGCTCTTCAAGTTTTACGAGGTCTCGACGGGCCGTATCTCGTGAAACATTGAAAAATTCACAAATATCATCCACCGAAATACGCTTATGAAGCTGTAAGTAATCAACGATTTTTAACATTCGTTCTTCCTGATACATAAAAAGCTCCTCTAATATATAATTATTTCGGTATCTCGTAAGTGATTATAAGTAAATTCAAGTGATATTGCAATCATTTATCGCTATTTTCAGGATTTTAGTGATTTTGGATAAGGCATTGTAAGTGAATGCGAATTTTGTACTTATAAAAACTGTTTTTTTTAAAATTTTAGAAATAAGTATTGCCATCCGTTATTCTATTTGGTATACTCTTTCTTGTCGCCAAGTTGGCGCATAATAATAAGGCCCGTTGGTCAAGGGGTTAAGACACCTCCCTTTCACGGAGGTAACAGGGGTTCGAATCCCCTACGGGTCATTGTTGTCTTTATAGACTACATGTTGCATGCTTAAGGGAAATTCCTGAGGTCTGGTCTAATGGCGGACAGCTTGGATGAACTGCATGAGCCATTAGCTCAGTTGGTAGAGCACCTGACTTTTAATCAGGGTGTCGAAGGTTCGAGTCCTTCATGGCTCACCATTTATATTTTGTTATGCGGTCGTGGTGGAATGGCAGACACGCTATCTTGAGGGGGTAGTGAGCGTACGCTCGTGGAGGTTCGAGTCCTCTCGACCGCATCAATGGAATAAACGGAAAAGTCTCTCGCGGTAGAGGCTTTTTTTATTTGTTTAGTGATGTAATAAAGTAATGATTATGATGAAATAATGATTCCATAGTATAATATAACGCCATAATGTTATAGAATGATAAGTATAAACTTATGAAGTGACGGTGAAAAATATGGACACTCAACTGTTAGGAAATATATCAGAAAATATTTTGGGCTTGTTTCCGATTGTGAAGAAGAAATTTTTCACCTACGGTCCGCTCGATTTCCCATTACACTTGTCACCTAATAACTTTCAGGTGCTAATGCTTCTGCGTGAAGTGCGTTCGTCTACGGTATCAGATTTGTCCAAACAGCTCAACGTCTCACGTCCGAACATGACTCCTCTTCTGGACAAACTGGTGGAGCATGGGTTGGCTGACCGCCAGTCGTGTGATTCGGATCGCAGAGTCGTGAATGTGGCGATTACACAGGAAGGCGATGCTTTTTGTGAACAGGTATTTCATACCTTCTCCAATAAAATTCAAGAAAGACTGGTGTATCTGCCGGAAGAAGATTTATTGCATCTGAGTGAAACTTTGAATGAATTGAAGCATATTTTACTTAAAATTGACAACATTGCTACGTGATTGGCGTAACTGGACTGGCTTAAAGACCGCCCTTTCTTCGGAAAACAGGCGGTTTTTGTTGCGTGTTGTGGTATAATGGAAACCAACATACATAATTCGGTAATTTTAGCATACGTGATCTTTGAAATGGGAACAGAGAACATGATATCGTTATTTGAGAGCCTGCTAGGGAGGAAGGAACTTCTATGCAATCTATTTACCATCGCATTGAGGAACTCATCAAGGAACGGGGAATGACGAAAAAGGCGTTCTGCCAGCAGTTAGGCATTAGTACAGGGAACTTCGGGGATTGGAAAAGAGGAAAAACGACGCCGGGCACGAATAAACTCATTGAAATTGCTTCATTTTTTGATGCCAGTCTGGATTGGATCATGCTGGGTCGGGATGTACAGGGTGAGGTGCTAAAGGAGTCGCAAGACCCTTATTTTTTTGGCGCTTCAGGGCAACTGAATTGCCAGGGGGAACCGCTTAGTGAGGCGGAAAGAAATTTTATACTTGAGTATATTGAATTTACCCGCTTTCGTAAAGAGAAAAACCAGCGCAATTCTACTATGGGGTAATGGTGCTTAGGATTTGATGAGGATTACTAATGAGTAAGGCTGAAAAATGAAAATTATTTCAGAAAAAGTTACTGTGTCGGAGGGGAAACATTTTGGGAGATCAAACTATTTATCAGCGGATTGAAGCTTTGATTAAGGATCGCGGAATGACCAAGAAGGCATTTTGTGAAAAACTTAAAATCAGTTCAGGGAATCTCGGTGATTGGAGAAGGGGTAAAACAACGCCGGGTACCACCCATTTGATTCAGATTTCGGACTTTTTTAATGTATCGCTCGATTGGTTAATGAAAGGGATTAAGCCAGGAGAAGGCGTACTTCAGGAGCAGAAGGCTGCTTATTTTTTTGGAGTGATGGGGCCACTGAATTGCCAGGCAGAAGATCTTGAGACGGAAGAACAGAATTTTATTTTAGAATATGTTGAATTTGCGAAATACCGTAAGCAAAAAAGTGAGAAGGATAAAACAAAGCCGGAATAATTTTTTGGCTAAAGATGTCTGGGTTGAAAACCCGTAAACGAACTGGAGGGGTTCGCTTTACGGGTTTATTTGGTTTCTTGGTGATATGGAATGACCTATATGTAACTGGAATGCTTGTTAGGTTTAGAGTGCGGTGCCTCCTTATAATCGTTATCGTCGATGTTCAGAATTGCAGCAACTTGTTTTCTGTACCTTTGTGCTTTGCGGGTGCCGTGAATCAGATTGGACAAGCGTGAAGGCGGAATATTGTGTGTCTCACAAAATGTTTTCTGATCCAGTCGAAGTTCGACAAGCCGTTGTTTGATGGCCCACCCGAAGGAGGTGACAGGCATTTTGTTGTTCAAGAGAAATCGCCCCTTACGGATTCTTGCGGAATAATTGGTGTGTTATAATAATCATCAGTAAACATGTTAGAATTAACCATCTAACACTATGATACACTTTTATACGTGTTTTTACAATCGCAAATGCGTCATTTTGTTGAATTAATTACTTAATTAAGTGCTAGGTGGTTCTGATAATCCGTCTAGAGTCTGCCAATGGTGTGAATTGCGATTATATGTGGACCAAAAACACTCTGCCACCTGAGGAAAGGGACAGAGTGTTTTTGGTGTTGTGACCACATTGGCGAAACGACGCATCAGGGGGATGCAGGAAGGCGTTTGAATAGACCTGAGGAGGAAAACAGTCTAGGTTCATCCGATTGGCTATTATGGCTCGTATAAAGAGGTAGAGTGATGTAGGAGCTGGACCAATGTCTGTGAAGAAGGCGACGCTGGAATGCAGTTGGCTCAGGCTCGTTAAGCTTCTTCCAGGCGGAGAGCAGCTCGCTTGTCATACGCTCCATAAGAGGGTTCTTTTCCTCATAAGGAGGATTGAGTAATTTGAAGGCATCTTCCACACAGGAGGACACCGCTGCGCTAAGATAGCCGTGAACGGTCTGTTCTACATCGTTTCCGAGGAGGAAGTTAATCCAGGTGTGAACGGTAGCGAGTGTGCCAATCGCATTGTATTGAATGAGTATGGATTCCAACTGGTCAAATTCAAGCCAAGGATAAAGAGCCTTAGCGAGCTTGAGCAGACGCTGGCCGGATAGACGAAACTCCTTCACATGCTGCCAGGAGGGACGTTGGGTATGCAGCATCTTATCAATGAGGGCGATCCGCCAACTGTCATTCTGCTGGATGGCGACATACAGACTTTTGATAGCCATGCCGTCAACGGTTGTAAATTGAGGATACAAATCATCCAGCATGTAATGTTCCAGGTCTTGTAGACTGTTCAAATGTCCGTTACGGAATAGTTTCTCCAGTCCGTTAAAACGGGTGAAGCCACCAACAGGTAGGGAAGGGTCCAACAATAATGCATAGTTCAGCAAACGGTTGCCTTTATGCAAGGTGGTTCGCCTCCTCGAAGTGAATCCTTATGTTATGTTATTTAACTCTTTACTTTGGGGAAACAAACTGTATTCGAAATATATGTAATATATATTTACATTTAAATAGCTTTTGTGTCAAATTAAATATTCTTATCGCTCATATATGTTAGTTAAAATAACATATAAAATAATTATTATGTTTTTGTTTACAAATAGTTGATGAGAGAGTATAATAAATCTGTTGCCTCATTACATTATGATTTGCGGTCGTGGTGGAATGGCAGACACGCTATCTTGAGGGGGTAGTGGGCGTACGCCCGTGGAGGTTCGAGTCCTCTCGACCGCATTATATGCAAGACTCAGTTAAAAAAGCATCCTGACACGGTTTACGTGAAGGGATGCTTTTTTTGTTAAGCATTTTTCGTTATATCCTTTAGCCACAGAAGCAACGGTAGACAATAGGTCATTTATTAACTGTGATAAAGAAGGATGTCAGTTTTGCTGCAAAAGCTGCTCTATATCTCCCGCCAGCTTATCTGGAGTGGTTTGCGGTGCATAGCGCTTAAATACGTTACCTTCTCGTGTAATTAAGAATTTAGTAAAATTCCATTTGATCGCTTTAGACCCTAATACCCCCGGAGCAGTTTGGGTCAAGTAGCGAAATAAGGGGTGCGCTTGATCGCCATTGACATCTGTCTTGGCGAACATCGGAAAGGTAACACCATAATTGATCTGGCAAAACTCGGAAATCTCCTCGCTGGAACCTGGCTCTTGTTTGGCAAATTGGTTGCTGGGGAATCCCAAAATTTCGAGCCCCTGTTCATGGTACTGGTCATATAGCTCTTGTAGCGCTTTGTATTGGGGGGTTAACCCACATTTGCTGGCAGTGTTCACGATAAGCAGAACGTTCCCTTCATATGTGGATAACGGAATTTGTTTCCCTTGCAGGGTTTGCGCATCATATTCATAAACGGTCATAGTATCTCTCCTTATTCAATATTCAGCAATTAAATTGTAAGCAATTAAAAGCGAGGTTGCAAGTTTTGAAAAGCTGTATCAAGCCTTTAGCCGCTGTAAAATCGTATTTTGTTCAAAACAGTAAATCGCACCGCAAATGGAGCGAATTAAGGTGTTTCTTCTTATAAAAGCGGGTTCAATCGGTGTTTAGCTGGTACATATAGCGTATTTTCTTCTCTTTTTACAAAAAAAGGCCAAAAACGCCCTACCCTACGCCAATATTGACATGCTTGTCATTTTTGAAAAGGGATGAAAAACAGAGATTGAAGGAGCTGTGATAAGCATAGTAGTATTGTAAGCGCTATTATTAATATCCTAGGCTCTAAAGGCCGATTTATAACCCCGCAGTTGAGCTTTACAGTCTTCCATGCGCGGGTGTATGATTCAAGACGTAATTTCAAATTAACTTGAATGAAGCAACAACGAAATGTCTATAGCGCTGAATTTTGCAGTTGCAAAAGCGGGGGAACCAATCGAGACTGTACGGCTTCGGAAGCCGTGTGTCTCATGGGGTGAATTTTCCGGTCAAGTGCCAGAAATAGGGCGACTCTCACGTCCGAATCCGACAGCTAACCTCGTAAGCGTACAGGGAGAGGCAACAAACCGCCGTGTGCAGCCATGGTTTATTTTATCATGGATATGTAAGAAGCCGGAGGAAAGCCTTTTTCCTTCGGCTTCTTTTTGTTGTCTTTTTATACCGGGAGAGGAGCTACTGATGGAAGGTCGGTTAATTATTGTCACTGCACCGAATGAAGCGGGCAGAAGTTTTGTGAAATTGCTTATTTTCAAAAAATTGGCGTTTGCAGTTCTGACGAATAGCGCCCAGGAGGAACGACAGCTCAAAAAAATGGGTGTGGAGCACATTGTCCGCATCAATACTATGCAAGCAGGAAAATGGAATTTTCCAAAAAAAGAAATTGGTAGTGTGTATTTGTTCGAGAACAGCTTGAATCTAACTTGCCGTTTCCTGCAAATATGTCGGCCGCTAACATCGGAATCGATCTATGTTATTACGCACGGCTGTAATCCACAAGGAATTTATCGGGGATTGGGAGCGGATCATGTGATCTACACATTGAACGGAGAGGTGGGTTTTCTGCTGAACGGATAAGCACTTATAACATAGTTGTTTTATGATTTTATGATCAAATAAGAATGGCGATCTGAGGACCGATACGGAGGGTATAATCATGATGGATATATACATGTTGCTCGTCATGGCTGTGAGTTATGGAGTGATACTGCTGTTTGTACGCTGGTGTGATGCGCAGACCTCTAAAGGAGGACGAAGAGGATGATCGTTATACTTGGGCTTACGGCTATTGTGTTTATGTATTTAATCTACGCACTCCTGAACCCTGAAAAGTTCTAGTCAGCTATAGGGGATAGAGCGGGCGGGAACAACAGATCTGAATATTAAGCATCATAGGTAGCGGGTTTTCGCAAACGTGTGCACACAATTGGTGCTCTGGAAGCAGGTCTGTTGTTCCAAACGCAGGAGCATTTTGAAGGAGGAATAAAGGATGGAGCTGCTTCAAATTGGAATTGTGATCGTCATATTGCTGCTCTTGGTAAAGCCAGTGGGCACTTATATGTATCATGTATTCTCGAATGAACCCAATCGGACGGATCGGATTTTTGGCGGAACAGAAAAGCTGATTTATAAGATAGTAGGATTGAAGAAGCTGGAGAGCATGCGTTGGACTACGTATGTTATGAGTTTCATTGCAACGAATGTCGTGCTTGTGGCGATCAGCTACTTGCTGTTGCGTATACAGGGAATGCTTCCCGGTAATCCTGCGGGAAACAGTAATATGGAAGCATCACTAGCTTTTAATACGGTAATCAGCTTTATGACGAATACGAATCTCCAACATTATAGCGGAGAAAGCGGGCTTACGTATCTGACACAGATGGCGTTCGTCACGATGATGATGTTCACTTCGGCTGCTTCCGGTTTTGCGGTTGCTGCGGCTTTTATGAGGGGATTGACGCGGCGCGGTGAAGGGATGGGCAATTTCTTTCAAGATTTTATTAAAGCCATTATAAGAATTTTCCTGCCGCTGGCCTTTGTGCTTACGCTGGTGCTGGTTGGATTGAAGGTACCACAGACGCTACAGCCTACGGCGGATCTTACGACACTGAGCGGAACACAGCAGCAGATTTCTATGGGACCCATTGCTTCTCTGGAGTCCATCAAGCATTTGGGGACAAACGGGGGCGGTTATGCGGGAGCTAACTCTGCGCATCCTTTTGAAAATCCAAGTCCTTGGACGAACGTGCTGGAAATTTTGGCAATGTGGGTAATGCCGGCTTCATTGCCGTATACCTTTGGATTGTTTGCCCGTAATCGTAAACAGGGCTGGATTATTTTTAGCTCCATGATGGTATTGTTTCTAATTTTTCTATCCATTACGTATGTGTCTGAAAAGACAGGTAATCCGTTAATCCAGACACTGGGTGTGGATGCTTCTCAAGGAAGCATGGAAGGGAAAGAGGTTCGTTTCGGCATTGGACAATCGGCTTTATTCACTGCGGTCACAACAGCGGCAACGACAGGTTCGGTCAATAATATGCATGATACACTAACCCCACTGGGTGGTATGGCTGCTTTGGGAGAAATGATGCTAAACGTCATTTTTGGCGGCAAGGGTGTCGGGCTGATGAATATGCTGATGTATGCGATTCTGGGTGTGTTTATATGCGGACTGATGGTCGGGAGAACTCCGGAATTTATGGGAAGGAAGATTGAAGGCAAGGAAATGAAGCTGATCGCGATTGCCATTTTGGTACATCCGTTTCTCATTCTCGCCCCAACTGCACTTGCATTTATGAGTCATTGGGGATACGATGCGGTCACTAACCCTGGCTATCACGGGTTGACTCAGGTGCTCTATGAATATGCGTCATCTGCCGCAAATAACGGTTCGGGATTTGAAGGTCTTTCGGATAACAACGTATTCTGGAATATGACAACGGGGATGGTTATGTTCTTCGGACGATATGTATCTATGATTGCATTGTTGGCTGTGGCGGCTTCGTTGAATGCCAAAGCACCGACTCCGGTGACGACGGGGACACTGCGCACGGACAACAAGTTATTTGGAGCTATTCTGATCGGGGTCGTGCTGCTGATTGGTGCGTTGACCTTTTTACCCGTCATCGTATTGGGACCTGTTGCTGAATTTTTGACCATGTGAAGAAGAAAATGAGAATGGATGAACGGGGTGTTTGATCATGAAGGAACAGCGCAAACACATGCTGGACAGAAGCATCTTGAAGCATGCGATCAAGGATAGCTTTATAAAATTAAATCCGATGATTATGATGAAAAATCCTGTCATGTTTGTCGTGGAGATCGGTACATTGGTCGTGCTGCTAATGTTACTGTTTCCCGGTTATTTTGGAACTGGCAAGGAATTGGGCTTTAACCTGGCCGTGTTTGTTATTCTGTTGTTTACGTTGCTTTTTGCTAATTTTGCCGAAGCGCTCGCGGAGGGGCGGGGTAAGGCACAAGCTGCCTCTTTAAAAAAATCCAAGCAGGATACGCAAGCTAACAAGCTCATCGGAAATGACATTCAGGTGGTTAGCTCAACCGAATTGCGTAAGGGGGACGTGGTTATTGTCTCCCAGGGCGAAATGATCCCAAGCGATGGTGAGGTCATTGAAGGCCTGGCTTCGGTGGATGAATCTGCAATTACGGGCGAATCGGCTCCGGTCATCAAGGAATCGGGTGGTGACTTTTGCTCGGTAACCGGCGGGACGCGAGTGGTCAGTGACCGGATTAAGGTGCGGATTACGACAGAGCCGGGCGAGACATTTATTGATAAAATGATTTCGCTCGTGGAAGGCGCACAGCGGCAAAAAACGCCGAATGAGATTGCACTGAACACTTTGCTGATTAGCTTAACGATTATTTTTCTAATTGTAGTGGTTACGCTAGCGCCGATTGCCCGTCATTTTAATATTGATTTGCCTGTTCCTGTGCTGATTTCGTTGCTAGTCTGTCTGATTCCAACCACGATTGGAGGACTGCTGTCAGCCATCGGGATTGCCGGTATGGACCGGGTCACCCAGTTTAACGTGTTGGCCATGTCAGGCAAGGCGGTAGAAGCTTCTGGGGATATCAACACGATGATTCTGGATAAAACAGGTACAATCACCTTCGGGAACCGAATGGCGAGTGAATTCGTGCCTGTAGAGGGCGTGGAGAAGGCAGAGTTAGTGACGTGGGCAGCGATTAGCTCTATGAAGGATGAGACGCCAGAGGGTCGCTCAGTTCTCGAATTGATGCGCAAACAGGAGCATACGTTGGATGCATCCTTGGCAGCAGGTGGAACTTTTATCGAATTCAAGGCGGAGACCCGGATGAGTGGTCTGGATCTGGCCGATGGACGAAAGGTACGCAAGGGCGCGGTGGATTCTGTTCGGCAATGGATCGTATCGCAAAACGGCAGTGTTCCAGCCGATCTGGAGGAAAAAGCGAATCAGGTAGCCTCTGAAGGAGGTACACCGCTGGCAGTCGCGCTGGATGATCAGATATACGGCATTATTTATCTGAAGGATACAGTGAAGCCAGGCATGAAGGAACGGTTTGATCAGCTCCGGGAAATGGGTATCCGTACAATCATGTGCACCGGAGATAATCCACTGACAGCAGCTACAATTGCACGAGAAGCGGGTGTGGACGACTTTGTAGCTGAGAGCAAGCCGGAGGACAAAATCGCGGTTATCCGACGTGAGCAGGAACAGGGTAAGCTGGTTGCCATGACCGGAGACGGCACCAATGATGCACCTGCGCTGGCGCAAGCGGATGTCGGTCTTGCCATGAATAGCGGTACAGTCGCGGCCAAAGAAGCGGCTAATATGGTGGACTTGGATTCCGATCCGTCCAAAATTATTGAGGTGGTCGCGATCGGCAAGCAGCTGCTTATGACGCGCGGAGCATTGACAACGTTCAGCATTGCGAACGATGTTGCCAAATATTTTGCCATCATCCCGGCGATGTTCATGCTGGCCATTCCACAAATGGGCGCTTTGAACGTCATGGGGCTTGGCTCCCCGCTGTCCGCTATTTTGTCGGCGCTGATCTTTAACGCGGTTATTATTCCGCTTCTGATTCCGCTGGCCATGAAGGGTGTGAAGTATAAGCCGATGAGCTCGGATCGCCTGCTGGGACGGAATTTGCTGATTTACGGTCTGGGCGGTATGGTCGTACCGTTTGTTGGCATTAAGGCCATTGATTTGCTGGTGCATTTGTGGATTTAGCGCAGAAAGGGTGAACGACATGAGTGGTTTTTATCGGATGATGTCTGGACGCAGATTTGCTGCGCACGAAAAAGCCGAATTTGGCGGGCAAGGTCATAACAAACGTACAGGGACC
Source organism: Paenibacillus sp. DRB1-1 (assembly GCF_052119485.1). NCBI lineage: Bacteria > Bacillati > Bacillota > Bacilli > Caryophanales > Paenibacillaceae > Paenibacillus > Paenibacillus sp. DRB1-1. The sequence continues at coordinate 1,060,100 of NZ_JBODQH010000001.1, read as the reverse complement.
GGGACAGTGTCGGGAGGACAACCGGAGAGACAAGAGATGCGAGGAAGTGCAGTTATTGGAGTGGCTTTGCGAACTTCAGTGCTGATGATTCTCTTGTGCGGTTTGGCATATCCGCTAGTCAGTACAGGAGTAGCGCAGGTTCTGTTTCCACAGCAAGCAAACGGCAGTCTGCTTCGTGACGCGGAGGGGCGGGTGGTTGGCTCCGAACTGATTGGGCAGTCCTTTGCCGATTCGGCGTTTTTTCAAGGTCGGGTATCGAGCGTTAATTACAATGGGGCTGGTTCAGGCTCAAGCAACTACGCGCCGTCGAATCCAGCCTTGATACAGCGAGTAAAGGACTCTATTGCGGATTGGCAGAAGCATAACCCGGATGTACCCGTCAGTCAGGTTCCGGTGGACCTGATTACGAACTCCGGCTCCGGTCTGGACCCGCACATCTCGCCACAGGCGGCACGGGTGCAAATTCCGCGCATTAGTGGCTTGACGGGTATCCCGCAGGATCAACTGAGAGCACTGGTGCAGGAGCAGACAGAAGGCCGCAGCGCCGGGGTGTTCGGTGAGCCGCGTGTGAACGTGCTCAAGCTGAATCTCGCGCTTGAGGCGCAAATAAAGGTAGAGCAGCCTGCCAAGCCATAGATGGATCAAAAAAAGGTATTCCTGAGCGATAAGCTTGAGGGATACCTTTTTTTCAGGAATTGGAATGCTCTAAAATAGAAAAATATACAAGAAAATGTTTTATTCCTTATGGGGATATGAATTCTTGTTCACTTATTTACTTAGCTTTACATTGCTTGATGAATTTTTGGCTTTCTTTAAGGCTGAAGCGAGTACGAACATGTATATAAATACAATAATGCCTATGATTAAATAAGAGAACTTAATATTCATTAGATCCGTGAGAGTACTGCTCAAAATAGGGCCGATCATTAGGCCAATTGAGTATGCCGTGTTATAGAGTGCAAAAGTAATTCCATAAGAATGAATTCCACTTCGTTGAGAGATATCAGCAAGTTGAGGTAAGCAGGGAGCAAGGACCATACCCATGCTAACTCCTAAAACAGCTAAAATAACAGCTTGAAGCGATAATATTGCTGGAAGTACAGTCAGAGGAAGTGCAATGGATACCATAAGTAGACCGAGGAGAATTCCATTTTTATAGCCGATTTTACTAGAAAACTGTCCTATAAAAGGTGTTGCCAGGCCATAAGCAAGCGTGGGAATAGCAAATAATAATCCAATAATTCCTGGGTTAGCGCTAAAATTGTGCTGTAGGTGTAACGGTAATGTTGGCTCAAGTACGCTTGGGATGGATGCGCCGATAATCACCACTCCAATAACCAAAAGCAAATCTTTATTTTTCATGAACGAGAAAGGGGAAATATACTTTTCATTTTTCGCTTCCGGAATATCATGCAGGAGGATTAGTCGAAGTACAGCATCGATGACGGCCAAGGAGATGGCAAAGTAAAAAGGAAGCTGGTAACTTCCCCATTGATACAACCAACCGCCAATTGTCGGTCCAAGAAGGGTTCCGGCGGCTTGACCGGATAATGCCAAGCCCATGGCTTTACCACGTTCTTCAGAAGGGTATAGATCAGCCAAGAGAGCGAGTCCTGCTGTCCAGGTCATTGCGGCTGCAATTCCCTGAAAAGCGCGTGCCACTACAAGCAGCCAGAACGTGTGGGCTATGGCAAACATTAAAGTGGAGGCTATGAGTCCAATTAACCCCCATAATAGAGGTGTCTTTCTCCCAATCCGATCTGTTAATAGGCCAAAAACAGGTGTAGCTATAAATAATGCGATTGCATAACTGCTGAATAAAAATCCGATTTCAGTTTGAGTTGCGCCCAGAGAATCTGCATATCTTGGCAAAATGGGAACGACTAATCCATAGATTAACATATCAATGAATACAGCTAATCCGACAACAATTAGTGCAGCTTTTTGCTTATTTTGTGCTCCTTTACTCAGTTTCATTATTACATCCTCCTCATAAATTTCTTCTGATTTCCTCTTTAATTTGTTTAACAAATTTTAATTGAAGCTCGCATTGATCATAAATATTTCTGAAAATTAACATGACGTTTACGGGGATATCCATAATTTCAGCTTTTTGTTCTTGCCCTAGTTTCATTTCCTTATAGATTTTTTCGATGGCTTGCTGCTGAAAACTTAAAGCTTCTTCAATTTCATGGAGCCCAGCCTCATCCATAAAAGTTAAAGCTGTGTACAGTGCTGTTGGAAACACAACAGAAGATTCTTTAAATGATTCGATTAAAAGCCGACTAAACTCATTTTTTCCTGCCTTCGTGATAGCATATATAGCTTTGGACCGGTTCCCTGTCTGTTCTAATGTTTCTAACTGTACAATTCCTTCTGAATCCATTTTTTTTAAGGCATGATATATGGAAGCTGGTTGCACATAAGCCCATTTATCCGTTTGTGCTGATTGCATTTTCTGCTGTATTTCATATCCTGACATTGCTCCATATTGTAACAAGAGCCCAAGAACCATTACACGTGTCGTACTCAAGATGACATCTCCTCCATAACTTTATTGCTAAATGTTTTATACTAAATATTTAGTAAAGGATTATAGTCGGATTATATCATTACAATCTAATGATGTAAAGGTTTATTCCCTACATACATTCCTCACTGTACCTCATCAAAAGGAGAGCCATACTAACGAAATTAATCGGCTTTGGCCTTGGAGACACTATGGTTGGCCTCAACATCGGAGTTAGATAAGCGGTCCAAATAATCCCTTTATTATAGGATAGTTTTTTACTGATAAAGTCTGATGAATTTATAATAGTTTGCGAATATAAATTTAACCTGGAAAACATTAAATTCATATTTACTTTACGAAAATATGGAGGTAGAATATTTCTTGTGAAACATACTAAATATTTAGTATTTTATGTTTTTTAAAAAATGTATAGTTATTAATGTTTTCTATTAGAAAGGAGGGAACATATGAGCAGTTTATAATGATGCTTACATTTACATCGGAAAGGTACTTTCTGCAAGGGGAGTGATCCGAAATGTTAAGCAAGGTGATCAAGGATATCCGCTTTATTAGAGAAATGGATCCAGCAGCACATAGTTGGATTGAAATAGTATTATGTTATCCAGGTTTTCATGCTTTGATAGTCTATCGTTTATCCCATTTACTTTTTGAGGTTCATTTGTATTTGTTTGCACGAATATTATCTAATTGGGGCCGTTTTTTTACGGGAATCGATATACATCCAGGTGCGAACATGGGGGATGGGATTTTTATAGATCATGGTATTGGAGTTGTAATAGGTGAAACCGCTGTAATAGGGAACAATGTGACAATATACCAGAATGTTACTTTAGGAGGCACTGGGAAAGATGTGGGGAAAAGACACCCTACTATTGGAAACTGGGTTGTCATAGGTGCTGGGGCCAAAGTGTTGGGCCCTATCAAAATTGGCGATTACTCAAAAATAGGAGCAGGTGCAGTAGTATTAAAAAATGTTCCCGCCAATTGTACCGTTGTTGGTGTTTCGGCAGGCATAGTGAAATGGAACGGATATTCAATCATAAAAAACAACCAGCATATTAAGTCAGTGGTCAGATATTTTAAATGATCATATTTAGAGGAGGAACTATGATGCATAAGCAAATCCCTGTTCAATTGTCTAAATTAATCCAGGATGAAGCTGATTATTTCTGGTCTCCATCCGTTCGTTGGTGTAAAACAGAGGACGCCGTTGAAATTGAGCATTCAGTATTCTCTGGTATAGCACTTGAACTATTTCCTGAATTGTACTACATAACGCAAAAAGGCATAAAGCTGGAATCTCTTATCGAGCATTATTCTCATTTAAATCAGGAATTTCTTGTTGATTTTATTAAACATCTAATTAATGAACGTATATTAGTAAGTTCTATATTATCCCCTCAAGAGCTTCTTTATCCACATAATTATCTCGTACACAACCCTCACCACGAAGACACTTTCATCGATCCGGAACGATACAATCGCTTCAAACAAAAAAAGCTTGAACGCACATTTTCGAATGTTATGGAGTACGATCTTCCCTTAGAGGATGTTTCTTTTCCGGAAGAAATTGTAAATCGTAGATCTTTTCGTAATTTTGATATAAACCGTAAACTTCCATTTAAAACATTTTCAAAGCTAATCTCTGTTTTTAAACAGACTATAACCGATCGGGAGATTCGCTATTTCTATGCAACCGATGGCGGCCTATATCCAATTGATATATTCATTTATGTAAAAGATGCCCGGATAGAAAAGGTGAAGGCTGGTTTATATTACTATAATCCTGTACGTAATATGCTTCAAATGGTAAGCAGCGCCTGTGTTATCACACAGGAAGCGCATTATGCCCAAAATCAAGAAATATTTAGCACATCGGCTTTTTCTGTATTTATGGTTTATAACAGCGAGGTTACAATGCCGAAATATGGTGGAATGGGCTATTTGTATGCCGCTATTGACTGTGGAATTATGGTGCAACTGTTGACCCAAGTAGCTGAGCTGGAGCAGGTGGGGTTGTGTTCTATTGGTGATATGAATTTCCGTAAAATTAAAAAATATTTCAAACTAAATTCCAGTCAGGTTATGCTGCATTCCATTGAAGTTGGGCTCAAGTAAATAGAACGATGGAACCTCGGCAGGGAGGAAAAACAATATGACTATCCACAGTCTATTTGAAAAGCAAGTAGTAGCTAATTCAGATCGTCTCGCTGTTGTCAGTTGTGAAAAATACCTAACTTATCGACAATTAAATGAAAAGTCCAATCAATTAGCTGAAATATTGGTTGAGCACAATGTTTGTACTGGTTGTATTGTCGGAATTATGATGGAACGATCCGTCGATATGATCATTGCAGTATTAGCAGTCCTTAAATCTGGAGGAGCTTATTTGGCACTTGATCCAGGGTACCCTGAGGAGAGAGTTGAATTCATGCTGAGTGACAGCAATGTGAAGTTGCTACTTACACAACAGCACTTAAAATCTCCTAATCATCCGGGACTAAGTAAATTAACAGTGACTGAACAGCTGTATTCCAATTGTTCGACCAACAATTTGGAGCGGAATATTTGCTCAAGCGATCTCGCCTATCTAATCTATACATCAGGTTCAACAGGGCAGCCTAAAGGAACCTTATTAGAACATAAGGGAATTGAAAATTTACAGTCAATTTGGGCAAATAAATTCCATATTACTTCAAAAGATCGAATTGGTCAGTTCGCCAGCTTTTCTTTCGATGCCTCTGTTTGGGAAATTTTTATGGCACTTTTTAATGGGGCAACCTTATATATTATTCCTCAGGAAATAATACATCAGACCCTCGATTTTGAGTCCTATGTTTTAGAAAATATGATTACTGTACTAACATTGCCTCCAAGCTATGCTGTTTATTTGGAGGCTTCGCGTATTACGAATTTAAGGTTGATGATAACAGCAGGATCGTCATCATCCGGTAATTTGGTAAATCAATGGATTCCGTATACAACTTATGTGAATGCATATGGACCCACCGAAGCGAGCATATGCGCTTCTTTATGGGTGGCTCCTTCAGCATTTTTTGAAGGTAATTCGGTTCCTATAGGCTTGTCATTGCCGAATACGAATTTTTATATTCTTGATGAGCAACTGAAGCCTGTTGATTGTGGAGAAATTGGAGAACTTTTCATAAGCGGGTGTGGGCTAGCAAGAGGCTATTTGAATCGTCCAGAGCTTACAAAACAAAAATTCATCCAACATCCAACAATTCCAGAAACAACAATATATAGAACCGGAGATTTAGTACGGATGCTTTCTGATGGAAATTTGGAGTATCACGGAAGAACGGATCAGCAAGTAAAAATACGTGGGCATCGAATTGAATTGGAAGAAATTGAAGTCATCCTTCTTAAACACAAGGAAATCACAGAAGTAGTGGTGCAGACTATTCAGGGCGAGCAGGATCAGTTGCAGTTGTGCGCGTATTATGTAGCTCGAAATGCGATAAACACAACTGAGCTGCGTCAGTTTATCAAGCAAGAATTGCCGATTTATATGATACCAACCTATTTTGTTTATTTATCTGAACTTCCTATGACCATTAATGGAAAAGTGGATCGAAAAGCTCTTCCTAGTCCAACTAGGGATTTATCGGGGCAACTTAATCATCAGCAGCCTCGCACTGATTTAGAGAAACTTTTATGCTTACTAATGAGTGAGGTTCTTGGTGTAGGCCAGGTGGGCATAAATGATAACTTTTATGATTTGGGTGGTGATTCAATTAAAGCCATTCAATTATCTGCAAAGTTGAACTCTCATAATCTAAAGCTCAGTAGCCATCATCTTTTAAAACAACCTACTATTGCACAATTTGGTCAGTCCATTCAACAGATTCTCCGTAAAGGTGACCAAGGTAAAGTTTTGGGGAATGTCCGCTTTACCCCTATTCAGCATTGGTTTTTTCTAAAAAAGTTAACTGATAAACATCATTGGAATCAATCTGTTCTGTTTTATAATCCAGCACGTTATGAACCAGAGGTTTTGTTCAATGTTTTGAAAACGTTGGTTGAGCATCACGATGCGCTTAGAATGACTTACCAAATGGAGGGTGGCATTCTAAAGCAGATGAACATGGACATGAATCCTGAAGTATTCAGCTTCAATATACTCAACGTGCCGCCTGAGGATGAAGAACAATTTATTATCAACCAAATCTCGGAGATTCAAGGGAGTAAAAATCTAGAAAGAGGTCCATTAGTACATTTAGAGTTGTTCAGATCCAAGGTAGGAGATCATTTGTTGCTGTCCATACATCATTTAGTGATGGACGGAATTTCACTGCGTATATTAATCGAAGATTTGACAAAGTCCTATGAGCAACTTATTGAGGGGAGACAGGTTGTACTACAGGAGAAAACAGATTCATTTCAAAGATGGGCTGAGGCATTAGAAAATTATTCATGTAGTGAGGAGGTAGTAAAACAAATTCCCTATTGGCTGGATTTTGAAGCAAGAGTTAATCAGGAATCGATACTGTGGAAGAGAGAACTAGTACAGAGGTCAACACAAAGGAACAAACATAATTTAAAATTTGCTCTATCAAAAGAAAATACAAAATGGCTTCTTGGTCAAGCTCATCATGCGTATAACACCGATATAAATGACGTTTTGATATCTGCTTTAGGAATGGCTTTGCATGATTGGCTTGAAATCAGGCAGATTGTAATCAATATGGAATCCCACGGTCGTACTGATATTTTACCTGATATGAATATTACTCGTACAGTCGGTTGGTTTACATCTCAGTGCCCCGTACTTCTATGCATGCATGATCCTGACGATTTGTCTGAGTGGATTACAAAAACCAAAGAGAATCTTAGAACTATTCCAAATAAAGGATTGGACTATGAGGTACTAAAATATCTTAGCCCGGAACGTCTGAGAGCACCTTTGATATTTTCTATTGAGCCAGAAATTAATTTTAATTATTTAGGTCAACTTGACCAAATCTCGAATTCTCCATATTTCCAACTCTCTCCTTACAGTAGTGCAGCTTCCTTTGGACCTGAGGGATTAGGGAATATCAGTCCTAATAATGAACTGTGTTATGCACTTGAAATAACAGGATATATCGAGGGAGATCAATTGCATCTTTCTATCGGCTATGATAGTGCACGAATTAGTGTACAAGAAATCCAACATTTGGCGGAAGGATATGAAAAGCAGCTTATCAGGATTATTCAGCATTGCATAGACAAAAAGGAGCAGGTGCGTACTCCAAGTGATTTTACATTGAAAAATTTAAAAGAAGAGGATTTAAATATGATTTATGATGTGCTACTCAATTCGTTAAATATCTAAACCACTAGACTAGGCGGGTGAACAGAATGAATCCGTTTTCGAAAGAACAAATTCAGGATATATATGCGTTGTCACCTATGCAAGAAGGCATATTATATCATTCTCTATCAGATGCTGAGCCTAACACTTATGTAGTACAGCTGATCCTAACTATGGAAGGTCATCTTAATGTTGAACTTATGCGGCAAAGTTTTTCGACACTCATCCAACGGCACAATGTATTAAGAACAACTTTTTTATTGGAAAAAGTCAAACAACCACTTCAGGTAGTGCTAACGGAAAGGCCTCTTCAATTTGTTTTTGAAAGCAGAGCTGATATATCAAGTCTGGATGAAAAACAGTGGATTCAGAAATATTTAGAAAAGGATCGTCAGCGAGGATTCAACTTGACGAGAGATCCGCTCATTAGGCTATCGATGCTGCAAGCAAGCCCTAGGGAATATATTTGTGTACTCACTTTTCATCATATTCTAATGGATGGATGGTGTTCAGATTTACTCCTTTGCGAATTATTTGAGATCTATACTTCTCTAGTTGAAGGACAAAGCGAATTCACTTATATGGAGCAGTCTTATAGTCAGTATATAGAATGGTTGGAAAAACAAGACCAAGAAAGTGCACTTAAATACTGGAAAGACTATTTAAACGGATTTGAAGAATGCTCTGTCCTGCTAGGTCAAACACATAGTAATGGAAAAAAATCTATTCAAGATTATAGCTTGGGTAAACATTCTATTCAATTGGAGCATCCGCTGTCCGAATTTTTAAAAGAGTTGGCCCGAAACAATCAAGTCACATTAAACGCAGTCTATCAGAGTCTGTGGGGGATGGTGCTACAAAAATATAATAATAGTAACGATGTTGTATTTGGTTCTGTTGTAGCAGGAAGGCCCCCGGAAATATCAGCAGTTGAGCAAATGATAGGATTGTTTATTAATACAGTTCCTGTACGTGTACAATCAGCGGGGGACCTAACTTTTGTTTCACTAATGCAGCAAATTCATCATTTAAATTTAAATGCCCAGCCCTACGAGCATTTGTCACTATCACAGATTCAAAATCAGTCGATTGGACAAAGCTTGTTTAATCATATTTATGTGTTTGATAATACGCCTTTAAGTTCAACATGGAAACATATGTTAGCTGAAGTAAATGTAAACATCAAGGATGTTGATGTTATAGAACATACTAATTATGACTTAAGTATTACAGTGCTTCCGGGTGATGAAACAAATATAACGTTTATCTATAATTCCAATATTTATTCTGAAGATACAGTGAGAAGAATGGCAAATCATATGTATAATGTTGCAATGAAAATTTGTAGTGAGCCTTCCGTTTACTTGAAAGATATTTGTATTTTGAGTGCTGAAGAGGAGACCGAAATTATTGAATTGAGTAGTGCAAAGATTATGGAGAGTAACGGAAAAGAAACACTTGCAGATTTATTTGAAAGGCAAGTTGAAGTTTCGCCATTTGCAACGGCCCTTACATGTAGAGAAACACATATATCTTATGGAGAGTTAAATAAGCAAGCCAACAAGCTTGCCTACGTTTTACAAGATATGGGTGTTCAACCTAATCAACTAATTGGATTACTTACAGAGCGTTCACCAGAGATGATCATTGGGATACTAGGCATCTTGAAATCAAATGCGGGCTATACACCTCTTGATCCTGAAAATACAATCGAGCGATTAAAGGTTATTGTGCAGGATGCTAACTTATCAATCATTGTGGTTTCGCGATCGAATCTATCTTTAATTACAAAGCTAATGGAACAACTAGAGGGTTCCGCAAGACGTCAGATTTTAGTTCTTGAGGACGTACTGGAACAAACAAATGATCGTGATAAGAGTAATCCACTACGCGTATCAGAGGCTAACCATTTGGCTTATGTGATGTATACTTCCGGTTCGACCGGTATACCTAAAGGGATCATGATTGAAAATATCAATGTGATGAGAATTGTGAAGGGCTCGGATTATGTACAAATTGCACCACAAGACACTATTCTTCAATTGTCCAACTTTGCTTTTGATGGTTCTGTTTTTGATATATTTGGGAGTCTTTTGAATGGAGCAAGACTTGTTTTAGTAGACAAAGAGACATTGCTTAATGCATCTGAGTTAGCTCAGTTAATTTCAAAAGAGAATGTCTCCGTTTTTTTTGTGACAACTGCTCTGTTTAACACACTCGTTGACCTTGAAATTCATTGCTTGACCAATGTAAGAAAGGTGCTTTTTGGTGGCGAGCGAGCATCAGTAGCACATGTAAAAAAAGCATTTCAGTTAATGGGGAAAGGTAAAATTATTCATGTATATGGCCCGACAGAAAGTACGGTTTATGCGATGTATCATGAAATTCAAGAAGTCAATGAGGATATGTATACAATTCCGATCGGGCGACCCATTAAGAATACGGAGGTGCTTGTTCTTAATGGGGAAAATCATCAACAGCCGATTGGGGCAATTGGGGAACTGTGCATTGCTGGAGAAGGTCTCGCACGAGGATATCTTAACAATGACCCATTAACTCAAGAGAAATTTTTCTATCTGTACGAAAAACGATTATATAAGTCAGGTGACTTAGGGCGACGGCTTGCAAACGGAGAAATTGAATTTCTGGGACGTAATGACCATCAAGTAAAGATTAGGGGATTCCGAATTGAATTGGGTGAAATTGAAAAGTGTATTCTTGAAAATCAAGCTGTAAAAGAAGTATTCATCATGGAGCAGTCAGATAAACAAGGGGATAAGCGCTTATGTGCGTATTTTGCTGCAGATCAAGAAATGAATACCGAAAAAATCAGGCATTGGGTTGCTGAAAGACTGCCGAACTACATGATCCCTGCCTTTTTTGTACAAGTTAAGAAGCTACCTCTAAACGCAAATGGCAAAGTGGATCATAAGAAACTTACAATGCCCGATACAAGTCAGCTCTTTCAGGATCAAGCTATACTTCCAAGAAACAGCACTGAAGAGACGGTGGCTCACGTATGGGAAACGGTGTTGGGCATTGGGAACGTAAGCGTGGTCGAAGACTTTTATGCATTGGGAGGGGATTCAATAAAAGCTATTCAAATTTCAGCGCAACTCCGAGCGAAAGATATTAAAGTAACTACCAAAGATATATTTCAGCATCCAAGTGTAGCAGACTTAAGTACCTTTATTATAAAAGGACAATCGAAGCAGATGCAGTCTGTGAATGCTGCTGCGATTCAAAATGGCTATGACGAATTAGGGATTTCTGCAAGTGATCTGCACGAACTTCAAATAGAGTTGAATTCTAAGATCAATTAACAGGAGGGAACTAGTCATGTCGTCTAAACAACTTTTACAAAAGATTTATTCGCTAACACCAATGCAGGAAGGAATTCTGTACCATACATTGCGTGAAGAAAATCAGGGTAATTTTATAGTTCAGCTTTTTTTCAGTGTGGAAGGGCCTCTCTCACTAGACATTATGAATAAGAGTATGCAATTGCTTGTACAGCGACATGATGTTTTCCGTACGCTTTTTAATGTTGATAAAGCGAAGCGACCCATTCAAATGGTCGTAGACCATCTGGAAAATAGAATGATTTTTCAAGATTTGACTGAAATGAATCATAATAGTCAGATGGAATTTATATCTCATTATGCCAGTGAGGAAAAAATTAAAGGTTTCGATGTAACTGCTGAAATGCTTGTTCGGCTTACTGTATTTCAGACGGACCTGCAACATTTTCGGTTACTTCTAAGCTTTCATCATATTATTGTGGATGGTTGGAGCTTGAGTGCGATAGTACAAGAGCTTTTTGAAATATATAGTGCCTTATCTGCGCAACGATCACCTGATCTAAAGGAAATCCACTCTTTTCAAAATTATATCGAATGGCTTAAACAACAGGATCAAGATTCTGCAAGTTTATACTGGAACCAGTATTTAGAGGGGATTGAACAGTCCACTGGTCTACCATGGAAACCAAAACAGAAAAAGGAAGGTTATTTGCAGGAACAAGTTAAGTTTACCTTCGATCGGGAAATGACTAAAAAACTTAAGGAATTGGCACTTGCCTATCGTGTAACGATGAACGCTGTTATTCAAGCAATCTGGAGCATCGTGCTAAAAAGATATAATAATACCAATGATGTGGTTTTTGGGACAGTCGTTTCAGGAAGGCATGCAGCGGTTTCCGGAATCGACCAAATGATCGGAATATTTATCAATACCAATCCAGTAAGAATAAAGTTCGAGCAAGATATCCATTTTGAAGACCTGTTGTCATTAATCCATGAGCAAATGATTGAGTCCCAAGAGCATAGTCATTATCCTCTGATGAAGATACAAGCGCCTACGCCTCTGAAAGAGAATTTAGTTAATCATATTGTAGTTTTTGAAAATGTACCTTTGGAATTCAATTTATTAGACGGACAGCATGTACATGAGTTGAAAATCTATGATTTTGAATTAAAAGATCAGACAAACTATGATTTCAATATCATTGTGATACCCTCTGAGGAAATATCTGTATGCTTAAAATATAATGCATTTTGCTATTCAAATGAAGATATTCAAAAGATTGCTGGACATATTCGTGCAGTCACAACTGCCATCACTGAAAATCCACATATACTTGTTAGAAATATTTCAATTCTCACACCAGATGAAAAAGAACGCATATTAACAGAATTCAACAACACAGAACATGTTTTTTCTGACCTGAAAAATTTACACGAATTTTTTGAGGACAGAGCTATAGCTTATCCTGACAAAACCGCCCTGATCCTTGGTGAAGAAAATATGAGCTATGAAGTGGTTAACAAACGTGCCAATCAATTAGCCAGAATACTACGACGCAAGGGAGTATGTAGTAACCAGAGCGTTGGAATAATGGTTGAAAGATCATTTGAAATGATCATAGCTATATTGGCGATTCATAAGGCTGGTGGTGCTTATATACCTATTGATCCCGACTATCCCAAAGACCGTGTTCGTTATATGCTGCAAGACAGTGGAACTAACCTTGTCTTAACAAAGACAAGATGGAATGAACGCCTTGTAGGTTTAGAAATAGAAATCCTGCTCATGGATATAAGTTTGTCTGATAACGAGGATAACACCAATCTTAATTGTGTTAATCATCCTGATGATGTGGCCTACATCATATACACATCAGGTTCTACCGGCAAGCCGAAAGGGGTAATAGTACAGCATCGGTCCGTTGTCAACAATATGTTGTGGATGCAACGAAAGTATTCGATCACAGAAGCGGATGTTATCATGCAAAAAACAGCTTACACTTTTGATGTGTCCGTGTTTGAATTGTGCTGGTGGTATTTTCAGGGTGCAGCGACTCTATGTTTGTTGGAGCCTGGAGCTGAAAAAGATCCTGAGAGCATAATCCATACAGTTGAACAAAAAAAAGTAACTGTAATCCACTTTGTGCCATCCATGTTACATGCATTTTTAGACTATTTGGAATATGGGGAAGGACATATTCAGCGTTTATCATCTATACAAAAAGTGTTTACCAGTGGAGAAGCACTGACATGCAGGCATGTTCAACGGTTTAACGATGTATGGAGAAGAGATAGAAGCATTGTTTTCTCTAATCTATATGGACCGACTGAAGGTACTATACACGATTCTTATTTTGATTGTCCTTCTGATTTTAAGATGGATTCCATCCCAATCGGCAAGCCGATAGATAATATTCAAATGTATATTATAGACCAGGATGATCAACTACAGCCAGTTGGTGTAGCAGGAGAATTATGTATTTCGGGTACAGGCGTAGCAGCAGGATATGTGAATCTTCCTGAAGCAACAAAAGAGAAATTTGTAAGAGATCCATTTAGAATCGGTCAACATATGTACAAAACAGGCGATTTAACAAGATGGATGAATGATGGAAATATTGAGTACATGGGGAGAAAAGACTTTCAGATCAAAATCCGGGGGTACCGAATTGAAACTGGAGAAATAGAAAACGTTCTACTACAATATGCAGGTATTCAGCAAGTATTAGTTACATTATGTATGGATGGCGAAAATAATGGATATTTATGCGCATATATTATTGGATCTCAATCTATTGATGAAAATGCTATAAAAGACTATCTTGTCCAGTCTGTTCCAGATTATATGGTGCCGTCTTATTTTATAAAGTTAGACAGATTCCCACTATCGCAAAGCGGAAAGATTGATCGTAGGAATTTACCAATACCGGACATCACAGTAAAGGTATCTACAGGCTACACACCCCCAAGAAATCATATTGAAAGAGTGACATCAGAGATATGGAAAGAAGTTCTGGGTGTAGAAAAAGTGGGTATTCACGACCATTTTTTTGCGCTTGGGGGAGATTCTATCAAAGCCATTCAAGTGTCATCACGTTTACAACGTCATAAGGTGCATATCGGAATTAAAGATATTTTTGCGAATCCGACGATTGCACAATTAACTCAGGTGTTGGCTGTACAAACAAAAGTTGTAGATCAGAGTGTCGTTGAAGGGATCGTTCCGCTTACGCCTATTCAAAAGTGGTTTTTTGAACATCAGGGGATACAACGGCATCATTGGAATCAGTCTTTTATGTTGTATAGAAAAGAAGGATTTGAACCTGACATCCTTCAAGAAACGATGAATTATATTATTTATCATCATGATGCTCTGCGTATGATGTATGCAAGCGAGCAAGACTCTATTGTACAAACAAATCAGGAAATGAAAGGGTCAGCTTGGTTGCAGGTTGTAGATCTATCAAGTGAATTTGATGTAAGGGATCGTATCGCAAATTTTTCAGAAAAGATTCATATGAGTATGGATTTAACTACAGGCCCTCTACTGAAATTGGGACTATTCCAAACCATTGAAGGGGATCATCTCCTTATTGTTGCGCACCATCTAGTAATCGACGGTGTTTCTTGGCGAATATTGCTGGAAGATATCACACAGGTTTATAAACAGCTTAGTTCTGGAGAAAAGCCTTCATTACCGTATAGGACGACTTCCTATAAGAGCTGGGCTAGCGCACTGGAGGAGTATGCGAACAGTCCGGTATTACTTGATGAGATTCCATACTGGATGAATATGGATCAGCGGCATATTGAGCCTCTGCCTAAGGATCACACATGTTCAACCAACTTTATCAAGGATACGAGATCGATTAATATGCAACTATCCAAGCAGGACACAGACAATCTGCTTCGTCATTCCAATCAGGCTTACAATACGGAAATTAATGATATATTGTTAGCCGCATTAGGGAGTGCATTCCGAGATTGGACAGATCATACCCAGATTCTTATCGGTTTGGAGGGGCATGGGAGAGAAGATATAGTCCCTGATAATAATGTCTCTCGGACGATCGGTTGGTTTACAACAATGTATCCTGTAGTAATTGATCTTCCGTTATCTTGCTCTGTACAGGATACTGTTCAACATGTAAAACAAACATTGCGCCAAATTCCGAAAAAAGGGATCGGATACGGTTTATTAAGATATGTTACTGCTCTGGAACACAATAAAGTAATGAAGTGGAAACTTCGTCCTGAAGTTTGCTTTAACTATTTAGGTGAATTTTCCCAAAGTATAGATCAGGGAGTTTTTACGCTTTCTGATATGTCTCAGGGCCAAATGCTTGATCCGCAATCAGAGCGAAGTTATTCCATTGATATAACGGCAGCAGTCATGGAGGACGAGCTAAGAATTTCTTTTATATACAATAAGCATGAATATGATGAAGATACACTGACCGAAGTTGCCCTGAATTTCAAGAATCATCTCTTAGAAATTATTAATCATTGCATAACATGTGGAACAAGAGAGCTTAGTGAAAAAATATACCCGACAGCGCTTCCCGATTTAGCACAAATATACGCTCCTTTTGCGCTAACTGATATTCAGATGGCATATTTTCTAGGTCGAAATGATGAGCTTGAAATGGGCGGCGTTTCCACTCATGTATATACCGAGGTGGAGACTGACGTTGACATGATGCATTTTAATCAATGCTTGAATAAAGTCATTCAGAGACACCCGATGCTAAGAGCAATTATCATGCCAAGCGGCGAGCAGGTTATTCTTAAAGACGTGCCTGAATATCAAATGGCTATAGAAGATCTTCGATTCCTGACAAGAAGAGAACAAGAGGAACGAATTCATCTGGAGCGAAGCCGGATGTCACACCATGTGTTTGTTCCTGAACAGTGGCCGATGTTCGAATTTAAGGCTTTTCAGCTTGAGAATAATAAATGTCTATTATGTATGGGCAGGGATTTGCTCATTGCTGATGCAGCAAGTATGGATATTATCGGTCGTGATCTGATGTATTTCTATCACAATCCGAATGCCGAATTGCCCCAATTGGACTTCAGCTTCCGCGATTATGTTCTTGCTTATTTAGATTTGAAGCACTCTGAAATATATGAGCTGGATCGAAAATACTGGCTTAATAAAATTGAAGATTTTCCATTAGCGCCTGTTCTCCCTTTACAATGTAATCCAGAACAAATAACAGCACCAAAATTTCAAAGAAAAGAGAAGATATACAATCAACAACAGTGGATTTCTTTAAAAAAGCTGGCTTTACAAAATGGAGTGACCCCATCTGCTTTGCTTGCGACCATTTATTCATATCTTCTTTCCATGTGGGGCAATCAAGAGAACTTGTCCATTAATCTTACAGTCTTTAATCGTTATCCCTTTCATGAACAGGTAGAACATATTGTAGGTGACTTTACATCAAACCTGTTGCTCGGCATTTCATTTAAACCTGGTACGTCATTGTGGGAAAAGGCCAAAGATGTTCAGTCTGTATTAATTGATGCATTGGAGCATCGCCACTATGAGGGTGTTGAGTTTATTAGGGATATTGTGAGACATCATGGGATTAGACATGGAAAGGCTGTAATTCCGTATGTTTTTACCTCTGTGCTTTCTGAAAATAAAACAGAACGCATACCCGGTCTTGAACAATTAGGAAACTTGAAAACAGGAATAACGCAAACCTCACAGGTCTATATTGATTTTCAGGCTACGTTAGTAGCGGATGAATTATGGTTATTTTGGGATTATGTAGAGGAATTGTTTTCGCCAGAAATGATTGAAGGTATGTTCAGACAGTTTACGCAAATCATTGATTCTCTTTTGTTAAAAGCTATTTATTCTTCAAATCTGAAAATTGAAATAGAGAATGAGGAAGCTATCCGATTATACAACAATACGAACAAGGCTGTACCGCCTAGCACCTTGCATGGGTTGTTCGAGGAGCAGGCAGCGCGTACTCCAGAAGCAGTGGCCTTAATGCATAAGGATGAATGCCTTACGTATGGAGAACTGCAGAAACGTTCGAATCAGATTTCCCGCTATTTGCAAGAGCAGGGTGTATGTCGTGGTGATTATGTTAGCGTATTGGCAACCCGGAGTATAGCAACTGTTGCTAACGTTATAGGTATTTTAAAAGCCGGAGCAGCTTATGTACCGGTGGATCCGGACTATCCGGAAGAACGGCGCCACTACATTCACGAGCACAGTCAATGTAAGCTGACTGTAGAACCGGAGTTGTACGATACAGCCGGCGTAGCAGGATATTCAGACGAAGCTCTTCCAATGGATTATCATCCAGACGATGTGGCGTATGTAATCTATACATCGGGCAGTACAGGCCGACCGAAGGGCGTGATCACAACACACGGAGCAGCAGCCAATACGATTCAGGATATAAATCATAAATTCGGCATCCATGAGCAGGACCGAATGATAGGTTTGTCCTCTATGTGTTTTGATCTGTCTGTATATGATCTGTTCGGTGCCTTGGCAGCCGGAGCGGCATTGGTATTGATTGACGATCAACGGGATGTTGATGATGTCATCTACACGATAGAGCATCAAGGGATCACCCTATGGAATTCCGTACCGGCTATTATGGAAATGGTGCTCGCCAACGTCACGGCTAACTTTTACAATAATGGAATTCGAACGGTGTTGCTCAGTGGGGACTGGATACCGCTACAGCTGCCTGAGAAAATAAAGCGACATTGTCCGCATGCAGAAGTGATTAGCCTGGGAGGAGCAACAGAAGCCTCAATTTGGTCCATCTACTACCCAATCAAGGAATGGGATAGACAGACCGCATCGATACCTTATGGCAGACCGCTAGCGAACCAGCAGATGTATGTGCTGAACTATGAGTTAAAGCCTTGTCCGGCGGATGTACAAGGGGAACTGTACATTGGTGGGAGGGGGCTTGCGGTAGGTTATCTGAATGATGAACGGAAAACCCAGGAATCGTTTGTGGAACATCCAGAGCTGGGCCGATTATACCGAACCGGAGATTATGGAGTATGGCGTCCGGCAGGCTATATCGAATTTCAGGGACGGAAGGATCAGCAGGTCAAGATCCGGGGGTATCGGGTAGAGCTGGGAGAAATTGAAGGACGCCTGCTGGCACATGAATTCATCAAAAATGCAGTGGTGATGGAACAAAGGGATGCTCGCAATCATGCATTTCTATGTGCATACTATGTTCCAGATGAGGAGGAAGTGACCCCAGAGGAACTGCGAATATATTTACAACGGGAACTGCCGAATTATATGGTGCCGTCGCATTATATGGAACTGGAGAAACTACCGTTATCTCCTAATGGCAAGGTGAATCGAAGAGAGCTGCCTATCCCGGATGTGGAGCAGCAAATGGATTCGAAATACGAAGAAGCACGTAATGAAACAGAGCAGAAACTGACGGAAATATGGAAAGAGGTATTGGGCGTCGAACGAATTGGAATTCATGATCATTTCTTTGAACTGGGTGGAAATTCGATTCTGATGGTGCAAATCCGAACCAGAATAAGCAGGGAAATGGGAATAGATTTGAATCTACGAGACTTTCTGCAGCATTATACCATAGCGAAGCTGTCAGAACGGATGAAGGAAGGTGTAGATACACAAGCGGCCATCGTGTATCCGGAGTTAACACCTGATCCGGAGCATATGTATGAACCGTTTCCGCTAACGGACGTGCAAATGGCCTATCTGATGGGACGCGAAAACCATTTTGAGCTGGGTGGAGTGTCAACGCATGGATATACTGAAATCAAAACAGACTTTGATTTAGACAGACTTAATTGTGCATTACAACAGGTCATTAAACATCAACCCATGATGCGCGCAGTCGTATTTCCTACCGGAGAGCAGGTTATTCTGGAGAACGTACCGGAATATCGAATAACAGTGGTTGACCTTACCCATTTGAGTTCGTCTGAGCAACAAGAACGGATAGTGTCAGAAAGAGAGAGAATGTCTCATTATGTATTTCCAACAGACCAATGGCCGCTCTTTGAATATAAAGCTTTTAAATTATCTGAAGGAATTCATTATTTGTTTGTCAGCTACGATATGTTGATTACGGATGGAGCAAGTATTCAGCTGATCGGCAAGCTGCTGGTTAAATTCTATCATGAGCCCAATTGGATGCCATCACAGTTACAGAGCACATTCAGGGACTATATTTTGGCATTGCAGCATTTTAAAAATTCAGAAACCTATACAAAGGACAAACTGTATTGGTTGAATAAATTGGAGGATTTTCCTTCAGCTCCGGAACTTCCTTTGAAAGCGGATCCGTCCGGTGTGACTAAGCCTCGTTTTTGCCGTCTGGAGCAAGAAATCGATAGAGAAACCTGGGAGAAAATTAAAAAGCAGGCGTATCAGTACAATATAACGCCTACAGCCGCTCTTCTTACTGCTTATGCAGAAGTGATGGCTTTTTGGAGTAATCAGCCTCATTTAGCCGTGAGTTTGACCGTTTTCAACAGACTGCCGTTTCATCAAGACGTAAAAGACATGATTGGGGATTTTACTTCCGTAATTTTAATAGAAATTGATTTCAGATCCGAGAAAGGGTATTGGGAGAGAGCTAAACGGATCCAGGAATGCCTTTTAGAATCACTTGAGCATCGGCATTATGATGGTATTGAATTGATACGGGAAATATCTAAATACCATAATTATGGTAATCGTGCTGTTATGCCTGTTGTTTTTACAAGCATGCTGCTGGGGAGCAAGGAAAGAGGCGAAGTTAGTTGGTATGAACTAGGTGAGATACAATTGGGGGCCGGACAGACGTCTCAAGTGTATTTGGATCACCAACTTTTTGAGGACAATGGTTCGTTGAGAATCGTTTGGGACTATGTTGAGCAACTATTTGATGAAAATGTAATTCATTCAATGTTCAAGCAATATATTGATACACTAACTCTGAATACTAATTGCATGAGAATTACTGAACAAGAAACGAAGTTGATGGAGAGCTATAATAATACAGAGAAACCGATACCATACACCACCTTGCATGGCCTGTTCGAGGAGCAAGCAGTACGCACTCCAGAAGTAGTAGCATTAATGCACAAGGATGAATGCTTTACGTATGGAGAACTGCAGAAACGTTCAAATCAAATAGCCCGTTACTTGCAAGGGCAGGGTGTATGTCGTGGTGATTATGTTAGCGTATTGGCGAGTCGGAGTATAGCAACTGTTGCTAACGTTATAGGTATTTTAAAAGCCGGAGCAGCTTATGTACCGGTAGATCCGGACTATCCGGAAGAACGGCGCTACTACATTCACGAGCACAGTCAATGTAAGCTAACTGTAGAACCGGAGTTGTACGATACAGCCGGAGTAGCAGGATATTCAGACGAAGCTCTGCCGACTGAGTATCATCCGGACGATGTGGCGTATGTGATCTATACGTCGGGCAGCACAGGCCGACCCAAGGGCGTAATCACAACTCATGGAGCAGCAGCCAATACGATTCAGGATATTAATCATAAATTCGGTATTCATGAGCAAGACCGGATGATAGGTTTGTCTTCTATGTGTTTTGATCTGTCCGTGTATGATCTATTTGGTGCTTTGGCAGCCGGAGCGGCATTGGTATTGATTGACGATCAGCGGGATGTCGATGATGTAATATACACGATAGAGCATCTAGGCATCACCCTATGGAATTCCGTACCGGCTATTATGGAAATGGTGCTCGCCAACGTCACGGCTGACTTTTACAATGATGGAATTCGAACGGTGTTGCTTAGCGGGGATTGGATACCGCTGCACTTGCCAGAGAAAATTAAGCGACATTGTCCACATGCAGAAGTGATTAGCTTGGGAGGAGCGACCGAAGCCTCGATCTGGTCCATCTACTACCCAATCAGGGAATGGGATGGACAGACCGCCTCGATTCCTTATGGTAGACCGCTGGCGAACCAGCAGGTGTATGTACTGAACTATGAGCTAAAGCCTTGCCCGGTCCATGTACAAGGGGAACTGTACATTGGTGGGATGGGGCTTGCAGCAGGTTATCTGAATGATGAACTGAAAACCCAGGAATCTTTCGTGGAACATCCAGAGCTGGGCCGATTATACCGAACCGGAGATTATGGAGTATGGCGTCCGGCAGGTTATATCGAATTTCAGGGACGGAAGGATCAGCAAGTAAAGATTCGGGGGTACCGAGTAGAGTTAGGAGAAATTGAAGGGCGTCTGCTAGCACATGAATTCATCAAAAATGCAGTGGTGATGGAACAAAGGGATGACCGCAATCACGCATTTCTATGTGCATACTATGTTCCAGATGGGGAGGAAGTAACCTCAGAGGAACTGCGAATATATTTACAGCGAGAACTACCGAATTATATGGTGCCGTCGTATTATATCGAACTGGAGAAAATACCGTTATCCCCTAATGGCAAGGTAAATCGAAGAGAGCTGCCGATGCCGAATGTGGAGCAGCAAATGGAGTTGAAATACGAAGAAGCACGAAATGAAACGGAACAGAAACTGACGAAAATATGGAAAGAGGTATTGGGAGTCGAACGAATTGGAATCCATGATCATTTCTTTGAATTGGGTGGAAATTCGATTCTGATGGTGCAAATCCGAACCAGAATAAGCAGGGAAATGGGAATAGATTTGAATCTACGAGACTTTCTGCAGCATTATACCATAGCGAAGCTGTCAGAACGGATCGAGGAAGGCGTAGATACACAAGCGGCCATCGTGTATCCGGAGTTAACACCTGATCCGGAACATATGTATGAACCGTTTCCGTTAACTGATGTACAGATGGCTTATCTGATGGGACGCGAGAACCATTTTGAAATGGGTGGAGTGTCGACACACGTATATATTGAGTTAGAAACTTCATTGAACATGAATCGGTTTAATCGAGCTCTACAAAAAGTTATTGAACGTCATACTATGCTTCGGACGATTATTTTGCCGAGCGGACAGCAAAAAATATTAGATCATATGCCAGAATACCAAATTGAGATTATCCCGATTGAGGATCTCTCCAAGGAAGCTCAGGAACAGAGAATACTGACGGAAAGAGAGCGCATGTCTCACTACATTTTCAAGACTGATCAGTGGCCTCTATTCGAGTATAAGGCTTATCAATGTTCTGCAGAAACGTTTTATCTTTTTATTGGTTATGACATGTTAATAACGGATGGGGCGAGCTTTCAATTTATTCACCAGGAAATTATGAAATTTTACCATGATCCAGACTTAGACCTGGCAGGTGTGGATATTACTTTCAGAGATTATATGATGGCTTATACGGCATTCAAATCTTCGGAAATATATAAGAGGGATCGGCAGTATTGGATGAACAAATTGAATAACTTTCCTGATCCACCTTCCTTGCCGTATATTTCCTTTCCAAGCATGATTGTACAACCGCGCTTCAAAAGGGCAACCAAACACTTAAATAGGGAACTATACGAAAAGCTAAAGCAAGTTTCACAAAAGAATCACCTGACACCAACTGCAGTACTATGTACTGTATTTGCCAAAGTGTTGTCTTACTGGAGCAATCAATCTCAATTAGCGCTCAATTGTACTATTTTTAATCGTTATCCATTTCATAAAGATGTATATAAGATGATTGGCGACTTTACGTCTGTTATGTTGCTTGACATCACGCTTGAAGGAGGAAAATCTTTCTGGGAGCAAGCTGAATCCGTGCAAAACGTGTTGATGGAGGCGCTCGAACATAGGCACTACGACGGAATTCAATTTATCAGAGAGATTATACGCCAACGTGGTGCTGAAACCCATAAGGCAGCGATGCCCATTGTATTCACAAGCATGTTACTGGATACAGGAAAAGGTACAGATGAGTCTATTTATTTTATGGGGGATGTAAAGACAGCGGTTTCTCAAACCTCTCAAGTTTTTTTAGATTATCAGGTTCTGGAAGTAGATGGCGGACTCACGATCACTTGGGATTATGTTGAACAACTGTTTGATTCGGAATTAATTAAAGCGATGTTTGACCAGTACTTTATGCTGCTGGAATTTTCCTTAAACTCAGATGCGGCAAATAGGTTCCCATGGGGACGTGAAAATCATCATCTGATTTCAGCTTTTAATGATACTTGTGAAGAAATTCCAAGCTCTACACTCGATTCCTTGTTTGAACAGCAGGTTGTTCGTTGGCCAGAGGCATTTGCGGTGATTTATAAGAACAGCCACATCACTTATCAGGAGTTAAATGAACGTTCGAATAGGGTGGCTCGCTATTTACATGAACATGGCGTGTGTCGTGGAGATTTTATTAGTGTATTAGCCAATCGGAGTATTGAAACCATTGTGAATATAATAGGTATATTGAAGGCCGGAGCGGCTTATGTGCCGATTGATCCTGATTATCCGGAGGAACGTCGTGAATATATTAGGGATCACAGTGGTTGTAAATTAACGTTGGAACCGGATCTGTATGTTAAGGAAGGATTAGCAGTTTATTCTGGTGAAGCACTCCCGGTCGAACATGATCCTGATGATGTAGCCTACGTGATTTATACTTCAGGCAGTACAGGCCAACCTAAAGGAGTCATTGTTACACATGGGGCAGTAGCTAATACGGTGCAGGATATTAATCGTAAATTCAATGTGAATGAGCAGGATCGTATAATTGGATTGTCATCCATGTGTTTCGATTTATCGGTTTATGATCTATTTGGAGCGTTAGCGGTTGGAGCGGCTATCGTACTTATTGATGATCAACGTGATATTACTGAAGTCGCCAAGACACTTGAGGAACATAAAATTACAATTTGGAACTCCGTACCAGCTATAATGGACTTGATGTTGAACCATGTACTTGGAGAAGAAGAGGAAAGATGTTATTACTGGAATAATATTCCTTCGTCGTCTGGATCGCGTAAGAAAAACAGTTCTTTGCGTTTGGTCATTCTTAGTGGAGACTGGGTACCTCTCAGTCTACCGGATAAAATTTGCAGACAATATATTCACGCGAACGTAGTAAGTATGGGCGGGGCAACAGAGGCTTCTATTTGGTCCATTTATTATCCTGTATATGAAGTACATGAAGACTGGGCCTCCATACCTTACGGTATGCCATTAGCTAACCAAACTTATTATGTATTGAATTACGATCAGGAACTCTGTCCAGTAGGTGTAAAAGGTGAGCTTTATATTGGAGGCGCTGGTTTAGCCAAAGGTTATCTTCACGAAGAAGAAAAAACGGCATCTTCATTCTTAAATCATCCGAAGTTTGGCAGGTTATATCGAACTGGAGACCAAGGAATTCTGAATTCAAAAGGATATATTGAATTTTTGGGACGTAACGATCAGCAAGTAAAAATCCGTGGTTATCGTGTAGAGCTTGGCGAAATCGAAAATCAAATTCTTCAAATTATTGGAGTAAAGGAAGCAGTGGTTTTGTATACCCCGGATTCGAGAGGAAATAAAATACTGTGCGCGTATATTGTGACCCAACCAAGTTTGAGCATCCAGGATATTAAAGAAGGTATTAGTCGTACATTGCCAAATTACATGGTGCCTACCCACTTTATTGGTCTTGAACAAATTCCTTTAACACCTAATGGTAAATTAGACCGAAAAGCACTGCCAGAGCCATCGGCTAAAACCATATTTCAAAAGAAATATGAAGCTCCAGTGACGGAGATGGAGTGTATTATGGTACGAATCTGGGAAGAGATTTTAGAGTACAGTTCCATTAGCATAGACGATTCTTTATTTGAACTGGGGGTGGATTCGACAAGTGTAATTAAATTTGTGGCGAGATTAGCTACAGGGCACGGAATAGAGCTTCCAATTCGACAGATATTTGTGACACCAACTATTCGAGAGATGGCGTCCCTAGTTTCTTCACCTGAGACGCAGATTAGTGACCTTTCTAACGAAAGAATGTTGTTTAATCCACAGGGAGAAGGAGACCGAAACATATTTTGTTTTCCGCCGGTAGTTGCTTTAGGGGTTGTATATCAAAGGCTTGCTGAATTCCTTGGTTCCTATCGATTGTACAGTTTCAACTTTCTTGAGATCGAACAGAACCGTCTCATTGCAGAATATATCCGTCTTATAAAAGAAGTTCAGCCAGAGGGACCTTACGTATTTCTAGGGATTTCAGCGGGAGGCAATTTGGCTTTTGAAATTACAAAAGCTCTTGAAAAACAGGGGGATAAGGTTCGCCAGCTCATTTTATTGGACTCATTTTACATTACAGAAATAAATTCAGAGCGGCTTACAACGGAAGAGAGTCGTAAATATGCGAAAGAAACGGTAGATCTTATGTTGGAAAAATATCCGCAATTGCAAAGTGAAGGAGATTTTTTCCATAATCATGTTGGCGAGAAGATTCAAAGATACTATGCATATTTGGATAGTTTAATGAATTCTGGACAAGTTGCCGCTCATATTCATGTTATTAAATCTCTTCAGAGTCAAAGTAAACATATACGTGGAGATATCCGAATGTGGGAGCATTCTACAAGTGGGGAGTATTCCATTTGTGATGGTTATGGAGATCATGAAAGCATGCTTGATGCTACATTTGTTGAACAGAATGCAGAGTTGATTCTAAACACATTGGAAAAATAAACGATAAAAAGAGGTGTTCCTTGGCTGTTTTGGCCTGTGGAATACCTCTTTTTAATGGTTGTATCCAAACGGTCTGTCAACCTGATATCGTTTGTACAATGAGCACCACATTCAAGATAATAATGACGGCGGTCACGATCCAGGTTAATACTTTTTGCCACATTTTATTTGCGAATTCACCCATAATCTTTTTGTCGCTGGTAAAGAGCAGTAATGGAATGATGGCAAAGGGAAGCTGGATGGACAGGATGACCTGGCTCAGTACAAGCAGTTCCTCCGCACCTTTTTCCCCTGCGATGGCAGTGACGATGACCGCTGGAATGATCGCGATGAGGCGGGTCACTAGACGACGCAACCAAGGTGAAAGACGAAGATTCAAAAAACCCTCCATCACGATTTGTCCAGCTAAAGTGCCTGTTACGGTTGAATTTTGACCTGAGGCGAGTAACGCCACCCCAAATAGTATGCTCGCCAGTGTGGTTCCCAGTAGTGGCGAAAGCAGATAATAGGCATCACTAATTTCGGCTACATCTGTTCTTCCTGCCGTATGGAATACAGCAGCTGCCACGATCAAGATAGCGGCATTAATAAATAATGCGAACATCAGCGCTATACTGGAATCCCAAGTTGCAAATGTAATGGCTTCCCGTTTACCTGCTGAAGTCTGCTCAAATTTGCGAGTTTGTACAATAGAAGAATGCAGATACAGGTTATGCGGCATTACGGTAGCGCCCATAATACCGATGGCAATATACAGCATGCTCGGATTCGTCAAAATTTGCGAGTCTGGTACAAAGCCGCCCAATACGCCGCCCCATTCCGGTTGTGCCAAAATGAGATTAATCCCAAAACAGCCGGCAATCGTCGCCATCAGCACAATGACGAGTGTTTCCAATGCCCGAAAACCTTTGTTTTGCAGCAGTAAAATGAGCATAACATCAAATGCTGTAATGATAACTCCGTATAGTAACGGTAGACCGAACAGCAGCTTCAGCGCAATGGCTGAACCGATGACCTCGGCCAAATCCATGGCTGCAATGGCAATTTCGCACAAGAGCCATAAGCCGATGGCGACAGGACGACTGTAGGCATCACGGCACATTTGAGCCAAATCTTTACCTGTGGCAATGCCAAGCTTGCCGGATAAGGCTTGCAGCAGGATGGCCATCAGGTTGGAGATTAGAATGACACTAAGCAGCGTGTAGCCGAATTTTGATCCGCCAGCGATGTCTGTGGCCCAGTTGCCGGGGTCCATATAGCCGACTGCGACCATATAGCCGGGTCCAGCAAAGGCAAGAAACTTCCGAAACCAAGTCCCGTCTTTCGGGACGCTCAAGGAACGATTCACTTCCGATAGTGAAGCGATTTCCGCGAAGTTGCCCTTTGTATTTTTCATACGCTTCACCTTCTTTATTGATGTTGAAATATATTATTAGTGACATAACGATTGTGTTATCCCTATTGTACACCCACAATAGTTTTTGTCTAGTGCAACTTTTGTGTGGTCAAGCAAGTTAATCGTATTTTTGAAGCAATATAGCCATCGTATAAAGCAGAACAATAGAAAAACCAAGCTATATCGCTCTGAGGGGAGCAGCTTGGTCGTTTTGGATTTTTTTAAATTGTTGTCCATCTTCCGGGTGAACGCCGTTCCATATTTTATCAATTTCCTTGTAGTCATTCGGACTGAAACGATAAATAGCCCGGTGCAATCCTTTTTCTTCGAATTTACGCGTTTCAGAAAAGGCTTTATTCTCCAAGTTCGGAATCGGAAGCATTTTGGTCATTTCTACGCCTGTAAGCTTTTCCAACGCTTTGGCATAGGCCATCACATGGACTCCACCCTGTACCAACAAGTAGCCTACGATCTCGCGTGCGACAGGGTTGTCAGTCATTTCGTATCAATAAACGATCCATGCGCATGAACATAGTCTTTTACCTCCTAAATGGTGAATATAGACGGCCCATCAAGTTAGGGGCTTATAACATATAGTGTAAACAAGGTGAGGTGGAATTAAACGGTAAATAAATTAGTTAACTTCCATGTTTTAAATGATTCATTTTGTGTAGTTCGTTTAAAATACATACGAGAAGGTAATCATGTCTTAACATGACGATGGATTCCTGCGAAATGTAAAATGATATAGAGAAGGAGAGATGAAATCATGGAAGCATTATACACGGCATCAGCAACGGTACATGGTGGAAGAGACGGTTCAGTCGCTTCATCTGATGGGGTTTTGAAGCATAAGCTCAGTACGCCGAAGGAGCTGGGTGGCGCAGGTGGAGAAGCTACGAATCCGGAGCAATTGTTTGCGGCAGGCTATGGTGCCTGCTATGAGAGCGCATTGGCTAACGTAGCCCGAAAGGCTAAGGTGAAGGTGGACAATGTTGAGGTCACCAGCCACGTATCTATCGGCAAGGACCCAAGTGATGGCGGCTTCCAGCTGGCGGTACGTCTGGATGTGAAAATACCCGGTATTGAACGCGCCCAGGCCGAAGATTTGGCACGCCAAGCACATGATTTTTGTCCGTACTCCAAAGCGACACGCGGTAACATTGATGTCGAGCTTAATGTCATTTGACTGCATTTCTATAACTTTTACACTCTGGCCGCCGATTTATCGGGGGCCTTTGCGCATAGATCTTGATTCGCTGAGATTCACGACCATTTGACATCATCGCCAAAATTCATTAAGATGGCTTAGGTGATTCTGGTCATCAGGTACGAAACAAATTTGAAAAATACGGGTGATATGATGTCTTACAGACCGAATATTGTTAATTTCACGCTGGCTGGCAGCAACGAAAAAGAAGGGCTTTATGAGTTTAAAATGAGTTTGGCCGATGGAACGGAGTGCCGCGTTTTTTCTCAACGTCATCCGGAGTGGACCTTGACGAATATTAGTCGACTGCTAACGACGCCTTGCCCGGTATGCCATAAGGATTTTATCTGCAAGTGTATGGATAAGTTCCATGAGGAGTTTTTAGAGCAAATTAATACGAAACAGCTGTTTGAGAAAGCATTGAGCTAGTTTTTCGAACAGGTAAAGACTATACATTTCTAAACAAGCGTCGGATACTTTCGGCGTTTTTTTGTTTATATTCATATGGTTGTGCTGTTGGTATTCATGCCATTGATTTCCCTGGAGGTGAAATGATTTATGAACCAGTCTGATCATGCTCATTCAGATCACTCCATTGTGTTGGTGGATGGGGTATGCCATTTTTGTCAGGGAGCGGCACGCTTTATTATCAAGCGTGACCCTAAGGGAACATTTCATTTTGGTTCCCTGCAATCTGAGGCAGGACAAGAACTATTACGTGCAGGAGGACTATCTACAGATCAGCTGGATACGTTCGTGCTGATTGAAGACGGTACGTATTATACAAGGTCAACCGCAGCTTTACGAATTGCCAAACATCTTCGTTTTCCATATCCGCTGGCCTATGTGCTCATCCTGCTTCCCCGCTTTGTGCGCAATGCCGTCTATAACTGGGTGGCGCGTAACCGATATCGTTGGTTTGGCAAGGATGAAGAGGATCAATGTCAGATCCCCCCACCAGAAATTAGACAACGATTTTTTTAGAGGTTGTTCAAAAAGTCGTCTTTCCATAACGAAGCTATTCAAGAAGCGGATTCGACGTCGAATCTTGAATTCAGCCGGGCCTTCCGTTGCTCACGTAGATCTGTCTACGCTCCGCTACTCAGTCCCTAGCTTCATCCAACCTTCTCGGTCCTGAAAAGCCGACTTTTTGAACACGCACTTTTAGTTGCTTTTTTAAGTTTCTTTTTTGGAGCGATGTCTACGAATTAGTAAGATCACAGCGAGCACGATCAGTATCAGGCTCGTAACAGCTACATACACGATATGTCGTACATTGGGTACGTTAACAGACAATTTTAGCTCGTTAGATTCCAAAGGAGCAATGTCCCAATACAGTGTTTTTCCGTCTTCCGACACACGGTCCGCATTATTGGTAGCAGGTTGGATGGGTAAGGATAGGCTGAAGTTAAGATCCAGCTGCCGCTCCAGTAATTTGCGCGCTAACACATTCATTTGCTCAAATTTGTCACTCAGTCCTTGAGCTTCTTCAGGAAGCAGGCGTGGTAGATCGAGCTTCATGGTAAGATCAATATTCGTTGTGAAAAAATGTTGGCTCACAGCGCGCTTTATTTCTAATCCCTCAGGTAGATTTAATCCCTGACTGGGATTTTTTTTGTTTGTGCTCCAATCTCCTTGATAATGTCCCTTGATTTGATATCCCTTTCTTCCCTGTTCAGCTAGCGGCTGTACATCTACATTGTTGCTTTGAATACGCTTGACTAATCGATCTAGCAGCCCGGGATTGTCCAACATCATCAGTGTCTGGTTGTTTACACTGAACGTTGCATCCATATCTACACTTTGATCGAGATGAACATCTACATGGATGTCACCTCGAGCACAGGAAGTTAGGGCAAGCAGACAGCACACCAGCATAAAAATGAGCAGTATTTTTCGTATCCGAACTTG
The DNA here is from genome assembly GCF_052119485.1 of Paenibacillus sp. DRB1-1. Classification (NCBI taxonomy): domain Bacteria; kingdom Bacillati; phylum Bacillota; class Bacilli; order Caryophanales; family Paenibacillaceae; genus Paenibacillus; species Paenibacillus sp. DRB1-1. The sequence goes on along the minus strand of NZ_JBODQH010000001.1, from coordinate 1,029,805 downwards.
CCGACGTTTGTTCCGATAAGGGCTGTATCCTGTTGGCTCCACGACCTACACCTCTTTATATGTATTCTTTGGTTTAACGACTGGATATCTTCTATATATTACACATTGGGAGAACGAAAATCGAACGGTATAACGAAATGCACAAGAATTATATTTTATAAAATGTTTCCCTAGGTAAAAACTTTAGTGTATACTCTAAAATATAGTATTGATAAAAAATAATTGAATCAAGGAAATAGTTTGTCCCAAGACGAAATTCAGAGGAGGATTTTAAAACATGAACAAGCAGTTTAAGAAGGCTCTGCCGCGATGGGTAACGACAGTTGGTGTATTGTCTCTAGCTCTGGTTCTAGCGACTGCATGTACCGATGCTAAGAAGAAGGAGCAGGGAACTGCGAGAGAGGCTGGACAAAAAATAAAGGCTACGGCTACCATCGGTATGATCTCTGACATTGTCGGCAAGGTCGGCGGTGATCATGTGGAGGTCACGGGAATTATGAAGTCAGGCGTTGACCCGCATTTGTACAAGGCTTCTCAGGGAGATATGCGCAAGCTGGATCAGGCCGACGTTATTTTTTATAACGGGTTGCATCTGGAAGGAAAAATGCAGGACATTCTGGAGAAAATCAGCAAGCAAAAACCCGTCATACCCGTGTCCAAAAACATCGCACAGGATCAGTTGCGTGCAGGTAGTCCGGAAATGGGATCTGAGCATGATCCACATATCTGGTTTAACGTACAGAACTGGATGTCTGCGGTAGAAACCGTCAGAGATGAATTATCGGCGCTTGACGCTGTTCATGCGGAGGAGTATAAAGCCAACGCAGAAGCCTATCTCACTGAGCTGCGAGAGCTGGACGATTACACGAGAGAGCAGATTGCCAGTATACCGGAAGCCCAGCGCGTGCTTGTCACAGCACATGATGCTTTCGGCTATTTCGGAGATGCCTACCACATTCAAGTGAGAGGACTTCAAGGTATGAGCACAGAGTCAGAAGCGGGTTCTCAAGATGTGACCAAGCTGCGAGATTATTTGGTGGAGCATAAAATCAAGGCTATATTCGTAGAATCTAGTGTTCCGAGAAAGGCCATAGATGCGGTTATTCAGGGGGCCGCTCAGCAAGGCCATACAATTAAGGTTGGTGGCGAGCTCTATTCGGATGCCATGGGTGAAGAGGGCACAGAAGATGGAACATATATTGGAATGGTCAAGCATAACGTCAATACGATTGTTAAAGCTCTTAAATAAGGAGGCAAAGATACATGGGGCATTCACCACTTGTCGTTCGTGATTTATCGGTAGCTTATCAAAAAAAGCCCGTTTTGTTCGATGTTTCCTTTGAAGTGCCAGAAGGCAAGCTGATAGGTATTATCGGTCCGAACGGGGCTGGGAAATCTACGCTGATTAAGGCAGCGCTTGGACTGATTCCAAAGCTTAGGGGCGAAGTGCTGGTCTACGGTAAGCCCTATAAGCAACAGCTACTCAAGGTTGGCTATGTACCACAGCGGGAGTCGGTGGATTGGGATTTTCCGACGAACGCATTGGATGTGGTTATGATGGGACGGTATGGCAGATTAGGCTGGTTTAAGCGTCCGGGAGCAGCAGATCGTCAGGCTGCGATGGAGAGTTTGGATAAAGTTGGAATGAGCAAATATGCAGACAGACAGATTAGTCAATTGTCTGGCGGTCAGCAACAACGTGTTTTTTTAGCCAGAGCACTCGCGCAGGATGCTCAGCTTTATTTTATGGATGAACCGTTTGTCGGTGTGGACGCTGCAACAGAAAAAGCCATTATTTCATTGCTCAACGATCTGAAACAGCAGGGTAAAACCGTGCTTGTCGTTCATCATGATTTATCTACAGTCACGGATTATTTTGATCAGGTTATGCTGTTGAACGGGCATCTGATGGCGTTTGGAGAGACGACAGATATTTTTACCGAGGAAAATCTGCAGCGTACGTATGGCGGGCGTCTGAGTATACTCAAAACAGGCCCGGATTCCGGTACGATACTCGGAGTGAGGTGAGCAGTATGACAAGCTTGGCAACGCTTTTGACCGACCCAAACATGCAGTGGATTTTGCTGGGATGCATTTTACTCGGTTTAAGTAGCGGGGTAATTGGCAGTTTTATGTATTTGCGCAAGCAGTCGCTCATGGGAGATGCTTTGGCACATGCGGCTTTGCCGGGGGTATGTGTGGCTTTTATGATCACAGGTACAAAATCCGTGTTTGGATTTATGATTGGAGCCGCCATTGCAGGGATTGTTGCGACCTTTGCCATCAGTGCGTTAACCCGGTATTCGCGAATTAAAAGCGATTCAGCGATTGCAGCGGTGCTGTCCGTATTTTTTGGCTTCGGTATTATGCTGTTGACCGAAATCCAGCATAGTGGCGCAGGAAACCAAAGCGGGTTGGATAAATTTCTATTTGGTCAAGCTGCGGCAATGGTATTGTCTGATGTTTATACGATGGCGGTAATTTCGGTGGTTCTCATCGGAATATGTATATTATTTTTCAAGGAATTTAAGCTGCTCAGCTTTGATCCCGGCTTTGCCCGCGGTCTTGGTTTTCCGGCAGGTTTGCTGGATAAGTTGTTGATGCTATTGATTGTCATTGCGGTGGTTGCTGGCATTCAGGCCGTGGGAGTCATTATGATGGCTGCTCTGCTGATTACCCCGGCCGTGTCAGCAAGATACTGGACAGAGAAACTCGGTGTCATGGTATGCCTATCAGGCTTGTTTGGTGCTATAGCAGGCCTTGGTGGGACGGTCATTAGCTCTCTGGGACAAAATCTGCCTACAGGACCGTTATGCGTGTTGTGTGCGACTGTGGTGTTTGGAGTGAGCTTGATTTTTGCGCCGCAACGCGGGATGATCTCCAAGGCTATCGTTCGGTTGAACGCCAGAAAAAATCTGGAGCAGGCAGTCGGTACACAGCCAAGGGAGGAGCGTGCCCTATGAGTTCATTTTATGTAATTTTGACGGGAATGTTAGTGGCAGGGGGATGTAGTATCGTTGGGTGCTTTCTCGTGCTCCGAAAAATGGCTATGATCGGTGATGCAATCAGTCATGCGGTACTGCCGGGGATTGTCATTGCCTTTCTCATCAGCGGATCGAGAGATTCGGTGTGGATGATGTTTGGTGCGGCAGTGTTGGGTCTTCTAACGGTGTACCTGATTCAGCTGTTCCAACAAAGCGGTCTGCAAAGTGATGCTGCCATTGGGGTAGTGTTTACGACATTGTTTGCTATCGGTGTATTGCTGGTCAGCGTGTTTGCTTCCAATGTCCATCTGGATATGGATCACGTTTTATATGGGGAAATTGCTTATGTGCCGTGGAATACGTTAGAGATAGCCGGCTTCGATGTCGGTCCGAGGGCTGTGTGGATTACGGGCGCGATGTTTTTGATCAATTTGATCGTGATAGGGGGCTTTTTCAAGCAATTTAAAATTACTTCCTTCGATCCCGCCTTGGCAGCTTCATTAGGCATTCCAGTTGTTTTTTTTCATTATCTGCTGATGAGTCTCGTCTCACTAACGACGGTGGCGTCATTTGAGAGCGTGGGTGCAATTCTGGTGGTTGGCATGCTCGTTGTACCGCCTCTTACCGCTTATTTGCTGACGGAGAAGTTGTCCCGTATGATTGTATACAGCGTAGGATTTGGAGCCATCAGCTCGGTCGCAGGTTTTTACACAGCAAGTGTATTGGATGCTTCTATTGCGGCATGTATGCTGTGTATATCGGGTGTGTTGCTGCTTTTGGTATTTCTCTTTTCCCCGTCTCACGGTGTGGTATGGCAAAAGTTATTTCAACAACGGGGGATCGTTGGCGAAGATAGCAAGTGATTGTAGGAAGTGATCCCATATGAGTTACCCAAAATAGCGTGCATTCAGGCATAAGAGACCTGAATGCACGTTTTTTGCGCTTATACTGCCCTGTGCGGCTTTTTTTGAGGCAAGCTTGATTGATCATCTTGAATTGATTGGGACACGGGAGTACATTCATTACAACCATATAAGAATGGACGGAACAAACAAGCACGCTGTGGGGAGGAACGAAAGTGGAGAGCTTCAAACGTAAATCACCAGAGGAAATACTGGATTCGATTAACAAACTGCATCGAGGCAGACTCAAAATATACATGGGTGCGGTCAGTGGCTCGGGCAAGACGTATCATATGCTGCAGGAGGGACAATCGCTGCAGCATGAAGGTATTGATGTTGTGATTTGTGCGGTCTCAACCATGCAGCGGCCTGTGACCGTGGAACAGGTCGGCACGCTGGAGCGAGTGCCTAGTATTCATTGGATAAAAGATGGTGAGGAGCAAAAGGATCTGAATGTGGAAGCTTTGGTGGCACGAAATCCCGAAGTGGTACTGGTGGATCATTTGGCACATCATAACCGGAAAGACGCCCCATTTCCAACACGGCTGGAGGATATTCGGTATTTGCTGGAGCAGGGAATTAGCGTCATTACAACGGTCAATGTTTATGAACTCGAAGGAATTACGGAGTGGGTATATCAGCTGACAGGCTTTGAAGCGGAATATACGGTTCCGGTTGATACACTCGAGCTAGCGGATGAAATTCGTCTGATTGATGCCACCCCGGAGATGATTTTGGAACGGCTGGCGAAAGGCTACATGCATACGCCCAATCCTGAGATGTTTCACCGGGGTAATCTGGGTAAATTGCGTGAGCTAGCCCTGCGATTGGTAGCAGAGGATGTGAACGATTCGCTGGAACGGCACCGGGAGGAGTTAGGCTTGCACGGGGCATCAGGAGCCGCAGAGCGTATTTTGGTACCCGTCCAATATCATTGGAATGGGTCCATTTATGTACGTAGGGGGGAACAGGTCGCCAAGCGGTTGGGTGGAGATATGCTAGTAGTCTCCTTTGTCAGCTCGAAGCGCAAGCTGTCCAAGGAATCAGCAGCCTTCAAGCGTTCAATTGAGAAATTGACTGACAAGATAGGATCAACATTTGAAGAAATCCCGCTTTTTTCACGCAGAAGGTTGCCTAGTCAACTGATTCATTATGCGGTGACGCACAATGTTACCCGAATTGTTATGGGGCATTCTCGGCAGACTCCGTGGCAGGAGTTGATGAAAGGATCGCTTGTGAACGGGATTTTAAAACGAATGAAAAATATGGATCTGCTGCTGATTGCGGACCGGGCCGAGCAGGAGGGTGAGCGGATTTTGCCAACAATGAGACAGGAGGAGGGGGATAATGATCCGTATCATCGTTTGAGCGTTGAGGAAGCACAGGCTGAGGCAGCCAAAATCTTGCGGGGCAAGCTCAAGGTATACATTGGCGCTGCTCCGGGGGTCGGCAAAACATACACGATGCTGAGAGAGGGGAATGATCTGCTGGAGAGCGGAATCGATGTAGTTATCGGATTGCTGGAAACGCACGGAAGAGCAGAAACACTGGCCCAGGTAGGATCTCTGAAGATGATACCCCGTCAGTCCATCGAGCGGCATGGCGCACACTTGGAAGAAATGGACACGGAATCGATTCTCAGGCGTAATCCCGAGGTGGTGCTTATTGATGAGCTGGCACATACCAACGTGCCCGGAAGTCTGAGATCTAAGCGCTATGAGGATGTGCTTATCATTTTGGAACAAGGTATTTCTGTGATATCCACAATGAATGTACAGCATCTGGAGAGCTTGAATGATGCGGTAGAACAGATTACTGGCATACGAGTGAGAGAGACTGTTCCCGACCATATGATGCGTCTGGCCGATGAAGTACAGCTTGTTGATGTGGCTCCCAAATCGTTGCAGCAGCGTATGCGTGAGGGCAAAATATACGATCATGCGAAGGTGGAACAGGCACTTAGCCACTTTTTTAAACTGGGCAATCTGATTGCGTTGCGTGAACTTGCTTTGCGGGAATTGGCAGATGACGTAGATGAGCGGCTGGAATCCTGGGATCGACACGAATCACTTCGGGGACCGTGGCGCAGGGAGGAAGTGATCTTCGTAGGCGTGACGCTAAGCGGAAATGCTGAAAGGTTGATTCGCCGCGGTTTTCGTATCGCCTTTCGTCTGAAGGCTGTGTGGATTGTGACTTATGCTCATGTTGGTGAGCGTATACCTGAGAGACTGAACCCTCGTCTGGAACAACTAAAGTTGCTGACCCACCGACTGGGGGGGACCTTTGAGATTCGGCTTGTTTCCAGCCGACGCGAAATTGCCGACATTTTGATTGCTCCAGTGGAAGGATATTCAGGTACGCAGCTCATCGTGGGGCAGTCTTCCCGAAGTAGCCGTTGGGGTAAGGCTGCGGTTGTGCCGAGGATTCTCCGTCAAGCACGTCATATGGATGTTCTAATTGTGGCGGATTATGATCCGGATATTAAACTGGAGATAGATTATTAATTAGCCCAGTAAATTCATAAATAGTCATATGATGGTTACCGATGGTTCGCTGCTTCCATAGTATATTCTATCTCAAAGAAATGGAGGCGAATTAAAAATGTTTAAACATTGTCATTCGCGTAAGCCAAAAAAACGTATCTTTAAGAAGATCATTAAGGTGACTGTCATTAAGTTTAAACCTAAATTTAAACATGATCACCGGAAACATGAAGATTTTGATAAGAAATGTCATTGCCGGAAACGTCGCCATCATCGCCATCATCGCCATCATGACTGTCATCGTCGTCACCACAAATTCTACTAAGATGAAGATAGTAGGAGGCGGGGCTAGACTGCCCGCCTTCTCCTAGTACGAGGATTTTGGAAGATACTTGCACAAAAAATACTTGCTCTAATATAAGCGCTATGCTATTCTACCAGTAAATAGATTGCACGTGACGGAAGCACCGTTCACCAACCGTATGTACTTTACGGATTGATGAACGGTGCTTTTTTGCGTTGTTGTGTTAGGGAAAGGGATGAGCGTTATGGTTCCAGTGAAAGTGGTATTGGCCGTAGAAGGCCGGGATTATATTGAGCCGCTGCTGAATTATGTTCACGGAAGCGAGTACGCCAGAAGGCTGAGAATAACGGCTTTTTCGCAACCGGAGGCATTTCATCAATACATGATGGAAACCAGTGGAATGAAAAGACCGGATGTGGTGGTAGGTGAAGCGGCTTTTTTGAATCTATGGACAGACAGGGAAGCTGCTGATATTCCTTGTTTGGTATTGCATGAGGGAGAACAAGTGAGCGAATATGGACAGCCTTTATTAAAATATCAGCCTTTATCTGAGCTGGTCGGTTTTATTTTGGAAACGGCTAGACAGAGGTCGAACGGTCGGAAAAGTGTAAACAGTCGGGAAGGTGGAATGATTATCGGCATGGTAGCAGCTTCCGGTGGACTAGGTAAGACAACGGCCGCACTCAATATGTCCAAACAGCTGGGGAATGAGGGATTTTCGGTATTCTATCTGAATCTGGAGACGGTGGATTCAAGCTCGTTGTTCACTGGTTCAGGCAGTGCTAGCGGAGCAGAAGGAGAAGGGCTGTCCAGGCTGCTCTATGATCTCAAGGCGGAGGGGAGTGAGGACACTCCATTATCCATGGCTTCCTATTGTATTCGTCGCCCTGAAATTCAGGCGGATACTTTTCAGCCTGTCTATAATCGCAAGGAGCTGACGGACATGACTTGTGATGAAGCGAAAGAGCTGATTCGAACGGTTGCCGAAAGTGGGCAGTATGATGTAGTGATCGTAGATGGCGATTCTGAAAAAGGTGATCGGGCTCAAGCCGTGCTTGAAGCTAGTCATAAGCTGATTTGGCTGCTGGCAGACGATTTAATGAGCATGCACAAGTGCGGATTATGGCTGGATGTTTTAGAAACCACGCAGCCTGAAGGGCTTGAAGACATGATATGCAAAACCAGCTTTGTGGTGAACCGCTATATGGGAACTATGATCAACTCATTACCTCGTGACTTCATGGAGCTAAACGGAGCGTTACCTTATATACCTTCATGGAAGCAGATGCAGCACCGTGAGCTACTGCTTAGTTCACCGATTTATCAGCGGGAAATTCGTCATCTGTGCCACGAGCTGCTGAATGTGGACAGTGTAACACATCCGCCCGCCGTTTGGTCTTAAAAGGGGCTGATGAACATGAATGAGGAACGTTTTAAGGCATTGCGAGCAGATATCCGAAACGGGTTAGACGTAACGTCTTCGGTAAAGGATACAGATCTGGTACGGCATATTGAAAATCGAATTTTACACGATGTAGAGCTGGTGGGCTTAACTTCCCGAGAGAAGCACGCACTTGTCCGCAAGATTTTTAACTCTTTCCGTGGGCTGGATGTACTCCAGCCATTGATTGACGATCCGACCGTTACGGAAATTATGATTAACAGTCACCGGGAAATCTTTGTGGAGCGGGCTGGTGAAGTGATGCAGGTACCTGATCAATTTGAGTCTCGCGAGCGGCTGGAGGATTTAATCCAGACGATTGTAGCCGGGGTGAACCGAATTGTGAATGAGGCTTCCCCCATTGTGGATGCCCGGTTAAAGGATGGGTCACGCGTAAATATTGTGCTGCCTCCAGTTGCTCTCAAGGGTCCGACGATGACAATACGGAAGTTTCCCGAGCGTCCTATGACGATGGATGACTTGATACAAATGGGTGCGCTTGATGCAGAAACCGCTGCTATGCTCAAGGACTTGGTACGTAGCAAGTACAACATTTTTATAAGCGGAGGAACGGGTTCTGGTAAAACAACTTTTCTGAATGCATTATCCCAGTTTATCCCGTCGTCTGAACGGATTATTACCATTGAAGACTCAGCAGAGCTGCAAATTGTGACGGTCCCTAATCTAGTTTCCATGGAAACAAGGAATGCGAACACCGAGGGGAAGGGAGAAATCACAATTCGTGATCTGATTCGTTCCTCCCTGCGTATGCGGCCCAACCGCATTGTGGTGGGTGAGGTCCGGGGAAGTGAGGCATTGGATATGCTGCAAGCGATGAATACTGGCCATGATGGAAGCTTGTCAACTGGCCACGCAAATAATATCCGCGATATGGTCAGCCGGCTGGAAACGATGGTGCTCGGAGGAGCAGAGCTTCCACTTGGAGTAGTACGGCAGCAGATCAGCTCAGCTATTGATATATTCGTTCATCTGTCACGGATGCGTGACAAATCTAGACGAGTGCTGGAAATTAGCGAAGTGATTGGCTTTGAAAATGGTGAGGTGACGCTTAACCCTCTTTATCGTTTTCAGGAACGAGGAGAAAGTAAGGGGCGAATCGTAGGAGGTCTGGAACGTTGTGGCGAGGGTCTGCAACATACTTTGAAGCTGCAAATGGCCGGGATCAATCCGGAAAACTGGCACAGGGGAGGAGTATCAGCGTGAAGCCAGGAAAAACGACTGCCAAGCAAGTATCACGTGAAGTCCCTTCTCTGCCAGATTATACGGTGTATACATTATCGACAGTACAAAAAAGTCTGTGCATATTCTTTAGTGGCGTGCTGTTTGCGATGATCGGCTATCTATTTTATCACCAATGGATATTATCGTTGCTGTGCGCTGCCGGGGCTGTGGTGACACCTCGTTATTTTAGGCAATTTTTGCTGCAAAGACGCAGGTCTGCTCTAAGCATCCAATTCAAGCAGGCTTTATATTCGCTCTCGTCTTCTCTTTCAGCGGGAAGGTCGGTGGAGAATGGTTTTCGTGAGGCTGTAGAGGATTTGAGATTGCTTAGTCCGGATGGAGATCACGACCTGATTTTTGAATTTAACATTATTACCGCCTGTCTCGAAATCGGACAACCTGTAGAGGCTGCTTTGCAGGATTTGGCCCGTCGGGCGCAGATGGAGGATATTACGAATTTTGCGGACGTATTTGCGGCTTGCAAGCGAACCGGAGGTGATCTGGTGGAAGTCGTACGACGAGCTTCAAGTGTCATTGGTGAGAAGTTGGAAATTCAGCAGGAGATCGGTGTAATGATTGCACAGAAACGTTTTGAATCGAGGGTTATGTTTGCGGCGCCTTTTTTCTTTGTATTGTTTATGACGATGACAGCGGGTGATTACATGATGCCCTTATACAGCGGTACAGGTATGATTTTATCAACCTTTTGTTTATTGGTGCTTGGTGGGTGTCTTGTGTGGATCAACCACATTATGAAGATTGAAGTGTAAGGAGAGATAGATGTGGTGATGTTGGTTTGTCTGGTCATGCTGGTTCTGCAAGTGGGAGGTTGGGTGGTGCTGAACCAGATGCATGGTGCTAAGTATGCGCATTTTCGCCATATGAAGCTGGAGGGACTGCGGCTGCAAAGACTTTCAGTCCCATTTGTACACATGATTCATGCTTCACGTGCTACTCACAGGCTGCCTTTGCTGATGTTTAAGCTCCAGCGTTCGGTGCAGAAGCTGTATGGTATGCGCAACAGCGGAGAAAAAACGATGCTTTTTCTGGCAGAAATGTTGGGTTACGGATATATGATGGCTGCTGGTGGAGTTATAATATCGCTCTTGATGGGTGGGGATGCGACCGGGCTGGTGCTCGGATTGGGACTTGGCATTCTGGTACCTATCGCGCTGATCAAGGATTTGCATGGGAAAGTACAGAAGCGGGACCAGCAAATTTTAATGGAATTGCCTGAACTGCTGAGTAAAATGATGCTTTTAGTAGGTGCAGGTGAGACGGTACAACGGGCATTGCTCCATTGCGTGGAACGTAAAGGAGCGGATACGAAACATCCGTTGTATCGAGAACTGAGGCAGACGGTGACGGAATGGGAAAGTGGCTTTTCCTTTCAACAGGCATTTGAGCACCTGAGCAAACGTTGTGGTATTCAGGAAATGACAGTATTTACGACGACAGTTTTGTTGAATATGAGGCGCGGCGGGAGCGATTTCGTGATGGCTTTGCGTGAGCTATCCCAGACGTTATGGGGCAAGCGGACTTCAATTAGCCGCACAAGAGGGGAGCAGGCTTCATCTAAGCTAGTATTCCCGATGGCGCTGATTTTGCTAACGGTAATTGTGCTGGTGGGCGCTCCGGCTTTAATGATGATGAATATGTAGGAGGAATACAACGATGATGACATTAGTAACAGGCAGTATTCGTAAGTTGTACAAGGATGAGGATGGTCTGGGTACGTTAGAAATGATCCTGATCATTGCCATTCTGATTGCGGTGGCAATTATTTTCAAGGATCAGATCAAGAAAATTGTAGAAGGGCTTTTGAAAAAGGCGGATAAAAAAAGTAACGATTTTATGGATTCATAATGCTGCGCAAATTGGCACAAAAAGAGGACGGGAGCTTCTCCTTGGAAGCTTCCCTCGTCTTTCCCATTCTACTGCTGGTCATTTTTGTGATGTTATTTTTTTGCCTGTACATATATCAAAAATCTATATTGGTGCAGGTCGCTGCTACTGCTTCGGAAAGGGCCGCTTACAGTTGGAATAACAGCTTCAAGGACCCACGTACGGGAGCATTTACACAAGGGCAACGGGATTCTCTCTATTGGCGCCTGAAGGATGATGGTATGCTGGGAGCCCTGTTTGGCTGGACCGGAGCCAACAATCAGGAAAGTGTACAGGTTCCGGGCGGCAATGGGGGAGGCTCGTTACCTGCTCAGAAGCTGTCCAATGCAGAAAATAGAATGCCTGCGGGCATGCAGGGGCAGATGACATATGAGAACAGTATGATTCACCGTAAGGTGACCACAAAGTTAAATAAGATAGTGAAGGTACCTTTGTTGAATCAGTTTTTAGATCAGACAGATTTGCAAGGGAAAATGAGCTCTGGCGTGGTCGAACCTGTGGAATGGATTCGTACGGTGGAGTTGGTCCGTTATTATGGTGCGAAGTTTATGGGCAGAGGATCAGGTGAAAAGGTAGATTCGGCAGTTGCAGGGAAAGTACTGATGCAATATGGTCAAAACGGTCAGTGAGAAGTAAGTAACGGGAATGTAACTGGAAAGGAGGAAGCAGGTGTTTGGTAAGGGACAAAATACAAAGGACAGGGAATCAGGTGCTGTCACGGTCTTTTTAATTCTGATTCTGGCGGTCATGTTCGGTTTTATTGCTGTATTTATTGATTACGCGAGAATTGCTGCATTGCATGTGCAGACCGAACGGCTGACCCATGCGGCGGTTCGTTCAGTGATGTCTGCTTATGATCCGACATTACAACAGGAGTACGGTTTGTTTGCTTATGGCGAAGGCGGCGGAGAACAAATTATGGTCAAAGTGCTGAATGACAGCGCGCGACGTACGGCACACGCGGATACACTCCCGCTGATGAATACGAAGCTGGATTCAAGTTCCCTGCAAATGGAAAGAGAGCTTGGTAAATATGCCATATTTAACGAACAGATCCGTGAAGAGATGAAGTATAAAGCACCTGTCGATTTTACGTTTGAAGTGCTCGAAAAGCTAAAGCCGCTCTCTCAAAACATGAAAGAGGCTTCTCATACGGTAGATTTGCTGAAAAGGCTGCAAAAGCTGTACGACAGACGAGAGGCCCAACTGGATGACATGCTGGAGAAGCAGCGTAAGGCAGGAGCTTATATGGAAGAGGTTCGCAAGCGGATTATTAAACAGAGGGGCACCTATATGCCCAATCAGTATATATGGGACCCGCTTGAGGTTGTAGCCGATATTGCCGCTCAATATAAGCATTACGTACATGTATATGAAGACAATAAGAAGAGTGTGGACGACGTTAAAATCATGCAGATGGAAAAATATGCACGTAGAGCGAGGGCAGCGCTTGATCGCCTGCGTCAGATCATGGTTCAGGCTGGAGAAGAACATGATAAGCTGCTTCTGGAAGCCAAGGAACCGTTAAATGAGGCCCGACAGATTAATGAAGAGATGCGCAAAGTCATTGCCCAATATAAGCAGAGGGCGGCCAATGCAGGCTACGATGAGGTTTCAGCAGCCCCTACTCCAAGCGGAGCAGGCTCCAACGCAGATCCGTCGGTAGGAAGCGCACGGCAAAAAGCAGAGGATTTGTTGATTCCAGATAAGGAATTTGAGCAATGGGAAGCAGAAATCGAAAGGCAACGGACTTCTATAAATACTGCTAACAATGGAATAACGAGCATTATGCATACCTTATCTTTTTATACAGATCCATTTTTGAATGCAGACATGCTCAAGCAAGAAGTCGCATCAACGCTCAAAGAGATAGATAAATACTTGAATGCGTATGCTTGGGCGGGACCTGCCAATGTACTCGACGGTGAAGCCAAAATGATGGATACGCGACGTGGACCGGACAAAGAACGCAAGAAAATGGAAAAAGAGGCGAAAAACAAGCTCAAACAAGCCTATCGGATCATTGAGGTTCTTTCCAAAGGTAAACAAAGTGCAGAAAAATTCCAACATCTGGAGCGCTATTACAATGAAAGTATTTCGTTTAACCAGTCTACATCCAGTCCATCTGTATCCGCTGATTTGCCCTATGACACCTATGTTGCAGCGGGAGCTTCAATGGATAGTATGGATGGTCTATACGGGTCGGCATCCAATTTACTGACTCAACTGGGAGACGAGTTTTACCAGAATGAATATGCGCTATCTTACTTCCATCATGTGGATTTTAGCCGTTTTGGCAGCTTGACCGGATCGGGTGGAAATGTGGGAAATGCTGCACAGATTTTGGGAGATCAGCTGGAGGTGAATAATCAGGAAGTTGAGTACATCCTGTATGGGTTCCATAATCCGACGGGCAATCTGGCATCCGCCTATGGAGAAATTTTCGCTATGAGACTTGCCATTCGAACAATGGAGGGATTGGTTAAAAACAGCTCAAAAGGTAATCCGCTGGTCGTTTTGGCGGCGGCTTTGTTATATGGAGTAGAAAAAGCAATAGAAGATATGATTATGCTGGCACAAAAGGGGGACGTGCCATTGTCTGATTTTCTGAAATTTCGAATGACATACAAGGATCATTTGCGATTGTTCCTGATGCTCCATAGCAATAATGAACGAAAAATGTCCCGTATGCTTGCTCTGATCCGCCTGAATACAGATGTCAATCCTGCTGAGCGGCAAACGTATGCAACGGGTGAGGTCAAGAATGGGATGAGGCTGTGGTTTCTACCTGGGGTAATGAAGATGCTCGGGACCGCCTCAAAAGAAGGCGAGAGTATTAAGGGAAGTGTGTACTATGTCACGAAAACAGCGCATTTTTCCTATTAATCGGTGTTTACGGAAAGTTTGTGGGCAGAAGCAATGTGAACAAGGGAGTATTGTATTAGAAGCGTCACTGGTGTTGCCAATGTTTCTGTTTTTTATTATTTTTCTCATTTATATGGTTCAGATGACGCTGGTATCCACAGCCTTGCAGAACACCGCTTCAGAAGCGGTCAAGCAGGTTTCGACTAAAATCTACCCAGTTTCTCTAGCCGTGGAGGCGGCGTCCGCGAAAATAGATGCAGTCCGTGAACCGCTGGATGAATTGCCCAAGTTATCTATGAGTGAATATGCAAGCCAATTCGCTGCCCAGTTGCCACCTCCAATTGGCGATTGGGTAGAAAGCGCTGTTCAGGGCGGTCAAAAGCCGATGGAGGAACTGCGGGGGCGATTTACGGAAGCTGCACTCGATCCTGTTCTGAAGCCGATGCTAAAGCCTTTTATGGAGGAAAGCATTCTGGAGTATGACCGTATTCATATAACGAGCGTACATGTACCTGCTCTTACAGGAACTAAGGACCCTTATTTTAGAGTAGAGCTATCGTATGAACTGCCGATGAAGGTCCCCTTTTTGTATCGCAGCATTGTGATTCAGGCAGCGGCAGAGGAACGTCTCTGGATTGGGAACACAGGGGAGGGGACAGGTACAGGAGAGGCAACAGCGGATAAGGATGCGCAGCATTCCATACAGTTGCTCGTCAAGCCTGAACCTGCTGTGAAGGGTGTGTACAATTTGATCAAGGCCAAGATTGAGCCTGGGACGACTGCTAATCTTTCTGTACTTTATAAGTCGGGCCAAAGCACGGCCCAGCATTTGGGCTGGACCTCTGCCAATGCGGACGGGATTATTGAATGGAACTGGTTTGTGGGAACGAACACAACACCCGGTCAATGGAGCTTTGTGATTGAAACAGAGGATGGTCAACGTATAGAAGTTCCGTTTACCGTGGAAAAGCCAGCTGATGGATAGATAGAATCGACTCGACATAGACGGACAGGAATACCTACGATGGAAAGTGATTTGGTAGTCTGCTAGTTCTATTTTATAAAGGGGGAAGATCGCATTGACGTGGATGTATATTGTATGCGGAGTTCTGCTCGCGATCGCGTTAGTTACGGATTTACGTAGCATGAAAATCCCTAATAAGCTTACATTGCCCGGCATAGTGGTAGGCTTGGTGTTCAATACTCTGTTTGGAGGGTGGCACGGTTTTTTATTTGCTGTTGCTGGACTGGGTACCGGATTTGGTTTCATGCTGATTTTGTACTGGATGGGAGCTGTTGGTGCAGGGGATGTAAAGCTGTTCGGCTTGATTGGAGCATGGACAGGTGCCGCTTTTGCATGGCAGTCAGCTTTATATTCGATTTTTTTTGCAGGTATTATTGGCATAGGAATTTTGCTATGGAAGAGGGAAACCATCATGAGACTGCGGCGCGTGGCTTTTAATTTAGGAGGATTTTTTCTATTTCGCAGCGGCAAAGCGCTGACCAGTGGGAATGAAGCGCACCTCAGGTTTCCTTTTATGACGGCAGTCATTCCGGGAGCGATCAGTGCTTATCTTTACTTCTTGCCATAACATGTCCGCTGGGGGAGATCATGCTACCTCACGGAGATAGGAAATTGTTAAGGAGGTCATGAATTGTTTGGTTTAAGCAGGGATTTTGCCCGGAACGGCGGGACATTTATGATTCTAAACAAGGAAGACGGGCTCAAGACCGATGATTTAAATTCCGTTCAGACCGGCATGATGACTGGTAATCGGATTCCCGGTCTGCTGGAACTTAGAATAAAGGAAGTCGATTTTCAGATAGAGTTACATTACGACATTTCGGGGCAACGCATGCTTTCCCAGCTATGGAAAGGTGGGAGCGTGTCGACTTCTGATTTCTACCGGATTCTTTTTGAAGTGGCAGATGCCCTCCATCGCAGCCCGCAATATATGTTAGATATCCGCCAGTTTATTTTGCACGAGGATTATATTTTTCTAAGTGGTTCAGGTACAAGGGAAACCGCCAGTTTAACCTATGTTCCTTTACGCAGTGTACAGTATACAGGGCAGCAAACAGGCAGTCAATTTAAGCAGATGGTTATTCGTTTAATGACTCGTGTAGCCCACTTTCAGGGAGAATATATACAACGCATTCTCGATCTGTGTGATAGAAATGAATTTGAATTGGGATTGCTAAAGGAACTGCTATTGCAAGGAATGAAGACTGGTACAGAGAGTGCTAGCGTGAAGGGAGAAAGTATGGAAGGGCGAGCCTTTTCATCAGCCGACCCTATCATATCTGCTCATACATCTCATACCTCACAGGGGAATTATACTGATCGTGGCGGAACATACGGGCAAGAGCATAGGGAGACTCTGCAGGAGATTCAGGAGCTTAAACGGATCAATCGGCTCAAACCGTCCGTGAAACCAGAGGAGAATTCTGAGCTTGTAACAGAAAACGAAGTAGAAGATGTGGAGCCTGGATTGCAAAAATATAAAACCTACATTACTCTCGGATGTCTGCTCGCTTCGACCATCGTGTGGCGTTATATTTATCTGGATCATCCAGAGACGGTACCGTTGATCATTTCCGTTGTGCTGACCTTGGTACTTGCCGCTGTTGCTTATATAAGCTGGACGGGGAAATGGGAGCGCAATCGAGCTTCAGCTCATATGTACAGCGATTCAGTACCTGTATTGGATTCGGAATGGTTAGGAACTACTTCTTCCCCAGCACAACGCAAAAATGATCGTTATCAAGTAGATAAGCTGACCGGGTTTGTAGCGGGACGTCATCATCAAGACAAGCAATCTTCCGATTCGAGTGATCAAGGGCAGGAGAGCTGGAGATGGACTTTTCCAAACTCAGAATCGAAAAGCGTGGGAAACCGAGTTACGGAAGATAGGGAGAACACTTCAGCAAACTATGACCTACACGAGCCATCGTGGAAAGGTGCGGAACGAGGAAATGAATTGGAAGCCAGCGATACCAGTGAGGCTTATTATAAGTCTCTCTCTGGGGTAACGGAGCTGCTAAATGCTGTATCTAAGCAGGAAACGATGCTGCTTCGTCCAGATCAAGAGATACAGATTTCACCTGTTCAGCAATCACCGATTGCTTGCCTGGATCGCAAGCCACCAGGTAGTGGAGGGACCGAGCGCATCCGGTTGCAGCCAGACCAATTCGTTGTAGGCAGCTTTATCATCGGGAGAGATCCGCAATTGGTCCAGTTTGTGGAGCATACGGATGGAGCTTCCCGTTCTCATATTGAGCTTTGCATAGTTACAGGAGAACATAGCCACATTGTTAAGGATTTATCCTCGACGAACGGAACTGTTCTGAATGGAGAGCCTATGGTGCCTTATAAGGAGTACACAATGAAGGATGGAGACACTTTTAAAATCGCCGGAGTCTCTTATACTTATCGGTTGGACTCTTTTAAATCCTCCAATGCATCATAAATGAAGGTTAGACGGAATTGTCCGTCTAGCCTTTTTGAATTGTATGAAAAAGCTTGCTAACTGCATTGTCGAGCTAGAAAGGATTTATGGTTGAGGAACATAATGTGAAGGCGATGATTACTACTACTACGCTGATAAAATGTATCTTATAACAAGGGTTATAATACTTTAGGCATAGCAAATCTGATTATCTCAGTCCAATTGTCGCAGAATATAAAAAGGGAATTTCAGGATAATAGATGGATGTCCCTAAACATCTCCTTCTGATAAGATTATTTCCATCAAAATTAAAGTGGGCGTGGTAGAATGGGGAGAATATTAGTTCCACCTGACAAGCTAATGGAAGTGGCTGACCAGTTCTTGCATGGTAAACACGAAATGGAACGGATGTTGAATTTACTGAATGGAAGAATTGATTTTGTCCAACAAGGCTGAGCTGGTGCTACCCGAGAGAGGTTTTTCCAAGATTTTCAGGTCTCTAGACAATCCATGGGTGTGACGCTTGAACGGCTTTCTACGGTTGCCCAAGAACTCATCTTTATTTCAAAAAACTTCACACAGGTAGATGGAGAAAAAGTAGTACTTGATGTGCCCGGGAATGGTGTGCCTGTTAAAACGGCATCAAGCGGTGAAGGTTGGTTACATAAAATTTTTGAACAGATCGGAAAAGCGGAGATCACCAAGGCTGAAGCTCAGATGGAAGCTAGCAAGCTTCAAGGAGAAATTCTCTGGGATACTGCTCAGGGAGCGAAAGGAGCTATTCAGGAAGATTTAACCTTGGGGTTGCTGCCTGACAAAGACCGTGACCATGATCATCCAATGGCAGCTAAAGTAGGTGAAATTCTTGGTCACGTAGCTACGACATTGCAGGGGGCTGGTGAGGTCATCGTTGGAACAGGTGGAGAAGGATTATCAGTAGCTGTTTCATCCACAGGAGTTGGTAGTATTATCGGAATACCTGGATTGATTGGCTCAGCAGCTTTAGCGGCACATGGAGGTACAACCGCAGTTAAAGGAGCAAGCGGAATAGGGAAAAGCTCAGCGGAATTGTGGCAAATGGCGAAAGGGGAAGGTGGAGGCTCATCTAAATCTACTCCATCTTCGGGAGCTAAGGCAGAAAGTACGACTCCTCATCAGGGAAAAGGTGAAACTGCACAGGTTGGTGATACTTTTGGAAAGTCAGGGACGCTGGTTGAGAATCCGGGAACACAAATAAATTGGTCTAATTCTTCAAATCATGCTTTAGAAAGAATGCAAGAGCGCGGCGTAACAAAAGAAATGGCAGATTCTTGGGTGGAAAATGGGAAGTCCCTTTCCCAGAATAATGGCAGTAAACATTTGTTCTTTTCAAAAGAAGGTGCTGCCGTAGTTGCTAACGATGGGACACTTGTTACAGTTATTCCTAAGAGTAAGTATGATGATGCATATAAAGCACTATCTAAATCGTTATTTGGAGAGTAGGAGTGTATAAAAATGAACAATGATATCGTACAAATGATTAATGAATGGAATCCAATCGAGATACATCCTCTATTAGAAGATGAATATTATTCAGAAATAAGTAAAATCTATGAAAAAAGTAAGATAACAAATTCTGTGGAAGAATTAGCGGAGCAGATTCATTTTGTATTTGCTCATTCTTTTAAAAAGGAATTCGATAAAAGTATTGAAGAATGTCGATTAATCGCTGAAAAAATAATTAATGTTACAAAATAATTAATCCACGAAGCTTGCTTCTTTAACTATAAAAATGGGAGCGATCTTTTTCATCAGCCAACCCTAGCCTTTCTGCTCGATCCTCTCATACCTCACAAGGGAACTATACAGAACGTGGCGGAACGTACGGGCGAGATCACCGGGAGACTCTGCAGGGGATTCAGGAACTTAAACGCATCAATCGGCTCAAACCGTCCGTGAAACCAGAGGAGAATGCAGAGGTAAAAGCCGAATTCGAGATGGAAGATGTGGATTCTGGATTGCAAAAATATAAAATGTACATTGCTCTCGGATGTCTGCTCACTTCGGCCATTGTGTGGCGTTATATTTATCTGGATCATCCAGAAACGGTACCGTTGATCATCTCCGTGGTGCTGACCTTAGTACTTGCAGCTGTTGCTTATATAAGCTGGACGGGGAAATGGAAGCGCAATCGAACTTCGTCTCATATGTACAGCGATTCAGCACCTGTATTGGATTCGGAATGGTTAGGTCCTACTTCTCCCCCAGCACAGCGTAAAAATGATCGTTATCAGGTAGATAAGCTGACCGGGTTCGTAGCAGGACGTCATTATCAAGACAAGCAATCTTCTGATTTGAGTGATCAAGGGCAAGAGAACTGGAGATGGACTTTTCCAAACTCAGAATCTAAAAGCGTGGGAAACCGAGTTACCGAAGATAGAGAGAAAACTTCAGAAGTGGAATATTCAAAAGAATAAAAGAGGCAACTTAAAAACTTACAGTCTGCTCGATAGATTGTGTCTGACTAAAAAAATGAAACCTAAGCCGGTAGTGACACTACCTACCAGCCTGGAGTTCCTCTTTTTAAATTCAATGCTGTTTTTGGGAAGAATGGAGTTCCTCTAGAGCGTCCTTAAGTGAAGGATAGTTAAACTTAAATCCGTGCTCCAGCGCTTTGCGCGGTAGTACCTTTTGACCATCCAATACAAGCGTGCTCATCTCACCAACTAGCTTTGAAACGAGAATGCTGGGGACGGGAAACCAGTGCGGACGGTGATATACCGTAGCTACTGTCCTCCCAAACTGGTCGTTCGTCAAGGGATGTGGTGATGATGCGTTCACTGCCCCGACGATTTCCTTCGTATGGATGCAGTACGTGATCAGACGAACAATATCCTCAATATGAATCCAGCTCATCCATTGATGGCCGCTGCCTATTTTGCCGCCGAATCCGAAGCTATAAGGTATCTTCATGAGTGGGAATGCCCCTTTTTTTCTGTCCAGCACAAGGCTAATGCGTAACTTAATTAAACGGGCATCAGAAGGGTAGGCATTAGCGGCTTCCTCCCATTGCTCAACCACCTGAGACAAAAAATCTTCCGAACGACGCGGGCTCGTTTCATCGAATGTTTCGGTCAGGGATGTACCATAGGCGGCAACAGCCGAAGCCTGAATGATAACTTTCGGTTTTTTCTGTAGAGCATTCAATGCTTCAGCCAACCGGGCAACAGATAGGAGTCGTGATTGAAGAATTCTTTGTTTGGACTTATCCGTCCAGCGCTGATTCAGCGTTTCGCCTGCTAAATTAACGACCGCATCTGTGCCTTCCAGTACTTCAGGCTTTTGTTTTAATTCGTTCCAACTCATATATTGCAAGCGGGGGCTCGCTTCGTGTCCTACCAGTGGCTTGCGGGTAACGACTTTCACGGTGTATCCGTCGTCTAGCAGGCTTTTGACCAGTGCACTCCCCACCAATCCAGTTCCTCCACATACGATGATGTTCATGGAGCCAGCTCTCCTTCCAATTCACAAAAAAATACATCTGTTATAGAATATAACCCTTTTTGAGAAAAAAACTTCATATGAGAATCAATTTCATAATACCTTTAGCTGCTTCAATCAAAACTAGAAATAGATCAAAATGATTCGATTTGTCTATATCTAGTTACAACCACCAAGCTTTAATGAGTTATGAAATTGATTCATGAATGTACCTTTATACGGTTAAGGATGTCAATCCATGATTTTATTTACCCTCGTTTGACTAACATATATTCTGATGTGTACTTTATCTACGTGTTCCCTTAATAGAGTCATTTAAGAAAGCTGCCATAAAAGCTATGTTGTTTGATTTCAATAATCACGTTAAAATGATTAAATTAAAATAAGACAAGCATAACAGGATAAGGGGATGAATCAGGATCATGCTGAAAATTGGTTCTCATGTGTCCTTCTCGGACAAGGGTCTGCTCAGCGCTACAAAAGAAGCGTCTTCTTACGGGTCCAGCTCCTTTATGATATACACGGGAGCACCGCAAAACACGCGTCGTAAGCCGATGGAGTCCATGTACTTGGAGGAAGGCAAGCAGTTAATGGCTGAGAAGGGAATGGAAGATATCGTGGTGCATGCCCCGTATATCATCAACCTTGGCTCTTACAAAGAAAATACCTATGAGCTTGCGGTCAGCTTTCTTCAAGAGGAAATTCGACGCACACACGCGATTGGTGTGAAAAATATCGTGCTGCATCCAGGCGCTTTTACCGATAAGGATGCAGAATACGGAATCGGGCGTATTGCTGATGGTTTGAACGAGGTACTAAACGGCGTGAAGGAGACAGATGTTAACATTGCGCTTGAAACGATGGCAGGCAAAGGAACGGAAATGGGTCGTAGCTTTGAGGAGATTGCCTCCATTATTGATAAAGTAGAGCATAACGAGCGTCTTACGGTTTGTATGGACACCTGTCACATTCACGATGCAGGTTATGATATCGTAAATGATCTGGACGGTGTATTGGAGCAATTCGACCGTATTGTCGGCTTGAATCGCATCGCAGTTGTTCACATCAATGATAGTAAAAATCCAGTTGGCGCTCATAAAGACAGACATACTCCGATCGGATCAGGCTGGATTGGCTATCAGACCATTCATAATGTGGTGCATCATGAAGCACTTCAAGGACGTCCGTTTATTTTGGAGACGCCATGGATTGGTAAGGAAGCCAAAACTCAGCGTCCGATGTATGAGGTTGAAATTGCCCTGCTTCGCGGAAATGTAAAGGAGCGCTTTGGGGATGAGTTTTTGGGTCAGGTAGAGCAATTGCATTCGTTTTTCAAAAAACAGGATGTGGATGTCCGTAAATTTGTGCTGGACACATGGACTTTACTGAAAAATGATGCCAAAGCAAGAAAAGCCGATCCACGTGAGCCGTTGGAGCGTCTGTATGACATGATAACGGAAGCAGCACTATTTCCAGATTTGAGTGAAGAACACATTAATCAACGGTTGATTGCCTGGTTTGCCGGCAGTCATTTGCCAGTGACGGTATAAGCTAAGGGGGATTAATAGCCACATGGAAATTCACGTAAAACATCAGCCAAATAGCACTCTGTCTGCCCATGAAAACCGCGCGCGTATGCTTGTATCTTGTCCAGACGGACCAGGTATTGTAGCGGCCGTGTCCCGTTTTTTGTACGAGCATGGGGCCAATATCGTTCAATCTGATCAATATACAATGGACCCGTCCGGCGGTATGTTTTTTATGCGGATTGAATTTGATCTGCCGAATTTGAGTGCAACCCAGCCACAGTTGGAGCAGGATTTTGCCGCTGTTGCTGAGCAATTCCGTATGGAGTGGACGATTTCTGCGGTTAGCCGCAAGAAAAAACTGGCTATTTTCGTTTCTAAAGAAGATCACTGTTTGGTAGAACTGCTGTGGCAATGGCAGGCAGGAGATCTGGACGCGGATATTTCATTGGTGGTTAGTAATCATCCGGATATGAAGGAGTATGTGGAATCATTTGGCATCCCGTATCACCATATTCCGGTAACAGCCGATACCAAACCGGAGGCGGAGCGCCGTCAACTAGAGGTCATTGGCGAAGACATTGACGTTATCATTTTAGCCCGCTATATGCAGATTATTTCACCCAAGTTTATTGAGCATTATCGCAACCGGATTATCAATATCCATCATTCCTTTCTGCCGGCATTCGTGGGTGGGAAGCCATATGCCCAAGCCTATAATCGCGGTGTGAAAATTATTGGTGCTACTGCGCATTATGTAACTGAAGAATTGGACGGCGGCCCGATCATTGAGCAGGACGTGCAGCGTGTAAGCCACGGAGATGATGTAAATGAGCTAAAGCGGATCGGTCGCACCATAGAGCGGGTCGTTTTGGCAAGAGCCGTGAAGTGGCATGCAGAGGATCGTATTCTGGTTCATGAGAACAAAACGGTCGTTTTTAACTAATCTTAAAATTTCAGAAAAAATTTGTGAGTATATTTTTTGTTAAACAAAGCCCGTCGCATAACGGGCTTTGTTTTTTTATGTAAGTATTTTTGCAAAATCCTCATGTGAGTTTATTTGCCTTATAAACGGTCAGTACATAATATTTTTTGTGATTTTATAATTTTTTAAATGAGGTTAATACATTACGGGTATATTTATATGAGGACTCGGTACTACATTTCCACAATCATCTTTATAAACGATCTGGCAAACTTTCACGGCAGATGGTACAATACTTAAGAATGTATAAGTCATATTGAAACATTCAAGCAGATTCACTCACTTCAATAGACATCGTTTCTATATCGGACGGTGGTGTTGGAGAGTATGACCGAATGCAATTGACATACTTTATACAATATGAGGAGGCAAACCATGACTGACCAGAACCAAGCGATTCAAAAGGATGAAAACTCCACGATCGACAATTTGTCCATCACAACTATTCGTACGTTGGCAATTGACGCCATCGAGAAAGCAAACTCGGGACATCCTGGGATGCCGATGGGCTCCGCGCCAATGGGATACCAACTTTTTGCTAAAACGATGAATCATAATCCCGATCAACCTACATGGGTTAACCGTGACCGTTTTGTATTGTCCGCAGGACATGGTTCCATGTTGCTATACAGCCTTCTGCACCTGAGCGGCTACGATCTTCCTATGGAAGAACTGAAACAATTCCGTCAATGGGGCAGCCTTACACCGGGTCACCCTGAGTTTGGCCACACTGCTGGTGTAGATGCTACAACTGGCCCTCTGGGACAAGGTCTCGCAATGTCCGTAGGTATGGCAATGGCTGAAGCTCAACTGGGCGCAACATATAATAAAGACGAATTTAAAGTTGTAGATCACTTCACGTATGCAATCTGCGGCGATGGCGATCTGATGGAAGGTATTTCCCACGAGGCTGCTTCGCTGGCTGGTCGCTTACAACTGGGTAAGCTGATTGTATTGTTTGATTCCAATGATATTACACTGGACGGCAAGCTTAATTTGTCCTCTTCCGAGAGTGTTGCCAAACGCTTTGAAGCTTACAACTGGCAAGTACTGCGCGTAGAAGATGGTAACGACCTTCCAGCCATCCAAAAAGCCATTGAAGAAGCGCAAGGCGACTCGACACGCCCTACGCTGATTGAAGTGAAAACAGTCATCGGCTACGGAAGCCCGAACAAACAAGGTAAAGGCGGACACGGTGGTACTCATGGTTCCCCGCTGGGATCAGAAGAAGCCAAGTTGACTAAAGATTTCTACAAATGGGTATACGAAGAGGACTTCCACGTACCACAAGAAGTTCGCGAGCATTTTGCTAAAGTAAAAGAGCGCGGTATTGCGGCGAACAAAGCATGGAATGAACAGTTCGCGAAATACAAAGCTGCCCACCCTGATTTGGCAGCGCAGTTCGAAACAGCTGTAAACGGCGATCTTCCAGAAGGCTGGGATCGTGATCTTCCGAAATACACGACTGGAGACAAAGCCGTTTCGACTCGTGTAGCTTCTGGTAATGCTCTAAACGGATTGGCTCCAAACGTACCTTTCCTGACAGGCGGATCTGCCGATCTGGAGAGCTCCACGATGACACATTTGAACAACCTGACGAACTTTACGCCAGAAGACTACGCCGGCCGTAACATCTATTTCGGTATCCGCGAATTTGGTATGGCTGCTGCGATGAACGGCATGGCGTTGCACCAAGGTGTAAAAGTATTCGGCGGTACATTCTTCGTATTTACAGACTATCTGCGTCCAGCCGTTCGTCTGGCAGCTCTGATGGGATTGCCTGTAACCTACGTTTTGACTCACGACAGTATCGCTGTGGGTGAAGATGGTCCGACTCATGAGCCGATCGAACAATTGGCTTCCCTGCGTATTATCCCGAACCTGACAGTAATTCGTCCGGCGGACGGTAATGAAACTTCTGCTGCTTGGGCTTATACGCTGGAAAACAAGAAAAACCCGGTTGCTCTGGTATTGACTCGTCAAAACCTGCCAATCCTGGCTGCTAGTGCTGAGCATGCACGCGAAGGTATCAAACGCGGTGCTTATGTGGTTGCAGATGCAACAGACGGCAAACCGGTTGCTCAAATTCTGGCTACAGGCTCCGAAGTACAATTGGCTGTTAAAGCTCAGGAAGCACTGGCAGAACAAGGTATCCAAGTACGTGTTATCAGCTTCCCAAGCTGGGATCTGTTCGAAAAACAAGACAAAGCATACAAAGATTCCGTTCTGCTGCCACAAGTGAAAGCTCGTTTGGCTGTAGAAATGGCGTATCCACTGGGCTGGGAAAAATATGTTGGCGACCAAGGCGACATTCTCGGTATCAGCACATTCGGCGCATCCGCACCTGGCGACCGCGTGATTAAGGAATACGGCTTTACGGTAGAGAATGTTGTTAGTCGTGTGAAAGCTTTGTTGAAATAAAACACCTAGCATCTAAAACAGACAGTCGTAACCTGAGAAAGGCTTACGGCTGTTTGTTTCATACAGTTGATGTTTTGTAAAAAAATCACTATTGAATTCCAGTGTATAGCATACGGTGATACAGTGTGTATTTTCATACTGAAGCTGGAATCAAATCTATGTTATGATGCACAAATATTCATTCAACCATTGAGAGCAGATGAGGGGATAACGAATGACACAGTTCGATGGAGTAAGCGTAGTTAAAAAAGCAAATGTTTATTACGATGGTCAGGTTACAAGCCGTACAGTCATCCTGGGTGACGGCAGTAAGGTTACACTGGGTATTATGCTGCCAGGAACGTATGAGTTCGGCACGGATTCCCGTGAGATCATGGAGATTTTGGCAGGGGATTTGAGAGTGTTGCTTCCAGGTACTGAGGAATGGCTGGAAATACAAGGGACATCAACCTTTCACGTACCTGCAAAGTCTTCATTCAAGCTGGAAGTACGAAGTGTAACTGATTATTGCTGTTCTTATCCCGAATAATAAGCTAAAACGGGTAAGCACACTCAGCTTTCAAGCCAAGTGTGCTTACCCTAAAGCTATGCCATATGTACACAAGCACAGCCGTATGGTTACAAAGAAAGGTACAGCTTATTCGAGAGGTTGACCACCAATGGTGCGGCCAATCCATGCTTCGTAAGTCTTCACGACAGCGGATAGATCCTCGTCGCCGTAGCCTTGCGTTTGCCCGGCTTGAAACAGGCTTTTGGCAATGGATAACATAGGTGCAGGGATGGACAGGCTGTCTGTTAGTGAGGAAGCAAGCTTCAAGTCCTTAAGCATCAAGGCAAGTGAGAACTGGTTGCTAAAATCATGTTCAATGATTTTGCGCCCTTTCAGGTCAGCGGCCTTGCTGCCTGCCGATCCGAGTTGCACCAATTCAAGGAAGCTGTCTGCCGGGATGCCGGATTTAGCCGCGATAGCAAAGCCTTCAGCCAGAGCGAGGTTATGAATACCAACCATCGTATTATGAGCGAGCTTGGCTACGGCTCCGCTGCCATTAGGTCCCATATGAAGTACCTTTTTGCCCAACGTATCAAAAACATCTGATTGTGCCGCAATGGCTTCTGCATTACCGCCAACCATGAACACGAGTGTGCCGTCTACAGCGGCAGGCTTACTGCCTGTTACGGGAGCATCAATGAAGGAGCAGCCCAGCTTGTCCGCTTCGGCGGCTAGTTGTTTGACCAGATCAGGTGAAATCGTGCTGTTGTCCATCACAGTCATGCCAGCCGTAAGACCGGCAAACACGCCGTCTTCGCCGTAATAGATGTCACGAATGGAATGATCATCGCTGACCATGGTAATGACCAAGTGCTGACCTTCAGCTGCTTCACGAGGAGTTGAAGCTGTACGTGCGCCTTGCTCTGCCAGTGGTTCACAGCGAGAAGCGGTACGATTATAAACTGTGACTCCGAATCCCTGCTTTAGCAGATTGGATGCCATCGGGGCGCCCATGGTGCCCAGTCCGATAAATCCGATGTTTTTCATTGCTAATCACCTTTCTTGTTGGAAGTTGCCGTCCGATGCAGATGCGAGTTCGGCTTGAATTGAATATTGAAACAGGTTGATCTCAGTTAATTGTAGCATGGGCATGCTACCCTATCTACAAGAAGGGCTGTCAAGCACAGGATACACAGGTAACGCAAGCTTGTCAGGCCCAGCAAATTAAAGTATCCTATTCCTAAGTCCTTATGTTCGTATTCATGGTCTTAGTAATACCAAACAGGAGGTTCCAAACATGTCTAAAAAAGTTATTTTTGATTACACTAAAGCACTCTCCTTTGTAGGTCAGCACGAAATTGATTATTTTGCAGAGCCTATCAAGTTGGCTCATGAGCAACTGCACAACCAAACCGGTGTAGGTTCCGATTTCTTGGGTTGGATTGACCTGCCTACTAATTATGATAAAGAAGAGTTTGCGCGCATCCAAAAGGCTGCTGCTAAAATTCAAAGCGATTCCGAAGTACTGATCGTAATCGGTATCGGCGGTTCTTACCTTGGAGCACGTGCTGCGATCGAAATGCTGTCGCATTCTTTCTACAATGCGCTGCCTAAAGATCAACGCAAGGGTCCAGCTATCTATTTTGCAGGCAACAACATCAGCTCTACATATGTAAATCATCTGTTGGAACTGATTGAAGGAAAAGACTTCTCAGTGAACGTCATTTCTAAATCAGGTACGACAACAGAGCCAGCTATCGCATTCCGCGTATTCCGTGCAGCTCTGGAGAAAAAATACGGTAAAGAAGAAGCACGCAAGCGTATTTATGCAACGACGGATAAAGAACGTGGCGCTTTGAAAAAACTGGCTAACGAGGAAGGATACGAATCCTTCATTATTCCTGATGATGTGGGTGGTCGTTACTCCGTGCTGACAGCAGTAGGCTTGTTGCCGATTGCTACTGCAGGCATTAACATCGAGGAAATGATGCAGGGGGCGGCAGACGCTTCCAAAGAGTACAGCAACCCGAATGTAGCTGAGAACGAGGCTTATCAATATGCAGCTGTTCGTAACGCTTTGTACCGCAAAGGTAAAGCAATTGAAATTCTCGTAAACTATGAGCCGTCTCTTCATTTTGTATCCGAGTGGTGGAAACAGTTGTACGGAGAAAGCGAAGGCAAGGATTACAAAGGCATTTATCCTGCTTCTGTTGATTTCTCGACAGACCTGCACTCCATGGGACAATTCATTCAGGAAGGCAGCCGCAACATTTTCGAAACGGTAATTCAAGTAGAAAATGTACCTAGTCACATCACCATCGAAGCAGATGAGGATGATCTGGACGGACTGAATTTCCTGGCAGGCAAAACTGTGGATTTTGTAAACAAAAAGGCATTCCAAGGTACATTGCTGGCTCACACAGACGGACAAGTACCGAACCTGATTGTAAATATTCCTGACTTGAGCCCTTACTCTTTCGGCTATCTTGCTTATTTCTTCGAAAAAGCTTGCGGTATCAGCGGCTACCTGTTGGGCGTAAATCCGTTCGATCAACCGGGCGTAGAAGCTTACAAGAAGAACATGTTTGCGCTGCTCGGCAAACCAGGCTTCGAAAAAGAAAAAGCTGAGCTTGAAGCGAGATTGTCTGAATAAGAGTGCTGTAATCTCTGATGCGAAACAGGATTTCGGTCAGAAGTGTTATAGTGTATAGTAAAGTACAGGAAAGCAGTTCACCAGCTGCCAGAAGCGGGGGACTGCTTTCTTGTAAAATGAAGTAAGGAAGGTTATACGTGTATGTTGGAACAATACCGAACCGTACGCGGTGCCGGCAACAAGGAAATTGTGATCCGAAAATCCCGTTTTATCGGCCATATTCAGCCTGTTCAAACTGAGGAAGAAGCAACTGCTTTCATAGAACGCATCAAAAAAGAGCATTGGAACGCTACCCATAATTGTTCTGCTTACATGATTGGGGAAAGAGACGAAATCCAAAAGCAATCGGATGACGGAGAACCGAGTGGTACGGCTGGAAAGCCTATTTTGGAGGTGATCCGCAACCAGAAGCTGAAAAATGTCGCTATTGTTGTTACCCGTTACTTTGGTGGGATTTTGCTGGGAGCAGGCGGTCTGATTCGCGCATATTCAGATGGTGCTGTTGCAGCAATCGAGGCAGGGGATGCAATTACGCGTGTGCTGCATCGCGAAGTTTTTGTAGAATTGGATTATACCTGGTTGGGCAAAGTGGAAAATGAATTACGCAATCGCAGCATCCGCACTGGAGAAACAATGTTTACGGATAAAGTTACCTTAACCTGTCTGCCGCTGGCTGGTGATGCGGAATCCTTCAGCAACTGGATAACAGACTTGACGCAGGGGCAATCGCTTGTGTCGGAGGGAGAGCAGCTTTACTTTATTGAAGGGGAATAAATAATATGGCTAGAAGAGCAGTAGAACAGGAGTTGTCAAGAGGGCGGATTCTGGAAGCGGCCAGGCACTTGTTTATTACCAAGGGCTACCGTGCGATTTCAATGCGCAGCATTGGCCAGCATCTGGGTTACAGTCATGGTTCGTTATATTATCATTTTAAAGAGAAGGCTGAACTGTTCTATGCCATTGTGATTGAAGATTTTAATACATTGCGTGGGATTCTACTGCAAGCAGCAACAGGTACGTCTGATGATGGCTTGAGCAGACTGGAGTACTTGATGCTGGAATTTATCCGTTTTGGTTTGGAAAATCCATATCAGTACGAAATTATGTTCATGATGCACGATGAAGAACTATTTGCATACTGTCGCACAGAGCAAAACCGTTGTGTGGAACTATTTGCGTCTATGATCCGTCAAGAATTGAGTGGACAGGGGCATTCGGAGGAAGATTGCTCAAGGGTACCGAAAAGCCTGTTTTTATCCATGCATGGCTTTGTATCCTTTTATATTCAGGACGGTTTAACATTTGAAGAAATTAGGCCTGCTGCTTTAGCACATGTAAAGCTGCTGTGCAGACACCTATGAGCGTACCTGCATTCACACGCTTCAGCCATGAACATGTAGGGCGCTTTTCTGGGTGTATGCACTTCATGACGGTAACTTATTATTACGGTACTTTGCGAAAGCGACTAAGGATTTAACAGACGATGATGCATCCAGTAGGAAAACATCATGGTCTGTTTTTTTTACCCGGTCCGTCAACCCTCCATGATCTTTACATGGTATTGGCGTCTGCGTGGTCCGTCGAATTCACAAAAATAAAGCCCCTGCCATCGTCCGAGCAACAGCTTTCCATCATGGATGATGATCGTTTGTGAGGGGCCTGTCGTAATGGATTTTAGGTGGGAAGCTGTATTTCCCTCCATATGGCGATATTGGGGATGCTCCCACGGATAAACTTCATCTAGTCTTAACATCACATCATGTTTGACGTCTGGGTCTGCATTTTCATTAATGGCGATGCCGGCTGTCGTGTGTGGACAATAAACAAGTGCGGTTCCTTGTTGTACCCCGCTTTTTTCGATCAATGAAGCAACCTCTCGTGTAATATCTCGCATTTCATCTCGCCGTGTAGTGGATAATTCTAAAGTATGCAGCAATGACTCCATCTCCTTTCTTCTTAATACTTTACCCTTTTAATTCCTAAGATAAAATATAGAGTTGACGAAAATTACTTTCCTTTGATAAAGTATCACATAAGAAAAAAACATAGTATATACATTGGAATAATTAAAAGATTTCAAATGAGGTACGTGCTTTGCGGTAAGCAAGGCTGCTGTTGTGCCTGAACAGGTCCAGAAGCGGAAAGGAAGTGTACGGATATGCATGTGGAAGTAAGAGGATTAAACAAGCATTTCGGTAATTTTCATGCGGTAAAGGACGTATCTTTTGATATTCAGGCGGGCCATCTTATTGGTTTACTCGGTCCAAGTGGTGGGGGAAAAACCTCCATTCTTCGTATTTTAGCGGGTCTGGAGCAACCGGATGCAGGAGAAATTCATTTTCACGGAAAAAGGGTAAACGAGCTGTCCCCGCAGGAACGTGGAATCGGATTTGTATTTCAAAACTATGCTTTGTTCAAGCACATGAGCGTCTACGACAATATTGCCTTTGGTCTGAAAGTGAAAAAAAGCTCCAAAACCCGCATCAAGGAACGGGTTACAGAGTTGGTCGAACTAACGGGGCTCAAAGGTTTTGAGCATCGTTATCCGCATCAGTTGTCAGGTGGACAGCGACAGCGGGTTGCTTTTGCGCGTGCTTTGGCACCAGAGCCTCAACTGCTGCTGCTGGATGAACCTTTTGCAGCTATTGATGCCAAAATTCGTCAGGAGCTGCGAACCTGGCTGCGAGAGTTGATTGAGCGGGTGGGTATTACTTCAATTTTTGTCACCCATGATCAGGATGAGGCGATTGAAGTAGCGGATGAAATTATGGTGATTAATCAGGGACGACTGGAGCAGAAGGGAACGCCTTGGGATATTTATAAAAAACCGGGTACCCCGTTTGTGGCTTCCTTTATTGGGGAATCTACAGTGATTGAACAGGCAGGCAGTCTCAGAGGCTTCGAAGAAGCTGCTGGAGTGGGAACACGTGCCTTGATCCGTCCGGAGTATATTGATGTCGGGCCAAGCGAGGAATTTACGCTTCTGTCGGCGACCGAGGAAGGCACAGTGAAGCATTTGCATTTTCGTGGAAGTGAGTGGATGGTTGAAGTACAGGTCGGGGATCATCGTCTCATGACATACCGCTCGCTGGAGAAGTCTACGCTGGAACCTGGTCAGCAAGTGCGAGTGTTGGTGCATCGAGCCTATCTTTATAATGACCAGTCCAGCTGGATGGTGGAAAACCGTCTGAAGGAAGATCCAATGCCTATCATCATCTAAAAATAAATACGATCACGCATGAGGGGATGTCTAGCCTGATTTCACGGCTTTGGGCATGCTCCTTTTGGCGTTGGACGCTGGAAGGATTTACACTGATGATTTACGTAGAATCGGTCTGTTCGTTATAATAGTAGTAAAAAGACCCAGATAGATAGGAGTTAAACCATGAATCGGCTTATTTTTCTTGGCACGGGGGATGCAATGGGGGTTCCGCGTGTATATTGTGATTGTCTCGTATGCACAGAAGCTCGCACGACAGGGGCGAATGTAAGATTGAGATCGTCTGTGCTGATCGAAAGCGAGACGGAGGACTTTATGATTGATTGTGGCCCGGACTGGCGCAGACAGCTAGAATTACGCGGTCTGCGTTTTATCCCTACGATCCTTGTGACACATGCACATTTTGACCATATTGGAGGATTACCAGAATGGGCAGATGCCTGTCGCTGGACTGGGAACAGAGGTCGCTTGTACGCGCCACAGGAAGTGATCGACACGATCTTGCGTCAATTTTCCTGGCTCTCTGGAAACTTGGATCTTATTCCAGTAGATCAGGGTGCCCAACTTGGGGGATGGAATATCCGGGGGTGGCGTGTGAATCACGGGAAGAACGGATATGCCTACGCTTATCGTCTGGAAAAGGACGGCTTCTCGTGGGCTTACTGTTCGGATTCGATTGGATTAAATGAGGCGGAAATTCTGCCCTTGCACAATCTGAATTTGCTCGTCCTGGGAACGAGTTTTTATCATGAGGAGGCCGAGTATGCCACCCGTTCCGTATATGACATGCTGGAGGCTCAGGAGCTTATAGGAAGGCTTAAGCCTGAAAGCACGGTATTTACACATATGTCCCATGATGTGGATGTCACACGCAACTATGGGCTTCTGGAAGGGATTAGCTTGGCATACACCGGCATGAGTTTGCCGTTAGAATAAGGTTGCTCTTTACCTTTACATCGTTCGACTGATACGTAGAAGTGTGGAGATTCCTTCTTTGATTTGTAGCTCGTTGGCGTATGAATAAGACAGCCGAATATGCGTTTTACCCTCTGCGCCGATGGGATCAAACACATTGCCAGTAACAAAGGATACGGACTCTTGTATACTTTTGGCAAGTAATTCATTAGGTTTCAACGTTGAAGGCAGCTGGAGCCACAGGTTGAGTCCCCCCGCCGGGCTGGTCCATGTCCAACCGGAATCGCGGAGACTGTCTTCCATCGTTTCCTTACGAATCTGGAGCGCAATGCATAGCTTTTTAATATGTTGCTGCATACGTGGAGATTGAAAGTATTGTAAAAACAGCTTTTGATTCAGCAGTGGCGATCCATTGTCCACCAACGCTTTGATGTTCAGCAGGCTGTTCATGAGCTGTGGTCGGCAGGTCACGGCTGCGATTCGTAGACCAGGTGCGACATATTTACTGTAACTTCGAATGTAGACGACGCTTCCCGAAACATCATAGGCGAAAATCGGAGAAGGGGGCTTTTGCCCAAAGCTGATGTCATAGGTGCTGTCATCCTCAACAATGAGGCAACCGTAGCGCTCAGCTAGTTCAGGCAGTCGTTTGCGCTGCTTATCGGGGACCGTAAAGCCCGTCGGGTTGTGGAATGTTGGATTCATATAAAAGAGGCGTGGTTTTTCCGTTTTCATGCACCACTCAATCTGGTCCATATCATAACCTTCTGGTCGAATATCAGTCATAGTCAGACGTGCGCCTAGTCTACGGAATATTTCCATAGCGGGGCCATAGGCAGGGCGTTCGATCAATACACGGTCTCCTGTACGGAGCAGAGATCGGGCAATTAAATCAATGGCTTGCTGTGCTCCGGAGGTAATCAGCACTTCATCCGGTGATAAAGCAAAATGCTTATCCACGCTAAAATGCTGCGCCATGGCCTCCCGAAGCTCGGCATCGCCCTGTACAGCGGAATAGGTGGCCGCTACTTTTGGATGCTTTTCAAATACCTGCATCATCAGCTCTCCCCAAAATCGGTTGGGCAGGAGAGAGGGGTCAATCAGCGCTTTGGAAAACTGGAAATTCGCATTTACCGATTGAACGCGGCTAAGTCCATCCATTCCTCTCCAGGCTGAAACTGACGGATCATCTGCCGCATGGGCAGATTCGGAGTGAATCGTGAGGTCAATGGACGAATGTCCCGAGTAGCCAGCATATTTTGCATGCCCAGTCGCTTGCGAAGCATGAACATAATATCCTGATTTGTCCTTTACATAGACCAGTCCCCGTTGCTTCAACTCCTGATATGCCCGGAAAACAGTTAGCCGATGTACACCCAGCTCCTGAGCCAAGCTTCGTACGGACGGCAGCTTCATGTCTGTTTGCCAATCCCCACGATCAATCCGCACAGTTACATAATGGATAACCTGCTCATACAGCTTTAAGGCATGATCGGCTGGAAAGAGTAGTTCGCTGTTGTTCTTACCCATGCTGTCCACGCTCCTTTCTGTGTATTGTACTATATAGCACTTTAAAAACGTATACAACTGTTCTGTAGTTATACATCTGTTCTGTTCGTCTCCCTGTATGCTTAAAAGCAACTGAAGGGAGAGGGACGTATCATGATAGGTATCGCGTTTACAGTAATGTGTCTTATTTTTGGCACAACGTTTTTGGCCATAAAAGTGGGAGTGGAAGCCGGACTTCCGCCATTTCTATCGGCAGGTGTACGTTTTTTCGCGGCAGGGGCGATATTGTTCATTGCTATGAAGCTGACCGGAAAAGTACGATGGTCGTTATTATGGCGTAAGGAAATGTTGCTGATTGGAGCAGGAACGACCTTCGGTACATTTTCAGCCTTGTATTGGGCAGAACAATATGTCAGCTCGGGGATCGGAGCTATTTTGTCAGCTACCGGGCCGATGATGATCGTCATTTTGCAATCTGTACTGCTACGGCAAAAAACGTCACGGATTACGGTCGTTGGCTGCATGATCAGCTTTCTTGGTGTGGTGCTGGTTGTGCTGCCCGGATTGGCGGTTCAGATCAGTGGTCTGTGGCTGGCGGGATGCCTTGTCATTTTGCTGGGGGAGCTGTGTTATTCCGGGGGAGCTCTTTATTCCAAGCGAGTGATGGATGTATTTCGTGAAACGAACCCGATTGCCCTGAATGCGGCGCAAATGATCCATGGGGGATGGATGCTGCTGTTGCTGTCTGCGATCACGGAACCGTGGAGTTCTGAGGGGTGGCAGTACCTTCCTGCCATGGGGTCTTTACTTTATCTGATCCTGTTTGGTTCGATGATTGCACATACACTGTTCTACTGGCTCATGGAGCGTACAAATCCCCTGTTTCCGACGACGTGGCTGTATATATCACCGCCGATTGCGGTGGGCTTGGGAGCGTTGTTGTATGGAGAGCATGTAAGCTGGTGGATGCTGGCTGGGGTGCTGCTCATTGTGACCGGATTAATCCTTATGAACAATGGAATTATCCGTCTGGTGAACAGGCGTAAGGTACGTTCTGCTGCCTGATATTTTATAGCGGTCAGGTTATTATATGATCTGACAGAAAAGGCCTCCAAACTGTCGTATGTTACTGATCATGCGACAGTTGGAGGCTTTGTTGTTGTATTACTTCATTTAAGAATTATGGGAGCAGGCACTTTTTGTTTATTCAACATTGAGTACGAATTTGTCGATGGCGTGCTTAACACCGTCTTCGTTATTGCTACGAGTGATGTAATCAGCCAGCTTTTTCAAATCAGGAATGGCATTCTCCATCGCTATGCCGAGACCAGCGCATTCAAGCATTTCATGGTCGTTCCAAGAGTCGCCGATGGCAATCGTTTCCGACAGTTCACAGCCAAAATGGTTTGCAAGGAAGGTAAGCGCGTGACCCTTGGTGCCTTCATGATGCATAATTTCCAGAAAATGAGGCTTGGATTTTGTAATATGCACTTCATTGCCAAGCAGTTCGCGAAGTTCAGGAATTAATTCATCCAATACTTCCGGCTCGTCGATGATTAGCAGTTTAGGAGCCGGCTGTTCTATAACTTTACTGAACACAGGCTCTACAAAATATTCCGTGTTGTTCAGCTCCGTGTAATCTTTGATTTTCTGATTATCTTCACGTGTGTACAATTTGTCATCTATATACGTTTGCAGATGCAGATTGCGTTCCACGCAGAATTCATACAGGCGACGTGCAGCCACGAGTGGAACATAACGCTCATACAGCACGTTTTCGTCCAGCAGGTTTTTAACCAAAGCTCCTTGGTACGTAATGATTGGCACGTTCAAACCAGTTTGGCGAGCAATTTTGTGGGCGGAGGCATAAGCTCGTCCAGTAGCGAGGGTAACCACCACACCTTTAGCTACAGCAGCTTCTAATGCCTGTTGTGTCGCCGGTGTAACTTCTTTCTGGTCGTTAATGAGTGTATCATCAATATCAATGGCAATTAATTTATACATATCGGTATTCTCTCCTTTATCTCTATCTTGGGGCAATGTTAAAATTGTATCTTATAATATTCAAAATGACAATATCGCAATGAAAAGGGGACGGCTCCTATAAGAGCCTGTCCCCTTATAACCACTGAAGTATTGGCTTGAAACGATGGAAAAAAGTAACGGTTAGTCTTCCAAAAATACAAGTCCAACAAAATCGTCCAGCTCAATATTACCAAAATAGTGCTTCAAATCGAGAGAGGATAAGGCTTGACGGACCTCACCTTCATCATAGCGCTTGCCGCGCAGGATATTTTCAATATCAGCAACGTCACCCACGCCGAAGAAATCCCCATAGATTTTAATATCACGGACATAGCCTTCCTTAAGATCCATGCGGATATCAATAATACCGACCGGAAATTTACGTGTGTGCTTGATATTGCTCTCGGGGGATAGACCGTAGTTCCAATCCCACGATTGGTAGCGTTCTTTGGATATTTCATGGATTTTGGCCCAGTCGGCATCGGTGAGCTTATATTGAGGTACTTGATCCAATTCTGATCCGAATATGAAACGCAGTAGTTCCTCGCGAAATTGCTCTATGGTCATCTCACGGTCCATCAGTTCGCTGATGTTAGCCACGCGACTGCGGACGGATTTAGTGCTTTTAGATTTGAATTTTTCGGGATTGGCATGCAACGATGCAGCCACATTGTCCAGATTCAGGTTAAACATCAATGTACCGTGGCTGAACATACGTCCGCGTGTGGCAAACTGAGCGTTTCCTGAAATTTTACGTTCTCCGACCTGTAGATCGTTGCGGCCTGTCATTTCAGCTTCTACTCCCATTTGGCGGAGTGCATCAATCACAGGTTGCGTAAATTTGAGGAAATTATGAAAGGACTCCCCGTTATCCTTAGTAATGAAGCTGAAATTTAAATTACCGAGATCATGATATACAGCCCCACCGCCGGACAGGCGACGAACGACTTGAATATTGTTGTCCCTAACAAACTCGGCGTTGATTTCTTCAATAGTGTTTTGATGCTTGCCTATAATAATAGAAGGCTGATTAATATAAAACAGCAAATAGCTGTCATCCAGCGGTAGATGCTTGAGCGCGTATTCCTCAATAGCAAGATTAATGGCTGGATCGTGTATGCCCTGGTTGTCGATGAACAGCATGTCCATTCCTCCGTATATAAACTGTGTAATTTATGTGTGCCTCCTTCTATTGTAACCCAAGTGAGCCATGTACAAAAGCTCATTTGCATTGACGGGACGCAAAAAGCAGCCTCATAATGGAGCTAAATGATTGGAAACGGGCGGAAAGGATGAGAGGCAATGATAGAGGTTTATGGTCATGGCGGGGACAGGGAAACAGCTGCCGCGACTTTTGGCGGAGCTGCTGCGGATTTTGTAGATTTTAGTGCAAATATTAATCCACTTGGTCCACCGCCGGAGGTGCTTGAGGCGCTGCAACACTCATTTGACACTGTGATTCGCTATCCAGACCCCGGGCATCGGAATTTTAAAAATATGCTCGCACGGCGACTGCATGTTCCACCGGAGTCGCTAAGTATCGGAAACGGAGCGGCTGAAAGCATGGCGCTCCTACTATTGGGACTAGCTCCTAAGCGTGTGGGTACAGTGGAGCCGTGTTTTTCGGAATATGCCGAGCTGGCTGGCAAATTCGGAGCCGAGGTCAACCGGGTGTATGGGAAGGCCTCGCTTCAATGGAAGGCGGACGTGGAGGACATCCTTCAGCTCATGGAGCAGGTAGATGTTTTGTTCCTCGGACAGCCGAATAATCCAAATGGCGTGCAATATAGTGAGCAGGAGCTGTGCGAGCTGGCAGAGGCGGCTGGCACAACGGGTACCGTGCTGGTGGTGGATGAAGCATTCATTGATTTTATTCCGATGGAACGGCGAATCTCACTGCTGCCTGTGCTGGATCGCTATCCTCATGTGATTTTGATCCGGTCAATGACCAAATTTTATGCCATTCCTGGCTTGCGATTGGGCTATGCGATTGCTCATCCGGACTATATCCGGCGAATGACGGCCAAACAGGTGACCTGGAGTGTGAATGGATTGGCGTTGCTGGCTGGGGAGGCGTGTTTGAGAAGTGGGCAAGCATATGAGCGCCAAACACAGGAGCTGATTGCTGCGGAGCGCAACCGCCTGTTGACCGCCTTGGCGGAATGGGGCTGCGGTGTCGTTCCCGGTGAAGCCAATTACGTGCTGGCAAGGGCGCCGGGTACGTGGAGCGCATCGGCTATTCAGCAGGCGCTTGGACAACGCGGAATTCTTATACGTAGCTGTGCTATGTATCCGGGACTGACGACGAGCCATTTTCGGATTGCGGTCAAGGATGCAGAAGCCAACGACTGGCTGCTGTCTGTATTGGGTGAAGTGCTGGAGGAGGAGCAGCGGCGTGACAGTTAGCTTGATTATCCTGGCAGCCTACCTTTTGGACAGGCTGATCGGTGATCCGAGGTGGTTGCCGCATCCAGTCATCGGTATGGGACATGCCATTTCGGCATTGGAAAAATTGATTCGCCGCCAGGTCCGAAGTGACCGGGGGCTAAAACGTGCGGGCATACTGCTTCCGCTCATTGTGGCGGGAGGCTCCTTTGCGCTCGCCTGGGCGCTATTGCACTTGCTTGCCTGGATTCATCCGTGGTTGTCTGTCGGCGTAGAAATGGTGCTGATTGCGACCACGATTGCTTCCAAAGGACTAAAGGACGCAGGAATGGCAGTATACCGAGCGTTGCAGGCGGATGACCTGGCTGCGGCACGGCGGGAGCTGGGCATGATAGTTGGGCGGGATACGCAACAGCTTGATGAGCCTGAGATTGTACGCGGTACCGTCGAAACGGTCGCTGAAAATATCGTGGACGCGATTATTTCCCCGCTTTTTTATGCCTTGATCGGGGGAGCACCCTTGGCGCTGGCTTATCGTGCTGTGAATACGCTTGATTCCATGGTTGGCTACAAAAATGAGAAGTATCTGAATTTAGGCTGGGCTTCAGCACGTCTGGATGATGTCGCTAACTACATTCCGGCACGCCTGACAGCGGCAATGCTTGTGGTAGCGGCGTGGATGTACAAGCGAGATGCTGCAAGAAGCTGGCGCACAGTCAAGCGAGACGCTCGTCTGCACCCAAGCCCGAACAGTGGCTTCCCGGAATCGGCTGTTGCTGGTGCACTGGGGATTCGTCTTGGAGGCTATAATGTGTATCATGGCGTGCGCTCCTTTCGTGCATACATGGGCGATTGGATACGACCGCTAGAGTCGAAAGATATACGGCATACGATCCAGCTGATGTTCGCCGTGTCCAGTATGTTTGTAGGATTGTGTTTGTTAGGAGCCGCAGGTTGTTTTGCCTTGGGATGGGTGCGGTGAGGAGTGACACACTGAATAATGATCGAGCAGGAAGTGACATTTCTTGAAACAAGATATAGCAGCAAAAAGGACGGTAGAATACGCACAAAGTCCGAACTCACAGGAGGATAAGGTGCCGTATGATGCTAAAGAAGATCTGCATTGG
Source organism: Paenibacillus sp. DRB1-1 (assembly GCF_052119485.1). Taxonomy (NCBI): domain Bacteria; kingdom Bacillati; phylum Bacillota; class Bacilli; order Caryophanales; family Paenibacillaceae; genus Paenibacillus; species Paenibacillus sp. DRB1-1. The sequence goes on along the minus strand of NZ_JBODQH010000001.1, from coordinate 989,494 downwards.
GACATGGAACTCGTGTTAGTTCGTCACGGTACAACCTTATGGAATAAGGAACGTCGATATCTGGGACACTCCGACTTAGGTTTGCTACCGGGAGCAGAGCAGGAATTAAAGCCTTTGCAAGAAAAATTGCAAGGGCAGTCCTTTGCTCGAATCTATTGCAGCGATTTAATGCGATGTCGCCAGACCCTGCAGATCATTGTGCCGGAATCAGAATTGACGTCTGGAGGTTCCCTATCTACTATGTCTCCTATGATGGAACCACGTCTGCGAGAGCTTCATTTTGGCGAGTGGGATGGAAAAACGTATGACATGCTCAAGGATGTGTCTTTGTATCGCGCTTGGATTGATGAGCCGCAACGGATAACCCCTCCTGGAGGAGAGTCTTGGGCAGATTTTGTGAATCGTCTACGGAAATTTCTTGACTCTCTGTATGAATGGCGTGTTGCTATGGAAGTTCAACCCATGGATTTGACTGCTGCGCCGCCCTCAGTTTTGGTCGTTACGCATGGTGGCGTAATTCGTCAGTTGGCTTGCATGCTGATACCGGGTCATGATTTTTGGAGTCTGAATCCGAGGCCGGGAGAATCATTTAGGATTCAATTGAGGTTGGCAGGACGGCACAATTACATAGCAGAAATGCTTCCTCATTAGGCTAGACACCAGCGGATAAAGAGGCTGTTTGGGTTGTAAGCCGCCTCTTTTTAACCTATAATCATCAAGTAAAAGAACGGCTTGACTACCACTACATCAAATATCCAGCAGACGAGGTCGGCGCAGCGTGATGAAACTATGGTTTCCCTTGCCTGCGCTGTTAAAAGGGAAGTCGGTGTGAGTCCGGCGCGGTCCCGCCACTGTAAATGGAAACATGCCCGTTAGTCCTTCTTTATGTGCTACTAAGCATATGAAAGAACTTCAGGACATGCATTTTACCATAAGTCAGGATACCTGCCCGTCCGCCTGTCACCATAATCCTTCGAGGAAAGGATGACGTGTTCGCAGTGACTGTCCATGCGGAAAGAAGCTGCCGCCTGCGCACGATCTGCGCTAACGTGACCCCTGTGTCCTGATATGAGGATGCGGGGTTTTTTTGATAGGAAAAGAAGGCTGGATTTAGAAGATATCTGATGATGTTCAAGTAACGCTCTTAACGATTTTTTTATGAAGGGGTGCAAATCATGGCAGGAAAAAAAATAAAGGTTTGGACAACAGGTCTATTGGTTCTGATTTTGGCAGTTGTGCTGAGTGCATGTGGCGCTAATGGAAAAAATGCTGAAAATAAAGAGAACCAGAATTCTTCACAGCAGCCGGGACAGACCGTAACCGCACAAGAGCCTCCGGGCAAAACAGTTTACCCACTCACGGTTAAGGATGCAACAGGACAGGAATTTACATTCAAAAAAGCGCCGGATAAAATCGTTTCCGTCTCCCCGGCAGAAACCGAGGCGCTGTTCGCCATCGGTCTGGATAAGGAAATAGTTGGCGTCTCCGACTACTCTGATTACCCGGAAGCAGCTACGAAAAAGCCTAAAGTAGGCGGTATTATGAAACCGAACGAAGAGGCGATCATTGCTGCTAACCCGGAAGTCGTTTTTGCAGGGATATCACTTAGTGAGCAGGCTACGACCAAGCTGCGCGACATGGGAATTATGATTTTTAAAACGGAACCGAAGACAGTTGAAGATGTCATAGCTAACATCGAATTGTATGGGAAAATCACCGATCATCAAAAAGAAGCGAGAGCGGTGACTGACAAGATGAGAGCAGATGTAGCGGAAGTGAAAGAAGGAGTTAAAAATATCGGTAAAGGGCAGAAGCTGCGGGTATACGTCGAGTTTTCACCAGGCTGGACAGTTGGTAAAGGCGAGTTTATGGACGAGCTGATTACGTTGGCGGGCGGCGAAAATGTAGGTGCCACGCAGAAGGGGTGGTACCAAATTAGTGAAGAAAATATTATTGCTGCGAACCCTGACGTGATTTTGTACAGCAAAAGTGTCAAGGACGACAAAACTGGTCAAACGCTCGGCGAAATCATTAAAGCTCGCAGTGGATGGGATCAAATATCGGCTGTTCGCCACAACCGGGTATTTGCCGTGGATGATAATTTGATCAGTCGTCCGGGGCCACGCGTAACGGAAGGTCTCAAGGAAGTGGCCAAGGGCGTGTATCCTGAAATTTTCAAATGAACCGTAAACTGATCGGCTTTGGAGGGACAGGTCTTGTCTTGCTGTTTCTGACGCTACTGCTCTGTCTTGGCATCGGCTCGGCCAAGCTTCCGGTCAGCCAGATCACGGGCATTCTGGTTAACCACCTTCCGTGGTTAGGCGATACGTTTACACCGGATTGGAATACATCCTCAGAGCAGATTATTTTGAAGGTCAGATTGCCACGAGTGTTACTGGGAATGTTGGTAGGGGCAGCGCTGGCGCTGGCGGGAGCCGGATTTCAGGGTGTGCTGCGTAATCCTTTGGCTGATCCGTATACACTGGGGGTATCCTCGGGGGCTTCGGTAGGAGCGGCAGTACTGATTTATTGGGGCCTTCAATTTTCATTTGTTGGCATATGGACGCTGCCGCTAGTGGCATTTACGACCGGAATGCTGACGCTGTGGATGGTGCTGACGTTGGCACGGGAAGGTAGAAAAATTCCGACACAAAGTCTCATTTTGTCGGGTGTGGTGATGCAATCCTTTCTGGGAGCGGTTGTTTCCTTTCTGACAGCCATGTCGAAGGAGACGGTCAATGAAATATTGTACTGGACGATGGGAAGTCTTAGTCTGCGCGGTTGGTCATATACAGGAATCCTTTTACCTTATGTGGTCATAGGACTGGTATTTCTATGGAATAAGGCACGTGTGCTGAATATTTTGGCTTTGGGTGAACGTCAGGCGGCTCACATGGGAGTTCATGTAGATGCGACGAAGCTATCTGTTCTGATCATTTCCACGCTGCTGACAGCAGCCGCTGTGTCGGTATGTGGAGTGATTGGCTTTGTGGGACTCGTTGTACCGCATATCATTCGTCTGGTGACAGGGCCTGATTACCGGATGATTGTTCCATTATCTGCGCTCGGTGGAGCTATTTTTATGGCCTGGGCAGATACGGCGGCTCGCACGTTGTTAGCCCCCACGGAAATTCCTCTGGGCGTGATGACGGCCTTTGTTGGGGCACCGTTCTTCGCATATCTCCTGTACCGGAACAAGAAGCTGCGCAGGGGGGAACTGCTGTGACAGAACAAAGTGAATCACAGAAGGTACGTGATCGGGCATTAGAGGTAGCGGGTCTGACACGTGCCTATGGAGAGTTCCATGCGTTAAAGAATATAAGCTGGAGCGTCGACGAAGGAACCTGGTGGGGGATTATTGGTCCGAACGGCAGTGGAAAATCGACCTTGCTGCATTTGCTTTCGGGTGTAGATCACCCAACTTCGGGAAACGTTCATATCTATGGCAAAAAGATCGGTAGCTACAGCAGAAAAGAGCTTTCCCGTCTCATAGCCGTACTCCAACAGGAAGGGCTTCCTTCAGTGGGATACACCGTCAGGGAAGTCGTAGAAATGGGACGTTTTCCTCATCAGGACTGGCTAGGCAGGGAAAAGGATGTTGATGTGGAGGCGATCACGGATCGCGTGCTGGAGCGATTGGGTCTTACCACGCTGGCGGACAGAGCATTGGACCGCTTGAGTGGGGGACAGCGACAGCGTGTAGCTTTGGCAAAAGTAATGGTGCAGGAGCCACGAATATTGCTGCTGGACGAGCCTACGACCTATCTGGACTTGCGCTATCAGCTTGAATTTATGGAACTACTGGCAGATTGGCGCCAAGAAACGGGTGTGACGATCATTGCGGTCTTGCATGATCTTAACTTGACAGCCCAATTTTGCGAAGATTTGCTTGTACTCAAGGATGGAATGGTTGAAGGATTGGGAGCTTCATCGAAGTTATTAACCGAGGATCGGATTCGACGAGTATACGGTGTTGAGCCTGTGATGCTTCCGCATCCCGATAGCGGTGTGCCGCAGCTCTTGCTGCGCAGGAGTGCTTCGGATACAGCAAATTAAATAAACGATGAAACACACTTAAAAAGAGCAGGGAGTGGAAGGTATGAACAACAAGCTGCGTCAGCTGATCGATAGCATTGCCCAGCCGGATGGGGTGGCGGCCTCGGCAGCTTCAGCCCATTTGGACCAATTAACAAAGCCACCGGGAAGTCTTGGAAAGTTGGAAAGTGTGGCCATTCAGCTAGCAGGAATTACAGGAGTGGACAAGCCTGAATTTGATCGTAAAACGGTTATGGTCATGGCTGCGGATCACGGGGTGTGTGAAGAGGGAGTCAGTGCCTTTCCGGCTGAGGTTACACAGCAAATGCTGTATAACATGCTGTCAGGTGGCGCGGCAATTAATGTGCTGGCACGCCATGCGGGCGCAGATGTCAAGGTGGTAGATGTTGGCGTGAATGCGGATGTCGCTCACGCGAATCTGGTGGACCGTAAGGTACGCATGGGTACTTCGAATATAGCTAAAGGGCCAGCGATGCTGCGTACGGAAGCGGAACAGGCGGTTTTGGCCGGAGCAGAAGCCGTAGCAGAAGCGGTTAAAGGTGGCACACGGCTATTCGTTACCGGAGAGCTGGGCATCGGGAATACGACAGCCAGCGCTGCGGTCGTATGTGCTCTCACTGGGCTAGAGCCGGAAGTTATCGTAGGCCGGGGGACGGGTGTAGATATGGCTGGGCTTACCCGTAAAATATCGGTTGTCTGCCGCGCATTAGACGTGAACCAGCCAGATGCAAATGATGGGCTCGACGTGCTCACTAAGGTCGGCGGTCTGGAGATTGCCGCCTTGGCAGGAGTCATCCTCGGGGCAGCCGCACATCGCTGTCCAGTTGTGTTGGACGGCTTTATTTCAGGCGCAGCCGCCCTCGCAGCGCGTGCACTTGCGCCTGCTAGCGCTGCGTACATGCTCGCTTCGCACGCCTCGGACGAGCGTGGGCACGCGGCAGTGCTCCGCCAGCTCAAGCTGGAGCCCATGCTTCATTTGGACATGCGGCTCGGGGAGGGCACAGGCGGTGCGCTTAGCTTGCACCTGATTGATGCGGCGTGCCGCATTATGCGCGAAATGGCGACCTTTGCCGATGCAGGCGTATCGGATGGTCAGGGAGCCGCGCAGCGATGAAAGCGCTCGTGACCGGCGGGGCACGCAGCGGGAAAAGCGGCTTTGCCGAGCGATTATGCATGTCGCGCGCGCCTGGCGCCTGCTATATTGCAACGGCGCAAGCCTATGACATGGAGATGAAGGAGCGCATCGCCCTTCATCGGGTCCAGCGCGAGTCTGCCGGATACGACTGGCAGACGCTGGAGGAAGCGCAGGCGCTGCCGGAGCTGCTGCGACGGCTTGGCGGCGATCAAGCGTCGCAGCCATCACCCGCGCCTATGGTGCTAGTCGACTGCCTGACCCTGTGGCTGTCGAACGTACTGCTGGCCGCAGGCGAGGACGGCGAAGCTGCGTCCAGAGCTGCCATTAATGAACTGGCGGCAGCTGTGGAGCAGTATCCGGGGCAGCTCGTCATCGTGACCAACGAGGTGGGTGACGGTATTGTGCCCGAATATCCGCTGGGTCGGCTGTATCGGGATTTGAGTGGGGTTATGAATCAGCGGATTGCCCGTCTTTGTGATGAAGTATTTTTGGTGACGGCGGGCATTCCCGTAGAACTCAAACAGTTGGAATATAAGCTATGAGCCGCGAACGTCAGGCTGTTGCTGCGGCTTTTCAATTTTTAACGCGTCTTCCGGTGAAGGCGGAATTGGATTTTTCCCCGAATTTGCTTAAACGTAGTGCAAGTTATTATCCGCTGGTTGGAGTGGTTATTGGCATCATTGTCTGGGGCTTTGCGGCACTTACTTCTATGGTGTTGCCGCCGTTGCCGTGTGCGATTCTTACGCTTGTTGTCTGGGTTTGGTTGACGGGCGGATTACATTTGGACGGGTGGATGGATGCGGCTGATGCCTTGTTCAGCTACCGATCCCGTGAGCGGATGCTGGAGATTATGAAGGATAGCCGTGTAGGAGCGATGGGCGTTATTGCTTGTGTGTTGCTACTCATGCTCAAGGCTTCTTTGCTGTATACGGTGTTGGTTGAACGGAATGTGTCTGGCTTGCTGCTGCTTCCGATGGTTTGGAGCCGCTGGTTTATGGTACATGCAATGAAGCGCTGGCCTAAAGCCCGTAATGATGATGGGCTGGCTGCGCGTTTTGCTGATATGAGTGGTGGCCGCGCAGGGTTAGCCGTATTCTGGGCTGTATTAGTGACCTTGAGTGCTGCCGTAGGACAATATCTTCTGGCAGGTTTGGCTACAGCAACAAGGGATACTGGGAATCTGTCGTTGGCAGGATCAACCATACAGACGTTCCTTTCATATTCTGAGAGCCTTCCAATCTCGATAGGTTTTGTGTTGATTCCGGTCTTGGCTTACGGTGTTGGAACCTTCACGGCAAACCGTATTAACCGCCGCTTGGGTGGACTTACGGGAGATATATACGGAACTTTAAACGAATTGCTGGAGACTGTTTTATTGTTGTTTATTGTAATTTTGTACGGGTTGTGACCAGATTTGAAATGAATTCGTTAAAGGGGAAGAGGCAATTGTCAACTTTCGAACCGTCCTGCACGAACCCGGCAGCCGTATTGATGCTTCAAGGAACAGCGTCGGATGTGGGCAAAAGCGTGGTGACAACTGCGCTTTGCCGTATTTTTACGCAGGACGGATATCGTCCCGCACCGTTTAAGTCGCAAAATATGGCGTTAAACTCTTATGTTACCGAGGACGGCAAGGAAATTGGACGCGCTCAGGGGGTGCAGGCTGAGGCCTGCGGTATTGAGGCCACGACTGACATGAATCCGATTCTGATTAAGCCAGTCAAAGATATGCACTCACAAATTGTTGTACACGGTGTACCTTATGCCTATATGAGCGCCTCCGATTACCGGAAGGATTTTTTGCCAAAAGCCAAACAGACCGTTATGGTTGCTCTGAATCGGTTGCGTGATACCTATGATATTGTCCTTATGGAAGGGGCGGGCAGCCCGGCAGAGATTAATTTGAAGGACCGCGATATCGTAAATATGAATCTGGCAGGCTGGGCGGATGCTCCAGTGTTGCTTATTTCAGATATCGACCGGGGCGGTGTTTTTGCCTCTCTCGTAGGAACCATCGAGTTACTAGAACCCCATGAAGTACAGCGTATCCGCGGATTTATCATTAACAAATTCAGAGGTGATCTGTCTCTGCTTCAACCGGGATTAGACTGGCTGGAAGAACGGACGGGCATTCCTGTACTCGGTGTATTGCCCTATCTACCAGACATTCGCATTGAAGCAGAGGATTCGGTAGTACTGGACAAGAAGCCCAAGCAATCTGCAAAGGATAAAGAACTGGATATTGTGGTGATACAATATCCGCGGATTTCCAATTTTACAGACACGGATGCTCTGGCCGCAGAGCCGGATGTGAGTGTTCGTTATGTCACAGAAGCCGGACAGTTGGGCGTACCGGACGCCATTATCTTACCAGGGACCAAAGACACCATTGGAGACCTGCTGGAATTGCGTGAGAGAGGTCTGGAGAAAGACATTCGGCAGGCTATGAATACCGGACGCACACAGCTAGTTGGCATTTGTGGAGGTTATCAGATGCTGGGTACAGCGCTATTTGATCCCGAAGCCGTCGAATCTGGGTTGCCGCAGCAGGCAGAAGGGTTAGGTTGGCTGGCTCTATCCACGACCTTTTTAAAGGAAAAGCAAACCGTACGCGTACAGGGAACCCTGTCTAATCATTGCCCGCTTTTGCTTAGCACTGTGCCTGATTCGGGTTCTGCCTCCAAGCTAAGCATTGAAGGCTATGAAATACATATGGGCGTTACGGAGTATGTTACGAAACCATACGAACCTACAGATATACCTTTTAACCTAAGCGAAATGAAAAGGTTATTCCATATCCGGCGTGGCGAAGGAACTGCTTTTGAGGAAGGCTGGGGTACGACAGACGGTAAAGTATGGGGAACCTATTTGCACGGTGTGTTTGATAATGACCGTTTTCGCCGGTGCTGGCTGGATGGATTGCGACAAACCAAGGGCTTGGCACCTTTAGAAAGCACTTTTACTGTACGTGAAGCCAAGGAACGAGAGTTTGACCGTGTCGCAGAGGTGGTACGGGATCATTTAGATATGGAGCAAATTTATCGTATTATGGGAATGAATTCATAAACTTCATGGATGATTATTAAAATCGCTTTTAAAAAATAAAGAGGTATCTCTACAGCCATTTTCAAGACTGTGAGATACCTCTTTTTATTCAGGAGTTTGCAAAATTCGATTCCAGTCGCTTATGGGATTTTTGCAAAATCCTCTATTGTATCGGATTACGTAATTTTAAATTTTTGAACTGCCTTTTGCAGTTCGGTTGCTTGTTTGCTTAATTGGCGAACAACCTCGCTGTGGCTTTCCATTTCATTTAGTTGCTCATCGGCGTTAAAACCGATTTCTTGAATCATATGCTGTGCATTGGCAGCGATGAGAGCTGTCTCTTCCACGGAAGCAGATACTTCCTCCGAGCTGGCGGATACTTGCTCCGTTGCTGCAGATACCGTTTGAATCGTAGCATTGATCTTTTGCATAAGCTCACTTAGCTGGTTAAAGGCTGAGCTCGCTTGTTGAACGATTTCCGTTCCCGAATGAATTTCACGGCTAACCTGGGTCACAGAGTCCACAGATTGTTGCGATACTTCTTGAATGGTAACCAAATAGTCAGAAATTTCTTGTGTGGCTTCTTTAGATTGCTCGGCAAGCTTGCGTACTTCTCCAGCTACTACGGCGAAGCCCCGTCCATGTTCGCCTGCACGGGCGGCTTCAATGGAGGCATTCAGGGACAACATTTGAATTTGCTTCGTAATATCGAAAATAGCCGAAACGATACTGCCAATGGCTTCTGAGCGCTCATTCATACTATGGATGTATCGAAGCGATTCATCGGCAGCATGTCCAACTTGTGACATTTGAGCTACAGCTTTTTGAGCGAGCGTATTACCGTTAACCGTTTCTTTCGTCGCTTCACTGATTTGATCGGATACATCATTGGCAGAGGAGGCGATGTGCTGAACACCTTGAGCGATTTCCTCCATAGCCTGTGCATTTTCAGCAGCAGCTGTAGCTATGCTGGTACTGCCCTTTGCTACTTCCTCTGCGGCAACTGTAGAGTCCTGCACTTTTACACTCATAGCCTCAGTCCGACGAAGCAGCTCGTCCGATCCTTCAACAACCGCACCGGATGTAGAAAGCACGTGGCCGATCATTTCTTTCAAGTTATGAGACATTGATTGGAAGCTGCGGGCAAGTTGGGCAATTTCATTGACTCCATGAACTTTCGCTTCTTGTGAAAGATCACCTTGAGCGATTTTTTCGCTATGACGAACCAATTCAGCAATGGGTTCTACAACTTTACGTATCACGAGGGTAGAAATAATTCCGCCCAGCAGGAGCGTTGCCAATGTAATACCTATGCAAATCCATAAAATTTGTTGGGATTTTTCCTGTACGAATCCGACATCCTCGTTCACACCCAGAACTAGATTACTACCCGATATAGCAAAGAAGGCTGTTTTGTGTACTCCGTACGAATCGCTGTAAATTTCACTGATATTCATTTCGCCTTGTTTTGCTTTTTTAATATCCTCTACAGGAATGAGTACATCCTTGACCTTGTATACTGATTTTACATTCCTTGCGACGACTTCGGCTTTACCATCCTTTACTACCGCGATATATGCCGATTCTAATTTGAGAGTGTCGACCTTGTCCTGAAGATAGGATTCCATCTGTATAGCGGAGCCAGAATCAGAACCGCTTCCTTGTTGGGCCTGAACCGCTAAAGAAATATTGAGATCCTGATACACATTTTTAGCTCCAGTTTCTAGCAATTGGTCTACTTGAGGCATGACACTGTTATTAATGATACTCATGGATATTGCATAGAAACTGATGCTGAATAAAAGGGATGCAAAGAGCTGAATCAGCAAAAACATAATTCGTAATTTCGCGCCAATGGAACGATTAAAACTCTTCATGAAAATTCTCCTCTCACATGATGGTAATAAAATCAGACGAATTTCCCTGCTTGATGTAGGCCGCTTGTCCAATAAGATACTAGACACGCCATGATCTACTTGTTTTCCTCTCCTTGCTTGAAGAAAAGACTGAAAATGTTCGGATTCTATGTATATTTCAGCTGTATTCAAGGGACAAGAATGTGAAAGGGAAGTAATCCATGATTTGCTAAAAAGTAGGTTAGACCTATTTTACATAATTAACAGGCGGTTGAATAGTCATATTTGCCCAAAAACAAACAAAAAATATATAACTATGGTCTTAGGTGTTTAGATGTAAGTTAGATGTAAATTATCAGGTGCATAAAAACGAATAGATTACTCCTTCTTTAAAACTATTGTAAAAAAGAAGTAATATAAGTAGCATAAGGAATACTACTTTTATTACAATATTCTTCTAAGCTTGGTTTGGTAAGTTCGAAAGTGTTCTTCAATATACATATAAAAAGGGGAAAAGGTAGTTATGAATCGGGATTTACTTTCCAAAGAAATGATTTCGCAGGTCAGGGGAGAAGATGAACAGGAGCAGACTTCCGGAAGTTACAGATCTGCCACAGGGAGAAATCCGATAAGTCGTCTATTAGATTATGTATCAGGCGTATTCACTCCGATCTTGCCAGCAATGATTGGGGCGGGAATGATAAAAGTATTAATATCTATTTTCATGTCCTTAGGTTTTTTGTTTTCAGACCAACAGGTATTTACTAGTTTGTTATCTGATCAACAGGCGTATACCATTTTATTGGTTATCAGCGATGGGGTATTCTATTTTTTGCCCATCCTGTTTGCGGCAAGTGCGGCAAGAAAGTTGAACAGCAATATGTTTGTTGCGGCTGCCATCGGAGCATCAGTATTGCATCCCCGCCTGACAGAGTTATTCCAGTCTGGTGAGGAGGTTCGCTTTGGCGACTTGTCAGTCATAGACGGGCAGTCTGCTTCTTCCATAATACTAATGCTTGTTGTCGTTTGGATGGCGTCGTATGTGGAAAAATGGTTAGACAAGCATACCGCCTATTGGCTTAAAGTAGTGGCTGTCCCGACTTTGACTCTGATGATTTTTATACCTTTGATGATGTTCGTTCTTGGCCCGTTGTGGGGGTATCTTGGTCAACATTTATCGGATGGACTCGCATGGTTATTTGATAATGCAGGAGTGTTTGCAGGGCTGCTGCTCGGGGGCGCGATGTCTTTGCTTATTATGGCAGGTATGCAATATATAATGATACCGATTATGATCAGTTCGCTTGCAACACTGGGCTACGATCATGTCTTTCCTGTGGTAGTGGCAGCGGTACTTGCCCAGGCAGGTGCAGCATTTGGCGTGCTTTTTAAATCCAAAAATGTCAAAGTGAAGACGCTGGCCTTTTGGACAGGCTTGCTTGCCATGATGGGGGTGGTTGAGCCTGCGATGTATGGAGTCACATTGCGTTTTAAGAAGCCTTTTGTTGCGGCGTTGATCGGAGGGGCTCTCGGTGGTGCATTTATGAGTTTATCTGAAACTGAAGCAACGGCTATTGGTGGTATATCAGGTCTGCCCAGCTTGGGATTATTCGCCGGTCCTACATTTATATATGCTATTTTGGGAATGTTGATCTCATTAGTTACAGCTGGCGTAATTACGTATTTTATGGGCTTTGTTGATGAAAAAGATGAGCATTCGCAAGGAGTGTCCACATCTGGCATGAATGCTTCTCCGAACTCGGTTGTGGAAAAGAGCCCTGACAGCTAAGGCGTGCCAACGCCCAAAAGCCTCATGAAAGTGTTTACAAAAAAACTTGTCACCTCAGTCTTTATATGATATTATAGTGTCAGTTATTCAAAACTGCACAATCGTGGATTGTTACTGAGCGAATCGGGCAAAACCATAAGCAGGCACTATGTGTCAGTTTTGGTATTGCCTTTTTTTACTACTCCAAGCGGCTTAAGGTGATGGAATGAAGATAGCAAAGGTGCTGAATAATAACGTCGTAACGGTCATTGATGAACAGCAGAAAGAATTAGTCATTATGGGAAGAGGAATTGCTTTTAAAAAAAACACAGGCGATGAGATTGAAGAAGAGAAAATCGAGAAAATTTTCAAACTTGAAAGTACCGAGGTTTCCCGCAAACTCATGACCCTGATGTCTGATATCCCTATTGAATATGTTGAAATTTCTGATGAAATCATCCAATATGCCAAAACGATACTTGGTGTAGAGTTGCATGACAGCATCTATATTTCGCTGACGGATCATATCCATTTTGCCATAGAGCGTTATCGCTTGGGTATGGATATCAAAAATGCACTTTACTGGGAAATCAAGCGAATGTACCGCAAGGAATTCACGATTGGGACCAAAGCACTGCACATGATTCAGGACAAGCTGGGAGTTACACTTCCAGATGATGAAGGAGCATTTATCGCCTTACATTTGGTGAATGCACAGCTTAATAGCGAAATGCGCGAAACGATAACCCTGACTAACATTGTCAAGGATATCATAAATATTGTAAGTCGCTTTTTTGTAATGGATCTGGATGAAGAGTCGTTAAGCTATTACCGCTTTATTACACATCTCAAATTTTTTGCTCAACGGGTAATGAATGGGACCCCTGTACAAAATACAGATAATTCCCTTCATGATATGGTTAAGGTTCAGTATAAGAATGCTTACGCCTGCGCGGAAAAAATAAGAGATTATACGACTAAAATCTATGGTCGAGGCTTGTCCCAGGATGAGATGTTGTATCTCACCATTCATATCGAGCGTATCATTAAAAATCAATGATTTTATGTATGATCAGGGATTTAGGATTGCTACTTCTAAACCAGAAGGCAAAACCTGAATGCTGAAAGAAGATTGGCTTTTTATAAAGCTGTCTGCTTTCTGTATTCAGGTTTTTTTATTGCCCATTTGCGCATTTTATTTTATACCTTAAAAGAAAAGAGGAACACCTCATGGATCGAAATCAATTATCCAAGGAGATACTTACACTAGTTGGTGGTGAAGAAAACGTAGAGCAGGTCATTCACTGCATGACCCGCTTGCGCTTCAACCTTCATGATGATAAGAAAGCTCAGAAAGAGCAGTTGCAGAAAACGGATGGCGTTATGGGAGTCATGGAGAGTGGCGGCCAGTTTCAGGTCATTATCGGTAATGATGTAGCTAACGTGTACAAATCGTTGGTGGGCAACATGTCCAAGGCTCCGCAAAGTGACTCAGGAGCAAGCACTGCATCTAAGAAAAAACAAAACCCGATCAGCAAACTGTTTGACTTTATTGCGGGTATGTTTACACCGATTTTACCAGCGATCACCGGCGCAGGTATGATCAAAGGGATCATTGCTCTCTTAGTGGCCATGAACTGGATGTCCGATAAGAGCCAAACCTATACGATTTTAGCGGCAATAGGTGACGGTGCGTTCTACTTCCTGCCTATTATTCTGGCTGTCAGTGCTGCTAGAAAACTCGGCAGTAATATGTTTATTGGTGCGGCGATTGGTGCTTCCATTTTGCACCCGACGATTACAGCATTACTGGCATCTAACGTGAAGGTTAGCTTTATTGGTCTTCCGGTGACAGCGGCCACGTATTCTTCGACCGTTATTCCAATCGTTATTGCGGTCTGGCTGGCATCTTATGTTGAAAAATTCATTGATAAGTATACACATGCATCACTGAAGTTGCTCGTTGTTCCGACATTGACTTTATTGATTATTGTACCTTTGACTTTGGTTGCTGTAGGGCCGCTCGGCTCCATTATTGGTAATGGCCTGTCAGGCGGTATCTCTTGGTTGTTTGAAAATACAGGTGCACTTGCAGGTCTGCTGCTAGGCGGTACCTTCTCCTTGATCATTATGACAGGTACGCACTACGCGTTGGTTCCTATTATGATTGGATCGATTGCAACGTTGGGCTTTGACTACATGATTCCAATTATGGGAGCAGCCAACTTGGCACAGGCTGGTGCTGCATTGGGCGTATTCTTAAAATCAAAAAATGCCAAAGTCAAAACAGTGGCTTTCTCGACGAGCTTAACAGCTATTATGGGTGTAACTGAGCCTGCAATGTATGGTGTGAATATGCGGTTTAAAAAACCATTTACTGCTGCGTTGATCGGCGGAGCCGTCGGCGGGGGCTTCATGAGCTTGTTTGGTACAAAAGCGTATGTCATGGGTGGGTTAGTTGGTGTGCCTGGTCTGGCGATGTTTATTGGACCGACTTTCTTGTACGCAATCCTTGGTCTCATTATTGCATTTGTGGTTGCTACGATTGTTACCTATTTGATCGGCTTTACAGATGAAAAGAACGAAGAAGCAACACAAGCAACAACAGACGCTGCCGGAGACATCTCTACTGATGAAATAGCACAATCTGCTGTGTCCTCACTGCCGAAAGGTGAGAAAATCCCGGTATACAGCCCGATTATGGGTGAAGTTAAGCCGCTCAGTGAAGTCAATGACCCTGCATTTTCTCAAGAAATCATGGGTAGAGGTTGGGCTATTGAACCATCCGAAGGCCGGGTTGTTTCCCCAGTTGATGGTACAGTGTTCTCCATTTCCAAAAGTGGGCATGCTGTTGGATTGGTGAGTGATTCAGGACTTGAAATGCTCATTCACGTTGGGATGGATACGGTTAAACTAAAAGGACTTCATTTTACGCCTCATCTTAAAGCAGGAGATCGCGTGAAGGTAGGAGACCTCGTGCTGGAGTTTGATCTGGTGGAAATCCGCAAGGCTGGTTACGAAACGATAACGCCTGTTATTGTTACGAATGTAGCTCAGTTTAGCGAGTTGGAGTCCGCTGATAATCAGCATAAAGTGGTTAAGGAACAGGAACTGTTATACACAGTGATCGTCTAACGGCTGATAAAAATTTTACGCCTAAGATGAATACATGTCGTTGTGTTCAGGTCAAAAAACAGCAAGCCTTCGAAAGATGAAGGCTTGCTGTTTGGCGTTTTCGATAAAATCCAAAGTGGAAGTTGCTTAACTATTTTATCGTTAGAAAACCTACAAAAATAGTTGGTTTTGTGATATAGTAATCTTCGGATTGAAGGATCACCTTATAAAACATATTAAGTATAAGTTTGGAGGAAATAATACATGGATACCTTCTTTATTATTTTAAATGTAATCGTGCTGCTTTTGCTGCTAGGCGTATTGGTCTGGATGCAGAAAAAGCACATCTCCTTCACAAAAAGGGTATTTGCCGGACTTGGCTTCGGACTGATCTACGGGGCTGTTCTACAATATGCCTATGGGGCAGGCTCAGAGGTCATTACAAAATCAGTTGATTGGTTCAACCTCGCAGGTAATGGTTATGTCCGTTTGCTGCAAATGGTAGTTATTCCGCTTATCATGGTGTCGATTATTTCGGCTATTATGAATTTGAAGGGAAGACAGAACCTTGGCAAAATCAGCGTGTCCATTATTGCAGTACTACTGATTACAACGGCAATTGCTGCTTCAGTTAGTATTGTAACCAGCTTGTCGTTTGATCTAAAGGCAATTGAGATTCAAGGTGGGGAAAAGGAACAAGCACAGGGCTTGAAGATGGAAGAGCGCCTTGGAACAGTTCAGGACATGACCATTCCACAGCAGGTGCTGGAATTTATTCCTTCAAATCCTTTTGAGGATATGACGGGAGCACGTCGTACGTCGACGCTGGCGGTAGTCATTTTCTCGGCCTTTATCGGTGTGGCTGTGCTCGGATTGGATCGCAAAAAACCGGAACAGGCGCAAACCTTCCGTAAAGTGATCGATGCAGTGTACGCTGTAGTGATGCGGATTGTAACTCTGGTGCTGAGATTGACACCTTACGGCATTTTAGCACTGATCACTAAAGTAGTAGCTACGACCAATCCAGATGAAATTTTGAAGCTAATCAAGTTTGTGCTCGCTTCTTATGTGGCTTTGTTGGTCATGTTTATCATTCATCTTATTTTGCTGGCCTTGTTCGGCTACAATCCGGTGACGTATGTGAAAAAGGTATTGCCTACACTGGTTTTTGCTTTTACTTCTCGTTCCAGTGCAGCGACCATTCCGTTAAATGTTGAAACACAAACGAAAAAGCTTGGTGTGTCCGACGGCATCGCGAATCTGTCTGCGACCTTGGGAGCGACTATTGGGCAAAACGGCTGTGCTGGTATTTATCCGGCAATGTTGGCGGTTATGATTGCTCCAACCGTGGGTATTGATCCAACGAGCTGGGATTTTATCCTCACGCTTATTCTGGTCGTTACGGTCAGCTCGTTCGGCGTGGCGGGTGTAGGCGGTGGTGCCACTTTCGC
Organism: Paenibacillus sp. DRB1-1; assembly: GCF_052119485.1. Taxonomy (NCBI): domain Bacteria; kingdom Bacillati; phylum Bacillota; class Bacilli; order Caryophanales; family Paenibacillaceae; genus Paenibacillus; species Paenibacillus sp. DRB1-1. Next base: position 973,069 of record NZ_JBODQH010000001.1, on the reverse strand, counting down.
TTCCCTGATCGTGCTTTCCACCATGAATCTTCCAGTGGCATTGGCAGGATTGCTCATCTCAGTCGAACCGTTGATTGATATGGGACGCACAGCGTTAAATGTCAATGATTCTATTACCGCAGGTCTCATTTCAGGCAAGGTGCTCAAGGAGAACGATCAAGACGTGTTCAACAATCATGGTATGGATTTGGATGCAACGGCACACTCCTAAGTAAATGATAAACGAATGGTGTACGATGCATTCCCCTATCGCATCTGTAGCCTATATAACACACGTACAGAATGTACTCAATACAAAGAGCCGGCCATAAGGTCGGCTCTTTGTATTGAGTTTAGGACAGTGTAAATTATAGCTGTTCACGAATCCTAATCTATGATACATTAAAATAATGTTTTTCCGGCTTGCTTCGGATGAACCGCGGTTCGCAACCATCCCGCGCTATCAAAACTAGGAGGATTTCATGTTTAATCTGTTATGGGGGGCGGCTTTTGTCCTCGTCAATTTTATGTTCTTTTTGTTATGTTTTCGGTTGTTCGGTAAAAAAGGGCTGTACGCCTGGATTGGTGTTGCTACTGTACTAGCCAACATTCAGGTAACCAAAACGATTGATCTGGTCGGCATTACCACGACATTGGGAAATACGATGTATGTTTCTATGTATATGGCCAGTGACTTACTGAATGAAAAATATGGGCCTAAAGAGGCGCGTAAAGCTGTGTGGTTCGGCTTTTTCACTCTGATTATGACGACGATAACGATGCAAATGGTGCTGCAGTTCCAGCCTACTGCAACGGATTTTGCCCAGACACCGATGCAACAGCTGTTTGGATTGTTGCCAAGGCTTGCACTTGCCAGCTTGACAGCCTATGCGGTCAGTCAATTGCTGGACGTGCGTCTGTACGCCTGGATTCGCAAGTTTTTTCCGGAACGTCATCAGCTCTGGATTCGCGGCAATGGCAGCACGATGATCAGCTCGTTTATAGATACGCTCATTTTCTGTACTATTGCCTTTTACGGTTATGCGTGGGGGATATGGCTCGAGATATTATTCACCACCTACATCTTAAAATTTGTACTGACCGCGGCGGGTACACCCATTTTGTACATCGCACGCAATTTCCGCTTTATAGAAGAGGAGGAGCAAACCCTCAAGCCATGATGGCTTGGGGTTGCCCCTCCTTTTTTCATACTTTTTACATACCGATATAATGAATAGCGATGTTTTTATCCCAACACTGTCAGTTCTTTTGGAAAAGAGGTAAGCACTTCGACACCATCAGAGGTGACCAGAACGTCATCTTCAATCCGCACACCGCCGAGGCCTGGCACATAGATACCGGGTTCGATTGTGAACACGAAACCTTCATGAAGTAGATCGCTATTGCCTCCGTGTACAGATGGATATTCGTGAACACTCATGCCAAGGCCGTGTCCAACTCGATGGTTAAAGGCAGGACCATATCCAGCGGCTTCAACAACAGCCCGTGCTGCCTGATCTACGGATGCGCAGGAAACTCCCGGGCGAATGGCGGCAATTCCCGCTTCGTTCGAGCGAAGAACCGTATTATAAATCGTCTCCAGCTCAGCCGATAGCTTTCCAAAAGCAAAAGTACGTGTAATATCCGAAGCATAGCCATCGGAGTATACGCCCATATCAAACATGAGCAGATCGCCATGCTGTAGCTTGCGGGTGCCTGGAACACCATGAGGCAAGGCTGTTTTGGGTCCAGACAGCACTGTTGTGTCAAAGGACGGGCCGTCTGCGCCGATTTTTTTCATCTGGTATTCGATTTCTGCCACCAGCTCGACTTCCGTCACTCCTTCGCGCACATGGGTGAGGCCGTGGCGAAGAGCATCTTCCACCAAACGAGCTGCATGTTTCAGACGTTGTATTTCCTCAGGGGTTTTTCTCACACGCATTTCTTGAAGTACAGGACCCAGATCCACATATTGAGCCGCGCCAATAGCAGTATGTAGCTGTTCATAACGGAGGACGGAGACGTGTTCCTTTTCCAGCGCGAATGTTCTCACTCCGGTTCCTGTACGTTGACGCAGCAGATCATATGGATTGTCCGTATCGGTGTGGGTGGATATACGAGTCACAGAAGAAGCAGCTTGGGCGGCTTCTGCATCCAGGGCGGGTACGATCAGTTCTGGTTCTTGGTCCCGAAGCAACACCAGACCCAGAAAACGCTCATGCGGATCACTGGCAAAGCCCGTCAGATAGTAAATATGTTTGGGATCGGTCACAAGCAGGCCGTCCCAAGACTGTGACTTCAGTTCATCATACAGTCGGGTTATTTTCTCATTCATAGAGTCTCATTCCTTTCTGTCTATTTATTCATTATAGCTCTTCATACATAATTATTTATAGCATTGAATGACTTATTCTCTTTCCTGACACAATGTTTGCAGTCGTGCCTGTACATTCTGATCATAGTAACCACCATGGTAGCAGAGTACCTTCTCGACATCCAATACAGTTAGTTTATCGAGGCTCTTCAGAGCCAATGGCATATCCGGCGTAGCTGACTCAGCGGGACCGACCAGTTCACCTTCGACTACCAAAAGTTCATCTGCTGCTAACAGTAGCTTTTGTGCGGGCACATACAAGCTGATATGCCCGGGCGTGTGACCGGGTGTATGAATAATCTGTATGCCCCCACCATAAGGCAGATGCTCACCGTCCTCAAGAATATGAGCAAAGCGCAAATCTGGCAGGCGGCGAATCATATCCTCTGCTTGCTGCCTGAACACAGTATCCATCTGTTTGATGCGTTCCGGCGTCAGCTTCACAAACGGTCGCTCTCCTGTCATATAAGGAACGTCATCCTTATGGGCTAACAGGGCAGTATTCGGCAGCAAGTCCAGTAGTGCATGAACATTTCCGATATGGTCAATATCCTGATGTGTTAAAATAATTCTTTTCAGGCGGCTGATATCCTCACCCACATCTGAAATAGCCTTGCGTAATGGCTCCAATTGGCCGAGCATTCCCGTGTCAATCATTGTAAGTCCATCCTCGTCCTTGAGCAGCACAGGATAAATGGTCGTTTTTCCAAAAAAAGATTCTATAGGTACTTTCAAAATCAAGAGTTGATTTCCAATATTCATATTAAGCTGCTTCAGAATCCCTGACTCCGAAACATACCTCCCGTCTCATTGTGTTAAATCGCTTACCTCGTTTTTGTTGTTCTTCAAGCTCTATTATAAAACCCTTTGGGACTAATCCGCAAAACAACTCGATATGGCTGATCGGGCGCTTGTCTTGTACAATAAATAAATCACACAATAGGAGGCGGATACGAATAATGAATAAGGACCAATCTTTTTCCATTGAATTTGCGTGCAAAGAGGATCTTCCCGATATTGTGAACATTTATAATTCTACGATCGCAGGACGAATGGTCACGGCAGATCTGGAACCGGTGACAGTGGAGAGTAGAATTCCATGGTTTGAGGCTCATCAGGAAAATCACCGCCCTTTGTGGGTATTAAAACAAAAGGGTGCAATTGCCGGATGGGCCAGCCTTCAGTCCTTTTATGGGCGTCCAGCTTATAACGGTACAGCAGAAATTAGCATTTACGTCCATGAGGATTCTCGTGGAACAGGAACGGGAAGTCGACTGGTACAGCACTTGCTAAATGAATGTCCGAGACTGGGGATCACAACGTTGTTGGGATTTGTTTTTGGTCATAATGAGCCAAGTATTGGGCTGCTGCGGAAGTTTGGTTTTGAGCAATGGGGTTACTATCCGCGTGTAGCTGTGCTCGACAGCATAGAGCGAGATTTGGCGATATTAGGTAAGCGAGTGGATGAATAATAGCTTATGACATATAAATATTTTTTGTAATGTTTACAGAAAAAAGGCTGTTTCCAAAATCGTCTCAAACACTGCGGATGATTTTAGGAGCAGCCTTTTTTACTTTGCTATTTTCATCGCTTTTAGCGCTGTGGTTTAAAACGTATGCTGTGAAAAATTTGATTAAGCACCTCAGACAGCACCAAACCGACAGCAATAGCTCCTGCGATCATCAGCGTGCTCATGGCCAGCTCCAGTGCCTGAGGATAATTATGTTGTACGAACTGGCGCATGGCATTATAGGCCATTCCCCCTGGAACGAGAGGGATCATGCCTGCCACACTGAAAATAATCACAGGCATTTTGTACAGCCGCGCAAAGCCTTGACTGACGATGCCGATGAGAATCGTTGCCAAAAGGCTGGCGCTCACAGGTCCCATGCTGTCCGTGGTTGAATAATAGACAAGCCAGCCTAGCATGCCGACAAAACCACATTGCAGCAGCGAGCGCCGGGGGGCGTGGAAAAGTATGCCGAAACCAGCGGTGGCAATAAAGCTTGTGAATAATTGTGCAAGCATAGACTTGAATCTCCTCCGAATCACATATAAGAAATGATAACCGCAACACCAGCTCCAATGCCGAAAGATGTCAGGCAAGCATCGGCTCCCTTGGAAAGACCCGAAACAAGGTGCCCGGACATTAAATCACGAATGGCATTTGTAATTAACAAGCCTGGAACCAGTGGCATGACAGAGCCAATTATAATTTTATCCATCATCTGTCCCCAGCCTACTATCGTTAATAGAGCCGCCAGCAAGCCGATTAGAAAAGATGCAGAAAACTCTGAGAAAAACTTAACCTTAACGAGCCTGTGAAAATACTGTACGGCTGCAAATCCGATACCGCCGCATAACACAGCTGCGGGGAAGTCTCGCCAGACACCACCAAACATAATCATAAAGCAACCGCTGGCCAACGCAGCAGCCATCAGCTGTACACGGTTGGAATAGCGGAGGGGGCCACGCTCAATCTCCGAAAGCTCCTTGACGGCAGCGCGGGGAGACAAATCACCTGTGCTGATTTTACGTGAAATGGAATTGACCTCTGTCACCTTGTGCAAATCGGTGGTCCGCTCTACGATGCGGATGAGCTTGGCAGGCTCCGAATCATTAATGGCAAAAAAAATCCCAGTTGGTGTTACATAGCTATGGGACTGGGATATGCCATAGGCTGAAGCAATGCGGGACATCGTGTCTTCAACACGATAGGTTTCGGCTCCATTTTGCATCATCAGTTTGCCCGCCAACAGACAAACTTCAATGATTTCAGGAGTAGGATAGGAATGATTATTCATACTCGCTCTCTTTCATTCGTACCGGGCCGTTCGACCCTATTATTTTCATTTATTGTAGCACAAAAAGCCGCCTTTTCAGAGGCGGTTATGTTAGGGGGAATCGAAGTTTTCGTCAAGATTCTATCATATCGGGAATAACGGTATAGTAGGACTCTTCCAGATATGTTGCGGCCTCAGATAGGCCCATCAACTTAAGCTGTCCAGCTACAAAAGCACGAAGGGCAGAATGGGTGAACAGATGCCGTGTCTGGGCATCCCGAATAAAAGCCAGTCTGGCTTCACGCGAACCGTTGTGGAACAACTCACGCACAGCTTCGCCTTGTTGTTCCCAAAGGAAAGGCTCCGTTACGGTCAAGAGGGCACTCTCCATAGAAGAGCTATGCTTGGCAGAAGAAGATAACTGGATGCCCAACCCGTTTAGCGTAGGAGCTGCTTCATTGTGCTTCCGTTCTGTTCGCAAGCTGTCGATATACGCAGCCATATCCTGAATCGGTTCGATACCAAAGCGTTCTCGAAAGCATTCGCGTACAAACGCGGTGCGTTCATCTACAATCTGAGGCAGTCGCTGACCTGCATGTCCAGAATAGTCATCTCCACTGGCGTAGTATCGTTTTAATGAACTGTTCTCTGTATAAACAACGCTTAAAAAATCCTGCAAATGACGGGCAACCACCCACACACCCGTCCAATCGACGGGAGATACACATACTATAGGGGCCCGGGAAAGGTCCTTTTCAAGCCCAAAATCCGTTAAAAAGCCATAATGTATTCCGTCCACCCCTGCGTGGGCAAAAGGAACAACATCTGGTGGTGTAGCCATATATCGTGGCGCGCGGCCCTGCTCCATAATCAATCCCAAATCAAAACTCAGAGAATGCCGGTTCGCTTCGAGCTCTTTTTCAAATTCTATAAGTGCCTCAATCAAAGGTGTAGCTGATCCATAGGCTAGGTTAGAACCGGAATCCATCGTGTATGCCTCCCTTATCCAATTACATCCGTAAAGCGTTCATCCCTAAAAGGTACGTGATTTTACACGAAATGTAAACCTGTATGACGAATATTTTCAAAAATGTGACCTTTTACCCGTGTGTTGTCAAATAAAACGCTTTCGGGCAAAGCAGGACAAGATACCTATGTTAGCTCGGTAGAGAAGTAAAGTGTGTTTGCGAAAATGCGGTCTTTTCAGTGTATGTTAGCAAACGTGAAGTGTGATTGCAGGATGCGCAGTGTGAAGGACAAGGTGCAACGTAACAGGCCAACGGGTATAATATCAGGACAAGGTGAAAAGGAGCGTCATCCGAAGATTTAACAGAAAGAAGTGGGCATATGAACATGCAAAAGAAGGCTGTTTTTTTTGATGTAGATGATACGATGTACGATCATTTGCACCCTACACGCGATGCATTGCGTACAGTATTAGGATTGAGTGAGCGTTTTCCTTATGAGAAAGCCTACCATCGTATTCGCTATTACAGCGATGTACTATCGGCTAAAGGAGGACTATTGGAGGGGAAGGCAGGGCCGGATGAACTGGATGAGATGAGGGAAGGCCGTTTCATTCTGGCTTTACAAGAATTCGGGGTAGAAATTACCCGTGAGCAGGCAGTACATGTTCAACAAGAATACTTGGATCGTCAGTACCGAATTGAGCCTTTTGAGGGGGCGACCTCGTTAATAAATGATTTGAGCTCGGCTGGCTTTTTAGTTGGATTAATTACAAACGGTCTTGAGGAACACCAGATGAGCAAGATCAAGGCCATGGCACTGGAGAATCATGTTGCAGCAGAGCATATCTTTGTATCTGGGACCGTTGGCTATGCCAAGCCTGATCCGCGCATTTTTGAAGTAGTGAACGAACGGACAGGAACGTTAGCAGAGCACTGCTGCTATATTGGGGATTCCTGGCGTAATGACGTGGCGGGAGCTATAGCTGCGAATTGGCAGGTGATCTGGTTCAATCACAGGAACGCTCCCCCGGAGACTGACGTGCTGGGGATCTATAAAACAGCAGCAAGCTATGCAGAGTTAAGAAGGTTGCTTCTGTCGGACGCTCGATAGACACGGTACATACCGTATTTATAAAAGAATCAACCTATTTTGAAGCCATTCCAAAAGATAACCCGTAATACTGTTTATCTGTTATAGAACTAACTTTATTGGTATTGGTTTAGAACAGAGAAGGAGGGGATCGCGCATGGTAGAACAATGGAGGCAGGCAGAAGACATCATAAGTCAAGTGACCGTATACAGTACGGAGGATAATGATCCGGTTACCATTAAAACAGGCACTCAAGACGTCCGCTGTATTGGCATCGGGACAGATGCGGCCGTATTTACGCTCGATACGTTGCCAGGCTACGCGTTCAAGGTATACTCAGACATGGCGATCGAGAAGAAAGATGCGGAGGCCGACGTATATGAGCGTTTGCGAGGGTCTGACTTTTTTCCTCATTATTACGGAAAAGGCGACAAGTATATTGTCATAAGTTATGAATCTGGTATTACGCTGCTGGATTGTCTGCTGCAAGGAATTCCTGTGCCAGAGCAGGTCATTCTGGATGTGGAAAAGGCAAGGGAATTCGTCCGATCCAAAGGGCTGAATCCCCGTGATATTCACCTCAAGAATGTACTTATGCAAGACGGGCGTGCCAAGGTATTGGACGTATCTGAATACGTGAAGGAAGGCGATGACAAGCGCTGGGAGCATTTGGTGTGGGCGTATCATACGTTTTATTCCGGTATCTCGGAGGTTAAGGTTCCCTCATGGATTTTGGATACGATTAAAAAATGGTACTACAAGCTGGACAACTCCAACTTTAATCTGGAGGAGTTTGCCCAGCGTGCCAGTCAATTGTTCTCTAAATGGAGGTCATAACCGCTGTAAAGATAACGAATATGAAGACTGACCTTTCCATAGCAAAAAAGGATTGCACCCGCATTTAAGGGAGCAATCCTTTTCTTTTATCTGAAATCCCGAGGCACTCTTCTGGCTGTACCGCTCGCAATCGCGGCTTGAATCACCTTTTCACGCACCCGTTGAACCGCACTCTCGTTAAATACGCCAGGGATAATATACAGCTTGTTTAGTTCTTCAGGACGGATCGTGCCTGCGATGGCCTCTGCGGCCGCCAGCTTCATCTCTTCGTTGATTTCACGGGCACGGCAGTCGAGCGCCGCTCGAAAGATGCCAGGGAAACAAAGCACATTGTTAATTTGGTTAGGATAGTCCGAACGTCCGGTGGCGATGACACCCGCAATGTCCTCGACGTCCTCTGGCGCAATTTCGGGAACCGGGTTAGCCATAGTGAACAGCACCGGGGCTTCTTTCATACGTTTCACGTCTTCTCGTTGCAGTAGTCCACCTGCCGACAGTCCGATAAACACGTCAGCATCCTTCAGAACCTCGGACAGCGTGCCGGACAGCCGTTCAGGGTTGGTATGCTGCGCATACCAGTTCCACATCGGATGCTCGTATGTTTCATCGGCTGTAAGCGCTCCGTGACGATCTACGCCAATGATGTTGACTGCTCCTGCAGATAGCAATATTTTTGTGCAGGCCACACCCGCAGCCCCGATACCACAGACGACAATTTTGACGTCAGACAGGGCTTTGCCGACAACTTTGAGCGCATTGATCAGCCCTGCGTATAAAACGACAGCTGTGCCGTGCTGATCGTCATGAAAAACAGGTATGTCCAGCTCTTTACGTAACCGCTGTTCAATCTCAAAGCATCGTGGCGACGAAATATCCTCCAGATTAATCCCGCCAAAAGCTGGGGCCATTTGTTTAATGGCCTTAATGATCTCTTCGGTGTCCTGCGTATCCAGACAGATTGGAAAGGCATCGACGGAGCCGAGCTGCTTGAACAGCATGGCTTTGCCTTCCATAACCGGCATGGCTGCATAGGGACCGATGTTACCTAGCCCGAGAACAGCGCTTCCGTCAGAGACGACAGCGACCGTGTTACGCTTGATCGTCAAACGGAAAGCTTTGTCCGGTTCCTCATGAATCGCCATGCATACGCGTGCCACATCGGGGGTATATACCCGGGATAAGTCATCGCGGTTTTGAATTGGGACTTTGGGCTGCATTTCAATTTTGCCCCCGAGGTGTAATAGGAAGGTACGATCTGAGATGGATAGTACCTTAACACCTTGTGCTTTTTTAATCCGAGCAATCATTCGGTCGATTTCTGCTGGATCGGCAATGGTAACTGTAATATCCCTCACAGTGACCTTCTCAGAGGTGCTAATGACGTCAATGGCAATCACATCTCCGCCATGTTCGTTTACCAACGTAATCAATTGACCAAATTGGATATGTCCGGTGGAAATTTCCAATCGCAAAATGATGTTTTTACCGCCAATACCGCCTTGCATACAAATTCCTCCTTTGTCTTCCATAACAAAATCATACGTAGGATCAATTGATTGCGCTTACAATAAAAAGCGGATGTAAATTCTATGCTGATATTTTAAATTAGTGGTTTCTTCCCCTATCATAGTGAACAATCTCTCGCTTGTACAGATCAAGTTGAGTAATATCTATTATTTTGTATTGAAAAAAGGACGAAAGCCCGGCTGTATTCCAGTCCAAGCGATCATCTTTTTTTCAATAAAATGATCTATTTTATTTTCACGCATTCGATCTGTTACGTCATATTTTTACCGTAGTAAATTTCGTCCATTTCGATCTTGAGACGTGTTGATATATTTTGTTTCTCTTTTTCACTCAGGCTTTCCTTGGTGTAGCCGAACAGGTAATTGTCCAGATCGAATTGTTTTAGCTTACATTTGGTATGGAAAATATTTTCCTGATACACATTCACATCGATCATGTCATACTGACTGCGTACTTCGTCTGGAATATAGTTTTGAATGGAGGCGATATCATGGTCGATGAAAAGCTTATGTCCCTTCGTATCACGTGTGAAGCCGCGTACCCGGTAATCAATCGTCATAATGTCGGTGTCGAAAGAATGAGTCAAATAGTGGAGTGCCTTGAGTGGGGAGATTTCCCCACAGGTAGAGACATCAATATCAGCTCGAAACGTACTGATCCCCTCGTCTGGATGATATTCCGGGTAGGTGTGAACCGTAATGTGGCTTTTATCCAGCTGTATCACGACAGATTCAGGTAGGGGGCCTGGTGACTCGGCATAAGATTCAGTCGGTACCTCCACAATGGGTCCTTCTGATATAAGTACTGTTACGCTGGCTCCTTGAGGAACATAATCCTGCTGGGCTACGTTGAGCACGTGGGCGCCGATAATGTCAGATACATTTTTTAAAATAGCTGTCAGCCGATCTGAGTTGTATTGTTCATCAATATATTCGATATACGCCTCGCGTTCTTCTTTGGTTTTGGTATAACAAATATCGTACATGTTGAAGCTTAATGATTTGGTCAAATTGTTAAATCCGTGCAGGGTAATCCGCTGTTCCGGTGTTATGGTCATAGGCTATTTCCCCTTATAGTCGCAGTATTCATACATAATATTCCCAACACACCTTTTCATATACCGATTCATAAAATCAGTTCTGTAGTGAATCCATTTCATAATACTTTTAGTAGCTTTAATAAAGAGTACATATAGATCAAAATGGTTTAATTTGTCTATATGTAGTATACACTTCGTTGGTTTAATCATTTATGAAATTGATTCTAGTGTTAGATTAAAGGCTTGAACAAGTATGTCTTACCCGTTTGGCATAATTAAAAACAGGCAGGGGAGCGGCTTTGTTTTTACATGTATGGAAATTTTAAAGTATATATACTTTATTTCTTACTCAGCAATTTTTAAGTAACAGGACTTATAATATGAACTATGTATATGAAGAAGAAACTGAATGGACAGAGGACTCGTAGTAAAACATAAAAACCGGGTAATTAATTCATTAATTTAATGTGTATCACCTTCACAATGCAGAAAGCTTAACCGAATATGATTATAGACCCGAAAAAATAGTGATTTTGTATATTGCGTAAATCGAGAAAAGCAACTTCAGCTAATAATATGCGTATAATAAAATAAACGTAAGAAGCTGAGAATTATGAAGTTAAAATGAATTTTGTTAGCAAAATTTTATTTAAAAACCGATCCCATGTTACTATCAGGATTTTGCAAAATTCGATTCCAGTCGCTCCGAAGTGCAAGATATAGATGAACTAAACCATTTCGATCTATATCTTATTCATTGGAAGTCGTTTATTGGATTTTTGCAAAATCCTCTACTGGAAGAAAAACGGTGGAAGGAGTATCAAGATGCTGGCTTTGTCCGATCCGGTCTGGACTCTGCTCCAAGGCCCCTACGGTTCTTCTCAATACGTCCCAGAAATGTTGAAGCAGCTCCAAGCCGGATATGACGGCGAAATGGCTGACACCTTGTATTGGGAGGAACTGTATCACCAAAATACGTTGTATACTTGTACATTTGCAGCTGTACCTTACCTTGTGGACATTGCGTTAAAAAGTTCTGATATAGGGATTCGTGCAGATATATATAACATTTGCGGAATATTCGAAGCGAAGAATAACAATCCCTTACATACCAAAGTTCCATTGGAATTTACAAGGGATCAGGTAAAAGTGGATTCTAGTCTGGCTGAATATATTTATGCACAATATCGGTGTGCCATTGTCCGACTTGCAGAATTGACTGAAGAAATGGTGCTCTATGCGAAAGAGCACGAAGGAGATGTCGGTAAACGCTATGTTCTGGCTGCGGGTGCCGCTTTTCAGGGTTATCGCTGCGTAGCTTATATGCTACAAAGCTTCGATACAGGTGACGAATATACGCTGGATTGTCCCCATTGCGGTACCCCGCTCTATATTTGGCCTGATGAACAGAATGACACCCTGGTTGTCTATGATAAGGATCCTGTAAATTCAGACAATCTGGTTCCCCATCCGATCCGCCCCCGTTCATTGGACCATAGAGGTGCTAATATGCAGTGGTTACACGAATATGCCCAAAAAATTGAAGAGAACAAGCTGCTTGCCCAGTTACCCTATTTAAACGGTTGGGTAGATTGTCCAGTGTGTAATACGCCCATATATATATGGGATGAGTTGATGAAAATGGCTGATGGTGTTCGGAGGTATACCGCTTAATCAATCAAAAAAGGGTGCTGTCTTCTACAGCCCCCTCATTTCCTCTTATATTTTTCCATCTAATCTCCGTATGCTTTGCCCAATTCTACTCCTGAAACGGATTCAAAAAGGTTTTAGGAATGTCGGATTCAAAACGCAGCAATACTCCGGTGACGGGATGAATAAATGACAATACCCTCGCATGTAGGCCAAGGCGCCCAATCGACTTGGATTTGGAACCGTATTTTTTATCTCCAACAATTGGATGACCGATATCCTCCATATGTACGCGGATTTGATTTTTGCGTCCGGTTTCCAAACGTACTTCCAGCAAAGAAACATGCCGATTGGCTTGAAGCAGCTTGTAATGAGTGACTGCGTGCTGTCCGTCATTCGGATAAGGACTGGAATACATTTTTAGCGTCTTGCTTTCTTTCAGCCATGAAGTGATTGTACCCTCAGCTTTTTTAACTTGCCCTTCGACAAGAGCAATGTATGTTCGTTCATACACAACTTCCTTCCACGCTTTTTGCATTTCCTGCTGTATGGCTTCGCTTTTCGCAAACATCATCACTCCTGATGTATCACGATCCAAACGATGCAGTACAAAAATACGATTGTACGGATGTTCGCGCCTCACATGGGCCGTAAGCTGGCGATATGCTGTTACTTCCTGCTCCTGCGCTGAAGCCACGGACAGCAACCCGGCATCCTTATGGATAACGATAATGGCTTCATCCTCATGCAAAATACGTAGCCCAGTCAGTGGTACAACGGGAGTTACTTTTTCCTTGGAAAGAGCGACAGTCTGACCTTGTTCCAGTGGAAAATTATGTACGGTACGCGGGATGCCGTTGACGGACACCTGCCCACGAGCCAGTGCTGATTTAATGGAGTTACGACCCATGCCAGTCACATGTTCTACTAAAAAGCTCAATAGCTCGGCAGGCTCCTGGACGATGTATGTTTTGGCAGGGGCTTTATCTAAAGCATTCGTTCTCCGTTGAGCTTCCGGTCTATGGGAGCCAGATCTTCCGGCAGGTTTATGACTGCGTTTGGAATGGCTTGCGTTTGACGTAGATTTTGTATGATTTTTCCTTTGGGGTTTCCGATTGTTCATGGATTCTTTCTCCTTCTTGGAACCGTGTCTCTTCATAGTTATGGACAAATTTGCGGCACCGTGTTCACTATATCATGAGAAAACAGCGAACGCCATAAGGGACTAAACCAGATTGGCAGTCTTCTAGCGGTTGAACATTACCCTGAACCCCGGTAAACTAAAGGTAACGAAAGAAAAGCCGATATGCGTCAAGGACGCTAGAAATATGAGGAGTTTTGAAACTATGAGTGTACAAGCACCAACATTGGAACGGGCGCAGGACTTGCTGCAAAAATTTTATGGCTATCCCGATTTCCGGGAGGGACAAAAGAAAATTGTGGCCAGTATGTTGGAGGGCAACGATACGTTGGGCATCATGCCGACAGGGGGCGGAAAATCGATATGCTACCAGATCCCCGCGTTGCTGCATGAGGGGCTGACCATTGTCGTGTCACCGCTCATCTCGCTGATGAAGGACCAGGTGGATGCGCTGACTACAATGGGGATTGCTGCTGCCTACATCAATAGTACGTTGAGTGGTCGAGAAGTGAATGACCGCATACGAGCCGCACGAAATGGTGACTTGAAGTTGCTGTATGTCGCACCGGAACGACTGGAACTGGACTGGTTTCGGGATGAAATGGCTCAGTTGCCAATTTCCTGCGTTGCGGTAGATGAGGCGCACTGCGTATCCCAGTGGGGCCATGATTTCCGTACCAGCTATCTGGCTGTGGCTCCATTCGTGGACGGGCTGTATGAACGCCCAATCGTGGCGGCGTTTACGGCAACGGCGACACCGCAGGTCATGGATGACATCGTGCGCCTACTTCGTCTGCGCTCACCGGAGACGTTCGTTACAGGCCTTGGACGGCCAAATTTGGCGTTCAGTGTGCTACGCGGGGAAGACAAACGCAGCTTTTTACTGAATTATGCCCGTGAGCATGAGGGTGAATCGGGCATTATTTATGCGGCGACACGTAAGGACGTGGACGATTTGTACCAACGGCTGCGTGACGCAGGCATGGCAGCCGGGCGTTATCATGCCGGGATGACAGATCAGGAACGTGCAGATAGCCAGGAAGGGTTTCTGTACGACGATATCCGTGTCATTGTAGCAACCAATGCCTTCGGCATGGGGATAGATAAATCGAACGTACGCTATGTCATTCACTACAACATGCCTAAAAATATGGAGGCTTACGTGCAAGAGGCGGGACGCGCAGGACGTGATGGCGACCCGAGTCAATGTATTTTGCTGTTCGGACCGCAAGATATTGTGACGCAGAAGTTTCTGATTGAGCAAAATCCACAGGATGAAGACCGCAAGCGTAACGACTACCGCAAGCTCCAGCAGATGGTTGATTATTGCTACACGACTCGTTGCCTACGTACGGCACAGCTTGAGTATTTCGGAGAAGCGGAAGAGCATGAAGCTTGCGGCATATGTAGTTCATGTACAGATGAGCGGGAACTGGTTGATATGACCATAGATGCGCAAAAGATTTTTTCGTGCATTCATCGCATGCGGGAACGTTATGGGGTCTCGATGGTCGCCTCGGTGTTGAAAGGCTCGCGTAACAAAAAAGTGCTGCAGTATGGTTTTGACAGCCTGCCAACCTATGGCGTGATGGGCAACCGGACGGAAAAAGAAATTGCTGAAATTATCAATGTTCTTGTTTCGGAAGGCTATCTGATGTTGTCCGAGGGACAATATCCGGTCGTACGCTTGCAGCAGCTTGCGGCTGAAGTGCTGAAAGGCCAGCGAGAAGTCATGCAGCGTGTGGTGCGACATGCCACGGCTTTTGCAGGTGGAGCAGGTTCACGCGGAAGACAGGGACGCGATGCATACCCGGCTGCAGTCAACGAAACCGTGTTTGAGCAATTGCGCCTGATCCGCCGCGATCTGGCCGCCCAGGAGCATGTACCGTCTTATATCATTTTTAATGATGCGACGCTGCGTGAGATGAGCGTAGCGAGCCCGCAATCCGAGGCAGACATGTTGCGGATCAAGGGTGTCGGCGAAGTGAAGTTCCGTAAGTACGGCAAGCCGTTTCTTGATTTTTTTCAAAATCAGGGGAATATCGGGGGAACGGTAAGCGAGGACGAGATTTATGCAGACGATGTGTACGAGGATTTTGAATAGCTATACTAAGGTAAGGCTATAACAGTCCATGCAAACTATAGAAGGTTGTGACCTATGAAAGTCATTTTATCAACGCTAAATGCAAAATATATTCATACCTCGCTGGCAATTCGATGCCTCAAAGCCTACAGTGAAAAGGACTTTGATATCGAGCTGGCGGAATACACAATTAAGGACCCGGTGATGAACATCGTATCCGATTTGTTTCAACGGGGGGCAGATGTCATCGGCTTTTCCTGTTATATTTGGAACATTGAAGAGACGATTAAAGTCATTGATGTGTTGAAAAAGATTATGCCCGAGGTCAAAATTGTTCTGGGTGGTCCGGAGGTATCCTACGATACGGATCACTGGATGAAGCGTTTGGCGAATGTGGATTTTATCGTGGTTGGTGAAGGAGAAGAAACCTTCCATCAACTGCTGCAGGAGCTGGAAGGGGATCGCAAGTTCCATTTTGTCTATGGACTGGCTTACCGTAAGGGAGAAGAGGTTATTCAGATGCCCGGCCGCCCGAAAGCAGACTTGAACGAGCTGCCGTCGCCCTATCGTTTTGCAGAGGATATACCGGAACTCGGGAAACGGGTTGTTTATTTTGAAACGAGCCGGGGCTGTCCGTTCAGCTGCCAGTTTTGTCTGTCCAGCATTGAGGTTGGGGTGCGTTATTACGATATCGAGCGCACAAAGTCAGATATTTTGTATCTGATCGACAATGGAGCCAACCTAATCAAGTTCGTGGATCGGACGTTTAATATTAAACGCGATTATGCATTGGAAATGTTCAAATTTTTGATTGAAAATCACCGTGGCTGTGTCTTCCAGTTTGAGATTACGGCAGATATTATGCGTCCTGAGGTATTGGATTATTTGGCGGAAAACGCGCCGCCGGGCGTATTTCGATTTGAAATCGGCGTCCAATCAACGAATGATCCTACCAATGAGCTGGTTAAACGTCGCCAGAACTTTACCAAGCTTTCCCGTACTGTTACCAAGGTCAAACAAAGCGGTAAAATCGACCAGCATTTGGATTTGATCGCCGGATTGCCTTTGGAGGACTACAACACATTCCGTAAAACGTTTAATGACGTTTTTGCGCTCGGCCCGGAAGAGCTTCAACTTGGCTTCCTTAAAATGCTGCGTGGCACTGGACTGCGTATCGACGCAGATAAGTACAACTACAAGTACATGGACGTGGCGCCTTATGAAATGCTGAGCAATGACGTCCTTTCCTTTGCCGATATCGTCCGGCTCAAGCGCTTGGAAGATGTATTGGAGAAATACTGGAACTCTCATCGTATGGATCATACAGTCAACTATCTGATTGAGCGTGAATTCTCGTCCGCTTTTGATTTCTTTCAGGAATTCGGAGACTACTGGGAAGGACAGGGCTGGCAAAAAATTGGACATCAGCTCGAAGATTTGTTCACGCGTCTCCAGTCCTTCTTGGAATCGCGTGGAACAAAGCGAATGGATATGGTGCTTGGACTGATGAAGCTTGATTATTTCCTGAACCATAAATACAAGCCGCGTAAAATCTGGTGGGAGCATACCTTGGAGAAGGACGATTGGTCCAGCTACATGAAAATGATTCTCCAGCACCCGGACGCGCTGTTGTCACCTGCGGTTGCAGATTTAGTGGCAGATGCGAGCAAGGAGAGTACAGGTGAGGCGAATGTAGGCAATCAACAGCCTCAGCCATACCGCGAGATTATTCCAGCCTTTGCTTCATTGAAGCTGAGTGAAAAGGAACTGCAAAAGCACGCTGTGCTGGATGTACTGCCGTTTAGTCTGGATCATATCCTGAGTGGGGGAAGCCCATTGACAGCCGAAGGCCGCACGCTGTTGCTTGTAGTCTATCAGCAAAATGGACAGCAAAAACCGCTCTACTACACCATGCCGATCGGCAAAAATATCGCCGCCATTTAAATAAAAACGCCAGAGGGCATCGACTTTGATAAATTAAGAGTCGGTGTCTTCTTTTGTTTTATAAAAAATAGGTGGTCACTCCAAATTTTACATTCGTGTAATCTATTGCTTTACGATGCTTTACAAAGCAGATATATGATTACTTTATCATATATGAATATTAAATTTATTGGAGTGTGACCTTGTGAAAAAGCGTTCGATGAAAAAGAGTATCCTTGCTTTAGGTGCCATTACCGTCTTGAGTGCGCCATTGTTATCTGCTAATATCCCCAACGCTTTTGCAGCCTCATCTAATACCAAGTCTACTACCGCACAGGTATCCAAAGGACTGAAAACTTCGTCAGCGAAAGTCGATGCTCCTAAGAATGTCATTCTCTTTATCGGCGATGGTATGGGAGAAGCAAGTCGCAACGCGATTCGCTTGGCGACGGTAGGGAAATCGGGATTACTTGAAATGGACAACATGCCTGTAACCGGCTTGGTTAGCACAAGTTCAGGGGATAATCTGGTTACGGATTCTGCCGCCGCTGCGACTGCAATTGCAACAGGTGTGAAAACGTATAACGGCGCGATCGGAATGGATTTGAATAAAAAACCAGTGACAACGATTATGGAGCTGGCTAAAAAAGCAGGCATGTCTACAGGTGTCGTGACGACAAGCCAAGTGACAGACGCAACGGGGGCCGCCTTTGGTGCGCATGTCGAAAAACGCTCCGCTCAAAGCGAGATTGCCAAGCAGTATCTGGAGAAAAGCAAGGTGGACGTTATTCTGGGCGGTGGTGAGGATTTCTGGTACCCTGCCGGAACAGTAGGCAAACATCCAGATGCACCGGCAGAAGATCCTGAGGAAGCTAGTAAGGGAACTCAAGGAAATTTGGTAGAACAAGCGAAGAAGTTGGGTTATAGCTATGTGACAAATCAGACAGAAATGAAAGCAGCTAAAGGTTCTAAGTTGTTAGGGCTGTTCGCCAATGAAGAAATGTTTCAAGCTCACAACAAGCTGGGTAACTCTTACAACCCAACGGTTTCTCTACCAGATATGACGGCTAAAGCGATTGATGTTCTTTCCAAAAACCAAAAAGGTTTTTTCCTGATGGTAGAGGAAGAAGGAACGGATGAGATGGCGCATGACAATGAAGGTGAGTTAACAATTAAGGCTGGGCAACAGCTCGATAAGGCTGTTAAAGTAGCAAAGGATTATGCCAAAGCACATCCAGATACATTAGTGTTGGTGACGGCAGATCATGAAACGGGCGGTTTGGCGATTGAAGGCGAAGATGCGGAGGATGAATCCGGTGAAGGCGTCTCCAAAGAAGATGGTCCTTTTACTGTAAAAGGCTCTAATGAAAAGTTTTATATCGACTGGACCACGGGAGGACATACATCTGTTGATGTGGCGTTAACCGCAATGGGCCCCGGCTCTTCTCAGTTTAGCGGGAATTACCCGAATACTGCCATTCATGACAAGCTGGTTAAGCTACTTCAATTAAAGAAGTAACGTAGTGTGAAAGCTGCCCCTTAAAAAGATTTGCCATATTGGCAATATGGTTTTTCCTGTGATAAACTAAAACTAATAAGTATATACTAAAAAAGAGTAAGGATGCTACCAACATCCTCACTCTTTTACAACAGCCGCTTATAAGGGCGGTGGCTGTTCAAAAAGTTTTAGTCATCGAAATATGACCGCATTCCTTTTCCAGAGGGCGGTCTATTTCTTTTTGTTGAAGGAAATAATCAAGATCACCAACGTTGCAAATTGAATCATCAACATTAATGTATCTTTAACCTCCACAGGCATCACCTCCTTTGCAGGAGACTAGCCGGCCGCCCATCTAAGCCATTCTGTTGTTAGTTTATAGTATATCATATGGATAGTATTGCTAAAAAGGACAAACCTGAACTAAAAAGTTACCTGTCGTGCCAATGCGCAGTCGGATGGGAAGCACCAAAGGTAACTTTTAAATTCGCTTATATTATGAACATGCCGAATATACTCAACCTTTACTCCTCCGTTGTTTTCTTCCCCCACACAAATTTCATTGTAAAAAATATAATTGTCAGCATGATGAGAAGCAGTGCCATCTGCAGGCCATAACGATGGATCAGTTCTCCTGCTGCTTGTATATGATCGCCAAAGATACGTCCGAGCAGAAAGAAGATTAGCGTCCAGATCAAGCCTGTTGAATAAGAGAAGAGTGCATAGCGTTTGAAGCTCATTTTATTGATTCCGACAATATATGGGATAATGTGACGGACGATCGGCAGCAAATAACTGATGCAAATAGTGAAGTTTCCATACTTATGTACTAATTTTTCTGAAAACGTAATGTACTTGTCCATTTTTTTCTTCCGGCGCAAACGTTCTAGAATCGGTGTACCCACGGTTCTCCCCAATACATAACCTAAGGACAAGCCTGATATAACCCCAAGATATACAATTAAAAAAGCGGGTAACGGGTGAAGTATGCCCATGCCTGTTACAGCCCCGCCAGTCATCACAATGACTTCATCCGGGATGGGCAGACCCACAATTCCGAGCCATAGAGAAAAGAATAATGCTGCATAGCCGTATTGTTCGATGATGGAAATTAAATATTCCACGTCCATACCTATACTCCTTTCTTATGCTTTCTTTCGGCATACATACACGAATGCAGGTGGAATATTCATAGGCACAAACTTAATTTCTTCAATATCAAACCATTCACCTAACTGTTGCTTCATCTGTTTAGAGTATTGAAAGGCCACAAACATTCCTCCATCCCTGAGCGATAGATGAATTTGTTCTACAATTTGATTTCGCATCGCTTGTGGAAAATTGAAAAATGGCAGCCCGCTAATTATGCAGTCAAGCTGTTCTATTTGGGCATTTTTCATAGCAAGCTGAAGCTCACGCGAGTCGGAATAGCACAGATAATTCGGGAATCTTCTTTTTAAATTCTGCTGCATGGCCTGGTCCTTTTCAAAGAGTAAAACCTTTGGTTGAAAATTGGCAGCAGACGGGATGTATTGAGTAATTGCCCCCGTGCCAGCACCAAGCTCGGCAACAGCATGAACTTCACTCCATGGAATGGATTCTATCATATTTTTAGCTAAAAATCTGGAACTTGGTGTTACACTACCCACATATGCAGGCGAGTACAAAAATTTGAATAGGAACATAAGTCTCTCGTGAACCAAATGGCTAATACGGATCATACATCATTCCCCTACTTTCAATTTTTAGAATACGTTCATTTATTCTTTGCTAAGAGTAACAAATTATCCCTTTACTTACTCCTGTCTCGAGTAGGGTTAATCCCCCCGTCCTGCGGAGGGGATTTTCCTTGACTATGGTCTAGGAAATAAAAAAGGATTACGGTATTAGTGAGTCTGTATGTATTCAGTTATCATTCAGCATACCCTCAGGTTGCATTCAGATTTGCTGCCGATGAAAGGTAGGTGGGCAGCTAAAAACATTATGTACACTGAGAGGGGATCTACTTTGCCACTATCCATTAACAGGCATCTCATCACGACTTCCTATGATCAATCGAATACGGTGAAGTCAAATGAGAATGGACTAAATACCACGGGTCATACCACACACAAGAAATCTAACGATTCACTCGAATTGAGCAAGGAATTTATGGAATACACGGGAGGAATGCAGGCTCCGCTTCCTACGGAAAACTACAGTAATGATTACAAGTACGACGATCAGGATACCATTGCAATAACTGCAGACCAACAGAAAACGCTGTTGTCTGACCTGCAAAGTTATCTGATGTCTTCAAGTGCTTCCTCTGATACAGATGAACTCACCAATAGCACGAAGAATCCGTTGGCTTCGGTTAGCGACTTATTAGCCGGTGTGGATCTTTCGACGGCAACAGATGAGGAAGTATCGGAGCTATTCGATAAGATAGCAGAAACGATCCGAAATAATCGTCCTGCACCGCCGCCTGAAGGGGACCCGTCCACCCTGAAATGGATAGCAGTGTTCTGCCTCCTATGATGCAGGCAATGGGTGGAATTATGCCTCCATTCGCTTGGAATATCCAAGAGACTTCCAATCAAGAGGATAACAGTGCTACATCTGAGAAAGAGCTTACAGTAGATGAAAAAAGATCCTTGCTGAGTGATTTGCAAAGCGTTCTGAGTTCCAGTCTTATATCCGGGTCAACAGCTTCGGACAAAGATCAGGAAACAGATCTGCTTTCTGCATTAAAAGAAGCGTGGGGAAATACAGATGAATCGAATGCCACAGATGAAGAAATATCGGCTTTATTCGATAAAATCGCTAAGATTTTTGAACAATCTGTATCATCGTCGTCATAGTCATTAGAGTGCAATACCATAGCTTAGAACCGGTTAGCCCACACGTGTAAAACTCATACTTTTATAAAGGGGAAATCTCGTATGAACATTTCATCCACATCCAGCAGTTCAATATCTATTACAAGCACTTCATCTTCATCCAGTACCAACGATACAGCTAGTCTGGAAAAGCAAAAAGCTCAACTTGAAGCGG
This sequence comes from Paenibacillus sp. DRB1-1, assembly GCF_052119485.1. Classification (NCBI taxonomy): domain Bacteria; kingdom Bacillati; phylum Bacillota; class Bacilli; order Caryophanales; family Paenibacillaceae; genus Paenibacillus; species Paenibacillus sp. DRB1-1. The sequence continues at coordinate 951,139 of NZ_JBODQH010000001.1, read as the reverse complement.
AGTACAATAAGGTACAGCAAAGTAAGGATAATAAAGATACAAAAGGAACAAAAATAAAGCAGCTTCAGCAGCAAATTAAACAGATTGAAGCTCAAATTGCACAGCAAAGTTCGCAATCCAGCAGCACGTCAGCTCCAAAAATGGAAAAGCCCGCTCCAAGTAACACGGAAACAACTCGTATCAACAGCGCTAACAGCAGTGATATTACGGGAGTGGGGAAATCACTGGATATTTCAATTTGATCATCCCATCTCTTCTCCTGTAGGACAGACGATGGATACAAACAATAGCAGGCTCTCCGTTTCCTCGGGGTCTGCTTTTTTGTGCATTCAGTAAACGTTCAGTGAGCGCTCATTTTATTTTCAACCTGCTGCTCTAAGATGAATTTGAGCTGATCAGGACAAGCATTGCACTTTCTATAATCTACTCAACACCTTGTAAATACACCAAGTTCAAGCATACAGGTTTTACCCAATTAAACTCTATGAAAAGGGATGATTGTAATGAAGAAGAAATTGAATGTTATCGTTACTGCTGTACTGCTGGCTTCTATTACTGCATCATACGCTTATGCCAGCTCATCAACAGACGGAACAAATGCAGTTTCTAGCTCGTCGTCTGTAACCGCCCCTCAAGAGGATTCTTCTACAGTAACTTCTACAGACAGTAGTACCACAGGAACCAGTACGACAGTAGAGGCACCTCCTGAGGGAACACCTCCAGATGGCGAACCACCAAGTGGAAAACCGGGTGAAGGCTCAGACAGTTATACAGACAACGGAACAGCAAAGTACACACAAAGTGGTAAAAGTGTAACCCTGTTCAAGCAGACGATTGCAGCCGATCAGGCAGATCAGTCGATTGTCAAAGTAACGGACAGTGGTAAATTAACACTTACCAAGTCCAGCTTGACGAAAAAGGGTACGACATCGTCAGATGATTACAGCAACTTTTATGGCCTGAATGCCGGTGTTTTGGCCGCTTCTGCTAGCACCATTCAGTTATCGGATTCTACTGTTAAGACGGATGCTAATGGAGCCAATGCTGTTTTTGCAACAGGAGAGGGTTCTACAATTCATGTAAAAGATGTTACTATTCAAACCAGCGCCGACTCCTCGCGTGGATTGGATGCCACCTTGAAGGGAACGGTTAATGCAACGAATGTCAATATCAAAACGGCTGGTGAGCATTCCGCTGCGATTGCGACAGACCGGGGAAACGGTACGATTACTGTAACCAAAGCAACGGCAAAAACAACGGGAAAAGGTTCCCCAGGTATCTATTCGACAGGTACCATTACCGTGTCTAATTCGAATTTAAAAGCAACCGGATCGGAAGCGGCTGTCATTGAAGGTAGAAACAGCATTACGGTTAATAACACCAGCTTGTCTGGAGATGTAGATCGTGGAGTGATGCTGTACCAAAGTTTCTCGGGTGATGCCGAGGTCGGAACCACCGTCTTTACGATGAATGGGGGGACATTGACAGCCAAAGCAGGTCCTATCTTTTATTCAACCAACACAGAAGCTGTGGTTAACCTGAAAGGGGCCAAATTAAAAGGAAATACAGGAGTACTACTGAATGCTGCTGCAGATAAGTGGGGGACCACAGGTTCAAACGGGGCCCATGTGACGCTTAACGCGGACAACCAAACATTGCCGGGCAGCATGACTGCGGATAAAGTTAGTTCCATTACGGCTAATCTGAAAAACAAAACAACTCTGAAAGGCGCTATTAATTCGGAAAACACAGCCAAGTCGGTTGCGTTAAATCTGGATAAAACAAGCAAGTGGATCGTTACATCTGATTCCTATCTGACCACTCTCACAGATAGTGGCACTGAACTCTCGAACATCGTGGATAATGGACACACTATTTATTATGACGCGGGTGAGAGTGCAAATAACTGGTTGAGCGGGGAGACAATTACTTTGTCTGGCGGCGGCAAGCTGACTCCAGTCAGTGCCTCATAAGCAGTAAGACGATGAAATCATTTCATTTAAAACGATATGAATAAAAAACAGTTGTTGGCCTATTAAACCAGAAACTGTTTTTTTACGTTTACTTCAGTATTTTGCATGAATCCAGGGAGCGACTTTCAATCAGCGCTAATTAGATCGGAAATAATTCTATCCGTTAAATGAATCATGTGACTAAACATAGAAAAGTATATACAATATATAACAGTAGGAAGATGAAAGTATTTTAACCATTATATTTAAATCAGTAAGTGCTAGTATTCATTTTAAATTGGAGGATTTATGCCATGACGCTGGAACCTCAAATGAGTCGAGGTAGTAGGGATGAAGCGCGTTTAGTCAGAAACAAGTTGATTGAGTATAATGCGAAACACGTCCCAGCAGATATTCGAACCCAATACGAAGAGATTAATCTTACGCTTAAAAATGAAGTCGGTCAGGTGATAGGCGGTCTCCTAAGTGTACTATGTTGGAACTGGGTGGAGGTTGACATTTTGTGGGTAGATCAGCGCTACAGAGGAAAGGGCTACGGTTCGCAACTGCTTGGTGAAATCGAACAAATTGCTAAAGATAAAGGGTGTAATTTTATACAACTTAATACCTTTACTTTTCAAGCGCCCGAATTCTATGAAAAGCAGGGGTATGAAGTCGTTGGTGTCATTAACGATGCTCCAAGAGGCTTTAAACACTATTATTATAAGAAAAGTATCTACTGAGGACTCTATATATGCGCGTACAGATCAAGGAAATAAATAAAGATCAGCATATCATCATTCGTAGTATTGGCAAGGAAAAAGTATACGGCTACTGGACATATTTCTGGCATGAACTGACTTCTGGATATGCGTATGTTGTCCCGTGTGAACAAAGCTTGGATAAGTTGATTCCCGGTTGTGTGATTTCGGTCGAGACTTCTCAATCCAGTATAGAAGGGTTCAGAAGGCTGAAGTCTACTGAAGAGACAGGGATTTTTCGGCCTCAACCCAAGCTAGGCGACTATTGGATTCAAGGAATGATACATCAAGTGCTGCACAACGTAGCAGGCGAAATAGAATGTCTGGAGATTGTAGTAGGAGACACTACGTTTATTTTGGATTCTGAAGAAATGAATGGTGATGTCAACGTTAAAGCGGGCGACGGTGTCGCCTTTGAAATCATAGGCCTACAGTTGTTTGAGGAGGGACTGTGATCGTTCTATGGCGATTGATTCGAAAAGAGGTGACACATGAATGATTATAGTAAATCCAAAACGTTGGGTGCTTTTCTGAAGTCACGTCGAAATCGACTTCAACCAGAGCAGGCAGGTCTTAGACTTTCACAGGGTCAGCGAAGAACACCGGGGCTTCGCCGAGAAGAAGTTGCTATGCTGGCAGGTGTCAGTGCGACGTATTACACATGGCTGGAACAAGGTAGAGAAGTAACGGCATCTAAGGAGATTATCGAAAGTATAGGAGAAGCTCTACAATTAACTCATGATGAGAGAGCACATCTAATTCAATTGTGGAATCCCAATGAGACGGTTGCTATTTCGCCCATCCATACAACGCTGAATCCACAGTGGCAACATATTATTGATCAGTTGTCCTATCCGTCCTTCATCAGCAATGAGAAAGCGGAAGTGCTTGCTTGGAATAGCGCGGCGAATGAGGTCATTACCGATTTTTCTTCCCTGTCCGTTTCTGAACGTGTCATGATTCGTTTATTGTTCGTGGATTCCGAATTACGTCGTCGAATGGTTAACTGGGAAGAATTTGCGTCCTATTCGGTGGCTGTTTTTAGAACTTATTATGACAAGTATTTAGGAGATCCTTGGTTTGAGGAGACGGTAGAAGGGCTGCGTGTGGAAAGTATGGAGTTTGACACCATGTGGAAGCTGCATCATATCCAGCTCAAAAAAGTGAATCGGGTTTCCTTTCAAGTTCCTGGCGCTGTGGAGGCCGTTTCTTATGATATTAATTCTTTAGCAAGTATTACGGACCAACCGGGTCTGCACTTTTGTATCTACACGCCAGTAAGCCAATCCTCTGCCTAGTAATCTTGTTACTAGTATAAACGTACTGTGGTTGCCTTCATACGGGTCCATTAGAATGAGTACATGTTCATTCCATCCATTTACCCAAAGAAAAGAGGGAACCATGATATGCTGAAAAGGAAACTGGGACGTGAAGGGCTGGAGGTATCAGCTCTGGGCCTTGGCACGATGATGATGCCGAACAACGAGGAGTCGGTGCGCACACTTCAGGGAGCGCTGGACCTTGGTGTAACGCTGTTTGATACAGCAGATCTTTATGGTGAGGAATATGCACAGCAGAAGTTCGGCGGCAATGAGAAGCTGGTTGGACGTGCGCTCAAGGGTCGTCGGGAGGAGGTAGTGATTGCCACTAAATTCGGGATCACGCACACTCAGGGACCCAAGGGAGATCCGGCATATATTAAAAAATCCGTGGACGCCAGTCTATTTCATCTGGGGATCGATTATATCGACCTGTATTATCAGCATCGAGTTGATCCCAATACTCCAATTGAAGAGACCATCGGAACGATGGCCGATTTGGTTAAGGAAGGGAAAATCCGTTATATCGGCTTGTCAGAAGCGTCGGCTGAGCAGATCCGCCGCGCGCATGCGATGCATCCAATTACCGCAGTAGAAACCGAATATTCCTTGTGGAGCAGAGAAGTGGAAGATGATGTTCTTCCACTTCTGAACGAATTGGGAATCGGCTTCGTACCCTACAGTCCACTGGGTCGAGGTTTCCTCACGGGACAGATCAAGAAATTTGACGATCTGCCAGAGGATGATTACCGCCGTCATTTCCCTCGCTTCCAAGGCGAGAATTTCAACAAAAATCTAGAGGTTGTCCTCCTGATCGAAAAACTGGCTGCCCAAAAAGGCTGTACTTCTGCTCAGTTGGGGCTGGCATGGTTGCTGACGCAAGGCGACCATATCGTCCCGATTCCGGGAACGAAGAGACTGGAAAGAGTGCGTGAAAATCTTGGTGCTCTAGAGGTCTCCTTGTCGGAAGCAGAGCTTCAAGAGATCGAGCGTATTTCGCCCAAAGGTTTCGCAGCAGGTTCTCGTTATCCGGGGCGTGCCTAGAAAATTGAGTATTGGCATGATGATTAAGTTTAGGATAAGACCGTTCCTTTCTGGAGTCGCTTGGTAGTACCAACGGCTCTGCAGAAAGGCGGTCTTTTTTGCTAGTTTTGACCGACTTAGGCATGAGTTCTCTAATCTAGTCTATGGTTAGAGTTTGCGCTCTACAAAATAACGAGTTAAAGTATGGGAAATGCCATATTTAACCACAGTATGTCGGTGTGAAAGTTAAAAGCTAGATTATAGTGAATCGTGAATAAAGAAAGGTATGATCGGATTGACAACAGAAGTGACACACAAAATATATACCATGTGTATGATTCAAGACGGAAGCAAGGTATTGCTTATGAATAGACCAAATCGAAAGGGGTTTCCGGGTTATATTGCTCCAGGAGGAAAAGTAGAGTTTCCAGAAAGCATTGTGAATGGGGCCATTCGTGAAGTAAAGGAAGAAACAGGCTTAACCGTTACGGAAATTGTATTTAAAGGAATCGACGAATATTGTGACCCAAGTCAAGGGCTGAGATATATGGTCTTTAACTATTTGGCTACAGCCACTGAAGGTGAGCTATTAAAAAATCCCCCTGAGGGAGAATTGCTGTGGGTGGATATGAAGGAGGCGCTAAATCTGCCGATGCAGGATTGGTTTAAGCGGAGATTTCCATTGTTTTTTGAGCCGGGAACGTTTGAGGTTAGTTTCGTTTGGCTGGCGGATACAGATGAAACCCTAGAAGCAACGATTAAGAGCTATGGTGTGTAGAGATGACGACGGCATTTGGAGAACGGCGAAGAAGAGTTGGCACAAAGTTTTCTTACTGCTTACGCACAAGGGATGAAATCTAAAGAAGGATTTACTGAGCGTTTCCGGGTACATATGCTGCATCAGCAGGTTCTAAACTGGGGATGTGCCAAAGCGATGAAGCAAGTCACTTGGGATGATAAGCTCTCTTTTGCAGCTTGGGCGCAAAAATTCATGGATATTGAATACAAGCAATAGCAGATGAATTGAATGTTTAAAGAGGGGGGAGTGAGCGGGATGCAGACCGTCAAATTGGTACAGCCGGATCAGAGCTGGAAGGACGCTTATCTTTCATTTTATGAGGAATGGAAACAGAGCCAGGAGCATATGGTACCTTGGGTGATTTCTTTAGAACCGTACGATTTTGAAGGTATGCTGACGGTTTTAAGTAATCAGGAAAATGGAATCAACCTGTCTGAAGGCTGGGTCAAAAGCTCAACATACTGGCTTGTGAATGCGAATGAACAGGTCGTGGGAGCAGTGAATATCAGGCATGACCTTAACGAACACCTAATGAATGCCGGAGGTCATATCGGTTACGGTATCCGTCCTTCTGCACGAGGGAACAGGTACGCTGTTACAATGCTGGCCTTGGCGTTAGAAAAAGCAAAAGAGCTGGGGATTTCCCGTGCCTTGGTTGTATGCGACTCCGATAATATTGCCTCCAAAAAAACAATCATACAAAATGGCGGAACGCTGGACAAGGATTACATAGAGGAAGACGGAAACCGTGTAAACCGGTTTTGGATCGAACTGTGAGTGAGAAAGAGGGGAACGCGAGAAGCTCATGAAATTATGGCCTGAATATGCGCAAAACATCATTGTTGGTGTTATTTTTAAAGGGAAATGGAATTGGTATGTGACGGAAAGAGAGTATTGGTTTTTGAATACCGAGATGGAGGAACGGTTCGGTATCCCTATGTTGGATGAAACCACAGCGGGAGCATTTTTGGATCACATCTATGAATATAAGGTGACTACTGGGGAACTAACTTCAATGCTCCAGTTGCTTAATGATGCTATTCAGCATAAGGATGAATTGTTGGAGTTCTGTCCTGCTCTCTATGTTAACTTTGACGAGAAAATTCTCTATTCGCTATTTCCTGAGCCAGCTTCGTTTGAACACTATGTCCCAGCGGGGTGGAAAGGGGAATATCAAAACTTTTTGAACGAGGTACCTTCACCTGAACAATATTGGATGATCGATGGAAGTAATTTTTTTGAGAAATTCACTTGATAGGACGAAGGAGGGAATGAATATATGGATTCTTCCATGCATGAGTTTAAAATCATATCCAAGCACAGAATGGACAATCAATATTTGGTAAAGTTGCGGGCATGCATTGTGCTTTTGGATGAACAGGTGCTATGGCGCGTTGGTGAGGCGGAAACGAACAGCATTGGTGGGATCATCAACCATATCATGGTACATGTGCGCAGAAACGCAGCCAAGCTCATAGATCCGACGATTACATACAAGCGAGGAATGGAGGATAGCTTTATACCTTCCATACAAAACAAGGAACAACTGATGGATGAGGTAGAAGAAGCTTTTTCATCCTTCTGTGCAGCATTGGACCATACGGGGGCGATGAATATGTATGACGTATACCATGTGGTGGAGCATACTGCTTATCATCTGGGGCAGATCATAGACCGAGTTCAGAGATTGGCAGATCACCGTTTTCAATTTGTACAGACAGGACTTAATGAAAAAGCATTGCATGCGATAGTGCAGCAATCCTTGCATAATCTACGAGAATAACGGAAGCAGTAGCTATATAAACCTATAAAATGTAGTTCTAAGATCACAAAAACCTCTCTAATGGTCATGTTTTTATTTCTTAATTGATATTGATAATTATTATCACTTATAATAGGAGCAGACATATTACGTTATGATAGGGAGAGTTGCAGAGTGACAGTGTCCTTGGAATTATATGATGTAACGATCATCGGCGGTGGTCCTGCCGGTATGTATACCGCATTTTACAGTGGAATGAGAGATATGAAAACCAAGCTGATCGAAGCCAAGCATGAGCTGGGCGGACGAATGCGCATATACCCAGAGAAGATGATTTGGGATGTCGGGGGGGTTACCCCGGTTTTATGTGAAAAGCTGATTGATCAGCTGGAGCAGCAGGCACGGACGTTCGAGCCTACCATTGTGCTGGGACAGCAGATCACTGGTTTGGACCGGCAAGAGGATGGCACGTTCCTGCTAACTTCTGCCACAGGGGAACAGCATTGGACACGCACGATCGTTCTGGCAGTAGGCTATGGTATTCTCAAAATGGCTAAGCTGGAGATTGAGGGGGCGGACCGCTATGAGGTTACGAACCTGCATTATACTGTACAAGAGCTGGAGCCATTCCGGGGCAAGCACGTCCTGATTTCTGGTGGAGGCGACTCGGCAGTGGATTGGGCGAATGAGCTGGAGTCTATTGCGGCGAGTGTGACTGTCGTACATCGTCGGGATCACTTTGGCGGACATGAGAAAAATGTAGCTCGTATGAAATCATCCTCGGTCCGTATTCACACACCATACGCGGTGAGTCAGCTACATAGCAACAACGGAGAGACGATTGAACAGGTTACGATCAGTCATGTGGATACGGGCGAAATACAGGTGTTGAATGTCGATGCCGTCATCGTGAATCATGGACTTAAATCCGACTTCGGCCCGCTTCGGGATTGGGGGCTGGATATGGGTGAGTGGCATGCCCGAGTGAGCGAAAAGCTAGAAACGAATCTGCCAGGGATTTTCGCGGCAGGCGATTTTGTCGAATACGGAAGCAAACTGTATCTAATTGCTGGTACGTTCACAGATGCCGCCCTTGCACTGAACAGCGCCAAGCTGTACATTGATCCAGCAGCTGACAAAGCGGCATATGTATCTTCTCATAACAGCCGATTCAAGGAAAAAAACCGTGAGCTTGGTGTCGTGGAGTAAGAATACGGAAATAAGTTATATAGGATTACAGATAGGGTAGGGAAAATGTAAAAGAACTTCCGCGACTACAATTCATGTGGTTTTGGAGGTTCTTTTTTTGTCAAGTTACTGACTTCTCGTTCTAAAGGTTGGATGCATACACCATATAGAATAAAATGAAGATAGCCTGTCCTTTCGGTCTTATATAGTAGATTTTGAGTAGAGAAGATAAGGAGCGTGAAAAATGAGCTTACATGAGGTACTTGAACGGCTAGCAATTCATCTGCCAGACGACATGGTGGAAGCTTTGCACGTACATAGCAAGGAACGAGAGGGACGGAACGTTAAGCTTCGACTCATGAATGAGCAAGAGCTTGCCGAGGGCATCAAGTGGATGGGGCAGATCGAGGTATTTAAACATATCGTCCCTCTATGGACGGATGACCATTCTAATTATGTTGGCATATATGTGGAGGGACCGTTAGCATATAAGTTGTGTTATATAAGTCACGAGGAAACGGATTTGTCACCGGCGTACAGAAGTTCGTTTTCTCTGATTGCAGAGTTGGAGCAAAATCCAGCACTGGAGTGGGAACAGCTACGTAAGGATTATCCGTCCGGCGATGACATTAGCACAGAACAATTAGCGGAAGATATTCGTTGCATGAATGAACTAAGAGCCTCGCTAGAAAAGGATTCACCTGTAGATGATGATGTGAGATGTCAGCATCTTTATAGCTTAATGGCGATCACGCCTACCTGCGAACTAGACTCATTGCTTCCCTATTTGGACGATGAGGATATGTATGTACAGGAACGAGCATGTGTCCTTTTTGGACATCATGGATATGAACCAGCGACCGAGTTATTAAAAGAAGTGGTGAAGCATGGAAGCCCAAATGGGAGGCTGGCAGCCCGTAAGGCGCTCTCAATGATTCGTAGTAAGCAAATGGACAAGCATTAAAAAATTAAACGAACCTACCATACAAAGTATGGACGGGATTGAAAGGTGACATATGAAGAGACGAACGGAGCAACAGGAAGCGATTTTGGCAGATATTATTCAAAAGGCGGAGCCCTTTGTACAGCAGCAGTTGGAGCATGATCATAGTGGTCACGATTGGTTTCATATAGACCGGGTGAGAAAGCTGTCCCTTAAAATTGCTGCCAAAGAGGGCGCAGATTCGTTTATTTGTGAACTGGCAGCACTGCTGCATGATGTAGCGGATGAAAAATTAAATGATTCCAAGCAAGCGGGCCTGGATAAAGTAGAGCAGTGGCTGCTTCTGCATGTAAGTGATCCAGATGTGATCACGCACGTGATGACTATTATAGCTACGATGTCCTACAATGGTGGACAAAACCCGCCTATGGAAACGCTGGAAGGTCAAGTTGTGCAGGATGCGGATCGGTTGGATGCTCTTGGAGCAATTGGGATAGCAAGAACCTTTATGTATGCAGGCTCAAAAGGCAGTATGATGCATCACCCGGATAAAGACTTTTCGCAACATGAATATCGTGCCACAGGTAAAAGTGCCATATACCATTTTTACGAAAAGCTGCTCAAGCTCAAGGATTTAATGAATACCGCTTATGCTCAAGAGCTGGCGGAGGCCCGGCATCAATGGATGGAGATGTACTTGGAGCAATTTTATAGAGAATGGAATGTGGAAAATAAATAAAGTGTTTCAATAAGGGCTGTTTCCTTTAACCGAGCATATCGGAGGGGAAATGGCCTTTGTTTTTTTATAAATGTCATATTGATATTATTGAAAATGTGTGTTATTTTATTGTTAATAACAAAATGATAATAACAATATATTACAAACTATAAAGAAAGTGAGGAAGCGGCTATGTTTGGATTTAACTTTGTTAAATTTCAGCCCAGTGAATATGTGATGAAGGTGAAAAACGGGAAGGTGGTTCGGGAGGGTGTTGGATTATCTTTTTATTACTACGCCCCGACCACCTCGGTTGTTGTCGTGCCCGTCTCTTCCATTGATGCGCCGTTCATGTTTGAGGACATGACGAATGATTTTCAGGCGGTGACGGTGCAGGGGCAACTGACGTATCGAATTGTGGATTATCGGAAAACGACGCAGATTTTAAACTATACGTATGACTTGAAGGAACGACGCTACATTTCGGATGATCCGAGCAAGCTGGCCCAACGGGTGATTAACATCGCCAAGGTGCTTACCAAAAAGTATTTGGAGCGTGTCCCACTCAAAGAAGCTGTTCAGTCCAGTGAACGTCTGGCCCAAAACATGACGAAGGATATTGCACAGCATACGGAAATGGAAAAGCTCGGCATTGAGGTTATGGGGCTGTCGATTTTGGCGATTCTACCCAATAAGGAGACGATGAGAGCGCTGGAGGCTCAAGCGAGGGAAGAGATTCTTCGCAACGCGGATCATGCTTTGTATGAGCGTCGTAATGCATCTATTGAGCAAGAGCGGCGTGTGAAGGAAAACGAGCTGAACACTGAGATTGCAGTGGAGACGAAAAAGAAACAAATCCGCGAAACTCAACTCGATGCCGAGCGTTCTGTGAAGCAAAAGCAAAGCGAGATGAAAGAGGAGCAGCTACGATTTGACACAGCCTTGGAGGAGAAAAAACGCGAGCTGATTGAGCTGACCGTAACGAATAAAAAGGCAGAAGCCGATGCCAAGGCCTATGAGCTGACCGCAGTCATGAAATCGTTGCAGGATGTTGAGCCGAATGTACTTCAAGCTATGGCCAACATGGATATGAGCCCGGATAAGCTAATTGCGATAGCATTCCAGGAGCTTGCAGAAAATGCAGGGAAAATCGGTCAGCTGAATATTACACCGGATCTGCTGCAAGGTCTCATGTCAGATACGGGAGCAAACGGATCAGCAGGATCGAGAGGGTCTGGAGGAAGAACACGATGAGCAGCCGAATGACAGAGCAGAAGATCATTTTGGTGAAGCGTAAAACGCGACTGGAGGAACTGATTGTCCGATACAATACGGTGCAGCAGGCTCGCTTCTTTATGGAACGGTTGGGTGCGGATTTCAGTGATTATGTGCTGGAGGACGAAAATTACCGCAGGGCGGTGGCAACGGCTACGTCGGAGTTAACGGCTTTGGGTCGAGTTCAGATTGTGGAGCGGGAGCATGTGCCGAACTTTATTTTTGGTGAGCAGGATACAGTGGTGGTACTGGGTCAGGATGGGCTGGTAGCCAACACGTTAAAATATTTGACTGAGCAGCCGCTTATCGGTGTGAATCCAGACCCATTGCGCTGGGACGGGGTATTGCTGCCGTTTACTGTTTCCGACCTGCGCTGGGTGGTGCCGGATGTATTCGTGCACAGACGCCCAATTAAGGAAGTTACACTGGCTAAGGCCCAATTAAATGATGGCCAATCCTTGTATGCTGTAAATGATTTATTCATTGGGCGCAAAACTCATGTCTCCGCGAGATATGAGCTAAGACTGGAGGATCAGGTAGAGCAGCAATCCTCCAGCGGAATTATCGTTTCAACCGGATTGGGAGCGACAGGCTGGCTGACCAGTGTGCTGGCTGGAGCGGCCGGAATTGTCGGCAGTGCTACACGGCATCCAATCTCGCTGACTCCAGGCCAGCTGATGCCCGGTGTAGCCTTCACTCAGGAAGGGGCAGCAGACGGAATGAGTCATGATCATCGTGCAACCTGGAGTTCGCCATCGCTTTATTTTACGGTGAGAGAACCATTCCCCAGTCGAACGACTGCTGCGGATCTCGTGTCTGGTCAGGTAGCAGCCGAAAAGCCGTTACGGATTGCATCGCAGATGCCGGAAAATGGAGTTATTTTCAGTGATGGAATAGAAAGCGACTTTCTGGAGTTTAATGCTGGCATTGAGGCGACCATTGGACCGGCGGAGAAAAAAGGGCATCTGGTCGTGTAGAGGTTTGTACAAGACGGCAATGGGTAATTATGAGTAAGGTACAACCATCAGATGAAATTAAACAAAGGAGGAATTAACATGAGCGACCACACTCAAGACGAAGCGAAAATCCGCAACAAGAAGGACGAGGACGGAGATTCCTTGATGGAGAAAACGAAGCTGGAAAATGGCGTGGATATCGAGCCTGAGGCTGATGAATGGATTGCGAAGCCCTCACCAGTGTCATACGATGATACGAACTCCTCTTCGAAGAAATAAGGCTCTTGCGTCCCAATAGAGCAGTGATGCAAAGACAGATGATCCCTAATCGGGTCATCTGTCTTTTTTACATAGGTTAATTGAATCTAGAATAAACCTTCCATACTAGCTCACGACGGCTGCTTACATCCGTTTTTAAGAAAATTGCTTTCAGATGATCCTGCACCGTGTAGGCAGTAATATGAAGTGCGCTGGCCAGCTCCTTGGTCGAAAAGCCCTGAACAATGAGTTGGACAATTTGTCTCTCTCGTTCGGACCATGAGTACACCTCAGCCATAAGCGGCAGCATGTCAGTTGCTTTAGCAGCCTCGAACCATACGGCTAGCTGCTTCTGGCCCGTATGCTCCTGTCCGCCTTGCAGAAGGGTGGCCCTGATGGTTACCCATGGGGTTCCTGCGTCTGCGGAGGGGATACATAGTCGGGCTGGTGCAGTGGCAGTGGATAGCGCTCGCAAGCATACCGCCCGGACAGGAGCCGGAAGGCTGTCTTCATGGATTCCCTCCTGCTGCCGAAGCAGCTGTAGCCACTGCTCTGCTACTGTATTGGACGAGACCGGTTCTAGCTTATCGGAAAGCATGAGAATCCCTGGCTCAAGTTCATTTTCCGTGATCATGACAGGGGCTGGAGATAAACCGACACTGGCCTGACGCAGATGGTAGGCTATGGACGGTGCTAACGCTTCAAGCAGTTGTTGCTCTTCCTCGCTGAATACAGGCTTTCCATGATGACGGAACAACGTAAGAAATCCCCAACAGCTCCCTTTGTACATAAACGGAACACGTAGCTCGTCCCCGAATCCGGCGGGTTGCAAAACATCTCTATATCGTGTGCTCCGATCCGGTTGGCCTTGTGTAGACCCATGTAGCGTCGCTACAGACTGTCCTTCTCGCACCAAATGATCATAGTTCATCATATCGTCGTGCAGATATTCGTATTCCAGAAGTTTGTTATGAATGTCCTCCACACCCGACTCTGTAAATGCCCCCGTGGAAAGCAGTGTGCGCGGATCTACTGAGGTGCAGCATGCCGCATCGAAAGCAATCTGAGTACGCAAGCGGTCGATTAGGGTGTGCTTGTACGTTAGAGATGAGGGGGCTTTTTTCCCCAGATCAATGATTTGCTGTCGGGCGTCCTTAAGCTGTGCAAATTGCGTGTAGTGTGCGTTCATCACTTACTCCTATCGTGAAAGCTGGAGATTCTCAAGCGCGCTTATTTAAATCCCACATTTATGGGATGGTGGATATTCGTATTGTCTTTATAATTGAGAATGATTCTTAATTAAATCCACAATAAACGAATGGTCTGAGAAGATCAAGGCTAAATGTTGGAGGAGAGCACATATGAGACATAGCCATATTGGAAATACGGACTCAAATCAACCTATGAGCTGGAATCATCCGAATGTGCATAAGTACGCGGATACGATTGCTTTAAAAATACCTGGATATGCTCATTTGTATGAGATGACAGACTGTCTGATAACCGCACAGCTTGAGGCACAGGCTCATACTAGAAATATAGATCCAAATGTGCTAATTGTCGGAGCTGGAGGCGGTCAGGAATTGATAACACTCGGAGGGCGCCATGAAGCAAGGTCCTTTACGGCAGTTGATCCCTCTGAGCACATGCTGGATTTGGCACGTAAGCGTGTGACACATGCGGGCATCAGTTCAAAAATATCGTTTGTTGCAGGTACATTGGAAGAGTTGTCTGGAGAACAGCCTGAAGAACAGCACGAAAAGCACGGCGAAGAGTCATGCAGAGAATCGGTCTATGACGCTGCTACCTGCTTGCTGGTGCTTCATTTTCTTCAGAGCTTGGAAAGTAAGCAGGCATTGCTTCGCCAGATATCCGCTCGACTCAAGCCGGGTGCACCTTTTTGTCTAGCTTCTATTAATGGGAATCCGCAGGAGCCTTCTTTTTCCATCCAAATGCAGGCGTGGAAAGGTCATATGCTGAGTCAGGGCATTTCACTGGAGGATTGGGAACGATTCGCTGCTTCCATCGGTCGTGAGTCAAACCCGGTGTCCAATGCGGCAATACAGGAACTGTTGATAGATGCAGGCTTTACCCACATCACCCGGTATTATGGCGCTTTTTTAGTAAATGCATGGTTTGCGGTTAAAGAGGGAGTGACGACTTATGACAAAGGATAACATCATCATCATTGGTGGGTATGGGCATGTTGGAAAAATTATATGCACGGAATTAAGTGAAATGTTTCCCGGCAAGGTATTTGCAGCAGGTCGTAGCCTGGAGCGGGCCACTGAATTTAGCCAACAATCGAATGGTAAGATACGGCCCTTGCAGCTTAATATTCATGAGCCGGTGGACCCGTCGATATTAGAGCAAGCCAAATTGGTGATCATGTGTCTGGATCAGGACAATACGGCCTTGGTACGTGCTTGTCTTCAACATGGGGTGCATTACATGGATATTACCGCGAATGCGGACTTTTTGAGTCAGGTGGAGCAGTGTCATCAGGAGGCCCGATCTTATCAGGGCACAGCCCTGTTAAGCGTAGGATTAGCTCCGGGACTGACCAATCTGTTGGCACTGCAAGCGACACAGCTCATGGATCAGACGGATGAGTTGAATATATCTTTGATGCTGGGCTTGGGGGATCGACACGGTCAGGCTGCCATTGAGTGGACAGTAGATCAGATTCATGCCGATTTGGAGGTTATAGAACAGGGACGCTCTGTGACTCGAAAAAGCTTTACCGACGGCATAGTAGCAGACTTTGGTGCAGGAGTGGGTCGTCATCGGGCGTATCGATTTCCTTTTTCGGATCAGCAGACACTTCCTCGTACGCTCAAAGTTCCTACGGTTAGCACACGCCTTTGCTTCGATTCGCGCTTGACCACCCGGCTTCTGGCAGGGCTTCGAACGATAGGAGTATCAGGTCTACTCCGACAGAAAACCGTGCGTGATGCAGTGGTTCGCAGCTTTGGCAAGGTACATATAGGAGGGAATGCTGTAGCGGTCAAGGTAGATGCTCGAGGAACTCTCAATGGCAAGGAGACGAAGGTCGAATGCCGGCTAAGGGGGCACCATCAGTCTGATTTAACCGCTAAGGCAACCGTCTTTGCAGCGCTCGCCCTGTACCGTTCAGAACTTCCATATGGTGTATTTCACATGGAGCAGGTTTTTTCGTGGAATCGCATGCAGGCTTGGTTGGGGCAGCAAGTAGCCGTAGATATTCAGGTGAACGGACAGCAAGTATAGAAGTCATACATTCTAATAAAGGACTTTCATATAATCCAAGCTTATTCAGCAATGTATTGCGGATAGGTCTTGGATTTCTTTTCCTATTGAATTACACTAGAAAGAAGTACATATTTTTGGAAAAGACCTAAGGGGATATTTTATGGAAGGCCCGCCGTGTTGGTGAAGTTGAAGTTACAAGCCTGGTAGGCCTCTTGACCAATCCGGTCAACTAGCTAGCTGCTGAGGAGTCGATAAAAGATGGATATCGCTTATATCATAGATTTATTACGTAAACACGATGTGACCTTAGCTCCAGGATTATCCATGCAAGAGGTTGCCGACGTCGAAGGCAGGTATGATATTCACTTCCCGCCCGATTTGAGGGAGCTTCTGATGAGTGTTCTTCCCATCGGTAAAGGCTTTATCCCTTGGAGAGATACATCACCACAGCGGATGGGTGTAATTCGGCAAAGGTTGGATTGGCCGCTGGAAGGTATGATTTTTGATGTAGAGCAGCATATATTCTGGCCTCCCGAATGGGGCGAAAAACCGACAGATTCGGCGGAAGCCGTTGATATATGTAAACGTGAGTTTTTACGTGTGCCCAAGCTAATCCCGATCAACGGACATCGATATATCCCAGAGCAGCCATGTGAAGAAGGAAATCCGGTATTTTCAGTGTATCAAACGGATATTATCGTGTATGGGGAATGTTTGCAGGAGTATTTCAAGCTGGAATTTGGGGAAAAGCCTTATGAACAAATTGATTTTAATGCCGTAAAAAAAGTGCGTTTTTGGAGCAACTTGTGTGAGTGAGTGTCCGGAAGATGAATAAGTCGAAACGAAGGAAGGGGAGCATGATGTGAAGGTGGAGCAGGATTTGGAAGAAATCAAAGAAAGGTTGACTCAGATCGAGACACAACTGGAACAAAAGTCGACCTCCAAGAGAATCTTGAAGTACATGATCATTATTTTCTTGTCTATTTTTTTTCTTTTATTTCTAATAGGAATTATTCAATTTGTTTCAACCTAATCGGTGCAAGAGGATGAAGGAAGGGAGCTATTTATGTCCATAGAAGCGATTATTTTTGATCTGGATAATACTCTTATTCATCGTAAACAGGCGTTTGCGGCATATACAGAGCGCTTTATAGAACGATTTATTGTGGCAGAAGAACCGGCGAGCCGCGCGGCTGTCGTTGAACGGATACGTTTGGCGGATCAGGACGGGTACCGGGATAAGAGGGAACTGTATACCGAGCTGCATGCAGACTTGGAACTGAAAAATCCCGATACGTCAGTAGAAGAGATGCTGGGCTTTTGGTATGGTGAATTTCATAAGTTTACGGTGTTGATGGACGGGGCCAAGGAAGTGCTGTCCGAACTGCGGTCGCGTGGCTTGAAGCTTGGTATTATTACCAACGGCTCACTCCGTACACAGCAAGCGAAAATCGACCGAGTTATGCTGAGGGACTATGTGGATTCTATTATCGTATCGGGCGGCGTCAACATCCAGAAGCCTAATCCTCGAATTTTCGAGTTGGCTCTGAATGAGCTGGACATTGTCGATTCCGGCCATGCCTGTTATGTAGGCGATCACCCGACAAATGATATTCGTGGTGCACAAAGTGCAGGATTGCATACCATCTGGCTCGAAGGCTTTATGACGTGGCAGGAAACGGGCATTGTACCGGACTATCAGATTGGGAGTTTGCGTGAAATCACAGGTTGGCTGGATCGTCGCAGTTATTCAACGAATAAGGAGGAGGGGGCATCATGAGTATGGAGCAGCAACCGAATCCCATTCTCTTATCGTTCCCTGACCAATTCCAGACGGCACGATTGACCATACGCGCTCCGCAATGGGGGGATGGGGCGGCAGTCAATGAGGCGATACGAGAGAGTACGAATGAACTGCGGCCTTGGCTTCCGTTTGCAAGAAATCTTCCTACGGCAGAGGAATCTGAAATCCGTTCACGCCAAGCCAGACTTAAATTTCTGGATCGGTCTGATATGATGTTGTATATATTTGATACGGTTTCGGGAGAATTTGTAGCCAGCAGCGGTCTGCATCGTATTGATTGGGATGCACGAAGATTTGAAATTGGGTATTGGCTCAGAACATCATGGACCGGAAAAGGCATTATAACAGAGGCCGTGCACGGTATTACGGATTTTGCCATACAGCATTTGCATGCCAATCGGGTGGAGATTTCGTTGTGATTCCAGAAACACGCGCAGCGCCAAGGTAGCGGAACGTGCAGGTTTTACACTGGAGGGGATTTTAAGAAACGTCGAGTATGATGAAGAGGGAAGCATGGTACACCAAATGGTTTTTGCCAAGGTGCGTGGTATTGAATTTTAGTATCCTCACACGAACAGTTTGGAAGTTGCTGATACGTTTGTACGATATTACGGAGGCTTATTATGATTAATTATATTATGAAAAATACAGACAAGCTGGTGTGCATACAATATGACATCAGCAAAAGCAATCTTGCAAGCGCTATCCAAGAGAGGATGCTTTACGAATTTCCAGTAGCTTGGCGGAGATGTCCTAGCATTAGGACAGGTGATTTAGCATGAGGAGCGTTCGTAAGAGCGTCATCAGGAAGGCCAATCGGGAAATAAAGGCGGAATTCCGCTGGAAGGCTCGCGCTGCGTACCTAATTGCTGTGCTGGTCACGATTTTGTTGGGTTTGGGAAGCCGGGTTTACTCCTCCCGGTTGCCTGAATTCGTTGCTGATCACTCTGGGGATGCCTTGTGGGCGTGCATGATTTATTTTGGGCTGAGAATGTTGTGGGTGAATCGTCAATTGTCTGTAGCCCTGTGGGGCAGCTTACTGTTTTGCTTCGCCATTGAGTTCAGCCAGATGTACCAGGCTCCCTGGATTAACCATATTCGGGCAACGACGCTGGGCGGCTTGGTGCTTGGGAAAGGGTTCCTGACCGCGGATCTGATCAGGTACACAGTTGGCATTGTGGTATCCTGGGCGCTGGACCAAGGCTGTCAAAAGCTGGCGGGGATCAATACACGTATAGACAATGACAAACCACTCAAATAACCTGAAAAGCGAGGGTTGCGCTTGAAACAAAAGGGAAAGCGTCACAGGTTGTTCGGTAAGATGATTGGATTATGCGCAGGGTTCAGCTTGTTGTTTGCAACCATACTTATCCCAGGGCAGGCACTGGCCGAAAGACAGCTTGCGGCGCCTCTTCGATTTGACTTTGGCCCTGGGAACGTAGCTGACGGCTACACCCAAGTCACTGCCAAGGATGCTTACACTCCTGAGCGAGGCTATGGATTTACCGATCTTTCCAAAGTGAATGAAGAGGATCGTGGTGGAAGTGATGCTATACGCTCAGATTTTGTTCGTGTTCAAGGATCAACATTTGTTGTCAATTTACCACCTGCGGATTACACGCTTTCCCTCATTGCCGGAGATACTGCCGGAAACACAGACATCACGGTTAAAGCCGAGTCCATCGTCAAGGTAGAACCTACTGCCAAAACAGCAGGACAATTTGTCGAGGCTGGATTTGAACTTGCACTCATCGATGGTCAGCTCGAATTGTATTTCTCAGGTAATGAAGCGAAGATTAACGCTTTGGTTATTACTCCAAAGGATGCTCGAACGGCTGGAGAACACCCTTCGGTATACCTTGCGGGAGATTCTACGGTTCAAACCTATAAATCCGCGATGAAGCCTCAGGCGGGCTGGGGGCAAAAGATTGCTCCGTTCTTCACTGATGAGCCTATTTTTGTGAACCGTTCTATTGGTGGACGAAGCACGAAAACCTTTCTGGTACAAGGGCGGTTAGATGATATTTTACGCAATATCCGTCCAGGAGATTATCTGCTCATACAGTTTGGGCATAATGATGCCGCGATCAACAACCAAGAGCGTTATGTTTCACCCGCGGATTACAAAGTTTACTTAAAAACCTACATCCAAGGAGCCATCCAACGCGGTGCAACACCTGTGCTAATTACTCCTGTTGGCCGCCGGGATTATGATGCGGCAAGTGCCTCGTTTCGGATTAGTTTCCCGGAATATGTGCAGGCCATGAAGGAAACAGCATCGGAGACAGATGTTGCGCTGGTCGATCTTAGCCGCTTGAGTGTAGCGTACTATGATACACTTGGTCTGGAAGGAACACTCCCGTTATTTTTACACTTGGAGCCAGGGGTGTATCCTGCATTTCCTGATGGAGTGAAGGATGATACACATTTTCAGGAATACGGTGCGGAGCAAATAGCTCGTCTGGTAGCCCAGGGGATCCGTGAGCTGAATATTCCTTTATCCTCTTATGTACAGACGGAGGATTCGCAATAAAACACGATTTCCATAGCCATGGTATACTTAGTAAATAAGCTGGCCCTACCCAAAGATAACATTGTTTAGGCTTGGGTAGGGCTTTAATGTTCTGGATCTTAAGGAGGAAGCGAGAATGGCAGTCGCTCAACTTCATAATCTTATTAACGGTCAACTCCTGTACAATCAGCATCGGAGTTTATTTTATATGCGCGAGGGTTCTGTTCTGTTAGGACCTTCATCAGAAATGACGTACTGGCTGACGCAGAGAAGCTCAGAACTGATTCTCATGCTTCAAAGCATGAAGCGCCAGCATATGTATAACGCTTTTGTGAAGGATGTAGCGGCTAAAATACTGTCCCAGTTTGTAAATACCAATCAGTATCTACATTTTCACACAGATCATGCGAGGGAGCTTACGGAGCTTTATGATCGACTCTTTACTCGGATTGAAAAACTGTTCCAGAAGAAATTTATAGATAGAGCAACCCTGGACTTGCTGCTCCAGCAGCATTACGGGCATTTGAGGGATTTTTTAATTCGTACCAATGGACGTGAAATGTTTGCTAAGTATGCAGAGTGTGAGTATACCTTTTGGATACCTTGTGAGGAATATACGCCGGAGCTGCAAGCCAATCTGCTAGGATTGGACATTGCTCGTGTGCAAGAGCCTGTTCTAGACGTTGGTTGCGGATCTGAGGCGCGGTTGGTTACTTATTTACGTGCCTGTGGAATTGAGGCTTACGGAACAGATCGGTTGGCTGAAACAGAAGGTTGTATCACTCGAGGAGATTGGTTAGAGACCACCTTTGGAGAAAGTGCATGGGGGACGATCATTTCACATATGGCATTCTCCAATCATTTTATACATCATCATCTGAAGGCAGATGGTAATATTCATGAGTACGCTCGCAAATATATGGAATTGCTTAGAGCCATTCGGCCAGGAGGGAGTTTTATTTACAGTCCGTGCCTTCCATTTATGGAAGAGCTTTTGGATGCTCGAATGGGTTATCAAGTAGAGTATATCCAGTCATCTGAAGGTTACAGGGCCACGAAAATAACGCGTATTCATTCATAAGCGCGAGTAGTAGTCCATTCATTTGTCAGATTCATTCTTGGAATGGTAGTATAAGGATAGATATTACTCTATTTGGGATTCAGTTAATGATAGAGATTCTCATGATGATAATTTGACACCATTATAGGATGATCATTAGCAGCATGGCTGCACTAAATAATAATGATTAGCCTACGGATAACGGAATTTTCAGGAAAGATTAAACCATATTTTCCTAAAAGCCGATATATGGGAATGAGGCGAGAACATACTGTTATTATACCCGCCCGAAAATGGATATATATAATTTGGGTTAGGAGAGTAGAAGAAGTGTCAGATCTGTATACGAAAAAAGAAGTAGAAGATTATGTAACGAACGTGGTTTTCGAACGACCTTTAGGTGTAAGCATTTCAGCCATTTTATTGATCTTTAATGGAGCACTTCTGTTGGTGACCCAGCTATTGACGCTTAATGCATTAAATGAGGCTTCTACGTTAGTAGGCATTTGTAGGGGCATGTTTCAAGGGTTTATCGCGTTACTCGGTTTGGCAGGGACGACTGCCGGTGTCGGCATGTTATTTGGTAAGAAGTGGGCTTGG
This sequence comes from Paenibacillus sp. DRB1-1, assembly GCF_052119485.1. Lineage (NCBI taxonomy): Bacteria > Bacillati > Bacillota > Bacilli > Caryophanales > Paenibacillaceae > Paenibacillus > Paenibacillus sp. DRB1-1. The sequence goes on along the minus strand of NZ_JBODQH010000001.1, from coordinate 928,978 downwards.
TGGCTGGCAGTATTTTATTTTACATATGAGACCATGCGTTATACGTGTGCAATTCTGTTTATTCCGGATGTCCCTCCAACGTTGGGCGGTGTACAGCTAAACCCTGCTCTATACTATGTAAAATATGGTATGCGTATTATTTGGAATTTGTTGTTTACGTTGTTCATGTGTCGTAGTAAAGTGACTGTTTTTTTTCAAACAAGTGAAAGCAACAAGTGGAGAGCATGTATTGTATTATTCTTCATAAATGGAGTGATGGTTGGGATTGGCTGGTGGCTGATAAGGTAGGTTCTTCGATGTAAAGGAGGAGATGGATAATGTCAATGGAAACGTTTCCGATTTTAGAAACCGATAGGCTTCGTTTAAGACAGCTTACAGTAGGGGATGCGGAGGATGTGTTCGGCTATTTCTCCAAGGATGAGGTCACACAATATTATGACTTGGAAAGCTTTACAGAGGTAGAGCAAGCCGAAAAATTTATTCGTTCGATGCTAACCAGATATGAGAAGCAAGAGGGCTTTCGTTGGGGGATTACGTTAAAAGAAGCTCCTGGGCGGATCGTGGGTACAATTGGATTTCATAACTGGCAGAAGAAGCACTCCCGTATTGAAATCGGCTACGAGCTGGCACCGGAATATTGGCGGCAAGGTTTGATGACAGAGGCGATGAAGGTGGTCGTGGATTATGGCTTTCATTTGCCGCATGTTCACCGTATAGAAGCCTTCATTGATCCAGATAACGAAGGCTCCAAACGGCTGCTGCTCAAAAGTGGCTTTACTAAAGAAGGTCACTTGAGAGACTATTTTTATGAAAAAGGTCAATTTGTCGACGCTGTTATTTTTGGATACCTTCGGGAAGAGCATCCTGTGGATCGGTAAGTTTACAAATACCCTTTGTCCCCGTAAGGCTGGAGTCGATCAAGCCAGGTCTGCTCCAGCTTTGCTAGTGCATCTTTGACATCAAAGAACACGGAGTCCTTTTTCTTCAAAACGTCCAGCACTTCAAATTCAAACGAATCTTCGCCGTATTCATTCCATTCCTGTTGTAGTTGTTTGTTCTTAAATCCACCCATGTTCAGCTCAAAACGCCGTCCATTCAGCGACTTTAAATTCGGTGTGGAAGAGACGAAAATTTTCCCATTACGTGTATTGCGAATGCAATAGATTCCTGCTTCCGTTTTAATCTCCATGTACTGCTGCACCAGTTCTTTTCTTCGATTCATTGTCGAATCCTCCTATTGTATAAACGTTGAGATTCAAGATTCCTTCAACCAATATTCACTGCCATCCGGCTTGCGATCCAATAGACTATATTCAATCATATATCTTCGCACCGTGACATAATCGTCATACACTTCCTGTAAAATCGCATTGATATCCTTCTCATGATATATTTGTCCCTTCACAAAACGGCCCGAAATTTCACGCAGCACAATCAGCTTGTGCTTTTCTTGCATTTTAAAGGTCTTTAGGCGTCCGTCTGTCCCATTCGGAAAATACTTCGTGAGTACTTTTTGCCTTTCGTCTTCCGTAATGTTGTAGCGTTCGTCCACCATCCGTGCTCCTATGGGTACTTCTACAATGGTGGGAGCGTGACGGTCTTTCTCCTTTAGCAGCTCCATTAATGTGAGAAATACCTTGGCTTGCCGTTCTTTTTCTTTGAGACCAAAGCGATGATTGCGTATGGTGGATGCGCTACCGATTCCGGTTTCCTTTTGAATATCCGCATCGCCCATGCCTTGATAAAATAATTGGAGCAATCGATTCTGATGATCTGTCAGTCCGGTTAACTTTTTGTCCAGGCCGATCAAATAGTCAAAGACTGAACCATACGTCCGCTCAATATGAAGGCGCATGTACCTCTCGGCATCATAAAATACCCCTTGATCCTGATATATAATGCCTTGCTCATATCGCTGTCCGTCCAACAGGCAAATTACCTGCTCTCCTTGGCGAATATATCCACGCTTCAGTTCTTCGATACCAGCATTCCAGAACAGTTCGGAATGATCCATTTTAGCAAACACCTCAATTAAATGATGATTATTTTATAGACAATATAACATTTTGTTTATTTTAAATCAATGAGTGGGAGGATTCTAAAAGTATACTGGATATTCAAATTCATATAATGTTTAAAAAAGGATGTTATTGTTTTAAACATAATTTATGGCAATTTAAAAATATTTATATATTTTCCTTTATTTCGACAATCTTCGCTATATACAAATTTAATACGACATTGTTATCATATGTAAATCAAAATACATTTTTCTGAAAGAGGGCCAAATATGATTGAATTATAAATTATTTTTAATTTTAGTATTCTTCTAACTAGGCATTACCACTATATGCAGGAGGATGATTTTAAAAATGAAATTTTTTTTAAACGAAATGAGGCAGCGAGGGAAAGGAAAGAATGCTAAACAATTCTTTTTAATCATGCTTTGCTTATTTGTTTTTTTATCTCCGTGGAGCGTAGCTGTGTTTCCTCAAGCAGTAGTGTCAGCAGCATTTACGGGTGGAATACCAGATCTGTATCCACCACCAGACAGAGGAGGATCAATTGGGCCTCCTGAAGAAAAGCCAACGCCTTCAGAACCATCGTCTACACATGAAACTGTAACGTTGTCGGATGGTTCGATTGTACATGTGCAGGCAAGTTCCCCTTATATCAATTTCATTCGAAACAATGTAGTCGTTTATTCCAAAAATCTTGGGGCTGCATTATCGGTTAAATTTTACAATGTCTCGGTATCTTCCAATGCTATAACGGTAAATTACTTTTATATAAATGAGTGGAATGGATCCAAATCCTCAGGAACTTTTACATACTCAGGAATTGTCTTAACCACTCCAGCCAGTCCACACATAAGTTCCAATATTACAGGGATGACGAATCAAAATGTTCTTATCCAATTGGATGGAGTGCCTGCCAATTCTAAAAGCGAGTATAAAATCGGTGTGAATGGTACGTGGACTCCATATAGTAATCCATTTCAGGTGTCTGAAAACACTACTATTTTTGCTCGTTGTACAGATAAATACGGAAACCTCAGCACTGTGAATTCATTGGTGATTAGCAACATTGATAAAACACCACCTGCCCCACCGTCATTTAGTAATAGCCCTCCGAATGAAGTAGCAAATAATATCAGAGTGACAATCAACTATCCTACTGATGCAGCGACAAGGGAATACCGTGTCAATCAAAGCGAATGGAAGGTGTATAACTCTCCCATTGATGTCAATGAGTATGGAACGCGCATACAGGCACGCGCAACAGATAGTGCCGGAAATATTTCGCAAGTCACGGAATCGGTCCTGAATTTGATTAATAGAGCGCCAGTACTGGTTAAGAGCATTCCAGCTACCACGATTGAAATGGATGAGGGAGTCTTAATTAAAGATGTATCCGAATATTTTACAGACCCTGACCATCAGCAACTTCAATATTCGTGTACGAATTCCAACTCAGCCGTAGTCACCCATCAATTGGTCAAGGACTCAAAGGGAAGTACCTCAATACTGAATTTGCAACCCCAAAGCTCGGGAGAATCCACAATAACGGTAATAGCTACAGACCCATTAGGTAAGTCTATAACGCAGAATTTTGTTGTAAAAGTTTTGGATACCAAATATATAGAACAATTGGCCAAAGCTACAGCAACGGTAGTGCAAGCCGAGACAACCCAATTACAAAATGATGTAAATGCAGCTGTAGAGTTAATAAACAAACTTCGTGATCCGGACAAGGGCAAGCTTGTTGAAAGGGTAGTAGCATTACAGAAAATCATTGATGCAAAAGCTGCCTATGCTGAACAGCTAACGACAGCTACGCAGGCAGTTGAAAAAGCAGAAGCTTCAAAATTACAAACTGAGATTAATATGGCCCGAGCTCTAGTAATAAATCTCAATGATGCAGACAAACAACAGCTTAACGACCGATTAGATCATATACCAGCTATTGATGATTTGCCTAAGGATATAACAAGTCCTTCCAAACCTAAGAAATTAGCAGGCTCCAGACCTACGCCGAATAGCATTGTTTTAACATGGGAAGCATCTACCGATGATGTTGGGGTCGTTGGCTACGATGTTTATCGTAATGGTCAAATGATAGGCACTACTAAGGATTTAACCTTTCATGTAGACTCATTAGAACCTCAAAAGATATATATGTTCGCATTAAAAGCCAAGGATGCGGCTGGAAACTATTCGGAGTTTAGCAATAGTGTCAAAAGTGGCTTATCCAGAAAATGTAAATATATTTATGACGCTAATGGAAGGCTTGAGCATATTGAACAGGATGGTCAGGTTGTTTTCCAATATCAATATGACTCTAATGGTAACCTGATACAGATTATAAAAGTGAGCAGCTCCAAATAAATGAGTAATTTAATTTAAAGTCGGGAATGGAGAGAAGAACTTGCGATTTAGAACAGTAAGACGTCATATAGCGATAATCATGATTATTACATTTATTTTTGGCACAATTAGCGGCCTTGTTCCTCCAAATGTATTCGGTGCAGGGAAGGACAATTCGCAATATTCGGCGGATCAAATGGCTGCCCGATTTGGAGTCACATCATCTTTTCTTTCGGAACAATTAAAGAAAGGTTATTCATTAAATCAAATTTATACAGCGTTATATATGGCTGAACAGGATCATATAAGCTACGATCAGGCAGTAGCTTTGTTATTTCCTTCAGAGGAAAACCAATCACAGACTGTAACAAGTGACGTATATAATAAGCTATCGGATGCTCCACTAGATAACCTGATTTCTCATAGTGTTACAGATGATGTTTATCCAACAGTTAATCCTGATCCTACGAATCCTGCGAACAAAGTCACCGAAGATGTATATCAGACGGATTTCCTCAAACAAAGTCTCATGGCGAATGTGCCGCAGCTTCCACCTATTAGAGAGGAAGCGCCTGTTTACAATAAATCTTCATTTAATGAGGCTCCTTATTCTGTTGGCGATGATAAAGAATCGATATCCACTCTATCAGGCAGCTTATCGCTGCAAAATACAGATTTAACGCTGCCTGGACGAAACGGACTGGGTTTTTCTTTGACGCGTCAATATGATACTAATCGTGCTCAATTTTTTGACAAAGGCGCTGAAATTGTTGATAACAGTGCTGCTGTGCAAAATTACTATGTCTACTTTAAGGCGATGATGAAACCTGTTACCAAGTCGTACAAGGTAGCCTATCAGCAAAAAAGATGGATGCAAGAGGACACAGACGGTGATGGGAATGTTGATGTGAATACCTATAATCTTCAGCCGGAAACAAAAGTTATAGGCACATACACAACCTATGAAGCTGCTAGTCAAGCAGCAGGACAAAAAATAACCTATACTACAGCTCCAGAATCCAGAGTAGAAAAGGACTCTCAAACGGGAAAATGGGAGAAGGCTTTTCCTGATTCAATAAAGTACAGCAAAGATGGATTTACGGGAACCTTAAACAAAGATGGACAAGCCAGAGTCATTAAGGGATCTTATACAGGTCCTAGTTTTAAAAATGTATTCGGAGAACAATGTAGTGTTATGAATACGTTCTTTTATGATAGCACTGGAAATATAACACGGAATTATCCAAGTGGTTCGGCATGTGGAGACTCAAAAATGCATTACGATAGGGATTCATATGAGGGGGATTTATCCTTAACAGGTATGATTGTTCCTCAAAGATGTCCTAGCTTTTCTCCTGGTAGAATCATGTGTAGCGAGTACGGAACAGCGTATTATTCAGGAACAGTATACAATAAAGGAACTGCTGATACCCGAGAATGGAGACAAGATTATAGCGGAACCGTTACTAAGCCCGGTTATACAAGCGATATTGGTTATAGCGAGTGGACAAGTAATGGAAAAGGTGGAAGGACAAGAACAGCCTTTACCATGGAAGGATCGCCGCAAATTGAAACGATTGTCTCAGAGGGTCTCGAAACGGCTGTTCGCCGACAGACAGCACTATTTACAACTATTGCTGAGGCTGAACATTACCGGGATTTAATTAACAGCAATCCTCAGACTGAAATTCCGAGTGACGATGGGAATAAATATTATATTGCAGCAGATGCGGACGCTACCGTCTTTGCTGAGATTGTAGCCTATCAACCTTCATTTATTTTTCAAAACCGTACCTATCCTGCTATGGAAGATCAATTGAGCCCTCTTGGCAAGGGGTGGTCATGGAATTTACCTTATGTAGAAACTAAAGAAGGCAAGCAGTACGTACACTTGGGGGATGGTGGCAGCTATGAAATTGAGGGCGACCAGCTCAAAGGTTACGACTGGAAAGGACTGAGCTTTGCTCCTGATACTTCAGTAACAGTTAACGGAGAAAATTCAGCCTATGTATTAACTTCTGTTGATGGAACGAAAAAACAATATTTCTCCAAAGACGGGCAGTTGCTACAAATTGAAGATGCATATCATAACACGATAAAGTTCAATTATGAACTCAATGCTACTTATAAACGCAAATTGCTTAGTAAGGTAGAAGATGCGATCGGCAACTCGATTGATATTCAATATACGGCTACAGACGTTACTTTGTCTAAAGGAAACCGTACAGTTGTTTATCATAAACATACAGAACAAGGTGTTGAATTACTGGATTCAGTGACAGATGCTGCAGGCAGAAAAACGACATATTCCTATACACTAGCACCGGCCAAGTTTAATTTGAGTGCGTCACATCCAGAAAGACAAATCTCTAATCCGTACGCTTTGTTAACCAAAGTCTTTCATCCTACAGGAGCCTCTACTTTGTATACTTACGAAGACCAGCCAGTAAAACGCTATATTGGCTCCAATTCGGTAAACGAGGCATATAGAGCGGTCTCACGTGTAGATCAAATCACATATCAAAATAATCGAACGGAAAACTATAATCAGGAAACGATTCATTATAATTCTGATATGGCTGAGAGCTATGTGAAAGATAATTCGTTCTCTACTGTAACTGACAATGGATTAGTTCGCTCGACCTTCAATTATACTAAAAAGTTTATTAGTGCAGGCACGCCACCACAGTATTATCTGGATCAATCTGTGGTTAAAGCAGGAGATTCTGAAAAGAGTACAGCTTATCAATACGGCAAGCAGGTGACAGGCAAAGCCTATACGGTACCTGTTCCAACCCGCACTTCGTCCAGCAATAATCAAAATGGAGACGTTTTGACAACGGCCGTTGAGTATGATGATTACGGCAATATGACAAGCTCAGTGGATGAAAAAGGTTCACAAACTGCGTACACGTATGACGACAAGCATAGGATTAAAACAGTTACGGAACCGATTGATTCCAACAGCACTGGAGTTACAGAGTACATTCGAAATCCACAGGGGAAAGTAACGCAGGTCAGCGTCTACAAGGATCATTCCGGGGGAGAATTACTACAAAAAGTAAATCACGCAGTTTACGATGCTTACGGAAATACAAAGATTCAGACGATTGCAAATGGTAACAAGTCCGTGACCACAACAACGGATTACAGCCCAGCCTACGATTATGCTTTTCCTACGCAACAAACTGTAGGGGTTACAAATATTGATGGAGAAAAATCTATTGTAACCATTCAGTCAGAGTATGATAAGTCAACTGGTTTAATAACTTCCTCGCTGGATGGGAAAGGTCAGAAAACTGGGTATCAATACGATGCTCTTGATCGCGTAAAGGCTGTAACCTATCCGGACGGTAAAAGTATCCGTGTTGCCTACGATGATCTTGAGAACACCGTAACGGTTACGAATGAGCTGGGGATACGAACAAAAACACGTTACAATGCTTTGGGTTGGAATATCGAGTCAGGGCTGTATGAAGGTAACGATTACGTGATTAAGTCCAAATCAGCTTATGACGCTAATGGCAGATTAGTATCCAGTGAAGATGCGCTTGGGCACCTGACACGTTATGGCTATGACGCTTGGAGCCGTACAACGTCAACAGCCTACGCGGACGGATCACAAGCAGTAGTCGAGTATAATGATGCTCTTCGTCAAGTAACTCAACGAGATGGCGAGCTTAATGAACAAATTCAAATTTACGATAAATGGAATCGTCTGGTGCAAAACAAGGAAAAATCAGCAATGGACGGTATTGAGAAAATAACTTCCAAAGTAGAGTATGATGCTGTAAACGATCAGATTTTAAAACAAACCGATGTCAATGGTAATGAGACTCAATTTTCATATAATGCCTTGGGTGACCAAACATCTGTGACGGAGCCAAACGGTGAAACGACGAAGTACACTTATGATATGCTGGGGAATCTCACTCAGATCACATATCCGGATGGTCATGCCAAGGTGAAGGCGTATGATGAATTGGGTAGAGTGATTCAAACCAAGGATGAGAAAAACCAGGTAGAGAAGCGTTATTTTGATACCAACGGGAACTTATCCAAGAAAACAGACCGCAATGGGAACGTCACTTCATTTGAATATGACAGCCGTAATCGCTTGAAGTCGCGTGTAGGAAAAGATGAGACGGTCAGCTACGTATATGATGCTGCGGGCAAACGCCTAAGTATGACAGATCAGACGGGTACAACATCCTATGCGTATGATCCGTATACGGAGCAATTAGATACCTTGTCTTACCCGGATGGTCTAAAGCTCTCCAATCAGTATGATGCTAATGGGAATCGAGCTGAAATGACAGGACCATTTGGCGAGCAAGTAAACTACACGTATGATCAATTGAACAGATTGAAAACTGTAGGCAATATAAAAGATAAGCCTGTTTCGGAATATTCCTATACCAAAAATGGATTGCTGGACACAACCGTATCTGCAAATGGTTATCGCCAGCAAAACAAATATAATGGGATTGAGTTAGTTGAATTAAAGAACACACGATCTGATGCGGAAACGAACAGCTTTCAATATAGCTACGATCCAGGTAAGAATATTACGAAACGTACTCAAAATGGTGTAGAGGATACCTTTACTTACGATAAGCTAAATCGGATTGCTACCTCCACCGAAAATCAGGATACTTATTCGTATGATGCCAGAGGGAATCGTCTTACGATGGAAACGGAGAGACCTCCTCATACGAAGCCGCGTGAGAACAGCTTTGACGATCAGAACCGATTGACTCAAGTCAAGGTTGACGGAAAGCTCGTAGAGTACCGATACAATGGAGATGGATTGCTGACAGACCGTATACAAGATGGCGCTCATACCCGATACTACTACGATGGGAACAGTGCCCAAATTATAGCAGAGGCTACGATTGAAAATGGAAAACCTACTTTAAAAGCTAATTATATTCGAGGTCTCAAATTAGAGGCTATAGCCTATGCGGATCAAACCAAAGCCTATCCCGTCTACAATGGTCACGGAGATATAATTGAAATCAGGGATTCCTCCGGAGCTTTGCTTAATCAATATCAATATGATATTTGGGGCAATGAAGAGGTCAAGGAAGAAAAAGTTCACAACCCATTCCGGTATTCAGGCGAATTATGGGATGATACAACGGAATTACAATACCTTCGCGCCAGATGGTATGATCCTGATAGTGGAAGGTTTATTAATGAGGATGCGTATCAAGGAGAGCAGAATAATCCGTCAAGTTTAAATTTGTATACGTATGTCCAAAACAATCCATTGATTTATATTGATCCTAGCGGGCATTATATTTCAACTGGACCATTGGAACAGTTTAAATATGAATTAGAACTAGCTATGAAGGACGTACATTCTAAAAAACAGGCCGATTATTGGCTGTGGAGAGAAGAAATAGGTAGTATTTTTGCTCCTGTGTATAATGACAATAACAATGAATTTAAATTTTTATTTGGATTAGCGACCCAAACAAGCCCTTATGGAAATAGTAAAAAGAAGGCGGATTGGGCTAAGAGTTACCTACTAGAGGCTTATAGTGCTTATATTACAGGATATGTTTATGAGTCGTCTGGTCTTGTTGGTACTGTGGGTTCCATGTTTGGACCTAGTAATAGTAGGAGCACAGGACAAGCTAAAGCCAAAATTTTCAGTGCAGATGGAAATGCTGAGTTAAGGGCGACCAGACGGCCTGTATTTGATAAGTGGATGGAGAATGGTGTTGAAGTCGGTGGCCAAGGATTCAAAATGAATCAACATGCTTACAATAGGCTATTTAAGTCAGGTCGCAAAGATATTATGCCAGATGATATCACAACAGCACTTAGTAAAAAGCCAACTCCGGGTGAGCCAGGAAGCGTGATATATACTAATCCATCAACTGGTACTAAGGTCTATGTCAATCCAACAAGTAAAGAGATTGTTGGAGTTCAACCTGGCAGTTTCAAATAAAGAGTGAAAGGAGAACTTTAGTAGTGTTATTAAAAGAGATTGATACAAACCACGGTACCTCTAGGGTGTCATGCACATACACTCCGTCTATTGAAACCTACAATATTGTCACAGATAATATGACGGATGATTGTAAACCTACCCAGCTTGGCAATGGATGTTGCATTTGGCTAAATGAGAAAGGGCAACTCGGAGAGATTGAATGTATTTGTCCAAAGAGTTTCAAAAATGGAATTTCAACATATTTTCATCTTGACGAATGGATTGATGGGACACCTTCTTTCGAGATATCTTCAATTGATGGTGATGTAGTCATTGAACAACTTGAGGATGGATATATTATCTGGTTATCGAGAAAAAGTAACGTAGAACTAGAAGTATCGCAAAGTGGAATAAGCTACTTGTTATCAGGAAATAAACTATCAGGTATAGTAGCTAAAAAAAGTGAAATAATTGAATGAACCATAATGGATTGTCATGCCTAGTAGGAATGAAGTTTTGTCTAAATCCATATAAGGAAATAGTAAGAGATTCTAAAGGGATTAGAGGAAGATAATAATAATTATGGTTTTCTATATTAACCACATGTAAACTCTTGCATGTGGTTTCTTTTTATGGTCGTGGGTTCGAATCCCGCTACTCCGATTTCAATCAAAATGTCCTGCTGATGCAGCTAATGCGTCTGCTGGGCGTTTTTTTTTTGAATATTACATACCCTATTAATCTTTGTTTCTACTGGGTTTTGACGAGCTAATCGTATGCAACGAATGTATGAAGCCACCTCTGCACTGGATTCGGAGGCAGAAGTGGCAACTCAACAATCGTTGGCGGAATGGTCTGCTGTATGACTTTTTTAATTTGCCTATAAAGATTCCTGAAGAGCCTTGGAAGAAGTGCTGTAATCAGCATAACGGGGAAGCACAATAGTGTAGTATATTCCTACAATAACGGTACAGACTCCAACTAATATAAATAGAGCTTCAATTGAAATAAATGAAGGGAAGCTTACAGCAACGAAACCTAATGTAAGAGACTGGGATAGCATCATTAAAGGATTAATTAGACCTTGCACACGTCCCATCATTTGAGGATCTACAATACGAGGAAGCCAGCCTCCAATGCCAATGTTAATGAACGGGAGAATCATTGCAATGATAAAGTTGATAGTCAGAAAAACATAGAGGTGGCTAACAAATCCAATTGTACACGTACCAATTCCGGCTACCAGAATTCCTAGTGCAATCATTTGGTGTAGTTTTAGCTTGGCGGAGATGAGGGATGCGATTAGGGTACCAAGTAACACACCTGCTCCAAAAATAATACCTGTCCAAACCATATACTGCTCATAGTTACCTGGAGCTAACTTATATTTAAGAATAAACATCGGTAAAACGCTAAAACCACCATTTAGAATGCCGAACATAAAAAAGCCTGATACCAACCAAAATAATAGCCTGTTGCGTAATATGTAGAGGAATCCTTGTTTAAAATCGTTCATGACAAGTTTGAATTTTAATTGTTTAAATTGATGTGTCCCGTTGGGAAGACGCACTTCCTTTGGAATTTTGCAGGAATGAATAAGCAGCGCAGACACAATAAAAGAAATAGCATCAATTAGGATGGCCCCAATAATTCCAAAATGCCAGTAAACTAGGGCTCCTAGAGTTCCTCCAAATAACATGAAAAGGCTCCCCATCATTTGATTAAGCCCCGCCGCAATGGTGTAATCATCTTTGCTTAATATTCCCTGTATAATGGCACTTTCAGCTGGGAAGAAAAATTTGGAGGCAGCACTACGGATGAAGAGAAGAGCAAATATCAAAGGAATCGAATCGACCCAAATAAAAATAAGCAAACATAGGGACAAACAAGCGCTGATCCAGTCACAATTAACAGCAATTTTTTGTCGGTCCATCCGATCTGCCAGCACGCCAACCACGAGAAATACTGCTAGCATCGGGAGCGAATACATTAACTCGGCAATCGTTGCATAGTATGGCTGATTTGTAAACCGTTTCAACAAATAAAACATGAATGCAGTTACCCCAATAATTCCTCCCATTTGTGAGGCGAAGGTTGCTAGAAAAAACCTGACATAATTCTTGTTTTTGAGTACTTGTTTTAATCCAGTCACAGTTCCATCCCTTTCGCTTTCAAAGCGGTTTTTAGATGCTTAAGTAAAATAATAGTGAAAAGTGGAGGTTTTGTACAGAAAAGTGACTTTAATGTCACATTAGAGTTGAATTTGCATTGTATCAACTCCATGTTTTTAGAAGTCAGATGTAAATTATAGTCTTATTGAGAAAATATAGATTTTTTAGTTCTTTCAATGATCCCAATAGGTTGTCTGAAAAAATTAATACGATAATCGTTGTCTATAATGTGGGAATTACGCAATGGCCCGATTCATCTCATTTACGCATGGATATGTTGAGAAAAAGGAAATGCTCATAGCTAGAAAACTTTATACAATGGAAGAGGAATAAGAATTGTGAAATTCGACTTTTGATGAAGGATTTCATATAATGTGAGCATATTGTGAACAACTTAAATTGAAGACTTAATAAAAAAATGAAAATGATTTCCGTCCAGCTATGAATTTCAAAATTTGACGGAGGGAACGAGATGACAATGGAAGAGAGCAGCAGACAGGTACCTTGGCAGGCGTATTACGGACCTAATCTAGGTTATGTGCAGGACCAGTATGAAAAGTATGTAGCGGACCCCGGAACAGTTGATCCGGCTTACCGCGAGCTGTTTGATCAATGGGGTGAGCCGCCACAATCCGAATACTCGGCTGCTTCCATGATAGACAACAAATTGCAAGGCCCCCCCACAAGTGCTTTGGGGCACCTTGATTCGAACACATTGCAGAAAGCGGTTACAGCGGGGAAAATGGTGTGGAATATCCGTGAATACGGACATTTAGCCGCCCAAATCGATCCGCTGGAACTGGATGCAGAGCAGGATACACGCTTGCTTAATCCAGCATCTTACGGTTTAACTGAACAAGACTTGAAGGCTTTTCCAGCCTCTTTAATATGGGATAACGCTCCTGCGGGAACACTTAACGGATGGGAAGCCATTCAACGGTTACGTGTAGCATACACAGGACCGATTGCCTATGAATTTAGTCATATTCACAACGAGGAGGAACGCCGCTGGCTGAACAGCTATGCAGAATCTGGCTGGTCCTCCAAGCCACTTACAACACAGGAACGCAAGTCGTTGCTGGGCAGATTGGTAGAAGTAGAACAGTTCGAAGAGTTTTTGCATAAAACATTCGTCGGACAGAAACGTTTTTCGATTGAGGGTAATGATGTGCTTGTCCCTGTACTCGACGAGATTATTCGTCTAACCACAAATGCAGGAGCAAGTCATGTCCTGATGGGTATGGCGCATCGCGGCCGTTTGAATGTACTGGCTCATGTGCTGGGCAAGCCTTACAGTAAAATTTTCTCTGAATTTCATCATTCGCCGAATAAAGATTTGATCCCGTCGGAAGGTTCCACAGGAATTAACTACGGCTGGACTGGCGATGTGAAATATCATCTGGGTGCTGATCGTTTTGTAAAAGATGGGGGAGCGGTGCAGGCCCGTCTGACATTGGCGAATAACCCAAGTCACCTGGAATATGTTAATCCAGTGGTACAAGGATTTTCACGAGCTGCACAGGAAGACCGCAGTGAGGCTGGTTATCCGAAGCTGGATGTGAGCAAGGCAGCTACAATTATTATGCACGGTGATGCGGCTTTCCCAGGTGAAGGTATCGTGGCAGAATCACTTAATTTCACCAATTTGCGTGGCTTCCGTAATGGCGGCACGGTCCATATTATTGTGAATAATCGTCTGGGTTTTACAACGGAAAGTGTCGATTCCCGCTCGACCCGTTATGCCAGTGATCTGGCTAAAGGCTATGAAATTCCAATTGTGCATGTGAACGCGGATAATCCCGAAGCTTGTATTGCAGCTGCTCGTATGGCTGGCGAATACCGCAATCGTTTCAAGAAGGATTTTCTGATTGATCTGATTGGTTACCGTCGTTATGGTCACAATGAATCCGATGACCCGGAAACAACACAACCGCTGGTATATCGTAAGGTGAAGAATCATCCGACGGTGAGCAAATTGTATACTCAAAAGCTGATGAAGCAGGGGGTTGTGGATGAAGCGTTTAGTGCCGGCCTCATTGAAAAGGTCCAAACCAGACTGAAGGAAGCGCATGAGCATGTGAAGAATCAACCGGAACAAGAGCCGGAAATGACTCCTGTGAAAGCGAAAAAGAATCAGAGTTCTATGGTACGTACTGCAGTGGAATTGAAAAAGCTGCGCCAAATCAATGAAAACTTGCTCAAATGGCCACAGGCTTTTCATGTATATCCGAAGCTGGATCGAATTTTACAGCGTAGAAAAACCGCTCTGAACGAGGGAGAAAAGGTAGATTGGAGCTTGGCGGAGACGCTGGCTTTGGCCACCATTCTCGCAGACGGCAAGCCTATTCGTATGACAGGTCAGGATGCGGAGCGAGCTACATTTGCTCACCGTAACCTCGTGCTGCATGAGCCTGAAACAGGCCGTACACATTGCCCGTTGCATACTTTGCCGGAAGCACGTGCTTCGTTCAGTATTCATAACAGTCCATTGTCTGAGGCATCTGTCCTCGGCTTTGAATACGGCTATAACGTGTATTCTCCTGAAACGTTAGTGATTTGGGAAGCGCAATTCGGCGATTTTGCCAACTGTGCACAGGTTATTTTTGACCAATTCATTTCTGCGGGCCGTGCCAAATGGAGACAGAAATCGAGTCTGGTGATGCTGTTACCGCATGGTAGCGAAGGACAAGGACCAGAGCACACGAGCGCACGTCTGGAGCGTTTTCTCCAGTTGTCCGCACAAAATAACTGGACTGTCGCTAATTTGAGCAGTGCCTCTCAGTATTTCCATCTGCTGCGCCGTCAGGCTGCATTAAGCGAAAGTGAGGAAGCCCGTCCGCTTGTGATGATGTCGCCGAAGAGCCTGATTCGTAATAATCGTGTCGCTTCGCCTGCTTCTGAATTCAGCGAAGGAGCTTTCCGTCCTGTGTTGGAACAGCCTGGTCTGGGTGCACGTCCGGATCGTGTAGAGCGCATTGTACTGTGCAGTGGCAAGATTGCCATTGATCTCGAAGAAGCATTGGAAAAGGATAAGAATGAGGCAGAAGAGCGTCTGCATATTATTCGTGTGGAGCAGCTATACCCTTTCCCGGAAGAGGAAATTCGGAATATTTTCGGCCGCTTCCCGCATGTTAAGGAGTTCGTATGGGCTCAGGAAGAACCTAAAAATATGGGGGCTTGGAGTTACATGGAACCTCGTCTGCGGAATGTAGTGCCACAGGGAGCGGAAATTCGTTACGCAGGCAGACCAGATCGTTCAAGCCCAGCCAGCGGTTATCAGCAAGTACACAGCCTAGAACAACAGCGAATTATTCAATCGGCGTTGAAGCAGGATTCCAAAAACAATATTACACTTGGGAGGTAGCGGCTGTGAGCGATATTATAGTGCCAGCAATGGGAGAATCCATCACGGAAGGAACAATCTCCAAATGGCTTGTGAAGGAAGGGGATTCCGTAGGACAGGGAGATGTTCTACTGGAGCTGGAAACCGATAAGGTCAATCTGGAAATTAGTGCGGAAGAAGCAGGTGTGGTCCAGAAAATCCTTCGTCAGGAGGGAGATACTGTGGTCATCGGTGAAGCTGTTGGCTTGATCGGAAGCGGCAGTGGTGATGCGGAATCAACCGGTGCTGGAGAAGTTGCAGCGACTCAAGCGCCTGAAGCACCGTCCGTAGCGACTTCACCGTCTTCCGTAGGAGGCGGCGTTAAAGCAGAAGAAAAGTCTGCACCGCCTATTTCATCGAATGGCGACGGGAATGGCCAGACCGCATCACCATCCGCCCGGAAGTTGGCGCGTGAGCGCGGGATTGATCTTGAACAGGTACAGGGAAAGGACCCGCTCGGACGTGTTTTCCAGGAGGATGTAAAAACGCATAACAGCGCTGAAGTGTCACGTGCAGCATCTGTACCTGCGTCTCCCGCTACTAGCAAGCCTGCGCCTCCGTCTCCAGCACAAACGGAGTACAGCAAGCCTGTGGAACGCCAGCGGATGTCTCGACGCAGAGCGACGATCGCTAAGCGTCTTGTTGAAGCACAGCAAACAGCTGCCATGCTCACCACTTTTAATGAAGTGGATATGACTGCCATTCTCGATGTGCGTAAACGCCGTAAAGATAAGTTTAAGGAAAAACATGATGTAGGTTTGGGCTTTATGTCCTTCTTTACAAAGGCAGTGGTTGGTGCACTCAAGCGCTTCCCTACCGTGAATGCAGAAATTAATGGCGATGATATCGTACTGAAAAAATACTATGATATCGGGATTGCTGTATCTGCCAAGGAAGGTTTAGTCGTGCCAGTTGTAAGGGATGCTGATCGTCTCGGCTTTGCTGAGATCGAGAAGAGCATTGCAGATTTGGCTGGCAAAGCTCGCTCCAATTCACTTTCTCTGGCCGACTTGCAAGGGGGAACTTTTACTATAACCAATGGAGGTATTTTTGGTTCCCTGCTGTCTACGCCGATTCTCAATACGCCGCAAGTGGGTATTTTGGGAATGCATAAAATCCAACTTCGCCCGATTGCCATCGACGAGGAACGAATGGAAAATCGTCCGATGATGTATATCGCGTTGTCCTACGATCACCGGATTATTGATGGTAGTGAGGCGGTTCGTTTCCTGGTAACGGTTAAAGAATTGCTGGAAGATCCGGAATCATTGTTACTGGAAGGATAAAATAAAGGTAAGTGGATCTTCTCTTTACGTGTATGACAAAAGCAGACTCTTGCGAGTCTGCTTTTTTTCCTGCATAGTTATAACATAAGGCAACTGATATGACAGGGAGTAGATGTAGAGAAGGGCGGGAACTGTTTTGGATAAAGACTTGCGCTATCCGATAGGATCATTTGTTGTTCCAGATACCATTACAGAAGAACAGCTTATCGCATGGATTCACGATATTGCTGAATTGCCTGCACAACTACGTCAGGCGGTCGAAGGACTGAATGAGCAGCAGCTAAATACGCCTTATCGCGAAGGGGGCTGGACGATTCGGCAGGTAGTTCATCATGTGGCAGACAGCCATATGAACAGCTATATCCGTTTTAAGCTGGCACTGACGGAGGATACACCTACGATCAAGCCATATGATGAGGGGCGTTGGGCCGAAATACCAGACGCCAGGGAGCTTCCACTGGAACCCTCGTTGCAATTGCTAGAAGGACTGCATGAACGGTGGGTGACCGTGTTGCGATCGTTGGGAGAGGATCAGCTACACCGATCGTTTATTCATCCTGAATCGGGCCAGACGATCCGCCTGGAACGAAACATCGGCATCTATGCCTGGCATGGCAAACATCATACAGCTCATATTACTTCCTTGAGAGAACGAAATGCATGGTGATTTTTAAAACTATACCCAAATGAAATATAAAGGAATTAAAAAGAAACCTTCAATCCCACTTTGATCGTGGTTTTAAAGGTTTCTTTTCTTATTTCCTCACAAGGCTGATGACTTGGGCGAGTTTGATTGTTCAGGTGCCTCGGTGGCTCCAGACAATGCGGAAACAGAGGTCACCCCTGTGTTAACATGACGGTCGAGCCAGTCTACGATGTCACTCATCACCTCGTCGCGGTTTGTTTCATGCAGCATCTCATGGCGACCGTCAGGATAGAGGCGATACTCCATGTCCTGAAGCTCTAGGCTTCGATACATTTCCACTAGTGACAACACACCTTTACCGAACAAACCCACTGGATCACGATCCCCGGCAAAAATATAAACTGGCAGTTTGGGATTGATGTGTTTCAGCGAGGAAGGCCAGTGGATTTCTTGCAATAGCCTGAAAAAATCCAGAAAAAAGCCTGTCGTGCAAATAGCTCCACATAATGGGTCATGTACGAACTGATCTACTTCCTCAGGATCACGGGACAGCCAGTCAAACGCCGTACGCACTGGACGAAAGGCGCGGTTAAAGCCGCCAAAGACCATAGCGTTGAGCAGCATGCTGCGATGATCCATTCCTTGCAGCTTGGCTTGCAGTAGAGCAACTTGCTCTCCGAGCTTTAGGAGACCACGTCGTCCGTTGGTTCCCGATAAAATAAACCCGTGATACGTTTGCCGATCATCATACATAATTTTCTGGGTTAAAAAGGACCCCATGCTGTGACCCAGCAAAAAACGAGACTGATCAGGGAATTCCTTAGCCGCAATTTCGCCTAGCTCCAGCATGCCGTTTGCCATGCGATTAAACGCATTAGCTCCCGGCATACCCAGCTTATCAGGATCACCAGCCGTGCGCCCGTGACCGATATGATCGTTGGCATACACACCATAACCGCAACCAGTAAGCTTTTCGGCCAGTCGAATGTAGCGATAGGCTGTCTCGCACATACCATGCGAAATTTGAACAATCCCCTTAATGGGCAAATTCTGATCAGGCAGCCAGCGGTAGGCAAAAAGCTCTGTTCCGTCATTTTCAGCGATGGTGAAGGTGTATTCCCGCATAATTAGACATCACATCCTTTAAGCTTTAAGGAAGATAAGATCTAAGTACGGTCATTCCGTCATTCAGCGTGTAACCGCTCAGGTTAGCAGGCAACAGGAAGCAATCTCCAGCTTTACAGGAAAGAGACTCGGTATTATTGTTCCATGTTATGGTCCCACTGCCTTCACAAATCACGAGAATGGTGAAGCTGTCTTCCGTTGTAGAAAGTGCCCAACTTCCATCTACGATACCCTTTTCCACAACAAAATACTCACAGGCAGCCAGCTGGAGCCATTTTCCAGGCTGTAAGCCGTCCGTTTTCATCGTTGTTGCACCTGCACCCTCGTAGGAGGTTACATTGAGGGAATCCTCGATATGCAACTCACGAGGCTTGCCGTCCAGTCCGGGGCGATTGTAGTCATATAAGCGGTAGGTAGTATCCGAATTTTGCTGGATTTCAGCAACGACAACGCCTGCACACAGTGCATGTACGGTTCCGGCGGGGATGAAGAACGTATCGCCTGCTTCGACTGGAACCTGGCGCAAGCTGCCGAGGATATCCCCAGTTTCAAGAGCTGTGCGCAGACTCTCGCGAGTTACACCTTCGGTCAGACCATAAATAATCTTGGCATCTGGCTTGGCATCAAGCACGTACCACATTTCAGTTTTCCCTAATTCTCCGGCTGGAAGTCCTGCGTAATCATCTGTCGGATGCACCTGAACGGATAAGTCATCATTACAATCCAGTAGTTTGATCAAAAGTGGAAATCGTCCGCCTTTTTCCGATACACCCTTGGCCCCGAGCCAATCCTGCCCGTAGGTCTCGCGGATTTCATCCAGTCCTTTGCCTGCCAGCTCACCATTGATGACCGTTGTTGTTCCGTTTGGATGATCGGCAATCATCCATCCTTCCCCGATATGTCCTTCTGGTGGGGTTAGACCAAATTGCTCTAAGGCCCGTCCTCCCCAAACTCTCTCTTTGAACTCAGGTTGAAATTGCAGCGGGTATGGCTTTAGCATAATTTCTCTCCTCCATAATGAGTAATGAGTGCGACCTAACAGAATAGGGAAATCAATAACGTGCCGCTGGGGCAATAAACTGGGATGAATAGCGCCCGAACGAGCTTAAAAAATGATATATGTAAGGCGGCTAAAAAAGCCGCTCATAACCTGAGTTTAAAATCCGACATTATTTCTTTTCAACCGCCACTACGTAAGGCGAAGCGGCTCGTTGTAATTGACGATAAATAATGCTTTGACTGCTGGAGACCGGGAGAGCTGAAGCCCATTGTAGGACGGCTTCTGCTTCTTCGCTGCCTCCAGCATGCCCTGGATAGAGTACGGCAGTCAGAATGCCGCGTGGTCGCAGCAATTGTAAGGCAGCATCAAGTGCGACGAGCGTGCTGTCTGTATGGGTGATGACAGTAGGATCGGCGCCTTCGGAAGGCAAGTAGCCGAGGTTAAACATGACCGCAGCGACTTTGCCATGCAGCATGTCCGGAACGGCCTCCCGCATTTGCTCGTGACCTTGTAGCAGTAGCGATACTTCTGCTAATGAAGGCGAAGCGTTTTCTTCCAGTCGACGACGGGCGCAATGCAGTGCTTCTTGCTGGATGTCGAAGCCATAGACACGGCCCCGTTTGCCAGCAGCTTTTGCCAGAAACAACGTATCTGCTCCTGTGCCGACGGTGGCATCTATAGCAGTATCACCTGGCTGCACCCGCGCAGCCACCAATTGATGAGCGTAGCTTAGGACGGATAGGAACCCCATTTAAGGTTGCCTCCAGTATTTTCCCTGCCACGTTTCACGTGACTTCAGTTCATGATCGATGGCATTAAGCACTTCCCATTTTTTAAGCGACCACATGGGTCCCACTAGCAAATCGCGTGGGGCATCTCCGGTTAACCGATGAACGATCATTTCGGGAGGTAAAATCTCCAGCGTATCAACTATCAGCTTAACGTATTCGTCCTTTTCCAGAAAGCGTAGCAATCCCGCTTCATACTGCTTGACCATGGGCGTTTTGCGCATGAGATGCAGCAGGTGGATTTTGATACCCTGCACATCCATAGCCGCTACTGCACGTCCCGTATCGAGCATCATTTCATGCGTCTCTTGGGGCAGACCATAAATAATGTGGGCGCACACGCGGATATTCCGCTTGCGCAGCTTTTCCACCGCATCCAGATAGCATTGAGTATCATGAGCACGGTTAATCAGCTCTGAGGTCGATTCATGGACAGTTTGCAGACCCATTTCAACCCACAGGTACGTGCGTTCGTTTAGCTCGGCAAGGTAATCCACTACATCGTCAGGCAGGCAATCAGGACGTGTAGCGATGGACAGACCGACAACGCCTGGCTGCTCCAGAATAACCTCAAAGTATTCTCGCAGTTCCTCAACCGGGGCATACGTATTAGTGTAGGCTTGGAAATAGCCAATATATTTGGCGTTTGGCCATTTTAGATGCTGCCGATCCCGAATCGTATTGAACTGGGTGACCAGATCATCACGACGACGCCCAGCAAAATCACCCGATCCGCGTGCGCTACAAAAGGTGCAACCCCCTTTAGCGATGGAACCATCGCGATTCGGACAGGTAAAACCCGCATCCAGCATGACTTTGAACACTTTATTTTGAAATTGCTCACGCATTTCGTAATTCCAAGTATGGAACCGTTTATCTCCCCACAGGAGAGGAGCAGGCAATAAATCTGTTTTCATGGGTGTACTCCTTTTTTTACGATCACCCTATTGTAACAAAAATCAGTCTTCATTGGGAATCATTTGACCGAACAAGTCAATAAAATGTGCGGATTTTATGGCGTTGCGGATTGAAAAAGGTTACACAATGTGTTATATTGTAAGCGGTACCAGACATACAATAAAAGGACTGTTTTCGATCCTGAAGATAAAAGTTATCCGTTGCTAATGATTATTCTTCAGGGAGGCAGCTATGCTGTTTCTATCGCCTGTTTTAGGGTAAGTGCACGTCGGTTCCATCACAAATAACCCGTGAGGTGATCTTTTATGAATGCGCAGGATAAGACGCGTATGGATAAAGTTACTGTTGAGTTAACCTTTGATGAGGCGTTGGCATTGACTGGTGTCCGTTTTGGGCAGGATCGTCAGATTGGAACGACCGCACGTCAAAAAATCAGAGCGGCTTGCCAAAAGACAATTGATTTTTCACCTGCTGATGGGGTAGACTATGAACAATTAAATTAGTTGGACCCCAATCCAAATATATTGAAAAAGGAATTTCATTTCCGTATCTTCAAGCGGGGGTGAAATTCCTTTTTCCTTGATAACAGAGTATATGGAGGAGTAACATGCGTTTACGCGGAAGAAAAGGAATACGGGAAAGTCTGGAAGAACAGCAGGATCTAGTCATCTTGGAGCCGGCACAGTATAAGGGGAAATGGCAGCAGGTTTTTGATAATGATCGTCCCATTCATGTGGAATTCGGTATGGGTAAAGGGCAATTTATAAGCCAAATGAGCTTCCGGAATCCGGAGGTTAACTATATTGGCTTTGATATGTATGATGAGCTGGTTCGCCGTGCAACAGAAAAGTCTCGTCTGGCCTGGAGTAATTCAGAGGTTGATACGCCGCCTAATATCAAATTGGCACTGGCAAACATTGAACAGATCGAGAATGTTTTTGAACCAGGAGAGATTGAACGCATTTATCTGAATTTTAGTGATCCCTGGCCTAAAGCCAAGCATGCACGTCGTCGTTTGACGCATCCGCGTTTTTTGGACAAGTACCGTCAGCTTTTGAACAGCAAAGGACAAATTCATTTTAAGACCGATTCGGAGACACTGTTTGAGTTTTCTCTGAATTCGTTTGCCGATAGCGGTTTGCAGATGACGAATATTTCGTTAAACCTTCATCGTGAGGGGATCAACGAAGAGCATGTCATGACGGAATATGAACAAAAGTTCATGGGCAAAGGTATGAATATTCATCGAGTCGAGGTGCTGATCGGCAAAGATGCTTTGGAAGAGTACGGAAAAACACGTCTCGAAAAGTATGGGAAATAAAAACAGATCAAACGGATAAAATAAGACAGGGTGCTTCCTTTTAGGAAAGCACCCTGTTCGGTTCCAGTATATCCAGAATACTCTGTGCGCTCTGAAGAGGATAATATCGCGCTACATTATGGACGTGCTCCTGTCGCTTGCGGACGATTTCTGGAAAATCGTGTAGCAGTCGGTTCATCCATTTAACGACAACATCCAGCGAAGTAATCGGTTCTCCGAAGCCTTGAGCCGTAAAGTATTGACAATTTTCCTCCTCCTGTCCAGGGAGAGGTTTGTGAAACAGCATCGGAATCCCTTTGGCCAATCCCTCGGTGCATGTCATTCCGCCGGGTTTGGTGATGAGCAGATTCGATACCTCCATTAATTTGTCGATTTCCCGTGTAAATCCGAAGATATGAATATTTGGATGATTAAACCTAGGATCCAATTGCATTTTACGACGAATTTTATCATTATGCCCCAAACAAAAAATAAATTGAATGTTTTCTCTCCACTGAGTAAGCGAACGATGTATGACTTCGTCATTCATAAGGCCCCAGCCGCCACCCATAACGAGTACGGTCGGGATGGGTTTAAGTCCAAATTGTTCTCTAATTTCATCGTGCCCAGGATGTTCCCAAAAATTTGGATGAACGGGAATGCCGGTCACCTGGATTTTCGAGACGGGTACTCCGCGCGCGCGCAGCTTACGCATGACTTCAGGCGTAGATACAAAGTACCGGTCAACCTCGGGACTAATCCATGTTCCATGTGCATCGTAGTCTGTAATGACAGTACAAAGCGGAACATGTAAACCTAAGCGCTTCAAACGTGAAATTACCGCGCTTGGGATGGGGTGAGTACATACCACCAAATCGGGACGAAGCTGCCGGAGAATGTTTCGGGTCTGCGTGTAGAACAGACGGTGCAAAGCGAGCGTTGTAAGACGGTTTAATGATTTTTTGTACTGATGACGGTAAACCAATCCGACTAGGCGAGGCTGCGATACAACAGTCTTCTTGTATGCTGTAATAATAAGCGGGGCCATTCTTGGATTCAAAAAACTCCCCAGCTCCAGCACTCTTGTCTGCACATTCGGAGAAAGCTTCCGCAAACTGCTTGAGAGCGCGTAGGCAGCTTGAGTATGTCCGGCACCGAAACCTTCCGATAATAATAACACTCGTTTTTTAGCCACTCTCATTTCACCTGTTCCTGCTGGGATGTTCTCAATCATACCATATCGGCTTTAAGGCCAGAATGCAACCGTTCCTATTGCTGCAGACGTTCCGATGACCGCTCCTGCGAGTACATCCGTTGGGTAGTGGAGACCCAGATAAATCCGAGAAAAACCTACAATTGTCGCTACAGGCAACAGCAGCAGTGTTAGCATCGGTGACTGTAGCATAAAAGGCACGGTAGCTGAAAAAATAGCGGTCGTGTGCCCTGAGGGAAAAGAATGGTCCGACAAGGGGTTGCGGAATGTATTTGTACCTGGTAGCGCCAAATACGGGCGAATCCGCGGATACAGCCTTTTAACGATAGCTACGGGGATGTGACTGACCCCGAGAGCGATGGCTCCCTTCATACCGGAATCTTTCCACGGATTCGGAGCGAGCCACCAAATAAGGAGTGTGGAGGCTATAGTAAAGGTAGCCCCACCTAAATGTGTGAGATAATAAAGCCAGAAGTTCAAAAAACGGTTGTGTAAGCGTCCGTTGATCCATTTGAACAACTGCTGCTCCAGATTTACAAGTTTTACGACTAGACGTTGCATTTGGTTTCCTCCGGTTGCCGGTTCAGGTCAGTCGGCAAATATTTTGAGTCATTTTGACATAATCAGACCATAAGTAATTATTCTCTTGCTCTCATCATATTTTTAAACGCTGTTCATTTCAAGAATCACTAAAGATTCATAAATTACTTGGTTCAATTCTACACAAAAATGTTAATGGAATATAAGCCGAATTGTATGACTTTCTTTGCGTTCATCCGTCTAATAAGATAGAGTGTTTAGAAGTGGTTGCTAATTGGCCCACAAAAAGGAGGGACCAAAGAAATAAAAAGTTAGCAAATGGATGAAAATAAGACCTAAGCGTCATGAATGAGAAGCCCAGCGCCGCATTCCCGGTTCAAACGGGAGTTTGTTGTGTTTTTTTGCTGCTGAGACCAGTTTAAGGGCTTTGACAAAAGATTGAAAACCAACGAAAATCGTAATGGCATTCCTGTGTCAGCCAAAAGGGGGCTGCGCACAGCCAATGAAGAAAGCAAGGGTCGGGTCAAAAACTACAGAAAAGGCGCGCAAAGCGCCGCAACTTGCGCTACACAGATAGAAAACAAACAAACGCAAGATTTTAAGGGGTATAAAAAGGGGGTAACAAGAGATCATGTTAGACGCTATTTTCGTGACGCTCCAGATCATACTGGCGGTGATCGCAGTCTATCAGTTTGCATTCTCCTTGTTCGGATTGGTTCGCAAGAAAAGGAAAGAGCACGCGGCTCCAGAAAAATCATTTGCCATTTTAGTCGCTGCCCACAATGAAGAACAGGTTGTCGGAGCATTGATGGAAAATTTGAAGCAACTTGATTATCCGAAGGAACTTTACGATGTGTTCGTAATCTGTGATAACTGTACAGATAAGACTGCGGACATCGTTCGCGCTCACGGCATGAATGCTTGTGAACGTACGAATCCGAATCTGCGTGGTAAAGGCTACGCTATTGAGTGGATGCTCAAGGAATTATGGGCTATGCCGCGCCAATATGATGCTATTGTCATGTTTGATGCTGACAATTTGGCGCATACTAATTTCTTGAGTGAAATGAACAATGATCTGTGTACAGGTGCCCGTGTTATTCAGGGGTACATTGATACTAAGAATCCTGAGGATTCTTGGATTACAGCGGCATACGGGGTATCTTATTGGTACATCAACCGTTTGTGGCAGCTGTCACGTCACAATCTGAACATGGCTAATTTCCTCGGTGGTACAGGCATGTGCTTTGAAACAAATCTGCTTAAGGAAATGGGCTGGGGTGCGACAAGTCTGGTAGAGGATTTGGAATTCACCATGCGCTGCACACAGTGCAACGTATATCCAAGATTTAATTACGATGCCAAGGTATATGATGAAAAGCCGTTGACATTCAAGGCCTCGTCAAGACAGCGTCTGCGCTGGATGCAAGGTCACTTCACTGTTGCTCGTCGTTATTTCTTCCCGTTGCTGTGGCAAAGTATCAAGCATAGAAGCCTGATTAAATTCGATATGGCTCTTTATGGTCTGAACGTGTATATCGTACTGCTCACCTTCTTGATGACAGTAGCGATGTGGATAGATATCGCCTTCTTTGGTGGACCTAATATCGAGAACATCTATGTACAGTTACCAGCTTGGACTGGTGTTATAGCTATTGGTCTGAATGTTGCTACTTTTGTGATCGCAATGATTTTGGAAAAGGTCACATTCAAAAAAGTATATCTGTACTTATTGCTGTTCCCGATCTATGCGATTTCGTGGTATCCGATTACGGTCTATGCGTTCTTTACACAGAACAATAAGCAATGGAGCCATACCCAGCATACGCGTGTCGTTCGCTTGGAAGAGGTTCAAAGTAAGCAAGGTTAATTGGACGGTGAAATAGGACTGAAGATCGGTGTCATTCATTTTTCATTAAAGGGTTGACACCACGATTGCACCGTGATAAGATATTCGAGTATGTTAATTGAAAAGATGGATTAACAAGTAGAAGGTCCGACTTCTCACCTGCCCGGTATTGCCGGCTGGTCATGATCCAATGATTTGTGAATTGAACTTTCATGATGAATTGAGTATCAGACAGGGATGTCGGCTGTGTAGTCGTCATCCCTTTTTTGTGCTTAAACACAATACAACAATAACAGGTTCTGGAGGTGGAGGGTTATTAGTAAGGAACATATGATCAATGATGAGATTCGGGTGAGAGAAGTACGTCTAGTTGGTGCAAATGGGGAACAAATCGGGATTACACCGACGCGTGAAGCTTTGCAAATGGCGATTGACGCAAACTTGGATCTCGTGAACGTGGCGCCTCAAGCGAAGCCGCCCGTGTGTCGGATTATGGATTACGGAAAATTCCGCTATGAGCAACAGAAGAAAGAAAAGGAAGCCCGTAAAAACCAGAAGATCGTTGACATCAAAGAGGTATGGTTCCGTTCCAACATCGAGGAACATGACTACCAAACCAAGTTTCGCAATGTGGTGAAGTTCCTGAATGAAGGGGACAAGGTGAAATGCTCCGTTCGTTTCCGCGGTCGTGAAATTACTCATGCTAATGTGGGTCAAAAAATTCTCGAACGTGTGAAATTGGAAGTTGCTGATCTTTGTACCGTGGAGCGCCAACCCAAGCTCGAAGGACGCAGCATGATTATGATATTGGCTCCAAAGAGTCAATGACAAATTAAGGAGGAAGTTCAATGCCTAAAATGAAAACACATAGCAGCCTTAAAGGCCGCTTCAAAATTACCGGTACTGGTAAAGTAATGCGTTACAAAGCTTACAAAAACCATTTGCTTTCCCACAAATCCAAACGTGCAAAACGCGTTCTGGGTACTAACCCTGAGATGGCACCTGGGGACGTTAAACGTCTGAAACAAGGTCTTGCTAACCTGAAATAGCACTAGCACTGCAATGAATGAAGTATAAACATTATTTGGGAGGTCTATTGATATGGCAAGAGTAAAGGGCGGATTCGTCGTTCGTCGTCGTCATAAAAAAGTATTGAAGCTTGCTAAAGGTTATTTTGGTTCCAAACACCGCATTTTTAAAACAGCTAACGAGCAGGTAATGAAATCGCTTGTTTACGCATACCGTGACCGTCGTCAGACGAAACGTAACTTCCGCAGACTGTGGATCGTGCGTATCAACGCAGCAGCTCGTTTGAACGGTTTGTCTTACAGCAAATTGATGCACGGCCTGAAATTGGCTGGTGTGGACATTAACCGCAAAATCTTGGCTGATCTTGCAGTCAATGATATTAATGCATTCAACTCTTTGGCAACTGTTGCTAAAGGCAAAATCAACGCTTAATTATTAATAATGAAGCGTGGAAACCGCGAAAGTGGTAAAAAGGTATCCCAAGCAGTACGCTGTGTAGGGATGCCTTTTTTTGTACATACTCAATGTTACGGTAAAGACTTCGTTTTCTCCAAAATACGAATAAATATGACGTGAGATGGAAGAATGTATGTTTTTTTTAACTTTATAGCGCTTACATTGATGGAACTTTAAAAAAAATTGACCCAAGGTTATTAATTGTCTAGATTTTAGCCGATCATAATTGTATAATCTCTAAAGTAAGTCTTCTGTACGATCTGTCTCGTCAGTAAATGACATGTATGAGCATGTACATGTTCAAAGAAAAGAGACAGTCCAGGGATCTAACACTAAGGGGGAACAGTATCAGCATGAAGAAAATGTTCAGTATGTCTTTGGTTATGCTGCTGGCGATCTCGGTCATTCTCGCAGGCTGCGGTAACAAAAATCAAGGTGCGTCCAACGCAAATGGTGGAGACACAGGTGGTTCTGCCAAAACATCGAATGTCCAAATTGGCATGGTTACAGATGTGGGTGGAGTAAACGACAAATCGTTTAATCAATCTGCTTGGGAGGCACTACAAGCCACTGAGAAAGAATCAGGCGCTAAAGTTAAATACCTGCAAAGTAAATCCGATCAAGATTATATTCCTAACCTGAACCAATTTGTTAAGGGTGATTTTAACTTGACTTGGGGAATCGGTTTTAATCTGGCGAATGCGATTGGACAAGTAGCGAAAGACAACCCAAGCAAAAACTTGGCGATCATTGACAGTGTCGTGGATGCGCCTAACGTAAAATCGGTTGTTTTTGCTGAAAATGAAGGTTCCTTCTTGGTGGGGGTTGTAGCTGGTAAGCTTACCAAAACAAACAAAATTGGTTTTGTGGGTGGACAAGACAGCCCGTTGATCAAACGTTTTGAAAAAGGATTCGAAGCAGGAATTAAAGCTGTAAATCCAAATGCAAAATTGGAAGTTAACTATACAGGTGCATTTGATAAGCCGGACCTGGGTAAAGCAGCAGCTGCAACGATCTATAACAGTGGTGCGGATATTATTTTCCATGCAGCTGGCGGATCTGGTACAGGTGTATTCAACGAAGCGCTCGCACGTAAGCAACAAGGTCAGCAAGTATGGGTTATTGGCGTAGATAAAGACCAATCGCTTGAGTTTGGTGACGACGTAACATTGACTTCGATGGTAAAACGTGTAGATGAAGCTGTAAAACGCGTATCTAAAGAAGTAATTGACGGTAATTTCAAGGGCGGTATCGAAACACTGGCTCTGAAGGATAATGGAATTGGTTTGGCAGACACATCAACGAAAAATGTACCTAAAGATGTGCTTGATCTTGTAGAACAATACAAGCAAAAAATTATTAAGGGCGAAATTACAGTTCCTTCGAAATAAGTTTTGGCTTGAAGAACATATAAGTGGCGACAAGGCTGGTTCATAAGACTAGCCTTGTTCTTACGTCTGGAGTTATATGAATTATAACGGGCAAAATCAGCTCATTGGAGCACATACTATAAAGTGTATAAGGGTGATCTCATGGATGCAGCGACCCCCGTCGTTGAGTTAAAGCAAATTACAAAACGATTCCCCGGCATCGTTGCCAACGACTCCATCAGCATCAAGCTGCATAAGGGAGAAATTCATGCCCTTTTGGGTGAGAATGGCGCGGGTAAATCTACGCTTATGAATATTCTTTTCGGACTGTATCAGCCGGATGAAGGGACAATTGAAATCGGAGGTAAACCCGTACAGATTGATAGTCCAAATAAGGCGATTGATCTGGGGATTGGCATGGTGCATCAGCATTTTAAACTCGTACAGCCGTTTACCGTTACCGAAAATATTGTCCTGGGCTCGGAGCCACGTAAGGGTCTGAAAATCAATTATAAAAAGGCTGCCGCAGAAGTACAGCGGTTGTCTGAGCAGTACGGCCTTCAGGTAAATCCGAATGCCAAAATTGAGGATATATCTGTTGGTATGCAGCAACGTGTAGAAATTATCAAAACGCTCTATCGCGGTGCAGATATTCTGATTTTCGATGAGCCTACAGCTGTACTGACACCACAAGAGATCACTGAGTTGCTGGACATTATGAAGCGCTTGGTCGCTGAAGGCAAATCAATTATTCTTATTACTCATAAACTTAAAGAAATCATGCAAATTGCAGATACCGTTACGATCATTCGTCGAGGTCAGGTTATTGATACAGTCAAGACGTCTGAAACAACACCAAATGAGCTGGCTGAAAAAATGGTGGGCCGTCGTGTGTCCTTTAAAGTGGACAAGCAGCTTGCGCAACCAGGACAGACGGTACTGGAAATGAACAATGTAATTTCTAAAAACAAGGATGGCATTAATGTTCTAAATGAGTTGAACCTGCAGGTTAAGGCGGGCGAGATTTTGGGGATTGCCGGAGTAGATGGTAATGGACAGAGTGAGCTGATCGAAGCTTTGACAGGCTTACGCAAGGTGGATGGTGGGAGCATTCGTTTGCTCGGACAAGAGGTGGCCAATCAGCCACCACGCAAAATTTCAGAGGCAGGCGTTTCACATATACCGGAGGACCGTCATAAGCATGGGTTGGTGCTCGATTTTTCTATGAGTGAAAATATGGTGCTGGAGACGTATTACCAGGCGCCTTACAGTAAAAATGGCTTCTTGAACAAAGATGCTATAGAGAAACAGGCCAAAAGTCTTATCGAAAAGTTTGATGTAAGAACACCGGATATTCACACGAAGGCAAGAGCATTATCTGGTGGGAACCAGCAGAAGGCTATCATTGCGCGTGAAATTGATAAAAATCCAGACCTTCTCATTGCAGCACAGCCTACACGCGGTCTGGATGTCGGAGCTATTGAATTTGTCCAGAAACAACTGATTGCCCAACGGGACCAAGGTAAAGCTGTATTGCTCATATCTTTTGAACTGGACGAGATTATGAATGTATCTGACCGAATTGCTGTCATCTATGAGGGCAAGATTGTCGGGGAAGTGCTGCCAGAAGAAACGAATGACCAGGAACTGGGACTGATGATGGCAGGAAGTGCAGTGAAGAAAGGAGTAGAGAATGGCTAATCTATTGAAAATATTCACAAAAGACTCCTTTGTACTGGCGCTGGTCTCTATTATTTTGGGTCTCCTTCTGGGTGCTATTGTGATGCTGATTGGCGGGTATGACCCTATTGTGGCCTATTCTGCTTTGTTTAGCCGTGTATACGGAGATTCCTACAACTTTGGAGAGGCTATCCGTGAGATGACTCCGCTGATTTTAACGGGGTTGGCATTTGCTTTTGCGGCCCGCGCCGGTTTGTTTAATATCGGCGGCGAAGGTCAGTTTCTGGTAGGTATGACAGCTGCTTCGATTGTGGGCATTAAACTCCATGGGTTGCCAGCTATCATTCATGCACCGCTAGCTGTAATTGCAGGGGCCGTTTTTGGAGGTCTGTGGGCTGCGATTGCTGGCTATTTGAAGGCCAAAAGAGGTGTGAATGAAGTTATTACATGTATTATGATGAACTGGATTGGTCTGTATTTGGCTAATTTGGTGATCAATCAGTTCGCACTTATGGATGGTGAAAATCGTTCTGTGGATATTCAGCCTTCTGCTTCAATTTCCATCGAATGGCTGTCCCAGATGATGGGGAATGCTCGGGTACATTGGGGCACAGTTATTGCTGTGCTGGCAGCAGTCTTTTTCTACATTTTCATGTGGAAAACAAAGCAGGGCTATGAGCTTCGGGCTGTCGGATTTAATCAGGATGCATCCCGCTATGCAGGTATGAATGTAAATCGTAATATCATAAAAGCGATGTTTATTAGTGGGGTTTTTGCCGGATTGGCAGGCGCCTTTGAAGTGCTGGGAGTATTCCATTATCAATCTGTCATGGCAGGATCACCGGGAACGGGTTTTGATGGTATCGCTGTAGCTCTGATTGGGATGAATAACCCATTCGGTGTGCTGCTCGGTTCTGTTTTGTTCGGAACGCTTACGTATGGTTCTGCGGGGATGAGCTTTAGCGCAGATGTACCGCCCGAGATTATCCGGGTTGTCATTGGCTCGATTATTTTCTTCATTGCGGCCCAAGGTATCGTACGTTGGGTTGTGAAGCCGCTCTACTCCAAGCGGAAGAAAGAGAAGGTGTTGTAAAATGAGTTGGTTAACACTTGGTGAATTAATCCATACAACGCTCGTTTTTGCGACGGCGATTATTTTTGCGTCTCTCGGCGGAGTTTTTTCAGAGAAATCCGGTGTAACGAATCTCGGGTTGGAAGGACTTATGGTATTTGGAGCGTTTGCAGCGGGTGTTGGCGGATTTTATGCCGAGCAAGCTGGACTAGGAGGCACCTCTGCGGCTTGGGTAGGTGTGCTGTCAGCTGCGGTGTTCGGTATTTTGGTTTCGTTAATTCATGCTGTAGCCTCTATTACGTTTAAAGCCGATCAGGTAATAAGCGGTATAGTTATTAACTTTCTGGCAGCAGGTAGTACACTGTACATGGTCAAGCTTTTATTTGAGGGAGATGGTGACACCGGTCGGATTCAGGGTTTTAACGAAATATCCATCCCTTACCTTGTGGATATCCCGATTGCAGGAAAAGCCTTTTTCCAAGCTTACCCAACGACATATTTAGCCATTCTATTAGTTATTATTGGCTATTTTACATTGTATAAAACACCGTTTGGCTTACGTTTGCGTTCCGTTGGGGAGCATCCAGGAGCGGCCGATACAGTGGGGATTAAAGTAAATCGTCTTCGTTATATTGGTGTTATGATCAGTGGGGCATTGGCTGGGATTGGTGGAGCTACAATAACCCTGACTACAACCAACATGTTCTCACACAATACAGTTTCGGGGCAGGGATATATTGCTATTGCCGCTATGATTTTCGGTAAATGGAATCCGCTTGGCGCTTTTGGCGCAGCAGTGTTTTTTGGTTTTTCACAAGCCATTCGCAACTATGTGCAGCTGTTCGCATGGTCGCAAAGTATTCCCCAGGAAATTATTTTTATGTTGCCATATCTCCTGACGATTATTGTACTGGTAGCGGCTGTCGGACGTTCACGCGCTCCGGCCGCTTTGGGTCAACTTTATGATCCAAGCAAGCGTTAAAACTTATAGACAGCTGATGTGTATGTCTTTAAAAATGTACATTGGTGTGAGGATTTTGCAAAAATCCCATAAGCGACTTCCAATGAACATGATATAGATCGAAATGGTTTAGTTCGTCTATATCTTGCACTTCGGAGCGACTGGAATCGAATTTTTCAAAATCCTGGTATAAAAAAATCTGGTATCTGCATGTGCAGGTACCAGATTTTTTTTTATATTGTGCAGGCATTTAAACATACGCTACTGGCATGAATGGAATAGACTGTGCTATGCAGATTGGACGGGACGCTCGGCCCCTGTCAGCTCCGGTCTATTTTGTGGTGGTGATGAGCTATCAAGGAGCCGTTCAATCTGTCCATCCGTTGAGAAAGAAGGAGGAAATACGATGAAACAGGCAGTAACCAGAAAGCAGGTGGAGAAGCTTGTCGGCAAAGTCATCTTCGCTACTCGCAAGGATGGTTCCCAGGTCAGCGGCAAGCTGATTCGCATTTCGGGTAACCGACTGGTTCTTCAACCAAACTGCAAGAAAAAAGTAAACACGAAGGCGATTATTCCTCTGGTGCTGTTTGACTTGCTTGCCATCGGCACAGCTCCATACATTGGTGCCTATGGTGGGGGATATGGTGGCTACGGTCCAGGTTATGGAGGACCAGGATATGGTCCGCAGCCAGGCCCGTATACAGACGGGGGATACCCCGGGGTAGGATATCCGTATTACCCTAATTTATTTTAGTCATACAAAATCTTGGACCCGAAAAAGATACTTTTTACAGTGACTTTTCGAGTTCATGGCATCGGCTCAGAGCTACGTATCGCAGCATTTGATATTGATGACGCAGATAAAAATGGATCCCCCTGATATTGTCTTCGTCCACCATAACTTTAGCCCGCTTGCAGCGACGCAGTCGTCCGTAGTGTTCGGCATGCTCCAGCAGTTTTTTTCCGTATCGCATACCTTGATGAGCCGAAGAGATTGCGATCAAATCAATGTATAATAGTTCGCCATGCAGCATAACATGAATGAAGCCAACAACCTGTGCATTATCCGGTCTGCAAGCTACAAAAGTGATGCCCCGGTTTAAGCGCCGGGGTAATTCTTTGCGTATTTGTTCCATTTCTTGGGCACTTAAATGCGATAGGGGGACAAGCTCTTGCTCGATGAGACGAAAGATGATGGTGTCATCTTGAGAGCTGCGTTTTCGAATCATAAACGGGCCTCCTTTTCTACCCTTTTAACAAGATAAGACGTGGCTTTGGAGGAGTGCACTGTCTCACCGTGTGGTCTTTTTTATAATATGCGGGTACCTCTTACAAGCGTGCGACTCTGAGGTGCTTCAGAAAAGAAACATAAATTTTTATGAAATATGGGTATTGACTATCCCAGATGTGAGACATATAATGTGTCTAAACATTTGAAAGAATGACATGAACTCAACGGCAATGAAGAGGACGAAGTGATTAGGGCTCTTTTGTTCAGAGAGTGAGGCATTAGCTGCAAGCTTCACCAAAATCCCTTTTTAACGAGCTCACCTTGGAGCTGTTTTCCTGAAAAGTATTTGGGCCCGATAATATTAACGGTGCTCTGAATCACCTATTAGGGAAAATCGTACGGTCTACGTTACAGACGCCAGATATGGAGATCCTTTGTGATTTCTGTACCTGCCAAGGTTCGATATTGCGAAATATCGGGCAAACACGGGTGGTACCACGGAAGCTACAGCCTTTCGTCCCTCAGTAACAGCAAGTCTGTTCTAGGGATGAAAGGTTTTTTTGTTTTTACAAATGTCAGATGTATGTAAATTTTGTAAAGGAGGATGACCAATGAGTGCACAAATTCCTGAAGTTAGGTCAACCAATGAATTACGTGAAAAGTGGATGAAGCCTGAAGTGATTACAGGTTCGGAAATTTTACTCCGTAGCCTGTTGCTGGAGGGAGTAGATTGTGTCTTCGGATATCCTGGTGGTGCAGTGCTTTATATCTATGATGCCATGTATGGCTTTAAGGATTTCAAGCATGTCCTCACTCGTCACGAGCAAGGAGCTATTCATGCGGCAGATGGTTATGCACGGGCGAGCGGTAAAGTGGGCGTATGTATCGCGACTTCCGGACCTGGAGCGACAAACCTGGTAACTGGTATTGCGACGGCTTTTATGGATTCGGTGCCGTTGGTGGTCATCACGGGTAACGTTATATCTTCCCTGATCGGTACGGATGCTTTCCAGGAAGCCGATATCACGGGAATTACAATGCCGATTACGAAGCACAGCTATCTGGTAAGAGATGTAGAGGATCTGCCGCGAATCATCCATGAGGCATTTCATATTGCCAACACAGGGCGGAAGGGACCGGTGCTGATTGATATTCCGAAGGATATTTCCGCAGCCCAGACGTTGTTCGTTCCACAAACGGGACCAGTGACCATGCGGGGTTATAACCCGAAAGTGCTGCCCAACAAAATTCAACTAGACAAGCTAACTCAAGCTATTTCCGAAGCAGAACGTCCATTCATTCTGGCAGGTGGAGGAGTTGTATACTCCGGTGGACATGAAGCACTTTACGAGTTTGTTCGTAAAACGGAAATTCCTATTACGACAACATTGCTCGGATTGGGTGGTTTCCCAAGTGGACATGAACTGTGGACGGGGATGCCGGGGATGCATGGAACATACACCTCCAATCAGGCGATTCAACAGTCAGATCTGTTGATCTGTATCGGAGCCCGCTTCGATGATCGGGTAACAGGCAAGTTGGATGGGTTTGCTCCTCAAGCTAAAATCGTCCACATTGATATCGACCCTGCTGAAATTGGAAAAAATGTTGCAGCGGATATTCCTATCGTGGGTGACGTGAAGGCAGTGCTGGAATTGCTGAATCAGGATGTGAAACGCGCGGATCGAGCTGATGCATGGAGAGCGCAAATTCAGCATTGGAAGAATGAGAAACCTTATTCTTATAAGGATTCTGAAACGGTGCTTAAACCACAATGGGTTGTTGAGTTGTTGGATGAAACGACTAAGGGCGGCGCAATCGTAACGACGGACGTGGGACAGCATCAAATGTGGGCAGCGCAGTATTACAAATTCAATCAGCCACGGTCATGGGTCACCTCTGGTGGACTCGGTACGATGGGATTTGGTTTCCCTTCTGCAATCGGTGCTCAGATGGCCAATACCGACAGATTAGTAATATCGATTAACGGGGACGGCGGTATGCAGATGTGTTCGCAGGAATTAGCCATCTGTGCAATCAATAACATTCCGGTTAAAATCGTAATTATCAACAACCAGGTGCTTGGAATGGTTCGCCAATGGCAGGAATTGATCTATAACAATCGGTATAGTCACATTGACCTGGCTGGAAGTCCGGATTTTGTGAAACTTGCCGAAGCATACGGTGTCAAAGGACTGCGTGCTACGAATAAGGAAGCGGCACGTCGGGCTTGGCAGGAGGCGCTTGATACACCCGGACCGGTCGTTGTCGAGTTTGTAGTCAGCAAGGAAGAGAATGTATATCCGATGGTGACGCAAGGTTCGACAATTGATCAAATGCTGATGGGGGACGAGTAAAATGACAACAAAAAATACCATTGCTGTACTGGTAAATGATCAACCCGGCGTTTTGCAACGTGTGTCCGGCCTGTTCGGACGCCGAGGCTTTAACATTGAGAGCATAACTGTGGGACAATCGGAAGAAGTTGGATTATCTCGTATGGTCATTGTGACTGTAGGGGATGAGAACAATCTGGAGCAGATTGAAAAGCAGCTTTACAAGCTGGTTGATGTGATCAAGGTCATTGATCTCAGTTCCAAGCCGATGGTAGCTCGGGAATTGGCGATGATAAAGGTAAAGGCAGAACCGCCTCAGCGGCCAGAGATCATGGGCGTGGTAGAAACATTCAGAGCAGCTGTAATTGATGTTGGAACGACGAGCTTGATCGTACAGGTCATTGGCGATACAGAAAAAATTGATGCCATGATCGAGTTGTTGAAGCCTTACGGTATTCGGGAGTTGACTCGAACCGGGGTTACAGCTATGATACGTGGCAATGCTTAATATAGAGCTTTAACGAATTACCGCTTATAGCGCATTACATCAATAAAGAACCGCCCGCATAAGAGCGGGGGCTCGAAGAGATTTTTAGATACTAATCACGAGGGAAAGTCTCTTGGAGTACCCGCTCATTATGAAGGGTCCAATTAAAAGGAGGAAATTAACCATGGCAGTTACAACGTACTACGAAAAAGATGCAGAACTCAGCGTATTGAAAGGAAAGACAGTGGCCGTTATCGGTTACGGTAGCCAAGGACATGCTCAAGCACAAAACTTGCGTGACAGTGGTGTGAATGTTGTTATTGGTTTGCGTGAAGGCAAATCAGCTGATGTCGCAAGAAACGACGGTTTCGAAGTTCTGAACGTAGCTGATGCAACAAGCCGTGCAGATGTGGTTCAAATTTTGTTACCTGATGAAACTCAAGCTTCTGTGTACAAAAATGAAATTGAACCTAACCTGAAAAAAGGCGCAGCTCTTCTGTTCTCCCATGGTTTCAACGTTCATTTTGGACAAATCGTAGCTCCTAAAGATAGCGATGTATTGCTGGTTGCTCCAAAATCCCCAGGACATATGGTACGTCGTACCTATGTAGAAGGGTTTGGGGTACCGGGGTTGATCGCAATTGAGCAGGACGCAACGGGTCAAGCCAAAGAAATCGGTCTTGCTTACGCAAAAGGCATTGGCTGTACACGTGCGGGCGTAATTGAAACCTCCTTCCGTGAAGAAACGGAGACGGATCTGTTCGGTGAGCAGGCGGTATTGTGTGGCGGTGTGAGCGCACTTGTAAAAGCGGGCTTTGAAACATTGACTGAAGCAGGTTATGCTCCTGAGATGGCATACTTTGAATGCTTGCATGAGCTTAAGCTGATCGTTGACCTGATGTATGAAGGTGGATTGGCAACGATGCGTGATTCCATCAGTAATACAGCGGAATATGGCGATTATGTAACTGGACCACGCGTGGTAACGGAAGATACGAAGAAAGCCATGAAGGATGTATTGACTGACATTCAGCAAGGTAAATTTGCTCGTGACTTCATCCTTGAAAATCAATCTGGACGTGCATTCCTGACGGCTACTCGTCGTAATGAAGCTAACCATCCGATTGAAGTGGTGGGCGGACAATTGCGTGAAATGATGCACTGGATCAAAAAGTAATAATCTTTTGTACTATGAACTCGACAACATGAATTATTTATAAATATTAATTACAATGCGGCCCTGCTTATTGCGTGAGCCGCATTGTAATTTAAGGGTCCTAATCCTGAGGAGGTGCGTTAGGTTGCGCAAAATATATATATTTGACACAACGTTGAGAGACGGAGAACAGTCACCTGGCGTGAACTTGAATACTCGTGAGAAAGTGGAGATCGCTCATCAGTTGGAGAAGCTGGGAATCGATCGTATGGAGGCTGGGTTCCCGGCTGCTTCTCCGGGTGATCTGGCGGCTGTTAATGCAGTAGCAAAAGCTGTAAAAAATTCGACGGTTATTGGCCTTTCACGTGCAAGGGAACAGGATATTGATGCGGTTCGCGAGGCACTCAAGGGAGCTCAGGACCCGTGTATCCATATCTTTTTGGCAACTTCACCTATTCACCGTCAGCATAAGCTGCGGATGGAGAAGGCACAGGTATTGGAAACCGCTCGTGCTGCCATACGCTATGGGTTGAAATATTTGCCTAAAGTGGAGTTTTCTTTGGAGGATGCAGGTCGTACAGAGCTTGATTTTGTGGTTGAAATGGTCACAATGGCTGTACAAGAAGGGGCTTCTGTCGTCAATATTCCAGATACGGTAGGTTACTTGACACCCTACGAGTATGGAAATATATTCAAACACATTAAGGAAAATGTGGTCGATGTGGAGAAGATTCAATTGAGTGCACATTGCCACAATGACCTGGGAATGGCTACCGCTAATACACTTGCTGCCATTCTGAACGGTGCGGATCAGATCGAGGGAACCATTAATGGTATCGGTGAACGCGCTGGGAACACGGCTATTGAGGAAATCGCTATGGCACTGGAGACGAGACAGGAATTTTTTCAGGCCAAAACGTCTCTTCAATTGTCTGAAATTGCGCGCACGAGCCGTTTGGTTAGCCGTTTGACGGGGATGGTAGTGCCGGGCAACAAGGCGATTGTTGGAGCCAATGCTTTTGCGCACGAATCAGGTATTCATCAAGACGGTATGCTGAAAGAGAAAACGACCTATGAAATCATGACACCAGAAAGTATCGGTCTGAAAGAAAGCAAACTGGTACTCGGTAAGCACTCAGGTCGTCATGCTTTCCGTGAGCGTTTGATCGAGCTGGGCTATGAATTGAACGAAGAAGATCTGAATCGCGCTTTTGTGCAGTTCAAGGATTTGGCTGATAAGAAGAAGGAAGTTTCGGACGATGATATTTTGGCATTGCTGGAAGAAAAATTGGCCGATGCACCTGAAGTCTTCAAGCTGGAAACCATCTTTGTTACCTATGGGAACAAGGCTACGCCTTCCGCACAAGTGCGTCTGGTTAACGATGAGGGTCAAGTTATCGAGACAGAAGCTGAAGGAAATGGTTCAGTCGATGCGATCTATAATGCGATTGACCAAGCCAGCAGCGAGAGCGTTGTACTTTCAGATTACTCCATTAAGTCTGTTACCCATGGTAAGGACGCTCTGGGTGAAGTCCATGTGGTGCTGACGCAAAACGGACTGTCTGTACAGGGACGCGGGGTAAGCACCGATATTCTGGAAGCAAGTGCTCGGGCTTACGTGGATGCGCTGAATGGTTTGATCGACAAGCGTAAAAACTACAGTAATCGAGTAGATTATAAATCTTAATTATATGCAGACTTAAGAGTTGGATATATACAGGATCGGGTGTTTCCGGTCCTGTTTTCTTTTTCTCTGATGAAAAAACAAGCTTATAGGCTGTGCCTATTGAATTGATAGATTCTATATCTTGGTCAAAGCCCTGCCATGTATGTTACAAAGAAGGTATGAAAAATACAGTTGTATAGCTGTATAACAAGAGGAGTGTACGTGATGGCAGACGTTAAAAAGATTGCGGTAATAGCGGGAGATGGAATTGGACCGGAAGTGGTCGCAGAGGCAGAGAAAATTTTGAAACGTACGGAAGAAGTGTTCGATCTTTCATTTGAAACGGAGCATGCGCTGTTCGGTGGGATTGCCATTGATAAGAAGGGCACACCATTGCCAGAAGAAACACTGGCAGTATGTCAATCAGCAGATGCTGTTCTGCTGGGGGCGGTAGGAGGACCGCAATGGGACAACAATCCAAAGGAACTTCGTCCTGAAACCGGATTGCTGGGCATTCGCAAAGAGCTTGGTCTGTTTTCGAATCTTCGTCCTGCTGTGGTCTTCGACTGCCTCAAGGACGCGTCTACATTGAAACCGGAAGTGTTGGAAGGAACGGACCTGATCGTGGTGCGCGAACTGACGGGCGGCATTTATTTCGGTGAGAAGTTCAGACGAGAAAGTCCTCAAGGTGAGGAAGCCGTTGATACTTGTGCATATAATGTAACAGAGGTAGAGCGTATAGTGCGCCAATCTTTCGAAATTGCACAAAAACGTCGCAAAAAACTTGCATCGGTGGATAAGGCTAATGTACTGGAAACCTCCCGTTTATGGCGTGAAGTAGTTAACCGGGTTGCTGTAGACTACCCGGATGTCGAGCTGGAGCATGTATTGGTTGATAACTGCGCCATGCAATTGCTGCGTCGTCCATCTAGCTTTGACGTCATCGTGACGGAAAATATGTTTGGTGACATTCTCAGTGATGAAGCGGCTATGCTGACCGGATCCATCGGCATGCTCTCCTCCGCATCACTTGGACAAGGCAGCTTCGGCCTATACGAGCCGGTACATGGCTCGGCGCCTGACATTGCAGGTCAAGGGCTGGCGAATCCCATTGCAACGATTTTGTCCGTTGCTTTGATGTTCCGTCTCACCTTCGGGTATGAGAAGGCAGCTGATGCCATTGAGAAAGCAGTAGCTGAGGTACTGGATGCAGGACACCGTACGGCGGATATTGCGGTGGATAAATCTCAAGCGATCTCGACAACTCAAATGGGAGATCTGATCGCAGCAGCTATTCGTTAAAAGCTCCGTAAATGTACCTGTTCTGAAAAAAAGCTTCCTATTATATAGTAAGGTTATACAGTCCAGCCTTTTCGACAAATGTTTAGCACAGTAGCTCCTGAGCAATCAGGAGCTACTTGTATATTCGAAAGTTCAAAATGTGAATAAAGCGTGAATTTTTAAGCTAGTTTAAAATAATTATAAAAAAGTAATGGTTATAATATTGACTTTGATTTCAGCGAATGATAACATTTATCAAGTAAGTTGTTCATTACAATTCAGATGATTGAGGAAAACACATTCGGTGTTTTTCTTACATATTTTAAAGGAGGATTTCATTATTATGGCAGAAAGATTGGTAGGAAGACCCGCCCCTGATTTTGCATTGGAAACAGTGACTGGAGACGGTCAAGAATTTGGTTCGGTGAAGCTTTCCGATTACCGTGGCAAGTGGCTCGTATTTTTCTTCTATCCACTGGATTTCACTTTTGTGTGCCCTACGGAAATTACAGCGTTGAGCGATGCTGCTGACCAATTCAAAGAGCTGGATACTGAAATTCTGGGTATCAGTGTAGACTCCGTGCACAGCCACAAAGCATGGATCAACACAGCTAAAGAAAACAATGGTCTGGGCAAACTGAACTTCCCATTGGCTTCTGACATCACGAAGAAAACAGCGAGCGATTATGGCGTTCTGATCGAAGAAGAAGGCGTTGCATTGCGCGGCTTGTTCATCATTGATCCAGAAGGCGAATTGAAATATCAAGTGGTTAACCACAATGACGTAGGCCGCAGTGTGGAAGAAACTTTGCGTGTACTGCAAGCTTTGCAATCCGGTGGCTTGTGCCCAATGAACTGGAAACCAGGCGATCAAAATCTGTAATATAAGCTTCACAAGTTGAAATTAAACAAGCAAGCCCCCAACTAGCGGTTACTCTGCCGTTATTGGGGGCTTGCTTGCCTGCTCTGTGCAGCGCAAGATGTGAGGATATCCTGTTTAAATGAGACAATATAGAGTGAAGTAACAAATAATTATGGAAATGTTGTTGTGTTCTGGAGGAATTTTGCCTGATGAAAGCGAATAAGGTATTGTAGAAGATAAACAAGGCAGAACAGGTTTTGTTCAGAGGAGGCTGAGCCCGGATGAGTTATTGCTGTGGAGCAAGCATGGTAGGAACCAAGGGAACGCTGAAGCATTACCGCACCCAAGTTCATAATGTTCCTTTGCTGTTTTGCCCGGTATGTCGTCGCATTGAAGTTCATTATAAAGTCGAAAATGAGTATGAAATTCTGGCTGAATATGCACATGGAGATGGGGCAACCGAGATTGATTTTCAGGATTATGTCATGGAAGATGATGATACGATATTTGAAAATTGTGTGAATCGTGAAAGTGAAGATGCGTTTGAAATTGTGAAGCGTCAAATTGACATATCCCTGGATTTATTGATGGTAGCCAAACAGATGAATGATGAAAAATGGCAGGGAGAGCTTAAGAGAAGACTGGCCGTTATGAGCCAAAGACGATCCCGGCTTCAACATAATAAGAGCGGCAGTTGACATCCTACACACCAAAGAAGCTCTCAATTCTGGAGAGCTTCTTTGGTGTGTAGGGCGCTTGTTCCTAACGTAATCTTTCATTTTGGTAATGTTGCGCAGATATTATGACGAAAGAAAACAGGATAAAAATTTGGATTCGACACTTTTTCCGATTGACTGCGATCCTTAAACTTGTCTATCATAAAATAAGACTCGAATTGGAAAGAGATGGTCGGATTTCTGTGAAACTGTTTTCTACACCATTGAAGGGTAGTCGATAGATGCCTTTCTCTTCTTCAAGATTATTACGCGTCCGAAACGGCCAGTTTGTCATTCCGAAACAAGGGGGAAGCCTGGCATGATCAGTGAATTCCAAGAAGCCTTGCTTGATACCGTGGGAGCTTGTCCTTCCACACAGATCGCCAATAACAAGTATGAAAATGTGCTGGAGAACCTGGATAGTGGTATCATGCTGTTTGACAGTGACGGGGTACTGACCTTTATTAACGTGCAAATGGCGAAATTGCTGGAGCTACCACGGAGTTCGCTAGCAGGTCGCAATTTGATGCAAATTTTGCATCATCCTGAGTTAAGTCGGTTTAAGAAGAAGAAAATCATGCGGATTTATAAAGAAACTATCTTTCATAGAAAGCGCTATCATGAGTTGATTGATGAGTATGGTCGGCATTGGTTGATAACAGTGACCTATGGTGATCAGATGGATGGGGATTTTTTGTTTAGCGTCAAGGATGTGTCGGATTATAAGCAGATTGAGCAGACGGCGTATCAAAACGATAAGCTGGCGATGCTGGGACGCATCTCTGCCTCTATCGCCCATGAAATCCGTAACCCGCTTACCGCAATCCGGGGCTTTA
Organism: Paenibacillus sp. DRB1-1; assembly: GCF_052119485.1. NCBI lineage: Bacteria > Bacillati > Bacillota > Bacilli > Caryophanales > Paenibacillaceae > Paenibacillus > Paenibacillus sp. DRB1-1. Next base: position 885,313 of record NZ_JBODQH010000001.1, on the reverse strand, counting down.
TTCAATTGCTTCGGCCACATTTAATGGAGTTGGGCAGAGATGAGTATGCACGCATTATATTAACAGAAATTGATCGTGCGAACGACATTATTTATGAGTTCTTAAATTCGTCCAAGCCTTCGGCTCCGCAAAAAACAGCTGTATCTGTGATGGGGCTGCTGAAAGAGGTAGTGATGCTGACAGAAAGCGAAGCATTGATGAAGGGTTGCCAGATTGCATTGGACGAAAATGATGAGCTCATGAAGGTTTCCATTGACGTGAAGCAGATTAAGCAGGTTATCCTCAATATGATTAAAAATGCGATGGATGCCATTGAAAGCATTGGTGGGGAACGAGAGGGCTGTATCGATATCCATACAGTGCTTGAGGGCAATTATGTTCACATTTGTATTGGAGATAACGGTTTAGGTATGGATCATAATACCTTGGCGCGTTTATTTGATCCTTTTTTTACAACAAAAGAAAGTGGAACCGGATTGGGATTGGCTGTGAGCTATCGAATTATCAAAAATCACGGAGGCTTCATACATGTAGACAGTAAACATGGAAGTGGCACACAATTTAAAATCACGCTTCCTGTAGTTTAATATGGGGAGGTTTTCGCAGAGGGGTCCTGTACATACTATTTCTTTTATGTTGTGCAGCGTTGGGGTATAGGTATCACCTTTTTGGAAAAGGTTGTCTGAAGCGCATAATCTGACAAGATGATGCGCTTTTTTGGTGCTGTAAGCTCGGTTATTTGCGTAAATGCGAAAATGAATTCGCGAATTTAAGACAAAAAAATGATTCACCTTTCACAGATTAAATGCTATTATATACCAGAATACAACATTATTTTTGATACTATAGACTTAAACAACGGCTTCCAAAGCTGTCAAACGTCTTAGATGATCGGAATCTCCGATATGCAGGGGGCTGAAGAGGCTGAATGAGTATACGGCTGGAAGTAAAAAAAACGATAGGTATCGGCATTGCTTCGATAGTTTTGTTTGTCTTGGTTCAGTTATTTCACGTAACTTTGAATAAGATATACTCCCATAATGTTTTTTTCTTGTTATATCCGATTGTAGGATTTGCCTGTGCTGCGATTTGTTTTTCTATTTTTTATCAATCCTGGTCCGTTTTACTGGAACAGTTATCTTTGCAGAGGCTTCTTATTGCCCCGACGTTTTTGGTGGCTGGTCTGCTTTACCTTGTTCATATTGTTTCGTTTAGTTTCGTAAGCCTGACGGACTTTGCTTTGTCTTCGGGCATTTCGTTATGGCTGCTATTTGTAAATCGTACCTTTACCGCTGTCTTGCTCTTATGTGTTTGTTTCCTCCCGTTTAGCAAGACGAAGTCTGAATACAAAACAGTGGCTTTGTGGGCGGGGATAGGCTGCACTTTGCTGATTCTAGGAGTTATTAAGACATTTGGTGCAGGCTTACCGGATCTACGTATACGATACGAAATAGGCAACCTGGGTTGGACGTTAAATCTGGCTGTGATGTTACTGCTTGTGCTCACTTTTATATTCGGGGTGAGAAAATATCGGAAAGCCCGCCCGGCAGAGTTGGGCATGTTGCTTATTATTCGTGGGATTGGGCTGTGTGTTGTGAGTCAGTTGTTCTATTTATTTGCTGAGCAAATGAGCGATATTAATCACCTTCTGGGACTTTTGACCAACGCGATAGCATTTTATAATATGTTGAGCGGGCTGGTTCGGTTGATGGTTCTGGTTCCTTATCGTGAAAAGCAGGCAGCAGAATCTGAGTTTAATCACATTGCTTATAATGATGATATAACAGGACTCCCCAATCGTCGTCGCCTTTCCCAACGCTTAGATAAAATATTGCGCAAATCATTAAAATCGGATGAGACAGTAGCGCTTTTAGTGCTAAATATTGATCGTTTCAAGGCGATTAATGATTCGCTTGGACATATGGCAGGGAATTATTTGCTGTATGCAGTAGGCGAACGCTTGGGGCATTTTAGCCATGAAGGGGAAGCTGTCTTTAGCATGGGTGGAGATGAATTTGCCTTTCTTCTAACGGGATACGAAGATACAGATGCTATGAGAAATCGTATTGATGATATGGTGAAGCTGTTCGATCAGCCTTTCGATATTGATGGTGAGTCTTATCATGTGACGGTGAGCGTTGGTATAGCTTTATACCCGTTGGATGCGAATCAGAGTGAACAGCTTATTCAGCAGGCGGATACGGCTGTCCATAGTGCCAAAGAGCAGGGAGTGAATTTTCAGCGGTATGCCAGCGTGATGCAGATGCGAGCGCATGAAAGACTCCAGCTGGAAAATGATCTGCGGCGAGCGCTTGAAAATGAGGAATTTTCATTGGTATATCAACCACGTGTCCACCTGCAAAGTGGCGAGCTCACGAGTTTGGAGGCGCTGGTGCGCTGGAATCATCCTCATCGTGGGATGGTGATGCCGGGCGATTTTATTCCGGTGGCTGAAGAAAGTGGTTTAATTGTGCCCTTGGGGGAATGGGTGTTGAGGGAGGCCTGTCTGCAAAATAAGCAGTGGCAGGAGCTCGGGTACCCACCAATCCCGATTTCGGTCAATTTATCCATGCGCCAATTTCAGCAAAAAAAGCTGGTGGATGTAATTCGGGGCATTTTGGCCTATACGGAACTTGAAGCACGCTATCTAGAGCTGGAGATTACCGAAAGTATGACCTTTGATAAGGATCGGGCCTTTGAACAGTTGAAAAAAATAAAGGCTATTGGTGTCGCAATCAGTATTGATGATTTTGGAACTGGCTATAGCTCATTGCATTATTTGAAGAATCTCCCGATTGATCGTCTAAAAATTGACCGTTCCTTTGTAAATGAGGTACTGGTCGACAGCAAAAATGCGGCAATTGTATCTACTATTGCCTCCATGGCTCACCATTTGAAGCTGAAGGTTACGGCTGAAGGGGTGGAAAATGAGGAGCAACTTCATTTTTTGCAGGCACAGGATTGTCATGAGGGTCAGGGATATTACTTTAGTCGCCCCATTCCGGCAGAAGTCTTTGAAAAATTGTTTTTACGTAAACCTATGAATTGGCTGGGCCAGGATAGTTTGTAGTATGCTTGCGTTTTGCTGAAAGGTAAGTTATACTAAATAACATCCTGATTCAGCTGCTTGACGATAGGTTGAGCGTGTCATACATAAGAATCGAGATGTTATAAAATGCGGGTGTAGTTCAATGGTAGAACTTCAGCCTTCCAAGCTGATAGCGTGGGTTCGATTCCCATCACCCGCTTACTGTTTTAAGAAGTTCGGAACCCTTGTGACGCAAGGGTTTTTGTTTTGTTTGGAGCTGGATAAATACATTATAGCCGGGGTGCCAACGGGGTATCACGGCTTTTTTGCGTTCTTACGAACTATTTTTACATTGCTGCACAAAATAAAATATAAAATATTTAGCTTATATGCTATAAATAAACAGATAAAAAGAACTATTTACCAATTACTAAAAAATAAGTATAGTCGCATTGTTGGGATTTAGCTAAAAAAAAGGATGGTGTAGCTGCAATGAGGAAATTTTCTTTTCTGTTTTTAGCATTAACTTTGCTGCTGTTTACTTTTCCAGCAAGTTCTACGTTCGCCGCTGCTGATTTTCCAAATACGTCGACGAATGGAATGACTGGTTTTGCCGGACAGGCTAAAAGTGAAAATGGAACTACGAAGTCTGCCACAACGGGGGGAAAAGGTGGTCAGGTCATCTATATCAATAATCTAAACGATTTGAAAAACCAGTTAGGGGATTCAACTCCTAAAATTCTGGTAATCGAAAAAAATATTTCTGCCTCCTCTAAAACCGTGGTCAACATTGGTTCTTACGCGCAAAACAAGCTGGTTAACATTCATTTGAAAACAACAAATAATTCGGGAAATGTGATCTTTCAAAATTTAACTTTTGAGCACAGTGCCAACATTAACGGTAACGATGACATCCAACTTTATCTTACGGCAGGTACAAATTATTGGATTGATCATGTTACATTTGCAGGTCACAATTATAATGCGAATGGCTCGGATCTGGACAAACTTTTGTACATAGGTCAATCGGCTGATTATGTAACCATTAGTAACTCCAAATTTTCCAATCATAAATATGGTCTCATTTTGGGATACCCTGATGATGGCAATAAAAATTATGATGGCATGCCCCATATCACGATCGCTAATAATTACTTTGAAAACTTGCTTGTACGTGGCCCAGGACTTATGAGATATGGATATTTCCATGTTAAAAATAATTATATTAATAATTTCCAGCTTGCTTACACCATTGCTACGAATGCAAGAATCTATTCTGAGTACAACTACTTTGGAAAAGGTAGTGAAAAGGGCGGTATTCTTGATGATAAAGCCAATGGCGAGTTTAAAGATGTGGGGAGTTTTCCCGCTATCAACAACCAAAAATCGCGTGTAACCAACTGGAACCCAAGCAAAAACTATAGCTATCAGGTTCAGACTCCTGAATATACTAAAGAGTTTGTAACGAAATATGCAGGTTCGTCTAATACAACTTTGGTATTTGGAAAATAACGCGGGTTATTTGCAAATGTGTTGTGATCTGCTATACTGACTGCAAGTAAGTATCCCATGAAAAGGAAGGTAACCATACGTCCGATGAAGTAAGCACACTGATTTTCCCACTTAACTGCACAGTTACTGGCAGGCGGCTGTAAGCTGCAACGGGAGAAGTGTGTCTGAAAATGAATGTAGGGACGTATGCGTTTATTCCGAAACGGGATTGGCTTATTCGTTTGCGGTGTTATTTTTCATAAGCGTATGTTCTGAAACGATTCATAACAGTCATTCTATATTCCTTGTATGCAAGCCGCAGCCTTCTGCGGCTTTTTTTATTGCTTCCGGGATCAAAAAACCGGACTGGGAAAGGATGATCGTGGTATGAGAACAATTTTGCGTATTCGCAATGTAGTAAAGGATTGGAACGGGACATCTTTATTTGAGAATGTGTCGCTGGATGTTATGGAAGGGGAACGGCTCGCACTGTTTGGAAGAAATGGAGCAGGTAAAACGACGCTATTGCGAATATTACTGGGAGATGAAGCACCAACCTATGGTCAAGTAGAGCATGATTTGCCACTGGAAGAGCGGGGCTGGCTGAAGCAGCAGGATACGGTGGCTTGGTCTCGAACCGCACTGGAGGCCGCACAGCAGGCCAGCCCTCGGCATTGGCGTCTCAAGCAAGCGTTGGGACAGCTGGAAGCTGACCTAGCCGATGCTGGGAAGGATATGGAGCATCATCTGGAGCGTTACGGCGAGCTGATGGATGAATACGAACGCCTGCAAGGCTTTGCCTGGGAGTCTGAGGTGGAAAAGGCGCTCACTCGAATGGGAATGCCTGTTCAGACGTGGTCCATTGCTTATGGTGACCTGAGTGGCGGGCAGAAGACGAGAGTGCGATTGGCCGGACTCATGGTCAGGCAGCCGAAGCTGCTGGTGTTGGATGAGCCGACCAACCATTTGGATGCCGAAAGCTTGCTTTGGCTGGAGCAGTGGCTGTCTACGTATCCGGGAACGCTGCTGTTTGTATCGCATGACAGAGCCTTTTTGGATCAGGTGGCTACGAGTATAGTTGAGCTCACATCGACAGGTATTGGGCGCTATAAAGGCGGCTATAAGGAATATAAAGCGCAAAAGGAGCGGGAACTGCGAGAGCAGGAAGCCAGCTATAGAAAGCAGGAGCTGGCGAAACAGGCGCTGGAGGAAACGATTCGAAATTACAGGGAATGGTTTCATCAGGCGCAGCGTGGCGCATCCAAGGTTGAGATGGCCGTTACGCAGAGCTTTTATAAGGCCAAGGCTAAAAAAAATATTTCCCGTTATCATGCGAAGGAGAAGGAACTGGAGCGACTAGAGGCCAATAGAGTAGAGCAACCGCGTGAGGCTGCGTCTTTGCACATGAAATTAAGTGACAGCGGGTTTCAGGCAAAATATTTGCTGCGTGCTGAGCAGGTCGACTTTAGCTACGACGACCGTATCATTATGAAAAATCTAAATCTGATCGTTGCACGTGGAGACCGTCTGGCTGTTCGGGGGCCCAATGGAATTGGTAAAACCACGCTGCTTCGGTTATTAACAGGTCAACTGGAGCCGCAGACAGGAAAAATCACTGCCAACCCACAGTTGAACATCGGATATTTTTCACAGGAGTTGGAGCAACTTCCGGAGGATCAAACGTTGCTGGACAGTCTGCTTGCGCTCCCGACGATGACTCAAACAGAAGCGAGAACGGTTTTGGGCTGCTTTCTTTTTGCGAAAGAGGACGTGTTTAAAAGGATCGGGACACTCAGTATGGGAGAAAAATGCAGGGTAGCTTTTCTGCGTCTGTACTTTAGTGGAGCCAATCTCCTGGTGCTGGATGAACCGACGAATTATTTTGACATTGAAACCCGTGAAATTGTAGAGGATTCTTTGCGTAACTATGATGGAGCACTGGTGCTCGTCTCACATGATCGGGAGCTGGTGAGGTGCACGGCAACTCGGTTACTCGATATGAAGCCGGGGGGCGGATATGAAATCTATGAGGGGACAGCCGACGAAAAGCAAGAAGATGAGCGGAGCCGTCAACGGGAGCCAGAAGACCAGGAGCGGCGTGAGGAACGTCTTCGATTACAATTGCGTCTTACAGAGTTGATGGGAATGACGGGCACGAATGACGAAAATGAGAAGTTGTTGAGCGAAATCAGGCGCATTCGTGCAAATCTGGAGCGGTTGGATGATCTCGATATCTAAAGAAATGAAACGTATGCCCTGCTTGCCAAAGCGCGGTAGTTTGCATATAATAATGAACAATAGTTCGAATTTTTGAAAATGTCTTGATGGAGAAGAGTAGACAGTGTCCGATTGAACAGGGAGGAAGCGCCGTAGGATTGAGAGCGTTTCTGCAAATACTGGGCTGTTGAAGTTCGCTCCGGAGCAGTTCCTTGAACCTCAGGCGCCATGTGAATGGCGAATGTGCAAGTAGGGGATACCGGTTCACGACCGTTACAACGTGCAGAGCGAGACAATGATGCATAGCATGAACAATCACCTGTAACTAGTTGCCGTAAGGCTGAACGCCGGGTGAGCTGAGCTTATTGTCTAACGAGGGTGGTACCACGGTCTTTTCGTCCCTTACCGGGAGAAAAGACCTTTTTTTGTTGTCTGAAAAGCTGGATATGAAGAAAGGGGACTGAACAGGCGATGAGCGAAACCATCCAAATGAAGGAACATTTGCTGGCCTTGAAGGAAGAAGCACTGGAAGTATTGGAGAAAGTGGCAACACCCAAGGAGCTGGCTGATTTACGGGTCAAATATTCGGGGAAAAAGGGCGCACTGACTGAAATCTTGCGCGGTATGGGCAAGCTGAGCGCGGAAGAGCGTCCGGTTGTTGGACAGGTAGCCAATGAGGTGCGCGAGGCGATTGAAGAAGTCGTTAACCGTAAGCAGGACGAGTTCACGAAAGCAGAAACGAATGAGCGTCTGCAAGCGGAAAAGATCGACGTTACGCTGCCTGGACGCGCGTTGCCGCAAGGTGGACTGCACCCGCTCAACAAAGTGATTGAGCAAATCGAGGATATTTTTACAGGTATGGGCTATCGAGTGGCTGAAGGTCCACAGGCAGAGACGGATTATTATAACTTCGAAGCATTGAACCTGCCTAAAAATCACCCAGCACGGGATATGCAGGATTCATTTTACCTGACCGAGGATCTGTTGATGCGTACCCATACGTCACCGGTTCAGATTCGCGCGATGGAAGCGATGAAGGGCGAAACGCCTATTAAGGTTATCTGTCCGGGTACGGTTTTCCGACGTGATGATGACGATGCAACGCATTCTTTTCAATTCCACCAAATTGAAGGGCTTGTCATTGGAAAAGACATTCGTATGAGTGATTTGAAAGGAACCTTACTTCAATTTGCACGCGAAATGTTCGGAGAATCGACCGAAATCCGTTTGCGCCCAAGCTTCTTCCCGTTCACAGAGCCGAGTGCTGAAGTAGACGTGACTTTTGTGAAGAAAAATGGCGAACGTGTATGGATCGAAATTTTGGGCTGTGGCATGGTCCATCCGAAAGTGCTGGAGATGGGCGGTTTTGATCCCGAGGTGTACAGCGGCTTTGCATTCGGTATGGGTGTAGAGCGGATTGCTATATTGAAATACGGTATCGACGATATTCGTCATTTTTATAACAGTGACCTGTCGTTCCTGAAACAGTTTGCGCGTCAATAAACAACTATATCAAGGGAAGTGAACCCATATGAAAGTATCATTCGAGTGGCTGTCCGAGTATGTATCGCTGGATCAGGTAAGCGCGGAGGATCTAGCAGAGAAAATCACCCGTTCGGGTATAGAAATTGATGAGGTCGAGCAGCGCAATCAAGGGATTACTGGCGTCGTTGTCGGCTATGTTAAAAGCAAGGAAAAGCATCCAGATGCTGATAAGCTGAATGTATGTATTGTCGATGCAGGTCAAGAGGAAGATCTGCAAATCGTGTGTGGTGCCAAAAACGTGGATGCAGGTCAAAAGGTTCCTGTTGCAGTTGTAGGGGCAAAGTTGCCGGGAGATTTCCACATTAAAAAAGCCAAGCTACGCGGTGTTGTATCCATGGGCATGATCTGCTCGGCCAAAGAACTGGGCATGAATGACAAGCTGCTTCCAAAGGAATTGCAAGAAGGTATTTTGGTGCTGCCTGAGGATGCTGAAATTGGTATGCCAATTACGAAGCTGCTGGCGCTGGATGATCAGGTGCTGGATTTTGATCTAACACCCAACCGTTCGGATTGCCTGAGCATGCACGGAGCAGCATATGAAGTGAGTGCGATTCTGGGACGTGACATTTCGCTGACTGACCCGGCTAAGGATCTGGTGGAAATTAGCGATGCAGCAGCAGATCATCTGTCTGTGAAGGTAGATACTCCTGAACTGTGTACGCACTATGCGGCTCGTTATATCACAGGTGTAAAAGTGGGGGCTTCCCCGTTATGGATTCAAAACCGTCTGATGGCGGCAGGTGTTCGTCCGATCAACAACATCGTAGATATTACGAACTACGTCATGCTGGAATACGGTCAGCCGTTGCATGCTTTTGATGCGGATAAGCTGGAAAATGGAAATATTGAAGTTCGACTCGCTCGTGCCGGCGAAACATTGATTACCCTTGACGATCAGGAGCGTAAGTTGGAGCCGCATATGCTGCTGATTACAGACGGTGTGAAACCAATTGCATTGGCAGGCGTGATGGGTGGAGCCAATTCAGAGGTTACGGATGCGACGGTCAGCATTGCGCTGGAATCTGCGAAGTTTGACGGCGGTACAGTTCGCAAAACATCCCGTCAACTTGGACTGCGTTCGGAAGCAAGTCTGCGTTTTGAAAAAGAGGTTGATCCAGGAGCTGTCGTGCCTGCTGTGAATCGTGCAGCTGCGCTGATTCAGCGTTATGCGGGAGGCACTGTACACCAGGGCATCGTAGAATCTGCGTCTGCAAAAGCTGAAAACCGCATTATCAAGCTGTCGCTAGATAAAATAAACCGATATTTGGGAACCGAACTGTCTTTGCTTGAGGTGAAAACGATTTTCGGTAGACTTCATTTCGGATGTGGCGACGCAGAGCAAGGGGTACTGGAAGTTGAAGTACCTACACGCCGTGGAGATATTACCATTGACGTGGACTTAATCGAAGAGGTAGCTCGTCTGTATGGATACGACAATATCCCGACCACGCCGATTGAAGGGCCGACAACTCCGGGAGCTTTGACAGCATCGCAATCATTGCGCCGCTCCCTGCGCAGATTGCTGGCTCATGGTGGTTGGCAGGAGACGATCAGTTACTCTTTTGTACATCCGCAAAGTACGGGGTTATTTAATGCCCTGACAGAAGGTAGCCATCCGGTACGTTTGGCTATGCCTATGAGCGAAGACCGTAGTGTTTTGCGTACGAGTATCATTCCACAGATGCTGGATACAGCGGTGTACAACATGAATCGCAAGCAAGACAATCTGGCGATTTTTGAGATGGGAACGGTATTTTATACAGAGGAACAAACATTAACCCGTCAGCCGCAGGAAATTCAAGTGCTTAGTCTACTGCTGACTGGGGTACGCCGTGAAAAACAATGGAATATTGGTGCTGAAAAGGTTGATTTCTTTGATATTAAAGGCGCGCTTGAAACGGTGTTTGACTATTTCGGGTTGAGTGCCAGCATTCGTTATGTGGCTGACCAACCGCAAAGCTACCATCCGGGCCGTTCCGCTTCGGTATGGCTGGATGTGAATGGGAACTCTCAACGGATCGGTACCATTGGGCAGATTCATCCGGAGCTTCAACAATCTTATGGGCTGAATGATACGTATGTAGCGGAAATTGCGTTGCAACAGGTCGTTGAACACGCAAACTCTCATATTCAGTTCAGAGAGCTGGCTCGCTTCCCATCCGTGGAACGTGACATTGCCCTCGTGGTAAATAAAGACGTTGAGGCAGGTGAACTGCTTCGTGTTATTCACGCTGCAGGCGGAGAGCTATTGCAGGATGCGCGAGTGTTTGATGTATTTACAGGCAGTAAGCTTGGTGAAGATAAGAAGAGCGTAGCTATCTCTCTGACCTATCGTCATTGGGAACATACGTTGACGGATGAAGAGATCAATGCGGCGCATACTCCTGTCGTTACGTCTCTGGAACAAACTTTTGGAGCGGAATTGAGAAAGTAGCAGGAAATGCGGGAAGCTGTATCGAATCTTAGTGACAGAGGTTCGATACGGCTTTTTGGCCTATCATCATAGGAGCTCTCTTACTCTGATATTTACCCGCTGCGGGGAAGCCGGACTAATAAGGTTGAACGCTTCACGGAAGGCGGGTTACCATAGTACCGGACACACCTTAGAATCAACATACAGTAGTATTGAAGGAGGGCATAATTGTGACTACACCAGATCGTACTCGCGTCACTGTAGAGATCTACGGTACTTCTTATAAACTCGTCGGCAGCAATACCGATTATATGAAGCAGGTTGCTAATTACGTGGATGAGCGTATGCACAGCATTTCTCAAGCTCATTCGCGTCTGGATATGCCCCGAATTGCCGTGCTGGCTGCGGTTCATATGGCAGAGGAAGCTGTACAAATCCAGGAAATTCAGAGTCATATGAACCGCTTAGCAGCGGAACGAGCAGAGCTCCGGGGAGATCTGGCGCAACTCCAGACGGCTCTAGGGGAACAGCAGCAAAAAAATACAGATATGCATCAATCTCTTATTCAACTAAAGGAAGAAAAGGAAGCAACGCAGAAGAAGCTGATGGAAACCGAATCTGTATCAGCCAAGGAGATTGCCCAATTGAAGGCAAAGCTGGAACAGCAGGAGAAAAAAGCGGCTGAACTTGAAAATGGACAAAAACAAGCTAAACGTGAATTAGAGGAGTCTCGTCAAGAAGCTTCTCGCAAGCTGAAAGAGCAGCAGGAGGCGGCCAATGCTCGTATCCGGCAGATAGAAGAGCAGATGAAGAAGGAAGTGGCTGAAGCGGCTAAGCAGGCTGAAGCCAAGTTGTCAGCTGCAGAGAAGACTCATCAGGAGCAAAAGCGTACAGAACTGGACAAGCTGCGATCTGCTTTGCAGCAAGAGCATAGTAAGAAGGTAAGCGAATGGCAGACCAAGTGCTCCGGGCTGAATGAGCAGCTGGAGCAGGAACGTAAACAGGCTGAATTGGCGTTGAATGAAGAAAAGCTCCAGCATCAGGAAGCGCAGAAACGAGCTGATGAAGCTGCACTGGAGCAGGAGATTCGGGTTGAGGAGCTTCAGGAACAATTAGAACAAGTACAGGCAGGCAGTACAGAGCTTTCTTCTCGTCTGGGAGAGGCTCAAGAGCAAGCAAGAGTACTGAAGAAACAACAGTCCGAGCTGGAGTCTGTGTTGGAAACACAGCGACAGGTTGCGATAGAGCGAGAGCAGGCAGATACGCTTGCACGTGAAGAACTGCAAAGCCGATATGATCAATTAGAAGCTGAAGCCAAGGCTGCGCAGCAGCAGACGGCTAAGCTGGAGGAAGAACAGCGACGGATGCAGAAGCTGCTGGAGCAAGCTCACGTATCTTCTCGCAAGCTGCAAAGTGAGCTGGCTACGCTAGCTGAAAGCGAGAAGTCATGGAAGAAACTTGCAGAAGAACGCCAGTTGGCAGTTGATGAGCTGGAGCTCTCCCTGCTGGAAGCACGTGAACAGAAGGAAGCGATACAGGAGCAATTACAGCACGCAGCAGCTGAGCTCGAAGCTATTAATGATAAATTTGCTTCACAACAGCAACGGCTAGTTCAACTCGAAGCGAGAATCAAGGAGCTTTCACCTGAGCTGATTCGTGTTCAGGATGAGCTTGAAAAAGCCAAAGTCCGAGAGCAAGAGGGAGCGAAGGCGTATCAATCGCTTCAGGAGCAATATGGAAGCATGAAGAGCCGAGCTGGACAGCTGGAGCAAAATATCAAGCAGCTTCAACAGGAAGATCACGAACGGCGGAGTAAGCTGGAACATGCTGAGGAAGAATCTCTGGAGTGGCAACTTAAATACGATCAGTTGAAGGCAGAAGCGGAACGTCTGGAAGCTGAAGATGCTGCCCGTAAGGAAGAATTTGCATCTTGGGAACGTGAAATAGCGGTAACAGTTGAACAAAAGGAACAGCTTCAGGAGGAGACACGTTTGGCGGTTGAAGCTGCCAAAACGGCAAAAGCTGAGCAGCAGTCCATAGAGCAGGAACGAATGGCCTTGCAGTCTGAATTGGACGAAGTGGGTCAAAAATATGAAATGGCGGCGCATCAGCTTCGTTTGTTACAAGTACAACAGGATGTAGATCGGGAAAATACGGATAAGATTTCTACAGAATTACGTCAATTACAGGAAGAATACACTAAGCTTCAAACGGAGTACAATGAATGGATTGAACTTATCGAACAGGATCAGTAGATACGGATTATAAATGTAAGGCAATCCCCGGCTGCTCATCGCCGGGGATTTGTTTGCTTATTGTATCCACTCAGAAGTGTTTATGACAAAAAGCTGTCCTTTGGCAGACGAAATCTGCTTCGGGACAGCTTTGCTGGGAGTGTCTACTGAAATTATTTCCCGTCTTTGCGACCGGCTTCAAACGGTGTCGATACCGGAATGAACAGGTCGATAATCCCGATAACCAATGCAGCGAGCAATGCGCCCAGAACGGAAACACTGACATTGGTCACCACATACTGAGCGATCCAGATAACCAGAGCGCTCACTAGAAAACCTACGATACCGCGTCCAAATGGAGAAACGCGTCGGCCGAACACTGCCTCGATGATGTAACCAACCAAGGCAATGACAATGGCAAGAATCAGCGCGCTCCAAAAGCCGCCTACACTAAATCCGGGAACGATCCAGCTTACGACCATCAGCACCAGAGCGGCAACGATGAAACGTACAATGTGCCCGAGAATGCTCACGGAATAACCTCCTTTGTTTTTTGAATTTACAGGGTTAGACAAAGGTTAGTGTGTGGCATGAAGAGCTTTCTTATGTGTAAAACAGAGTTGGCAAATAGCGTAAGTTTGCTGCTTTCGGTATAATATAGATATAAGTGAAAGGAGTAGTGAAGTTGGACTCTAAAATTTTCAAAACCCTTGAATATCAAAAAATTCTAAATAAACTAAGTCACTATGCCCAAACGGCAACGGGACAACAGACAGCCCTTCGATTACAGCCCAGCGATGATTTGGAGCATATCAAGAAAATGCTGAAAGGCACGGATGAGGCCTATGCTGCTGATCGCCTCAAAGGAGTGCCTTCATTTAACGGAGTAGTGGATATCACTTCGGCGGTAAAGCGTGCCCGTATTGGCGGAACGTTAAGCCCGCAGGAGTTGCTCGGCATTCGGACAACAGTTCAGGTCGCACGCCGTATACAGGTATACGTGACAAGTTTGCATGAGGAAAATCCTGTCGAAACATTGCTGTATTGGAGTGAGCAGCTTTCGGAGCAGAAAGGTTTGGAAAACTCCATTAAAGGCTGTATTGACGAAAATGCAGAGGTGCTGGATTCTGCCAGCACAGAGCTTTCTCAAATCCGTCGGGAGCTGCGCTCGGGAGAAGTGCGTATTCGTGAAAAGCTGGATTCCATGATTCGTTCCTCAACTGTATCCAAAATGCTTCAAGATCAGTTGATTACGATTCGCGGAGATCGGTTTGTGATCCCGGTTAAGGCCGAATACCGTTCTTATTTTGGCGGAATTGTTCATGATCAATCCGGGTCTGGTGCAACATTGTTTATCGAGCCTGAATCCATCGTAGCCATGAACAATAAGTTGAGGGAAACAAGGCTGAGAGAAGAGCGTGAAATTGAAGTCATTTTACAAAAGCTGACCGCACTCGTCGCAGAACAAGCAGATATGTTGCTGTATGATGTGGACATATTGGGCAATCTTGATTTTATTTTTGCCAAAGCGCGTCTCGCCCGTGAAATGAAGGCAACCTTGCCTTTAATGAATGACCGCGGATATTTGAAGCTGAAAAAGGGCAGACATCCTCTAATTTCGTTGGAGCAGGTTGTTCCCATTGATGTGGAGCTGGGCAATTCATACACTTCTATTATCGTTACCGGACCGAACACAGGGGGGAAAACCGTTACTCTGAAAACCATTGGCCTACTTAGCTTGATGGCGATGTCTGGACTGTTTGTACCTGTTGAGGATGAAAGTCAGCTGTGTGTATTTGATGCAATCTATGCCGATATTGGTGACGAGCAGAGCATTGAGCAAAACTTGAGTACATTTTCCAGTCACATGACCAATATCATTAGCATCCTGAAAAATATGACGCCAAAAAGTCTTGTATTGCTTGACGAAGTGGGGGCAGGAACGGACCCCGCGGAAGGTTCGGCTCTGGCTGTATCTATTTTGGAGCATATACATGCCATGGGTTGCCGCATGGTTGCGACGACTCACTATAGTGAATTGAAGGCGTATGCCTATGAGCGCAAAGGAATTATTAATGCAAGCATGGAGTTTGATGTCGCTACATTAAGCCCGACTTACCGCCTTCTGGTCGGTGTACCCGGACGAAGTAATGCATTTGCCATTGCCGAGCGATTGGGATTGCCAGGGCGTATTTTAGACTATGCCCGTGGTGAGGTAACGGAAGAAGACCAGCGCGTTGAGCACATGATCGCGTCACTGGAGCAGAACCGTTTAACAGCTGAGCAAGAACGGGAAAAAGCGGAGCAGCTGCGTAAGGAAATGGAAGCATTGCGTAGCCGTCATCAGATGGAGCTGGATAAGCTGGAGTCCCAACGGGACCGTATGCTGGAAAAAGCTGAGGATGAAGCAAGAGTTCTCGTGGATAAGGCTCGTAGTGAAGCAGAGAAAATCATTACTGATTTGCGTAAATTGGCTCAGGAAGAAGGGGCCTCGGTTAAGGAGCATAAGTTGATTGCAGCTCGCAGAGAACTGGATGAGGCTGAACCGAAGCAACGCAAAAAAAGTGCCGTCAAACGTCCGGCTGCTACGCGTACTCGTTCTATCATGGCTGGCGATGAAGTATCCGTTCACAGTCTGAATAAAAAAGGCCACGTGGTTGAACTGTCCGGTACCAAGGAAGCTGTGGTTCAACTGGGAATCATGAAGATGAAGGTCAGTCTGGATGATCTGGAACTACTGCAACCTGCCCAAACAACGACTCCAAGAGTTCAAAAACCAGTGACTGGCGTTAAGCGGACACGTGATGATAACGTACGAAGTGAACTTGATCTTCGGGGGGCTAACGTGGAGGAAGCCTTGATGGAAGTGGACCGCTTCATGGATGAAGCGTTTCTGGCCAATCTGGGTCAGGTACACATTATACATGGCAAAGGTACAGGTGTCCTGAGAACCGGTATTCAGGAGTACCTCCGCAAGCATAAGCATGTGAAAAGCTACCGTATCGGTAATTACAATGAAGGCGGCACAGGCGTAACAGTTGCTGAATTGGAATAGCTATGGGTTGCCGGCTTTGCCCGGGAACGCTTGGTAGAACGGGAGGGACGAAGTGAAGATGGCGATTGATGAATTGCTGTCACATCCGTTGGGGATGATGCTGGGTTATTTCTCGGTGGCGGTGCTGGAGCTAATTGTATTTTTGTCGTGTTTTGAGCTGGTAACCCGCTATAAATGCTGGGAAGAGATCAAGCGCGGTAATGTTTCGGTAGCCATGGCTACGGGAGGGAAAATGTTCGGTATTTGCAACGTGCTCCGCTTTGCAATGGAAGCCAAATCCAGCGTGTATGATACGATGATTTGGTCGTTCGTTGGCTTTTTACTGCTTCTTGCGGCGTACTTTCTTTTTGAGTTTCTGACACCGGTATTTTCTATCGATCAACAGATTAAAGAGGATAATCGTGCTGTCGGCTTGTTCTCCATGATTATTTCCATATCGTTATCTTATGTGATCGGCGCCAGTGTAACTTGACACATCTTGTATACTAGAGCTTGGTATACGTTTGGAACGGAAGGATGATAAAGCTTGGAAATGACTATTTGTCCATGGTGTAACATGGAAATTATTTGGGATGAAGAATTAGGACCTGAGGAAGAGTGTCCTTATTGCCATAATGATCTGAAAGGGTACTCTGACATCACCGATGATGAAGATGAGTCTGTTTCTCCACCTGTTCATAGACATGTAGGTGAGCATGGACATGAAGAGACGAAACATGATCATGTGGCTTCTGTAACCCCGGTGCCCCACTCTCATGGAAAAGAAGACCTGAAGGGTTATCGGACATTGAGTATTCAGCTCGGTGATGATGAGGAGCAGGATATTTTATATGAGGCAGAGGATGAAATCGTAGTTGAAAAACCGGTTGATGCACCGTTGTTGCAGGACAATGAGCTTCATAAGTTGCCCGTGCTGCATACTTTGCAAAAATTTGAAGAAAGCGGTGCGGATCTGATGGCTTATGAACAAGGCGCTGAACAAATACTCGACAGACAAGATGAGGTTCTTGAATGTTCTCAATGTGGGGAGTACATGCTGCATGCAGGTTCGCAAACCGTAACCAGAGAAGGTTTTGAACCGTCGATGTCTCCAGCGCTTGGCAAGCCCGTTCTGGATTTGCCGTTCGTCTTGAATGTTTATGTGTGCCCTAGCTGCTTCCATGTCCAGCAGACACTGTCAGAGAATGACCGACTGCGGATGCTGGAGAAGCTCAGCGGTATTTCCAACAATTAAATAGCAATCCCCCGGATAGGCCCAAGCTCAATACGGGCATCTTAAATCGAAGAAATCTTTGAACAAACTGGCTTGAAATAAGCTGATTGGTGATTTTTCGGTTAGGGGGAACTGCATTGAAATCAAACCTGAACGGACAAGCCATTCTGCTATTAAGCTTGAATGGATTGTTTGTGTTTGCAGCAGCATTGTCAGGCACATTTCTTAACGTGTATTTGTGGAAAAGCAGGCAGGATTACGCCATGATCGGCTGGTTTAATGTCAGTCAACAAATTGCACTGGGAATTATGGTCTGGGTGGCTGGAAAGTGGGTCAAGGAACATAACAAAATGAATGCCCTACGCGTGGGCACCGCATTATCAGGCCTATTTTATCTGATCGTGTTATATACGGGACCGCAGGCTGTGAACTACATATGGCCGCTCGGGATGCTGCTGGGTGCAGCATTAGGTTTATTCTGGTTGGCGTTTAATGTGATTTTTTTCGAAGTCACAGATCAGGCAAGCCGTGATCATTTTAACGGATGGGTGGGTCTGCTGGGCTCGTTTTCTGGTATAGTGGGTCCTTGGCTGTCCGGTTGGATTATTGCCCGTATGGAGGATGACGCAGGTTATCGCGTGATATTCAGTATTTCCTTAGCCTTTTATGTCGTAGGAGTGGTGCTTAGTTTCTTTCTTCGCAAGCGTAAGCCGACAGGAAATTACAATTGGAAAGAGCCCAAGCAACGATTGTCACAAAAAGGGAGTATGTGGCGTCCGTTGTCGTTATCGCTTATTGCTCAGGGCATCCGTGAAGGGGTGTTTGCCTTCCTGATTACGCTGCTCGTATATGTAGCTACTCAACAAGAATGGAAGCTTGCACAGTTTTCACTTATCACGTCGGCGGTTTCATTTTTCAGCTTTTGGGCTGTCGGAAAATGGCTCAAGCCACACTATCGTTCGGCGGGTATGCTGTTGGGTGCCGTGTTGTTGGTGATCGCGCTTTTACCGTTATTGTGGCGTATGGAGTATAGCACGCTACTGATTATGGGGATCGGCACCGCTTTATTTATGCCTTTATATTTAATTCCCATGATTTCTGCGAGCTTTGATTTAATGGGTACGAGTAAAGGAGATGCCAATCAGAGAGTGGAACTGGTTGTATTGCGCGAACTATGCTTAATGGTAGGCCGGTTGACTGGAACACTCATTTTCCTGGGTGTCCTAAGTATCAGCAAGGCTCCTACGGCGATGATCTGGTTGTTGATTGGCCTTGCATTGATGCCAGTGCTCGGATGGTTTTTTATGCGAAGTGTGCTGAAAATGGAACAAAAGACGAAGCAGAGCAAATCTCACTCCCATGCACACCGCTGGCACAAGCAAACCGAATAGTTTGAAAATACATTTAAAAAAGACCTCCAGACCCAATTAGTAGGGGAAGGAGGTTCTTTTTTGTATTCCATATGTTAAACCATCGGCTCCTTTGTTTCAGGCGAGGGCTTGGTAGTACGAATTAGAGAATAAAGCTCCATTTCAGGTCGGTGTGTGCCCGTCAGTTCATCAGCCAATAGCTGTGCGGCCATCATACTCGTAACCGTCCCATTTCCCCCGTAACCCTCCAAAAAATAGCAGTTTGGAAAACGTGGATGTGGACCAATATAGGGCAAACCGTCGTGAGAGGAGCCGAATACAGCCGCCCAGGCATAGTCGATCTGAAATGGAACACCGGGAAAATGCTCCTGTAGTGTTTGCAGTAGCTTTTGCTGTTGGTGTAGCAGCCTGATTTCACGTTGATTGGCGTCCAGTACAGGTTCATCCAAACCACCAACAATGATGCGTCCTTCCGGTGTTGAGCGTATGTACAGATAAGGACGAGCAGTTTCCCAAATCAGACACTGCTCATACCACAAGGGAACATCTCCGATTGGCTTGGTGGCGATAGCATAAGAGCTTTCTAGAACGGCTCCGCGATCTGTTTTAATCTCCTGTGTTTCATAACCCGTTGCAAAAATGATTTTTTTCGCTCGGATAATTCCACCGCTGGTATGACAAACAACTTCATTTTCATTAAATTCAAAATGCTTGGCTTCCGTATGCTCATATAAGCGTACACCGAGACGGCTGGCGGATTGCAACAGTCCTTGGGCAAACAAAAATGGATTAACCTCGGCATCTTCGTGCGTGTACAAGGCTGCTGATTTTCGAAAAGGAAATCGGGCTGCAATCTGTTGCTCATCCCAGTATTCGACGGGGAATCCAAACCGGGTTAGCTGTTTGTACTCTTCCTGAAGCGTCTGCACATCCTCCGATGTACTTGCATAGTACAGGCTACTGCGGCGTATAAGGGACGGATCAATTTCCAGCGTGGTAGACAGCTTTTCCAACTGATCCAGAGCATCTTTACACATACGGTAAAACAGTACACCTTTCGTTTCACCAAACGTATTGATGAAGGAGGTTAAGGTCTTATCATTGCTATATTGCAGCAGTCCGGTATTGGCCGAAGAACTTCCATGTACCAGCTTGCGTTTGTCAATAACCACGGTGTCTACCTGTCGTTCTCCCAATAGCCGGGAGCAGATGGACCCACCCATCCCGCCTCCGATGATCAGTACATCACAATTTAAATCCTCTGCCAAAGGCGGAAAATCCGATTTTTGCTCCAAGGTACTCGGCCAATACGTTTTCCCGCTAATCAATTCCATATAAACAGCACTCCTTATAGGCAATATGTAGTATCTCTTATGTGTACATAGTATTTCGCCAAACGGACAAGATAACCAGCGTGCAACAAAACATTTAAGGAGGCACAGAGACTATGCAACCTACCAACATGCAACCCTTGACAGGCAAAGAGCTGGAGTACATCGTGGACTCCATTTCCAATGAAGAACTGCTGCTCAAGCAATGTACGGCGACAGCAGCATCCATTCAGCATCCAGCCATTCAGCAAGCTTGTCTGCAATTCGCGAGAACTCATGAGAACCACCTAAACCTGCTTTCCAATGCACTTCAACAGCACCAGCAGCTTGCTCCTATGCAACCGCAGCAGTAATTATGGATTAACCAATACAGGAGGTAATATCACGATGTTTTCACAGAACAATACGTCATTTATGCCCGAAGAAGATTTGCTCTATACCATTCTTGCCGATATGAAACGCACGGTGGGAGAGTATACAACAGCGACAACGGAATCCAATTGTCCGTCTGTGCGTCAGATGTTCACCGACCTTACGAACGATACGCTGCGCCTACAAGGCGATTTGTATCGTCTGATGAGTCAGAACAATATGTACTCCACTTCGTCAAAAGCACTGCGCATCGATTTGGACAAACAGATTCAAGAAGCTCGCAAGACCCAACACGAATGCCAACAGTTCATTCAGCAAAAGTCGTCATCAGCGGGGGGGTATGGTCAACCTATGCATCAGCAAGGGCAGCCGACTCACCAAAACAACCCTTACTATATGTAAACGGGATATTCCGTCTTTGAAGCAATTTCCCATAACAGCCGTCCGTCTGCCGGGTTTACCGGGGCGGACGGTTTTTCTTTGCAGGTTTAAAGTGCGTATTGTATGATGTATAGTAATCTCTTTCGATGGAGGCCTTATGTAGAATGACAGAGCTAAATGGTTTGAAATTAAAAGTGCTGGAATTGTTAAAAGAAGATGCAAGAAGAACACCGACTTTGTTGGCTACTTTACTGGGAGTTGACGAGCAGGATGTACGCACCTCAATTAAAGAGCTCGAAGACCAACATGTAATCGTTAAGTACGCCGCCGTAGTCAATTGGGATAAAGTCGACGACGAAAAGGTTACTGCTTTGATTGAAGTACAGATTACACCCGAGCGTGGAAGAGGATTTGAAGGCATTGCAGAACGGATTTATTTGTATCCGCAAGTTAAATCGGTTTATCTCATGTCCGGAGCATACGACTTGCTGGTAGAAGTTGAAGGCCGAAACCTCCGTGAGGTCGCTAATTTTGTGTCGGAGAAACTGTCTCCTATTGACTCGGTCTTGTCCACCAAGACTAATTTTACGCTTAAAAAATACAAGCAGGACGGAATTATCTTTGAGGATCATCAGGAAGATAATCGTCTGGTGATTTCGCCGTAAAGGAAGATCATGATGAATCTCAAAACAGAAACATTTACCGACAGTAACAAAGCCATGAGTTCCTATTTGTCCCCGTTGGTGCGCGAAATTCCATCTTCGGGCATTCGTAAGTTTTTTGACTTGGTGGGTGGCAACAAGGATATTATTACCCTTGGTGTAGGCGAACCGGATTTTACAACCCCTTGGCATATGCGGGAAGCCTGTGTCTATTCATTAGAGCGAGGTTTTACCAGCTATACGTCTAATGCGGGAACGCCAGAACTGCGTGAAGCGATTAGTGATTATCTGAATGAGCAATTTGAAGTTAATTATGATCCTAAAAATGAGATTATCGTGACCGTCGGGGGAAGCGAGGCGATTGATCTTGCTTTGCGTGCGTTAATTGTACCTGGCGACGAAATTCTCGTGCCCGAGCCGTGCTACATTTCATATTCTCCAATCACTTCGATTGGAGGCGGGATTCCGGTAGGTATTGAAACATTTGCTAAGGATGAATTTAAGCTGACGGCTGGGGCGTTGGAGGCAAAAATCACACCTAAATCCAAGGTGCTGATTTTATGCTATCCGAGCAATCCAACTGGGGCTACGATGACTTATGAAGATTGGCTTCCGATTGCCGAAGTCGTGGAAAAGCATGATTTGATCGTCATTTCTGATGAAATTTATGCTGAATTGAATTATGGAGAGAAGCATGTTAGTTTTGCCGCTATGCCTGGTATGATGGATCGTACGATTCTCGTCAGTGGTTTTTCCAAAGCCTTCGCCATGACAGGTTGGCGTATTGGATATACATGCGGACATCCAGATCTGATTGCGGCTATGCTCAAAATCCATCAGTACACCGTAATGTGTGCGCCTTCTATGGGGCAAGTTGCCGCACTGGAAGGCTTGCGGAATGGTTTGGGTGAGAAAGATCGTATGGTAGAAGCCTATAATCAGCGTCGCCGTCTGATGGTTGAAGGGTTCCGGGAAATCGGCCTGGAGTGCCATGAGCCAAGAGGGGCTTTTTATGTTTTCCCTAGTATTCAAAGCACAGGACTCAGCTCAGATGAATTTGCACAGCGTCTATTGGCAGAGGCTAAAGTTGCGGCTGTACCGGGTAATGTGTTCGGTTTGGGAGGCGAAGGCTATCTTCGTTGCTCATACGCGACTTCTGTTGCTCAGCTGACGGAGGCACTGGATCGGATTGGTCATTTTGTAGAAAAAGTAAGAAAAGAAGGTTAAAATTATTTTTTTATGGGTAATTCATAAAAAATAGTCTTTTATTTCTAAATTCTATGCTATAATTTGAAATCGAAAGCAGGAAGTTCAATTTTTCAATTGTAGGAGGAATGCTCATGTCATATGTTGGATATAATTCGTCTAGTTCAATAGGATACGACATTTCCCTAGAAGATGAAATTTTGTTCCTGCGCAATGAGATGATGCGGACGTTTCAGGAAGAGCAGTCCTTCACCTCTGATCTTGTCATCGAGATTAGTTGCAAGCTCGATTTGAAAATCAATGAATACATGAAGCTGTATGGTACGGAATGCAAGGTTTAACCGTGTGAAGTCAGCCACAGGTAAGAAGAAGGCCGTAGTGCCTTCTTTTTTTGCGTTCACAACTTATGATATATTAATGGCATGGAAGAGGGGGCGTACATATGAAAGCAGGGCTAAAAAGGCTATCGCCATGGATCATTGGAATGTTGGCACTTGTATTATTGGCTGGATGTGGGGGACGGGACAAGGATAGCTTCTCCATTTTTATTATGGATAAAGGGGATGCTTCAGTCATCCGTGAAGAGCTGGCACAAAAGCTTAAGGATAAGCTGGGCGAACAGGCTCCGACTATTGAGATTTCAGTCAGTCCACTGTATAACCAGCAGAAGCTGGTTGTAGAATATGCGGCTGGGGAGCATGATCTGTTTCTTTTGCCGGAAGAGGACATGAAGCTGTATGGACAGAATGGTTCGAATTTGCCGTTAGATGATGCTTTTGACAAAAAGACGTACGCTCGGGGCGTGTTCGAGGGCGGCGTATTTAAGAAGAAGGGGCAGGAGAAAGAAGAAACAGATGTAAGCAAGGAAACTCATTTGTTCGGAATTCCGGTGGAGCAGATGAAGATGTTTAAGGAGCTAAAATACAACTCAAAAACATTATTTGCTACCGTTCCGCCTCGTACAAGCAATAAGGAAGAAGCCATCAAGGTGCTGAAAGCACTTACGGAATGATAAGGGGGATGGGTAATATGGGTATATATACCAGAACGGGTGATGAAGGACAAACTTCTGTGATTGGAGGTCGAGTGTCCAAAGATGATGACCGTGTGGAGGCATACGGTACAATTGACGAGCTGAACAGCTTTGTAGGACAAGCGATCAGCTTTGCCGAAGGGGAAAAGTTTGCGGATATTCGGACTCAATTGGAGGAAATACAGCAGGAGCTGTTTGATTGTGGTTCGGATTTGGCGTTTGTTAAAATCAGTGAAAGCAAATATAAGGTGAAAGACGAGCTGACAGAGCGACTGGAAGGCTGGATTGATGCATGTCAAGAGGAAAATCCGAAGGTGGAGCGTTTTATTATACCGGGTGGTAGCACATTGTCCTCAACGCTTCATGTTTGCCGCACGGTTTGCCGACGCGCGGAACGCCGTGCTGTTACACTAGGCAAGCATACGGACATTAATCCGGCGGTACGTCGGTATTTGAACCGCCTTTCCGATTATTTCTTTGCCGTTGCTCGCACAGCGAATGTCCGTCAGGGTGTGCCCGATGTCGAATATGTGCGCAGCAAAAAAGTGTTCCGCAAATAAGGAGGCAACCGGGAATTTGTGATGAGCTTGTACTATGAACCTATCGTATATACGATCCCTCCTGAGGAGGAGGGCATGCTGCTAAAGACTATTTTACAAAAACGTATGAACATTTCTCGAAAGTTAATATCCAAACTCAAGCTGACCGAGCAAGGTATTATGCTGAACGGGACACGTGTGTACATCAGCGTAAAGGTGAAGTCCGGGGATCAAGTAGAAATTCGCATGGAGCGCGAGCGTTCTGATGATATTTTACCTGAACCCATTCTTTTTGAGATTTTGTTTGAGGATGAACATTTGTTAGTGGTGAACAAGGCGGCGGGCATGATTGTTCACCCGACTCACGGTCATTACACAGGAACACTGGCTAATGGGGTTGTGCATTATTGGCAGGCGAAGGGAGAACTGTTCCGGTTTCGTCCTGTTCATCGTCTTGATCAAGAGACGACGGGTGTGCTGGTAGTAGCCAAAAATCCGTATGTACACCAGCATATTTCTGAGCAGATGATTGCGGGAACGGTGGATAAGCGCTATACGGCTCTGGTGCATGGGCGCCCTGAGCTGCAGGAAGGTAAGGTAGACGGACCAATTGACCGTAACCCGGATAATCCGCATTTACGTATGGTGACCCCGGATGGTTATCCTGCCCTTACGCTGTATAAGCTGGAGGAAGTGTGGAACGGGGGAAGTCGCATCGGACTAAAGTTGGAATCCGGGCGTACGCACCAAATTCGAGTGCATATGACTTATATCGGTTGTCCGTTGATCGGAGATAAAATGTACCAGATTACACCCGATGATGCTGCGCAACTTGAGCGATATGATCAGCTTGATGCCAGGATGCCTCGACAAGCCTTGCATGCCTCAGAACTGTCCTTGGAGCATCCTGTAACCGGGGAGCGGCTGACGTTCTATGCTCCTCTACCTGACGATATGGCTGAAATGCAGGAGCTATTAAGAGCTAATATTTTTCAGAATAAAATATAAATAAGCTATCAAAACCAAATGGAGGTTAATCTAGCGATGAGCCAACTGAAAGTATATCAGTATTCTAAATGCAGTACCTGCCGTAATGCAGTGAAATGGCTGCAAAACAATGGACATGAGACGGAACTTATTTCTATTTTTGAACAGCCGCCCGGCCCGGAGGAATTGGAAGACTTAATTCGAAAAAGCGGGCTGGAGCTAAAAAAGTTTTTTAATACAAGCGGTGAGGTGTACAAAGAGTTAAAGCTGAAAGATAAGCTTGGAGACATGAGTCGTGAAGAGCAAATTTCGCTTTTATCCTCGAATGGAAGATTAATCAAACGCCCGATTGTAACTGACGGGAACAAAGTAACGATAGGATTTAAAGAGGAAACATTTGAGGGCACATGGGGAGCTCAATAACGCCCAATTTACACTCACGATATGTTATACTGTGGGGGTTAAATATTATGATGAATGGGAGCAATACAATCTGTGACACAACGCAATGAACAATCCGTAATGCTGGTTGACGGCATGGCCCTGCTATTTCGCGCTTATTATGCAACCGCCGCAAACGGTTATATCCGTCGTACAAAAGCTGGGGTGCCAACGAACGCCATATATGGTTTTATTCGATATTTTTGGGATGCAGTCCAAACGTTTAATCCTACACATGTCATTTGCTGCTGGGATATGGGCGGAACGACATTCCGTGGGGAACATTTTGCTGCGTATAAAGGAAACCGAGCCGACGCACCAGATGATTTGATCCCTCAATTTACATTGATTCGTGAAGTGACGGACAGCCTCGGCATACCCAACATTGGAGCGGAAGGCTTTGAAGCCGATGATTGTATCGGTACGCTTGCACGTCATTATTCGCAAAATGAGGACACGGATGTAATGATTCTCTCAGGAGATCATGATTTACTTCAATTAGTGGATGAGCGGACACGGGTCATTATTATGAAAAAAGGGCACGGCAATTATATGGTATACACCCCGGAGACCCTGCTGACTGAAAAAGGGCTTAAGCCACGTCAAGTGGTGGACCTTAAAGGCCTGATGGGGGATGCAAGCGATAATTATCCTGGAGTACGAGGTATTGGTGAGAAAACGGCACTCAAGCTGGTGCAGGAATACGACTCTATTGAGGGCATTCTGGAGAATCTGGATCAATTAACACCCTCGGTCCGTAAAAAAATTGAGAGTGATTTGGATATGCTGCATCTTTCACGCAAACTTGCTGAAATTCACTGTGGTGTACCTGTAGCATGTGCTTTGGATAGCTGTCTGCTGACGCTGGATCACGTGCAAATTGTAGACAAGTTTGAGCAGCTTGAAATGAAAAGCTTGTGTACATTGATGGGTGTCGCAACCGGATCTTAATGAAGCTGTTAGGCTTGATACGGACAATTTAAGTAAAGTAAGTAATATAGGGATGCTGACGCTTGGTGCGTTAGTGTCCTTATTTATATACCATATGTCGACGGAGTTATGTAGTCATGTGAAGGATTATATACAATTGCGATAAGGGGATTGACCTCAGGTACATTTCAGGTGAATATAGTGGAGAGAGAACCGGATTATCGAAAGGGGACAACAGCAACTATGACAGTATTGGGAGCAATTGAGGCAGGCGGTACCAAATTTGTATGTGGAATTGGCAACGAACATGGGGAGGTACTGGAACGGGCGAGCTTTCCAACCACCACCCCAGCAGAAACAATGGAGAATGTTATCGCATTTTTTGAAGGCAAGGGCATTGAAGCATTGGGCGTAGGCTCGTTCGGGCCGATTGATCCTATCGAAGGTAGTGATACATATGGCTATATTACAACAACGCCAAAGCCGCATTGGGGAAATTACAATCTGATTGGCAAACTGAAAGAGCATTTTGATGTGCCTATGGGGTTTGACACGGATGTGAATGGAGCAGCACTTGGTGAGTCTATTTGGGGTGCCGCCAAAGGCTTGGACAACTGTCTGTATATTACAATAGGTACAGGCATCGGGGCGGGTGCTTTGGTTGGTGGAAAGCTGATACATGGATTATCCCACCCGGAAATGGGGCATATTCTGGTACGTCGTCACCCAGAAGATACTTACGAGGGGACATGTCCTTATCACGGAGATTGTTTGGAGGGACTGGCAGCAGGTCCTGCGCTCGAAAAAAGATGGAAGGTTAAAGGACATGAGCTTTCTGTCGATCACCCGGCCTGGGAAATGGAAGCGTACTATTTGGCACAGGCTTTAATGAGCTATGTATTAATCCTGTCACCGCAGAAAATTATTATGGGCGGGGGAGTGATGAAGCAGAACCAACTGTTCCCGCTCATTCGTACCAAGCTTCAAGAACTTTTGAATGGATACGTCCAGCATTCGAGTCTGACAACAGATATTGAGCAATATATCGTATCTCCGGGATTGGGTGACAATGCTGGATTATGCGGTGCTCTGGCATTGGCAAAGGAAAAGCTGAATCATTAGAAATTATGGTTGACGGCACTCCAAGGTACGGTTATTATATAGGCAACAGTATAGTACGGCTCAAAAAAGGAAGCACCTTTCTTGCGAATTCGCAGGATAGGTGTTTTTTTGCGTTTTTGTGTTGTGCGTGACTGTCTTTCAACGATATGAGGGAGGAAGAAATCATGGAGATTGTATTTTTAAATCGCTTGTCCAAACGGAATGAACAGGGCTATGAGGACTTTGCTCAGGTATGGATTGGGCAGCATGAAGGGAGATGGAGTGCAGGCTGGAGCACACACCATGTCCCGGATGAAAGTATAGACGACCTTTGGTATGAGGGCAGCTTGTGGCAGGAATTACTGCATGTATACCGTCATGAGCTGGCGCTCAAAATGGCTGAGGGCTACAGGCCCTTAATCCATGGCGTATTTCATGAGCAAGAAGGCTCCTCAGGACGAGGACAAACGCTGCAAAAGCTTTATTGCTACAGTGATTTGTTTCCACGTGATGAAGTGTATGAGCAGTTGTCGATGTGGAGACGGCAAAAAGCAGCAACGGAACGAAAAGCCCCTTATTTTATCGCTACGAATCGGCTGCTTCGGCTCATTAGCGTCTATCTTCCCCATACCGAAGAAGAACTGTTGGAGCTGCCTGGTATGGGTCAGGGTAAAATGTCTCAATATGGGACGGAGCTATTGGCTATTACGACACAAAATGATCGGACCACGCCATTTCCGTTGAACTGGGTAATAGAGACGCTGGAAGAAGAAGTTTTTTTGTCATGGCTATACAAGCAAAAAGAGAACCAGTACAGGCAGGAGCTGAACAAATTCAGCCTAACTAGAACGATTATCGAAGGCATTTCGGACGGTCTTTCACTGGAACATATCGGAATGAAGACAGGTTTGCATCGTAGAGAGATGATTGAAGCTGTGGAGCATTTGGACAGGGATGGCATTGATATGGAGAAGCTGATCCGCAAGGAATTGGTGAATGTATCTGAGGAGGAGCAGGCAGCCATCTGGTCTGCTTATGAAGAGTTGGGGGATACGCTGCTCAAGCCCGTCATGCTGAAAGTGTATGGGGAAGAAAAGGCAACCGAAACAGGACTGGATCAAATTTACGAGCGTCTGCGTTTGATCCGTATACGGTTTCGTCATCAGCAGGTACCCGACCGACATGTTGGATAATATAGAACTGATTGAATAAAGCTAAAGTATTAAAGTACATTCAGGGTTCAACATACTAAAAAGCAGCAGCGAGTCCACACAGGACACGGCTGCTGCTTTTTATGACAAAGCTTAAAATCGAAATAAGTAATCCAAATTGGTACTTCTCCCCCTTTTCTTTTTAAACCCAATCTTTCTTGCGGAAAATACAGAACATACTGACACCTAATGCCACCATAATACCAATGACGACAAAATAGCCATAACGTGTATGGAGCTCAGGCATATTATCGAAGTTCATCCCATATATTCCGGTAATGACTGTCAATGGCATAAATACGGTCGTAATTGCCGTAAACACACGCATAATTTCATTGGCACGGTTGGCGATACTGGATTGATAAGCTTCTCGAAGGTTACCCATCAAGTCGCGGTAAGTTTCAAAAGTCTCCGAAATTTTCACAGCATTTTCATAAATGTCGCTGAAATATTTTTGCAATTG
Organism: Paenibacillus sp. DRB1-1; assembly: GCF_052119485.1. Lineage (NCBI taxonomy): Bacteria > Bacillati > Bacillota > Bacilli > Caryophanales > Paenibacillaceae > Paenibacillus > Paenibacillus sp. DRB1-1. Next base: position 856,090 of record NZ_JBODQH010000001.1, on the reverse strand, counting down.
ATCGTCGATGAGCCGCAAATCTCGTTTGTTCAGGGTATTGATGACTTCTTTTTGCGGACCCAGCACTTTTTTTAACCACAGAATCTCACTTCGTAAGCCGATGATTTCGTTCAAATGCGACTTTTTCGTATGCATTAGAATATCTTCTTCCAGCTTCTCAATGCGGACCTCAATCCGGTCACCAACCAGAAAATAGTTGTCAACAATCAAGTCGACCAACAGATACATAAAACGGTCAGGCTGGCTGACTTCTTGCTCCCACAGCATAGGCTTGAGGGTACGAAGCTCATTTATTTTCTGCTTGGTCACCGTAATGATAAAATGGCGGCCGAGAAAAATGTTCAAAGCTCGCAAAAATATTTCTTCATCATCAAAACGAATGCTATTTACAACGATAAAATAATGGCTTTCATAAATTTCAATTTTCGGACGCTGTTCTTCTTCACTCAAACAGTCTTCTACTGCAAGATCATGCATGGAAAATAAAGGCTGGAGCACTGCCAAATCATCGACATCGGCATCAATCCAATAAAAACCTTCTGCCGGTGCAGTAAGCGCCATTTCAATTTCTTCGATAGGGGTAAAAACCCCGTTGTTAACCAAACGGATTTTCATATATGTCACTCCTTATGCTCCGTCGTAACGGAAATACGTTTACCTTAAGCATAAGGAATGGACTCAGTTAGCCAGTTAGCCGGTGCGGGTAAGCTTGCACTTCCATCAAAAGCCGGAGGCTTTTGGAGCATGCAGAGCCTGGCGTCCCGTCTTTCGGCAAGCTGAAGTCATTCCTATGCTGTTGTTCAGGGATCGCCGCCTTTTCGGACTCGGGTCGCCTTCCATTCCGGATTCACCTCTCAAATGTTCTTTTTTAGATTGCCACAGTATCGCAGGAAACACTCAAATCTGCACTACTGCTCCATATTTTTGCCTAATAGCACTTGTATAGTATAACGCTCGGCCTACGGCCTTTCAAGCGCAAAATCATGGGCTAAATCAACAGTAGTGGCAAGAGCTTCAGCGATAGGAGGGATATGATTTAACCTATGGGAAAGGTAGACAAAATGTGAATGCAGGGTACAAATTTAAAAGTCCTATCTTGACGAAGCCCAGCCGATGCATTAAAGTGAACAACAAGAACTTTGTAAACCCAAAATGAATATAGCGAAATCTTATCAAGAGCAGGTGGAGGGACTAGCCCGATGATACCCGGCAACCGGCGATTTTAATCGCACGGTGCTAATTCTTGCAGGACGTGCGCTTTGTACAAAGCGCGTTGCCCTGACAGATGAGAGAGGCGCATATGGATACAAATATGACCTTTCTCTAACCTGAGAAAGGTCTTTTTATTATATGCCCGGCATCTCAACAAGACGATTTTCGCAAAACTTACGAACAAGGAGTGAGTTTACATGCCGATTAAAATCCCAGACACGCTACCTGCAAAGGAAGTGCTGGAGGGTGAAAATATTTTCGTAATGGATGAAAGCCTGGCTTATCATCAGGACATTCGCCCGTTGCGTATCGCCATTTTGAATTTAATGCCGACAAAGGAAACGACGGAAACCCAACTGTTGCGCTTGGTCGGCAATACGCCGCTGCAAGTGGACGTCACGCTGGTGCACATGAAATCTCATGTATCCAAAAATACATCGCAAGAATATTTAAACATGTTCTATAAAACGTTTGACGAGATCAAGAACAGTCGTTTTGACGGCATGGTCATTACAGGAGCCCCGGTTGAACAGCTTGAGTTTGAGGATGTGAACTACTGGGAGGAGATCCAGCAAATCTTTGAATGGACGAAAACGAATGTAACTTCGACCATACATATCTGTTGGGCCTCACAGGCAGGCTTATACCATCATTTCGATGTCCCTAAATACGGGCTCGACTACAAATGCTTTGGCGTATTTCCACATATAGTGATTAAGCCTAAAGTAAAATTGCTACGCGGCTTTGATGAATTGTTTTATGCTCCTCACTCCCGACATACTGAGGTTCGGCGGGAAGATATTGATCATATTGCCGAATTAGAAGTTTTATCCGAATCCGAAGAAGCTGGAGTGTACCTCGTAGCCACGCTTGACGGTAAACAAATTTTTGTAACTGGGCACTCTGAATATGACCCGCTTTCCCTGAAATGGGAATACGACCGCGATGTGGCCAAAGGAATGGATATTGAAGTCCCGAAAAATTATTTTCCTAATGATGATCCCAAGCGCACACCACCCTCAATCTGGCGGGCACACGCCAACTTATTATTCTCGAATTGGCTGAACTATTATGTATACCAAGAAACACCTTACGATATCGGGCCCCAGATTTAAAAAGGGGCTTGTAGTTTACCCCTGCACAGTACCACCTTGCAGTAGCGCAGCAGTATAGTCTTTGACATCCATTTTTGCAGGATATGTTATAGCACCCACTATGGAAGTTAACAGGAGGACTCATATGAGTGAGAAACAGTGGAAAATCGAAAGCAGATTGGCACAAATCGGTTCAGTAGAGGAACCAGTAACTGGGGCTATTAATTACCCGATTTACCAATCTACGGCGTTCCGCCATCCCCGTCTAGGTCAAAGCACAGGATTTGATTACATTCGGACGATCAATCCCACGCGAAAGGTACTGGAAGAGGCTTCTGCTGCACTTGAATCTGGTGATGCAGGCTTTGCATGTAGCTCAGGTATGGCGGCGCTGCAAACGGTATTTGCATTGTTTGGACAGGGAGATCACCTCATTGTATCGCTGGATCTGTATGGCGGGACATATCGCTTGCTGGAGCGTATTTTATCTAAATTTGGTGTAACAGCAAGTTATGTGGATACGAATGATCTTGAAGCACTCGAACAGTCATGTCGACCGAATACTAAAGCTGTATTCATAGAAACACCTACAAATCCGTTAATGATGATTACTGATATTCGAGCGGTTGCCGAGTGGGCATCACAACATCAGTTGCTTACCATTGTAGATAATACGCTGCTAACCCCATATTTCCAGCGGCCATTGGAGCTGGGTGCGGATATTGTGGTACATAGCGCAACCAAATATTTGGGCGGACACAACGATGTGCTGGCAGGGTTGATCGTAACCAAAGGCAAAGAGCTATCGGCTGAAATTTCCTTCCTGCACAATTCCATAGGGGCCGTGCTTTCCCCGAGCGACTGCTATCAGTTGATGAAGGGGATGAAGACGTTAGCGCTGCGTATGGACCGACATCAGCATAATGCAACAGTGCTGTCTAACTATTTACTGTCGCATCCGGCGGTGGCGGAAGTATTTTATCCAGCTCTCGAAGGCCACCCAGGTCGTGAGATTCAAAATAAACAATCCAGCGGAAATACAGGTATCTTCTCCTTTAAAGTAAAGGATGCTCGTTATGTGGAGCCTTTGCTTCGTCACATTAAGCTCATTGCGTTTGCGGAAAGTCTCGGCGGTGTGGAATCGCTAATGACCTATCCCGCTGTGCAGACACATGCGGACATACCAGCAGAAATTCGGGATGCAGTCGGAGTAGATGACAGGCTGTTGCGTTTCTCCGTAGGCATTGAACATACAGAAGACCTAATTGAAGATTTGCGTTCAGCGTTGGAAGCGGCACGTCAAGAAGTAGAAGGAGGGGAGCAGCAATGATAGAGGATGCGAGAAGGATCGGCCAGGATCTGGACAAAGAGCGGAAGTTTGCTACCAAGCTGCTGCATTTCGGCTCTGAAATTGACAGTGTGACGGGGGCATCGAGCGTCCCGATCTATCAAGCTTCTACCTTTCACCATCATGATATTTTTAATCCTCCACAGCATGACTATTGCCGTTCAGGTAATCCGACACGACAAGCTTTGGAGGATTATATCGCCTTATTAGAAGGCGGAGCTAGCGGTTTTGCCTTTGCATCAGGTATGGCGGCCATCTCTACTACATTTATGCTCTTGTCTGCTGGAGATCATGTCATTGTTTCCGAGGACGTATATGGAGGAACATATCGACTGTTGACCTCCATTTTGAAACGGATGAATATCGAAACGACCTTCGTCGACATGACAGACCTCAACCTTGTGAAAGAGGCGTTGCAAGAGAATACAAGGGCTGTATATATGGAAACTCCGTCCAATCCGACACTCAAAATTACCGATGTAGCAGGAATAACCTCTTGGGCACGGGATAATGGACTTTTGACGTTATTGGATAATACTTTTATGACACCTTATTATCAACGTCCGATTGAGCAGGGAGTCGATATTGTATTGCACAGTGCGACCAAGTTTCTGGGCGGACACAGCGATGTGCTGGCAGGACTTGCGGTAGCGCGTACCGAATCGTTGGGGAGACAAATCAAGCAGCTCCAAAATGGACTGGGTACCGTGCTGGCTCCGCAGGAGTCATGGTTGCTCATGCGCGGTATGAAGACACTGGAGGCTCGTATGGCTCACAGCGAAAAGAGTGCAGCAAAGCTCGCCAATTGGCTGAACGAGCGCAATGACATTGAGGCGGTGTACTACCCGGGTCTGGAGAATCATCCAGGACGTGAAGTTCATGAGCGTCAATCCAGCGGTTATGGTGCAGTAATATCATTTGATGTAGGTTCTGGTGAGCGTGCAAAAGAAGTCCTCAGTCGCGTACGTATTCCAATTGTAGCGGTTAGTCTGGGAGCTGTGGAAAGCATCTTGTCGTATCCGGCGATGATGTCACATTCGGCTATGCCCCATAGTGTACGATTGGAGCGCGGGATTACGGACGGACTACTTCGTTTCTCCGTAGGTCTGGAGGATATTGGCGACCTGATCAGTGATCTGGATGAGGCGCTGCGCTAGAGCGTTAGCACATCAGTAGTATCTTTGTCTTTTTCACGCCCGGAGCAAATATGTACAGTACTAAACAGCAAGTTTCCAGTCATTGAAGTGAACCCTGTCAAGTAGACAGCTATCAAAAAGCAATAATTAAGCAGCCTGAGTCCTGTATTCATAAGGAGTCAGGTTGTTTAGTTTCTCTTGAAAGCGTTCATGGTTGTAGAAATGGATATACTTTTGAACAGCATGCTCCACCTGTTGAGCTGAATGGAAGGCGTGGAGATAGAAACACTCGGTTTTAAAATGACTGAAGAAGTTTTCTATACATGCATTGTCCCAGCAGTTCCCTTTTCGGGACATGCTGGCCTGTATTCCGTATCGCTTGAGCAGGTTGGTATATTGGCGAGAGGTATATTGAAATCCTTGGTCGCTATGCAGTAGAACACCTCGCGCATCCTGTCGCTTCCTTGCCTTTTTCACTGTATCCAACACCAGGCTCAAATCGTTTCTGCGGCTGATCTGGTAGGCAACAATTTCGTTGTTAAAAAGATCCTGAATCGCGGAAAGGTAGAGCCTCTGTCCATTGAATATGAGGTAAGTGATGTCTGTTACCCACTTTTGATTCAACTGGTCGGCCTTAAATTCCCGGTTTAGATGATTGCCAGAAATGACATAGGCTTCTTTCTTGCCGTAGTAAGGTCTCTTCCTACGAATGATCGCCTTGATTCCTAGTTCACCCATAAGTCTCCGTACACGCTTATGATTTATATGTATGCCATAGATTCGATTCAACCAAACCTTCACCCTGCGGTAGCCGTATATTCCTTTCAATTTCTCGTAACAAGCCATGATTTTTAGCTTCATGGTTTCATCTTCCCGCTGTTTTTGTGAAACGAACATCTTTCGCTTTATCCATTTATAAAAGCCGCTTTTGGATACTCCGGCCAGTTCACATAGTAGTACGATGCTATGTCCCTTACTAAGCAATTCTTGGATCACCGCAAACTTTTTACTCTTGGGTACAGCCTCCATTCCTCCTTTCACATCTGCAAGAGCTTTTTTAGCATTTCATTTTCTGCTTCAAGGCGTTTCAGCTTGACCTCCGGATCTTCGGGGCGTGTTCGAGGTCTGCCGATGCCAGGCCCTTTTGCTTTGCCTCGTTTTTCCTCTAGACCTTTCATTCCCTCGGCTTTGAAGTGTCTCACCCATCGGCGAACCAGCGAAGCGTCAATCTCCATTTCTCGTGCCACGTTTTTATATCCGATTCCCTTGTTGAGGTACAGATCCACTGTCTTTTTCTTGAAGCTCACATCGTAAGTTTTTCTTATTACTCCCATAGAAAAATCCCCTCCATAATAGACAGATTAGTCGGCTTGCTCTTTTCTGTCTACTATGAGGGGATCATATCACATTCAGGAGGCTTGCTGTTTTCTATAAGAATGACATGAAGGACAGTGTGAAAAAAGGCACTTTTCAGTCCTGTTTTCTTATTTCTTGGCTATAAGCAATGCTGAGATCAGCTTGGCAGTTGCCTGTTTTCCTAGGTGAAAAGCAGATAGAAGCGGGAATAAGTATGGTTCCTTACCTAAAGATATGTTAGTATTATCATTAGGTTTTACTATGCTAAATAGCACAGACAACATACAAGGCCAGTCATGAACATACATTACGGCAGGGTTCGAACGCAGGTTTGTGAAAGCATTCTCGTTCATAAGTCCTGTCTTTCATTTCGTCGCCCTGTGACAGCGAAGGAGGATACACCATGAGTGTAATCGACCAGATTTTAGATAAAGCCCTACGCGGCGAACGCCTGAATTTAGAGGATACCGTTGCTTTGTTCGAATCAGATGAGGTAGAAAAAATAGGTCATGCGGCGAATAAAGTTATGAATCGCATGCACCCCGATCCCATTAAAACCTTCGTCATTGGACGAAATATTAACTATACGAACGTATGTGACGTATACTGTCGCTTCTGCGCTTTTTACCGTAGACCGGGTTCTGATGAAGGTTATGTTTTGCCAGACGAGGTGATCTTTCAGAAGATCAAGGAAACGCAGGATGTAGGTGGCACCGAAATTCTAATGCAAGGCGGTGTGAATCCGAATCTGCCGTTCAGTTATTATACGGATTTGCTGAAAGCTATCAAGGAGCGTTTTCCCGATATTACGATGCACTCCTTCTCGCCAGCTGAAATTCATAAAATGAAGGAAAAATCCGGTCTATCCATGGAAGACACGATTCGAGCCATTCATGAAGCTGGATTGGATTCGCTTCCGGGTGGAGGCGGAGAAATTTTGGATGACCGCACACGCCGCAAAATTAGCCGTCTCAAAGGCTCTTGGCGTGATTGGATGGATGTGATGCAAACGGCTCACAAGGTTGGGATGAACACGACTGCTACGATGGTTATCGGCTTTGGCGAGTTGATGGAGGAGCGTGCGCTGCATTTGTTGCGTGTTCGTGATGCTCAGGACGAATGCATTGAAAACAAATATAATTCTGAAGGATTTTTGGCCTTTATTCCTTGGACCTTCCAGCCAGACAACACCAATCTGAAGAAGGAACGCCAGACGCCTGAGGAATATTTGAAGACCGTCGCGATCAGTCGTCTTGTATTGGATAACATCAAGCATATTCAGTCTTCATGGGTAACCATGGGACCTGAAATCGGTAAAAAATCGTTGTACTACGGTTGTGATGATTTTGGCAGCACCATGATTGAGGAAAACGTAGTTTCCGCTGCAGGCGCAACGTATAAGGTTAACATTGAATCCATTTTACAGTTGATCCGCGAGACGGGTCACGTTCCGGCACAGCGCAATACCCGTTATGATATTATTCGTACTTTTGACAGTGCCAGTAGTATTGAACATGATTTTATCATGCAAAATTAATATACGTTAATATATTGTTAATTACAAAACGCTTATCCATCACTAATCTATGTACAAGGATTAGTGTGGATAAGCGTTTTTTGATGTGTTACTTTGCTATGCTTTCCATCGTTTCATATACATGATCTCAGCCTGTGGGTCTGCCATTTGGATGACTGCCTTAAAGCGCTGCAAATCCAGCAGATGAACGCTGTAAACGATGACCATTTGTTCTTTTTTATCCTCAGATTCGCTTTTAATCTTGCCCTCTATCTGGGCAGAGCCTCCCACAGGCGTGCTGTGTATACGCAGCCTGCGATATATGGCATTCTCGATGGTTTGCTGTTTCTTGCTGACAACACAAACCATACGCGTCAGACCGGTAAACATCAGCCGGGTCGTTTCATAGGCGGCGAGGCAGGATAAGGCTGAATAGAGAGCTGGCTCCCAGCCTAGCACAAAGCCAGCCGTAATGAGCAGCAGACCATTACATAGCATAACAATCTGTATTAACGGAATCTTGCGATGTGTTAGCAATAATGTGGATGGACGGCCATCCTCGGACTCGTTAAGTCCTAGTGAATCGAGCAGACCACCGTGACGAGCTGCCAGCCCTGCGCCAAGCCCTATACAGATTCCGCCGCCCAAAGCACATACGACCGGATGGCCGCTCACTGCCGGAAAAGGCGAAAGAATAATGGCTGAGCCCGAAAAGGCGAACAAGCCGGGTAGTGCACGAAGCAGCATGGGTTTGTGAGTAGACAGAGAATACAGCAGCATGAGTGGCAAGTTCAAAACGAATAGCAGTAACCCAAAATGCTCCTGTGTATAGAGCGACATGAGTCTGGAGATCCCCGTGACGCCTCCAGCGATCATATCATGCGGATGCAAAAACAATTCCAGACCGACGGATGCCGTAATTCCGCCAATCACCGTATAAAAGACAGGGAACCTGCTCGCGTCTCCTGAAGCGGGCTTCACAAGCCGCCTCATAGAGTTTCGGCATGTTTTACAGCGTGCGGCATAGCCTTCCCTCCTATGGATTGTCGTATCCAGCTTTTACAGTTACGCCGAGTTACTTTCTTCCTTTCGTAGGCGGGGGTCCTTGAACTTAAATATTTTGTTTAACATATTAAAAATAGGTTTTGACTGCTTTGTCAGAAGTGGTCCAAGAATCGCCAGTATGAGTACATAGATGGCTGCAAAGGGTTGAACAATATCAAGCAAACCGCCTTCTTTACCCAAGTTGGCCATGATAATCGAAAATTCACCCCGTGCCACAATGGTCAGGCCGATATTTGCTGACGCTTTGGGAGATAAGGAGGCTGTACGCCCAGCCAGCATTCCTGCCCAAATGTTTCCAAACAACGTGAGGATGACTGCTACCAGTGCAAGCCATATCGCGTTTCCTCCCAGGGACAGTGGATTAATGGATAGTCCAAAGCTGAAGAAAAACAGGGCGCCAAAGAAATCGCGGAAAGGAACAATTAAATGCTCGATCCGTTTGGCGTGTTCCGTTTCGGCTAGTACCAGACCGACCAACAGGGCGCCGATAGCTTCCGCCACATGAATCGTTTCCGAAAAACCAGCCACCAGAAACAGAGAGCCGAAAACAACAAGTCCGAATACCTCATTGGAGCGAATACGGAGAATTCGATTTAACAGAGGGACGGCCTTACGGCCGATGATAATGACTGCAAGCATAAAGCCTAGCGCGATTAGCGCTGATAGCAGCACACCCCCGAGCGAGGATGAATCGCTAAGAACCAATCCGGAGAGGATGGAGATGTATACGGCGAGGAAAACATCCTCGAACATAATAATGCCCAAAATCATTTCAGTTTCAGCATTGGCGGTCCGCTTGAGATCTACCAGCACTTTCGCAGCAATAGCACTGGATGATATTGTTGTAATTCCGGCGATAACCAGTGTCTCTGCTACAGGAAAGCCGCACAGGAAGCCAAGAGCCAGCCCCAGTGTAAAATTGATGCCAATATAAATGGTACCGCCCACGGCAATGGAACGGCCTGATTTAATTAACCGACCTACTGAGAACTCGAGACCCAAGTAGAAGAGAAGAAACAGCACTCCGATTCTTCCCATAAAATCAATAAAAGGGGCACTTTCGATGAAGCGAAAATCAAAATGCCATAGCTCCATCGCATGCGGTCCAACTGCCATTCCGATCAGGATATAAAAAGGGATGACTGAGAAGCGCAGTTTGGAGGAAATAAGTCCGGCTGCAGCGATGAGAGCAATAGCCAATCCAACCTCAAATACCAGATGATCCATCCAATCACCCGCTTCCGTTCATAAGGATTTGTTTAAAGCGTTTTTGTTGATCGCGTTCCCCAACAACCACTACAGTGGCATCATCGTTAATAATCACTTCAGGACCAGGATTTACATATTTCTTTCCTTTTTTCTCCACAATGGCAATAACAGTGGCTCCCGAATTTTGTCTTACATCCAGCTCACCGATGGATTTACCGACACTTGCATAATGAGATTCCACTCTATACCATTCGATAATAAAATCGTCAAACGTCATTTCTACACTTTCAAGCTGTTTGGGCTTATATGTCATACCACCGATGATGGAGGCTACCAATCGCGCTTCCTGATCATTCAGGGTTGTCATAGAAATACTTTGTTCCAGATCCTCGTAATCAAAGTGATACAACTCGCGCCTGCCATCATCATGAATAATAATGACAATTCGGTCGCCACTTTCTGCATCTATTCGATACTTAATCCCGATTCCTGGCAAAATAGACTCTCGAATATCCATTTGTAAAGCCTCCTGTATGATACGTTATTTAAATGAATGGTATGGGAAATAAATCACATACTTTGGGAGTGACATGGAAACTTTCTTTTTGTATTAAATTTTATAAATTAACATAAAAAACCTGATAAATACACTTTACGTATTACACTTATTGGGAAAGGTTAACAAATAGACATGCAAATGTGGTGATGTGCATGCAAAGGGAGGTTAAGCCACATAACTAGAGGTGAATTTGATGGGGAACAAGTACAATTGCTTCTTTAGTTTGCAAATGACAGGAATAAAAGGCAGATGTAGTTTAGGGATGCTCAATAGCAGCACAAGCGCTATCAAAATGACAAAGGGAAGTGATTTGGCCGCAGCAATCACCAGATGAAGTAAAGGGGAGGATTTGCGTATAGCTGGTTTGGAATGGTGCTCCAGCCCGTGAGAGTCTGTTTCTAACGAGGAAATATCAGCATGAGGCATAAGAGAAGATCCCGCCGTAAACTGAAGGGATTGAGTGGTGTCCTCCGCATGAAACGTCACAGGAAGGGACAAAATCTGAACGAGGCTCAATATGACAATCATGAATGTACGCAGCATGTTCAGCATCGTTGACATCTTATCTCCTCCCTCTTGTGAAAAATTCATATCACTATAACCTTAACATACCCCACCCTAAATATTCAAACGTCTTTCGTTTTTTTTCCTAAATCACAGTAATGTTTATAACACGCCAACCGGCTTTTTGAAACCAGATCATCCTCTTTTGAATATGTCTTTCTGTTTCCAGTCGTTCACTTCGTATAACCCTTCAGAGGCCGCCATATACTGAAAGCAGTGATCGAAAGGAGTGAGCCAATGGAACTGTTTACAGTGTGGACCAATACAGACGGAGATCAGGAAACCGACCGGTTTTACGAAGTGGTCAAAAGTAGAACAAAGGGACTACATATGTCACGGCGCGGATTTCGATTCACTTTCAGACAGCTGGATAACAAAGTGGCATGGACCTGCAAGGGCACAGAAAGCAATTCGGCGTTTGAAAGCTTTCTCCCCTGTGTATACAGCATCATGTCTTCGGCAATAGCGGATTATATTATCGAAGTCAAGGAGTGGGGGCTGCTCAATCTCATTCTCACCAAAGCCTGTTCGCTGCTGGAGAAAGAGGATACAGAGCAAATTCGCAGTATGATTCGTTCACTGTTAAACGATGATGGCCCCAGAGGTCGTTTGAAGCGTCATGGTAAGCTGACTACTCTCCTAGAGAAGGATTTCAAGGAGCTTCGTGTGATCAATTTGGAAGGACTGATTCAATTTAGGCTCCATGCGTATAAAAAAGAGCTTGAAGAAATCGTCGACTATGCTATGGAAGAATTCTGGGCAGATCGGCAATACGAAGAATTTATGGGGCTGCTTAAATATTTTGTTTTTTTTCAGGAAAGCAAAGTTCCGCTCGTACACGTACTTCACCAAGGCGGACATAATTTTACGATTCTGGATAGTGCCATGGTGCCCATACCGACTCCTGATGCAGATGACATCATTGTCGAGATGCCAGGCATTGAACTGGAAATGGAGGTCGAGGATCGAATCGTGAGCACCCTTATTTCGATTTCTCCTGCTTCCATTATATTGCACACAGACGATGAGCACACCCCCATAGTGCGGACACTCCTGCATATTTTTGAAGATAAAGTGAAGCTGAGTAGACTTTATCCAGGTCAGGATGTTCAAAAATAATAATCTGTTCGTATAAACTAATGGATTTCTGGAAAGCCTTTGCCTCAAGGGGAGGTTTTTTATGAGATCCATGTTGGTATGGAAACGGATTTTGGGAACCGTGTTAATTGCAACCTGTCTGGTATTGCCCGGCAATGAAGTTTACGGTCACAAAGAACCGATCCAGCATAAAAAATGGCAGTCCACACCTGTTTTAGCTCCACGTGAAGAGCAGGTTATTACGACCATGACGGTCACGGCAACAGGGTATACAGCAGGCTATGAATCGACTGGCAAACGGCCAAGTCATCCCGGTTACGGTATTACGTATTCCGGTGTAAAAGTGCGCCGTGACAAGAACACACTGTCTACGATTGCGGCTGATCCCAAAACGTTTCCTTTGGGAAGCATATTGTACATTCCAGGTTATGGATACGGGATTGTAGCAGATACAGGTTCTGCGATTAAGGGCAATAAAATTGACTTGTATTTTAAAACAACCCGGCAGGTGTATTCTGAATGGGGCAAGAAAGATGTAGATGTTCAAATCATAAAAAAAGGGAACGGAAAATGTACGGAAAAGATGGTCAAATCGCTCCAAAAGGCGATAGAAACGCATAAAACTATTCCGACCGCGACACTGGATGCTTCCATATAATCCTTGAATATTGTTTTTTCCAACATCACATACTATGTTGCGGGATGAGCTTATCCCGCAAAACATACTGGGAGGTTGAGAATTATGCCAAATCAAGGCGGAAGTTCTTTTACGAACAAAGGCTTCAAGGCAAGCGCAGGAAATCAGTTCAAAGCGGAATTTGCACAAGACAATACGGTAGGTGTCGTTTCACAAAAGGTAAAGCAGTCTGAACAAAATAAAATTCAAGACAACTTTCAGACACCAAATGAGAAGTATGATGAAGAATTTGCAACAGAACAAGGCGGTACAGGTGCTGTAGCTCAAAAAGTTCAAAACTCCAGTCGCAACAAAGTTCAAAACAATGCTCAAACACCGAACGAAAAGTTCGACGAAAACTTTAACACGAAATAAAAAAGCATATACAATTGATAATGCTCCGGATTATATCCGGGGCATTTCGTTTTAAGTGAAAGTGATTAGGTACAATAGGTCTAAGGTTTTATCTCCTTTTTAATTGTTTTTAAGGTGGAATTAAGGTTTAAAGTGCAAAATAAAGTCAGTTAAACAACACCACCTTGAAGCACAGGGTTTGGGAGGAGATATACAATGGACGAATTTAAAAATAATAACTCCGGACGCCGGAACGACAACGATCAGGTTGATACCGATAACGCAACTCGGCAAAACGATTCGAACGGTTCCTCATATTATTATTCTTACGGCCCTTTTTCTTCAGTTCAATCGGACGGACAACGTAAGGAAGGGCAGTCGGTGGAAAAGGATGTTGAGATTACGCCACCACAGGCAGTGAGACCTCTTCCTCCCTCATACCATCGCGCTATGCCTGAGCAACAGGATGGTTCGGGTCGGAATGGCGGCAACTGGCAATTCAAACCGAATAAGCCCAAGTCGCAGGTGAAAACAATTTTCTTATCTTTTTTGGCCGGGATGCTGGTCATTACGGTATTAATGTACACAGCTGACCGAACAAATATGTTCACACCCGAGACTGCGTTGACTTCGGCCGCAGCTGAAAGCGGAGAAACGACTAATTCAGGAACAACCGGCTCGACTCCAAGCGCAGTTCCGGCTGTGATGCCTTCAGGTACCGCTGATGTTCAATCTGTTGTGGCCAAGGCTGGGCCGGCAGTCGTCAAAATCGAAACGCTTGCCAAACAAACCAGTGGCAGCAGCGGCAGACAAAGCAGCCCTTATTACAATGACCCACTGTATCAATACTTTTTCGGTAATCAGTATGGTGACAGTGGCAGCAGCGGTAACAGTAATGAAAATGAAGGTAGCAACAGCGGACAGTTGACTCCGCTTGGTATTGGTTCCGGTTTTATTTTTGATAAATCGGGTTACATCCTAACCAACAACCATGTTGTTGAAGGCGCGAGTGTGGTTCAGGTTACAGTAGAGGGGACTAATAAGCCTTACGAAGCCAAAGTCTTGGGCAAAAATGCTGATCTTGATTTGGCGGTACTTAAAATTGAAGGCAAAAACAACTTTCCGACAGTAACTTTGGGTGACTCCGATAACGCTAAAGTCGGCGAGTGGATGGTGGCAATCGGCAACCCTGAAGGCTTTGAGCATTCGGTAACAGCCGGGGTGCTAAGTGCGAAAGAACGTACGATCACCATTAATAGTGAATCGACTGGAAAACCGACGCAATACAAGCATCTCATTCAGACGGATGCGTCCATTAACCCTGGTAACTCTGGCGGACCGCTGTTAAATCTGCAAGGGCAGGTTATCGGTATGAACGTAGCTGTTAGTGCAGACGCACAGGGAATCGGGTTTGCGATTCCGTCCAATACAATTTTGGAAGTTGTCGATAAGCTGAAAAATAACCAGCCTATCCCCAAAGAGCCTGTACCTTTCATTGGTGCAAGTCTGTTAAATTTGAGTCCTGAAGTAGCCAAAGAACTGGGTACATCCCTGACCGAAGGCTCGGTTGTACGGGATATTATATACAAATCACCAGCTTATCAGGCTGATCTGCGTCCTTACGATGTGATTATCGGAGCCAATGGCACGCCTTATAGCACTTCACAAGAGCTGATCCAGTTCATTCAAAAACAAAAAGTGGGTACAGCACTGACGCTTAACATCGAACGAGCTGGGCAGAAAAAAGATGTTCAGCTGAAAATAGGCAACAAAAATGACTTTAGCTCGACGCTTCAGCAATAAGCTGATAACTCTACAAAAATGAACATGTGCACGCAAGAAACGGAAGGAAGATCCCTTCCGTTTCTTGCTGTATGGAGCAGCCAGATGCTACACGCGTCTACTCCTGCTACAATAGAGG
The DNA here is from genome assembly GCF_052119485.1 of Paenibacillus sp. DRB1-1. Lineage (NCBI taxonomy): Bacteria > Bacillati > Bacillota > Bacilli > Caryophanales > Paenibacillaceae > Paenibacillus > Paenibacillus sp. DRB1-1. The sequence continues at coordinate 840,982 of NZ_JBODQH010000001.1, read as the reverse complement.
GAAAAGAAGAGATAAAGGAGTTCGATCGTGTATGCGTTCTACTATTCTGATTATTGATGACGATGAAAAAATTGTTTCCATGCTGCGCAGAGGGCTGGCATTTGAAGGCTATGAAGTGCTGACAGCCGCCAATGGAGCAGAGGGATTAAATAAAATGCTGACAGCTGAGCCTGATGTGGTCGTGCTGGACGTAATGATGCCGCAGGTCGATGGTTTTGAGGTATGCCGTCGCATGCGGGAGGGTGGAAGCACGATACCTGTTCTGATGCTTACAGCCAAGGATGAGGTTGAGAATCGGGTTAAGGGCTTGGATCTAGGGGCCGATGATTATCTCGTCAAGCCGTTTGCTTTAGAGGAGTTGCTGGCACGAGTGCGAGCGCTTTTGCGGCGTAAAACCGAACAACAGGACAATAACGGAAATCGGCTTACCTTCGAGGATTTACAACTGGATAACGAATCCCGTGAAGTGGTTCGTGGCGGCAAACGCTTGGAACTGACAGCCAAAGAATTTGAACTGCTCCATTTGTTCATGCAAAACCCCAAGCGTGTTCTGTCGCGTGATCTGATTATGGACAAAATTTGGGGCTATGACTATAGCGGAGAATCGAATGTGCTGGAAGTATATATTGCCATGCTACGACAAAAAACGGAGCAGGATGGCGGTAAACGACTCATTCGTACAATTCGGGGAGCTGGTTATATTTTAAGAGGTGATGTGTAATATGTCTATTCGGTGGCGGCTGACAGCTTGGTATTCGAGCATCTTGGCTATTGTACTTGTCATTTTTGGTCTGGCTATTTACGGACTAGTATATTACTACACATATAATGAAGTGAAAAGTCAGCTTATGACTCAGGCGCCACAGATTAACAAGCAATTACGCCTTATTATTAAAGGGGGATTGTTTGAAGTCCCTAACCTGGATTTAGGATTGGAGCAGGGGCGTGGAATAGATGACTCACAGCTATATGTACAAATTTACAATTATACGTCCGGGGTTACCAAAACCACACAAAATATGAAAGACCTCAATATTACCTTCCCTGTTCCATCTACAGCGGCAGGAGCAGTTCAAAATGAGGGGATTCGACGTGTGAACGTAAATGGGGATTCCTTTATGATTATTCAACAGCCGATCAAATCCGAGGAGTTGGGCTTGGTGGTCGGGCTGCTACAGGTAGGACAATTCACGGGCTCTCAGGATCGACTCATGAACAGGTTACAAAATGTGCTTGTATACGGTTCGTTGTTTGCATTACTCGCTGCTGCGACTTCAGGTCTCTTTCTGGCTCGCAAGTCTATGAAGCCGCTGGTCAAGGTCATTGAGGGGGCCAATCAGATTCAATCCAGTAATGATTTGAGTGTACGGATTGAATATGACGGACCACCAGATGAAATTGGACAATTAATCGGGACGGTTAACAACATGCTGGGGCGTACAGAGGTGTTTTACAAGGAGCTGGAAGATGCGTACGGTGCACAGCGCCGTTTTGTGGCCGATGCTTCCCATGAGCTTCGTACGCCGCTAACGACAATCCGTGGCAACGTTGATTTTTTGCTCAAAATGTGGACTACCGAACCAGGAGAGCGGCCGAATATGGATGAAGAGATGATTCGCGAGCTTTCTATGGAGGCATTAAATGACATGGCGGATGAAGGCAAACGGATGAGCCGTTTGGTGAGTGATATGTTGTCACTCGCGAGAGCGGACACAGGGAAAACGTTCGATAAGACTCCCGTTGCGTTGGAACCGCTTGTAAGTGAGGTTGCCCGTCGTGCTCAGTTTTTAGAGCGAACGGCCGAATGGAATGTGGGCGATTTTTCGTTGCTGAATGGTATTTATATGGATGGCAGCAAGGATTATTTGCAGCAAATGCTATTCATCTTCATTGATAATGCATTCAAATATACACCTGAAGGCACAGTTCGATTTGATGCCATTATTTATCAAGGACAGGTGGGGCTACGGATCAGTGATACGGGCATTGGAATGGATAAGAGTGAGGTTCCCTTTATTTTTGACCGCTTTTACCGGGCAGATGAGTCACGCGGGGTGACGGAGGGAATTGGGTTGGGGCTATCTATTGCCAAGTGGATTATTGATGAACATCACGGGTCTGTGGAAGTGGTTACGCGCCAAGGAGAAGGAACGACATTTGTCATCTGGCTTCCGGTCAGCTTTTCCGCGCCTTTGGAATAGGCTATAATAGGAAGGCAACTACATCATAGAATTGGCCGGTAAAGGCTTGGATGCCCACAGCTACCGAGTTATCGGAGCTGTATACTGTGTCGAAGAAAGCGGGGGCTCATTTTGGAAGTACTCAGAATTTCGCCCCGGGGTTACTGCTACGGCGTAGTCGATGCCATGGTATTGGCACGTCAGGCAGCCAGAAATCTGGACTTACCCCGGCCTATTTATATATTAGGCATGATTGTGCATAACAGTCATGTCACCAATTCCTTTGAAGACGAAGGGATTATTACACTGGACGGGCCGAACCGTATGGAGATTTTAAGCCAGGTAGAGAGCGGCACTGTTATCTTCACTGCTCATGGCGTATCACCAGAGGTTCGCAAGCTGGCACGAGACAAGGGGCTGACTACGGTAGACGCGACTTGCCCTGACGTCACAAAAACGCATGATCTGATTCGGGAGAAGTCTGCCGAAGGCTATCAGATTGTTTATATTGGCAAAAAGAATCATCCAGAGCCGGAGGGAGCTATCGGTATTGCTCCTGACCATGTTCATCTGATTGAAAAGGAAGAAGAGATCGACAGTCTTACGTTACCAGCTGGCAAAATCCTTATCACGAATCAGACGACCATGAGTCAATGGGACATTAAGCACATTATGAAGAAGCTGCTGGAGAAGTTCCCAGGTGCTGAGATACACAATGAAATCTGTTTGGCGACGCAGGTACGTCAGGAAGCGGTAGCTGAGCAGGCTGGACAGGCGGATCTGGTGATCGTTGTCGGTGATCCGCGCAGTAACAATTCAAACCGATTGGCTCAGGTTTCGGAGGAAATTGCTGGTACAACAGCTTATCGTATCTCTGATGTGACCGAGCTGAAGAGGGAGTGGCTTGAGGGCGTAGCCAAAGTGGCTGTGACTTCTGGGGCTTCCACGCCGACACTGATTACCAAAGAGGTTATTACGTATTTGGAGCAGTATGATGCGGCTAACCCGGATACGTGGGAGATTCAGCGAACCATAGATATGAAAAAACTGCTGCCTCCTGTACGGGAGAAGTCAAAAACGACGAAATAGTATGTGATTGATTACAGCCGTTATTCGGATACAACCATCCGGATAGCGGCTTTTTAAATTGTTTTAATTTATAGATATTATTCGGTTAGCTTCACTAAGTTAGAATATTGAATAATTCGGGATAATTAAGCCTTGACGAGTATAGCTAAAACAGGTATAGTTGCTTTAACGAATAAAAGCTTAAAAGCGAACAAGCGTCTAAGTGTCATAATATCAGTCTATAATGGGTTAATAAAATATGTATCATAGAGAGGAAGAAAAAAATGATCGTTATCGCTGGTGTTCAAACACCTGAAGAGCATATTCAAGCTATTGTTGAAGTTATTGAGAAAGAAGGATTGCAGGCTCATGTATCAAGGGGATCGGATCGCACGATCATCGGACTGATCGGTAGCGTAGAGCCCAAACTGGCTGAACATCTGCGTCAAATGAAAGGCGTAGAAAATGTGGTTAAAATATCGAAGTCCTACAAATTGGCCAGCCGTGATTTTCATCCGGAAAATACGGTTATCTCCATTAAAGGTGTAAATATCGGCGGGGGCGAGCTTGTCATTATGGGTGGACCATGTGCCGTTGAATCTGCTGCACAGATAGATGAAATTGCCGGATTGGTCAAAGCAGCAGGCGCGCAAGTTCTCCGTGGAGGTGCTTTTAAGCCGCGTACAGGGCCTTACAGCTTCCAGGGAACTGGTGTAGAAGGTTTGATCATGATGGCTGAGGCAGGTCAAAAGCACGACCTCCTGACCATCACAGAGGTCATGACACCTGAATACGTAGACATTTGTGCGGAATATGCCGATATCCTGCAAGTAGGTACACGTAATATGCAAAACTTCGATCTGCTGCGCAAGTTGGGTACTTGCGGCAAGCCAGTGTTGCTCAAACGCGGCTTTAGCTCGACTTATGACGAGTTCTTGAATGCTGCCGAGTACATCTTGGCAGGTGGCAATCCGAATGTTATGCTGTGTGAGCGCGGTATCCGCACATTTGAAACCTACACCAGAAATACACTCGATTTGTCTGCGATCCCTGTGTTGCAACAGTTGAGCCATTTGCCGGTTATTTCCGATCCTAGCCATGGCACGGGTAGACGTGAATTGGTTGTTCCTATGACGAAGGCTTCGGTCGCTGCTGGAGCGGACGGACTAATTATTGAAATGCATACAGATCCCGACAACTCGATGACGGGTGACGGCGTACAATCCCTGTTCCCAGATCAATTTTCAGATTTGCTGAAAGATTTGGAAATATTGGCTCCTGCTGTGGGGAAAACATTTCACACGCCTAGTACCATTGCTTAAAACCAATGTTTAACATTAATGCATAAAAGTTTTGCTGCAACGCAGTAATGAGATTTAAATTACCTAAAAGCCCGATGTTTCGGGCTTTTTGTGCTATTCAAATGTTATCAAGGGCGTAAGCATATCTAACATTAGTTTAAAAAATACCTTACATAGCTATTGACCCGTGTCATGTTTGAGATTTATAATGACGACAGAAAAAAACATTCGATCATGAACATTTCAGGGTTGTATAAGACTTAATGTTCGGAAAAATTGGGAGGAAGAAGACATGTCCGTTGAAAACGTATTGAAAACAATTCAGGAAAATAATATTGAGTGGGTAGATTTTCGTTTTGTAGATTTGTCTGGTCGTGCTCACCATATTTCATTGCCAGCTTCCGAAGTAGATGCAGAAACATTTGTTAACGGTGTTGCTTTCGACGGTTCTTCCATTCCCGGCTATCGTGGCATCGAGGAATCCGACATGGTTATGCTGCCCGATCCAGAAGCGGTTTTTATCGACCCTTTCACTCAGCATCCTACACTGAATATTCTGTGTGACATTGCTACGCCAGATGGCGAAAAATACGACCGCGATCCTCGCGGCATTGCAAAAAAAGCTGAGGAATTTCTGCAATCCGCAGGAGTGGGCACAGCAGCATTTTTTGCACCTGAGTCCGAGTTTTTCATCTTTGATGATGTTCGCTACGAAAGCGGCATGAATAGCTCCTCCTTCTTCGTAGATTCCGAGGAAGCAGCTTGGAACACGAACCGTAAGGAAGAAGGCGGCAACCTGGGCTTTAAAGTGGGAGTGAAGGGCGGATATGTACCTGTAGCGCCAGTAGACACCCAACAAGATATCCGTAGTGAAATGTGCCGTTTGCTTGAAGAAGCAGGTCTGAGAATTGAGCGCCATCACCATGAGGTAGCTACGGCAGGCCAAGCGGAAATCAACTTCCGTTTTGACACACTCAAGAAAACAGCAGATAACCTGCTCGTTTATAAATACATTGTACACAACACAGCTCGTCAATATGGTAAAGTAGCAACATTCATGCCGAAACCAATTTTCGGAGACAACGGAAGTGGTATGCACGTTCACCAATCCATTTTCGATGGCGACACTCCTTTGTTCTACGAAAAAGGTGCTTATGCTAATCTGAGCGAAATGGCCCTTCATTATATTGGCGGTATTCTGTACCATGCACCTGCATTGATCGCTTTGACAAATCCAAGCACAAACTCGTTCAAACGTCTCGTTCCTGGCTACGAAGCACCAGTTAACCTGGTATTCTCCAAAGGTAACCGTTCTGCGGCTGTACGTATTCCAGTAGCGGCTGTTACTCCAAAAGGCTGTCGGATCGAGTTCCGTACACCAGACTCCACTGCTAACCCTTACCTTGCCTTCTCAGCGATGCTGATGGCGGGTCTGGATGGTATCAAGCGCAAATTGAACCCAATCGAATTGGGTTATGGTCCACTTGACACCAACATCTACGAGCTGTCTGACGCTGAAAAAGGTAAAATCCGTAGCGTACCTGGTTCATTGGATGAGGCTCTGGACGCTCTGGAAGCTGACTACGAATTCTTGACAGAAGGCGGCGTATTTACGAAGGACTTTATTGATAACTATGTAGAGTTCAAACGCTCTGAAGCTAAATCGGTGAACATCCGTGTTCATCCGCACGAATATAGCCTGTATTTTGACTGCTAATAAATCGATAGCATAGCTGCTTTGAATAACAAGCATTAGCTTACGGGTAACAGTTGTTATTCAAGATAGGTCTCCGGTTTTATGCCGGGGGCCTTTTAATATTAAAGCGAAAATTACAAAATAAAGATGTTAAATATGTTAACATTCACAGTTTTGTCACATCATAAATGAAATTGAAAACATTTTTATACAAGTCTTGAACGCATTTATGAATACTGCTATCATAGCGATAATATCCACACCAGAGTAGAGAAGGGATGGGAATTTGTTGAGTAAGAGAGCCTACAATTTTAATGCAGGACCAGCGGCATTGCCGCTCAAAGTACTGGAACGTGTACAAGCTGAATTCGTAGATTTCCAGGGAACAGGGATGTCGATCATGGAAATGTCTCACCGTGGAGCTGTGTATGAATCTGTTCATAATGAGGCGCAGGAACGTCTGTTATCTCTGCTGGGCAATCCACAAGGCTACAAGGTGTTATTCCTACAAGGGGGCGCAAGTACGCAGTTTGCAATGCTACCTTTAAATTTCTTGCACGAAGGACAGACTGCGAGCTATGTAATGACAGGTAGCTGGTCGGACAAGGCATATAAAGAAGCCAAGCTACTGGGCAAGGCTCATATTGCCGCATCCTCCGCTGATGAGAAGTACATGCGTCTTCCGAATGTGGATTCCTTGGACTTGCCTGAGAATACTGCTTATGTGCATATGACGTCCAACGAAACGATTGAAGGTACACAATTTAAGCAATTCCCGGATACGGGTTCCGTACCATTGATTGTGGACATGTCCAGCGATATTTTTTGCAAGCCTTTTGATGTTACTCAATTTGGATTGATTTATGCTGGCGCACAAAAAAATCTGGGACCTTCTGGTGTGACGGTCGTGATTGCCCGTGAAGAGTTGCTGACTTCCTCACCGGACAATATTCCTACGATGTTGCGTTATAGCACATATGAAAAAAATAACTCTCTCTACAATACTCCCCCATCCTTTGCCATATACATGGTGAATGAAGTGCTGAAATGGATTCAGGAAGAAGGCGGTTTGGAAGGCATTGAGCGTGTGAACCAGCAGAAAGCTGCTTTGCTATACGACCGTATTGACAGTAGCGAAGGCTTCTATCGTGGTTGTGTGGACAGCGCTGATCGCTCTATCATGAATGTAACCTTCCGCCTCGCGAATGAGGATCTGGAAAAACAATTTATTAAGGAATCCGAACAGGCCGGATTTATCGGACTGAAGGGACATCGCAGTGTAGGAGGGCTTCGCGCCTCGATCTACAATGCTGTTCCACTGGAGAACTGTCAAGCATTAGCCGAGTTTATGGACGGATTCAAGCAACGTAACAGTTAATTACGCGGACATATATTTCGATACACGATATTTAAAATCGAAAAAGTAAATGTAGAGCCTTCCCTGAATGTGTATAGGGGAAGGCTTTTAGTGGTGTGGGTTGAAATTTTTGTCGTTTGATGTTCATATCTGTCTGATTTTGTTAAAATAAAAGAATGTGTATGTTTTTAATGTATACACTTTGGTTAAACTGTAGGTTATTTGTCTGATGAATTTAATGATGAAGGGAACGAAACGTGATGCCATTACATATTGTGCTTGTCGAGCCGGAAATCCCGGCTAACACAGGAAATATTGCCAGAACGTGTGCTGCAACCGGAACTCATCTGCATCTGGTAAAGCCGCTGGGCTTCCGTACCGACGATGCCACGTTAAAACGGGCTGGACTTGATTATTGGTATGCTGTCCACATTGAATATCACGATTCTTTTGCTGAAGTGCAGGAGAAATATCAGGAAGGCCGCTTTTTTTATGCGACGACCAAAGCGAATCAGCGATATAGTGATATTGCATTTCAGGATGGAGACTTCTTGGTATTTGGTAAAGAAACGAAAGGTTTGCCTCCAGAGCTGCTAGCTGCTAATCCAGATACATGTATCAAGATGCCTATGTCTGATAAAGTAAGATCTCTAAACTTGTCGAATTCCGCTGCGATTATTGTATATGAAGCGCTGAGACAAATGGATTTTCCGGATTTATCATAAAGAGCATCGAGTGAACAAGTATAAATGCGAATAAAGAACCAGGACCTTAGTTGCTAATAAAAGTTTCACTTTTATTGCTCAAAGATACATGACAGTGGAGCTTAAATAAAGGTTGTATGGTCGAAAATTTGCGAAATTTCTCAGCGAGGGCTAATGAGAATTGGCTTTCCGGTCGATAAAAATATTATAGACATTCTGTACCATACTTTGATATGGTTCATGATTTTATGAAAAAATGTAATAAAATTTCCTGTGAACAGCAGGATTCGACAAAAAGACAGCGAATACTACATAAAGAATAGTGTCTTTGTACCTAGTTTTTCGCATGGTAAGAAATTTGTAAGTTATTACTCAATAGGAGAGGTGTACGATCACGATGAAACCTGCCGGTGTGGTACGTAAAGTTGATCAGCTGGGGAGAATAGTTTTGCCTAAGTCACTGCGTAAAAGATACCAAATGAATGAGGGAGATCCTGTCGAAATTTTGGTTCAGGGTGACCACATTATTTTGGAGCGTTACCGTCCAAAATGTGTATTCTGCGGGTCAGTAGAACAAGTGAACGATTTCAAAGACCGTTATATTTGTGCTCAATGCCTGACAGAAATGACACAGTATTCCTCCTAAATGAGGCAAAAGCATCACGACATTCGTTCGTGATGCTTTTTTTCGGATAGAGCCGTACGTCGGGTAGCATATTTAATTTAGTAGTAGACTACAGGTAGCTATTTATAGAACAAAAAATGAGTAGGGACTGGACGCAAATTACCATCTGACGGTTTGTTTACAACTCGACCGTTTAGTATAAGCGAAGAAGAACCGCCTCCGTCCAAATTATAGGCATCTTGAACACCTAGATTGTACATTTTCCCTTGCAGTTCTTCGAGCGTCGCGCCCGAACCCCCGCTTTCATTGTAGCCGTCTACGACAATAATGAGCAACTGATCATCTTTATAGTTGCCAATGACCGTACGTGGGGCCCGCTTGGGGGAGACTTTCCATTTGTCAGGAATAGGCATTTTTTGTCCCCTTTGTAGCAGGACGGGAACGAAGGTAGCCCCAAAGGCAGGCTTTAAGCTGTCGAGAGCACTTTGACTGTAAAATTTGCCACCGATAAGCTTGCCATCGTTACTCAGTCCGACGAAGGACAAATCCTTAAAACTGGACTGAAAGCCAGTAAGGTAGTGGCCGTTCAAGACAGTAGTGCTTAATGGATAGCGTTTGCCGTCTCCATCCGCAAAGCCGCCTGCATTGATGCCTGCAATAGCTCCGTGTCTCAAGACTGCACGCATGGTGGTTTCGGAGCCACCCAATTTGTCACTTCCCAAAGACATTTTCATAGCAGTAGGATCTTTAAGTTTAACCTTCATAGCGTAGCCATGATAAATTCCCGGGTTTACCTTAAACAATTCAATGGTAATCCGGTTGCTATCTACCCGCTCATAGGGAACCCCCAGTTTGGCGGTGATGCGTCGATCATAGATGACCGCGGGCCGCTTGGACTGCGTAGAGGCAGTCACGACAAGCTGATTCATCGTTTGGGTCGTTTGCTTGTATAGCTCAGAAGTCCGGCGAATCGTAGACAAGGTGTATGTTGCCGTTTGCTTGGCTTCATCAAGCTGCTTGCCTACTGATTGCGTTTGTAGAGTGACTTCAGCTTTTTGTAGACTCGAAGAAGTAGACCCAGGAAAGCTCAATGAGGGTTGCACTAACAAAATACACCCCAACAAACCGATAAAAGGAGCAAGGGCCAACATAAAGAACCGGTTCACTTGTTTTGCGTCTACATTCATTTTAGCAAGTCCATTTTTTTCTGAAGCGTATTGAGTTGCTGCTTGACTTCGTTTAATTGGGTATACAGTTTATTGCTGTTATCGGTCTTATTGTTTGCATTATCCTTCGTAAAGGTCAGTAGTTCATTGAAGGACTGGACTTTTCCCTGCAATCCGCTAACTTCCTTGGAAAGAGCAGTCAGTTGCTTTTCATAGTCAAATTTGAGTGCTTGAATCTGTTGGTCTGTATGGGTTTGCATCTCGTTTAGCATTTGCTGCTTCAAGTGATTGCTATACAGATAGGTTGCGAGAGCACCTAGTATAATAAGAATGAACCAAAATAGCAGAAAAGCCTTTACGGGTAACCCCTTTCTTGAATTGCTCCTCCGAGCTTCGGTAGGAGGACGTTCAGGTGAAGCTTGCATACGATTTTCAACTCCCGTGTAAAGTCAAATTTCCAGTCTTTATTTGCAGTTCCAATTCTATCATGGGCCTATTTATTTCGCAAAAGCGAAATAGTCGTATAAAAATATTGGAAAAAGAGATTGCATCGGAAGGAAGTCCTAGGATACAATTTCCTTAAACGTTTTTCACTTCCTATACGTTCACATTCGCGCAATTTCTACATATGCAATCCCCAATTTTAAAATTATTTTTGCTACTAACTATGTATTTTTTTGTGAAATCAGGAGGTTTAGATATGAGAAAAGTATGGCAGGTGGTCATCATAGATATCCATCCTACAAGTATGCTGGGAACAAAGCTTATTTTGGAAGACCAGCAGGATTTGCTTGTCAGAGGGATGTCTTCCTCCGGAACGGAAGGCTTGGAGCTGGCTTGCTCCATTCGACCGGAAATCATTTTAATGGACTACAGGTTGCCTGAGGGAACGGCGGAACCATTTTTAACACAAATGCGGGCCTTGTCTCCGGACAGCCATATTGTTATTATGACGGATGAGGATAATATTACGTTGTTTCAGCAGCTAATTTCGCTTGGAGCAAATGGAATGCTATCCAAGCAGGCATCACCGAGCCAGTTAATCCATCTGATCAACGGTTTACGCGAAGGATTTGCTTCTTTACCAATGGACTGGATTCGGTGTGGAAACTGGCCCTTTATGCCGTTAATGGCATCCGAGCCTTTTGACGAATTGACACAAACCGAAGTGTTTATTATGGAACGTATTGTACAAGGTATTACATATGACAAAATTGCTATCGAGATCGAAGTTAGCCGGCGCTCCATTGATAATTATCTACGTAAAATTTATGCGAAATTAGGCGTGTCCAGCCGGGCGCAGGCGATTGAACGTTACGCCTTATATGCGCGTCAGATGAAGCAGCTATATGCCTGACGCGTCAGCCCGGAGATCATGACCTATTTTTCAGGAGAAGGAGGATGTTCATGCAATATTCCTTTGCTTCACGAACGGCTGCGATGTTGGCTTCTCCAGTGCGTCATATCCGGGAAAATGCGAGAAGACACTCCTTTATATCTCTGGCTGAAGAACTACCTGCACAAGAGCTGTTTCCGGTGAAGTTGCTGGAAGAAGCGGCCCATGATGTGTTTGGCTCCGGCCCTGACGCCCTCCAGTATGGTGAACCGGAGGGCTATTTCCCTTTGCGGGCATGGCTTGCGGGAGAGTGGGAACAGCGTAAAGGAGTAAGAGTACCACCAGGTCAAATCCTTCTCACGACAGGCAGTCAGCAGGCCATTGATCTGATCATAAGGCTGATGGTGGATGAGCGTGATCCGGTATTGGTTGAAAACCCTACATCTCCTGGATGTTTACAAGTACTATCTATGCAGGGTGCGCAGATCGTTCCTGTAGAATCGGATGGGGAAGGTGTCATTCCTGATAAGCTTGAAGCTTTAATGATCCGTTATCGACCCAAGCTTTTTTTTGCCACGCCAACGTTTACAAACCCGACGGGCTCCTTGTGGAGCGCGGCAAGGCGGCAGGAAATTTTGGATCTGTGCAGGCATCATGAGGTGCTAGTAGTTGAGGATGATTCTTATGGTGAATTGCATTTGAAGCAAAAAAATGAGTCCCATGACAAGAGTCCGCATGGTCAGAGTCGAAAATTTGCAGAGACTTACCCCTCACTATTTGCGCTGGATCATGCGGGCCAGGGAGGTCAAGTACTCTATATCGGTTCGTTCAATAAAACAGTTGCTCCTGCGCTGAGAACGGGTTGGGCTGCTGGTCCTGCGCCGCTGATTGAAGGAATGTACGCCTTAAAACAGTTGGCTGATATGCAATCCAGTACGATGAACCAACGGCTGCTGTTCCAATTGCTGACCAGCTCGCGTTTTCAATGGCACGAGCACTTGGCGATGTTGAACAAGGAATATTCGACTCGACTTCAATTAATCTTGGAGCTGCTCAAGCGCCCGTTTTGGAAAGACGTGACATATCATATTCCGTCCGGTGGCATGTATGTATGGGTGCAGTTGCCCGATGGGCTGGACAGCGCATTGCTGCTAAAGGCGGCGTTACCCAAAGGCGTAGCCTTTATGCCAGGTGCGCTATGTGCGGTTGGCAGTGAAGGCGCGTCCCATATCCGACTCAATTTTAGCCATCCGGGCCGTGAGCAATTGCTTATGGGCATGAATCTGATCGGTGAGACGATCAGTGAATTTACTGCGCGGAGCTAGCAAAAACCATAGCCCCATGTTAGTCATCCTCCGCTTCCGCAGCAACGGTGGAGTAAGTGATTGGCGCTTCCGCAATCTGGCGCTGTCCACTGTCCTCGTCAAGCTCTGCGTCCATACCAGTGGCCGTTTTAATGCCATGCTCTTGCAGCACTGCCGCATACTCGTTCAGGGCAGCTTCGCCAAACGGAGTCAGATGATAGCGGCCGCGGGATACGCGCTCAAACCAGCCGTAGTAGTTGTGCTGAAGTACGGCAGCAGCTGTGCTGACGGCTGCTATGCGGGCGAGCTGCGCCGGAGCGGCTTCCCCTAAGCTCTGCAAGGCTACGGCTACGCGCAGCGCTTTTTCCCGATAGGCAGTGACCAGCTTGCGTCGGGTGCTGCCGCCGATATTGTGGTCACCGCTGCGTGCGTGAAATTCCCGCAGCAGCTTTTCCTTGCGTGAGCCGGGGCGTACCTTTGCTGCATTGTGGACATTGTCGCTAGGCGCCGCAGGCTTACACAGTACCTCAACGAGCGGCGGCTTAGTTTTAAAATGGGTGACAGTGAGCAAGCCAAGTCCTAACTGGCGGCACAGTCCGACCAGCTCGTTCCAGCGCTGATTCACTGCCCCTTTTTTGGCGCGATTCCGTTCCACAGCTACATATACATTGCTGCTTAGTTTTAAACGCTGCATGCCTTGCAGCACAAGCGCCAGGTTAAACGTCTTTTTGATCTCCACAATCAGTGGTGTCTGCTGCCCTGGCTTGATACCCACCAAATCGCAGTTGCGCACCTCTCCTTTGACTTCATATCCCAAGTTCTCAAAAAAGGCTTTCACCGGAGCGTACAGCTCCGTCTCATGCCGAACCGCCATGACTTCTTCCGCTCCTTTATCCCATTATTCCGAGCTTATATTGTACCATAATGCGTCAGGTCCGCGTCGTTGTTGTATATTTTAGCACAGTGTATCCCTTGTTTTTTTCGAAAAAGCAGAGAGACCTGTCATAAAAAATAGGTCAATTCTTAAATCAATCTGCATAGGTATGTATTACACTTTTTTTAAGGGGATTGCATCATATCCTGAAAGGCGTGACGAGTGTAGCCATAATCATCAGGAGTGGAGGATAGTCATTACGCAGTCATGGGAGGAACCGAGCATGAATATTTTTGAACGCGTTGCGGAGTACCGGGCGGAAAACAACCGTCTGGCCTGGAGCGGCACTTTTAGAGAGTATATTGAGATACTCAAGAAAGACCCGACGCCGGCGATGACAGCTCATGCACGGGTTTACAAGATGATTGAATCTTTTGGTGTAGAAGAGGTTGGGGGGCATAAGCGATACAAATTTTTTGAGCAGGAGATCTTTGGACTGGATCGAGCGCTGGAAAAGTTGGTGGAGGAATATTTCCATTCCTCAGCCAGGCGGCTCGATGTGCGCAAGCGTATCCTTCTTTTGATGGGACCCGTCAGTGGGGGGAAATCGACATTGGTCACGTTGCTAAAACGTGGTCTGGAGAAATTTTCGAGAACGGATCAGGGAGCTGTATATGCGATTGAAGGCTGCCCCATGCACGAGGACCCGCTTCATCTGATTCCCCATGAGTTGCGTCCCGATTTTGAAAAGGAGCTGGGTGTACGGATTGAAGGTAATCTCTGCCCATCCTGCCAGATGAGATTGCGCACGGAATTTGATGGCGATATTGAAAAGGTCCGCGTGGAGCGGGTATTTATATCGGAAGAAAACCGGATTGGTATTGGTACGTTCAGTCCTTCTGATCCGAAGTCACAGGATATTGCTGATTTGACGGGCAGCATCGACTTTTCCACGATTACGGAGTATGGTTCGGAATCCGACCCGCGTGCATATCGGTTTGACGGAGAATTGAACAAAGCGAATCGTGGACTGATGGAGTTTCAGGAAATGCTGAAATGCGATGAGAAGTTTTTGTGGAATTTGCTTTCTCTGACCCAAGAGGGAAACTTCAAGGCTGGGCGGTTTGCGCTCATCAGTGCAGATGAACTGATCGTGGCTCACACCAATGAATCCGAGTATAAAAGCTTTATTGCAAACAAAAAGAACGAGGCGTTGCAATCACGGATGATTGTAATGCCGATTCCTTATAACCTGAAAGTATCTGAGGAAGAAAAGATTTACGCCAAGCTCATTGAACAAAGTGATATGAAACATATCCACATTGCGCCTCATGCGCTGCGAACGGCTGCCATTTTCTCCGTGCTTACGCGCTTGAAGGAGACGAAGAAACAGGGGATGGATCTGGTCAAAAAGATGCGCATGTATGACGGTGAAGAGGTCGAAGGATACAAGGAAGCCGATCTGAAAGAAATGCAAAGTGAGTTTCTGGAGGAAGGTATGTCCGGGGTAGACCCGCGGTACGTCATTAATCGTATTTCTAGTGCATTGATTAAGCAAAATGTGGAATCCATCAATGCCCTGGACATTTTACGAGCAATTAAGGATGGTCTGGATCAGCATGCCTCCATCACAAAGGAAGAGCGAGAACGCTATCTGAATTTCATTTCCGTGGCTCGTAAGGAATATGACGAATTGGCAAAAAAAGAAGTGCAGAAGGCCTTTGTGTACTCTTTCGAGGAATCAGCCAAGACGCTGTTTGACAACTACTTGGATAACATCGAAGCTTTTTGCAATTGGGCGAAAATTCGCGATCCACTCACAGATGAGGAACTCGACCCGGATGAGCGGCTCATGCGCTCTATTGAGGAGCAAATCGGGGTATCGGAAAATGCGAAAAAAGCGTTCCGTGAAGAAATATTAATCCGTATTTCCGCGTATTCTCGCAAGGGACGGAAGTTTGAGTATCATCATCATGATCGGCTGCGAGAAGCCATTGAGAAGAAGCTGTTCGCCGATTTGAAGGATATTGTGAAGATTACGACTTCGACCAAAACGCCTGACGCTAATCAGCTCAAACGGATGAATGAAGTAATTAAGCGACTGATTGAGGAGCATGGCTACACAGGAGCCAGCGCTAACGATCTGTTGAGGTATGTAGGTAGCCTCCTGAATCGGTAAGACGAAATAATAAACAAGTACAGTATGGTGAAACCATGGGTTGATCTGGATGGTGCTACACGGTTGTGAGGTATCCGATCAACGTGTTTCGTAGAGGGAATTCGGCAAGCACAGGGAATTTCAGGTGCTGTCGGATTCTTTTTTTGTATCATCAGGCCAGTTGTGATTATATATTTTCTGAAATTGCTATGAAAAAAAATCATAATCAATCTTCTGCTTTTTTAACATTTTCTAAAAAGTTGCCGATAAATATGGTAATGTAAAATCTATGTAAACTATTATTTGGAGGAACTTATGATTCATGTCGCGGAGAGTAGATTAAAACAGATACAATATATTGGTATTACTGATGATGATTTGGCTTTATTACATCATTATCAGGGACTATTCCAATCTATTGTGAATGAGGTGGTCGATCGGTTTTATGAGCATGTAGAAAAGGTTCCGCATCTCATGTCGATTATTTCCAAATGGTCGAATATTGAACGACTAAAACAAACACAACGTGAATACTGGCTTTCTCTCGCAGATGGAAAAATAGATGATCCGTTTATCGAACACCGTCTTTTTGTGGGGCAGGTACATTCCCGAATCGGATTGTCTTCCGATTATTATTTGGGCACGTACATTGCTTATCTTGATATTGCAGTGGACATTTTAAAGCGTTCGGGGATAGAGGACTGGTTTTTTATTGTGCATGCTCTTTCCAAAATGTTCAACCTGGATTCCCAGCTTGTATTGGAAGCTTATCAGGAAAAGGAAAAGGAACAAATCAACGAGCTGGCCGACGAACAAACGCAGGTGCTGACCGTTGTGTCCCGAATTGCGCAAAATTTGACCGGGATGATTGCTGAGCTTAGGGAAAATACGGATAATATCGCGGAGAGTGCCTGCAACACTGCTTCTTCGCAGGAACATACAGAGGAATTGGTACAGCATTTGAGTGACGAGATTAAGCATATTGAGCAGATGAGCGGTACGATCCGGGAACTGTCTGATCAGACTCATCTGCTGGGACTGAATGCGGCGATTGAGGCTGCCCATGCGCAGGAAGCAGGGCGCGGGTTTCAAATTGTGGCACAGGAGGTGCGAAAGCTTGCATCTAATTCGAAGCAAGCACAGGAGCAAATTCAGCGCAAGGTGCTGGATATTGCCCGTATGCTTGACAGTGTACAATCCGAAACAGCTGCCACAACAGCCAGTGCCCGGCAACAGGCTTCCAGCTCAGAGGAATTGGCTTCGTTCACAAAGCTGATCGAAAACATGGTGAAGGAATTGGAAATGCTGCAGGTGTAAGATGTGGCTTGAAGAGTATCCTTACGTTGGAGGCTTCCTATTGTAACGCTTCAGTTATAGACTTTTTCCATTCTATATGAGCTGCAAGTACTCTTTTCCATAACTCGTCCCGTTCCTGGCGACTGTAGTTAACGAGCGGCTCGCCAAATACATCTGCCAACACTTCCAGCCACTGCGACTTCTTATCCAGCTCTATTTTTTCCAAACCGTTTAGCCCGCGTTTTTTCCAAATACATCCTCTGAGTTCATTCGCCTCTAATGCTTGCCTTTGCCGAATCCGAAACAGGTTAAACCATGGAGATTCCGCTGAGCGGCTATAAAAATGATGTTTCGGCATAAATTCTTCCAAATCCTGAATAACCGCAGGAGCAAAATCAACGCCAACAAATGAAGCAAGCGAGTCATGCTCTAAGCGCCAACCTTTTGTAACAACCCCAGATTCCATAACTTTATAATGAAGAGGGGCTTGTTCATAAGTCCCCATACGGAGTGGAAGAGGCTCATATGGCATATCGCCCAGCCCGACATCAACAATCCATACTTCATCTTCTTGCTGCTCATTTAGCAAGTTCACTGTTAGTCCAAGATGAAATGAATTAATGCGTGGTTCAGCTCCCAGAGGTTGTACCCCGGCACGATGCAGAGAAACTTTGTACCCTAGAGAATATAGTAGTGCACTAAAGGCACCATTCAGATGAAAACAATAACCACTTCTCCCATGTAGAATGAGTTGAACGGATTCTTGAAAACCAATGGCTGCCGGCTTCCTTGCAAAAATGTCCAATGTTTGCCATGAAAGATGTTTTACATGAGCCTTATGCAGCTCAACTAGATAGGAAAGGGTAGGAGACTGAATTTCGGGAATTCCGATTCTGTTTAAATAAGCTTTTATTTCTTCTTTTGTCATGGTGTACATGTACAATCACCTCTATTGTTAGTTTCCCAAATTCTCTTCTCGAAACCATTGAACATTGAGTCTTAGCATCATTGTAGAAGGGGGGAGTGCTGTTTACAATGCTATAAAATTTTGGTTGTACCGGTACAGTCAGCAATTCGATTGGCTTTAGCTGCATGCGCTTTTCCTGTAGTTGGTGTCAGAACACAAAAAAACAGACCTTTTCATCGGGTCTGTTTTTTTGTTTAGTTCCAAGCTGACAGATTATAATAATGATCTAAGTTCACGTCGGTATTTGTTCAAATGCACGAACGACGGAATGACTCGCTTGGCAGAACGGAAGCCGCCTATTCTGATATTGCGGACCACATGATAGGGAGAGATCAATAGTGCGTGAAGCAGATGCAAATCATGGGTGCTCAATGGACGATTTCGTTGATAGTAATCTATCGCGCGCAGCATCTTTGTCCCATTCCAAAGACAATTCCGATGAAGAAGATGGGAGAGATCTTTCATCCTTACATGTAGGGAGCAATTTTCAAAGTCGATCAAATGGATTTTGAGCTGTTTGTCTTTAATCAGATTGGGATAATTATAGTCACCGTGTATAAATGCGGCGGCTTTTTGCTCTTGAGCAATGGCTTCTCTAACTTTGGGCTGCTGTAGGCGATGGGACACTTCTTCACAAAGAGCTACAAGATGTGCTGTGCCTCTGTATGGGATGAGGCGTTTTTTGTATCCAGCTATTTCATCGCTCAAGCCTTCATAACGAATTCTGGATGGCGGAGCTTCGGTGACAGGAAAGCCCACGGCACTGGAATGGAATTTGGCTAAAGTAGCAATTCCCTTTTTGAAGTCTATTCTTTTTGTAAATTCTGGTCTGAGTCCATGAACCCAATTGGTTAATGTATACGAAACACCTTCATAGGTCATGTAAGCCGTTTGTTGTACTGTTGGATAGACCTTTTGGCTGCGTGTAAACCCGCGCTCATCCAAGTAGGACAAGACACGTGTAATAAAACGGATCTCTTCTTCCGGGAATTTGTAGGGTTTTAAGCAATAAGTCGTATTAGCGGTCTCAATCTTGTGAATGTCCTTCATTTGACGGGTACGCTGAATTTTGATTCCGTACATCTGCTCAACGTTCGATAAAATCGACATTTTGATCCTCACTTTCTTTTATACATGAGCCCACTCCTGCAAAATATGGATGATTTGTAATCGAAGAGGCCACGACTGATCCCAATTGTCCAGGATTTCGCGATCTCTTGAACGATTCGGGTGTCGGGAAGCATGCCAGGCTTCTCGTGGTAGTTTATATAAAGCTGTAACAATCTTCCGTTCAGTACGGCTTAGTGGTTTGCGCTTCTGGTATCCCTTCAGCAAGGATTGCACAAATTCAGGATTGAATTGAGTCGTATTCATAAGGGCCTTTGCCAAATCAGCATAGATTGAGCCGATCTTAGCCCGATCCCAATCAATGATTTTGAGATGACCGTCATCCGAAATAATGACATTTGGGGTAGTGATATCACTGTGTATCAAGGAGGGATGCCGATGTTCCATCCGAAGCAGCCTTATGATGGATGCATCCTGTAAATCCTTCCATGCTCGCATGGATAAACGTTTGCAGTCTTCGCCGTGAGCATTGTACCAGTTGCGGTACGTTTTATCATGGCGACTGTTTTTTATCATTTTTCTTTGAAAAAGACGATCCTGGTTTTTCCATATCCGCAATTGTTGAATGGTCGGAGGGGACTTTCCTTTATCCATCCGATGCAAGCCGGTGGAGGTGGCGTGAAGTGTGGCAAGTGCCCGCCCCAGTTTTTCGAAATCTTCAGCGGTCTCCAGTCCCCGTCCTTTGATCCACTGACTTACATAAAATGGAGTCCCTTGATATAGAGTCCATAACTTGCCGGAATGAGTGGGGAGCCATGCGGGCATGTAGGTATACTTTCTCTTTTTCAAAAGCCTGATATGACTCGCAGCTCGTTCCATCTGTTGAATCGTATTTGAACGGACCATCTTTGTACGACTAAAGGGCTTTAATGCATAAGTTCCCTTTTTCGTCTTCACCTGGATCACTGCATTTTTTCGGTATAATGAGGAGACTAAGCTTGATTTTAACGGGATCAGGCCGAAACGACGGGTAATTTTGCGAATCTGTGCTTTAGTATAGGATTTCGCCATAAGAACCTCACTTGACTTTGGATTGAAGAAAAAGGTAATCCTCTGTTAGTTATCAGTCTATTCGTGAAGAAATAATAGGTGCAGTTTTATGGAGCCATTTTCGTTCTTTTCCTGTGTCACATTGGTCAAAAAAACGGAGCAGCGAAAGTTCGCTGCTCCGTTTTAATTAGCTCTGTATTTAGTTACCCTGATTATGACCTGGGTGATTAATATTCGTTGTCATCATCATCTTCGTCTGTATCCACGATTGCGCCAGATGATGCATGGATTTCAAACTCAACGGTTCCTTCGTTGGTGAGTACCTTTACCTCGTAGATGAACTGTCCATCTTCCTTATCCAATTTAGAAGACAAAAGGGTACTCCCGGGCACGTGCTTAAGCGCAATTTGTCCAGCCTGCTTTTCAGTCAGGGTGATGTGATTTGGCTTGTTAAGAGAGGACTCGTCATTCGAGTCATGATCAAGCTCAGAATGGGAACGAATGGTTTTCCCAGTATAAGCATCAACATCTATATCCCAATCTTTATCCCCTTGCTGGAGATCCACCTCATAGTAGACTTTTCCGTTCTTGCGCTCCAGTTCGACATCTTCAACTTGTGCATTATTCCCCACAGCCTTCTTGGCAATGTTGGCAGCTGCGGTCGCTCCAATAAGGCCCGTAGGTTTAGCGGCCCATACGGCATTCGCTGAGACACCCGTAACCGTAACTCCAAGCAGAACCGTGGCTGCCATAATTCCTAATGTATAGTTTTTTTTCATTACATAATTCCTCCTTGTGCTATAAGCATGAATACAGCTTATCTCTTGAACATGAGAGGAACATAATAGAATCATGAGAAAACCATGAGAAAACATGAGCTGAGTTGATCATCAAGTCGTCATGATTCGTTGTGCTCCTGTTTTTCTTTTTCCCAAGTTATAGAGTCGATAGAGCCCGATACTGCATTGACCTGCACTACTGCTTCACGCCCATCTTTTACCTCAACCTCAACCAGATAGTAGAGGCCTTTGTCGTTGCGATGAAGCTCAATATCATCGGATGTTCCGTTAACTGCTTTGGCAGCAAGCCTGGCTGCTTCTTTCTCTGTAATAACGAGAGAAACCGGGTCAGGTTTATTAGCTGGATTCGATGTGTCTCTGGTTGGTGAGGTACCGGGCTTATGATCTTGGGGCTCCTGCTTCGCATCTGTATAAGCCTGTGTCCGCTTAATGGAGTCGATGACACCGTCATAGGCATTGGCTTTTATATCGTACTTCCCTTTGGCGCGTTCCAGCCTGATCAGATAAAAATCACCCAAGCGTTGGGATTCGAGCACCTCGCCGGGATACTGATGCAAAACGGATTGGATGACGGCTTTTTCTTCCAATGGAGAAGCTGCTAACGACCGTGCCCAAGGCCACTGTAAAAGACAAATTGTAATCAATACAGCCGCCAACGTACCCCCAATCATCCACACATAGATGGCTTTCATCGTTATTCCCTCCTTTGGCTTATTATTTTGGAACGGTAGGGAGGATGATCGTTGCAGTTGTTCCGCTCCCCTCTACACTTTCTAGCCCGATTTGAGCATGTATAGCTTGTGCAATTCCTGTAGCCAATGATAAGCCTAGTCCAGCCCCACCTTTCTCGCGGCTTCTGGCTTCATCCACACGATAGAAGCGGTCGAATACTTTAGATAACTTTTCTTCCGGGATTCCAATTCCTTGATCTGTGATTCTTATGCAGGGTTGAGCTGTACCGCCCACCGTATCAATCATCAGGTGTATCGGCTCGTCACTGTATTTGCGTGCATTATCCAAAAAGATAAATAGGAGCTGCTTCAGCTTATTTTCATCGGTATAGCCAATGCAGTCTGCCTGTACATCCAGTTGAATTTGTCGGGCGAACGCATTTTCAAATGTAGCTTTTAATTCTATCGCTATTCTGGTCAGGCGTACAGGCTTCAGCACGACATTCCATTGTTCTTCGTTTCTGGCCAACAGAAGAAGCTGCTCTGCCATGTCCTTCATTCGAATCGCCTCGGAATGGATCGCTTCAACGGATTCGGCGAAAATGTTGGGATGCTGCAACCCCCGCCGTTTGAGCAGGCTGGCATAACTTTCAATAATGGTGAGAGGTGTCTTCAATTCGTGGGACGCATTAGATACAAATTGTTCTTGCCTGACGAAATTCCGCTCCAGCAGCTCAATCATGTCATTAAATGTTTCACCCATTTCGACCAGTTCGTCGCGTGATGATGAATTGAGCGGAAGACGTTTAAATTTCCCGCTGCGCTGAATTTCTTTCATCGTGCTAATCATAGATGTGATTGGACGTGTGATCAGTCTGCCGAGCAGTTTTCCCGATACCACGACAGGAATGAGCGCAATTCCAGTGACAGCAACAAGTACGATTCTGAGTACCTGTAGCGTCTGCATCGTTGGTTGCAGGCTTTCGGTCACTTGGAGATTGACAACCTCACCATTGGTCCAAATCATGGGGACCGATACAAGAATGTAACGGTTGCTTTCATAGGTAATCATGCGAACCTGCCGTGTTTCATCAAAAACGCCCTTCATCAAGCTGAGAGACTGCTCGGAAGAAGAGGTGATAGGGGGAAGAAATTCGCCTTCCGGCCTCATCAGCCGAAGCATGCCATCCAGCGGTACATAGGCTCGGAGAAGGTCCTCTGCGGCTACGGATACCGAAGCGCGTTGAATGCCACGAATCATGTTCTCTGCTGCGGCCTCTACCTGGTCTTTTCGACTGTCTATCGAAAGTTGGCTGAATAGGAAATAGATCGAAAAATTAATGACTACAAGTAAGACCGCGAATAATAACGAGGTGTACGTATGGATTTTGTTTTGTAGCTTCATAAAGATTCCTTCAGTACATAACCAATTCCGCGTACAGTATGGATCAGCTCAGGGAGCTGGCGCGTAGGGTCGATTTTATTGCGCACGTAGCGAATATACACATCGACCACATTGGTATCGCCCATATAATCTATGCCCCATACATTCTCCAGTAATTGTTCACGGCTAAGTACCTGCCGCTGGTGTCTGAGTAAATGAACGAGCAAGTCAAACTCTCGCGGTGTAAGCTCAATGTTGTGCTCTCCTCGAAGAACTTCACGAGTACCTTCATGGAGACGTAAATCCCCGGCACTAAGCCACTTATCTACCACTTGTGGAGCCATGTCTATCGTTGCACCCACTCTGAGTGCAGCCCGTACACGTGCAAGCAGCTCTTCGATCACAAACGGTTTGGTAACATAATCATTGGCTCCCAAATCGAGTCCCTCGACCTTATCTGCAATGGAACTTTTAGCCGTCAGCAAAATGACAGGAACGTTCGTATCATGCTTACGAATCCTCCGAAGTAGCTCAATGCCATTGAGACCGGGAATCATAATATCCAGCAACACTAGATCCCAATTGCCTTTGCAATACGTCTCCAGCCCATCAATTCCGTTTTTTTCTTTACATACTTGATAGCCTTCAAATTGAAGTTCGATCTCTAGAAGCCGAGCAATCTTTTCTTCGTCTTCTACGATCAAAATAGATTGTTTCATGATCATGCCCTCCTGTAGGCGAATAGCCGATACGGAAGTATTTTAGCATATACGGAGAGGTAAGACACTCCAAAGCGCAGGGCAGTGAGGGAAGAGATGTTTATACTGTGTTATATTTCTTGACATTATAAAGGGATAAAATGTAATAATAGCGCTATGATTTTGTTTTTTTATCCTTTATGCACAACAAACAAGCCTTTGTTTTGGTCAGGACGAACATTGTTTATGTTAGGAAAGTTGCAGTAACATAAGTTAAAACTATTCACCAGAACCGAAATAAGGGCAGACCGCGGGCTTGCCCTTTGTCGCCAGGAGCGTAAAATGAAGCGAAAGCAGGGATTCAAAATGCATAAGCTTGGGATGATTACGATTGGGCAAGCCCCCCGGTCAGATGTGGCCCCTATCGTAGAAAAGGCCTTGGAAGGACGGGCAGAGCTGGTACAGGCCGGTGCGCTGGATGGGCTCTCATTGGACTATATACAACAGCATCTATCACCGTCACCAGGAGAATATGTATTAACCTCCCGCTTGACGACCGGGGAGTCGGTGGTCATTTCACGCGAAAAAATCCAGCCACTGCTCCAGGACAAAATCACACGTTTGGAGGAGCAGGGCATACGTACTATTTTGTTACTCTGTACCGGTGTGTTTCCTGGATTGCATACCCGAAGCGCTTTTCTAATTGAGCCAGATCATGTGCTTCCTCCTGTACTAAAGGCCATGTCCAGCGGAAGAAGGTTGGGTCTCATTGGACCGCTCGAAGAACAGAAGAACAACCTCAAGCTTAAATTCAGCCCTTATGGATTGAATCCAAAGTTTGCGGCGGCCTCGCCTTACAGTGGCAGTGAGGAAGAATTTCGCCGAGCAGCAGGACAGTTCAAGAATCAAGCCGATCTGATCGTACTGGATTGCATGGGCTATACGGAAACGCATAGAGAGCTAGCGGCGCATTACTCAGGGGTTCCCGTTGTATTGTCCAATGCCTTGATTGGCAAACTGGTATCGGAAATGGTGTAAGGAGCTAAAAATTGGAGGTAAGAACTATGAGTCAACAACGTATTGAAATCAGTAAAAATGTATTGCAAAAATGCTTGGGACTTACCGCTGGGGAGACGCTTCTGGTCGTAACCGACGATGATAAAAAAGAATTGGGCGAGTCCATATATGAAGCTGGCAAGGCACTGGGGGCAGAAGCAGCTATTTTGACGATGAAGGTTCGCTCCAAATCGGGCGAGGAGCCTCCGACCCCTGTTGCTGAAGCCATGCTTCGCTCCAACGTTGTTGTATGTGTCACCCGGTATTCACTGACACATACAAGTGCCCGTAAGCAAGCCGCAGCTGCTGGAGCACGCCTAGCAACCATGCCCGGCATGACAGACGATATGTTCATGAATGGAGCAATTGCTGCTGATTATCCGAAGGTCAAGGCGCTGACCGAAGAGGTGACCGCATTGCTGACTGCTGCCAAGCAGGTACGGATTGAAAAGGAAGGATATAGTCTGAACTTTACCATAGAAGGGCGCAACGGCGTTCCCAGCACAGGTATGTATTTGAATCCCGGCGAATCGGGCAACCTGCCTTCCGGTGAAGCGTATATTGCTCCGCTGGAAGGAACGGCACAAGGTCAGATTGTGGTGGATGGTTCTGTGGCGGGAATCGGCGCCTTAAAAGACCCGCTGCTGCTGACGGTGCAAAATGGCAGATTAATCGCCGCAGAAGGGGAAGCCGGACAGTCCCTGTTGGATATGCTCGGCGAAGGCGATGGTAGAATGCTGGCCGAATTTGGTATTGGAACGAATGATAAAGCCCGCATTACAGGTGTTGTGTTAGAGGACGAGAAAGTATATGGCACGATTCATGTCGCTTTTGGCAGCAATAATACCTTCGGGGGAACTGTCGCTGCGGGTGTACATATTGACGGAGTCGTACAAAAACCGGATGTATATCTGGACGATCGTCTGATTATGAAGGCTGGTCAGTTGCTAGAGCGATAAAGGGAGGAAGTTATCATGCTTGGAATGATCAGAGTGCTTACCATGCAGGACAAAGTAGCTATCGACCTTCACGGCCGGGTCATTGAGCAGCACTACGGGCTGCCTGTCACCAGTGTATGTATTCCCGATCAGCCGAAAGGAATCTACGATGATATCACAGACCGGGAAGCGGTGCCTAAAATTGTGCTCGCGGCGCAACAACTCGTTGAACAAGGCTGTACGTCTATCGCTATTAGCTGCGCGGCTGATCCAGCGCTAGAGGAAACTCGTCAGGTTGTATCTGTACCTGTATACGGGGCGGGGTCCTGTGCGGCACTCTTGGCTCTGACATCGGCCAGCCGTGTAGGCGTGTTGACCATTTTGGAGGAGGCTCCGCCGCTGATTCGCCGCATTTTGGGCGATTCCTATATCGGTACAGAGCGTCCCATAGGTGTGCAGACGACACTGGACTTGAACACTCCACAAGGTAAAGAGGCAGCTATGGCAGCAGCGTTGCGGCTTCAGGAGAAGGGGGCTGAGGTAATCGTACTTGCCTGCACAGGTTTTGTAACGATGAACTTTGCGCCAGAGCTGGAGCGTACACTAGGGATTCGGGCTATTGACCCGATTGTGGCGTTGGGTGCAGCTGTTTCGGTACGCTAGCAGCCAATTCGTGTGGGATACAAGCAGGATAGTTCTTAAACTTCATAATAAATAGTAGAATATTAAAATAAACCGCCTTTTCCAGAAAAGGGCGGTTTATTTATGTTCCATTGAGCTCCTAAAGATAGGAATGGGCTGGTGTGGATAGACTTGACCAAGCGGTAAAAGGTTTTGTTTTGTAGACTTTTTTGGTACACTATCCTGAAAATTAGATGAACTAAGGATTTTGCAAAATAAATAGCAGGGTGGTCTGTCTTTATGAAAATACCGGGTGTAACAGTTCAAGAGCTCATGGCAATACCCGTGTTGAAGGAGGCGAAGGTATTAAGCGGAGAACAAGGGCTAAGCCGGGTTGTCCGGTTTATTGACATTATGGAAGTCCCTGACCTGAAAGGCTGGGTCCGGGAAGGTGTATTGTTGATGACAACGGCTTATTCGATCCGTCATGAGCCTGAGGTATTGTGTCAAATTATTCAATTACTGCATCAGGGCGGGGCGGCGGCGCTTGTGATCAAGCCTACACGCTTTCTCACGGAAATTCCCCATAGTGCGCTTGAAGAAAGCAATGCCTGTGGCCTGCCTGTGATTGAGATTCCAGCCGATATTCCCTATACGGATATTACGCAGCGTGTCATGGATATGGTGTTGAACCGACAGGCAGAGCTGCTGCGACGTTCGGAAGAAATCTATCGAACGTTAACGACGATGGTGCTGGAGAACAGTGGCATACAGGCTGTAAGCGATAATATAGCAGAGCTTTTTAAAGCTCCGGTTGCTTTGATTGATAATGGTGGTCAAGCCATTGTCACTTCACCACAAGATTGGGATTGGGCGAAGGTACAAGATGCTCGTCATTTTCCCATTAGTGTGGATAAACGTACAGTCGCCAAGTTGGTCATTGCCCGCAATGAACTGGATGATATGGAGCAGGTTGGTATTGAGCAGGCACGGCTGGTGATGGCGTTAGAATTAATGCGTGAAAAGGCAGTAGAAGATACGGAAAGCCGACTACGGGGGAATTTTATAGATGAGCTCATGACACCTCCGTTGCCGGTGCGGCATGAGGTTGAGCGGAGAGGTCGTCAATTGGGATTCAACCCGGAATATAACTGGGAGGTGGCTGTACTGGAAAGTGCTACGGCTCCGCCAGAAGAGATTCTTTCTGGGTTATTGAGTATGGAATCGACACGACGGCGTGTGGTGTCTCATATTGAGTTCCGTTCAAATCGTGCGATATTATTTCTGCCGACTCTTCAGCCGAATGATCATCAGAACGCACCCGGCTCTGATCAGGAAACGTCCTGGAGTGATACGCTGAAAAACTGGTCAACTGAAAAAGCCTGGGGTACCGCCGATTATTATTTAGGCATCGGAAGTGCCAAAAAGTTATGGGAGCTGCTGCAAAGCTACAATGAAGCACGTCGTGCCATTACTGTAGCCCAGCGGCTGTATCCTGATAAACGTGTATGCAAATACAGCGATATAGAGATGCACTATATGCTTGGAGAAGCGATGGACAAAGAGGAATTTTCAAATTTGTTTGAGCGCAAGCTGGGGAGACTTCAGCAATATGATCGCTCACATGGCAGTGACTTACTCAAAACGTTATTTTATTATTTGGAAAACAGGGGCAGTCTGGTAGATACAGCCAATTATCTTTTTATACATCGTAACTCAGTAAAATACAGATTGGAACGGATACGCGACATGACAGATTTTGATCTTAACGATCCACGTGAGCAGTTTATATGTCATACATGTCTGATTCATTATTATTTGCGGGAACATAGGTAGCTGGAGCGTTTTTTTAATGCAGGGAGGGCAGGACATGGATAAAAAAATACTGATAGCGGACGATGAGGCGAGTATTCGGAATGCGCTGGCTTATGCGTTAAAGCGAGAGGGTTTTTTGGTGGAAACCGCAGTTGATGGGGAGGACGCCTTGGAAAAAGTGCGTTTGTTCCACCCGGATGTGCTCATACTGGATGTGATGATGCCCAAACTGGGTGGATATGAGGTGTGCCGCCGTTTGGAAAGTCGGAAGGGCATCGGTATTTTACTGCTGACGGCCAAAAACGATATTGTTGATAAGGTACTCGGGCTGGAGCTGGGTGCGGACGATTTTATGAGCAAACCGTTTGACCTAAGGGAGCTGCTCGCTCGTATTAAAGCATTGGTACGGAGACTGGAGCGAGAAGGAGCGCCTGCCCCGGAAGGAACAGAAATGGTACTCGGCCCATTACGGGTACGTCCGTCCAGCCGAACGGCTGAACTTGGAGCCATAGCGCTGGATCTGACCCCCAAGGAGTTTGATGTGCTGGCGCTGTTGGTGTCTCATGCCGGGAGGGTGTATACACGGGACGAGCTACTGGAGCAGGTATGGAGCTTCGATTATGTGGGCGGAACGCGGACGGTGGATATTCATATCCAGCGCTTGCGCAAGAAGCTTGAGCCACATCAGGCGATATTGCAGACCGTGTATGGTATCGGCTATAAGGCAGAGAAAATGACGTGAACGAACATCATTCACTCCATCAGCAAGGAAGCTTGCGGTCCACCGACCAACAGAAACGCAAACGCAAACCTACAGGCTTAAGCCTGCGTTGGAAATTTCCCCTGGTACTGGCGGCTTTGCTGCTGTTTACTGTCGGTGTGCTGAGCTGGCTCGTGCTTACTGGCATTCGCGCTAACCAGACAGACCAAATGGAACGCAGTTTAAAGCGCCAGGCCGAAATTGTAGAAATGCGTGTAAAACAGTCTTACCTGTTGGGAGTGCGCCAATCACCGGAAGGCTTTATGAAGAAGCAGGCGCCCCAACTCGCAGTGGAACTGGGCGTATCCAGCAATATGCGCGTTATTTTATATGATGGTCAGGGGCATGAGGTTGGCAATTCTCTACCGCTGGCTTTTAGAACAAATGTCAGCCAGGCCCTTTCCTATGCGCTCCAAGGCAAAATTGCGTATATTACGGAAGGTAGCGCAGTCACCTATTTGGCTCCGCTTCAAGGTCCGGACGGCTTACTGGGAGTGGTACAGCTTCATAGCTCAACAGAAGCGCAGCAGCAGTTCTACCAGGCTATTGCCCAGTTGTTTCTATGGACAGGGGGGGCGGTGCTGGTATTGAGCTTTATTTTGGGCTTAGGCTATGTCAGCCGCCAGACGAGAGATATCGGACGACTGACTCGCGCTTCCGAACAGATATCGGCAGGGCATTATCCGGAAACCAGACTGCTGCGGCGGCAGGATGAGCTGGGAAGACTGGATGAAGGAATGCTCCAGATGAGTCATGTGATCCGGGAGAGCATTACCGCGCTGGAAAACGAAAAGCTTCGGCTGGAAGAAGCGGTTCAGCGTTTGAGAGAGCTGGAGCAGCAGCAAAAATCTTTTATTGGAAATATCAGTCATGAACTGAAGACTCCATTAACCTCTATTCAGGCTTATGCTGATTTACTGGATATGTATGGGGATGATCCTGAACTGGTGCGTGAAGCGAGAGAAAGTATCAGTAAGGAAACAAAACGGTTATACGAGCTTGTCGAGGACTCGCTGCGGCTATCTGTGCTGGATAAATATGATTTTGAATTGCATACGGAGGCTGTGAAACTGCATTCGTTACTGGAAGATGCAGGGAGCCGTATTCGAGGAAAAGCGGCAGCGCGTAGACTGAATTTTTCGATAGATACCGTTCCTGCCCAGGTGTGGGGAGACCCTAAGCATCTGATGCATATTGTACTGAATTTGCTGGATAATGCAGTGAAGTACAATCGGGACGGTGGATGGATTACGTTATCGAATCGAGTAGAACAGGACACCGTGATTGTGTGTATACGCAATTCCGGCCCATGGATTCCTAGGGAGCAATGGGACATGATTTTTGAGCCGTTTGCTACCTTAAGTCGTGATCGATCTCGTCAGGACAGCGGTACGGGGCTCGGTCTTCCTCTGGCGCGCAGACTGGCGGAGCGCATGGGGGGAGAGTTGCAGCTTACAGCTTCAGATCATAGTGGGTTGGAAAATGACAACGGGCATACAAATGTAAGTGGGAATGAATTTTCGCTTAGACTCCCTCTCTTGGTTCACGATGGCTCCCTGTAAACGGCCGATTGTTAGCACAGGGCTAAAATGGTGTCTTGTTTACAACTTGGAAACAATCCGATGTATTCATGAGATGTTCGGGCATTAAACTGGGGGTATCGTTAACAAGGAGGCCGTTGTACATGATAAAGAAAAACATAGACAGCTATGGGCAAAAGAACGGCTCCCCTCGTCGCGAAGATTCCCGCACAAGAGTTTTCAGACAGAAAGCTACCGGGGTGCTCATGACCGGCTTAATCGCCGGGGGATTGCTCAGCGGTTGCGGCATGAAAAGCGCAGGAGAGACAAATCCAGCATCCGGTATGAAACCGGGCCAACAGCTTACTGTGATTGACACGGATGCAGCCCAGCAGCAAGTAACGGATGAGCTGGTGGTATCGTCTATCGACAGGCTGGGGGATGTCTACGCGAGGTCTTGGCTGAGCGACGAAGAGTTGATTGTGGAGCGTAAAACCCAGCTGTGGATTCATAATGTAGAGACAGACAAGGAGCGGATTTTAACACCAGGTCGTAAGGCTCCGCAGTTACTTGCTGTGGTATCACCGGATCAGCGCCATGTCTTTTTTACTGAAGGTAGCACTAGCAGCAAATATGATATCCAGGGCTACATTTTGGAGCTAAGCAGTGGTAAGGTTACACCGATCGGCAAGCTGGATATGACTAACGAAGTGAGCTGGAGCGATGAGAATGATCTCATTACAGGCACACCGGATGGTAAAATCCAGCTGATTGGTCTGGACGGCAAAGCTAAAGAATTGAGTTTTCAAGATCCGAATCGCTCTGAATTGATGTCTCATGTCGAAAAAGTGGGTAACGCCATATTTTATACAGGCAGTGATAAACAAGGGTATCCGGTGCTGAATCGGTTCACCCTCAATCATTCTCAGGCTGTGACTATTGCAGAGGGGGCCATGTCCTTTGCCGTGTCGCCTGATGGTAAGTCTATTGCCATTGAAAAGCGGAAATGGAATACATCCGAACCAGCCCGTATGATCATTTTGGATGAACAGGGCAAAGAGAAAGGAATCGTCGGTCAAGGCACTTTAATGAGTCGTGGAAGCTGGTCCAGCGACGGGTCCAAGCTTGCTTATTCCATTTATGATGAGGATCAGCAAGGCATGAGAGGGCTGTATGTGTTTGACCAGTTCACGGGTAAAACCACTCCGGTTACGACCGATATCCAATCCTATGACAGCCCAACGGTATGGAGCCCATCCGCCCGGTTTCTATCCATGTACCAGAACATCTCGGAAGGTGGAAAACAGCTCAATCAAAGCTACATCGTCGAATTTAAGAGGAAGTAGTTTCTGGACCCAGTCGTACACGAGGCTCATCGTTGACAAGGAAATCATACCAGCGGTTGCGAAACCGAACCTGAGGTCCATCAGCGGGGACGTGTGCCTCCATTCGCAGCGCTTCTGGGATTGGACGCGGATGCTGGCTTTCCACCACGGCCCGATCCTCTTCCAGCACCTTACCACTGTATCTGGAAAAAATGTGGCTCATGCCCGGTACAAATCTGGCAAAATTACGTCCAGCCAGTCCGTAGATGGCAGTTAACTCTTGCTCAATCGGAGTGAAGGTGACGAAATTAATAAACTTGCTGCGTCCTTCCTTGGCGGGAGTCAAAATCCATTGCTGTGGAAAGGTATATTGTAATAGACCTTTCCCGTTTTTCACTCGAATATGATTGTCATCCGCTTCAAACTCGATATGAATGTCGGTGGAGGATTTTTTACCGATTGTTTTGTTATGGACAATTGGCAAATGAGCGACATCCAGCACGCTTTCCACAACTCTCGTCAGATGTGCCTTCCACATGGAATCGTAGGGAGACAAAATGAGAGAGGGGTCCTCCAGCTCGGGAAAAATCTCCAGAGGAGGTGGGGATGTGGATGTCCCCAACCCTGAGTTTATTTCAGAATTTGAGCCAACGGCCTGAGGATATACCCACAGCAGGCCGGCTTTTTCAGTCGCGGGATAGGCATAGGTATGAGCAAACTCAGGAATAGCCCGTCCCGGATGTGCCGGAATATCGACACACTGCCCACTCTCATCGAAAGACCATGCATGATATGGGCATGTGATGTGCCCGTTTTGACAATAGCCTAGCGACAAATCAGCTCCTCGGTGCGGGCAATAAGCATGGATGGCATGTACCTGACGATGATCATCACGGTACAGGACAATATCTTTGCCAAGCAGTCGCTTTTTAAGCGGTTTATTCTTTAGTTCCTTGGACCAGCCAACGGCATACCAGGCGATCGGGAATACCTGCTGATCACTTTCACGAACTTCACGAAAGCTGGGATGGGTGTTCATCTATATCAACGCTCCTCGTTCTGCTTCTCAACTATGACCCGTGGGTCATTTATCATATTAGTATAATACACCCCTGAACCAAAACGAAACAGGTGTCCTGAAATTGGCAAGAAACGAAGGTCGCTTAAGGTTGTATGAAATATTAAGAAAAGGCGCATATCCTTTTTAGGAATGCACCTTTTTTAAATTAGGCTGGCTATTTGATTTGGTATGACTATACAAACTTACGATGATGTTTCTTACCGTCATATGAGAATAGGGCGAGCTTACCCTCAATCAATGTTTCCAAATGAACGGTGCGTCCCCACAGCTGATATACATATGGAAGCGTGCGCTCCATATATTTTAAATCCAGCTCAATGCCTTCGTACTGGTGCTTGAGCTTCAACTCGCCCGTATGCAGGTAATCTCCATCCTCGACGACGATATAAGGGGAGCCTCCATTCACACGTGAAAACACAAGCTGATCTCGTATGTTTTCCCAGGATTTATCGGTAATTTTCCAATCGGGTCCCCGTTTCTCAAACACGTATAGATCCAAATCTTCTGTCAGTTTCTTGGTCATGTAATTGCGTATAAAAGAAGTGTCTGAGTCGAACTCTCGTACCTCGAACATCTTAGCGCGTCCTTCGCCCGGTTTGCGTCCTTGTCGCTCTTGTTCCTCACGGGTTGGGTTATCCCATCGTTTTTCAATATCCTCAAATATTTTCAGTCCCAAATAGTACGGGTTCAGGCTTTGCTTGGAAGGCTGTACGACAGAGGCGTTCAGCATCGCAAATTCAACGGTTTCCTCCCCGGTCAAATCCAGTTCCCTTACAATCCGCTGGTGCCAATAGGAGGCCCAGCCTTCATTCATTATTTTGGTCTCCATTTGGGGCCAGAAATACAGCATTTCGTCCCGCAGCATCGTCATAATGTCCCGCTGCCAGTCCTCCAGCACCTCTGAGAATTCCTGAATAAACCAGACGATATCTTTTTCAGGTTCCGGTGGAAACTGGCGTACTTTGATGCCCTCGGTCTCGGCCGGATCATGCTGCTTCACTGTGTCCAGTGACCACAGATCATCGTAAGGCCCAGGGGGACGTTGGCGTTTTCCAGGTTCTTTCTGCTCCCGAATTTTGAGCTCCATGTAACGCTGTTTATCCAGATGCCTTGGTTTGATGATCTGTGGATCCACATGCTCTTGTATCGCCAGTACAGAGTCAATGAAGGATTCCACAGCCTTTGAACCGTATTCCATTTCATAGCTGTTGATTCGATCTGCTGTGGCCGACATACTCTCCACCATATTGCGATTAGAAGCTGAAAAGCGGGCGTTGTGTTTGAAAAAATCACAGTGTGCCAGTACATGGGCGACAATCAGTTTATTTTGCACCAAAGAATTTCCTTCCAGCAGGAAGGCGTAGCAGGGATTGGAGTTAATGACCAGCTCATAGATTTTGCTCAATCCAAAATCGTACTGCATTTTCATCTTGTGAAATGTTTTTCCAAAACTCCAGTGGCTGAAGCGCGTGGGCATACCATAGGCTCCGAACGTGTATACAATGTCCGCCGGACAAATTTCATACCGCATCGGGTAGTAGTCGAGCCCGAAGCCATCTGCAATCTCCATAATTTCTGATATCGCATATTCTAGCTCCTTCTGGTCGGTGCTCATCCCACCGTTCCCCCTTCCCGTTTGCGAAAAAAGGTACGTAAGGCTTGGTATACCTCACCTTTTTCCTTGATGACATAGTACATAAACTGATCCTTTTTAATATTCTTGTAGGCTGACATCAGCGTGCTGCTACGATTATATTGATTCACTTCTCCATAGCCGAACATATTACTCCGCTTTATAAGTTCCTCGATTAGCTTCACACACCGCTCATTGTCCGAGGTCAGGTTATCGCCATCCGAGAAATGGAAGGGATAAATATTGTAGCTGGAAGGAGGATATCGTTTGTCGATAATTTCTAGTGCTTTCAAATAAGCGGAAGAGCAGATCGTGCCGCCACTTTCTCCGCGGGTAAAAAATTCTTCTTCCGTAACCTCTTTAGCCTCGGTATGATGCGCGAGAAAGACAATTTCCACCTTTTCATACTGACGGCGCAAAAAGCGGGTCATCCAGAAAAAGAAGCTGCGAGCGCAATATTTTTCAAAAGAGCCCATCGAGCCTGATGTATCCATCATGGCTATAATCACCGCGTTGGATTGGGGAATGGTCTTCTCTTCCCATGTTTTGTAGCGAAGATCGTCCGGACTAATATGATGAATGCCCGGTTTCCCTTCACGGGCGTTGCGGCGCAGATTTTCGAGAATGGTTCGTTTCTTGTCAATGTTCGCTTGCATGCCTTTTTTACGTATATCATTGAACACAATAGATTCAACCTCAATTTGATCCTTGTCTTTTTGCTGTAAATTCGGCAATTCCATTTCCTCGAACAGCATATCTTCCAGTTCTTCTATGCTGACTTCCGTTTCCATAATATCGTGTCCCGGCTGATCGCCGGCTTTCTCACCTTTACCAGGCTTCTGGGAGGCAGGATCACGTCCGATGACATCCCCCACCTGACTATCTCCATCCCCTTGACCTACATGCTTTTGCTTTTGATAGTTATAAATGAAGCGATATTCATCCAGACTGCGAATCGGCACTTTGATAATCTGTTGACCGTCCGACATAATAATATTTTCTTCCGTTATCAGATCGGGTAGATTTTGCTTAATGACATCTTTGACCTTCTGCTGATGACGTTGCTGGTCCTGGTACCCTTTGCGATGCAGCGACCAATCTTCGCGGGATACGACGAATGAATATGGCTGGCGTGGTTCCGGCATTATTAGGCACCCCCCAAGTGGATACACGGCACAGTTTGGCCTTGTTGGTTATTAAGTATATTCACGGGGATGAACGATATGTGATGGAACTCGATTTAAATTCTGCCCGTTTGCTTTTATAATGAAAGTAAAAAATGTAAAAAAAGAATGGAGAACCTTGGGTTATGGAAGAAATTGCAGTACTTATAGTAGACGATGAGCAGGGGTTGCGGGATATGCTGACAACGGTGTTAAAAAAAGAAGGATTCCTTCAAGTCAAGCATGCTGCAACGGGTCGGGAAGCGCTGCAAGTCGTGATGGAATCTCATATGGATGTGATTGTACTTGATGTCATGCTGCCTGATAGCGATGGGTTTGAGGTGTGTCGTCAAATGCGTCTATATACGGATGCCCCTATTCTTTTTTTGACGGCAAGAGATACAGACCTAGACAAATTAATGGGGTTTGGTATCGGAGGGGACGATTATATTACCAAACCGTTTAACCCGCTGGAAGTCGTTGCGCGTATGAAAGCTCGAATGAAATATCGGAAAGTTTCGACAGTGGCCATGAAACCGACCTTACGCACTTTAGATTTTGGATATTTTCGTCTGGAGCTGGAATCCGGTGTATTGTATGTGGAGGGAAAGGAGGTCGATTGTCCGGCACGTGAATGGCTACTGCTGGTTTTTTTGTGCAAGCATCCTAACCGGATTTTCAGTGTACGGCAGCTTTATGAGACGATATGGAGCGAGGCCTTCTTGGGTGATGAGAAGACCGTAGTGATTCATATCTCCCGTTTGCGGAAAAAAATAGAACCTGATCCCAAGCACCCGCAATTTTTAATCAATGTAAGAGGGCTTGGTTATAAAATGATGTCAGTCAAGATGGGGGAGCAAGAATGAACTCTCTGGTTAAGATGTCCTTTCGCTTTATGAAAGTAACGTTATGCTTTGTACTGGCCTATGTCCTATGTTTTGTTATTTGCACGATCTTATATATTTTTATAAAAAGTATATTTGGAGCATCTCAAAATATAAATATTGATCTATTCTGGACAGGACTTGGTATCGTGCAGAGTGTTGTGTTCATAGCTGCCTACGGATGGTATATAGGCAAACCTTTGGTGTATGTAATTAAATGGATTGGAAATATTGCGACAGGGGAATTCCAAGCGCCGCTAAGTGAACTGGAACTGCCAGAGGGCAAAAAAAATCAGAAAAATAGTTATAAACCTCCGTATCAATTGTATAAAGAAGTTTTTGAACAAATGAACATCTTATCGGCTCAATTGCGCAGCAATGAGGAAGAGAGAGTGGAATTAGAGAAACGTAAACAGCAGTGGGTAGCAGGTGTAGGCCATGATCTGAAAACACCATTATCTTATATTGAAGGATATGCGGCTATGCTAACTGCTCAAGAGTATGACTGGTCTGAGGAAGAAAGAAGAAGCTTTAGTATGAGTATCAGTGAGAAAGTGACTGAAATGAAGCAGTTGATTCAGGATTTGAATGCTTCTATGCAGCTTAAGGAAAGTCCATTGCCAATCCAATTGGAGAAGGAGGACATTGTGGAGTTTCTCCGTAGTACAGTCATAGATATCGCTAACCATCCTTCGGCTGAGCAATACGAATTTTCTTTTACGTCAATGGAGGCGGCATGTATCATGCCCTTCGATAGCAAATTACTAGGCAGAGCGCTGCAGAATTTTTTGATCAACGCGATCATTCATAATCCTCCAGGTACACACGTTTCCATGGAAGTAAGTAAAGCGAACGATAAGCTTCATATTTCTATCGAAGATGACGGAATAGGAATGAATCCCAATGAGTACATGCAGATATCTCATTCCCAAGGACATGGAATACCTATTGCCAAAAGCTTTATTGAGGCGCATAACGGAACGCTTCATATCCTTTCAGGCAGTAAAGCGGGTACTAGGATGGAGATTTCACTGCCGCTAAACATCTAACTTTTTAACATCTAATCTCACATTTCGCAGTTTGCTCGGTTTTTTTGCCTGTTGTTTAGGGACTGTTTACTTGATGTTTACTTTACTTCAGTAAACTATATGTAACTTAAGCTTCAGCATTAGAAGTCGAGAGGAGATCAGGAAATGTCTGAATATGTAATACATACACAGCAGCTAACTAGGCGTTTTGGAAAACGGGAATTTGTAAAACGAATAAATCTCCAGGTACCCGGACAGCAGATTTATGGATTTTTAGGACCTAATGGGGCGGGTAAAACAACCACGATTCGTATGCTGCTTGGGCTGATTAAATCCACCTCCGGAGAAATTGAGATTTTTGGGAAAAAGCTGAAGGATCAGCGTATGGAAATATTAAAGGATGTTGGTTCCTTGGTTGAATCACCTGCCTATTATGCCCATTTATCCGCATATCGAAATTTAGAAATCGTTACAACCATGCGTGGACTGCCGACCCGAAGAATTCATGAAGTGCTGGATTTAGTGAGATTAGCCAAGGATGCGTATCGTCCGGTAAAGGGATATTCCTTGGGGATGCGACAAAGACTGGGGATTGCTATGGCGCTTATTGCCAACCCCAAATTATTGATACTTGATGAACCGACGAATGGTTTGGACCCATCTGGTATTCAGGAAATTCGGGAGTTAATTATGAGCCTCCCTGGTGCTTACGGAATGACGGTACTGGTTTCGAGCCATTTATTAAGCGAAATTGAGCAGATTGCAACCTATGTAGGAATTATTAATCAGGGTGAAATGATCTTCCAGGGAACGATGAAGGAACTCACCGCCAAAAGCAAGCCTCAATTATTCATTGAAACCCCAGATCCTGTTCTGGCTGCCGGTGCACTGATTCAGCATGGGTGGACGGCCGGAGCTGAATCGATTGAACAAAATGAGGTCGTGACTCCTATTGTAGATCGGCAACAATCTTCGGAGATGATCAAGGTGCTTGTGGAACACAATCATCCCATTTATCGGGTCACAGAGAAGAAAAAAACATTGGAGGAGATATTCCTGGAACTGACAGGTAAGGAGCGAAGCTTATGATACTCCGGGTTATAAAGTCAGAGGGGCTTAAGCTGAAGAAAATATGCTGGTGGATTCCTCTTATACAGGGGTGTGTACTTACAGGCATGACTGCCGTGGAATGGTATCTTTACTTTCGGCAAGGACCAGGAGGTGTCTATGCTGGTTTTGCCGTTATGTTTATGTTCCTTTCGTTTGTGATGCTGCTTGGCGGTACACTTTTGGCGAGCATTATGGCTGGTACAGAGCATGATACTCAAACATGGAAGCAGCTTATGGTCATGCCTGTTCCCAGAAGTTATATCTATCTATCCAAAATTGTATGGATCGTGATTCTGCAGTTGGGTACCGCCTTGATCACTGTAGCAGGTATGAGCCTCATCTGGGTGTTATATACAAACGAACCCATTCCTTGGCGGATCATGCTGTTACAGCCGATTAATGCAAGCTTGGCTACCCTACCAGTACTTGCAATTCAACTTTGGCTGTCTACGCTTTTCACTAATCAGGCATTCCCATTAGCGTTTGGTATATTCGGTTCTATTGCAAGCTTGTTTTTGGCACGCACAAGTATTCTGTGGATTAAAATATTGCCTTGGTCGTACCCTGCACTATCAAGTCCTCTGATGAAGGAACACATGATTTGGGTGATCGTTGCTTTAAGCGCAGGAGTCATCTTTACGGGACTTGGTACACTACAGTTTACCAAGCATGAATTCAAATAGAGAGGAGAAGATACATGGGCTCTATTTTACGCGTGGAGACAATAAAGCTTCAATGGATCATGGTATGGATTCTCATTATATTGGATGCGGTCATAAATTCTTTAATGGGAGTCCTGGAACTGAATGATTTGAAACAGTTTTTTTCGCCCAGTTGGTTAACTTTATATACTTATTCAGCGCAATTTCACTCTATGTTTTTTTATCCGCTCTATTGTGGAATTATCGCTTCTCTTTTGTGTGCGTACGAGCATCGGGATGGGGGATGGAAGATTTTATTAAGTAGCCCGTATCCTCGTCAGCAAATTTATTATGCAAAATATATATTGCTCATTCTCATACTGGGTCTGGATCAGCTTATATTTATAGCAGGCTATTTTGTAAGTGGAAATATAGCAGGTGCTCCAGGAGAAATCCCTTGGTCTGTCGTTCTTTCTACCGGTTTGGGAGGGTGGCTCGGGATTTTTCCCCTGGCAGCACTACAGCTTATGCTCTCGATAAAAATTCGGAATTTTGGAGCTTCTCTGGGAATGTCTATTTGTTGTGTGGTTCCTAATATTGTCATAACAGGCTTTCACTCTTCCATAGGTGCGTGGTTTCCTTTTACGATTCCTTATTATATTATGATGCCGCAAACAGCGACTTATGCACCCAGAGTTGAGCCTTACAGTCTCGGACTGATTGTCATTTTTACGTTTTTAGCCTATCTGTATGGTGGAAGAAAGATGTTTGTGAATAGAGACTGGTTGTAGTTAGGATAGCATGAGGATGTAATCCCAACCGATCTCTTTGTTCTCAGAAACACTTAATAAAGCAGCTGCAATCCCAGCAACGCCTTCAAGCATGCCCGCTTTTGTCAGCCAAGTTAAAGAGCCATCTGACCTTGGCTCGGGGTCCAGATATCCAAGTGGGCTATCCATTTGAAAGCGATCAAGCAGACAATTCGTTAACTGTTGAATAAGCGGGAAAAACGCAGGCTCTTTACTGTGACACCACATTCGCCAAGAGATGGTAAGTAATCCGGCAAGACCGTGACAGAGTGCAGAAGAGTCCATTTCCCGCTTAGCTATCTCATGGGAGATTGCACCGACACAAGCTTTCACAGCCAATTTTTGCAGTTCTTCATTATGGAGAGCCTTTCCGGCAAGAAATAGCGTACAGGCAATGCCGGGGGTACCGTAACACCATGCTTCTCTTGCTCGTTCCAAATCAAACTGTAGAGAGCCTGTTTCAGCTTCGAATGGAACAATATGAGGCCAGTAGTTACCATATTCATCTTCATATTTATACTTAAGCAACCATTCCGCAATGGTTTCAATCGCTTGATATTGGCCTTTTACTTCAATTCCAGCACTGTAAGCTACAGATAATAAAGCCAACGGTCCAGGAATACCGTGTGCCATTCCACAATTAAAATTGCCCAGAGGATAGTTACGTTTATCCCGGTCTAAAAATTGAAACTTTTGCGGGGAGTACCACCCTGGGACATAACGATTGTGAATATGTATGGGATGTGTAAGATCGGTAAGAAATTGAAGAATTGGCTCAACAAGAGGAGTACAGATAGGATCGGTTGAGTTCATCAAAATATATCTTCCAATCCCTGAAGCTCCCGAAATGGTGTCAAAGGCTTGCATGGGCATACCTTCGTGAAGGCTTAATTGTTCTGTGTTCGACTGAAGCCATTGCTCTGTAAGAGGCATCATCCATTGATGTATTTGCTGTAAGAAATTACTGTAGTATTTCCCATGATTAGAAGCCTCTCTTACGGACGAAGCGATGCCTGCCCAGCCACTGTAAAGAGAGAGATCGTGAAGACCATTTTTAGAGAGTGAGGATTGAATCTGAGCCATGTTTGAATGTATGGCTGTATTCCAATCATACGAAGGGTCTGTAGCACGCCATTGCGATAGTAAATGAATGTTACCAGGATAACCATGCGAAAGTGAAGTTTCTCCCCATGGGTGGTACTTTGTTTCTGGCGAAACATTGTGTTTCGATTGGACTGCTGCATAGACGGATTCGGGCTCGCATAGACGTAAAGCAATTTTTTTACTAATATCTCTTGCACGAACTTGGTCGGATTGTTGTATAACAAAACTATCAATTTTCATATGAAAGCCTCCATTATTTTTTTCTTCATTATATTGTCACTAAAATCTAGTGTGTTGTCCTTAAAAATACTGAAAAATAATGAAGGTTTATCTTAAATGTACTCGTTGAAATTAAGAAAAATGTAAGAATTATATAAAGTCTAGTTAAGATTATATAACTTATAATAAAAATGTAAAAAATAAAAGGAGGTAACAAGATGAAAAATCAATTTGATCTGGACTTGCAAGTAGCTAAAGATGAGGTTGCTTCAAAAGGGGTTCAACCAGCCAGTGGTATTATCTGTACTCCTTCATGTGCAACAGGTACTTTGAATTGTCAAGTTAGTCTTACCTTCTGCAAAACGTGTTAATAACGAAAATACATGGAAAAAAGGCACGGTTTCTATAACCGTGTCTTTTCCAGTTATGAAAATGAGGGAAGGATTTATGGTTGAAGATTTGAAGGGGAGATCAGTTGAAATCGGTAAGTATATAGCACAAAAGCTAATAGACCTATCATATACAGAAAAGATAGTTAATCATACAAACAACCTTTCACCTTCACGTGGAAATCCCCCTTGGAATCCCGGCTCGCTTGCCGATGGAATTCCGGGTGTGTTTGCGCTGTTGTCCGAATGGGGTTACCTGGAGCCAGATCAAAATTGGGCAGAGCATGTGCATAGTCAGTTACGGTACTTAGATGCTAACTCTCTATTATTATTGCCTCGTATTTCTCTTTATTATGGAACAACAGGAGTAGCTTATGGCATATTATTAGCTTCCAATAACAGAGCTAATTATAACAAACTAATCTCTCAGCTTAATAAGTATATTGAAGTAAAGTGGGGGGATTTACCTGTAATTGGCACAATTACAGAGTTCAGTAGGCAAATGGATATCATTAATGGGCTGCTCGGGGTGGGCAGATACACTCTGGAGGTTGCTGAAGACAAGACGATGTGTGATCTGTCTCGTCAATTATTAGACACCATTACGCACTTCATACCTGAATATATACATTTATCGTCAAGGGAAGATTCGGCTTCAATCGATCTAGGTTTGGCGCATGGTATCACCGGAATACTTGCACTGCTTGTCACTGCCCTACAAAAAAAGATCAAAGTTGAAGGACTACATGAGGCTATAAAACATATAGCCGATTTTTTGCTTATTCAAATTCAGGAGGATCAATATGGCTGGTATTGGCCTGTAAACTCTCAAGCATCTTCAATGAACAAGAGAGAGAAAAAAGTAGGGATGAGAGAAATTGAAGGCTGGTGTCATGGAACCTTTGGAATAGCTTGGACATTACTCAGAGCAGGAATTGAGTGCAGTAATGAAGAATGGAAAAAGATAGCGGAAAAAGCTATGGAATCCATATTTTGCTTAGATGATGAGCTACTAAACGCGCTATCCCCTACTTTCTGTCACGGGTTGGCTGGTTTGCTTCATATGGCCCATAGATTCTCTAGCTTAACCGATAATATAGCAGCGTTACGCTTTGCCGATCAGATAGCTTTAAAGTTAGTAAATTTATACGATGAAGAACTCCCATTTGGATACCAGGATTTGGAGGGGACAACTCATGTTCATAATGTAGGAATACTACAAGGAGCAACAGGGATTGCATTAAGTTTGCTGGACTATGGAATTGGGAAAGAACATCCTAAATATTCAGGGAGATGGAGTGAATTGTTTCTAATTTCTTAAGGGTGCTACCTTATTGCTTTATCTGAAGCATTGGTTTTGGAGGGATTAGATGAAACAAAAATTTATGGTTATATCATCTTTTAGGAAGATCAAGCATTTTTTTGAGACTTTAAGCACTCCAGAAAACATTCAAATCATGTTTTATGATTCGCTTTACCAGGCTATAACGGAGATTGATGAGCAGTGTATCGGTGTAGCTTTGAATCAGGATCATATAACACTAGAGGACTTGTCTTACTGGCACAGCATTAAAGAAAAATTTAAGGTTCCATTTATCTTTCTTTCCTATCATAGTGACCAACAGCAATTGGATCTCCTCAAACAACTGTTTTCAATGGCATCATCTAAATATGGAATGGAAAGAGAACAGCAGGCTATTAGTTTATCACCCAATGTCATTTTTGATCCTGCTGGAAAGGTTATTTGGAAGCAAGGGCATGAGCATATGCTGACTATGATGGAATTTCGATTATTAATGTATCTTCTTACTGCAAAAGAGTGTGCTTCTACGATTGATCACATTATAGACAGAGTCTGGGGAGTGGATGCTTTTACTACGTCTAATACGGTGTATGTGCACATCCGAAAATTGAGAGAGAAAATAGAAGATGATCCAAGTCATCCAAAAATTCTGGTAACATGTCATGGAATCGGTTACAAGTTGAATATATTTCCTGAAAACTTGGAGGTGGTCAGTTGTGAAGAGACAACTGCATTACACTGATGCGCATAAACTACATAATGAAGTGAGAGATCGGGATGAAAGATGGTTTAGTGCATGTGATTTTTTTCTAATCAGAGCTCCATTACTATCGCTAGACCAATATTTTCAGGTGTTTTCGGATCAAGATGTGGACAGCCAGCTTACTTTGGAGGAAATAACTCGTCGATTAAAGTTGATATCCCAAGAAGCTGTTGTTCAAGAAGCCATATCATTAGCCTCTCCGTCCCTAATGCAGTTTCTACATTACTTGAATGATGGTCATGCTTTGGATGATAAAGGAGAGCTACAAAAGTATGAGAAGACGCTGAACAGCTTTTATCGTTATTTTATTCGGATGACTACCCGAACGACTCCATTTGGGTTATTTTCAGGAGTGGGGCAGGGGATTTGCGGGAAGACTACCGATCTGGATATTGGTAGCTATCCTAAGCATCTGAAGAGAGCCAGACCCGACATGGAATGGATATATAAACT
This sequence comes from Paenibacillus sp. DRB1-1, assembly GCF_052119485.1. Lineage (NCBI taxonomy): Bacteria > Bacillati > Bacillota > Bacilli > Caryophanales > Paenibacillaceae > Paenibacillus > Paenibacillus sp. DRB1-1. The sequence continues at coordinate 796,664 of NZ_JBODQH010000001.1, read as the reverse complement.
GATTCAAAAAATAGAAGCTGATCCAGCCATATTTAATCAACTTAAGGTCTTCCTAAACAAAACGGTTATGATCAAAGGGAATCGAGCCAAATTACCATTCCGACCTAAGCATGGAGCAGCAGAAGCTGATGATTCGGCAGAAATTTTTAATTCCATTCGGCTTACTGACGTTGTTCGAATGACGTTTGAAGCTGCGGAACATCCCATTCGGGTGATGGAACTCAAAGAAATACTATTAAAGGCATTCCCTGACGCTACTTTGGAAATCATAGCTGATTATTTGCAGCAACTAGTAGAGCAAGAGTTTATTCTGAGCGAGCTTAGACCTCCGTTAATGGATCATTCACCCTTTCATTACATATTCGAAAAAATTAAAAAACTGGACATTTCCGATCCTTGGATTCACATTTTACACGAAATTGATGCTTTATTACTTCAATATAATCAGTGCACGATTGGAGAAGGAGAGAAGGTCTACCGGAAATTATGTGACAAAATGCTGGATATCATTTCTGTAAAAACACCTGTACAAGTTGATGTTAAATTGGATAAAGAAGTAACGCTGCCGAAACATGTGCTTGATGAGGTTTCATTAGGGGCTGAAGTCATGTGCAAATTGTATGCATCCCCCAAAACGGACGAATTGGATGAATATTTGAATCGTTTCTTGGAAAAGTACGGTGTGTATCAGGAGGTTCCTATTCATGAACTGTTTGATGAGGATTGGGGTTTGGGTATACCGGAAATGTATCGTTCAAATGAAAAAAAATCAATGGGCATGGAGGCATTTAAACGCAACGCTGTTCTCTTTCAATGGGTTTCGGATGCCATTTCTAATCATGAAATAGAACTCGCCCTTACAGATGAACAATTAGAGCAACTGATGATTTCTGATAACTACGACACTTCCCCAGAATCAATGGAGATTTATTACAGTATATTTGCTGATTCTCCTGAAAAAGTTGATTCTGGAGACTATTCGCTTTTACTTGGAGCCAGTGCTGGCTCGAATAGAGCGGGTAAAACCTTTGGACGTTTTCTGGATATGTTGAGTGAGGAGTTTGTACAAAAATTCTCTGAAATATATGATCATCACCGATGCTTTCATCCCGATGCGTTATTGTCAGAGATGGTTTTTATGCCGGAACAGGGGAAAATATCAAATATCTCATTAAGCAAAAATTTAATGGCATATGAGATTGTGTCGGGAACCACCTCTTCTAAAGATGAGGACCATACGCTCTGTATTGATGATTTAGTGGTGGGTGCTACTCATGATCGTTTTTATGTCAAGTCCAGACGTTTGGGTAAGGAAATAATCCCCTTGCAAACACACATGCTGAATTACAAGCTTTCACCACATATATTCAGATTTCTAACGGATATTACCAATAAAGAGATTGGTACGTGGTCTTATTTTGACTGGGGGCCATTAGAGCAATCCCCTTTTTTGCCAAGACTAGTATATAAAAAGATCATTATTAGTGCTGCGCAGTGGAAACTGAGCAAAGCTTCATTGAATATTTCAGAATCATGCGAGTCCAAAGAAGGAGAAGAACTTTTCCATGTGTGGAGACAACAATGGAATGTACCGCGTTATGTTTACCTAACGATGGGGGATAATCGCCTTTTATTAGACCTATGCAACCTTTTCCATATCAAAGAATTGCTACATGAGGTGAGCAAGACACGTGAAGGACAGGAACTTCTTCTTACCGAGTGTTTGGGTAATCCCTTCCATACCCCAGTACAGGGGACGGCAGGAAGATATATGGGAGAATTTGTGTTTCCACTAAAGAAGAAAAAAATAAAGGTGAAACCGAGTATCCCTAGTTCACAAAACCATATTGCTTCTCAAAACTTCATTACTCATACTCCTTCCAGCATTCATAGAGGCATATTTCCAGGAGGGGAGTGGCTATACCTTAAATTGTACGGAGTCAAGGAAAGAGAGACTGACCTGGTAGGCTTAAGCCTAGGGCATCTCTTAAAACAGCCGGGGTTTAAGGATTGGAGTCAAAAATTTTACTTTTTGCGATACGTTGATCCTGAACATCATATCCGTTTACGTTTTCAGGGAGAGCCCGATAAGCTATGGACAGCTGGTTTGGCGCAATTAAATCAGTGGGCAGCCGAGTTACGTGAAGAGGGGCTAATAACAAATATGGTCATAGATACATACCATCCTGAATGGGAGAGGTATGGAGGACAGACACTTATGGAGCTGGCAGAACAGGTTTTTGACGTGGATAGTCAATGGGTCATCGCCTATATGAAGGGAATTCGCTCTAATGCTTTCAATCTGGACATAGAGATTGTGGCTGTGATGAACATTATTCATTATCTGAGTGGTTTTGGTTTAACGATTCAGGAGCAAGTGAAATGGCTAGAAGAGAGAATTGATTGCAAGCCTCATATGAAGGCATTCAGGGATGTCAAAAAAACATTGATTACCGCTGTAGAGTCGAATTATGAATGGATTGGACAAGCAGATACGAACACACAGGTTGCTTTCTTAGCGCTTGTAGAAAAAAGACAGACTATGATTCAGAAGTATGCTCAAGCGATAATCCTGGCTAAAAATAATCACGAACTTACCAATCATCCTGATGATATTTTAGGCAGTATCATTCATATGCATTTGAATCGTCTGCTTGGTGTAAATAGGGAGCGAGAAATAAAATGTATGGCTTTAGCTAAGCATACAGTAGCTAACCTGTTGCATAGGAAAGGGGTAAGCTATGTCACAGTCTGATGGACAAACCAATGACCTGATCTCTTTGTCCTATAAAAATATATTTCGTACCTTTTTATTTTGGCCTCGTATATTCAGGCTGCTTTGGGACACACATCCTTCCTTTTTGATTGCTATACTCATTACGAATTTATTGAAGGGCGCAATTCCTGCTGTGATCCTTTTAACTACGAGAGAATTAATCAACAGTGTCGTGGCCGGAGCGTCAGGAGGAAGCTTTCAACCTGTTTTTATAGCTTTTGGCGTCTTGATCGGTGTCAATTTGCTGTACGATCTGATCAATATTGGCGAAAGCTTTTTTCGTAAAATGTTTCAAAGCCGGCTATCGAACCAGGTAAATATCAGAATTATTGAAAAAGCACAAAAGATGTCTTTGCAGTCGTTTGAGGATGCAGATGTGCAAAATATGCTCCAACGTGCTCAGGGAGAGGCAGATTTTAGGCCGTTTGAAATATTTACTCAAATCCTTGCCATTATTAGCAGTGTTGTAACCTTATTCTCGACGGGTGCTATTCTCATCGCATGGAGATGGTGGGCGTTCTTATTCATTTTTCTCATTCCATGCTTATCATTTTATTCTTTTTTACGTATCGGACAAAGAGAATTTAATGTTCACTTTCAAAGAGCAGGAAGACAACGTGAATCCTGGTATTTGTCGTTTTTAGTGACAAGAGATAATAGTTTTAAAGAAGTGAAAATATTTCAATTGGGAGACTATCTGCGAAAAAGATACAAAACGATACTCGAAGGGTTTTATCGCGAGGATAAAGTGCTAGCAGTTCGTAGATCCTATACTTCTCTTGTATTTCAGATTGTAAATCAGGGTGCGTGTGCATTTATTATTTTCATGGCCATACAAGCCACTTATGTTGGTCAAATTTTAGTGGGGAACTTGGTGAGCTTAATTCAGGGTATCACGTTAACCCAGTCAACATCGCAGAGCATTGTACAAGGGATTTTAAGCTTGTGTCAAAATAATTTGTATATCAAGCAGCTATTTGACTTTTTGGATATGCCGGAAGAGGCAAAAATACAAAAATCAGTTCAGCAATTGCCTTTGTCCGCTATTCACAGTATTGAATTTCGGAATGTATCGTTTAGATATCCGAACACGGAGGAGAATGCCATTTCTAATGTTAGCTTCAAGCTTCATCAAGGAGAGAAGCTGGCCATTGTAGGGAAAAATGGATCGGGTAAATCAACAATTGTGAAGTTAATGACTCATTTGTATTCCGATTTTGAGGGAGAAATCTTAATTAATGGACACTCTATACATGAATTGGATAAAGACAGTTTTAGAGAAAAAATAGGCGTTGTTTTTCAGGATTTTGTACATTATGAGATGGCTGTTAGAGATAATATAGGCTTTGGTAATGTGGCTTCCAGAGAAAATGATGAGGCTATTTGGACAGCTATAGATAAGGCGGGAATCACAGATTTGATAGTCGGCCTGCCTGATAAAATAAATAGCTTGCTTGGAAAATGGTTTGAAGATGGACAGCAGCTATCTGGAGGACAATGGCAGCGTATTGCAATAGCTAGGGCTTTTATGAGAAATGCCGATATATATGTCTTGGATGAACCGAGCTCTTTTTTGGATCCACACGCGGAGAAAGAGGTTTTTCAAAAGTTTGATCAGCTTATTCATGAGAAAATTGGAGTGTTTATTTCACACAGATTGTCCTCTGCACGTATGGCCGATATCATTATTTTAATGGAGGAGGGTAGAATTGTAGAAGCAGGTAGCCATGAACGCTTAATGGATATAGACGGAGTGTATGCAGAAATGTTCAGGCTCCAAGCCTCCTCGTATCTTTCACAACGAGAACGTGGTTTTGAGGAAGAAAATCTGTCGCCCTCGTTAGTAAGGACGACAGGTGGATCATAAGAAAGGACAGATGCCCTCCTATTGTAGGAGGGTAATTTTTATCTTCACCACAAAAGTCGAACTACAGCCATACTCACAATACCGACAACGACGGTAGCCAGCAGGTTTTTGCTCCACAAGGCGGTCACTAGCGTAGGAAGAACAGCCATAAGCACTTGCCCATTAAGAGTGACTGAGGTCTCGGTTCGAACGAGCAGATTTTCCATCACGAGGGCCGTGAATATGCAGATGGGAATATAGGAAAGCCATTGTAGCACTGGCTTGGGTAGCGCCAGCCTTTGCAGCACGACAAAGGGAATGATCCTTGGAATCGCCGTGACAATCATGGCACTGATAATGATATACAGGACATTGGGATTAATGTTCATTTGTCGGTTAACACTCCAATCGTTGCGGTGATCATGGTCGCTATAATGACGGCGATATGTGATGGCACCCACCAGGCCAAAAGGTACATCAGAACAGCCATACATAGCACAAGCAGCAGACGATGCTTGAGTTTGGAGGTCTGGACACTTTGGAGCTGGGAAATGAGTAAGGCAAGAAACATCGCAGGCAAGGCAAAGTCCAGACCAAAAGCCTCCGGTCGGGAAATCCAGTTCCCGAGAACCCCTCCCGCCACACAGGATGCAATCCAGGCGAGATAAGCTGTAATATTAAGCCCGTTCATCCAGCGGTCACTGACCTGCCCGCCTTTAGCCAATTTATCCGATGCTACTCCAAAGGATTCGTCCGTCAAAAGAACACCGATGCCTATGTTTTTCCACAATGAATATTTAGAAAAGTAAGGAGCCAGCGATGCACTTAATAGCAGGTGACGAGCATTCACAATGAAAGTCGTTAAAATAATGACGGATGGAGGACTGGCTGCAGCCAGCATCGAGCACATAATAAACTGGGAGGCTCCTGCGTATACAAGCGCCGACATGAAGGCAATTTCCATGGTGCTAACCCCTGATGAGGCACCCACAATGCCTGCCGCGAACCCAATACATACATAACCGAGCAATGTAGGAATACAATCTTTAACCCCTTGTAAAAAGCTGAGTGAATCGTGCTTCGTTCCGCTCAACTCCGAAGCTATGGACATTTTAACCTTACCCCCAGTGTATAAATTTTATAATAGTATATAACGTAAATTGTAAAGCATCAATATATTATACGTTTGTATGTTATATTGAATAGTTCCTACAGGAGAATTGCTCTTAAAAAGCTGTTTTACTGTTGACAACCCAATGAAGGCTATGTATTTACCAATAAGGTTCGGTCGTGTTCCGGTTCCAGACGATTTGGCAGCAGCTAGTCATCCAAAAGCGGTGTTCAAATGTACTCCCGATGAGTTCTTCGAAATGGCAAACGGGCAAGAACTGATGATGAATCAAAGCAGCTCGGATGTGTTCATACAAGGGCTGTTTTGACTGAATGGGGAACTCGTAAAAAAAGGGCGTCCCAGTCAGTTCATGACTTATGGGACAACCCTAAGGTGATGATTTATATAAGCTCCTGCCGCTTTTTTAGATATCCGTAGAGAATAATTCCCGAGATCGCGCAGATGGCTGCGCATAGACCGATAACTCCATAACCCGCCTGAAGCCCGCGCAGTATGCCAAGCTCAGTGGTTGCGCCGTAGACTATCTTGACTCCTTCGATTACCCAGCCGATCACATAGTTGCCAATGACACTACCTATGCCCATCAGCGTGACGACGAACGTAATAGCTGTATCACTGTCCTTCGGATATCTCCTTGCTATGAACGCCATCACGGTCGGATAGATCATTGCAATACCTGCACCCGATACGGCAAAGAGAAACGCCAGTCTCTCTCCACCCGCGATTGCTGCGAACGTACATATCGCTGAGAAGGCGGAGAATAGAATCGTCGAAAGCACGAACCCCATCCGGTCTGTGAGCGGACCAAGCAACAGGCGCCCCAACGAGAAGGTAAGAAAGAACGCTGAGAGCATGCTGGACGCCTTCACCGTGCTCCATGAATACGCTTTCTCTAAAAAGTTGACCAGCCAGCCCCCAACTGCGAGCTCAGAGACTACTCCAAACGACAGGATCATTACCATCATCCAGAGTGCTGGATCGCGGGTTAGCGTCTTGAGTGAGGTTCGATCCTCATGCTGCAAATCGTCTCCCGGGAAGGTGCTGAGCAGTGCGGCCACAATCGGCAGCAGGCAGAGCGACAACATAGCCAGATACATCCCCCGCCAGTCCAGCATATGTCCAAATACCGTCAGTGACATGACTCCCGTCGCCAGCAAAGGGGCGACTGTTGAGCTGAGCCCATAGAAAAAGTGGGACAAATTCATCATCGTGCCGGTATTTTTCACAAAAATCCTCGCCCCCAAAATTGCGAGCGCAATCTCCAGCATGCCGTTCCCGATATACATCAAGAAGTAAGACGAGGCGAAGAACGGATATGTGTGCGACAGATAGATGAACACTCCCGAGATGATCATGGAAGCAAAGGAAATGATGCTGACCGCCTTGATTCCCCACTTCCGGACAAGGACAGCGGTGAACGAGCAGGCAATCAAATAACCAAGTGCGTTTAGAGACAACAATGTTCCAAGCTGCTGTTCATCCAGATTGAAGTCGAATTGGATGCGTGGAATGGCAGGGCCTTTAATATTTTCCGAGATGCCAAATACAATAAAGCCAATAAAAATTGTCGCCAGCTGCATTGTATACATGTGGCGGGACTTGCGGGTTTGCAGATTCAAATTTAATCCCTCCTAGATAGCCAAACTTGATTTTCTCACCTGTTGGGTGTTCAGGGACGGAAAAGTCATAGGATAGCAGCCCTCCTTCAGGATATTACAATAGTTTTGAAAAAAGTTTTAATAAGTGAAAAGTTTAAGGACATTTATATTCAATGTCAATGTTTTTATTGCATGTTGAAGTAAGCGAGGAACCTGACCATATTACAGTAAATTGTAGCATGTCTACTTCCCGTTTAAGCTTTGTATTACCTTGATCGGCTACACTTAATTTACTGTGGAGAATAAGTCGTGCATCCAAAATTGCAAAAGATAAATGATATTTTACGATACAGTCTATATATAGCGAACACACAGTCTTTTGTGTATTCTTCTTATATAGACTTTTGGATACAAGGAGGCATCGTCCGTGGATTCAATGCAGCATATTATTGGCTCTAATTTGGCTCAAATCAGGAAGACTAGAGGATTAAGTTTGGATAAGGTGGCTGAACTGACAGGAGTCAGCAAAGGGATGCTGGCTCAGATTGAGAAGGGGAAATCCAATCCTACGGTAACAACCCTTTGGAAAATTGCGAACGGTCTGCACGTATCCTTCTCCACCTTTCTTAAAGAAGATCCGCCGCAAATTACGAAGATTCGGAGGGAAGACCTGCATCCGGTTATTGATGAGGACGGTAATTATTTTGTTTACCCTGTATTCCCGTATCACGCTGAAAAGAAGTTTGAGGTGTTCACGGTAAGTCTGAAGCCAGGCTTTACACACCAGGCAGAGAAGCATTTGGGAGAGGAAACGATTCTCATGATTCGTGGGGAAATGTACTTTGAAATGCAGGGGCAACAGCTCAAGCTGAGTGCAGGGGATGCCGTGCAATTTCAAGTATCTGACATACATACCTACCGGAATGATTCGGATGAGGATGCCGATTTTTATGTATTGATTTATTATGCGGATTAGTGGGATGATTAGTATAGTCTAAAAAAGGCTTCCACATCATGATTTTGCAAAATCATGAGATATAAAAAGAGAGCAACGAGGAAAAGAGAGGAAAGAACCCATGGAAAGCAAGTACATCCGAGAAACCTACTGCTTCAAGACGTCCCGAGTATTTCCCAACGATATCAACAATCATAACACGCTCTTCGGCGGCAGGCTGATGTCGTATATCGACGATATCGCATCTATTGCAGCTGCTAAGCTGTGTCGTACGAACACAGTTACAGCCTCTACGGATTCGGTGGATTTTTTGCTACCTATCCATCCGAGTGATTCTGTCACGCTAGAAGCGTTCGTAACCTGGACAGGCCGCAGCTCGATGGAAGTGTTCGTAAAGGTAATTCGTGAAGGACTGATGACTGGCGATCGGAAAATCGCAGCCACCGCCTTCCTGACCTTTGTGGCATTGGACGAGAACAACCGTAAAGTGACCGTCCCGCAGGTGATTCCAGAAACAGAAGAGCAGTTACAATTGCACCAGACGGCTCCATCACGCGCAGCCATACGGCGTCAGCGGAGGGAAGAAAGCAAGCAGCTGGCTAGTTTTCTGACAACAGATTATCCGTGGGAACTGTAACGTACTAGAGATTATCAATTTCATCGTTTTACGTAAAAAGGAGCCGTCTTTTCCGTTAGCAGTCACCATGATCTGCTCGGAATACGGCTCCTTTTGAAAATAACTTGAGCTATTCTACTTTAACTACACGGAAATGCTGATTCGTCCCACCATTATCGCCCCATTGAATGGCTTTGGCTCCATCGGCGGTGGCGCCTTCAGAAATATCGATCAGCTTGCCGGTTGCCCGATTTTTCAGCTTGTAATAACCACCGGTTACGGATACTAATTGCCAATGCTGACTGGACCAGCCTCCGTCACTCCACTGCTCAATAACTGTACCGTCTGTTGTGGTACCGCTTTCAACGCCAATTAGCTTTCCGCTGTTGCGGTTCACAATTTTATAATATCCGCTGTCTGCATCCTTGAGCTGCCATTGCTGGTTTGCTGCTCCGGAATTTACACGCTGCTCCAGGTCTGCGCCGTCCGTCGTTGCATTGCCAATAATGCTTAGTGGCTTATTGCTCTTGCGATTCACTAGCTGATAATAGGCATTCGGATCAATGGCAATTGGCGTTGTTATCCCCTCGACCACACCAGTGGCGGTGTCAATATTAATGCTGTCGAACCAATCCATGGCTAATGAAGTCGCTGTTGGAAAACGCAGTGGCAACCATACATATTGAGAATCCTGCACAGGACCGCTCCACGCACCCGCCCAACGGTCGCCCAAATACAGGTATGAAGTCGTCTGGGCACCTTCAACAGGAATCACGTAAGCTGACTGTGAACCATAAGTCGTACTGTCCCCGAAGTTTATCGTATTACTCCAGGTTCCTTCAATGCTGGATGCGGTAGCATACTTGGCTTGATTGGGATTCCAGCCGGTTGCCCCGGATGTAATCAGGAAGTAGACGTCTCCTTTTTTGAACATCGCCGGAGCTTCACGATATTGTCCTGGCCAAAGTGTAGTTACCAGTGATTCAACTTGCAGAAAATCCGGTGTCAGACGATAAATGTTCAGATCCGCGTTTACCCGGGTAGCCGAAATCAGGTAAGCTGTACCGTTATCGTTGTAGACGGTCATATCGCGCGAATCGTAATCCAGAGGACGGAAGCTGCCCTGATACGTGTAATCGCCGTCCACGGTATCGGAAGAAGCAACAGCCACTCGGGCCTCGTTGTAATTAACCCCATTCTCCTTATGCATCCATAATACGTATTTACGTGTTTTTTCATTGTAAATCACTTTCGGACGTTCAATATTCGAAACATTCAGCTCCACAGCGGAGCTGCTGGTCAGTACATTTTTACGAAACTCCCAGTTTTTTAAATCAGAGGAACGGTAGGCGGATACCGCCTTGAACGTGCCGTTGGGATTACGATTTTCACCAAACCAATAATAGTAACCGTCTACTTTAATCATACCACCCCCATGGGCATGGACCACGTTTCCATCTGTATCTTTAAACTGAATGCCATTTACAACATTCGCTGAAGCGGCTGAAGCGACCTTAGGTGAAAACATCTGAAAAATGCTCAACGTCAGCAAAATAGAGAGCATAATACACAGCAAGCGGGCAAAATCATATTTCATTGTTTCGTCCTCCTCTGCATGCGTTATTTTAAAGCGCTTTCATTAATGGGCTCTATGAAGTGTTTTAATAGAGATGCTTATCCCAATTGTATCCATATTGAATTGAAAGTGCTAGAGTAGTATATTGACCATGTACACGGCACACGCCATCCATATCTAACAGACTTAATCGAACGGTGAGTGTTACAAACTGGCTGATATTCATTAGATATACAGGAGGCAACCATGAAAATATACGCGATTGATACGAGCAAGCCGGAAGCTGAGGAGCATTACGAATTACTGGTAAATCGGGTTTCGCTGGAAAAGCAGCACAAGTTAGATCGTTTTTTACATCGGGAAGATGCTTTGAGGGGCTTATATGCCGATGTGCTGCTAAGATGGTTGGCCTGCCGGCAATTGAAGGTATCTAATGCTAGTCTTCAATTTACATACAATGCGTTCGGTAAGCCTTCCTTGATAAATGCACCCGCATTCCATTTTAATGTTTCTCACTCGGGAAAATGGGTGGTATGCGCTATTGATGATCACCCGCTTGGAATCGACATTGAACAGCTCCGTCCTATTGATTTTGAGGTAGGTAGAGTGTGCTTTTCGGACACAGAGTATGATGCGTTAATGCGTCAGGACGCAGACAGCCGATTGTCCTACTTTTACGATCTATGGACGCTTAAAGAAAGCTTTGTGAAGGCCGAGGGGCAGGGACTAACCCTACCGTTGAAGTCTTTTTCATTCGAGCTGAAGGCACAACCGTTCATAGGCTTCACGACAGAGGGCTTTACCAGCGAGTATTGTCATTTTAAGCAGTATGAGCTGGATCAGGATTATAAAATGGCTGTCTGTGCAGCTCATGACCAATTTGCCCAGCAGGTGCAGCAGTTAGATATAAATACACTACGCTTGGAAGTGGCAACACAGGCGTAATATGAAGTGGATATGCGTATAGTTGAAAAAAGGAGATGAGTGGCGTTGACATTCGTTTTGTTCAAGCACGGCCGGTTGTATGGGGAGTGGGCTTCCAAAGGAGACTCCATCGTTGTACAGCAGGGTCGGATACAAGCCATCGGGTATGCTCGGGAGCTTGAATTGCAGTTGACCGGTAAGGAATATGAAACTGTGGATTGGGAAGACGCCTATGTACTGCCAGGCTTAACCGATTCACATATGCATTTGTCTATGCATGGTATGAAGCTGGCTATGCTGGATTTAACATCAGCTACCTCCAAGGAAGAGATGCTGGCTATGCTGCGCAAGCGGGTCGCTGTAACACCGCCGGGAGAGTGGATTTTAGGACTCAACTGGAATGAAAATGCGTTTATTCCTGTTGAAATTCCAGGTATAGCCGAGCTGGATGCCATTACAGATCAGCATCCGGTATATCTCACTCGTACGTGCTTTCATACGTTCTTGGCCAATTCAGAGGCATTTCGGCGTGCAGGTATTAGCGAGGACACCCCTGACCCGGCTTCGGGAGCCTATGGACGAGACGCAGATGGACGGTTGAACGGATTAATTTATGAGGAAGCATCCTTTGCCTTTACTAGCGTGCAGCCAGAGCCGGATTATTCGGTTAAGAAGGACACGATTCGGCGGGCTTGCCTGGATGCGCTACGGCTTGGTCTGACTGCTGCACACACGGAAGATTTACGTTTTTTAGGCAGCGTGGAGACGATGCAGCGAATTTACAGGGAGCTGAGGGAAGAAGGTCTTGTTTTTCGCACACACCAGCTCATCTATCATCCATTTATGGAGGAAGCGAAAGTGCAAGGGCTGCGTGCAGGTACCGGAGATGAATGGTTTAAAATCGGTGCGATTAAAATGTTTGCCGATGGCGCTATTGGTGGAAGAACGGCATTATTGTCTGAACCTTATAGTGATGCTCCACATACCTGCGGAATGGCGATTCAACTGCAGCCAGAGCTGAATCAGATGGTGGCAGCTGCCAGGGCCGCAGGCTTTCCGGTGGCTGTACATGCTATAGGGGATGGGGCAGCGCACATGATCCTGACAGCAATGGAGGCCCATGTGCTCACGGAGGAAAGCGGTTTGCCAGATCGTCTGATCCATGGACAGGTGCTTAGAAGGGATTTGGTCAAGAGAATGGTGAAGCTGCCGCTGATTGCGGACATCCAGCCCCGTTTTGTCGCAAGTGACTTCCCTTGGGTACTGGATCGGGTGGGGAAAGAACGGACTGAATATTTATATGCCTGGAAAAAGCTGCTGGAAGCAGGCATTCCATGTGCTGGAGGTAGTGACGCGCCGATTGAGCCGTTAAACCCTTTTCTTGGTATTCATGCGGCAGTGACTCGCGCCAAGCCGGAACAAATGCATGAGGGCTATCTTCCCGCTGAAAAGCTGGATGTACATGAAGCCATTCGTCTGTTTACCACGGGAAGCGCAGTAGCAGCCGGGGAAGCTGATGAAAGAGGGGCGATAGCTGAAGGGAAAGCGGCTGACTTTACAGTCATTGACCGTGATGTATCGGAAAGCCTGCAAGCTTTACTTGATGTTAAGGTACGAATGACAGTTGTAAACGGGAAAGTTGCATATCGGTCATAGGCTGGTGATAAGTATATATGGCAAAATCCTTCAACGTCACTTTTCACGTGAGGTTGAAGGATTTGTATTTTATAAACCACGCTGTATAAATCGGTCTGCGTTTTTTACACTGGACCACAGATCAGAGCTTGCTCCGCCCGGATACCAGTAGGCGAAGCCAGCAAACCCAGCATCCTGCCCCAAGCGATACTTACGAGTGAAGGATCGTCCTTCTTCAAGCCACAGCTTATGAAGCTGCGTGTCTTTGTAAGACACGGTATACTGCTGAATATCCTCATTCCAGATTGGTTTGGAGACGGAACGGGATACTAGCTGGTTTTGCTGATCTAGTGATATATCAGAGGAAGCGATTGAATGTCCGCTAGCGTTAAGCGTCCAGTTCCGTGTAAATAATGGCAACGCCAAGATCGCTTTCTCAGGATAGGTGGTTTGTACAAAACGCCGCACGCTTTCACGGAGCCATGGCAGTGAGGACACAGAGCCGGGGATCGAGCTACCTCCCCAATGCTCGTCATATCCCATCAGGATCAGATAGTCTGCCGCAGCACCAAGCTGTTTATAATCAAAGGCGGCAGTCCAGTCCGTTCCGTAATCAGGAGATACACAAATCGCCAGTACCGCATTCTGACTCTTCAACTTAGCTTTTAATTGTTGGACGAACAATGTTAAATTGGCACGATCCTGACCATCTACATTTTCAAAATCAATGACAAGTCCGTTCAAACCGTATACAGATACGGCGTTGGCAAGCTGAGTTATAGTTTTATTCCGTAGAACCTCACTGGATAGAATTTGGTGCGTCAGCACCAGGTTGGAACGGTTGCCTACCATAGCCCAGATATTTTTATGATGCTGTTTGGCCCAGGTGAGCAGCGACGAATTAGTATAGTCGCTTATACTACCTGTTTCATTTAGAAAAAACCAACGTGGTGACAGGGTGTTGATGTTGGATTGGAGCACTGTATTTTCAAACTGCTGAACGGTTTGATCATATTGCCAGCCTAGTCGGATGGAAGAAGCGATGGAAGCAGTTTGGTTAGCATGCTTAGTTGAATACGTTAGCAGACGCTCCAGCAATGCCGCTGTTTCTTCGCGGGTTAGAGAGGATGCTGGACGGAAATAGTTACTTTCACCTTTCATAAAGCCGTAACGATTTACGGTGGTTACCGCATCAAGAGCCCAATCTGCAATTTCCCCAGTATCTGTGAAGGAGGAAGAAGCATTTCCTGATCCGCCCGAAGAGCGGATGAGACGTGCAATCATCAAGGCCGCTTCTTGACGGGTTATAGGACTATTAGGTTGAAATGTCGCAGACGTTCCCCCCTGAACGATATTGAGTTGAGAAGCTGCTTCAATCCATCCATAGTACCACGTCTTTTTGGCAACATCTCGGTAGGAAGAAACGGCCGCTTGTACAGGCTCCAGACCGAGTGTACGGTCCAGTGCGGTAACCCATTCGGCTCTGGTAACAGCCTTTTTAGGAGAGAAGTAACCAGGTTGTGTACCGTTCAAAATTCCTTTAGCGTGCAGGGAAATAATAGACTGATAGGCATAGCTGTGTGCAATATCTTGGAACGTAGCACCGGATGCTGCTGCTGGAGCAGCTAAATATGATGTGGATGTGGTGAATATTGTGATGGCTGTAGTTGCTGATAGGGTGAGCCGGGTTAACCAACGTGATCGTTTGGAACTCATACCAAATAACCTTCTTTTTTATGATAGATTGTAGATTCATATATCGTTACTCGACGAATAATACTATCAAAAAGAGGAAAGTTATTCATTGCTAAATTGCTGGAAAAACACCAAAAAACCCGCTACCTATTCGGCAACGGGTTCGATATTGGATAAACTATGCTTTTTTGGCATACATAATACCGATAGTCTGTGGACCACAATGACTGGAAATGACACAGCCTGCTGTAGTTAGCAGTACCTCTTGTGCGTTCGTTTCTTCTTTCAAGCGAGCTTGCAGCATCAGCGCATCTTCCTCGGCCAAAGCGTGCACGACAATAATGATATCGTTATCCATCTGATCTCGTTGATTCAGAGCGTTTTGCAGCATCTGATCCAGTGCTTTTTCACGTTTGCCGCGGACTTTGTAGGCAGGCGTCATTTTTCCGTCAATCACTTTGATCACCGGACGAATTTTGAGCAGACTGCCGATCAGGTTTTGCATGCCTGAGCATCTTCCGCCTTTATACAGGTATTCAAGTGTATCAATGACAAATTCCGTGTCTATTAACGGCCTGGTTTTTGTCAACATGTCTACAATCTGCTCCATCGTATTGCCGTTGGCTGCCGCACGAGCAGCTTTCATCACAAGCAGGCCAAAGCCGCACGACAAATTCAAGGAATCAAAAACCGTAATGCGGCCTTCCGGAAATTCGGAGGCAGAGAGTAGCGCATTCTGGTACGTCGATGATAGCTCGGAAGACAGACTGATATATAAAATGTCGTCCCCTTGTTCTATGTAGGGCGCAAAGGCTTGAATAAAATCCGACGGAGAAGGTGCGGCGGTACGCGGTAAATGTCCCTCGCGGCTTACACGTTGAAATAATTGTTCTGGGTGAATGTTTACACCATCCTGCAATGCTTCATCACCAAATACTGTATACAATGGCACAATGCTAATATCGTACTGTTGGCGCCAGTGAGTAGGAATATCACTGGTACTGTCGGCAAAAATTTTAATTTTGTTCATACATTGAATCCTCTCTGTGTGATGCAGAAAAATTATAAAGATTGCACGGAGGAAGGATAGATATCCGCTGTGCTATTCGGAACGGAAAGACCGATGGCAAGAAGTGCAATAAAGCCCACAATAATAAGTGCATTAATGATTAAGCCTGTAATAGCAAAGGTTTTCTTACGGTTTTTTAACGCAATTCCAATGATACCGACCACAAGTCCGCTACAATTCAGCAACAGGCTGCCTAAAAAAATAAAAGGAAGCAGTACCGTTCCGGTTTGCTGCAGAGCGACTTCCGGGTTCATCGTTTGGTATTGGCCGAAATGAGCCAGCAGATTAATAACCATAATAGCCAGAATAATATATCCGATCAGGCTGACAAGCGACATAATAAAAGAAGCAATTCCAGGACCGGAATGTTTGAGCTTGACCGGAGGCTGGAACACAGGAGCTTCTGAAAAAACAGGGTGCTCCTCAGACGCAGCAGGCTTTTGCAAATTAGGATCTTGGTAACTCATTTTTTCAACTCCTTGAACATAGTCCGAACAGGTACTAATTTTCCACAAAATAAACAAAAAAGCAAGCTACCTTACACATTACCCTTCAAAAGACAGGGTCTAATCATCCAATTCTGTATGCCGTCTGTTCCACACGCTGGCTGGTAAACTTCATACGGTTTCGATAAAATAAGAAGAACATTCGGCTAAAAGGATGAGATGAAAAGGAGTACACAAACATGCAACGAAAATGGATATTTGTGGGATCTATAATGATGATGTTGGCGGTAGCCATTGGAGCGTTCGGGGCACATATTGTGAAAGCCCGGATCGACGCCGATGCTTTGGCCGTGTATGAAACAGGTGTAAAATATCATATGATTCACGCTGTCGGTTTGCTGATCATTGCGTTGGCTGCTGGACAGTGGGGTTCTTCCAACCGTTTAAGATGGGCAGCGCGTCTGTTATTAACGGGTATCATTTTGTTTTCCGGCAGCTTGTATGTGCTAAGTTTGACCGGAATCCGTGTGCTGGGGGCTATCACCCCCTTAGGAGGCGTGTGCTTTATTGCAGGATGGATATTGTTGGCATGGGCTGCCATGGGTCTGAAGAAAGAGGATTAGAGTTCTTTTCGGATAATGCAAAAAAAAGAGAATGGGTAAGAAAGACGTCATGTTTTTCCTGCCCATTCTCTTTTTTTTATGCTTCGTTTTTTTATGAAGTATTTACATTTACGATGTGATTTCATCGATCTCATTCATTTTAAAGGAGTACACTTGCTTCTCATCTACATGATACACACTCAGCAGGCTATTATCATGATCCAGATTGAGGATGCGGCAAGGGATGCTACGCTGTCCGCCATAGCGGTTCACAATTAACCGTACAAGCGTATTATCTTGTATATAGCGTTTGATCCATTCATACGTACTAAGTTCTTGTTGTGTTGCAGGCTTTGGCTGTACGTGGGATTGTTTGATCTCTTGAACGACTGGCGGCTTGTTCGTAACTGCGGCTGACTTCTTTTTGGAGAACTTTTCCGCGAGCGTAGCGGCTGCATCAGATGGGCTATTCACGGCTGACTGTTTTTTTAGGTACAGTGCAGCTTCAATTAAATTGCCAAGTTCGATACCAGATTGAATCCGGCTATCCGCAATGTGTTCGTTTTGGCTCAAGAGATTAAGCAGGAACTGAAGGGCCTCTACATTCGAACGGCCTTTAACTAATACATCTACATTAAATAAATAACTGGTTTCGTCTTGATTTGATTCCTTTTTCATACATCCTCCAGCCCAAGCCATGGGTAATTAGTCTTTTATAGTACCTATCAATATATCATTAAAATGTAATCTATCATAGTGCCTAAGGCCCTGTTGTTGGATATTAACAAAAATAAAATCTATATAAAGATCTATGTGTAAAATTTTAATGGAGTACACTGGAATTGTACATTTTTTGCATGTGTATACGAATGAGGAAAGTATGTGAGCACCAGATATAGATAAGCAAGCCAGAGTTACATATACAGAGAATAAAGGAGGTAGGGGGTGAAATCAAGTAGTTTAAATTTTAAATATATTACAGTGGGAAAATATAACGAAGCAGTATCATCCATCCAGAAGAAAAGTAAAATCCCCCTTTACGAAAGGGGGAGGGGGCATATCAAAAACATGATATATTATAGTAAGCGCAATTAAAGTAAATTTTATTTTCGATCAAAATGGGATTCGTTGTGATCGAATAAGGTAGTCATGTTCGACTGCCCAACTCACAAGACCACTCCAGAAATCTTCACAGGCTGAAATGATCTTCGCTGGTTCAGCTAAATCTCCGGACATCACCAACTTAACTACATCATCAAATCCTTCTGGACGACTCGGCAGTTCCAGGGCCTCCGGTAGAACCATTGAACCCGTTGAGAAAAGCTTCTGATTGTGCAACCCAACTAACATAGCCCCATATTGGGCAAACTGCATTACCAAGTACGGCAAGTAGGTATGAGGGCCATTTACACGGACATTTCTAAGCTTTCCTATAAACTCGTACATTTCACCTACAAGCACTTCGTTGATGGCATGCCTGAAATCTTCCTTTGTTGGGGATTCGGCCGCTTCCTTTAATATAGAAAAAAAGTTTTTAGGATCATACAGACGAAGTGGGGAAAAGAAGGGTCCATGTGTCAACGGCCAATCGCCCTCAACAGTAGAGGCAATTTTAAGAAGAATGTCTGAACTACAGACGTTCACCTCAGCTTTCCAGGGCCCCGCCGACCATTCATGGCTAAATTCTACGGGGCCGTTTGGTTCACTTAGTACACAAAACATTTCAATGTCCGAAAAAGGGCCGTCAGTACCTTTGGCAACAGATCCATAGATCCCTATAGCCAGAATATTGTCTCTGTATACTTCATGTAACCTCGCAGCTATTTCGTGGCAAGTCTGAAGTCTCTCACTTCGAGAAATGTTGACAGGTCCATTCATGTCCATTAGTGATCTCCCTCTGCTTCCTACGGTCTTAGTGATTTGTCCAATTTACGGATTTGCCATTCAGCGAGGGTTCAATTTCACTTGTGAGCCCTTGCCGCCCGTCTGGATTCCAGTATCCTTGACTCCGGCTTCCTTCAGATCGACTAGTAGCCGTTCTAGTACCGCTTTGGCGACAGGTGCTTCTTTTGCACCAGACGCTTTAACGACCAACTGCACCGGTTTGCCGGAACGCAGATGTTTGTCTGCCTGACGCAGCTTCGTGTCGTAATCATGCTCCTCAATATGAGCAGTGAAGCGAAGCTCCTTGACCTTTTCTTTGCCGCTATTTCTTGCGGCTCGACCGACATTCGTTTTGCTTGCTGCGGCTTCTTTTTGCGCAAGCGCTTTTCCTTTGCCCTTTGCGACCAAACTACAGGGTGGTGGACTGCTCATCAGTGAAGTGCAGACCAGGTCCACCCCTTTAGATCGGGCCAAGGCCAAGGCCTCTGACTTGGAGACAACGCCGAGCTTCTCCCCTGCGAGTCCAGTGAGTACCACTTCGTCAGCTTTAATTTGCTCGTTGATTAATACTGCCACGTAAATGTAGCCTCCCTTAAACAATGATAAAGCTATCATATACGGAACCTGTTTGCGATTCAATTTTAGATTTATCCGTATTGACAAAAGTCACTAAGCCCTATAATCTTTTACTGATAATGATTATCATTTTCCAATGTAATATACATATAGGGGTGATTGAGAGAAATGAAAAAGATGTTGAATAGCCTATTATTATTTGTAGTTTTTACTATTGTATTGGCGGGCTGCGGTGCGGCTGGGGATAGCTCGAAGACGGAAGGTACTGCAGGGTCTGAGCAGACATCCACAACGGCTGGTCCGGTTACGGTTAAGGACGACCATGGGGAAGTCAAGTTGGACAAGCCAGCGGAACGGGTCGTTGTACTCGAATGGACGTTTACCGAGGACCTCATTGCACTTGGCGTGCAGCCTGTCGGCAATGCGGACAATGAAAACTACAAGCTGTGGGTAACACCGGAGGCAAAGCTGGCTGATACCGTAACTGATATCGGCACACGGGGCGAACCGAATCTAGAAGCGATTGCAGCGCTCAAGCCGGATCTTATTATCTCTAACGCCGATAACAATGCAGCGATCTATGCACAGCTTAAGGGGATTGCACCAACGATAGAATTCGATCCTTACAAGGGGAACGGCTATGATTACGACCGTATGCTCGAAATTTTCAAGCAAGTCGCTGTGGCTACCGGAAAAACGGAACAGGCTGATAAGGTCCTAAGCGAACTTGACCAGCACTATATAGATGCAAAGGCTACATTGGAGAAGGCAGGCAAAGCAGACTTTCACTATGCGCTGACACAGGCCTTTACAGCTCAAAATGCTGCCAGTCTGCGAATGTTCAAAGAAAATTCGGTTGTAGTGGGAACGCTTGCGAAAATCGGCATGGTGAACGACTGGAAGTCGGACAAGACCGAGAAATACGGGTTTAGCACCGTAGGCATTGAAGCTCTTCCTGCTGTTCAGAATAGTAATTTTATCTATATTACACAAAAGACGGACGATGTATTTGGAGCCGCGATGAAGAACAACTCGGTATGGAACGGACTGAACTTTGTCAAAGAAAAACGGACCTACCCACTGGATGGTACAACATGGACGTTCGGCGGCCCAATCTCATCCAAAGTGCTGGTTGATCAAGTAGTCGGAGCTCTAACGAAATGACCCGAACAGGCACAACGGGTTTATCGAAGACTTGGCGTGTAGGAAGCATCTTTGGGGGCGGATTGATCGTCCTCATCGTGCTTTTTTTTGTAAGCTTGTGTTATGGAGAGGCTTCAATCCCGCTGCATACAGTAATTGAGGCGTTGACCCAGCGTCAGAATACGCTTGATCATAACATGGTGTGGGATCTCCGAATGCCGCGTACGGTCATCGGAATCCTGGCTGGTGGTGCGCTGGCCATCGCTGGTGCTCTGCTCCAGGCCATCACCAAAAATCCGCTGGCGGCTTCTGATACACTAGGAATTAACGCCGGTGCCTACTTTGTGGTCGTCCTTGGCGCAGTGATGTTTCCCGGATTGCTGCACCAGGCGCCGTTTCTATTTGCCGCTGTCGGCGGCCTGCTTGCAGCGGTGCTGGCTTACTTCATGGGCGGGGGACGAGCTGGAAGTCCGATTCGGTTGGCACTTGCCGGCTTGATTGTATCCATGGTTCTCGGTTCGTTTACCGGTGCTTTGCATATCTTTTATTCATTTGAAACGCAAGGACTGTTTCTCTGGGGTTCTGGCTCGCTTGTGCAAAACGACTGGAGCGGGACGACTTACGCCTGGCCCTGGGTCGTAGGACTCTCGATCATTGCCGTTCTGCTGTCACGGCAGTTTGATGTTCTGGATCTGGATGAGTCCACATCCACGTCACTCGGACAAAAGGTTAGCTTGACCCGTGCGGTGGGAATTGTATTGGCTGTCCTGCTGTCGACCATTACAGTCAGCGTCATTGGACCCATTGGTTTTGTGGGTTTGGTAGCTCCGCATTTGGTGCGCTTAAGCGGTCTGAAAATGCATCGCTGGGTGCTGCCTGGTTCTTTCCTGTGGGGGGCATTACTGTTGACCGGCGCTGATGTGCTGGCGAAAATGGTCCACCAATCAAGCATGGATCTGCCGACCGGAGCAATGATGGCCCTGATTGGGGCTCCTTGGTTAATTTGGTTGATTCTGTGGAAGATGAAGCTGCCTTCTGGTATTAGTGGACAGTCTTCAATGAACATAGGTGTGCGCTCTCGGAAATTACCGTATGGCAGGCTCGTTATGTTGCTAGGGTGCGGTGCCGTGCTGTTGACCGTATTCAGCCTGATGTTTGGAGGAATGCGAATTCCGGTCAGCGATTTGTTGTCCGGCCTGTTCGGCGGTGAGAACGCAAATTCGGCCTTGCTGCAGTTTAGAATTCCGCGCACGCTGGTGGCAGCCGGGGCTGGTATCGCGCTTGCGGTCAGCGGTGTCTTGATCCAATTAGCTGTTCGTAATCCCTTAGCGGATGCCTCGATCATTGGTGTTTCTTCAGGGGCTGGTTTCGGCGCGCTTGCAGTGATTATCGTTTGGCCGGGGCTGCCTGTTTATATGCTGCCCATCGCGGCGATTGCCGGAGCGACGGTGTCGGCGGCGGTGATCTTCTTTTTATCATGGAACAAGCACCTAAACCCGTCTGTGGTCATCCTACTTGGGATTGCCGTATCAGCGATCGGAGCAGCTGGCATTCAGATACTGATTATCCAAGGTTCGCTTTGGGGCAGCACAGGCTATATTTGGCTGACCGGTAGTACCTACGCTCGAAACTGGGGGCAGGTGGCGACGATTCTGGCTTTTCTGCTCGTGTTGTTGCCAATAGCCTGGTGGCTAGCTCGCCGCTTCGATCTTTTGGTGTTTGACGATAGCAGCGCCATGGGACTGGGACTTCCGGTGCGCCGCACTCGGCTGCTGGCCATGGCAGTGGGTGTGCTGCTGGCGGGCGGAGCGGTGGCCTGTGTGGGTACAGTTGGCTTCATCGGGCTGATTGCCCCGCATATTGTGCGTACGTTGATTGGGCACCATGTACGCCGCTCCATTGTTCTGTCGAGCATCTTGGGAGCGGTGATGCTGGTGTTGGCTGATACGATTGGCCGGACAGTGCTTGCGCCGACCGAAATTCCTTCCGGATTGCTGATCGCACTGATCGGTGCACCGTATTTCCTGTACTTGATGTATCGCTCCAATAAGAGTAAGTCAGTGTAGTTGAATATGTACACAAACAGGCTGTTTCCCAGCGGATTTTCTGTGGGGAAGCAGCCTTTATTATTAATTCTCCTACGTAGTCATTGGGCTTTATATTTACAAATCTAATAAAATAGATATAATATTTTATATGGAACCGTCATTGATTTATAAAGCATTGTCAAACGAAACTCGTCGTCTAATTATGCTGTGGTTAAAAAAACCAGAAGAGTTTTTTGATGAACAGGCTTATCTAAAGCAAGGGCTTAATTTTCAAATTGGTGTATGTGTGGGAGATATTCAGGCTAAAGCGGGACTTGCGCAGTCTGTGATTTCAAGTTATTTATTAACGATGCAAAAATCCGGTTTGTTAGAGTCTGAGCGTATTGGGAAGTGGACGTATTATCGTCGGAATGAAAAAACAATCCAGGAATTTGCCGAGTACGTTCAAAAGGAACTATAAACTGAAAGGAGGTTTTTTTTCACATAACATATCTACAAATCTATATATATAATTAAATTGGAGGCTTATACTTAAAATGAAAAAGGTTAACCCGTTACTTATTATCATTCTAGCTTTAGGCGTATTCGGCATTATTACAACGGAAATGGGGATTATAGGCGTTCTTCCTCAAGTAACCCAAAAATTCAATGTATCAGCTGCCCAGGCTGGTTGGCTCGTCAGTATTTTTTCTTTAGTTGTTGCCATTTCAGGTCCGTTCTTGACCTTACTCGTTTCCGGCATGAATCGTAAAGTCATTCTATTAACCGCTGTATTCAGTTTTGTCATTTCCAATATAGTGTATGCCTATACCACTCATTTTGAGGTCATGCTCATTTTTCGTGTTCTTCCTGCTATTTTTCATCCTGTCTTTTTTTCGGTCGCTCTCGTGACTGCATCTCATCTTGTCCCCCCTGAAAAGAGTAGTAAAGCGGTCACCAAGGTTTTCGCTGGAATTACAGTAGGATTTGCGTTTGGCGTGCCTTTGACTTCCTATCTTGCTGAAAAGATATCGTTAGAAGCTGCTTTCTTATTTGGTGCTGTCGTAAGCATGATTGCATTTGTAGGAATACTCGTATGGCTTCCTTCCCTGCCAGTTCAGGAAAAGATGTCTTATGGCAAACAGCTTGGTATATTACGTAAACCTCAATTGTGGTTCAACATTGTGACTGTTATTTTTATCTTTGCAGCTATGTTTTCGGTGTATAGCTACTTTGCTGAATATCTTGGAGAAGTAACTCTTATGAACGGGTCATGGATCAGTATGATGTTGATGGTCTTTGGAATCATCATGATTTTTGGAAACTTTTTATTTGGGGGATTATTACATAAAAATCTGACTAAGACCGTCATCATGTTCCCATTGCTATATATGGTCATTTACGTATTCACTTATGCTCTGGGGACTTCTTTCCTACCGATGATTGTGGTTGTGCTCATTTGGGGGGCCGTGCATTCTGGGGGGCTTATTATTAGTCAAACATGGTTAACCACTGAAGCGAAAGAAGCTCCAGAGTTTGGTAACAGCCTGTTTGTCTCATTTTCTAATCTAGGTATTACGATGGGAGCTGCTATAGGCGGCTGGTTTATCTCTCACTTGGGAATACACCAGCTCATCTGGAGCGGAATGATGTTTGCACTTCTAGCGTTTTTATCTATGATTATAAAAATAAAATTGTTCAATTCGAATGCAACGGAAGCCAGCGTGCGTTAAAATATGGATAGACATTAGAAGAGTACTCTACATTATGTATTGGGAGGAATAGATGAATATTCGAATGTATCATGATCTGGAGGCTCAATTGGAAGAGGAAATTTGGGCTCTTGGTGAGGAAGCAGCTCATATACTCCCATTAGATAGCAACTTGGCTGAGGAAAAAGCACAGAGGGCCTGGGATCTAATACCCGAGCCTAAGCATACATGGGGCATTACAGGTGTAACCCTACATCAATACGTTCAAATTCTCAATTATAACGGGCATACTCAGCGATCAGTAGAGCTTTTAAATGGGGAGATTATAGATTTGGAAGGTTCAGGGTACCGGATTATACATGCTGAACCTTATATCCAGATGGCGGAAACACTTCTTCATCAGAGCAAGCCTGTATTAGCTCATGAATATCTCAAGAAGGCATACTCGATTGGGAGTGCAAGAGCATTTCGGGACCAGCCCAAGCTTTATCTCAAAATGGCGAAAAGTAAAGCTCTGGATGAACAGGATATACTACTTCAATTTGCGGCGTTAGATGTGAATGCCAAACTTCTAAGCGATTTAAAGGATAATCAATAACCAATGAAATGGCCTCATACAGTCTGAGATAAAATGTTGATCTGGATACGACGGAAAATGGGTTTCAATATTATTTATGGGGAGGACCAATGCATTGAAATTAAAAGAAGTGCTTTTAGGCACCCACAGTTTCGAAGCGATAAAAGCTTTTTACGGCTCTCTCTTGGATTTGCAGGTTGTGGAGGAAAACCCTTCGCGGTTGTCTTTTCAAGTAGGGGAATCGGTTCTTGCTTTTCAGGAATCTTCTCACATGGAAAATGAATTTTATCATATTGCGGTTACGATTCCAACGAATAAATTCATAGAAGCAAAACAGTGGATAATCGACCGTGGGATTTCATTGATTTCAAGACCCCAAGAAGATGAGTTTTTTTTCGAAAACTGGAATGCAACAGCGCTTTACTTCTATGATCCGGATCATAACCTTGTCGAGTTCATCGCTCACCATACACTCAACAACGCAGTCACTGAAGCTTTCGGGCCCCACTCTCTACTTCGTATAAGCGAGATCGGCCTTCCTGTCGATGATGTCTCCGAAGTATCTAGGATAATCACCGAAACGTTCCAACTTGATTCATGGGGAGGGGCTGGACAGAAATTCGCGCCGCTAGGGGATGTAGAAGGATCATTTATAGTCATAGACAAGCAACGGCCTTGGTTTCCTGATGATAGGCTTCCGGCCGTATTTAACACCAGAGTCTTGTTTGAAGCTCCATGCTCTGCCAGTCTTTCGCTTCACAATGGTTTGTATGAATTGAGATCAAACTGATTTAGGACTTCCCCGGATTTCTGGAATAAAGCTTACACAAGGGGGAAATCCGGGGGCCATAATATATTCAGGAGAGAATATATGAATATTAGACTACTTCATTTAAATGAAAAATATCCAATAGAGCTCTTGTTACTAGCTGATCCATCGCACCAACTTGTTGAGGAATATTTAAAAAGAGGGCAGTGTTTTGTAGCAGAGATTGACCATCATATTGTTGGAGTCTATGTTCTTTTACCTACAAGACCTGAAACAGTTGAGTTAGTGAATATAGCAGTATCAGAAGATATGCATGGTAAAGGAATAGGCAGACAATTAGTGACACATGCAATTGAAACAGCTAGGGCACAAGGTCATAAAACGATGGAAATTGGTACAGGAAACTCTAGCATTGGGCAGTTAGCTCTCTACCAAAAATGTGGGTTCAGAATTGTTGGTGTAGATCTAGATTTCTTTGTCAGACACAACTATCTAGAAGAAATTTATGAGAATGGCATACAGTGTAGAGATATGATTCGTATGTCTCAGGATTTATAGAGCTTGATTTGTTTGTAAACCATCCAAAAAGGGATCTTAAGTAAGGTTCTGAAAGGTATATGATATTGTTCCAAAAGATGGTACAATGAATTGCGGAAAGGCTATACAATCAATGGATTGCAATAGTCCTCTTTTTAATGAGTTGATATCCTAACAAGTTCCTGATAAGGGGTGGTTACTTTTGTACAACACAACCACGATACTCACAGAGATAACAAAACATATGAAAGATAAAGATTTAATCCTTAGTGATCTTGCCAGAGAGGCAGAGATGAATCCGGGCACCATGAGCAGTATTATTAATGGGAACCGCACACTTTCAGTGGATCAGCTAGACCGAATTACAAAAGCAATGGGGCATCCCGTCGGCTATTACTACGAACGGTATGTGTCTGAGTATTTAACAGAGGCTAATCCGAATTGGCGTCGAATGAGTCCTTTTATACATAATTGTGCGAAATTGAACAAACTGGACTGCATTCATGATGTGGTCAATCTATTAATGGATAAGTTGGGCTATTCAGAATCCTTATTTGAGCTTGCTGAAGAATTATTTCATGAAAAGAAGTACCAAGCGGCAGCCATACTCTATGAAAATGTAGCTGTAAGTGAGAAAAAACAATACTCAGAGCGCCTCGCTATGTGTCAGTACCGCTTGTTCCATACGAGGCAAGGAGACAATCAAGAGAAAAACTATGAAGCGGCAGTTCAATTTGAAATATATGTTGACCGACTAGATGAGATAGATCAGTTAGAAGCGTTAAAAGATTTGGCGAATACATACCGTTCGTTACGTAAATGGGACAAAGTAGAACTGTTCGCTAAAGCTTTGGGAGACAAAGCTAAAATTCAATACAAACTGGAACAACAGCGGAATCATATGAAAAAAGAAAATTCAAAGAAACCAAGTTTTCCTCTGTTTGCTTATTGGGCATTCTCACATTTACTTCGTGCAGAAGTTTGTGAGGCTCATAAAGATTATGAGAAGGCACTTCAGCATACGTACAAATATGGTGACTTAAGTTGGGTGAAAGATTCAGATGAAACTACTTTGAAGTGGAAAAGGCAATATGAAGAATGGTCTAAAGCCAATACTTATGTAAATAAACTTCATGCTGGTGAAATTGGTGTTTTGGCTGATTATGTAACATTTTTTTCTTCAAGGAAAGAAGAGTTACTTTCCGGATTAGATAACATACTTGAAGCTGCTAATCGATATCATTTAAATGTTGATAATATACTAAATCAATTTCAAACAGAAATTTTAGTTTTGCTGGATAAACCTGAGTGTGTAGGTACGTACAACCAACAATTAGTTATAGAACGTTATGTTCATTTCACACATGAATTAGCGGTTTACTACTTTAACAAAAATAATTTTGTGGATGGATTTACTTTTTTGTTAAATTGTTTGGGAAAATCTACATTAATCAATAATAAGTCGTATATAATTAAGTGTGTAAAGCTATATGAGTTCTATCAGGAATGTGCAGCATCTGAGACGAAGACAGCATATAGAAATTTAATTAATGAGGTGGATAATGATGAAACGTAAAGTAATTCTATCTTTTTTAGTTACCAGTTTTATACTAGTAGTAGTAGCGGTTCCCCTTCTTCAGCACCAAGACAAAGGGTCTACTTATGAGCCTACAGGGCAACATGGAGGAATGTGAGAAATAAAATGTCGCAAGTTCATGATTACAGTAGAGCATAGAAAATCAACTATTATCAAGTAGTTAGGTGGGATTATCCGTCTAGCTCTTTTTATATGACTTATTTTAATATTATTTTACTATACATGAATAAACCCTAAATATTTTATGGCTCCACGGATGTCCACAGTACTGCAATTGCTGCATAAAAACATCTGGATAAATAAAGCTTTCATAGCTGTTTTCAATTTACTGATATGTACTGGTTCATTTTATTAAAATCTCATAACTGACTGAAATGAACAGACTCTAAATTCATATGTGTACACTCGTACACTGTTGCAGCCTAGATAATATGTCTAGGTTTCTTTGTTTTTAATATCCATATATTATTATTTAGATAAAATGAGGGGGGGATTTACACCCAAAACATCTCTTTAATTTCTACAATTTCCTCCAGCACATCTATCTACACCGTATAGTTATTTAATGGACGCTGATTTCTGCTTCTAAATACCCCGGAGGTGGTTAAAATCAAATTACCATTCAATTTCCACAAATATGGGCATAGCACTTCCACTCCCTGACTCAGCCTATTTTTCGACTTGATACCATACGCAAATTGTAGACGGTAGTTGGTCAGCTTTACATATCAATTTTAAGACCAATCTACAGATAAATTATAATGGAATTTGAACACATCTACTCAATCTGATAAATTTGTATTGCTTGATTTGTCCTCTGATATTCCACTTTATCATGAAATCATTGTAAACTATCCAAAAAGGTATCTTGCGTAAATATCTGAAATATATATGATTTTATTCTAAAAAACGGTATAATCATGAGTGATCAAATAAATTAATTTTATAACTCGTTTCTCAATTACATAGTTTTTTATCTATGCATCATATGAAAAGTTTATGATGAAGGGTGGTTTATCTATGGAGATCACACCTACGATTAGAGCAGAAGTTCAAACCTATCTGATACGGAAAAGCTTAACCATGACCGAGTTTGGACACATCATTGATTTGAATGTAGGTACGGTTAGCAGTATTGTTACTGGAAATCGTATTTTATCCGTTAACCAATTGGATCGCATTACTGCCGGGATGGAATTACCACCAGACTATTTTTATGAACGTTACATTGAAGAGTGTATCATAGAAGAAACGCTCAACTGGCGAAGAATTAGCCCTTTTTTGTACCGATGTGTGGAGCTTGATCGACTCGATTGCTTGCAACGAGTTGTATTTTTGTTGCTGGATAATCCAATCTATCCTCCGTTACTCTTTGAAGTAGCCGAGAATATTTACAGAGATGGTCACAATGAAGCAGCGGCGTTTCTTTATGAAAATGTGGCCGAGAGTGAAAGGCAGCAACATTCAGAGCGATTGGCGGTTTGCCATTATCGATTGTTTACGATTCGTGTTGGAGACGATCAAGAGAAAAACTATGATGCAGCGGTTCAGTTCGAGCCTTACGTTGAAAGATTAGATGAAATAGATCAGCTTGATGCACTAAGAGCGTTGGTGAATACATATCGTTCTCTACGAAAATGGGTTAAATTGGATTATTTTGCTAAATCGCTGGGGAATAAAGCGAAAATACAATACAAAATTGATCAACAGCATTCTGAAAATAGTGAACATACAAAGAAGCCGCTATACCCTTCATTTGTCTACTGGGCATTTTCGCATTTAATACGTGCTGAAGTTTGTGATGCTAATAAAGATTATGAGACAGCACTCCAACATATCCAGAGATATGCCGATTTAAGCTGGGTAGAAGAGAAAGATGAAACGACCCTAGAATGGAAAAATCAATTTAAAGAATGGGCAAGCGCTAATATTTATGTGAATAGGCTTATGTCAGGCGACTTAAGTGTAATCCCTGATTATGTTGCTTATTTTTCTTCAAAGAAAGATGAAATACTCCCCGCAATAGATAATATAATTGAGGTGGCTAATCGATATAATATAAATGTAGATCACATCCTTGAACTGTTTGAAGCAGAAATTCAGTCTTTTTTGAATGAACAAAATCAGGTAGGCGTATATACTCAACAAATTAGTTCAGAACGTTTTACTCATTTTTCAAGGGAATTGGCGATCTATCTTTTGCGTAAGGGGAGATTTTCAGACGGCTTCACATTTTTGTTCAGCTGTTTGGAAAAGTCTGCTGAAGCTAATAATAGAATACAAGCAATCAGATGTATGAGGTTGTTTACACATTTTAAAGAACATGCATCTGCTCATACGAGGGCAGTCTACGGAAATCTAATTAAAGTGGTTAATGAAGATGAAGAGTAAGAGTAAGTTGATTCCACTCTCCTAGTATCCAGTTTTATGTCAGTAGCATTAGTAATTACGATCCAACTGGACAACATGGAGGAATGTTGGAATAAAATAATCTCAAGTTTAAGATCACAATAGACCTAGAAAATTAACTATGATCAAGAGGTTAGATGGAATTATCCGTCTAGCTTTTTTTATATCGTTTGTTTTGCTCTACATAAATAAGCTTCTAGAAGTGACTTAGCTTGGACTTTTATCTGTCAAATGCTTATTCGATCATTGGAAGATTATATAATGTGGAAAGTAGTATTTAAATAACAAGACATATTGCCTATTCCCTTCATTTCCCTTATGATAATTGCACTACTACCAAAGAAGGAGATACATATGAAGAAAGCTATTCTACTACTATTAATGTTTGCTATCTTAATTCCATCACAAGTATTGGCAGCAACATCTACAAAAGCAATGTCAACAAGTGAAATCGAAAAAATATACTTTGAGAATTACAAAGATCGTGTGAAGGAAATTAAAATTGCACAAAAAAAACTTAATACTGTTCTGGGGGCAGAAGTTCGTGAGCTAACTCAGAGATTAAGTCAAGCATCAGCGCGCTATAAAAACGAAGTGAAAAATAAATCAAGTAAAGCGGTAATAGCTCAAGCCAAGGCTGATTGTGATAAATTAAAGAAGCAGCTCAGCGTGGCGAAGGTGGAACTAAGTAAAAGTATTAAAAATTACAAGCGAGAAAGTGACCAAGTTTTAAAGGATATTGCAAAGCAGAAAGCAGACCTTATAAAATTCATTAAGAATCACACGGTAGGAAAAGATAAACTTACAGAGTCTGAATTTAGCAAGCAAGTTAATGGAGGTATTATGTCGATTGACGGCTCATTTACTGGCATTTTAAAAATGTTGACGGAAGCTGAATAATGGTGAGTAAAGGCAGCAGGTATCACCTGTTGTCTTTTTAATTTAGGCTTAGAATGGAAGTTATTGTTGGAGACTTTGGATTGCTGTGGAATGGACAAAGAGGATATATGGATGAAATAATTTTGTTCGTTTTTATATAATGAAGTATGATTAGCGAGGAGAAAAATTTATGAATCGTAAGTTTTTTATCATGGCTTTGATAAGGGGGATTTTCGGGTATTTCCCTTGTGGGCTGGGAGTTGCAGTATTATTGGAGGCTTATAGCAGATATAGTCTAAGAGGTTTTTTAATTGGAGCTACATTTTTCCTTATCGGGGGATTAGTGCTTTACTTCACAAGACGCTATGAATCATCAGATTGGTTACTTTAGATAAAGCAAATATTACATTAGAAGGAGTATATGATGTTATCACCAAAACAAGAAGAGAGCCTTAGTAAATTTATGAGTAAAATTCTTAGGCATACACCAGAACAGTTTGGAATTAAGTTGGACCATGAAGGTTATTGCCACGTGCAAGACTTAATTTCAGCAATTAAGTCAGAGAATAGATGGTCGGATATAGGAGAAGCAGGAATTGATCAAGTCGTAACTAATTGTCCAAAGAAGCGATACCACATGGTAAATGGATACATACGAGCTAACTACGGGCACAGTGCAGGAAGATTAGATTACAAAGAATCCATTCCACCAACTACTCTTTATCACGGAACAAATAGCAAAGTAGTTGATAAAATTATTACCGAGGGAATTAAACCCATGGGGAGAAAGTATGTTCATCTATCTGAGACACTTGAATTTGCAACATTGGCAGGTAAGAGACGTGGTGAATTAGTCATTCTTGAAATCGATACAGTAAAATCAATGGCTAACAATGTTAAGTTCTATGTCGCTAACAATGGTGTTTGGCTTGCCGATTTTGTGCCCCCACAATATGTTAAAAAAATTTAACACTGATATTTTCGTTTATATTAAAAAGAGGCTTTATACAATACTTTTGACATAGTAACTCCGTTTATATCAGTTCATTTGTCACATAATATAAAAGGAAATTTCAGGATAACAGGTGGATATCCCTAAACATCTCCTTCTGATAAGATTATTTCCATCTAAATTAAAATGGACGTGATCAATTGGGGAGAATATTGGTTCCACCTGACAAGCTAATGGAAGTGGCTGACCAGTTCTTGCATGGTAAACACGAAATGGAACGTATGTTGAATTTACTGAATGGAAGAATTGATTTTGTCCAACAAGGTTGGTCTGGTGCTACCCGAGAGAGGTTTTTCCAAGATTTTCAGGTCTCTAGACAATCCATGGGCGTGACGCTTGAACGACTTTCTACGGTTGCACAAGAACTCATTTTTATTTCAAAAAACTTCACACAGGTAGATGGAGAAAAAGTCGTACTGGATGTGCCAGGGAATGGTGTGCCTGTTAAAACGGCATCAAGCGGTGAAGGTTGGTTACATAAAATCTTTGAACAGATCGGTAAAGCTGAGATCACCAAGGCTGAAGCTCAGATGGAAGCTAGTAAGCTTCAAGGGGAAATTTTGTGGGATACTGCTCAGGGAGCGAAAGGTGCTATTCAGGAAGATTTAACCTTGGGGATGCTTCCTGACAAAGACCGTGACTATGATCATCCTATGGCTGCTAAAGTAGGTGAAACTCTCGGTCACGTAGCTACGACATTGCAGGGAGCTGGTGAGGTCATCGTTGGAACAGGTGGAGAAGGATTAGCAGTTGCTGTTTCATCCACAGGAGTTGGTAGTATTATCGGAATACCTGGATTGATTGGCTCAGCAGCTTTAGCGGCACATGGAGGTACAACCGCAGTTAAAGGCGCAAGCGGAATAGGGAAGAGCTCAGCGGAATTGTGGCAGATGATGAAGGGAGAAGGTGTACCTTCTTATGGGAAAAAATCTGTTCCAGCAGGTCCTTATCGTGAAGTTGACAGTTACCCTGTAAAAGTAAAACACGGAGATCAGGAGAAGCATATTGTTGGGACGCCCAACTACAAACAAGACTTAGCCAATGGTAAGAACAAGAGTATTTTCTATGGTGATAACAAAACCGCACAAGAATTACTTGATAGTTATTCTGGAAAAGGTGCTATGTTTAAAGCAGGGCGAGAAAGGATTGATTTCGGAAAACCTATCGGGAAATATTATAATAGAGATACTGGTATGTTCGAAGAAACAACAAAAGGAATTATTCATTACAGTAAAGATGGCGCACATATTGTACCAGCAGCGCCTTAAACCAAGGAGGAATATATGGGATATGATTCTTTGATTAAAGCCATTCTTTCAGTACCGAAAGAAGAATTAACTATTCAGTGGGGAAGTGGATTAAAGATTATTGGTACTAGGGACACCATTTATGAAACAAACAATGGTTTAGATGAAGATGATAATGAATTCATTGAATATGATGCTGCGGTTATTGAAGTTAAAAAGATAGTATCTAAGCCGATTAACGACGAAGGAAGTATATATAATTGGTTACAAAAAGGAAAGAGCCCCTTTATTGAAATTTCTCTCCATAACGATCCTCCCAGCATGATAACATCTACTGATGGATCTATTATTTGGAAATATGAATAACTCTGGAAATCCTCAATTGTGTATTTTTCACTCAATCGAGGCTAGATGGGATTATCCATCTAGCCTTTTTGGTTTGTATGGGTACCACATAAATTGTAAGCACGACAGAGCATATAGTCCCCTATGGTCTAACATTCGTTATAAAGTAGTAGGATGCCATTACACCTAAGAAAATTAAAACAATAGACTACACGAATCATGGAAATTCAAAGCAGCATCCAGAGTGGCCTCATGAACATGTTTTTGAATGGAAAGAAGATGGGACATTTAAAAGAGTTAACAAGAAGTAGGAGGGACTGTTTTGGAATACAATGAATTGGTGGAACGTTTTGAAATGGGGGAAGAGTTTCAGTTCTACTATAAAAATGATAGCTATTGGATTAGCCAAAATGAAGAAGAGTACTTTCTTACTCGTGAAAGAGACAGTTTTTCGCAATCATTTGAATCAGCAAGAGAGTTGTTCATTAATGGGAAGATTGAAGATAAGACTATTTTAGAGTTGTCGGATAGCATAGAGATTTAAAAAAGTACAATTTGAGCCTGCTCCTTAACAATAAAAACGGGAGTGGGCCTTTTACATAGTTAGCCAATCTGAATAAAGGAGGATGACATTTACAACCACCTTGCTTCAAACGAAGGTGCGTCAAATTCAGGTCACCATGTTCCAATATCAATCATGATCAAATTGTTGAGCTAAGGATATGGGAATCAAGCAGATGAACAAAATGTCCCTATAAAAAATACTACCGATATTGTTCAGGAACTCGGTATCACGAAACAACAGCTACAGAACTATAAAAAACTCCTAAAGTTGATTCCTGAGTTACAGGATATGATTGAAGATCAGGAGTGGAAAGCGATGACTATAAGCTTTTGGTCATAGGTATAAAGTTATCTTATTTCACATAACAATTAGGAATTAAGTTCATTTTCCATAAATCGGAATAATGTTACTATGTCATAACGAACTCAAACAGAGGTATATTATGACAACAATTAAAGTGACACCTGAGCAGCTTATGACTGCCTCCAAGCAGTTTGAGTTAGCACAGCAAACGGCAACTCAAATGAATAGTAATTTAGTACAACAAATTTCATCTATGGGGCAATTGTGGGAAGGACTGACTAAAGAGCACTTTTACTATTCCTTCCAAACCTCTCAGAAGAATATGAATGACTTTGTTACCTTGACGGATTCTATTGCTAGGGAATTACGTCACCATGCAGATAAATTCAGATTAGCAGATCTGATGGAAGCAGGTAACATTGACGCAAGTTGTTTACCACCTCCACCGAATTCATGTGCTGTTCCTGCTCCAGATACACGGAATGCGTTCCAAAAATCAGTAGATAGCTTAACTGAACTAGGTCAGGATTTTGTAGACGCTAACTCAGTACGCTATGAGAAAAAGTTTAATTCAGTCTGGAGCTTTCTAGATTATATGTCATATGGTATTCCAAAAGGAATGTACCAAGGGTACATGGAACGGGCAGCTAAACAAAACGATTCATGGAATGACATGCTCAATTTCGGCACATTTGGAGTAACAGGTATGATTCAAGGGGCATTTAATCCAAACAATGCCTGGTCAAAGGAACACTGGGCTAATATGATCGGTACAGCTGGATTAATTGGAGGAGTTAGTTCAGTAATCAAGCCTAAAATTGGTTTGAAATCATCTATTAAGTATGAGATTCCGAAGAATAATGCGAATTCGAAATTGCGTAATTCAATAGAATCTGAACCTAAAACAGAAGTACAAACAGGTGGAAGAAACGATCTTTCAATTGATGAAT
Organism: Paenibacillus sp. DRB1-1; assembly: GCF_052119485.1. Classification (NCBI taxonomy): domain Bacteria; kingdom Bacillati; phylum Bacillota; class Bacilli; order Caryophanales; family Paenibacillaceae; genus Paenibacillus; species Paenibacillus sp. DRB1-1. Next base: position 761,262 of record NZ_JBODQH010000001.1, on the reverse strand, counting down.
ATTTTCGTAGAGAAGCTGAAGCAGATGAGATGTATGATCAAATCAGAGCGTCTGATAGTGATGTAAGAGCAATAGCTGAAAATTCTGGAATGAAGGAAAGTAGAGTTCAAAGAATCAAAGAACACGTTTTCATAAATGAACATATAAAGTCGAGTGGTTATGGCAGATTTCATTCTGATTACGAAATAGCTCAAGCATGGGATAGATTACAAAAAGGATTACAAACAGAAAAAGATATGGATTTGCTTAATCATGAATTGTTTGAATCCAGATTTGAGGGTATATTTAAAACAGACTATGAGACTGCTCATAAAGCTGCGGTAAGGTCGGGTCGTCCATGGGAAATAGAATAGAGGAGATTTTATAATGGGAGCATTTGTTTTACTTTTTAAAGAGCATGAGGATGAGAATGTAGTTATTTATAGATATGGCCCAAATGAACACATTATGGGGAAAATTCAATTGAACAAAGAGACTAAGCTATTCTCTGAAATTGAACCTTTACCAGATCCGAGTCATTCAAATAAATTTTATTTTGATAGGGCTGCACAGCGGATGGCACGTTGCTTCGTTAAAGAAGGTGGTATATTTCCCGAAAAGTTGACATTTGAATCATAAAGTAGCTTCAATAATACGAACCGAGCTTGCTCCTTTAACAATAAAATAGGAGTGAGCTTTTTTCATTTTTCATAGTAATTTATCTGATAAAGAAGATAATTTGCATGCAACTAAGAATTTAGAGGTGGGTTTAAACAGGAGAGTCTTCAATCAGGCTACTTACTTAGTGATATGGTTAAAGTATACGGAAGGTACGTGAATGTTATGAAGTATGATACATACTCAAAATTATGGGAAGAACAAAATAGTCTAATGAGATTATTAGAGGGGAGGGGTTTTATGAATCGGAGATTTTTATCATGGCTTTGATAAGAGTTTTTTTAATTGGAGCTACATTTTTCCTTATTGGGGGATTGGTGCTTTACTTCACAAGGCGCTATGAATTAATAAAGTGCTACTTTTATCACGAAAAGAGAAGCGCTGAGTAAATATATCAAACGCTTCTCTTATTAATAATCTGGTTAATAGATATAGAATAAGTAGTATGCCTAGCGCTATCCCTATTATTGTAACTGGTTCTTATTCATAATATTAATTGCGTCCTTTGTTATTAATTTAAAAATTGTGATTCCCAAGTACCGTCTGCATATCCCCAAATTGTATGTGTACCAGTTCCGATTACCTCCTCAAGAGACGGATGAGTAAAGTTCCAAGTGAAATATGCTGTCTGGTAGGCGCTGCGCTTGTCAGAGTTAATATGTGGTTTCTCTTCTTTTATGGTGATATTCACTAAAGGGACCCACTTTCTTGTAACAACTCCACCGCCATTTAGAATTTCAGTCACTTTCCCCGCACTAACTCTGTAATGTATATATACTTGTGTTGTAATAATATTGATACCAAATGTAGAAACGACTGTTTCAGCATGAGGTGTATATTCAGTCGCAAAAGGAGTAGTAGAGTGTGCTTGTTTGTTTTGGTTTACCCTCACTTTTATATCTCCATTATATAAATCTGAATCTTTTCCGCTTTGTATTACATTAAAAATTGATTTTATCGCTTCAGGATCATTCATATAATTTACAAACTTTTGTTGTTCTTCTTGCGAGAGATTTGTGAACTGCTCTAGAATGACAGAGGAGTCATTATTGTTCTGCGAGTTGAGTTCTTTATTATTGGCTTTTAGATAATTAATGTAGTCTTCAGGGGTGTTAATAGATAAAGAATCCTGTGCGTTAACTGAGTAAGGAAGTACACTTAAAAATAATACAAATACAACAAACAAACTTAATAATTTTTTCACTTTATAATCACTCCTTAGATATGTTGGTAAAACAAAACCATTAACATCCTTTAAATGGATTTGATTTACAAGGAATATACTACCATATATAAAATAAATTATCAAATTGTAGACTAGTAATAAATCTAATTGAAATCAAACAAATAAATATAATGAAAGTTGATAATTTAATAAAAGTATGTAACTAAAGTTCAGCTAAGGATGGAGACTATAACATATATGAATTGTCAAACGGCATCTTTTATTATCTCTGGTTGCGAGATCCCTTTAGGGGAAGTAATGAGGCGATGTACATATCTTAACTAATGATGATAAGGAAGTTGGATGGGTTACACTGATTAAGGATGTAAATAGTCTAGCAATGCTTATGAATTGGAGAAAAGTTGCTGTTACTATAACAATTAATCAGTTCTTGAGAAAACCGAATAATAAGTACTACTTCAAGAAGTTAGTGAAGCACTTACTACTTACTTGAGGAACATAAAAACAGTATTTGATAATCTTTTGAAGGGAGAAAATTACGTATGAAGCACTACTCAAAATACAAATATGTTTATAATAACTGGTATGTAGCTAGTTGCGAGAAGCATGGTGAAAAACCAATTGATTTGACATCTACTTTGAAATTGTTCCTGAATGTAAAATGGAAGAAATGAGACAGTTGTTGCATCGATGGAGTAACACCATAAAAGCAGGATTTTACTGTCACTTTTAAGAAATGTATATGGAATAAATATAGGAAGGCAAGTTGTTGAATAGTAAAATCACAATTCTCAATGGCAAAGAATCATTTTTGTATCGATTTATCTTAAATACAATTAACTTTGGAACCTTTCATGCTGATACTTTACATATTTCGATGAATTAATGATTGAAGAGTTGCAAACGCACGAAAAACTAGTTGGTTAGGGAAAAATGATGCTGGAGAGCCTTTTGGAGATAATTCAGTATTAAAATTGATTACCACAATAAGACTGCCAAATGGCCATCAATGAGAATATCAAAAATTACTGGATGGATTCGTCCCAATGAAAATATGACCTATGAAGAAGTATACACTTTTTACGCCAAGTGCGATTTTATCCCAGATGGAAAGTTGCTCAAATATATAGAATAAAACATAACAGTATAACATTGAAAAGATAAAACATAACAGTATGGCAATGGTAAAAAGATTTTATGGCTGTAACATTAAATTTTGAATTAGAATGCAGACTGATAAAGATCTAACCCAGTACCAAATTCATAAGATTGTTAATGCCGTAGTTGAGAAAGTGCATAAGGAATTAGAAGAACTCAAAAAAGATTAAAAGAACTCGATGATGGCAAAACTCATGGGATATTGCTAATGCTTATTCCTGAGTTGCAGGATATGGTTGTTGTTACATCCTATAAGGCCTTTAGCAGCTTACGACTGTCTCCAAGAAATTAGAACAGGCACAACAATTAGTAGCTCAAATGAATAGCAATTTAGTACAACAAATTTCATCTATGGGGCAATTGTGGGAAGGGCTGACTAAGGAGAAATTTTACAATTAACCCCATACATCTCAGAAGAATATGAATGACTTACCCTGACGAATTCTAGTGCTAGGGAGTACGTCACCATGCAGATAAATTCAGATTAGCAGATCTGATGGAAGCAGGGAACATTGACGCAAGTTGTTTACCACCCCCACCTAATTCTTGTGATGTTCCTACTGCAGATACATGAAACGCATTTCGAAAATCGGCAGATAGCTTAACTGAACTAGGTCAGGATTTTGTAGCCGCTAATTCAAAATGCTATGAGAAGAAATTCGATTCAGTGTGAAGCTTCTTAGATATATGTCTTTTGGTATTCCAAAAGGAATGTATCATGGGTACATGGAACGGGCACCTAAACAAAACGATTCATGGAGATGTTCTTTTGGAGATTATGAAGTTAGACGATATTATTAAAACACCCAATAAAGGAATCATTTTAATTGGAACAAATATTGGATTAGATAAGCAGGATCATACGAATCTGAAAAGTTTGATAGGTTCAAAAATACAAGTAGATAAGGTAGATGGGACAAAATGTGAACTGGACGTATTGGATATTAGCCTTTCTTTTTCCATTGCTAACCTTCCACTCATTGGTATTAGTGTAAAGGATTCAGAAAATATTAAAGATATAAAAAAGGGAACACAAGTAGTGCAATTGTTGGATGGATAAGGTAATCAAGCAGATGGACAAAATGTCCATATAAAAGATATCCCCGATTCAATTGGAGAAGATGAATGGGTTGAAGACTATAAATGGTATGCTGCAATAGCAGCAAGGAACAGCCACATCTGAGCAAGTAAGGATGTTGGACCAGAGATACTGAAGGAATAATATTGTGAACACAGATAAAGTAAATGTGTCCACTTTCTAGTCTAGACCCATAAGCCTCCTAATATTTTGAATGTATCCACGGGCGTCCACACTTACCCGGAAATGCTGCATAAAATATCCCGGGTGAACAAAGAGGAGGTGCATGTAATAACCATGATACACATGGAATCCGTGCAAGTGGGTGAGCATACATTTATCGGAGTTGAGGTCAAACTGCCTAAAACAACGCTGTTGACGATCTCTAACTCCCGTGGTTACATCATGTGTGGTGCCCTGGATGTTGGACTGCTCAATGAACGGCTGGCGGATCGGAAAATTCTTGCCGCACGAGCTGTGGGGGTAAAAACGCTGAAGGAATTGTTGGAAGCGCCGATGGAATCGGTGACGACTGAAGCGGAGCAACTAGGGATTAAGCCAGGTATGCCAGGATACGAAGCACTTTTGAAACTGGTGTAATGAAGCCTATGTGCATATGTTGCATAAAAGTAGAGGAACAAGAACAGAAAAAAACCGGACTTTTTGGCTCCGGTTTTTTTCTATGAAAAGTTTTATTCTATCGAGTTGAATCATATGAATTATATACGAACGATATGACCTGCAAGAACAATTATTCGGCAAACAAATGGGTCAGGTTCTCGCTAAAGGGTGGTTGTACAATTCCTTTTTCGGTAATGATGGCGGTAATGTACTCATGAGGTGTAACGTCGAAAGCTGGGTTGTAGACTTTGATGCCCTGCGGGGCGGTCCTTTTACCAAAGCTTTCGGTAACTTCCTCAGCAGAACGCTCCTCGATCGGAATATCTGCGCCTGTTGCGGTCTGCAAATCAATGGTAGATAGTGGCGAAGCGACATAAAAAGGAATGCCATGCGCCTTCGCTAGCACAGCTAGACTATAGGTGCCGATTTTGTTGGCCACATCTCCATTAGCAGCGACTCTATCTGTGCCGACAATAACGGCCTGTACCCATCCTTTGGACATCACCATGCCCGCCATATTGTCACAGAGCAGGGTGACATCAATGCCTGCCTGCTGAAGCTCGAAAGCGGTCAGGCGCGCCCCCTGCAGCACGGGGCGGGTTTCGTCGGCAAATACTTTGAGGTGGATGCCGTTCTCCTGCGCAAGGTACATCGGCGCGAGCGCTGTTCCGTATTTCGCTGTCGCCAATCCCCCTGCATTGCAGTGAGTGAGTACGCCCATCCCGTCCTCGAACAGAGGTAAAGCATGGATTCCGATCTGGCGACATACTTCCTCATCCTCTGCCTGAATAGCTGTGGCTTCACGTTCCAGCCCGGCATTCCAGTCTTCGACCTGACCTCCGCTAGCTTCAACGATGAGCTCCCCAGCCCGCTTCTTCATGCGGTCCAGGGCCCAGAACAGGTTCACTGCCGTCGGGCGTGAAGTAGCCAAATGTCCGCACACGGCGTGTACATGCTGCAGCCACCCAGCAGCGTTGGTGCCGTCGTAGGCGGTAGCTCCTAGCACAACGCCGTAGGCCGCAGCCATCCCGATAGCGGGCGCACCACGTACCTTCATGGCATGTATGCCATCCCATACTTCCTCGGCCGTGAATAAATCCAGCATGACAATCGTTTCGGGCAGCAGACGCTGATCCAACATAGACAAGCGGTTGCCTTTCCACACCAGCGAAGATAGAGCCTGACTGGACACTGCAGCTTTCCCAGAGGTTACGGGCGCCGATTCTTTCTTTTCACTCATATTCATTAAGCTCCTTTAGTTTGGGCAGCTGTTGCTGTCCGAACAATGTCTCCCAGTTCCCGAATCGAATGAAGCTCGCGATTGCGAAGAACCAAGGATTTACCGATAGATAACGCCAGACGTTCCGCAGCTTCCTTGATAGCAGGATCGGCAATGGTGTCGATATCTGCCACATGCGACAGGCTGATGATACGGCGAATCACTTTGCACCCTGCAAAACCAATCGTATCTTGCAGTACTTTCTGGAGATACAAGTCCTGATATCCCGCTGTACGTGCCATATGATCGGTGACATGCTCATCCCACAGTTTGCGGAACCTACGCTCAAACTGCTCCCATACCTGAATGGCGGTCTCCAGAACCCAGTCACGCCTTTCCTTTAGAGCCTTCTCGCCAGAGGTCCATCCGGGTTGTGCTGCGTAGTTCAACAGCAGATTGGCGATCACCGCTCCGATATCAAAGCCCATGGGTCCGTAGTAGGCAAATTCAGGATCAATGACTTTAGTCGATTCGGTCGTTACAAAAATGCTACCAGTATGAAGGTCACCGTGCAGAAGCGCTTCGGTTCGTGTCAAAAACTTTTCTCGCAGCAAAGCCACTTCCAGGTGAAGCACTTGATCTGTACGTAGTGCCTCTGCTTCGTCTTCGATGTACGCACCATAGTTGTTATTATCTGAGAACCGATACGGTTCATCCAGAATCAGATCCTCAGTTATTTTGCAGAGATCCGGGTTGATAAAGCGTTTAACCAGGTCTTTTTTATCCTGCTGATTCATGCCCAAATCTGAGGTGAAGAAGAGCGTGCGTGCCAGAAACTCCCCAATATGATTAGCGAAATATGGATAGGTGTTTCCTTCTATTAGTCCCTTGCGCATGATGGTGTGTGAGCTAAGATCCTCCATCACGGTCAACGCAAGCTCATCGTCATACGCCAGTACCGCAGGAACCAATTCGGGGCAAATGTAGTGTTCCTGCTGAAGTGCCTCGCGTTCAATACGGGCACGATCCAGTGAAAGCGGCCAGGATTCACCCACAATTTTTACATAGGGAAGTGCCTGCTTGGCAATGATACTCTTGTTAGATTCAGAATCCGTAATATGAAAAACCAGATTTAAGTTACCATCACCGATTTCTCGGCATTCCAGATGGGCTTCCTGACTAAAAAATCCGGGGATGTTCTTCACGAATTCGATTGCTTCTTCAGTCGTTAAAGGATGATATTGGGACAACGAAGTCACCTCCATAAAATGTGCGCATGTAAATAGTTTAAAAAATATCACAATATTAAACCAAGTATTTTGATAGGATAGAGAAAGTATAACGAAAATCATTGAAGTTTTGTACATTTTTTTTATGGGGATTGAAAGAGGAAGAAAGGAGAACTCTTTTTTTGTTTCGTCTCCGTATAGAGAGGGTAAATATGAGACAGACGTCCGGCAGGTGATATTAGGATGCCCGCTGGCGTCTTACCGTCAGTAATGACGGTGATGGATATGTAAACGTTCCTGAAAGTCAATTTGATGAAAAAGGAAGGGATTTATGATGGCTAAAACAACAAGTAACTCGAAAAATACGCAAACCAAATCGGTGGAGGAACTTTTAAACCGTCAAGTCGCTAACCTCAATGTGTTATATGTAAAAATTCATAACTATCACTGGTATGTGAAAGGCTCTAGTTTCTACACACTCCATGTTAAATTTGAAGAGTTATACAATGAAGTGACATTGAAAATGGATGAGATCGCCGAGCGTTTGCTCGCGTTGAAAGGTTCTCCTTCCGCAACGTTGAAGGAATACCTGGAGCTGTCGTCGATTCAGGAAGCAACCGGCAACGAAGATGCTCCTAAGATGGTACAAACCTTGATCGAGGATTTTGCAACAGTATGCGAGGAGTTTCAGGAAGGTATCGAACTGGCGGAAAGCAATTCCGACCAGCCAACTGCAGATTTGCTGATTGGTTATAAAGCGGATCTGGAGAAACATATGTGGATGCTTCGCTCTTATTTGGGCTAATTGGCCGAATTTCGCTCCATTACCCAATGCCTAGTTCGGTGAAATTAATTCCACTCCATAGTGATGGGGTTACGCTCTGAAATAAACTCTCTACATGTAAAACGCTACTGACGTCATGCTGTCAGTAGCGTTTTTATGGCTGGAAAAAGATCATGCATCCCATGTTTTTTGTACAAATTTATAATTATATGAACAACCACAGGATGAATTTTGCTATTTGTGTGCCTAGTAGGGTGAACATTTTATGAAGAAAGTTGGATAACGTGTGTCTGTTGGTTGCACCCTTAAAGATATTTATTATAAAATAACTTGAGAATCATTGAGAATCAGTTTAGAATGATTATAAATAAATTTTTAAATATTACTTGAAATCAGGGGGCTCCCCTGTTTAAATATACTTTCTGATTTCGACACCACACTACATTTTTTGGAGGGTATTGCGAATATGGCTACAAACTTTAAGATTGAAGGTCTCAAGGCGACCATTGAAGGCAAGGAAATTTTGAAAGGTATTAACCTCGAAATGAAGGGCGGAGAAATCCATGCCATCATGGGTCCTAACGGTACGGGTAAAAGTACACTCGCGTCTGCTTTGATGGGTCATCCTAAATATGAAGTCACAGATGGCAAAGTAACTTTGGATGGAGAAGACGTGCTGGATATGGAAGTGGATGAGCGTGCACGTGCAGGATTGTTCTTGGCGATGCAGTATCCGAGTGAAATTGCAGGGGTAACGAACTCCGACTTTTTGCGTAGTGCGATTAACGCGCGCCGTGAAGAAGGACAAGAAATCTCCCTGATTAAGTTTATCCGTCAAATGGAAAGCAAAATGAAAGAGCTCGAAATGAATCCTGAGTTTGCTCACCGTTACCTGAACGAAGGCTTCTCTGGTGGTGAGAAAAAACGGAATGAAATTTTGCAAATGATGATGATTGATCCGAAAATTGTCATTCTTGATGAAATCGACTCCGGTCTGGATATCGATGCTTTGAGAATCGTGGCTAGCGGTGTCAACGCTATGCGTTCCGAAGAGCGTGGTTTCCTTATCATTACTCACTATCAACGTCTGTTAAACTACGTTAAACCAGATTATGTACATGTAATGATGCAAGGACGTATCGTTAAATCCGGTGGTCCTGAGCTTGCTGAGCGTCTGGAAGCGGACGGTTACGACTGGATCAAGGAAGAGCTGGGTATCGTTGATGAAACTGTAGGACAAGAGGCGTAAGCCGGAAGCGAGGAGGAAAACTAATGACTACACAAACAATCCTTCCGGTAGATTCCGAGCAACTGCGTGTTCTGTCCGAACGTAACGGCGAACCATCTTGGTTGGCCGAAGACAGACAAAAAGCACTTGAGCTTGCAGGCAAACTGGAGCTTCCGGTATTTGAAAAAACAAAAATCGAACGATGGAAATTAAACGATTACGGTCAACATAAACAGAATGAGGTCATTGCATCGGTAGGGCAGGTCCCGGCAGCCATTGCTGATCTGGTCAAAGAGCAACAGGAGGGTGGTCTGATTATTCAGCGCAACTCCGGCGCGGTATATGTGAAGCTGAGCGAGGAATTGGCGGCGCAAGGCGTCATTTTCACGGATTTACAAACAGCTGTTAAAGAGCATGCTGATTTGGTTAAAGCTCATCTGAACACAGTTATTAAGGCTGAAGAAAATTCATTATCTGCATTGCACGCAGCACTCTGGAACGGTGGAGTATTTGCTTATGTGCCTAAAAATGTAGAACTGAACGTTCCGCTTCAAGCTGTATTTCTGACGGACGATGCGACTGCAACGTTTGCACCGCATGTGCTGCTCATTGTTGAAAGCCACAGTTCCGTGACTTACGTAGACAACTATGTATCTGCGGATTTGGCGGCACCTGTTCTTCATAACGGTGCGGTAGAAGTTGTTGCAAATGCAGGAGCTAAAGTACGTTATGCGACAGTCCATCAGTTTGGAGAGCAAGTAACGGATATTTCGATTCGTCGTGCTACGTTGGGAAATGACGCAGCTATCGAATGGATTGTGGGCGAAATGAACAACGGTAATACAGCAAGCAATACCATGTCCGTGCTCAAAGGCAATGGCTCCAATTCGGATGCCAAGATCATTGCTGTTGGTTCCGGCTCACAAAAGCTGAACTATACGACACAAGCACAGCATTTTGGTAAAAATTCCGCCAGTCAGATGATTACGCGCGCAGTAATGCGTGAAGAAGCGTCTTCCATCATTAACGGAATTACAAAAATTGAAAAAGGTGCTACCAAAGCAGACGGTCAGCAAACAGAACGTGTTCTTATGCTCAGCCCGAAAGCGCGTGGTGACGCTAACCCGATCCTGCTGATTGATGAAGATGATGTAACGGCAGGTCACGCAGCATCGGTTGGTCAGGTAAACCGTGAACAAGTGTATTACTTGATGTCCCGCGGGATTAGCCGTGCAGAAGCTGAACGTCTGATTATTTATGGCTTCTTGGCACCTGTCGTATCTGAAATTCCGCTCGAAGGACTTCAACATCAGCTGCAAAGCCTTGTTGAAAGGAAGTTAGGCCAATGAATACTGCATTGATCCGTGAACAGTTCCCGATTTTACATCAGGAGATTAACGGTCATCCGCTGGTTTATTTGGATAATGCGGCCACTTCGCAAAAACCGCTGGCGGTCATCGAGGCGATCAAGCACTACTACGAATATGATAATTCAAATGTTCACCGTGGTGTGCATACCTTGGGTAGTCGCGCAACGGATGCTTATGAAGGTGCGCGGGAGAAGGTAGCCCGCTTTCTGAATGCAAAGCGCAGTCAGGAAATTATTTTTACAAGAGGAACAACAACGGCGTTGAACCTGGTCGCTTCTTCCTATGGCAGGGCTAATTGCCAGGCAGGTGATGAAATTGTCATCACCCAAATGGAGCATCACAGTAATCTGATTCCGTGGCAACAGGTAGCCAAAGCCACAGGCGCGACTTTGAAATATATTCCACTTCAAGAGGATGGTAGCGTTGATCTTGCTGATGTGGAGAATACCGTTACAGAAAATACGAAAATTGTAGCGATTGCGCATGTCTCCAATGTGCTGGGTGTTGTGAACCCTGTCAAAGAGATTGCAGCTATTGCGCATCGCAAAGGCGCAGTCATCGTTATAGACGGTGCACAAAGCACACCACATATGAAAGTAGACGTGCAAGACATCGATGCTGACTTTTATGCCTTTTCGGGTCACAAAATGTGTGCTCCTACTGGGATCGGAGCACTGTACGGCAAGAAGGCGCTGCTGGAAAACATGGAGCCCATTGAGTTCGGCGGTGAAATGATCGACGATGTGGGATTGTATGAATCCACATGGAAGGAGCTGCCTTGGAAATTCGAAGGTGGAACCCCGATTATAGCCGGAGCCGTTGGTTTGGGAGCTGCCATTGATTTTCTGGAAAGCATTGGACTGGACGCCATTGCACAGCATGAAAGCCGTCTGGTCGACTATGCTCTCAAACGTCTCCGTGAAGTGGAGGGGTTGACGATTTACGGACCTGCAGAACGTCATGTCGGGCTTGTAACATTCAACTTGGATGATGTGCATCCGCATGATGTAGCTACCGTATTGGATAGCAAAGGGGTGGCTGTACGTGCAGGCCATCATTGCTGCCAGCCATTGATGCGCTGGTTGAAAGCCAGTGCGACTGCACGTGCCAGCTTTTACCTCTATAACACGGAAGAGGAAGTCGACGCTTTGGTCAGCGCCTTAATCCAAACAAAGGAGTATTTTGGCGATGCAACTTGATGACTTGTACCGACGCGTGATTATGGATCATTATAAAAATCCGCGCAATCGCGGACGTTTTGAGGACGATGCCGTTACGGTGGATTTGAATAATCCTACGTGTGGTGACCGGATTTCTCTTCAACTCAAAACGAAAGACGGCGTGGTCGAAGCTGCCCGTTTTACTGGCGAAGGCTGCTCGATTAGTATGTCCTCAGCTTCGATGATGACAGAAGCGGTCAAAGGAAAAACGATTGATCAGGCACTGGATATGGCAAGCCGCTTCTCTTCTTTAATGAAGGGAGAAGCCGTTGAATTCGATGATTATGAAGAATTGGAAGCTTTGTCAGGCGTGAATAAGTTCCCGGCCCGCATCAAATGTGCGACACTGGCTTGGAACGCGCTGCGCAAAGGGATTGATGAAGATAAATAATTTAAATAGAACAGAGGAGGTTTGAGAAACATGGCCAAGAAAGCACCGGAAATGGAAGAGTATAAATATGGCTTTCGTGACGAGCACAAGTCCATTTTCCAAACAGGTAAGGGTCTCACTCCGGAAATTGTAAAGGAAATCTCCAAAATTAAGGATGAGCCAGAATGGATGCTGGAGTTCCGTCTGAAAGCACTGAAACAGTTTGAAAAAATGCCAATGCCAAACTGGGGCGGAGATATGGATGAACTGGATTTCAACGATATCCAGTACTATGTAAGACCTTCCGAGAAACAAGGGAAGACATGGGAAGAAGTTCCGACGGAAATTAAAGAAACCTTTGATAAACTGGGTATTCCTGAGGCGGAGCAAAAGTTTTTGGCTGGTGTATCCGCACAGTATGAATCCGAGGTTGTCTACCACAGTATGCAAAAGGAACTGGAAGATCAGGGCGTTATTTTCATGGATACCGATACGGCGTTGCGTGAGCATCCTGAGATTCTGAAAGAGTATTTTGCAACAGTTGTACCTCCTGCGGACAATAAGTTTGCTGCACTGAACAGTGCGGTATGGTCAGGTGGTAGCTTCATCTATGTACCAAAAGGCGTGAAATGTGAAGTTCCATTGCAGGCTTACTTCCGTATCAACTCGGAAAACATGGGTCAATTTGAGCGTACGCTTATTATTGCGGACGAAGACAGCTTTGTGCATTATGTAGAAGGTTGCACGGCTCCAATTTACAGCACGAACTCGCTGCATAGTGCCGTGGTCGAAATTATTTGTAAGAAGAACGCACGCGTTCGTTATACAACGATCCAGAACTGGGCACCAAACATCTATAACCTGGTAACCAAACGAGCGGTTGCAGAAGAAAACGCAACGATGGAATGGGTCGATGGTAACATCGGTTCCAAGTTGACGATGAAGTATCCAGCCGTTGTATTGAAAGGCCGTGGAGCGAAAGGAATGGTCCTGTCCATCGCTGTTGCAGGCAAAGGCCAGCATCAGGATGCAGGTGCGAAAATGATCCACTTGGCACCAGACACCACATCCACAATTGTATCCAAGTCGATCAGTAAGCACGGCGGTAAAGTAACGTATCGCGGATTAGCTTCATTCGGTCGTCAGGCTCAAGGTGCAAAATCGAATATCAAGTGTGATACGCTGATTTTGGATAATCAATCAACTTCAGATACTATTCCTTATAATGAAATCATGAATGACGACATCACGCTTGAGCACGAAGCAACGGTTTCCAAGGTATCGGAAGATCAGCTGTTCTATCTGATGAGCCGTGGTTTGACTGAAGCAGAGGCAACGCAAATGATCGTTATGGGCTTTATTGAGCCGTTCACCAAAGAGCTGCCGATGGAATATGCGGTAGAAATGAACCGTTTGATCAAGTTCGAAATGGAAGGTAGTATTGGTTAAAACGCCGTAATCCTTGGTGTGACAAGGTTTTTGAGGTATTCTAAAGCTGTTAAATCGGAGTCGTGCCGATTTTGTGCCGACTCGGATTTCCTACTAGTATAGAAGGCGAACTTTTTAAGTTCGTCTTCTTCTATTTTTTCCGTAATGTCTAAAAAGACTTCGGCAGTTTTCTGAATTGTCTTATGATCTAACCGCTTTTATAAGGGGAGATGGAATTAAAAAAATTATTGTTAGGACTGCGGATAATTGCCTAGCACTTAACTATGTTTGCTTAATAGGATATTGTAAAGCCACAAAACATAAGGAGGCAGGCAACGGATGCAGAAGAATAAACCTACAGTAAAGAAGAAAACAATCTCTTCTAAACAGACACAGAGGCATGTACATGAATTTGAAGGTAGTACCAAACTGGCTGAAGAAGGCGCAGACCGACATAACCACCGCTTTGCAGGTGTTACTGGGCAAGCGATTCGAGTTGGAAGAAGTCATGTCCATGAAATTGATCTTTCAAAAACTGATTTCGTGAACCATTTTCATAATCTGAGAAGGATTAGAACAGGACCCGCTATTCCAGTCGGAAATGGCAAGCACGTACATTTTGTTACGGGCCAAACCACATTAAATGATGGTCATGTACACCAGTTCAATTTCGCAACATTGATTCAGGCACCCCTTATTTAATAAACAGATGTAGGAGGTCTGGAAACTTTTCCTGCACCTGCCTTCTTTATTGTTTTTGATCATTGTAAATTGTGACTAGGTTAATGTCCGTAACATAAAAAGAGGCTGTCCTTCGTAGAAGAACCTACGAATCAAGGACAGTCTCTTTTTATTCGCGTAGCCTGGGCTTCGGCAAAACATTTCGTTCCACCGAAGTAACGCCGGGAGGCAGTAGCGGATCAGGATTCCAAATAAATTTCATCAATGGATACATGGCGTTCCCTAGACAAATCTACATATTCATCATCGTTAATTCTCACTAAGGGTCTGAAGTAATCAGCAGGATTGTTCAGAATAATCGTTCCTGTCTGCCCGGTAGTCAGCAGAACCTGCTTATTAATGAAATTAGGAAGCATGTGTCTGATGAACACTTGGGTAGCTTCTGGGTTTAGATGTCCAAAACTCATACTGTGCAGCTCGCGTAATACGGCGAGTAGCTCCTGCTTCGTCTGGTACACACGATTGGAAATCATCGCGCTATACACGTCTGCAATAGCTGTTATGCTGGCAAAAGGATGAATTTCTTCCTTGAACAGTCCATGGGGATATCCACTTCCATCTTCACGCTCGTGATGCTGCAAGGCGACAATTGCAGAAATCTCATCGCTGGTTGAATTGCGAATAATATCATAGCCATAGAGAGAATGTTTCTTCATTTCATGAAATTCTTCAGGTGTCAGTTTATCCGGTTTGTTCAAAATTTCATTCGGTATCATGGATTTGCCTATATCGTGTAAATATCCGGCTTTACCAGCGGCATAAGCTTCTTCTTCTGTAAATCCAAGCCATGTGGCAATGTAATATGACAGTACACCTACTTGGAGAGAATGATTATAGGTATAGTGATCTCCCCGCTCCATAATTAACAGCAGAGATACGACATCTTTTTGACGAGCCAGCTCTGAAACGAGAGGGCCGAACAGTTCATCAACTCGATATTCATCAAATTTTCCAGTTGAGGAAGCTTCGAGAAACATGCTTTCAAAGCCACTGATCGTCTGCTCCATGAGGGGAACGGCGCGTTTGAGGGATTCAGGGGAAGCTGGAACATCGGGGGCAAAGTCAACCGGAATGCTCGCAGAACCGGCATCAATGTCGATATAATCGACACCATGCATAATGAGTTTGGAAATGTCGTCATGCTGAAGCTCGGTGCCCTGAATCATGACAGGTACACCGTGCCCGTTGTATGTATCGGATTTGAGGCGATCTCCCGGCTTGGCATCGGTAACGTGAACTCTCATGTGCTAACCTCCTTATTGTCGTAAATTTGTCGAAAATATGAAACAACCCTAATATATCAAGAATTATATGGGATGACAACGACTAAATTACTATTATTCCAAGCTGTAAAATAGGTCCCAGGAACCCGTTTCCTATCAGATACCTACAGTAGATAACGTCAATGCTTTTCACTATGTTTATGATGTGAGATTGTTCAGAGAGTACAGCGAAGCTTAAGGACTATGTCCACTCATATGTACCATATTGCTAAATAACATGGTATGCTTAAACATTAGAAGCTCCAAAGTCGATATATATAAAGTATAGAGGAGGGCGGTTATGGAGATGACGACTCGGCAAACGTTGACCATTTTGCATACCAATGATATCCATAGTCATTTTGGCAGTATGCCTTCGATAGCCGCGATGATCGATGAACGAAGAGCCGCATCAGGGGATGCGCTGCTTGTGCTCGACATAGGAGACCACATGGACCGGATGGCCCCCGAAACGGAAGGAACGCTCGGTGGGGCAAATGTGGATGTGATTAATCTAACAGGATACGATGCAATTACGATCGGTAACAATGAGGGACTGACTTTTACCCCGGATATGATTGAACAGGCATATGCGGGGATTCATTGTCCGGTCGTATGCGGCAATATGACAGAGCGTGCTACGGGGATGAGCCCTTCGTGGATGAAAGAATCCCTTATCGTAGACAAAGCTGGAATCAAGGTCGGTTTACTCGGTGTGACGGCTCCTTTTGTAGAGTTTTATCAATTGCTGGGCTGGGATGTGCTCAATCCGTTTGAGGTGCTGGGGAAGCAGATCGCGGCACTGAGAAAGCAGGTTGATGTTTTGGTCGTGATGTCGCACCTGGGTCTACCTTCCGATCAAAAATTAGCGTCACAGTTTCCTGAAATTGACGTTATCCTTGGAGGTCACACCCATCATGTACTGGAGGAACCACTTTGGATCGGAAAAACAGCTTTATGTGGGGCGGGTAAGTTCGGAACGCTGCTGGGTGAAGTGACACTAAGTCGTAAAAATAGCCTCGAACCGTTTCGAGTCACGTCAGGCGGCGTAGTTCCTGTAGATCAGACACTACTGGACGAAAAAGTGGCATCGGCCATTGCGGTGCATCGCAGACAAGCAGAGCGCGCCATGGAGAGCACCATTGCGGTGACGGATCGGAAACTGGAGATCGCATATGATCAGGAATCCCCTTTTGGGAATATGCTGGCACAAGCGGTGTCCCATTTTACAGGAACAGAAATTGCCCTCGTCAATGCGGGACAACTGCTCGGCCCATTACCTCAAGGGGATATCAGCAAAGGAATACTACATTCCTTATGCCCTTCGCCGATTAATGCCTGTGTTATGAAGTTGCGGGGAAGAGATATTCGGTTGGCGCTGGAGCAGTCCTTGCTGCCTGAATTTACAGACAAGCCCATGACGGGCTTCGGCTTCAGAGGCAAAGTGCTTGGCACGATGTGTGTGGAAGGCTTGGCCATTCAGTATGACCCTGGCCGTGCTCCTTATGAAAAAGTGACGGACATCCGTGTAGCGGGTCAACCTTTGGAAGAGCATGAGGAATACACAGTGGGCACGTTGGATATGTTCACTTTCAAAGCAGGTTATGAAGTGCTTGCGAACGGAACAGATCTCCGATTTATGCTTCCAGAATTTTTACGGGATTTGATTGAAATGGAGTTGAAGCGTCCGGGCGCGATGGAAGAATGTTTTGCAGCTAGGTGGCTTCAGGTATCAAAACAATCGGGAGAGGATTAAGCTGCGACTGGTACCTGTTACATTATTGAGAGCCGGCATGAAGCTGGGCAAAAAAATATACAATGAAAACGGAATGGTGCTGCTCTCGGAAGGTGTTGAGCTTACTTCGCGATTGATTGAACGTCTAGGCCAAGTCGGTATTGGATATGTATACATTGAGGATGCTGTGACAGAAGATATCGTCATTCCTGAGATGATCCATGAACAGACAAGGGCCGCAGCGCTACAGGAAATCAAAAAGCAGTTTCAAGGGTTGTCATCCTACTCCGTAGATCATAAGCACAAATATTTTGGCAAGTCATTTTATAAGGTGATGGAATCCATTCTGGACGATATTGGAGGCCGTCAGGACGCCGTCATTATGTTGATGGATATCGGGGCCGCAGATCAGGATTTGTATCATCATTCTTTGAACGTATGTTTATATTCACTAGTACTTGGAATATCCAATGGCTACGATAATAACCAGCTCATGGAGCTGGGGATAGGTTCACTACTGCACGATATCGGTAAAATGAAAATTTCACCTCAAGTACTCTATAAGCCGGGTAAATTGACGGATGAGGAATATGAGCATATGAAAACACACACGGTGATCGGCTACAAGCTGCTCAAAGACGAACCTGGAATTCCCTTGTTGTCGGCTCATTGTGCATTACAGCATCATGAGCGTATCGACGGCAGCGGGTACCCACATGGTTGGAAAAAGGACCAGATCCACGAATATGCGAAATGGATCGGTCTGGCGGACTCGTACGACGCAATGACAGCAAGTCGGATATATAAACAGGCTTTGTTGCCTTATGAAGCGATGGAAGTGCTGTACGCCGGGGCAGGAACGTTATATGAGCAGCGAATGCTGGAAGCCTTTCGTGACTGTGTAGCTATTTACCCCCTGGGACTCTCTGTGGTGCTCAACACGGGGGAAGAGGGGGTCGTGGTGCGTATACATCCCAAAATCCCACAAAGACCCGTCATTCGCATTGTAAGGGACCGGGATGGGCAGGAAGTGAAGGCACCTTATGATGTGGATTTGTCCGTGTCCCTCTCGGTTATGATTACAAACACATTGGGCGCTACTGCCGCCCCTTTCGGAGGAGTACACGTAGATTAGCAGATGATGTGGAAGAAAGCATGCAGACACTTTACACATCATGATATGATAATTATACGTCTTTTGAGGTTAATAACAGAAATAAGGTGAAAACATAATGACAGTTCTACAAAATAACACGCTCCCCCAAATATCGCCAACCTATGATCCGTGGGACCCGATTGTCTCACTGCGTACACATGGTCGTCATTTGCTAACGAGTGTGGAAATGACCGTAACGCATCTATGTAATATGCGCTGTGAGCATTGCGCTGTTGGCGACATGTTAGTTATGAAGGAGGCCCCTTTCCTGCCGTTAGACCTAATGCTGAAGCGTCTGGATGAAGTCGAGCATCTGGAGACCATCAGTATTACAGGCGGGGAACCTGCTTTGCTCGATAAAACAGTGGATGAAGTGATCGTTCCACTGCTGAAACATGCCAAAGAGCGCGGTATTCGCTCGCAAATCAACTCCAATCTGACGTTAGATATTCGCAGATATGAGAAGATGCTTCCTTATCTGGATGTGATGCATATTTCGTTTAACTATTTGAATGCGGACGATTTTTATGAAGTGGGTTTTGCAAATACCGGCCGGCCGACTCCACGTGCTGGCGCTGTTCGTCTGTATGAAAAAATGATGGAAAATGCCCGCAGATTGAGTGAAATGGGAATGTTCATTTCAGCTGAATCCATGATTAATTATCGGACACACACGAAGCTGGGGGGCATTCATCAGTTAATCAACGAAATGGGATGCCGACGGCATGAAGTTCATCCAATGTATGCGTCGAATTTTGCCTCTGCTTTGCCTGTGCTTTCACTCGACGATATGCGAAACTCTATCCATAAGCTGCTGGATGTACGTAATCAGGACATGTGGATGTTGTTTGGCACATTACCGTTCTTTGCTTGTTCGGATCGGGAAGAAGACCGCAAACTGCTTCGCCGCTTGCGTCAGGAACCGAATATTACGGTGCGTAATGATCCGGACGGAAGAAACCGTGTGAATGTGAATATGTTCACGGGTAGTGTGTATGTGACGGATTTTGCAGACATTCCGGCTTTCGGAAACATTCAGGAAGACAGTCTGGACGATATTTTTGGTGAATGGCTGAATGAGCATCCGTTGAATCAGACTGTGAACTGTCATTGTGATGCCGCTGCCTGCTGTGGACCGAACCTGCTCGTGGCAGATATGTACTACAAAGGAATAGATTTTAAATCAAGAAAAGCATTACAATTATGAGTATTTTTGCATGATTCTAATTAGCAGCTTCCAATCAATAAAATTTGGATTGAATTGCTTGCAAACCAAAAGATGCAAAATGCAAACTATAGAAATGGGGAGTTCGTATTGGATGGTCATACCGAGTTTCATTGGGGATTGCTAGCTGTGAATCTCCTCTTGGTACTGCTGCTTGTCTTTCTAAATGGTGTATTTGTGGCCGCAGAATTTTCGTTGGTCAAAATGCGCCAATCCCGATTGACGCAGCTCCAAAGCGAGGGTCATCGCCTGGCAGGCTATGCGCTGAAGGTGAACCAAAAGTTGGATGCTTATCTGTCCGCCACCCAATTGGGCATTACGCTGGCTTCATTGGGCCTAGGTTGGATTGGAGAGCCAGCAATATCCGGCTACCTGATAGAGCCACTCATGCACAAACTCGGTGTAACTGACGGTACACTGATTACAACGGTATCCGTTATCGTCGGATTTTGCGTAATTACCTTTTTGCATATCGTATTGGGGGAACTGGCGCCAAAGTCCTTAGCGATTCAGAAGACCGAAGGTGTGGCGTTGTTTTTATCGGCGCCTTTGCTGCTTTTTTATAAGGTCTTTCTGCCTGTGATCTGGGTATTGAATGCTGCGGCAAACTTACTGTTGCGTGCATTCGGCATTCAGCCGGCGAGTGAAGCCGAAGCGGCTCATTCGGAGGAAGAGATTCGTATATTGATGAATCAGAGCGCCAAAAGCGGTGTGATTGATAAAGACGAAATTAAGCTAATGGATAATATTTTCGATTTTTCTGACTTGCTTGCCCGCGAAATCATGCTGCCGCGTACAGATATGGATTGTTTGTACACGAATTTGTCGTTTAAGGAAAATCTCAAGATTATCAGCGAGACCAAGCATTCCCGCTACCCGGTAGCGGTTGAGGATAAAGACCAGATTATCGGTTTTGTCCATATTACGGATCTTCTGCTAGCTGAGCAGGGAGAGCAACTGGATCTGGCTTCGGTGGTACGTCCTATTTTGAATGTGCCGGAGTCCATGGAAGTGAGTCACGTGCTACGCCTTATGCAGAAAAAACATTCCCAAATGACTCTCGTGGTAGATGAGTACGGTGGAACGGCCGGGCTGCTGACAGCGGAGGAAATTTTGGAGGAAATCGTCGGGGATCTCTATGATGAATTTGAGGATGAACGCCCGAGCGTGGAAATGAAGGAGAACTTCATCTCTGTGGACGGTCGTATGCTCATTGAGGATGTCAATGATTTGACTGGAGTGAATATTGAAGACGACGAGGTGGATTCCATCGGGGGATGGCTGTTCAAGGAATTGGAAGGCATTCCGGTGAAAGGGAAGAAAATTGAGTTTTATGACCTTACCTTTGAGGTGGAGGAAGCAACAAGGCTTCGCATAATGAGAGTGAAGATTCACCGCAAGCCTGAGCCTGTGCTTGAAGATGAGCTTTCTACCGATTGATTCCTGATCCACAGAGATAGGTAAGATCAGTTGAGGTATGTAAGTTATTATAGAGTGCTGAAGAAAGAGCCTTTAAATCCACGTGCCGTGGTTTTAAAGGCTCTTTTTTGATTTGAAACAGTTCTATAGTTATTTTCTTTGAACAATTATTTTTATCTGTGATTTTTTGTTCGAGACTTGGGCGATGCGGCATATGTTGAATAGTAAAGCAGATGGATCAATCAAAGGAGGTCCCGGCCCGTGAAATTTCCACAGCAAGGTGAGTATGCCCCGTTTGTCGGCCCGTTCGATCCGTGTCCACCCGTCCTGTGCAAGACTTATGTGCTTCCGCCAAACTTATTTGTACAATTTCAGCCCCCTGGTCTACCTCAATTCAGTCCAGATGAGGCGCTGACGAAGGGGACGCTATGGCCTCTACTTTACAGTCCTTATGAGCCTATGAGAAACCAGGGGGGAGGCGAATAGAATGGAGAATCCAAAACAGGGTCAGTCCCCAAACCCATTCCAACAGCAAATTCAGCAAGAGAGTGGGTATCAACAGCCGAATCCCTATCAAAGCCCTTATTCAAATCCGTATCCATACCAGAATCAGTATCAGACCCAAGCTCAGGACTATAGTCAAGCCGGAAACCCAGCCCAAGGCTGCACGCCCCAAACCAAGCCGGGTGATGCCCAGTTTTATGCGTTGCTGGAGAAGCTCCAAGCAGTGGATTTTGTGTTGGTGGAGCTGAATTTGTATCTCAATACACACCCGGATGATTTACAGGCTATCGAACAGTTCAATAAGCTGACGCAGGAAAGAACGGCGATTGCTAACGAGTACCAGATCTTATATGGGCCTTTACAAAATTTTGGCCGTGCCTATTCCAAGTATCCTTGGGAATGGAACCAAACTCCTTGGCCGTGGCAGGTCTAGGTAGGTACAACCTTTTATAAAGGAGGAACATGAATGTGGGTATATGAGAAAAAACTGCAATATCCCGTACGTGTCAGCAAATGTGATCCTCATATGGCCAAACTGCTTATGGAGCAGTATGGTGGAGCGGATGGCGAGCTGGCGGCGGCTTTGCGGTATCTGAATCAGCGGTATACGATTCCGGATAAGGTTATCGGCGTACTTAATGATATAGGTACGGAAGAATTTGCGCACCTCGAAATGATTGCGACTATGATTTACAAGCTGACCAAGGATGCGAGTGTAGAGCAAATGAAGGCAGCCGGGCTGGGGGAATATTATGCGGCGCATGATCATGCGCTGTATTACCAGAGCGCAGGCGGAGTTCCTTTTACAGCGACCTATTTTCAAGCCAAGGGTGATCCAATTGCGGATTTGTATGAGGATATTGCGGCAGAAGAAAAGGCGAGAGCTACATATCAGTGGCTGATTGATTTAACAGATGATGTGGATTTGCAGGATAGTCTGAAGTTTCTGCGTGAACGCGAAATAATCCATTCGCTCCGTTTCCATGAGTCTGTGGAAATTTTGAAGGGGGAAAGAGACCGGAAGAAAGTGTTCTGAGAAAATGATACACAAGGTCTCTTAGTGAGCTTAAGCTTGCAGGAGACTTTTTTTTTTTGAAGTCATCTAAGCTATGAAATGGTCGTTCCCAAGAAGTAGCAATGGGCATTTTGTATATAAGCGGGGGCAAAAATAAAAGCCCCCAAAATTGCAGGCTGTCAGCCCGGGTATCGTGCCGAGCACATATCGGCATGATGACTAAAAGGCCGCCTACATTAAACGACCTTCCCCGGCGCGTCTTTCTCATCCCTATTGCTTCAGTTGTGCAAAATATTGCTCGTTATATAACACGCTTGGATGGGTAGGATGGTGCAACTTTGCTATGCGATGATGCGATTTTGCCTTTTCGATGTCACCGATTCGGTCGTAACACAGGCATAATTGCAAGTGTGGAAACCAGGTATAGTACGACGAATTGGTTAAGGCCATCACATCTTGTGGAGGCTCTATCAGCGTCGCCTGGCGAAACCAGTAAATGGCTAGAGCGTACCGTTCGTCTTCAATCAACAAATTTCCAAAGACACAGCAGAACTGGGCGCGTGGTACATCAAGGTTAAGTGTGCGAAGCAGAGCCATACGCTGTTCCTGTTTTTGACCCTGGTGAGCGTAGCAATCCGCTAGCTTAAAGCAAGCAGCAATCCGATCTTCAATCCATCCGAGATCTAGCCCCAGATAGTGTTTGTACTGCTGGATGGCTTCTAGTATGCGTCCGTTATCATAAAGTTCATTAGCGAAGTAGTAGTGATCTCGTTCAGAAAATGTGGTGCCTTGCTCCCGATGCTTGAGATAGATATGCAAATTACGATCAGTGTACGCACGTGTCTTTTTATGAGTCACCGCCATATTACTGTGAAAGGTACTGCCTGTCACATTCAGGAATTCGTGAACAAATCCGATCCATCTGAATTTACGGTCACGTCGCACCATTCGGTTTCTTTTGAGCTTATGCAGCGGCTGCCCCTGTTCATCTACAGATAGCACATAATCCATCGTAATGCTGTCATACGAGACGGTGGCTTGTTTTTTCCAGTCGAGAAATGCCAGTCGGTCTTGCTCTTCTAAGATGTCGTCGGCATCCAGCCAAAATTGATATTCCTGTGTTGCCTGATCAAACGCATAATTGCGGGCTGCGGAAAAATCATCACACCATTCAAAAGGGTATATCCGAGCGTTGAACGATGCAGCTACCTCTTGGGTACTGTCGGTAGAGCCAGTATCAACGATAATGATTTCATCTACCAGGTCATGGACTGATTTCAGACAGGTATGAAGTGCTTCTTCTTCATTTTTGACAATCATACATAAGCTGACAGTTACCATGCTCTTTGTCCCTCCCAAAAAACTTGATATAATCTCCATTTTATGTAGGATAGCTTGCTCATTATGTAGTAATTCCGATGGAGCTTTTAGAGGATGTGTAATGATCATAAATTCAAACTTGCTCTAATAAATTAGAAAATCAAAGTCTGATATGAAGGGGGAGGAGATTGTGCGAAATTCGATTTATCAAGTGCGACCGGGAAATAAATTTGATGGCTAAATGTAGTTGGAAAACAGGTGGAAAACAGAAAAAAGGCAGTTAACTGGATGTTAAGATTGTATTTTTGTTTTGATGTCGTTTTCATTGATATTTCCAGGTGTAAGTCCATTCATACTACGCTCACTCCCATATCGCTTGGTCGCAATTAAGGTATGCCTTAGGACATGGAGGGAGAACGGTTTATGAGGCTTCTGCCTGATGGAGGCGTTGAATCATGCGTATACTAATCGGTAGCCCGGTGCACCAGAAACCGGAAATATTGTCTTTATTTCTTCAAGCTTTGGAGCGACTAGAGGCACCTGACGTGCTGCCCGATTATTTATTTGTCGATGATAATGACAATCCGACTTCAAGCCAATGGCTTGCCGATTTTTCCAATCGGCTGCCGGGCAGGGTTTTGCCCTTGTTGACAGGCTCACAGCAAGTGGAGAATCGAAGTGATGAGCATACTCATTATTGGCCGCCTGCCCTCGTCTGGAAAGTGGCTGATTTTAAAAATCGCCTTATTGATTATGCACTTCAGCATAATTATGACGCGCTGTTTTTGGTCGATTCAGACCTGATTCTCCATTCCCGTACCTTATGTAAACTGGTAGAGGCGGAGAAGGATATTGTATCTGAGATTTTCTGGACACGCTGGCAGCCGGAGGGGCCTCTATTGCCTCAGGTGTGGGTTAGTGATGAATATAATTTGTTCCATCGTGAAGAAGGCGAAGTGTTGTCGGCAGAGGAGCGAGCGCAACGCGAGTTGCATTTCATACACCAATTGCACGTTCCTGGTTTGTATGAGGTGGGTGGTCTAGGCGCTTGCACCCTAATCCGCAGACGTGCACTGGAAGCAGGGATTCACTTTGGTAAAATCAAAAACGTTTCCTATTGGGGAGAAGATCGACATTTCTGTATTCGGGCAGCTGCATTTGGATTTCCACTTTTTGTGGATACACACTATCCGGCGATGCATCTGTACCGGGAAGCGGACAGAATAAAGGCAGAGCAGCTACTATTCACCCTAAAGTATTTTACAACGAGTGCTGTTCATACGGACCATTCAGAACATTTAGCATATCTGGGTCACTCCGATACTTCTACAAACTCTCCTGCCTTCAATCGTTCTGCATCATCAAGTCCCTCTAAGTTCCCTGAACCTCCTGTTATACCGTATGATCTCCGTGAGTCAGCTGTCTTTGCCAAGTACACTGCGGATTCTTCTGTTGCATCACAAACGTTTTCTGGTCCACGACAAAGTGAACTTCATACGCCGCCTGTCTCCAAACCCAAATTGACGCTGACCATGACGGTATACAATGAGGCAGATCGCAAGCTCATTGACGTGCTGCGGAGTCATCGGGAATATATTGATGAAGCGGTCATTATTGATGATGGCAGTCAGGATGATAGCGGAGAGTTGTGCCGTGAGATCCTAAAGGGAATCCCGTTGCGTTTAATACGCAATGAAACAGCTTCTTTTACCAATGAATTAGAGCTGCGAAAACAGCAGTGGAGAGAGACGTTGGCTTCCTCTCCCGAATGGATATTAAACATGGACGCTGACGAAATGTTCGAATCCCGTTTTGCTCAAGGGGTACATTCGTTGTTAGCGGGAACGAAAGCGGATACGATTTGTTTCAGGTTGTTTGATATGTGGAATTCCACGCATTATCGCGATGATGATTATTGGCAGGCTCATCAGTATTACCGTCCTTTTTTAATTCGATATAAGGAAGGGTTTCCTTATAAATGGAAGGAGCAGTCCTTGCACTGTGGGAGATTTCCCGAAAATGTGCTTGACCTACCCAGTGAAATCAGCAACTACCGTATCCAGCATTGGGGATGGTGTACACCTGCTATTCGCATGGCCAAATTTCAGCGATACCAGTTGCTTGATCCAAGTGCTCGTTATGGCTGGAAAGAGCAATAT
Source organism: Paenibacillus sp. DRB1-1 (assembly GCF_052119485.1). NCBI lineage: Bacteria > Bacillati > Bacillota > Bacilli > Caryophanales > Paenibacillaceae > Paenibacillus > Paenibacillus sp. DRB1-1. Next base: position 735,178 of record NZ_JBODQH010000001.1, on the reverse strand, counting down.
GAATCTATTTTGGACCCGAACCCCCGACTCACGCTTTGGGTAGATCAGGACAACATAAATGCAGAAAAAGAAACTGCACCAGAGTATGAAGCTGCCGATGATGTGAACGCCATGGATGTTGCTGAGATTGCGAGTGTCCAGGTTATTAATAATTCCGACCTACAAATAAAAAGTGAAACAAAGGACTTACTTTATAGTAAATGCAAACTGTGTGGCTCATCTGACACGGCAGTATTTCATAGCTATGAACGCTTTACCTTGATGGGATGCGGCTCCTGCGGATTGGTTTTTCGTAATGATGTGGATCATATACAGCCAGAGGATATGATTGCAAAAATTTATAATGCCGAATGGGTTGCTATGCGGGATAGTGCAGCAGCTTCAACTTATGGAGATCATGCCCTTTTTGGACTTATGCTGCTGGATATGTTCAGTACCAGTAAAGGAAAATTGCTTGAGATTGGATCAGGTACCGGAGAATTTATTCATGCTGCCCTTCAAGCCGGCTGGGATGCAGTGGGCATTGAACCTTCCATAGACTCGCGTGCTTACGCCAAATACAAATATGACGTGGATTTATTGCCGGGTTACTGGGACGATGAAGCCGAAGAAGATACTCAAACCGAAGAAGCACATGAAATACAGGAATTGAATGAAGAACAAGAAGCAGAAGAAGATACTGACTTATCACTGGATCACAAATACGAGGCCGTAGCATGCTGGCATGTGCTGGAGCATATTGCGGACCCTGTTACATTTTTGACAGATTTACGTGAACAGCTTCAACCTGACGGGACGTTGTATATTACGGTGCCTAACAAAAACTCGTTCACCAATGAGGCTTATGGTGTTTATTCGCCTTTATTTACGGAGGAAGATCATTTGTATCATTATTCTGAGCATACGCTTGCGCTCTTACTGGCAAAGTCTGGCTTGCGCCCGGTGGCTTTGTTCACCCGCCAGCTTCCCTCTGGTTTGGATGCCTTGCTGCAAGCCCATCCTTTGTACGGTGAGCTTACCCTTACGGAGCAAATGGGATTGTTAGCCAAACTTCAAGGCGAGAAACGGGGTCATGAACTGTGCTGTGTCGCAAGAGTAATTTAATCATCCCTAAAAGGAGGCAGTATCCATGAACATGTCTGACCCGTATCTGTCTCGCTTTTTTGTATATTCTGATCCCAGCTCCTCCAGCATGATTTACAGACTCCCCCAAAGCTGGTGGAGTCGCCCCTATGAGTATGAGTGGTGTCTTCAATTTATGTCTGGGCAAGATACAGTGCTGGACGCAGCATGTGGAATCCCACATCCATTCAAATTTGAGTTGGCCCGCCGTTGCGCTCAGGTCTATGCCTGCGATCTGGATATTCGGATCGTTTCCGTGGATGCCATTTTGGCCGAGGTGCGGCGGGATATCGGAGAGGAGGCCGCCGAGCGCATTCAGGAGATTTTACCGGTTCGGCTTCACTCCGCACATGCTAATCTGACGGCTCTACCCTATGAGGAGGCCAGTTTTGACAAAATTGTATGTATTTCGGTGCTGGAGCATTTAACACCTGATGAATCTTTGGCAGCCTTACGTGAATTTCACCGGACCTTAGGCGATGACGGAATGCTTCTGCTGACGTTTGATTACCCTACAGTGGACCTGTCAGCGATGGAGCAATGGATAGAGCAGGCGGGATTTTCGTATTGGAATGGTGTGGATCTCAAGCTTCCACGGGGGGCTTTACACACGGATATGTGGGGCGGTTTGCATTGTTTCAGGACTGTTTTAAAAAAATATAAGAGTTAGCAGTATGCGCAATGAGGTTTACACGGACCTCTCTTATTGCTTATCATGAGAGGGGTTAGAGTTGTAAACCTACATAGGAAAGGAATGACTGATAACTACATGAACAATGCACCTGTGTTGAAGAAACCTGAGGCTATGGTATTTGATATGGACGGTACACTTTTTCAGACGGAGACGCTATTGCTTCCTGCGTACCACAAGCTGTTTGATACGCTGCGCGCCGAAGGGCTTTATGAAGGAGAGACTCCTCCCGAGGAGCTTATTTTGAATAGTTTGGGCATGCTGCTGGATGAAATCTGGAGAAGAGTGATGCCGGAAGCCAGCGAAGCGGCCCATAGAAGAGCGGACGAGCTGCTGCTTCAGCTGGAACTGGAAGGATTGAAGAACGGAAGTCATGCCTTGTATCCACATGTAAAAGAAACACTCCAGACCCTTCATGAGCAAGGTGTTCGATTGTTCGTAGCAAGTAACGGGCTGGAGGACTATGTAAAGGGGATCGCTGTTGCGTATGAAATGGTTCCCATTTTTGAAGGACTGTACAGTGCTGGGGAGTACAGCACGCTCTCCAAAGTGAATTTGCTGGAAATTCTGTTGAGCAAGCACGATATTTCGAACGTATGGATGGTAGGAGATCGTTCCTCAGATGTGGAAGCAGGCAAAAAGAACGGACAGACGGTGATCGGTTGCGCTTATGCTGGATTTGGTGTGAACGATGAGTTGAAGGGGTCCGATGCGATTATTACAGACTTTACGCAACTGCTTACACTTTATAAAAACGCCGAGTAACTGTGAAACACAGGTAATTGGTTATAAATAGGCTCGACGCACCATATAATTAAAACATGCTGGTACTGTCGGGCAGACGAAAAAAGAAAGGAAGGCAGCCACTTTACGTGGAGCCTTCCTTTGTCTTATTCTCTGTCTTATTCTCTGTCTTATTCTCTGTCTTATTTTCTGCTTTATCTTCTGTTTTATCTTCTGCTTTGTAGTCCGCCTGAGGCTTAGGATTAATTTGTGTGTGGTAGACCCACAAAGCATATTCCATGGGCTTGGCGATGGAACGGCGATAGGTTTCTTTTTCACCAATGCGCGAAAAGACCTCACGGGCTGGCTTCGGGTTGACTTCCAGCACGTATATATGACCGTCCTTATTAATTGCCAAATCGAGCGCAAGCTCGCACAATGCCCCGTAGCTTTCTTCCAGATACGCAGCAATGTCCAGTCCGAGTTTTTCCCCTTGCTTGATGATTTTCTCTCTATGGCTTTCATTACGAATCCATTGCGTCAGCAATTGGCTCATCGGTACCGCCTTGCCTCCACCATGCAGATTGGAAGTGACACTCCGATGCGCCCCGATTCGCCCGGCGCATCCGGTCAGCTCCCATACTCCTTGGCTATTTTTCTGTACCAGCATACGGTAATCATGGACTCTGCCATTCGGCAACTGCACAGGAATGCCTTCCTGAACAATGTAGTTATCCATGTTCCAGCTGCTCAGACGCGGCTCCAGACGGTCTAGACGTACCCGCTGCTGGGGAATAATATGGCGTTTGCGATTGCGGCCCTCAATCAGATACAGGCCTCCTTGCTTGTTAACAGGTTCAATACGTAAAATACCGCGGCCTCCCGTACCGTTAATCGGCTTGAGGTACACTAGTGAATTCTGTTTGAGCATCCGTTTTACACTATGAAATCCACTGAACAGCTCTGTTGCAGGCAAATGGGCGCGAAAGGCAGACCTTCTCGCAAGCTGCTGATGAATGACCCACTTGTTACTCAGCGGTCGGTTTAAATATACAAGGTCTGTGTATTGCAATCGGAACTGTTTCAACTGACGATATCGCTCACTGCGCTGTACCCGGCAACGGTCGAAAATCATATCTGGAAACTCTCGCCATTTTAGGGTCCATTTTCCACTTTGTGGATCATAGATTTGGGCAAGGAGCAGCCTGCGATCCTTATGGACATCTGCAGGAGTGAATACATACATATCCAGTCCCAGCCTTTTCCCTTCTGCAATCATGCGCTCATATATGTCGCGCTCCTCCAATTGCTTCTTGTTGTTCAAATACAAGGTCATGATGCCTAGGACAGGTTTTGGCACAGCATTCCACCTTCCTCTGCCGTCTGCTTATCTTGGGATAACTCCCCGTGAAATATCAGCGTGGGTTTCCCGGTCGGTCCAGTCGTCATTTCGTGCGCAACAAGTCCAGCGCGGAAACAGGTTTTGAGACTGGACATATTGTCGGCGGCTACGCTGCACGTCAGACGGCGCAGCTGTTTGAGCTGGGCGGACAGCAGTCTAGCGCCCAGTCTGCGGCCCCGGTAAAGCGGACGAACAATTACGATGCAAGCATCCTTCCCGTAATTCAGAGCGAGGGAAAATCCCGCAATCCGCAGCCCCTTCTCCGTGCGCACATATGCGCACAGGAGGGAGGAGCCAGGGGTGTTCAATTGCTCGGGCGTTAAAACTGCCAACTGCCGCAGAGCATTACGAGTAATGCGCATGCCCCCTGAGCTGCGGGCCAAAAACAGCAACTGTCGTCGTCTCAGCAGCCAGCTCCGGGCAGGCAAATGTTGAACATCGCTAATTTGCGGCATGGTTCCACTTCCTTGATCATGATTTCATTCGTCCGGCCAAAAAGGAGCTGTACTGGAATATACGTCTAAGCGACTTTTGGCGGATTTCCGGCTCGTCAAATTTCATCGGTTTGGCATTGGCCTCAAAAAACCAGAGTGTACCGAGCGTATCCACGCCCAAATCCATGGACATTTCGCCATGAGAAAGACCGGATGCACGTTCAATTTGACGTGCAATCTGTATGGCCGTACTTTTAACTTTGTTCAGTAGATCCGTGCTGTCCTCAGGCCCAAACAGCGAGGACAGTAGCTTGAACGGGTCCTCTACACTCCCGCCACGCGGGACATGTGTGGTAATGCTCCCCTTACCCGCCAGTCTGGCACCAACTCCGGTTATACTCCAGGAGCCACGGATATTTTTTTGTACCAGGATACGCAGGTCAAAGGGTTTTTTCTGATAAGTTGCCAGATCGATACCCTGTTGAATGATATAAGGCGAGTTGCCTGCTTCCCGGCGGATACGTCCCCACAGCCGGGATAGCGATACAGATCTGTAGGTTACACTTTTTTTGTCATGCTGAATGGTCAGTCTGTAAGCCATGAGATGGTCTGGGTGGAATTTAAGAATCATAATCCCTTTTCCGGCCTTACCGTTTTCCGGCTTGAGATACAGGTATGGATACGCAGACAGCATTTTTCCTAATGAAGACAGGTTGCTTAACCGTTTGGTTGCCGGAACAAGCTGACGAGTGGTTTCCGAGGTACGCAACCACTTGAACAGTTCCCATTTGTTAAAAAATCCTGGATTGTACAGTTCAATGCCTGAGGCATGTGAAATTTCATCCAACTTTGTGCGCACAGAGGTTTTAAGTTCATAATTACGGTTTGGGATGCGATTATAAATGACCTGTGGAGGTGGGAAATTCTGTTCCTCCCACGTCTGTAAGCTCTTGTTGTAGACATAGCCCTTAACCGTCTCATCTGCTAGTTTCAGGTCCCTGACGGTAACAATGTACACCTGATATCCCATCCGTGTTCCCGTTTCAAGAATATCCCTGAAATTGCGCTGATTGCCCTTGAAAAATTGCCCTTCGTCGTGCACTGTCAATACAGCAACGACTGGCTTATGCTCCGCCCGGGTATTCATAGTTCCTCTTTTCTGCGGAATTTACTGAGGTAAAGACAGTGGTCCAAAATATGCTCCACGGATGCTTTACCCTCCGCACGCAACGATGGATGCTGAAAAATGGATCGGCCTGGCTTGGAGTTGGCTTCAAACATCCATACCTTTTCATCCTGATCAATACCCAGATCAAAGCCGATTTCACCCAGTAGATGCTGGTGGTGGTGTTCAATGGCTTCAGCGAGCGTAACTGCTACGTTCTTGGCACGTTGAAGCACTTCACCCGCCCGGTCTCCGAATACCCGGTTCAACGCCTGTTCAGGTGTCATAAGAGAGCCGCCATTTTTGATATGGGTCGTGACACTGCCACGTCCGGATTTTTTGGCTCCAATGCCGACAACGACCCACTGGTTATTTCCATTTTTATGCATGTGAAACCGGAAATCAATCGGGCAGTTGTCAATCTCGATCAGCTGGATGCCCTGTTGAATGACATAACCCTTTAGCATCTGTCCCTGATTGGAGTGAAGCATCCTGAGCATGGAGTTAAAAGAGGTGAATTTTAGCAATACATTGCTATTTTTCTTACGGTACCTCACATAATATCCTTGCTTGGGAACATGGGACAGACGGTAGATTCCTTTACCGAGACTGCCTCCACTTGGCTTGTAATAAGCAAATTGATGTCGCTCCAGCATACTTCGGATACGTTCAGAGCTGGGATTCGTGTATGATTCAGGGACATAGCGGTTAACATCTGGGTTATTCTCCAGCAGATTATAGATATCAGACTTATTGAAAAAGCTCCAGTTAAAGAAGGGAATTCGTTTGCGGGAAAAGCGTTCGCGTAGTTGATTGATCGCCGGGGAAAAATCAGAGCGACGGCTCGGCAAACGATTATAGATCACGTCTGGCAAAGGTACAAGTTTACGTGTAAATTCCCCGCTGGATGACAGAAAATAGCCGTTAATCGTATCATTTTGCCAGTTGATATCCCGTGGGGTGAAGGCGAAAATATAAGATTTTTTGCTACCTTCCTTCAGCAGTTGCTTAATAAAGCCTGTGCGTGATCCGAAAGGGCGAGTGGTGGAGGTGGTACCGTCAGACAGCACGCCAATCAACGGCCCTAGCTGTATATCACCATCCAGATTTCGCAAATAGATGGACCCGCTTTTGGGAACACGGATTGCGTTACGTAAGCCGGAGGTCAAGTATAAATGGCGTCCCGCCTTCTGAATTGGTTTTACTGTAGCGGGGATCTGATCCTTACCGAGCCGCAGACGAACGGACTTGGCTCCGGATAATTTAAGGCTTTTCAACAAGGCAGTGGATATATACGCCACCTTGTCGGGCTGCTGTGAGAAATGCACATTACAATGCGTTAAACTCATCTGTTTATCCTCCTATACCGTATGTTCAAGGGAGGCGTCCGCGCCCTTTGGCCCTGTCGCTTTGGAATGGGTCATTAAATATCGAGCATATTCGAGCGGGCGGTTGACCGACTGGAAAGCGCACTCGGGCTGACGGGTCTGAAAAAAGGAGGCCCGCCCAGGTCGGGAATTAACCTCCAATAGCCAGATGTTCCCGCTCCGGTCAATACCGTAATCAATTCCCAACTCGCCAAGGCGGCCATAACGTTCCTCCAGCGCCCTGGTAATGGTCAAGGACAGCGCCATCATCTGCCCGATGATGAGACGCGTGGTGTCCGCGCCAAATTGTTCACGAAGGTAAGGCTCAGCCGGATGGGCTTCGCCCCCACCATGCAGATTAGAAGTCAGGGTTCCTTTCCTGCCTTCTCTTACGGCAAAGCCCGTCAGGCACCAATAGCCGTTGCCATCCTTTTGCATGAGTGCACGAACATCAAAGGGATGATTGCTCTGGCTTGTTAATTTCAAATAAGGCTGCACGATATAAGCGCGTTTATGTGCAATTCCGTGGATCCATGACAATCCTGCATCCAATTCGGAAAACAAGCGCCGGAACGGGCGGTTACGGGAGTCTCTACCCTGTACAAGTAGTCCCTGGCCTCCTTCTGCCAGCCGGAGATACAGTGTGCTCTTGCCATGTGTTCCGGTCTGTGGCTTCATAAACAGCTCCGAATGGCGTCGTAGCCATTCCACAAGCTGAGTCGTGTCCCGGTAAGGCGCCGTAGGCGGCACAAAGGGACGCACTTTATCTACCGCATGTAAAGCGCGATACACCTGCCATTTGCCAGGCAAGTTACGCGACCAGTAGATGAGCTTGCGCGATTTTTGCTCCGCCATGTCTTCCAGTGTGCGCCTGACATTCTGGCTCTCGTGGATATGGAGACAGCGGTTATACACAATGTCCGGCAACGGAAAGCGACCGGATGTCCATACTCCGTTACGATAAACATAACCTCGTATGGAGTGATCTTCAGGTGAGACTCCTTCGGCGGTAAACGCCATTACGCTAAGCCCAGAGCGCCTGCCCAACAGACTTAGCCTGCGGCAAAAATCGGCTTCGGTAATAGGGGGAGTGACGGCCTGATTCCGGCTAACAAGCACGCCCAGCGTACCTGGCACAACAAGAGACACCGACAACAGCTCCTTTGGCAGCCAGACTCTGGAAGAGATGAATTCATTTGAAGCCGGCTGAATAACAGCAGTATTCAATCATTTTTTTAACGGACGGGCGAGTTTTCTGATCATTTAACGGCGTGTTGTCATTCTTTGATGGCTTCGAATTGACCTCCAGCAACCAGATGCGCCCCGTGCTGTCTATTGCCAGATCAATACCAAATTCCGCGAAATGGGCCGGAATTGCTTTTTCCACTCCGCTTGCGATATCCAGTGCTGCTGTTTTCAGAGAGGTATGCCCATTCGATTTAACGGTTGCGGGCAGCGTGGTTTTGGCAAGTGCTTCCTTGACTGTGCTCAGCGTGCCGCCTCTTGCCAGATTGGACACAAAGTGGCTTCCTCCAGCGATCCGGGCCACAATGGATGTTACGGTCCAGGTTCCGGACGAATTTTTCTGTACAAGCGCACGAAAGTCGACCGGACGCTTACCGTGATCAATCAAGGTAAGTCCCTGTTGGAGTTGAAAGCGTGTTGTTTTCATTTTTCCCGCTAAGCTTTTGTACAGCTTATCTACGTTGGCATACGTTTGCTTGCGGGGCGTACCCGCTGTTGTGGATAGCACCGAAAAGGTGCCATCGGTTTGCTTGTTAATGCGCATTATGCCTTTACCCAAGCTTCCGCGCACTGGCTTGAGAAAAACAGCGGGATACTGGTTGCACATTTTTTTGAAAACAGCAAAGGTTTGCAGCAAGTGGGATTCGGGTAAATACTTGCGCAGGGAAGAATTTGATTTAAGCGCATCAAAAACTTCATTCTTATCCAGAAACTTTTCGTTAAAGATGGTCGTGCTGTACTGCGATTTTACTTCTTTCATGAAATGCTGTACGCTAGTTCTGTTCTCGAGTTTACGGGAGGTAAGACGATTATTGACGACATCGCCGGCGGGCATGACCGTCTTTTTCCAGCCTCCGTCATACACCCATCCCTGAACTCGCCCGGGCTGACTTCCGATATGCTCCGGGGTAAAAAAATACACATATGCTCCTTGTCTGCGGCATTCCCCGACTAGTTCACGGCAGAACAGGGTGATCGACCCGAAAGGCTTGTCGGGCTGTTCGGGATAGTCCCGACTGACCAGCACGCTAATAAGTGGGCCCACTCGAAGTGTCCGGCGACCTCGGCTGTAGGTTACTCGCAGATCACAATTGGCATGAAGCCCCATTTTTCGGGCTAGCACGCTTCCCACACGTAGGCCGCTGTAGCGGGGCACCGATATGACGGTAACCTCTTGGCGGAACGAACCGAAGGCGAGCTGAACGGGGTGGCCAGCGGATATTTTCCATTTGCGAAGCAGGGACTCGCCGACCATGAGTACGTCATCCTGCAAGATGCCCGATCCGATGATTTGAATCGTTGTTTTTTTGATGGACATCGTGGATCTCCTTCCGGGCAGCAACTTGATGTCTTGAAAGTAACGGGAAACGTGAATGGGCTGTAATAGCACTGATTCATCATATGAGGACATATATCCCTTGGTGATTGACGGACAATGTGAAATGTTGACACTAAACTTGTATTGGAGGAATAAACAATCATGAACATCTATGACAAAGCCCATGATTTAGCGAAAGCATTGAAGGAAAGCAAAGAGGTAGAGGAAATTACGTCAGCGATGAAGCTGATCGAAACCGATCCAGAAGCCAAGAAAATGCTCGACGATTTCCGTGAACGCCAAATGGAAGTACAGCAACGGATGATGAGCGGCGATATGCCAGCACAGGAAGAGATGGAAAAGATGGAGAAGCTGTTTGAGGTACTTAGCTTGAACCTCAACATCCGTCGCCTGTTCGACGCTGAACGCCGCCTGAGCGTGATTATTGAGGATGTTAACAAAATTATTGCAGACAGTCTTCAAGATTTGTACGGTTCATCTCTGTAAGTTTGTCTCATATTCCTTCCTGTCCTCTCATAGACTAGATACATAGAGTCACAGGGAGAGGAAGGGATACGATTGGGTTCTTTTAAAAAATGGAAACACGGTTTGTACACACTGATTGCGCTGGCTATGGTCTTGGTTGCGTTACCACGCATCTCGCTTGCAGGCGGTTTGAACTGGGTCAACGGCTTTGGGATAGTATGGGTACTTTTTGCGCTGCTAGTCATCGGGGCGAACATGCATTTTTTGCTGGGTGTGGATGAGGAAAAGCGCAAAACGCTGGAGCGTGTGCGGCGGGCCAAAATGCAGCAGTGGCAGATGAAATGGGATAAAAAAGCTGACAAAGGCAGCATGCAGTGAGTTTTTTTCAGCTTGTCCTGGCTTGCCCCCCAGATTACAAATCAATCATAGTAAGAAGCGGTCCTTGTAATAGAGGGGATCGCTTTTTTGCTATTTCCGAAGCAGAAAACTCAAAATGAACAAAGGTCTAAAATAAAGGGATTTTGTGCTATAATAGATACAGAATGATACAGATTGAACGTTGGGGGTGTAACAGAGTTGGACGGGCTAGATGAAACAGTTACGAAGCATGAGCAGCTATTGCGACATATCGAGCAGTTGAAAATAGGCTCCAAAATTTCTGTGCGCAGGTTGGCTAAAGAAATGAGCGTCAGCGAAGGAACGGCCTATCGGGCCGTGAAGGAAGCCGAGAACCTGGGAATTGTCATTACCAAGGAACGGATCGGAACAGTACGAGTGGAGAAGCGCCCGCGCGGCTTGTCCGAACAGCTGACCTTTGCAGATGTCGTGAATATTGTAGAGGGACATGTGCTGGGCGGAAGTGAGGGGCTGGAGAAGCCCTTGCACAAGTATGTGATCGGAGCGATGCGCGAGGAAGCTATGGCCCGTTATATTGACGCTGGCAGTTTGCTGATCGTAGGTAACCGTGAGGATGCGCATTCACTTGCATTGGAGCAGGGGGCAGGTGTGCTGATTACAGGGGGATTTGGTACGAGCCGAGAGGTTAAGCAGCTCGCAGACAAGATCAGTCTGCCGATTATTTCCTCACGCCATGATACTTTTACAGTGGCATCTATGATTAATAGAGCCATATTTGACCGCTTGATCAAAAAGAAAATTATGCTGATTGAAGACATTGCGGCAGGCAAACCGAAAACGTTGACCTTGAAAATCAACAGCACGCTTACCGAGTTTGAAGAACTTTCGGTGACGACCGGACATCATCATTTTGCAATAGTGGATGAATGGAATCGTTTAATTGGTATCGTCAGCCGCAAAGATGTAGAGGGGCTTCAACCTGAGCATACGATGGATAAATGTCTGATCCGCAATCCGATAACGGTCACCTACCAGACCTCGCTGGCTTCAGCCGCGCAAATGATGGCGTGGGAAGGTGTGGATTACTTGCCGGTCGTGGACCGCAACCGCAAGCTGCTCGGGTCCGTTACACGGCGTGAGGTGCTGGAGGCACTGCGTAACGCCCAAAAGCAGCCACAACTTGGCGAGACGTTCGACCAGCTGATCTGGAACGGGTTTGCTGAAGAGCGTAATGAGGATGGATCGTTATTTTTCCGCGGTTTTATCATTCCGCAGATGGCGACCAATTTAGGTACGATCTCGGAAGGCGTACTGGTCAACGTGATGACACAAGCGGGCTACCGGGCAGCTAGAGACATGACCGGCAAGGATTATGTGCTGGACAATTTGACGACTTATTTTATTAGACCCGTACAGATAGAGGATGCTGTCGTTCTTCGTCCGTTGTTGCTTGAGATGAGTCGCCGCACCTGTAAGCTAGAAATTGCAATTTCACGGGAAAATCATTTGGTATGCAAAGCAGTGATGACGCTTCAATCCATTGAACATGGTTAGTCTACCAATGGATTGGAGCAAGGTGTGAAGTCGAATAGATCGACTTAGTGGCTTTCAGGCAGTCTTTCTTTTGCTTCTAGCCAAATTTGCAGCACACCTTCCATTACAAGCATCGTTTTGACCTGGATCGTATACTCCTTGTCACGAACGGTGTATTTTTTTTGGTGCAGCAACATACGTACCAGCTTGCTGTCAGAGTCAATCTCAAACATATCTCTGCCACGCAGCACCTCCAGATCACGACTGACACGGCGAAGAAGTTCCTTTAGGTTGATAGAATCAATTTTTTCGGCCGAAGCTTCCTCCGGAATCAGCTTGATTTCTTTGACAACGGTTTGGCGCTTGCTGTATTTGCGCAATGTTTTGTTGTCCTCCTCGGCTTGCTGGAGCTGGAATTGAAGATCCTGATTGTTCGTCCATAGCTGATTGAAGCTGGCATGCCAGATGGCATTGTATATCATTCCTCCCGTAATCATACCGAGTACAAAGACGGAGGATAATTGCATAAAAGGGCGCAGGCGCTCAAAAGGGGGGACTCTCATAGTCTTTTCACCTCACGGTCGTCCGTTGCCGCATACCCACTTGACCAGCTCTGCACCCATATGAGCGCCTAAAAAGGCGAAAATCAAATACAATATCTGCTTAATGGCAGGTGACAAATTACCATCCAACATATTGCTTTCAATGACCCGGATCGGGTCCATCGTCCCCCCCACAGCGGCGGCAAGCGCCCATATTTTAATTCTTCCAGCAACCTCCAGCATCGTCTGGGTAGGCGGCTGAAGCGATACCACAGCTCCCATTCCGCCGAGCATGGCTCCCCCGAGCACGATGCCGAAGGCAATGAAGAAGTCGAGAATCGCTTTGGATATAAAAGTGCTCATGCTCTTTTCCTCCTTAGGTATACGAATCAGGACCGCGCTTGTCCGCCGAGGTCTGTACTTTTATTCTATGGGCGCTACTAACGCGGATATGATAAAATAGTTTGAAGAAAATCAAGCGGTGAAAGGAAGAGAAGCGCATGAGTTCATTTGTGCATTTGCATGTTCATAGCGAGTACAGCCTGCTGGACGGCGCGGCTCGTACCGCGGAGTTGGTCAAACAGGCATCAGCTTACGGAATGAAGGCGCTGGCCCTTACAGATCACGGGGTCATGTACGGTGCCATTCCTTTTTATAGAGCGTGTGTAGAAAACGGCATTAAGCCGATTATCGGGTGTGAGGCCTATATGACGGCAGGATCGCGCAAGGAGCGTGGCAGCCGGAAGGATCAGCCCATATATCATTTAATTTTGCTCGCCAAAAATAAAACAGGCTATCAAAATCTGATGAAGCTGTGCTCCATCGGCCATTTGGAGGGCTTTCACTACAAGCCGCGCATCGACATGGAGGCTTTGGCTGCCCATCATGAAGGCATCATATGCCTGAGCGCTTGTTTGGGCGGTGAAGTGCCACAGCATTTACTGCATGGTCGGGAAGCTGAAGCACGACGAGCAGCGGAGCGATATCGTAACATTTTTGGCGATGATTTTTATCTGGAACTCCAGGATCATGGTCTTTCGGAGCAAAAACGTGTAAATCCTCTCTTGATCGCACTGGCGAAGGAACTGGATATTCCACTGGTGGCGACGAATGATGTGCATTACTTGACTGAGCCAGATGCAGACGTGCAGGACGTTCTGATCTGTATCGGGACAGGGAAGACAGTTGACGATGAGGAGCGCTTGCGTATACCAACACGTCAGTTGTATCTGAAAAGTCAGGAGGATATGGCTCGCTTATTCCCACATGTGGCAGAAGCCATCGCCAACACGGTGCGTATTGCTGAAAAATGCGAACTGGAGCTGGAATTCGGTCAATCCATTTTACCTGAATATCGTCCACTGCCGGAAGGAATGACCTCTTCGTCCTATTTACGCAATTTGTGCGTGCAAGGGCTGGAGCGTCGCTATGGAAGCGATCCCGGATGGGAACAGCCGGAGGAACGGGAAAGGCTGAACCAACGACTGAACTATGAGTTAAATACCATTGACAGTATGGGTTTCAGCGATTATTTCCTGATTGTATGGGATTTTATTGCCTTCGCTCATAAGCATAAGATTGCAACGGGACCGGGGCGGGGTTCCTCAGCAGGCAGTTTGGTTGCCTATGTGCTTAACATCACGAATGTCGATCCGATGAAATACAACCTGCTCTTTGAACGGTTTCTGAATCCCGAACGAATTAGTATGCCGGATATAGATATTGATTTTAGTGATGAACGGCGTGACGAGGTTATCGACTATGTAGTACAGAAGTACGGAAATGAGCATGTAGCGCAAATTATTACCTTTGGAACGCTGGCGGCAAGAGCCGCTGTCCGTGACGTCGGTCGTGTATTGAACGTGCCATATGGCGAGGTGGACAAGGCAGCCAAGCTGATTCCGGCGCAGCTAGGCATTAATATCCGTCATGCGTTGGAAATTACCCCGGAGCTGAAAACGCTATATGAAACGAAGCCTAAGACACGTGAACTGCTGGATATGGCGATCAAGGTTGAAGGAATGCCTCGTCATGCTTCGACACATGCAGCAGGTGTTGTCATTTCGCGGACTCCATTGACCGATGCGGTTCCGCTTCAAGAGGGGAGCGAAGGGGTTCCTTTGACGCAGTACTCGATGGAAAATCTAGAGCGCATTGGTTTGCTTAAAATGGATTTCCTCGGGCTGCGTACGCTCTCCATTATTGAACGGTGCATACACTGGATTGCGGAAGACCATGGAGAAACGCCTGATTTTAGCCGTATTCCCGATAATGATCCGCATACCTATGACTTGCTGGGCAAAGGAGATACAGGAGGCGTATTCCAGCTGGAGTCGGCCGGTGTACGCCGGGTACTCAAGGATTTGAAGCCGAGTGTATTCGAGGATATCATTTCTGTCCTGGCTTTGTATCGTCCGGGCCCGATGGGCTTTATTCCTAACTTTATACAGGCCAAGCATGGTCAGATTGAGATTATTTATCCGCATCCTGACCTGGAACCGATCTTAAAGGATACGTACGGTATTATTGTGTATCAGGAGCAAATCATGCAGATTGCTTCACGCATGGCGGGTTTTTCCCTGGGAGAAGCCGATCTGTTGCGCCGGGCTGTGTCCAAGAAAAAGCGCGAAGTGCTGGATCTGGAGCGCGGGCATTTTGTCGAAGGCAGTATCAAGCAGGGATACACGGAGGAGGAGGCCGGAAGGGTTTACGATATGATTGTCCGTTTTGCTGACTACGGCTTCCCACGTGCCCATGCAGCTGCTTATGGTGTGCTAGCATTTCAGACGGCTTATTTAAAGGCCCATTATCCGGTACAATTTATGGCTTCAATGCTAACAGCGGTGATGGGAAGTCATCGGAAAGTGGCTGAATATGTCGTCGAATGCCGTCGTATGGATATCGCAGTGTTGCCACCTGATGTGAATGAGAGCGGGGTGCTGTTTACTCCGTTACAGCAGGGAGGCATCCGCTTCGGCCTGGCTGCGATTAAAAATGTCGGCACACAGGCGATGGAGAGCATTCTCGCTGTTCGCAAGGAACGGCCTTTCGACAGCCTGCTCGATTTTTGTCGACGTGTCGATTTACGGGTATGTAATAAAAGAGTAATTGAGTCGCTTATTCAGGCAGGGGCCTTTGATTCGTTGACGGGTCATCGGGCACAGTTGCTTGCTATGCTGGATGAAACGGTGGATGCAGCCGTCAAATGGCGCAAGGAACGGGATGACTTGCAAATTGATATGTTTGGTTTTGTGGAAATGCCCAATTGGGATATCGAATATCCCAATGTACCCCAATTCAGCGCCAGCCAGCAATTAGAGCTGGAACGTGAACTGCTGGGACTGTATTTATCGGGGCATCCGTTGGATGATTTTGAGTCGCTGTTGGAAAGTAGCGAGGCGGATCGTTTGATGGAGCTGGGCGATGTCCCAGATGAAACGATTGTTGTGACTGCTGGCATGGTAGTGTCACTCAAAACGATTACGACCAAGCAGGGTAAGGCAATGGCCTTTATTGAGCTGGAGGATCAGATTGAGCGCTGTGAGGTTGTGCTGTTTCCTGAGGTATGGAAGCGAAGCCAGCAGTGGATTGAAAAGGGAGCTTTGCTTACGCTTCGAGCCAAGATGCAGCAGCAGGACGAGCACTTCAAGCTCCTTGCGGATGAGATCGCCCCGCTGGCCGAAGACTCACTGGCACGGCTCCTCCAGCGCCGACGTGCCAGTACGCGCTCGTCCGCCATAGCTGGAGCATCCGTACCAGCTGCTGGTTCTGCTGCTGGCAGTCCAGGCGGAAGAGCGTCACGTGTGTCGCCCCCGCCTTCGGCAGCCCATGCATCTGCTTCGCCTCAGCCGAAGGCGGCCCGTCCCGTGACGGCTGCTTCACCGCGCGGAGCCGAAGCTGTTCGCGGTGAGCAGGTGCCGGGCCCGCGCAACTCGGAGCCAACCACTCGTCAGCGGGTGTTTGTCAAAATCACCCGCCAGGCCGAGGAGGACGCCAGCTTGCTGGTCAGTCTCAAGGCACTGCTACAGGAGCATCCCGGTGCTATGCCTACTGTACTTTTTTATGAGAGCAACCAGCGTCTGCTGGCGTTGAGCGATGCTTACAACATTAAGCCTTCTCCTCAGCTTTTTGATCAAATGGAGTCGATGTTGGGTGAAGGCACGGTGAAAGTCAAATGATAGGCACACAGCAAACCGCCCTTATTGTAACGGTTTAATGAACATTTTCCTTTCCTCCCGCATACACTTGGAAAACTGGCGGAACAGGAGATTCAATACGTACCCTGCACCATAAGGTCCCGTACGGTGAAAGAATAGAACTGCACGGTGAAAGCGGGAGGGAAATTATGTCCTATGAATATGCAGAAACTTTGTTAAATCGCAGAGGCATTCGGATCGAGTCCATTGCGGACATTGTTTATCAGCTTCAGCTAAAATATTATCCTCATTTGACGATGGAAGAATGTATAGACAGTGTCAAAGCGGTTTTGCAAAAACGCGAGGTTCAATATACGTTGCTCACAGGTATTGCGCTTGATGAGCTGGCCGAAAAAAAACTTCTTCCCCAGCCATTGCAAGCCATTATGGAGGCTGACGAACCGCTGTATGGAGTGGACGAGACACTGGCTCTTGGAATTACGAGTGTGTACGGCATGATTGGCTTAACCAGTTTTGGTTACCTGGATAAGGAAAAGACGGGGATTATTGAACAGCTGAACCAAAAAGGCAGTGGTATTCATGTGTTTTTAGACGATCTTGTCGCTGGACTGGCTGCCGCTGCTTCTTCGCGCATTGCACATCGGAGCCTCCATGCCAAGCACTATCCTGCATCATTGGACGCTTAATTGACCTGTGTAAACAGAGTTGATGATTTTCTAGGCCCTCCGACGGAACTTGAATGATCAGGAGGGCTTTTGTTGCGGGAAAAAAGTAAGGTATGTTATCATGAGTCTATTATATGGGCTCAAAACTTGAGGCTTAGGGGGTAGAAACAAGGCATGTGGACGGTGATTTATATTGCACCGACGGCCAGACTGGCTGACATGATTAAGCTCAAACTGTCTGAAGAAGGTTTTATGGTGCAGGCCCGGGCCATCAGCGCATCCAAGCAACAGTTTGAGATACTTGTGCCTTCGGGTGAAGTCGAAGAAATTCAGGAAGTGCTTAATTCGATTTTGCGCCCTTGAGTCCGGAACGGCGGAAGTGATACAGCAGCATGAGTGGAACAAAGGATGCACGATCGGCGGTAATGTTTTAGTAACAGGCGTTGACGTGTGTATGAACATAATGCTTAGAGGTGCCGCATAGACGGCAGAGGACCTTGTATCGGTTACGGCTGACAAATAAACGGCTGGAGAGGTGTAGTTGTGTTTAAAGATTTATTCCAAAAGAAGCGTAAATACGCGACCATCCCTTCGGAACGGGCGCTGAGCGGCGATCAAGCGGACATGCCGGATCGTCCCAAACGGGAAATTCCCGAAGGTCTTATGACCAAATGTGGCAAGTGCGGAAGTATTCAATACAGCAAAGAACTAGAGAAAAATTTGAAAGTGTGTCCGGTGTGCGGATACCATATGCGTTTGAATGCAATGGATCGTATTCGCATGGTGCTCGACGAAGACACGTTTACGGAATATGATGCCGATATGATTTCGGTTGACCCGCTGGACTTTCCAGGATATGCGAGCAAGCTGGAGCAACAGACCCTGAAATCTGGCTTGCGAGAGGCTGTCGTTACAGGCGACGGCCTTATTTATGGACATCCTGTTGTCGTTGCTGTGATGAGCTTTGACTTTTTTACTGGCAGTATGGGTTCGGTCGTAGGAGAGAAAATTACCCGCGCCATTGAGCAAGCAATAGACAAGCGTCTGCCACTAATTATTTTCTCAACTTCCGGCGGGGCACGTATGCAGGAAAGTATTTTAAGCTTGATGCAGATGGCCAAAACAAGTGCTGCTCTTGCTCGTCTGGATGAGCAGGGCTTGCTCTATATTTCTGTTATCACCGACCCGACTACAGGCGGAGTATCCGCCAGCTTTGCTACGCTTGGAGATATTAATATTGCGGAGCCAGGAGCTGTATTCGGCTTTGCAGGGCGTATTGTAATTGAACAGACAATCAGACAGAAGTTGCCGGATGATTTTCAAACATCCGAATTTAATTTGCAGCATGGACAATTGGATATGGTTGTACACCGCAAGGAACTGCGTGATACCCTCGGGCAACTGCTTGATCTGCACAGTGTGAAAGGGGTGGAATAGATGGCTGGTGAATTGCCTTATGAAAAGCCCCTGGTCGAGATGCGACAGAAGATCGAAGAACTCAAGCAATTCGGACAGGATAAGCAAATTGATTTTACAGATGAAATCAACCGTCTCGAGGACCGTTATCTCGAGATGGAAGAAGAAATATATTCGAACATTACAGCACCACAAAAAATGCATTTGGCCCGTCATCATCAAAGACCAACGTCTCTTGATCTGATTGAGCAGGTGTTTACGGACTTTATTGAATTACACGGCGACCGCTTGTTTGGAGACGATCTGGCGGTTGTGGGCGGAATTGCCAAGCTAAATGGTATTCCGGTGACCGTCATAGGTCAACAGCGTGGTAAGGATACGAAAGATAACATTGCACGTTTTTTTGGTAGTGCTCATCCGGAAGGATTTCGTAAAGGCTTGCGTCTTATGCAGCAGGCTGATAAATTCAAACGCCCTATTATTACATTCATTGATACGAAGGGCGCTTATCCGGGTAATACAGCAGAGGAGAGAGGTCAATCGGAAGCGATTGCCCGCAACTTGCGGGAGATGGCAAAGCTTTCGGTGCCTGTCATTTGTGTGGTCATCGGCGAGGGTGGAAGCGGCGGTGCGCTTGCGTTTGCAGTCGGTAACCGTGTGCTGATGCTGGAACATGCCATTTATTCGGCCATTTCTCCAAACGGTGCTGCCTCGATTCTATGGAAAGATGCTTCCAAGGCCGATCAGGCAGCTGAAGCCATGAAGATTACGGCTAATGACCTCCTACGCATGGAAATTATCGAGGATATTGTGCCGGAGCCGAAAGGGGGCGCGCATCGTAACTATGAAGTGACCGCTGCCGCAATCAAGGAGCTATTGGAACGTCATTTGGCAGACCTTACGAATATGAGCTGCGATGAATTGAGGGAAGATCGGTATCATAAATTCCGAAAAATAGGTCAATACACCTTCTTGAAGCCTTCGGAATCTGAGCCTATGTTGTAATACGCTGTAAACGGGTAACAATAAATATGACGAACTTCCTATACAAATAGGAAAAAGTGTAGTAGATTTAATTGTTGGAAAAAGATATAAAGAGTAGCACCTTTGAAAACGGAGGAAAAACCCAAATGCGCAAAACTAAGATTGTATGTACCATCGGTCCTTCCAGTGAGTCATTGGAAAATGTGAAGAAACTGATTTTGGCTGGTATGAACGTAGCCCGCCTGAATTTCTCTCACGGTGATTTCGAGGAGCATGGCAACCGGATTAAAAACATCCGTCAAGCTTGTAAGGAGCTTAACAAAAACGTTGCTATTTTGCTCGATACGAAGGGGCCGGAAATCCGGACAGGAAAGCTCGAAGTTGAACCTATTGAGCTTGTTCAGGACGAGTTCATTACGCTGACAACGGAAGAAATTCTCGGTACGCAAGATCGTATTTCTATTACGTACAAAGATCTTCCCTCGGACGTGGAGCCCGGCTCCACCATTCTGATCGACGATGGTCTGATTGGACTCACTGTTATTGAAGTATCAGGCACCGAAATCAAATGCCGCATTGTTAATGGCGGAACGATCAAAAGCAAGAAGGGCGTTAACGTTCCTGGCGTCGCTATTTCTTTGCCTGGTATTACGGAAAAAGATGCTAATGATATCATTTTCGGTATTGAGCAGGACATTGATTTCATCGCGGCTTCTTTTGTTCGTAAAGCAAGTGATGTGTTGGAAATCCGCGAATTGCTGGCGAAACACAACGCAAGTCATATTCAAATCATCTCCAAAATAGAAAATCAGCAAGGTGTTGACAACCTGGATGAAATTTTGGAAGCTTCGGATGGCCTGATGGTTGCTCGTGGTGACCTCGGTGTGGAAATTCCTGCTGAAGAAGTGCCTCTGGCGCAAAAATTGATGATTAACAAATGTAATGTAGCTGGCAAGCCTGTTATTACGGCAACACAAATGCTGGATTCCATGCAACGTAACCCGCGTCCGACTCGTGCGGAAGCAAGTGACGTAGCGAATGCTATTTTTGACGGAACAGACGCAATTATGCTGTCCGGCGAAACAGCTGCGGGTAAATATCCGGTAGAATCCGTATTGACGATGTCACGTATTGCAGAAAAAGCTGAGTCTTCTCTGAACTACCGTGATTTGTTCAAAAAACAAAGAACGGCTCAAGAAATTAGTATCACAGAAGCAATAAGCCAATCCGTTTCTATTTCTGCACTTGACCTGCATGCCAAAGCGATCCTGACGTCCACACAAAGCGGAACAACGGCGCGTATGATCTCTAAATACCGTCCAGAAGCTCCGATTGTCGCTGTTACAACACAGGAAAGAACAGTTCGCCGTTTGGCTCTGATCTGGGGTGTACATGCAGTACAAGGCAGACCAATTGTTGACACAACAGACAGTCTGTTTGACAACGCGCTGGAAGGTGGTCGCAAATCTGGCCTCGTTAAAGAGGGCGATTTGGTTGTGATTACTGCGGGCGTACCTCTTGGTGATTCCGGTTCTACGAACCTGATCAAAATTAGCTGCGTTCCAGCACAAGCGTAATTAAAGTCTCGAAATAATACCGAGGCTGTATGTATTCGTTACAACAAGCAAAAGAGCATTCAAGTCAATAAGACTTGGATGCTCTTTTTTTATGTTCTATAGCTGTTCATTTCCAGTCCTTCTCGTCTTATGAAATCAAGGAATGCCTGTTGCATCAAGTTCATGTGTATATCTTGTTGGTACACGATGTTTATTTGATAATGGCTCTTTTTGTTATCAGCCTCGGGATAAGGAAGCCATTCCACCGAGGGAACAGCATTTTCATTATTATCGACTCCACTTGCAGGAAAGAAGGCAAGCGCTCCGCCGCCGCTTACGACTTGCTTTACCGCTTCCCAAGAGTTGATTTCCAGATGAGGCTTAACTAGCGAGGAATACTGATCTACAACTGATGAACCGCTATATTTTACCCATGTGTGCTTGTCCAGCATATCGGGTCCATCGAACTCCTCTGATTTGGATGCAGGTGCAAGTGCAGATGCAGAACGGATAACTCCTACTTGATCTAAAGTCACTGGCTCTGCCACCGTAAACTCTGGAAGAGAATCTCTATCGTCGAGAAAAGCAAAATCAATTTCTCCCTGTTTCAGGAGCTGCCTAATGGCATCCGGGGATTGAATCTCCAACTGAATACGACAATCTGGATATCGTTGAGCAAACTTAGCCATCAAAGTGGGGAGGAGATACGTACCTGATATCGACTCTGCACTCAGATGCAATTGACCCTGGGACTCTTCAGTCCATTCATCTACAGCTTGTCTAGCTTCTTGCTCCAGAGAGATGATCTGCTTTGCGTAAGGTAATAATTTTTTTCCAGCTTCCGTTAGCATAATCCTGCCTTGTTGAAGAGAGAATAGGGAAACACCCATTTCCTTTTCCAGGCTTTTCATATGAAAGCTGACGGTAGGTTGTTTAACTTGCAAAGCTTCGGCCACATCCGTCGCCTTATGGAATTTGTCGATCAGCATCAAGATACGCAATTTTAGAATATTCATGGAATCTAACAGCTCTCCTTATATGACATTCATATGTGAATTTCGAACTATAGATTAATTATATACCGAAAAATAATTTATCTATCAATATTTTATATTTGTTTTACAAAACCACGTCGTTCGTCTAACATTCCAGGCCTACAATGTAAAAGTGTTGATGGTCATAAATAAAAAACCGTCACTTAACTAAGGGGAGGACAATAAAAAATGTTGAAAAAATGGCCGTTCATTCTGATGACTCTCACCATGGTATTTGCACTTGCAGCTTGCGGATCAGGTAACAATGCTGCACCACAAGGAGAAGCTGCTACAGGAACAGACAATAAAGCAGCTGCTGAACTGACAGGAAATATTCTGGCTGTTGGCTCCACTGCACTTCAACCATTGGTAGAGCAAGCGGGACAAAAATTTATGGCTGTCGATAAATATAAAGGCATTGCAGTTCAAGTACAGGGCGGCGGTAGCGGTACTGGCTTGACTCAGGTTTCCGGCGGACAAGCGGACATCGGTAACTCCGACGTGTTTGCAAAAGAAAAACTGGAGAGCGGCGCAGATGAGCTGGTCGATCACCAAGTAGCTGTTGTAGCCATGTCAGCGGTAGCGAATCCTAAAGTAGGCGTTACAGATCTGAAAAAGGATCAATTGGTACAAATCTTTACAGGTAAAATCACGAACTGGAAAGAAGTTGGCGGTGCAGATCAAAAAATCGTTATCGTAAACCGTCCAAGCAGCTCCGGTACTCGTGCAACATTTGAAAAATACGCATTGGGACAAAAAACGGAAGATCTGCCGGGCTCCATTCAAGAAGATTCCTCCGGTACTGTGAAAAAGCTGATTGCTGAAACACCGGGTGCGATTGGTTATCTGGCTCTGTCCTACATCGACAACACAGTAACTACTTTGAAATACGATGGCGTTGAAGCTAACGTTGAAAATGTAGAACAAGGTAAATATCCAGTATGGGCTTACGAGCATATGTACACTAAAGGTGAGCCAAAAGAGCATGTGAAAGCATTCCTGGACTACATTCTGTCTGATGAAATCCAAAAAACGGATGTCGTAGACTTGGGATACATTCCAGTAGCAGGCATGCAAGTGAAACGTGATGCTGACGGTAATATCACGAAATAAGGAGAGCCACAACCTCCTGTTCGGATGAACGCAGCTAACGCGAGTATATTCACGAAGAAGAGGCGGACTAGCGTCCGGCCTCTATTCTTCGGTTAAAGGAGTTACAGTATGGAACCAATTGAAGGGAAGGCATACATGGAACAGAATAAACGATCCCGAGTTATGAAAGAAAGACATTACTGGGAAGAATGGACCGGCCGCATATATACGTCGGTTTGTGTCGTTTTTTTAGTTGCGGTCATTGTCTCCATCGTATATTTTGTTGCCTCCAAAGGTGTAGCTACATTTGCGGTGAATGGAGTCAGTCTGCGAGAGTTTTTCTTTGGAACCAAATGGAGCCCGGATGGCGAGCCTAAGTCCTTCGGCGCGCTTCCGTTTATTACGGGTTCTTTTGCAGTAACCATACTGGCGGCTTTAATTGCCAGTCCGCTCAGCTTATGTGCGGCTTTATTTATGACGGAAATCGTGCCGAAATCGGGTAAACGTATCCTTCAACCCGCGATTGAATTATTATCCGGTATTCCGTCTGTTGTATATGGCTTTGTCGGCTTGACCGTGATCGTCCCGCTGCTGCGGAACGTGTTTGGAGGACAAGGTATCGGCATTCTGGCAGGGTGCCTAGTGTTGTCAGTCATGATTTTGCCGACGATTACGAGCATTATGGCGGATGCGTTGTCTTCCTTACCGGGGGGGCTGCGTGAATCCTCTTATGCTTTGGGTGCTACCCGCTGGCAGACAATTGCCCGTGTCATTATTCCGACGCTGTTGCCTGCTCTTTTAACAGGAATTATTCTCGGTATGGCTCGTGCGTTCGGGGAGGCGTTGGCTGTACAAATGGTAATCGGGAATGCTCCGCATATACCGCATTCCTTGCTGGAATCCGCTTCGACCTTGACCAGCGTCATTACACTTAGCATGGGGAATACAGCAATGGGCTCCGTTCATAACAATGCTCTCTGGAGCATGGCGCTTGTTCTTCTGCTCATGACATTCATTTTCGTGCTGCTGGTAAGGCTGCTTGAAAGGAGAAACCGGGTTTGATGAAAGCTAAAACGACCGACAAGATCGCTACATTTGTAATCTGTTTCTTCGCCTTGTTCATTGTTGCACTTTTGGTGGGATTACTGGGCTTCATTTTGGCCCGCGGAGTCAGTCATATTTCTTTTGACTTTTTAACCAGTGCTCCCCAAACATTACGTGCAGGCGGTGGCATTGGCCCACAACTATTTAATTCCGTATTTTTGTTAATCTTAACTTTGATTATCACCATTCCGATTGGCTGGGGCGCAGGTATTTACATGGCGCAATATGCAAAGCCGGGGAAAATTACGGACTTTATACGACTTGTCGTCGAAGTATTGTCCTCGTTCCCGTCTATCGTCATCGGATTGTTTGGACTACTACTTATCGTGAATACGTTTGATTTTGGCTTTTCCCTCTTATCAGGAGCCTTGGCTCTAGCGGTATTCAACCTGCCGCTGATGGTTCGTACAACAGAACAGGCTTTCCGAGCTGTGCCGAAGGAGCAAAAGGAAGCTGGACTTGCGCTTGGATTGTCCAAGTGGAAAATTATCACCTCCATTTTGTTGCCAGCTGCGCTGCCAAGCTTGATTACGGGTACCATATTGGCCGCAGGCCGTATTTTCGGGGAAGCCGCCGCATTGCTGTTTACAGCAGGGATGAGTACGCCGCCGCTTGATTTTACCGATTGGAATCCATTGCATGCCAGATCGCCTATTAACCCGATGCGACCTGCTGAAACATTGGCTGTTCATATTTGGAAGGTCAACAGTGAGGGGATTGCTCCTGACTCCAAAGATATTGCTGCAGGCGCTTCTGCCGTACTGGTGCTGCTTGTGCTTGCATTCAACTTGAGTGCAAGATGGTTCGGAAGAGTTGTATACCGCCGTCTGACAGCTGCCAAACGTATGGATTAGAAAGGGGATGGAGAACAATGGAACATGTGATTACGCGAACGGCAAAAACCGCCGCAGCAGCAACATCCGTTCAGTCTACGCGTTCGGAACAGCTTGCGGGGCAACCACCGCATCCGTTCAGTACTGAGGATTTGAGTATTTATTATGGCAGCTTTGAGGCTGTGAAAAAAGTGAATCTGGCCTTTCCCGAGCAGACAGTGACTGCCCTGATCGGGCCTTCCGGCTGCGGTAAATCGACCTTTTTGCGCTCCCTTAATCGGATGAATGATGAGATTGCGTCTTCCTCTACAACGGGGCACATCTGGATGGATGGACAGGATTTGACGGCACCGGAAACGGACGTGATCAAGCTGCGTCAGCAAATTGGCATGGTGTGGCAGCGTCCCAACCCTTTTTACAAATCCATTTACAATAATATCGCCTTCGGTCCCAAATACCGTGGGGTGCGCAAGAAGAAGCAGCTTGATGAAATCGTCGAAAGCAGCCTACGTAAAGCAGCATTATGGGATGAGGTCAAGGATCGCCTTCACGATTCCGCTCTGGCGCTGTCTGGCGGGCAACAGCAGCGGCTTTGCATTGCACGTGCACTATCCGTTCAACCGAAAATTCTATTGCTTGACGAGCCAGCCTCCGCGCTGGACCCTGTGTCTACAGGCAAGGTAGAAGAGCTCATTACCGAATTAAAAAAGGAACTGCGCATCGTTATTGTGACGCACAATATGCAGCAGGCTGCACGGATTTCCGATTATACTGCTTATTTTTATATCGGAAGTCTGGTTGAGCATGGGAAAACGAATGATATTTTCACGAATCCTGAAAATGAGCTGACTCAGGAGTACATCATGGGTCGATTTGGTTAAGCGATGTTGCTCATCGACCTATTTTATATTAGCTCCACGTAAAATCCTCTTACTAATCCAGCATTAGTAAGAGGATTTTTATTGTTTTCAACGTTTTGTAACTTTTTTAATCTATTAGTAAATTAAAATATATTGATCGTTTGGGTATATTTTCATATAATACAACTAACTATTTATGATGCATAAATAGTGGTTCAGTTCCCTTCGCTATCAAAAAGAATCTTCAGCAAGAATGTATAGGTTTAAACTGAACGCAATTAACCAACTCAAAATAAGGGAGAGGTTCAAATGAAGAAGAAGATGTGTCCAACCGCAAAGATGATAGCGCTTTCAAGTTTGGCGATTACAGTAACGTCAGGACTCCTAAGTCCCTCATGGGCTGCGGCACAGGAGATGGTGCCGGCTACATATGATTCAGGACGTGAATCGGCGACTGCTTCTTATGAACTTACCACAGATTCAGCTGTGGGACGGGACGTTTATGGTGGTGATGTAAATTCAGGTGTTTTGGATCGCGAGCAATTATTTGGGCTGTCGGCTGTGGCGAAGCCAACCTCTGTTGTGAATATAGACAGCCTCCTGAACAAAATGCGCGACTTTAGCAAGTTCTCAACGGGGAATACCTCCAAGGATACTACACTTGCCTTAAATATTGTATCCTGGCAATTACCACATGGCGGATTCTTCAAAGCTATGGAAAAAAATTATAAATCCAAATGGGATGGCAAAACTGCACGCTCCACATGGAAGAGCAAGGATGGTGTTGAGCTCGGAACGTTCGATAACGAGGCCACGACAACCGAGATTCGCTTTTTGGCGGATGTATACAAAAAAACAAAAAATAAAGACATTAAGAACAGTGTACAAAAAGCAGTCGACTTCGTTCTAACCTCTCAATATTCCTCCGGTGGCTGGCCTCAGGTATACCCTAAACGTGGTAATTATTCCGATGCTGTAACTTACAATGATGATGCGATGGTCAGAGTTATGGTTTTGGCTGACGATATTGTGAACAAGAAGCAGCCGTTTGATAGCGATATTCTGGATAACGCTTACCGTTCCAGACTTCAGCAAGCACTAAACAAAGGTATCCAATACACAATTAAATCTCAAATTGTAAATAATGGTACGCCGACAATCTGGGGTGCACAGCACGATCCCGCTACTTATGCATCGGTTGCTGCCCGGGCATTTGAGCTACCTTCCAAAACAACTACGGAATCCGTAGGCATTACTGCTTTTCTCATGTCCCAGCCGCAAACCGCTGAAGTGAAAAAAGCGGCTCAGAGCGCTTTGAAATGGTTCGACGCGAACCGAATCGACGGTATCAAATACAATCGCCAAGGTCCGGAGTTTTTCCAAAAGGACGCATCGAGCGTAATGTGGTATCGGTTCTATAATGTGGAAGACAACAAGTATTTCT
Source organism: Paenibacillus sp. DRB1-1 (assembly GCF_052119485.1). Taxonomy (NCBI): domain Bacteria; kingdom Bacillati; phylum Bacillota; class Bacilli; order Caryophanales; family Paenibacillaceae; genus Paenibacillus; species Paenibacillus sp. DRB1-1. Next base: position 707,648 of record NZ_JBODQH010000001.1, on the reverse strand, counting down.
TTTCAGATCGGGATGGCAAAAAGTATACTGACATCATGAAAATTAGTGAGGAAAGACGACTTGGTTACGCCTGGGCGGGAAGCCAGGCTAAGAGCTTGCTTAAGCTGGCTTCGGATAGCGGATATTATAAACTTTCCAAGCCGTTGCCACAATAATAAAGGCATTATTATATATGATTGGCGAGGGTGGACCGGTCGGTCTGCCCTCTTTTTGTTCCTGGCCTGTAAATATGGTTTAATGGAGAGAGGGCAAAATAGAGATAAAGATGCACAAAGATAGGAGAGCTTGTATGACTCAAGAGGAGAAACAAACGGAATTACGCTGGTATGGCGCACCGCTACGTGTCCGTTATCAGGAAAGCGACCAGATGGGGGTCGTATATCATGCAAATTATTTGAACTGGTTTGAGATCGGGCGCACCGAAATGATCCGGCAGGCGGGCTTTAACTATCGGAGCATGGAGGAACGAGGAGTCTTGCTGCCAGTTATTGAAATCAATGCGAAATATGCGAGTCCCGCTCGATATGATGATTTAATTACCATTTATACCGCAATTACGGACTTCTCCAGACTACGTCTAAACTATACCTATGAGGTTCGACGGGTAACAGACGATGAGCATCAAAGGTATCTGGGAAAGGTATGGACCCAGGCAGACACGCTGCCGGGAGAGCTGCTTGTCACAGGGATGACACGTCACGTATGGTTGAACACCGAATGGAAGCCTGTTCGACTAGATCAGGCACTACCTGAGCTGTACACTGCATTAAGGTTTGCTTTTACAGGCGGGGAGGGGCAGAAGTCATGATGATGCGTAAACGTCTGTGGCTGTTGCTGCTGCTCATTCCTTTGGTGGAGCTGTACGGGTTTATATGGGTAAGTCATTGGATTGGAGCGGGCAAAACGATTTTACTCATTATTCTGACGACCCTAATCGGGGCTGCCATGATGCAATTTGAAGGTCGTAAGGTGATTGCCGATGCGAAAAATGAAATGAACCGGGGGCAAATGCCCGGCCGTAAAATGCTGGATGGATTATGTGTCTTTTTCGGTGGGAGCTTGCTGCTTATCCCGGGATTTTTAACAGATATTATTGGTTTTACGTTGGTTTTCCCTTTAACACGAGCGTTGTACCGGCGCTTTTTATTGAAGTGGCTGGAGAAAAAAATGAAAAACGGCAGTATTACGTTTCGGCGGTTTTGACGTGAACTGCCGTTTTTCCTATCCATGATCTAGCGGACTCTTCCAGCGAGAATATAGTTGCGCAGGTCCTGAATGACATTCGCGCGATTCAGTGCATCAACGACAATGAGTGATACGGGTCCGATAATTAATCCTAAAACGCCAAATAGCTTGAGCCCGATGAACATACCGATAAGGGTGGGAAGCGGGTTCAAGCCCACGCTGCTGGCCAGCACCTTAGGCTCCACGATCTGTCGTCCAATCAACAGGATGATATAAAGGATCGACAATCCTACCCCTAGTGCCAAATTACCAGACATGTACGCATACAGTATCCACGGAATCATCACAATGCCAACCCCCAAATAAGGTAGCAAGTCCACCAGCCCGATCATCAAACCGATGGTAAAGGCGGATTCCACACGCAATATGAACAGCCCAACAATGACTGTTAATGCCGTAATGGAGATGATAATAAACTGTGCACGCAAATAGCCGTACAGTGCTTTACGCAGATCGTGCCATATATCCGACAATGGTTTGCGAATCGTATCAGGAACCGTATTTGAGAGCATCCGACTATGTCGGTCCCAGTCCTTACTAATAAAAAAGGCTGCTAATACAATAACCATTAAAACTGCTCCCATATTAGGTAGAGAGGTTAGCAAGTTCAAAACTCCATTAAAAAATTGAGCGACTAGCGTAGTGACAGCCGAACTCACGGTTTGAGTTGTCTTATCAATATTACTGTTAATGGTATGTTGATAATCCGGATTATCCCGGATAAAATGGTTAATTTCAATAATTACATTTTGAATCAAATCGCTTTGTGTCCAATCGATAAACAGACTTTTAAAACGCTCAATATGTCCGTCGAAAGTCATGGCCAACTTTATAACTTCTCGGACCATGCGGGTGATTGCTGCAGATAGGATAATTGCAATTCCACCTAAATATACAAATAATGAGACCGTGACAGCCGTCCAACGCGGCATACGGGCTTTGTTACGCAGAAAACTAACTAGTGGATTCATGGCATAAGCCACAAGCCAGGCGAATAGGAAAGGATAGATGAGAGGGAAAAGCGCATATATGCCCAGTAACAGAGCTACAATCACGATTGCCACCCATAGAGCACGAAATATGCGATTTAGGATTAACCGGCTCAAGCTCTCACGGCTCCTTTCTTTTACGATAGTTTTTCATAAAATAAATGCTCTACTATACATATGCGGGAAAGGGGGGAGACAAGACCTGTGTAAAAAAGTGCAAACAAATCAATATTTTTTGTAAGGGGTTTCAAAAATTTATTTATGGAAGCGATAAAACATTTGAATGTGTTGGAATAGCCCTCAATGTTCACATAAACGACAAAATCCAGTATAGTGAAAGAAGGTTTAAATATTGACATATGGCGTTAACATTACTCAGCTATTTAAAAGACATATCTTACTTTTGAAAATGTTTACATTGCAAGTCCGTTCACAATGTTTTTACAAAGGAGAGATGTAACGATGACAGCGACTAAAGGTCTGGAAGGGATCGTAGCGACCACTTCCTCCATAAGCTCTATCGTAGATGGCGTTCTCACGTACCGGGGTTATAACATTGATGATTTGGCTGTTAACGCCGATTTTGAAGAGGTAGCTTATTTGTTGTGGTTTGGAAAATTACCTGATAAAGAGCAATTGCAGGAGCTTCGCAACCAGTTAAGCGAATACGCTGCTATTCCGGATGAAATTGTTACTCAATTAAAGTTATACCCGAAAAATTTGAGCACGATGGCTGCCTTGAGGTCAGCCGTATCATCTCTCGCTTTGTATGACCCAGAAGCGGATGATATGTCGAGAGAGTCTAACGTGACTAAAACCGTCAAGCTTCAGGCGCAATTGCCTACTATTGTGGCAGCCATAGCACGTATACGCGAGGGCTTGGAGCCGATTGCGCCTAAAAAGGGGATTTCCATCGCTGAAAACTTTTTGTATCAGCTGACTGGCAAGGACCCGGAGGAGACGGCTATTAAAGCGTTCAATCAGGCTCTCGTGTTGCACGCCGATCATGAATTGAATGCTTCTACCTTTGCTGCGCGTGTAACGGTAGCCACATTGTCGGATATTTATTCCGGAATCACATCTGCTATTGGAGCTTTAAAAGGACCACTGCATGGTGGGGCCAATGAGGCTGTGGCCAAAACGCTGGAGGAGATTGGTGGTTTGGATCAGGTGGACTCCTATATTCAGGCGAAACTGGATAACCGCGAAAAAATTATGGGCTTTGGACACCGAGTCTATAAAAACGGTGATCCGCGTGCCAAGCACTTGCACAAAATGTCCCGCGAGCTGGGGGAAATGAATGGTGACACAACGTTGTTTGATATGTCAGTTCGAATTGAAGGAATTGTAACAGGGCAAAAAGGCTTGAAGCCCAATGTGGATTTTTATTCTGCCTCTGTGTATACCCAACTGGGTATCAAGAGAGATCTGTTTACACCTATTTTTGCTGTGAGTCGTGTATCCGGGTGGACTGCACACATTTTAGAGCAGTATGAAAATAACCGCCTGATTCGTCCTCGCGCCGAATATACAGGTCCAATGGATCAAAAATATGTATCACCAGAGTTGCGCTAACCCTTTGTCGAAGGAAGATTGAGGTTGTATACCCTGAATTTAAAAAATAAGGTACAATAGAGGGGACGACGAGAGATGTACGTTTTTGTCTGTGATAAAGGTCATGTCTTTCGTCCTGTACCCATTCATATCTGAGGAGGAAAAGGAACTTATGGCGAAATTTGAAAAGTTTGAGCTCCCAACTGAAGGCGAAAAAATTACAATTGATAACGGTCAACTACAGGTTCCGAACCATCCGGTAATTCCGTTTATCGAAGGTGACGGCACGGGTCGCGACATCTGGAAAGCTTCCAAGCGCGTACTGGACGCAGCTGTAGAAAAAGCATATAACGGCAGCAAAAAAATTGCCTGGTATGAAGTATTCGCTGGTGAGAAAGCTTTCAATACATACGGCGAATGGCTCCCTAACGATACTTTGGAAGCCATCCGTGAGTATATTGTAGCCATCAAAGGTCCACTTACAACACCTATTGGCGGTGGTATCCGTTCGTTGAATGTGGCCTTGCGTCAGGAACTGGATTTATACGTATGTCTGCGTCCTGTTCGTTATTTTAACGGTGTTCCTTCTCCAGTGAAACGTCCTGAATTGGTAGACATGGTTATTTTCCGTGAGAACACAGAAGATATTTACGCGGGGATCGAGTATGCTGAAGGGTCCGAAGACGTGAAAAAGGTTATTCAGTTCCTCCAGCAAGAGCTGGGTGTGAACAAAATCCGTTTCCCTGAAACCTCTGGTATTGGAATTAAGCCAGTTTCTTCCGAGGGTTCAAAGCGTCTGGTACGGGCAGCCATTCAGTATGCTGTTGACCACGGACGCAAGAGTGTAACGCTCGTACACAAAGGTAACATTATGAAATTTACCGAGGGTGCCTTCAAAAACTGGGGTTATGAAGTGGCTGAGGAAGAATTTGCAGATAAAGTATTTACTTGGGCTCAATATGATGTAATCAAGGAAAAAGACGGTGAGGATGCGGCAAATGCAGCTCAAAAAGCAGCTGAAGATGCAGGCAAAATCATTATCAAGGATGCGATTGCTGATATTGCACTTCAGCAAGTACTGACTCGTCCTTCTGAATTTGATGTGATTGCTACGCTCAACCTGAACGGGGACTATCTGTCCGATGCTCTTGCTGCCCAAGTTGGTGGAATTGGTATTGCGCCAGGTGCAAACATTAACTATGTAACAGGGCATGCTATCTTTGAAGCTACACATGGTACAGCTCCAAAATACGCCGACAAAGACGTAGTGAACCCTGGTTCCGTAATTCTGTCGGGCGTAATGTTGCTTGAACACTTGGGTTGGAAAGAAGCGGCTGACCTGATCTACAAAGGGCTGGAGACGTCCATTAATAAGAAGATTGTAACTTATGACTTTGCTCGTCTGATGGATGGTGCTACACAAGTGAAATGCTCCGAGTTCGCAGATACCATTATTAGTAACCTGTAAGGAAGGGGAATACCACTTGTCCATTCAACGTAAAAAAATATCCATTGTTGGCGCCGGTTTTACCGGTGCCACTACCGCATTGCTGCTGGCTCAAAAGGAGCTAGGTGATATCGTGCTCATCGATATTCCGCAACTAGAGAATCCGACCAAAGGCAAGGCGCTTGATATTTTGGAGGCCGGTCCGGTACAGGGATTTGACAGCCAGATCACGGGCACTTCCAATTACGAGGATGCAGCTAACTCGGATATCGTCATTATTACAGCCGGGATTGCACGCAAGCCGGGTATGAGCCGTGATGATTTGGTAAATACGAACGCAGGAATTGTAAAATCCGTTTGTGAGAACGTGAAGAAGTATGCGCCGGATTCTATCGTCATTATTCTGAGTAATCCGGTAGATGCTATGACCTTTACTGCCTATCAAACGCTTGGGTTCCCGAAAAATCGGGTTATTGGCCAATCAGGTGTGCTGGATACAGCGCGATATTGTACCTTTATTGCACAAGAACTGAACGTTTCCGTCGAAGACGTGCGCGGCTTCGTTATGGGTGGTCACGGTGATGATATGGTGCCCTTGGTACGCTATTCCAGCGTTGGAGGTATACCTATCGAAACCCTGATTTCGCAGGAACGTATCGAAGCGATCGTACAACGTACACGTGGAGGTGGCGGAGAGATCGTTAACCTGTTGGGTAATGGTAGCGCATATTATGCTCCGGCAGCTTCGCTTGCACAGATGACAGAAGCGATTGTAAAAGATAAAAAACGGATTATTCCGGTCATTGCCTACCTGGAGGGAGAGTACGGCTACCAGGATTTATTCCTTGGCGTACCGACACTTCTTGGCGGCAATGGCATCGAAAAAGTGTTCGAGTTGGAATTGACAGCCGAAGAAAAAGCAGCGCTCGATCAATCCGCCGAATCGGTCCGCAGTGTGATTAAAATAGTTACCGTATAGATTCAATTTTCTACTAAAACGGTGTACTTTTACTTGAAGAGGTGTCCCAAGCCATAGTCATGGCCGCCGGACACCTCTTTTTATTTTTAAGTAATCTATTCGTTTTCTTCCTTATTCCTTTGCTTTGACCCACTTCCCCGGTATAATAGAGTTCATATGTATTGATAGTTACATGAGGATTTTGCAAAATCCTGGCATAGAAAAGCATGTCCCAAAACACTGAAAAGATGGTAGTCATTTGTTGGAATATGATCGTTCTATGGAAAAAGAGTTTGTGAGAAAACAAAGAAATGGAGGTTGTAAAGAATGTTTTTTATTCACATTATTGGATCACTGGCGATGGGTTTTTATTTATTGCTCCCCTTCGTTGTGGGCAAAATCGACAAATTGGCTCCTAGCGTGCAGGAAGGAACGATATCGGCTGTTCAGCTATTGAACCGGTTGGCTCAATTTGCATTGATTCTTGTGCTTGTTAGCGGTATCTATATGATTTTTCCCTGGGGTTCTTATTCGGTAGCATGGATCGTTGTCGTTTTGCTGTTGTTTCTCGCCATTTCTGGTATCGCAGGAGCCATGGGTAAGCCGTTACGGCTGTCGTTGGAAGCGATTCGTAGCCAACAGCCTATTACGCAATACGCTGGCAAAATGCGAATGTTCAGTACACTGCTTGCCGTCTTCCTGATTTTAATTACGTTTTTAATGGTATACAGCCATATTATTTAATTATGCATTTGGTGAGAGCCTATAATCGAATGATGACAAATGCTAAGTGAAAAAACGGTCTGTGCTGAATAAGCATAGGCCGTTTTTTTTGTGCGCTCAATAACTACATTTTTCTTTTTCGTTTAACGAATAACTTTGTGTGGTAAATCAGGAGTAGAGTGGATGCAATTGTTGCATCCTAAAAAAATATCTGATTTTGAAGGGAGAATGTATAATGCCTAAAAGTAATCAACCTCAGCAAACTTTGCCCCCACAGCATCAGGACCAGCAACCGGGGATTGAGTCCAAAATGTCGCCTGCACCCCAGTTTGAAAAACCAACTTACAAAGCCGCTGGCAAGCTAACAGGTAAAGTTGCACTTATTACTGGTGGAGACAGTGGAATTGGACGGGCTGTAGCTGTCACGTATGCCAAAGAAGGTGCGGACGTAGCTATCATCTACTTGAATGAGCATAAGGACGCGGAAGAAACAAAAAGTCAGGTAGAGCAGGAGGGACGCAAATGCGTGTTGATTCCTGGCGATATCGGAGATGACCAATTTGCCAAAAAAGCGGTTCAACAGACGGTTCACGAGCTGGGCAAGCTCGACATTGTCGTGAACAATGCGGCAGAGCAGCATCCACAGCAAAAGCTGGAGGATATCACCAAAGAACAGTTGGAGCGCACTTTCCGTACGAACATTTTCGGTATGTTCTTCCTGACGCAAGCAGCATTGCCGCATTTGAAGAAAGGGAGCACTATCGTCAACACAACATCGATTACCGCGTACGCTGGGAACAAGACACTCATTGATTATTCATCGACCAAAGGGGCAATCACATCCTTTACTCGTTCCCTTTCACTCAATTTGGCGGATCAAGGTATTCGGGTGAACGCTGTAGCACCAGGGCCAATCTGGACGCCGTTAATCCCGTCTACATTTGATGCCAAGACGGTCAGCGAGTTTGGAGGAGCACAGCCAATGAAGCGTCCGGGTCAGCCGGAAGAATTGGCGCCAGCCTATGTGTACCTTGCTTCTGATGATTCTTCATATGTAAGCGGGCAGGTTATTCATATCAATGGCGGTGAAGTTATAAACGGATAAGAGGATAAAGGTAAGGCTGGGGCCGTGTTATGCCCTGGCCTTTTTTTCTTTTCACAGTGGAACATAATGAAGGTAGCCTGTAGAATGAGACTTAACCTACATAAAGGATGGGCATATTTTATGAAATCGTTTCGTTTCAGGCTTACCCTGATCATGCTGATTTTGATTGGCGTATCTGTCCTTGCTGCTGGAATCACGATGGGACAAATTTTTAAAAATTCGAATATGAAGGTGCTAGAGGAGAATATGGGACGGGAGATCGACCTGCTTCGCGCTACATTCCCTTTTGTAAATGCAGATGCCCTGTCCAGCACGGATTATGTCTCTTATTATTCTCAAAAGGCGAAGGAAATTGCTCGTCTGACAGAATCGCGGGTGACCTTCATTCGCAAGGACGGGACGGTGGTTGGCGATTCGTTAAGTGATCCGCGTAAGATGGAAAACCACGCATCACGTGATGAAATACGGCAAGCCACGGCGGAAGGAATCGGTCGGACAATACGCTACAGCGAAACTCTGCAACGAAACATGCTATACGTCGCTGAACCTGTTGTATCGGACAAGGGCTTTGACGGGTATATCCGTTTGTCCATGAGCCTTAAAGCGGTGGAGGAGGGAGTGCAACGCGGCTGGACGGCCATCGGGATTGGTCTTGTGCTGCTGTTTATTGCTGCCGGATTGGTGAGCTATCGTATTGCTCGCAGTCTGACCTCGCCTATTGAACATATTACAGGGGTAGCCAACCGCATATCAGGGCTGGATTATGACGCAAGAGTCGGTGTACAGCGCCGGGATGAGGTAGGGCAATTGGGTGAAGCCATTAATCGTATGGCTGACAGTCTCCAAAACCAAATGAAAACGATACGTGACAATGAGGATCTCCTCCAGAGCGTTATGAGTAATATGACAGGCGGGATTCTAATGATTGACGCAAGTGAGTGTATTGCGCTTGTAAATCGTGAGTCTGAGCGAATGCTAGGTGTCGTGGGTAAACGGGTGACGGACAAGCCGTATCATGAGCTGAAGAAGCACTATGAGCTCACAAAGCTAATTGAGGGCAGCATACAAAGCCGAGAGAGGTTGCATGGTGAGGTTCATTTGTACAATCCCGAGGAGAGACTCGTGTTGCTGGACGGTGTCCCGATGTATGAGGATGAAGGCGGATACCGCGGGATGCTGTTCCTTTTACAGGATATTACGGCCATTCGACGGTTGGAAAATATGCGGAGCGAATTTGTGGCTAACGTTTCTCATGAGCTAAAAACACCGATTGCCGCGGTCAAGGGCTTTGCCGAGACGTTACTCGGTGGCGGGGTTAAAGATGAAGAGACGGCCCGTTCATTTTTGCAAATTATATATGATGAAAGCGAACGATTGAATCGGCTGATCGGTGACATTCTGGAGCTATCCAAAATTGAATCCAAGCGTTCTCCGCTGGATTGCTCGCCAGTGCACGTTTCGTCGTTCATAGAATCATTGCTGGAAAAACTGAACAATGTTGCGGCCAAAAAAAGAATTACGCTACACATGGATATCCCGGATGAGTTGTTTATGGAGGCAGATGAAGATAAGCTTCAGCAGATTTTCCTGAACCTTTTGTCTAATGGCATCAACTATACACTTGATGGTGGCAAGGTAAAGATTAAGGTTCTAACAATACAGCGGGAGAATGACACGGAAAAGGTCGTATTTACAGTCAGTGATACAGGTATTGGAATTCCGAAGAAGGACCTGCCACGTATCTTTGAGCGCTTTTACCGGGTGGACAAAGGACGCTCGCGCAACTCTGGCGGAACGGGGCTGGGATTGTCGATCGTCAAACACTTGGTCGATTTGCATCATGGCACCCTTTCGGTGGAAAGTGAGCTTGGATTGGGTACCACATTTACAGTTGAATTACCGCTATTGCAACAGGAAGAATGAACTAGAACATTTTTTACATTCTGTTAACAATGCCGTGATAAAATAAACGGGTGTCGCATGAGTATGAAAAAGGTTTCAGGATTTTGACCAATGCGCCTTTAACAGGTAAACAGGAGATGAAGTTATTTATGGGACAACGCTTGCTGGTTATTGAGGATGAACCAACGCTTGCCAGATTGCTATCCTACAATTTGATACAAGAAGGCTTCGAAGTGGACACGGAGGATCATGGCAGTGCCGGTTTTGAAAAAGCCTCCAGAGAGTCCTACGATTTGATCCTGCTGGATTTGATGCTGCCAGGAATGAACGGACTGGACATTCTGAGCAGACTTCGCCATCAAGGGCTGACGACGCCTATCATTATCTTAACAGCCAAAAACGGTGAAGCCGAGGTTGTCCAAGGGCTGAAGTCGGGTGCGGATGATTACATCACGAAGCCTTTTGGCGTTTCTGAGCTGTTGGCCCGCGTGACGGCTGTGCTGCGAAGAACTTCCGGCGGGGATGAAGGAGTGTTGTCTGATCAGAAAGATAGCTCCAAAATTCAATTGGGCGAGCTGGAGATTTACCCCGAAAAATATGAAGTCATTCTTGGAGGTCAGTCCATCAGCCTCAGACCAAAGGAATTTGAGGTACTTCTTTATTTGTCTCGCAAGCCGGGGGTTGTATTGACCCGGGATGATCTGATGAATGCTGTTTGGGGTTTTGACTACATTGGCGGTCAACGGACCGTGGATGTGCACGTCAGTTCCTTACGTAAAAAGCTGGAGCTAGATCCCGACTCGGTTCATATTGATTCGATCCGTGGAGTGGGGTACAAGCTGGTTGTAAATAAAAAAAGAAGCGCTTCTCATTTATTATAAATGAGGAGCGTTTTTCTTTATCCATGGCAGTGTCCGGCGACTTTTGTGTCCATTTCGTGATTTTACATTTCGTTAACAAAACTAGTCGCTAGAATCAACAAATGACCGATATGATGTTCCCGTCACTCCAAGTAGTTAAAAAAAGGGGACTTCAGAACGATGATAACGGAACCAAAGACCCAGCCGAGTTCCACTGCCGTGATTGAACGTGAAGCATACAAGCCGATTACTACCTATGTGCCATGCCGGGAGGTTCCGATCATTGGTACGGACATGTCTTGTAAAGAACTATTAGCACTTATGAAAACACAGGAAGATATACCTTGTGTTATTGTTGTGGATAAAAATGATCTTCCGCTGGGCATTATTATGAGAGATGCGTATAATCGCCATTTTACCGGCAGATTTGCTGCGGCGTTGTTCTATGACAAGCCTGCGGCCATATTCGCTGACCCCGATACCTTAATTGTGGATTTGAAAAGCCGGGCATCGGACATTGTGGAACTGGCGATGTTGCGCGAAGAACAGCGTTTTTACGATTGTGTGTTGGTTAAGGAAGGCACACGATTACTCGGCGTACTCACGATTCGAGATATCCTGTCCGTCGTGCAGCGAATGCAAAGAGAAGCGGACGAAGAGCGGGGCGATGTGATTCGGCATAGCTATGACGGGGTCCAGCGTATTCAGCTGACCGTGCTGGATGCAGCTAAAGAGGCCGATGACAGTGTGCGGCTAACCCGCTCAATGAGTGAATTATCCCGCCGTGGCAAAGTAGAATTGGAGGATGTTTTTCTCTCCTATCGTGCGGTCACGGAGCAAATGAAGCGCCAGCATGAGCAGATGACGGCGCTGACCCAATCGCTGAATGACATTGCGGGCATGGCCTCATCCATTCGTGCACTGGCAGATCAAAGCGGACTGCTGGCGATCAATGCGTCCATTGAAGCGGCGCATGCTGGCGAACACGGACGAGGCTTCCAGATTGTGTCTCAGGAGGTGCGGAATATGTCACTCCAGACGAAAGCTTTTTCCACGCAGATTACAAGCTTACTCACCCATATCGAGCAGATGCTGCGTGACACTGCTGAACTGACGGATACGAGTATGCAGCAGATTCATACAGGCTCTCAATATATTTCTGCTGGAACACAAACTTTCTCCAAACTATTGCAGGCTGTCGATGAAATTGAAGCCAAAAACAGCGAAATGGCCCATTCCGCAGAGGAAGCGGCTTTGAATGCAGCCGAAATTGCACAGGAGCTTGAGCTCATGCTAAGTTCTTGATCATTTTACATACCGTTAACAAATCCACCACACTAAATTTACACACAGCTTATATAATCTTCATATTGTGCAAATCAGGTGCAATGCTTGAGGATCATAACTGCAACACGAAGGAGATCATAAATCCATGAATGATTCCGTAATCCGGATTGATAAGCTGAATTTATATTATGAGAAATTTCACGCGCTGAAACATATAAACCTCGATATTCCTGAAAAAACGGTAACTGCCTTTATCGGCCCGTCCGGCTGCGGCAAATCGACCCTGCTGCGTACGCTGAACCGGATGAATGACATGATACCGGGAACGCGTATTGAAGGCACCGTGAGTATCGCAGGTCAGGATATATACGGCGATACTATGGAAGTAGAAACTCTGCGTAAGCAGGTGGGAATGGTTTTTCAACAGCCTAACCCATTTCCCAAATCGATTTATGATAACGTGGCCTACGGCCCACGTCTGCATGGAGTTCGGCAAAAGGACAAGTTGGACGAATTGGTCGAGCAAAGCCTACGGCAGGCGGCACTCTGGGAAGAGGTCAAGGACTTTCTGAAGCGTTCAGCTCTGAGCTTGTCCGGTGGACAACAGCAGCGGTTGTGCATTGCCCGGGCGCTTGCCGTACAACCAGATATCTTGCTGATGGACGAGGCGACATCTGCGCTAGATCCGATCTCCACGATGAAAATTGAAGAACTGGTTCAGGAATTACGAGACACATATACCATCGTCATGGTGACGCATAACATGCATCAGGCAGCGCGTGTGTCCGGTCGAACTGCGTTCTTTTTGAATGGTGTTGTGGTAGAAGCGGCGGATACAGAGATTATGTTTTCCACGCCGCAAGATTCACGTACAGAAGATTATATTTCAGGGCGATTTGGCTAAAGCCTACCAGATGAATATGCCAGAAGGGGTGACTTCGAAATGATACGTAGAAAAGGTTTTGATGAAGGGTTAGATGAACTGAGAGCCGTACTGCGCGAAATGGGTGCACACGTTTCGAAGGCGCTCGATCAGGCCATTGAATGTTTGCAGACCAAAAATATAGAATTGGCTCAGCAGGTGGTCAAAAATGATGCATCCCTCAATACGCTGGAAGAGAATATTCTCGATATGGGTTCCAAGCTCATTATTACCCAGCAACCGGTAGCGAAGGATTTGCGCCGGATCATTGTTGCATTTAAAATTTCCAGTGATCTGGAACGAATGGGCGATTTGGCACTTGATATTGCCAAGGTGACACTTCGTTTGGAAGGGCAGCAGATCATTAAGCCTTTGGTGGATATTCCGCACATGGCTTCCATTGTTAAAGAAATGATAGATGATGCGATCAAATCCTATTTGGATGAAAATACAGATCTGGCCTACAAAATGGCCAAAGAGGATGATCGTGTGGATTCCATGTATAGCCACATGATCAGCGATCTGTACGCCTTTATGGTAGAAAAGCCGGCAGAGGCTTCACAAGCTATGCTGCAACTGCTTGTAGGACGATACATTGAACGAATTGGTGACCATGCTACGAATATCGGTGAAAGCACTGTATATCTCGTGACAGGGGAGAGGCCAGATTTGAACCAGTAGAGCATTCAGGTATATAGCGGTTGTTTCTGACCCAGACTTGTCTTTGAGCAAAAGGCAAATTTGGTTAGGAAGCAGCCGTTTTTTTCTGAAAAAGGAGTCTTGTATGTTAAGATAGGAAGAGGAATGCGTAAAACGTAAGAACGTTACGAATGCATTGATGAACTTGCGAGGTGCTAAATGGATAAACTCATGCTTATAGATGGTAACAGTATCATTTACCGGGCGTTTTTTGCTATGCCACCGTTAACGAATTCGAGCGGGCAGCAGACGAACGCGGTGTACGGATTTACGACGATGTTATTGCGGCTCTTGGAGGAGCACAAACCAACACATATTCTGGTTGCCTTCGATGCCGGTAAAATAACGTTTCGCCATAAAGGATACGAGGATTACAAAGGTGGACGGGAGAAAACACCGCCAGAGCTGTCCCAGCAATTTCCGTTGCTGAAAGAGCTATTGACCGCTTTCGGCATTGCTCAGTTTGAACTGGATGGCTATGAGGCGGACGATATTATAGGCACCCTGTCCAAGACAGCAGACGAAGCCGGTTTTAATGTACTGGTCGTGACCGGGGACAAGGATATGCTTCAATTGGCTTCAGATCATGTCACAGTCGGCTTGACCCGCAAAGGGGTTACTGAGGTGGAGACGTATGGACCTGAGCAAATTCAGGAACGATATGGCCTAAAGCCGCTGCAAATTATTGATCTTAAGGGTCTGATGGGCGATACGTCGGATAATATTCCTGGTATTCCCGGGGTGGGTGAAAAAACAGCGCTCAAGCTGCTGCATCAATACGGTTCAGTCGAAGAAGTGCTGGCGCACACGAATGAGCTGAAGGGCAAAATGAAAGAACGCGTAGAGACACATGCTGACGACGCGCGAATGAGCAAAGATTTAGCGACCATTTATCGGGATGTAACGTTGGACAAGCAGCTGGATGATGTGGCCTTCGGCGGGCTGCAAGCAGAAACAGCCGGGCCAGCTCTGGCGAAGCTGGAGTTCAAGTCCTTGCTGGAGCGTTTATCCTTTTCAGGTGAGGTTGGCAGTACTGGGGTAGACGTAGAGGAAGCCGCGGCTGACGTAACAGTCCTGGATGAGCAGCGAATTAGCGAATTGGTAGAAGTGTTGGATCGTGTGGATGTGCTGCATGTTGAGACGCATGGTGATAATCCGCATCATGCTGACATCGTAGGTCTGATATTTGCCGCAACGGGACAGCAGTTTTTTATGACACTGGATGTACTGCAAAGCGATGCAGCTACACCTATTCGCGCATGGCTTGCTGACCCTGAACGCAAAAAACGCGGTCATGATCTGCATCGAACGGATTTGGCTTTACACTGGCATGGAATTGAGTTTGCAGGTGCCGAGTTTGATGTGCAACTGGCAGGGTACTTGCTGGACCCAACCGATGCAAACCAGACATTGAGCGGATTGGCAGCCAAATATGGCTTGTCTTCGATCCGTCCAGACGAAGAAGTGTTCGGCAAAGGAGCAAAATATAAAGTCCCTGACGTGGATGTACTGTCCGATCATGTGGCGCGTAAGGCAGCGGTGATTGAAGCTTTGGTGCCTGTGCAGCAGGCTGAGCTGGAAAAAACGGAAATGCATAAGCTGTTTCATGAGCTGGAGATGCCGTTGTCCCGCATTTTGGCGGATATGGAGAAGCAGGGTATTTTGGTGAACGTAGAAGAACTACGCGCTTTGGGGAAAGAATTTGAAGCCCAGATTGCAACGTTGGTGGATGAAATCTACAGTATTGCCGGAGTAGAGTTCAATCTAAATTCGCCCAAGCAGTTGGGTGAGATTTTGTTTGATAAACTGGGTTTGCCTGTCATTAAAAAGACGAAAACGGGTTACTCGACTGATGCAGAGGTTCTGGAAAAGCTGGCCCCCTATCATGATATTGTACAAAACATTTTGCAGTACCGTACAATTGCCAAACTCCAATCGACGTATGTCGAAGGATTGCTGAAAGAAATTTCGGAGAAAACGGGTAAGGTGCATACGTATTTCCGGCAGACGGTTGCAGCAACTGGACGTTTGAGCAGTCAATTTCCGAATTTGCAAAACATTCCGATTCGTCTTGAAGAGGGTCGTAAAATCCGCAAAGTGTTTGTTCCGTCCGAACCGGGCTGGTCTATTTTGGCGGCCGACTACTCACAGATTGAGCTGCGAGTGCTGGCTGATATTTCGGATGATGAACGTTTGAAGGAAGCCTTTGTCCACGATATGGACATCCATACCAAGACCGCATCCGATGTGTTTGGTGTAGCAGCGGAAGATGTGGACTCCAACATGCGGCGTTCTGCGAAGGCAGTCAACTTTGGGATTGTCTACGGAATCAGTGATTATGGTCTGTCACAAAATTTGAATATTACGCGGAAGGAAGCGGCTCGCTTTATCGACCAGTATTTTGATGTGTTCCAAGGCGTTCGCCGTTACATGGATGATATTGTGAAGGATGCGAAGCGGGACGGCTACGTAAAAACGCTGTTGGAACGCAGACGCTATTTACCGGAGATTAACGCCAGTAATTTCAACCTGCGTTCATTCGCTGAGCGTACAGCGATGAATACGCCGATTCAAGGTACCGCTGCCGATATTATCAAGTTGGCGATGGTACAGATGGATAAGGTGCTACGTGAACGTAATCTTCGCAGCAGAATGCTGCTCCAAGTACATGATGAGCTTGTGTTCGAGGTTCCGCCTGAGGAAATGGAAACGATGAAAGAGCTTGTCCCGGCTACCATGGAAGCTGCATTAAAGCTGGCTGTGCCGCTCAAAGCCGAAGTAAGCTATGGAAGCAATTGGTATGAGGCCAAGTAAGATATTTCAATGAGTAGATAGTCCCAATTTGACGTTGCTTCCGTTATAATATAGGGTGAGGTGAAGACATCATGCCGGAATTACCGGAAGTAGAAACAATTAAACGAACGCTAAACGAGCTTATCGTTGATAAACATATAGATCATGTCACCGTTAATTTACCGCGGATCATTCAACGGCCCGATGATATCCATGCTTTTGCGATGGAATTGGCCGATCACCGGATTACAGGGGTGGAGAGACGCGGAAAGTTTCTGCGGATTTTGCTGGACGGGCTGGTGTTGGTCTCCCATCTTCGAATGGAAGGGCGATATGGATTGTATTCACAACATGATCCTGTGGAAAAGCATACCCATGTCATCTTTCATTTTAAAGATGGTACGGAGCTGCGTTATCAGGATGTGCGCCAGTTTGGCACGATGCACTTATTTCCGGCAGGACAGGATTTGCTGGAAAAGCCGCTGAACAAGCTTGGTTTGGAACCGATGGACGAGGCCTTTACACCGGAAATGCTGCGTGCTGCTGTTGGAACTCGTTCGACTTCGATCAAGGCAGCGCTGTTAAACCAGTCATATGTGGTGGGCATCGGGAATATTTATGTAGATGAATCGTTGTTTAAGGCGGGGATTCATCCAGCACAGCCAGCCAAAAGCCTAACGGATAGCCAATTTCATGTCTTGCATGAAGCTATTGTCTCCACGCTGGGTGCGTCGATTCAGGTTGGAGGCTCGTCCATTAAATCGTTCGTTAATGGACAGGGCAAAACGGGCGACTTTCAGCATCAATTGCAAATCTATGGACGTAACGCGAAGCCTTGCATTAACTGTGGCACATTGATCGAAAAATCTGTCGTAGCCGGACGTGGCACACATCATTGTCCGGTCTGCCAACCTCTGCGCTAAACAGGCACAGTCACCCCAAGCCCATCCCTCTCATATATTGTTCCAAGTACCAATACTGCGGAGGGTTTCGGTTGTTAAAAGGCCCTGCCTTCGCAATGGGAGGGAATTGGAGTGGCTAATCATTGGGGAGCCCTGCTGTTACTGGCATTTGCGCTAAGTTTGGACAGTTTCGGAGTCGGTGTTACATATGGTCTGCGCAAAATGAAAATTCCACTGTTGTCGATTGCTATCATCTCTGTATGTTCAGGTTTGGTGATTGGCATATCCATGCAATTGGGCGCATTACTATCTCGTGTCCTGTCTCCTGTATATACAACCGTTTTCGGCGCTGTCATCCTGATCTGTATCGGTTGTTACTCTTTGTTTCAAGCTCTGCACCGCAAAGAGGATTCGCTAGAGGATTCAGCGGAGGCCTCTCGGGGGCTGCTTCTTACAGAACAGACTGAGCCAGTGAGCAGATCTGTTCTTGGAGAGAAGAAGAGTATAGAGGATGCTGATACAGAGTCTTTCCTTAGCTCAAGAAAAGATCTGTCGGCAGAAGCTTCTATAGAGCAGCAGGAGCGAACGCTATTTTCTCTGGAGTTCCGCAAATGGGGACTTGTTATTCGGATTCTTCGAAGCCCGTCTGCTGCGGACATGGACCGTTCCGGCAGTATATCTGCTACCGAAGCGGTTTGGCTGGGTATTGCATTATCGGTCGATGCGTTCGGAGCGGGATTAGGGGCAGCTATGCTTGGTTTTCAGCCACTGTCTACTGCGCTGGCTATTACGTTATTCAGTGGAACATTTTTGATTGCAGGGATGAAGGCAGGCTTCTTTCTATCAGCATTTCGATTTATGAAGGCGCTGGGTGTATTGCCGGCATTATTACTGATTATGATGGGCATATTGAAGCTGTTATGAGGTGAAAGAGCATGAATATCGGATTAACCGGAGGTATTGCTACCGGAAAAAGCACCGTGTCGGCTCTTTTGGTCGCCAAAGGTGCGCTGCTGATCGACGCAGATGCCATTGCCCGGGAAGTGATGCTTCCGGGGCATCCGGTGCTGGCGGCGGTCATACAGCATTTTGGACAAGCTATAGTGAACAGTGACGGAACCCTGCATCGCAAAAAACTGGGTGAGATTGTATTCGGAGACCCTGCTCAGCGGCAGGCACTTAACGATATTACACATCCTGCTATTCGTGAGGAAATGCGACTGCGTATGGAAGCATATGAACGGGAACAGCCGGACAAGCTTGTTCTGGCAGATATCCCGTTAATGTACGAGTCCGGGCTGGAGAGCTTGTACGAGGAAATTATGGTTGTGTACGTACCACGTGATATTCAGCTCCAGCGTCTGATGCTCAGAGACGGTCTGACGGAGGAGCAAGCTGGACTTCGGCTGTCCGCACAAATGGATATTGAACAAAAGAAAAACTTGGCCGATATCGTTATCGATAATAGCGGAACACAGTCTGAGACGAAACGACAAATTGATCAATTTTGGCAGCGGAAGGGACTTGCATGAATATTTTGCGAAAGAAAAGAGTCCTGCTCACTTTGTTTGTCGGGTTTGTCCTGATTCTGTTCCTCAATTCAAATTGGATGTCTTGGTTCTATCCGATTCAATATAAGGATGAGATTCGGCAGTATTCACAAACGTATGAAGTGGACCCATTTTTGGTGGCGTCTATTATCCGCGTAGAAACCAATTTTAAAACCAGCAAGCAATCGCATAAGGGTGCACTAGGCCTGATGCAGATTATGCCGAATACAGCAAATTGGATTATGGACAGCGCCCAGATTCAAAAGGTTCCGCTGGACAGTGTCAAGCACGAGCCTGGCACCAATATTGAGCTGGGAACCTGGTATTTGCATAACCTATCCGTGAAGTTTCAGGATAATCCTGTAGCAATCGTAGCTGCTTACAATGCAGGGCCGGGTAAAGTTCAAGAGTGGCTCGATAAGGGAGTGTGGGATGGAAAAGAAGAGTCCATTAAGCAAATCCCTTTTGGTGAGACACGACATTACGTACAGCGGGTCATTTATTACTACAGGCAATACACGAAAATTTATAATGATTTTTAAATGACAAGTTAATGACATGATGAGCCTTTTCGCTTTAAAATGAAAAAAGCGCAGGACAGGCTGTTTTTAGCAGCCCGTCCATACACTTTTTCTTGTTATTTCTGCATTATTACCGCGATTATTGGTATTGACCTGCCAATTGTTGTTCGGCGATCGTTACGAGGCGTTTTGTGATGTAGCCCCCGATCGAACCGTTCTCATAGGAAGTCATGTTACCTTGGTATCCATCTTGAGGAATGCTGATACCCAGCTCTTGAGCGATTTCATATTTCATTTGCTCCAGAGCGCCGGAGGATCTGCTGACTACCAGGTTGTTGGAGTTGCCATTGTTTCCTTGTGCCATTGTTGTTCACCTCCTCGCGATGTGGTAAACATATTATGATCCGTTTTGACAAAATTATTACTAAAAATCTTCGGGAATTTATTGGAAAAAGAAAGTGGTGAGATTATGAAATGTCCGTATTGTGCCTACAATGGCACGAAAGTGTTGGATTCGCGACCTGCGAATGATAACAAGTCCATCCGTCGCCGCCGTGAATGTGAGCAGTGTGCCAGGCGTTTTACCACCTTTGAAATGGTGGAGGAAACCCCACTCATGGTCATCAAAAAAGACGGCAGCCGTGAAGAGTTTAGTCGTGATAAAATGCTGCGCGGTCTCATTCGAGCCTGCGAGAAGCGCCCAGTATCCGTCGAGCAATTGGATATGATCGTATCCCAAGTGGAGAACGCTATCCGCAACACAGCAGCCACAGAAGTGGATAGCCAGCAGATCGGAGAGCTGGTCATGGAACAGCTTTACCCAGTGGATGAAGTCGCCTACGTACGTTTTGCGTCCGTCTATCGTCAGTTTAAAGACATCAATATGTTTATGAAGGAACTGAAAACACTGTTATCTAAAGATACAGCCAGCGACTGATCGCTGACTGTATCTTTCTTGGGTCAAGGTGAGAAGATGATTATATTTTTTTTATAAAAGTATTGACACAGGAATAAAAATTTTATATGATATAGAAGTCGCTTGAAACGTTGATTAATTTACTTATGATGGGGCCTTAGCTCAGCTGGGAGAGCGCATCGCTGGCAGCGATGAGGTCAGGGGTTCGATCCCCCTAGGCTCCACCAAACTTTTATTATGGACTCTTAGCTCAGTTGGTAGAGCAGTTGACTCTTAATCAATTGGTCCAGGGTTCGAGTCCCTGAGAGTCCATCCTTTTAGAAAAAACGGCAGAGATGCCGTTTTTTTGTTGTTTATAGATCTATTCCCAGTCTAACCGAGAACAGTTATGGGTTGAATGAGCGCGTAACTGACTGCACATAAACCGGACCCTACAGGAAATAGACGTCGATTGGGATAGAAACCCATTGTTCACGAGTGTAACTTTAATCGTTGTTTCATCGCAGTTCGTATTTTACAATAACATGAGTTGAGTTCCTAATCATTGAACTGAGCTAAGTGAAAACCAATGTGATGTCTAAAAGGAGGGGGAACGATGTATCGTATCATTGATTTCGTACTCAATCTGCTCCATGCAAAGCCTGCGGAATAAACAAGGCGAAGCTTGGTATGGAGCGAATATATTTCGCCTGTAAGGATTAGTTATTGGCAGACGCAGGCTTTGCCCTTAAAATGTAAAATTTATTTTAAGGAGCGAGCCCTACATGAATTATTTGAAGGCAACTGATCTACTTCCTGATGATTTGCTTAAGGAAGTTCAGCGGTATATACAAGGAGAACTCATTTATATCCCGAGTCGTCCAAGTGAGCGTCGGAGATGGGGAGAAAGCTCAGGCGCAGCCCTTTATTATCTCATTCGGAACGAAGAGATACG
The DNA here is from genome assembly GCF_052119485.1 of Paenibacillus sp. DRB1-1. Lineage (NCBI taxonomy): Bacteria > Bacillati > Bacillota > Bacilli > Caryophanales > Paenibacillaceae > Paenibacillus > Paenibacillus sp. DRB1-1. Next base: position 686,341 of record NZ_JBODQH010000001.1, on the reverse strand, counting down.
TGCAAGATTCAGCGAGAGGGTGTCCATTGACGAACTCTCAGAACAATACGGACTGTCTGTAGACCGCATTAAGAAAATCGTATATTCAAAAAAATAAAAAATGTGCCCGCAGAGATGATCTGTGGGTTTTTGTTGTCTTCTTATAAGAATAATGTTACAAACATTTGATAAAAGAACTTGGCATATATCTAAACTTCCAGAATCTTTACAATAAGGTCATTGCAGAAGAGCAGGAGGTAAATAATGAAGTATACTCAGAAAAAATTTGAAACACATGACTTTTTAAGGATTAGAGATTTTTTGAAACACTCCCTGAAAAGTAGCCCTGACCTCAAAAATTGGTTTATAGATCGATGGAATTTTTGTAGGTATTGGGGACAAATCATGCACAATAAATTTGAAATGTGGCCTGAGACTGTTGGGATTTGGGAGGATGAGCATAAAGAAATTGTTGCTGTTGTTCACCCGGAAGGAGAAGGTGACACAGGTGAAGCCCATTTCCAGCTTGCAGATCTAGATTTTTCAAATGAATTTCTAAATGAATTAATAGATTATGCTGAAATGAAATTAGCTTTACACAATGAGGGCGTAACCACTATAGATTTAATTGTAAACGAGGATGGAGAACAACTTAAGGAGCTTTTGAAAAAAAGAAGTTATATCTTGCAGAATGGGAAAGAAACGACGTCCTATATGAATGTACCCCATGATGTAAAGGTGGAACTACCAAAAGGGTTTAGAATTTCGGATGCGAATGAAGTGGGGGATTTTGAAAAAGGGTTTGCTCATGGAAGAGCATTTGGATATTTTAAGGGCGATTATCCAGATCATAATGTCGCTGAACGATGTTATATTTCATTGAGAAATGCGCCTGATTATATACCGGAATTGGATGTAGTCATTCTGGATCAAAACAATGAAGTGGCTTCTTTCACTACTCTTTGGTACGACGAGCTAAATAAAATAGGAATACTGGAGCCTGTAGGAACAATACCTAAGTATAGAAAAATGGGGCTTGGAAAAGCCGTTATTTATGAAGCCATAAAAAGAGTCAAGGACAAAGGTGTAGAAAGAATTTTTGTGGGTTCTGATCAGCCCTTTTATCTTTCGATTGGGTTTTCATTAGCATATTCAAAAGAAGTATGGCAAAAAAGAACATCATTGTTTAACGCTGACTGACATAATCAGCAAGGATTTCCAGGTACTCGTCATTCACCAATTTTCTTGGGGCGAATACGGCTGTTAAGAAAGTTAGAGATTTTGAACGCGCGATTTTTTCATCCATCATGGAATGGTCGGCTTCAGGTAAATGAATCACGGACAGCAGTTCTGGAGGTATTTTCTGGCGATAGACTCGCTCGGTACCCTTTACATCAACATTAATATCTTTGCCAGCCAGAACCAAGAGTACAGGAGAATGGAAGTGACTTAATTCTTCGGTGGAATCAGACAGAAAATTGTTGCCTATAAAGCTCCATCTTTCTTTGGAAATCATATCGTCAGGATCGGCTATGCCTAGATATTCTTCATAAGAAGCATGTTTTTTCAGTAACTGTAGAATTTCTTGATCGTAATTCAATGTCTTTTGAATTTCTTGCGGAGTAGCTCCTTCTTGTTCCATTTCTTTTCTGGTATTAAATTGTCCTTGGGAAATCCAGTTCACGGCAGGCGATACAAGGATGCTGAATGCAATATCATGCTCCTCTTTAACGATCTTTGGAATGACCCATCCTGCTTGACTGGCTCCCCATAGGCCGATTTTTTGCTTATCAATCATCGGTAAGCTTCTTGCCCAGTCTATTGCATATCGGATCTCCTGTGCACGGTCCTCCATGCTTTGGTCGAGCCAATTGCCAGGAGCGCTGTTAATACCGGGCTTATTCAGTGACAGGGAGGCATAACCCTTGGAAGCGAACTTTTCCCACAGTGGTTTGTATCCATCATCATATGTGTCATTAATAGGACCATCCCCATGGATAAAAACAACCAATCCAACCTTTCCCGAGTAGTTCTTAGGCAAAGCTAATGTACCTGTTAACAGCCCTTTAGGTGTCTTAATTTGTATTTTTTCTTCTGTCATCTTATAGGAATTTTGATATAGAACAATTAGTATCAAGGCAACAGCCAGAGCTGCCGCAATACCAAAAGTAAGCTTGAATGTTTTTTTCAACGATGTTCTCTCCTCGAATGCAGGTTCTCTTTCCAACTCATCAGATTCCATACAGGCTCCTTGAACCAAAAATGCCGTAACCCATTATATTTGGATTGTTCTACTTCAAACGCCAGTTTGTGATACAAACGGATAGCCCCTTGGTTCTTATGCGCTACATGAAGCGTCAATGCATGAAACCCAGATTCAACCGTAAATTGCTGTGCGAAAGCTAGAAGACGGCGTCCTATTCCCTGGTTACGATGACTTGAACGAATCGCCAAATGATCAATGTAACACTCATTTGCAGCGGGGGTATACTCCAGCGCATGCATACCTGTCAAAAATTTAAATACATTGAAGCAACCAAACTGTTTTAGGAGCGGAGCTAAAGAAATGGAATTTGTTTCAGGAAGTGAAGAGGAGGGGGCCTTCCATTTGAGGGAAAGAACACCGACAACATCTTCGTTCTCTTTGGCTACAAATTGTTTCATAGATGAAGAATAAGGATTTTGAACCCAAACCTGCATTAACAACTTCGGTATATCTTGATCCTCCAGTGTAACAAGAGATTGGAATTTTGCTTTAAACGATTCGACTAAAAGACTGCAAACAGCTTCATGGTCTTGTTTCTGGTATGCAACAATGTCAAAGGATTTTGCACTCATTTAACGCCCTCCAAGATTTATTCTACTTTAACCTGAATTTCGTATTGCAGCTTGTTATTGTCGAACATCGAAAGATAAGATTTTTCTACTAGAACAATCTTGCTTTGGCAGTTATATTGGTGATGAGCTACATATCGTTCCATTTGTTTAATTTCATAATCAATCTCCGGTTCTTCAATGACGGAAAGATGCTTATAAAGATAGTTGCCCTCTTCCAGAATATAGTCAGCCACATCCGCCGTTTCATAACATAGCTTCGCCTGTCCAGCATCAGACAAGTAATGCAGGTCATTTTCAAATAATCGAGGTGGGGCAGGGCGGTGTTCAAATAGGTTTCCGGCAGTGAGCTCTTGACCATTCTCCAATGCAAACCATAGCTTTAAATGACGGGGACCTAATCGTTTGACCTGATACTCATCGTCCTGCTGGGTCCGATTATTATGTTCTTCTAACACTTTGTGAATAAACTGTTCATGCATCTTCAAGTTAGCTATTTCAGCCTGTACCTTCTGCAACGAATGCTCTAAAAGCTGGTTATAGTCATCGGCAGCATAGGAAGTCATACATTCTTGAATCTGACCGACAGGGACATTTAATTTGCGTAATAATAAAATATGCGAAAGCTGATAAATCTCATGAAGACCGTACATTCGATATTGATTTTCTTCTGTATGTGATGGATACAGGACTCCCTTTTCTTCAAAATAACGCAGTTGATGTACAGACACATTCATGAGCTGAGCAAGCTGGCTGATCGTAATATGTTCTTTCAATGGCAGGACTCCTTACTGATAGTTGAATAACTCCACTATAAACCTTAGGTCAGACCTAGGGTCAATAGAAAATATCAAATCAAATCTTGGATAGGCGTATGTGTCGAGCATTTGATGCCCACACCAAGGGAGAGACTGAAGAGTTTACCTGTCGGTGATAACCCGTTATAATCATAAGATTAGTGAGCATAAACAAGATGCTCCGGATGAAGGTTAGAATGGGGAAATCATGTTGAAAACTTTTAAAAAGGTATATATTGAGATAACGAGCATTTGCAATCTCGCATGCAGTTTTTGTCCTCAAACACAGCGTGTCAAAAAATTTATTGATCCGGAAGTCTTTCGAAATGTGCTTGATCAGGTCAAACCACACACGGATTACATCTATTTGCATGTAAAAGGAGAGCCGTTGCTCCATCCGAAAATTGATCTTTTGCTGGAAAGTGCTCATGAGAAAGGCTTGAAGGTCAATATAACCACCAATGGTACCTTGCTGCCGAAGACCGGACATAAGCTGCTTGGGCAACCAGCGCTGCGTCAGATGAACTTCTCTCTCCACAGTTTTGACGGGCATGAAGGCTCCGTCGATCGAGAAGGATATTTGGGTAATATTTTCACGTTTGTAAGAGAAGCGGTGAAACACAATGTCATTATTTCGTTCCGTCTCTGGAACTTGACTGAAGATAATTTGACTAATGTGCAGCGTCAGCGCAACCGGGAAACACTTGAACGACTGGAGCAAGAGTTTGGACTGGACTATCGGATTGAGGAAAAGGTGATACCGGGCAGTGGGGTCAAAATCGCACCAAACGTTTATTTGAATCAAGACCATGAATTTGAATGGCCAAGCCTCAGTGCCCCCGAAGATGACGGAAAAGGCTTTTGCCATGCACTCCGTAGCCAAGCGGCGGTATTGGTGGATGGAACGGTGGTCCCTTGCTGTCTGGATGGAGAAGGTGTCATTAATTTAGGTAACGTGCATGAGCAATCTTTTTCCGACATTGTGGAAGGGGAGCGTGCAAACCGTCTGTACTTCGGGTTCTCTAAGAGAGAAGCGGTAGAAGAGTTATGCCGAAAATGCGGGTACCGCAAACGATTTGGAACATAACGGAGATTTGGCAGGTGGAGACCTCGAATCTCTGACAAATCGTTACCTCCGTTTTGAGTTTAGATTCTTAGGAAAAATCCGCTAAGCATCAAGGATTTCTTGGTGTTTAGCGGATTTTTTGCATACGTAAAACATACTTACATTCAACTATTAACCAGTGCTTTGGCATACTGTTTGCCTGCCGAGAGAAGGCTGTCACTCAGTTTAGGATCATTAACAGAACGTGCAAGCACAAGAGAACCAACCATACTACTGAACAATGCGCTACTCTTGGATAGATCCATTCCCGCCAAATTGGAGATAAACGTAATCATTCTTTCCAACTCCTGCGTGAATATCTGCCGGATTTCTTCGGAAGAACGGGCTATTTCTACGGAAAGGGCAGGAATAATACAGCCTATTTCGGTTCGATCGCGGTGATGGGTGCTTAAATAGTAGTCGATGACAACATTGATTTTGGGAGCTTGCTTTTCTTGGTCAATGGCCTCCTGAAGCAGTGCGAGGGTATCGCTGACGGCATAGCGACAGGCTTCTGCGACTAGCTGTCCTTTGTTATCAAAGTGTGAATAAAACCCGCCGTGAGTTAATCCGGCCCCTTTCATAATAAAGGGAACACTTACATCGTGAATACCGTTGGCGCGGAAAGCCTGGGCAGCACTTTCAACGATCTTACTCCGCACTTTCATCTTATGGCCTTTTGGATAAGGCATTGTAATCACTCCACGGGTTCATAATGCTAACTTCAAAATATTATAATCATCATAATAAAACGTGTCAATTTGTCTTCCTATAACGACAACTTCAGAAAGGCTGATCAAGACTATTGACGCTTTTAAAATATGATGACTATAATATATTACAATCATCATATTTTAAATCATGCCATTTTAACAGGAGGTATTAGTTATGAGCAAGCTTGAATCTGTAGAAACACTGGTCATTGGATCAGGGCCAGGAGGTTATGTGGCGGCATTGCGTTCTTCTCAGCTTGGAATGAAAACGGCGATTGTTGAACGCAGTCAGCTAGGTGGAGTGTGCACGCATGTGGGCTGCATTCCATCCAAAGCTTTGATTGCCGAAGCACATCGCTATGAGATACTCAGGCAGGTAAATCAGGCAGATGCAGCGGTGTCATTCGTGAATGCTCAGGCTTTCAAACAGGGGATTGTGAATAAGCAGGCAGGCGGAGTCGGCTTTTTAATGAAAACGGCAGGTGTGAGCATTCTGGAAGGGGAGGCAAGCTTGGTTGATGGGCATACAGCCATCATCAATCAAAATGGAGCGGAACAAACGATATCCTTTAAGTATGCCATATTGGCAACCGGCTCCCGTCCAATCGAGCTGAAAGCATTTCCGTTTGGCGGACGTATTTTGTCCTCTACAGAGGCGCTTTCGCTTCCAGCGGTTCCGTCCAGCCTGATCGTGATAGGTGGTGGATATATTGGCATTGAGCTTGGACAAATGTATGCCAAATTTGGAACAAAGGTAACGATCCTGGAGGGAGGGGAGCGGGTGCTGCCGGGATTTGAGACGGACCTTGTGGCCCCTGTTGTTAAGCAATTGAAAACAGATGGTGTAAGCATCGTAACCGGGGCGATAGCCGAAAAAGTCGTGCAGAACACGGATACTATTACGCTGCATTATTCAAAAGATCAAGAGCAGCATCATGTCACCGCTGAGTTTGTATTAGTTACTGTAGGCAGAAAACCGAATACGGATGGCAGATTAGGATTGGAGCACATTGGCTTGCCACTGACGAGCAGCGGGTTGATCGAGACAGACGAGCAGTGTAGAACGGCTATTCCGCATATTTTTGCCATTGGAGATATTACCGAGGGTCCAGCCCTTGCCCATAAGGCTTCCTATGAAGCGAAGATTGCGGCAGAAGCGATTGCAGGTCAAGCTGCTAAAGTGGATTATAAAGCGATGCCGTTGGTTGTCTTTTCTGAACCAGAGCTGGCTAGTGTTGGCCTAAGTGAAACAGAAGCAAAGGAAAAAGCCTTACCGATTGTCATTGGCAGGGCTTCCTTTGCAATTAACGGCAGAGCATTGGCGCTAAGGGCAGCAGAGGGCTACATCAAAATCGTAGCAAAGCAGGGGTCGGGGATCGTACTGGGGGCGCAAATCGTCGGCGTCGAAGCTTCAACACTCATTTCCGAGCTTGCTCTGACTATCGAGATGGGAGCAACCGTAGAAGACTTAGCTCTAACCATTCATCCCCATCCTACATTGGGAGAAGTAATCATGGAGGCTGCGGAGAATGCGGTTAGAAAAATGGACCGTCCAAAGTAGAGGCTCCGTATGAAATCACTTCATTGCCTGTGAGAATAATTATCAACTATAATATATTATAGTTTGAATATGAGTTTGAGCAGGTACGTGGATGGTTTGGATCGGGGGCTGAACAAAAGCAATGAAGTTGAATGATCACATTTTGCTGTGGAATCATGTTTTTATACAGGTGATGGATGTTCGTCATAAGAAGATCGAAAAAGGGGAGGAGCTACGAACCTATCGAATTCCTGCCAGTGCGTTCTTGTATGCCGTGCGTGGAAACGCACGGGTACGGTTGGATGACAGTATTCACAGAGTAGAGCGTTTCCATGTACTGCATGGCGGAAAAGGAATGTGCCTGAGTATCCTGGCGGAAGAGGGGCTTGAATATTACATCATTTTGTACAAAGTAACGTTGACCCTGCCTAGCCGCAAAGAGATTGCACAATTGCTGGAAAAGGAAAATCCTTTTCAGAACCAGTATGCTTTCGCACCTCGTTACCCACTGCCATTGTACGATAAAGTGAAGCTGTTGGAGCAAGAATGGCGTGAAGCTTCCGAACTGGGCAAACTGCATGTCAAAGCCTTATTTCAACAATTTGTATATGAGTTGTTGCAGCAGTTGTATCGGCAGGGCATTGAGCCTCTTAAGCCCGACCTGGTATCGCAGGCTGTAGCCTATATTCGTGAGCATTTTAGTCGGCCTATGGCACTTGAGTCCATTGCGGAGGAGCTAGAATGCAGTACTGGACATTTATCCAGGTTGTTCAAAAATAAAATGCATACCAGTCCGATTCATTATTTGGGCCAAGTAAGAGCAGATCGAGCGGCAGAACTGCTCATGCAGACGGACGCCACTTTGCAGGAGATCGCAGAGCGTGTGGGATATCCAGATGCCCATTCTTTAAGTCGCAGCTTCAAGAAATATAAGGGACTATCTCCCGTACGATTCAAAAAGGAGCGGGAGCATCATGCCTGGAAGCAAGATCAGGATATGCCCCAAACGATGCTTAAATATGCCCTTCAGCGGACATCTTTCGCACGTTATACTGATATTGATTATCAATATCGGTATAACGCGGAAGGAGATTTGTTTATGCACGGAAGAGTTAAAATAACGGCCATGATGATTATGCTGTGTTTATCATTGATGCTGGGAGCTTGCTCGGCTTCGACGAATACAAACGGAAGCTCGCAAACGAAGGCTAATCATACAGCGACAACATCCAACAGCGATGGACAAGCGGCAGTGCAAGCACAGACAAGAACGGTTAAGACATTAAAAGGCGATGTGGAAGTACCTGCAAACCCGAAACGAGTCGCATCGGATCAGTATATGGGTCATCTTTTGAAGCTGGGGATTATTCCGGTGGGGGTCAGAAGCTTTATGCTGAATGAGGCTTGGATTGATCAATCGGGATATCCCAAAGAGAAGTTGGCCGGAATCAAGGATCTCGGTGAATTTCCTATGGATTTGGAGGAACTGACCGTTCTGCAACCGGATTTAATTATCGGTTCAATCGAAAAGAACATCGATAGCTACCAAAAGGTAGGAACGACCGTGTTCCTGCCGTATTGGGAGGGAGAATCTACAGCGGGACCGCTGGATAAATTCCGCAGAATTAGCGAAATCTTTGGCAAGCAGAAAGAAGCCGAGCAGTGGATTACTGAATATGAGAAGAAAGCTGCAGAGGCTAGAACGAAAATTCAAGGTATCGTTAAAGATGGAGAGACGGTTTCAATTGTACAAGTCGCCAATAAATCGATATACGTTTTGGCAGCGAAAGGCGGCAATTACGGAAGTCCGACCATTTATCAGATGCTAAAGCTGCCACCTACCAAGAAGGCATTGAACATGAAAGAAGGATTTGAAAATATTTCGCTTGAGGTTTTACCCGAGTATATGGGAGATCACATCTTTGTATACGGTTCAGAAGATGAAGGGGCTAATCAGATTCTGCATAGTGAGCTATGGAAAGGCCTTCCGGCTGTAAAAAAAGGACAGGTTTATATGTACGGTTCATTCAGCGATAAAGGGGATGAGTTTGTGATGGAAGACCCTTATTCATTGGAGCTTCAGCTGGATACCATAGTTAATCTCTTATTAGCCCACAAAAAATAAAGCTGAATACAGCTATAAAATCGAAAATACGTTACCGATGGAACACTTGATTCATAGACAAAAAACTGCTGAAAACGAGGGTAAACCTCTGTGTTTAGCAGTTTTTTTGTCGTAATTCAACAGAGATACTCACCTCAGTCGCTTATTGTAGTCCTCACCACGCCGTCATTAATGACTGCCGTTCGCTGCAACGTCCCCATTTACAAAAAACAGTGACTATTCTCACAAAAAACGACATCTTCCGACACTGGAATGCCATATTATAGTAAGTGTTGATAGGCTATAATCGTAGCAGTGAAAACGGATAGTCACAAAAATTTATTAGAGTCAGGATTGGTGGTTCAAATAATGAAGCTGGCAACAAAATTAACCTGGATGATGCTCATCATACTGCTTCTCGTAGGCTCCTCCATTGGATACTTCGGATATCGTACTGCTTATCATCAAGTGGATGAAGCTGCTGGGATCGAGCTGGTGGGTTGCGCCAATATTACGACTGGCCTTATAGATCCTGCGGATATATCGGCTCTAGTCAGTGGAGATAACAGCAAACTTGCTGCTATTGAAGACCGGATCGGCTGGATTGTAGCACATAAGCCTATTTTTAAGGAGGCCTTTATTATCTCTTTGGATGGAAAAATTTTGGCCGCCGATGCCAACTTCAAGCAAAGAGGCTATCAAGCTGGCGATTCCTTTTACTTCACAGACGAAGACAAAGAAATGATAACCACCATGAAGCATTCAGCATATTCCAAGGTTTATACATATGAAGGAACCACGCTCAAAACTGGATACGGCCCCATTTATCAGGACCATGATCCCACCAAGCCCATTGTTGCACTGATGGCCATCAATTTTGACGGCTCGTTAATTCAGGAACGGACGTTGGATATTATTGTTCAGCCCTTTATTATTGGCGGCTCCATTTTCATCGTGGCTATCCTTGTTGTTTACCTGTTGATTCGCCATATGGTAAGTCCGCTTACCAAGCTGTCAGCCTCTGTGAACACCATTACCAAGGGCGACCTTACCCATGAACCGCTTCTCTTCAAAAACAAGGATGAAATCGGGACGCTGGCCCGCGACTTCAATGATATGACCATGAACCTGCGCAACCTGATTACTCAGGTCAATGACACCTCTATGCTGGTCGCTTCTTCCTCTCAAGAGCTGTCTGCCAGCGCACAGGCAACGAACCGTGCTGGAGAGCATAGCGCGAATGTTACGATTGAGTTGGCTGATGGGGCGCATACCCAACTGCAAAACCTGGAAGGAAGCTATAAAGCTATTCAGGATATGTCCCGCTTCATCAGCGATATTGCTGGCAATGCGGACATCGCAATGAACAAGGCCGCGGATAATGTCCAGAAAGCACGCCTTGGCCGGGAATCGATGGATTCCACCACCTCCCAAATGGGAGTTGTCAGCGAAAGCATCGGCGATCTCTCAAGCATTATTCATACGCTTGGCAGCCACTCCAAGGAGATTGAGAACATTGTTGGCACCATTGCCAGCATCGCCGAGGAGACCAACTTGCTGTCTTTGAATGCAGCGATAGAAGCTGCGCGCGCCGGAGAAGAAGGTCAGGGCTTTGCCGTTGTCGCTGGCTCTGTCCGCAAACTGGCCGAACGTTCTGCCAATTCTGCCACACAAATCAGCGAGCTGATCAGTCTGATTATCGCCCAAATGGACAAAGCAGGAGAAACTATGAAGCGTTCCACGGACGAAATGATGCAGGGCAAGGAGTTGATCGTATCAGCCGGGCGCTCCTTCTCTGAGATTGAAGTCTCCATCTCCGACATGTCTTCCCAAAGCGAGCAAATATCAGCCACAGTTCGGGATCTGGCGCTGATCTCTGAAGGGCTCGTTGAAGCCATTCAGAATACCGTAATGGTCTCTAACCATACGGCTAAAGGGGCAGAGTCCCTGTCCGCCTCTTCGGAGCAACAGCTTGCTGCCATGCAAGAAGTGGAATCCTCCGCAGCGCTCCTCTCATCACTGGCCGAGAAGCTTCAGGTGCTTGTGGAGAACTTCAAGATTTAAATATTCGAGGTTCAAAGAGAAATAAACCGCTAAAGACGAGGGGAAACCCTGTGTTTGGCGGTTTTTTTATAGTAATTTTACGAAGGTTTTCTCTCAGTCGCTTATGGTAGTCGTTACTGTGACATTGTTGACAGAGGTTGAGGAAGCACTAGAGTTGAAATTAACAACCTCAACGACTACTGTTGCACCAACAATCAGGCCTGTATTTATAATTAGATTTGTAGCAGAAAGCGTTGTTAAGCCGCCTCGCTGCAACGTCCCATTTACAAATACATTGTAGTATCCACTACTGGTCGGAACAACAAGACTGTTTGCCGCGACTGAAGTACCACTATCATTCGTAAAACTTTGTGCCGGGATAGTGGTCACTCCACCTAATATATTACCAAGCACGACAATAGCTGTGTAACGATTAACCACTGGAGTGACATTGATACTTGTTGTGATAGCAATGTTTCCAGATACGATACTGTCTGCCTCCAGATAGATTCGAATAATAGACATAGGAATTCCTCCATTCCTAATATTCCAGATAAATATTATAGTTTATGTGAATATTCTAGATATGGATTGGATGGGGAGGGGTCTTCCAATTATTTCTCTTTGTTCAAGCTTCTTTGGGCCCGGGTTACTATTCGCTTCGTTTCTTTGGTATCCGAAATCATCAGCCAAGCATTACAAACTTGAAGAACCCATTCTGGGTTGGTTTTGCTGGCGTCATTCAACCAATTACCAACGGAGTCCTGGACATATTTGGCCGGATCGGACTGAACAGCCTCCAAGAGAGGAAGAGCCAGCTCGGGATGTTCTTTTAGTTCAGGGATTTGCTTGGCCCAAACGCCTTGTGGCCGGATTAGTTCAATGGCAAAACGACGTATGTTAGCATCCTCATCTCGCACCCAACTGTCTAACAGGGCAAGCCCTTCAAGCAGTTGCAAGGATATGGATTCTCTCACGGCCATCCAGGCCATTTCACGTACACCGAAATGGGAATCCGCTGCAAAGGGGCGAATGCCAGCCAATTTTTCCTCTATACTTAAACGGGGATCAACCCCGATGATGTAGGCCGCCCAGCAGCGAATGCTGTCTGAAAGATGGGAGGCCATCGCATCAAAGATGCGAATACGTTCTTCTATCGCTTGTTGCTCAAACACATGAAGCCACGCTCGCGCGATTGCGGGTATCATTTTCATGATCTTCTTTTCCTTCAGCTGATTCAATTCGGTCATGAAGACATCGGATGATCGCTGCAAGCCAAATTCATCAAGAGTATATTGCAATAGTACAACATGATCGACAGCCAGCCATTCGGTGAGATTCACCGTCTCAAGCCGCCCCTGCTGTAGTAGCCGAAGCACATCCTTAGGAATATCTGTTCCTTTGCGAGCACCTTTACGTTGTAACATTACATCCACTCCATATCGTAAATTGTCTGATAGGTATACGATACTTTTTTGGGTTGGAGTATAGATGTAATGTAGTTTACAACTTCATTAGCTTTTCGCGATGGATGTAAATCGTCTTAAAGCCGGTTTTAATGACCTTTTCTTTGACAAGCTCCTGAAGGGCAGTTGTTACAGCCTCACGGGTGGCCCCGACCAGATTCGCAATTTCCTGATGGGAGAGAGGAAAATTGATTTTGCAATACTCTTCACGGCTTTGGAGGGCGAACTGATCGGACAATTTCATAAGAACATACAAAATTTTATCCTGTAAATTTCCCAAAGCTAAATGCTGGGCCAGACTGCTCATTCCTGAGATTCGGTCACTTAACACCTTGATCATGTTCATCATGAACCGGGGATGTTCTATTAAAAAATGCTCGAATCGGTCTTTGTCCATCCGGCAGATATCGCATTCTTCTATCGTTTCTATATACATATCCCTTGTCCCTAGTGAAATCATATCCATTTCACCAAATACATTTCCTTCGCTGAGGATGTCCAAAGTAAATTGCTTTCCGTCAGCGTTTAGCTTATACAGACGTACTTTTCCCTTTTTCACAAAATAAAGTCCCTCGGAAAAGGTCTCTGGGGTTTGTATAAAGGTTTTTTTCGCTATAGTCGTAATAGAGGTCATTTGGTCCATTTCAATTAAATCTTCTAATGAGAGACTATGAAGCAAATTAAATTGGGACAGGTATTGAATGCTATTCATATGTTCTCCTTTTCGTTGCACAGGGTATACAGAATCATAATACAATTATAGCTTCTCTAAGGTATTTTGACCTCTATTACTCACTTGTTTGCGCTAGAGTGAATAATGAATTTTGTGGAATCTGTCGGATTTATGTAAAGGAGAGGTTGGTATAAAATAGATATGCATGTTTGATAGTAGATACATAAAGAGTGAGGGAATAACGATGATTAAATTAAAAGATGTAGGCAATTTCGAGGTTCTTCCTGAGATAGCGATGCATATCGTTCAAGGCAATATATCCGCTTTACGCCAATCTCTGACCGAAGGCTGGGATATAGAACAAGGAATCGTACTCAGCAAATATACGACATTAAGTCCATTGGATATTACACTCATCACTGAGCAAATGGAAGTCTTGAAGCTACTGGTCGAAGAGGGGGTTCAACTTAATGTGAAGGATAATCCCGCATTCCTGACGGCTGTTCGCTATGGTACCGAAGAGATTGTCCGTTATGTGGTTGCCCATGGCGCCAAGCTGGACGGGAAAAATCATGTCAAATCCGGTGCCTATGAGCAAGCCTACTACGGTAACAAAAGCAATATGCTGCTTATCCATGAGTTGGGCCTCGATATGAAGCAGCATGCTGGAGCAACACTCCGCAACGCAGTTAGTAAGCATGACCTGAAAACAGTAGCATTACTATTGGAACATGGCGTAGATATTAATTTCAATGCTCCAAATATGGTATATCCTTATAAAGCCACGCCTTTGACAGTGGCGGCACGCAACAACGATTTTGCGATGGTGAAGTATTTGGTTCAGCAAGGCGCTGATGTGACGCTGGCAGAAAAAGATGGAGAACGGGCATATACAATTGCACTAAGTAATAAAAACGTGGAAATGGCTGAGTATTTAAAGTCCTTAGAGCCTCCAGCATTTCATAATCTGGAAAATAAACGACATGCTTTAAAAAGCTACAAGCTTCCGAAGGAGCTTATAGCCTTTCTGACGGGGGATCAGCTCCGTGTGGACCTGTCAGAAAATGATCTTGATATTCAATTTGTTGAGTTCTTCTCATTCATAGATACGGTTGAGATGAAGGTGGGTCGGCAAAAGTTGTTGCGTTTGTCTCTAAAAGTAGATAATTACTCGGATATTATATTGGTGTGGAATCCGAAGCAGAAGTGCCTGGGTTATTATGACGAGGAGCATCAGGAATATGCGGATGTGTGCAGCTTTGCCGAGTTTCTTGCACACCCGGAAGATTATCTGGAGAAGATTATTGAGGGTGAATATTTATCATAACGAGGTGAGCCATGAATGCGGTATGCACGCAGTCATGGCTCTTGTTATTTTAAAATACAGCGCTAGTGTACACAGGTGCCTAATGCTCATCAGGAATGGTTACGTATGAGCTGAATGAGATTTAGAGTAGCGGTAGATAGGGGTTCGTTCTTGCGGGTACAGATGGCGATTGAATTGAGAAGCTGGATGTCTTCTACATATACCCGGCACAGCTCGCGCGTTCTACATATTCACGCACGACCAGTGAGGACACAAAGTTGGCACCATATCCGGCAATAACTGCGGTAATCGCCTCATGCAGCCCTGTGAAGTTTAGGGTGACTTGGGGGGCACTTCGCTTCTCGCATCCTGGTACCGTTATTATCGGTGATAATGTTATCCGTGAAGGAGAAGTAGTTCAAGCTTATAGCACAGACCCTCGGGTGCAGGGAGTAAGAAAGTTTTATGATATGCTGGCTGAAGAATCAAGAATTACAGCTACAGCTATCCAAACCGTGGGGAGCAAGGGGTATGACGGTTTCGTCATTGGAATCGTTAAGGACTGAGCATGAAGCGTCTCGTTTAGCTAAACACAGAGGAGAGCGTTCCCGGTGTTTAGCTTTTTTCTGAGTAGAGAAGGTTGGGACGATTTGTGCGCTTAATGGTAAAATGGTGCTGATGGAAGCATCAGAACGTTTTTGAACGTTTATTGCTGAATTCCTATGTAAGAAGAATGAATTTACATAAAAGTAGATGGATTTTCTTTAAAATGTAAACGCAATCATGATGATTAGAGCGGGAATTCACCATTTTGTAAAAAAATGAAGCGGATATGAATTTTTTTGAATCTTTTTGAAGAAAAATGATTGTTTTTTGTTAGGTTTATGGTACGATATAAACAGTTGGGGGAATGAAAATGCTGACGGAAGAAAGATACAATTTGATAATACAGCGCTTACAAGAACGTGGTGTTGTAAAGTTGCAGGAATTGGCTGATTTATTGGGAGCTTCTGAATCAACAATTCGGCGCGATTTGATAGATCTTGAGGCCCGTCAGTTGTTAAAACGGATTCATGGTGGGGCAACCTTACTGAATCAGAAAAGTCAGGAACCTGGCATGGAAGAAAAAACATTCAAAAACGTTCAACAAAAAAACGCAGTCGCCCGTATGGCAGCCAAAGAAATTTTGGATGGCGAATGTATTTATCTGGATGCGGGAACAACAACGATGGCGATGATTCCTTACATTGAAGCTAAAGACGTGACGGTCGTGACGAATGGTCTATCTCACGTAGAAGCACTGGTAAGCAAAAGAATCAGAAGCTATCTACTGGGAGGGATGATGAAAATTCATACCAAAGCTGTAATTGGGAGTATTGCCCTACAAAATTTGGACAATTTTCGATTCGACAAGTGCTTTCTAGGAACGAACGGCGTGGATATGGAAATGGGGTATACGACTCCTGATCCTGAAGAGGCGCTAATCAAGCGGCGAGCCCACCAGCTGTCCGGCAAAACGTATGTGTTGGCCGATTCCAGCAAAATTGGAGAAGTAACCTTCGCCAAACTATTCGAGCTCAAGGAAGCTATACTTATTACCGAATCGATGCCAGAACGCTCACGCCGGTCCATCGCTCAGAAAACTAAGATAATCGAGGGATAACAATGATATATACAGTAACGCTGAACCCTTCCATTGATTATATCGTGGAAGTTGACGATTTGAAGCTTGGTGATTTGAACCGGATGAAACGTGATTTAAAACTGCCAGGTGGTAAAGGAATTAATGTATCACGTGTACTGAACCAGTTGGGAGCAGATAGCACGGCGATTGGTTTTCTGGGAGGATTCACAGGCAGGTTTATCGACGATACTTTGCGGGAAGAATCCATTAAAACTGATTTTGTAATTATCGAAGATGACACACGGATTAACATTAAGCTCAAGCATGGCGATGAAACGGAAATTAACGGTTTGGGACCTGCGATTCGTGAGCAAGAGGCCGATGCGTTGGTGCAAAAGCTGGCGGGACTCCAGAAAAATGACATTGTCGTCTTGTCAGGAAGTATCCCGCCGTCACTTGGAGGAGACTTCTATGATCGGCTGATTAGCGTATGCCAGCAAACTGGAGCTGAATTCGTCATTGACACCACAGGTGAGGCGCTGATGAAGGCACTGGTTCATAAACCGCTGCTCATCAAGCCGAATCACCATGAGCTGGCTGAGTTGTTTGGCGTAACTATTCATACAAAGGAGGAGATCGTCACTTACGGTCGTAAGCTGCTGGAAGCAGGTGCAAAAAATGTACTGATTTCCATGGCAGGAGAAGGGGCTTTGTTCATTACGGCAGATGAAGTGTATCACGCAAATGTACCAGCAGGAACGGTGAAAAATTCTGTAGGCGCAGGTGATTCAATGATTGCTGGATTCGTGGGTACGCTGGCTCTTCATGGCGATCCGATCGAAGCATTCCGTGCAGGAGTGGCATCCGGAAGCGCAACTGCGTTCTCCGATGATCTGGCTACTAGAGAGAAGATTGAACAATTACGGCCGCAAGTCACAATTTCAAAACGATAATCCATCTGCATCATGAGCTTATTATGCGTGTGTCAACACGCTGATCGAACTTAGGAGAGTGTGAAAAATGAGAATAACAGACCTGATGATTAAAGAAACGATGATCATGGACCTGCAGGCGACGACAAAAGACGAGGCGATTGAGGAGCTCATCGCTAGTCTCGAAGCAAGTGGACGTATTAATGACCGGGCGTTGTTTAAAGAAATGATTTACAAACGCGAAGCAGAGTCCAGCACTGGAATTGGCGGCGGCATTGCGATGCCGCATGCCAAGACCAAAGCCGTGAATGAAGCGACCGTCGTTTTCGCCAAAAGCAGTAAAGGCGTAGAATTCGAATCGTTGGACGGTGAGCCGGCGAAAGTATTCTTCATGATTGCGGCTCCGGAGGGAGCAGCAAATACGCATCTTCGCACACTGGCTGCCCTTTCCCGGCTGTTGATTGATACCGATTTTATCGGGAACCTTATGAAAACGCAAACACCGGATGAAGTAGCTATGCTGTTTGATACCAAGCAGGCGGAAGAAGAAGCTGCCAAGAAAGCAAAAGAGGCTGCCAAAGCACAGCAAACGCCAGACGTTATCGTTGGCAATCCGAATTCTGACGAGTTTGTGGTTGCAGTGACCGCTTGTCCTACAGGCATTGCACACACGTTTATGGCAGAAGATGCTCTCATTAAGAAAGCGAAAGAAATGGGTGTAAATATCCGTGTAGAGACGAACGGCTCGGAAGGCGCACAAAACGTACTGACAGCGGATGAAATTCGCCGTGCCAAAGGTGTAATCGTCGCAGCTGACAAGAAGGTTGAAATGGCCAGATTTGACGGTAAACCTGTATTGCAAAGACCGGTAAGCGACGGTATCCGTAAATCTGAGGAACTGATCCGCAAAGCGCTGAATGGCGATGCCCCAATTTATCGTAGTGAAGGTAAAGACAGCGACGATGAGTCGAAAGCGGAGAAGAGCAGCGTGGGCAGTAAAATTTACAAGGATTTAATGAACGGTATTTCTCATATGCTGCCATTCGTTGTAGGCGGGGGGATTTTGTTAGCAATTTCCTTCTTGATTGAACAAGTGGCAGGAAAAGACAATGTATTGTTCCAACTGTTGCAGACGATTGGCGGTGGAACAGGTGCGTTCCACTTCCTGATTCCGATACTGGCCGGATTTATCGCGATGAGCATTGGAGACCGCCCGGCACTGATGCCAGGTATGGTTGGGGGTCTGATGGCTGTAAACTCTAATGCAGGTTTCCTTGGCGGTCTGGCAGCTGGTTTCATGGCTGGTTATGTGGTGATCTTCCTGCGTAAAGCTTTTGCAGGTCTGCCGAAAGCACTGGATGGTTTAAAACCAATCTTGTTATACCCTGTATTTGGACTCCTAATTTCCGGCGCGATTATGTTCTACCTGTTCGATCCGATTTTCGGTGGTATTAACACGTGGCTTGTCAATGTTCTGAACAATTTGGGAACAGGTAATGCGGTTATTTTGGGTCTGATTCTGGGCGGAATGATGTCGATCGATATGGGTGGACCCTTTAACAAAGCAGCTTATGCATTTTCGATCGGTGTCTTTACTTCCAGCGGTAACACGAACGGAGCTATGATGGCGGCTGTTATGGCGGGTGGTATGGTACCTCCGTTGGCGATCGCATTAGCTTCGACGTTCTTCAAAAATAAGTTTACTGAGCAAGAGCGCAAGTCTGGCTTGACGAACTATGTACTTGGGTTGTCCTTCATTACGGAAGGAGCCATTCCATTCGCAGCTGCCGATCCTCTGCGTGTCCTGACCTCTTGTATTGTAGGTTCAGCGATTGCTGGTGGTCTGACGCAGTTCTGGCAAATCAATCTTCCAGCTCCACATGGCGGAATTTTTGTAGCAGCTCTTGCCAATCATGCTTTGTTGTTCTTACTTGCAGTGGCGATTGGTTCCGTGATTTCCGCGCTCATTCTGGGATTGTGGAAAAAAACGCTCGAAGCGAAATAACGGGTATCACAGGAGTGGAAAAATAAAAAGAGGGTCACATTTCCTTAGGCCTTCCAAATAGTAAAGCCGCTAAACACCAGGTTTCTGAGTGTTTGGCGGCTTTTTCTTTATGCAGAGATGTCGGCTTTGTCTATATAGCTTATTAGTAGTTATTGCATTGGAGCTATAGCCTACAAAGCTCCTTAACCAGCTGTATAAACAGCTTTCGGGCAGAAGACATATACTGCTGGTGATGGTTGTTTTGTAGGAGTCCAATAGGAATATTCGGGTCTGTTAACTGGAGGGGGACGGTGACCAGTTCCTCCTGCATAGACATTGACGATAGAATCACTCCAACTGAAGGAATCGTTTTTACGAATGTGGGGATCGACGAGATTTGACTGACAGTATAAAAAAACGGCATCGACGGGAAGCGGGAAAGCTCTTTTTCCAGTCGTATATGGTACAAGCAGTTTTTACCTCCGACGATAAGCGGATACTCGTACAGATCTTCAAGATGAAGCTCACTTTTTACTGCAAAAGGGTGATTACGGGACACAATAAAGGCGATGTGTTCGTTATACAAGGGTTCAAAGTGTAAGGAAGGAATCGAGTGAGGTTCCCCGGAGATTGCAAAATCCAGCTTACCGTCCACCAAAGCATGTGCGAGTGCATCCGTGTTTCCAACTGTAAAATGGCATGTAATATTTGGTTTATGCTCTCGAAACTGACGCAGAGCCAAGGGCAGTACGGTAGCCGCCACCGTTTCAATCACACCGATATGGAGCGTGCCAATCTCCTCCTTTTTCAGAGACTTCGCCTGGTCCATTACAAAATTCCAATGCTGAATAAGCCCGTCTATCTCCTCGGCATATAGTTTGCCTGGGGACGTTAACTCCGCATCCCAACCCCTTTTAAAAAGCTGAAATCCCAGCTCTTTCTCTAGCCTCTGGATTTGGCTCGTGACTGTAGACTGAGCGTAGTTTAATTTGGCAGCAGCTTTTGAAAACGTTCCTTCTTCGATTATGGTACGAAATGTAGTTAATTCTTTCAGATCCACGTATGCTCATCTCCATCGGTGAAATTGAATATATTTATGATTATTTTCAATTATACAGATGAAAGTAAGGGGAGTACAATTATCTTATCCCAACGGATAGGAGAGATGAACATGCCATTTGTACGAGTTGGATACATGGAGCAGCAATACACAGAGCAAGAGCTGCCTTGGATTAGTCGTTGTATCATGAACGCTTTGATCGAACATTTTCAGGTTCCGGAAAAAGATTACTTTCAGGTTTTTCATGCTCATAAGCAAAGCGAGTTTTATTATAGTCCCGATTATTTGAATGTACCCAGAACAGACAAGCTGCTGTATATCCAAATTACAATGGGAACGGGTAGAACTACGGAACAAAAAAAGAGTTTCTACCAAAAGTTAGCGGAACTCTTATCTATTAAATGTAAGATTAGACCGGAGGATGTATTTGTGACACTGATAGAGACTGAATTAGAGGATTGGTCCTTTGGCAACGGACTTGCCCAGATGATTGTATGAAGCATAAATTGATCAGATCGAGTGTTCGGGAAACGATCGGTGATTTTGCTCCCGCTTTTGTAGGTTATACAGAGGATGTTCTTTTTGGAGATGTATGGAGAAGAAGTGAGCTATCTCTCAGAGAAAGGAGTCTCATTACCGTCTCTGCATTGGTAGCGGGTGAGCATGTAAATCAACTTCCGTATCATCTGAAACTGGCCAAGGAGAACGAGATTTCGGAGGAAGAGCTGGTTGAGGTCATTACACAGCTTGCCTTTTATGTAGGATGGCCCCGGGCAGCCTCAGCTATTCAGGTTGCCAAAGAGGTGTTTTGCAAAGAGAAAGAGAGTTAAGCATGAACCTAAAAGCTGCTAAGCACAAAGGATTCCGAGTGTTTGGCGGTTTTTTGGCATGTTTGTATTGTTATTCTGTATTGAAAGCGGTATAGTAAAGGTAATTGAATGAGGGGTGAAGTGCCCTTCGGGATTGTTACTGGTAAGCAGGCGATACCCAAATAATGACTAATTGATTTAGTCGTTATTTGGTTTTTTTTGTTATTACAAACTTTGTCATTACATCAATGAGGTGAGCAGATAAATGATCATCCGGCAAATTTTTAACAACAATGTCATCCGAGCCGAAAATCAGGTGGGTCATGAATTTGTTGTCATAGGGAATGGCCTGGGTTTTAAAAAGAAAAATGGCCAGAGGGTCGATGAGGAAAAAATAGAAAAAACCTTTGTATTAAAGTCTGATAAAATTCCACAAAAATTAATAGATCTTATTGGGGAAACATCTGTAGAGTATTTAAAGGTGGCGGATGAAATTGTAGGCAGCGCAAAAAAGGAAATGGGAGATATTTTTAGTGATAATATCTATATTTCTCTGATTGACCATATTCAATTTGCCATCTCTCGATACAGAAAATCCGTGGGACTTAAAAATTCACTGTTATGGCAAATTAAAAAATTTTACAAAAAAGAATTTATGATCGGAATGAATGCATTGGACATCATCCATGCTCAATTTGGCATCCAAATGGATGAGCATGAAGCAAGCTTTATTGCTATGCATTTTGTAAATGCAAGACAAGACGGTCAGGGAATGAAACAAACGGTTGAGATTACCGAGGTCATTGATGACATTTTCAACATTGTAACCGATTACTATCAGATTACACTGGATGAAACTTCGTTCAATTATTCCCGGTTTATTACTCATTTGCAGTACTTTGCCCAACGATTGCTGAGCAATGAACAAGAACAACTAGCTTCGGGGGATAATTTCTTGTATGACCAAGTCAAAGATAAATACGAGAGGGCCTTTCAATGCACCCAATTAATCAATCAATATTTGGAATTAAAGCATGAAAGTGCTATGTCAATTGACGAAAAAGTGTATTTGACGATTCATATACAGCGTGTGACCTCCAGAAACGATATGGCTACTTCTTAGAAAAAAAAGCTTGCAAACGATTTCTAAGTGATTTATAGTAGGCTCACAACTTAAATATAAGGATTGTTACTGGTTAAGCAGGCGATACCTAAATGAATGGCAGTGATCATTTTCTTTGATCATACAGGCCTTTCGTTTAGGTATTTTTTTGTTTTCAGGCAATCTGCCCAAGAGGAGAATGAACATGGACCATAAGAAAATGGGCGAAGACATCGTACGTCTCGTTGGAGGAGAAGAAAATATCAATGGGCTTGTCCATTGTGCTACACGACTCCGATTTGACCTGAAGGATTCACGAAAAGCCGAAAGAGAAGCGCTTGAGAAGCACGAGGGGATCATTACAGTTGTTGAAAGCGGAGGACAATTTCAAGTTGTTATTGGCAGCCATGTTGCCTATGTATATGCGGAGATCATGAAAAACAGGAATTTTGGATCGAATTCCTCTACAGCCAGTGAATCCAGTGGTAAAAAAACATCGGTCATATCCACAATCTTTGAAGTCATTTCCGGCAGTTTCTCCCCGTTGATTCCGGCGATGGCGGGCTCGGGAATGATAAAAGCACTCCTGACGGTTCTGACCTTGCTGGGATGGATGTCTGCAACAAGTGATACTTATATGATCCTGTCTGCTGCAGGGAATGCTGTGTTTTACTTTTTGCCGATTTTACTTGGGATCACGCTTGGTATAAAGCTGAAGGCGAATCCTTATGTAGCTGGTGTGATCGGTGCGGCTCTCATGGAACCCAACTTTACGGGGCTGATGGACAAAGGCTCTGATGTATCGTTCTTGGGAATACCGGTGATCATGATGAACTACTCCGCCAGTGTTTTCCCGATTTTCATATCCATTAGCATATATGCGTTGGTGGATAAGTTTTTGAAGAAGATCATTCTTAAGGATTTACAACTATTTTTAGTTCCGATGCTGGCTTTAATGATTATGGTTCCGCTATCTGCGATGGCTTTCGGACCTTTCGGTACAGGGGTAGGAGATTGGATTTCTTCAGGTGTGACATGGTTAATCGGTGTAAGTGGAATTTTGTCAGGGATTGTTCTTGGCGGTTTTATGACCTTTATGGTCGTCTTCGGACTTCACTGGGGTTTTACACCCATTACGATTCAAAATATCGGTGTTGGCGGTGATCCGATTGAGGCGATGGCTGCAGCAGCTGTATTTGCTCAAATTGGTGTCGCATTTGGTATCTTCCTGAAGGCGAGAAAAGATAAAACACTTAGAACTCTTGCCGGTTCCACGAGTATTACAGGATTGCTGGCTGGTGTGACAGAGCCGATTGTGTATGGTCTGGTGCTTCGTTATAAACGTGTCATTCCGATTGTCATTATCGCAGGCGCTCTAGGCGGAGCTATCAATGGACATTTTGGAGTGAAAATGACGGCTTATGTTTTTCACAACATTTTTGCAATTCCAGTATATACGCCAACCTTAATTTATGTTTTCGCCATTGCATGTTCATTTATAGCTGCAACGATGCTGATCCTTATTTTTGGATATGAAAGCAAGGTGAAGGGGGAGGCCCCAGAAACAGTTGAATCCGTGAAAACAGCAGAACCAGAGCCTGTTGTTACAGCAACCAAGGCCGTTGATATCAAGAAAGAAACGATATACAGCCCGATCACAGGCAGGACCACACCATTGAGTCAAGTAAATGATTCTGCATTTTCTACAGGGGCCATGGGAAAAGGATTAGCCATTGAACCATCTGTCGGTGAGGTTGTAGCCCCAATAGATGGAGTCGTAACCTCGCTGTTCCCTACAGGACATGCCATAGGATTGACTTCCAATGCGGGTACAGAGATATTAATTCATATCGGAATTAACACCGTTGCGCTGAAAGGGAAGCATTTTAATCCAGTGGTTAAAGAAGGCGACAGCGTGAAACAGGGCGATTTGCTAATTCAGTTTGACAGGGAACAGATTATAGAAGCGGGATACGAAATCGTAACGCCTGTCATCGTCACACTTACGCAACATAAAGTGGATGTATTTGAGACAAATCAGGAGCAGATTCAAAAAAATGAAGTATTGTTAACTCTGGTTGTGTGATACTGGCAAGCATCATCATCACATATATGAATTACGAACATCAGAAGGATATAACTATAACTGGAGGGACTATATCATGAAACATAATCAATTGAAGGCGTTTCCTGAAAATTTTTTCTGGGGAGCTTCCACTTCCGCTTATCAAGTAGAGGGTGCATGGGACGAAGATGGAAAAGGACCTTCTGTCATTGACATGGCTAATCACGTCGAAGGGGTCACTGATTTTAAAGTAACCAGTGATCATTACCATATGTTCAAAGAAGACGTAGCTTTGATGGCTGAAATGGGCTTTAAAGCATATCGTTTCTCTATTGCTTGGACACGTATTTATCCCCAGGGCGCAGGTGAAGTTAATCAGAAGGGAATCGCGTTTTACAGCTCATTAATTGACGAACTAATTAAATACGGGATTGAACCGATTGTTACTATGTATCATTTTGATCTGCCTTATGCTCTTGAACAACAAGGTGGTTGGTCGAAGAGGGAGACGATTGATGCCTTCGAACAGTATGCTAAAACATTGTTTGAGAACTTTGGAGACAGGGTGAAATATTGGTTAACCATTAATGAGCAGAACATGCTGATTCTCCATCCCGGTTCTATTGGCACATTAGATACAAGTCTCGAAAATCCACAAAAGGTACTGTATCAACAAAATCATCATATGTTAGTTGCGCAGGCGAAAGCAATGGTATTGTGCCATGAAATGCTACCTGACGCGAAAATTGGACCAGCGCCGAATATCGGGGTTATCTATCCAGCCAGTTCCAAGCCGGAAGATACACTGGCGGCTGATAACTATGCAGCGATTCGCAACTGGCTCTATCTGGATATGGCTGTATTTGGCCGTTACAATCACATTGCGTGGAGCTATTTGGTCGAGAAAGGCTATGAGCCTGTCATTGAAGAAGGGGATATGGACATTTTAGCGAAGGGGAACCCGGACTTTATCGCATTTAACTATTATACCTCTCAAACCGTAGGAGAAAGCTTAGATGACGGAAATGATTTTTCACATACAGGAGATCAGCATGAAATTGTGGGTGAACCCGGAGCATATCGAGGTTCCGTCAACCCCAACCTGCAAACGACAGAGTTTGGTTGGGAGATTGATCCGGTCGGTTTTAGAACCACATTACGCCAAATTTATTCTCGCTACCACTTGCCTCTAATCGTGACAGAGAACGGCTTGGGCGCTTTTGACAAGCTTGAAGAAGGGGATGTAGTGAATGATCCTTACCGCATTGACTTTTTCAAGAAACATATTGAGCAGATTCAACTGGCTATTACAGACGGTGTAGAAGTATTCGGCTTCTGTCCGTGGTCTGCGATTGATCTTGTTAGTACCCATCAGGGTTCCAGCAAGCGTTACGGGTTTATCTATGTGGATCGTGAGGAGTTTGATCTCAAGGATCTGCGTCGTATTCGTAAACAAAGCTTCTATTGGTATCAAAAGCTGATCTCCACAAACGGTGAAATTCGTTAATTAATGCAGCCGTGAAAAAGCACCTCCTTGAAATGGAAGATTTCCATTTAGGGAGGTGTTTATATTTTTTAAACCTTAGGGGAGAGGCTGATTTCATTTAAGCAACAATTATCCCTTTTCCAGAAGTGTGATTATGTATTATATAATAGAAGAAACACAAACGGAAAGGACATCATGCATTGACCTTACAACAATTAAAATATGTCATTGAGGTTGCCAATCGTGGCTCCATGAATGAGGCGGCGAAGCGGTTGTTCATTTCCCAGCCCAGTCTGTCGAACGCGATTCGTGATTTGGAGGAAGAAATTCATATCACCATTTTTGAGCGTACCAATAAGGGGATTTCTTTGTCCAAGGAAGGCGTGGAATTTCTCGGTTATGCACGCCAGGTCGTTGAGCAGGCGGAGTTACTGGAAAGTCGCTATCTGGATGCCAAGCCTTCACCACAGCATTTTGCTGTGTCCACGCAGCATTACGCTTTTGCTGTAAATGCATTTGTGAATCTGGTGAATCAATATGGTCAAGAAGAGTATGAATTGGCTTTACGAGAGACCAAAACCCATGAAATCATACAGGATGTCAAAAGCCTGCGCAGTGAGATTGGAATCCTGTATCTGAACGAATTTAACGCCAAGGTCATCAACAAGCTGCTAAAAGATGCGAATCTGCAATTCAATAGCCTGTTTACGGCCAAGCCGCATATTTTTATCAGTGCCAATAATCCGCTATCTCGACAGTCTATCGTGACCATTGATCAGCTTCATCCGTATCCGTATTTGTCCTTTGAACAAGGGGAGTACAATTCCTTTCACTTTTCCGAGGAGATTCTCAGTACGTTGTCACATCCCAAAAGCATTCGTGTCCATGATCGGGCGACCCTTTTTAATTTGCTCATTGGCTTGAACGGCTATACGATTTCTACCGGGGTGATCAGTGCGGATCTGAACGGTAACGACATTATCTCCGTCCCTCTGGAATGTGATGAGTCTATTAATGTGGGATGGATTTGCCATAAAAACGCTGCACTCTCCAAGCTGGCTACCGTCTATGTAGAAGCGCTGCATGAGGCGATAGGGGAATAAAAGATTGGATATAGCCTTAGGCTATAACTAGCTATAGTTTATTGGAGTTACCTTATAACTGAAAATGTATGTTATCTTTCTTACAAGAACTTCACTACAGAAGCGAAAAAGGAGATAACCCTAATGAGCAGCATTCTTGACAATGCATCCCAACGTAAAGTGACCCCTTTTAGACATGATATGGTCGGCAGCTTTTTGCGCCCGCAAGCGATTAAAGACGCCAGAATTCAATTTCAAAATAATGAAATCTCTGCGGACGAGCTGAGAAAGATTGAAGATAACGAAATTATCAAGCTAGTGGAAAAGCAAAAATCCGTAGGACTTCAAGCCGTGACAGACGGTGAATTCAGACGCTCCTGGTGGCATCTTGATTTTATGTGGGGTCTGGACGGCGTGGAAAAGGTACAGCTTTCGAACGGCTACCAATTCCAGGGTGTGGAAACAAGAGCGGAAACCGCACGCTTGTCCGGTAAAATCGGACATTCCCGTCATCCTTTCATTGAAGATTTCAAATTCCTGAAGCAAGTAGCAGGTGAGGATGCGATCGCGCGCCAGACGATCCCGGCACCTGCGCAATTCCTGGCCGAGCTGTTGCGTGGCGAAAATAAAGAAACAACCGATACGTATTACAGCAATCTGGATGAGCTGGTGACGGATATCGCCAAAGCTTACAAATCCGTGATTCAAGCGTTGTACAATGAGGGCTGCCGCAGTTTGCAACTGGATGATTGCACCTGGGGTATGCTCTGTGATAAAAACTATTGGGAAGCTAGACAGCATGCGGGTGAGAATGTGGAAGATACCAAAAAGCTGTTTGCCCGTGTGAATCAGGAAACGGTGAAGGATCTCCCAGCTGATTTGGTCGTTACGACCCACGTATGTCGTGGTAACTACCATTCCACCTGGGCATCTTCTGGAGGCTATGAGCCTGTAGCTGAAACCCTGTTCGGCATCGACAACATCGACGGCTACTACCTCGAATTCGATACCGACCGTGCAGGTGATTTCACACCGCTTAAGCATCTGAAAGATCAAAAGCAGGTCGTACTGGGCCTCGTTTCCTCCAAAACGGGTGAACTGGAAGACAAGCAGACGGTCATTAATTGTATTAAGGAAGCGACTCAATTCGTCGACATCAACCACATCTGCCTCAGCCCACAATGCGGCTTCGCTTCGACAGAAGAGGGCAATATTCTGACAGAAGAGCAGCAGTGGAAAAAGCTTGCTTTCATTAAAGAGATTGCGGACGAGATTTGGAAGTAAGGGTTTAGGAGAAATACCTTGGAGAAATTTGGTCATACCCCTGTCAAGTAGACAGAACTAAAAAGACATCTTTAAGCGGCAACCGTTTCTCGGTATTCAATCGGGGAACGGTTGTTTAATTTTTTCTGAAATCTATTTTCATTATAAAATAAGATGTACTCCCGTACGTGTTGTTCTACCTCCGCTAGGGTTCCGGGTTTCGTTAAATAAATCTTCTCTGTTTTAAGATGGGAAAAGAAGGATTCTATACAGGCATTGTCTAGGCAATTTCCACGCCTTGAATGGCTTCCAAGCATTCCAAGCCGCTTAAGTTTGCGGTTAAACGGCTTGGAGGTATACTGAAACCCCTGGTCTGAATGGAGAATGACACCCTCCATGTTCACGTTCTTACTTAGAACGTCTAGCGTCTCGCTAACTAGAGCAAGGTCATTTCGTTCCGAAAGACGCCAAGCCACAATTTCATAGCTAAACAGATCTTGAATGACAGAGAGATATACAAACCGCTCTCCAGCTCGTATGTATGTAATATCGGTAACCAGCTTGGGCGTAAAGCAGTAGCATACTTCATCATTTGGTTGTACTGCTGCCTAACCAGTTCCCAATTGATTGGGCGAGTCAGTATCGGTTGCAAATTCGGATAAGCATCGGTCATGCCTAGTTCCGGTTTAATAGCAGCCCAGGGGCGTTTTCCAATCAGCAATATATAAATCGAAACGTTTTAGTTCGTCTATATATTGTAACTACGAGCGTTGGAAATTGAATTATGAAGATACTGACATAAGAAAAATGGCGATACCCTTAATAATGACATCATTGCAAAGTATCTAAATAGGTATTCTAAGTAAATTTTGATATGTATGTGATTTTATTCTAAAAAATGGTATGATGAATTGCGGAAAGGTCTATGCGATTCATCTGATTGCAGTAGTCCTCGTTTCATGAGTTGATTTTCTATATGTTCCTGATAAGAGGTGGTTATTTTTGTACAATACACCTACAGTTTCGGCGAAGTTTGAAGATTATCTAAAACTAAACGATATGACACTGACTCAATTTGCGAAATATTCAGGTGTCCATCAAAGAACACTTAGTAATTGGATTATTCAGCATCGTCCACTTTCCGTGCAGCAGCTTGATCGAATCACTGTGACTATGGGTATATCGGAAGGTCACTTTTACGATCTATACATAGAAAACTACATCATTGACCTCCCCCTAAACATGAGACGAATTGAACCATTGTTATATCGTTGTACGGAGCTGGACAAGCTGGAAGCGATCCGTCGAATGGTTGGACATATTATGGACAAGCTTATATACTTTCCCAGACTATATCAAATTGCAGAAACATTATTTTCACAGCGACAACATGCTGCTACACTATTTATATGTTAGAATGCGGCAGAAGAGGAAAAATATAAGCACTCCGAGCACTTGGCAGTCTGTCAGTATCGTATATTCACGATTCAGGTTGGAGACTATCAAAGCCGAAATGTCAGGGCAGTAGCCGTTTTTGAAGCTTTTGTCGAACGACTGGATGAAATAGAGCAGCTTAACGTATTGAAGGATCTGGCTAATGTATAGGTCTTTGCGTAAATGGGGCAAGTTTGACGAAATGGCGAGGAAATGAGGGCTAAAGCGGAAATCCAATATTCGATGAAACATCAACAAGAAAGTCGAGAGCGTGATGATTCCGCCAAGAAGCTAAGTCGTCCCATCTTTGTGTACATCATTTATGCTGATCTACTGTGCGCTAGTGTCTGTGAAGCCCAAGGCGATTATCAACAAGTTCTACAATATACATATGACTACGCTGATTTAGATTGGGCCATAGAGACTGATGAGGATACCCGACACTGGATTGGTTTGTTTCAACAATGGGCGGAAGGCAATACTTACGTATATAAGCTTTTGTCGGGAGATATAAATGTACTACATGATTATATTGAATATATCGCTGCAACATGGGGTAGTTCCAGCGTAGCTGATACTACCCCATGTAAATGAAATGTGAAAAACGTATTTTATGGGTAACATCTCTGGTGCTGTTGATCGTCGTATTTCAAGGAGGCCCGTACGTTTAAGAAAACGTTGTCTAGTACCAAGAATTACAAAATGAAAAGGAGGTACTTGCTGCGCTAAAAAGTATACCTTTAGGTTTGTTGTTAGGAAATATAGCGCGGCTATTACAAATTATGGAGTTTATCAGTGTGTTACATGTGGAGACTGATTCGGTATGGCGTGATTTAATCTGCAAATATGTGAAGCAGCAGCCAGATATGAAATATGTCGCAAGTATAGCAACGGAGCAGGAAGCCATTCATTTTGCAGAACAGTATAAAGTCGATGTTATCGTGATGGATGTAACACTGACCTCTTCGCAGTATGATGGGTTGGATGCAGTGAGAGAGATTTTGATGAGAAAACATGTTAGCATTATTATCTTATCTTCAGTAGATAATTTGGAAGTGATTGCAGACTCCTTTAGCGTTGGAGCCGTCAACTATATTATGAAGAAGAACTACATGGATCTTGCTGCGGCTATTCGCGATGCGTATCATAATCGCGTAGCGATTCATCCTGACGCTGCTAGCGTGCTGTGCGATGAGTTCCGCAAACTAAGATTGGAAGAGCTTGAACGCTCCCTTACGCGGACCGAGCGACAAGTAATCGTGTATCTACACGAAGGGTACTCTAAATCAAAAATAAGCGAAGTTCTGCATGTCGAACCGGAAACAATTAAAACACATGTGAAACATATACTCACAAAGCTAGATGTGGGTAGTTGCAAAGACGCAGTCAAAGTAGCAAGACGGCGAGGATTGTTTGACAACAATTACGTTATGCGATAGGGGGGAGAAAAATGTAACCCTAGTAAAAAATAGAATCTATAATATAATTTGTAATAGAGGAGCTGGATCGCGCTATCTGTATTGGCGCCGGTATAGATTGCTATCACTGCTTCTCTAATTAGGAATTTGTCTAGCTTGGTGAAATACCGAGAGACAATGAAAATCTGAGGAGGTAGTTATTATGTCTAATAATCAATTTGATCTTGATGTACAAGTAAGCAAAAATGTTGGTAAAATCGAGCCTCAAGTTACCAGTGTGTTTGCTTGCACTCCAGGATGTATTACTGGACCGAATTGTGGATCTAGTGAGTGCGGAACTGTGCCTTGTGGTAAAACAACATCGAGACTTTGTTAATAAAAAACCAAGTATGATCATATGTAGTCAGTAATGTTAACGTTCTGCAGGCTTCTGTCTAGTTGTTAGTCGTGTGGGCTAATGCAAGACAGATGTCTGCACTTTTTTGTAGTGAAAGGAAGAGAGTAACCAATATAGCATACAGAGGTGTGACTGATGACCGAACTGATTCTGGAAGTGGATCGTGTGACGAAGCGAATAGGTAATAAGACTCTTATTCAAGAGACGTCCTTTAAATTGGAAAAAGGTATGATCTACGGATTTATAGGCCCTAATGGAGCAGGAAAAACAACATTAATGCGATTAATGACAGGGCTTATCCAGCCAACAAGCGGAGCGATTCGCATTGGGACATATGATGTGCAAAAGCAAAGAAAACAGGCACTAGCTAATGTAGGGGCGATTATAGAATCCCCCATCTTTTTTGAGTATATGACCGGAAGGCAGGTGCTTCGAAATTTATCTCGATTGCACTCTGAAATTCGCTCAGCAGATCGAGAAAAGCACATCGATCAGTTGCTCCAGAGTGTGGAATTGCAGTCCCGAGCAGATGATAAAGTGAAGACTTATTCGTTAGGGATGAAGCAACGATTAGGTATCGCGCAAGCTATGTTAGGGTCCCCCGACCTGCTGCTTTTGGATGAGCCATCCAATGGACTTGATCCGCTAGGTATGCGGGAACTTCGTAATCTGATCCTCCGGCTGAGGGAATCACGAGGTTTATCATTCTTCGTATCCAGCCACCTTCTAGATGAGCTGCAACTCATGTGTGACCATCTCATTGTTATTCGAGCAGGGGTGGTCATATGGACGGGGAATGTGAATGATTTGATTGTGGATGGTCAGAGGCTAGAAGACGCATTCTTGGAGTTGATGTTGTCATGAAAGTGTTAATCAGGATTGAATTCGAGAAGTTGATCCATCAGAAATGGGCATGGTTCATATTAGTTTCTTGCATTCCGTTTGCTTATGCATTGATAACATATTTTGTGTGGGTTGATCAGCGACATTTACCTGATAGCCCATTCTATGTAGCTGCGAGCATGTCGGCATCGAGAGGGATGAAAGAAAGTATATATTTATTTGGGAATTTAATGGTCGCGCTGTTGGCTGGTCTCTTATACACAGAAGAGTTTCAGGGTGGTAAATTGCGAATGTTTTTTTTAAGAAGCTATTCTCGGGGTCAAATCTTTGTTAGCAAATGGATGATAATGAATTTATTCATCCTGTTGATGATGGTTATTTTAGGCGTATCGTTTACGATTTTTGGCGTAATGAAACTTCCATCTCCCCCAGAGGTAATGATATCAGGGAATAGGATTCCTTCCACAAATGTTGCAATACTATTCTATACTTTGAAACAATATGCACTTGATTTCGCTACATTGATCGGGGGGGGGGGGGTTG
The DNA here is from genome assembly GCF_052119485.1 of Paenibacillus sp. DRB1-1. NCBI lineage: Bacteria > Bacillati > Bacillota > Bacilli > Caryophanales > Paenibacillaceae > Paenibacillus > Paenibacillus sp. DRB1-1. The sequence continues at coordinate 653,738 of NZ_JBODQH010000001.1, read as the reverse complement.
TTTATTTGGATTGCCATGTACTGTAGGACTGCGGCCCGTACAATTGGTATTGCGATGATCTATATCATTATATCAATATTTGCTACAAGTATTTTCGATCCGGGAAGTCCTTTAATAACGGAAAATGCATTCTTGCTTGCCTTGATTTATGCAGGGTTAATTCCAGGTATGCAGATTGTTGGTGTGGAGAAGGCATTGACGGGCGATGAATATGCACAAATTTCAATAGCCGTGGGTTTAGTTATTTACTTTTTCGTATGTATTGTAGCTGCTCGTAGAAAATTTACGAGAGCAGATTATTTAAATTAGGAGTGTTGGCGTGTGAACACTGGCTTGTGGATCAGTGAACTGGAACGGATATGGAAGGGGAAGCGGATTCGAGCGTTTGGATGCGTTTATCTACTCGCTCTATTGATCGATATTGGATTCTTACGTCTAACAGGCGGTATTAAAATTGACCTAAGCTCGTGGTTTTCGGTTGATGCACTAAATCTGCCGGTATTCATTATGAAGGATATGTCGTTCTTGTTGCAATTGTTTGTGTTGCCGGGCTTATTTGTAGAGTCGCTTGCTGATGAGATACATTCGGGTGCGTATCGCATATATATGTTACGTTCGTTCGATCGCTATCAGCACTGGCTAGTTAAATTACTTACACAGATCGTTTTGATTGTCTCGTTTATCTTTGGGACAACGCTGGTCGCGCTAGCGTGTGGATGGTTGTTCTTTTCTCATCCGCAATCGACAGTGGTGTACTTAGTGCCAGAATCGATTGGATATGGCAATGTGTTGTGGCTAACGATCCAATACGATCTCCTTCTTGTACTGACTAGCATTGCGGTGCTTGTGATATGCAGTGTTTTTTCTATCCTTATCACACGAGTTTCAATTGTGTATGCATGCACCATTTTAGGGTTGCTTGGCAGTTATGTCATCGTCTCTGAACTTCGTTTTCTGCATGATCCGTTTGTCAGTATTTTGAGAGTACTTTGCGGACAAGGAAGTATGATCTTCTGGGTGTACTTAACCGGGATTGTTGTGATATGTCCAATCATCAGTTTCTGGATTTGGAGTAAGAGAGGAATGTAAAAGCACGCATTATTGTTGATACAGATAAAACCCACATAGTCTTTCGTAGCAACCCGGGAGTGAAACCAATCAAATGAAAAGAAGAAGCCCCAAAGAAAGGAAGACAGAAAAAAGTTAATCCGCAGCTTGTTTTAGGGTGTAGTAAAGGTGAATGAATAGATTGGACACATAGAATTGAGAAGATTACGCCGCGGGACGGTACGCACGTTCGCATTGGTTGGGCGTTAAGTACCCGATGGCAGAATGAATTTGTTTGCCATTATAGAAGCAGGTAATATACACGAATATGCTCTTCTTGGCTTGTACACGCGTTATCGTAGTAATTGTCTTTGCGGCTCATGCTGCTTTTCATCCCGTATTTCTGCAATCGTGCTTGGTATTCCAGGAAAGCATACTGGCTACCACGATCTGAAAAGTGGAGAACTTCGCCGCGCGGTCCAGCACGTTTTCATGTACGGGTAAGTTAGGCTTAGAGTTCGTAGTTGCTTTATACTTCTTGATGGTTCGCGATTTCAAGCAAAGCCCAGTTCTTTCATGATGCGTGCAACGGTTTTTCCCGTCACATAAACGCCTTGCTGCTCTAGCGCTTCCTTTATTTTTCGGCTACCGTAAAGGCGACACGAATCCAAAAAGATTCGGCGTATGCGTTGCTCGAGCTCCTTCCGTTTTTTCTTACGCAGGGTTTCCTTGCCCTTGTTCTTTACCCCTTCATAATAATTGCTTCGTGAAACCTTAAATACAGACACATCTTCACGACACGGAGCTAGAAGTGGTGATTGTGGATGAAAGAAAAGATTAGCGCTGGTCTTTTGCGAAGTAGTGCTAAGACTTCGTTTTCCTCCTGCAGTTCACGGATCTGCTTCTGCAGACCACGCATAGCCTGATCTGCGGGCGACAAATTCCCGCTGCCTGGGAAAGCCTGTTTTCCATGCTGTACATATTCAGCTTTCCAGCGATATAACGTGTTCGTGCTGATGCCAAGCTCGCGGGCTACCTGCGCCAACGACTTACTCTCTTCATCATCTGTACGGTTTGGATTTTAAATTCTTTGTCGTAGTTCTTAGTCATATCGCTCACCTCGAATGCTGATTTTTTTATTTTCGCATTCTCGGTTCTCCATGTCCACTTTCTACTCTAGTAGCATTTAACCAATGCACCGTAGTTTGGATGTGAGCAGTGTGGTGATGCGGTACGACTAGTGACTTTACCGTTGATGAGATTGACTTGCTCATCAATTCAGCATAGCCGATTTAGAATAATAATACTCATAATTTAACATGGAGATTACTTTGCCCTGTTCGTGGGGAAGAGGTGAATATTCTTCATTTTTGGTAATAAACATTTTTTATATATTTTCCATTTTATTATAGTCATACTGATCATCCTTCTATTTGATTCAACGCTGTTACGTGCTTTCAAAATTTAGGATTATAAAAGATTTCGGGTATGTGTCGAATGTAAAGAGGTCTGAAAGTATTTAGGCTCTAAAACTACTCCCTAAATCTTTTTTTTAGTCCACTATAATTAGGAGGAAACATGACGAAAGAACCCAATATTTATCGTGCACTCGATTTTTTTATGATTCGTACGCCTGTTTTGCCATTCAATTTGTTTATACAGTGTTTTCCTTCCGATTGGAAAGACCAAGAAGAGCTTAAGCGTTATTCGCTAAATAAACTTGTCGAATTATCCAATGATCCGATCATTCGCGAAGCGATTGCGGTAGCGAGCCCGAGCTTGCTTGAGTCACTTTCTCATCTTGGTAATGACCAGAATGCACGAAAGAAAGCGCAGGCTATCAAAGGTTTCATGCGCTATCTGCTCCGCATGATGACGCGTCCCACACCATTTGGCCTGTTTTCCGGTGTGACTTACGGGCAATTCGCCGAACAGTCGCAGATGAACATAGAAGGCATCGCTACGTATCGCAAACGCGTGCGACCAGATATGGAATGGTTGTTAAAGATTGTTGATAAGATCGAGAAACAACGTGAAGTTGTGGTTCAGTTTCGTATTCAGCGCAACTCTCTTATCTACCGTCAAGGCGAACGAGCAAAGATTCCTTACGTAGCGAGATATGGCGATCTCGGCGTCGGAGAAAGTGATAGCGTATCCGTACGAGCCTCTGCAGTATTCGATCTGGTGATGGAAGCTAGTATGAATCCAATTCCGTACCTAGAACTCGTATCCCGGATTAAGAGTGCTTTCATGGAGGCAGAATTAGATACGATTCATCATTACATTTGGCAGCTTTTTGAACAAGAATTCTTAATTTCGGAATTGCGACCTCCGACGACGAGTATAGAGCCCTTCGATCATATCTTGTCTGTGTTGGATCGGGTAGAGGGTATAGATGAATGGAAGGTTACTCTCAATGAAATTCGTCGGAATATTCGCTCTTATAATAGCCGATCAATTGGGCAGGGCGAGGAGCAACTACTTCAGTTGCGACAGATGATGAATGCTTTGGCGGAGGTGAAGACGACGGTACAGGTTGACTTGTCCTTGGAAGACCGTTCCGTGACCTTGCCCTCTCAGGTTCGTGAGGATGTTGAGAAAGTTGCACATTTGTTTAGTCGAATTTCTACGCGTAAGTACCGACACCTGGAGGAATACTGCAATGAATTCCTAGAGAAATACGGTCCGTATCGAGAGATACCAATTCTGGAGTTGCTGGATGAGGAGATTGGGTTAGGGGCACCGGCCACCTATCAAAATCCGAGCAGCGTTCATAGGCAGTTGAAGAATCCGAGTGTGCCATTCAGTACGAAGTGTGAACAATTACTCTTCAAATGGTTCGTCTCGTGTATGCATCAGGGTGAACAAGAGATTGTTCTCACGAACGAAAGGATTCAACAGATCTTGGAGGATGAATCTGATAAAACCACCAGTGAGTTAATTCCTACTCCGTCAATGGAACTCTACTTTTTAATGGTTGTGCAGGATCAGGAAGCGCTCAATCGCGGAGAGTACACGTTAGTACTTGGACCGAATCCTGGATCGAGTGGCGCGGGGAAAACGTTCGGACGATTTATTGATTTAATGGGTGTCTCGTTTAAAAACATGTTCAATGAGATTCATGAGGAAGAGCAACGCCTATCACCAGGTAAACTACTTGCAGAGATTTCGTACTTACCCAGTGCAGCCAGATCGACGAATGTCGTTCTCACGGAAAATTTTCGCACTTATGAAATCGGAATTGGCACGAATCACACTGTACCAGAGGATCAACAGATTCATGTGTCCGATCTGATGGTTGGGGTGCGAGACGATAAGTTTTATTTGAAGTCACGCAAGCACAATTGCGAAGTGATCCCGACAGCGGGGCATATGCTGAACTACCAGGGTGCACCGAATGTGTACCGGTTTTTGGTGGAAGTTAGTCAGGAAGGATATCGACAATGGTCGACATTAGAATGGGGAGTAATGGATCAATCCCCCTTTACTCCGCGTTTAAGGTATGGGAACATCGTGTTAAGTCCAGCGACATGGCGTATACAATTGAGTGGCAAGACATCTGAGCGCGAGAGCGAGGAGAAATTGGCGCTTCTGGTTAGGGAATTCAGTATACAGTGGAAAGTACCTCGGTATGTGTATATGACCCAATTCGATAATCGTATCTTGTTCGATATGGAGCATTCTCTGCATGTGGAGGAGATCTGCAAAGACTTGAAATCAAATGGTCAAGTGACGCTGATCGAGCATATAGGGGGATTCGAGGGTATGCCGATCCAGCGGAGCGATGGGCGCCTGACGGCGGAATTTGTCTTCCCACTCGTTAGACGCACGGAAGAGATGGATCTGACCCAAGCGGAAGTGGCGGTAAGTAAGGAGACAGAAATCTCTCGCCTGACTGTTGTTGATGCATCGCAGCGTGTGCAGTTGCCGGGTGGATCGTGGTTCTATGCCAAGTTCTATGGGATAGACAGTCGCCAAGATGAATTCATTGGTCGTCAGTGGGGAGATTTTGTTCAGAAATGCCGTGAGGCAGGTGTAATTGAACAAGCGTATTTCATTCGTTACTCCGATCCAACTCGTCATATTCGGGTACGGTTCAACATGCCAAGCGGTAATGACATATCTTCGTTCATCCCAATCTTCCATGAATGGACGACTATGTTACTTCAAGATGGAATGATAAATAAGGTTGTTGTGGATACGTATGAACCAGAGATCGAACGATATGGTGGACCTGTGCTTATGCTATTAGCGGAACGTATGTTTGCTTGTGACAGCGATGTCACAGCGAATTTGGTTCGGCTGCTTCGATTTAAGCAGATACAGCTAAGTCAGGAGGTCGTGGCGGTGTGTAGTGTGATACAATACATGACTCAGTTTGGTTACAACGAGCAGAAGGTTTACGAGCTCCTCAATGAGCGCTTCGATGTAAAAGAATATCTGGATGACTTCCGTAATGAACGGCGTTTATTCCTGCAGTTGTTAGGGAGGGATTCATCCGAATTAGTATCATTGCATCAAGAAGGTAAGCTGATTCATCAGATTGGTCAGCACAGGGAAGAGGCTGTCAAGTGTTATCAGCAAGCACTTCTTGAGCATGAGCGGCAGGGCACTCTTATGAACAACAAAGACGATATCCTATTCAGTGTGATTCATATGTACTTAAACCGCTTGATTGGGATTGATCGAGATAAAGAACGTAAGGTAATGATTATGGCTCGTCATGCCCTTAATAGCTTGTTGCAATATTGGAGGAAGAGCCAATGAACTTTATTTGGAAGGGATGTCAGCATGAATTAGCTTCACTCTGGAAGACGGTTCGACACGGGCTGCAACTCTTCCAATTGATTTTTCACATGAATAAACAGTATATGATTCCAAGTATGATACTACACATCATTCAAGGCGCTGTGCCTGTGATGACATTAATGGTTACACAGAATTTGTTGAATAGTGTTTCCGTTGGATGGAAAGAAGGGGAATATTGGGTACTTTCTCAATTTGTTTGGTTCATCGTCATCTATGTTTTGAAGAATTTCATCGACGTCGCTCAAAGCTATGTGGAGGGTAATCTTCAGGCGGTCATTTCCAATTCGATGAATGTCATGATCTGCGAGAAATCAACCACGTTGGGATTGGCTGATTTTGAGAATGCTTCGATTAATGACCAATTAAAAAGGGTTTCACAAGAAGCCACTTATCGCCCCTATCAATTGTATAGCCAGATGGCTGGCATAGCTTCTGGACTCATTACACTTATTTCATCTGCTATCTTACTTGTTCTGTGGAAATGGTGGGTGGTGCTCGTGATTCTCATGATATCAACGGTTTCTATCTATTCGATTTTCAAAATCAATCGAGAACAATTCCAAATCTACTTGGATCGCACTCCGCAGAATCGAGAATCGTGGTACATGACGTATCTATTAACAAACGATAGCACATTTAAGGAAGTGAAAATATTCCAATTGGGTTCTTACTTGTTAAACCGATACCGCGATTTGTTGCACGGCTTCTTCCTTGTGGATCGTCGTATATTGTTGAAGCGAATTCGAGTTACTTTTCTGTACGATATGCTAGAAATGGTGGCTTTGTTCTGGTTAATTGGGCTTGTAATTCACGAGACATTTATAGGAGCGATGATGATCGGGAGTTTGTATGGGTATATCCAAGCGATTTTGCTCACGCAGAACCAGACGAAGGGGGTTATTCAGGGGCTTGTCCAGTTCTCACAGAACAATCTTTACATGGAGCAATTGCTCTTGTTCTTGCAATTGCCCACGTCAGATCCTGTTCATCGACAGAAACAGTTTCCCAATGCAACAGAACTATCGTGTGACGCAAATGCAAGTATCCAGATTACACAGATTTCGTTCGATCAGGTATCTTTCGCTTATCCAGGACAAGATTCGGATACGATTCGAGAAGTGGATGTGACATTCAAGAAGGGGCAGACTGTGGCTATTGTAGGGAAGAATGGTTCGGGTAAGTCCACACTCGTGAAGCTGTTAATGCAATTGTACACGGATTATCGTGGTACCATCCAAGTCAATGGCCGTAATGTTCTCGACTACGATCTGCAACAAGTCCAAGAACGCATGGGGGTTGTGTTTCAAGATTTTGTTCACTATGAAATGTCGGCTCGCCATAATATTGGCTTCGGCTCATTGGCTGAGCTCGAACAAGATGAGCGATTGATGGATGCAGCCAAAGTTGCAGCTATTGACCAAATGATTGCGAATTTGCCAAGCGGTCTCGATACACAACTTGGCAAATGGTTCGATGAAGGACATCAACTTTCGGGGGGACAGTGGCAACGTATTGCAATTGCAAGAGCCATTCTGCGAAGTGCGGATGTATATGTTCTAGACGAGCCGAGCTCGTTCTTGGATCCATTGGCTGAACGGGACTTACTGCAATTGTTCATACATTTAATGAGAGATACGATAGGGATTTTCATTACACATCGTATCTCGTCTGCGCGTCTAGCGGATCAGATTTTAGTCATGGAGGACGGCCGGATCATTGAGCAGGGATCGCATGCTGAATTGATGCGTTTAGGTGGGGTATATGCGCAGATGTATCAAGTGCAAGCAAGTTCATTTGCAGAAGAAGTTGGGGTGAATTAGAAGGAGATGATTGAGGGTGAAAGCGGCAAGTGCGGTATCAACACAATGGATCCCCTTAAAAGGGGAAGTTAGAAAGCAAGTAGCACAAGTGTTGCAGGCGATTGTGCAGCGTTATAAGGATCCTGATCAGGTACGTGCCCAGATGAAGCAAGTTCCTGGGCAAGTGATTGAAGGGAAACAGGTAGCACGATGGTCAGACACAAGCTTCTCGGGTGGATTTACAGGTATTTGTGTATTAATGGGACAACTGGATCAGTTATATCCTGATGAAGGTTGGGATATGGTAGGGCATAGTTACCTGCAAAAGATTCAACAGGTAATCGAACAGCAAGGTATTCATACTCTATCTTTATACAGTGGGTTAGCGGGTATTTTGATAGGCGTCCGTGCTCTGTCACGAAAGAATACGCGCTACCAAGGCATGCTAGATACACTGGCTAGTTGGTTCGAGGAAGCCGTGTTAAATTATGTAGAGATATGCAAAAACCAGTGGGAAGAAGGGCAATTGCGTATTAGTCAGTACGATACAATCGAAGGTTTGACAGGAATTGGACGAGTTGTGTTGGCTTTCTCAGATCGACCGCAGATGAAGATCATCTGGCAACGGATTGTTGAAGTAATCCATGTCTTCTGTGGGGAAAAAGATTATCTAGGACATCGGATCCCTGCTTGGCATATCCCGTCTGCGAATCAGTTCCTCGAACATGAAAAGGTGCAGTATCCAAATGGGAATTTTAACGTAGGTCTATCCCATGGTATCTCAGGACCGCTGGCTTTTCTGAGTCTATCGCAATTGCAGGGCATGACAACAGAAGCGATGCGTGCAGATCTACGGCGGCTCACCGAGTGGACATGTCGATGGCGAGTGAGCGGTGAAGCGGGAACGTTCTGGCCGGGGCGAGTCGCTGTTGAAGAGGTACTTCAGGGTGAATTGCATCCGAGCAGTATCCGAGACCCGTGGGACTCCTGGTGCTATGGGGTGCCTGGGATTGCACGATCCATCTGGCTAGCTGGGCAAGCGATGGATAATCAGGAATGGAGCGCAATTGGATTGCAGGCGTATGTAGAGATAGAGAATCGCATCCAGACTATGGGTGGACTCACCGCCTCTACCTTGTGCCACGGTGTAGGGGGACTGCTTCATATGATTCAACGTATGTATTCGGATACGGGTCATGTGACGCTTGGCGTGATGCGTGATGAACTAGTTGTGGCTGTGCTGGATAAGTATGCGGCAGAGTCGAAGTTTGGTTATTATGATGAACATTTTGTGAATGGCAAGTATGAGCAAGTGGATGAAGCGGGCTTTTTGACGGGTGCCGCGGGCGTGGCACTTGTGCTAGCTTCTTTGCTTTACGAGGAAAGCCCGGATTGGGATATGGCTTTGTTGATACGATAGGTTAACACCATACTACCGAACACCGCCGGGACTGATGACAGAAGGGTCTGAGGGAAAAATCTTCAGACCCTTTATCCATGGGTATTTCACAAACGATGTGATTCTTCATTGGTCTGGCTAGAGCTTCAAGCATTCGTAGAATGTTGAGGGGCAACGTCGAAAAGAGGCAGTATGAGCAGTCAGCTCGTTCCCCCGTCGTTTTTCAAACCGGGGAAAGTCACTTCGGTAAATATCTTCTGCTTAGCTTCATCCGCCGCGGCCAAGTTATACGTGGGTTTGGTGTGATTGAGTCCAAGTCGGTGCACCATTTTAGAAATACCACGCAGAGAATAGGGATGACCAAACTCCCGCTTGATGTATTCGCCAATAAGAGATAGAGCCCAACAATATTTTTTCAGAAATCCGACTTCGTGTGGAACCGCGTAGTCACTTGTAGTTCGACTACTTATTTGTAGACCGTTCGTTCCGTTCTGTCGATGATTTCTGAGATCTCTTGTGCATTCTTTTCTTTCAAATGCTGATAAATGTCTTGATAATGCTCGAACATACGCCTATCTTTCTCCTTTTTCATCAAAGCTTCAATTCAATAAATCCTTGTGTCTGTTCCATATTTTCACCGTCGTTTTTATGACCTTATAGTTATTTCGGGTTATTCGTAGTTTAGCGTGGGTCACGTAAATCTATAAAAATCGGACAAGGGAATCGTGTTCGGTGAGATGAGCGGGTTGTGGCTCCAAACTGATCGCGGTTCTCTTTTGTTTTAAATCTCGACTTTCTTCAGCTTAAGTCTGCCAGCGAACAAATAAATCGTCGTCTTCAGGTTTTTGAGCGACCTGTAGCCGTGTGCCCGTCGTTTGGCACATTGAATAAGACCGTTAATGACCTCCATAATACCGTTTGTTATTTTCGATGTAAACCACTTTAAGATCCCTGTTGCATGCTGACGAATCGTTTTCGCAGATTTCACCATATCAGGGATTTGATTATGTGTTGCCCAAAAATACCAGCTATCCAAGAACACTTTCGCTTTCTCAGGCGTTTCCTGCTTCCACAACTTCGAAAATGTGAGCTTCAAGTGATACGCTTTTGCCGTTTTCAGATCTTCATCCTTGAGACTCTTTGCTTGTTTTATAGTTTGAAGACAAACCCTAGTCTGATGAGCGAAGAAATCAACGCCGTAAATACCACGAGGTAATCTGCGTAATGGGGTTTTGGTATCTTAAATAGAATGCCTAACAAGAAGAAGAGTAAAAGGAGCGGAACGGCCTGCGTCTACCGTCTCTGCTTTTTTTTCGTATTATTAGGTCAGCCAGAAACTTCTGGTCGGCCTTTTTTTTGGCTCCAGAGCATGGAGATTACAGATAATTTAATTGAACTGCTCATTCAGATTGTTCACTGTATCGGCGTTCGGGCTGAACGACCTGCGGAAAGTGGGCAATAAGTACGGTATCTTATTTAACCTAGCACAATCTGCCGTCAATAATCCGGATGGAATTGTACGGGATGTGATCTTTCTAATCGTCAACGAGCAAACATTGAGGGATCTAGTAAAAGAGAGCAAGCATACAGGCCCGGCTTATCGCGAGAAAGTTCATACGATTATCCGTGCTTCCTATGGGAGCCATTGGGTATCCTGGACTTCCGCTCCAATAACGAGGTTCATCAGCCAGTAATCCTCGCGCTGGAACTGGTCAAAAGGTATTCAGATACAGGCCAACACTATTTACCCCTGTTGGAAGATGTCCCGATTGATGGAGTCATACGTAACGTTAATAGAGAAATCATTGTAGAGAAAGACGAGAAAGGGCAAGAGCGCATAAATCGTATGAATTATGAGATCAGTGTTTTGCAAGCATTAAGAGATAAGCTTCGCTGTAAGGAAATATGGGCGGTCGGTGCGAACCGATATCGGAACCCGGATGATGACTTATCTACCGATTTTGAGGAACGACGTGAAGAAAACTACAAGGCCCTAAAGCAATCTTTGGACGCCCATGCCTTTATTGAAATGCTGAAAGAAGCTATGAAAGATGGATTGGAGAAAATGGATCGCGGGCTATCCAAAAACGAAAAAGTTCGAATTACAGAGAAAGGGAATGGTTGGATCAGTTTATCACCTTTAGAACCACAAACAGAACCCGTTAATTTATCCCGTGTAAAGTCAGAGTTACTACGACCTGATACTTCCCCAATTTTGAAAACAAAAAAATCCTTTTAATTTGTAATCTCCCTTATCACATTCTTCGCCAAACGTACTTTCTCAGGACTCGATTTTTTGAGCATCGTAATAATTTGTATAACATCTTCATCAGACTCCATAATTTTAGGGTCCTCGCTTACATATGAAAATAACTGAATTAAGTTTACGTCTAGTGCTTTTGCGATCTTAGCTACATTTATCAAAGAAACATTCTTTTCTCCACGTTCAATCTGTCCAATGTATGTAAAATGAAAGCCACCTTTTTCCCCAAGAGCTTCTTGTGAGAGGCCTTTTTCTTTGCGTAACACTCTAATTCTAGCCCCAACTAGCTTTAATACTTCTTTGTCCTGCATTTGTCTACACCCCTTCATACTAAAAAGTGTAGACAAGATTTTCTTGGGTAAACATGAGATTAAGAATCGTATATTTAGCATTCATTATATCTATAAGTATTATTTTAGGATATAATAAGACTAATATTGAAATTCTCTGGAGGAATAGATATGAAAGAAGCTCCTTCTACCTTTATTCCAAGTCCCACCCAACCATCCAGACCCTCACAACACCTACATAAATCAATAACCGATTTCCACACTCTATCTCAATACCACATGAAACTAGCCCAAATCCTGTACAAGCACAATCAAGTCCAATGCTGCATTATCCTATGTGACTGGGCTTTGACCTCCATGTTAAAAGCTATATATATGAAAGAAAACAACAGCCTTTTCCCTCCCGGATTCCTGTCCATGACTGACCTGCTGCACTTATTACATACCGAAACCAACCCGGGATTGGATGTTGTCGTATTTATAGGCACCACTCAATTTCTTTCATCCCAGTTAGAAACCCCGCTCCTTCAAAAAATGAAGTACAAGGATGTGAGCAGGTTACTGCGAAGAACGGACGACATTCTCTGCCAGTTGTCATCCCGAGTCATTAGCGATCTATCTCAAACGTATCAGTCCATTTTCTGAGTAGCCCTTCCATGGCAAATAAACTTGCCGATTCGCCCTGTCGTTATCCGCTTTTCTTCATACGATAAGAGTAAGCTTTAACGCAAGGAGGGATTCAGACATGGGTGAAGTAGGTTACGGTGGAGCATGGACATCCACAGGAGCGATTTTGGTATTGTTTATTTTGTTGGTAATTATTACTAAGTCTTTTCTGATCTAACAGCAGGTTAGCATCGCTTAAATCTACAAATCGGTCTTCTTTCACGACATCGTGAGGGAGGGCTTTTTTATGTAGAATGGGTGTTAGCCCAACATGTTGTCTGGTCCTGCAAGCATTGCTATACTTTACATACAGGGAGATTTTCCCTCAAGTATATTGCAATATGGATAGCGTAAGACGTGGAAAAACAGAAATTCGCTGACCAAATCAGGAGGATCGCATGATGAATACGGCAAGCAGTCCATTTCAATTTACAACAGACACGGCGACTCTTTGCTTATTTGATACGCAAGCACTTAAGCACCGCTTGGACGATGATCCGGATTGGTGGTCCATCGAAGAGGACGAGCTGGGCGAGTTGAACAAAGGAAATGTAGCTTTTTTGAATCTTGGAGCCGATGGGACCTATGAGGTTGTGATGACAGATCATATCGACAAGCCTGCTGTACGGCTGTTTTTGAAGGTTCCCTCAGGCAACCTATTTATTGGAGCAGGGGAGGAAGCCACAAGTGGTGGACTGGAGCCTGAATGTGTATGGGGAGGGACGTTCCTTTCTGTGCAACCGGGACTTTATGAATGCTTGGCGAGCAAAGAAGACAACCGTATTTATCTTTCTTTAAAAAAAGGAAGCGAAGGCAGCAATAGCTTTACAGGTCTGATTCGATTGTAGGTTGCAGGCTCAACCCGTAACGGCCCATACAAGCCACCTGAACCGGTGGAAGCAGGAACAACTGAAACCGGGGGAAATGAAAAAAGGGTTATCCCCACGGCTTACACATCCGTGAAGATAGCCCTTTATCTGTCTATTGATACTTTACAATAATGGCATTGCTGATTTGACGGCCGGGTGTGGTAAGGTAGGAGCCGTTGTAATACAGTCCGCTGGAAGCACCGCCGTCCAGGTTCATGGCCTGATAAGCGCCAGCCTGCTTCATCAATTGGGCGAGCTGCGGAATGGTCGCTCCGCTTGTGGTCAGGAGGATCAGCTTATGATCCCTAGTAATTCCGAGTGCGCTGCGGGCACCGCCGCCTGTTAATATTTTAGGGTCCTTGAAGCCTTCGGCTTTGACATTTAGGGAAACCTGTCCGTTCGTGACCAGACGAGGCCCAGCTTGCAGGGCACCTTCGACGCTACCTTGGCTTAAGCGTTGTTCAAAGGCAGAACCCGACATTAACTCAGATAAATGGTTAGCATCGTAGGTGAAGACCGTCCGTTGGTCGCCGGAGCTTTTTTTCAATATCTTTCCGTGACTGACTAGGTAGCCGTAAGGCGTTTTGTAGGAGCTTTTGGTATAGGCGTCAAAGAATGTGCCATTTATGGCTACAACCGCTTGATTGCGTTTGGCGAGACTGCTCAAGTCTTCCACTTTGCCGATAGTATTGCCTGCCAGAGCCACACCCAGGCTTACCTTGGGATGGAGCATAGAGATGGTGACCACCTTAGCGGAAAAGGTACGAGATCCGACCTTGAAGCTTTTATGAGCCGTCGTAATGGGTGTAGTATTTCCGGGTAGCTTACCGGTAAGTACCGGAAGCGTGACGGACGTTGTACCCTGCTTAATGCGTACAGCTGAGGTTTCCTTTTGCCATGAGACTTGCAGGTTTAGATATTGGCTGATGAACTGCAAGGGTACATAGGTCGAACCATTATCGGTAAAAGGAGCATTTTGCAAACGGACCGTTTGATCGTTCACTTTGGCAGTAGATTTTCCGGTAAATAGGGTAATCCGAGTATTGCCTTGCGCAATTTCTATTTTTTTGTCCGCTGCCGTCATGTTGAGTGTGATCCCTTCATAGCTGTTCAGGAGACGAAGCGGGATGAACGAGTGGTTACTCTGGTCCACATAGACCAGCATAGGTGCTGGGGCAGCAGCGTAGATCGGGGATACAAGTAATAGCAAGGACAGGATGACAAGTGCGGTGATTCTTTTCATGAATAGATCAATCTCCTTATGTAGTCTTGACACTTTACGAGGTGCTTGTAATTATATCGGGTTTTATAAGTTATAAATGTATGTTATGCGAATTTTGAGTGTTTAGCTGATATAGGAAGCGGGAGGTTGGAGATGAGCAGGTATGAGACAAGACTTGAGGATTACCGTCGCAGAGAGCGCCCGTCCTATCGTGTATTTGAAGGATTACAGGAATTGGTGCGTAGCGTGGGGCAACTGCATAATAACTGGTTATATGTGAATGTGGATCAATGGGATCAGGACCCTGTTCACACACCGATTTATTATTGGGATGAGCATTGGCTGGAGGAATGTGCAGAGAAGGGTACAGCCATAACCAACGAACAGGACGAGTATATTCCCGAGTGTGTGTCGGATCGTCAGGTTCAAACCTGGTTTGAGCTGGCGACCTTCGAAAGTATTGTGGAAGTCCTTAAGGCTGCCGGACAGCCAGTGACGCTTCAGATGGTGATTATGGCGGTAAAATACTATGACAAGCGAGATGCCTATCTGGACTATGAAGAGGTGAAGGCAGTAACAGACCTGTGGTCTGTGCTGACAAAGGTGAGAAACCACCTTACATAATGAACAAAGCCTGTAGAACAAACGGGGCATACATACACTGGATGGGGGAAGCAAATGAGTTGGTTGAATCATGAAATGGCAGCAAAGTGGCGACAGGAAGGGAAAAGGTATGCCGCAGATGTGAATGAATTTGTCAGAGTCGGCATGGAAAGTGAATGGCAGCAGGAGCAATCAGAGCCAAAGCGGGACGAACGCCCCAAGATGGCCAAAGATATTTTTCGTATGATTCAGGAGGCAAATCAGGCTGGTGAAATGGAGCAGTTACGTCGAGAGATTCCAGCCGCGTCTTGGCCGCTTACACCAGCGTTCGAGGAAGCTTTGCAAGCCGTTAGGCCGATAGCTTTTGTGAATGGAGGCAATGAAATCATTGTACATGCGGGCAATCCTCGGGAACGTGGGACGATCTATGTGACGGGAAAAGATAGAATCTTGCAAATCCCCGGACTGCATCGAGTAGGCTGTTCGCCGGACGGGACTTATTTTGCGTTGGTGGATGGACAGGGGATTCGTATTGTTCGTCAACCGGACCGAAATCTGCAAGGAGAAGAGACAGCACATTTTCAGTGGAAGGATATACAAGGACGCTTAAAAGCATCCATTCCTGATCTGGAGTGCTTGGGAGATGAGGATCATCCTGAGGATATATTAGATGAAGTGATTCCGTTTGGCGATGGACAGCGACTTCTGCTGGTCTGCGGTTACGGCGTTTATTTGCTGGCTGGTGATCAGGTGGATTTGATTCATCCCAAGGCGTCTGAACGGAGAGAACTAAAGCTGGAAGACACGATTGTGGATATGGCCCATGGAGCTGTGTCGAGGGATGGACGCTGGATCGCTTACGGCAGCCAGATGAGTGAGCATATGCTTATGGATCTGTCCGATAAGACGGTGCATACATTGGAGCCAAGTTCTAGTTATCCGCATTATGCTCTGTTTTCCAAAGATGATCTGGATGTCTGGTATAATGCCTGTCATTTCTACAACGGTGCTACCATTCAAGTGTCGATTGCTGAGATGGAGCAGGGTCTTGCTCAGAATAAGGAAGAATGGCCGATGATGAATGAAGAAATGCGAGTATACGCCGCAACAGCGCTGACACAAGGATCTATTTTGGGTGATGCCTACGGTTATCTCCGTCTGATTGACAGGGAGGGTCGTGAACTTTGGCGCTATTTTGTCGGCAGTACGATATCCGGGCTGGCAGTTTCACCTGATGAAGGTATGTTAGCGGTTGGAACGTATGGCGGTATGCTTCATTTGATTGATTTGCAGAGCGGCACGAAGGACGAATATAGCATTGGCACCGCGCCATTTCACGAGACAGCGCGTTGGGTGATCTGGCGGAACTACGAGCCATTGCGCTGGTAATACTAATATTCCGCAAATGGTGATAAAAGCAAGTTCTGATAAGCTGAACTTAAAAAGTGTAGTAGCACATGATTACAAAGCTATTTTCAGATAGAGGGCATTTGGCATTAACCCATGATGCAAAATGTGAATAGAGAGGAAAGAGGTGTGAGGACATGGACAAGAAAGCGGATATTCGTACTTCCATGAAAGAACTATTTGCTCAGATGGATGAAGCCTTTTTTATGGATGTGGAAGAAAATGTTCCAATTGAAATGCGTGATGGGAATGTCGACGAGGAGGGATGGATCAAGTGGAAGCCTCTCCCTTCGCAGATTACTGAACAGGAAGTTCGGGAGATGGAGGAAAAATACCATTTTGAGCTACCGCCCCTGCTGAGGAGCTTTATCATGTCCTACCATTATGTATCTTTACAATTCGATAATGAATCGATTCCGGGAGTATACTGGAGCGATTGTACGTTTGTTGAGTTTCCACGACTGCCTGTAGGTCAGGGCTTAAAGGCATTTTATGATTTGCTCGATCAATGGTCACCTCTGCTGTCAGCAGGCTACATTCCCTTTGCAATAGCAGAGGACGATCAGGGTCCCGTTTGTTTAAATGCAGGCAGCAGACATAAGGACGGCGATTATCCTATTGTTTGGTTCTTTCATGAGGACCTACAGCATTTGGATGAGGATGAGCTACGAATCAGAAGTAATCTGCTTCCCCATGTACAGGGGCTGTTTCCATCTTCTGTCGAAATGTTTAACGTGATGTTTAAGCACATTAGACACTAGCGATTTCCTAAAATGTAATTTTACTGCTCAGGCAACCGAGATATTGACATAAAAAATGAGGAATGTTATAAAAAAGGTAGGCTAGCACTCGAATGATGGGAGTGCTAACAAAGTTGAATCGTTTGCATAGCTCATATCTGCTGGCCTTACATAGGTTCATATCTGAAAGGAGATATCCGAATGGAGAAAAAACAGTTTCAGGCTGAGTCCAAGCGTCTGCTAGAAATGATGATTAACTCGATTTACACGCAAAAAGAAATTTTCCTAAGAGAGCTGATCTCCAATGCAAGTGATGCGATTGACAAAATTTATTACAAAGCATTGACGGATGATCAACTGGTCTTTGACAAAGAAAATTATTATATCAAAGTAACTGCCGATAAGGATAACAGAACGCTAACCCTGCGTGATACCGGGATTGGTATGACCAAGGAAGAACTAGAAAATAACCTGGGTGTTATTGCTAAAAGCGGCTCACTGGCATTCAAAAATGAAAATGAATCCAAGGATGGTCATGACATCATTGGTCAATTCGGCGTCGGCTTCTATTCAGCTTTTATGGTAGCTGATGTGGTTACAGTGACTACCAAGGCTTTGGGAAGTGATACTGCTTATAAATGGGAATCCACAGGTGCAGACGGGTACACCATTGAAGCAGCTGAGAAGGACGAGGTTGGAACCGAGATAGTTCTGAAAATCAAACCAAACACCGAAGATGAGTCCTACGACGAATATTTGGACGAGTATCGTTTAAAAGCACTGATTAAAAAATACTCCGACTTTATCCGCTATCCGATTAAAATGGATATTACAGGCAAGCGTCTGAAAGAGGGAAGCGACAACGAGTTCGAGGATTACGAAGAAGAACAGCGTATCAACAGCATGGTTCCTATATGGAGAAAAAACAAAAGCGAGCTGACCGACGAGGATTATCAAAATTTCTATGCGGAAAAACGCTATGGCTACGACAAGCCGCTCCAGCATATCCACGTCAGCGCGGACGGCGCGGTGGTGTACCAGGCTATTCTGTTTATTCCTGAAAATATCCCGTTTGATTTCTACTCCAAAGAATATGAAAAAGGGCTGGAGTTATATGCCAACGGTGTGCTGATTATGGAAAAATCTCCTGACCTGCTGCCGGATTATTTTAGCTTTGTCAAAGGTATGGTTGACTCCGAAAGCCTATCACTCAACATTTCCAGAGAAATGCTGCAGCATGACCGTCAGCTGAAGCTGATTGCCAAAAATATCGAAAGCAAAATCAAAGGCCAATTGCTGACCTTGCTCAAAAATGACCGGGAGAAATATGATCAATTCTACAAATCATTTGGCAGACAATTGAAATTTGGTGTCTACAACGATTACGGCAGACATAAAGAAACTCTCCAGGATCTGCTCATGTTCTACTCTTCTACAGAGAAAAAGCAGGTTACTTTGGACGAATACGTATCACGTATGCCAGAGGATCAGAAGTATATTTATTATGCTTCCGGCGAGTCCAACGAGCGTATTGAAAAACTGCCGCAAACCGAAATGGTGGCTGACAAAGGCTACGAAATTCTGTACTTCACCGATGATATTGATGAGTTCGCTATTAAAATGCTCTTAAGCTACAAAGAGAAAGAATTCAAATCTGTGTCTAGCGGCGATCTGGGAATTGAGCCTGACGAAAACGAGAAAGAAACAGAAGCAGAACAAAACGACAACAAAGAGCTGTTCGAGTACATGAAGGGCTTGCTGGAAGGCAAGGTATCCAGTGTTAAAGCCTCCAAGCGCTTGAAGACACATCCGGTATGTCTGTCCGCAGACGGTGAAGTGACGATTGAGATGGAGAAAATCTTAAACGCCATGCCTAATAACGCTGATGTCAAAGCGAATAAAGTGCTGGAAATCAACGTAAACCATGCGGTGTTCAACTCTTTGAAAGAAGCTTTTGCCGAGGATAAGGAGAAAGTAAACCTCTATACGGCATTACTGTATAATCAGGCTTTGCTGATCGAAGGCTTGCCGCTGCAAGATCCGGTTGAATTCACGAATGATATTTGCAAAATCATGGTTTAACAAGCTTTACTGTATAGAGCCGTTCCCGCACTGGGGGCGGCTTTATTTATCATAAACGCTCCTTAAAGCTCCATAATAGGTCATATAGCGCTTACAGAAAAAGGGATGGGCCCACACAATGCCGATCATACTCAATACAAAGGAGGGCGATTACATGAGTCTAGATCGAGCCAGCGAGGAACTCCAAAATTTAAACCGAAGTGAGCTTATACAGTTGGTGGAAAAAATCATTAGAGGTGAGGGAACAGAAGCGGAAATCGAAAGCATGCTGACCATAGTGATGCAAAATACGCCCCATCCGGGGATCAGTAATTTGATCTACTGGGATGATCGTGATTTGAGTGCGGCAGAGATCGTAGATGAGGCATTACGCTATCAGCCCATAATTTTACCCCCACATGAATCTTCTTCATAGGATGCGGAGGGGTGGTCTTTTGTTTAGAAATAAGATAATATTAACTCTTTAGGGCTATGAGCATTATATTCAAAAAAACTTCCGTTAAACGTGTGCTGACTTCCCTGGTGTGTATGGGGTAATGTTTGTTTTCTGCTCACTTTACGGAGTTTTTATTCCTAATTTTGGGATTTGTAAAGTTTTTGTGACATGCTCCTGTGAATTTTGATACAGCAAATTGTCGTTTTTCTTGATTATTTGGTGGGATGTCTTTATAATCATTTTGTTTGCAAGAATGATTAGCGATTAGCGTATGGAATAAGGAGGTTATTTATTTTGGGAAAAGCATTGATTATTGGCGCCGGTGGCGTGGCCAGCGTTGTGGTGCATAAATGTTGCCAAAACCCAGATGTATTTGAAGAAATTTGTATCGCAAGCAGAACTGTTGAGAAATGCGATGCTCTTAAAGAGAAGCTGGGTGGAGGTCGTACGAAGATACAAACGGCTCAGCTTGATGCTGACAACACCGACATGGTCATTGACTTGATTCGAAGCTTTCAACCGGATGTAGTTATCAATGTGGCTCTCCCTTATCAGGATTTGACGATAATGGATGCTTGCCTTGAGACAGGTGTTCATTACGTTGATACGGCGAACTATGAACCGCCGGATACGCCGAAGTTTGAATACAGCTGGCAATGGGCCTACAAAGAAAGATTCGAAAAAGCAGGAATTACAGCTCTGCTGGGCAGCGGTTTTGATCCAGGCGTAACTGGAGTATTTACGGCTTATGCTCAAAAGCACTACTTTGATGAAATTCATACGATTGATATTGTGGATGCGAATGCAGGGGACCACGGATATCCTTTTGCAACTAATTTTAATCCGGAAATTAATATTCGTGAAATTACGGCGAAGGGCCGTTACTTTGAAAACGGAGAATGGATTGAAACTGAGCCACTTTCTGAGAAAAAGGTATACGACCTTCCTGAAATTGGACCGAAAAATATATATCTTTTGTACCATGAAGAACTGGAATCTCTTGCAGTGAATATTAAAGGCGTGAAAAAAATCCGCTTCTGGATGACGTTCTCGGACAATTATCTGAATCATTTGAATGTACTTCAAAACGTAGGCATGACTTCGATCGAGCCTATTGATTACGAAGGACAACAAATCATTCCACTGCAATTCCTGAAAGCTATTTTGCCAGACCCGGCTTCTCTGGGACCAAGAACAAAAGGCAAAACGAACATTGGTTGCATCATCCAAGGCGTAAAAGATGGAAAGCCAAAAACATATTATGTTTACAATGTTTGTGATCATGAGGAATGTTATGCAGAGGTTGGCTCCCAAGCCATTTCTTACACAACTGGTGTTCCTGCCATGATCGGCGCAATGCTTATCATCAAAGGTATCTGGAAAAAACCAGGCGTTTACAACGTTGAGGAATTTGATCCAGATCCATTTATGGAAGCACTAAATAAACACGGATTGCCATGGCAAGAGAACTTTACGCCAACGTTGCTTGATTGAGGCCTGCGATGAATATTGATATTACAGGACTTCCATCACCTTGTTATCTTGTTGACGAAAGACTACTTGTCAAAAACCTTGAGGTTTTAAATTCCGTCCAAGAGCGGACAGGCTGCAGTATTTTGCTCGCTCTTAAGGGATTTTCGATGTTTTCGACCTTTCCTCTGGTTGGCAAATACTTAAAAGGCGTAACCTCCAGTTCGTTGTTCGAGGCACGACTTGGTCGCGAAAAAATGGACAAGGAGGTTCACGTATACGCACCTGCTTATGTTGACAGTGAATTTGACGAGCTATTGGAGTATGTTGACCATATTGTTTTCAACTCCTTTGATCAACTGAAACGCTACAAAAGCAGAGTGCAAGGCGTAACTTCCAAAAAAATTGACATCGGCATTCGGGTTAATCCGGAATATTCGGAAATCGAAACGCCGTTGTATGATCCTTGCTACAACAACTCCAGAATGGGTGTGACCCTGGCTAACTTTAGACCTGAGGATCTGGATGGCGTGGACGGTATTCATTTTCATACGATGTGTGAACAGAATTCAGATACGCTGGAGCGCACCATTAAAGTTGTGGATGAGAAATTCGGGCCATACATTAAGAACATGAAATGGCTCAATTTCGGCGGCGGTCACCATATTACCAGAGAAGACTATGATCTGGACACGCTGGTACGCTGTATTCAATATTTTCAGGATAAATATGGTGTGCAGGTTTATCTGGAGCCAGGCGAAGCTATTGCTTTGAATACTGGATATCTGGTGGCTACCGTATTGGATACGATGAAAAACGGAATGGATATTGCCATTCTGGATACTTCGGCTGAATGTCATATGCCTGATGTTCTGGCTATGCCATATCGCCCGAATATCATTGATGCAGGCAAGCCTGGTGAGTATGCTTACACCTACAGACTTGGTGGACTTACGTGCTTGGCTGGAGATGTGATTGGAGACTATTCCTTTAAAGAGCCATTGAAGCCGGGAGACAAGCTTGTATTCTGCGACATGGCCCATTACACGATGGTCAAAAACCACATGTTCAACGGAGTCAACCTGCCAGCCATCGCCAGCTACAACGACGAAGAAGGCATCAAGGTAATCCGTCAGTTCTCCTACGAGGACTTTAGCTCACGTTTGTCGTAAGACTTACACAGAGGTAAAAGAACTGAGTGCACCAAATGGAATGACTGAACTACAAAAGCCTCGCCCCTTGAGAAAGGGGTGAGGCTTTTTGGCGTAGTTAGGATGTATTGATTCTCTAAACTACTAAGTAAATACATAATTTTAGTTAGGTTGAGTAGAGACTTTATAAAAGAACGTTCTGCCTGTGTAAGGTTCAAGTCCTGGTGCTTCGACGACTAGGTAGTATTCCTTACCTTTTTCAAATTCTACATCTAAAAAATAATGATCGTCTCTTGAACGACTCAATTTATGACGATTACTATCATAAACAGTCATTTGCAACCAGGAATCAGGGTATCTGTCTCCCTGAATTGTAAAATGAACTTTTTGGGATTCATAAGCCTTAAATTTAAATACATCATAGGCTTCCCAGACTCCAGGTACCCCCTCTTTACCAAGGGTTCCAATGATAGCATCACCTACAAAAAATGGGTTAGCTTGTTCGAAGGTGCCATTTGGTTCCTGTTCATTTCCAGTAAGGGTTGGAACAGCAATTAGTTGCTTGTTTGCTGTAGGATTTGTTTCTTCGGCTACAGCGATACCAGCAGTAGTACTCAGCATAAGTGTAAGACCTAAGGAAGCTAAAAACGTTTTTTTCATGAATAAACTACCTCACTTTTTAGGATTTATATTCATTTATATGAATATATTAGTAATTTGTCCGAATTAATTGTATATCAATCACTAGAAAATTGGAATAATAAAAAGGGATATTTATCAATAAAATAAATATAATAGAACATTTTGTTACAAAATTGCATTTTTTGTATTCACAAGTTTGTCCCAGGGGTTCTGATTAAAGGTTAGGTTTCTTGGAGGAAAATATATATGGTATACTCATTGGATTAGGAACAAATTTGTACATGATTTGGGAAATAAATTGTAGCGATAGGCAGAGGTGAATTGCACATGTTCGACCCGACGGTTTTTGATAATTTAAAAGTGGCCATAGAAAATACAGTATACGATCTGGATAATTTGGATTCACGTATTGACATTGCACAGCGGATTGACAGATTGGAAATGTCTGTGATGTCACGTGAATTTGCTGTCCAATTCAGACTGAGAGAACACCCGGGTGTGACAGCAGAGATTCAACTAAAGGCGGATTTAAACAACTTGGCTGCGGAAATTTTGGAAATCAAAGATCAAGTTCCGGGATGTGTCTTGTTGCTGAGTTTTTACATGGAAATTCGTGAGATTGAGTCACAATGCAGCCGGATTGAAAATATACTGACCGAAATTTGGAAGCCCGATCTTCGACCGGTACAAACGCTTAGTCAGATTTACGGAGAAAAGATGTCTACATACCAAAACAGGATTGAACTCCGATTTTCCAGACAAATTAACGAAGATCAGATGGAAGACATTCCAGAGCTGTTGGAACACATATTGCTGACGCTTATGGAATTAAACAAGGTCTAAAGGGTTAGGGCCCTAATGTAAATGACATTAGTAGACCAACAAGTTAACGTTAGAGGAGTTGAAAGTATAATGAATGAACTTGAATTCTCTCAAGTGTATGCGATTATGGAGGCTTCTTTTCCTGAAACGGAATGCAGAACATCCGAGTTACAGAGGGCTCTGCTTCATCATCCATGTTATCGTTTACTTACCAAAAAGGACGAACAAGGGAAAATAATTGCTTTTTTGGCGGGATGGGAGTTTACAGATTTTCGGTTTGTAGAGCACATTGCCGTAGATTCGGCTATACGAGGTGGCGGGTTAGGTAAGGAGCTTATGAGCACGTTTATTTCACAGTCCGGTAAACCGGTAGTACTGGAGGTTGAGCCACCAGTGGATGAATGGACTCGGAGAAGAATTGGTTTTTATGAACGTTTAGGGTTTCATCTGAACCATTTTGACTATGTACAGCCCCCTTTAAGAGAAGGACAGGCTGATCTGCGGCTTCAAATTATGAGCTATCCAGGTGAGCTGGCTGAACAGGATTTTGCTCCGTTTAAAGAGATTTTATATACCGAGGTCTATGGGTTAAATAAGAAGACTATATAGCTAAAGGTGCTTCATTATCGTTCATGTTTTGTCCATGCCATTACAAATTCTTTCTCGTTAGTTTCGGTATCAACAGATTCCGCTTGAATGGTAAATCCATTTTTAGTGTAGAAGTTGAATGCTTTCGTGTTCGACTGGTATACCTTTAAGTGAATCTCATTATGTTGCTTTTTGATCCAATCTAGTAGTAACTTGCCATAGCCTTTTCTTTGAGAATCAACACGTATAAACAGAGCCGCCAAGTATCCATCCAACATGGAAACGAAGCCGCCAATGCTATGATCATCTTGTATGATAACGTAGTTTTGAGCGAGAGGAAGGTACCTGTTTTCCATCTCGGTAACTTGTGATGCCCAATACTGCAGAGCAATAAAATGATGGGCTTCTATGGAAGCATCCAGCCAGATGGCTGCCAACTCGTTGAGCTCTTCCACATTTGCGGGTCTAATCGACATTGTGTCTCCTCCTTCACAGTGCAGTATGTAATCTTATAGATGTTGTTGAAATAAAAAAGACCGTCCGAGGACGGTCTCTACCCGTGGCGCTTAATTAAAGCTTTGATCCGTATCCCGCGCCTCCGTCAACTCTGTAAATTAGAGAATAACGGACCGGGTAAGGGATACGCTCAACATGTGATTATTGATGTTGACGCACCTCCTTTCCTGATGGACCCATTTTACCATATATGGTTTGTGATATCCAGTGATTTTCTTGTATTTATAGAAATGATTCATAGATATTATAATATAAAATTGGCTTGATTTTATGTTCCATGGGAGATATATTCCTAATCAACTAGCTCCTAAATTTGTCCTTGTGGCGATTTAGGAGCTTTTTTTGCATAAGGGATTTACAATGTATTGCCCTATTAATTGAGCCGAAGAAATTTTTGAGCTGTATTCAAGATGAACATAGATGTTGGCGGTCATGGAATAAGGGCTATTCCCAAACTGTGCCCGACTATAATAATTAATCTTTTATAAGGCTAAGTCATATACTTGATTAGAAATAAAGCCTTTTTAAATAGGTGGGTTTTTCCAAGTATTTATTTTCCAAGTCCCTTAAGCCCCCTTTTTTTCTATAAATCTTTAATTTTTACAAAGACGAAAAAGGAGAAATATGCCATACTATGGATGAACAAGGTAGAATCTGAAAGATTGTAGGTAAACATAATCCGAAAGAGGGGAGGTAATTGTTTAGAAATTCAAAGGTAATATTTAATGATAATGGGAATTTGCAAATAAGCGATTTGGAAACAGCAGAATGGTCGGAGAATGCCATAGTTTATAGTGAAAACGATTACAAAATTACCGCTGGTTTCAAAGACTCCTCCGGCTGGTATTGCCGGATAAGAAGCAACGGGTGGCGGACAAGGAGCAGAAGGGGGAAGGAGACAACTTGTAGACTACATATGACAAAGGCTACGAGGAGTGGACATTCATGCTGGAGCCGGTAAAGGGAATGTAGAAGGTTACGTTCATATTTTTGCCGGGCTCTAATTTCGACTTTGGTTGGTTCTGGTTTAGTTGATTGTACTCCAGGGAGTATTGGTGTGTTCAAACACGCTCCTCACTAGCAGCATTGTCCTTATCCACTAATAAAAAGTAAAAGGAGACATTTCCATGAATGACAGTTTTTTAGGACTTACGCAGCAGGATGAGATGGAAGGCCCCAAGGCGCCTAAAGACCCGGTGACAAGACGAAGTGGATTTTCCGTTATGTATGAAACCATGATCGAAGGAACCCCTCGGCCAGACGGAAGCTTTGCCCAGGAGATTTATTTGGAGGGGAGGCTGGCTGATAAGGCCAAGTATACGGGAGGAGTTGGAGATGAGGACATACTGGAGCTACTAACCAATTGCGAAGGCTTGCGCCGATTGGTCCATAGTATCGGGATTACCGTGAAGGCGCATAATCCAGAAGTAGCTGATGTTCGGTTTGTGTACCATAACTGGGGTAAAACCAGCAAGTACGAATCCGGCACCCGCCTTGAGCTTATTTGTCCGGCAGATGGCTCTGAAACTATGCTGGTTATGGAGGAATACGACTGGTCTTTGGATGATGATGTTCCAGGAAGCTTCGTCTTTCTCTTCGACCGGGTGGGAGAACTGGCTACAGTCAACATTACGTTCTACCTGCACGACGGGTTCCATGTTCCCGAAGTTTCCATGGAGGAACCGGTGGATTTCGATTCGCAAGCCTATCGCGAGATGATTGCTAAATCACTTTTGAATAAAGGCAATAACAAAAGGCTCAAGGCTGCAATTGAAAAGGCCAAAAGAGGAGAAGAGGTGACTGTGGCCTATATTGGAGGCTCCATTACACAGGGGGCAGGGGCCGTTCCAATTCATGAAAATTGCTATGCATACCAGTCCTACACTCTTTTTAAGAAAAAATTTAGTAAAAAGGGTGGGGAATCGGTTCAAATGGTAAAAGCAGGCGTAGGCGGTACCCCATCGGAATTGGGTATTGTCCGCTATGATCGGGATGTGCTTCGGGAAGGAACGGTAGAGCCGGATATTGTGGTAATCGAATTTGCCGTGAATGACGCGGGTGATGAGACAAAGGGAAATTGTTATGAAAGCCTGACATTGAAGGCCTTGAACGCATCCAATAAACCTGCGGTAATTTTACTGTTCAGTGTGTTTGTCGATGACTGGAACCTGCAGGAACGGCTGTCACCTGTGGGCTGGAATTATGATCTTCCTATGGTCAGCGTAAAGGATGCTGTAGAGGAGCAGTTCCGGCTTTCCAAGGCAGGAGGAAATGTGATTTCTAAACGACAGTTTTTCTTTGACATCTATCATCCGTCCAATGCCGGGCACCGGGTAATGGCTGATTGTTTGGGATGGCTGTTCGACATAGCAGATGAGGCATCACCCGATCAGACGGATGTGGATACCAGTAAGCCTCCTGTCATTGGTTGTGATTTTGCCGAAACAAAGCTGCTTGATCGCAGTAATTCGGGGCATATTGCCACAATCAATATGGGTAGTTTCACCGAAACTGATACAGACCTGCAAATGGTGGAAATGGATGATCACCCGTACAGCTCTCCCCAGTTTCCTTATAACTGGATGCATCATCCGGAAAATGGTGCCTCCGAATTTAAAATAACCATTTGTAGCAAACGTCTTATCCTGGTGTTCAAGGACTCGGGGAATAGCGATTTTGGATGCGCGGATATTTGGGTGGATGAAAAATATTTCAAGACAGCCGATCCCCATGAGAACAATTGGACACATTGCAATGCCGTAATATTGTACAACGAGCAGGTGTCCAAGGAGCATACGGTGGTGATCCGCATGGCTCCCGGACATGAAACAAAACGCTTTACTATACTTGGATTCGGATATATTTAAGAATTTATCTATTTCAAAGTTCTTATTTTTTTCTTACTGAGGATGGAGAGTAGCCCCTCATTGTTTTAAACAGATTACTGAAATAAAAAATATCGTGAAAGCCGCAGCGCTCGGCTGTTTCCGACACGTTGAAGTCGCCTGAGGACAACATCATCATAAGCCAAATTCAAATAATCTCCTCCTCATATGATGAAAGCGGTATCTTTTATGGCATGTCAGAAGCGCATAACCAAGGTTGATTATGAACTAGAAAATGAAACGAAGGTGCTGTGATTATGAACGATTCAAAGCAATACTCAAAGGAAGCGGCCGTTCTCGTACAGAAGGGCAAGGCGACCCCCATATACACCGATGCGAAGGGAAACGACTATGACGGTATTCGGCGAGTCTCGTTATCACTGGCCAAGGACATTGAGCTGGTTACCGCCGTTTTGCCCAATCTGATTACAGACAGGGCGCAGTTAAGCGGGATCGCGGTCATCGTCGGCTCCGCCGGACATAATGATATCATTGATTCCCTGATTACGGAATACAGGCTTGATGTTTCAGATTTGCAGAATCGCCGGGAGGCCTATATGATCCGGGTTTTAGAGCGTCCATGCCCGGAATTAGATAAAGCCATTGTTATTGTGGGCAGTGATAAGCGGGGGACACTGTATGGGCTGTACCATATTTCAGAACTGATTGGAGTCAGTCCCTGGGTGTATTGGGCAGATGTACACCCCTCGAGGCGGCAGGAATTGGTCTTTACCAAGGAACAATTGGAATACACTTCTAAAGAGCCCTCCATTCGTTACCGAGGTTTTTTCCTGAACGACGAATGGCCTTCACTGGGATCATGGTCGAGGGATCATTGCGGGGGTTTTAACGAAGAGATGTATGAGAAAATATTCGAACTATTGCTGCGGCTGAAGGGCAACTATCTATGGCCGGCCATGTGGAGCGCTGTTTTCAGCGAGGATGGGAAAAGTCACCCACTGGCTAATGCTGAGCTTGCCGAGGCATACGGCATTGTGATGGGTACCTCCCACCATGAGCCCATGTTTCGAGCCGGCGAGGAATGGAGAAAGATAAATCAACATTATGGGGATAGCGGCTTATGGGATTATTGGGCTAATACAGAGGCCATTACGAAATTTTGGGAGGATGGTGTCATCCGTAATAAGCATTTGTCCAATATGATTACGCTGGGAATGCGCGGCGAACAGGATTCGGCTCTTGGTGGCACCCTGGAGCAGAATATTCAGCGGCTGAAGGACATCATTTTGACCCAGAAGGCCTTGTTGCATAAGCATGGCCTGGACAATGCACCGCAAGCATTGACGATCTACAAGGAAGTGGAGACATTCTGGCATGGGACAGATACGGTTCAGGGTCTGAAGCATTGGGAGGTGCTGGATGATGTGACCATCATTTTGTCTGATGATAACTTCGGCAATATGCGGAAGCTTCCCGAAGCCCCAGATCGGAAACGCAAAGCTGGCTGGGGGATGTACTACCATTTTGATTACCATGGTGGCCCCCGGTCTTATGAATGGGTTAATACGGTTCCGCTTGAGAAAACATGGGAGCAGATGTCTCTGGCCTATGACTATGGAATCCGAGATCTCTGGATTGTGAATGTCGGCGACTTGAAGCCGATGGAACTGCCCATTTCTTATTTCATGGAGCTAGCCTATGATTTCGAGACCTGGGGAACAGGAAATCCCAATCGTACGGGAGAATTTTTGCAGACATGGACGGAGCGACAGTTTGGTCATGCTGCTGATGAAGAGACCACCGAGGGCATTGCCCGGGTTTTGGCGGACTATACAAAAATGAATGGGAGCCGCAAGCCGGAAGTGACCTATGCTGACACATACAGCTTGCTTCACTACAACGAAGCGCAGCGGGTGCTGGAGAAAGCGATCCGGTTGGAGAAGGACGCCCAGACGTATTATGAACTTGTGCAAAAAGAGCAGAAGGATGCCTACTATCAGCTTGTGTATTATCCGGCCGTAGCATCGGCCAATGTGACCAAAATGCAGATATACGCGAGCTTAAATCACAAATACAGCGGATTCCAACCTCAGAGCGTTCTTGCCAATCATTATGCGGCTTTGGTGGAGGAAGCCATTGCCAAAGATGTACAAATGCAAGAGGACTACAATAACAAAATTTCCAGAGGCAAATGGGAGGGAATGATGTCCTCTGCCCATATCGGTTATGTAAACTGGAATGACGAAGGCTGGCAGTATCCAGAGTTCAATTATTTCGAGCCTAAGGAAAAAGCGATGATGATTGTTGATGTAGAAGGGACAAATGGAGGGTTTACCACTGGAACGTTAGCGCTCCCGCCATTCACTAGTTTGCAAAAGGAACGCTACCGTATAACCGTCAGTAATGCCGGAAAACAGGCGTTTGCTTATCATCTGGAGACTGACGCTGACTGGATCAAGACTGATCCAACGCATGGAAGCGTTTTGACCGGGGAAACCATTGAGGTGGATGTCGATTGGGGACGGCTTGACGCATCGGCAACGGGGGAAATTATGATTGTCTGCGGCGATCAGATGGTAAAGGCAACGGTCGTCGCAGAGGTTGTACACACCGATAATTTGCCCGATCTGACCTTTGCTGAAGCACACGGTGTGATTGCAATTGAAGCAGAGCACACTTGTGGCCGGGAAGCTGCTGGGGAGCTTCGCTGGGAGATAATCAAGGGATATGGACGCTCCTTGTCCTCCATGAAGATGTTCCCGACAACAGCTCTTTTTGAGCGGATCGAAGACGCTCCATATCTGGAATATCGTATCTGCACCGCGGAAGAACAGATCTATAGCTTAACGGTTTATGCAGCCCCGACTAATCCTCTGGGAGAGGGTAGACGGCTGAAATATGCGGTGGCTTTTGATGGTCTTCAACCGGTTTTGACAGATATGCTGCCTCTGGAGTTTGCTGCGGGCGAATCCCGGCATTGGTCAGAGTCCGTTATGAATAATATCCATACTTCCACAACGCAGCATTCATTGACTGCTGGCATGCACACCCTACGATTGTATGTGCTGGATGCAGGCCTCGTGCTACAGAAGCTGGTCTTGTCCCGCGAGCCGCTTCTCTGCTCTTATTTTGGCCCCGAGGAGAGCTTCTGTAAGGAAGATTAGTATCAATACCTATTTCTTCGTAAGCGGTATTGCCGACAGGCATACAGCTGATCAGCTAAATGCTCTGCATTAACGGCGGGAACGCTAGGCCGGGACACTTCAACCCGCGGGGCAAATTTGATATCTGAACCGTAAAAGTGATTGCGCTTTCATGTATACAAGGCAAGGTTCATTTAACGAAGGGGGAGAAGGATAGATGATGAATGTGCTGTTGGTAGACGATGAACCGTGGGTTCTTGAGGGCCTGCGCACAATTGTGAACTGGGACAAATATGGCTTCAGGGTCTGTGGGGAGGCCTCGAACGGCAGCTCCGCTTGGTCTCTGATTGAGCGGCTTCAGCCCGAACTAGTGTTTACCGATATTCAAATACCTTCTGTGAGCGGGCTAGAGCTTATCGACCGCTCACAGCATAAGCTGGCAAAGCCGCCGCGGTTTGTCGTATTGAGCGGGTACAATAACTTCGAGTATGCAGTGTCGGCGCTTGATCAACGCGTCGATGATTATCTGCTTAAGCCGATTAACAAGGATGAGATTGAGGCGGTGTTAGACCAGGTGAGCCGCAAAATCCAGGAAGAGACGGCCCAGGAGGAGCTCCGCCGCCGCGACCGTTCTCTGTACGTCAATAGTCTGCTCAATCGGCTGATTCAGGGCGAGGTGGGTATTGAGCTTGAGAATGAAGCTGCGACTTTGTTAAATATCGGAAGCGGTGAGGAGATTAGCTGCCTACTGATTGATACTGAAATGAATGAAGAAGAGTTGAAGCGTCAAATCCCGGAGCTTGCCGGTCTGGAACTGCCGGAGCTGTTCACGGACCCCGAAGGAAGAGTAGTGATGATTGCTTCCGGGAAACCACATGCTACAGAACAGCTTGTAGCACTTGGACACCGGTTATGTGAAGAATGGCCTGGTGAGGCTCCAGTCCCCGCAATTGCGGCGTTGGGTTGTGGGCAGGGAGGGGCGTCTGCACTTCGGTCTATTTACGAAAAAGCACTGGCGGCGCTCAAATGGAAACGCTATTGGAATGAGGGAGGTATTATCGCCTGCAACGAGCTTCCGAGGAGCGAATGCATGAAGGAAGTGAACAAAGCAGCCCTGGATTCCTTGATCGAACGGCTCTCCTCGGACCATCTCGAAGAGATTGAGGCTGCGGCGGATGTCCTACTTGCTGCACCGTCCTCCGGGCTACCGGATATCGAATATGTGCGGATTCAGCTGTCCGCTCTCGAAATGGGTATCTCTAAGAAGCTGAAGGAACTGGGCGGAGACGGCGATGCCTTTATGCGGGGCATACAGGGAGAGCTCGG
Source organism: Paenibacillus sp. DRB1-1 (assembly GCF_052119485.1). Classification (NCBI taxonomy): domain Bacteria; kingdom Bacillati; phylum Bacillota; class Bacilli; order Caryophanales; family Paenibacillaceae; genus Paenibacillus; species Paenibacillus sp. DRB1-1. The sequence goes on along the minus strand of NZ_JBODQH010000001.1, from coordinate 621,602 downwards.
TACACTGACGGAGACAGCCTCTTTTCCGGCTTTTCGTCGGTATGCCCTGGCGTTATGCCTGAGCGGAGCGGCGGCTCTTTGCGAGCAGCGTGAACGTAGCGAGTGCCGCACGATCTTTCGGGTAGTGCAGCATGTGGACCAGAAATTCCGGGAAAAGCTACAACTTCAGGAGCTTGCCCAGCTATTCCATATAAATCCTATATATATGGGGCAGCTGTTCAAGCAGCAGACCGGTAAGTCGTTCCGAGAATATTTGAACGATAAGCGGATTGAAGAGGCAAAGCGACTTTTGCGACAAGGACAGCTGAGCATAGCCGAGGTGGCGGCGAATTCCGGCTATCCCAACACTGATTATTTTAAAAGCCAGTTCAAACGGATAACAGGGATGGCGCCGTCTGCATTCAGACGGCGGGAATAGAGACGGCTCAGGCCGAAAGAGTGTTCAATGGGAGATGGTGGTTGAAGCCGTGATTAGAAAATTCAGATTTCGCAGTATAGTGAACGATATCCCGCTTAATTACAAATTCATGCTAATTTATGTAATTGCAATTTTACTACCTATTGTCATAATCAATTATTTATTTATGGACCGGATGTCTTGGCTGATCAAGGAGCGGGAAGAGCAGAATCTGCAAATCTCGTTGGAGCGGGCGAGAAAGGATATCCACGGTATGATTGATGGCGGAGTTGCGGTCAGTCATGCCCTGATTACAGATAAGCTCCTGTACGAGACTCTGGATCGTGATTATAAAGATTCACTGGATTTCTATAATACGTTCAACGAACAGCTCCGTCATCGGGTTACATCCTATATTCCGGTTAACAATCAGATCAAGCGAATTGGTATTTACACGGACAATCCGACGATTGTGCCGGGTAGTGACTACTATTACTTGAATGAATCGATTTTAGCTAGTTCCTGGTATCAGAAGTGGAAGTCGTTCCACGGAACTGTGCTGGTATCTGCGTATCTGGACACGGGGGCTAAAATCTCCCCAACCGCCACTCCTTATCTCAGTGTCGTTGAGAAAATGGATGATTATGACGTCAATAAATCTTACCAGAAGCTGGTGCGGATCGATTTCGATCTCAGCCGCTTTTACGATGTCATCGCCCGCGAGCGGAATTATCTGGATCTCTATTTGGTTAACGACCAAAACGAGGTCATCGTATCTATGGACAGCGGATACCGGCGCGAAAATACCTCTAGCTTTCCTTTATTCAAAATGGATAATGAGGCGGACAACGATCTGCACACCTTGCCAATTGGTAACGCCAGCTATGTGCGAGGGTGGAAGCTGATTGGTGTGCCTCAGGGGACGCGCGTTAGCAAGGCCATGATGGATATGCGGATTTATTTTAGTATACTGGTCGGCCTGATTACATTGTTTACCTCGGTGTTCATTTACGTCCTGCTGCGCTCGTATAATCACCGAGTCAAGCGCCTGGCCCGGCATATGCAAAAGGTAAGGAACGAGAAGTTCGAATTGATCAAAATGGATGAGGGTCGTGACGAAATTGGGCATCTGATCCGCAATTTTAATATGATGACCTCTCAGATCCATTCTTTGATTAATAATGTGTATAAGCTGGAAATTCAGCAAAAAAGCCAGGAAACCGAGCGCGTCCGAGCTGAGCTCAATCTGCTTCAGAGTCAGATGAATCCCCATTTCCTGTTCAATACGCTGAATGCGCTTCTTGTGGTCAGTACCAAAAACAATTACACAGATGTCAGGGACATTATCAAGGACTTATCGAAGCTACTCCGCCGCTTGCTGAACTGGAAGGACGATCTAGTGCTGCTGGAGGAAGAGATAAATTTTACTGTAATGTATCTTGATATCGAGAAATTTAGGTTCCGGGACAAATTCGATTATTCCATCGAGATCACCGAGGAAGTGCGTCACTACAAGATACCGAAAATGAGTATTCAACAACTCGCGGAAAACGCCTGCAAGTATGGTATACAGGCTATTGAGGGGCTTGGAGTTGTTAAAATTCGCGCCGAAGTAGCTGATGAGCAGCTGCGCGTGGTTGTATCGGATAATGGCAAAGGTATTGATGAGGAGCGGTTAAAGGAGGTTTTGTACAACATGCGCAGCGAAAAGGAGACTATAGGAGGTAATATCGGTATCCGTAATGTATACCGACGGCTGGAGTTGTACTACAATGACAGGGTTAATTTTAACCTGATTAGCAAGGTGGGAGAAGGTACCGAGGTGTCCTTCGAAATTCCGATGCAGTTGTTGAAATGTCAGGATGGAGAAGGAGGGAATGGAAATGGGGTTTAAAGTGTTGCTGATTGACGATGAGCCTTGGGCACTGGAGGGCATGCAGATTTGTATTGATTGGGGAGAGATGGGCTTTGAGGTCTGTGGTATCTGCGGCAACGGAATGGATGGTTTGAGGCTAATGGAGGAATTGAGCCCAGACCTGGTGATGGTGGATATCCATATGCCGATAATGGATGGCTTGGAAATGATAAAGGAATGGCGGCAAAGAGGGAATGTCACCACGAAATTTATCATTCTTACCGGGTACAGCGAATTTGATTACGCTCGAAAGGCTCTCAAATACAGAGTCTCCCGTTATTTACTGAAGCCTTTGGATGAGGAGCAGACTGAACTGGAGATTCGGGCAATCCAGCGCGAATTGTTGGAGGAACAGGAGCTCATTTACATCAGCCAGATTGCTCGTCGGGAAGAGGTGCTACAGATGATTAAAGAGGTACTACTGGGCAAATCGATGTCCATGGAGGGTAACGATTTCATGGAATCTGTCTCCCAATCCGCCGATTTATGGAATGTTTGTCTGGTGCAGGCGCATCGGGACCAGTCCGCACGACTGGGCGAGTTTGCACTTGAATTACTCGATGACTTAGAGACAGCATATTTGGTGCATCTGTCCATGGAACATTTCGTCATTGTGTTCGGCGACTCGGCGTATCCAGGTGATGGAGTCAGTGCTGAGAAGACTATAGAAGCACTGGCCCGTCGCTTGGCGGGTTTTCGTGTCTTCATGGCTGTTGGTGCCCCGGTAGGCTCATTAACTGGAATTGGAACCGCCTACAAGACAGCGTCCAAGGCGCTGCTGCATGCATTTTATGAGTTGGAAAATAATGGAATTATTTATTATGACATGATTAAAGACAGCGTGTTTCAACATTGCTACAATCAGGTGGAACTTTTGGAACGCATATTGGAGACATTTGAAATCATCGACTATGCTGGCTATCGGTCAATTGTCGATTCGATGGAGCAAGTATTTTGGGATACGCGAGTGTATCCTGATGAGGTCCAAAAATTTGTCGTCTTTATCCTTCACGAAATCAGGGCGTATATGAGTGTGCATTTTACCAATGACAGGGAGCCTTCCGACTATCTGTTCGATATTCCCAATATGGACGAGGCATTGCTGACCTTTGACGATATGATTGGGATACTACGCTCTTGTGGACAGGTTTGCTTTGAACTTCTTCTCAAACAGAGCATGATTGAGCCTCAGGGAATCGTGCAGGATATCAATGACTACATCCGCAGTTATTTCCGGGAAAGTCTGACCATTAAACAACTGGCAGAGCAATTTTTTCTGCATCCTACCTATCTGGGACAATTGTTGATACGCAAAAACGGTATCGGGTTCAATGAATTGCTCCATGATCTGAGGATTGAAGAGGCGAGTCGCCTGCTTCGTATGAATCAATATAAAAATAGTGAGCTATCAGAAATGGTAGGTTATACCAATTATAACCATTTTATGAAGCAATTTGAGAAGCGCTTGGGTATGTCACCAAACGAATATAAGAAAATCAAAGCTTTTCAAGTGAAAAGCTTTAATTCGAATATAGTTTCCGATCAGATATAAATTTAAACTAAAATCAGTTAATTGTAAGGGCTTTCATTATTGGTATTACAAAACTTTCGGAGGTGTCTTATGGGGGGCAGAAAAAAATCGTTACTTCGTATTGGAGCGGTAGCACTTTTGTCACTGAGCGTTGTTCTATCTGGCTGCTCAATCAGCGGCAGCAGCAAAGGTGGAAATTCCAAAGCGGACAGTGTCAACAGCGGAGAGGTTGGAGCAGCAAATCCAATTGAAATCTCAGTCTTCTTGAATGAAGCTGGACAGCAGCCAACAGCGGACAACAAAATTTACAAAAAGCTGAAGGATGAGCTTGGCGTTACCTTCAAATTTGAATTTCTTGCGGGCGACAAGAACCAGAAGCTCGGCGTTATGATTGCTGGCGGGGACTACCCGGACCTGATCTCGGCAGATACAAAGCTGACCGCTGCGGGAAGCGTCATCCCGTTGGAAGATCTGATCGAGAAGCATGCGCCTAATCTGAAGAAACACTATGCAAAGTATTGGAACCAAATGAAGGACCCTAATGATGGACATATTTACTATTTGCCAAACTATGGTGCCTACAATGGTGAAGTTGCTGATACCTATTACGGTGGTCCAGCCTTCTGGATTCAAAAGGCTGTTCTCAAGGAGTTCAACTATCCGACTCCTAAAACTTTAGATGAATACTTCGATCTGATTAAAAAGTACAAAGAGAAATATCCAACGATTGATGGTAGCCCAACTATTGGTTTTGAAATCCTGAACTATGACTGGAAAACCTGGGGATTGCTGAATCCTCCACAACATTTGATTGGTCATCCAAACGATGGCGGTGTAGTTGTAAACAAAGGTGTGGCAGAAATTTTTGCTGATAAAGATTTCGCTAAGAGGTACTACCAGAAGCTGAATGAAATTAATGCTCAAGACTTGCTCGATAAGGAAACGTTTACACAGAACTATGATCAGTACTTGGCGAAGTTGTCTAACGGTAATGTACTGGGGATGTTCGATCAGCACTGGAACTTTCTCAAAGCTGAGGATTCACTGAAGACGCAGAAGAAGCTGGAGCGGACATATGTAGGCTTCCCTCTGGTATATGATTCCAGCATTAAGGATTACTATCGGGATCGTCCAGCGCTTAATCTGAATAATGGTTTTGGTATTACGGTTAACGCTAAGGATCCGGTAAAAATCCTAAAAGTACTCGATAAACTAATGGATGAAAAATGGCAAAAGCTATTTACTTGGGGTGTTGAAGGCCAAGATTTTTATGTCAATAAGCAAGGTCGCTTCATGAAAACACCAGAGCAGCGTACTAACACTGATGATGCTACCTGGAAGCTCGCCAATAAGGCCGAGGCTTTATACGCTTCCGCACCGAAGCTAGAGGGTTATTTTAGCGATGGCAACGCCACCACGGCAACCAACCAGCCTGAAGAGTATCAAGCAAGCTTGAAGCCATTCGACAAGGAAGTGCTAAAGGCATACGGGATTAATAGCTACGTTGACTTCTTCAGTGCTCCTCCTGAGAACCCTGTCTACTACCCGGCTTGGTCTGCCGATATCGTGGATGGTTCTCCGGCCAAGATTGCCAACACAAAGCTGAACGAGGTTTCTACAAAGTATCTGCCAAAAGCAATCCTGTCAAGTCCGTCTAGCTTCGACTCTGTATGGAACGAATACACCTCCGAGATTCATAAGCTTGACATTAAGGCCTATGAAGACAAAATAAACGAAGTGCTGAAGTGGAGAATTGAGCATTGGACTACTAAATAGAACTATTCCTAAACCGGAAAGGGAGCACTCCTCCCTTTCCGTAAAATATAAGAATGGATAGGGAGTTTGATACTATGGAGGAGATTGCAGTTGGTACCAAGCCAGTTAAACAGGTAGACCCGAAGAAGAAACGCAGCGACAAACGTCTGACCTGGGCTATTATCAAGGATCAGAGACAACTTATCTATATGTCAGTTCCTCTGCTTGCTTATATAGTCTTATTTGCTTATGTGCCGATCTGGGGCTGGTCGATGGCATTTCAAGATTACAAGCCCGCACGAAGCTTTGATGAACAAACCTGGGTTGGCTTCAAACATTTTAAGTTCCTGTTTACAGATGATAATTTTTTACGTGTCCTTCGTAATACACTTGCTATGAGTATGATCAACCTGATTTTTGGGTTTGTCACTGCCATTATTTTGGCATTGCTGCTTAATGAAATTAAAAAGATTTTCTGGAAGAGAGCCGTTCAGACCATTTCGTATTTGCCACACTTTTTGTCATGGATTATCGTTACGGGAATTGTTGCCACTTCTCTTGCCTCTGACGGCATTGTCAACGAAATGTTGATGAAACTGCATTTGATTGATAAACCCATTTTATGGTTGAGTGAAGGAAAGTATTTTTGGGGAGTAGTGGGAGCCTCACACGTATGGAAAGAAGTTGGCTGGAATACAATTATTTATTTGGCCGCCATAGCCTCTATTGATCCGGCTTTGTATGAAGCCGCTGATATTGACGGGGCCAACAGATATCAAAAAATGTGGAGCGTTACTTTGCCAGGCATTAAGCCAACTATTGTTATTCTGTTGATTATGTCAATTGGACATATTTTAGAAGCTGGTTTTGAAGTACAGTATTTGCTAGGCAACGGACTTATTGTGGATTGGTCAGAAACGATTGATATTTTCGTTCTCAAATACGGTATTGCGCAAAGTAACTATTCCTTGGCCACTGCGGGAGGCATATTCAAGACCATTGTCAGTATTACAATGTTGCTGCTCGCAAACTGGACAGCAAAGCGGCTTGGGGAAGAGAGGTTATTATAATGATGAAGAAAACTCAGATGGCTGGCCCAGAGAGTACAATTGCAATCTCCAGACGCCGTCCAGGAAGCAGGGGATTAGAGCCGTTTGTTTTCAGCACACTTAATACAATATTTATGATTATCCTGGTCATTGTTACCTTATATCCGTTCCTAAATACAATTGTAGTGTCGTTTAATGCGGGGAACGACACGATCAGAGGCGGTCTCTATCTGTGGCCTCGGCAGTTCACGTTGCAGAATTATAAAGCGGTATTCGTTTCGGGCACTATTTATAATGCATTCCTGATTTCGGTTGCACGTACCGTGCTTTCGACCTTGCTGAATATTTTCTTGACCACAATGCTGGCTTATGCACTTAGTCGACGGAATTTTGTGTTCCGCAAGCCTATTACTACAGTTTTTGTCCTGACCATGTATTTTAATGCAGGTTTGATTCCGGGCTATTTCTTGATGAAGGACCTGAATTTAATTAATAATTTTTTCGTATATGTACTGCCGTCAATGATCAGCGCATTTAACCTAATTGTTATCCGTACCTATATCTATACAATTCCAGAGAGCTTGGTGGAATCGGCTAAAATAGATGGGGCAGGAGATTTTAAGATTTTTTGGAGAATTATTTTACCGCTCTGTAAGCCTGTGCTGGCTACTATTGCGTTGTTTGTTGCGGTAGGTGCCTGGAACTCTTGGTTCGACGCCTTTTTGTATACCTCGTCCCAACAGGAACTGAGCACACTGCAATACGAATTAATGAAGCTGCTCTCCTCTAGTATGAATGCCAACAGCAATCCATCAGTGTCCAATGGTGTTGGAATGCAGAATGCTACCCAGGTTACACCCATTTCAATTCGCGCTGCTGTCACTGTAGTAGCTTCTATTCCAATCCTGGTAGTTTATCCGTTCATGCAAAAATATTTTGTTGTTGGGCTTAACGTTGGGAGTGTGAAGGAATAAATGAATAATCAATTGGTATCGCAAACTATTCGTTACTCAAATCCCATACTTCCCGGCTTTTATCCTGATCCTAGCATTACTAGAGCGGGAGAGTACTTTTATCTGATTTGCAGTTCGTTTGAATATTTTCCTGGTGTCCCCATCTTCCGGAGTCGGGATCTGATTCAATGGGAACAAGTGGGTCATGTGCTGAACCGACCCAATCAGCTTGATCTGACGGATCGCAAGAGCTCTGACGGCATTTATGCACCATCAATTCGTTATTTTGAGGGCACCTTCTACATGATTACAACCGATGTAGGGGGGATCGGGAATTTTTATGTTACAGCGACCGATCCGGCCGGACCTTGGTCGAATCCGATCCATGTTCCTTACGGTGGTATTGATCCTTCACTGTTTTTTGACGATGACGGCAAGGTGTACGTCACCGCGCAGCAGGGAGCGGACTACGACTCCCATGCCATCCAGTATGAAATTAATATTGTGACTGGAGAAGCGCTTTCGGAGCCGCAGGTGGTTTGGTATGGTGATGGGGGTCCATGGACAGAAGGTCCTCATCTATACAAGATTAATGGAATGTATTATATGATGTCCGCCTCTGGCGGAACAGCAAAGGAACACAGGGAGATTATCGGACGGAGCAACAATCCTTATGGTCCGTTTGAACGTTATCCGGAGCCGATCCTGACGCATCGGGGGCTTGATCATCCGATTCAATATTTGGGCCATGCTGACCTGGTAGAAGATGTAAAAGGGGATTGGTGGGCTGTTTTTCTCGGCGTTCGGTTGACTGAGGATGGTTACAGCGTACTTGGTCGTGAAACCTTTCTGGCTCCGGTCATCTGGAAGGACGAATGGCCGTATATCGACAATAACGAGGGCTGTGTCAAGCTGGAAATGTCGGTTGCGCGTCTGCCCGCAGCGACACCCAACGCTACGGGCGTCACTGTGGGCGAAGGCCGGGACGATTTTGCCGCAGACCATCTCGGACCCGAGTGGATCTTTGTGCGAAATCCGGCCGATGGTAGTTATTCGCTTGATGAAGCTCCTGGGTCTTTGACATTGCATGGACAGGCGGCGGGACTCGGGGATGTCGGCCGGATTGCTTTTGCAGGCAAAAGACAGCAGCATAAGCAGGCAAGCTTCACCACTCGTATGTCGTTTACGCCAACCGCTGAAGGTGAAGAGGCCGGATTATGTGCACGCCGGGATGAGGATGCCCATTATGAGATCGGGGTGTTGCGTTCTGGAAACCGCAACCGAGTCATGGCCCGTCTGACCATTCGCGGAGAATCCCAGATCGTCTATGGGGCTGAGACAGAATCGGAGCGAGTTTTGCTAAGTATTGAAGCGACTGAGGATGAATATGCTCTATCCTATTCGGAGGATGGCGAGAACTGGTCCAGTATAGCTACAGGTCCGGCACGGGCGTTGTCTCCGGAGGATTTTGTAAATAAAATGTGCTTTACTGGGGTAGTCATTGGGCTGTATGCAACAGGAAATGGCCGCTTAAGTGGGGTACCTGCGCACTTCGATTGGTTTAAGTATCAGGCTAAGTAGCCGTAAGTGTTTACCGATAGCCTGCCCAAGGAGGAAAAGGATGAATTTATCGACGCGGAAAGAAGCTTCATTAAAAGAATTATACAAAGACGATTTCCAGATCGGAGCGGCGGTCAATCCTCTAACTATTGAGATTCAGAAATCGTTGCTTGCTTACCACTTTAACAGTATTACAGCGGAAAATGAAATGAAGTTCTCAAGCTTGCATCCAGAGGAGGAGGTGTATACCTTCGAGAATGCTGACCGATTAGCTGCATTTGCCAAGGAGCATGGGATGGCAATGCGCGGTCACACCCTGGTCTGGCATAATCAAACGCCGGATTGGCTGTTTGAGAATGAACAAGGCGGACCGGCGGATCGTGCCTTGCTGCTGGAGCGGCTCCGCTCGCATATCCAAACGGTGGTTGGACGGTATAAGGATACTGTATACTGCTGGGATGTGGTGAATGAGGTCATCTCGGACGAGGAGTCAGACAAGGAGGAGTTCCTTCGCCCGTCGAAATGGCTAGACATCGTCGGACCTGATTTTATCGCCAAGGCTTTCGAATATGCGCATGAAGCAGATCCCAAGGCTCTGCTGTTCTACAACGACTATAATGAGTCCCATCCTTATAAACGGGATCGTATCTATCGGCTGGTCAGGTCGCTGCTGGACCAGGGAGTGCCGATTCACGGCGTGGGTCTTCAGGCGCATTGGAATTTGTTCGATCCTTCTCTAAACGACATCCGCGCAGCCATCGAAAAATATGCAGAGCTGGGACTTCAGCTCCAACTAACGGAACTGGATCTGTCAGTTTTTCGCTTTGATGACAGACGTACCGACCTGCTTCAACCTTCGGAGGAAATGCTGGAACGGCAAGCGGAGCTTTACGAGGCGATTTTCCGTCTCCTGAGGGAATACCGCGACTGTATCAGCGCAGTCACATTCTGGGGGGCTGCCGACGATTATACCTGGCTGGACGGCTTTCCGGTCAGAGGCCGGAAGAACTGGCCTTTGTTATTCGATCAATCGCACCGTCCGAAGCTGGCTTATGAGCGTGTTGCTGCGCTGGCGATTCAACCATAGTCAAGCCACTCAAATAGATGTACAAAGATAAAGTTCTCTGTTTTAATAGTTGAAATATTTAAGCTTTAATGCAATAGCTCCTGAATTTGCCCTTATGGCGATCAGGAGTTTTTTGATATCATCGGAAAATTGCAATGTATTGCTCATCACCTGAGCCCTTGGCGGGGAGCATTTTCCAGAAGCTACTCCTTATACGAGAGGTGAGTGGTTGTAACGTTCCGGTTATCCTACCTCTTGTTGCAGTTGAAGTAAACAATTCCATTTAATTGGATGAGGATTTAGGCGTGCTAAATATCCGGATAAGCTCTAAACAGCTTTGAATCAGGCGTAGAACAATGTAGAAACAAGGACTGGTTAGGTCTTTGTAGACAATATCCTTTTGAGAAAAAGAGAACCCGAGTCTTTGAAAAGACCCGGGTTCTCGAGTTTTTCGCCGAATGCACTTACTCGGCTGAGACGTTTATACTTTCTATATTCGGTCCTTCCATACCAGTAGTTACCACTTTAAAAGTGTTGTTTCCGCTATTCATAGGTACCTGGATCGTTTTTTCGCCCCAGGTTGCCCAGCTACCAGTTGCTGTAAAGGCAGCATTACTGATCACTTTCGTTCCGTTAACATAAACATCTAGATTTCGAGTCCCTGTATCTAGCGCATACCGGAATTTCACATTTTTAGTTCCATCAACAGCGCAGTAGATGCTATTCCACTGTACGGTTGCATCGGTTGAAGCATTAAAGTTGGCATATTGGATAGTGTCATCACCCGAATAGGTGGCTTCTACTACGGAGTGGGTCAATGTTGTATCCGTCTCCGCTCCATAAGTCGTGTTGCTGATGGACTTGCCACCCAATTCACCTACAAAAGTTGTAACACTTTGGGCAGGGAGCTGGGCTGTAAAGGCACCGCCAGACAGATTAATGGCCGATCCTGCTGCCAGATTTCTACTGCCGTCCGTTACCCATGAAGATACTCTCGATGCAGTCCCGTTCTGTAGGGCGAACCTTTGGTTTACTGCTGAAGTACCTCGATTAATTGCAACAATAACTACCTTGTTGTCACCTTTATATGCAGAGGTGTAGATGTTTGTATTTGGATTCTTCGTTGCGTCTACTCGTACATATCCGGGACGAACAAATTTCGAGAAATGAGCCATATTATAACCACGTTTGCTTATTGTACCGTCCTCATTCATAGGACCGTATTGTCTACGAATGTACCACCATACATATGTCTGAAAATCTCCCTCTACCATAGCATTGTGCATATGATATGAAACATCCAATGCCTCGGGCCAGCGATCTGCCGAGTTATTGTCGCTATTTGGATAGTATACTTCCGTCATCCAAAGCTCTTTTCCCGCTCCTTTTTGTTTGAAAAGAGGATAAAGGAAGTCACTAAATTTAGTACCATAAGTATGAGTACCAAGAATATCCATATTAGCAAGAGCCTGCGGATCGTTTAGAATTGGGTCTGACATATTTTTTAAGTATGAAAATGACTCAGGAGCGATAACTCTGCAGTTAATAGATCCAGCATTTTCTTTCATAAAACGAAGCATTTCTTTTGGAGTCCACCATGTCCAAGTATGTGCATAATCAGGTTCATTTTGAACGGAGATAGCATATAGATCCACGCCATTATTCTTCATGTAAGAAACGAAATCGTTAAGATGCTGCGCATATGCAGCGTACTTATCGTATTTAAGGCGTTTTGCTTTTGTATCACCTTCATGATTAAAGGTCTCAGTCATGTCACTTGGAGGATTCCATGGTGAAGCAAAAACGATTCCTCCACTTTGAATTGCACGTTTTGCAGTTGGTATTTCTTTGTACCAGTTATTTTTATTGTCGTCTACATAAATTCTTAACACTGAAAAACCTAACTGATTATTTCCATTACCAAAAGCTGTTTCTCTTTGAGATGCTGTCAAATCCCCAATCCAAGCCGGATGGTTTATTCCTCCAAAACCGCGAATCACTTGTTTTTGTGCCGATAAGTTAATGGTTACATCACTTGCTGCTGAAACTTCTGAAGGTGCTGACATGCTAAACATGAGCGGTAGTGCAGTTACAAATGCCAATAATACGCAAATTGATTTTTTCACACGTGAAATCATTCTTTCATCTCCTAATAAAAATAATAATTTCCTAAACCTGTAGCTGTGGAAATATAATTTCTATTTTACGAATGTTCAAACGATCGTTCTATTCTGATCACCCCCTTTCGTATTGTGGAGCACAGGGTCACCCATTTCTTACCTTGTTTCATTGAAGTCCCCCATAAATGAGGTTTCGCTTGGAACTTATCCTACAAGATCAGCCCTCAAAGGACAGGTTTAGTCCAAGGGCAGCAAATAATAACAGTTAAAATAGATCTTTAATCATTGAGAGCGCTTTATAATAGATATAAAAGCACTTTAATTACAATCTTATCTGGATGTTGGATATTGAAGGGAAGGGTCTTTATTTCCGAAAGGAAGCGTTTATTCAGTCTGATTGCGTAAAATCCTAGGGGCTTACTAATAAGGAGGATTGCTACTGTTCTGGTTGTTTTGCCCGAGATAACGTTCTAGCTCTTAAACACGAGTGATGAGACATTGAATTTAGTCTATTAAAAAGATAATAAACTGTTATTTCATCTTATTTATATCACGAAATTGCTGTTTTGTGAATTTTTTATTCACTAAAAATTATGAATATAAACATATTTAGGTTTTTTTGTTAGAAGCATAGAGAAGCTCTTCGACATTTGCTGAGCACCTAACTGGTTACGCCTATTAATGACGGCCGAATTCACTATTACGGCTTGCATCTCCGTAACCAAAAATGTGTAGTTCTATTGTCTCATAATATAATGAGATGCTGATTTTGTTGTTAGTGATATTTCGTATACTGCAGTCTAGGTTGAGCCGCAAGCTGATTTACTATATAGTTGTGACTGGACAACCATTCCATCCATATTAAATGAATGCCAAAGTAGGGGGACCCTTGCAATGATTATTAAACCGAAAATTCGTGGTTTCATATGTACGACTGCACATCCTGCAGGATGCGCGGCTCATGTTAATCGTCAGATCAACTACATCAAAGACAGCACATCACTACAAGGAGCTAAAAAGGTACTTGTGATCGGAGCATCTACTGGATATGGGCTGGCTTCTCGTATTGCTGCGAGCTTCGGTCTGGGAGCGGACACCATAGGGGTATCCTATGAACGTCCCGCATCAGAGGGGCGTACGGCTTCAGCAGGCTGGTATAATACAGTAGCCTTTGAAAGAGCGGCCAGAGCAGCTGGCTACATAGCAGAAAGTATTAACGGAGATGCTTTCTCTCATGAAATTAAGCAGGAGACGTTGAAGCTGGTAAAGGAAAAGCTGGGCAAGGTAGACCTGATTGTGTATAGTGTCGCTTCACCGCGACGGACACATCCCGACACGGGTGAAACCTTTAATTCCGTTCTCAAGCCTATCGGACAGTCTTTTTCGAATAAAACTGTGAATACCAATACAGGTGTCGTATCAGAAATTACGCTAGAACCGGCTACACAGGAGGAAATTGAGAACACCATCACGGTAATGGGGGGCGAAGATTGGTCCTTGTGGCTAAAAGCGTTGGAAGAAGCTGATCTGCTGGCTGAAGGGGTAACCACATTGGCTTACTCGTATATTGGTCCCGAAATTACAGAGGCTATCTATCGTAAAGGAACCATTGGCCAAGCTAAAAATGATTTGGAAGCTACAGCACATACTCTAACAAAGCAACTGGAACGTTATCATGGAAAAGCCTATGTTTCTGTGAATAAAGCTTTGGTTACACAATCCAGTTCGGCTATTCCGGTCGTGCCTTTGTATATTTCTTTGTTGTTTAAGGTCATGAAAGAAAAGGGACTGCACGAGGGATGTATTGAGCAGGCACAACGTCTGTTTGAGACGCTATACAGTGGGTCCACTGTGGAAACGGATGAAGAAGGACGCATCCGCCTGGATAACTGGGAAATGAGAGACGATGTGCAGCAGGCTGTCAAAGCAGCTTGGTCCGAAATCACTACAGAAAATGTATCTGAATTAGGTGATCTCGAACAATACCGTCTGGATTTCCTCCAATTATTTGGATTCGGGTTTGATGAAATTGATTATGAATTAGATGTTAATCCAGAGGTTGATACAACTTTATAAGTGAATATTTGTAAAACAAAAACGGGTACTCTCAAGCGATGCAACTGCTTAAGAGACCCGTTTTTTATGTATACTGTCAAAAAAACAAGTTCACTAACAGCATTTATCGAGAATCAGACGTGGAAAGTGACTTACGGTGCAGCAAGCGAAAAACGGCAATGGTTATGATAATCCCTGCTACGCCAAAGACTGCAACAGAAGTCAGGGCCCGATAAGCTTGCCAGCCGAACAAAAAAGCAATACCACTGCCAAACGTTGTACCTGCCAGTAACCCAAGTGCACAGGCAATATCCGTTCCAAATTTCATAAACATGTTCCTTTCGAATATATAAATTAAAAAGTAACTTGTACTTTTTTTCTGGACTTGGACACACACTTGTGCGTACAATTAAATAGTAATCGTTTTCAAACGGAATCTATTAGTCATTATGGATCATTCTTGTGCAAATTATTCCTTTTTCAGGAGGCTGATGAAATGAATATGAATGAACAGATCAAGTTGTGGAACGAAGAGGCGCAGGCTAGTAACACTGACCATCCTCACCGAAAGGTTGAATTGTGTATCGAGGTACGAGATGGAGCACTGGAGTCTGTTGTTCCTTATTTGAACCAACTGGATTATCGTCATGTAACTCTAGTAGAAGATGAGCATACTTCGGCGGCGGCAGGAAAAAAAGTGGCTGAGCTGATCCGTGAGGCAGGTCTGACAGTTGATGTAGTTCGCTTACCTCCGAATGCTGTAGGGGATGTCATTGCTGATGAAACCTATATTATGAAAGTGCTGCTGGGTGTGGTGGATAAGAGTCAGGCTGTACTTGCTGTAGGCTCCGGCACAATTCATGATCTGGTTCGCTTCGTATGTTAT
This sequence comes from Paenibacillus sp. DRB1-1, assembly GCF_052119485.1. Taxonomy (NCBI): domain Bacteria; kingdom Bacillati; phylum Bacillota; class Bacilli; order Caryophanales; family Paenibacillaceae; genus Paenibacillus; species Paenibacillus sp. DRB1-1. Next base: position 606,315 of record NZ_JBODQH010000001.1, on the reverse strand, counting down.
AAAATGAATCGTCCGTTCTTGTCGGTACCGACGGCTGCTTCGGTGGATGGTTTTACCTCCGCAGGCGCACCACTTATTGTGGACGGCAGCAAGCAGACATTCCAAGCAGTTCCGCCAGAGGCGATCTTTGCTGATTTGTCCGTGCTGGCAAATGCGCCACAGACGATGACTGCCGCCGGTTTTGGCGATATGCTCGGTAAGTTCACCTCACTAGCGGACTGGCATGTTTCCAGAGATTTGGGAAACGAGCCGTATTCACCTGTGGCTAATCGCATTACCGAGGAGGCTCTGCGTGACTGTGTAGAGCATGTCGATGAGATTGCGGCAGGCAGCAAGGCTGGTGTCGAGGTATTGATGAATGCGCTGATTGCATCCGGTATTTCGATGCTGATGATAGATCATTCTCGTCCAGCGTCAGGGGGAGAGCACCATATTTCCCACCGAATTGAAATGGATTTTATTGCAGAGGGACGCAAGCAAGTTTTGCATGGTGCCAAAGTAGGCGTAGCATCCGCATTGCTGTCTGACCTGTACAGGGATTTAGCAGCCAGTCAGGATGTTGAGGCTTTTAAGGTGTATCGGGCTTTGCCTACGTCGGAGCAGATGCGTGCATGGCTGTCTCAGGTTGGAGGCCCATCTACCATTGCCGAGCTGGGGGTTACGGAGGAACAGCTTGCTCGTGCATTGCGCACGGCTCATACCTTACGTGATCGCTATACTGGACTCAAGTATATGAATGAACATCAATTGCTTCGTTCGTAATGTGCAACATCTACACAAATTGCCCTTAGATATTCGGCCAGTTATGTGTGGCAAGGAAGGGATAAGTGAATGGGTTTACACCTCCGGCAGCAATACGACGATATCCTGCTCCTGTAACATTTGTATGTACAAATGAACGGTATGCTATAATCGTGGAATATGAACAGGTACACGATATTGCAAGTACGGAGGAAATTATGGCGCCCAAATATATACAAGTTAAACAGGAAATTTTGTCCTGGATTCATTCATCTAAACTGGAACCACAAAGCCAGCTTCCATCTGAGCATGAAATGTCTGAACAATTTGCCGTTAGTCGGCAAACGGTGCGTCAGGCGCTGGGTGAGCTGGTGCAGGAAGGATGGCTGTTTCGGATGCAGGGTAAGGGAACCTTTGTCGCGACACGGGACAGCAAGCAGCCCGAAGATCCAAAGACGATTGGAGTCGTTACAACCTATATATCGGATTATATTTTCCCATCTATTGTACAGGGAATTGAATCTAAATTGAGTCGCCAGGGATACAAGATGCTGCTGTCAAGCACAGGTAATGACCCTGAGCAAGAAAGTCAGTGCCTGGAAATGCTGTTGAGTCAACCGCTGAGCGGAATTATTATTGAACCGACTAAAAGTGGAGAGCGTAACCCCAATCTGAACTATTATTTAACCGTGGAAAATCGCCAAATCCCTTATTTGATGATCAATGCGCGTTATGAGGAAATGGATGCGCCATGTCTGCGAGTAGATGATGAAAAGGGTGGTTTTTTGGCGGCCGAGCATCTGATTAAGCTGGGACACCGACGCTTGGCCGGATTTTTCAAAACCGATGATATGCAAGGGATTCTTCGTATGAAAGGATTTGTGGCTGCTCACCGCAAGTATGGAGTGACATTACACCCGAACGCAGTAACGACTTACCGGACAGAAGAAAAAAATGAGATTCCGCTACAACGTGCGTCGAGTCTGCTGGCGATAGAGGCGGGAGAGCGTCCTACTGGATGGGTGACCTATAATGATGAGCTGGCTGTTCGACTCCTGGATATTGTACGTTCGGCGGGCCTGAACATTCCCAATGATCTATCGCTGGTTGGGTTTGATGATTCATTTTTGGCGACAGCAACGGAAATCAAGCTAACGACAATTCGGCATCCAAAGGAAGAATTAGGGTTACGTGCTGCCGATACCATGCTGTCGATGATTGAAGAGAAGGGGTACCATGAAGAAGATCGTCAGTTAATTCTACCGCCTGAGCTCATAGTTCGTGAATCTACGGGGCCTGTCCAGGTCATGCCTGGAGAACACTAGGCTAGGAGACCAGTCGCTTTTATTACTTAACATGTCAGGACAAGTTAGTAAGTGTACAGCTTCAACGTTTAATATTTGATGGGCATGTTTCTCGCGATACCGAACAGTCTGTTTTCTGGATTGCAGAAATAGACTGTTTTTGCTATGTTTTTTCTGAAAATGAGTACAAAAATCTATCGAAAAAATACATAAAAAAGACTAGCTAAGTTGTACGTACAAGCATATAATGAAAGCGGAACCAAGAATAAAGGGTTGTTACAACCCACCTATAATTTCCCATATGAAGCTGGTTTTAGTCACCTCCTCCATTGCAGATTTCAGAAATGATAGTAAAAGGTGTGCCTTATACATAGTAGAACAATTGAAAAAGGAAGTATGGGAGGCCAATTTGGCTCTTCCAAGGCGCGGCCTATGAAGAACTGAGCGGAGCAACTGGTTGTAATGAATCTACAAGGCGATATTGTCGAAGATGACCTTCGGCCTTCGTCAGATACGCCTACACATCTGGCATTGTACCGTTCTTTCGTTCTGAATACAGAATTTACCTCAATGGGTCAGGCGCTGCTGGATAAGCATTTTCTGCGCAAGCATGGGGCGAACGCTTATGATGGTCAACGATAAAGGAGGAGGCACACAAATGAGCAAGTATACTATTGGTGTCGATTATGGAACGGAGTCCGGCCGTGCGGTTATTGTTGACCTGTCTGACGGAACTGAAATTGCTACACATGTTACACTTTACCGTCATGGAGTTATTGATGAAGTATTGCCTGGTAGCGGACGCAAATTGGATATGGATTGGGCGCTGGAACATCCGGCTGATTACATTGAAGTGCTTACTACTTCCGTACCTGCTGTTATGAAGGAGACTGGGATTTCTCCAGACGATATCATCGGAATTGGAATTGATTTCACAGCATGTACGATGCTGCCGATTGACGCACAGGGACAACCGTTGTGCTTTGACGAGAACCTAAAAGATAACCCGCATAGTTGGGTGAAGCTGTGGAAGCATCATGCAGCACAGGATGAAGCGGACCGTTTAAATAACATTGCCTCGCAGCGCGGAGAGGCGTTTCAGCCCCGCTATGGAGGGAAAATTTCTTCCGAATGGATGATCGCAAAAATTTGGCAGATTCTGAACGAGGCACCGGACATTTATAATCAAACAGACCGCTTTGTAGAAGCGACTGACTGGGTAATTTCCCAGCTCAGCGGGGAACTGAAGCGTAATCAGTGTACAGCTGGCTACAAGTCTATTTACCATCATCGCGATGGTTATCCGGATCGTGAATTTTTCAGAGCGCTCGATCCGCGTCTAGAAAATTTGACGGATACGAAGCTGCGCGGTGAGATTTATGAATTGGGTGCCCGTGCGGGTGGATTAACAGAGGATATGGCCGCAAAACTCGGACTGAATCCGGGAACGGCAGTAGCGGTAGGCAATGTGGATGCACATGCGGCTGTTCCGGCAGTAGGCGTCGTCACACCAGGCAAGCTAGTGATGGCGATGGGAACTTCCATTTGCCATATGCTCCTCGGTGAGGAAGAAAAAGAAGTAGAGGGTATGTGTGGCGTTGTAGAGAACGGAATTATTCCGGGCTATTACGGGTATGAGGCTGGACAATCGGCGGTAGGAGACATTTTCGCATGGTTTGTGGATCATGCTGTTTCGGGCGAAGTGAAGGAGCAGGCAGCTGCGGAAGGTATGAACGTCCATGTATGGCTGGAGCGTAAAGCGGCTGAATATAAACCGGGCGAAACCGGATTGCTGGCCCTGGATTGGTGGAACGGTAATCGTTCTCTGTTGGTCGACACCAACCTGACGGGGCTGATTGTCGGATATACGTTGCTGACGAAGCCAGAGGAAGTGTACCGTACATTGCTGGAAGCAACTGCGTTCGGAACACGTAAAATTGTCGATGCGTTCCATCATAACGGCGTGCCAGTACACGTATTGTATGCGTGCGGTGGTTTGCCGCAGAAAAATCAACTGCTGATGCAAATTTATGCCGACGTAACCGGACGGGAAATTAAGGTTGCTGCTTCCACCCAAACTCCTGCGTTGGGCGCTGCTATGTTCGCAGCAGTGGCTGCGGGAGCTGAAGCTGGAGGGTACGACGATATTGTCGTAGCAGCGCGTCATATGGCACGTGTACGGGACGAGAGCTTCAAGCCGATCCCTGAGAACGCGACCGTGTATGATAAGCTGTACGAGGAATACAGCCGTCTTCACGACTACTTTGGATGTGGAGGCAATCCGATGATGAAAAAGCTAAAGTCCATCAAGGAAGAAGTCAAACGTTCAACTGAAACGGCAAGCATTCATTCTTAAGAAACTGACAAAATATAAGCAAGCAGTATTTAAAGCTCTGTTATCTAAAAAGCACAGTACGCCGAGGAATCGGCAGACTGTGCTTTTTTGCATTTTATATTCTGTGAATTACATGATGTGAAAGTCTCAGCGGATGAAAGATGGTAATGCGTTCCTTTCAAAGACTTTCATGAAAATCACAAGCATTTCTCTTTTACGGACATTTTACTTTTTCAGCATGGCATCAGCAAACAAAATGGATTTTGGAATACGGAAAAACTGTTCCGCCTGATCCTGGAAGGTTTGCGAAGGAACGGTACCCTGATGCAACCATTTCCGAAATGTACCGGGGTGAACGCCAATCCAATGACTCACATCGGTCACCGAAATATCATGTACCATGCATAGACCCGCCAAGATCCGATTTTTAACCGGAGAACGAGTCACAGTCCGTTTCATAAAACGGGACGGCGCTGGTTGACAGATGAGTGGTGAACGCCGGACAACCTCTTCATTAAATAGAATATGGTGCGGATAACCAAGTGTATTACACGTCTTTTCCAGATTAGTGTTGCCGGGAATACGACCTTCATATACCCACGCACTGACACTACGGGAGGAAATGGAAAGCTCCTCGGCAAGTTGGGACAGTTTAATGTCATTAGCCATCAAAACGGCAAGCAAAACGCGATTGCGCACTTGACAGCGTGTTGGTTTACGAAAACGTTTGACACGCACGCCTTTTCCCAAATATTTGCGATTGATCAGAGACCACGCCTGAATGGAATGTTTATCTTGTTGTTTAGGCATATACCCTCCGATTTTTTTAACCACATACTACTATACCCGAAGGGGGGTTTGCAAGTGACTCCTCTCCTGATTTTCTTTTAATCCCATGGGCTTAACCGGTTTATGGAAAATAAGGTCCATTTGGACTATAAAAATGGGAGTTTAAGGTGTCAATATATTAAAATGTGACATTATTAATGGAAATGTAGGTAATATGTTCTTCTCTTACGATTATAAGGATTTACAGAGAGAAATATATAGTCTTAATTCGGCCCTCCTCGCTATTCCGCATGGGTAAAATAGATTGCGATTTTATATGCAGGGCCGGGTTACAATAAGCTGGTTAGCATCGCGAAGTCCCTATGCTTCGCGGCTTCTGCGAGTAGTTATGTCCGCAGAGGCTTCATGTCAAATCGCTTTACTAACCTATCAAACGTGTCATTAACCACCAAGTATAGCGAAGAGCCTTAATTCGCTCTTTGGGAAATATTTGATATACTATATATGTAATATGATGTTGAAATCTATACATTACTGTGGAAGAACCACGAAATGGAGAGACAGGACACATGGCCTATATGGTACCGGAGTATATACCGAAGAAAGCTACAGCAGGAGAACGACTTCTGTTTGAAACCTTAAAGAGGTATTTACCTAGTGATTACATTATTTATTATGAACCGGAAATTCGGGGAAGACGAGCTGATTTTGTTATTATCGGTCCGGATATTGGACTCATTGTTCTTGAAGTAAAAGATTATACAAAAAGCACGTTGCATCAAATTAATCAGGACGAATGGATGCTGCATACCTCAGCCGGTGAGACACGAACGGTGAAAAGTCCGCTCAAACAGGCACGGGACAATGCCCGACTTATTTCGGACCAATTGAAAAAAGATAAAAACTTACTTCAAGGTCTATCTGGTTATCTAAAGTTTTCCTATGGATACGGTACGGTATTTACACGTTTGAAGCAAGAGGATTTCATTAAATTAGGACTATACAATGTCATAGATCCTTCTTTTGTGCTGTGTAGAGATGAGATTGATACTGATGATGATGGATTTTCAAGTGAAACATTAATGGAAAAGCTGTTTGGTATGTTCACGATTCAAAGCAAACGTCGTTATACGCTTACAGATGAGGATATTCAGGCTATCCGATTTCATTTATTTCCTGAAGTACGGATTAGCGCAGAGTTCAAAGAACCTGTACCTTATCAGGATCAGTTGCTACTATCTCTTCATAACATCAAGACCATGGATCTCCACCAAGAGAATATGGCTAAACAATTGGGAGACAGACATCGTCTTATTCGTGGCGTAGCAGGTAGTGGAAAAACGTTGGTTCTTGTCAGTCGGGCAAAAATGCTGGCTCAAGCGCATCCTGATTGGAAAATTCTTGTTCTTTGCTATGGTATTCCCCTATCTCGCACTCTTAAACAGTGGATCTACCAAAAAATGATGGAGTCAGAAGATTTATTTAATTTTGCTAATACAGAATGTGAATGGGAGCCTTCTAATATTGAAGTATATAACTTTCATGAATGGCTTGGTAGTCATATGCGGATCAAGGACAATGGGATACCTGAGTTACTAGAGAAATTGGACAAATTTGAAGCTATTGTTCCCATCTACGATGCCATACTCATTGATGAAGGACAGGACTTTGAGCCAGAATGGTTGCGTTTAGTCAGTCATTGTCTCAATCCTGATACGGAGTCCCTACTATTAGTAGAGGATCGGGCACAATCTATCTTTAAAAGGAAGAATAGTCTTGCACAAGAAACGGGTTTGGATTTTCGAGGGAGATCGAAAATCCTTTCTATTAACTATCGAAATACCGCTCAAATTGTACAGTTTGCTTGGGATTTTTATCGGAGCCATTCACAACTACAAAACAAGGTTCAAAGCGGGTCACTTGAAGGAGTAGAAATTATTCCCCCACAGTCAACAAAGCGCAAGGGACCTGAACCTATCTTCCGCAGATGCCGAAATATTTGTGATGAGATGGATTTTATTATTGAAACTATTACATTTCTTCGTCAAGAAAAGGCTATTCCACTTAATGATATAGCTATCTTATATAGGGTGCAGAACAATTACAAACTTTCTTATATTAATGAGATCAGAAGCAGCTTAGAGAAGCATCAGGTACCTTATACTTGGATGACTGAAAGCCGTGAATCCAAACGTAATTTTATAAGAGAAGAAGCGACAGTAAAAATATCTACTCTCGACAGTGCTAAAGGTCTAGATTTTCGTGCTGTCTTTATTGTGGCGATTGAGAACATGCCATTTAAGAGAGAAGAGATTGAAGAAAGAGAGGCCTCTCTCCTATATATTGGCATGACCCGTGCGCTTGAGTGGTTGTTTCTTACATATAGCGGAGAGTCCAAATATACCTTGTATCTGGATGAGATACATAAGAGGAAAACTAAGAATACCGCACCTAAGCAATTAGGGTAAGGAGTCTCCAATTTATTCACAACTTTGTAACCTTCTCTGGCAGGGGGGTTGCGAGATTGTTTTCAAATTGTTTTACTATATTTACCTACTATAGTCTGGTAATCTATTAATATATATAGGGGGAACGAAAAGACGTCCGGTTCAGTCGGTTCATATGCGTTTATGTTCTATATGTTGAGTGAATGTCTATATTGCCATGTCCATATCGTCATGTCTGTAGAACTTCATAGACAAGCTAGAGATAGCTCCCGCACATTATAAAATACAGCACAGGATGGTGTAATGAATGAAGCTTTTAAATGCAAAATGGATGGCTGTATGCTTGATGGCAATCTGTTGTTTGGGTTTGCTAGGTATACATACGAATACGGCGAGTGCACAAGCGAAGGCTCCTTTGCTGGGGGTCAATGATGTGTTGCTAGATTCGAATACGATTCAGCCCGTAATGGAAAATAATAAGTTGTATGTACCTGTCGTTACATTAGGGCAAAAGATGGGCATTTCTACTTCTGCCAACGGAAATACATTGGTGCTGACTGGGCATAATCGCAGCTTTACGCTGAATTTGAACCAGGAGGATGTGTTCGAACGTGGAGGACGTACGATGGTGCCTATCCGCACTTTGACAGATGCGTTCGGCTTCACTATTACGCTTCCAACAAGTAATCTATATCGAATTCAGAACGCAAATGCTAGTTTGTCTGATGCTCAGTTTTTGAATACATTCGCAACAGAAATTAAACAGTATGCAGCTGTCAAACCGGGCAAAGCCAGCAATTCAGGCAACAAGGGAACTGCCTCATCATCATCCAGCCGTACGATTTATTTGAGCTTCGATGACGGTCCTACGGCGCATACTTCGCAGCTGCTGGATATTTTGGACAAATATAATGCGAAGGTTACTTTCTTCATGCTGGGACCTGAGATTCGTCAACATAGCTCAGTGATGAAAAGAATGGTAGAGGCGGGTCATGGTTTGGGCCTGCATGGGATGACGCATCAGGTGAAGAAAATCTATGCATCCCCGGCAGCAGCACTCGCAGAGATGAATCAGGATAACGAGATTTTATTTCAGGCCACAGGGAAACGCACTTCTTTGATTCGTACACCTTATGGCAGCAAACCATATTTGAAGAAAGCATACCGCGATCAACTGACGGGTGCAGGCTATCATATTTGGGACTGGAATATCGATTCCAATGATTGGCGTTATACTAAAAATCCAGAGCATTTTGTACAGACTGTCCTAAGTGATATTAGAAGATTGAAAAAGCAAGGCAGAACACCAGTCGTTCTTATGCATGATAAGCCATCTACGATCAAGGTTCTTCCACAAATCATGGCCGCTTTGCAGAAAGAAGGATATTCGTTCGAGCCGTTGAATGATAACCTGACTCCGCTTAATTTTTGGAATGATCATCGTTAATTGAATAGCATGAAAGAAAAGACACCTTTTCAACCATTTATATAGTGGTTTTGAAGGTGTCTTTTTGTTGTATTTGCTCGGAGTTGTGAAGTTTGCAGCACGCTTTATATGAATCTATGAATTCATGTCTATCCACAGGTCATATGACTTTACGGGTTACCATGTCGCTGCATATATTACAGTAACCGCCCCGAGAGGAGGAGAGGTATGAATATTAATCCGAGTATGTTTAGTATGATTTGCGCTACCGCAGGAGCCCTTGTTACGTTTGCCTTTGGCGGCTGGAATCAGCTAATGGTGCTATTCACGGTTGCAATGGCTGTTGATTATGTGACTGGAGTCGCCGCAGCAATTAAGACTGGGCAAGGTTTAAGCAGTAAAGCTGGCTTTTGGGGTCTGGCGAGAAAGGCTTTAATGCTAATGGTGATTTCTTTGGCGCATCACGTGGATCTCCTGATGGGTACCGAAATCATGAAAGGGGCAGCGACGTATTTTTATTTATCCAATGAATTAATCTCTATTACGGAAAACTGTTCACGAATGGGTCTGCCGCTCCCACCGAAGCTCAAGAATTTTTTTGCCCTATTAAAGGACAAGGAGTCTGATGGTAAAAATGGCGGAAAAGATCGCTAGAATTACAAAGTTTCTTTCCGTATGTGGGGCGTTATGATAAAATTTTCAAGAGAACATTTTAAGATAAGGAGCCTATACGCATGATTAAACATATTGTTTTGTTCAAATTGAAAGACCGCTCCCCCGAAAGCATTGAGCACACAGCATCCATCTTGCGCAGCATGAACGGCAAAATCAAAGAGCTGCTGTCACTCGAAGTAGGTACGGATGTGATTCGTTCGGAACGTTCTTATGATATTTCCCTTACCGCTGTTGTCGAAACACTGGAGGATTTGCAAACGTATCAGGTACACCCTGTGCACCAGGAAATTATTGTACACATGAATGAAGTGAAGGATGTATCTATCGCAGTTGATTATGAAATCTAAAGCGATTACTGGAGGTGCAGGACCTTGTATTATGTCAACCGGGAACAAATTGAGCTTCGACTAGGGGCTGTTCCCGACATTGTCGCCGGACTTCGCCAGACTTCTGCTGCCTGGAACGGCGATCTGTTGCAGGGGCTAGTGCAGGAGCGCTGTCTTCATCTGGCAATTGAGACGGTAACGGATGTAGGAAGCTATATCATCGACGGATTTATTATGCGTGACGCTAGTAGCTATGAGGATATTATCGGTATCATTCATGAGGAAGGTGTACTGGATGATACCGTATTTCATTCGCTAGTAGAGCTGGTATGCTTACGTAAACCTCTAGTACAGGAGTACTTCCATTGGGACCGGACAAGCCTTCACCCGCTTACACTAAAGCTGCCTGGGTTGCTGGAGCTTTTTGCATCTAACGTGCATGATTATTTAAATAAGGAATTGGGTCCCCAGCCCGAGGGAGTGTAAAGGCAAAAGTGACGGATAAGTATATCGTACCCGAAATGCCCACTAGGCGCATGATCATGACATTATTGAAAACCCAGGGACCTGTGGGCGTCGGAAGCTTGGCAGCTCAATTGGGCATTACCGAAATGGGAGTGCGCAGGCATCTCAAATTGATGGAGCAGGATGGTCTGATCGTGGCTACGATCGTGAGACAGGCGATGGGACGCCCGACGTTTTTATACAGCCTGAGCGAGCAGGGAAGCGAGCAGTTTCCTCGTAATTATGATCATCTGCTACTGGAACTGTTAGAGGAGCTAGATGAAGAGCAGGGAATGGAAGCTGTTTACTCGCTGTTTGACGGTAGAAAACGTAAAATGATGAAGCGCTACGCCCCTCACATAGAGGGGGAGACTACACTGGCTTCACGTGTAGAAAAGCTTTCGGGCATCCAGAATGCTTCCGGATATATGGCAGAGTGGCGCGAGGAAGAGGATGGTAGTTACTCTATTGTGGAATACAATTGTCCTATCTCTCAAATTGCAGGCCGTTACCGCAAGGCTTGTGAATGCGAGCAGCAAATGTTTGAGGAGCTGCTTGATGCCGAGGTTGTCCGTGAGGATTGTTTGGCGGATGGGGGCCGTTGTTGCCTGTATCGTATCCGCTCTAAAAAAAAGTAAAACTTTTCAGGCTTGTTTTCTGTATCATGACAAGCTCTCCATGCTTATAATGCACTAACAGATGGGCATTCGCCCGGGCACAAGGGAGAGATGATGATGAAGGAGAACTGCAAAAGTTTTATCCGAGGCGCGTTGGCAGGCAGCATTGTTGGTTCGGTTGCTGCTTTGTTATTTGCCCCTAAGTCAGGTCGTGAGCTGCGTCAGAATATTACAGATCAGGCGCGCAACGTAAGTGATAAGGGACAGGAGATAGCGGGGAAAATTTCAGACACCTCAATTGAGTATACTGACAAAATTAAGGAGACAGCCTCAGCCGTCATTCATGAAATCGGGCAATGGCGTAAAAAGGGTGAAATTATTCCTGAGGTTAGTATTTCATCAGCGATGGTTCAAGAAGATACGGAAAAAGATGCTCTGTAACGGTCTGTAAAACGTAGGTGAAACACTGAATACAGTTTGAATTCGTGGCTTCTCCCGTTGGGGTGGAGCCTTTTTATTGATCACTTCCTCGTTTTAGGGTAATCTTTTGGGGTACCTTTTACACGAATACGACATAAGGTATGTAGCAACGGATAGCTTTCCGAGATGAAATAACTCATATTTGAACAAAAAAGGAAGCGGTGTGTACGTGCAGCAAGCGATTGCAATATTGGATTCCGGTGTAGGAGGTTTGACGGTTGTAAAAGAAGTCATGCGTCAGCTTCCACGGGAAAAAATCATTTATTTTGGAGACACTGCGCGCACTCCGTATGGCCCCCGACCATCGGAAGAGGTTAAAAAATTTACAGAGCAAATGGTTGATTTTCTGATTCAATTTGATCCGAAAGTCATTATTATTGCTTGTAACACGGCTACTGCCGCGGCATTGGACTATATAAGCCAAAAGGTATCCATTCCGGTGATCGGAGTCATTCACCCTGGGGCTCGTGCTGCGATTAGTGCGACTGCTACCGGGCATGTCGGGGTGATTGGGACTGTCGGTACGATTCGAAGCGGAGCGTATACAGCTGCGCTCAAGCAATTGTCTCCTTATGTAGACGTGGTGAGCCATGCTTGTCCTGCGCTTGTTCCATTGGTGGAACAAGGGTTATTCCGCTCCAAGACGACATCGCAGGTTGTTGAGGAGACATTGAGACCTATTCAAACGTATCCGATTGATTGTCTGATTCTTGGTTGTACGCATTATCCCTTTTTGAAGGAAACGATTCAAGAAGTCATGGGGCCTGCAGTAAAGCTCATTAGCTCGGCAGATGAAACGGCGCGTGAGACGAGTACTATTTTGTATAACAAAGGCAAGTTGGAAGCTGGGGACGAAACGCCGGTACATCAACTCTTTTGTTCCGGCGATCCTGAATTGTTCCAGCGCATTGCCGCACAGTGGCTCGGGGAGCAAATTCGCCAAACGCCTGTCGTCTGGCAAGTCACCAATTTGGATTAACGAGACAGCCGACTTTTTTTGTCATTGGACAAAAGAAGTCGGTTGTTTTGCTTTTCGCTACATCAAGACACGCCGCGTCTGCATAACATGCAATAAGGCAGATGGAAGGGGCGTAGTAAGATGAGGGAATATATCGTTCAAAAAGGAGATACATTGCACCGGGTCGCCTCGGCTTTTAAACTATCGGTGGATACTTTGATCGTAGATAATCCGTGGGCCGCCACGCAACCCTATCTGATTAGTGGTCAAGTGTTATATATTCGTCCGTCTACGGATCGTAAATACGTTATTCAGCCTGGTGAGTATGCAAGACAGATTGCCAAGCAGTTTGGTGTGGAGCTTGATGAATTACGGCTAGCCAATCCAGGACTTGTGGAGCATGATTTTACGGAAGGAAAAACAATTGTTATTCCTGAAGACCATCAGGATCAGATTGTACGATTACGTGGAGAGTATGGATATGAAGATTTAAAGGAAGACCTAGCGGCCTTGGGCCGCAGATATCCGTTTATTGAAGTTGGCAGCATTGGCACCAGTGTCATGGGGAAGGATATTCCTTATGTACGTATTGGGCAGGGAACGCGTAAAATTCATGCCAATGCTTCTGTTCATGCTAATGAATGGCTGACGACGCCTTGTTTGCTGCGTTTTATAGAGCAATATGCACAAGGGATCGATGGGACTGAAGAACATATAGGGACCTCTCAATGGGTGTATGGAGGTTCTCCGCAGGATTTGCTGGAGCATACTTCCCTATGGGTGGTTCCGATGGTCAACCCGGATGGGGTAGAGCTGGTGCAACAAGGTGTACTCCCAACTCATCCGTTGTATCATGACCTCAAAAAGTGGAATGAAGGACGTGCTGATTATCGCGGTTGGAAGGCCAATATTCGTGGTGTCGACCTCAACGATCAATTTCCGGCATATTGGGAAGAGGAGGTACGCAGACGCGGTAAAATAGGTCCGTCTCGACGAGACTATGCAGGACCTGCACCTTTGTCTGAACCAGAGTCCAAAGCGCTTGCTGATCTGACGGAGCGCGAACAGTTCGACATGGTGTTATCCATACACAGTCAGGGACAGGAGATCTATTGGAATTATCGGGATCTAGAGCCTAAGGAGAGCCGAGATTGGGCCTTACGGCTAGCTGCCGCAACAGGGTACCGGGCGGTAAAGCTGGGTGGGAGCGATGCAGGGTACAAGGATTGGTTTATACAGCGATTTGGTAAACCAGGGTTTACCGTTGAAGTCGGTCTAGGTGTAAATCCGCTGCCCATGCGTGATTACGATGATATTGCAGCAGAAGTGGGCATGTTAATGGCAACAGTGCTGTCATGGTGAAAAATTCGGCCTACTGAAACGTATCGAATCATTTGCGCGTATTAGGAGGAACACGTTTTTTATAAGTGTTCCTCTTTACATGTCCCTTCAATGGGGGATATATACTTAGGAGCATTCGAAATGGAGTGAACAACTATGAAGTGGAAAAGATTACTATCTCTCCGTCAATGGTCACATGTATTTCGTCGTATGCCCCGATTTATTACTTCATCAAGGATTCCGCTGGGAGAAAAGTTACTCTTTGCGGTGCCTGTATTGCTCTATTGGATATTACCTGATGTCATGCCATTTATGCCCATCGACGATATTGGTGTGACGCTATTGCTTATGAATTGGTTTGTCACCCGTGCCGAACGAAAATATCCAGATGTGCTTGAAAAGCAGCATGTACGTGTTCGGTAGATAAGCTTATGAATTTCGTGATTGCGATTTTTTACGATTTTCTTTACAATAGGAATATTGCCTTTTGCTATGCTGAATATAATTGTGATCTATTGGCTCATGATGATGTTTCAGACGCAGCTATGCTGCCATAGTACCTCCTTCCCTCTGGGATAGAGGCTAATTATTTGAGTTGTTGATTTTACCCGCTAGGTTGTGTGGTGTGGATATGTATCCAATGAACCACATTTCATTTAATGAATATGAAGGAGATGAAAGTTTGATGAACTGCAAAATTACTCGTAACGCAGCTAAAGTATTGAAACTTGAACTGGATAAGGAAGAGAACCAAGGGAAGAGCCTGCGCGTTGTTATTACTCATGCTCATGGAGATCATGCTCATTACGGGCTGGATTTGGACACGCCTAAAGAAACAGATACTGTCGTATCTACAGATAAAGGTATTGACGTAATTTTGGAAAACGGCCAGCCGCTGCTGGATGGTGTAAAAATTGATTACTTGTACTTCCCCGAAGAAGGATTTGTCATTACTAACCCTTCCCAAGGTAATCACGGCGACCACTAAGCCGGAGCTCGGAGGAATGACAGATGGCCAATGATATTCGCGTATGTGATGAATGCAATCATATCCGCTTGAAAACGATCTTGCCCAAGTTGCAAAAGATGGCACCAGATGCCGAGATCAAAATCGGCTGCAAATCGTATTGCGGTCCTTGTGGGAAACGAGCGTTTGTATATGTGAACGGACGTTATGTGAGTGCGGCCACAGAGGATGAAGTATTGGAGAAGGCTGCGCGCTTTATCAAATAGTTCCAGTACGCAGCATTCACAATTTTTGAATAGTTCCCCTTCTTCTGATCCATGCTAATGGATGTAGACCACTGCCCAGAAGGAGGAGTGACTCATGGCCCAATATGATTCTAATCTCGACAATCACAGTGTTGAAGCTCAAACACAAAACTCGGTGGACAGGCTACACAATGCCGTCTCTCAGGCATTGTCACATCCGGCTGAGCAACTGATTGAACAGGCGGAGCAATCTCGCACTCATGCTGAACATGCCATACAGCAGGCAAAGGATAGCCTTGGTGACGACTCAGTAGAAGTTGCGGAGGACATGCTTGGTGAAGAGGTACAACGGCTTGAACAAGCTAAAAAAACGTTGCGTTCCTAGTGCAGTCGAGTGACAATCCATATAAAAAAGCACGATCCACAGCACTTACAAGCTGATGGATCGTGCTTTTTTGTTATATACAGGGCAGTTATGCGATCAACATCCTTCAAGGAGTCCGGGGAGGATGCTATGTTAGCAACCTCCTACAGAAAGTCTATTAGATACAGAAGGAGTTACTTCTTTGTTTGTGGTTCCCATTCGCGAATAAGATCGTATGTGATAACCTGATCGGATATGTTCAACCGATTGAGAGCTTCGGTATAGCCCGGTCCGCAGGCGTTTACATCTGTAGGCTGACCTGTATTCAGGTTGTAACAGGTCCCTTTGGAGAATGTACCGTCTTCAGATGGAATGTAGTACACTCGTCCATCTGTGAAAGCACCCGTACGCAGCACAACCATACGAGGCTTCCCGCTAAACAGATCGTTCCCCATAAAATGATATGGTTTTGTAGAAATCCCAAGTAGGTGCATTACGGAAGGCGTCAGATCCAACTGACCTGCCGGTTCCGTATACGTGCCCGCCTGACTTCCGTCGGGAAGATGCACAAGCAATGGCACTTGATTCATGATTTTCTGCATGTCCAGATCCGTAAGTGGCTTGCCTAAAAACTTCTCATACAGTGCTTTGTCTTTAATAGAATTGTCATGATCCCCATAAAACATCAGGATCGTATCATCCCACAGTCCGTCTTTCTTCATCTGATCTACCAATTCGCCCAGTGCTTCATCTACATAATGGACAGATTTCAGATAGTCTCCGAACATGGTACCTTCAAACTCGCCAACGTCCAAATCTACCGCGTCAGGTGACAGGTTGTACGGATGATGGCTGGAGATACCGACCATATAGGCGTAGAACGGCTGCTTAACTTCGGTGGTGAGATCATTGAGCGTTTGACGGAAAAAGGATTTATCCCCCAGTGACCAACCCAGTGGCTCATCTATTTTAAAATCTTTTTTACTGTAGAACTTGTCATAGTTCATTGCCTTATACATGGTGTAACGGTTCCAGAAGCTGCTGTCGTACACGTGAAACGCATTGGGACTATACCCAGTATCCTTCAAAATGGAAGGTAACGTATCGAATTTATGGTCCGCATAACGGATAAATACCGAGCCAGTAGGGAGCGGATGCAGCGAAGCATGTGTAGAGAAGTCCGCGTCCGAAGTACGACCCTGCGCAGTCTGGTGAAAATAATTGTTGAAATACATGCTTTCCTTCGTCAGTTTGTCAAAGTTAGGCGTAATCGCTTGACCGTTGATCTGTTTGCCGATAAAAAAGTTCATGAACGCTTCAGCTTGAATGACCATCACGTTTTTGCCCTTATACTTGCCAGATAGATCATTTTTAACCTGAAGCAACTTTTGGTGCTGATTAAACCATTCCTTATCCTTATCGGATTCCGCTTGAGCCAATGTTGGCTGGGGACCAAGATGATCCTGACCATAGCGGTAGATGTCATATCCATGAAATCCGATCAATCCGGTTACGTTGTACAAGGCCATTGACCACCAGTTGCCGACAAATATGCCAGTTGCCCACGTGGAGGTATAATACTTGATCGGTCCAAATGTTAATACATAGCCAATCAGGAAGGCCAATGCTCCTTTGGAGAAGCGAAGCAGGAACCTCCTTGTGAACGAGCTTCGGGATGCTTCTAAATAAGTATCATTCGTTGTAAACCGACGCCGTAAGGAAGCCACAAATATGACATACGGAATGAATAGAATCCAGTCCGCAAAAAAGAAAAGGTCCCACCAGTACATAAGGGATGCGATACTTCCGCCCAGAGAATCAACTTGTCCTGCTTGAAGTAAGACGGGAATCGTAATGAAATCCTGGAAATACCGATAATAAACCATGTCGGAATAAATGAGCGCAGTGAGCAAAACATCGAGCACCACAAGAGCAATCAAACGTCCGCGACGTGGCAGCCATAAGGTCCAGAAGCTCACAAGTAAAATCGAACCAATAGCGATGACATAATCCAGCGGATTCATGTCAATATTTTGGGCATGCAAGTTATAGTGAATCAGTACGAGCTTGCCGATCATAAGTACAAAAAACAGACCTAATCCAAAATATCGAGACAGCAGCATTCTGCTGAACGTGTTACCAGTGCGACTTGCACTGGACGTGCGAATAACCAACACTTTACCCCCTCCGGCAGAAATGTTCGGCTAGTATAAACTACATATTAACGTAATGTTAAAACCGAAATGCCTTTAATTATTATAGCGCTCATCTCACGCATTTCAATGATTAAGTAAAGAAAATACAGCACAAATCAGGCCAGAAGAACGAACAGAGGGTTCGTTTCCTGGCCTAAACTTCATCATATTTAAGGCTGCAACGGCGAAGTATCTTTGCGGCGCGGAGGCAGAGGGCCCAGATACTGATAGTATTGGCATTCGATCCGGCCGTTAAACAACTTCCGGCGCTTGTCTGCTTTACGGCCCCAATAATGCTCAAATTGCTTGGTGGAGCTGATGGCAAAGAAGGACCAAGTCTTCATCTCGGCTGCCGTGCGTGCGAGTGAACGGATCAGCTTTTCCACCTCGGATTGCTCGCTCAGTCTCTCGCCATAAGGTGGGTTTGTAATCATCACACCATATTGTCCTTCGAGTCTGACTTTAGTTACAGGCATTACCTTAAGAGGGATGTCTTTAGCAAAGCCTGCTGCTTTTACAGCTGCCTCAGCAACTTGTATGGCATTTGGATCGATATCGCTACCTGCAATCTCAAAAGGAATGTCATCGCGGGTCAAATCCATCGCTTCGTCGCGAGCCTGATCCCATAATTCTCTGCCAATGACAGGCCAGTCTTCCGAGTTAAAGGTACGTCTCAGGCCTGGCGCAATGTTCCAGGCTTGCATGGCAGCTTCGACCAACAAAGTACCGGAACCGCAGCATGGGTCATAGAATGGTCGGTCAGGGCTCCAGCGACTAAGCTGAATAAGAGCAGAAGCCATTGTTTCTTTGAGAGGCGCCTCTGTAACGAGCTTACGGTAGCCGCGTTTGTGCAGTCCTGGACCGGTCGTATCAAGTGTCAGTAACGCACGATCATTCAATAGAATAACCTCAATGACGTAACGAGGGCCATCTTCAGCAAACCAATCTGTGTGGTAGGTTTCCTTGAGCTTCTCTACAATCGCCTTCTTGACGATTCCCTGACTGGCTGGTACGCTACTAAGCTGTGATTTGTGCGAACGTCCCTCTACGGGAAATTCACCATCTACAGGAATCCAATCCTGCCAAGGCAATGCTTTGGTACCCTCGAACAGCTCGTCGAAGGTAGTTGCAGCAAATTCACCCATTTTTATAAGCACGCGGTCTGATGTGCGAAGCCACAGGTTACACCGGCATATATCCATATAATCTCCGGTAAAAACGACGCGGCCATTTTCAACGGTCAGATCTTCGTATCCGAGTTCTCTGAGTTCCCGGGCCACGACGGCTTCAAGTCCCATTGGCGCAGTTGCAATTAGTTGCAGTTGAGTCATTAAACGTATTCACTCCGTCCCCATAATCATGTAAGCTTGGTTCAATCCCTATAGTATAGGTCATTGTACTCGAAGAGACAAATCATTAAGGTAAAAAATTTACGAAGGACATCACGTCCAACCTGCGCTATGATTAAGCAAGAAGGAGAGATGAACCGTGGAAATTACACCAAATATGACGCCTGAACAATATGTAGACCAGCTGGTACAAGAGGATGAAGCACTGCGCAGTATTAGGGAGGCTATCGTTAAAGAAGGTATGCCGGAAGTATCCGTTGCTCATCCTTACGGAAAACTGTTGACCTTTCTAATTGAAGTATCTGGCGCACAGAATGTACTGGAAATCGGCGTATTAGGCGGCTACAGTGGATTATGTCTGGCCCGTGGGCTGGGAGAAAAGGGCCGCATTGTGTCACTGGAGCTAAAAGAAGCGTACGCAGTGCTGGCACATCGACATATGGAAAACAACGGCTACGGTGACCGTGTCGAATACCGTATCGGACCCGCAGCGGATAGTTTGAAGGAACTTCAGGAAGAGGGAAGAACATTCGATTTTTTCTTTATTGATGCAGATAAGGAAAATTACCCAGTGTATCTGGAATATGCGATTGCTCTGGCGAATCCGGGTGCCATTATTGCGGGAGACAACTGTTTCCTTCGGGGACGGACGCTGAATACGGATAAGAACGGCCCTGCCGTCCAGGCCGTGAGACGTTTTAACGAAACGATAGCAACAGATCCGCGGCTGGTCAGCACGCTTTTGCCAGCGTACGATGGATTGGCGCTAGCTCGAGTTAAATAGCGTTCACTCCCTATGTATAGCTATACAAAAAAAGAACCTCTTGTCCACGGCGACGTGGACAAGAGGTTCTTATCTGTTAAGGCAGGCTTGTCTTACCTGGAGGTTATCTTACCTAAAATCAGGCGTAGCCTTACGATCAAAAAGCTTCATGCGTACCCAGAATATGTTGACGATTAACAGGACACCTGACATGATAAACAGTCCTTCAATGCCGATAAACCCGGATAGCACCCCGCCAATGACAGCACCCAGCATATTTCCAAGCGCTAGCGAACTGGTATTGAAGCCGAAAGAACGGCTTTCCATTCCTTCCGGTGTATACGTGCGAATCAACGCATTTACGCTTGGTAGCAGACCGCCCATAAATACACCCATGAAAAAACGGATAATGACAAGTTGCCATACTTCATTGACAAAAGCCTGCGGAATGAGCATAACCGCCGTTCCGAGCAGTGCAATGGTCAAAATCTTGTGCGCCCCTATCTTGTCACTCAATCTTCCAAGGAGCGGTGCAGCAACCATATTGGATACGCCTGTAATAGCCGTAACGAATCCGGCAATCAACGCAATTCCTTCTGCCGACCCATACAGTTTTTGCACATATAACGGCAGCAGAGATACCGTACTGATCATGGCAAACTGGAGCAGAAACGTTACGGTGAACAAAGCCGGAAGCTGGGGCGTATGGCTAAGCTCCTTTAATCCGGCAAGAACCGAAATTTGCGGTATGCGTGCGGCTTCCGTTTTGCTAAAATTTTCTTTAACCAGAAACATTGCGATGAGCGAGGCTATAAAAATTAGAGAGCCTGTAATATAGAAGATCGGTCTGAATCCGACCCAGTCAGCCAAAAATCCGCCTAGCAGAGGGCCGAGAATCGTGCCAGCCATCTGACCGGATTGCATAATCCCCATAGCGAATCCGGTTCGCTCTTTGGGAGTGGTACCCGACACTAGGGAAATCGATGCCGGATTGAAACCCGAAATCGTACCGTTCAGCAGGCGAAGCGCCAGCAGTTGCCACGGGTGGGTGACCAAACCCATACATCCGATGACCAAAGCCATACCAAAGCCTGAGCGAAGCAGCATGACTTTACGTCCATATCGGTCAGCCAGCTTGCCCCACAAAGGCTGGAACATAAATGAAGTCAAAAAGTTAGCGGCAAAAATAACTCCGGCCCATAGACCAATATCGTGCTCTCCCTTCACATGAAGGTCCTGAGCCAGATACAGGGCGAGGAACGGAGTAATCATCGTAATACCCGCATTGACCAGAAACTGACCGAACCAAAGCACAATGAGATTGATTTTCCACGTCTCCCACGTTTTCAATGTGCTTTCACTTCCTTTCTGCCCATTCTCATCCTGTTGTAAATCCTACTTATCAAAGCATAACTTCTCCGGAGCTTTAAAAAAGCCATTTCTCTAGTATAGCACACTTCATTGAAACTTTATCCAAATGTCATGGGTTTGTCATGGTTTGTTCGAGAGCTGCGGTTGTTACGACTCTTGAAAAAGGGCATAATAAAATATAGTATTTATGATTCGAACTGGAGGCTGAAGTCATGACCTACAATGATACTTTTATCCGCGCTTGCCGCAAGCAAGCTGTGGATCATATTCCCGTATGGTACATGCGGCAGGCCGGAAGGTATGACCCTGAGTATCGCAAAATTAAAGAAAAATACACGTTGCTTGAAATATGCCGCCAGCCCGAGTTGGCCGCAGAAGTGACTTTGATGCCCGTGCGCAAGCTTGGGGTGGACGCTGCAATTTTATATTCTGATATTATGAATCCGGTAGCCTCGCTAGGGGTTGATTTTGATATTGTCAAAAATATTGGCCCGGTTATTGATAATCCGATCCGGTCAGCCGCAGACGTAGATAAGTTGCGTCCAATTGATGTGGAACGCGATTTGGGTCATATTTTGGAAACGATCCGTATTTTGGACCGTGAACTAAACGTGCCATTGATTACGTTCGCTGGAGCACCTTTTACCATTGCAAGCTATTTAATAGAAGGAAGGCCCTCCAAAGGATATATTCGCACCAAAGCGATGATGTATGGAGAGCCTGAACTGTGGCATCGCCTGATGGATAAGCTAGGGGACATGGTTATTACATACGTGCGTGCCCATATCGCTAATGGCGGTAAGGCTTTTCAATTGTTTGATAGTTGGGTAGGTGCGCTCTCGCCTTATGATTTTCAAACTTTTGTGTTGCCGACTATCACACGTATTTTCCATGAACTATCTGATCTGGATGTACCTAAAATTTATTTCCCGGGCGTAAGTTCTGGTGAATTGCTCCCACACTTGAATGGGTTAAAAGCCGATGTGATTGGACTGGACTGGCGGGTAAGTATACCTGAAGGACGTCGTCGCTTGGGGAACGGTTTTGGTGTACAGGGAAATCTGGATCCCTATGTGCTTACTGCACCAATCGATGTTATCAAGCAGTATGCAAAAACCATTGTAGATGAAGGCATCTTAGAGCCGGGTTACATTTTCAATCTCGGTCATGGTTTATTTCCTGAGGCCTCGCTAGATAAGCTAAGAGAGCTTACTAACTATGTACATGAGTATTCCCGCTCGGTTTTGTCAAAAAATTAATACATTAGAAACGTTAAGAGGTGATCTGCTAATGAAAACCAAAGTGGGTGTACTGGTCATGTCCTACGGGACGCCGGAGAGTCTGGATCAGGTGGAAGCCTATTATACACATATTCGTCGCGGTAATGCTCCCTCGCCGGAGCAGTTAAAGGAATTAAAGGATCGTTATGAAGCTATTGTGGGCGGTGTGTTTCCGTTGCGGCAGAATACGGATCGGCAGGTTCAAAACCTGCAGGAAACCTTAAATCGGGAAAATCGCAACCCTGATATTGAATTTGTCTGTTATCAGGGACTCAAACATGCCAAACCGTTTATTGAGGACGGTGTGGAAGCCATGGTGCAAGATGGCATTCGTGCAGCGGTGGGTGTCGTGCTGGCTCCGCATTATTCCGTTATGAGTGTAGGCACTTATATTAAGCGCGCACAGGCTAAGGCACAGGAACTGGATCTGGCCATATCATTTGTGGAGAGCTATTATCTTCATCCAAAGCTGATTAAGACGCTGACTGAGCGTGTAAATGCCAAACTGGCGCTTTTTGAAGAAGCTGGAGCCAAGCGGGATGAGGTTCGTGTTCTATTTAGTGCGCACAGCTTGCCTGAACGGATTTTGGCTATGGGTGATCCTTATGTGGAGCAATTAATGGCTACTTCGCAGGCTGTTGCGGACAAGGCGGGAATTACCAACTGGCAGTTTACGTGGCAAAGCGCCGGTCGTACAGCAGAGCCATGGCTGGGGCCAGACATTTTGGATACCATGCACAGTCTTAAAGAGGAGCAAGTGGAGTATGTGCTGGCTGCGCCAGTTGGCTTTGTTTCTGATCACTTAGAGGTGTTATACGATCTGGATATCGAAGCACAGGCGTTGGCGAAGGAATTGGATATGCGTTTTCAGCGTATTGATTCACTCAACAGTGATCCACTGTACATGGAGACGCTTAGTGATGTCATCATAGACCAATGGAAAAAGGGATGAGGACATAATGGAGCAAAAGTTACGTAATATTGTAATTGTAGGCGGAGGCTTGACCGGGCTTAGCACTGCTTTTTATACACGAAAAATGTACAAAGAAGCTGGCTATACACCTCGAATTACGCTGGTGGAGAAAGCTTCCGTGCTGGGCGGGAAAATTGAAACGCTGCATAAAGATGGTTTTGTAATTGAAAAGGGGCCAGATTCCTTTCTGGCCCGTAAAACGGCCATGATAGACCTGGCAAAAGAGCTGGAGTTGGATCATGAGTTGGTGAGCACAAATCCTGAGGCTAAAAAGACATACATTTTGCATGAAGGACAGCTTCATCCGATGCCTCCTGGGCTGGTGCTTGGGATTCCAACAGAGCTGAAACCCTTTTTGCGCAGCGGCTTGATCTCTCTAGGCGGGAAAATGCGGGCTATGATGGATTTTGTCATTCCGCCTCGCCGTGTACCGGGAGATGAGGCATTGGGTGATTTTATTGAACGCCGACTGGGCAAAGAAGTGCTGGAAAATGTAACCGAGCCACTGCTGGCGGGGATTTATGCTGCCAACATGAAGACACTAAGTTTGCAGGCGACCTTCCCACAATTTGCTGAGGTAGAGCAACAATACGGAAGCCTCATTCACGGGATGATGACAGGCCGAAAACCAGCTGAAACACATACGGGTACGAAAAAAAGCGCCTTTTTGACCTTCCGTCAAGGCTTGCAAAGTTTGGTGCATGCGTTGCTGAATGATTTGTATGACTGTGATTTACGCACCGGAATTGCTGTTACAGAATTCGCAAAGACAACGGATAGTGGAGACAGCCCATATCGCGTTATGCTGGACAATGGAGAGACGCTAGAGGCAGATGATATTTTTGTAACGACTCCCAACTTTGCTGCTGCGCCGCTATTGCGAGATCATGTCAATGTGGCTGCACTGGAAGCCGTTAATTACGTCTCCGTAGCAAACGTGGTCATGGCCTTCGATAAAACAGATATTGAGAATGTCTTTGACGGTTCTGGTTTTCTGGTCCCTCGCAAAGAAGGACGCAGCGTGACCGCTTGTACATGGACGTCTGCCAAGTGGCTACATACTAGCCCGGATGATAAGGTGCTGTTGCGCTGTTACGTAGGGCGAGCAGGAGCTGAAGAAACTGTAGAGTTACCGGATGATGAGCTGATTGCACTGGTACGTAAGGATTTGAAAGAGATGATGGGAGTTACAGCAACTCCGTTGTTCACGGAAATTACACGTCTTCGCAATTCCATGCCGCAATATCCGGTAGGGCACCCGCAGGCTATAGCTGATTTGCGGGAAGAGTTACGCACTGCCATGCCGGGAGTGTATGTGTTGGGTGCTGGCTATGATGCGATTGGTTTGCCGGATTGCATCCGTCAGGCTAAGGAATGGGCCTCCCATGCCGTCCAAACGACACAGCAGGAAGCGGTCAAGGTACAGGTGTAAATGTTCAATGATGAACCCTTCGCGATGCAGGCGAGGGGTTCTATTTATATTGAAATTTGATATATAATGGAGAAGGTGTAAAATTCGCCAGCTAATAATGAAGTTATGCATATGCAATAGCATAGAAGGAGTGAAGAATGTACCCTCCCAGATCACAGAGAAATGAAGGTCGCAAGAAAGCAAGAAAACCAAAAATAGGCAAGGCTTGGATCATTACGAATCTGGTCCTGCTGCTTATGATCGTAGGTCTTTTCGGTTATTATTACATATTTGAACACGACAACAGTGGATCTCTTGCGGAAAATGCAGGGTATTCGCAAACGGAGAAGAAAATCCAAACGGAATCTGCTAGTGAAGAGCGACCTACTCCCTCGGTCAGTGAAAATGTTACAGACTCGTCAAATAAACAGCTGGACGAAGGCCCCCATGCAGATAAGCAATTTGCTGACGATGAAACGAAGCAATCTGCTGCTTCAGACACAAGCCATCGTCCCGCGGCAACGTCTGACACAAATGCTCCCGAAGGCAGCTCTTCAGGAGCAAAATTATCCTCGGGGAAAGACGGGCAGGCAGGGAACGAAACGTCCAAGGATGTATACGACGGTAATCCATCCGCCGATAAGGGAGGAACGGAGGATGTAAAAAAATCCAAAACAGACGGTGCAGATTCTCCGACAGTCACGCTTCGCTTTGTAGGGGATGTGCAATTTTCCGGTAAAGTTGAGCAGCGATTGGAACAGAATGGGTTTGATTTTCCGTATCAATATCTCGGAAACTTGTTTCATAAAGACGATCTGACGATTGCCAATCTGGAAACGCCCGTGACAACGAATGGTGTGGGTGCGTTAAATAAAACGTATGTGTATAAATCTTCGCCCAAGGCGTTAACTGCGTTGGCTGCGGCAGGGATAGATGCTGTCAATTTGGCCAACAATCACATTTTGGATCAGGGCACAGGCGGATTACTGGATACACTGAAATATCTGGATGAAAAAGGTATTGCCCATGCTGGAGCCGGACGTAATGCAAAAGAAGCGTATGCGCCGCATTATTTTGAACGTAAAGGGATCAAAATTGCGTTATTAGGGACTACACGTGTCATGCCTGAAGCCAACTGGAATGCGGGCGCCAAACTGCCCGGTGTAGCAGGAGCCTATGATTCGACCGCTATCGTAAAGTCCATCCGTGAGGCACGAATGCAGGCCGATCTGGTGATTGTCATTGCCCATTGGGGGAAGGAGCGCGCTACTGCACTTGAGCCCCATCAGACCGAGTTATCGCACGCTTTTATTGATGCTGGAGCTGATCTTGTCATTGGCGGTCATCCACATGTGCTTCAAGGGATGGAGCAATATAAAGGTAAATGGATCGCATACAGCACAGGCAATTTTATTTTTTCTAAATCAACGGTGCCAGCCACTTGGGATACAGCGATATTTCAGGCAACCTGTACCCGAAAAGGGGCTTGCGAAATGAAGCTGACCCCTTACCGGGCGGAGCTGGGTCAACCGATCCCATTGAAGGATACGGAGGCCAGCAAAATTTTGCAGAGAGTGGCGGCACTGTCACCGGGAAATGTCTCGATAGGGACGGATGGTACAGTAAGCGCTCAATAGAAGTTCGAAAAGAAACTTTTTATATGGAAATTGACGGAATGATCGTATGAGGGACTCCTTTGTGGATGGAGGTCATAACAAGATGAATCATTTGTGCGTGGCTCACCGCGGTTTTTCGGGGATTGCTCCCGAGAACACGATGGCAGCCTTTAAGCTTGCGTTGGAGCAGCCGTTTGTACACTGGGTTGAGCTGGATGTACAGCTGTCAAAGGACGGTGTTCCGGTGGTAATTCATGATTTTACGCTGGAGCGAACGACGAATGGTACAGGGAAAGTAAAGGATTCAGACTGGAAAGCATTGCAACAACTTGATGCTGGTAGCTGGAAAAGTGCAGAATACCGTGGAGAAATGATCCCTTCCCTTGCACAGGTACTGGATTTATGTCGTGGCCGCGTATCACTCAATATTGAGCTTAAAACAGCGGGAGATATGTATCCGGGACTGGAGAAAGCCGTACTCCGTGAAATTGTGATAAGAGGGATGGAGGAAGAGGTGGTATTAACCTCTTTTGAGCGTGCCGCATTACGCCGGGCTAAGGAGCTGTCTCTTGAGATCCGTACCGGATTGATTATCGACGCACGTCCAGATGATTTGGCAAAGCAACTGGAGCAGCTACAATGCACTTTTTTATCCATGGGCTATCCGCGTTTGGATCGAAACCTGATGAAAGATCTCACTGGACGCGGTATTACTGTCATGGCGTGGACGGTGGATGACCGCCGTATAATGCGGAAATTGTCCTCATTGCATCCTGAATTGATGATTTGCACCAATTGGCCGGATCGCTGGGAGCAGGTTTTTTTGCTTTCCAAGCACCGGATGTGGCACTATATACGTAAACTTATTCGTTAATCAATTGGACTACATACGCGGGAAGGGTGACGGAACGTAATGAACGTGGAAATTCGTAATGTTTACTGTGTTGGGCGCAATTATAAGCTGCATGCGGAGGAGCTGGGTAATGAGGTTCCCGCAGAACCGATGATTTTTTTGAAGCCGTCTCATGCGGTTGTGCCGCTGGATGGCGCCACACTGGAGCTTCCTCAGGGGCAGGGAGATATTCATTTTGAGACTGAGCTGGTCGTGGCTGTAGGACGTAAATACGAACCAGGCATGTCCGCAGATACATGTCTGAACGCATTTGCATTCGGCATTGATTTTACCCTGCGTGATGTACAAAGTGTTCTCAAGAAAAAAGGCCATCCATGGACCGCCGCCAAAGGCTTTAAATCGTCTGCTCCCGTGACACCATTCCTGCCTTTAGAAAAATTGGACATGCTGGAGCAGCAGGATTTTTCCTTGATCAAAAATGGACAGGAAGTCCAGCGTGGACATGTTAAGGATATGATTTTTTCTATCCAGCACATCGTCGAATATATAGCGACTCATTATGGGCTGGGTGAAGGAGATATTATTTTTACAGGTACTCCAGCAGGAGTAGGGCCTACAGCAAGCGGGGATCGCTTTGAGCTTTTCTGGGGGAGTGATCGTCAGGGGAGCTTCACCATCGCATAAACTTGTGAACGGCATCTTGAAGAGGATTAAAAAAGGGAATGTTCTTGGTAGTTGGGAAATAAAGAGCGATTCCCTTAGAAAAGCATTGTGAAGGCCGTGTCCTGTGCCAAAGCATGGGACACGGCTTTTATATAAGTGTAGAGCATTGTACAATAATATACAGAACGAAAAAAGAAAAACGGAGATTCATTTCAAAAGCGGGGGTATATCATGGACTGGATCATCGGATTGCTTTGTGCTGCTGTGGTGGCGGGAGCTGCATTTTATAAAAAATCCTTAACCTTATCTGGCTTTGCCGCGGCTGTACTGATGGGAACCGTATATTATGGGGCGGGTAACCTGTTCTGGTTCGGCACATTGCTCTTGTTCTTTATCACGTCGACCCTCCTGTCGAGGTTCAAAAAGGAGCGCAAGGCTGAGCTGGAAAAATCGTATGCCAAAACCGGAAACCGGGATGCAGGCCAAGTATGGGCCAATGGGGGATTAGGTATGCTGTTATGCCTGGGCTATGCGATATGGCCTCATGTTACGTGGCAGCTGGCTTTTGTCGGTGTCATGGCTACGGTAACATCCGATACGTGGGCAACGGAATTCGGCAGCCTGAGTCGTAGGCCACCCCGTTCGGTGCTTAACGGGAAGGTGTTGGCACCCGGAACCTCAGGAGGAGTATCTGTATTGGGAACGGCTGCGGCCTTGGCTGGGGGTGTACTGATCGGCATAGGTGCATGGGGCTTTGGACACGCCATAGGAACGCCGAGCTTGCCGTTATGGCTGTGGGCACTGGTTGGAGGTATATCCGGTAGCGCCGGGGTCTTTGCTGATTCCTATCTAGGTGCTACGGTGCAAATGATGCGTTCCTGCACGGTTTGCGGACGGGAAGTAGAAGTAGACTCACATTGTGGACAAACGACGGTCTATGTACGAGGCTGGCGTTGGATGAGCAATGATCGAGTGAATAGCATTAGTTCTATTTTCGGAGGATTGGTCGCTGTTGCAGGTATTTTTTTTATACACTGAACACAGGGCTGGAGATCATTAAAAGGAAAAAAATTGTGTTAAGAATTGACCGTGTTTCAATCCTTGTATAAGGAGGTGCTAAGATGGGCGATATACACGGAGATAAATATGAAGCTATTTTGGACGCCGCTTACACCGTCTTTGGCACCAAAGGCTTTTATGAAAGCAAAATTTCCGAGATTGCAGAACAAGCGGGAGTTGCCAAAGGCACAGTATACTTGTACTTTAAAAGCAAAGAGCAGCTATTTACAGCAGTCACACGTAGAGATTGCGAGCGATACCTAGCCGAAATGCAAGGCGCATTAATCAATCGTACTTTGGGAGAAGGACTGCTGCGGATGGCAAATTTGCATCTGCACTACTATTTCAAGCGCAAGCAGCATACTAAATTATTTTTTATGACCCCCAACAGTGACCCCGATTTAATGGAGTTTATGTGGGGATTTATTCAGGACTATACTGATTTGGTCAAAAATAAACTGGCGTCAGAGGGTGTACAGCAGTCCGAGTTTCATGCGAAGGCATTCATTGGTATGTTGGAACGCCTAAAAATGGATATTTTATTGAATAAAGATTTCCGCGAATGTGACGTGGATCAGACGGCTGAATTAGTGGCGAACTTATTTATGCATGGCTGTAAAGCCGGGGTACAAAAATCCTGACATCTTGTTGCTAAAAAACCGTACTGACTTCGTTCAGGTAACGGTTTTTTTAATCATTGGCTGTGTCTGTGTTAAAATAAAAAGGATGCATCACAAAATTGGGGAAGAGTAGGGAATCCGTATGAATATTATGACCGTTGAACATATAACGAAAAGCTATGGCGAGAAAATGTTGTTTGAGGATGCTTCCTTTGGTATGGATGAACGTGACAAAATAGGGGTGGTCGGTGTAAATGGTACCGGCAAATCAACGTTTTTACGGGTAATTTCCGGCTTAGAGCCGCCAGATGATGGCAATATTGCAGTGAACAACGATGTGCGAATTCAGTATTTAGCACAAAATCCGGAGTTTGATCCCGAGATGAAGGTACTCCAGCATATTTTTCATGGCAACCAGCCTGAGATGAAAGCGGTGCGTGAATATACGGAAATCATGGAGTTGTTGGAGTTAAATCCGGGTAGCGAGGAGCTTCAAAACCGTCTATTGCGAGCGAGTCAGCAAATGGATACGTTCCAGGCATGGCAGTTGGAGAGTGAGGCCAAAAATATACTTACCCGACTGGGGATCACCCAGTTTGAGTCTCGTATGGGCGTTCTATCCGGCGGGCAGCGTAAGCGGGTGGCTTTGGCGGCGGCTTTGATCCAACCCTGCGAGTTGCTCATTCTGGACGAGCCTACAAACCATATTGATAATGAGTCCGTTGAATGGTTGGAGCAGTATTTGCAAAAAAGACGTGGTGCGTTGTTAATGATCACGCATGATCGCTATTTTCTGGATAGAGTTGCAAATGTCATGCTGGAGCTGGATCATGGCCGCCTTTTCCGTTATGAGGCTAACTATACCCGTTTTCTGGAGCTGAAGGCAGAACGCGAGGAGCGGGAAGCGTCTACGGAACAAAAAAGGAAGAACCTGCTGCGTAATGAGCTGGCCTGGATTCGTCGTGGAGCAAAGGCTCGTTCCACCAAGCAGAAAGCGCGTATTGACCGATATGAGCAGCTTAGGGATCAGCAACCGGAAGCTCGTTCTGGATCTGTAGATATGTCTGTCGCCTCCACACGTCTGGGTAAAAAAATATTGGAGATCGAGCATCTGTCCAAATCGGTAGATTCCCGTAAGCTGATACAGGATTTGAGCTACATTGCGGTTCCTGGTGATCGTGTTGGTATCCTAGGTCCTAACGGTAGTGGGAAATCCACCCTGCTCCAAATGATTGCACAGCGTGTAGAACCCGATTCCGGCAGCGTTGTGCTGGGGCCGACCGTGAAGATAGGCTATTTTACTCAGGAACATCAGGAAATGAACGAATCACTGCGTGTTATTGAGTATATTAAGGAAGAAGCCGAAGTGATTCGTACAGCAGACGGTTCGACGATTACAGCTGCACAAATGCTGGAGCGTTTCCTGTTTGCACCAAGCGCGCAATGGACGGTTATTTCCAGGCTGTCCGGGGGCGAAAAACGGCGCTTGTATCTGCTTCGTGTTCTGATGTCGGCACCGAATGTGCTATTGCTGGATGAACCAACAAATGATCTGGATATTCAAACCCTTTCCGTTTTGGAAGACTATCTGGATGAATTCCCGGGCGTGGTGTTTATTGTTTCTCATGATCGCTATTTCCTAGATCGGACAGTGGACAAAATACTGGCGTTTGAAGGGGATGGACAGGTACGTGTACATGTAGGCGACTATAGCGAGTATGCAGAATGGATCAGTAAAAATGCTCAATCTTCTGTGAACACGTCTGTCTCGACGAGTACGGCTTCCTCGAATCGCTCTTCCGCGCCTAAGTCTGCGGGGCCTTCCGATTCAGTCAAGGAGACAAGTAAAACCAAGCTTAAATTCACCTTCAAGGAACAGCGGGAATATGAGCAAATTGATGAGCTGATTGAACAAGCTGAACAGAAGTTGGCCGACATTCAGCGGCAGATGGAAGAGTCTTTCAGTGATTCAGCACGACTACAGGAGCTCATGGCTGAGCAAGCAAAGGCCGAACAGCATCTGGAACACCAAATGGAACGCTGGACTTACCTGAATGAGCTAGCCGAGCAGATTGAACAAAGTAAATCTTAAAAACACAAAGCAAGTCACCATTCAGAGTGGGGGCTTGTTTTTTTATCGAATTATTAATATGTTTTTCATATTAAAAGCGAGTGAATTATATATTTCTAATATTAAATTACAGTGGGTATAATGGATTGCATATGGAGGGGAGGAATTGAAGATGGAATATCGTAAACTTGGAAAAAGTGGTTTGATGGTAAGTGAGATTGCATTGGGAAACTGGATCACCCACGGTGCTCAAGTGGATGATACCATAGCGCAAGCCTGCGTGAAGGCTGCACTAGACTCAGGGATTACCACGTTTGACACCGCTGATGTGTATTCGGATACCATGGCGGAAACGGTTTTAGGTCATTCTTTAAAGGGAATACGCCGTGAAAGTATTGAATTATGTACTAAGGTTTTTCATCCCACAGGTACCGGACAGAATGATAAAGGGCTGTCTCGTAAACATATCATGGAGGCCTGCCATGCTTCTCTTCGTCGCCTACAAACGGATTATATTGATGTATATTATGCACACCGTTTTGATCCAACCGTATCGCTTGAAGAAACTTTTTTGGCCTTATCCGACTTGGTGCGGCAAGGGAAGGTTTTGTATGTAGGAGTAAGCGAGTGGACAGCAGAGCAGATAAAGCAAGGAGCTGCTCTGGCTAGGGAATTAAAGGTCCCTTTCGTGGCAAGTCAGCCCCAATATTCCATGTTGTGGCGTGTCATTGAAGCTGAAGTGATTCCCGCTTGTGAGCAGGAAGGGATTGGCCAGGTGGTTTGGTCACCTCTGGCACAAGGTATCCTTTCTGGTAAATATGCAGCAGACAAGCCGTTACCCGAGGGTTCACGAGCTTCTACGACAGCAGGGTCACCATTTTTCGAACGTTTGGCTGGACAATGGTTACGTAAAGAAGTCCTTTTGGCAGTAAAGAAAATTCAGCCGATTGCAGAAGAATGCGGACTGACGCTGCCCCAGCTTGCAGTCGCATGGGTTTTACAAAACCCGCAAGTGTCCTCAGCTATTATCGGTGCTTCCAAGCCCGAGCAGGTTAAAGAGAACGTAAAAGCTGCGGGTGTCCGTCTAGATGGGCAGGTCATGAGACAATTGGATAGCATTTTAAATGGTATTGTTGAACGTGATCCGAGAAAAACAGGTTAAGATATACAATCAAGGAAATTTACATGTCTAACTCTTCGTTACAAGCTGTTTCTTCAACCACTTCCAGAAAATGAGTCAGAACAGTTTCATGTGCACCTGTTTTCCATGCAGCATAAAGTGGGATGGACGGAGACTCTTCTTGAAAGGAACGAAATACGACATCACTGCGTTGAAAGACAGAAACGGAAGTAGGGACAATGGAGATACCTATACCAGCCGCTACCAAGTTAACGATCGTATACATTTGAACGGCTTCCTGTACGATTTGAGGCTGAAATCCGTGTTGTCCGCAAAAGTCGAGTATGAGATTATGAAAAGAAGCTCCCATATGAGGCGGAGACAGGATAAAAGATTCGTCCGCTAAAGAACGTAAAGACAAGGTTGAATGGTGGGCTAACGGATGTGCTTGAGGAAGAACGGCCATGAGTGATTCGTTGGTGTAAAGACGAGAAGTGATATGTATAGATGGATCTGTACTGCGCAGGAAGCCCACATGAACTTTACCATCGTGTATGGCTTTCAGTTGTTGGACAGATGTCATTTCAAATAATGTAAGCTTCACATCTGGGAAGCGCTCTCGGAATTTCTTCAAGGCATTAACCATCAGACTGCCAGAGGCTGAATCTACAAAAGCGATGGATAATTGTCCGAATTTCCCCTGACTTGCAAGCTGTGTGATCTTAATAGATCTTTCCAATTGTGCAACCATATTTCTGGATTCTTCTAAAAATATCGCTCCTGCTGACGTAAGTCGAACTTGTCTTTTAGTTCGTTCCAAAAGCTTCACACCAAGTTCTTCTTCAAGGCTTTGAATTTGTTGGCTCAAGGGAGGTTGGGTGATATTCAGTTTTTTCGCAGCACGGTTAAAATGCAGTTCTTCCGCTACTGCGATAAAGTAACGTAGTTTTTTCAGATCCATAGCTGTGATTTCCTTTCACTAAGCCTTCACCGACCTATTCTCCAGTGGAACAGGTCGGTTTTTATCGTTCGAATTAAACTGTCACATAAGCTGCAAGCAGACGTGCAGTGTTCACCACGGCCTGCTTGTGCGTGCGCTCCATTGCATGGGAGGCGTGTACGCCAGGGCCGATCAAAGCAGCCCGGATGTTATTACCTGCTCTTAGTGCAGCCG
This sequence comes from Paenibacillus sp. DRB1-1, assembly GCF_052119485.1. Taxonomy (NCBI): domain Bacteria; kingdom Bacillati; phylum Bacillota; class Bacilli; order Caryophanales; family Paenibacillaceae; genus Paenibacillus; species Paenibacillus sp. DRB1-1. Next base: position 572,278 of record NZ_JBODQH010000001.1, on the reverse strand, counting down.
AAGCGTCCGAACCGTAGTGCGGATAAATATCTACCGCATACGGAATATTTAGCTCTTTGGCCAGTTCAATCAGACGGGTCGTCATATTATAGTCGTAAGGCCCGGAGGAATCTTTGGCACAGATAGAAACATCCGTTTCCTTGCAGCTCAGATCTTCACCCATACAGCCCATGTCGACAGCTATCATCTCACTGATTCCTTCAGGTATGTAAGCCGCTCCGTGCCCCACTTCCTCGTAGTTGGAAATGAGCAATTTAACGGTATGTCGAGGCTTCCAGTTTCCATGTACAGCAGATTCCAGTAGACCAAACAGTGCAGCTACACTAGCTTTATCATCCAGATGCCGTGACTTGATAAATCCACTCGGTGTTACGACTGGACGCGCATCGAACGAGATAAAATCGCCCACCGCAATACCGAGCTGAAGCACGTCTTCTTTTGACTCAACAAGCTCGTCAATCCGAACCTCCATGTGGCTCTCCTTGCGCTCAAAGCTTCGTGCATCATCATAGACGTGCACGGATGGATGGCTGGACAGAATAGTGCCCGTAAACGTTTGTCCGCTTCGGGTATGAATAAGGCAGTATTCGTTCTCAATACTGTTCATCATGAAACCGCCGACGGATGTCAGACGTAGGGTACCTTGTGCTGTAATCGAACGTACCATCGCGCCCAATGTATCCACATGTGCGCTCAGCGCCATCGTACGGTCCGTTTCCTGACCTTCCAGAGTCAAGATGGCACCGCCTTTTGCATTCCATTCGATGGGTACCCCGAGGCTCTCAGCTTCCTTACGAATCAGCTCCATCACATGGTGTGTGTACCCACTGGGACTGGGCGTGTTCAGTAGCTGATTTAAAAAGTTCATTATATAATTCTCATTTAATTGAATCGTCATTTGTTGCTCCTCCTCATTTGGACAACCGATCAGGGTTAGAGGACGGTTGCTCTATATCTTGGTCGAAAGTAGACCCTGTGCTGGAAGAACCAGTCTTGTCATAGGTCACATCCGCGTTTGCTTCCACCGTGGATGTGTGCTCTTCTTGTAATGTATGAAGCTGAGTAGTCAGACGTTTAATCTCTCTCTGAAGCCTATATTGGCGGAAAATACCGAAAGAACCGACAATAAGTCCACCTAGAAGAGTGCAACCAAGAATAAGCAGAATCAAAGGAATGCTAACCATACTGAATAGAAGGTTCACTTGAACCGAATTCACATTAATAACAGCAAATACAGCTGTTAACAGAGCAATAACAAGAGCTGCGATCAAAGACCATTGTGTTTTCAAAATGCCACCTCCTCCCGTTACATTATAAAATCCCTTGCCCGCCATGGACAAGGGATTTATCCGTGCATCATTTCAATGCTGGATTTTAAGTGCGCACGGTTTTACTTTCCTTCAGTTAGCTTTTCCATTTCTGTAATGACTTCTTCGAATACGCTCATCGCTTCGCGGATCGGCTGCGGAGAGGACATGTCAACGCCAGCTTTTTTCAAAATATTAATTGAATAATCACTGCCACCGCTCTTTAAGAAGCCCAAGTAACGGTCAACGGCTGGTTGGCCTTCTTCCAGAATCTGTTTCGAGAAACTAGTTGCTGCCGAGAAGCCAGTAGCATATTTGTAGACATAAAAACTGTTATAAAAATGAGGGATACGTGCCCATTCCATTTCAATGTCTTTGTCTACCTTCATGCCAGGCCCGTGATATTTCACATTCAGATCATAGTAAATTTCCGATAAAAGCTGCGGTGTAAGGGATTCCCCCTGTTCAGCGCGTTCATGTACAATTTTCTCAAATTCCGCAAACATGGTTTGACGGAATACCGTTGTGCGGAATTGATCTGCATAGTAGGTGAGAAGGTACATTTTCTCTTTCGGATCGGTTGATTTGTTCAGCAGGTAGTCCATTAGCAACGCTTCATTGGTTGTGGATGCCACTTCAGCTAGGAAAATGGTGTACTGTGCATCTCTATACTTCAATGCGTTGTCTGAATAGTACGAATGCAACGCATGCCCCATTTCATGAGCAAGTGTGAACATGCTGTTCAGGTTATCTTTATGGTTCAGCAGCACATATGGGTGGGTACCATAAGCTCCCCAACTGTATGCACCAGTACGTTTGTTTTCATTTTCGTATACATCGATCCAGCGCTCATCATAGCCTTTTTGCAGCGAAGCCAGATAGTCCTCGCCCAGTGGCTTAAGGCCTTCTTTTGTTTGCTTTTTGGCGTCTTCATACGTAATGTCCATCTTGTATTCGTCCACAAGCGGAGCGAACAAATCATACATATGGAGCTCATCCACACCTAACAACTTTTTACGCAGCTTGATGTAACGATGGAGCAGGGGCAAGCTTTCATGAATGGTGTCAATGAGATTCGTATACACTTCCTTCGGAATATTGTCACCGTACAGTGACATTTCCAGTACAGAAGGGTATTTGCGAACACGAGAATAAAAAATATTTTTGTTTACATTGGCACTTAGTGTAGAAGCAATTGTATTTTTATTTTTGGCATATGTGTCATATACCGCTTTAAAAGCACGTTCGCGTACTTCGCGGTGCGGACTTTCGAGGAATTGAATGTAGCTGCCATGAGTCAGTTCAACCTCTTTGCCGTTCTCATCCTTAATTTTTGGAAACTTCAGATCAGCGTTGTTGAGCATGCCAAAAATCGTTTGCGGGGCTTGAGCCAGATTGCCAACCTGAGCGAGCAGCGCTTCTTCTGTCTTGCCCAAAATATGTGCTTTTTCCCGCTTCATTTCTTGAAGTGTAAACCGATAATCTGCAAGCTTCGGATCTTCAATGAAGGCATCGAGCTGATGATCCGGCAGTGCCAAAATTTCAGGCGTCACGAAAGAAAGAGACTCGCTAACCTCAACGCCTAATTTTTTGGCTTTTTGCGAAAGACCCTGGTATGTAGGTTCAGCTGTATCCTCATCATGATGCAGATGTGCGTACACATATACACGCTCGGTTTTAAGCGACAATTCATCTTCCAATTTAAAGCAGCTGCCAATCGACTCTGCTGAATTGAGCTTGCCTTGGAATTGTTCAGCCTTTTTGGCTAGTTGTTTGACTTCTTCGTATTCTTGATCCCATGTTTTGCGGTTGGGAAACAAATCTTCCAGTTTCCATGTATTTTCCACTGGCGCATCAGCGCGTTTTACAATTTCACTCATGGAGAGCCTCCTCTGATCGAACGTAATGTGGGGTAGGGCTGCGGCAGTAAGGGACGGATGCCAAAACGAAGAAACCGCCACGCTTACCGTAAGCAGCAGGGCAAGAGGTTTTACAGGATGCATGTAACGGCAGATCCTCCTTATACCATGGCTTGTTATGCCATAGTATGACCTCTTACGCCCGAAAGTATAATTTTCCTTACTGTGGGTTGGAACCTATATTTAATAAGCTGTATACAATAAGATAAAAGGCAAGGCAAACCATGATTACAGCAGTGAGGGCCATCCACTTTTTGAGAGGAGTCGGTATCGTATCACGCTTCATGATCAGCACTCCGCCCAGCGTGAAGGCCAGAATAATGAAGATGAGATAGCTGTTGGACACCATGAATAGGCTAGACCTGTTTGAAAGCGTTCATGATCCGCTGCCACTCTTCCTCATTATCTTGAAAGGACTGCTTGGGAAACCGATTTTGAGCCCAATGCATCAGCGCCGGACGGCTTAAAAACGTGTGGGCTTCCTCGCCCCAATCATCGGATATTTCCCGTAGAACGATGTAACGGCCCTGCACCTCGACAGTCATCATGTTCCAATTGTCTTTTTTGTATATTTCGTGTTTTTTCATCATATGCATGTCTCCGATTTTATAGATGTTTTGGTTCATGATACCGCAGTTTCCGCCGCAAAAGCAAATCATTCCAGCCCGAAAAACCAGGAAAAACATCAATTGCATTGTGAAAAAGCATGAAGTATAATATGGATATTCGCCATAGATGGCGGTATTTTTAGGAGGTTGTTCACTTGAAAGGTACAGTTAAATGGTTTAACGCAGAAAAAGGTTATGGCTTCATTCAAATGGATGGTGGCGAGGACGTATTCGTACATTTCTCCGCAATCCAAGGCGACGGCTTTAAAACTTTGGAAGAAGGTCAAGCGGTTGAATTCGAAATTACTGAAGGTAACCGTGGACCCCAAGCAGCTAACGTAATCAAACTGTAAGTGTAACTGAATTGTAAGAATGGTTCCGTTTCTACGGATGTCTTATATATTACGGTTAAACTATGAATTGAGAGCGCAGTTCCTTAAATTTAAGGAACTGCGCTTTTTTGCGTAAATACGTTTATGATATGAGAAGATTGAGCAGGAATGGGGTATTATACGTAATAAAACTAGGCAGAAGACATCTTAAATTGAAGGAGTTGAGAAAATGAGTGCAGCAGAGGCTAGTCGTAAGCCTTCCCTGATTGAAGGTCCTATTGCCAAAACGCTGTTTATGTTCTCTTTGCCGATGCTGTTCGGAAACATTCTGCAATCCCTGAATGGAACGATCAATTCGATCTGGGTTGGAAAGTTTCTGGGAGAAGCCGCATTGACTGCCGCTTCCAACGGAAATATTATTATGTTTTTTCTTATCAGTTCGATTTTTGGCGTCACCATGGCGGCCACTATTATGATCGGACAAAATATCGGAGCAGGAGACGTAGCTGAAACCAAGCGTGTAGTAGGTACAAGTGCAGTCTTTTTTCTGGTGCTCGCTTTTGCTATAGGTATTATCGGATTTTTGAGTGCGCCTTGGATTCTTCATGTACTCAATACACCTGCCGAATCAGTGGATATGGCGATCACGTATACACGTATTATTTTCGCAGGTATGCCCTTTTTGTACGGCTATAACTACATAATGACTGTAATGAGAGGGGCTGGAGATTCCAAAACACCATTTTATTTTCTAATTGTTTCCGTCGTACTGGATGTACTACTCAACCCGCTGTTAATATTCGGATGGGGACCGATTCCTGCTATGGGCATTGGAGGTTCCGCTACTGCTACCCTGATCGCTCAAGGGATCAGCTTTGTGTTGATCCTCATTTACCTATATCGAGTAAAATATTTTTTGCGCATTACTTCTTCAGAGCTTCATTTACTCAGATTTGATTGGAAGATTATTTGGACCCTAATCCGTAAGGGAGTGCCGATGGGGTTGCAAATGATTGCCGTCTCCACCAGCGCGATTGCTTTAATGAATCTGATTAATGGCTACGGAACAGTGGCAGCAGCAGCTTATACAGCAGCCAATAATTTGTCCAGCTATGTGCAGATGCCGGCAATGGCGTTAGGTGCAGCTGTATCTTCCTTTGCCGCTCAAAATATCGGAGCCGGACGTTGGGATCGAGTGCGCATGACAACCTGGATTGGGATTGTGTATAATTTTGTGTTGACTGGTGGAGCTGTGGTATTAATTTACATGTTTAACCGTCAGGCCTTGCTCATGTTCCTTCCTTCTACGGGGGGTGCATTGGAATTGGGTATGCGGATTAATCTGATCACTTTGTGGTCTTTTGTTATATTCGGTGTTACCAATGTCATTACAGGTGTTGTTCGATCAACGGGTTCCGTAATGATACCGCTTTTAATTACCATTATTTCATTATGGGGCATTCGTATACCTTTGGCCTATGTATTTGTTGATGAGTATGGTCTAGATGCTGTATGGTGGAGTTTTCCTGTAGGTTTTGCTATCTCTGCCGTAGCAGTCATTTTCTATTATGCTTTCGGGAAATGGAAGCAGGCAAGCATGGGAGAGGGAATCCAAGGCGTGAAGCCAGCAGATGACAAGGGATAGGTAGGCCATTTATACTATTTGCGATTAAAGTCTTATAAGGATAGATTTTGTGTAACTCCTATTTTTGACTAATTAAACATTACAGGTATAAAGTCTTTTTGTGAGAATAGCTCATTTTTCTTGAATTTTAAAGAAAAAAGTGAGGTTGTTCATTTGTGCTAAAAGGACGAACATATTATAATGGATATGGTTTGGATAGGTATAATTACGTAGACAACAATGTGGAGGCACCGTCATTTGAGTTATGTTGAGCAAGGACGTTATCAAGTACCGAGAGGCCCCATAGGTCTAATGAGCCGAATGTACAAGCACATTCTCCCTGAAACGAAACTAGAATTGAGTAACTGGAAGAGCAAGGCCGAACAAATTCCGGACCCTGAGCTGCGAAGCCAGGCGCTTGCGAGCATAGCGGATAAGACGTTTCACTGCGTGGGTGGGGCGGTTTATGCCGCAGCCAATATGTCTGCCCGTCAGACGCTAATTCCGCTGATCGTAGCGTATCAGACCATTAGTGATTATCTGGACAACCTGTGTGATCGCAGTACGTCCATGGACCCGGATGATTTCAGGCTGTTGCATCAGGCTATGCTGGATGCGGTTAATCCGACGGCTAGGCCAGTGAATTATTATGAGTTGCGTCGTGAGCAGGAGGATGGCGGTTATTTGACCGGGCTGGTGACAACCTGTCAGTCTTGTGTAAGCAGGCTTCCGGGCTATGAGGCGGCAATGCCTTACGTTCAGGATTTGGCGCGATTATACACGGATTTGCAAGTATACAAGCATATTAAACCCGAGCTGCGGGAACAAGCGCTTTTGGACTGGTGGTCGCTTCATAAAGACCGTACACCAGAGTTGCGCTGGAATGAGTTTGCTGCGGCTACCGGTTCAACTCTGGGGGTCTTTATGCTGTTTCTTGCTGCCAGCGACCAGCATCTGACCGATGCGGGGGCTGCCTCAATACATGCATCGTATTTTCCACATGTGTGCAGTCTTCATATTTTGCTGGATTATCTAATCGATCAAGACGAAGACCGGAAGGGCGGAGATCTTAACTTTTGCAATTATTATGAAGATACCGACATGATGCTAGACCGGATCGCCTACGTTGTGAATCGGGCGCGGGCTGATATTGCAGATGTCCCTGCCAGCTCCTTTCACCGGATGATTATCGAGGGATTGCTGGCTTTATATTTATCCGACCCTAAAGTTAGCGAGCAGGAGGACGTTCGCGCTGTTTCGAGACGTTTAATGAAAAATAGTCCGCTCATGCGTTTGTTTTTCTTATTAAACAGTCGATGGATAAGAAGGCTTATATGATTATTTTGAGGAGGTCATAAATCATGACAGCAGTTAAGAAAATTGCAGTATTAACAAGTGGTGGAGATTCACAAGGGATGAACGCGGCAGTTCGCGCCGTCGTACGTAGCGGATTGTATTTTGGACTGGAAGTATTCGGGATTCAACGCGGTTATCAAGGCCTTTTGAACGATGATATTTTTCCAATGGATCTGAGAAGCGTCGGAGATATTATCCAACGTGGGGGTACTGTACTTCAATCTGCAAGATGCCTGGAATTTACGACTGAAGAAGGGCAGAAAAAAGGCGCTCAAATCTTGCGTAACCGTGGAATTGACGGCGTAGTCGTGATTGGTGGCGACGGTTCCTATCAAGGAGCTAACAAACTGACCAAGCAAGGCATTAAAACCATGTGTCTTCCGGGTACGATTGACAATGACATTTCCTTCACGGACTACACTATTGGTTTTGATACAGCGGTTAGTATCGTAGTGGATGCAATCAACAAGCTGCGTGATACGATGTCATCGCATGAACGTTCTTCCATCGTGGAAGTTATGGGACGTCATTGTGGCGATATTGCTCTGCATGCAGGGCTGGCTTCTGGCGCAGAAACGATTTTGGTGCCTGAGGTAGAATTTGATCTGAATGAAGTATCCGATCGGATGAAACAAAACTTTAAGCATGGCAAACGCCACAGTATCATTATTGTTGCTGAGGGTGTAGGCAAAGGCGAAACAGTAGCACAGGTTATCCAAGAAAACTGTCCGGATTATGAGCCTCGTGTTACAGTGCTTGGACACATCCAACGTGGAGGCACACCAACAGCGTTTGACCGCAACCTGGCGAGCCGTTTGGGTGACTTTGCTGTTCGCCAATTGATTGAGGGCATATCAGACAAGGCTTGCGGAACGATCGACGGTAAGTTGGTAGCTACAGATATTGACAAGGTTGTAAATACCAAAAAAGATTTCAATATGGAGCTTTATGAGCTGGCCTTGCGTTTGTCCCAATAATAAGAGCCTTTATGTAAAATAGATCGGCTCTGATATTGGAAAAGATCAAAATTATGCGGATGACCCGAGTCATCCGCTATTTTTTTAGCTTTGAGTCCTATCAGGAGGTAGTCATACATGTACCTATTCAAAATCGAAGTGGACAGTTCGGAAGGAGCGCTGACCGTCATTCTCGCTGCTGAAAATGAAGAACAGGCATTTGAGGAGATTGAACAACATGTGGAGAGACACTTTCTATATCCTCCCAAGCTGAACGAAGTGGCTATTGTGGAGAAAAAACGAATAACTTTAGGCGCAGCATATGTAATCGAGACACGCAAAGGCTAAATTGCCTCTGCGTGTTGTTTTTTTTCGGAGAAACGACGTTGTACTTTCACCAGACGCCAGAGAAGTAAAATAGCGCCTACTGCCAATCCTGTAATCAAACCGATCCAGTAGCCGTAGGGCCCCAATGAAGTCCAGCGTGCCAGTATATATCCTACAGGAAGCCCAATGACCCAATAGGAGAGGAATGTGAGCAAAAAGGCTGGATTGACGTCTTTATACCCGCGTAGCGCTCCTTGTGTAGGTGTAGCGACAGCATCAGATATCTGAAAGAAAATCGCATAGATTAGAAAATGCTGTGCCAATTGAATAACCTGCGGATCGGTGGAGTAAAGTCGAGCGACCTGTTCACTCCAGATAAGCAGTACAATAGCTGTAATCAGTGATAAACCTACTGCGCTGCTGATACCCATTACACTATAAGCTTTGGCATCCCGCGGGCGAGTAGCTCCGGTTTCATAGCCAACCAGAATCGTAAGTGCCATGCAAATGCTGAGTGGGATCATATACAGCGTAGATGCAAAGTTCATGGCGGCCTGATGTGCGGCTATGGTAGCTGTATTATAGCTGCTCATGAAGAGAGTGACGGCTGAAAAGACGGCAGTCTCAAAAAATATAGCAAATCCAATCGGTACTCCAATCTTGATGAGCTCTTTCAAAGCACCAGCAGCAATCCCGTATATTTTGCTAAAGATTCGGTATTCGGCAAATATTTTTCCACGATGCGTAGTGATACCGGCAACCAGCATGATGATCCAGTAGGTGGTCGCCGTCGCTACCCCGGAACCCACACCCCCCAGACGCGGAAAACCCCAGTTTCCATAAATAAGTAGATAATTTAACAATACATTGATGGGTAACGACATGAGCGTGATTAACATCGTAAAGCGGGTTTGTCCCAATGCATCCATAAAGCTTCGTAGCACAGTGTAGGCAAATAGAGGAACAATCCCGAAGGCCATGGCACAAAGGTAGTATAGGGCCACATTATGAACTCTCAGTTCCAAATTCATACCGTTCAAAATAGGTTTGACCAAAATAATGCCAGCAATCAAAACGACCATAGACAGGGCGAGAGAGAGCCAAAGTGCTTGAATGACATAGTAGGAGACTTTATCTTTGCGCTGTGCTCCTACCAATTGAGATACAATGGGCGTGATAGCCATAAGTATTCCATTAAGGCCTGTTTGTACAGGGATCCATAGGCTTACTCCAATGGCTACTCCAGCCAGATCGGCAGGGGAAAAGTGTCCCGACATATTCGTATCAAAAAAAGTCATGGCAGATAGTGCAAGCTGGGTAATCAAGATAGGGAGCAAAATGTAGAAAAGCTGCTTCCATTTTTGCCCCGTTGTTAGTGTCAATTGCATTTTTGTTTTCCTCATTTACTAGGGATTGATTATTTGTATATATCATAACATGTAAGTATTTATTGTAAGGGATACCGCTACATTTGAACAGTAATAAAAAAGACTGCACCCGTTCGCCAAACAACGGGACAGCCTTCGAAATAATTATATAATTTCTAAATTTTGTATAAGAGAACGAGAAGTCCGGAGGGATAAATTATTTGTAAGTTACTCCACTTGTATAGCGGTTTGTGGCATTCCAGAGTAAATATTCATCCACTTTCATATCCTTAAGCGCTCGAATTTGATCCTCTACTTGAGTTTTCCCATACTTGGCATAATGTCCGCTCCCCAACCAACTTGCGGTAAAATCCTGGATCCAAGGACGAATAATTGGCTTTAGCTTGCCCGTCGGATCGAGCTTTTTGTGGGTATCGGCCATGGAGCCTTTAATCGTCTGGTAAGGATTCTTATCGGGGTCTTTTACACCGAACCAGCCTGTGGTGTAGTGACTTGGATAAACCATGGGCGAAATGACATCCACATTTTCGGAGATTTTAGTGAAATCCTGTCCGATCCCCTCCGCAGCAGGAACGGATGCGGCATATCCGAAAATATCTACCGATACTCGTACACCTAATGGAGCAAGCTCTTTGCGGGCATATTGTACGAATTCAGCGACTGCATCCGAGCGGGATTGATCTGATTTGGTATATTTCAGCTTGTCTGCTCTTTTCTCAAAGCCTTCGGGAAAACGTACATAGTCAAATTGAATTTCCTTAAAACCAAGTTTGGCTGCTTCCTTAGCGATGGCGATATTATAATCCCATACTTCTTTATTATAGGGATTAACGAACCCGTCTCCTTTGCCGTTTTTCCAGACAGAGCCGTCAGGGTTACGGAAAGACATCTCGGGATTTTTGTTGGCCAGTACCGTATCTTTAAATACGACAATACGAGCAATCGGGTAAACATTATGCTTTTTCAATCGGTCCATCAAACCAGAAATATCCCGAATGAATTTTTGCGGCTTGCCCAATTTGAGCAGCTCGGGAGTGGTCGTTGGATAAGTGATGTAACCTGCATCGTCTTTAATATCAATAACCATGGAATTGAGCTCTGTCTTGTCAAGCAGTTCAAGCAACTGGGTCATACGCGAACCGCCTGCGCTATAAGCCGTGACATAGATGCCCTTGATAGCAGGAGTCGTCGGTTGGGGGTCAATTTTAACCGGAGGATTGGAGGCATCCACCTTCATATTATTGTGCTGAGCCTGAATCATGGCGCTACTAATTGTTGTTGCCACCGTATCTTTTACATTTGGAGCGTTGGCTGACTGATCCCCGTTTCCGCCTATCCCCATCGCCAATAGCATAATTGCCCAAATCATATTCATTTCCTAACTCTCTCCCTTATGTATGTCGCTTACCTGATTATACGTAAAGTTATGTATCGAAAAACAACACGCTTGTAACCAATACTGGAATCATCAGGCACAGTCTTACATGATTAACCCAACCGGTGTTCATTGAATCCATAAAAATGCATAAATAATGCCGCTCTCTTCGCGGTCGTAGATGCAACCGGAAGAAGCGGCACTTGGTAAAGAAATTTATTGAAGGTAATTATTGTCTTGATGCTCGCAAATACTGTACTGAATAATTTCTAGCGCATCCGTTGGCTTGAGTATGGCCATCCCGTCCCGAAGCACAATCATCGAGTTCAGCTCATCCTTTTTGAGAGAAGGGAGCATCTCCGGGTACCATCTTAAGACAATGTCGGACAGTTTTACCGTTTCCATTTCCACAAAAATCACCCTTTCCTGCTCGGAATCATTCCAAAAGAATCATTCAATACGATTCGGAAAAGCAAAGTGCCTGTGAAATAGCAGGTAAAGCTGGTCTTTATATACTATGGGAACAGCGCACATATAGTGTACCACAGAAACTGTATTTTGACACTTGGGTTTGTGCTTATCTTCGGCGAAATGAACCCATCACCCCAACCGTTTCCACAATATTGACAAAAGCAGAAGGGTCCACTTCTTTAATGATGCGTTTTAATTCAACTAGCTCGTAGCGTGTCGTGACAGTCATCAGCATGTCCTTTTCGGTATGTGAAAATGCGCCTTCAATTTTTATTTTGCTAACACCGCGTGGTGTGGTCAACATCCGCTCCAGTAGCTTGTCGGTGTGTTCTGTAATAATGTAGACGGTAATCTTCGTGTGACTGACATAGATTTGATCCAATACCTTGCCAGTCACAAAAATAGATAGCATTGACGCAAGTGCGATATTCCAATCATCGTTCAAATATCCTGCTGCAAGAATGACCAGTCCATTCATGCCAACAAGTACAGTTCCTACGGGGAAGTCACGATAACGAGTGACGATGGAACCGATAATGTCAAAACCGCCCGTAGACCCCCCTACCCGAAAGGAAATCCCTGCTCCAACGCCGATCATTACCCCACCAAAAACGGAGGCCAGCAGGGGGTCCGACACGACAGATTGCACCGGCACCCAGGCCAAAATCCACGTTGTAACGACAACGGATAGAATGCTCAGGCTAATAAAACGCTTGCCTAAAATAAACCAGCCTGCAATAAGCATCGGGATATTGATAATAAAATACATCGCGCTGATATCAAATTTTGTGAAGTAGCCGATTAACATGGAAAGCCCGGCTACTCCTCCGCTTAGCAAGTGGTGTGGCACGAGAAACAGATTAAAACCGCATGCAATGGCAGCGGCTCCAAGAATGACAGTTAAGCAGTTTAACACTATTTTTAGCAACTTAATTTCACCTCATTTAAATTATACGGGAAGCAACTTGCTGGTATTCATGAATTGTTCTGTGCTATAATGCGATGTGGATATTCTTGAGTAGGGACCTATGTCCAGAGAAACACTTAAAATTTAAACTGTTTTAAAAAGGATAAATTCGTTTAAGATGTATCGGATAGGTTCCCCAAATTCATTACAGAAAGATGCAGTTATAGGTCTAAATAAACTGTCACTGTATTGGGGAAAACTTATACAATAATATCGCTACTTAAGAATACAGACAACATTGTGGATTGTCCACCACATCCACCATTATGAAGGAGTTTGAATAAATTTGACGACATTTGCAGAATTTGATCTTGAACCGAAAGTAATTCAGGCGATTACAGAACTGGGTTTTGAAGAAGCAACACCAATTCAATCCCAATCCATCCCGATTGCACTGCAAGGCAGAGACATGATTGGCCAAGCCCAAACAGGTACTGGTAAAACTGCTGCGTTTGGTATTCCGCTGATCAACAAAATTTCTAGAAGCGACGAAAAAATCAGAGCCCTGATCATGGCACCAACACGTGAGCTTGCTATCCAGGTAGCTGAAGAAATCGAAAAACTCTCCCGTTTCAAAGGTCTTCGTACTTTGCCAATCTATGGTGGACAAGATATCGTACGCCAGATTCGTGCTTTGAAAAAGAAACCTCAAATTATTATTGGTACGCCAGGACGCTTGCTTGACCATATTAATCGCAAAACCATTAAGCTGGAAGATGTAAACACAGTTGTTTTGGATGAAGCAGATGAAATGTTGGATATGGGCTTCATGGAAGATATTCAATCCATTCTGAAGCAAGTTCCAGACGAGCGCCAAACGATGCTTTTCTCGGCTACAATGCCTCCTAATATTAAAAGATTGGCTGAGCAATTCCTCAAAAATCCTGAGCATGTTTCAGTTATTCCTAAACAAGTTAGTGCTCCACTGATTGATCAGGCCTATATCGAAGTTCCTGAGCGTCAAAAATTCGAAGCATTGAGCCGTTTGATCGACATGGAATCCCCAGAACTTGCTATCGTATTTGGTCGTACTAAGCGTCGGGTAGACGAGCTGGCTGAAGCTCTGCAAAAACGCGGATATTCTGCAGACGGTTTGCACGGTGACTTGTCTCAAAACCAACGTGATGCTGTAATGCGTAAATTCCGTGACGGAAGCATCGATGTGCTCGTAGCGACTGACGTAGCTGCCCGTGGTTTGGACGTTTCCGGCGTAACTCACGTTGTGAACTTTGACCTTCCGCAAGATCCAGAAAGCTATGTTCACCGTATTGGACGTACTGGACGTGCAGGTAAAGAAGGGGAAGCTTGGTCTTTCGTAACGCCTCGTGAAATTGACCATCTGCACTTTATCGAACGTGTAACTCGTCACCGCATTCCACGCAAGCCGCTTCCAACGTTGGCTGAAGCTCTGGAAGGCAAACAACGTATCATTGCTGAACGTCTCCTAGAGGCTGTAGAAAGCGGTGAGCTGAACGAGTACAAAGGTTTGGCTATTCAAATGCTGGAGCAATATGATTCTGTACAACTTCTCTCCGCAGCTCTGAAACTGATGACTGGTGAGAAAAGAGAAGCATCGATTGAGCTGACTCCAGAAGATCCGATCCGTGCAAAACGTCGTAAACCAGACGTGCGTTCTGGTGGTCGCAAGCCTTCCAACTATAGCGGTCGCAGCAACGGTGGTTACAATTCCAACCGTTCTGGCGGTACCGGCGGTAGTGGAAGTAAAGGTGGATATGGCGGTTACAACCGTGGCAAAGAAGGCGGTGGCTACAACCGTGATTCCGGAAGTCGCTACAGTGGAGATCGTAAACCACGCCCGAGCAGCAATGGAGAAACTCGTCGTCCTGCAAGACGTGAAGATTCCTCTTCCGAATAAGAAATGAAATAATGAAAAGTCGAAGCAGATGAAGCTTCGGCTTTTTTGTTATGATTGATCATTATGAATGAACCTTTTAGCGATCTGCTTTAATGGGTCACGTATTGATTTCTCTGGCGTATTAGGGATGAAATACGGTATGATATAGTCAAGAGCCGGAATTTATAGGCATAGCAGCATGAGTCTTGGAACTGCCAAGGCTTGCGGAGGGAGAGACTGACATTGGAGTTTAAAGGAGCTATGGGTGGTATTTACCGGCTGACCGAGTGGATTACCAGACTGGCGGCTACAAATTTGTTATGGGTGTTATGTTCGTCGCCTTTTGTATTCTGCCTCATACTGAAACTACTTGTAATGAATCAGAATTTGGCTAATGAGTCTTTACAAATGAATTGGGCGATGGCTGTTTTGGCACCGCTTACTTTATTTCCAGCCACATCGGCTATGTTCGCAGTGGTTCGCAAATGGGTAATGGGGGATACCGATACGGGCGTGTTTCGTACCTTTTTTAAAGGGTATAAAGAGAATTATAAGCAGAGTCTGATCGGGGGTATCTTTTACACATTGTTGTTTGTCATCATGTATGTGGATTATACCGTATATATGACACAACTCAGCAACTTGCAAATCGTGGGCGTTATTATGCTTATTCTTATCATTATTTTGCTTGTGTCTATGTTTAACTTCTTTTCGATGGTGGCTCATTATCATATGTCTACCGGACAAATTATTAAAAATGCGGTTTTACTGACGCTGATTCGACCATTCCGTGTATTTTCCACCATGCTCGGCAGCGCCGTTGTTATATTTATCGGAGTCAAATATCCTGTGCTTTTCCTATTCTTCATCGGCAGCGTGGTTGCCTGGTTCGCTTTCTTTAATTTTTATGGAACATTCCTCAAAATGCAGGATCAAATGGAAAAGATGAAGCAGAAAGATGAAGATACGGCAACCATTGAAGACAAGAAAAGTGATAACCTCTAAAAATAAAACATATTTCTCCTAGCATTTACTTTCTGAGTGAGAAGCGCTATAATAAGGTCACATCCTGCGATGCACGTTACGGTCATTTGTTGTTTTGAACCAATGACAATGTCTAGGGAGATCTATACGGATGAACAGCTGAAAAGCCCTGTCAATTCCTGACAAGGGGACTTCAAAAGTTTATCCTGCGGTCACCCACCTGCTAAAGCAGGTTCAGAAGACGCTATGGTCGGACGGCATCGGCGGGTACTCCAAAGATAACGAATACACTCTGTTTATGCTTCGTGCAGAAACAGGGTGTTTTTTGTATGCAACAATGTTAAACTAAGACATGAGGTACTAAGGTCGCATACCACAGGTATGGTCGGTTAACTTTTTGTTGTTTAACGTTTTTATAAAGCGCTTGCAGCAAAAAAACCGATGTGCTGCATTATGGCAACGATTATCGTGAAGGAGGAAATGTCTTGTCGTTGAAGAGGACTCTGGTAGGGATTGTGCGCAGCCAAGAAGGTACAAGCGACCGGGTCAAGGACCCCCAAATGAAGACACGCTATTATAACTTATCGAGAGACAAGGCTTGGGAAGAAGTATCATCTATTTTGAAAAAAATTCCTGGCTACAAGGTACTCCATGAGGTAGCATCTGTAGGTGAGATTACGTTAGAGAAGCGAACGGCGTTCGGTAGAACCGTCGACATTACCGTTTCTATATTGTCCGTCTCGCCAGTTCGGAGTGCGGTGGATATTTATTCTGCTTCACGCGGATCGCTAGGGGACTTGGGCGCGAATTACCGCATCATTTTGCAATTGTTCGCTGTGATTGACAAGAAGCTGTCCGCTCATAAGGTCGTGCAGTAATTGTAGATGTGTGAGCAGTGATGTGGCAGACAAACGTCAAAAAAAGCGAGGAAGGCAACCCTTCACTCGCTTTTTTAATATTCAGTCTTGATTTAGACGAGTTTTTTCACTGCTGCAATCGCTTGGTCATAGTCAGGATGTTCGGACATTTCGCTCAAGTATTCTACGTAAGCGATTTTGTCATTTTGATCAATCACAAAAATAGCTCTATGATCCAAATGGAATTCCTTGATGAATACACCATAAGCTTCGCCGAAGGAATGATCCTTATAGTCGGACAGTGTCAATACGCGGTCGATACCGGCAGCACCGCACCAACGAGCTTGAGCGAAAGGCAGATCGACGCTGACAGTCAGCACCACGACTTGATCCCCAAGGGAATCAGCTTCCTGGTTAAAACGTCGAGTCTGTGCGTCACACACGCCTGTATCCAAAGAAGGGACAACACTGATCAATTTGACTTTGCCTGCAAAGTCTTGGAGCGTAGCTGCTTCTAGCAGGTTTTTCTGTAATTTGAAATCAGGTGCCTGATCTCCAACCTTCAGTTCAGGACCTAAGAGTGTCAAAGGATTGCCTTTAAAAGTAGCAGCTCCTGTACGTTCTTGTGCCATATGTAATAGCCTCCTTGGTTTTTAGCATTGGTTATCGTTGCCGAAATCTATTATAATCTTTTATAAAAGACATTGTCCAATTTGAATAAGGTGGAGACACCCATGAAGGAAGGATTGCCTTGATTTTTTTACGTTATGAGAACTGGAAAAGTTATTTGCGGTTTTACCCATTAACCTGTCTGATTCTGCTCATTAATATTGTGATGTTTATTGTACTCACCGTACAGGGTGGATCGGAAAATAGTTTGACGTTGATCCGATATGGAGCTTTGATTAATGAAGCGCCATTCACTGATCAACTGTGGCGATATGTATCAGCCATGTTTTTACATGCAGGGTTTGATCATCTTCTGTTCAATTCCTTCGCCATACTCGTCTTCGCTCCTCCGCTGGAGCGTTTGCTGGGGTCCTTCCGCTATGTGTTATTGTATCTGGTCACGGGCATTGTAGGGAACATACTGTCCATCGCGCATTACAATATGATGACGGAAACGACAGTCTCTGTAGGAGCTTCAGGAGCGATTTATGGCATCTATGGAGCGTTTCTATACGTTGCCCTGTTCCAGCGGTCATTGATGGATGACGCCTCGCGCAAAACGCTGTACACGCTGCTTGGGTTTGGTATCCTGTTTTCTTTCGCTGTAGCGAATATTAACTGGACCGCTCACTTCGGGGGATTGCTCAGTGGGTTTTTCCTTTATGGATTAATGATCAGATTGACTGGCCAACGCAAACGTCACTAAAGACAGTTTTACCGTTAGTTAGCAGGGAAGAAAGAGGATAATGTTCGATTGACGTCTTCTTCCGGATGTTGAAAAACAGATTGGAGCGAATATCGGAGTGGAATTACGACAGTTGCAATACTTCATGAAGGTAGCGCAAAAAGAACATGTCACTCAGGCAGCCGAGGAGTTACATGTGGCGCAATCTGCGGTAAGTCGGCAAATTCATCAGCTTGAAGAGGAGCTGGGAGTCAATCTTTTTATGCAAAAGGGTCGCAATTTGCAGCTTACGCCAGTGGGACAACTATTTTGCAAACGGGTTGAGACGATTATAAAAGATCTAGAGCGAGCTGTTTTGGAAGTTCATGAGTTTTTGGATCCTGAGGGGGGCGAAATCCGCATCGGTTTTCCGCACAGTTTGGGGATTCATCTTATTCCTACAGTGGTGGCTGAATTCCGAAAGCGGTATCCCAATGTTAAATTCAGATTTAAACAGGGGATGTACCCGAGTTTAATTCGTGATGTGTTAGCGGGGGAGGTGGATTTGGCTTTTGTATCTCCTTTTCCGGATCGTCATGATCATGTAGAGGGGGACGTGGTACTAACCGAGGAGCTGTTTGCTGTTCTCCCGCCCAATCATCCTTTAGCTACGGCCAAACACATCACGCTGAGTCAGCTTAAAGGAGAAAAATTCATCCTGTTCAGAGATGGATATTCGTTACGTCCGATTGTCTGGCAGGCTTGTCTGGAGGCAGGATTTACGCCGGATATCGCTTTTGAAGGTGAAGAGACAGATACGATTCGCGGATTAGTTGCAGCTGGTATGGGAGTCAGTCTTTTGCCTGAAATGGCGTTGTTTCAGACCAACCCGCTTCAACCTGCAAGAGTGTCGATTGTTGATCCAGAGGTCACGCGTACTATTGGCTTGATTCATCGCAGAGATGATAAATTACCATTAGTTGCAAAGTCATTCCGAACTTTTTTGTTGCAATATTTTGGCCTTAAAGGTAGTGCTGCTATTCCGAATGGAATTGCTAAAGCGGATTTAGGGCAGTGAGTATAGCTGATTGGTTTTAGATAAAGAAAAAAGGTTGTTCCTCTTGGTGAAGGAACAACCTTTTTTGTAATACAAGCAATTAATCCCGGCTGTTAAAGATACCGATTAAGCGGATTAGTTCCAGCAAGGAAACGAGAGCAGCAGCCACATAAGTTAATGCAGCAGCATTTAATACTTTGGCTATACCCCGTTCTTCGTCACTACGGATAAACCCTTCGGAAACCATAATTTCTCGGGCACGGTTGGAAGCATTAAATTCAACCGGTAATGTAATTAATTGAAAAGCAACAGTAGCTGAGAAAAAGATGATACCCAAGCCAATCAGGTTCGTGTAGCTGAATAAGAAACCAGCAATCAGCAGAAACGGTGCAATCCCGGAAGCGAAGTTTACGATCGGAAAGATCCGGTGACGGAGTGCCAGCATGGGATAATGCTCTTTATGCTGAATGGCATGACCAACCTCGTGACAAGCTACGGCAACTGCAGAAATGGATTTTTCATAATAAACGGGCTCGGACAGCCGTACGACTCTTTGTATTGGATCATAATGGTCAGATAAAGCACCAGGTACTGGTTCAATAGGCACATCATGCAAACCATTGCGATCCAGCATGTGCCGAGCTGCATCATAACCGGTCAACCCATTTTCGTTTGGGACATCAGACCATTTATTAAAAGTACCTTTTACACGGAATTGCGCCCATAAGGATAATCCGAACGCAAGAATAATCAATATATACATACCCATCATAAAGCAACCCTCCATTATTGTTCATCACTAGCCCGGGCATCTACATCATAGAACTATGCTCCAGCAGATACTTCAGAGCTTCGATACAAGCGGCGCTTTGTGGTAGTAGACCAGTAAGCAATTTGCGCGCTTGAACGGGCTTGAGCTGCCCCAGAAGAGGCTGTAGTTCATTGACTTCACGTTCCAGACGCTGCATGTGCATCTCTAGACTCGTTAGTTTGTCAGTGACGTGCTCTTCCCCTGCGACCGAGTTCCATTTAATCAGTGTTTGTCTGATTTCCTCGAGGCTATACTTCTCTTGTTTCATTTGGTTAATACGTTCAAGCCTGTTTAAGGTTTCATCATTATAGAGCCGATAATTTTTCAATGATCGTTCTTCAGGTGTGATCAAACCAAGCTTTGTGTAATAATCAATAGTTCGTTCGCTGACACCAGCCGTCTTGGCTAGCTCACCAATTCGATACAGCTTCATATCCCCATCTGTCTTCACCTCGCGCTCTTCGTTCAACCTTCAATATTAGCATTTGCAAACGGAGTGTTTATAAAGAATATTTTACATGATTCGCAACCATACAGTCAAACGTCATGCTTTTTTTTAGATAGAAACAAGCTACTTTTACAGTTAGTAAATATGACATGAAGTGTTTGAGACCGCGTTTTTTTAACATAATAAAAAAAATCTTGTCAACTTTCATGTATTCTGATTATAATGACAATAAGAATTTCACGAAATGTAAAGAAACTTAACATTCGAGGGAGTGGGCTTCATGAGAAAAAAGTGGTTAGTTGTATTATTGGCCATGCTGACAGTATTAGCTTTTCCGGTAGGTGCGTTTGCTGCTGACGGTCCGACAAATATTCAACTTCAAGCTGGGCTAAACACGGCCTTTACGTTCTTGGCATTTATACTTGTATTTTTTATGCAAGCGGGATTTGCATTGCTGGAGGCAGGCTCGACACGAATGAAGAATGCGGGCCATGTCGCTGGTAAAACGATTCTCACCACGGGTGTTGCTGCTTTGTCCTTCTGGGCACTTGGATTTGGATTCGGCTTTGGTAATGATGGCGGCAACGGATTTATGGGACTGACGGGTTTCTTCATGAGTGGTACAGATGCTGCAGTATCGTTTGATGCTCTTTCAGGTTTGGATGTTCCGATTACAATTATGTTTTTGTTCCACTTTGCTTTCGCTGCGGTATCACTTTCTATCGCATGCGGGGGGATGGCAGAGCGTGCAAAATTAAGTGTATACATTATCTTCGGTATTTTATTCTCCATCGTAATCTATCCGGTTGTAGCTCACTGGGTGTGGGGCGGCGGATGGCTTGGTAAGTTGGGAATGCAGGATTATGCTGGTTCGACGGTAGTCCATTTGACAGGCGCTACGGCGGCACTCGTCGCTACACTGCTGCTCAAACCGCGTCTGGGCAAGTTCAATAAAGATGGCAAGCCGAACATTATCCCTGGTCATAATCAGGTGTACTCTATCTTGGGTGTTATTATTCTCTGGTTTGGTTGGTTTGGATTTAACCCAGGTAGTGCTGTATCGGCTATGAATGACGGATTCTTTGGATATGTGGCCTTGACTACCAATATTGCTGCTGCGGCAGGTGGGGTTTTCGCTTTGCTCGTATCCTGGATGGTATACGGAAAGGCAGATATTCCTGCTATGCTAAACGGTGTGCTGGCGGCTTTGGTTGCCATTACTGGTTCTTGTGCCTTTGTAGCACCTTGGGCGGCACTGGTCATTGGTGCAGTTGCAGGGATCGTCACTTTCTTCACAGCGCAATGGTTCGAGCGTGCAAGAGTAGATGACCCGGTATATGCTTTCTCCGTGCATGGTGTTGCAGGGATGTGGGGCGCAGTGTCTACAGGGTTCTTCGCTACTCCTGAGCTTGTAAAAATAACAGGTGTAGGTCAAGCGGGTCTGTTCTATAGTGGTGGATTTACACAATTAGGGGTACAGCTGCTTGGACTGATAGGCACCTTGGCTTTCGTGTTCGTCATTTCCTTCATTATTCTGGGTGCGATGAAAGCGATTATGGGTATTCGCGTTACGGAAGAGGAAGAAACGATGGGACTGGATATCAGTGAACACGGTACGTACGGCTATCCTGAGCAAATGAAGTTGGTTGCCGAGGCTGAAAAGCGTTCTGGAATTGTGAACTAATATGTAAAATATAAAGAACCAGTATGGATGAGCGGAGGAGATGGAAGTATGGAACTGCAAAATATGGCCCCTTGGGTGAGTTCCGCCGAAGCGATTGATCATGCAGATACACCTGAATCGCTAAGGCAGGCCAGGGTCGACTCTCAAAAATGGCTGCTGGCTTCCCAAGCCTCCGCTCCGTTATCAGACTGGTTACGAACGGCGAATGAAATGCATGACCGCATCGCGGCCAGAGCTGTACAAATGTGCGAAAAAGGGATGGTTGAGGATGGCTTCGGGCCTCCTCCCGTCCCTTACGCATTTATAGCCTTCGGAAGCATGGGGCGCTCGGAATCGACGCTGTGGAGTGACCAGGATAACGGTATGATTATCAGTGACACAATATCTGCTGACAAAGAATTGTATTTTAGAGAGTTTGGTCGCAGAGTGTCTGCGATGTTAGAGTATTTGGGATATCCCAAATGTGAAGGGAAAGTAATGTGCTCGGAGCCCTTGTGGCGTCAAACATTGTCTGAATGGCAAAAACAGCTAACGAAATGGTCGGATGATTTTGCTTGGGAGCCGATCCGTTATCTGATTATCTCGTCTGATATGAGGCATATCGCTGGAGATGAGCGATTATCTGCAAACTGGAAACGAAGTTTTTATGAGTTGTTCCGAAAACATCCTGATTTACCCTCGGCGGTACTTAGGAACACAGTGAGGCATAAAGCGACACTTAATATTTTAGGTCAGATCGTTACTGAGCGCTTCGGTGAGCATGCGGGCGATTTTGATGTGAAATACGGGTTGTACATTCCGCTGGTGAACACAGTCCGTTTTTTGGCATTGCAACATGGTGTGGAGGAAACCTCTACCTTCAAAAGGCTCAGTCGTCTCGCATCGCTGGAAGCGGCACCGTTGCCTTTACTCGATGCTTGCGAGCGAGCCTTTCGGATTGCGCTTCAGCTACGAATGGCTACGCCAGTGAAGGAGAATAATGGGTTGCTGGTCAGCAATGGCTACCTGGCTGTAAAGCCGCTGAAACAAGGTAAAGGCTGGCATGAGTTGCGTGAGGCGCTTTCGACGGTACGACGGCTGCATCGTGCGTTGCAAAGGCAGTTGCGATTTATGGAAGGGAGAAGGTCATGAAGGAACCAGCGCAGGGAAGTGGCTTCTGGAGCGCTCTCCGCAGAGGAGGAGTGCCGTCTGCGATCGCGTCTGTAATGGGGGCTCCTACGGCTCAGCAGATGGCGTTTATTCGCTCCTTAACCCGGGAGCAACGGCGCTCTGAAGTATTGCGGACCCCGCTGGATCGTTTGGAGACGGTAGTTTTTGATCTGGAGACAACGGGATTTTCAGCACAGCATGGTGATGAGATTTTATCGTTCGGGGCGATTCGGGTTGTCGGGGACAGGATTATGGAAAAAGAGCAGTTTTATACGCTTGTTAATCCACGGACTGTGATTCCTGAGCACATTACCGAGCTAACTGGGATTACCCGGGAAATGACGGATCAAGCTCCACCACTTATGAATGGACTGCACGACTTTATGTCCTTTGTAGGTGGTCGAGTACTTGTAGCACATGCTAGCGCTCATGATAAGGCCTTTTTGAATGCTGCATTATGGAAAACATCTAAAGTCCAATTGACTCATCGTGTTCTGGATACGATGATGCTTGCCAAATGGCTCGAGCCACAG
This sequence comes from Paenibacillus sp. DRB1-1, assembly GCF_052119485.1. Lineage (NCBI taxonomy): Bacteria > Bacillati > Bacillota > Bacilli > Caryophanales > Paenibacillaceae > Paenibacillus > Paenibacillus sp. DRB1-1. The sequence continues at coordinate 548,937 of NZ_JBODQH010000001.1, read as the reverse complement.
CAACATCAAACCTACAGTTTGGATGAATTGTTGGCCTACCAATCCATTTCGATTGAAGGACGGCACCATGCGTTAGAGGATGCGAAAATGACGGCTAAGCTGTGGGTTGCGTATGTTCAGGAAATGCTGAAGCGTAACGTGACCAATTTGGCAGATGTCTACGCGCATCTAAGTCATGCCTGATTCAGTACAAGGCATAGCATTCATATACACATAAAAACAGCAAGTTCGCGATTTCGTGGGTTTGCTGTTTTTTTGCGTCCAGTTCAGATTTAGAAGGTTAGAGGTGGGAACAGTATGGGCATCCTATGAGAAGGTAAGGGTCATTTAGATGAAAGACAGGTGATAAGACGTGAAAAGATTTCTTTTCATCAGAGCGATGGTTATGCTGGTTGTGATTGGGGCTTCATGTGGAGTTATTGCAAACACAACTTATGCAGCAAGCCTGTCCTTAAAAAATGTACCATTAAAAGAGGAATATGGTAGAGAAAGACTTGAAGCTGAGAAAGAGGTAGAAGCTAAAACACATGCGGTAGAGGTAATGAAAAAGATAAAGCCTGGGCAACGGCTTCCTTCTATGATTTTAAAGGGGTTAAATGGCAAGTCCTACGATGTAGGGGCCACGGGCAATAAAGCTTTGGTTATTAGCTTTTGGGCTTCGTGGTGCGACCCGTGCCGATTAGAAGCGCCTATGCTGAATGAGTTGTATAGTAAGTACAAAGATGATGTGGATGTTTATGGTATCAATGTAACTCGCTATGATCGATTGGAGGATGTACAGAAGTTTTCCCGCTCTTTGGATCTCCAATTTCCCGTTTTACTTGATGAGCAAGGAGCATTGTTTGAACGATTTGGAGGGGTGGCTTTTCCGACCCATGTACTGGTTGATCATCATGGACAGGTCCGCGAAATCATAATTGGCATGCTCGATGAGCAGGAGTTGGAACGCAAAATAGAAACTCTTCAAAAAAAGAAGGTGTCTTTGGGAGCCGAGTAGACAGCCAAAGGCACCTTATAGCTCATGCGAGCACCTGATTAGTGATTAACTAATCCATGATGAGTAAGCTCTGCCTGATCGTTTTTTGGAGTTGGTGCTTCCAACAATGCGTAACGGAAACTGTCCAAGAGAGCTTCCCAGCTGGCTTCAATTACATTTTCGGATACACCTACGTTACTCCAGACGTCCTCGTAATTTTTAGACTCAATGAGCACACGTACCTTGGCGGCAGTGGCATCCTTTTCGTCAAGCACACGTACCTTGTAGTCAGCCAAATGCATGTCCCGCAAGGCAGGGAAATATTGAGAAAGAGCCTTGCGGAGTGCGTTATCGAGCGCGTTGACAGGACCGTTGCCTTCAGCTGCGGTATAGACACTCGTCCCTGCGACATTCAGTTTCAAGAATGCCTCGGATACGACCGGGCGGCCGGCTGTTTTCTCTACCAGCACTTTGAAGGACTCAAAAGAGAACATTTCCTTCACTTCACCGCCTGCTTCACGAATGAGCAGTTCGAGCGAGGCATCCGCGCCTTCAAACTGGTATCCCTGATGCTCCAGTTCCTTGATGCGGCTAATTACGCCACGTGCCTCATCACTGGATGGGTCAAGGGTGATGCCCAGCTCTTGCGCTTTGGATACCACGTTGCTTTGCCCGGCCAGTTCGGAGACCAAAACCCGCTGTTTGTTTCCCACGAGTTCAGGAGCGATGTGCTCATAAGTTCGCGAGTCGCGCAGAATGGCTGACACGTGGATGCCGCCCTTATGGGCAAAAGCTGCATTGCCAACATAAGGCTGGTTCACAGGCATATTGACGTTGGCGACTTCGCTGACAAAGCGGGCTGTATTGTGGAGTTGATTTAACTTTTCAATATCTAGACAGTCGTAGCCCAGTTTGAGCTGCAAATTAGGAATGACGGAGCACAGGTTTGCGTTACCACACCGTTCACCGTAGCCGTTGATGGTACCCTGAACCTGCCTTGCGCCTGCTTGTACAGCACTTAGAGAGTTCGCTACTGCCAATTCGCAGTCATTGTGTGTATGAATACCCAACTGTGACCTCGTTATCTGGCTTTGCAGCATAGTGACAATTTCCTGAATCTCATGCGGTAGGGTACCGCCGTTTGTATCGCACATCACGAGCCAATCAGCGCCTGCTTCTTCAGCTTTTTTCATAACGGCCATTGCATACTCGGGATTGTTTTTATATCCGTCGAAAAAATGTTCGGCATCAAAAATAACCTCCATGCCCCCTTGCTTTAAAAAGGCAATGGAGTCGTAAATCATAGACAGATTTTCCTCCAGTGTCGTCTGTAAGGCGGTGTGCACATGAAAATCCCATGATTTACCCACAAGTGTAGCAGCCTGAGCGCCGGATTCCAGAATTCGTTGCAGATTGACATCCTGTGCTGCGATGCTATCTTTGCGGCGCGTGCTACCGAAGGCGACAATCTTTGCCTGAAGGCCCAGCTCTTGTACCCGTTTGAAAAATTCGATATCCTTGCTGTTGCTTCCGGGAATCCCGCCTTCAATATAATGAACACCGAGATCATCGAGTTTTTTGGCGATTTTCAATTTGTCATCAGCAGACAAGCTAATTCCTTCTCCTTGAGTGCCGTCTCGCAGCGTTGTGTCAAAGATAGAAATAGCGGTGGACATGAGGGACTCCTCCTTTGCGGATTGCTCAGATTGGTGATGCTCTGCTTTTTTAAGCACATTAATTTAGTTGTTTAACGCTTAAAAACAGGAAAGCGTTAGTTTGTCGTGTTCGTATGTTAGTCGATTATATCAACTTATGACTTCAATTGTAATATATAATTATCATTTTTAGCCGCAAAACCTTTATTTTTTATGTAAAATAGAAATAGCATTTAAGGGTGTCTCAAGTATAAAATCAAAACACATATTCCCGCGGTGACGGGTGAATTTACAGTTAAAAAGAAGGGTTGAGCATGAAAGATGTCAGTGCTTATTATCCGGCTGGTGGGCGAGTTATTCTACATGTGGATATGAATGCATTTTATTGTTCCGTTCATGCAGCGGAGGAGCCGGAGAAATATAAGGGACTGCCTACCGCGGTGGCAGGCAGTAGTGAGCTGCGCAAAGGTGTAATTGTAACCTGCTCTTATGAAGCCCGACGATTGGGCATTTCAACAGGGATGGTCGTTCAGCAGGCTCGCCGGATCTGTCCACAGCTCATTGTAATACAGCCTGATTTTCACTTGTATCGTCGGTATTCCAAAGCATTTATGAGCATTGCATATTCGTATACGCCTATGCTTGAAGCGACTTCAATTGATGAGTGCTATCTGGATATTTCTGGATCCAAACAGTTTGGAACACCTATGGAAATTGCTGAGGAAATCCAGCGCAGAGTAGAAGACGAGCTGGGCCTGCCCTGTTCAATTGGAGTTGCTCCTAACAAGTTGCTGGCCAAAATGGCTTCTGATCTGAAAAAACCACGCGGGATATCTATTCTACGTTTGCGTGATGTACCCAATATTTTGTGGAATCTTCCTTGTGGTCAATTGTTTGGTGTGGGCCGCAAAACGGCAGATAAGCTTCTACAAATGAATATTCGTACCATTGGGCAACTGGCTAAGGCCGATGAGCATATGCTGGTTGGCGTATTTGGTGTGACGGGTTCGTGGTTAAAATTGGCCGCTAACGGAATTAACCATTCACCAGTCAGCGCTGAACGGGAGCCAAACAAGTCCATTGGTCACACGACTACCCTGCCTATGGATGTGGTAAAGCTGGAAGAAGCCCAACGGGTACTTCTTAACATTAGTGATCAGGTAGCCCGGCGGCTTCGACGACACGGTATGCTGGCAGGAGGTATACAATTGACGATTCGGACGCCGGATATGAAGACCTTTACGCGTTCTCAAGTCAGGAGCACTCCTACGGAAAGCGCAGAGGACATATATAAGGAAGCTTGTGCGTTGTATCGTCGCCATTGGGGAGAAGATAAGCCTGTGCGCTTACTGGGGATTACGTTACAGCAGCTCATTCCAAAGGAGGAAGCGGCCGTTCAAATGGATTTATTTGAATACCAGGATCAGCCTAAGAAAGAAAGTTTATTGAAGACGATGGATGCGCTGCGCGACAAGTTTGGTGAAAATGCAATTTTGACCGCTGGGATGCTGGGAGATGATCCTTCGGTACTTCTTCGCAACTCCAAGCTGCGCGGAACTTCGCTGCAAAAAGACAATCTACCAACTCCGGAGTGAGCTATTGGATAGATTATTGCAAGCATCAGAAGCTTACGTTATAAGCATTTTTTACACGAAGGATAAAGGAAAATAATTTGTAATAATATTGGGTTTGTATTAATATGTGAATAGAATGTAAAAGCTGGTTTGTTTGATTGTATAGGAGGAAGAGAAAAGTTATGGCTAAATACACTTGGGTAGAAAAAGATACATGCATTGCTTGCGGAGCCTGTGGCGCTACAGCACCTGACATTTATGATTATGATGATGAAGGTTTGGCTGAAGTGATCTTTGAAGGGGATGCAAACCAAGGCATCAAGGCAATCTCGGATGATTTGTTTGATGATATGCAGGATGCTTGTGACGGTTGCCCTACAGATTCCATTAAAGTAGCAGACGAGCCGTTCAATAAAGAAGGTTAAGCGTAGTCTTCTTTGATAGGCACAGCACCGACAGCTCCCTTCGCCGTATAACGGTGAAAGTAAGCTGTTGGTGCTGTTTTTTTTAGATTATAAATGGTTCAGCGGAGCTGAGCCATTCTATAATCACAAGAAAAACTTCTGCCAAACGCGGGTCTGGCTTCCGTGAAAGTTCATCGATAGACGTTTTTTTATGCGCTGTTCATCGAGTCTATTTTTACCGATATACATAATAGGAAGTATGCAAGATTACACGATCAGGAGGATCCGATGAACCATTCGCCTCATCTTAAATCGTATGTAAAAAAACACCCTGATAATAAAATGGCCTGGTATTTACTCGGCAAAGAGTATGAGAGCAGCGGTCAGGAGGGGAAGGCAAATTATTGCTTCAATCGCGCAGGAGAAGTGTTCGAAGCCTTCGAGCATAAACAGATTCCGGCAGACGTATGGATGGAATATCAGGATAAACTGGTTCAGATGTCCAAGGAGAAGGAGCGAAGGACGGCTCGAACACGCCACCTGTTAACTGCGTTAATGGTACTACTGCTCATATGGGTTCCTTCAGCCAATTCACCGAGACCTTCAAATGAAAATACATCTGTTCCATCCGGAACTGAGCAGGCAGCAATTGATAATATTGAAGTTACGAAAGTGGCCACTGCTGATCAGAAGGGGATGGCCCAGATCGGTGTGGTTGGTGGTGTGTTTACGGCTCAAGCTCGAAAAGGGAGTGGAGCTGGAACGGGGCTTACTGATATGTTGGCTAAGACTAGCCGCTTGCCGTCCAAGACTACGGTGTTGGGCATGGAGCAAGGGGGCTCGTGGCTGCTCTGGAGAGAGGGTATGAAGCCATTACTTAGTGTACAGAACAAAGGAAACGGCGGATTAGCTGTTCAGTCTTACGACGCCGCTGCGTGTGCTTGCAAGCCGTCAGACAGTGAAAATCTTCGCAAAGCAGGTCTGAAATGGGCTGCTGGACAGGAGGAATTAGCTGTGTTGAATAGCTCCATGCGTGCTTTTCGCTCACAGCATCAACGTCTTCCCCAGAGTCTTGATGAACTGACTCGAGACTTTCCCGCTAACACGATGTACGGTATGACAGACGGGATGAAGAAGGCTTTTACACCTATGCGTAATTTACTTGCTTCACCTGGACAGGGAACAGGGAAGGCAGTAGATTTAGACGCTGACTCGTCGGCCGAAAGAAGTCCATTACTGGCATCGTCATTGCACGGACGACCTTTTCTAGGGCAACCGCTGCGAATTGTGGTGGACAAATCCAAGCACAGGCTCGCTCTGGTAAGTGGCAATGTACTTATTCGAAATTATCCTATCGGTTTGGGTGGAGAAAGAACACCAGAAGGGAAATTTGTGATTACCGATAAAGTAGTAAATCCGAACGGCAAATCCAACGGTGAGTTTGGTAGTCGTGGAATGCAACTGTCTGCAACGAATTATGCCATTCATGGCACGAACGAGCCGGACAGCATTGGCAAAAATGAGTCGTTGGGTTGCGTCCGAATGGGGAAAGAGGATGTGGAGGAATTGTTTGCACTCGTACCTTCGGGTACGGAGGTGGTCATTGGTAACGGGGGATTGCCTGATCAAGTGCTTGTGCCTGGTTCTCGATTTACGAGTGAGCCGCAGCGTGACCAGACAAATCCCCGCAAAACCTATCACTGGCTAAATTAACGTTTTGATGCTATTGCTACTTGGTGTTTAACGATTTCCTGCTTGTGCTAAAACAATGACCAGAATAATCACAATGATGAGGAGAACAAAGCTGACGGCGGTCCATACAATCGCTTTCTTGTTCACCTCATCCTTTTTCTTTTGCAGACTGGGCGGCTTGCGCTTGGTCTTCATATCAGCAATCCCTCTTTTCTAACGGGCTAAGGTCTTGTCTTACTATGTCCATTGTAAATGGTTTGATTATACATTTTCAATGACATCTCCATGACAACTGAATTGTTCTGATACTGCACCTCGCAAATTACTTTCTTTTTGGTATGGAAAAAGCTAAACTATTTTGTAGAGATGTTTTTTTAGGATTGTGCAAGGGCATAGAACGGAGTGGATGAATCGTGTTGTATCGAAGGATTGCGAAACCTGTTTTTTTTAAAATGAGTCCAGAGACGGCCCATCATGTAGTCATTGACGGCTTAAAACATGCGGGCTCACTTCCTGGTGGAGCAGCGACACTGCGAGGGATGTACGGAGTCAAGGAAACGGAGGATCTTGCCGTTGATCTGTTTGGCATTCATTTTCCCAACCCGATTGGACTGGCTGCAGGACTGGATAAAAATGCAGAAGCGGTTACTGGTTTTTCTTCTATCGGGTTTGGATTTATGGAAGTGGGTACGGTGACACCTGTGGGACAGCCCGGCAATGATCGGCCCCGTTTGTTCCGGCTGCCTCCCGATGAGGCGTTAGTCAATCGGATGGGCTTTAACAATCTGGGTGCTGAGAGCATGGCCAAACGTCTGGCTGCACTCAAACATCGACCTGTTCCGGTCGCAGTTAATATCGGTAAAAATAAAATCACGCCCAATGAGGATGCTCATAAGGACTATGAAAAGTGTATTTCCGCACTGTATCCGTATGCGGACTTCTTTGTAGTGAATATTAGCTCGCCGAATACGCCGGATTTACGAAAGCTCCAGCATGGTCATGAACTGAAGTCGTTATTGGAAGCGGTTCGGGCAGAGATGGGAGTCCAGGCGAAAAAGTATGGCAATGCCAAGTCTGTACTGGTTAAAATTGCGCCGGATGTATCGGATGAGGAATTGGAATATATGACAGATGCGATTGCTGCCAGTGGAGTAGACGGCATTATTGCGACCAATACAACAATATCCAGAGCTGGTCTGACGCACCGAAATGCGAGTGAAACAGGAGGGCTGAGTGGTAAGCCGCTGCGTGACCGTTCCACAGAGGTCATCGGACGGGTGTACCGCCAGACGGAAGGTAAGCTGCCTATTATCGGATCAGGCGGCATCTTCACGAGTCGTGATGCCTATGACAAAATTAAAGCAGGCGCAAGCCTGATTGAAATTTATACAGCATTGATCTACGAAGGGCCGGAAGTGAATAGGGCTATACATGCTGGCCTGCGTGAGCTGCTTCGAAAGGACGGCTTTAGACACATTAACGAGGCTGTTGGTGCAGATCACAGATAAAAAAGTGTTGTCGGAAGAGACAGGAGGTACGGGGATGGACGGAAGAGACTGGGGAACATTTTTACTGCCATACGATCAGGCGGTGGAAGAGCTTAAGGTCAAGTTCAAAACAATGCGTGCGGAGCTGAAAAAGCGCGAGGAATACGCTCCTATCGAATTCGTAACCGGACGGGTTAAAAAAATATCAAGCATCCTCGATAAGGCGAAGAGATTACAGGTTCCTTCTGATCAGCTGGAGACGGGAATCGAGGATATTGCAGGCATTCGCATTATGTGTCAATTTGTAGAGGATATTCGGCGGGTGGCCGAATATATCAGAAGACGTAAGGATTTGACCGTACTGTATGAAAAGGACTATATCACCAATTATAAAGACAGCGGCTATCGCAGCTTTCATATGATTGTGGAGTATCCGGTTCAAACAGCAGTGGGGCTGAAAATCGTGCTGGCAGAGATTCAAATCCGTACTTTGGCTATGAATTTTTGGGCAACCATAGAGCATTCTCTTAGCTATAAGTATCGTGAAAGCTTGCCTGATAATATGCGCACACGGTTGAAAAAGGCAGCTGAGGCAGCTTTTGTATTGGATAATGAGATGTCTTCCATGCGTCTTGAAATATTGGAAGCGCAGAAAAAGTTCGAGGATGAAGCCAATATCGTATCCAAAGTGCTAACAGGTATGCATCGGCTGTATTTCTACCATAAGATCAGTGAAACGATTGATGCGCAGCGCAGATTTAATGAACTGTGGGAACGGCACGACATGGAAGGAATCAAGCTGCTTCACGATGAGGTTAAAGAGATGCTAGAAGCCTCTACCAAGGAAGAAGACAGGGATGAATATTAAATGGCAAACCTTTCCTACGAACCGCTGTACGTGACTTATTTGGTATACTTCAATCGGGATCGGGATTACTTTGAATGTCATGAGGTACTGGAAGAGCTGTGGCTTAAGCTGGACCGTGACCCTGTATATAAAGGTTTGCTGCAAGTTGCTGTAGGACTGTATCATTTTCGAAATGGTAACTATCGTGGTGGACATATGATGCTGGATAGTGCGGTCCACCGGCTGGAACATGCTCCTTCGCAGACGCTGGGCATTAATATGGCGAAACTGGTGGACGAGGCGCGCGTTTGCGCCCGTCAGCTTGCTGAAGCTGTTATGACCTGCACGGAAGTGCTTCAGCACCAACCGCCGGTTTATCGGGATTTGACGATTGAAATCGTCGAGCCCGGGTTGCGCCGGGCCGTGGAGAAGGCATCGTCGTCCATTCCAGTCAACATCCCGCAGCAGAGAGGTCCTCGGCGTGGGGAAAAGCATGAGCAGCGTCAGGAGGCGCTGGAAGCTTCAATTAGGCGAAGACAGGCCGCTGGCGGATCAGGCTCTGTCTCGGTGGAAACGAAGGATGCGCCTTGAGTTTAAAGCACATGATAAGCAAGCAGCCCGATCCGTTTCATGGGGATCGGGCTGCTTTATCGTTTCAGGTGTGTGAACGTTTGACTAGGAGGTTACGTTCTTTTTATATTTCTCAAAGAAGGCTTTGAAATCGTCGAGTGTGTACCCATTGTCCGAAGGACTTTCCTTCAACCCGCCTACCATACGTTCCTTTTCCACGCCTTTTTCGTAATAAATGAGCGTAGGGGTATACTCAATCTTATACTTGTCCCAGCCATCCTCATACTCACGCAGGTTAAATTCGTGCATCGTGATGTTCTCCTGCTTGCTCAAAGGTAAGAGCTTGGGAGTAGTGGCGCGGCAATGCACACAGTCGGACGCGAAATGATAGACGAAAAAGTTTTCCTTTTTGTCAATTTTGCTCTGTAGATCTTCCGGCTTAATAATTTGTTGATAGTTCGGGTCATTCAGCAACTCTTGAGTAGCAGGATTTAACGAGGCTGTGGAAACGCCATACAGCTTGTTTTTAGTGCCTGAATTTAAAGCGAGCAGCACTCCAAGCAAAATGACCAGCACAACAAAAAAGCCGATGACAGGTATAAGCTTTTTTTTGTTGGATTTTTGTGCGTTCAATGCAATCTCTCCTATCAAAATTCAAAATATGTAGCTATGAATCTCATTATTATACAACATTACAGCATGTAGTGAAAGTTTGTAAATCACACCGATATTGCAGGATAACAGGTTGAATATGGTACAATAAAATTTATTTTAAAAGGACAGGATGATTACGATTATGGGTGTACAGCTCCCCACAGCATTTGTAAAGCGCATGGAGCAATTGCTCGGCGACGAATTTGAAGCATTTATGACCGCCTATGACCACATGCCCCATGCCGGGATTCGCGTCAATACGTTAAAAATTCCGATGGAGGACTTTAAGGAACGTTCTCCTTTCGAACTGCGGCCTATTCCGTGGTGTGCCACGGGTTTTTACATTCCGCACGGTACAAAGCCGGGATTACATCCTTACTACCATGCGGGGCTGTACTATGTACAGGAACCGAGTGCAATGTCTCCAGTTGAGCTGCTCAATGTAGCTCAGGACGAAGCTGTATTGGACTTGTGTGCTGCACCGGGCGGCAAATCGACCCAAATAGCTGCCAAACTACAAGGAAGCGGCGTATTGGTGACAAATGATATTAGCACGGACCGAACCAAAGCGTTGGCTAAAAATGTGGAATTGTACGGTGTGCGTAATGCCGTGGTACTGAATGAAAGCCCGGATCGAATCGCCGCTGCCTTTCCACATTTTTTTGACAAGATACTAATTGACGCACCTTGCTCGGGAGAAGGTATGTTCCGCAAGGATGAGGATATGGCAAAACAATGGGAAACGCATTCGGTGGATAAATGTGTAGTCATGCAACGGGACATTTTGCGTGTAGCGGCCTCAATGCTGAGCGCAGGAGGGAGAATTGTCTATTCGACCTGCACCTTTGCGCCAGAAGAAAATGAAGGAATGATCGCAGAATTTCTGGAGGCTCATCCCGATTTTGACGTAGTCCCTGTTCCATCGGAAGCAGGCTTTGCACCAGGCCACCCGGAATGGATGAGTGAAGATGTCGCGGCAGCACACCCCGAACTGCGGGGAACAGCACGCCTTTGGCCGCATCTCGTAGAGGGAGAAGGCCATTTTATCGCTGTGTTGCAACACCAGGGTGGTCGTGTCACTGGGACAGAAGATCACACTGAATCAGAGGATTTGACTCCATTTGAGGACAAGGATGACAGGGCGTTGAACATAGATGCAGCGTATCCACGGAAGAAGCAGCTTTTGTCCGTCAAGGAAGCGCTGACGCCAAGCGGTCAAGGAAGACATGTGACTGGTGAGCCTAAACGAAGTGGTAAAGGAATGGACGGGAAGTCCGGTAAAGGAAAGTCCGCGCGCGGCTTGGGTGGCAATAAGTCTCGTTCTGGCAAAGAGAATGTAAAATCCGCTGCACGCTCCCCACAGGATGTGCTGGAGTCCTATCACCAATTTGTGAAGGAGCAGCTGGAGGTGTGCTTAACAGGCTATACGGTGGTTTACGGAGATCGCATTTATCAGTCGCCACTGGCATCACATCGTTTGGATGGCCTTAAGGTGGTGCGACCAGGCTGGTTTATGGGTACCGACAAGAATGGTCGCTTTGTGCCTTCACACCCGCTGGCGGTGGCATTACGCCCTTCAGATGCGGTTAGAAGCATCGATCTCTCCAGTTCAGATGCTGAGGCCATCCGGTATTTAAAAGGTGAGACCTTGTCCATCCCCGTTGAGAGAATGGCACTGCGGAACGAAGTCCAGCCCAAAGGCTATACTCTCGTGTGCATTGATGGTTATTCGGCTGGGTGGGGCAAATGGCAGGACGGCATGCTCAAAAATGAATACCCTACAGGCTGGAGGTGGACATCGGTATGAGTGGAAAAGGGAGACAAACGCAACGTTTGGACAAAGTTTTAACCCATATGGGATATGGCTCCCGTAGTGATATCAAGAGACAGGTGAAGCAAGGGATGATCACGGTAAACGGGAGAACCACTAAGGATAGCGGCTTACAGGTTCATCCCTATCAGGATCAGATTGAAGTGAACGGGGAACGTGTTGTTTTTCGGGAGTATATTTACATCATGCTGCACAAGCCACCGGGCGTCATATCTGCAACTGAAGATACAAGGGAGCGGACGGTGCTGGATTTGCTGAGTGCGGAAGAACGACATTTTGAGCCCTTTCCAGTAGGACGCTTAGATAAAGATACAGAAGGACTATTGTTGTTGACCAACGATGGTAAGCTAGCGCACGAACTACTTTCTCCACGGCGGCATGTCCCTAAAACGTATGAGGCTACCGTGTCTGGTCATGTCACGGAGGAGGATATTCATCAATTTACAGCAGGAGTGGAACTGGATGATGGGTATGTTACCCTTCCCTCGCAGTTGACCATTCTTCGTCACGAACATCCGTACCAGGCAGATGGAGAAGTTATTTCCTATATTTCGCTTGTAATCCATGAGGGTAAGTTTCATCAAGTAAAGCGTATGTTCGAGGCGGTTGGTAAAAAGGTGACCTATTTGAAAAGAACGGCCATGGGGCCATTGAAGCTGGATGAACAGCTTCCAATGGGCAGCTATCGAGAGCTGACTAGTGAAGAACTGGCATGGATCGGCCGGGATATAGCATCTGCGACGTCAGAAGTTTGATAGTCAGATTAAATATAAATGACGCACAGGCTCTTATGAGATTCCTGTGCGTCATTTTATGATATAGGCAACCAGACAGAGAATTATTCAAACTCAACGTTCAACACTGAATCGCAGGTTACGAATTATTGTGCGCGTGCTGCCCGACTCTTTTTCACTTCGGCTGCTTTATAAGCTGTAACCTTGTTTTTACCTGTCGTTTTAGATATGTACATTGCTTGATCGGCCTGCTTGACCAGTTCATCCGGGTTCATTTCCTTCTTCACTGTACTGTGTCCGACACTGATCGTGACAATGCTTTCTTCCGCGACCCGCTCGCGGATACGTTCTGCAACATGTCCAACCTTGGCACGTCGGTCCACAACCATTGCGACCAGTTCCTCGCCACCGTATCGTCCGGTCAGTCCGATTTCATCCAGTTCATCCTCCATAATCTGTGCGACCTGTTTGAGTACTTCATCCGCACGAGCATGGCCCTGTGTATCATTCAGCTTTTTGAAATTGTCAATATCGCAAAAAATGACCGACACGCGGATTCCTTGATCCATATATCGCCGAAGTCGGCCCGAAAAGTATTTACGGTTGTACAGCCCTGTCAGACCATCGGTGATGGAAGAACGGTAAATCCTTTGGAGCAGCTCCACAATTCGTTCAAACAGGATGATGAACAACGTAGTGTAGTACAGCAATGGTAAAAATGACATATATAGGACAGCGTTTGAACTGCCTGCTTTTTCAGGGATGTCATTTCGCAGCCACAAATAGCCGAGCCAGAGCAAATACATGAATAAGCCCGCTACATACTTCTTTGGCTGCCCGATTCGTGGGGTTATGAACACAAGGCTCAGTATAAGTACCAGTATTCGATAAAACAGAGTGAACCCAACGAGTTTCGCTGCGCTGATCCAAGCGGGCAACAAACCTGCAGTCCAGGCAATAACCGGCAATATCAATAACGCACCCAGCAGCATCAAGGTCCATGTCTGCACACGTTTCAGCTTCCGGTAGAGTTGAAATACAGCGGCATTGATGAGCACGAAGGCAGACGCCTCCAGCGCATTTTTCCACACGATTCCTTGGAGTTGCATCTTGCCTCCGCCTGCTGAATAGAGATTCATGGCTTCATATGTCATAATAATAATAGCGGCAACCGAAAAAAGGATATAGGCTTTTTTTCGTTGTCTGCTATATATGATCACGCACATCAGTGCCATCATGAGTATAATATACAAACCGCAGGCTGCACTTACGGCCCCGGCTAGAGATGGGAAACCCAAGGTTCCCGATAAGGACAACAACGACAACATCACCGACTCCATTTGCAAAAGTAGTCAATCTATTGAACGGATGATATCGTTCCGATACAATAGACAGGATTTATTCCATTTAAAATGTTATAATTTTCTTTTGTGACTAACATTTATTTTCAATATATCATCTTTCAGAAAATCCGGAAACCTATACATACAATCTGTGATCCGGGCAGTTTAATGCTTGAAAGGGGAAGCACGTCATGAAATTGCTACAGGCTCTCTTTTTCCCACCCGAGCAACCGGGAGGCGTTTCATCCATGATTCCATATCTGCAAGAGCGATTTACATCCCCCCGTTGGGAAATGGAGCTATTTTCAATCCCTAAACGGATTCGTAACAAGGGTAGGGACGAAGTAACTTTTGATACCTTTGACTGGACGAGATATGAACAATATCCAATCGTCCAGAAATATATTCAGACGTACCGTGACTATTTGTGGTGGACACGGCTTCGTATTCAGAAGCCCTATGACCTCATTCATGCCCATCATCCTATTGCCGGAATCGCCATGAAAACTGTTTTTCCTGACATTCCGCTCGTACAGACGATTCACTCTTCCTATGAGAAGGAGTTAATTCTAAACGGGAAAATAGAGGAGAACGGGCCTGAACACCAATTCTTAGTGTCACTGTATGGGGAAATGGAGCAGAAGGCGGATCGATTGATAGCGGTATCTCATTCTTTTCAGCATTACTTAACTCCTTACGTTCAGAATCCGCAAGACATTGCAGTCATTCCGAACGGATATGATGAGAAGCGCTTCAAGCCCATTCCACACGAAAATGAAGTGACACAGCTCATAACTGTTTGCCGCCTTGTTCCGGCGAAAGGACTGGATATTTTATTGCGGGCCTGTGCTGAACTTAAAAAAAGAAATCTGGAATTTGTGCTTCATATTATTGGAGACGGTCCGGTTCGCCCTGAGCTGGAAGAGATGGCACGACAGCTCGATATATACCATGAGACGATTTTTTATGGATATACCCTTCATCCAGAAGAGTTTATGCCTTTCTTTGATGTATTTGTTTTGCCTTCTCGGGCGGAGGCCTTTGGTTCGGTATTTGCGGAAGCAGCGTTGAGTTGTCTGGCATTGGTAGGTACAGAAGTGGGAGGAATACCGGAGCAGATTGAGGATGGGGTAAATGGCCTGCTCGTGCCACCCGACAATCCGAGGGCACTGGCAGACGCTTTAGAGAAGGTCATTGCTGACCCTGCCTATCGTTATGAGCTGGCTAGATCTGCCTGCGATAAGGCTAAATCAAGCTATTCTTTAAGTCGGGCGGTTAACGAATTGAAGAAAATGTATTTGAAATTTCCACATTAACCATGACGAGTATCACCTGGCTTGGAATCGGAATGCCAAAAGCTGGAGCGAGGACGTGAGGACCGGAAAGGTCTCCCGCGTCCTGCTATGATCAGTTTACTAACCCACATCAGACTGAGCATTCCGAAAATAGGATAAAGGACAGATAATAGTGAACTGAAGCCGAACTGACTGATTAAAAAACAGGTGAGCATAATGAATAGTGTGATGAGCTTGGGCGAAATTTGGACATGCTGACGAATTTGCAGACTGACTCCATAAATGTCGGCTACAAAGGTACTGAAGATTTCCATGAAAATGAGTAGAATGTATATGATTTCGACAAAGGCACCCAGACGGTAAGCAATGCTTCCCATAGGGATTTCAAATTGCTGAATGCCTGGCATATGTGCTGACATGGCAAAGTGCGCAGCCATCAGCATAAATCCGACACCAATTCCTCCCAAAACTCCGCCCCAGCGGATGGTTCTTCGGGAAAAGGTTTGGCTGCCAAGTGGTACAAGCACGGCTTGGGCCATAGTTAGGTTGAAGGACGTGTATAGCAGTGGAGAGAGCAAGGTTCGAAATGTACTGTGATCTGTCGTATTCGTAATAAAACTCTGAGGATTGGGCATGGAGAGCGTGCTGTGAACGAGCAGAAGAGACATAATGATCATCAAAGGGACAACCACAGTATTCATGTGCAAGATGGCTTTGATGCCTTTACTTAGCAGCAAATAAGTTCCAATCAGTGTAATAAGAAGTCCGGTTTGGTAATGCAGGTGAAGGTGTTCTACAAAAACAGAGCCGGCTCCTGCCAGCATGACGCTGTTTACGCCAATCAGCACGATGAGTGTGAACCAGCTAATCCATTTCCCGGCATTGGCGCCAAAAAGATGTTTGTTCAGGTCCTCGTAGGATTTGGCTGAAATATCATGAGCGATCAGCATCATTTTCGTACCCAACCATACAAATATGATTGTGGATAGCATAATAGTGAGTGTAGCCCAACGACCGTACTGCGTAAAAAATTGCAGAATTTCTTGTCCGGTAGCAAAGCCGGCACCGACGATTGTACCGATGTATGTAAAAGCAATCTGAAAAACATGAATATTACGTTTCATCCCCAGTCCCTCCTTGCCTGCTTGAATAACGCTGCAGCGAGCATATAATACAAACTATGTTCAACTGAAATAGGACATGACTGGATGAGACTGAAAATAATTAAGGTGAATTAATGAATAGCTTGACGGGAGCGTAATTTATGGGTCAAATCCTTGCATGGATACTGGAATACGGATATTTGGCAATGTTCGGCTTGCTTGCACTTGGAGTAGCGGGTATGCCTATACCCGACGAAGTGCTAATGATCGCCTTCGGCGGGCTCGTGTCTCAAGGGCACTACAACTTCATTGCCGCACTGGCAGTCACATTTTTCGGTAGTATGACGGGTATGATGCTTAGCTACACACTGGGGCGTCTGCTGGGCAAACCACTTTTGCATCGATACGGAAAATGGGTGAGGCTTACGCCTTCTAGAATTGCCTCTTCTGAAAATTGGTTTGGGCGCTATGGTACCTGGGGAATCCTGTTCGGATATTTTGTCCCCGGCTTGAGACATGTATCCTCATATCTAGCAGGTACAACCCGTCTAGGCGTTTTTCGCTATATCAGTTATGCGTCAGCAGGAGCTTTGCTGTGGTGCGGTACATTTTTGGGGATTGGACATGCGGTGGGCATGCATTGGGAGCAGGTGGCGAAGCTAATGGAGAAGGTGACGCATCGGATAGGGCTGGTCGTTATTCTTTTAATCGTTGTGGGAGGAATCACCGCATGGTTCTGGAACAAGCGTAAAAAAAATGTCAACTGACCGCATGGAAAGCAGCTATAGCTTGAAAGCGGCGGGTGAAGTATGGTACTTTTACCGCATAGGAATGCCGTGGGAGGTCATGTAATGGAAGTATTAAAGAAACGAATTTTAAATGAAGGCGTGATTGCATCAGATCAGGTGCTGAAGCTGGATGGTTTGCTTAATCACCAGGTTGATCCAGAGCTGACAATGGCAATGGGACGAGAGTTTGCAGCACGTTTCCGGGAAGAGAAGATCACCAGAGTAGTGACCGTGGAGTCCTCAGGCATTGCCATCGGGTTTGCGACAGCATTGGAATTGGGTGTACCGTTGGTATTCGCTCGTCGTAAAAAGACCCTATTAGCTGATCCAGACGCGCTGTGTGAACGCGTACCTTCGTTTACTAAAGGTATTGTTACGGATATTATGCTGTCTCGTCAATTTATTCACGAAGATGATCGTGTTCTGTTCATTGATGATATTATCGCTAATGGTGATGCGGCGCGAGGCATGGTTAAAATCATTCAACGCTCCGGAGCGGAGTTGGTTGGATTCGGTGTCGCGGTGGAAAAAAGCTTTCAGGCCGGAGCGAGAACCATCCGTGAGCAAGGTATTCGTGTAGAGTCATTGGTCAAAATTTCGTCGTTAGCTGACGGCAAGATTGAGTTTGCTGAATAGTAACAATTCAAAACTCCTGATCCTTATTTCTAATAATAACCTTTGCATGAGCTTCAATTTCGCTTATAATATAGATAAGGTTTTGGAGAGGAGGCAGCAACATGGGGAAAGAACAATTGACCGAACAGTTTTTTCTGGAAAAACTGGCAGCGGCTAAAGTACACTTTGAGCGTGCCTTGGATTGTAAGCATACGGAATTCGACGATTTGTATCCCTATATGATTGAACATCCTCAGTTTTTTTGGTATAAACGCTATGTGGCCTGGTCTGAGTTGTTGACGTTGGTTAACCTATGCGAAGAATTGTCCTTCTCTTGGAAAGAAGAATTTACTGCTCACCAAGTGGAGTATGTAGATCAGCGAGTGTTGTCTGCACAAGTGCTGGACTTCTGGTACGAGAAGAACGATACAAAAGAACATGATCACAGTGTAAATCAGTCGGGATAATTTGTCGCTCTGTTGGCAATCCATATAAGTAGTAAGAGAGAAGAGACCTAAATGATTCGATTAGGTCTCTTTTTAAACTTTTTTCATGTATATAGAATCATGGTCGCTGTGTTAAAAAAGTAAATAAGGAGGGGACAAGGATGATTATGGACGAAGAATTGGATGCTTATCGACTCTCCGGTGAAAAGGTGCGTGTCGTACGCGATGGATTGGAGTCCAACGATGTTGTTGGCATTGTACTGGCATGGGATGATGAACAAGTGCTTATTCGCCGACAGAATCGACGTGTGGTCAAATTGGATCGTAGCTATACATACCAGTCGTTCAGCGAGCCGCGTCACAATCCGATAGATCTGGATTAGGAATGGGTTCCAAATGGGTGTTGGATAAAAATAACTGGGTGATTCATTAGGCATACAGAAACTCTAAATCGGACACAGTAATGATGGAAAATCCAACAGAGAGGACGTGCTGTGTCAATGACGGTTATGGACGAAAAAGTACATGCATACAAGGATCAAATCAGCCATTTGGAAGATCAGTTGCCCGAGGTAGTTCATGCATATCATCGCTTTACTGGAGAGTGCTTTCAAGCCGGCAGCTTAGATGAGAAAACCAAGCAACTGATTGCGCTAGGCATTGGCTTATTTGCCAACAATGAAGTATGCACGTTTTATCACGTGGACGAGGCGCGGTCCAAAGGAGCAAGTGATCAGGAAATTATGGAGACCATTGCTGTGGCCGCGGCAGTAGGTGGAGGACATGCTCTAAGTCAAGGGGTTACGCGTGTACAGAAGGCGTTGCAATAAGGCGAATTAGTAATTGATGAGCTTATACTTCGTCATAGCGGTTATAGATCGATTAGGATATATGATGAATATGGAAAGGAGCTTCCGAGCACAGTTGGTGTCTGCGGAAGCTTTTTTTCTTTTTCATGTTTGTTGTGCGGGGATTATGCTCTTCTACTTGCAGCAAAAGCAGCAGGGCGAGACGTTTTACGCTTATAGGCCAAAGAGGATGTAACCAAACTTCGTTCAACGACGCGTAGAGGTTTGGAAGTTGAATTGTTTGGTAATTCGGGGCGATGTTTCTCTAGTAAAGGAAGGGCAGCTGTATGGGGCATAGAGGTTGGGAGCCCCAGATATGCTCGCATCCGCTCATACATTTCTTTGCGGAATGCTGGCATTCCCATACTGAACTGCTCTTGATTGCCTTTACTTATATAGGTGGCGTGAATGCCGGAGTGGTTTTGTTGTATGTCCAGAACATGAATGTGATATTTATTAAATTCATGTTTTATTTCAGACAGCAGGATTCCGGTACGATCTACACCTGCGTTAACCATTTCGACATAAAGATCAGGGGTTTTCAGCATACCGCTTTCTTCAAGAATTAGGCTGTCCCGCTCAAATACTTTTTGAATAAAGGTAAGGAGCAGATAACTTTTCACAAGAGACCATTCATGCTGAGTAGTATCTAAAGAGGTCATTACCATTCACCGCCTTAGGAAAATGTGATGATAATTCATAACCGATTGAAGAAAAGGAACTTTTGTTCCCGGGAACCTATGTTCTTATTTTAGTTTATTATTCCTTTTTTATCAAGAGAAAATTAACGAACATAAAAGGTTTGACATCTTGATATAGGCATGGTATGATCTATCTTGTCACTAAGAAAGATTGCTCTTTCGAGGATAAAAGACAACTTATATGCGGTCGTGGCGGAATTGGCAGACGCGCACGGTTCAGGTCCGTGTGGGCTAACCCCCGTGGAGGTTCGAGTCCTCTCGACCGCATCCATTAGAAAAGGTCTATAGAATTGCTCTCGTAGCAGTTTTAGAGACCTTTTTCTTATATTTCTGGGGATTTGCTCATAGTCTAAGCTGAACATGTTTCTTGTCTTCACGCAAACTATGGATTTCAATAAAGGATTCTGACAAATTACTTGATTTCATTTAAGTCAGGATTTTGCAAAATCCTCAAGTTTATAAACAATTCTTTTATAAGGTTATCTTTTAAGATATGATAGAAAATAACGCACTTTATGATGAAGTATTTGAAAGGTTGGATGTAAGATGGAGAAAGCAACTTTTGCAGGTGGATGCTTCTGGTGTATGGTGACTCCGTTTGAAGAACAGCCGGGCATTCATGGCATTGTGTCAGGATACACTGGAGGAACGATTCCCGATCCGACCTACGAGCAGGTTAAAACAGGAACTACAGGTCACTACGAGGTGGTGCAGATTACTTTTGAGCCTGAGCTGTTTCCTTATGAAAAGCTGCTCGAATTATATTGGCCGCAAACAGATCCTACCGACGGGGAAGGTCAATTTCAGGACCGAGGTACACAGTATAAACCCGCAATTTTTTATCATACAGAGCAGCAACGTGAGCTTGCGCAACAGTCCAAGGAGCAGTTGGCACAAAGTGGACGCTTTGATAAGCCAATTGTAACGGAGATCCTTCCTGCTTCGATTTTTTATCCGGCAGAGGATTATCATCAGGATTTCCACAAGAAAAACGTGAAGCACTATAAGGAAGATCGGGCCCAATCAGGCCGTGATGAATTTATTGATAAGAACTGGTAAGCGGCTTTAATATACGTTTCTACGCACGATAAGGCAGATCAGGGAGTATTCCATGGATCTGCCTTATACATATTTAGACGAGGTTACTCACACAATGAAGGGACAGAGAAGGAGGCTGACCCGCAATGAGCACACGACGGAAGCTACACATGAGAAACATAATAAAAAAGGCTTTAAAGGCATCTCGCGGCCGGAAAGAGCCAGCTTATGTACCTGTATTCCATTCAAGCTCTAAAATTCGGAGAACCGTAGTACTCTGTATTTCGGTATGCATGTTATTCATGGTCTATAGTACTGGTGTTGCAAAAGCATTAGACAAACAGGCCGTGCCGCAAAAGATGGTTGCCGTCATTATCGACGATCTGGGAAATAATATGAAAGGGACTGAGCAAATTTTAAATTTACCCGTTAAGATTACCGTGGCTGTGATGCCTTTCCTGCCTACAACCAAGCAGGACGCTATGGAAGCGCATAAGCGTGGTCATGATGTCATCGTCCATCTTCCGATGGAACCAAAGCAGGGAAAGCCCGAATGGCTTGGACCCGGAGCAATTAAGGCAAATATGACGGATGAAGAAGTACGCGCTAAGGTGACAGCAGCTATAAAGGATGTTCCTTATGCGATAGGAATGAACAACCACATGGGTTCCAAGGTCACTTCGGATAAACGCATTATGTCTATTGTTCTTGATGTTTGTAAGGAGCATGGACTATTTTTTGTCGACAGCCGTACTAATTATTGGTCAGTGGTGCCTGAACTTGCCGCTAAAAAGGGAATGCCACCAGTACGCAATGATGTTTTCCTGGATGATGTCCATACACTCGCTCATGTGAATCGGCAACTTACAAAAGTAGTTGAGTGGCTGGACGAGCACGATACATGCGTAACGATTGGGCACGTTGGCGTGTCTGGCATGTATACATCCTCGGCTCTTCATTCATCGGTTCCCAAGCTAAAGGAGCACGCCAAATTTGTGGGTATTAGCGATTTGGTGCGTGCTGTATGGGGATGGACTGGAGACCCAGCCACCAACACTACCATGCCGTCAGATGCGCAATAATGCCTTCGGCAACAGCTTCAGCAATGCTTTTTTGACCACGATCCTCGGAAAGCATAGCTCTGTCCTGTTCGTTACTTATAAATCCGGTTTCCACAATTACAGCAGGATGCTGGATTTTATTCAGAAGATAAAAGGGTTTTCCGTACACTGTTTCTCTATTCATGCAAAATAAGCGGTTTAATGAATGTTGAATCCGTTCAGCCAACAGATAGCTGCTGCCTTCATCCTGATACAGCACAATGGGTCCCCGTTTTTCGGTACGTTTGGTCCAATTGACATGCAGGCTTACAACCAAAGCGGTGGGCAGTTGTTCTGTTAGACTTTTACGTTGAGCCAGGTCTTTAAGGTGCCGGGATTTGGACTGCAACCAACGGTTATCGTCACTCAGTGCGTAGTCCTTGTCCCGATTCAGGACAGCAGGGTAGCCCTGGGAGCGTAAGATCAAGTACAGCTTTTGAGCAATGGCGAGATTGATATCTTTTTCCAAAAGCCCTTTATGACTTGTTCCACCATCCACACCGCCATGGCCTACATCAATCAGGACAACGGGCTTGGCAAAAGCGTGAAAGGACGAATGTACGTTGGATGGACCCTCTATATACTTGTTCGGTTCGCTATTCTTCTCGTTGGGCTGAGCAGCTATATAGGTAAATGGGGCAAATACAGCACTACAAAGGATGCATAGACTCAACCCCAGCCCTTTCAGCCATATCTTGTTTAACTTTTTTTTTCGCACGTTCTATTCCTCCAGTGGACGAATTAATTGTTTACTGAAAAACCATGCATAACAGACATCAAATCTAATGCAGCGTAGCTGCCTTCAAACATAACAATTAGCCTTGAGGCAACTGTTATGTTGAAGATAGTATGTTCCATTTAAGGGAAACCATGCATAGGTATTCCCACAGGGGTTAGACCTTTTGGAAAATGAGCAAGCTAGTTGTATCTGCACCTAACGTGTAAATCCGATATTTCCAAGCAATGTGAATGGACATGATAGGGGCAGAATGGAGGAGGTCGTGGAGGATGGCGAAGAGTGACGAACTGGTGACGTATATTACGCAGCGGATTGTTCGCTATATGGAAACGCCGCGTGATGTCCGGCGCAGTCAAAAACAAGCCAGAGAGCCGTGGGTGAGCAAATGGTTTGGCATGTTGCCTCTGGCTCTGAAAATGTGGATGAAATCCACACGCAGAGAAAGAAGAGAGCGACATTAAACTCGCCAAAGAGACCACAAGAGGCAT
The DNA here is from genome assembly GCF_052119485.1 of Paenibacillus sp. DRB1-1. NCBI lineage: Bacteria > Bacillati > Bacillota > Bacilli > Caryophanales > Paenibacillaceae > Paenibacillus > Paenibacillus sp. DRB1-1. The sequence goes on along the minus strand of NZ_JBODQH010000001.1, from coordinate 526,009 downwards.
AGGGTATGCCATTTGAGGTCTCTTTTTGTGTTGTAGGGATCATTCCGAATCATTTTGCGTGTTTCTTAATAACTAAGAGTCCAAACGATAAAATTCACCAGCTGACAACAACTGTTTTAGTGGTACAAAACGGGAAAGTCCATTGTGGTGGGATAACGCATATAAAATGGGTTGGGACGGCTGATCTGGGGATATCCAAGACTGATACCCACTAATGGATAAGGGCCCTCCAAAGGCAAAATTGATACCTGTGGCAGAAAATATAATACGCGGTGAAATGCTCAGTGTATCCATAAATTGAGCTGTGTTACGGACAGTAAGTTTTTGCTTGGGTTGAAGCCAACCCAGATCGTCATAGGGATCAAAAGGAGCAGACGAGACTGTAACCGCTTGCGCCTGTGTTTTCAAAAAGGGTACAGATGAAGAGAATGCGTTGTTCTGAAGCTTATGTTTCCAACTCCCATCTGCCACTTCTACAGGTAACGGATCGCCAGTTACAGCATCAATACATATTTCGCTGCCTGTAGAGGAACGCACCAGCCAGTAGGCTAGTAACGGTTCCTCATACATAGGTGTGATTTGCAGCTTGTCGATAGATGAAAGATCAGTATCTGTGAGCGACACCAGGGATTGACGAAGTACAGCCATACTATAAGGCCCGCCCGGACCATTCCCGTATTCGTTGAGTTGAAATGCGCCATTGGAGTCTGATCCGATAATCAGGTAGCCGATGTATTCTCCCGCACGGTTTACTTGAACAAGCCAACTATGGGTTCCAGGTCCGAGCGGATGATAGCTAAGCTCAGCATCTTTCCACGAGGCAAAAGGGGGCTGCGACGATAGGGATTGTACCGTGTTGTCCGCAGTCTGTTTTACGTCTGCGGGCACGCCTTGCTCCTCAGTAGGAAAACTTGCTGAAACGTCACCCGGGGAAGGGGTAACAGGACTCGTGGAGTTCAATGGAGGAACCCACGAGCTTTCGTTGTAGAGAGACACCGAGTTTAAATTGTTGCCTTGTGCGACTGAGGGAGCCGCATGAATGGAAGTGAACGGACAGACTGTGGACAGGCCGATCAGAACAGCTGCGATCATACCTATGCTATAGTGCCCGGAATGACTCTTATTCAATGTAATCCACCTTTCTGTCGGCTTGATTGCCCGACGGAGGCATTCTTTTTTATCCAGCATACAGCCTGTCCGATAAAAAGACTGCTGCACCTTGTCGGCGTAAATGTCGTATCCAGGTTCGTTTTTTGCTGTCGATACATAGGAGACATGTTTAACCAAACTTGTGGCTACAGCAGCGGAAACTGATGTAGGCTGAAGCAAGATGTTACAAGCTGACGATACCTCTGCAACTTTCCTGCGAAGGAGCGAGAGATATCGGTTACCGCAGATGAAATATCCCGCAGTTAATGGCGGATACGAGTACCTTTGGCTCATATTGCCATACCATTTCTTTACGGCGGGCTTGATGCTGCTCTGAAATGGCTTCTTTTTTATCCTCTTCCTCTTTCTGCTCTTTGATTAGATCATCGTAGTAATGGTCAATAACCTCCAATTCCTCGCGCAATCGTTCCTTCGCCTGCTCAGCCCAACCATAATCTTGCTGACGGAGTTGTTCAGTGAGGTAGCTTTCAAGCGAGGTAGAAGCTTCAGGGACAGATAGCTTGGCAGGCTGTACATGCATATTGCCCGCCAGCAGCGGGCTGAGCTGCCGGGTTTCGAGCATGGCGCCAAAATCGGTTACAATAGTGCCGCTTTTGAGCGAAATACCTAGCCACTGAAGTTCCTCACGCTTCAAATCGCAGGCGAATTCAATCTTATAGCAAATGCTGAGCCAAGCTTCATAGACTACGGGAGAGCGGGCAGACAGCTGACGGGCATCAGGCTGCTCAAATAAATAAACATATTTCCCTCCATCCCGTGCGGCTTCAAAAATTTGATGCAGCCGACGGCTTCCATATCGAAGCTCCTCCTGCAAAATACGTCCAGGTCCTAATTGTGGTAACGTTGGTACATGACCGAAGTAACGCCCCATGACCTGATCTTGTGCTGCGTTGCCTGATGCTGGAGTTGGTGGCGTATGATCCGCTAAACGTTCCTGTTCTGTGCGATAGGCTTCCCTATCAAAGATGAAAGTGAAGGACATCGTCTGCGCTGGAACGCCAGTACGCTCTACGTATCCCCAATAGTAGGGGCGGTTTGTTAAGGCTTTATCCGCTTCTGGAGAAAGCTTAACGGTTACATGGTGGGGCGACCTCTCGATGACACTACATCCGGTAGCTTCCAGATAGGTGTGGACAAAGCGTTGGACTTGCTGTGCATTCATGGTCAAACTAGCGCCCTCCCTTCACACTGCGTCGAGCTTTGCCTGGAGAAACCGTATTGCCTGCTAAGCCTAATACATCCTCGGTGTTTGGCTGGTCTGTGCGCAGTTGTTCCATTTCCTGTTTGATGGAATCCAGCGAGTGACCCAGATTTTGCATTTTTTTGCGAATTTCATCATCGCTACTGGATTCAAGCATAATTTTATACAAACTTTTTTCAATCGATTCTTTCTTCTCAAACTTCTCCAGAATAACGTCCAATCCGCCAATGACCATCTCAAACATATTTATCTTTTCATGCAGCAGATGCAGGATATGCTCCTCAATCGTTCCAGTTGTGGACAAGTTAAAAATATTAACATCATGCGTCTGTCCAAGTCGATGTACCCGTCCGATCCGCTGCTCCACGCGCATGGGATTCCACGGTAAATCGAAGTTAATCATATGGTGACAAAATTGCAGGTTAATGCCTTCACCACCCGCTTCAGTTGCAATCATGACCTGAATGCGCCCACGGAACAGATCCATCATCCAATCCTTGCGTCCACGGTTCATACCGCCTCGGTAAGGAACAGCAGATAGGCCACGGTCACGGAAATAGTTCAGCAAATACTCCTGTGTGGCTCGGTATTCTGTAAAAATGATCACTTTTTCGTTCATCTGACGGATAAGCTCAAGCGCTTTTTCTGCTTTGGAATTGGCCTTGATCGCTTTAATGTGTGCAACCAAATCCCAGACACGATCGCGTAGAGGAGAGTCTGGGGCCATCTTTTTGGATAAATTGACCAGCGTCACGAACACAGCGTCCCGGCTGCTGCACACTTCCCGTTGAAGGGTGACGAGAGACAGCATGCTACTTAAATTTCCACCATTCGCCTGGTATTGCTCTTTGACAAAAGAGGTCACCCCATCGTACAGCGCTTGCTCTTCCGGCGAAAGTTCCAAGTGAATGTTAGAAACATTTCGTTTGGTGAATTGAACCGGGCCTTCTCCGCGACGATTACGGATCATGACTTTAGACAGCTCATCCTTGAGCTGATCTTCATTTTTAGGCAGACGTTTATCTACAACAAAGTTGGCTGAAAAATCGCCATGTCTTCCCAATTGACCGGGCTTGAGCAGTGTAATCAGGTTAAACAGCTCAGACAGATCGTTTTGTACAGGTGTTGCTGTCAGGAGCAAACAATATTTTTTACGCAGCTTCATAATAAACTGGTAGTTGGATGTCTTTTTATTTTTCAGCTTATGAGCCTCGTCTATAATGAGCAGGTCATAATCGGTATCTAGCAGGATGTTACTATGGGGCTCCCGCTTGGCGGTATCCATAGAGGCCACGACGACCTCGGAAGACCAAGAATACGCTTTCTTCTGGGCGACAGCGGGAATACCGAATTTGCTGTTCAGCTCACGCACCCATTGTAGGACCAGGGATGCGGGTACAAGAATAAGCACTTTGGAAGCCAGCCCGCGAACCAGATATTCTTTTAGGATCATTCCAGCTTCGATCGTTTTGCCTAGGCCGACTTCATCGGCAAGAATGGCACGTCCGGACATTTGAAACAGTACCTTCCGAGCGGTATCCAGCTGATGGGGTAGTGGAGTGAGGTCTTGCAAATGCTGTAGACATTGAAGCTCATCGAAGTTCGGCACCAGCTTGGCTTTTTCAGCCTCAATGGCCAGCTGATACAGATTCCAATCTCCCCAAGGGCCACCTTTGCGTAGGCGTTGCTCCAGCTCATCCTGCCAGCTTCGATCAAATTGCACCGGAACAGGCAGTGGCGCTTGATTGTGTATATGCGGGGAACTTGTCGATTTGGCTTTCATGATGATTCCCTCCCTCCTGGTAGTAGCACAGTTGAAGCTCTTGGTTCTGTCACATATGTGGCATCTATTTAGCACAGATCGTAGATGTAGTATGGACGGAAAAAGATATCTTCATAACAGGAGGGATGAAATCCTTTAGCTGCCTTCCATTAACTTTTGGAGTTTACTTTCCGTAGAGGTTTGCGCATTGGGGGTGTAAATGCTACAACGGAGATCAACACTGCCTTGTACCTGAAGAGAAGTCAGGTCAAATAGCATTTTGCCAGCCTTGGCATGTCGAAATTCAATGAGCACCTCCGGTGCGGAGCTTACTTCGCTCTGATTCCAAAGCTCGTTAAACTCTGGGTAGGCCTGGCTCATATTTTGTATAAATTGTGCGTACCAGGGGTCTGTCACGTATTGCCCGTAATAAGCGCGGAAAATAGCAAGGAATCCCTTTACAAAGTGTTCCCAATTCACGGCTAGACTTTTAAACTCCTTTTTGGTGAATAGCAGTTCAATCATATTGCGTTGCTCATGGGGTAGCTCGGCAAAATCCATAAAAACATGAGCAGCAGCGGCGTTCCAGCCGACAATATGACAGCGCCGATCTGAAATAATAGCAGGGCAGTAGTGTAGCTCTTGTACGATCTTTTGCAGAGAGGGGGAAATGACGGCTTGCTCTTCAGGAGCAGGAAGGCTGTGAGACCCGGCCTCGATCGCCAAATCATACAAATATTTGCGCTCGTCTGTGTTCAACTGCAGTGCGGCAGCAATAGCATCCAACACAGAGGCGGACACCTTAATATCTCGTCCTTGCTCCAGCCAGGTATACCAGGTCGTACTGACACCTGCCAGTTGAGCGACTTCTTCTCTGCGCAAGCCTGGTGTTCTGCGACGTGATCCTTGGGGGAGACCGACCATATGTGGGTGTAGATGGGCTCTTTTTGTTTTTAGAAAAACAGATAGTGCTTCCAGACGTGCTTCCGTTTTCATAGGTATTTTCTCTCCATTCAATGGGTATATCCGAAGTGAGCAAATAATGCGTTTACTATAGTAGTGTTCATTATACCAGGATAAACAAACACTTGTAATAGGATAAGACAAGGTTAAAATGAGGATTATAAGTAAGTCACCGAGCAGGAGGAATGAATAGCTTATGCAAAGAGTAGTGATAACAGGTATGGGTGTCGTTTCCCCACTGGGTAATGAAGTGGACACGTTGTGGAAGAATTTGCTGGAAGGCAATTCAGGTATACGTAAAATTGATACATTCGATGTGTCCGATTTGAAAGCACAAATTGCTGGACTGGTACAGGATTTTGATGCAGAAAAGCAATGGGGACGTAAAGATGCTAGACGAATGGATCGGTTTACTCAGTTTGCATTATATGCGGCAGAGCAAGCGCTCAAGGATTCCGGTCTGGAACTGGATCACACCGATTTGGAGCGTGTCGGTGTTTATGTGGGATCGGGAGTCGGCGGTTTGGATACGTTGGTGGACAATGTAGATGTGCTGCTACATCGTGGACCGGGTAGAGTTAGCCCAACGCTGGTACCTATGATGATATCGAATATGGCTGCTGCTCAAATTAGTATCGCGTTTGGAGCGATGGGACCTACGCTTTCACCCGTGACGGCTTGCTCTATTGGGAATACAGCAATTGGAGAGGCGTTTCGGACGATTCGTACAGGAGATGCGGATGTCATTTTTGCCGGTGGGGCTGAAGCGGCGGTGACTAGATTGGCCTTGGCGAGTTTCGCTAATGCGACTGCCTTATCCACACGTAACGAGGAGCCTTCTATAGCAAGTCGACCTTTTGATCAGAATCGGGACGGCTTTGTCATGAGTGAAGGTGCAGGTATTCTGGTACTGGAGTCACTGGAACACGCTATCCGACGTGGTGCGGAAATCTATGGTGAGGTCATCGGTTATGGAGCCAGTTCGGATGCTTATCACATGGTTGCACCGCATCCCGAAGGAACCGGAGCTTACTTGGCGATGAAAGCGGCCCTGCGTTCGGCTCACATCTCCCCTGAAGAAGTGGACGTGATTAGCGCCCACGCGACGAGTACGTCTGTCGGGGATGTCGCTGAGACCCTTGCAATCCACAAGCTTTTTGGTGATTATGCCTATCAGATTCCGGTTACTGCGAATAAGTCCATGCTGGGTCATATGCTGGGGGCTGCGGGCGGTGTTGAAGCGATTGCACTTGTGCAAAGCCTGCGAGAAGGTATCATTCCGCCAACCATGCATCTGGATAATCCAGACCCTGCTTGCGATCTGGATTATGTGCCTCATGAAGCGCGAAAGGTTCCACTAAATATTGGGCTATCTAATTCTTTCGGCTTCGGTGGTCATAATGCGGTGATTGTGCTGAAGCGCTACGAGTCATAATTGTAAGAAGTTATTGAAACCTCAGGCATTCTATCCGGCTGGATAGAGCACCTGAGGTTATTTTAATCGAAGAATAACAGATTCATTTTAGAGAAGAGATAGAGTAAGATGAAGGAAAACATTTGGAGGGACGGGAAACCATGATTTTAATCAGGAACATACAACCAGCAGACGCTGAAACGTATTGGAATTTGAGACTGGAAGCCCTGCAAATGAACCCTGAAGCTTTTGGAACCTCCTATGAGGAAGCTGCACAAGTTCCATTATCTGATGTGGTGAAGCAGATACAAAATAAACGAGATCATTACATACTTGGCGCATTTACAAAGGATCATCAGCTGGCTGGTATGACTGGATTTAGAAGAGAGCAAAAAATAAAAACGCAGCATAAAGGAACGATTTGGGGAGTTTATGTACCATCGACTTACCGAGGTCAGGGGATCGCTAAAAAACTTTTATTGGAAGTCATCAGCCAAGGTAGAAAATTGGAAGGTTTGAAGCAAATTAACCTAAGTGTGGTAACTACCAATCAAGCTGCTGTTAAGCTGTATAGGAAGTTGGGATTTGAAACCTATGGTATAGAAAAGAATGCTTTAGAATATCACGGACAGGAATATAATGAGGAACTCATGGCTTATTTTTACTAAGGGTGAAAGGTTTTGAAAAAATGAAAATTGACCGATTACTTTCTATCGTCATTTTGCTGCTAAAGAAAAATAGAGTACAAGCAAAGGAACTGGCTGATTTATATGAGGTTTCGATCCGGACGATCTATAGAGATATTGAAGCGATTAGTATGGCAGGTATTCCGGTGGTGACTTATCAGGGAGCCAATGGGGGAATCGGTCTGATGGAAGGATACCGCCTGGATCGCAGTATGCTGACGGATAACGATGTCAAGGACATTGTGATGGGGCTGCAGAGTTTGTCCTCGTCGTTGGGCGGCCCAAATGTGTCGCGGTTACTTCATAAATTTGAAAGTATTATACCGGAGTCCGGGAAAGAGCGATTTAGTGTCCGAACCACACAGTTTATCGTCGATCATTCGGGATGGGGAAATCAAGCTGCACAGGAAGGCAAATTGAAAAAGGTGAAAGAAGCAATGAGCCAAGCGCGTACTCTCGCTTTTACCTATCGAAATGCAGAAGGAGCCATAACGGAACGAAATGTTGAACCGCATACGCTCGTTCTGAAAGGACAACAATGGTTTGTATATGCGTATTGTCCCGATAGGGAGCAGTTTCGTCTATTCAAACTCTCCCGCATGAGTGACCTTGTGGTTACAGAGACTGTTTTTGCTCGCAGGGATCTTTCTTATGAAGTGCTACCGTGGAATGAGGGACGGATGGAGGCATCCAGAGCCGTACAACCATTTACGCTACAATTTAACCGTAACTCAAGGCATTTGGCGGAGGACTGGTTTGGCGTAGAAGCATTGACCGAGCAGGAGGAAGGGATCTATACGGTTTCGGTCCCGTTTCCCGAGGATGCATGGGCGTACGGATTTATTTTAAGCCTGGGGCCGGATGTGGTTGTCAAGGAGCCAGCTCATTTACGAGACAAGATTCATAAGATGGCGTTGCGTATTGCGTCTAATTATGAAGAAGTTCGGGAATTATCTTAGATTAAATAAAACAAACCTGACCCATAGTTGTCAGGTTTGTTTCGTTATACTGGTGGCATACCTGATATCAATTAGCGAAAGGGGATTTACGAGGATGGATAAAGCTTGTCAAAGTTGCGGGATGCCGTTGGAGCATGAGGACCAATATGGAACGGATGCACAACATCATAAAACGGATGAGTATTGCAAGTATTGTTACAAGGAAGGCGAATTTGTACAGCCTGAATTGACTATGGAGGGAATGATTCAGCAGTCTGTGCCTTTCCTGGTAGAGAAGGGGATGCAGGAAGAAGAAGCGACTTCGATGCTGCGTAATTACCTGCCGTTTTTGAAACGATGGCGGTCCTCAGAGGATACGGGGCTTACATTGGATGGACCCATTCGGGAAGAATATCGAGGTGAGATCCGTTTGATTGGTTTGAAAGCACGTACAAGTAATCAGAATGAACAAACATCTCACGGTATCATTCCAAACATGTGGGAACGTTTTTGGAGTGAGGACGTGCCTGGTCGGATAAAGGAAAAAGCAGGACATGCTTCTGTCTATGGTTGCTATACTGACTATGAAAATGGGGCATTGGGCGAGTATACATTTTTTATCGGGAAGGAAGGGGCTGTAGATTTCCAGACTCCTGACGATCTTGAAGAACTTGTCATTCCGGCTGCACGCTATGCCATTTTTCAGGCAACTCAGGAACCCTCTTCTGTCTTCCGTGTATGGCAGACGATTTGGGAGTGGGCTGCCATGGGACAAGGGGAGCGGACATACACAGGTGATTTTGAAGTGTATGGCAGTCCAGATGAACCTGTTTTGATTTATATTGCAATCAAGTGATGATTATATAGTGACAGAAGAGAACCGCCTGGCCATTATTGTGGACCAAGCGGTTTTTTCTGATTCAATCAATAGCAGTCTCCCCATCAAGTTGAACGTCGTGTTAAAGCCCAAAAGATGAGAGCCAGAGCACTGACACCAGCTCCTAATAGACACACCCCGTTCCATCCGGCATAGATGTACATATGAGTGGAAGCAATGGCCCCTGTGGCGCTACCGATGGAATAAAATATCATGTAGCCTGCAGTAAGTCGGCTCCGTGCCTCAGGGCGAACATTGAAAATCATGCTTTGGTTGGTGACATGTACAGCCTGTACGGCCAAATCCAAAAGTATTACGCCAAGAACTAAAGCGAACAGAGAATGCTCGGTGTAGCGGATAGGTAACCAGGATAGCAGCAATACAACTAGTGCGATACCTGTCGTCCGTTGTCCCAAGTCCTGATCGGCAAGACGGCCTGCTCGTGCTGCTGCTAATGCCCCGGCGACTCCAGCTAGGCCAAAGGCTCCGATGGCTGTATGTGAAAGAGATAGAGGCGGGGCACTGAGAGGTAACACAAGCGAAGTCCACAATATACTGAACGCCGTAAAAATGAGCAGCGCAAGGACAGCACGAATGCGCAGAATTCGTTCTTGCACGAACAGTACGATAACCGAGCGGAGCAGTTGCGGATAGGAAAGTGTCACACTTGTGGGTTCGTTCTTTGGCAACACTCGCAACAGAGCTACAGCCATAAACAGCGTAAGTATAGCAGAAACAAGGTAAACTGAACGCCAGCCTGCCAGATCAGTTAATACACCGGCCACGGTTCGTGCCAGCAGAATGCCGATAACGACTCCACTGGTCACCAGACCTACGATACGCCCACGTTCAGTCGGATTAGCCAAGGTAGAGGCGAAAGCCACGAGTGTTTGAGTGACTACAGCCAGCAGTCCAACCATTGCCATTCCCATAAGCAGTATTGTACGGGTAGGAGCAAAGCTAACCACGATTAGTGCCAGCACGGATAGCAGCATTTGCCCTGTAATCAGTCGCCGTCGATTCAAAAGATCGCCAAGCGGGACGAGCAGCAATAATCCCAACGCATAACAAATTTGCGTGATGGTAATGACCATGCCTACCGATGAGTGCGTAATGCCAAATTCGTTTGCCAGCGCATCCAGCAATGGCTGTGCATAGTAAATGTTAGCGACAGCCAGCCCGCAGGCTATGGCAAACAAGAGTGCCACAGATCGGGACAAGGAGGGAATGGGGGCTGTTTCGGCAGCATTTGCTACCGTTTGATGAGGGAGGAGTGCCGCTTTTTCTTCTGACGTCTTCATTTTCACATACCACGTCGCTTTCTGTAATTTACATACCGTTGAGTATAATATACCGATTGGTATGTAATGAATTTAGGTCAATATAACTCGTGCATATATATAATGTCAAGAGTTTATCAGTACATATTTGACAGTTTCTTTTCCTGATCATACAATCTTAATATACTGAACGATATGAAAAGAAGGAGCTGCTTATGGTTCGACCACGGGAATTTGATGAAGATCAAGCGTTGAATGCAGCGATGCAAATTTTTTGGGAAAAAGGATTCGAGGCTACATCTTTAAGCGATTTAACCTCCAAAATGGGAATTCAGCGCCCTAGCATTTACGCTGCTTTTGGAGACAAGAAGCAATTATTCGAAGCTGCGCTGCGCAAATATACGCAATCCCACGCTGCTTATGTACGCTCTAGACTACAAAGCAATTCTTCTGTAAAAGAAGCGTTTTACAATTTTTTTGGAGGAATCGTGGCAGAAGAGTACGAGAATGGGTCTAATAAGGGATGCTTTTGTATTAATACGATGGTAGAACTAGCCCCTCATGATGAGAAATTTGAAATTTTAACCAGAGAACATCAGATGTATCTTTCTGCCGTCTTTCAGGAAACCCTTGAGCGTGGTATACGATCAGGAGAGCTGGAGGCTAGCATGGACGCACGAGCTCTGGCCCATACGATGGTCTCTTTGTTAATCGGGATTACCGTGATGATGAAATCACGTCCAGCGCGCTCTTTTGTAGATCAGGCGGTTGCAACTTTACTTATATTACTGGATGGGAAATAGAGATGAAGGGAAGAAGCAGGGATGCCACAGATAAAGGCCGTTCAAACCCCGATTGGAGCATTGTATGGACGAGATGCGATCTATTTGGACCATGTGCATATGAATTATTCGAAGAAGGAGCTAGTTTTGAAGGGAGAGATTAATGGGGGGCTGGCAACGGAAGCAACAGATGGTTTTGTACCCTACGAACTAATATTCACAGAAGTCTACTACTTCAACATGATTGAACTGGACGTCGCTTTGCACCTGTCTGATCGGGAATATATGCAGGGCAGCAGCTTTGATGAGCTTATAGATACGCCGTTATTGGCTACAATAGCAAGCGCACGGGGGAAAAATCTAAAGCACCTCATGCTGAAAACCTATGACGATATTGTAGAAATTGCCTGTGGAGATTATAAGATGACTATATAAACGAGTTTATTTTTAGAAGAGGAGCAGGATCAATGAATACCCAAATTGAACTATTAAACGTGAAAATACGTGTGATGCAAGGGGATATTACCCGTTGTAAGGCGGACATTATTGTCAATGCAGCAAATACAAGCTTGCTGGGTGGCGGTGGCGTAGATGGCGCGATTCATAGGGCTGGCGGTCCGGCTATCTTAGAAGATTGTGTAAGTATCAGAAACAAGCAGGGTGGATGTCCCGTAGGAGGCGCGGTCTATACAACAGCTGGCAAGCTGGATGCCCAATATGTTATTCATACCGTCGGCCCTGTGTGGAATGGTGGCGAACATCGGGAAGAGGAGCTATTGGCTAAATGCTACCATAATGCACTCCAATTAGCTTTAGAACTGAATGCACGAAGCATCGCCTTTCCGAATATCAGCACAGGCATCTACCGTTTCCCGAAAGAAAAGGCGGCGGATATTGCTATACAGGAAGTGACACGTTTTGTACGTGAACATGCAGCTTTGAATGAAATTATTTTTGTTTGTTTTGATGCGGAAAATGCTCAGTTATACAGCCGTAAGTTACAAGATGGTGTTAAGAATATTCAAAAAGATATAGTTGAATGAGAGAATACATGCGTGGAAATTAGGGGGGATCATGAATGCATGAGGAGCAAAACCAGGAACATTGGCCGGTGTGGGCTACGGAGCCTGTAAAAATAGTGAATCCTGATCCTGCCTGGTCAGAGCAGGGCTTAAAGATCATTCACCAGTTGCGCGAGTTATTACTGCCGTTTAAGGTGACGGAAATCGAACATATAGGAAGTACAGCAATTCCCAATCTTTCCGCTAAGCCCATTATTGACATTATGGCAAAATTAGAATCTTGGGATCAACTGGAACAGATCGTATCTGCTTTACAACCAGCAGGCTGGAACTATGTTCCACCAGAATTGGACGATCGGGAATGGAGAAGATTTTTGGTTAAAGTGGAACAGGATCAAAGAAAGGGACATCTGCATCTCATGCTGAAATCTGATGAGCATTGGGATCAGCAGCTATTGTTTCGGAATCGACTTCGTGAACAGCCTGAGCTGATTCAGCAATATGATGTATTAAAAAGACGGCTGGCGATGGAAAATCAGCATGATCGTGAAGCATACACGGAGGCCAAGACTGATTTTGTGCAAAACGTTCTGAATACCGGACATCCTAAAGATTAGGACGACCGGACTCCCGGGTACTTTCCGACCAAGCGCCGAAATCTCCGACATTTGTTATTGCCGTGTAGGGGAATGGCCGGAAGGCTTGCCAGCACACCAGAAAGAGCTTATTCAGAAGCTGCTAAAGTAACTTTCATCCAGTACTCATGTTCATTTCATGATAGGAAAGATCGTATTTATAGACGTTTCAGGAATGCGCTGATGCGTTCCAAAGCCAATTCCAACTGTTCTCGTGATGATGCATACGAGCAACGGATAAAGCCCTCGCCGCCTGGGCCAAATGCGGAACCGGGTACAGTGATGACTCCTTCTTCGTCCAGCAACCGCTTGGCAAACTGCTCTGAGCTTAACCCTGTGTGCATAATGGAGGGAAAAGCATAGAAGGCACCGTTTGGTTCGTGACATGGCAGTCCTGTCTGACATAGGCCTTCCACGAACCATTTTCTACGCAGATTGTAGGATTCCATCATACGATCTTTTTCCTCCAGCCCGTTACGCAGGGATTCAATTGCGGCAATTTGCCCGATAATAGGAGCGCACATGGCGGTATATTGATGAATCTTCAGCATAGCTGAAATCAACTCTCTTGGGCCGCACACGTAGCCGACCCTCCAACCTGTCATCGCAAATGCTTTGGAAAAGCCGCTGATGAGCAGGGTGCGCTCTTTCATTCCCGGCAGAGCAGCGAAGCTTACATGCTTCTGTCCATAGGTCAATTCAGCATAAATTTCGTCTGATATGACGACAAGATTATGCTCCTCAACCAGGCGGGCAATCGGTAGCCAATCCTCATAGGTCATCACCCCACCCGTCGGATTATTGGGATAACAGAGAATAAGTACTTTGGATCGTGGAGTCAGCTTGGCTTGGAGTGCCTCAGCTGTCAGCTTGAACTGCTGATCCGCAGAGGTTTCAACCGTTACGGTATGTCCTCCGTTCAGAAACGTGATGGGCGAATACGAAATATAACATGGAGCTGGAATGAGTATTTCATCGTTTGCGGTGATCAGGGCACGTAGTGCCAAATCCAGTGCTTCACTGCTGCCAATGGTAACCATGATTTCATCTGTCGGGTTGTAGGGTGTGCTGAAGCTGCTCTCCAGATATCCGGCAATCTCCTCACGAAGCTCGGGAAGACCAGCATTCGGTGTGTATGATGTTTTACCATTTTCCAGTGCTGTGATACAGGCCTTTCTGACATGTTGAGGGGTTACAAAGTCAGGTTCACCGACACCAAGCGATACAATATCTTTTCTGCCTGTACTATATTCGAAAAACTTACGGATGCCTGAAGGTGGCATTTCCCGTACAGCTGGAGTCAAAAAATCGGTTATTGATACTGCTGTCGATACATTTGTCATGATGATTTCCTCCTTTTTGAAAAACAAAAAAAACCCGCCCCTGTAAAAGGGACGAGTTTATACCCGTGTTACCACCCTAGTTTCATTCCATAGGAAATGACACTCTGTTCACGTATCCATCAATACGTGTTCCGGTTAACGCTGGAAAGGCGGCAGAGCTTACTTCAGGTTCAGCCCGCTTCTCAGAGATGGCGTTCGGCTACCCTCGGAATGTTGGCTTTCACCTGCCCCAACTCTCTGCAAATCCGCTGTATAGCTTACTCGTTCTCGTCATTGAAATTTGTTACCGTATCAAGTTAGGTGTAATTATAAGCACAACATTTCAGGATGGCAAGTCTTTTTTTTAATAAACTTTAAAGACACATCATCATCATTGACGACTGGAAAATAACGTATATAGTGGTATCAAGGGGATTGTGCCCCAGATTTCAATGTGTTAAATGACTATATTGCCAGAGAGGAATGGTATCCATATGAACGTATTTGAACGCTTTAGCGGTAAAGTTTTGCCGGCGGATTGGAGCTGGATCAATGAGCCGGCTGAATGGAGATTCGATGATTCCAATTCTTTGCAAATTTCTGCACCTTCACAGGCAGATTTCTTTAGGGATCCGTCAGGCGCAGCCACTAAATCGTCCGCACCCTTTTTGCATACAACGCTTCAAGGTGACTTTACAATATGGACGAGGGTCCGTGTGGATATGAAGCAGCCTTATGATTCAGGATGCTTGATGCTGATGGCGAATGATACCCACTGGGCTAAGCTATGTTTTGAGTATTTTGAAAGCACTCCATCTATTCTTAGTGTGGTCACTCGGGATACATCCGATGATTGTATCTCTGGGGCGATGGACGTGTCCAATCCGTATTTACGAGTGGCACGAGCTGGAAATTGCTTTGCATTCCATTATTCATCAGACGGTCAGCATTGGAAGCTGGCGAGATATTTTAGTATGAATGTTCCTAACCAGCTAAAAGTTGGAGTTGTTGCTCAATCCCCGGTGGGGGAGGGGTGTGCTGTTACCTTTGATGCCTTGACGATAACAAACCATGTATCCGAGGACATACGAAACGTGGAGTAAATAGACAAAGGCTTTCTCTCTAAGTATGAAAGCGCTATAAAACAGGATTTAAAAGACGTATATACGCATACTCAGGCAGGAGGTAGATGGAAACTTGCTGTTAAGAAGGAAAGGCTACAAGCTGCCCAGTTTGTTGGGAGTGCTACTTGTAGCTACGTTGGGCTGTTTCGGACTCATTATGTATTTACAGTCCACAAGCGGAACGAGGATGTATCAATTTCTGTATTGGGATATATTCCTGGCCTGGGTTCCGGTCTTTATCACTCTGGGAATGATGGCTTTATCCAGACTGCAAAGTACAAAAGTGAGAAGTATTCTTTTATTTTTCTCTTCCATTGTATGGTTGTTTTTTCTGCCGAATGCTCTCTATTTGGTGACTGAGTTACTTCATGCGTTTCGTTTTTACGATGTGAATCCTGATACACGTTTTTGGTTGAACACACAATTTTGGTTAATCTTATTTACGTCTTTTTCAGCAGCAGGGCTTGGCCTTTTTCTTACATCCCTTTGTGTATTGGTAATCCACCATATGTTGAGGAGGATTTGTTCAGGTGGGCTCGCATGGGCTGTAGTTTTTGTGTTGTTGTGGCTGGCCAGCATAGGCGTATATATTGGCAGATTTGCTCGCTGGAATAGTTGGGATGTATTATTGCAGCCACTGGTGCTCCTTGCGGATATTTGGAGATGGGGAGTACATGCAGGACCAAGGCTTCATTTGCTGTCCTTTTGCTGGCTGGTGTTTGGGATAGCAGTCATTTTTTATTTATTGATCTATATCTCTTTAAGTGAGGATCAGGATGTTTAGGCCGAGGACATGTATTCAATGAATACAGGCTTCGGCCTATTTTTTACATGTAGAGTGTCAGGAGTTGGTGTTGTCCTCCCCATGCACATCGTAAAGTACGCGTACAAGCAGATCCTGACTGAAATTCCCGAATCTTTTGCCAAAAATAGTGAGCCCCCCTTTGTTTTCCGATTGATCGGTTACAGATAAACGGAGTGTAATGTCGCTTTTATAGTTAAGGTTAATATCGTCTATTGTGACTTCGGATATGCGGCACCCGTCAATGAAGCTGCCATGCTGATTGATGCGAATTAATTTGAGCATACCATATTGATTCAAATGCGGTGGCCACCAATCTGGATTCAGAACTCCCGGCACTTCTCCAAAATCTCCGGCGCTGGTCCAGTGCCCAATAGGGATACCATTAATATGAAAACAAATGTCAGAGGGATATTCCTCACAATAGCAGGGTGCTTCTGAGCCCAGTTCTGCGGAGAATTGAATTTCTTTAAAAGATTGATTCGCTTTCAGATAGTTGGGGATGCGGTATTCCAAAAAGCCTTCAGCCATCCAGATCATTTCCGACTCCAGCCGCCCGGGATCTGCAAAATAGCGTGGATCATCAAAATCGCCGATAATGCTGTCTCGGGTCACCAATCCACAAGTGGGGGACGCTTGGTAGTTACTATAATGACCTACGCGAATCTCAACCTCATACACATTTTTTTGTTCTCTGCTGCGCAAATCTACCATCAGCTTATCCTTGTTCAAATAACACATTTTTCGGGTACCGTGCTTGCCGCTCACGGTATTGATCTCCACAAGGCCGCATTCTTCCAATTTTCGAATATGCATTGTAATGGTACCGTTGCTCAAATTAAGTTTGTTGGCAATGTCATTCATACTTTGGCCCTGATAAGCAAGTAACTCGAGAATTTGAATGCGGATTTCGGAACCCAGTGCTTTAAAAATATCTAACCCTGACATTAAGTCCTTAATATAAATCATAGCTATAGACCATCCTTATCTATAAAAATTGTGATGTAAGCGCTTATATTTTTACTTTGATTTATGTTAAAATAAAATCAAAAAGAAGTAAACTGCTTTTTTGTAAATTTTTTTTACTAAATAAAGAGGGAAGTGAATTAGACTCTAAATTAGAGATTACTTCATGAATAAATCGCATTTAAGTTTTATTACTATTTTTTTAGAAGAAAATTAACTTAAATACGATTTAATTTTGCTTTCCATGTCACTCTAATCTATGTTTTATAATTATTTAAAAAGATTGAAAAATACATTGACGAACTGAGGAAGGGCATGCTATATTTTGTTTGTAAACGAATTCATTATTGATAAAGTAAAATGTTAATTATATGGTACATGAGAGGGATGATAATCACAGCGGCAATCAACAACGGGTTGTGTACCGCACAGTTAAAGATTAGGCCGAGTGGTATGAAGTTATTTTAACACCAAATGTATGCGGTTTCATTTAAATTTAGGAGGGGTCGCGTTGATAAAGAAAAAAGGTTTTGCAATAACAATGGTTGTTCTGTTGTTAATGGTGGCTGCACTGGCTGGTTGTAGTGGGGGAAGTTCCAGTAGTGATGGAAGCAAGGAACTGACATTCATGTTCCGAGGTGGAACTGATGAACAAAAGGCATATAAGGAAGTAATTAAGAAATTTGAAGAGGAACATCCTGGCGTAAAAGTTAAAATGGTCGTGACGGCAGCGGATCAATATGCTACAAAGCTAAGAGCTGCGATCACAGGAAACAATCTTCCAGATATCTTTTACTTTGCCCCTGGAGATGTGAAAGCTTATGTAAACAGTGGGGTGTTGAAGAATCTCACTCCTTACATTGAGAAGAACAAGGATATTAAACTGGATAACATCTGGAAATACGGTGTAGATTTGTATCGCTATGACGGTAAAATGGCCGGTCAAGGAGATATTTACGGTATGCCGAAGGACTTAGGTCCATTCGCACTCGGCTACAACAAAACGATGTTCGAAAAAGCGGGCGTTCCCTTGCCTGACAAAGACAAACCGTATACATGGGATGAATTTATCAAGGTTAGCCAAGAGTTGACTAAGGATACCAATGGTGACGGCAAGCCAGATCAATACGGTACAGGCTTTAACGTTCAGTGGGCATTGCAAGCCTTTGTTTGGAGTAATGGGGCTGATTGGCTGGATGAGAGCAAAACTAAAGTAACGATTGATGATCCGAAATTTGCGGAAGCGCTTCAGTACTTTGCTGACATGCAAAACAAATATAAAATCACACCTGGTATTGAACAATCACAAACATTGGACACATACCAACGTTGGATGAAGGGCGAAATGGCATTCTTCCCGGTAGGTCCTTGGGATATGAGTACATTTGAAAAACTGCCGTTCGAATATGATTTGCTGCCGTTCCCAGCCGGATCGACTGGCAAATCGGCAACATGGATTGGTTCTCTGGGTATCGGCGTTTCCTCTAAAACAAAATACCCGGATGAAGCTGTTGAACTGGTTAACTATCTGACGACTTCTAAAGAAGGAATGAAGCAGCTCGTAGATGCCAAGGTACAAATTCCGAATCTGCTGGACATGGCTGATGAGTGGTCCAAAGATACGAAAACCAAGCCTAACAATAAACAGGAATTTATTGATATCGTAAATGACTATGGACGCTCATTACCAGGCAACTATACGTATAATGCAGAATGGTACGATATTTTCTTCACAGATATTCAACCTGTACTGGACGGTAAAATTACGGCGGCAGATTATGTGAAACAAGAACAACCGAAGATGCAGAAACTGCTGGATAAAGCGGTGGAGCAAGAGAAAAAATCACAGAAATAATGCGTAAATAGAGGAAAAAAGGATGATGTTAGTGGCTAAATATCATGCTGCTAACATCATCTTCATTCCAAATTAGAAACAGAGGTGAGCCCTGTGATAACCAAATCTAATCTCTACCGCAAAGAGAAGGTATTCGGATACTTATTTATTCTTCCTCCTATTCTTGGTCTGCTAATCTTTACGTTGTTCCCGTTTGTCTATTCGTTATACGGCTCTTTTACAGACTGGGACGGATTGGGACAAATGAACTTTATTGGTCTCGACAATTTTAAAGATTTATTTAGCGATGAGCTCTTTTATAAATCGATGTACAATACTCTTTTCTTAATGCTGGGTATTCCAATCGGTCTTGTACTAGCTTTACTGCTGGCACTAGGTTTGAATCGCAAAATTCCAGGTACGACAACATTTCGTGTGATTTACTATATCCCGGTTATTTCTTCGTTGGCTGCCGTTTCTATTATGTGGAACTGGGCATACAACGGAGACTATGGTTTGGTGAACCAATTCCTCGAAATATTCGGTATTAAGGGTCCTAACTGGCTGATGGATAAGGATACGGTTAAACCAGCCTTGATTCTCATGACCGTCTGGAAGGGTCTCGGATATACGATGCTGCTATATTTGGCAGCCCTGCAAAGTGTGTCTCGTTCTTATTATGAAGCAGCAGAGCTAGATGGAGCGAGCGGATTCCAGATGTTCCGCAATATTACATGGCCAATGGTGAAGCCTGTAACCTTCTTCCTGGTCGTAACTAATATCATTGGTGGTTCGCAAATCTTTACTGAAATGAACATTATGACACCTACAGGGGGTCCGGAATACTCATCCGCCTCAATCGTCTTTTATATTTGGGATAAGGCATTTAAAAACCTGCAAATGGGATATGCCTCCGCGATGGCTATGATTCTCGGCATCTTCATTTTTATCGTAACTTTGATTCAATTCAAAATGAATGAAAAATCGTCCTTTGATGGGGATTGATTTTCGCGGAAAGGAGTGAGTCTGATTATGTCCCATAGTCAAAAAACGAAAGTTACCAATACCATTATCTTTATTGTACTGGCGATTGGAGCGATTGTGATGATCGCGCCGCTGCTTTGGATGCTGTCCACTTCGGTGAAAGAAAAGCAGGATGTCTTTGCACTTCCACCAGTATGGATACCAGAGGTGTTCAATTTCAGTAAATATAAAGAAATTTGGGAAGCAGGACCTTTGTTAAGCGGGATCAAGAACAGCGTGATTGTGGCTGTAAGTGTTACCGTTGTAGGTACCTTCACATCCAGTGTGGCCGCTTTTGCATTTGCAAAGCTGAGATTCCCTCATAAAAACAAACTGTTTTTGGCACTCATCGCATCTATGATGATTCCATACCCAACGGTTATGATTCCACAGTTTATGATGTTTTCCAAACTTGGCTGGGTCGATACACTTTTGCCTCTGATTGTTCCAGGTTTGTTCGGAAATGTAGTTATGATCTTCTTCCTGCGGCAGTACTTGCTTAGTGTACCGGATGCCATTATCGAAGCTGCGAAAATTGACGGAAGTTCTTATTTCCGACTCTACTCGTCGATTACGTTCCCACTCATTAAGCCAGCAGTTGCGGCACAGCTTATTTTATGGTTCATGGGGATTTGGAACGATTATTTGGCACCTATTATTTACTTGAACTCACCAGAAACGCAGACACTGCAACTGGTTATCGCGAATTTTAATGCGACTTACGCCATTCAGACGGACTATCCGCTTATCATGGCAGCATCGATTATAGCCTTGTTACCTGTACTGATTATATTCTTGATCTTCCAGAAACAAATTATTGAATCGGTTGCCATTTCGGGTGTCAAAGGCTAATTGACATCTGGAGGGTACGGATGAAATATGTAAGGCAGTCACAATATGTAATGGATAAAGGAAGGAGGAGAATAACAGTTATGGTTATGCTGCTCATGCTGGGTCTATCCGGCTGTGGGGATAACACTCCGGACCCTGTGTATCCGCAGGCTCCGCCTCCCGATCACTTGTATGATCAAAGTACGATTAACGATGAACAGCGCTGGACCATTAACAATGCACATGACCCGGCGATTATCAAAACAGATCAAGGCTATTATGTCTACTCAACGGATGTAAAGACAGGTGGAGAATTGAGACCTGGTGTTATGGTACGCAAATCGACTGATCTGATTCACTGGAACTGGGTTCAGTATGCACTCCCCGGCATTCCAAAGGAAGCGGAGGCGTGGTCATCAGCAACCAATCTGTGGGCACCGGACATCATCAAGATGGGTGATACCTATCGGATGTATTACTCCGCTTCTACCTTTGGCAGCACACGGTCTGCGATCGGATTGCAGACATCCAGCTCCCCGGAAGGCCCCTGGAAGGATGAGGGGCTGGTCGTTAAAACGGGAGAGGATGACAAGTTGAATGCGATTGATGCCAATCCGGTGCTGGATGCAGAGGGAAATCCATGGATGGTATACGGCTCTTTTTTCGGCGGTATTTACATTACGCCGCTTGATCCCTTGACTGGAAAGCTAAAAAAGTCTGGCTATGGCAAAAATATCGCTGCCAGAGATCGGACAACTGAGGACGGTGCTGTAGAAGGGCCTTACATTGTGTACAATCCAATGTTCCGTAAATACTACTTGTTCGTCTCGTATGATTCTTTGTTCGAGGACTACAATGTTCGCGTTGCCCGCTCAGATTCTATCACAGGGCCTTATGTGGACATTAATGGACGTGACATGGCAGATACCAGCTATTTGCCTCAATACGAGATTGGAAACAAGGTATTGGGCGGTTATCGGTTCAGCGAAGGAGAAGGCTGGGTTGCGCCAGGTCACAATTCTGTCCTGAAGGACGGTGCGGATTATTATATTGTACATCATGCGCGGGGAGAAACGGACAAGAGCTGGCCGTACCTGCATGTACGCAAAATATTATGGACGGCAGAGGGCTGGCCGGTCGTCTCTCCTGAGCGGTATGCGGGTGAAAAGGAGCAGGATATCCCTAAAAGGCTATTATCCGGCAACTGGGAGCGGATCGTGATAAGGCAGGAAGTAGATGGTCAGGTGGAAGCTGAACCGCTCCGTCTGGAAGATGGAGGGCGGGCAACCAGCGGCTCTCTTGAAGGTCACTGGAGCTTTGATGGCAAGCGTACTCTAACAATGGATTGGAGCGATTCATCCGAAGGGACAAAGGAAGAACTGTTATTGCTCCCTTCATGGGACTGGGAGCTCGGTCGCCATACTCTAATTTTCACGGGTATGAACGAAAAGGGAATTTCCATCTGGGGAAAACGTATCAGCGATTAATTGTATGAACTACATACTACACATAGAGGAGAGAAAAACCATGAATCAATCTGTACCCTTTAATAATCCGGTCATTGAGCAACGTGCAGACCCTTGGATTTACAAGCATAGTGACGGATACTATTATTTCACCGGATCTGTGCCAGAGTATGACCGCATTGAGGTTCGACGAGCAAGTACTATTCAAGGCTTGAGTACAGCAGAGCCTGTCGCAGTATGGCACAAATATGAAACGGGCCCGTTAAGTGCGAACATTTGGGCACCGGAAATTCATTATATTAACGACAAATGGTACATTTATTTTGCAGCAGCTCGTACAACGGAAACGAAGGAAGGCCTGTTCGACCACCGGATGTTCGTGCTGGAAAATGATTCAGCTAATCCTCTGGAAGGGGAATGGGTGGAAAAAGGACAGATCAAAACCCGTTGGGAGACGTTCGCTCTCGATGCAACAACCTTCCAGCATAATGGAGTTCTGTATTATGTGTGGGCTCAGAAGGACCCGGACATCGTCGGTAATTCCAATCTGTATATTTCTGAAATGAGCAATCCATGGACGCTGCGCGGTGAGCAGGTCATGATCTCCACTCCTGAATATGATTGGGAAATCATCGGTTTTAAGGTGAATGAAGGAGCAGCGGTTCTGAAACGGAACGGGCGGATCTTTATCAGTTATTCAGCTAGCGCCACAGACCACAATTATTGCATGGGCCTGTTGACAGCAGATGAGACTGCGGATTTACTTGATCCGAAATCATGGACGAAATCACCTGAGCCGGTATTCTGCACCAAT
This sequence comes from Paenibacillus sp. DRB1-1, assembly GCF_052119485.1. Classification (NCBI taxonomy): domain Bacteria; kingdom Bacillati; phylum Bacillota; class Bacilli; order Caryophanales; family Paenibacillaceae; genus Paenibacillus; species Paenibacillus sp. DRB1-1. The sequence continues at coordinate 503,097 of NZ_JBODQH010000001.1, read as the reverse complement.
GAGGAAACAGGACAATTCGGGCCAGGTCATAACAGTTTTACGGTTGCTGCTGACGGTAGCGATGTAATCGTATATCACGCCCGGAACTACAAGGAAATTATAGGTGACCCGCTGTATGATCCGAATCGTCATACACGTGTTCAGCCGTTCAACTGGAAGGAAGATGGAACACCTGATTTTGGTATTCCAGTACCAGATGGCGTTTCTGTTGATAAATAAGCGAAATCTATTATAGATGGTTAACGTGTTACACAGTGGCACTGTAACTTTCTAGAAATCATAGGGAATTATGATTCGGCTGCGTATAACAAGAGTAATAAGATATCTTCTGAGCCTTCCGGCTGGAGGATATCTTTTTGCTTTTGGGACGGTAAGGAGGACTCTTTTCAAAAACTTCGGCTTCTGCTATATTTAAATCGTAATATTTACGAATTGATCAAGGGGTGAAAATCTCGTGAACGAGCGGATTGATCCGTTTACCGTTAAAAAGCTTGAATACCTGCTGAATGGCTATATTGCGCTAAAGGTGCCAGGCTACGTGCGTTCTGACGTGCGGCTCATTTATCAAATAGAGGATAACTGTTTGATCCTGACGGAGGAAAGGCCTTCTAATGAAACTGAGTCGTGGGATCGCACGGACATTGTCCAATTTCGCTGGGAAGAAAATCATTGGCATGTATATGCCCGGCAAGAGGCTGAAAGCTGGCAGCGTGTAAAAGAGATTGCACCTAATCCGTGCTTTGAAGAACAGCTCGAACAGGTAGAAATAGATCCAGCAGGTATTTTTTGGACAGGTTAACGAAGTGCAGAATGATAAGTTCGGAAGATGGAGGTAGTGGGAGTCGCCCCGTTAAACTGTATATGGAAGTAAACAGGCTGACCGTAATTCCTTATATGGAAGTTACGGTCATTTGATTTGTCTGGGGTGGCACTGTCTAGTTTACGTTTCCATGTCTTGTCATGAGGCTTGTTACGGGTACTGTAAATTAGGGTATGTGAAACACAGAGCGTGATAACGAGTGGGGAGCGGTGTGTAGTGAACGAGCAGCAACGTAATGACAGACAAAGGAGTGTAGATGAGCAGTATCGACCGGAACCTGAGATAAGACAAGTAGAGCGGGAGCGTGAAGCATTGTATCCAAAAGGCAGATCCCGAATTGCACTGACAGGCGCCAGTGGTTATATCGGGCATAATCTGCTGCAGAGGCTGACTGAGCATGCAGATGTCATTGCCTTATCCCGTAGTGGAGATCAGCGTGAAAATACAGAGCACGTGGAATGGCGCTCGTGTGATTTTTTTTCCATGGAGGATGCAAATCAAGGATTGCAAGGAGCGGATTATGCCGTATATCTCATTCATTCCATGCTGCCCTCGGCGAAGCTGACACAAGGAACATTTGAGGATATGGATGTGATTTTGGCAGAGCATTTTGCCCGGGCAGCGCGTAATAACGGGGTGAAGCAGATTGTATACTTGAGCGGTATCCTTCCCGAGCATACAAGTGACGATGAACTATCCCGACATTTACGCAGCCGTCTGGAGGTTGAGCGTGTATTGAAGTCTTTTGGAGTACCTGTAACCACAATTCGTGCAGGCTTGATCGTCGGCCCACAAGGTTCATCGTTTCCAATTTTGGTCAAGCTCGTTCGCAGATTACCAGTCATGATTCTGCCTCGTTGGACTCGAACCAAGACCCACCCAATTGCATTGGAGGATATTTTAAATGTGCTGGATCGGAGCATCGGCAACCGTACTCTAGATGAACAAATTATAGATGTAGGCGGGCCGGAGGTTATGACATATAGAGAAATGATGCAAAGGACAGCAGAAATAATGGATAAAAAGCGTCGCTTTTTTAATGTGCCATTGCTGACGATCAAACTGTCCCGCCTTTGGGTTACACTAGTGACTGGAGCCCCCAAAGAGATGGCTTATCCGCTGATCGAAAGCTTGGCTCATCCGATGGTGGCGCAACGGAAACATAAGGTTCAAGGCATCAGCGATGGGAAGATTTCCTTTGACAAGGCAGCTCGAACCTCACTCGAGCAGGAAGAAGAATATCGGCATAAAAAGAATTCCCAGAACAAGTCCAAAAAGCCGTTAAAGTCAGCAATTCGATCATTAAAATCTGATGTACGCTCGGTGCAACGGATCAAACTCCCGCCTGGTAAGGATGCAATATGGGCCGGGGAACGCTATTTGGCCTGGCTTCCGGTCTTTGCAAAACCTTGGGTGCGTGTCAAGACAGGAGGCCCGGATACTTATCAGTTGTATCTCTTGGGTAGTCGAAAGCCGTTGTTAGAAATGATTTATGACCGTGCGCAGAGCACCTCTGAGTTTGCACTCTATCGAATCACAGGAGGTACTTTTGCCACTGTAAAGGAAGACCATCGCGGCAGGCTTGAGTTCCTGCAAATTCCCGGTACAAATATTTGTGTCGTAGCCATTCATGATTATGTGCCATCGCTACCTTGGTTTATTTATAAATATACACAGGCCAAAGTGCATTTGGGGGTAATGTATGCGTTTGGCAAGTATGTCAAGCGGTTGATTGATACAAATGTTTAATATTTTCCACGAGATGGAAGCTACAAATGTATGGTAAAGTGTAATATATACAAGGTTTTATCCAAATGTCCTATCCAAAGTCTCCTGTGCATACCGAATCCCAATCACACGAGGTGAGAAAAATGCTGCAATCGTTAAAAGCCATTGCTAATTACAGGAAAGAAAATGATCTGGCCTGGGATACACCGACTTGGTTAAAGCTGCTTGTTTCGGCTGAGGAGCGTATTGTAAATTTGGAACGCATTCGATCTATAGGTGAGTTAAAGGATGCCAATCCTGTACTGGATTACGTGGAGCGTACGTTGCTTATTTTGGACGGACTTCCATTGTCATTCTGGGTTAAAGAGCTACTGGAGGATGTATTGGTGTGGTCTGAGACAGCCAAAGGAGGTACAGTCCGCGAACGGCTACGCTGGCAGCATGAGGGCATTAATTTATTTGTACATAACATCGGCTCCTCCCAACTGTATGTCAGACAGGCCCAAGCGGAGTCCCCTGCGTACCCGCGCAATAGCATGACCCGAATTCTGATTGAGACGCATGGATTGATCGGGCAATATATACGGGGAGAAATTCCTTTTGCGGAAAATCGACTGCTGCTTGAAATTACTCGTAAGGGCTGGCTGAGCTCTGAGGAACTGGAGCTTGTTTTACGGGCCCTGAACGAGTGTATTATCGCCGGGGTAGAACCTGCATTATGGGACCAAGTACGCAGTGAAGTAGAGCAGCTGATCGGCTGGATTGCATGGGACAACGCACCTGTAGTCTGGAGTGTAAAGGAGCGACTGGAGAGATTACGGTCGGTTTCGATTCATGAAGGAGAGCCGTTCGAGCAGGCTTACACAGAACTAGAGCAGGAGTTGAATGTAGAGAAGGCGCTGGCTCCGTTGGAGAATCGGACACTTTGGTATGTAGAATCAGCTTTGCAGGATTTTTCACTTCAAGAACTGGTAAAGGTATTCTTACTCACATTGAGGGATGGGACGGGGCAGGAACAGCCTGCGACCGTTCGCCATATCAGTTTCGAATCGCTTATGAATACGATGTATTATGACTATCGTGGTGTCAAGAAAATTAACGTATATAAAAAACGAATGATAGAAAAATATTTAAGTGCACTGTCCTGGCAGGACATCTCAAAAGGGAAGCGGAAGCATAATCCTCATTTGAGTGTGATCGTGGAGCATAAAGAGGAGCTGCCGAGTACTGTATTTTTTAATTTTGTATTTTCATCTGCAGCTGAGAAACTAATCGATTTTTGTATTGAAGCAGAAAAAACGCCTCTGTATGACAAAGCAGTCCTGCTGCTGTTCGATCTGTTCGGGTTACGGCGTGATGCTTATGATCGCTTTCACAATGAGGAAACGTATCTTACAGATATGAACCAGACCGTAGATTACAAAAGGGTCATTTTAGATTACGTGACGGGAACCCGCATACTGGATATTGGACCCGGCGGGGGCGTGCTGCTGGATCTGATCGAACAGGAAAGACCAGATGCGAAGCCATTAGGTCTTGATATTTCTGTGAATGTCATTGAGGCACTTAAACGTAAAAAGCAATTGGAGCGCCATCGTTGGGATGTCATCAAAGGAGATGCGCTCCGTTTGGAGGAATATGTGGAAACGGAGAGCATGGACACGGTCATCTTCTCTTCGATTCTTCACGAGCTCTATTCCTACATCGAACGAGATGGAATTCGGTTCAATCCACAAACGGTGGAGGCTGCTTTGCAGAGCGCCTATCGTGTGCTTGCACCCGGCGGGCGTATCATCATTCGCGACGGTATTATGACCGAACCAGTAGAGCAGCGCAGACGAATTCGATTCCTGGAGCCGGATGGAATGGAATGGCTGATGCGGTATGCGCAAGATTTTGCAGGCCGCCACATTGAAATAGAGCGTGTGGGCGAGAATGAGGCTGTTTTGCCAGTGAACGATGCGATGGAATTTCTATATACCTATACATGGGGGGCGGAAGCCTATGTGCATGAAGTGCAGGAGCAGTTTGGTTATTTTACCCCGTCACAGTATGAAGAGTGTATCCGTAACACACTTGGATCACAAGCGATTATCCGGGTGAGCCGCCACTATATACAGGAGGGCTATGCCGAGGCGCTGTCCAGCCGTGTTGAGTTCATGGATGAGCAGGGCCAGCGGGTTCCTTTGCCAGACAGCACCTGTCTGATCGTGATTGAGAAGCCGAATAATAGGGCTGGAATTGCTGAATGATTTTTAATTTGAACAAGAGAATGCCTTCTGATTTGTGCCAAGCACGATTGGAAGGCATTTTTTAGAAAGCTAGTGGAGGTGTGTTCATGTATGTCCTTGCAGGTGGAAATATCCGGGTATGACCCGCAGTGGGCTGAAGAGTATATGCAAGAGCAAAGGAAAATTGTAGAGGCTCTCAAAGATGTATGTGTCGGCATAGAGCATATCGGTAGTACGTCCGTTCCTAATCTGGGAGCCAAGCCTATTATTGATATTATGGTTGGAGTAGAAGAGTTGGCAAGTCTTCAGTCCGAACATCGAGAGCGTCTACAAGGGTTCCAATATGAATATGTACATAAGCCTGATTTTCCAGAGAGAGCTTTCTTTCGCCGTGGAGAATGGGGAGCTGGGACTCATCACTTGCATATTTACAAGTATAAAGGTGAGCATTGGGAAAACCATCTATTGTTCAGAGATTACTTAAAAGCGCATCCTGATAGCCTGCGAGCGTATGATACTTTAAAAAAAGATTTGGCGTACCAATTCAAATATGACCGTGCAGCGTATACCGAAGCCAAAGGACCATTCATTCGGCAGGTGGTTGAGCGGGCGAAGCTTGAAAGATATAGGCAGGGACAGATGAATTCTTAGTACGCATGGACAAGGTGGAGGAATGATGAAGAATATGATGCTTGATGCACAGGTAACGCCGAATGGTTTAAAAGACAGAATGATGATGCTGTCAGCGCTGGACATTATATTGTCCCCAGAAGATTGGTTACGCACGTATCGTATGCAGTCTGAATGGTCTGGTGATGTATGCCTGGGTGAGGTGAACAACGGCGCTGGAGATACGATTCATATGCTATGGACGCGTGGAGGTGTGCTGTTGAAGGGTTTTGACCACGAATCCCCTGTAAGTCCTCATGCGAGAGACGAATATGAGGTCTGGCCGGGCATGTACGACGGTGTGCCTGATGATATGATGGAGCTTTTGGAAGACGAAGCCCTGGAGAAGGAGGACGTTACCTTTTGTATGTGGAGAGAAGCGGAAGATAAGGAGTGGCGTATGGGCAATGCGAACATTCCTGAGGCATATGACGATGGCGCATCCTTTTTGCTGGGGAAAATTATAGTTACACCGGAGGAATATCAGGATTGGGCTGAAAGTTACTATGAGTTGCCGATTTCTCTAGGGGGGGGTAAGCCAGATTTTCAACGGCGTTCCGATCACTGCACAGATGATCTCTGCGCTTCATCCACAGCGTAACGTTACGGAAGCGATAAAGGAGCTAAAGCAGCTTGGCGTTCAGGTGCATGAAAGCTAAGAATACAGATTTGTTTTTCTTGACAAGTTTTGTATATAATACAGGAGAAATGGCTGGGTAATCACCTCGAATTAAAGGAGCTGTGTTGAAGATGTCCAAACGTTTGATTCCTTACATCACGATGGATGGAAATGCAAAAGAAGCAATCGAATTTTATGAAGAGGCATTGGATGCTCAACTGCTTTTTATTCAAACCTTTGGGGAAATGCCGGAAAACCCCGATTTTCCCATTCCCGCAGAGGTCAAGGAACGTGTGGGACATGCTACCCTTAAAGTGGGTGAGACAGAGCTCATGTTTTCTGATACCTTTCCCGGATCACCGTTTAGCAGCGGGAATCAGGTGAGTATCTGTATTACAACCGATAGTGTGGAGCAAGCTCAAAAAATGTTTGATGCTCTACAGCAAGGAGGACAGGTGGGGATGCCTTTGCAGGAAACCCATTTTAGTCCCGCTTATGGGAATGTAACAGACAAGTTTGGTGTCACCTTTCAAATGTTCACAGATGCTCGGTCTTAAGAAATGGAAAACGGCTTGATTCCGCTACTTTAGCGATCTGGCCGTTTTTTTTGCGTGTATGTCCTCGTCTGAAAAATAAATATACATACATAAAGTATGGGAAGGGATATCTTGTTTTACGTATAGTTCAATTCCTAGAATAAATAATGATTTTATTATTGTTGAAATAGAAACAAAAATATATTATATTATGTTGTTAATGCACCAACGGGTGGGAGGACAGGCCATGAACAAAGAAGAACAGGTCATAATGGGTTTCAGGGACTTATATAACAAGATGGTTTGGCTTAATAAGGATAAGATGGAAGACAGTCTTAAGGGTTATAAGTCTTCTGAAGTACATTGCATCGAATACATTGAAAGAAATGTAGATTCCAACGTGACAAAACTTGCGGAGTCCCTTTATATGACTAGCGGTGCCATAAGTAAAATAACTAAGAAGCTCATAAAAAAAGGCATTATCGAAAGCTACCAGAAGCCGGATAACAAGAAAGAAATCTATTTTAGGCTTACGGAGCAAGGGAAAGTAATTTATAAAATCCATGAGGAACTGCACAAAGAGTTTCAAGAGCGGGATAAAGCCGTATTTGAGCAGGTAACCGAGGAACAATTTGACAGTATGATTAGCTTCCTGGAAAAGTATAGTAGTCATTTGGATGCAGAAATAAAGAAACAGGGTATAGATATTAAGTCGGAATAAATTTGAATAATGAAAATCAAACCACAGGCAGCCGGGCTCTATTGAGAACGGGCTGCATTTTTTTTCCGCTTTTTTGTTGCCGAGGAAGAAAAACTGTGATACGATATTTTTGCTTCCGAGGAAGTAAAATGACTAATTTTTAAGGGGAGAATTTAAGTGTTCAAATTTAGATCACACAATGAACAGAACACAGAACAAATTGTAGATAAACACGCTTTAATATTCGGTCTTATCTCTGTGTTTCTTTGCGGAATAGGCTTCAGTATCATAGCACCTGTCGTCCCATTCTTAGTACAGCCTTATATAAGCAATCCGGGAGAACAAGCTATCGTTGTCACGTTGCTGACCTCTGTTTATGCTTTCTGCGTGTTTTTTGCGGCTCCCGTACTTGGAGCTTTGAGTGACAAATATGGCCGTCGTCCATTGCTCTTAGTATGCCTTTTGGGTTCCGCAATCGGGTACTTGGTTTTTGGCATAGGAGGAGCTCTATGGGTACTATTTGCTGGGCGTGTAATAGAAGGTATAACAGGCGGGACCATAAGCACGATCTTCGCATATTTTGCAGACATCATTCCTCCAGAACAGAGAACCAAATACTTTGGATGGGTGAGTGCGGTTGTAGGTGTAGGCACTGTCATTGGCCCAACTCTAGGCGGATTACTTGCCAAGTTTGGTTATTCTGTACCCATGTATTTTGGAGCAATCATAACTTTATTGAATGTTGTTTATGGATTCTTTTTTATGCCGGAGAGCCTTGCCAAGAAACATAGACTGAAAGAGATTACCTTTGTAAGACTGAATCCATTTACACAGCTTGCAAACATACTTTCCATGAAAAACTTAAACAGGCTACTTGTCTCGGCGTTCTTACTTTGGTTACCCAACGGATCTTTACAGGCCGTTTTTTCACAATTTACAATGGATACCTTCGGTTGGAAGCCTGCACTAATAGGACTTATGTTTTCAATTATGGGCTTCCAAGACATCATTTCACAAGGTTTCATCATGCCAAAGCTTTTGATAAAACTTAATGATAAACAGATAGCCATTCTTGGAATGGTTTCGGAGATTATAGGCTACAGTCTTATTGCGCTATCTACTTTGTTCTCATTCTATCCTCTTTTTATCGCTGGAATGTTTATATTTGGTTTTGGTGATTCGATCTTTGGGCCTTCATTCAATGGGATGCTCTCCAAGTCTGTCGATTCTAGTGAGCAAGGAAGGATTCAAGGAGGTAGTCAATCTTTTCAGGCTTTAGCAAGAATGATTGGGCCTATCATTGGGGGTCAAATCTATGTGTCACTTGGTCATGCCGCACCCGCTTTTATGGGTATGATCCTTATAGCAGCGGCAATACCAGTTTTATATAAGCGAACGAATATAAATGAGGATTTTGCAAAAATCCCATAAGCGACTTTCAATGAACAAGATATAGATCGAAATGGTTTAGTTCGTCTATATCTTGCACTTCGGAGCGACTGGAATCGAATTTTGCAAAATCCTGAAATATGTAAACTATCTACTTTCTTTAGGCAATAGGGTTTCAGAAATTAGGGACAAGTTCTGAAACCCTATGTTTTTACAGTCTGAGCCATCTGCATGCGGATGGCTCTTCATAGATCACCTTGCTAAATTAATTTCATGTATTTGTGCTTATACGCCAAAATTAAAATCATCATCTGTCAGCGGCTCTACATTCATCGCCCGCACATAGCCGTTTCCTTTTTTAGAAAAGAAATCATGCTGCTTAGTGTGGGTGCTGATGCCGTTGAATACAATGGGATTAACTTCTTCTTCTTCAAACAGTGGATCAAAGCCCAAGTTCATCATGGCCTTGTTGGCGTTGTAGCGCAAAAAGACTTTCACATCGTCTACGAGTCCAATAGGAGTGTAAATTTGCTCGGTGTATTGTTCCTCGTTATTGTGCAAGTAGCGGAGCAAGCCTACCAGCGTCTGGTAAAGATCACGTTGTTCTTCCTCGGCCAATTCTGCATAAATCTCCTGTGCCAGTACACCTACGTACACACCGTGAATACTTTCATCCCGTAGGATCAAATCGATAATTTCTCCACTGCATGTCAGCTTGCCCTGGCCCGCCAGATAAAGAGGGTAGAAGAAGCCGCTATAAAATAAATAGCTTTCTAACAGCACCGACGCTGCCATCGCGAGATACAGGTCTTTGGGTGTGTGGATATTCATATAATACTGACGAATGGTTTCTGCCTTGGTTTGGAGATGTGGATTTTCTTCCACCCAGCGGAATACACCGTCAATTTCTTCCGTGGAAGCTAGCGTTGTAAAGATGCTACTGTACGACTTGGCATGAATTTGTTCCATCATCGCCATAAAGCTTAGTACGGCTTTGCGTTGCAGTCCGTCCACATGCTCCATAATTTGCGGCATACCCACGCCGCCTTGAATGGTATCCAGTAGCGTCAATCCGCCCAGCACCTTCATGTAGGCTTCTTTTTCGATATCACTGAGGGTTACCCAGGACATTTTATCGTCAGACAACGGGATTTCATCATCCGTCCAAAATTGCATAATGTTCTGGTTCCAGAACATCAGTGTGAAATCATCATCCGAGCGATTCCAGTTTACAGCTTGTATACCTGTCATTGTTAGCATTCTCCCTTCAGCTTGCGAGATTCCCTGGAAACACACATTGAAATAGTGCAGGCGAATCATCGTATGCTTGACATACGGAAGCTGTATCCGCGAGGGTCTTGTCCAGTCCCGTAAAGGTCTGAACCACACGCTGGATACAGCTTCTAATGCAAAGCATAGAAATCTATTCAAAATCTAATTTTTATACTACAGCTTGTTACCATTTATGCTTTTAGATGGAGCAGGTGAGGCACTCTTCCACAGACAGCTTTTTGGTGCGTGTGTAGTATAACGATTTAAGTCCCTTGTGTGCAGCGTACAGATAACAACGTGCTAACTGACGCGTAGTCACGTCACTGTTCACATGAAGCACGGTCGAAATTCCTTGATCCACGTGCGGCTGAATTTCTGCAATCAGATCAAGCACTTTGAACTGATCCATTTGATAAGCGGATTTATAGAAGAACACGTTATCCTTTTGCAAATAAGGCATTGGATAGTAGGTCGTCGAATTGGCATAGGTACGGGTTTCAATCTGCTCCACAATCGGCATGACGCTGGATGTTGCATTTTGAATGTACGAAATGCTGGCAGTCGGCGCAATCGCCATACGATAGGCGTGGTACAGGCCAATTTTCATCACATCTGTTTTTAATTTGTCCCAGTCCGCTGAAGTCGGAATATAGATGTCTTTGAACAGCTCTTGCACACGTGCAGTTGTCGGACGATAATCTGTGTTCAGGTATCGCTCAAAATATACGCCTGTCGCATAATCCGATTCCTCAAATCCATAAAAGCTTTGTCCAGCTGCTTTCGCGATTTCCATACTTTTTTCGATGGAATGATAGTTCATCGTCATGAAGAAGGTACGAACAAAGTCTTTCGCTTCATTGCTTTCATACGCAATTTTATTCTTGGCCAGGTAGCCGTGCAGGTTCATGACACCTAGACCAACGGAGTGCATTTCACGGTTCGCTTTCGCAACACCTGGTGCATTAGCTACTTGGGTCATATCGCTGACCGAGGTGAGCGCAATCATACCCTCATGAACGGATTCGCGGATTTTACCATGTTCCATCACATTGACAATGTTCAGAGAAGCCAGATTACAGCTCACGTCCCGACGGATGGTATCCTGTTGGCCGTAATCTGTAATTTCGGAAGTTTCCTGCAACTGGAAGATTTCCGTGCATAGGTTCGACATCTTGACTTGGCCCACGTTTTTAAGAGCATGCGCCTGATTCGCATTACTTTTGTTCATGATATATGGATAACCAGACTCCAACTGGATCATGGCAATTTTCGTCAGCATGTCACGTGCGCTCATCGCTATTTTTTTCTTCACCCGATCGTCGGCGAGGAGCGTATCGTACATTTCATCCAAATCCATGTCGTCCAGATGCGTGCCATAGGCCTTGAACACACTATAAGGAGCAAATACATGCAGCGGTTCATTATCTTGAGCCAGCTTGTAAAAGCGGTTTGGCACCAGCAATCCAATAGAAAGGGTCTTGAGACGTACTCTTTCGTCGGCATTGATTTTTTTGCTATCCAGGAACTCAAGCACGTCCCATCCGAAAATGTTGTAATAGGCTGCCCCAGAGCCTTTACGTTGACCCATTTGATCCGCATAGGAGAAGCCGTCTTCCATCAGCTTCAGCACAGGCATAATGCCTTTTGCTGCGCCTTCTACACCCTTAATTGCTTCACCGCGTGCCCGCAGCTTCGACAGGTTAACGGCAACACCGCCGCCAATTTTGGACAACTGCATGCAAGTGTTCAGCACATAGTTGATTGAGTTCAGGGAGTCGTCCATTTCGAGCAGGAAGCAGGATACCAATTCCCCACGGCGGCTTTTGCCTGCATTCAGGAAGGTTGGTGTCGCTGGCTGGAGACGTTGCTCCATCATCGAGCGGGACAACAGGCGTGCCGTATCGGCGTTACCGCGTCCTAAATGCAGCGCGACAGCAGCAACCCGGTCAGGGTAATGTTCCAGATAGACTTTACGGTCGTTACTCTTCATTGCATAGTCAGTATAAAACTTCGATGCTGCCATATAGGAAGGAAATTTAAAATTATAGCTATGAGTGATATGGAAAATATCATTAATTTCGTCAGCCGTGTAGCTGTTATAGAAATTTTCGTAATAATCATTCTCAATCATATACAGCACTTGAGCGGCTGTGTCAGCAAACTTCAAACTCCGTTCCTGAACTTCCTTCATAAATTCTGCTACAGCCTCTTGGTCCTTTTCCAATTGGAAAAAGCCGTCTGTATCGCGTTTCATCAACATGTTGTTCAATTCAATATGCCGCAACTCGGCTCACCTCCTGTTTAAAACGCTCTACATCTCCGAACGTTCCAGATAATTCAAATTTACTAATTACGGGGACATTATAGTGGTCGGCAATCAAATCCGCACTTTTGGCAAATTTCTCACCCCAGTTACGGTTGCCGCTTGCAGCTACACCAACAAGGTTTTGTGCATTTTTTTTCAAAAAGGAAGATACCCTCTCAGGTATCTGCCCAAACCCGGTTGTATATGTAATAAGTACGTAAGGTTCTTCTATAGTCATTTGCTCCTCAATCTGAACCGCTGGAAGCTTGAGCTTGTTTATAAATCTTTTTACATTGCCGGTCTTGGAATCATATGCAATCAGCATGGTATGCAACCTCCTTAAACAATTAACGAAAAAAGAAAACGGCATTGCCCGAGATCCATCATAGCTGGAATCCCTTGCTGGCTGTGCCATTTAAAATTTTTGACTCTATATTTACATGTATTTTCATACCTGTATCTTCAAGATATCGGGCATAAATACGTTTTTTACACTATATTTAGAGTACATTCTCTATTTTATATCTATATATAGTTTTGTCAATCGGTCTAGAGGGGATCAGCGGACCCAGATCGGGTATAAGTCCAAGCGGGGTACGGAAAAGAGCGAAAGAACTTTTTTTTCGTAAGTATGTTAAAAAAGTATTGGAGTTTTTGAGGGTGAAGATGTACGATTTGTCAATGGGCAATAGAATGGAAAATTTACATTTTACTGTAGAAAGGATGAAGCAGATGGGAAATGATTTTATGGAATTTCAATCGTTTAATATGATCTTTTTTATCGTATTTGGACTCATTGCTATTGTAATGATTATGGGAATTGTCAAAACGATAGGAGCGGGCCTGTCCAATCAAGCAGCCGAACGGGTACAACGTTCATGTAAGGTTGTGGATAAACGGACGAGAGTGCGTGGGGGATCAGGCGATTTTTCAGCTTCGACATATTATTATATCACCTTTGAGTTTGACGGGGGTGAGCGTATGGAGCTGGAGGTGAAGGATACAGACTTTGGTATGATTGTGATCGGGGATCGTGGGGAGCTTCATTATAAAGGTACACGTTTTCTGGAGTTTGTGAGAGTAATGGAAGCGTAAAGGTGTTGGCAGGGAGTAGTATTGCCAAAACAAATACATAATTGGAGGGAAGATTACGATGCCGCATATCATTGGAAAACGAATAGTATTGAGAGAATACCGTCAAGAAGATATACCAGCTATCCGAAAATGGGTCAATGACCCGGAAATCACACGTGGTTTAAGCGACGTGTTTATTTATCCGCATTCACAGGTGAATAGCGAATCCTTTGTACAGATGATGATTGACGGCAACCCCGAGATCAAAGGTTTTGTCATTGCGCATAAAGACACACTGGACTATATCGGACAACTGGACTTATTTAAAATTAACTGGGTGAATCGGCACGCCACCCTTGGAATTGTGATCGGACGTGACGGTGACCTGGGCAAAGGCTACGGTCGGGAAGCAATTCGCCTAATACAGAAATTTGCATTTCATGCTCTGAACCTGAATCGGTTGGAGCTAGAGGTCTATGCGTTCAATGAACGTGCATACCGTTGCTATTTGGCATGCGGCTTCAAGGAGGAAGGGTGGCTGCGGGAAAAGCTATTCAGGCAAGGGCGATACTATGACATTATTCAGATGGGGATTTTGCGAAGTGAATATGAGGCTGCAGAGCAAACGACGGAATCCTAAGAGTGCAACCTCATAAGCTATTTTACTCTGTCAGCTTTCTTCAATTTTTTATGAGTGAAATCACGGGGACTACGCTTATCCTTTTTCTATTAGCTAAAGGACTTTCTTTGCAGAGTGCAAACTTCTTACTAGTTGTATTCTTTGTAAGTATTTTTTTGTTTGAGATACCCACAGGGGCTATTGCAGATAAGTATGGAAGAAAAATTTCTGTTATTTTGGGACTTTGTTGTTTTCTACTCTATAGTGTGTTGTTCGTTTGGACAGATCATATCGGGGTGCTTGTGTTTGCGCAAGTCTTTGGGGGTCTGGCTATATGTTTACAATCAGGTTCGTTGGAATCATGGGTTGTGGAAAATAGTGATAAGCCCATGGAAGTTCTTTTTACAACCTCTAACAGTATACAGTATATTTCGGGATTTATTTGTGGTCTGTTGGGAGCCTTCCTCGCAACTTTTAACTATTCACTTCCATGGGCGGCCAGTATTTTATCTATTATTGTATGCATTTTTCTATGTTTCTTTTATATGGATGAGGAGAACATTGCTCATCGAAAGACGTCTACTACCCGTATTAAAACGATTATCGGAGAAAGTGTCCGTATCGGTTTTGAAAATAAGTCTATCTGGATTGTGTTTATGATTGGCTTATTTATCAGCTTTTCGAACTCGGCGGGGAATACATTTCAACAGCCACGTCTGGTTGGCCTTTCTGAACAAGGGATTTGGATTATGGGGTTTATCAAGGCAGGGTATTCACTATGTATGACTTTGGGAAGTTACCTGGTTCGAAAGCTAGGAGCACGATACAGAGATGTACATATACTCATGTATGCTTGCGGTATGATTGGGATATGGCTCTTTTTAGCCGGTGCGTTCAACACATTTTATCCTGTACTGCTTACCTTTTTAATCTATGAAATTGGGCGCGGCATGTATACGGTTGCCAAACAAATTTTTCTGAACAAAAGAATCTCTAATGAGTATCGTTCTACACTACTATCTCTGGATTCTGCGATTTCACAATTAGGCATGTGCGTAGGTTTAATCGTGACAGGTATCATCAGTCGTAATTTTACGGATTTGTCTTCCGATCAAACACCTATTCAAATATCTTGGGTGATGTGTGGCGGGATTGCGTTGATTCCTATCATTTTATTGTTTTACGTCAATCGTGTTTCAGGGAAAAGTAATTCTTGGAAAGGAAAAGAAACCAAACAGAATGTTTAATGTAAAAGTTAATGTAGAGGGGCTGAACAGCATTGTCTGTCAGCCCTATAATATTTCATTAAAAAGCAAACCCTATTTTTCACCGTACCACAGTTTCAGGCGATTTTGGATTAGGCCAGTGTAGATTTCTTCAGCTTTTGGCACACCCGCCTGATCCAGCTCTTGGAGCATGCGGTCATACACAGCGTCGAACTGATCTGGCTTGGCGAGTACGGCCTCAGGAATCCGTTTGCGTACAATGTCCTGTGACTTCTGATAAATAACATTGTAATTCGTATTAGTCGGAACGGGCATGTTGTAGGCAGCCCCCCACTCTTTTACCGGAAAATCCTTTTCGTTCGGGAACAGGTCTTTCCACGTATGGGCTTTGTATGCCTGAAGGGACTCTTTTTCGGCTTGACTATAATTTTCGGTAATCATCTCCGGATAATTGGTTGTGTAATAGTTGCCAGAAGGGTCCTTTACGCTATCGCCGTAATGTGGTCCCCATATCCAGTACAAACCGATTCCTGACTCTCTGCTAAAAGAAGCATTATCGGTGTTTTTACGTTGTTGCACATCCGCCGGAATGACTCGTTTGCCGTTCTCTACGTTGTAATGCTGGCCTTCAATTCCCCAATTGCGTAAAATTTGTCCTTCGTCGGAGGCCAGAAAATCCAGAAACTTGATAGCTCGCACCGGATTTTCACATGAGGTTGTAATTCCGATCCCGGATGCGGTATCGAAGCCAATGGGCTGGAGGGAATGATCCTCGTATTTCTCATTTAAAGTGACTGGAAAATGGGCGTAAGTGAATTCATCCTTACCTGCTGCCTTGAGCGCATTTTCGGCATCTTGATAGTTCCATTCCTGATCAATGAGTCCGATGACACGGCCTGCGGCGATTTTGGACTTATACTGATCACTTTTTTGCACAAAAGTATCCTTATCCAACAGTCCTTCATTGTACATATGGTTCAACCAGCGGAAATATTCACGTTCTTCTGGGCGCTTGTAGTGAAGAATGGCTTTGTGTGTTTTAGGATCAATATAATATTCGCCATCGTCGGGTCCACCTGTAGCAGTAACAGCCGGGTTAGTCACTGTAATTTGAATTTTCCAGTCTTCGGCATCAAGTGATAGGGGGATGGTTCGCTGGCCATTGGTGGTAGGGTATTTGGCGACATAATCTTTAAGTGCTTTTTCAAAATCTTGAACGGTGCGGATTTTAGGATATCCAAGCTTCTTAAGTGCCTGATGCTGGATTTCGAAGCCGGCTTGTGCATCAAACGCGATGTGATCCACACCCAAATTGGTCGGGATCGTGTAGATGGCTGGATCTTCACTACTATATTTAATACGATTAAAATAGTCTCCATACACTTTCTTAATGTTAGGACCGTATTTGTCAATGAGGTCGGTTAGGTCAATGAGTGCCCCGGCATCAACCAGCTTGCCAATGTCTGATTTGGGGTACACGAGATCTGGATACTCTCCGCTCGCTGCCATTAAAGCAAACTTTTCCTCGCCTCGGCCATTGACAGCATGTTCAGCATTTAGCGTAACGCCCGTTTTCTTGATAATTTCCTGCCCGACAGCATCCTTCATGTTGTTCCAGTTAGAGCTGGAATCACCGCCAAAGAAAGTAAATGTAATAGGGCTGGTGTCATTAGGATCTTCCTTTTCTGCCTTACTGCCTGTTCCGTTCGCACAGCCCGTTGTAACGAGCAGCAGCAAAGACAGGAGCAGGATGGAGCTCTGACGTACCGACCTGTTCATGAACATTTGCAAATCCCCCTTAATAAGTATGATTTACACAATGTAAGTGCTTTCAATAGTAAATTGTAGGAAATAAAAAACCTCGCGTCAAGTTATTTATAATTGTTTGTTATGCGGTTTGTTTTTTTATTAAGCAAACATATTTTGGTGGAGGGTGTGGATTTGTACAAATCTATCATTTGATGATCTAAAACAAAGTATGCTACGATGGTACCAGTTTATAGGTACACCCGTGTATTAGAAAGGTTAAGGTAGAAAAAGATTCCGAATAGGGTTGGGTGAGAAGATGCGTGGAAAAGTAACGTTGCAAGAAATTGCGGATGCGGCGGGCGTTTCAAAGTTCGCTGTTTCGCGTGCACTGTCAGGCAAACCCGGTGTAAGTGAAGAAACAAGGGCGGTTCTGGTCAAGCTTGCTGCCCAGATGGGCTATTTTCGCAGTCATCCCAAAATGACAGGGGTAGAGCCTCGGGACACAGATCCCAGAGAATGGTCGGGTACCGTGCTAGTGTTATTTCCGAATATTAGGTACCAGAACAGGGAATCCAGGTACTGGGGGCCTGTATTTGAAGGGATTTCCGAGCGTCTGAACCGTAAGGGTATGGATATGATCACGTTAACGGAGCCCTCGACTGAAGATACGTTTTCTCTACTGAACCCGGAGGCGATTAAAGGGATTATCACAGTAGGGACGATTTCAACTTCGTTGTTGCTGAACATTTATCGGATGGGTATTCCGGTCGTTATGGTAGATCATTGGGATTCTGCATTTTTAAGTGATACGGTGTTTACAGATAATCGCACATGCATGAGTGAATTAATGAAGGATTTGCTGTGCAGGGGCTATACCCGCTTTCAGTTTGTGGGTCATATTGATGACGCTCACAGTTTCTACGAACGCTGGGAAGCTTGTCGTTCCACACTGGAAATGAGCGGAGTAGAATTGCGGCAGAATAAAGCCCTTCTTCACGGAGGAGCGCAGGCGCTTGCTGAGGAAATGGACAAGTTGTCTGAGGACGAACTGCCTGAGGTTTTTGTATGTGCTAATGATGTGACTGCTGCGCAGGTCGTGGATGTGCTGAAAGAAAAGGGGATTGACGTTCCAAGGCGTTGCGGAGTGACTGGGTTTGACGATACGAATGAACAAATGCCGATTTATGCCACGGTGAGAGTGGATAAGGAATTGCTGGGAATGCGTGCAGTGGACCAGTTGTTGTGGCGTATAACGAACCCGGACTCGCCTGTCGAGAAAAAGTTGCTACATGCTGAGCTATTCGTAAGGGAAGTTCATGCACCCCGGATCAGTCGGGAAAATGATGACCGTGAGCGTTCCATCAGCACAATCACATATAGTTAATGTCCAGATACGTGTTTGACACCATACACCGTGAAGACGAAGGAGGTCGCTTTTAGCCTGTTTAGGGGCAGAGGGCGACTTTTATTTTGTATTTTGTCATTTGTTCAAAAAAACAATTGACTACTTTGTTAGCTTAATGTTATTTTTGTTATGTTACTGACAAATCCAGATGTTCCCAATCATGCTTATAGGGAGGCTTGTGACGATGGTTAATGTGATAGGGTTGGATGGCTGGAGGTTTAGGGAAGCACAAAGTGATGAGTGGCTCAGCGCGAAAGTGCCGGGTTGTGTGCATACCGATCTTTTACGACATGGCAAAATTCCTGATCCGTTTATCGGTATGAACGAGATGGAGGTACAGTGGATTGATAAGCAGGATTGGATATATGAAGCCCATTTTGAGATAAATGCAGATCAGCTTCAATGTCAATGTGTAGAGTTGATGTTGGAAGGTCTGGACACTTACGCGGATGTAAAAGTGAATGGTCAATCGGTCTTGTCAGCCAATAATATGTTTCGGGTATGGAGACAGGATGTGAAGGCATTTGTTCAGCAAGGGGAAAATCGGCTGGAAATCAATTTTCGTTCTCCGATTGCTGAAGATGTACCCAAGCTGGAAAGCTTAGGATATGGACTCCCTGCACCCAATGATCAGTCCGAGATAGGTGGTTTGTCCGACAAAAAGGTAAGCGTTTTCGCACGTAAGGCTCCCTACCACTATGGTTGGGATTGGGGACCGAGGCTGGTGACGAGCGGTATCTGGAGAGAGGTCCGGATCGAAGCGTGGTCTGGTCTGATCGTGAGAGACTTGTTTATTCGACAGGACGAGGTGAACTCGGTAGGGGCTAAACTCATGGCAGTGGTAGAGATCGAAAATGCAGATGAGATTAGAGATGCCGAGTTGCGTATTTCCGCTGACGGGAAGGTGTGGTCCAAGCCAGTTCGGCTGCTGAAGGGGAAGCAGACGGTGGAGCTGGAGCTGGAGCTGGAGAAGCCGAAGCTGTGGTGGTGCCGTGGGCTGGGGGAGCCGCATCTATATACGTTTGTGGCCGAATTGGTGGAACAAGAACAAGGAGCTGTAATCGCGGAAAAATCAGTAAAAACGGGGCTGCGTTCCATCCGTCTTGTACGTGAACGGGATGCAGCAGGAGAGAGCTTTTATTTTGAGCTGAACGGAATTCCAGTGTTTGCAAAAGGGGCTAACCATATTCCGAATGACAGCTTTGTCACTGAAGTTACGATGGAACGATATCGGTATGAAATTGCCAGTGCAGCAACCTCGAATATGAATATGTTGCGGGTGTGGGGTGGCGGTATTTATGAACAAGACGTATTTTATGAGCTTTGTGATGAATACGGTTTGCTCGTGTGGCAAGATTTTATGTTCGCCTGTAGCATGTACCCAGGGGATGAGGAATTTATGGACAATGTTGCACAGGAAGCCGAGGACAATATCAAGCGGCTGCGTCATCATCCCTGCATTGCCTTATGGTGCGGCAACAATGAGATCGATTCTGCATGGGCGCATTATGAAGAGAACGGAGGCTGGGGCTGGAAAAAGGACTACATACCTGAGCAACGGGAGCGCCTGTGGGATGATTATGAAACGCTCTTTCATCGGATTCTACCGGAAGCGGTGCACACCTGGTCTGCGCAGACAGCATATTGGCCCTCCTCCCCGCTGATTGACCTGACGAGAGATCGGAACCAGCATGCCCATCGGTCTTCAACTGCAGGTGATATTCATTATTGGGGTGTATGGCACGCGTCTGAGCCGTTTGAGAATTACCATGTACATGTGGGCCGTTTTATGAGTGAATATGGTTTTCAGTCCTTTCCTGAATACAAGTCCGTTCGTACTTATGCGGAAGAGAAGGATTTGGAGCTGGAATCTGCGGTGATGCTGGCACATCAGAAGAACGATGCGGGCAATCGTCTGATTAAAGAATATATGGGGCGGTACATGCGAGAGCCAAAGGATTTTACAAGTTTTCTTCCCATGAGCCAAATTTTACAGGCAGAAGCAATGAAAGCAGCTATAGAGGCGCATCGTCGTCACAAGCCCTATTGCATGGGAACATTATACTGGCAAATGAATGATTGCTGGCCCGTTGCCTCCTGGTCGAGTATGGACTATTTTGGTCGTTGGAAGGCGCTCCAATATACGGCTAAGCGCAGCTTTGCCGATGTGCTGTTGAGTGCAACAGATACAAAACAGGGGAATAAGGCACTGCATCTGGTCAACGATACACTGGAACCGATATCAGGTACGTTGCGGCTGACGCTTTTGCATATCCGTAGCAGCCAGGCTATTCGTGAAGAGAATGTTAAGGTAAAGCAACCAGCAGGCGGTGCAGGAATTGTACATATACTGCCTATCGACAAATGGCTGAGCGGCCTGAACCGGGCGGAGCATATGCTGGTCGCGCGTCTGACGCAAAATGGTGAACAGGTGGCCTCTGGTGAAATTTATTTTGCAGACACAAAAGAGATGGATTTACCGCAGGCAAAAATTGAAGTGACAGAGATTCAGGGAAGCGGAGGCAGCAGATTCATGCTGTGTTCGGATGTACTTGCCAGACACGTGTGGCTATCGGCAGAGCAGGAAGGTATTTTCAGCGACAACCATCTGGATCTGGCTCCCGGTATTCCTAAAACAGTGGAATTCTTGGCCTTGCGCAACGGTTCATCAGCATTTGTGGCAGCTGCGCCGGGTACATTGACAGTACATTCATTGGTCAATTGGATACAAGGTTAGACAGCAGTAAAAGCTTATCCGTCTTTAAGTAGATGATGGATAGGCTTTTTTTATAATATAAATTTATTTTTATGATATGTAGAGCGTTTTCATAATGTTAATATACATGACAAAAGAGGTCTTTCGACTTAAGTGATAACAGATCATTTGTAAGAAATCTATCTATTTAGCATCTAATTTTGGTAGAATAGGTTCAAAGTATAATCAAAGCCGTATTAAAACTGACATCACGAGTATGCTTAGTGTTGACGATCCCTATAGAGAGGGGCATGAAAGCATTAGGCGGCAGGGGGGAGGACATGATGCGAAAGAGCTGGTACAGGAGATTGCTTTTTTCCTATTTCCCGATTTTTATGTTAACGGTGTCGATCCTCATTTTTTTATCCTTCCTGATTGTAAACGAAATATCGCGCAATGAAACTGGAAAGGCGAATCGGATTACAACCGGATTTGTAATGGACAGTGTGGAGAAGTCGCTGACAAAGGTAGAAATGGACGTATTAAGCGAGGCGGAGACGAACAAGAGCTATGGTTCTTTTCTGAATGGGCAGGCGCAAAGTGGCAGCACGATGCTGTATGGGCTAGTTGGAAGCCTACGCGCGCTTAAGGATAATCATGAACTGGTACATTCCGTTTATATTTATCGAACGAAGGATCACACGGTGTTAACGAGAAGTGGACTTCAGGATGCTTTGACATTCGGTGATTATCCGTATATTGAGCAGGCTCTTCGGTCGGAGGATCGGCAGTGGTCACCTGTGCGGGAATGGACGGAGCCGGGAACACATACGTCAGAACGTGTGATTTCGATGCATAAGCGCCTCCCGTTGCCTTTTGGAGGACAAGGGCTGCTGGTAATCAATATCGGTGTGTATCCATTGCAGCAAATGATTGGTCAAATGACGAATCCGACAGTTTCCTATCTGGTGATTAATGATGCTAGCGGTCAAACTATTTATCCAGCTGCATCCGGTACAGAAGATGCTGTAAAAGCAGAGGATGGGCAGCAACTGACTCATCTGATGTCCCCCCGGCTGGGATGGAGTTTTGAAAGTGGTATTCGTGCCGGACAGTTGTTCGAGTGGGTGTCTGTTATCTCTTACGTCTGGATTGTAGTTGGATTGGCTGTTGTTATATTAGCGGTGATCTACATTATTTATGTGACCCGCAGAAATTACAGGCCAATTCAGCTGATGATGCAGCGTATTCAACAACTGCCCAGCCGTCCGGGTGAGGAAAACAACAAGGACGAGCTGTGGATGATTGATCATGCGTTGCAAAGTCTGATTCGGCAAACGATCGATTATGAACAGCAGGAGCATGCGAATATACTCATTCGGCGGCGGCAGCTGTTTCTTGATCTTATGGAAGGTACAGGCACCGAAACGGTAGAGCTTCGGCTGAATGATCTTTCTCCTTTTGCGGATGGCGGGAAGAGAGGTGTTACTCTGGTCTATGCTGTCATGGTGGTAGAGCTACACGATCTGGATCTGCCACAGACAGCAGACGGCACACCAACAAGTAGCAGGCGTTTAGAGGATCATGGGGGCGAAGATCAGCGTCTAAGCCTGTCGTTGCTTGGTGTGGTGCAGGAACTAGCAGCTACCTATGGATGGCAGGGCTGGGCAGAATGGATGAGTCGCGAAAGAATCTCCATTTTATTGCGGAAAGAGGTAGGTGATGGGGAAGGCTTACTGAGTGTGAAGCTGCAAGAAATGGCACAAACAGGCTGTGAGTGGCTGCATGGGCATCTGGGTGTACAGCTCACGATTGGGATAGGCGGCCAGATTCACGAGTTAGAGCATATTCAGGATTCTTATCGGTCCGCCATTTCTGCCCTACGGTACCGGTTAACGCTGGGAGTGCGTGATATTGTGACCAGTGATCAGGTTCCGCAGGCCAATGACATTCCATTATACTCATATTTGCCGCTGATTTCGGAGACGATTCGTTCTTTTCGGCTGGCGAGCCACGATTGGCGTGTACAGCTGGAAGGACTATTTGAAGCGATGGAAACAGACAAGATGAAGGATGGAGATATTTTAACGGTAATGCAGTGGATGCAAGAGCTGCTTGAACGGGAAATGCGTGAGATGAAGGATGTATCAGGGGCGCTGGATCGGTATTTTAACGGGCCGGAAGGAGAAAGATGGAAATGTGAGGTCGAGTCTGCTTCTTCATTGGCTGTGATGCATGCGCTGATGTTAGAGCACATGACCACTGTGTATCGGACTTATGTTGCCGCCAGTGAAACCAAAAGCTACCGGGCTATGGTTAGCGAAATGAAGCAATATATTGAAGAGCACTATACGAATCCGGATTTATCGTTAAATCATTTGAGTGAACGTTTTGATGTGTCACCTAAATATGCTAGTCATCTATTTAAAACAGAATTTGCTATGAAATTCGTCGATTTTTTGACTCGGCTCCGTATGAATCATGCCCAGCAAATGCTGTGTAATACGACCGAAACAGTTCAACATATTGCGACTCAGGTTGGTTATGCCAATTCGATTACCTTTGGGCGGGTATTTAAGCGGGTAGTCGGCGTAACGCCGGGAGATTATCGCAAGCTGAGATTAAAACCGGAGGATTCATTAACAGGGGGAGCGCTATAGGCGCTCGCCTTTTTTGTTTTTCATTAAAAGGGGGAGTAAAGCGCGTCAGTTTATGGGGCGGAATTTAGTTTATTGCGGCACAGGTGTTCAAATGCGATACTTATGTCCATATCTTGAACCTACAGGGCGTCAACAGCCGATGTATTGGCAGGCATGATGGCGAACCGGAATGACGGAGGATGGCTATGGCGGACATGTATGTACAAAAGCAACACAGGGATGAGCCGAAGGCTTCCGGCTGGGCCGCAGGCATTGATGTTGGCGGGACGAAGACGCTGATCTGTATCGGTACAGCGGAACAGCAAGTAGTGGTGAGGCATAAATTTCCAACGATTCATACGAAGGATGCCCATTTTTTCTTTGAGAGTTTATTCGAGGAGCTGGAACATTGTCTAAAACAGGAAGGTTTGTCGCTGGCACAGTTAAAAGGCATAGGCATCGGTTTCCCCGGTGTGGTAGATAACGATAGCGGAACGATTACCCACGCCCCGGCAATCCCGTGGAGTGTTCAAGATCGTATACATGGCGACAGTACGCATGGTGGTAATGCGCATGAAAGTATACGATCTATTGTTGCACACCGATACAGTGGTCGCTTGATGCTGGATAATGATGTGAATATGGCTGCTTTGGGAGAACAATGGTTAGGGGCAGCTCAGGGATTACGGCATGTGATGATGATAACGGTGGGAACAGGTATCGGTTGTGGCCTTATTTTAAATGGAGAGATGTATAAGGGAGCCGCAGGCGGAGCAGGTGAAATGGCTTATTGGATTGCAGGCGAGGAACAGGCACGGCAAGCAGCAAAACAGAAGGGGACGGATGAGTTCGGTGTGTTCGAATCTTTAACATCGGGTACGGCGATAACGCGCAGTGTAAAATCAGCACTCGCCTCTGGCATACCAGGTACACACATGATCCGGCTAGCAGGAGGAAACAGGGACGAGGTAGGGGCTAGACATGTATTGCAAGCGGCGTCCGAAGGGGATGTAGAAGCACGGATGATTATAGAGCCTGCACTAGTGCATATGGCGATGGCTTTGACGAATGTGATCAGCCTGCTGAACCCGGAAATGATCGTTGTAGGTGGCGGTGTAGCAGAAGGTAACACGTATTATTTGGATGAAATTCGGCAAAGAGTAGCCTTATGGACGGATATTCCTTGTACTATTGTACCTGCTGGTCTAGGTAATGAAGCCGGGGCCATCGGAGCATTGGCTACGATTCTGGACAGCTCGGTACGCTAAACAACAGGGAGGTTTCCAGATGGTAGGCTCACAAATGCTGAAGCTACGAAGCTTCTATTTGTTTATTGGCTTGGCAGGGGGCATGTTTAATCCGTATTTGACATTACTGCTGGTTCAGAATGGATTAACGAGCAGCAGTGTCGGTGTTCTGATGGCAATTGGTACGCTGGTATCCATTTTGGTTCAGCCGATATGGGGAATTATTGTGGATCAATATCGTCAAATGCGGCTGGTGCTCATTTTGAGTGTAGCGGTTCCGGGAATTATGGCTGTATGTTATCAGTCGGAGCGTTTTGTTCTGATGGCGCTTGTGTATTCCATTATGGCAATATTTACGGCAACGCAGGCGCCGATTGCGGATTCCTATGCGATTGTAGCGGCCAAGAAGGCAGGAACGACCTATGGCAGCATACGATTTATGGCGAGTATAGGCAATGCGGTGGGCGGTTACGCCGGGGGGCTATTTGTATCGCTGTTATCTGTGACTATGATGTGGGTGCCTTTTTTGGTGCTGAACAGTCTTGCGGCCCTGACTGCGCTGGCGTTGCCGAAAAATACGGAGGAAGATCTCGTGCTGCGCAAATCGTTTTCGGACGGCATTGGTCAATTGATCCGCAACAGGACATTTTTAATATTTTTAGGGGGCAGTTTTTTAGTAAATCAGACGTTAACCGCATTCAACACCTATTTTGTATTGGCCTTTAAGATGTCGGGAGGACTTACGAGTTTGGTCGGGGTTGCTCTGCTGATTGCGTCCATTACGAATGTCCCCTCCATGCTGCTCGCTTCACGAGTGATTCGAAAGATTGGGTTAGAGAGAACTCTTTTGCTAGGGGCAGTCGCTTATATGATTCGATGGGGAATTCAATTAGCTTTTCCCGACCCTACCGTTATGATTGCTGTGCAGGTGCTGCACGGATTGTCATTTGGTTTTTTCTACATCGCAGCAGTCGAGTATGTTTCACATGTAACTGAAAAGGATATGCAAGCGACCGGACAAAGCGTGTTCAATATGGTATTTGCCGGGCTGGCAGGGATTGTAGGTAATTTGTTAAATGGCTTTCTTCTTCACGCTGGAGGGCCGCAATTAATGAACCTGGCGTGTCTGATCAGTGCAACCTTGGGGGCGTTAATGATGGTTTATGTATCACGTAGCCGTAAGGATGGGAAAACTGGGAAGGTACGCAAGCTATCCATGAGCCTCCCTTCAGAGACTTCACAGTAGGAGTAGTGACGTTAGTATTTCATTGAAATTAACAAAATGTAGTGTGAGCATCGAATCCCTGATGAGGGTGAGGATGCTCTTTTTTTCGTGTGAAAAACTTTTAAATCACGTGATATGGAACTATAGCTCACACGAAACGAATAAAGAAAATGGTTTATTCACAGGAAAATAGTGATTTTTAATAAAAGTAAGCGCTTCATCATATTCAGCAAACGCTTTCAATCAACCGGTTTATGATTGGGAAACTAGTTTATTGTCAGTTTTCCTGCGGTCATGTCATACTAAGGCACATCCCGGATCAAAAGGGACAGACTCATGCCGATGCATGAAATGTCATAACCTCCTCATCAGAAGAGGCGACGAACGGGAAAAGCAGACAAAGGGGTGTTCAGGAATGAGTGGGAATAAGGCTGAAGGAACATTGAAGAAGCTTCGTCTGCTGCTTGCAGCTACGGTTGCACTGTCGATTGTATTGAGCGGATGCTCGTCGGGTGAGGCGGACAAGGCTTCGACCGCTACCGGAAACAAGGCTGGTTCATTGAAGGTTGAAATTTTTGACAGAGGCAATACACCTCAGGGCTATACCATTACTGACAGCTATTTAACCCGATATGCAAAAGAAAACTTTGGCAAACCCAACGATATTGATCTGACGTACGTACCCGTTCAGCGCTCCGAAGAAGTAACCAAGCTGAATGTTCTGATGGCTAGCGGTGGTGATGTACCTGATATCGTGTTCACTTATGATTCTGGAACCTTTGAACGGTATGCGGAGCAGGGTGGACTGACAGACTTGACCCCTCTGCTGAATGAGTACGGCCCAAATCTTAAAAAATTCCTCGGTGAAGATACGCTCAGCTACGGTCAGGTGGGGGGCAAGCAGTTCGCCATTCCCGGCAAGCGTACCATATTAGGAAAATATTCCTCTTTTATTCGCCAGGATTGGCTCGATACGCTGAATATGCCTGTTCCTAAAACGACAAATGAACTATACAACACGCTAAAAGCGTTCAAGGAAAAAGACCCTGGCAAGACCAGCGGCAAGGTCGTTCCACTGGGGATGACGATGGAGCCGGGGCAATATGATCCGCTGTTGTGGTCTTTTATTAAGCCAGTGACAGATGAGCAGAAATATACGCTAACCCAAGAGCTGGGTTCCCGTGACTATCCAATCCTGCTACCTGGATTCAAGGATGGAGTTCAGTTTATGAACAAGCTTTACAATGAGAATCTGATCAGCAAGGACTTTGGTCTGGATAAGGACAAAAAACAGCTGACTCAGGATATTCAAAGCGGAAATACCGGTTTTTTCAGTGAAGATTACGACAACATCTATTATAATGACTCCGCCTATCCGAATCTGTTGGCTAACCAGTCCACAGCGAAGCTGACTCCAATGGACCCTTATACCAACAGTGAGGGTAAACACGCCAAGCCAGAATTTGCATCCAATGGACTCTACATTATGGTACCTAAATCCAGTGAGCATGCGATTGAGGCGATCAAGTATCTCGACTGGATGTCTTCCGAGAAAGTGCTGCTTGATATGCAAAATGGTGTGGAAGGCGAGAACTATACCTTGAAAGACGGAATTCCAGTTGCCAAGGAGAAACCCACACAAGAAGCGCAGGATCGTATCTATAATCAGGGTGATGTGGTCATTATTGCGAATGGCAAGATTGCAGGAGACGATAACAAAAACAAGGAAGCCTTTGTTTTGGGCATGCCGTCCCAATTCCAGGAGGATGTTCGCAAGGCGATGGATATTTCCAGCACGGACACAATTTCACCAGTGAAATTTGACCATCCGATTAAAGCCGAGTCCAAATACAGTAACTCATTGCTGGATAAGTTTGACGAAATGGTCGTTAAATCTGTGATGGTGCCTCCGGCGCAGTTTGATGCAACATTCGAAGCGGCGTTGAAGGATTATATGGTGAGCGGTGGTCAAGCGATATTGGATGAGCGTACCGAAGCTTATAAGGCCATGACAGGCAAGTAAGAAGGCGGAAAGTAAAGGAGGAGACAGCGCATGAAAGGGAACGTTTACTTCCGCAGATATTGGCAATTATACGCGTTGCTTGTGCTGCCCCTGGCCTACTTCATTGTGTTCAAATATGGTCCGATGTGGGGCGTACAGATCGCGTTTAAGGATTTTAACTTTTTTCAGGGAATTACAGGGAGTGAGTGGATCGGGTTCGATGCGTTTAGAGAAGTGTTTCGTATGGACGATTTTTATCGAACGCTGCGCAATACCATCGTCCTAAACCTGCTTGATTTGCTGGTATCTTTTCCAGCACCTTTAATCTTGGCGATTTTGCTCTATGAAATGAAAGTAGTCTGGTTTAAAAAGCTGTCACAAACGATTTTGTACGTTCCCCATTTTATTTCGTGGGTGATTATTGGCGGGATTGTGTACCAGGTGTTTGGCACGCAGTCCGGCATGATCAACAATGTGCTTACTTCACTGGGGTTTCAGGCGATTCCATTTTTGACAGATAAAAATGACTGGGTACTCACCTACCTGCTGACAGGGGTGTGGCAAAGTGCAGGCTGGGGAACGATTTTGTACCTCGCAGCCTTGACCGGGATTAACCGGGAATTGTTCGAAGCTGCCGAGGTAGATGGTGCAGGACGCATGAAAAGAATTTGGTATATTACGATCCCTGGCATGAAAACGACAATTGCAACGCTGCTTATCATTAATTTGGGTAATATGATCACCATTGGCTTTGATCGTCCTTATGTAATTGGAAATGTAGCAGTTCGAGATTATTCCGATGTACTTAGCACGTTTGTATATCGCATCGGGATGGAGTCCGGGCAATATACGCTGGCTACGGTGGTGGGCCTGTTTCAGGCTGTGGTTGGTCTCATCTTCGTATTAAGCGCTAACTATGCCTCCAAGAAACTGACAGATGAAAGTATTATGTAAAGGAGCTGACATCTGATGAGTGAACGTACTGCAAATCGCACCTTTGATATCGTAACCACCGTGTTGGTGGCTGTGGCTGTACTGCTGTGCTTGGCCCCGTTTATTCACATTTTGTCTATTTCCTTTAGCTCAAACCGTGCCATTACATCCGGGGAAGTTACTTTGTTCCCGGTTGAGTTCAATTTAAAAGCATACGGAAAGGTCTTTTCCGATATGAGCATGATCCGTTCGCTTGGGTTTACGGTCATGCTGACGGTGATCACGACAGTGCTGAGCATGTTAATGACAATTATCGCAGCATATCCATTAACGAAGAAACACCTAAGAGGTCGTAAAACGATTATGTTCATCATTGTAGTAACAATGTTTTTCAGCGGCGGCATCATTCCTGAATACATTCTGGTGCGCGACTTACATTTGTTGAATAATATGTGGTCCCTTATTTTACCCGGTCTGATCAGTCCGTTTTATTTAATTATTCTAATTTCTTTTTTTAACGGGATTCCGGAAAGTTTGGGAGAAGCAGCAGAAATTGATGGCAGCAGCCAGTTCGGCACTTTGATTCGGATTGTACTGCCGCTGTCCCTGCCCGTGCTGGCGACATTAAGCTTGTTTTATGGTGTAGGCCGTTGGAACGGATTTCAGGATACGCTGATGTATATTCAAAACCCCGATTTGTTCCCGTTACAGCTCAAGCTGTATCAAATGATTCAAAATAATATGGTATCCGAGCTAACCAGGCTGGAAGGAGCCAGTGGCGCAAGAATTACGCCCGAAGGGTTGAAGGCAGCAAGTGTCATTTTTGCAACGGTTCCAATTCTGCTAGTGTATCCGTGGCTGCAAAGATATTTTGTCAGCGGCGTGATGGTGGGAGCGGTGAAAGGATGATGACAATGAAGGCGAAGGGGGAATATTCTTTTTCCACCTGTTGGAATATTAAAAAGCATACGGTCGGCCGAGAACTTGTAGAGGAAATCCGTCAGTTGGGCTTTAGCAGGGTGGAGCTGAACTATAACATTACCCGGGAAATGCTGACGACGATTGAGCCTATGATTGAGCGGGAAGAAATCGGCATATCGAGTGTGCATAATACATTTCCTCATACACCAGACCCGGATTACGGCACGGATTCCGTTCTGCTCGGGTTTGACGATGAAAGCAAGCGAAAACGTGCGATAGAGCTGCTGGTGCAATCTGCTGAATATGCGCATCGTTATGGTGCAAAAGCGGTAGTTGTGCATCCCGGAGAGGTTCCATTTCCATATGATATCAGTGAGGAACTAGAGGATATTTTCAATGAGCAGGGCAGGGATTTTGCTGCTTATCAAACGTTATGGGGCCAAATGCTGGAGCGTCGGAATTCACTGAGTGGGCACTATGTACAACGCATCCGTGATAGTCTGGAAGAAGTGTGTGACCGCATCGCATCCAAGGGATATGATGTAGCCATTGGCATTGAAACGCGTTCACGCTGCTATCAGATACCTACGTTGCAGGAGGCAAAGACGATTATAGATCGTTTGAAGGGTGCACCTGTCTATCTGTGGTATGACATTGGCCACGGTATGATTATGGACCGAATGGGACTGTACGACAACGCCAAGGAAGCCAATGAAATGATCGACTATATTCTCGGTGTTCATATTCATGAAACCATTGGATTATCCGACCACTGGTGCCCTTATATTCATAGTGGTGATCTGGAGTTCTTCGATCGTTTCGTGAATATTATCCGGCAGGCCCCTATTAAGGTTTATGAGCTGAAAGCAGCTTGTCGGCCGGAGGATATTGAACGTAGCCATGAGTTGCTGACAAGTAAGATAGCGAAGCTTCAGCCGCAAGGATGATAAACGATTATGCATATTACAGGGGTTGAGAGGAATGTATAGTAAAATCGTAGCGATCAACGATGCCTGGGTAAAACCAGGTATGGACCATCAGGTACTGGATGCTGACAGCCGTTATTACGGCGGAGTGACTGATGATGAGAATGGAATCGCTTGGCCTAATCATTCGGTCGGGACTCCTGCCGCAATGGCGATCTGGGCGGCAGCGCTCGTCAATCCGGATTCTGTATATTATCGCAAGGAGGATGTACTCATCCGACTGGAGCTGGCTGCACAGTACATGCTACGTGTGCAGCATGAGGACGGTTCTATTTCACCGGGCTGGACCAATTTTCACTCGCCACCGGATACAGCGTTCGTGGTGGTAGGCTACGCCCAGGTCTATCAGCTGCTGGTTGGTGACGACTGGCTGGAGCTGCGCCGGGTGATTGATGCCATCCGCTTGTTTCTGGAGCGGACGATTCCGGTCATGCTGACCGGAGGTTGCCATACGCCAAATCACCGTTGGGTATTGTGTGCTGCGCTGGGATTTCTACATGAGCTGTTTGACCTGCCCGAGACGCTCGTGCGGGCCGAGGCTTGGCTAGCCGAAGGGCTGGATGGGACGCCAGATGGCGAATGGACGGAGCGCAGCAACGGAATTTATAATGCTGTTAGCGATATTATGCTGATTCATGCTGCCCGATTACTAAAACTGCCGGAGCTACTAGAGTCGGTACGCCGTAATTTACGCATGATGGTGTACCTTGTCCATCCTGATGGCGAAGTGGTCACAGAGTATTCAGGGAGGCAGGATTTTGGGGTGGTCATGAACCTATCTTCTTATCTTCTACCATATGCCATGCTGGCTACAGAGGATGAGGACGCTATATTTGAAGCGATGGCTGTCGCCGCTATTCAAGTCATGGATCATCCTGGCGGTGCTCCTATCAATGCGGCTGTGCGCTTTTTACTAGATCCGCGTTTGCAAACTCGTAAAGTATCGTCAGCTATACTACCTGTCACCTATAACCAACTACTGAACGGAGACTTCCCAAGGGCTGACTATCTGAGTCGAATGGATGAGGCAGGCCATCACCAGCAGATTTATCATAGCCGACTGCATACGGACTTTGGAGCGCCAGTCGTTCGATTTCGGCAGGAGGATACCAGTGCCACGCTGATGACCGAGGCTTCATCGTTCCTATCGTTGCGGCACGGAGATGCACGATTATTGGCGGTTCAGGCTGCATCGTATTTCTCGCCTGGTTTTGTACCCATGCAGAAGCTGACAGCTCACGAACATGGTTGGACTTTGTCGGGCACACAGGTCAAAGGTTATTATGGCCCTGTAGCGACCTTAGATCTGCCGCCTACCTCGCAGGAGGAAGTCAGTCCGTGGTACTTGCTTCCGCATCACAAACGGCCATTAACCCATGAACAAAAGCATGAAATTCGGGTCGATGTGGATCGTCAGGGTGATGTGTGGACGCTTCGTTTTCGCTCAGAGGGTCCAGTAGATTGCATGGCACAGATTAGTTTTATTTTTGGGCGCGAAGGACGCTTCACTTGCGGGGAATACCGGCTGTTTAACGAAACGGTTCAATGTTGGACTGGTGGTATGGCGCGCTATGAATCTGGGAATGCGTGGTTTGAGCTGATGGGAACAACCGTAGAGCATATGGCTAATTCGGTAAGGGGAGCCACTCTCCCCATGGATTGCCATACATTGCTGGTCAACTGGATGGCTCCGTTTGATCAGACGATCCGCATTCGTATGTCGCCTTTACCTGTGAGTGAAGTCTAAAACACAGTAAGCATCTATTTTTCGGGGATGAGGTCAATTCCCGGAGAACGGATGTTTTTTTTATGTTCATTTATGCAGGGGTAGAGCGCTTCCATTGAGCTTGAAGCCATTGTGGTGTACACTGTCCAGAACAGGTGTAAATTGGAACGTCAGGAAGGCAGGACGGTTACAAGGAGGAAAGACACATATGTATGCCCGTTTAAGATCGTTAAATTATCCACTAAAACTCTATGTTTTTTTAGCACTGGCCTTATGCTCCGTAATCAGTACATTGTGGATCATTAACGTGCGACTGCCCTCAGGGGGCCGCCCTTATCTTTTTATTTGGTGGAATATGATGTTGGCTTGGATTCCTATGCTGTTGACGCTACTGCTTGATGTAATGTACAGCTCGTGGAGGCGGGGAACGAGAACATTTTTACTCTGGGTTACGGGGGCGGCATGGCTTTTCTTTTATCCCAATACACCCTATTTGATCACAGATTTGCTGCATGTATTCGCCAGATATCCATTTCTCGGGGAGCAACGTTTCTGGGGAAATCCGTACTTTTGGAATCATGTACTGGGAATGCTGCTGGTAGCCGTACTTGGCCTGACAATGGGTTTTGTATCGCTCGAATCCGTACGACAATTGGTACAGCGTGCACGTGGTGGGCTTGTTAGTTGGCTGTTTATGCTGGCGGTACTCTTGTTGAGCAGCCTGGGTATTTACATTGGCCGTTTCTTTCGAGGGAACACATGGGATATTGTTTCTGCGCCCTCTCAACTGTATGCACAGGTATCTTCCATATGGGCAGACTCCTTGCAACGTACTCATTTTGTGGAGTTTAGTGGGATGGTATTCGTCATTTTGCTCGTCAGCTATGTATCCACGATGTGCGTAGTCTGGATGGGGAACAACCGCCGGGACGAATGGCGTCGCTGGTGATTCAATTGTAGCTGAGTGGCTGAATATTATCAAAAAATGTAAAAATAAAGGAGGAATAGCTACAATGAACGGACAGAATCGATCCGATATCCGCGCTGGTCTTCAGGTAGATATTGTACTTAAAAAGGATCAGCCTACCGGTAAGCTGACACGCGGAACGGTGAAAGATATTTTGACCAATTCCCCGCGTCATCCGCATGGAATCAAAGTGCGTTTGGCAGACGGACAGGTTGGGCGTGTCAAACATATCGTAACGAACGAAGGCTAGAGCTTTGGGCTGAGGAGGAATGAAGATGAACCAGGCAACGGCATGGTCTAAAAATGATCGCTACCCGCTTGTTTTACTTGTATTGCTGGCGCTTGCCCTCATTTGGTCCTTGATTCGCCCGGCGGATTATTTTACATGGGTACTGGAAGTTCTCCCGGCGGTTTTGGGAGCTGTGCTGCTGACGGCTTTGTACCGTAGATTTCGGTTTACCAATCTGGTATACACCCTAATCTGGCTGCACGCATTGATCCTGATTGTCGGTGGACATTATACCTATGCCGAAATGCCACTGTTCAACTGGATTCGGGATACGTTCGGACTGGAGCGCAATTATTATGATCGACTTGGGCATTTTGTACAAGGTTTTGTACCTGCACTCATTGTCAGGGAAGTGCTGTTGCGTAAAACGGCCTTGGGAAGCGGGAGCTGGCTCACTTTCCTCACGGTTAGTGTGTGTCTTGCGATCAGCGCTGTGTACGAGCTGATTGAGTTTGCTGTAGCCAAGGCAACCGGAACGGCAGCAGAAGCCTTTTTGGGCACACAAGGAGATGTATGGGATACCCAATGGGATATGCTTCTTGCGTTCATCGGTGCCTTGACCGCAGTGATTTTGTTGAGTGGGGTACATAACAAGCTGCTGAAACAATTAAGGTATTAGCAGAATTTATCTACCTCGCCTTTACATGCTATCTGGAATTTCGCTGTTTTTGAAGTCAAGGTGTAGGGTTGCTGCGTCCATGTAGCTGTCCAGTAGCCGTTCAAAAATACGGTCCCACGTCTGCTCCAGGCTGTAGGCTCTACCCGCTCTGGACATCGAATCGCGAAGTGAGGCATCCTCGTACAATAGGTGTACAGCTTTGGCAAAGGCAGCGGCGTCCCCAGAAGGACACAATAGCCCTGTTTTTCCATGGATTAGATTATCTTTTACCCCGCCTTCATTGGCACCGACCACAGGTGTACCGCTCGCCATAGCCTCCAGTACAACGTTGCCGAAGGTTTCCGTGGTGGAAGGGAAGAGAAATACGTCGGCTGCGGCGTAGAGTTCAGCTAATTCCGGGCCTTTCACAAAACCAAGCCAGTGGACTGCATGCTCCGGCACTCCTATATCCGCTGCAGTTTTGACCTTATACAATGGACCATCTCCTGCAATGACCAACACAGAGGCTGCGCGGACGTCGTCGGGTAACTGGAGATAGGAATCCAGTAACGTGTCTATCCCCTTTTCCGGTGCAAGCCTGCCCACATACAAAATAACAAATGCATCTGCATGAACGCCCCATTTCTTCCATACTGCATTCCGGTCCACCTTTGGTTGAAATCGGTCAGTATCAATGCCTCTACTCCAGATCTCGAGCTGCCCCATTCCTTTATTGCGCAACAATTCCATGGTTGATTGAGAAGGGACATACACCCTTTCGCAATGTCTGTGAAACCAGAGCATGTATTTCCATAACGCAGGTTCAAGCCAGCGAAGCTTGTAATATTCGAGGTATTTATCAAAGTGGGTGTGATATGAGGCGACGAGTGGAATATGGTGTTTGGCTGCGTAGCTTGTTCCATAGAGGCCAAGGTTAAACGGAGTAGCGACATGAATCAAATGCGGGGAAAAGGCTGACAGACGCTCGTTGATCTGTTTGGCGTTGGGGATCGCAAGTCTGCATTCCCAGTACAATAAAAAGGGAATACTTCGAAATCGCTCCACACCCGGCCCAGAGGGCAGATGATGGTCTGCCTCCGGTGCGAAGACGAGCGTAGATACTCCATGTGTCTCCAGATAGCCAACCCATCGTTCCAGGGTCAGAGCAGCGCCATTCACGTCAGGCGTATACGTATCCGTAAATAATGCAACTCGAAGCATGCCTTCATTCCTCCTCCGCCATTCTCATTTATCCTATGACGTTCCAGGGGAGTCCGCTTGGAGGCTCCGGCTTTTATTGTGTCATGATTTTGTTTACGAGCTTGCCGGGTTTTGTAAAAGCTGGCCCGCGGACGGGCGCTTTTCTCGGAACATTCTGTAATAGACGAGGGAAGACAAAATATAGAAAACACCTGTCATGCTAAATGTGATGGCATAGCCCCAGTAGTTGCCATAAGTTGTAACTAAATAGGCTTGTACAGGTCCCATACCTGCGGTGCCTAGCATCCAGGTCGTCTGGAGAATGGAGTTGGCAATGCCACGATTTTTATCTGACACACGTTCGACGAGAATGGCGGTTTGCAGCGGATTGGCTGCATTCATTAGCGCTTGCCTGAATAGAAAGCTGATGGAAGCGATCCATAGCACGTTCGTAAAGCCTGTAATGAGAAGGAACGGTAGCGAAAGCAGTTGGAAGCCAACTACAGCTCTGACCAGTCCAATTCGGCTACCGAGGGTAGGTCCGATCAACATGGAGAGGATGGTCATGAGCTGGCCGAGTGCAATCAGTAAACTCATTGCGCTGAGCGATACGGAGAAGCGGTTCGTAAAATACAAATTAAGATACGGGATGACCAGACCTGAACCCAGTCCAAGAAAAAACTGGGCAAGAACAAATTGTCCAATAACCCGGCGATCAGAAGCAGCAGCAGGCGTCTCCGAGGCAGGGATATCGGATGTACTGTGCGGCGTATGTACTTGTTCTGTTTGAGGTGAAGATTCGGCAGGAGCTGGTGCTTCTAAGGTTGCCGTAGTTTTTGTGATGAATAATAGAGGAATAAAAGCGGTCAATGTTGCCATTCCTCCAAGGAACAGAGCAACCCGCAGACTGGATAGCGGTGTGATTCCCCACGTCTGCAGCCCATCTGCGAGTACACCACCCCCGAAGCTGCCCAGGACCTGGGCTGCCAGTACAAGAGCTGAGTAATAGCTGAATATTTTTAAACGTTGGGCTTTACTTATGCTTTCCGCTAAAAAAGGCACAGCCAGCACCTGAATAAAGGCGGCGAATACACCTGAGATTACGGCAAATACCAACATGCTTCCGCTGGTATCTGTAAAGGTACGGGCGAGAAAGGCCAGACCGCTGAATAACGCGCCGATGACCAGCATATTTTTGCGGCTCGTCCGATCCCCCAAAAATCCGACCGGAATGAACAGCAACGCCGTCGCTAGCGCTTGCATGCTGACCACTTGGCCGTTCATATCATCGTCAAAGCCAAGTTTTTGGATATACAGGTTGTACAGCACAGAAAACATGCCTGTACCCATCTGGTACAGCAGATTGGCCATAAAAAACAATCGGATATTACGCGGCCACTTTCGGGGCTCTTCTAACATTTTGCTAATCCATGACACGATGAGTTCCTCCTGTGACGTTGTTGCAAATAAGTTAATTCTGTTGATATGTATTCTATCAGGAACTGTACATTTCATAAATATTCCTGATCTCCGATTGTTTTGGGTAATAATAAAGCATGGACTTTACATTGAATTTTCATTATAGTAATTCGGTATGAATAAATTTGAAAGGTAAGCAGGAGGGATGGCTTTGGCTTTTGGAGCACGGGTGTTAAAAACGGGAATCGCAGTGACGCTCGCCCTTTTTCTGAGCACGCTTTTGAACACCCATTCGCCTGTGGGGGCAGCGATAGCCGCTATTTTTGCTATGCAACCGTCGATATATAGGTCGTGGCGTTATTTTCTGGATCAACTCCAAACAAGCACACTAGGTGCAATCATGGCGTTGCTGGGCGGAATGGTATTTTCGAATGAGCCGATTGCAGTCGGACTGGTATGTGTATTGGTGCTTATGATATGTCTGAAAATAAATATGGCTGATACGGTTGGATTGACACTTGTGACCGTTGTTTCTGTAATGGAAGCCTCAGGGGACTGGAAATTTGCGGTGACCCGCTTTGCGCTCACTTTGATTGGGATTGTGTCTGCTTT
Organism: Paenibacillus sp. DRB1-1; assembly: GCF_052119485.1. Lineage (NCBI taxonomy): Bacteria > Bacillati > Bacillota > Bacilli > Caryophanales > Paenibacillaceae > Paenibacillus > Paenibacillus sp. DRB1-1. The sequence continues at coordinate 465,296 of NZ_JBODQH010000001.1, read as the reverse complement.
TGTCATCAATGTTAGCGTTTTTCCCCCGAAACCGAAAAGGCAGTTTATTAATCAGATTCAAAATGTATTTAACAGCATGTCTTTGTTGCTACGTACTGCCATTTCCGATGAGATTAAGGAGTCTGTCTTTAAAGAGGAAAAAGGAAATTTGGAGGGAGCCATTAAATCGCTGTCGGACAAATATCATTTGTTCGAGGAAGAGCAGAAGAAGCTCAAGCGCTCTAAGTTTAGTCAAACGAGACAAATGGTAGTATACAAACAAATGCTCGGAAGTTTGCACAAGGGATATGAGGTACTGGATGCAGTGGAAAGGCACTACTTCCAGTCTTTACGGCCAAAGGGAACGGATGCTTTTTTTGACAGTCATCTGGAGCTACTGATTCGTTTTCACGAGCATGCTCTACTGAAATTCGAAAATAAGCTAAAACCGAATGAGGACGAAAGTGAATTGTTTCAGCAAGCCAACGGCGAATTTATGAAGCATGCGATTACACGTTTTGACCATTGTCAGGAGGGGATGCTGCGGCTTTCCATTGTAGCTGCGGCGATGTACGACTATGGTCATCAGCTGGAGAGGCTGAGCAGACTGGCCGATCATATTCATCCTGTGGAAGAGAGTAGATAGGCGAATTTCCTAAAAGAAAAGCGACCGCATTCATCAATCAGATGGCTGGTCGCTTTTTTATGTAATGAATTCAATTATGTAAGAACAGGTTAATAGAAGGTTGCCAGAACGCACAAAAAAAAGCCCGCTGGTTGCGAACAGGGACCGAACTTGATACAATAGAGGATGCTCTGTTTTATGGTGAAAACATATGCATAAGTTGTGAATTACACTTCTTTTTACATTATAGCATGCTTCAAAGGTTTAGTCAATTTTCCCGGATCAGGGGGATGCCGCGAGTATGCCCGGGTCCATAATAGAGCATAGTTTGTACGCAAGGGAGCCCTGCGTGGAGCAGGAGGAAACGGAACAGGAGCGATGTCAGTGACTACTGAACAGCAATGGAATGAAGAACAACGAAGAGTAGAAGATGTGACCGCAGTGATTAGCGGGCGTATTCGGAAGCTAGAGACAGAGGTTGGTTCTGTGCGCGGAGATGTCGTCGATATGCGTAAAGACTTCTGGGATGAGGTAACGATCAATTTCAGTGAGGCAGATGATGTGGGCGAGACGTCCACCAGTTTGCGTCAGCAGTCTGAGATTTTGTCTGAGCGGGAACGAAGACACAAGCATTCTACAGAGGCGTTAGGTCGTTTGAAAAAGTTGCTTGATTCACCGTATTTTGCACGCATTGATTTTGCTGAGGAAGGGCAGACTGCGGAACGTGTTTATCTGGGGATTGCCTCCCTGCTGGATAATCAAGATGAGGAGTTTCTGATCTACGACTGGCGCGCGCCTATTTCCAATCTTTATTACGATAACATGCCGGGGCCCGCTTCATATAAGACCCCGGCAGGGGAGATGGAAGGGGAACTCACGCTTAAGCGTCAATTCTCGATCCGTGATGGACAGATCCGTTTTATGTTCGATACAGGGGTGACGATTGGAGACGAACTTCTTCAAGCAGTATTGAGCCGCAGCTCGGATGCTCAAATGAAAAGTATTGTAGCTACCATCCAAAAGGAGCAGAATCGCATCATCCGTGATGATCGAAGCCGGATGCTCATTGTTCAGGGGGCGGCAGGAAGTGGCAAAACCTCTGCTGCGCTTCAGAGAGTAGCGTATTTGCTGTATAAGTACCGGGATCGCTTACGAGCGGATCAGGTCGTGTTATTTTCGCCTAACCCGATGTTCAACAGTTATGTATCGACAGTATTGCCTGAATTGGGTGAGGAAAATATGCTTCAGGCCACGTTTCAGGAATATTTGGAGCGGCGTTTGGGCCGGGAGTTTCAGTTAGAAGATCCATTTGAACAGCTGGAATATGTGCTTTCAGCGTCGTTACAGCCTGGGTATGAAGCCAGGATGGAGGGTATCCGCTTTAAGTCGTCCAAGACGTTCTTACATGTGATTACAAGCTACAAGACGTATTTGGAACAGGAGGGAATGCGTTTTAAACCCATCCGCTTTCAGGGACGTGAGGTGGTTTCAGTAGAGCAAATGGCACGCAAGTTTTATGAATTCGACTCTACGGTGCGGCTGGCGAACCGATTGGAACTGCTGCGGGATTGGATGCTCAAAGAGCTGGCCCGCTTTGGTAAGGAAGAATGCTCCGCCCCATGGGTGGATCAACAGATGGATCTGATGGAGCCGGAGGATTATCAGCGTGCCTATAACCGCATGCGCCGTAAATCCAAGAATAAGGGCGATACCTTCGACGATTTTACGCGTGAAAGAGAAATATTGGCGCGTATGGTGGTCAGTGACCGCTTAAAGCCCCTGCGCAAATGGATTAAGGCGCTTCGCTTCGTAGATACGACCCGGCTCTACAGCGAGCTGTTTATGAACGAGACGCTATTGAGTCAACTGGCGAATCATGTAGAGCTGCCCGTCAGCTGGGGTGAAATTAGTCGACAAACTCTGGAACGAATTCAGGCTGGGGAGTTAGCGTATGAGGATGTGACACCCTTTTTATATTTGCGTGAGCTGATGCTGGGTTTCCGTTCTAATAGCAACATCCGTCACGTGTTTATTGATGAGGCACAGGACTATTCCCCATTCCAACTGGCTTTCTTCAAGCGCTTATTTCCACAGGCTAAAATGACGGCACTGGGTGATTTTAACCAGGCTATCTATGCCCATGCCTCGGTGCTTCAGGATGCAGAGCCATTGTATGATTTGTATGGTGCAGATCAGACCGAAATGATTTCCCTGACACGAAGCTATCGCTCAACAAAGGAGATTGTGGAATTTACCCGGGGGATGGTCGCTGGGGGAGAGCACATTGTACCGTTTAATCGTAAGGGTGAGAAGCCTCTTGTAACCGAGGTGCGTTCGCGTGAAAAGTTGCATCAACGGATAGCTGGGAATGTCACAGAATTGTTGGCGGAAGGCTATGAATCCATCGCGGTGATTTGTAAAAATGCTGACGAAAGCGCGGCAGCCTACGAAGCGCTGGAAGGAAAGCTGTCAGTGAAGCCAAAATTAATTAAGAAAACAACGCCTGCTTTCGAAAAGGGGATTCATATCATTCCGGCCTACCTGGCAAAAGGCGTGGAATTCGATGCGGTCCTGATTTATGACGGGTCAGCGAAACAATACCAGCGTGAGAGTGAGCGTAAGTTATTCTACACCGCCTGTACGCGAGCGATGCATCTGCTGCATATTTATAGCATAGGGGAGATTACGCCATTCGTGAGTTTACGGGATTCGGATACGTATACCCGCAAAGTGGGAGAAAGTGATCGTGTTCTATAGAGAGGACATTGGCAATCAGCTGGGGGCAAATACCTTAGAAACCCATGCGATGCTTGAATAGATGTAGAGTTGGCTGGCATTATGGAGCGTATTCCAGTAACATAAGCAAATAAGAAAAACAGGTAAGAAGCATAAACGGAGGTTACAAACGTAATGGACATGAAGAGTGTATTTCAACGCCCGCCGCTGGCGGACTGTGTACCCGAGTTGGTAGCTACAGCTAGAGGAGAGCGCAAGGCATCGTTGGTGATCCGCGGAGGAACACTGGTCAATGTGGTATCGGGCGAATTGCTGCCAGGCATGTCTATTGCTGTGCAAGGTTCTCGTATCGCTTACGTCGGTGGGGACGTCAGTCATACGATTGGAGAAGACACCATAATCATTGAAGCGGAAGGCCGCTATATGGCACCGGGGTTACTAGACGGACATTGTCACATCGAAAGCACACAGCTGACCGTAACTGAGTTCGCTAAGGCTGTACTGCCGCTGGGAGTGACGGGTGGTTTTTTTGACCCGCATGAAATTTCCAATGTACTGGGTCTAAAAGGGCTTCGTCTGATGTTGGACGAAGCACGCACGACACCGCTGGCTGCTTACATGCAGGTGGCTTCTTGCGTGCCTTCCACAGGTCCGGAGCTGGAAACGACGGGTGCCTCCTTCGGCCCGGCGGAAGTCGCAGAGGCGTTAAGCTGGGGCCCGGATATGATCGGGCTGGGCGAAGTCATGAATTTCCCAGGTGTCGTCTATGGAGACGATGTGATGATCGGGGAAATTCAGGCCACGCTGCGCGCGGGCAAGGTGGCGGATGGCCATTTTACATGGGCCTCCGATGATTGGCGGCTGCCGGTCTATGCAGCCGCGGGAATTACGGGCGACCACGAGTGTGTCACGCCTGAGGATGTAGCCGAGCGTATCCGGCTCGGCATGTATGCCAAGATGCGGCAAGGCTCCGCATGGCATGATGTGGCCGAGACGATCCGAGCCAGCACGGAAATGGGTCTCGACACGCGCCGCATGATGCTGGTAACGGATGACCGCAGCGCAGAATCCTTGCTCCATGAAGGGCAGATGGATTTCGTCGTGCGTCATGCCATTGCACAGGGCGTCAAGCCCGTAACCGCGTTTCAGATGGCCACGCTGAATACGGCAGAGCGCTTCGGCGTGGCACGGGACATCGGATCGATCATTCCGGGTGCGATTGCCGACATTATTTTGCTTGATGGCCGATTGGCCGAAGTGAATGTGACGGCTACCATCGCAGCGGGCCAGCTGGTGGCCGAGCACGGTCAAATGGTCGCCGATTGGGACGGCTTCGTGTATCCTGCGGAAGTGATGGACACGGTCCATCTAGGACGAGAGCTGAGTGCTGCAGATTTTCGCATTGCGGCTCCAGTACAGGAGGGGAATGTACCTGTACGGGTGATTCGTGTTACGGAAAATCATGTGGACACGAAGGAAGTGCGGATGACCGTTCCGGTCCGTAATGGAGAAGTCACGGCAGATCCTGCACAGGATTTGTGCAAAATAGCCGTTTTTGAGCGCCATCATGCCAGTGGCAGTCACGCGGTTGCCCTTGTAACAGGTGTGGGCTTCACCGAGCCGGCTGCGATTGCCATGACCGTCGCGCATGATAGCCACAACCTGCTCGTCATTGGTAATGATGACGAGCTCATGACCCAGGCGGCAAAGCAGGCTGTTGCCCTGCGTGGTGGCGTGGTCGTCGTATCCGCCTCGGGTGAGACGCGCTTCCCGCTGCCTATCGCCGGGCTGATGTCCCCAGCTCCGTTTGCAGAGGTGGCTGCGCAGTCCGAAAGTATCAGCCGGGCGCTTCAGCAATCCGGCTGCATGCTGAACAACGCGCTGATGACACTGTCATTGCTCGCACTGGTCGTTATCCCTGAAATCCGTCTGTCGGATCAGGGGCTTGTCGTGATCGGAGCGGATGGCATCCGCAAGGTATCTCTTTTCATGGAAGAGGATGCTGCGGAAGTCTGATAGAAAACGTCGCTGGGGGTTATCCAACAGGTCTGCCCAGACCTGTTGGATAACCCCTGTTTTTCATATACGAAGCCAAAAAAGTTATCTACGATTCCTATAAAAGTCAAGGAGCGGTGAGCAGATGCATCCCTATTATCGTTCATTAGAAAAGATGGCTCATCATGCCTCGATTATAGAGCAGGATTGGAACAGGTTTGTAGAGCAAACCCGTGTGAAGCATGTTCAGCAGGGAATTTGCCTTTTATCTTTTGGAGACGAAAAAAGTGTAATAAGAAAAAATCACATTATACAGTTGTGTTACTTATAATCTTCAGAAAACCGTTCTTCCCAGCGGTAAACATTAACTGATTAATGGATTTTCTTGCGGTATCGTTAAACAAATACCACTCATCTTTCGATACGTCATGAACTAAAATCTCTGGATATTCTGTTGAAAGTTCAGATGGAACAGGACTAATTAAAGAATAAATATCAAAACGAACTAAGCTTTTCCCTTTTTGGTCTAAGAAATCATATTGTGCATTTTTATAATAAGACCCAAATGTGTCAATAGTGAAGCTCCAAGAGTAGTTTGCAGGTGCTTCAACCTTTTCACCTATGTTGTTTGCAAAAATATTATAGATGGTTTCATTAAATGCATTTACATTAATTTGCTGAACTACGCCGCCCATAAACATATGGTATTCATATTGCAATGCTTTTACTTGTACACCGTCTATGAACAATGGTTTAGTATCAACATTCACTGCAAAGTTGTTGTAATTGACATTACAGCCAAACGTCTCTGCAATAAAACGAAGTGGAACATATATGTGATTATTTTTCGTGTATGGTTTTACATCAAGCAGTATCTTTTCTCCGTTTTTTTCCGCGGTGCTTCTATTTATTGCTAATTTCACTTTCATATCGCTTTTAGCGAGAATAACCTCGGAATTGGACCATTCAACGCTAGCCCCCAAACTTTCACTAATAACACGTAGAGGTACCATTGTGCGTTTGTTCTTCATTTCGGGCTTCACATCGGATGTAGTAGTCACACCGTCAACTTTGATTTGATTTTCTGCTGCATAAGTAGTGGACGATGAAATAAATAAAAAAATTGTTAGAAAAGCCCCAAAGAAAGCTTTTTTCATAAATGATTGCTCCTTTCTTGGTTTAATTTTTTGCGCAGCAACTTTACCCCATATTAAGACGCAATTGGATAAAGATCGTTGCGCTGTCCTGTCTGTTAACTTAACGTAACAACCAGTTTGTACTATTTAATTGACTCCCTACATTTACCAACTTGAAACTTCTAATCTTCCTGGGGAATTATGTCGATAACATTGAATATTATTCATAAAATTTATCAAAGTAAATCCTTAGGGGGAAAGTTAATGAGAATACAGCTAAAATTTGCGATTTCTCTAGCATGTTTAATGATGTTTATAGGTTGTTCAGCCTCACCAGTATCACAGCAGACGACCAAGATTACACTTTTGAATTCCAAAAGTGAAATAAAAACTCAATTAGAAGAAGTAGCAAAACAATACAATCAAGAGCACCCCGGAGTATCTTTAGAAATTATAACTGCTCCAGAGGGAACGTCTGCATATCAAAAGCTGATGTCGATGTACGGCTCAGGAAGTGCAGCGACCATGTCGATGCTTGATCCGGGAGACACTCAGCAATTTCTGGATAAGGCCGTTGATTTAAGTAAGGAAAAGTGGATAGCCGACACAATAGAAAATGGACTTGACACTGTTAAAAAAAGCGATGCTGTGCTGGGATTTCCATTCGCAGTGGAAGGCTACGGATTAATCTACAATAAGAAAGTGTTGGACAAAGCGACAGGGGGTTCTTTTGATGCTTCCTCGGTAAAAAGCAGAAGCAGCCTGAACTCCTTAATGGCTAGAATTCAGAAGACGGGAGTAGCACCGGTCATGCTTTCGCCAATGGACTGGTCTCTCGGCTCTCATCTTTTAGCTTTGTCTTATTCTGTTCAGCCTGGGGGTTTTTCAGAGTTTGTTAAAGGTATGCAGAACAACTCCATCGATATGTCCCAAAATAATGTAATGTCTGGATGGGTACAAACTTTAGACCTGCTCAAGGAAAATAGCATCAATAAGCACTCGCCTTTGGACAGTACATATGACGATGGAGCCAAAGCTTTGGGAGAGGGCAAGGTAGGGCTTTGGTTTATGGGCAACTGGGCGTGGGCCGGAATTAAGAGCAATGATACAGCAAATGAGGAGTACGGCTTTTTGCCCCTTCCATTAAGCGATAATACAGATGATCCTAACAATGCTAAGATTACAGTTGGTGTGACAAAGTATATATTCATCGACTCCAAAACTACCACACCTCAGCAGCAAGAGGAAGCAAAGAAGTTTTTGAACTGGCTGGTATACGAAAAGTCTGGACAAGAGTTTTTGGTTAACAAGGCCAATGTTATAACGGCGTTCAAGAATATTGACTTGGAGCCTACCGATCCCTTGAGTAAATCTATCAAGTCATATATGTTAAACGGAAAGACGCTGCCGTTTATGGCAACTCTTCCACCTGATCATGGGGCCATCACAGGAGCATCTATCCAAAGCTACATCAGTGGAAAGATAGATAAGGCTGAGCTGTTGCGCCAAATACGCATATATTGGAAAGCTCAGCAGTGATGACACGAGACCAGTCACGGGAGGAAGATAAAGATGTTTAAATTAACGTTAAAGAAAAAAATAATTAGTGCAGCGCTCATACTGGTTATCGTACTTTCCCTTTCAAGTGTTATAGGCGTCATTAAGATGTCGGAAATGGGGGAGGCTTCTGATAAGGTAAATAACAAGTCTTTACCTGCGGTTATTCTTCTTCAGGGTATGGATAAGCAGATTACAGAAATCGATAGACTCACCGTTCGATTGATACTTGAAGAGGATGCGGCTGTTCGCAGCACTTATCAAGAGGAACTAACCAAAGCTACTGCTTCAATGGATAAGAGTGTAAATGAATATCAAAGTTTAGCCTCTACGGCAGAGGAAAAAGAACTGTTCACCAACTTTTATGGTCAGTGGGCAATGTATCTTCGCCATCTTAAAGTGGTTTCCGCTGCCATGGAGGAAAACGATAAAGTGATGGCCTACATGATCATACATGGAAACACTGCAATTTATAAGGCGGCATTAGACGACGTTAATAAATTGAAGCTACTCAATGAGCAGTATGCTACGGATGCCGCTAATCAATCGAGTGATTCCTACCATTCAGGTAAACTGTTTATGATTTCTCTGACTATCATATGTACAATCCTTGGCATTATCGGTTCTTTTTTACTGGCTCAATCGTTCACTAAGCCCATATTAAAGATAGCGGAACAGATGAAACTGGTAGCCAGGGGGAACCTGCAAGTGGAACCCCTTAGAGTCCGATCAAAAGATGAGGTTGGGGAACTGGCATCAGATTTTAATGAAATGTGCGATTCGCTGCGCAACCTTTTAAAGGAAGTTGTGGACAATTCCTTACTGGTTGCCTCTACGGCTGAACAGTTAACGGCCAGTGCGGAACAGACAAGCATCGCTACCGAGCAGATAGCTGTAAGTGCCACTCAAGTTGCAGAGGGATCTCAGACACAGCTTGCAGATATAGCTGAAACGCTGAATTACACGGTAGACGTTTCTAAAAGTGTAGAGAACATAACCAATCGCTTTGTGAATGTGGCGAATCTCACAACCCAAGCACAAGAAAAAGCAAACAACGGGAAAACCCAAATGTCTTCGACTGTCTCTCAAATAAGAGATGTGCATACCAAGGTAACTCAATCCGCTGAAGTGGTAAATATTCTAGGTGAAAAGTCTGCGGAGATCAGACAGATCACAGCTATGATCCGTGATATAGCAGCTCGAACCAACTTGCTTTCACTAAATGCGAGTATAGAAGCTGCGAGGGCGGGAGAGCAGGGAAAAGGGTTTGCGGTTGTTGCTTTTGAAGTACGCAATCTGTCGGCACAAGCAAGTGAGGCAACGGGCAAGATCTCTTCTCTCGTCAACGAAATTGCCTTAAGAACAGATGAAGTTGTGATTTCAATGAATGAAGGTGTTCAATCTCTGAATGAAGGCATGATGCTTGTCGAAGGTGTAGGTAACGTTTTTTCTGAGATTGTAGGTGCCGTTGAAGAAGTGAGCGGTGAGGTGGACACTGCGGCTGTAGAAGCAAGATCCGTAAATGAAGGAACCGTTTCTATGGTGGAATCGATGAAGAAAATTGCTGAAATCTCCGAACGTGCAGCAGATTCTACTCAAACTGTCGCAAGCGTAGTCGAGGAAACTACTGCATCCATGCAGGAAGTGTCTGCAGGTGCTAACATGCTTGCCAAGAGGACGGAAGAGATGAATCAAACGGTGTCGGTATTCAAGATTTAAAATAACTTCAAATCAACTTCAAATCAACTGGAGTTAAGAGCGGCAGCCTTGGACGAGAAAAACAAGTCCTAGACTGCCGCTGTTTTGTTAAGCTCAAACCATTAGATTACGAATGTACTGCTTCAGCTTTTTTGGCTGCTCTTTTCAGATCTTGTTTACGGCGTTCCTCCAGATACCGCTCCCCATTCTTCTTGTCTGCTGTCAGTGTAAAGCAGGATATGATGGTGAACAGGCCTGCAATGGAACCCAGAATTACATAAGTAATCGGGAAATTTAATACTTCATACATATGCCCCACAATGGGCGAGAAGATGGAAACCACCAGGGAGCCCATAAACAAATACAGCAGGTACATAGTGGAGGACAAGCGCTGGTCAAAGTTAACGGTAATATATTTGAAGATGGCTACCAGAATAAGCGGTTTCTCCAGGGAGTGAATCATCTTCATTGCAGCTACCCATATGGAACCGAATGGCAACGAAGAGCCGATAATACGCAAAGACATAATCGACCCGGCAATAATTAATGCCCATTTGGCGGTCGTTTTGTTCACAAACCAAGGGGTAACGAAAAGGAACACAAATTCCAGGAAAACTTGCACAGCGCTCAAATCGCCAAGGAATTGATTTCCTTCCGCTTTGGAACTGAACTGTGATACGAAGTATGTGGCAAACTGTTGGTCATATACCTCATAGATTTGGGTCACGCCAACCATGAATAGCATAAGAAACCAGAACTTTTTGGTACGTACGAGATGCAGCACATCAATTAGCTTCAACGATTCTGTTTTCTGCTGCTCCTGTCCGGAAATTTCGACTTTGGTCAGGAAGATGCAGATCATGGCAACAATAGCAGATACTGAGGCAATCCAGAAGGTCAGATTTACATTGATATTGATGACCCGTCCAGCAACAAAAGTAGCCGCCGCCCATCCGAGCGAACCCCACATACGAACCCGTCCGTATTCAAAGCCATATTTACGCGAAACCTTGTCCATATACGAATCGACGACACCGTTACCTGCATTAAATACCAGGCCGATAAATAGCGCACCAACAATGGCACCAATGACGAACTGCGTTTGAAGCAATGGACCGTACACATAGATAAAAAAGGGTCCGACGAGCAAAAGGATTGTAAAGAGTATGTACAGCAGATGTTTTCTCAAGCCCAGCTTGTCAGATAAGTAACCGAACAGGGGCTGCATGATCAAGGCGACGATTGAATTAGCCGCGTATAGAAATCCCGTATAGGTTTCTGAAATTCCTAGACTTTGTCCCAGCCAAATGACAAAAAAAGACATGGCAGCAGACCATGTAAACAGATAAGCGAAGTTGAAAATACTCAAAGACCAATAGTTACGTTTTGCCAAATTCATCATGTGTAAGCACCCCTTTAAATTGTAGCGGCTCAAATTGTATACAACGTCAATATGCAATGTCTGTACTATTAATTGTAAGGATTATTTAGATGCTTCCATAGGGCATTTTCCCAAGATTTCCTGTGCTTATTACAATCAGTTGATAATTCAAATAAAACAGTCGATCCTGATATGGATTATATATGGTAAAATATACAAAACAGATTATGTATTACTTTTTCGAACAGAGATGAAGAATGTGATGATTTTAAAGAAATCTAACATAGCGAACGCTTGAGAGTTAACTCACTTTCCTTATCCCAAAGCAACCAGGCAGCTCTTAATGTACGCGATGTGACGGTAATATGAAAATATGCTGTTACATGGGTGTTTGAACTAATTAAAAACTTTTACGAGACCTACCGGGTGTGTGTAACTACATCTACGTATTGTAAGAAATAAGTCCTAAGTGTAAAATTCCCTTATAGTTCATTAAGCTCACTAAGTAGGAGGAGAAACATAGGGTAGCATCATAATTGTAAAAGCAAGGGGATGAAATGATTCATTTTGCAAGTACAAAGTTACTTGAAACAGTGATCGTATATAGAGTATTGTGTAACGACGAGTTAAGACGAAACCCACTCACCCTAAAGGCACTGGTTATCACTAGGCTCAATAGACATTGCTAACATCCAGATAGAAGTAGGTGCAAATCGAGGATACGGCAGTCTTTATAGTTGCCATGTTTATGTTGATTAAAAACTTTCCCACACTAGTCAGAAGGGGGGAGCGGATGGCTGTCCCTGATTGGTGCTGGTCATTTAGATCGAACTGAGCATTATTTGTGAAAAGCACCAGATTACATACTCTAGGCAATCAGATACCGTTCTTTGGATGCAACAATGGGCTACGTCCCTATTAACATATATTATACAAATTAAAGAGAAAACGAATAAAAACAAAATGTTGTGAATTCGTAGTTGGAGGATTTATTATGTCGAAAAGTGTTTCTGCGTCCTTTATTATCATTATAGGATCAATGCTATTTGCCTTATTTTTTGGTGCAGGGAATCTAATCTTTCCACCTATGCTTGGGCAAATGGCTGGAAAGAATGTATGGATAGCCAATGCTGGTTTCTTGGTTACCGGAGTTGGCTTACCATTACTAGCCGTCACAGCCTTTGTTTTTTCGGGCAAAAGCAATTTGCAAACTTTAGCGAGTCGTGTACATCCTGTATTCGGCATTGTCTTTACAACCATTCTTTATCTAGCCATCGGGCCTTTATATGCGATTCCTAGAACCGGTAGTGTGTCATTTGAAATTGGAGTAAAACCTTTTTTTTCAAACAATGCAGATCATCCTGTCGCACTTTTTGTATTTACTATCCTTTTTTTTGCAGTTGCATGTTTGTTATCACTTAATCCCACAAAAATTATTGATGTAATCGGAAAGTTTTTAACACCCATTAAATTGACATTCATTGGATTACTTGTGATTGTAGCTATTATTCACCCAATAGGAAAGTTCCAAGAACCTGCGGAGGGTTATACATCGAATGTCTTTTTCAAAGGCTTTCAAGAGGGTTATTTAACATTGGACGCTCTTGTAGCCTTTATTTTTGGAATTATCATTGTGAATGCAATTAAGGATAGAGGAGTTACTTCCAAAAAAGAGTTGATGATCATATGTGCCAAAGCGATAGCAATTGCGGTTATACTCTTAGCTTTTATCTATACGTCTCTTTCATACATGGGAGCTTCTAGCGTTGAAAAATTGGGTGTTTTAGGAAATGGCGCTGAGGTGTTAGCTAAGGTTTCCTCCTATTATTTTGGATCATATGGTTCTATTCTATTAGGCTTAATGATTACAGTAGCTTGTTTAACGACAAGTGTGGGGCTTATCACTTCCTGCTCTTCCTTTTTTCATGGATTATTTCCAAAAATCTCTTACAAAAGAGTTGCTCTCATGTTATCTATATTTAGTACCCTTGTAGCCAACATAGGTTTAACACAGCTCATTAAGGTTTCAACGCCAGTATTAATGGCAATATACCCTATTGCTATTTCTCTGATATTTTTAACTTTTTTACATCCCGTATTTAAAGGAAAGTCAGAAGTATATCAAGGCAGTTTGATATTAACCTTTATCATTAGTTTATTTGATGGCTTGAATGCTGCTGGAATAAAAATTGATGTAATTAATGATTTTTTCACTCATCTTCTTCCATTATATAATGTAGGGTTAGGGTGGTTAATTCCCTCTGTTTTAGGAGGCGTAGCTGGCTACATATTTACTAAGTTAAAAGGAAGAAAAATAATTTTAGTACTTATGAAGCCCAAAAAAAATAAATGATTTATCCTATGCATATTAGTCTGTTATATAAGGGACAGCAAGCGCCTGATCTACTTCGTGCTGCTTACGGTACTGCGAAGGGGTCAGGCTGTTCCATTTTTTAAAGGTCGCAATAAAATAGCTTAGATTGTCAAAACCAACATCCAGCGCAATATCAACCACTTTGCGATCACTTTGCTCCAGCAACCTGCAAGCCTTTTGAATCCGATGATAGTTAATATATTCTACCGGGCTTTTCTGAACCATTTGCTTAAAAAAACGGCAAAAATGCCCCTCACTCATTCCAATCTCATCTGCGATCTCCCGTAAACGTATAGGCTCATGAGCATGACTGTTAATATACGCCAGCGCTTTTTTGATCCGTTCAACTTTATTGCGTTGCCCCGCCATAATCACATCCTCTCCGTTAGCGGGGGTCATGTGTGGGTACAGACAGGCGATCATGCTATAGAGCTGCGCCTTGGTCGCCAGTTCATGGGCAGGCGCATTCTGCTCATGGCTGGTGATAATGTGTCGCAATGCAGCCAGCACCTCTTGCTCCCAGGGCTGCACGCCGCGAATGTGAGGGGGAGGAACAAGCTTTTTACTGATAAATGGGTCAATAAAATGCGTTTGCACCGTATCCTGCGTGCGGCTGTGCAGCATGTCGGGGTGAAACACCACCGCAGAAAATACGCAACGAGAGCTTTTTTGTAAATAACCGGCGTGAAGCTCACCACTGTTGACAAAAAGAGCTTCACCTTCGTTCACCTCCGTATAGACCATATCCGTCTGAAATACGGCGCTCCCCTGTTCGACTATGATAAACTCCATCTCTTCATGCCAATGAGACTCCAGTATACTATTTCCGTTCAACTGCTCCACGCTTGGGTATACGCTGACTGGGTACATGGGATTGCCATGAATGCGGTTTTCCCGCAACATTTCTCTTTGCATTTCTATGACTCCTTTTCCGCAAACTGATTTAAATAGAAAACATCAAAATATTGATACAATACGTCAAAATAAACGAAGTAAACCCTTACATAAATCAATATTATTATAGTAAGGATTTCAAAAAAATCCAACAAGCGATTTGGGATTAACAAAATAAAGATTGAAGCGGAGGAAGAAACAGATGAAATTTACTGATGGCTATTGGATGGTTCGCAAGGGCTATGAAATACAAAATCCTGCTGAAATCCGTGATATTGTGACGGACGATGCTTCCATGACGGTATATGCAGCGACCCACCGGATCGAGCATAAAGGAGATACGCTGAACGGAGCGTTGCTGAAAGCGACCTACAGCTCGCCTATGCCGAATGTCATTCAGGTGCGTCTGAACCACCATAAGGGACGGGTCCATCAGGGACCGAATTTTGAAATTCACACCTTGCCAACAGAGGTAGACATTACGGTGGATGAGGACATAGCGGTACTGAAAAGCGGCGATCTGAGTGTGCGAGTCGGCCGTGGGAAGAGCTGGAATGTAGGCTTTTATGTCGAGGATCGCAAAGTCACAGGCAGCGGACATCGGGGACCAGGCTATATTACAGACCCGCAGGATCAGCCTTTTTTCCGGGAACAGCTGGAGTTGGGCATCGGTGAGTACGTATACGGACTTGGAGAGCGTTTCACTCCGTTCGTAAAAAATGGCCAGGTGGTTGATATCTGGAATGAAGATGGCGGGACTAGCAGTGAGCAGGCATATAAAAACATTCCATTTTATCTATCTAATAAAGGGTATGGTGTGTTCGTCAACCATCCAGAAAAGGTATCCTATGAGATTGCATCGGAAAATGTATCAAAGGTTCAGTTTAGCGTCTCCGGCGAATCGTTAGAGTATTTTATTATTGGTGGAGCTAACCCTAAAGAGGTACTGGACAATTACACCAAGCTGACGGGTAAGCCTGCATTACCACCAGCCTGGACCTTTGGTTTGTGGCTGACCACTTCGTTCACGACAGATTATGATGAAGCGACAGTGAACCATTTTGTGGACGGGATGGCTGAGCGAGATCTGCCACTCTCGGTATTCCATTTTGACTGCTTCTGGATGAAGGAATACCAATGGTGCGATTTCCAGTGGGATCAAGATATGTTCCCAGACCCGGAAGGCATGCTGCAGAGATTGAAAGCAAAGGGCCTCAAAATTTGTGCATGGATCAATCCATACATTGCAGAAAAATCCATTTTGTTCGATGAAGGCATGGAGAATGGCTATCTGGTCAAAACTGCCGATGGCGGTGTGTGGCAATGGGACATGTGGCAGGCGGGGATGGGGCTGGTTGACTTCACGAATCCGGCTGCAGTCGCCTGGTACCAGGATAAGCTGAAGGTGTTGGTAGATCAGGGGGTGGATTGCTTTAAAACTGATTTTGGCGAGCGCATCCCTACCCATGTGGTATATCATGACGGCTCTGATCCAATGAAGATGCATAATTATTATACGCATTTGTACAACAAGGCTGTGTTTGATGTGCTGGAGGAAAAGCTGGGTAAAAATGAAGCCGCGTTATTTGCGCGTTCCGCTACAGCCGGGGGGCAACAGTTCCCGGTTCACTGGGGCGGAGACTGCTCGTCGACGTATGAGTCGATGGCGGAATCCTTGCGAGGCGGTTTGTCGCTTGGTTTGAGCGGCTTCGGCTTTTGGAGCCATGATATTAGCGGCTTTGAGTTAACGGCTGCGCCGGACGTGTACAAACGGTGGGTACAATTTGGACTTTTGTCCTCCCATAGCCGTCTGCATGGAAACGAATCCTATCGCGTGCCTTGGCTGTTTGATGAAGAATCAGTCGACGTGGTGCGCAGCTTTACAAAACTCAAATGCTCGCTAATGCCATACCTGTATCCTTCTGCTGTGGAATCCTCAGTAAAGGGACTGCCGATGATGCGGGCTATGGTATTGGAATTCCCGCAGGACCCAACCTGTGCAACGCTGGATCTGCAATACATGCTGGGGGATTCCATTTTGGTAGCCCCGATCTTTAATAAAGAAGGCAATGTGCAGTATTATGTACCAGAGGGTAAGTGGACAAATTTACTTACGAATGAGAGCGTGTCAGGTGGTCGTTGGGTTAACGAGCATCATGATTTTACAACTTTGCCTGTGCTCGTGAAGCCGAACACACTTTTGGCAATAGGTCATGAGAACAGTCGTCCGGATTATGATTATGCTGATCAAGTGGCGCTTCATTTGTTTGAACTTGGTGAGGGGCAACAGGCTCGAACGATTATCGTGAATACGTCAGGTGAAGAAGAGCTAACGGTTACTGCTAGCCGCAAGGATTCTGTCATTACGGTGAAGGCAGAAGGTGCTGTTAAACCATGGTCGATAGTCCTGCGCGGTATCCACGAGGCTGTTCAAGTGGAGGAAGGCAGCAGCCAGTCGGGAGAACAGGGGGTAATCATTACACCAGCTTCCAGCGGACAGCAAGAGCTTACTATTCACTTGGGCTAGGTAAGGCGCTAGAAAGTGGATGAAGTATGTCATAATGTAGCAATTATATGCAAAAAAGGGCTTGCCTGATCCAATAGGCAAGCCCTTTTTTGATTCAGATTTTTGATAGAGACCAGTTGCAACTTTTAGCTTCGGTATTTTTTCCTATTCATTCTGCTGAAGTAGCAGCGGTACAATATACTGCCGGAAAATATCTACAGAAGTCCGTTTCTTTTTGAATTTATCAGCGGTAACGACAACAACCATGTCATACGATGGGACGACAACAATATATTGCCCACCAAAGCCGAGAGCATAAAAATAGTCCGTTTCAGTTCCTATCTCTGTTTTATCTGAAAAGGAGGAAGTCCACCAGTGCCAGCCGTAAAATGCCTTTTGTGGTTTGGCAGCAGGAAGAAACGGACGGGTTGAATATCGGACTGTCTCTGTTTGGATGATCTGCCGTCCTTCCCAGCCTCCTTGGTTCAGATAAAGCCGCCCGAATTTGAGCATGTCCATCGGCCTGAGATGCAGTCCGAATCCACCCGTATGAGTACCCTGAGGATCGGTTTCCCAATGATAGCTTTCGATACCGAGCGGTTGGAATAATTGCTGCTCGGCAAATTCAGCAACTGTTTGTCCAGAAACATTACGTAGTATGGTGGCCAAAAGTTGAGAACAGCCAGAACTGTATTCCATTCGCGTACCTGGCACATCCGATAATGGCTGTGAAAGCACAAATTGCACCCAGTCTGATGTTTTGCTCATGGTAGGAAAAGAATTTTGTCCGCCAAATTCCGTCCAGTTAAAGCCTGCGGACATCGTCAGCAGATGTTCAATCGTAATATCACGCTTACGAGAATCACTATCTGTGGCCAACTGGGGAAAGAATTCGAGGATCGGCGTCTCCGGTTTCGGTCCCCGTTGCTGGTCCATAGCGATACTAACTAATGCGGAAATCACGCTTTTGGTACATGAATTTATTTTATAGAGTTCATTAGCAATTTGAGGTTCACGATAGTAATTCATGATCATGTTACCCTGCTGCTCAATAAGGCAGCTGCGGGTTTCCAATTCGTTAAGCACGTGAATAAGCGGTTTGAGTTCCAGACTTTTCATGCAGATCCTCCTTGAGGCTTATGGCATAGCAATACATAGTATATCATTTTAATAGTCCGAAATTCGAAGAGTACAAACTGAAAACAGTTCATTTACTAATTTTGAATTTTTTTGTTTTTTGATATTAAAAAAGATATATATGTTCACTGAATAGACACAAACATATTTAGAAATCTATACACTTTTTCTGTTTCATTCAAAAAAACAATCGAATAAAACGATATATAGTAAGTTGGACATTTTATTGAGAAATAACTGGGGGACCGATTCATGAATTTAACAATTAAGGCCAAAATGATTCTTAGCGCGATACTGATTCCGGGTGTGATTGCAGCTATGCTGCTGACCAATTACATTTTAAGCGTACATAGTGAAAATGAGTACAAGGATATTATGAATCGTGAAGAGGCTATTGCGTATAACTCGAAGTCTCTTCAATTTTTGTTAAACGGCATATCTAATGATGAGCGGGCATATTTGCTAACTCGTGATGAACAGTACGGGCGAGAGATCGGAAACAAGCAAAGTGAAGTTGCAAAGTTGCTACAGGAGACAGAAGCTCTGCTTAATACAGGTAATGAGGATTCTAAGAAAAAGATGACTGATCTCAAGACGGGGATTAATACTTACATGAATCAAGTTCATCGTTTACTGACTACAGCGGGGTATCAGAGTACAAGAGACGATGCTTTCCCGCCATTTTCTGATTTGCTCGATGATTTTGAAAACGAACGGGTGTTGCGTAAGCAACTTGATACCAAGGTAGTAGCCTTTGTCAAAGCTCAAGAAGATATGGTAATGGTGAAAGTACAGCAAGCGCACCAAACGATGACGAATACATCTTTGATTACGAGTATTGTAGGACTTCTAGTTATCATTTACAGTATTGTTCAATCCATCGTTTTGATTCGTTCTATTCGTCCATTACACCATATGAATGAGCAGCTGTTGGAAATGTCTGAAGGTGGGGGAGATTTGCGTAGCCGACTGGATATTACGTCCAAAGACGAAATTGGTATGATTGCAAGCTCCTACAACAAGCTTATTGAGGGGTTCCGTAGTATTATTGTGGACGCTCAGGATACGGCGCGTACATTAACCGTAACCGCAGAGCGGGTTAGCGTAAGTACAGAGGAAATGAATCAGGCCAATCGTCATACTTCCGGTGTAATGGAAGAGCTAGCGGCTGGTATGGAGCATCAGGTCGATGATATTACACAAACTACAGATACCGTAAAAGAGCTAGCCCACGAACTGGAGCATATTGCAGCTACGAGCCAGCAGGTGTATGAATTGTCTGATACAGCCGCTAAAGATGCAGAAGCAGGAGAACAATCTATAGGTCAGGCTATGCGTCAGATGGAGAAGGTAAGCGAAAGTGTAGACAGCTCTGCACGTGCTGTACGTTCACTTAGTGAACAGGCCGAACAGATTGGCATGATTGGAGCTGTTATTACCGGAATAGCCAAACAGACAGGAATGCTGGCGCTCAACGCGTCGATTGAAGCGGCAAGAGCCGGAGAGCAGGGCAAAGGATTCGCAGTTGTAGCCTCTGAGGTAAGAAGATTGGCCGAGCAGGTATCGGTTTCAGCAGCAGAAATCACACAATTTGTGCAAAATATTCAGGAGCATGTTGGAAATGTGGCTTCCAGTATGCAGACAGGGACGGTTGAAGTGCAGTCTGGTGTAAAGGTTATGCAATCCGCAGAAACCGCATTTCGTCAGATTGGAAGTTCCATTCAACTGGTCAGCGAACAGATTCACAGTGTAAATCGGTCTGTAGAACAGATGTCAGGCGGTTCCGAGCGAATGGTGGAAGCAGTAGAACGTATTCGTGAAGTAGCAGAGCAGTCGGCAGGGGGAACCCAGAGCGTCAGTGCGGCTGCTGAAGAGCAGCTGGCTTCCATGGAGGAAATTGCATCATCCATTCATACACTGGCGGATATGTCGCAACTGCTAAATGCAAGAGTCGGTGGATTTAAAGTGTAACCGCATAAATCCCCACCAATGTAAACACAATAACATTTGTTGAACGAATCAGAACAGCTGTGTTATTACTTTTGCAAAGGTGGTAACGGGATGCAACAAAATAAAGGGAATCTGCTTGCGTTAGGTTCCATCCCGCTGATGATGACGCTGGGTAATTCCATGCTGATTCCTGTTTTACCGGAAATCGGACGTAAGCTACATGTAAGTTCTTTTCGGATTAGCATGTTGATTACAGTATATGCGGTGGTGGCCATTTTACTGATACCGATTGCTGGCTATCTCTCCGACCGATTTGGCCGTAAGGCGGTGATTGTTCCCTGTCTGATTCTGACTGTGATTGGAGGGGGGATTTCTGCGGCGGGAGCATGGCTGCTTCACGATTCGGCAGCATACTGGACCATTATTGGAGGCCGTCTACTTCAGGGTGCGGGAGCGGCAGGGGCTTTTCCTATAGTCATTCCGCTTGTAGGTGATCTGTACGAGAACGAGGATGAGGCCAGCAAGAACCTGGGCGTAGTCGAGACCTACAACACATTCGGTAAAGTGTTAAGTCCGATCCTCGGTGCCGCGTTGGGAGCAGTTCTATGGTTTATGCCATTGGCAGTAATTCCAGGCCTCTGTCTGATTTCGCTCATTTTGGTGCTTTGGCTGATCCATGTGCCCAAACGTAAGAACCAACCGATTATGTTTCGAGAGTTTGTGGGAAATGTGAAGCGGGTGCTTGCTGAAAAAGGACGCTGGCTCTATGCTATTTTCGCTATGGGCGGTATTTGCATGTTTGTCATTTTTGGCGTCTTGTTCTACTTATCAGACATACTAGAAAGTCGTTACAACCTCCGTGGAGTCTGGAAAGGTTTTGTGCTGGCCATTCCGCTTATTTCCCTCTGTCTGTGCTCTTATGTAGGAGGTAAGATTATCGGTAAGCACAAAAAGCGCATGAAATGGATCGGTTTCAGCGGTTTGGCCATATTGACGATCAGCTTTGCCATTCTCGGATTTTTTCAACATATTTATGCGGTCATTGGGTTGTTTACGTTAGGGGGCGGCGGAATTGGGCTCGCATTGCCTTGTTTGGATGCCCTGATTACGAAGGGAATTGAAAAAGAGGAGCGCGGAACCATTACTTCGTTGTACAGCAGCATGCGCTTTGTCGGGGTATCGCTAGGGCCTCCGGTTGTTTCCTTGCTGTTGGGTCGCAGTGGACATGGTCTGCTCTTTGGAGTGATGGCCGCAGTGGGATGCATTGCAGCTCTGCTGATGCTGTTTGCGGTCAAACCCAAGCAGGATGAACCCACAGATGACAAATCCAGTGACCGTATGAGTGTAAATGAGGAGCTAACAGGGGTGGCCCGAGAAAAGCCTCTTTCTTCCAAACTAAGAAGCAAAACTCCTGCGAAATAAAGAAAAACACCCGTTGTTCATGAAACCATGGCAACGGGTGTTGTTGATTCCTCTTACCCTTCTAGAGGGACATGCGTCTTAGGCCTACGGCTTGCGACGATTTGTATGACATAGATTAATAAGAATAGTACAATAAACAGCGAGGAAAGACGGTACATCCACGCATAATCACTTGCTTTGGCGATAATGCCAAGCATAAGCGCTCCGGCTGCAATCCCGAAATCGAGGGAATTAAGAAACATACCGTTTGCCATACCCCTCTGTTTAGGAGACACGACCTGAATCATCCAGGTTTGCAGGGTGGGCTGCATGACACCAAACCCGATACCGTAGCAAAGAGCAGACATATACATGAAGACATCACTGTGCGCGTAGGAAAGTAGGATCAGACCGCCAATTAAAAACAGGGAGCCGGGGATGAGCAGTGCTTTTGCCCCTTTTTTGTCATAAATACGGCCTGAGAAGGGACGCACGATAAGCACGGATACTGCATTAAACAGGAAAAAGTAGGCCGGGTGCGCA
Source organism: Paenibacillus sp. DRB1-1 (assembly GCF_052119485.1). Lineage (NCBI taxonomy): Bacteria > Bacillati > Bacillota > Bacilli > Caryophanales > Paenibacillaceae > Paenibacillus > Paenibacillus sp. DRB1-1. The sequence continues at coordinate 443,384 of NZ_JBODQH010000001.1, read as the reverse complement.
AGATTTGCTTCATCCCCGTAAAGCGCCATAAAGCCGAGTAACCCACCATATGTGATAGACATCAGCATGTTCAACAAAGCGGGAATCCACAATTTACGGTTAAATGCCGGTTTTCGCCCATCTTCCAAAGGAACCATAGGTGGTTCGATGTGCCCCTTGGGTAGTGTACGAATCAGCCAGTAAGCCAATGGGAATATCACAACAATTACAGCTGCTGTCGTATAGGCAAGCAGGTTAAAACTCCCGTATTGCAGCATCGAAATGCCGATGGTTGGCCCAATCGACATCGCTAGACTGGTGGACAGACTAAAGAAACCCATTCCTTCACCGAGACGTTTGGGCGGGATGACGTCAGAGGCCATCGTTGGAAAGGCCGTACTACTCATACCGAAGCCGATCCCAAATAACATCCGCATGAGCAGAAGCACTGTAATCGTTGGTGAAACACTGTACCCCAGCGTTCCTGCCAATGCAAATAGCAGTCCCACGAAGATCAGGGTACTGCGATGTCCTTTTTCCAGCATACGGGCTGAGAAGAGTCGTGCTGCAATCGCACTTAAAGCGAATAAGGTGGTAACGAGACTCACCTGAACGGAACTGGCGTGGAATGTATTTTTCACATAAGAAGGAATGGAAGATAAGATCATTTGTAATTCCAGAAACAAAAATAAATTGGAAACCGTAAGAACGATAAATTCCTTGGTCCAAAGAGGTTGCTTGCCTTGTTGCATATTAATCGTTCTCTCCTTGTTTTTCTGATTCGGTCATGTTGGCGTGAATTTGTAAAAGAGTCTGGCGGAATTGCTTCAGATCGGCCAAGGAAATTCCTTTTACAAAATCGTGATTGGCATCAAGTTCGACAGGAAGAGTCTCCTCCACCAGCTGTCGGCCTGATTCAGTCAAATGAAGCAAATAGGCCCGACGATCCTGTGGGCTATTCACACGCCGTACCCAGCCCTTCTTGTCCAACAAATCAATAATTCGAGTCGTGGTAGGCTGGTCCTTCACGGCCTTAGCTGCAATTTCTTTTTGATTTAAACCCTCAGCCTGATAGATTTGGTACAGAACCGACCATTGCTCTGGGGAAATATCATAAGGTTTGAGACGCTGCAAGAGCTGCTGACTCATTTTGCGGTGAGTAATCCCGAGCAACATCCCAATGGAACAATCGGGAGGCAAGTTATTCATAGGTACTCCTTTCTATTTCCCGTACATAAATTACTTTGAAATTAATTAGTTGTTATAACAATTATATGAACAACAAGTTATTTTGTCAAAAAAAGTTGTTCAGCGTTTTGGGTTCTGCCATCACTAAAGCAATACAAAAAACAGCCCGTAAAATACGGGCTGTTTGGGTTGATATAATATCGTTTGCCATGACTGGCGAATTAAGCTTTAGGTACGGTTTCCCAGTCCTTCAGGAAGCGTTCGATACCACTGTCTGTCAGTGGGTGTTTCCACAGAGAAGGGAGCAAGGAACCTGGAATGGTGGCAATGTGTGCACCAGACAGAGCAGCATCTTCTACATGCTTAATATTACGGATGGATGCGGCGATGATTTCGGATTTCAGACCATGAATGTCCAAAATTTGTCTCAGTTCACGGATCAGCTTCATACCATCAACAGCGATATCATCCAGACGTCCTACGAACGGGCTGATAAAAGTAGCGCCAGCTTTGGCTGCCATCAAACCTTGAGCCGCGGAGAAAATCAGTGTTACATTCGTTTTGATTCCGTTCTTGGTCAGCTCGTTACAAGCGTACAAGCCGTCTTCGGTCATAGGAAGCTTGATAACCACGTTCGGTGCCCACTTGGCGATATCATAAGCTTCTTTGAGCATATCTTCAGCCTTCAGACCAATAACCTCAGCACTTACGGGACCTTCAACGATACTGCAAATCTCCTGAATGACTTCCTTGAACACTCGACCTTCTTTAGCGATCAGTGAAGGGTTCGTTGTTACACCATCAACCAGACCCAAACGTTCAATACGTTTGATTTCTTCAATGTTACCAGTATCCAAGAAAAATTTCATTTGATTTCCTCCTCAGGTTTATATAATACATAATACATATCACATGCGATGTACAATAGTTCATTTAAGTGTAGCATATTGCACACGTTAAACTTATAATTAGTATGTATTACATTCTTAATTGTGACACATTTTAAATTTGAAAACAAGCAGTGTATGATTAAAATTTGATGAATTGTCGGAAGATGCTGAAATTTAACGATCCATGCTCACTTATAATATATACTACCCCACTCCATAAGGAGGTAATCATTATTCAACTGTCTGAAAGACAGCAGGAAATTGTTGATATTGTCCGGCGTCTGGCACCTGTTACGGGGGATAAAATTGCTGAAACACTGGGACTGACACGTCCGACTCTCCGTTCTGACCTTGCTCTGCTCGTTATGCTCGGGCTGGTGGATGCCAAGCCGAAGGTAGGCTACCTGCCAGGACGTTACCCCAAATATGATAGTCATATCGGCAATATGCTCAAAAAGCTGACTGTGGCGGATATACTTAGTGATCCGATTTTGATTTCCGGTGACACCACCGCCTATGATGCGGTGCTGATGCTGTTTCAGCAAAATACAGGCACGCTGATGGTCACAGGGGAGGAGCAGGAGCTTATTGGAATTGTTACCCGCAAGGATTTGCTGAAGGTCATGCTGGGGCATACCGATCTTCACACCGTCCCGGTGACCATGGCAATGACGCGCCGGGCCCAAATGACGACGCTTGCTCCAGAAGACACTTTACTGGAAGCGATATCGAAACTAATTCGGCATCAGGTCAATTGTCTTCCAGTTATGGACGAGCGATGTAGCTCCTCAACTCCAATTCGGGGGTTGGTAGGGCGGGTTACGAAAACGGATATCATGAACGCCATTCTAAGCTTGACAGAAGAAAAAACGTAAAACATGAATAAGGGGGCCTTGTATGTACTGGTTGGCCATGCTGACGATGCTGATTGACCATGTCGGACTTGTGTTTTTTCCGACGGATCCAGCTTGGAGAATTGCCGGCAGGCTTGCTTTTCCAATCTACGCGTACGCGCTGTATTTGGGATATACTCATACCCAAGACATTCGGAGCTATATGCTCCGTCTACTCGGACTGGCTCTGATTTCTCAGGTGCCCTATATGCTGGCGTTTGATGTACTTAGACCGAACGTAATCTGGACGCTATTGGCCTCGTTGCTCGCGCTGGCTGCTGCATCCCACTTGAAGCATTGGACGGCTGTAACGGGTCTGTACGTCCTTTCAGCTCTGGTTATGGAGCTCAGCCAGATGGATTACGGAGCTTATGGACTGCTGTTGGTTCTCATTTATCAATACACCCGTTCATACATGATGATTGCAGCCCATTTTGTTTTGAACGTAGTGTATGATATGGTGCATCAGGTGAATCTCCAACACTTTAGTCTGCTGTCCAGCATTCTGATCGTATGTTTTGCAACTGGAGAAAGCGGATTTTATAGTCGGGTACCGCGCTGGTTGTGGCGTAGCTTTTACCCGGTACATCTGGCAGTTATCGCGACAATTCGCATCTGGCCCTAATCTACATCTCATACAACAAAAGAACCTTTAAAACCACGACATAAATGGTTTTAAAGGTTCTTTTTTATCCTTCATTAAGCTAGCCAATGTTTAGGATACCTTGTTGGGACCTTGGGCAAAAGGAAGTGGGCGAAGAGGAGCACCTTCCTTCATGTATTGCACCAATACTTCTGGAATATTGTGTATTCCACCTGCATTGACTCGATAGCCGTTCATTTGCCCTGGCGAGTTAATCCCCCGTTTGACCGTGAATGTAACGTCAATTCCCAAGGAACGGCAAATTTCCAGCGTCTCCTTGGTATACCCACCATAAGGGAAGGCAAGTACATTCTGATCATTGTGTAGATGCTTGAACAGCTTCTTGTCAGCCATGTCCAAGTCGGTATAAACCCGCTGTTTGAACTCATCCTCTGTTTCCATTCGCCCCAGCTTTTTCGAATACACCGGGCCCATCAGAAGCGGCTTTTGTTTGGTGCGCGCTGTGTTGGAGTATCCGTAAGCATGCTGGTCATTGGTATGATTGTAGAAATCAATGCCTTCGGCATGCATCTGATGAATTTGATCCCATGTCAGCTTTGGAATACCAATGTGCTTGGGATTGCTGATCGTGGACGTGATGAGAAAATTGGTTGCCGGTACCTGGTACTTTTTCAACACGGGAAAAGTGTCTGTATAAAAGGACTCATAGCCGTCGTCGAATGTCATGAGTACCGCATTATCAGGAACCTTGGCTTTATGTAAAATAAAGTCCGTATACTCTTTCATCGTGATCCAGTGGAAGCCATTAGCCTTCATTTCGTCCAATTGCCTCGTTAAATTACTAAGCTTGAGAGCGCCGGGATCAGGTGGAGTCTTGGTCACCTCATGATACATCAGGACAATGACTTTGTTTTGATAATATACTTTATCTGGTGTAGGCGTCAGTGAGAATAAATGGCGTACCAGTCGATCTGCATTAGCTGTACGTGTACGATGAGTCCCTTTAACTGTAGGTGTGTGGTATATGCTACGTGCTTCATACAGCAAAATCCCTAAAATAGCCAACAAACTTATGATTAGCAATGTTCTTTTAAAAAAAGTGTGTTTCATTGAATGACATCCCCCGCATGTAAAAAATTCTGAAAGTATAGAGGTTTAAACTAAATATGAAACTAGCAAAATCTAGTCTATCATACCGAAAACATGCGGGAGAAATATCACAACTTTGTTACCTCTGTGTTGCTTTTACAGATACCGATGAAGAGGTCGGGAAGTAACCGATCTCGACGGCATGCTGGATCATGTTCTGAATAAAATTCAGGTCGGTTGCCGGGCATTGAACGCCAGCTTGTTCCAGCAGAGCTGCGGTTACAGAACATCCGTAACGATAAGCTGAATCCTTGGCTCCATCACCTTCCAGTTGTCCCATAGCAAGATGAAGTGCATCCTCCTGGATGCCGGAAGACGGATTTAGCAGCCAGGCGCTGTAATCGTCAAAAGCCAGGGTTTCTACTGCGTAACCGAGTTGGTTTACCATACTGATCAGTTCATCATATGGCAGTGGGTTCGGATTGCAGATATGGAAAATGCGGTTTGCGCTTTTTTGATGAACGGACAGCTCTACGATAGCACGGCTGGCGTAATCAATCGGTGTGAAGTCCGTATGCCAATCGGCTTGTGGCGCTTTGCCCAGCAGCAGCATCGCCTTCATCATACGATAATAAGCATTGCTGTCGATATTTCGCTGGAAGCGCCCGTTGGCCGAATGGGCTGTCAAATTACCCGCGCGATAGATCGAGACAGGCGTACCCGCTTGAGCTGCTTGGAACAATAACTTCTCTGCCGCGAGTTTACTGTTCGTGTACAGGTTGTCCACGTTCAATTCGTCTGGGAAGGCAGAAAGCTCCAATGCCGACTCCCATTTTCCTTCGTTTGCAAGATCCTCCGGTATCCCCATAGTGGAGACATGATGGAAGGACACTCCGGACTTGGCTTGGGCAATTTTCAGCAGTTCCAGTGTACCGGTCACATTCGTGCGATCGAAAGCTGCCGAATCACCAAAATGGCGAACGTCAGCGGCGCTGTGAATGATGCCGTCGATTTGGTGCTCCAGCATATGGCGGTCGACGGAAGAGAGACCAAGATCAGCTTGCTCCAGATCCCCATAGACAGCCTTTACCCGTCCTTCGATCAAGCTGGAGATATCTTGTCCAAAATATCCCGTCAATACAGACTGAATACGCTCGATACCGGATGGACCGTCCTGAGAAGGGCGCACCATTGCGTATACTTTGGCTTCTGTCCGTTGAAGCAGGTCATACAGAATGTGCGAGCCCAGATAGCCTGTAGCTCCGGTCAACAAGATCACGCGCAAGTCGCGGACTTCGGCTAAGTCAGATGCACCAGACAACTCAATAGGATGCTCATTCAAGTCCATTTTTTCTTGAGGAATCGCGAGTGGCTTGCGTTGCGGCGTTTGTTCCGCACCTAATTGTTCCACGTATTCAGCAAGCTCACGGACGGTTTTGTAGCGGAAAAAGTCTCCGATGCGCAGCGCACCATAACGCGGCTTTAGAATAGCCAGCACATGAATGACACGAAGCGAATCGCCCCCGATCAGGAAGAAATCATCGGTAGCGCCAATGTTATTTTTACCAAGCACTTGAGTCCATGCTTCGGCAATAAGTGTTTCGGTTCCTTCTCGGAGAGGTTCCCCGCCAAATGAATGATCAGACGCTTCCGGTAGTGGCCGCAGGGCCAGCTTTTTGCGATCGATCTTACCAGTTGGTGAAATTGGCATAGCTTCCAGATGAACGACATGGCTTGGTACAAAATACGAAGGCAGCTTGCCCCCAATATAAGACTGAATAACGTCCTGTGGAATGGATTGTCCATCCGAAGTGGTGAAATAGCCAACTAGCATGTTCTGATCTGTGTGATCTTTGACGGCTACTACAGCGACGTCCTGAACACCTGGATGTTTGGAAAAATGGTCTTCAATTTCTCCAATTTCAATCCGATTTCCTCGAATTTTGAGCTGCGAATCCTTGCGGCTTACGTATTCAATCGTACCGTCTGGCAGCAGCTTGGCGATATCACCCGAGCGGTACATTTTTTCACCCGGAACAAAAGGATTGTCCACGAACGATTGGGCTGTACGTTCCGGCTGATGGAGATAACCATGGGCCAACGCAGGAGTAGCAATGCATACTTCACCCGGAATATTGACAGGGCAGAGCTTGTTATCATCGTTAACGATATATACTTTGTAATTGTAAATCGGTTTGCCGATTGGGATATTGACGACATGCTCAGGCACGGCACCACGGACCCGATGGGTCGTCGTCGCTACGGTGCATTCGGTCGGTCCATATACGTTTACGATGTCGGTATCTGTACCGAATTTGCTTTGGAACGCTCGAACTTGTGAGCCGTACAGCGCTTCGCCTGCCACGGTAACAATCCGTACCTTAGCGAGTTTGCGATAGCCTTCGTCTGACAAGTACGTAGATAGCTGATTAAAGAATACGGTCGGCAAAATGGTAATAATCGTCGTGCCTGTACGTGCAATGGCTTCAGCGAATTCTTCAACAGATACACGTTCTTCGGAAGACAGCAAGTACAATTTTGCACCGTAAAACAAGGCTCCAATTGTATCCCAAACGGATGCATCGAAGCTGTAGGTCGCAAATTGGGTCAATACATCCTGAGGTGTAATGTCGCAATCGCGTTGCACGACAGCTCCTAGGTTAACGACACCGCGGTGAGCGATCAGGGCACCTTTCGGTTTGCCTGTAGAGCCGGATGTATAGATGACATAAGCTAGATCATCCGGACTTACATTAACGTTCGGATTGCTTGCAGCATAGCCTGCCAGTGGCCCGTTAATCGCTAAAATTTCTTTTACCGTCTCAATGGAACCGCACAGTTCGGTCGCTTGTTCCATGAGTGCGGAAGTTGTTAAGACAAAAGGAGAACGCGTGTCTTCGACAATGTAGCTACTCCGGTCAGCGGGGTGGGCGGGATCAACAGGTACATATACGCCTCCGGCTTTCAGGATACCAAGCAGTGAAATGACGGTCTCTAAGCTCCGTTCCATGAAGATAGTCACGAATTCACCTTTGGTAAGACCTTTGGATAACAAGACACGTGCGACTTGGTTAGCACGTTCGTTCAACTCACGGTACGTGTACTCTCCAGTGTGTGAAGCAATAGCCGGACGATCAGGGTATTGTGAAGCCGCCTCCTCAAACATACCATGAATAGTTTGGTGCTCAGGATATTTCACGACTGTATTATTTAAAGCTTCGTGAGCAGCTCGATCCGCATTCGATAATATATCAATTGAATTCACAAGTGCATGGCTGTTGGTTAGCGCGCCACGCAAAAGGGTTTCAAAGTATTCTGCATATCGGACAACCGTTGTTTCCAGCAAGAGTGATTGATCATAACGTATCTGTATTTGATAAGCGCCATTGTGTTCACTAACAGCCCAGTCCATAATACGGGATTCTACACCGCTGTCCGTAGGCAGATTTGCCGAAAATGAAGTATCTGCTTGTGGTTCCGCAAGGTATGCATTAGGCTCACGGAGCATCTCCTGATATAAGCCTGCTAGTTCATGAAAAGTCGTTTCCTTTTCGACTGTCAGTGAAGCTGTAAGCAGACCGGTTTGCGGCACAAAAGTAGAAAAAGAAACTTCTTCTTCTGCGGATAGGCGATATACCCATGCAGTATATGCTGATAAGAGCAACGCTTGTTTGTCTTCCGCAGTTTTTTGCTGATTTAATTGTTCCGAGATGGACGCTTCTAACTCTACTTGATAAGTAGAGGATGTATGCTTGCGTTGTATACGTGCATAATCCAAGGGAACTAGGAATGGGGATGGGGTTGTCTGTGTGCTGTTTTGTAGTAATGAAGCCATTACGCTAACCTCCTGAATGTATGATGTCTTAATATAAATGGTAAACTCAGTAAATGCCTCCGATCCCTTCAAATGCATGAACAGGAGGGAGGCATTACTGAATGATTTACTTATGAAATAAACTTTGGAGTCGATAAATGGTTATTATGATTTGGTACGGTTGGTGTCTGCAATTTTGAAATAAGATGTAATTTCTTGAAGCTCTTCAGACATAGACGTCAATTTATGGGATGAATCAATGATCGAATCCAAGGAAGCTTTTTGTTCCTCCACCGTTTGCACAATGTGAACACTGTTATTAGCTGTTTTGGTTACGGTGGCAGAAAGATCGTCTGCTGTCGCTGTCATTTCCTGTGTACCCGCAGATATTTGCTCAGTAGCGCTGGAGACTTCTTGGATTTGCCATGCTACATTTTTAGTTGCTTGAAGAATATCATTGAACAGCACGCCTGCTTGTCCGGCAACGACGATACCATTTTGAACTTCAACGTTTCCTTGCTCCATCGACTTCACAGCTTGTCCGATTTCACTTTGAATTTCTTCAATTAGGGACGTAATTTGTTTGGTTGCATCCGCAGATTGTTCTGCCAGCTTACGTACTTCACTGGCAACAACGGCAAAGCCTTTACCTTCTTCGCCAACGCGTGCAGCTTCAATAGAAGCGTTCAGAGCGAGCAGGTTGGTTTGACTGGAGATGCCTGAAATGGTACTGATGATATTGCCAATTTCCTGCGAACGACTGTCCAGCAACTTGATGATACGGGAAGTATTGGTTACTGTATCGGTAATCAAGTGCATTTGGGATGATACCTTACCTACAATCTCGTTGCCTTCATTAGAACGTTTCTCTACCGAATTGGCTTCCTCCGCAACATTGGAAGAACTTGTGGCAATATTTTGAATTACCGAAGCCATTTCAGACATGGCACGTGCACTATCACCGGTTGCTTTTTCCTGCGAACGGATATTCTCCGTGATTTCACTGATGTTTTGATTGATGATGTTGGAATTGATTCCGTTTTGTTCGCAGATTGCGAGTAATTCCTTGGCAGATTCATTGACTTCATCGGTTGTCTGCTTCACTTTGGTCATAATGCTGTTAATATGACTTACCATATCGTTGAAGTTCTGATTCACGAGCCCCAAATCATCATGACCTGCATGAATTTGAACATCCAGATTTCCTCTGCTTACTTCACTGATACCGTACATCAGTTGCTTAATCGGGGACAGCGTGCGTTTCACAACCCAATATTGAAGCGCCAAGCAGATCAGTAGGAAAATCACTAAAATGGTAGCGCCGCTAATGAGCAGCTTGGTCAATCCAGCAGGTACGGCACCGGCATCTGCATCGACTGCAAAATATGCAAAGATTTTGCCACTTGGATCTTTAATCGGAGTCATCAAAGTCGTCCATGTACCAAAAGAATCATCGTAGAAGCTGGTGAATGTTGGTTTGCCACTGTCCAGCATACCGGTTACGCCTACTGCCACAACATTGGGTTGCTCGTACATGGAGCCAACGAGCAGCTTATCTTTTTCAAATGCTTCTCTGAGATCCGTTGGCATCGCCACAATAGATGTTAGATTGCCATTTTCGAGCTCCGTCCCGAAAATATAGGCATGAGAGATATTCGGATTCGTCGCCATGATGTTATCTAGGTACGCGCGGAGTTTGGTTTGAACGGGTCCATCATAATTTTTCTCTTGAACCGCTTGGGTTACATCATCGGAATTAATGCCTTGGGCCCACTTCAATGTGATTTTTTCCACTTGCCCATGCAATTGGTCTATCAAAATCGTACGTTGGATCAAATAACTGGACACAATAAGGACTAGCCCAATCAATACGATGTTGAAGAAGGATAATAATAAGTTTTTGGTGAAGAATGATAAGCTACTCCACTTTTTCAAAATGTTCCACTCCCTGGTTGTATTTTTGTATATGGTGTTGAACCGCTTATCGAATGAGATAATCAAGTTCCCCTTACAAACATATTAATAGAGATAATAGACCCTTGAATTTTATGTAATAGGTCTTAAGTCCTTTTATAGACAAGTATGATATCCCTATATATATGTCGTACGAAAAGCCCTTGAAATGAATACCTTACACAATAAAAAATTAATTTTTAATAGGTAAACGCTGTCTGTGTTTCAGTATATTCCAATTTATACTTCTACTTGAAATTCGACTTCATTACAGTCCATAAGCAACTATTCAACAGAAACCATCATACTTTATAATAGAGTCAAATGCACTTATCAATTTGGGACATTTTTCATATTCGACATTGGAAATGCTTGATTTATCGCGGTTTTTGTGAATTGTTTGCGAAATGAGTCCTTATATTCATGTAAAGAGAAGAGGGATAAGAAGAATGTCCAAGCTTACGATTTTAAAGGTTGAGAGTAATCATGAGGATCTGCATGAGTTGATTCAAAGGCTGGATGAGGACTTGCTGGAAAGGTATCCTGCCGACGAAATTTACTTGGTCGATTTTTCCAATCCGAAAGTTAAAGAAATGGTTTTCGCTGTTGTGTATGTGGACGAAAAACCGGTGGCTTGTGGAGGGCTTAGGCCTATAGATGCGGAAGAAATGGAGCTCAAAAGGTTTTATGTCGATTCCTCTTATCGCAGACAAGGAATTGCGGTGAGTCTATTATCTTTTTTGGAAGAGGAAGCCAGCAAACGGGGAGTTGTAAGAATTAAACTGGAGACCGGAGCGGCTCAACCTGAAGCGATTGCTCTCTATACCAAACGGGGATACGAACCTATTGAACGGTTTGGGGAGTATAAACACGATGAAAACAGCCTTTGTTATGGTAAAAAGCTGTCTCTGTTATTATAAAGCGTTCTCTTATAAAATGGATGATGATCAATACTAGCCTATATAGCGGGAGAGATGATAATGAATTTGAAGCAAAAAGCGGCCGAAAAAGCAGTTGAGGCGATTCAGGACGGCATGAAAGTAGGACTTGGTACAGGCTCGACAGCCTTTTGGGCTATTCAAAAAATCGGTGAGCGTGTAGCGCAAGGATTACATATACAGGCTGTAGCCACATCCCAAGCCTCGGAAGATCAGGCCAGGGAGCTGGGAATTCCCATCATTCCGTTTGATCAGATTGGAAGGCTTGACGTTACCATCGACGGTGCGGATGAAGTGAACGAGCAACTGGTACTGGTGAAAGGTGGAGGCGGAGCCCTGCTGAGAGAGAAAATTGTGGAAAGCAATAGCGATCGATTAATCATTATTGTCGATGAGTCCAAGGATGTGAAGGTGCTGGGTGCATTTCCTTTACCCGTTGAGGTCGTACCCTTTGCCAGTGAGTGGACGTTGGAGGCTTTGCGGGGGACGGGCTGTAAAGCAGAATGGCGTATGAAAGACGGCGGGCGCTTCCTTACGGATAACGGTAATTATATTGCCGATTGTCGCTATGGTACGATTGAGAATCCGCAGGAGTTGGAAATCCGCTTGAATCAAATTCCGGGTGTAGTCGATAACGGATTGTTCATTAATATGGCGGACCAGGTTATTATCGCACGGGCCAATGGACAGATCGACGTCCGTAACAAGTAATGTCTAGGACCCGCCTGCTTCATCATGTGGCATTGATGTTATTGATTTTATATACAGGGCTTCTATTATATTGGATGTTTCTCGGTTTTGGTCGTACATTACGACCAGGACCCCCGTATTCGTATAATATTGTTCCGTTTGATACGATTAGGCAATACTGGCGGGCAATGGAGTCGTTTCCTTTTCGGGTATGGGGTGTTAATTTGCTCGGTAATATTGGCGTATTTATTCCCTTCGGTATCCTTGTGCCTATCATTTGGGTGTCCATGCGAAGTATAGGTAGTCTGTTGTTAACGATAGTGATCGCACTGGTCATTCTTGAGGTGTCCCAAATGCTGCTGGGCGCAGGTACAATGGATGTAGATGACATCATACTGAATGTTCTGGGAGTATTATGCGGCCGTGTTGCCTACGTATTTGTACGTAAGAAGTTAGGGATAACAACATAATCGTCCTGCTCTCTGGATCAGTGCTTTAAGACTGGCTGAGAGCGGGCTTTTTTTACATAATGAACTGTAATTTTCACATAATAAACGGTAATTACTCCATTTATAGGACGTAAGAGCAGGGAAAGGAACGCTTAAACTTGACAAAAGTGCACAATTAAGATATCTTTGAATAAAGATATGAGTAACGGAGGCTGTTAATATGTCTGTAAAACCAGATGATCAGGACTTAGCACTTAATTTGTTCGTTGTTCTGGCTCGTGCTTATAATTCGGTCACGTCCCGTACGAATCGGGACATTCATAGTCATGGATTAAATACAACAGAATTTGGAGTGCTTGATCTGCTGTATTATCGGGGACCACAGCCTTTGCAGAAGATTGGAGAAAAGGTACTAATCTCTAGTGGGAATATTACGTACGTGGTAGATAAACTTCAGAAAAAAAACTTGCTTACCCGTCGTGCATCACAAGATGATCGGCGTGTGATTTATGCAGAATTGACTGATGATGGACGTCATTTCTTTGAGCAAATATTCCCGCAACATCATCGTGTCATTATGGAGACCGTGGATGGCTTATCTGTGGAAGAGAAGGAGCAGGCTATTCATCTGTTAAAAAAGCTTGGACTAACTGCTGAGGGGCAGAAGAGTAATGGATCATAAATTGTGCGTGTGCAGGTTAAATCTGTTTTAGATAAAATACCGACTTCTCGGTATTTTATTTTTTTGTCGTATTTTGGGGAAGTAGGGTTAATGTAGAGACGCAAATCAGGTATAATTGTCTAATAGTCACGTCCGGAACCAATCCCCAGTACCTGTTTCGAATACAAAACCTTGTCGGGGAAGGAGCTGTACATGAGCATACAGCAATATACCGCAGGTGAGTCGCTATTGATGCAAGCAGGAGCTTTGGCTGAATTAGTTACCCATAAGCAATACGAATTACAGCCTGATCTTTTGCAGCGTTTTGGGGATAACGGTAAAATAAAGACAAAACAGGATTCTATATATAGTTTGAACTATTTAGCTGAAAGTGTAATCATGAACAGCCCTATTTTATTTACACAGTATGTTTCCTGGTTAAAAAAGCTTCTGGAGGGTTTCGGCATAACTCAAGAAGATTTGAGCATCAATTTCAGATTAATCCAGGAGACGTTGGTAGAGCACTTCGATCATACGGATAAAACCATGGTGCTGGAGCATCTGAATTTGGGGATACAGCAAATTGGGAAGAAAGAGGAGTATGCCTCTTTTATTACAGATGATAATCCCTATGCTGCTGACGTGGCTCAATATTTGAAATATTTACTCTCAGGTAATCGCAGACAGGCTTTGGATTGGATCGTCCGTTTGCTGGATGAGGGTATCTCTATTCAACATACGTATAAATATATTTTTCAAATTTCGCAATATGAAATAGGCCGTCTATGGCATGAAGGCAAAATCACCGTCGGCCAAGAACATTTTTGCACTGCCGTGACTCAATTTATTATTTCCAGCCTGTACCCCAGATGGATGGGGAGTGGAAGTAAGGAACGCTGCCTCGTGGCGGCGTGTGTAGGCAGCGAGCAGCATGAAATTGGTCTGCGTATGCTGGCTGATATATTTGAAATGGATGGTTGGGATACGTATTATTTAGGCGCTAATGTACCTAACCGGAGTCTGGTTCAGGCCATTGTGACTTACAAGGCGGATGTGGTGGCTATCTCAGCTACCATGGCTTACCATGTCCATTTAGTGAAAGAGTTGATTGCTCTCATTCGACAAGACCCAACTACTAGCCATGTGAAAATTATGGTCGGAGGCTTGCCTTTTAATCTCGATTCCCACTTGTGGCAGGAAGTAGGGGCGGACGGATACGCACCAGGTGCGGAGGAAGCGCTGGAGGTTGCAGGGGACTTACTTTCGCTCAGGAAATAAGGTTAGTTTTGTGAACCTGTAAGTCATTTTGTAAAGGGGGCCTTTTAATATGAAGGAACCGACAGCAGAAATGGCTGTCCTGCGGAAAACGGTCGAACAATTAACGGATGAGATTGTGAAAAGCAAGGCTGAGGAAGAAAAGCTGCTGAATGAATTTTCATCAATGAACAACGAACTGGTCAATCTGCAGCGTCAGCTTGCCAAAAGTAATGCGGAATTAACACGGACGAAGGAAGAAGCGGTACGGGCTAATGACCTAAAGAGCACTTTTCTGGCTGTGGTTAGTCATGAATTCAGAACGCCAATGAATGGAATACTTGGAATGATCGAAATGTTAGGTTCATCCAAACTTTCCCCAGATCAACGGCAGGCCATCGGTGTGATACGTGAGTCAGCCTCCCTGTTGTTGAACATGATTAATAATCTGCTTGATATATCCAAAGTGGAAGCAGGACAGATGGAACTGGAGATCGGAAATGTCAGAGTTCAGGCGATTATGAGCCACGTTGCTCAGTTGTTGGAGCCGCAAATCTATCAGATGGGTAACCGGTTAAGTATAGAGACCGATACCAGTGTGGCAGAGCATCTGGAGGGAGATTCAGCAAGGATCATGCAGATCTTGCTCAATCTGTTGAACAATGCGAATAAATTTACGAGTGAAGGATTGCTCATCGTTCGAACAAAATTAGTGGAGGAAACAAAAGATTCCCAACGTGTTCGATTTGAGGTGCAGGATTCGGGTATTGGGATTTCACCGGAGGATCAGAATAAGCTGTTTCAGCCCTATGTACAGGCAGGTGAAGGAAGCGCCTCCCAATATGGAGGAACAGGTCTGGGGCTATGGATATGCAGTTCATTTGTGGAACTCATGCAGGGAGAAATTGGGGTCGTCAGTGAAGAAGGCCAAGGCTCTACGTTCTGGTTTGAAATTCCCTTCATGAAAGGATCGGAGCAGGCAGACGAAATGGAGAAGCATGAAAATGGTGATTTGAAGGTATTTAGCGAGTTGCTGCGTGAGCACAGTCATTCTCAAACTATTTTGGTGGCCGAGGATAATCGGGTGAACCGTCAGGTGGTGCAATTACAGCTTAACCACTTGGGATTCCAGCATATTGATTTTGCTGAGGATGGACAAGCTGCTGTAAGAGCGGCCTCCGAACGATCCTACGCTTGTATTCTAATGGATCATCATATGCCTCTGCTGAATGGTCATGATGCGGCGAAAGCGATCCGCCAGCGGGAAGCAGAAAACCAGCAACCACCTGTACCGATCATTTCTTTGACCGGAAATGTGTCCGAGGAGGATCAGGCACGGAGCCGGGAGGTTGGAGTGAACGATTACTTGATGAAGCCAGTAACGATTGAAAAGCTCTCTGAAAAGCTTGTCAAATGGCTTCCAAAGCCGGAAACCGAGCCGATTTTGGATGAGGAAGTTATACGTGAAATTATGCTGCTGGACGAGGATGGCAGCACGGGACTACTGGAGTCATTGGTCGAAATGTATACTAGTGATACACCTGCCAAAATCAATAGGTTAAGAGAACTGGCTGCTGCGGGCGAAGCCACAAAAGTAGTAGAGGCTGCTCATGAGTTGAAATCAGGCAGCGTGAGTCTGGGTGTCGGGCGTTTGTCCTCGTTGCTGTCCGATATTGAACAGCTTGCACGGGAGAACCGACTTGAGAATGCGAAAGCGAAGTTGTCTGCGCTCCAATCTGTCTATCAAGCAACGTGTTTAGAGCTGGAACGCTATATTCACCAGTGCTAGACAGTTTTCCCCCTTGTTAGACTTGCATACGGAAGGAGGACGTAAGAGACATATATGAAAGAACAGTTACGTTCCATTCACCCGCTGGCCTGGACGATTATTGTCGGTACAATTTTTGGACGGATGGCGACATCCATGAGTATCCCGTTTTTGTCTATTTACCTTACCACCCGTCTAGGGGTGTCCCCCTTTCATACGGGGGTGATCGTATCGGTCAGCTCGTTGGTCGGCATTTTTGCCAGCTTTTACGGTGGATATATTTCAGATCGAATCGGACGACGTAAGGTGATGCTGGTGTCCATTGCGAGCTGGGCGCTTGTATTCGTTGCTTTTGCGTTGGCGGAAGCGGCCTGGGCCTTTTTTGTCATTAATGCTCTGAATGGACTGTGCAGATCCTTGTTCGAGCCAACCTCACGGGCACTGTTATCAGATGTAACCCCGAAGGAGAAAAGACTGCTTATCTACAATATGAGATATGCAGCCATTAATGTTGGGGTGGTGGCAGGGCCGTTGCTTGGTTTAATGTTAGGATCTGCATCCACGGGTACGCCGTTTATGGTAGCTGCTGGTGTGTACGCATTGTACGGGGTACTGTTGTTGATCCAATTTGTCCGGTATGCATCGGATCTGCATATAGGTACAACGGCGGGAGAGGCTCCACTGCGGATGGGCGAGGCATTCCGTACAGCCAGCCGTGATCCGGTGTTTATGCCGATTTTGCTGGGAACAGTATTTTGTGTGATGGGCTATGCTCATTCCAATTCCACAATGCCTCAATTCTTGTCCTTATCCTTCGAGGAAGGAACCCGGTGGTTTACATACATGCTGACGGTCAACGCGGTTTGTGTATTGGCATTTCAATATCCGCTGGTGCGACTGGCAAGTCGATTTTCCCCGGTGAATTCCTTGATTGCAGGGAATATATGTATTGCGGTCAGCCTGTTGCTGTGCGGTATGCTAAACTCAGGCTGGATGTTTATACTGGATATGGTGCTGTTTACGGTTGGTGAAGTGTTATTGTTCACGATGTTGGACGTACTGATTGACCAAATTGCAGATGCTCAATATAAAGGGACCTACTTCGGTACAATCGGCTTTAATAATTTGGGAAGCGTGCTGGCTCCTTTATTTGGTGGCTGGTTGCTGGATATCTATGGTCAAACGGCGCCGCTTGCCGTTTTTGTTCCGGTTGCCCTGTCGGTTGTGATTGGCATTCCGTTCCTTCTGGTCGCACGCCGACGTCTGGTGCAGCGTACAGCACGGATCGCGGCTCAAGGAGGAGAATCGGTGCAGCAACTGTCATCATAAAAAGGGAGTTGAGTGCAGGATGAAGTCGGAAGAAAATGTGCTACGAATCATACAATATATGAATGATCCGCAGGTACTGCAAGACTTGCGCTATGTGCGAGAGCTGAAGTTGCCGCAAGGATGTATTGCCGCAGGCTATGTACGTAACCGGGTTTGGGACAAGCTCCATGGCTATACAACTGCTACACCTTTAAACGATATTGATGTTATTTACTTTGACCCGAAAAATACGCTAGAGGAACGAGATGAGTATCTAGAATTGTCCTTGAACCGTAAGCAGGCCGGACGTAACTGGTCTGTCAAAAATCAGGCTCGGATGCATATTCGCAACGGAGAGGCTCCTTATTCCTCGATAGAGGATGCGATGAGCCGCTGGCCAGAGACGGCAACGGCTGTGGCGGTTAGATTGAATGACAAGGATCAAATAGAGGTCATTTGTCCGCATGGATTGGAAGATCTGTTGGATATGAGGGTACGGCAAAGCCCTTTGTTTCGTCACACAACGGCTTTTCGTCAGCGTGTATTTGAGAAGCAGTGGCTTGATAACTGGCCGTTGCTTATTATGGAGAATTAGAGTTAATCCTAATTTCAGGATATTAAGGAGAGACGACAAACAATGTTTAAAAATATAAAAACAGATTCAGATCGTGAGGAGGTTCTGGAGCTGTTAACCTACGCTGTGCTGGATCATCCTGAACGCGGAGAAGCAGCTTTACGTACCTATCAAGCCTCGGATGACTGGAAGCTGTTCGGTGTAGAAGATGAAGGACTTATTGTAGGTATTGTTGGCTTTGAGGAGCAGGAGGATGGAACAACCGTAATTCGCCATCTGGCCGTGTTGCCTGAAAACCGTCATAGAGGGTATGCCAGAGGTATGCTGCTTACGCTTATCCAGGAGCGTAATCCGAAACGGCTTACTGTGGACACGGATGCGGAGGGGGCAGATTTCTTCCGCAATGTGGGCTTTGCCGTATATGGATCAGAGGATTTGCCGGATGGTGGGCAATTCCATTGTGTATATGAAATAGACGAAGAATAAGCGAATCTCCGGGTCCCGCGTTCCTCTTTCTACATAAGATATGTTATGTAGAAAGAGGGAGGTGGGTTTCATTGGCGTACCAATATACAGCGATTGGAGATTCTTTAACAACAGGTGCGGGGACGTTGCTGAGCGGCGGATTTGTACCTATCTATCGGCGAATGGCAGAAAGACATCTCCGTACGCCAGTCAGTTACGAGAATCTGGGAATCAACGGGCTGACATCGCAGGAGTTGCTGTCAATGGTCCGTAACAATCCGCTTTTTCGGTCGGCGCTCAGCCGGGCTGAACTTATAACGGTAACGATCGGCGGGAATGATCTGCGCCCATATATCAGCGCTCTTTCTGGAGGTTCCGGCTTGTCGGGTTCTTCCATTCCGCAAGCACTGAATCACACCAAAGAACATGTGCGCCAAATTGTACATGCTCTGTATCAGATAAAGTCCGGTCAGCGTGAGCCATTTATCATCCGAATGGTGGGATTATATAATCCTTTTCCAGGGGTAAGGGAGGCAGGAGTATATGTGCGCCAGTACAACTCGTTTCTCTATACATTGGGCGGACCGAATTACCAGGTGGCGAACATTTATCCCGCATTTGAGGGCTATGAACGGGCACTACTTTCGTTAGACCGGGTGCATCCGAACAGTCGTGGTTATCGTGTGATTGCGGAAGAGCTGAATCGGCTTGGTTATGCGCCGTTACGCTGAGCGTGAGAGGATGCTTTGGATCGGACAAAGTATATTAAAGAAAAAGGTTCATCATGGCAGTAGAAACTGACCATCATGAACCTCTTTTTCTGCATTGGGCATGCTACATTTCTAAAATAGCTTTCAGCTTGGTGCAGTCCGCCTGTAACTCGGGCAGCTGACCCAAAAATAGAAGGAAGGCTTTCACGTGAGCTATTTCCACGTTTTCTTCAGAGAGTTCACCCTTTAATCTGCTTAGGATTTGCACATATTCATTCCGGGGAGCTTCATTTAATTTAGTTTGTTTCAGAACCGTATCCATACATTGCAGTGCATAGGAGATTTGTTTTCCCTTGGTCCAGATTTGATCAGAATCTTCATGGAATACGGAATCGCGGCCCCACATGATTTGATGTTGAACATCAGGGCTCAGCATTCCTTGTGCCAGCATATCCGTAATGCTGAGCATAAATTCAGCCAGTGTTTTATGCTCCGTCGAGGACAGTTCTGAATCGCTCATTCGGAAGGAATTAATAATGATACTTTTGATGACAAAATTGATATCGTGCGCATAGTCACGTATAGATTGTCCATAAGCATCAATTAAGAAATCAACCATCACGTTAGACAAATAATGTTCAACACGATCAATGGCTTGTGCGATTTTTTCTTCCTTAGAACCGATTAAAGGGACGGAGTATACCAGCAAATGAACTTTATTCTTATAAATCCGGCCCAGCGCAATCAAATACAGTTGTCTCAACTTTTCACGGGAAGGTAGCTGGTGCTTCAAATAAAGTTCTTTAATATCTGCATCAAGAAGTTTTTCAATCAGGACGATTGTCCCCAGCAGCAACTCTTCTTTACTTTGAAAGTATTTATAAAAGGAAGCCTTGACCATCCCGCTTTTGCGGGCAATTTCATCGACCGAGGTGGCATCGTACCCTTTTTCAGAAAACAGGGAAAGGGCGGCATAGATAATATCTTCACTCGTTATTTTTTTCATTGTACCCCCAATTTTTTGCTCTGTCTCTTTAATTTCCAGCGGGCAATAACCATATACAGGGACGGAACCACAAACATCGTAAGAATGGTCGAGTACATCAATCCAAACATAATGGTATACGCCAGCGGTCTAAACATAAGCTCTCCAATAAGCGCAATCGGAATCAGACCGACAATGGCTGTCAGTGAAGTAAGCAATATGGGACGGAAACGCGCTTTGGTCGCTGCAATAACCGCCTCCTTCAGTTCGATCCCTTCACGTCTTGCATCCTCAATAAACTCAATCAGCACAATGCCGTTACGTACGACAATACCTGCCAAGGTCATTAAGCCCAACACGCCCATAAAAGTAATCGGTGTATTTAGAATGAACAAGCCAAGAAATCCGCCTGCTGCTGCCATATACACGGTAGTCAATATGATGAGTGGAGTCGAGAAAGAATAAAATTGCAAAAAGATCAGCATGAAGATTAATAGGATGACGACAACATATAACCATCCTATTTCTGATAAAATGTCATCTTGTCCTGAAATCTCGCCGCCAATTTCCCAAGTGTAGCCTGGAGGAAATTTAATGTCCTGCAATTTAAGCTTGACATCCTTCATGACTTCGGAAGCTGTACGGCCGTGAACTTCAGCTTCAACAGTAATCGAACGCTTTAAATTATAATGGTTAATTTTTTGTGTTGCAAAGGATGGTTTCAACTCAGCCAATTGAGATAAAGGGATTTGAACACCATTGGCATTGGTCACATTCAATTGCTGAAACAAAATTTCAGGATTTTGATCGGTTTGGCTTAGCTTCAGCTTAATATTTATCAAATCTTTCCCCGTATCAAATCGGCTAAAGCTCACGCCATTACCCATTAACAAGAGTGTACGTGTCAGATCATTATTGCTTACCTGATATTGATCCATCGCTTGTTTGTTGATTTGGAAATCCAACGTATAGCCTTCATTTTCCATATTGTCTTGTATGTCCTGTGTTCCTCTGGTAGCCATAATGCCTTCTTTTAACTGCTGTGACAACGAACGCAACTGATCTACATCATTGCCTAAAATCCGAATGGAGATCGGCTTACCGAGAGGCACCCCCACTTTGGCTATTTTCAAGGAAATGGATTGACCCGGATAACGATCCTTTAAGATGGAGGGCCATTTGTCTGCCATTTCATCGGGATCAAATGCACCTTCTTCCCCAATAATAGCAATTTGACCCACGGTTGTGCCTGTTTTGGCGTCAGCGGTCATATCTTGAAACAACCGGGGAGCGTCGCCGCCAGCCGCATAACTGATCGTTTCCACATGAGGTTGCTGCTTCACCCATTTGGCAATATCCTCGGTGACCCGCTTGGTTTCTTCTATAGAAGTACCTGTAGGCATACGCACATTAATGCTTAATTCCGGATCGTTGGTTCTGGGGAACAGGTCGATCGGAATCAGAGCAAGTATGCCGTACAGCGTGGTACTGATCAATAATCCTAATGCAGCATATAATCCAGGTTGCTTAGTGACTCTCGGAATCAGCTTGCTGGTATATACGTTACGAAGAGCATCAATTTGTTTTCCCAGCAGTCCCGACGGCTTGATGGTGGAGTTGGGCGTTTTTTGATTTCGTTGTCCATACCATTCTCTAAAGATTGGGATGACGGTAAAGGACATGAGCATGGAAGCCAATAACGTAAAGATAACAGCAAACGGTAATGGTTTGATAAGGGAGCCTGCATCGCCTGATAAAAAGAACAGCGGGGCAAAGGAGGCTACAGTTGCCAGGGTTGCGGTCAAAATGGAAATGGAAACTTCTTTCGTTCCATTTAATGCTGCTATCTTGGGACTCTCGCCCAAGGTCATCATTCTGCGTTCAATATTATCATTAACCACCACAGCATCATCGACTAGAATCCCCATTACAATAATTAAGCCAATGACCGTAACCTGATTCAATGTTATTCCGAGCATAGGGAGAATAATGAGACCTATGGCGATTGAAATAGGAATAGCCAGTGCCACAAAAGAGGATGTAATCAGATTCAAGCCCAATGTACATACGATCACAACCGCCGCAATGGCAAACAGCATTTCACGGGTCAAGCCATGAAAAATATGATCAATCCGCTCGGTCTGTGAAAATAACGTATTTAGTTGAAACGTATTAGGCAGATTTGGTTTTAACAACTGCATTTCTTTATTTACTTTGCTATAAATCGTGTCTACGTCAGAGCCGGTATTACCGTTAATCGTCAGTGTAATAGCTGGTTTACCGTTAAAAAAGGCCATATAGCTGCTGGTGTTATGTGTAAGCAATACGGTGCCCACATCACTGAGATACACAGGAGCGCCGCTGTCTGTTCTGGAAATAATGACTTTACTCAAATCCTGAGCATCCTTGGACTGCTTTACATTCAAGCGATAGGTACGTTCATTGTAATCCAGATTGCCTATCGGATATTGATCATTTTCCTTCTGCACTGCACTCATGAGCTGTTCCCAACTGATATGGTACTGCTGGAGCTTTTGAGCATCAATTTGAATCTGAACCTCTTGATCCGGTAATCCCTTGATTGTTACTTCCGATACACCGGGAATGGTTTTTAATTGATCCTTCCACGATTTCACCATATCATTTAGTTGATACAATTGCTCCACAGAGTCCCCCGTGATGGCGTAGGAATGGATAAATACCTTATTCAAATCATCGTTAACGAGAGGCTTTTGAGCATCTGTGGGCAGAGAAGACTGGGCATCGTTCATTTTTTTGCGTAATGTATCCCAGGCTTCTGTGGCATTGGCGTTGCCTTCTGTCTCAATGATAATCGTCGAAAGTCCATTTTCGGATGTAGAAGAAATCTTTTTAATATGATTGATTTCTTTCATTTTTTGTTCCAGAGGCTTTGTGACCGTTTGTTCTACCTTTTGGGGTGTAGCTCCAGGGTAGAGGGTCGTGACCACAGCGGTTTTCTTGATAATATCCGGCGTTTCCTGCCGGGGAAGCTGAGAGACACTATACAGCCCGGCAACAATCGACATGATAAAAATAAAGAGGGTCAGTTTTTTCTTTTTGATAAAATATGCAATCATTTGCTCGTTCCCCCCATGATCTGAACGAGCAGCCCATCGTAGATCAGGTTTACTCCGGTGGTAACGATACGATCCCCGACATTCAGCCCCTTGGTAATTTCGAGCTTATTGTTGGACATCTGACCGACATTCACGACCGTCTTGACCGCTTTGTTGTTCACCACTTTATAGACAAAAGTATCTGTACCGTTATTAATGACAGCCTTGGCTGGGAGCAAAATTCGCTCACTTTGGGTCAATTGGCGTCCTGCCTTTACGACTTGTCCCGGGGCCCAATCATGCTGGGTGTTAGGAACAATCACTTCCACGTTGATACTGCCCGTATTGGTGTTGGTGGCCGGATAAATTTTACTGACCGTTCCTTCTCTGTTCTCATCGTACAGTTGAAGCTGGACGGTCTGACCTTGCTTCCAGTTCGTGATTTCATGATCGGGAACAGGGAGTAGCACCTTGAGCTTGTCGATTTGTCCGATACGATATATCGGCTGTCCAGTGCTCGTCAATTGTCCCACCGTTGCCTTTTTCTCCAGAATAACGCCGGAAATGGGGGCTTTTAAAGCTGTCTTGGAGAGGGAAAGTTCGGCTTGCTTTTTGGCAATGACCGCCTGTTGATATGCCGCAGTTGAGTTATCTCGGGAGGCTTCTGCCTGTTTTTTCGCAGCGATAGCAGCTTCTTTCCCGGCTTGGGCTTGCCGCAAGCTGGATGCTGCCGATTGCCGATCTTCTAATGTGGCTCCCTCCTGTATTAAGGAGAGGGCTTCTTGCGCATCCTCCAGATCCTTGGAGGCGTTGGTTAAAGCGAGCTGTGCATTTTCATAATCGTTTTTGGTTGCAGCTCCCTGATCATATAAAAGCTTGGTGCGTTCAGCGGTAGCCTGTGCTTTAGTCAAAGCGGACTGTGCTCTTTGCACTTTGGTACGGACCTGTGCCCTTTCCTGCTCACGGGCACCCTTGTTCACTTTGCTAACTCCAGCTTGAGCTGCTGCCTTTTGCGCGTCGGCGGATTGAATGGAGGCATCTGCACTTGAAATGGCAGCTGTAGCATTTTTGATACCTGCCTGTGCTTCAAGAATAGCTGTACTAGCCTGCTCCAGTTGTAGCTGGTAGCTGGATGAATCAAGCATCGTCAAGATCTGCCCTTGGGATACGGAGTCTCCCACATTGACAACTGTGTCGCGAATCAGTCCGGATAACTCAAAAGATACGGAGGTATCCTCATAGGGCTGTAGTGTGCCTGAAAGGTCAAAAGAAGCAGACAGCGGTTCTTTTTTTACAACCATCGCTTCCACCTTTTGATTTTGTTGTTCCACTGCTTCTTGATCACTCGATCCTGTAGATGAGCAAGCTGAGGTGAACAGAAGAATGAATATAGCAGATATGTAGAGACTGTGTTTCAACAAGATGATCGTCCTTTCCGGTTTTATACTTTTGAGTTTATTTATAAACCCTAAGGTTTATAAGCGGATTATATGACCAGATTTGTGGCATGTCAATAACAGGTTACAAAATAAAACGCTGATCAGGAGGAACAAAATGATTCGATTCAGGTCGATGGAGGAGCTGTGTGGATAAAACGTAAAAACGACCTTTCTCAAAAGAAGAGAAAGGTCGTTAAGGTAAAATATAGATCCGTCTAGCCTATTATTTTACGGAATAAGCTGCGCGCAGCCCACTTGCGCTCACTTCGTTTGCGGTATTTGGGCAGGGAACGATAGACGGCAATGGACTGGTTAAAGGCTACAGTGGCTTCATCCTTGCGTCCCAGCATACGGTACATCAAGCCTGTCAGATAATAGCCCTCGCTGGAAGAAGACTGAATCTCCTGAAATTGCTGCAGATAATGAAGTGACTTATTTACGTCACGTTCTTTGAAAGCAGCGGCTAAATGCAAATAAGGCTCACCGTATTGCACCCGCGGGTTAATGTCCAGTGCTTTCAGTAAATCCTGTTCTCCATCCTCCAGATGGTTTGTGTGTACTTCAGCCGTTCCCCGTGCGTTCCAATAGTCTGCTGATTCTTCGTAACGGGATTGAATTTCCAATAACAGCTCCAAAGCCTGAGGATATTTCTTGCTTTCGATCCAGATACGAGCCAAATCGAACTTGGCAGCCACATCGTTGGCGTTTAGCGCAATCTGTTGGCGCAATCGAGCGGCATTGCGTCTTCTTTTCCATGGTTTGCTGATGCTGGGCAATACACCGACAAAGCTGCGATCTAATATATAGATCACGATTAGGAGTACGAGCATTGCCAAAAACGGGTTGCCAAGCAAACTCCATAGTAGAGAGAAAATTAAAAATTTCCCAATCATTCTGCTCCAATCCTCCTGTGCATGTAACAATCCATACTTTCCACATTATAGCATAGGGTCACTTTAAGGGTCATTAGCATGATGAGATTTGGAAGGATGGTAGAGGGGGCGAGAAGAAAAATACTTATTTGTGATGCTCGATGTATAGTTTTACGAGAAAAGGAACCTTTTTTTATTCCCGCCAAAAGGTTGAACAGTCTGCCTTATCCAAAATATTAAACTCGATCATTTTCTCAAGTAATGAGAAATCAACCGGACTATCCCACTGGATACGTACCAACTGCTTGGTGTGATCATAGCCAGCCTGCAC
Organism: Paenibacillus sp. DRB1-1; assembly: GCF_052119485.1. NCBI lineage: Bacteria > Bacillati > Bacillota > Bacilli > Caryophanales > Paenibacillaceae > Paenibacillus > Paenibacillus sp. DRB1-1. The sequence goes on along the minus strand of NZ_JBODQH010000001.1, from coordinate 417,453 downwards.
AATTAACTCGGAAAAATGATTAATCCCTGCTTTTTCAGGGGCAACGGCCAAATGATGTTTGGCTACGCTAAAGCCAATAATAAATGTGCCGTGATCCGTAAACATAGGCTGATTCCACGCAATTTTTGCCATTAAATTTGGAAACTTCTTGGTTACCCAAGCCAAAACCTCTTGCGTTCGGGCCCGATGTTGGGGGTTATCAATATGCGCTAAATATTCTGCAAAAGCTTCCATGTTGTTCCCTCCTTAATAAAAATTATATCGTTCAGAAAAGTTCCTCAAACCTATTTGTCATTAAATGATTTAACTATCATTTTATCGCAGCAACATGTTTCTCAAGGAGTAATTGTCTGTTGAAAAATACAATAATATATTTAGATATAAAAAATACCTTTTATGTCCTGCTATATTCCCCAGCAAGAATAGAGTACAGATATGAATCATGAAATTCGCCTTTATAATACCAGTGTTCACGCATCAAACCTTCACGTTGCATTCCGATCTGTTGCATAACCTTCTCAGAAGCCGTGTTTTCTGGTCGACATGTTGCATAAATACGGTGGATAGCAAGTGTTCTAAATCCAAAGTCTAGTAACGCTCGTGCTGCCTCTGCTGCATAACCCTTCCCTTGATAATCTGGATTCAAAACGTAACCCAATTCTGCATTAGTATCTTTGACATGAATACCCATACCGCCGATCAAGATTCCATTATTTTTCAGACAAACGGCTAGTTCGTAGTCTTGTCGTGGCTGTTCCTGCTGTGAAGCTAGAACTTGTTCTATATATGCCTTTGTATCTTCTTCTGTATTCGGTCCCCAGGCTGTATATCTAGTAACTTCAGGCAATGACGTGTACGTATGTATACTTTCCCAATCAGATCTGCAAATATCACGAATAATGAGCCGGTTTGTCTCAAATTGCATAATTATTTATTCCTCCTGTCTATAGTCAAAAGAAGACTCTGCCTAGTATTTCAAAACGATTAATACCTCATTCCAATTTTTTAAGCGATCGTAGCCTTTAACGTTATGACCTCCATTTTACAATGAATCCCGACCTTTTGCCGCCTGAACGCAATCCGCAAGGGAGCGTCCGGCAAAAGGCAATTAGAAGATAATGAATGTGGACTGGAATAGCATACTGTTATTGACTATCTGGTTCGTCCTAAAACAGCCTGCGCGCTGTTACGAAACGTTTCTGCCATTTATCGTCAAGCGTGTCAAAATGAACGCCGCGTTCTTTGGAGAATGTATGCAGCAATTTGTTGTTCCCTGCATAGAGAGCCACATGGCCGATCTCTAGCCCGCGTGCGCTGAAGAACAGCAGGTCGCCTTTGCGCAGCTCGTTCAGCCCGACCTCCCGCCCTTCTTTAGCCTGATCGTAAGAGACACGGGGGAGGTCGATAGAGAGCGTATGCCGGAACACTTCCCCCACAAAAGAAGAACAATCAAAGGTCGAAGTCTGTCCGGTTGCTGCGCCGAATTCATAAGGGGTACCGAGAAATTTCTCTCCGTAGGCGATGAGTTCATCTCCCTGCCGTTCCGCCAGGGATGGGCTGGAATAGTCGCTGTATTTTGGTTTTGCCGATATGTATCCAGTCAGGTTGTCTTTAGTGCGCACTTCCAGCCAGAGAGCATTGACCTCGCGGATGACGTGAACCTTTTCGTTGGCTGGAATAAGCCGCAGGGAAGGGGAAGCTCCCGATGAATCTGGTTCGCTGCGCAGGTTGACCCTGGTAAGAACTGTTGTGAAAAAATCGTCTCTGGAGGCAATCCGGATTGTCCGAGTAAGGGCATCCCACTTCACTGTGCTCCCAAGTGCTTCGCTCACAAAACGCAGTGGAATCATCGTGTTGCCCTCAACGATCTGTCCCGGAACATTCAGGGACAGCGTTTTGCCGTTTAGGGTGGCAGCGAGTTCCCCGATGTGGTAGGTCAGCACCGTGTCGGTTTTGGTTGCTGTTACGGTTTTGCTGAATCCGTTCCAGGAAAGCACAGCTCCTTGCGCCTCAAACAACTGGCGCATGGGGACGAGCGTTGTCCCGTCTAGCAGCAGCGGCTGGGCGGCAAGCTGAAGCGGGTGGTCATCCACATAAACGGTCGTCACCGGAGTCAGCGGTACCGACTTCGCATAAGACGGGTTTGCTTGGAGCAGCGATACTGCCAGCAGAGCCAGCAATACTCCCTTGTTGATTGTCATGCTGTCATCACCTCGTTGTTAATGTGTTCATCTAAGTTGTACGAGGCTTCCTCCGATTAGTTGTGTACCAAATATTGGATTCATTTAAAAAACAAAACAAACAAAAATAAAACCAACAAATATCTGTGTTTTATTATTGACATCAAAATAAAATAAAGATAACATATAAATGTGAAATGTTTCACTTTAGAGAATAATTCCGTAGTTAACGAGGCAACAAGAAGTGAATCCTTTAGGAGGCCGATTTTATATGAGCGCACATGTATTTTTTGTACCATCTATCAATCTTATGGGAACAGGCTGTTTGCATGAAGTTGGGCCGTATATAAAAGAACTGAATTTAAACAAAGCTCTAGTCGTTACGGATAAATTTTTGATGAAGAGTGGCATTGCAGGCAAGGTTACATCTTTGCTGGATGATATTGGATTGAACTATGCGGTATACGATGAAGTAAAACCAAATCCGACCTGTAAAAATGTACATGATGGTGTTCAGTTTCTGAAAGAAAACGGATGTGACTTTTTAATTTCGATTGGCGGAGGATCACCACAGGATACGGCTAAGGGAATCGGCATTATTGCTACCAACGGGGGACATGTAACCGAGTATGAGGGCGTTCATAAATCCAAGCATAAATCGCTTCCTATTGTGGCTATTAATACCACAGCAGGAACATCGGCTGAAATCACGATCAATTATGTCATTACGGACGAAGAGCGCAAGGTCAAGATGGTTATGGTTGATAAGAATAGTGTAGCTACGATTTCGGTCAACGACCCTGAGCTGATGGTAGACAAACCCGCCGCGTTAACGGCAGCTACAGGGCTAGATGCTTTGACCCATGCTATTGAAGCTTTGGTTACGCCAGGTTCCTATCCTGTAACGGATGCGACTGCGTTGGCAGCAGTAGAGATTATTTTTAATCATTTGGCTCGTACAGTGAGCAACGGTCATGATATAGAAGCACGTGAGCAAATGGTATACGCTATTTTCTTGGGAGGACTTGCATTTAATAATGCCGGATTGGGTTATGTTCATGCGATGGCGCATCAGCTTGGCGGCGTATACGATTTGCCTCATGGTGTTTGTAATGCCATGCTGCTGCCGATTGTGGAGGAGGAGAATGCCAAGCATGTACCAGAGAAGTTTCGTGCCATCGCTAAGGTCATCGGTTTTGAAGATAAGGGGAAAACCGATAAGGAATGCGCAGACTATGTAATCCAAAGAATCAAAGACCTGTCGAAGGAAGTAGGGATTCCTTCCAAACTTTCTGAACTAGGTGTAAATGAAGTGGATTTGGATCTGCTTGCCGAGAACTCAATGAAGGATGCTTGCGCTCCGGGCAATCCGTTCATACCTAGCAAAGAACAAGTTATCGAGATGTTTAAGAAAATTCTTTAAATAAAAGATGCAATTATTTTACTAAATACTATAAGGGCTGTCCCAGGAACTGATCGAAGTACACTGGGAACGGCCCTTTTTATTCGCATTTTCTGCTAAGAGATTTGTGAGACTAGAGATAAGACAACCCCATTGAAGATTAAAGGCACAGCTCTCTCGGCTAAATCTGTAGGAGACTCTTTTTTTCCTTCCACATTCCAGCGAAAGGTTACACCATAAATGGACCAGCTTAGAATGGTCGCGGCAAGTTCTAACGTTCTTTGGTCTGTATTATTGGCTTCTCTTGTTATGAGTTGAAGTATGAATTGCTCTAATTGATTCTTAATATGTTCTTCCAGGATCGGTGCCACTGAATTATATTTATGAACGCATTGGTTACTTGAGTCGTGATAGTCACATAACGAAAGAATAAGTTTCTGAATGATCTCCTCCGACAAACGTGCCTCAGCATCAATCCTCTTGATAACATACTCCAAAAATGCATCTGACAAAAGGGTTTCAAGCAGTGCATATTTATCTTGAAAATGTGCATAGAACGTGGCACGGTTAATGGTGGCTTTTTGGGTAATGTCATTGATCGTAATCGTGTAGAAGTCTTTCTTATTTAATTGGTCAACGAATGCGTCGAGAATTAATCTACGTGTTCGAATGACGCGCGGATCGTTTGGGTTGGGTGAGGTTACACCAGGCATCCTCAAGACACTCCTTTCAGGTAAATTAAATGATTCCCCCATTATAAACATGTGTTGTTTTGTCAACAAGTGAGTTTAGTTATACAACAATTTTATAACCCTTTTGGTTAAGCAACAGAATGAACATTTTGTCGGTTGAATGATAAATTAAACATTGCTAACATTTCACTTGCACCCCGTTTGATGGTGCACGAGCCTTTTATAGAATCGCTAAAAAGCGATAAAAGAAAATGAGGAGGTACAATCCTTGAGTAATCAACCGCAAAATGTCCATTCAACAGAAGCTTTATTTCAACCTTATACCATTCATAATCTGACCCTGCAGACTCGTATTGTAATGCCGGCAATGGGCCGCGCTTTTTCACCAAATGGTGTGCCAGGACCGGATGTAGCCGCTTATTATCGCCGTCGTGCTGAGAATGATGTAGGTCTTATTATTACTGAAGGTGCAGTAATTGACCATCCGGCTGGAACAAGTGAGCCGAGGATACCTAATTTTTATGGAGAAGCGGCTTTAAACGGTTGGGCTGAAGTGGTCAGACAGGTTCATGAAGCCGGTAGCAAAATTTTTCCACAGCTTTGGCATATGGGGATGGCTCGTCCTTTGGGATCTCAGCCGAATCCCGAAGCGCTATCGATTGGTCCATCAGGGCTCAACCTGGAAGGAAAAAAAGTAACCGAGCCGATGACAGAAGAAGAAATCGCCAAGGTCATTCGCGCCTATGTCGATGCAGCTGCGAATGCAAAACGACTAGGCTTTGACGGCGTTGAAATTCACGGAGCACACGGCTATCTGGTTGATCAATTCTTTTGGGAGAAAACGAACCAACGTACGGATCGCTATGGTGGCGATATCATAAAACGTGCTCAATTCGCCATTGAGCTTGTGGAAGCTATTCGTGCTGAGGTTGGCCCTGACTACCCTATTGCCATGCGCCTATCCCAATGGAAAATGAATGATTACAACGCAAAACCGTTCGATACACCGGATAAACTGGGGCAATTCCTGAATGTGTTGGTACAAGCGGGCGTGGACATCTTCCATTGCTCGACACGTCGCTTTTGGGCACCTGAATTTGAAGGCTCCGATTTGAGCTTTGCCGGATGGGTGAAGAAGCTGACTGGAAAAACTACGATTACGGTTGGCTCTGTAGGTCTGGATGAGGATTTTGTAAGTTATACGGAAGGGAAAGGGGCAGGACACCAAGATATTAATGAACTTATGGAACGGCTCGACAACAATGAATTTGATCTGGTAGCTGTTGGGCGTGCGCTTCTGGGCGATCCTGCATGGGCTACGAAAATACGTGAAGGCCGAATTCATGATCTTCAAACCTTTACACCTGAGGTACTTCAAACGCTCAACTAAAACATATCATACTTTGAACACCTCTTTATTTCATAAATAAACACTGTAAGCCAAAATACTCAAAGTCAGGTAAGGAACTTTGGTGTTTTGGCTTTTTTATGCGTCTGATAGTAGTCCACCATGAACCATTTAGATTAAGTCATATTTGCTCTAAAGTTTTCTTTTCTTGGGCACTCAAGTGTTTTAATCCTAGTTCTTTGAATCATTCATATGCTAAAACCAGATCAGACTGAAACCAACACTTGATATATATAGATGTCTATGTAATAATGCTTGTATGTTAAAAAATAATGCAGCTGCACTGATAGGAACCATTAGAGACTCGATCAATAAATTGATTGTGTCTGAGCTCGAATCAAATGGAATTGAAGGAATTGTTCCTACTCATGGTGGAATTCTAATGTTCCTTTATCAAAAGGACGGGCTTTCTATTAAGGAATTGACGCAAAAAATTTCTCGTCAGCAACCCACTGTCACTGTTTTGATCGACAAGCTAGTGAAGTTGGGGTATGTCGAAAGAAAAAAAGAAAGGGAGGATAGTCGAGTTACCCTGATATTTCTGACCGATAAGGGAAGAGAGATAGAGCCTGTATTTGAGATGATCTCCAATAGATTACAAGAAACCATCTATGGTGGTCTCAAAGATGAAGAAAAAGAACAGCTGGAATATTTGCTGGAGCATGTAAAAAACAGATTATAAATTTTTTTAAGTAAATGTATAGATATCTATATTAATATCAAAATAACAATAAAACATCTGGAGGTTATTAAAATGAAACATCTTATTATCTATGCTCACTCTAACGCAGAAAGCTTTAATCACGCGATACTCGAAACGGTTGTAAATACTCTGAAAGAAAAAGGTGACGAAGTCGTTGTACGTGATCTATATGCCCTTGATTTTCAACCTGTATTAAAACCTGAGGATACTGCCGCTATGAGAGCAGGGCAAACTCCGGCTGATATCAAAGTGGAGCAGGAATACATCTCACAATCGGATACAATTACTTTTATTTCTCCCATCTGGTGGACAGGTCTTCCTGCTATCCTGAAAGGTTACGTTGACCGTGTATTTGCATACGGATTTGCATATACGGCTGGTGCGGAAGGGATTAATAAGCTGCTTACAGGTAAAAAAGGTTTTATCGTGAATACACATGGTACTCCCAACGCGATCTACGATGAAATCGGTATGACCGCAGGATTGAAGATCACATCAGATACGGGAATTTTTGATTTCGTTGGAATTGAATCCGTCGGTCACTTGCTGCTTGGAAGTATTGGTTACCTTGATGAAGATGGCTATAAAGGACTGCTAAAGCAAGTCCAAGACACGGTTAAAACGGTGCTGTAAAGTTAGTTCATATTCTTTTAGAAACGCAAGACATTCTTTAAATGATGAGGTCAACCCGTATTTAGTGGTTGGCCTTTTCTTATAGTGCTTATTATCTCCAACATCCCGGTTCATAGATCTTTTGAATTTGTAATAGCATCTTGGGGCAGATATAACTGGACATTCAAGGGTGTGTTGAAGCATGACTCTATGATCTTTCGACGGTTTTGGAATGTCCCTCTACGATTAAGTACATGTAAACGTCAATAGGGTCCTCACGTTCAATTTTAAAACCAAACCGTTCATAAAGACGTCTGGCTGAGCTTCCTTGCAGAACATTTAAGGTTACATGTTTTCCTTTTACATGATTTTGTTCTAGCAGATTTTTTAATATTTGACTGCCGACTCCTTTACCTTGGTAACTGGGATGAATATAAAAATGCTCCAATAAGTAACCGTCTAATCTCGGTTTAAAAGCTATGCAGCCCACAAAAGAAGAGTCTTCCTCAATGATCCAGGTATGGACAGAATCGAATGCATCACGAAAGCGTTGACGAACTTTCTCTTCATCAAACCTTCCTAATCTGGTTAAATCGTTCCGCAGTACAATCGCCCGTAAATTAGCAATGCTTTCAATATCCGAATTGTGGGATTGGCGAAGAGTAAACCTTTTCATCTTATGTAACAACTCCTTTACCGTAAACTGGAAAGAGGTGATCAAGCGTATTTTTTCTTATTCGACGCTGAGCTCATTAACCCTTGTATTAAAATTCACAAATATTTCATTGTTATTATCGTGGGCAATTCATTATAGTACATAGTATTAATAGTTAACTGTATGTATTATGTGTTTTGCGGAGGTTCACTATGAAAGATTATGAACTAAGGGACGAATTGAGAGAATCCGTTAACCGGATTTATGACATGGAATTATTCAGTAGCCTGACGGAGCTTGTTCAGGGGGAAAACCATGTGCTTCAATATTTAGTTCAGCATCGGGATGATGAAATTAATCCTTCCTTACTCAGCGATCATCTGCATGTATCCAGATCAAGAATTACGGCAGCGCTTACGGGATTAAGGAAAAAAGGCTATGTGACTATGGAAATGTCTGAGCATGACAGACGACGAATGTGTGTAAGGCTCACAGTAGATGGTGAATCCTTGATCAAACAGAAGCAACAGAGAATTGAGGGTTATTTTGAAGCGCTTGTAGTAGGTTTGGGTGAGAAGAATGTGAAGGAATTTATACGGTTAATTGAGCTTTCTTTGAGTATTATGAATGCGGGTTCTATTGAAAAATAACATAATGTGAGGGTGTACCGGGTGAGATATAAAATAATAGCAGACAGCTGCTGTGATTTAACGAGAGAGCTTAGAGAAGAGATGCAAGTTACTACAATTCCGTTAAATATGACGCTGGGAGATAAATGCTTCGTAGATGATGACACATTGGACTTGCCTCAGTTTATGGAAGAAATGAAAGCCTGTACAACCAAAATTGGATCCGCATCACCGTCACCTATGCTGTATAAGGAAGCCTTTCAAGGTGCGCATACTTCTTTTGCCATTACATTATCCAGCAACCTGTCCAGTTCGTATTCCAGTGCATTGGTAGGAAAAGATATGGCGGAAGAAGAGGGGGCGGATGTTCATGTATTTGATTCGAAAAGCGCTTCGGCTGGACAGCTCTTGTTAGCTCTAAAACTACGCAAGCTAATCGACGAGGGCTATCATAAAAGCGAAATTATTTCTTCCTTGGAGAGCTTTATCAGCAAGATGAAAACGTACTTTGTTTTAGAAAATCTGGATAATTTGGTTAAGAACGGACGAATGAATAAAATCACTGGAAAGATACTTTCACTCTTGCATATCAGGCCTATTTTAGGCTCGGATGGTGACGGGAATATCGCATTTTTTACTCAAGCACGCGGTCAGAATCAAATTATCGAAAAGCTGGCAGATACTATTGAAAAAAGTGGCCGGGCTACCGAAGGAGAAAGCATCGTCATTACTCACTGCAATAATCCTGGGCTGGCGGAAAAATTAATGAATGCGCTGAAGAAACGCTATCAATTTAAAGATATTCATATTGTGTCCACCAGAGGGATTAGTTCAATGTATGCCAATGACAAAGGGATCATTATGGCTTTTTAAAAATATTCAGGGTTTATCCTCGCTGTATGGATAAACCCTTTTTAGTACACTGAGACTTTGCGGGAGTTCAAGCCTATCTCAATTTTTTAATGAGGACAGAAGCGTTTATACTGGCTTGAGTTCCTCCGGCTTGTGTTTGCAGGGTAACAGCAGTAGTAGAGCTATGGTTTCGCAGAGTAAGGACGTCACCGCATGCCAGAGCGAGGATAGCTTGCCCTGTGTTCTGTTGTGTCCCGGCTCCTGAGCCGTATACAGTTCCCACAGCCAGTGCGCCATTAATAAAGATGGCGAATTGGTTAGGTTCCACACCGGACACCGAAAAGTGAACTTCATATTTTCCAGCATCGGATACAGCAATCTGTGTAGTTCCTGGAACATGAGCAATTCCAGGTGTAAGTATACCGTTCGTATCCAAAATGACATCCCCTTCAATCGGAACAACTTGGGGCTTCACATTATAAATATAACCGAACTGCGCTAAATCACCTATGGTTCCAGGATCCCCATCAGGCCCTAAAGTGCCATGATTAATATTCACACTTACAAGTTGCTTTTTGACGATGATATCTTTTCCAACCCCTTTCCGTTTCGAGCGGACTTTTCTCTTTGGGGGCTTCTCCTCAAACTTTTTTTCTAACTTATCAAACCAGGCACGGACAAAAACATTTTTTTTACGGCCTTTTTTTCGTTTTAATTCAGGATGACCCAATACAAACACCTCCATATGGTTTGTTGTATACTACTCCATTCATCTAGAGGAGGCATGGATATCTGTCCTGTGATTCATAGGAAACGATCTATTTTGACTAAAAACGGGCTGCTGTACAAGGTGCATTCGTCTAGTATGTAAAAAAGCACCTTTGAATGTGCACTTGGATGACAACCAAGGAACAGACAAAGGCGCCAGTAGAGACGAGTCTCATGATGAAGCGGTTTGAAGCCGTTTTTTGCGCACATATAGGGCGTACAAGATGCCCCCAAGCAGGCACAGGATACAGGCGAAGCCTGCCAGCAACCACGCTGATGAGACTGCTCCACCACGATCCATGCTATTTCCGAGCCATAAAGGCAGCAGAGCTCCCCCAACTCCACCTGCGCCGATAAGCAGGCTAGTGGTAGATTCTTCGGTGCCTGGCATCATTTTGCTGGCAAAAACAAGTGCGATGGAGAAGATGCCGGACATGCCCAGCCCCAGCAGTACAATAAGGATAAAGGCGCCTTCAGTCCCTTTGATCAGCGGGAACACGCACAGCAGCACGGTCGCTGCCAGCGAGCTCAGGGCGACAAAGACACCGTAGCCGTACCGATCGGCAATGTAGCCTGTGAATAACCGGCCGGTAGCCATTGCTAACCAGAAGCAGGTGACACTAAGTGCTGCTTCGGCTTGTGTGAGACCCAGCCGTTCGATGAACATGGAGGGCAGGAAATTAGCCAGGCTCATCTCTGTCCCTACATAGATAAAGAAAAAGACGATAAATAGTGCAAGTAGCTTCCAATTGCCTATAGGGCTATCCTTAGAAGCCTCCACCGTGGGGGATTTGGGTGAGTTAGTGGAACGCGTATGGTTGTCACCTTGGTGTTCCTGTTGGTCTAATACAGCGTCCAGCGTGCCGAAGGACCCGCGCAGCCAAGCTATGACAGTGACGGCTGCAAACATAGAAATGATGGGGAAGGCCAATCGCCACCAACCGAGTGCAATGAGCTGGCTGGCGATAGCGGGCATAGCCAAAGCGCCAATCCCAAAAAAGACTTCCAGACGGCTCATAGCCGCACCCGTTCCTTGAGTAATACCGCTGATAATAATAGTGCCAATGAGTGTTTCTATCATACCGAAGCCAAACCCGGCTGCTGCCCCGACGGCATATAGCCAACCCCAAGGCGGCAGCAATGAGTACAGCACTTCCGCCGCGCATAGCAGGAGCAGGGCGAATACCAGACTTCGGCGTTTGCCGAAACTCCGGGCAAGCCACGGCGACAGCAGGACTCCAGCCAGAAAACCGGAAAATTGAGCGAAGATTAGACTCCCGCCATCCGTATAGTTTCTACCGTAATGCTCTAACAACACAGGCAGTAGGGAGCCTACAACCACGTGTGCCAGGCCGATTAAAAAATAAGATAAGCTGCCGATCCATAGCAGTCGTTTCATGATGAACTCCTTTGATACCTAGATTTGACTCATGCGGCAAGCTAAACTGCATGAGTCAAATCTGAGTGATTATGATAGCTCCAGTACTTGAAAGCCGTAGCCTTCAATAGAAATTTCTCCTTCCAGGTATTTACCGCTGATCAGCTCATTCCCTTTCTGATCATCCAGATGATATTGCTGCGTCTGGGCGTTATGATTCAGAACGAATAGATATGATTTTCCATCTTTGGTCCGTACAGTGGCTTCTACACCCGCAGGAGCGCGCAGCAGGGATGGAATCCCTTTTTGCTCACAAATGTAGCCCAGCAGGCCATCAAGGAAAGCTTCTTCAGGGTCTGAAGCAACGTACCATGCCTCACCTTGACCGAAACGATTGCGTGTCAGCACTGGCATGCCCTGATAGAAATCATCGCCGTATTCTGCCAGCACCTCGGCGCCTTCGCTATGCAACAAGTCGCAGAGCAGACCGCATTTATATTCACCTTGTAATACGCCCACCTTTTCTTTCAATACAATGCGATTGTGTGATTCCGGCAGAAGGGCGTCAATTTCTTCCACCCAGATCCCGAGCAAGTTACGTAGTTTACCAGGATATCCTCCGGTTGTGACCAGATCGTTTTCATTTACAATGCCACTGAAAAAGGTCGTTACGAAGGTGCCGCCATGCTCTGTGAACTGTTCCAGCTTCTCGGCGGTACCCGGCTTGACCATGTATAGTACAGGCGCGATAATGAGATCATATTTCTGGAAATCTGCATCAACAGAAACCAGGTCTACCTGTACATTCCGCCGGAAGAGGGGAGTATAATACTTGTGTACCTGATCCATATATTTCAAGGCAACAGAAGGGCCACTTGATTTTTCCAAAGCCCACCAATTATCCCAATCGAATAAAATGGCTACTTTGGCATTAACGGTCGCGTCAAGTAGCCTGTTGCCTAATGCGCCAAGCTCACTGCCAAGCTGTGCCACCTCGCGAAATACACGTGTGTTCTCATGCCCGGCATGCTCAATGACGGCCCCGTGGAATTTCTCACAAGCGCCGATCGAGCGGCGAAGCTGGAAGAACATGACCGTGTCCGCGCCATGCGCGACTGCCTGATAGCTCCATAACCGCATAACGCCGGGCCGTTTAAGCGAATTATACGCCTGCCAGTTCTGCTGGCTCGGTGTTTGCTCCATCAGCATAAAGGGTTGCCCATCCTTCAATCCGCGCATCAGATCGTGCGCCATCGCCGTATAGCTTATCGGAGTATTGGCCCCGGGATAGCTGTCCCAAGATACAATATCCATGTACTTAGCCCATTTAAAATAGTCCAGTTGCTTAAAAAAACCCATCAGATTGGTCGTTACCACGGCATCGGGAACATGTTTTTTAATCGCGTTATATTCCAATAGGTAGCAATCCAGCATACTGTCTGAATTGAAGCGCGCATAATCGAGGGATATGCCCTGAAAGCAGGAGTGATTTTCTCCCCAATGCTCGCTCAGATTATTTGGCGGTACAATTTCATCCCAATCATAGAAGGTGTGACCCCAGAAGGAAGTATTCCACACCCGGTTTAGCTCTTCCAGTGATCCGTATTTTTGCTTGAGCCACACCCGGAATGCGGCCGCGCAGTTATCACAATAGCAATCCCCGCCGTACTCATTGGACACGTGCCACACGAGGATCGCGGGATGGTTTTTGTATCGTTCTGCAATTCGGTCAGCCATCTGCTCCGCGTATTTTCGATACGTTGGACTGTTCGGACAGGAGTTGTGGCGGCCACCGAATTTCCGCTTCCGTCCGTCAGCGTCTACCCGGAGAACGTCGGGGTAGCGGGTAGCCATCCAAGCAGGGTGCGCTGCCGTGCTAGTAGCTAGACAAACGAAGATATCGCTTTCATAAAGACTGTCAATCAATTGATCCAGCCATTCAAAATGATATGTGATTTCGTCGGACTGAATTTTGGCCCATGAGAATACGTTGACCGTGGCGATATCAATCCCTGCTTGCCTGAACATCCGTAAATCTTCCTGATGCGTGGCCTCATCCCATTGCTCAGGATTATAATCTCCACCGTAAAATACTTTAGGAAGTTTGCTGCTTATCATGCCAATCACCTCTGTATATAAGAATAATTCTATCTTATAATACAAATAACTGCTTTTAAATATAATAAAATGAACGTGTATATAACAATATGGATCTACATGTGAAATACATACCCGCATACGCCGGAGGTGCTTTTTATGATTTTAACTCCCCATCATTTAAGATTTTTCCTGACTACGCGTGAGCACTCTTTACCCCTTTTTATTGAAAGTATCGGATTTAACAGCAGGCAGGAGGATGTGTCCCGTCCAGAGGGCTATCCGTGCTTTCACTGGATTCAGACGGTGTCCGGTGAAGGGATGTTTACATTTAAAGGGGGGACCTTCCGTCTGGGAGAGCAGTCCGGGGTTCTGCTGCTACCTGGGGAATCCCATGCATACAGACGGGCGACCAAGGTATGGCGAACGTTATACATTACATTTGACGGCCCCATCGCCGCTGCTGTATTGACTGCACTGGGATTGAAGCATACGCGTGGGTATCATTGGGACCCGGATAGCGAGCTACACAGCTATGGGGAAACTATGCTCCATTCCATGGTTAGTGAACGTGATTTGTCTGGATTAGACGCTTCGGCCAATATGTATCGTTTTCTGACTCTACTGCGTAAACATGGACAACATAGCTCGATGCCTTCCCTATCCCATAATGTGGAACGTTTAACCCCTGTACTGGCCTTTATGGAGCAAAATTATGCCAGTCCTGATGTGGGCCTGGGTGATATGGCAGTTATGATGAATGTCAGCTCCCGCCATTTAAATACATTATTTAAGCAAGCGTTTGGTGTGACTTCTTATGCTTATCTGATTGTAATTCGGCTGCGGAAGGCCAAGGAAATGATGACGGAATATCCGCAATTAACAGTAAAGGAGATTTCGGAGCGAGTAGGATTCCGAGATGCCAGTCATTTTGTGGCAACTTTTCGCCGTGCTGAAGGAATTACCCCGGAAAGGTTCAAATTACTGTATTCATAAGGGTATTTTATCGAAATACTCTTTCTTACTCGGGAATGCTCTTTTTAGGGAGCATTCCTTATTGTTTTTTTCAGGATGAGGGAGTATAAAATAATAGTTCATTTGTTTCATCAATCTGATGTGTAGGTGACATAATAAACATAAGATCCATAGTTCTTTTGCAAAACCCTCATCCAAAGAAGGAGTCAACGAAATGCTGAGTAAAGTCAAAAGATTATTAATCGGTCGTCCGCGAAAGTCGACGGCCCTTGAAGATGAGAAACTGAATAAGCTCAAGGCACTGGCCATTCTGTCCTCAGATGCCTTGTCCTCTGTAGCTTACGGAACGGAGCAAATTCTGCTGGTTTTAATTACAGCTGGCTTCGCTGCCCTATGGTATTCCATTCCTATATCCATTGCGGTATTGGGTTTGCTGATCATTCTGATCCTGTCCTATAGACAGACCATATTTTCCTATCCTGGTGGCGGAGGAGCGTACATTGTTGCACAGGATAATTTGGGAAAGAGTCCCAGTCTGATTGCAGGTGGGTCTTTGTTGGTCGATTATATTCTGACGGTAGCGGTTAGCTCATCGGCAGGTACAGATGCCATTACATCTGCGTTCCCGTCGTTACATGATCATCGGATTGCCATTGCTTTGATTATGATTATCTTTTTGACTATTATGAATTTGCGCGGAGTGACAGAATCTGCCTCGGTGCTGGCTGTACCGATTTATTTATTTGTTGTTGCCATTTTTGTCTTGATTATTAGCGGTATCATTCATTACGTGGCAGGGGGAGCTCATGCTGCAGCACCGCAATTTGGAGCTACGGTATCTAACGTCAGCCTGTTCCTGTTACTGAAGGCGTTCAGCTCGGGTTGCTCGGCGTTAACTGGGGTAGAAGCTGTCTCGAATGCCATTCCGAATTTCCGCAAGCCAGCTGCCAAAAATGCAGCAACTACACTAATGATGATGGGTTTGATTCTCGGATGTATGTTTATCGGAATTAGTTTGCTGGCTTATTGGTACGGTGTTCGTCCTAATCCGCATGAAACGGTCATTTCGCAAATTGCGAACGCCACTTTCGGGCGTGGTGTGATGTATTACATCATTCAGGGCGTAACGGCGCTCATCTTGTTTTTGGCGGCGAATACAGCCTATTCGGCCTTTCCATTACTTGCTTTTATGCTCGCGAAGGACAAATACATGCCGCACATGTTCATGGTTCGTGGAGATCGACTCGGATACTCTAATGGTATCCTGTTTCTGAGTATCTTCTCGGCATTGCTGGTCATCGTATTTGGCGGCAACACAGAAAATCTGATCCCGCTTTATGCCGTAGGGGTATTTATTCCGTTCACGCTCTCGCAACTTGGCATGATGATTCGCTGGATCCGGCTCAAACCGCCAGGCTGGATCGTCAAGCTTGCTATTAATACGGTTGGGATGCTGACCACGCTGTCGATTACGCTCATTTTTATCTTTACTAAGTTTAGCCAGGTGTGGGTAGTCTTTATCTTTCTGCCTTTGGTACTGTATTTCTTTATGAAGATCAACGGGCATTACAAAAATACGGCTGAACAACTGCGCATTGATATTACCAAGGATAAACCTATGGTGAAAGGCAATACGATTATTATTCCGGTGGCAGGTATTACGCGAGTCGTTATGAATACGATCAGCTATGCCAAAACCTTGTCGGACAATGTGGTTGCCGTATATGTGGGTGTGGATGATGAAGCGATTCAAAAAATGGAACAGAAGTGGGAAGAGTGGGATGTGGGCATACGTTTGGTAGTGCTGAGATCCCGTTATCGCAGCATCATTAATCCGCTCCGCAAGTTCATCGATACAGTAGAGTGGAAAAAAGCAGACGAGGACCATATCACTGTTCTCATTCCACAATTCATCACCAAGCACTGGTGGGAAAATATTCTACACAATCAGACCAGCTTACTGATGAGAGCTTATTTAATTAATTATAAAGATGTGATCGTAACGACCGTCCCTTTTCATTTAAACAAATGAGGATTTTGCAAAAATCCCATAAGCGACTTCCGATGAACAAGATATAGATCGAAATACTTTTTGTCTTGCACTTCGGAGCGACTGGAATCGAATTTTCCAAAATCCTGAAATAAAGTCACTGCCAATTGGCCCATACTCATTTGCGTGAGCTGACTAAGCAAGGACAAAATGAACATCTTCTGGCCGCATTTCTTTGCGGACGGAGGGTGTTTTTTTGCATAACAGAGATATTTACTTTAGTGATACATTTTGTGTATTATAGATACAAAATGTATCATTCGAGATTGTTATGGAGGGATACGATGCCCGAAGCCAAGGGGAAAATGGAAGATGACAAGCTGCAATTTGTAGATACGCTGAGGGCGTTGGCTATTATCGGAGTAATACTTGTGCATGTCAGCCAGCATGTGGACGGATTAAACGGATGGTTGCAAAAATGCTTGAGTATAGGAGCTAAAGGTGTCGCTTTATTTTATATGGCCAGCGCTTTTACGCTATTTTTATCCTTGAGCAGACGTTCGGGTGACAAGAGGGAAAGAATTTCAGCTTACCTGTTGCGTCGTTTTTTTCGGATTGCTCCTTTGTATTACGTGATGTTAGGAATCTATTTAGTTGTGAACGGGACAGGTCCACGATTTTGGCTTGGAGATCAGGAGGGAGTCACTGCCGCCAATATCGCAGCTCATGTCCTGTTTTTGAATGGTCTGAATCCGTACTGGATCAACAGTATTATTGGTGTGGAATGGTCCATTGCGGTGGAATGTATGTTTTATCTGTTTATCCCCCTATTATTTAAGCTGATCCGATCAGTCCGCCATGCGATCTGGTTTGTTGTGATGGCGCTTGTGGTAAGCTTCGGGTTAAATACGGTATTTGTTCAATATCCGTGGATTAGTGATTACTCTTTATGGGGGCACTATCTGTATTTATGGTTTCCGAATCAATTGCCTGTCTTTGGGCTAGGTATATTGTTGTTTTTCATTTGGAAAGACGAACGGCATTGGAAAAGTATAGACCGGGTCAGTGGAAGTTTGCTGCTTGTTTCTGTGCTATTTGCGTTTTTTGGAGGCATGACCGATTATCTCATAGGTGTCGGGTTGCTGCTGGGAGCGTATGCTTTGTATCACTGGCAGCCGATGTGGCTGCTTAATCGGGTGTGGTCATGGATCGGCCGCCTTAGCTACAGCATGTATTTGACGCATATGCTGGTTCTGGGACTAATCGTACAGGTTAAACTTCCTTTTGCTCCCCTAGTCAGCCTCACACTTATGTTTATCATAACGTTGCTATTCACCATCGGACTATCCTGGTTTACCTACTCGTGGATTGAACAGCCCGGCATCCGTTGGGGGAAAAAGCTTATATCACGTATGAAGCCTGTGCACAAGCAGGGAGATTCGGTCAAAGAAAGTGTTGCCTAAGCTGCAACTTGAAACAGCATCCGATAACATTCGATTGAAGTGCTTGAATAAATCTATGAAATAATTGAAAAGACCTCTTGAAAAGTAGCTCCCAGCCCTTTATATTCGATGTACATCCAAGTTTTTGAATACACCGATGAGGTTTGTTGGAATTGTAAAGGAGATGCACGCATGCTTTTGAAGCCAATCGGCTTTTTGCTTTTCTCCACGCTTGAGGGAGTAGCTGTTTTCGCGCTGATTTTGAGTATTTTTAAAGTAAAAATGACCCCTTATCTATGGCAGGCCATTTTTGTTAACCTGATTATGAATTTGCAAAGTTATATGCTCCGAGAGGAGTTTTCCTTTTCGTATTTGGTGCCTGTCGTAAATATGCTGCTTTTTATTTTTTTACTCGCTACGGTCGTGAAGATTCCGATTGTGTGGTCCGGTATTATGACGGTTACAGGTTATTTTGCATATGCCGTTGTTCAGTCGGTATTCCTAAAAGTCATGTTCGGCAACCTTCCGGTTTCTGAGCTGCAGGATGGGTCCTTGAAGGGCTATCTGCTACAAGTGGTAAGCGCGGCAGTAGGACTACTTATTTCATTGATGTTGTATCGAAAAGGGATCGGCTTTTCCCCTAATTTCAAGAAGCTAAAGTTCAAAGAGGAATATGGAATTGTCATCACGCTGATTATCCTGTCTCTCATTTCAACTTCTATTGTGCTCTACTATAACGAGGTATGGTTAAATATGATATTTTTTGCACTGGTTTCGGGATTTTTCATCTATTATGCAATCGGAAAGGAATACCGGGATGATTGAAGCGATGGCTTTCAAACTTGCTAACCAGATCAAACGTACTGTGCCTGATCATCCGGCCTCTGTCGCGGTCCTTAAATACGCACTTGCTCTCATTCTGAATGCGTCCATGATCATCGTGTTAACACTATTCGCCTCAATCTTCACGGGGCGGATGGTAGAGGCTGTAACGATTCTCGTCGCTTTCGCCCTACTGCGCCAAATATCAGGAGGCATTCATTTGAAAACGGGCATGGCATGTGTGTTGGTGACCTCAGCAGCTTTTACTTACATATCCTGCATTGCCTTAAATAGTTGGTGGACAAACCTGTTTACCGGAATAGCTCTCATTCTCGTTTTATGTTTTGCTCCGTCCAGAATTGAAAAGCAGTCGCGCATTCCAGTACGGTTTTATCCCCTCTTGCGACTGTTATCCTCCCTGCTTGTATGTACTAATTTTGTAATCGGTTCCTCTGTAGTGGCTGTTGCTTTTTTGGTCCAAAGCCTAACATTGATCCGGGGAAGGAGGTGAGTGGAATGATGAGGAAAATGGTATATGGATTAGCTACATCGTTGTCTATGTTTGCAACATTTGCTGTATCAGTGGCGAGTTACGTGTATGTTTATCAAGGGGATACACCCGAGGAACTGCTGAAATAAACAAAATGCCGAAATAGAAAAATGATACATAGAGCTGCTATTAAGCAGCTTCTTTTTATGCAAAAAAAATCAGGCGCTCCATTAAAGAGCGCCCGAATGGGAGAGGAGAAACCGGACGAAGAGCTTATGGGGAAACGTAAGTCTTCTCCGCGGTTGTCTACGACATTGGTTGAATGCCGATATCCTAAGGATGCCCAGGGAATGGTTTTTTATACCTGCCTCATCCTAAGTTTTTCAAACGGCGGTGCATGTGGTACGATAGCGTCATAATCTTATATGGTTATGAACACATATAGAAAATAGGTGAGTTTCATCGTGAGAGTGGTATCGGGTAGTGCCAAAGGAAGGCCGTTAAAGGCAGTTCCCGGCACAGGGACGCGGCCGACCACGGATAAGGTCAAGGAAGCGCTATTTAGCATGATAGGTCCTTATTTTGATGGGGGAGTCGCACTTGATCTGTTTGCTGGCAGTGGTGGCCTAGGTATAGAGGCGCTTAGCCGGGGAATGGACAAGGCTGTTTTTATTGATATGGAATCCAAAAGCATTGATGTCATTAAAGAAAATTTGCGAAAAACTGGTTTGGACGGACAGGCTGAAGTGTTCCGCAATGATGCCGGACGAGCGCTCAAGGTGCTGGCAAAACGTGGAGCTCTTTTTGATGCTGTTTTTCTGGACCCACCCTATCGTCTCAAACACGGAGATGAATTAATGAGCCGTATGGCTGAGTTGAACTTGCTTCGTTCAGATGCAATCATCGTGCTGGAGTATGAATCGGGGCATGAATATCCGGAAAGCTTCGGGCCGTTCGAACAGGTCAGAAAAGCAGTCTATGGTGAAACGGCGTTATCTATTTATCATTTTGCAGCCGATGCTTTGTCGGATGTCGTAGAACATACAGAAGCCGGAGGGGTCAAATTCGGCATCAGCGAATCAGACGGGGAGGACCATCATGATTGAGCACAAACCACGTATTGCCGTATATCCGGGAACCTTTGATCCCGTGACGATGGGGCACCAGGATATTATTCAAAGAGCAGCCAGACAGTTTGATCTATTGATTGTCGCGGTTCTTAACAATATTAGTAAAAATCCGCTGTTTTCACTTGAGGAACGAATGGAGTTACTGCGAACGGTAACTCGCGATATCCCCAACGTTGAAGTGGACAGCTTCCGTGATCTGACAGCTAATTATGTACGTCAAAAAGGGGCCCAAGTTATTGTCAGGGGAATCCGGTCGGTGACTGATTTTGAATATGAGCTGCAATTAGCCTCTACAAATCATAAGCTGAACCCGGATGCGGAAACAATCTTTATGATGACTAATCCGGCTTATTCATATCTGAGTTCCAGTATGGTGAAGGAAATTGCGCATTTTGATGGCAAGGTTGTAGATCTGGTGGCACCGGAGGTGGAAGATGCACTGCGTGCGAAGGTCAACGCGAATCGCGGCGGCTCCACCATGAAGTCATAAAGGAAAAGGCCAGCAGGGTAACTATAATTGTACCTAGCAGTGCAATGGACAGTACGGTTAGTTGCCAGGGGTACATAGATGTTCCTTCAATTTGTGTTAATAAGCCGCTGGCTCCGGCCATGACAGGATGCGTGGCGGATTCATTTACGCTTTCCGCAAAAGAAGACACAGAACTGCGACTGACGTAAGCGGGAGTTGTATTGCTGAAGATGCGGCTAAGCGGGACCCATGTCGCCAAGGTAAGTCCAAAAGCAATGATCCCATGGAGCACTCGTGACAGGGTGAAGGTGATACCCTTGTCGGAAGGCCTGGTGACGGCGGTAATTTGAAGCCAGCCGCAGAGGCCGCCCCAGCCCAACACAGCACTGATCAGGGCTGCTTGTGTACGGAGATCGTAGGGCAGACGGCTGATTTCATAGGAACCCAGATGGATTTCCATCCAGGCAGGCCAAATGAAAGAAAGCGATCCTTGGCCTGTATATATGGACAGCAGTCGAATCAGTACGGAAAAGAAAATAATGAATCCACCTGTCACCATCAGCGTCTGTACAGCATGGGATACGGTTTCGCCCAACAGTTTTCCGAAACTGCGGCCGTCCCGTTCTCTGGCAGAGCGGGTAGCTTCCCATGCGGATCGGATCAGGGAGGGAGAAGTACGGGAAACTGAGGTGCGCCGGAGGGCAGCTGGCGTTTCCCGTTTTTGCAATTCTTTGGACGATACAGATAGTCTGGCGGTGATCCAGCCTGCCAGCAGCCCGGAAATCCAGTGAACGGCAAGTAACATCACGCCTGCGGCAGCATTGTGCAGTAGTCCTGTCCCGATGACGAGCAGGATGGTAATCGGATTGCAGAAATGAGCGATAGCGGTTAGACGTCGAAGCTGAAACGCGGTCATATCCTCCTGTTGTGCCCATTGGCGCACTGCTTCCGCAGCAGCCGGGAATCCTGCGGTCAGGCCGAGGGCCAACACCCAGCCGCTTCGCCCGGGTAGACGGAACCAGAATCGCATAAACGGCTCCAGCAGGACACCTAGTCCATGTACTAGACCAAAGGCGATGAGCATTTCGGACAGCATCAAAAAAGGCAGCATGGCCGGGAAAATAATACTCCACCATAGCTTAAGGCCTTGAGTAGAGGCTTGAAATACTTTTTCTGGTGAGGCGACAACAGCCAGTACAAGCAAAATGGCTCCAAGGCCAAGCAGTACGGTTGTCCAATAAGGAGCGGAATGGGCTTCCTTTTGTATCAAAGAATTCACCTCTCATAAATATACTAAGGAGAGTCGGATGCTGTCTCCAGCGTTTATTCACGTTCGTTGTCTTGGGATAGGTTGTTCGTATACGTTGTCGTAAACAATGTATGCTTTTTCGGAAGGCTTGAGAACAGGTGGTGCAGAGGCACTTGGGTAGGATAGGAGAAGTTAGGCTGCAAGGGGGAAGAAGCAATGAAACGAATAAACCGGAAAAGAGTTTTTTTTACAACCGGTTATGTCTTAATGCTGGCTGCAATGGTCTATGTGCTGGTCTATATGCCAACCCCTTATCTGATCTATGGACCAGGTGGGGCAAACGAGATCAAACCGATGGTTAGAGTCCAGGAGGGTGACAGCATCGAACGGGGGACTTTTATGATGACGACGGTATCGGCGCGTTATGCCAATGTTATCATGTTGGGCCTGTCCAAGTTGGACCGCAATTCGGAGATTCAACGCAAAGAGGATCGTCTCCATGGAAGAAGTGAAGACGAATATGCGGCAGAACAGGTATGGTATATGGGGGATTCCCAATCTTCGGCTATGGAGGCTGCATACACCTGTGCCCATGTCCCCTATCGGATTGTGCCAGATTACGTGTATGTATTTAAGGTCCCGGGATCGAACAGCGTGTTCGAGCCTGGAGATGAAATATTGGAGCTGAACGGAGTGAGGGTGACCGATAATCATTCCATTCGGGAGGCTTTGGAGGACGAAAAACCGGGAACAATGGCTAAAGTGAAGCTAAAGCGCGATGGAAAGTTGCTGACCGTGCAAGCTCCCTTAACGACCATCACGGACAGTGAGACGGGCAAGCAACGTTCCGGATTTGGCGTCAGTATTGCCACGGTACAGAAGGTAGAGCCGAAGGATGGACGTAAAACGATTCATTTTACATCTACGGATGTTGGCGGTCCTTCGGCTGGTTTGATGTTTACCATGGAAATCTATAACCAACTGACACCAGGTGATCTGAGTAAGGGATATCGTGCAGCCGGTACGGGTACTATTGATAAGGACGGTCAGGTTGGAGCGATTGGTGGTGCAAAGTATAAAATAGTTGCTGCTGACCGTCAGGGTGCGGATTTGTTTTTCGTCCCTGCGGATAATTATAAAGAGG
Organism: Paenibacillus sp. DRB1-1; assembly: GCF_052119485.1. Lineage (NCBI taxonomy): Bacteria > Bacillati > Bacillota > Bacilli > Caryophanales > Paenibacillaceae > Paenibacillus > Paenibacillus sp. DRB1-1. The sequence continues at coordinate 394,366 of NZ_JBODQH010000001.1, read as the reverse complement.
CGAAGGCCAAAGCTGAGCAAATTGGAACCCGGATGAAGCTTGTTCCGGTTCGCAAGCTTGGCGATGCGCTGAATTATATGGAAAAGCTGCCCATCAAACCATAATGGGCGGTCGCAAGTAATCAGCATACATGTCGCGGATGGCGGGACGTGGCATCCCGGCTGTGTGTATGGCGGCTGCGGCTGTATCCCAGTCCAGCTGAGGATGTGATCCGGCAGACAGCTTGACCCATACCGGAAGGGTGGCTGTCTGCTTCATACGTGCCAGCAGCTCGCGTCCAGCCCTGTTAAAGCCGAGCACGCGGATATAGCCCGGACCTTTCGCCAGCTCAGCAGGAGTCATATCGGCTTTGGCATGATTCAGCAAAATATGTGTACACATCCGCTGAAGCTTCGTACGAGTATAGCGCCTTGTCTTAATCGCGGCGAGCAGGGCCTCCACAGAAGGCTGGGGCAGCGTGTACAGCGATTGCTGCAGACGATGCTCCAGCCCTTCGGTGACCTCGTGCAGCTCCGCCAGCTGCTGCGGGCTACGTGTGATCAGGGCGTTCAGCAGCGGCTGGCTGAACGCTTCCCAATGCAGCGGCGCGCGTTCGGCTTGCCACTCGCGCCGCAAAATCTCCAGTGTCGCCGCAGGTATGTACGGCGACGCGGTCTCCGGCCCGCCGTCCAGCAGCAGACGGCGGATGGCCGTGGCGCTGGCGATGACTCCGTCCGTAGGGGCCACGGCTTCATGGTAGCCCGATCCCGTGCGGGCTACCGTGAAGGGCTTGATTGTGCTGCCCAGCCGTTCCAGCGCAATCAAGTAATGCAGCCCCAACGTATTGTTGGGCTGCTGCATGAGGGCGGCGAGCGCAGCGCCGTCCCCTCCTTCGGCCGCCAGCGCGGCTGCGGCTCCCGCGTAGGCAGCGGGATAGCTCGCGCCGCTGCTTAGGCGCTGCGCGATGCCGGCCTTGAGCTCGGCCGGCTCTGCCGCCAGCACGCGGGCCAGCGCGCGCAGCGGGGCGATGTCTCCGCTCTCGCTACCGAAGCAGAGTGCGTCGACGATGCCCGTCGCATGGAGCAGGGCGACCGCTCCGCGGGCAAACCATTCTGCAGGCTGGACGGCATAGGCCACAGGCAGCTCCAGAACTAGGTCCACACCCATGGCGAGTGCCATTTCGGTGCGGGACCATTTGTCTGTAATCGCGGGTTCACCCCGCTGAAGGAAAGGGCCACTCATCACAGCCACTGTGCGCTGTGTACCAGTGATGCGAAGAGATTCCTCCCAGTGATGGACATGTCCGTTATGAAGGGGGTTGTACTCTACAACCATACCGAGTGTTTTCAAGACCGTAAGTCGGCTCCTTTCTTAAAAGAGGTTGTTCAAAAAGTCGCCTTTCCATAACGAAGCTATTCAAGAAGCGGATTCGACGTCGAATCTTGAATTCAGCCGGGCCTTCTGTTGCTCACGTAGATCTGTCTACGCTCCGCTACTCAGTCCCTAGCTTCATCCAACCTTCTCGGTCCTGAAAAGCCGACTTTTTGAACACGTACTTAAAGTAGCTTATTGGGTAACTATTGAGACCTGGACGAAAAAGCTTTATACTCGCATTATTGTACACGAAGAGTGGCGGGGGTACGAATACTCATCGGTACATGTTTAGCACAATGCATTTTTGCTTCTGCATAAAACTTGTCGAACCATTGGAAAACCGGTGGATTTGTGAGTGGTGTAAAGTGAAAGGTGTTGACAAACGACTCGATCAGTCGGTATAATAATTTTTGTTTGTTTGGAGTGATAGTGATGCAACTATTTTTTCGCAAAGTAGCAACAAGTGACGGTCCTTTTCCTATCCGTGAATCTCTTAATGTGAGTGAATTGGTGGATGATCGTGCTGATGTTACGGCCGTTTCCCCGCTGGAGACCGACTTGGTCGCCGTTAGTCTGGGTCAAGGCTTGATGAGCGTGGAAGGCACGTTGACCGCAGGTCTGGACATGCTGTGTTCACGCTGTTTAAGCCCGATGCACGAGGATTTAAAGATTGAATTCCGTGAACGGTTCAAGCAAACCTCTTCGAGTGTTGAAGAGGAGGATGAAGATGGCGATTTTATCGCAGTGACGGAGGACTCCTTCGACATTGCACCGTATTGTGAAGAACTGTTTGTACTGCATGTGCCGTTTGCGCCATTGTGCAGTGAGGATTGTCAGGGAATCGCACCAAAGACCGGACAAAACTGGAGTATTGGCTCCGATGACAGTAACGATGGCGATACGGAAAAGATTGATCCGCGTCTGGCAGGGCTTAAGGATTTTTTTAAATGAGAATTGAGTTCAATTCTGAAAAATCATCATCCGCTTGTGCCGGAGAGTTACTGAACCGATGCGTGGATGTTGCAGGCTTGATTCACCGGCTGTAAGATAATTGCTTCTGGCATTTTCTTTCAGTCTTGAATGAGATAAGAAGTCATACCCGCTATGCGGGGGTGATCTGGTTAAGGAGGTGGGAATAATGGCAGTACCTCAACGGAGAACATCCAAAACTCGTCGCGACAAACGTCGTACTCACTTTAAACTGGCAGTACCAGGTATGGTGAAATGCTCCGAATGCGGCGAATTGAAACTTGCTCACCATGTGTGCAAAGTTTGCGGAACGTACAAAGCTAGAGAGATCATCTCTCAATAATGTCCGATAAGCGGATTCTTTGGAATCTTCGCAGGAAGAGTAGCGCTTCACTTCAGTGAGGCGCTACTTTTTTTTGTCTGCATGCTTCCTTTTTACGTCAGCATGCTATATACTGTTTTAGTACCAGGTTCTAAGAAAGAAGGGCCGAAGAGGTTCCTTTATACATACAAGAAGACAAATCGGCTTGAAGTTTCGCCGTTAGAAAGTGAAGTAAAGTAACCCGAACTGTCGTCTGAACGACAGTTTATTGTAGGGAAAGGAGGCGTCACTGACATCGAACGTTTGCCGAAGAGACAGAGACAGCAGCGGCTGACTCAATTAATTGATGATAATCCGTTCGTAACGGATCAGGAATTGACAAGACAGCTGAAGGTAAGTATTCAGACTATTCGGCTGGACCGGATGGAACTGGGAATCCCAGAATTGCGGGAACGGCTAAAGCTGATGGCTGAGCGCTCCTACGACCAGGTTCGTTCCTTGCCTTTGCATGAAGTGATCGGGGATATCGTTGATCTACAGTTGGATCGAAGCGGTATTTCGATTTTTGAGATTAAAGAGGAACATATTTTTTCGCGTACTGGCATTGCGCGGGGGCATTATGTATTTGCCCAGGCCAATTCATTGGCCGTTGCCGTGATTAATGATGAGATAGCATTGACTGCGTCAGCAGATATACGCTTTGTCCGCCCGGTTCATTTAGGTGAGAAGTGCATTGCCAAGGCATATGTGCGCTCAAATCCAGAACAAAAAGGGAAGGCTAAAGTGGAAGTCTTTGCCTACGTAGGAGAAGAAATGGTATTCCAAGGCAACTTTGTCATTTATCGCTCCACGGAGGAAGAGTATAGCGAAGGAGGAAGTCAGCATGCGGATCGCCATTGATGCCATGGGGGGAGATAATGCTCCTGAGGCGACAGTAGAGGGCGCGCTATCTGCGGCGGCGGAATGGAAGGATACGGACATTACGCTGGTTGGTGACCGGGAACGAATTGAATCGGTTCTGAACGGTAGGGCGTTGCCGACCAACCTCAGCATTCGCCATGCATCCGAAATGATAGATGCGCAGGACGAGCCTGTAAAGGCAGTGCGACGCAAAAAGGATGCCTCGATGGTCGTAGCTGGTCGAATGGTCAGAGAAGGCGAAGCGGATGCCATGATATCCGCAGGTAATACAGGCGCGCTAATGACCACAGGGCTGCTGGTGGTTGGAAGAATGGAGGGCATTGAACGTCCGGCTCTCGCGCCGATGATACCAACGATAGATGATCAGGGCATTCTGGCGCTGGACTTGGGAGCCAATATGGATGCCAAGCCTGAGCACCTTGCCCAGTATGCACTGATGGGGAGCTTGTATCGTCAGAAAGTTCACGGTGTGACTTCTCCAAGGGTGGGTCTGCTGAATGTGGGGACCGAAGCTGGGAAGGGCAATGAACTGACGAAGTTGGCATTTCCACTTATTGAGCAGTTACCTGTCAATTTTGTGGGTAATGTTGAATCGAGAGATGTGTTAACCGGGAATTGCGATGTACTGGTGTGCGATGGATTTGCTGGAAATATCATGCTAAAATCGCTGGAGGGTACAGCCGGGGCCATATTTTCTCTCTTAAAAGAGCAATTCACCAAATCTTTGAAGACCAAGCTTGCGGCAGCCTTGATTATGCCTGAGCTTCGCAGTCTGAAAGGTAAATTGGATTATAAAGAGCATGGCGGGGCTCCTTTGCTGGGTTTGAGTGGACTCGTCCTGAAAAGTCACGGTTCGTCTGACGGCGTTGCCGTCAAAAATGCGGTAAGGCAGGCTCGTACGGCCTTGCAAAACCGGTTGGTGGAAAGTATATCCAAGGAAATCAGCAGGAAGTGAGTGACGATATGAATAAATTACGGCCGGTTGGTGTTATCGGAACAGGGAAATACGTACCTGAGAAAATTCTGACCAATAAAGATTTGGAAGCAATCGTAGAAACAAGTGATGAATGGATTGTCAGCCGTACAGGGATTCAGGAGCGCCATATTGCGGCTCCAGAGCAGGCTACATCTGATTTAGCTTATGAAGCAGCAATTAAGGCGTTGGAGTCCGCGGGTATGACGGCACAGGATCTGGATTTAATTATTGTAGCTACGGTTACACCGGATATGGCGTTTCCGTCAACTGCCTGCATTCTTCAGGACAAATTAGGAGCCAAAGGGGCAGCAGCTTTCGATTTGTCTGCGGCATGCTCGGGTTTTGTATACGGATTGGCTACGGCAACGAGCTTCATTAAGACAGGTATCTATAATAATGCATTAATCATTGGGGCAGACTGTCTTTCTCGGATTACAGATTATACCGACCGCAATACCTGTGTTCTATTCGGAGATGGTGCAGGAGCTGTAGTGATTGGCGAAGTGCCTGAAGGTAGAGGATTCCAATCCTTTGATCTCGGGGCTGAAGGTGCCGGAGGCAGCTTACTCAAGTTGGAAGCAGGAGGCTCGCGTTTGCCTGCGAGTGCAGACACACTGGAAAATAAACAGCACTATATTTACATGAACGGACGCGAAGTGTTCAAGTTCGCGGTTCGTGTTATGGGAACGGCAACGGTCGATGTGTTGGAAAAAGCAGGGCTGTCCAAAGATGATATTGATCTGTTCGTTCCGCATCAAGCCAATGTTCGCATCATCCAATCGGCGATGCAACGTCTGGATTTACCAGAGGAAAAGGTAGTTGTTAATGTTCATAAATATGCGAATACATCGGCAGCATCAATCCCTCTCGCTCTTGTGGAAGCAGCTGAGGAAGGCCGCATGAAGGAAGGCGACCGTGTATTAATGGTGGGCTTTGGCGGTGGCTTGACCTGGGGAGCGTCAGTTCTTGTCTGGTAATAAGATGGAAGTTTTGATATAATATTGAATTTGTGTAGTGTTTTACAGGACAAGCATTGGATACAGAGAGGTGCATACACGATGGGCAAAACGGCATTTATATTTCCCGGTCAGGGTTCACAAGCTGTAGGTATGGCTAAAGATGCTTATGAAGCAGTTCCAGCTGCAACAGAAGTATTTCGCCAAGCGGACGAACGGTTAGGGTTCGCACTAAGCACACTGATTTTTGAAGGGCCGGACACAGCTTTGAAGCAAACATCCAATACGCAGCCTGCACTGTTAACGGCGAGCATTGCATTGTATGAAGCGTTCAAGGAAAAAATGGGCATTCATCCTGATTATGTGGCTGGACACAGTCTAGGAGAATACAGCGCGCTAGTCGCTTCCGGTGTCCTCGCATTTGAGGATGCGGTTGAAATCGTTCGTACACGTGGCGAGTTCATGGAGCAGGCCATTCCTGATGGGCAAGGCGGGATGGCTGCTGTGTTGGGAGCTGATCGTGAAGCATTGGCAGCATTGTGCCGTGATATTACGGAGTCTGGTCAACTGGTCGAACTAGCCAACATCAATTGTCCTGGACAAATTGTTGTATCTGGTACGAAGGAGGGCGTAGCTGCTGTCGCTGAACGTGTGAAGGAAGCAGGAGGCAAGCGCGCTATTACTCTGGAGGTTAGCGGTCCTTTCCACTCGTCATTGATGAAGGAAGCAGCGACCAAGCTCTCCGGCAAGTTGGGGGCTGTAACTTTCTCCAAAGCTCAGGTTCCGGTTGTTGCCAATGTAACAGCTCAACCTGTACGTGAGGGGAGCGAAATTCGCCAACTGTTGGTGGATCAGGTCTATTCTCCAGTACTGTGGGAAGACAGTGTAACATGGCTACTAGAACAAGGTGTTGACACCTTTGTTGAGTTTGGGCCGGGAAGTGTATTGACTGGACTGGTTAAAAAAATCGACAAAACGGTTAAGCTGTATAATATAAGCAGCCTGGAGTCGTTTGCTTCTGTAACGGAAGCCTTGGAGGCCCGTTAAAAGTATAATCATTGCCTTAACGGGTTATATACTTGCAAGGGGGGACTATGATGTCTAAGCCATTGAGTGGAAAAACGGCGCTCGTTACGGGAGCGTCGCGCGGAATTGGCCGTAGTATTGCGCTGGCGCTGGCTGAAGCAGGTGCAAATGTGGCGGTAAACTATGCTGGTAGTGAAGCGGCTGCGACTGAGGTAGCAGAGCAGATTCGTGCCAAAGGTGTAGAGGCTATTACAGTTCAGGCTAATGTCGGTCGCGCTGACGAAGCAGATCAGTTGATCAAGGATGTGATTGGCGCTTGGGGCAAGATTGACATCCTGGTGAATAATGCCGGCATAACAAGAGATAATTTAATCATGCGCATGAAGGAAGAGGAATTCGATCAGGTGATCGAAACGAATCTGAAGGGTGTGTTTAATTGTCTTAAGTCGGCAACACGTCCAATGATGAAGCAGCGTTCTGGCCGAATTATCAATATCTCCTCCGTGGTTGGTGTACTTGGCAATGCAGGCCAAGCCAACTACGTTGCTGCTAAAGCAGGGGTAATTGGTCTTACCAAATCCTCTGCTCGAGAGCTTGCTTCGAGAGGTATTACAGTGAACTGTGTGGCTCCTGGATTCATCGATACTGAGATGACGCAGGTACTGGCTGATGATTTGCGTGACAATATGCTGAGCGGTATTCCGCTGGCCCGTCTTGGACGGCCTGAGGAAATTGCTGACGTGGTGCTGTTCTTGGCCTCGGATGCTTCCTCATATATGACGGGCCAGACTTTGCATGTGGATGGCGGCATGTATATGTAGTAGCATGTTGCAATCCGCATGCCCCGATGAAGAGTTGTCAATGAAAACTCTCTTCTATGGCATTTTAATTGTAATTTTCGTATAATACCTAAGAGGAGGTGAGCCGGATGTCCGATGTATTGGAGCGCGTAAAACGCATTGTCGTTGACCGTTTGGGAGCCGACGAAGCCGAAGTTACACTTGAAGCATCTTTTAAAGATGATTTAGGCGCTGATTCTCTCGATGTAGTTGAATTGGTAATGGAATTGGAAGATGAGTTTGATATGGAAATCTCTGATGAAGATGCAGAGAAAATTACAACTGTAGGTGAAGTTGTGAAGTACATACAATCTCATACCTAATTCATGTCATCAAAAGTCCCGTTCTGTTACAGGCGGGACTTTCTCCTAATTATACAGATTGAACTAAAGACGGAATTGCCGCGTGTTTTTGAGTCTGGCTCAGCTTCACTTAGTCAAAGGCTGAGGAGTATGCGGCATTACTAACTTTAGTTGATTCTATATTATTTTTACGCACAAGAGAGTGCGGTCTTAAAATACAATATGCAGTAGACATAGAGGTGATTATCTTTGAAACAACGTGTTGTCATAACAGGAATGGGTGTAATCACTTCGCTGGGACAGGATTTGAACACACTATGGGATAATCTGATGGCTGGAAAATCCGGCGTCAGTGAAATCGAAGCTTTCGATACAAGTGAGTACACTACGAAAATAGCCGCTTCCATTAAAGATTTTAATCCAGAGGATTATATTGAACGTAAGGATGCGCGTAAAATGGACCGCTTTGTGCAGTTTGCGGTTGCAGCTAGTAAATTGGCGCTTGAGGACAGTGGACTTGTAATCGGAGAAAATGCGGATGCTGAGCGTGTTGGTGTATCTGTCGGTTCCGGTATTGGCGGATTGGGAACTTGGGAGGATCAGCACAACGCACTGATTGAAAAAGGACCTAAACGCGTAAGCCCTTTCTTCATCCCGATGATGATTGCTAATATGGGTTCCGGTCAAGTGTCGATTTCACTCGGTGCTAAAGGTCCCAATACATCACCAGTTACGGCTTGTGCCACGGGCAGTCATGCTATTGGTGATTCCTTCCGCATGATTCAGCGCGGTGACGCAGACGCCATGATTTGCGGAGGAGCTGAGGCGACTATTCGTCCGATTGGTATGGCTGGATTTTGTTCCATGCGAGCAATGTCCACGCGTAACGACGAGCCTGAAAAGGCAAGTCGTCCTTTTGATACCGAAAGAGACGGGTTTGTTATGGGCGAAGGCTCTGGTGTTCTTATTCTAGAATCGTTGGATCATGCTTTGAAGCGTGGTGCGCGTATTTACGGTGAAGTGATTGGCTACGGTCTTTCTGGCGATGCCCATCATATGACGGAGCCTGATCCAGAGGGAGCAGCACGCTGCATTAGAATGGCGATCCGTGATGCTGGATTGAATCCTGAAGAGATTGATTATATCAATGCACATGGTACATCTACGCCAGTCGGTGATAAATCCGAAACGGAAGCAGTCAAGAAAACGCTGGGAGAGCATGCCTATAAGGTAGCGATCAGCTCAACTAAGTCGATGACAGGGCATTTATTGGGTGCAGCGGGCGGCGTTGAAGCCGTGATCTGTGGTCTCGCCCTTCAGCATCAGACGATTCCGCCAACGATTAATTTGGATAATCAAGACCCGGCATGCGATCTTGATTATGTACCTAATAAGCCGAGAAAAGCGGAACTGAATGTGGTTATGTCCAATTCCTTTGGTTTTGGCGGTCACAATGCTACGGTTATTCTAAAAAAATATGAAGCATAAGGGGTCAGTTCGTTGAGTGGAGACTTGAAGCAATTACAACAGAAACTTCATATTCAATTCAACAATCGGCAGCTTCTGAAGCAGGCCTTTACGCACGCTTCCTACGTAAACGAACATCGGTTCAGTCAGCATGCAGACAATGAGCGTCTTGAATTTTTAGGTGACGCTGTTCTGGAACTGACGGTGTCCGAGCAATTGTACAATCAGTACCCTAACCGACCCGAAGGCGAACTCACCAAGCTGCGTGCAGCTATTGTCTGTGAGCCTTCTCTGGTGAAGTTTGCTGTCGGGCTTGAGTTTGGGCAATATGTACTGCTTGGAAAAGGTGAAGAGTTGACAGGTGGACGTACTCGTCCGGCTCTGTTGGCTGATGTATTCGAAGCGTTCGTAGGTGCGCTTTATTTGGATCAGGGTCTGGAGGCCGTCCGGTCGTTTCTGGAACGTTATATTTTTCCTCAAATTGTATTAAACGGTAAGCTTCAGATGAGTGATTTCAAAACAGAGCTTCAGGAACTGACGCAGCATCATAACATGGGGATGCTTGAATACAAGATTGTAGAGGAGCGCGGACCAGCCCATGAGCGCGAGTTTGTAGCTGAGGTATATATGGACAGCGAACGGCTAGGGGCAGGTACGGGACGCTCCAAAAAAGAAGCTGAGCAGCAAGCGGCGGCAGTAGCTTTAAACCGTTTGAAGCTGGCAGAATCGTAATCGGTACCTGAGCAGCCCGGACGGGTTACGCAAGCAGGGGACACAAAGTAAGAGCAAAGGGCAGTCCGCGGGGAGTCCCGGCCCGTAATGGCGAATGGACTGCGTTTTGCTCTTTTTTCGTGGCTTTCCTGGTGTAATGTGAGTGTCGGTACTGTGCTTTATACAAGCTAGTTTATGCTACAATAGGGATAATTCATATCAATCAGGTGTACGGTGTTGTACAAGCATATTTGAAATGTTAGAGGTGAGATTGAGCATGTTTTTAAAGCGCATTGAGCTGGCGGGCTTCAAATCGTTTGCAGATAAAACGGAAATGGAATTTGTCCGCGGCATTACGGCAGTCGTCGGACCCAACGGAAGCGGAAAAAGTAATATTTCCGACGGGATTCGTTGGGTGCTTGGCGAACAGAGTGCCAAATCACTGCGTGGCGGCAAAATGGAGGACATTATTTTTGCGGGTAGTGATGCTCGTAAGGCTGTTAATTACGGTGAAGTATCGCTTACGTTGGATAATGAAGATCAGGCGTTGCCTCTGGATTTTGGTGAAGTCACGGTGACGCGACGTGTACATCGAAGTGGGGATAGTGAATATTTCATTAATCGTCAATCATGCAGACTCCGAGATATTACAGAGCTGTTTATGGATACAGGGATTGGTAAAGAAGCTTATTCAATTATTGGACAGGGACGCATTGAAGAAATTCTGAGTACCCGATCCGAGGATCGTCGAGGTATTTTTGAGGAAGCTTCGGGTATCGTAAAATATAAATCGCGTAAAAAAGATGCGGTTCGCAAGCTGGATGAAACGGAGCAAAATTTACTGCGTATTCACGATTTAGTTAGTGAACTGGAGGATCAGATTGGACCGCTTAAGGAGCAGTCTGAAAAGGCAATCCATTTTAAAGAGCTGCGCGGTGAATTGAAATCCAAAGAAATTTCAATGTACGTCCATCAAATTGAACAAATTCATACTTCGTGGAGCGATGCGACTTCCAAACTAGCTTTGCTGCAGCAGGAGCAACTTCAGTTGTCTACCGTGGTGTCCCGCCACGATGCGATGCTGGAAAGCGACCGCAACGAATTACGCCAGCTGGAAGAGCAAGTAGAGCGGTTGCAAAGGGATCTGCTGCAATACAGTGAAGCGACGGAGAAAAGTGAAGGCTACGGCGAATTGCTCAAAGAGCGTACACGCAATCTGGAGGCTAATCGGGAACAATTGATCTTATCACTTAGCACAAGCGAATCACGGCATTCCGAGCGCAGGAGTGAACTGGATCAACTGAACGAAAAGCTGTCTGCACTGAATGTAGAGCTTGACGAGTTGCGTGGGCGGCTGTCTGACGAAGAGGCCAAACTGATTGGTGTTACAGGCGGAATCAGCCAGGAGCAGGAAGAAAGCCTAAAGGGTGGTCTGCTGGAACTGATGAATCAGATGGCACAGGCGCGTAACGAAATTCGTTATACAGACCAACAGAAAGAAGCATTGGAACGGCGTGTGACTCGCGTAAGTGACGAATCCGGCAAATGGGAAGCCCAGAAAGTACAACTTGAACAGCGCAAAAAGGGATTGGAAGCTGCTGTTCAGAAGCTGGGGCAGGAAATCAGTAGTTTGCGTAGTGGCTATATTCAGGGAAGTGAAAAGTACCAAGCCCTGCAAAAACTACTGGAAGAAAACCAGGGTACGGTTCGTAAATGGGAACAAAAACGAGAGGCTCTAATTTCACGGCGTGATACGATGAAGGAAATGCAGGATGACTTTGACGGCTTCATGCTTGGAGTTAAAGAGGTATTGAAGGCTGCACGAAAAGAAACCTTGCACGGTGTACATGGAGCGGTAGCGGAGCTGATTCGGGTGCCTGAGCATTTAGAGCAGGCGATGGAAACAGCTTTGGGTGCTTCAGTTCAGCACATCGTGATGGAAAATGAATCCGTATCCAGACAGGCGATCAGTTTTCTAAAGCAACGTCAACTGGGCAGAGCGACATTTTTGCCTATGGATGTTATCCGCCCGCGCCAAATCGGCGCAGGGGAACGCCAAATTGCAGAAGGCGCTGAAGGCTTTGTCGGGATCGGTGCAGATCTTGTTCAGTATGATGATCGATATGCCGGAATTGTAGGCAGTCTCTTGGGAAATGTGGTCATTGCCCGTACGCTGGAAGATGCAAACCGTATTGCGGCCCGTTGCCAATATAGATACCGCGTGGTCACTTTGGAAGGCGATGTTGTCAATGCAGGGGGTTCCATGACTGGGGGAAGCCAGTTCAAGAAAAATGCTAATCTGCTTGGACGTAAACGTCAGCTGGATCAGTTGGATCAAGACATTGTAGATACGGAGCAGCAAATTGCAAGGTTGCGCCAGAGTGCAATAGATACCAAACGCCAGTTGGAGGAGACACAGACCCGTCTGGACGAGTTGCGTCAGGGAGGCGATGTGAAGCGCGGTGAAGAGCAGCAGATGGCAATGGAGCTCAAGCAACTGGAGCATGAACTTCGTCATGTTCTGGAGCAGGTCGCTGCGTCTGGTCAGGAGAAAAAGGGCTTTGATCAGGAAATCAAGGAGCTGGAAACTTCCCGTGAAGAAGCGTTGATAAAGTTGGCTGCGCTGGAGGAAGAAGAGAAAAAAACGCATCAGGCCATTCACGCTGCCGAATTTGCCCGTAAAGCCAACGAATCTGCCAAAGAGCAGCTGCAGGGAGAGCTCACGAATCTCAAGGTAAGAGAAGGAAAGCTGGACCAGGAGCGCTTTTCATTGGAAGAGCAGCTGCGCAGATTGCGTGGGGATTATGATACTCTTGGTAAGGATTCGAGACAAAACAAGACCTTGCTTGCTTCCATCGAAGCAGATTTGCTGACCAATGAGCAGGAGACCGTGAAACAGATTGAAAATCTCAATCAATACCGTTTGAAAAAGGAAGAAGCCGCACAGCAACTGGAATTCAAGCGGGCTGCACGCAGCAGCTTGTCCAAAAAGCTGGAAGTGGCTGAGAACGACACGAAAGAACAGCGAATTCAGCTCAAGTCGGTGGAGGAGTTGCTTCGTCAAACGGAAATTGGAGTAAATCGACTTGATGTGGAACTGGAAAACGTTCTAAAAAAATTAAGTGATGATTATGAACTCAGCTATGAGTTAGCCAAGCAGCGTTACCCTATACCGGAAGATATTGAAGGTACGCAGAGTGAGGTAGAAAGGCTCAAACGGGGTATTTCCGCGTTAGGTGAGGTGAATCTAGGCGCCATTGAGGAATACCAGCGTGTGCATGAGCGTTATACGTTTCTTGATGAGCAAAAGTCTGATTTGGTGGAGGCCAAGACAACACTTTATCAGGTTATTCGTGAAATGGATGAAGAAATGTCCAAACGCTTTAAGACTACGTTCGATGCTATTCGGCGCGAATTCGGAACGGTATTCTCCAAGCTATTCGGAGGCGGACGAGCTGATCTCGTGCTGCTTGACCCGGAACGCTTATTGGAGACGGGAATTGACATCGTAGCTCAGCCACCGGGCAAAAAACTGCAAAACTTGCAGCTACTGTCGGGCGGTGAGCGTGCGTTAACAGCGATGGCGTTACTATTTGCCATTTTACACGTTAAACCTGTTCCATTCTGTGTACTCGATGAAGTAGAGGCTGCATTGGACGAAGCAAACGTGGTGCGTTTTGCCCAGTATTTACGAGAATTCTCGGAGCAGACACAATTCATTGTAGTCACACACCGCAAGGGCACAATGGAAGAATCAGATGTGCTGTACGGGGTTACGATGGAGGAAGGCGGGGTTTCCAAACTCGTATCTGTCAAGTTGGACAACGACGAAGCTGAGATTGCCTGACATTAAACAACATACTTTCAGACCAACGGAGGGAATCCATGAGTTTCTTTAGGAAATTGAAGGAAAGCATTGCAAACAAAACTGAATCTGTCACAAAACAGTTCAAAGATGGTTTGGAAAAAACACGTAAAGGTTTTGTTGAAAAAGTAACAGACTTGATGATTCGCCGTAAAAAGATTGATGAGGAATTTTATGAGGAACTGGAAGAAATTCTGATCGGAGCGGACGTAGGCGTCAACACGGTTATGAATCTCATCGAAGACCTGCGAGAAGAAGTGAAAAAGCGCAAAATCGAGGACGCATCCGAGTTACAGCCTGTATTGTCGGAAAAGTTGTCCGAGTTGCTGCGGGGTAATGACAATAGTCAGCTCAAAATGAGTCCTGACGGGATTACAGTTATTTTATTCGTGGGAGTCAATGGCGTCGGCAAAACAACAACCATTGGCAAGTTAGCTCACCGTTTTAAACAAGAGGGCAAAAAAGTATTGTTGGCTGCTGGGGATACGTTCCGGGCGGGTGCGATTGAACAGTTGGAGGTATGGGGCGAACGGGCAGGTGTAGAGGTTATTAAGCAGCAATCCGGTTCCGATCCGGCTGCGGTTATGTTTGATGCCGTACAGGCTGCCAAGCAGCGACAAGTAGATGTTTTGTTGTGTGATACCGCAGGACGACTTCAGAATAAAAGCAATCTAATGGAGGAACTGAACAAAATTTTTCGTGTGATTCAACGCGAAATTCCAGATGCTCCTCATGAAGTGTTGTTGGTACTTGATGCGACGACTGGACAAAATGCACTTAACCAAGCCAAGCTGTTTGGTGAGAAAAGCGGTGTAACCGGGCTGGTACTAACGAAGTTGGATGGTACAGCGAAGGGCGGGATTGTTGTGGCCATCCGTCAGGAGCTGAATTTGCCTGTTAAGCTGGTGGGCTTAGGTGAAAAAGTGAATGATCTTCAACCGTTTGATTCCGAGCAATTCGTTCATGCGTTGTTTGCGGGGTTGATTCAGGAAGAGACGGTCGAAGCAACTGATACAGGCGAGGAAGAACAGAACTGATACGTTTAAAGTAGGCTTCATGCTACGTTTGGGACTAAATAGCCATCCTGTTGCTGCTCAAGTTCGCCTAGATGTATAATGAAAGCAAGAAGTCTGTCGATGCCGTATATGTAATGTATCTTGTATGTAAAATATAATTAAGGAAGCCGGGTGAAAAACCGATGGCAAACACCCATACCTACTCCCGACGGGAAGAAGTAGCCAACGCCATTACACATGGAATTGGAGCCGTTTTAAGCGTGGCAGCGCTTGTGTTGCTCATTGTTTTTGCTAGCATGAAAGGAACCACTTGGCATGTCGTCAGCTTTACGATTTACGGGATTACGATGCTGCTGTTGTACACCAATTCAACGTTGCTTCATAGCCTGCGTGAAGGGAAAATGAAAGATTTGTTCGAAATATTCGATCATTCTTGCATTTACCTGTTCATTGCAGGTAGCTACACCCCGTTTATGCTCGTTGCACTGCGAGGTACTCTGGGATGGACATTGTTTGGAGTGATTTGGGGGATTGCACTGTTTGGTGTGTTGTTCAAGGCGTTCTTCACCAAGCGCTTCCTGTTTATGTCTACCGTGTTTTACATTGTGATGGGCTGGCTCATCACCATTGCCTGGAACCCTCTGGTTGCGACTGTTCCCGCCGGAGGGATGACGTTATTGTTCGTAGGTGGTCTAATGTATACGTTGGGCACGATTTTCTATGTGTGGCGGGCATTTCCATATCACCATGCGATCTGGCATCTGTTTGTTTTGGCAGGCAGCATACTTCATTTTTTGGCTGTTCTGCTGTATCTTACTCCAGTAAGGGTTTAAGTGACAGTGGGCAAAAAGCCGATCCGTACTTCCGTTTAAGGGCAGTGGATTGGCTTTTTTTTGTATGACAAGGGATAACGCTTGACATCTTCTTTTCTTTTATGTATCATAAGGAACGTTGAAAAGAACTGTAAAGTGTTTTTCCTTGACGATGGAGGTATACAAGATGAGTCAGGAGAATCGGCTGGAAAAGACGAACCGGATTAACCGACTGTTTGACTTCTATGAACCTCTGCTTACAGAGAAGCAACAGATGTTTTTAAAATATTACTTCCATGATGATTTTTCTTTAGGGGAAATTGCATCGGAATTTCAAATTAGCCGTCAGGCAGTGTATGAACATATTAAACGTGCTGAACAGGTATTGGAAATGTACGAGGCAAAGCTTGGTTTGCTAAGTAAGTATGAGCGTAGAATCCAAGATCTCGAAGAATTAAATAAGACGT
Source organism: Paenibacillus sp. DRB1-1 (assembly GCF_052119485.1). Classification (NCBI taxonomy): domain Bacteria; kingdom Bacillati; phylum Bacillota; class Bacilli; order Caryophanales; family Paenibacillaceae; genus Paenibacillus; species Paenibacillus sp. DRB1-1. The sequence goes on along the minus strand of NZ_JBODQH010000001.1, from coordinate 378,364 downwards.
TGTATGAGGCATTCGGTAAAATCGGTGAGTCCGATGAAGGCACTCTGCAACATGTCCATCAAATTGTAAATCGCCTGCAGGAATTGTAGGACATATAGATATAAGAACAAACAACCCTGGTAGACAAGGAGGTGCGAAAGTATGGCATTTGAAGGATTATCGACTCGCTTGCAAAATGTATTCAGTAAACTGCGCGGCAAAGGAAAAGTGTCTGAGGATGATGTAGCTCAGGCGATGCGTGAAGTACGATTAGCTTTGCTTGAGGCGGACGTTAACTTCAAGGTTGTAAAGGACTTTATTGCCAAGGTAAAGGAGAAATCCGTTGGTAAGGAAGTGATGGACAGCTTTACGCCAGGCATGGTCATCATCGACATCGTGAACAAGGAACTGACCGAGTTGATGGGTGGCAGTCAGGCCAAGCTTGCCAAAGCAAACAAACCGCCTACGGTCATTATGATGGTGGGTCTCCAGGGCGCAGGTAAGACGACGACGTCTGGTAAGCTGGCGAAATTGTTGCAAAAGCAAAATCATCGTCCATTGCTTGTAGCTGGTGATATTTATAGACCAGCCGCGATCAAGCAACTTCAGGTTCTTGGGGAGCAGATTAATACTCCTGTATTTACACTGGGAGATCAGACAAGCCCGGTAGAAATTGCAAAACAGGGTTTGCAGCATGCTAAGGACAATGGTAATGACTACGTTATTATAGATACTGCTGGTCGTCTTCATGTTGATGAAGAGCTCATGGAAGAGTTACGCCAGATTCATACCAACGTCAACCCGGATGAAGTTCTACTGGTTGTAGATAGCATGACGGGGCAGGACGCGGTTAACGTTGCAGAGCACTTTAATAGTAGCTTGGAGTTGACGGGAGTTGTACTGACGAAGCTGGATGGTGACACTCGTGGTGGTGCAGCTTTATCAGTTAAGGCTGTGACGGGATGCCCGATCAAGTTTGCTACATTGGGTGAAAAACTGGATGCGATGGAGCCGTTTCATCCTGAACGGATGGCTTCACGGATTTTAGGCATGGGTGACATGTTATCCCTGATTGAAAAAGCGCAGTCCAATATCGACGCCGATAAGGCGAAGGAAATGGAACGGAAAATGCGTAATGCCGAGTTTACTTTTGAAGATTTTCTGGAGCAAATGGATCAAGTTAAGAAGCTTGGTCCAATCGACCAGATTCTTGATATGATTCCCGGTATGGGCAACATGAAGCAAATGAAAGATATCAAAGTGGATGACAAACAGATGGGCCGGATTGAGGCTATCGTTCATTCTATGACCACACAGGAAAAGCAAAACCCAGACATGATTAATCATAGCCGACGCAAACGTATTTCTGTAGGCAGTGGAACATCACTAGCTGAGGTAAATCGTCTGATAAAGCAATTTGACGAAATGCGCCGCATGATGAAGCAGTTCTCAGACATGATGGGACCTAAGGGTGGCAAAAACAAGGCTATGAAGCAGTTGAAGAGTATGGGTAAAGGTATGAAGTTTCCTTTCCGCTAAGGCCATTAGGCCCTTGGAATTATGGGATAACAATATACAGTCTACTTTTTGAAGGAGGTGAATTTTCGTGGCAGTTCGTATTCGTCTGAAACGTATGGGTGCACATAAAGCTCCTTTCTATCGCGTCGTGGTATCTGATTCTCGTTCCCCGCGTGACGGTCGTTTTATCGAAGAAATCGGTTACTACAACCCAATCACAGTACCAGCGGTTGTAAAAATTGATGAAGATAAAGCGCTGAAATGGTTGCAAGATGGTGCACAAGCATCCGACACAGTCCGTAACTTGCTTAGCAAAGCGGGCGTAATGAAAAAGTTTCATGAGTCTAAACTACAGAAATAAGGTGCTGATACGGAGGGTCAACCATGGAAGAATTAGTGATAATCATTGCTAAGGCTTTAGTCGATCATCCGGAAGATGTAACCGTGAAGACCTTGGAGAAGGATCGGCTTGTTGTATATGAGCTTAGTGTGCATCCTGAGGATGTAGGCAAAATCATTGGTAAGCAGGGTCGTATCGCCAAGGCGCTTCGCACTGTGGTTGCATCAGCAGCCGTTAAGATGGATAAACGGGTTACCGTGGACATCATATCTTAAAGATATACGAAAGTGGGTTAGGATGTATGTCCTAACCCTTTTTCGTACATGATGAAGATGATATGGAGCGGGACCGATTACAAGCAGGAGGAACACGATGCAACAATTGTTTAATGTCGGAAAAATTGTGAACACCCATGGAATCCGTGGGGAGCTTAAAATATTAACGACGACAGATTTCCCAGAGGATCGTTTTGCTAAAGGTAGTGAGCTTTTGATTGTTCCGGCGGAAGGTAAAGCACCGATCCCTGTAACTATTGAAACAGCGCGTTTTCAAAAAAATATGGTTGTCGCTAAATTTAAGGAATATCACAATATTAATGAAGTTGAAAAATATAAAGGTACATTGTTGAAGGTATCTGCTGAGCGGTTAGGCGAATTGGAAGAAAATGAATTCTATTTTCATGAAGTAGTCGGCATGGAAGTGGTGACCGAAGACGGAAATGAGCTCGGCGTGGTCAAAGAAATTTTGACTCCGGGAGCCAATGATGTATGGGTAGTCCAAATGCCTAAAGGCAAGGAACTGCTATTGCCGTATATAGAGGATGTTATTTTGGATGTAAACGTGCGTGAAAAACGGGTTACGGTACGGTTAATGGAAGGTCTACTGTAATGCGGGTGGATGTGCTGACCCTGTTTCCAGAGATGTTTGATGGAGTATTTAATGCAAGCATTCTGGGAAAAGCAAGGGATAAGGGAATTGTATCACTGCAAGCGGTTAATTTTCGTCAGTATGCCGGCAACAAGCATGGACAAGTGGATGATACGCCCTATGGCGGTGGGGGCGGCATGGTTTTGAAGCCTGACCCTATTTTTGCTGCCGTGGAAGCGCTGTTGGATAAATCAGAGCAACCAACATTAGAGACTCCCAACGAAGTTATCCAACATGAAGGGTTAGAACGTAACACAGACATAAAATCTCCGCGTATCATTTTGATGTGTCCACAAGGCGAGACTTTTACGCAAAAGAAAGCGGAAGAGCTGGCCAAAGAGGACCATCTTATTTTTATATGTGGGCATTACGAGGGTTATGATGAGCGTATTCGAGAGCATTTGGTGACGGATGAGCTTTCTATCGGAGATTATGTGCTGACTGGTGGTGAGCTTCCAGCCATGGTCGTCATTGACAGTGTGACACGGTTGCTACCAGGAGTGCTGGGGAACGAAACGAGTGCGGTAACGGACTCGTTTAGTACGGGGCTGCTGGAGTACCCCCATTATACCCGGCCTGCGGAGTTTCGGGGCTGGAAAGTTCCTGATGTACTCCTGTCAGGTCATCACGTCAATATTGATTCTTGGAGACGCCAAGAGGCGTTACGTCGCACGATGGAACGCCGACCAGACCTGTTGGAACAGGCTGAACTGACAGGCAAGGAGCGCATGTGGATTGAGGAGCAGCGCAAATCTGACTGTTTGGAGGATAAGCAATAAAGCGCCTTAGACATGAGTGGATTTGAAAGCAGGCAGTGACCTGTTTTATAATGGAGTCAATTAAATAATGTTTGGTCAAATCCCTTTTTGTTGTTGCAATGCGGTATCCTCCATGATACAATACATCTGTTGTGTGTAATACGGTGGTCCTCTGTGGATGATGAAGGAAACGGTTGTGTTTCCAGAAGAAGCATGAACACCTGTACGGAAGGAGGGAGTCATAGATGAATATCGTCCAAGCGATCACTGAAGAACAACTGCGTAAAGATTTGCCTAACTTTCGTCCTGGTGACACTTTGAAAGTGCACGTGAAAGTTATTGAGGGAACTCGTGAGCGTATCCAGTTGTTTGAAGGTGTTGTAATTAAACGCCGTGGTGGTGGAATCAGTGAGACTTTTACAGTTCGTAAAATTTCTTACGGTGTAGGTGTGGAAAGAACTTTCCCGCTTCATTCCCCGAAAATCGATAAAATCGACGTGGCTCGCCGTGGTAAAGTGCGTCGTGCGAAGCTTTATTATCTTCGTGAACTGCGCGGTAAAGCAGCGAGAATTAAAGAAATTCGTCGTTAATACAACGAATAACGAAAGGGGCTTGGTTACAAGCTCCTTTCGTTTTTTCTACGTACATAGGGAACTGTGGATTATTGACCGTAAAGAGAGGACAGTGAGCTATGGAGCAAGAAGTAGGACAAGGAGCTGTACAGCAGCCAACTGATCAGGATGGTACGCCCAAGCGTAAACCAAAAAATGAGATTTTTGAGTGGCTCAAGGCCATCATTATTGCGTTAGTGCTTGTCTTTTTAATCCGCTGGCTTCTCTTTAAGCCGTTTATTGTGGATGGCCCGTCGATGCAGCCTAACTTTCATACCGGAGAACGCGTCATTGTAAATGAGATTTTGTACGATTTCCGTGCCCCTAAACCAGGCGAAGTGATCGTGTTTCATGTGCCGGAGGAAGGAAGAGACTTTATCAAACGCGTCATTGCCGTTGAAGGAGATACGGTCAAGGTAGAAGGTGACACGATTACAGTAAATGGTAAGCCGATTCAGGAAGCTTATTTGAAAGCTCCTTTAGAAGAAGCGCATCAGAATGGCGAGCTTTACAACAAGTTTACAAATTTTCCAAATGAGAAGTTTAAGGATGGAAAAGTTCCGGCAGGGCATATTTTTGTAATGGGAGATAACCGTTCCAATAGTACAGACAGTCGGATGATTGGATATATTGATTTGAAGGAAGTCGTAGGTCGGGCAGACGTTATTTTCTGGCCGGCGAAAGATATGCAGTGGATTAACCACTAGAATAACTAATAAGCAGCATAGCTGCCGTAACCCTAACTAAGAGCCTAAGGGTAAAAGTAGGAGTTACGATCAATGGGGTGATGACGGTGACGATTCAATGGTTTCCTGGTCATATGACCAGAGCGCGCCGCCAAATTGAAGCAAAATTAAAGTTAATTGATTTGGTCATTGAGCTGATTGATGCTCGATTGCCGCTCTCCAGCCGAAATCCAATGATTGATGATATTTTGCAAGGCAAGCCGCGGATGATTATTTTGAATAAAGCAGATTTGGCGGACCCGGTAGTATCACAGCAATGGATTGCCTATTTTAAGGAGCAGGGGCACGTGGCCCTTCCGGTGGATGCCACAACTGGGACTGGACTAAAAGAAATTCCGATTCAGGCTAAGCTGCTGCTTAAGGAAAAGATAGATCGGCAGATTAGGAAGGGAATGAACCCGCGTCCTATGCGTGGGTTGATTGTTGGTATTCCGAATGTCGGTAAATCGACACTGATCAACCGAATGGCGGGACGTAATATTGCAGCTACGGGTGACCGTCCAGGGGTAACGAAGGCACAGCAGTGGATCAAGATCGGAGAAATTGAATTGCTGGATACACCAGGTATTCTATGGCCTAAATTTGAGGATCAGAATGTAGGCTATCGTCTGGCAGTTACAGGCGCGATCAAGGAAGAAATTCTGAATGTCGAGGATATTGCCTTTTTTGCGACTAAATATTTGGTTCAGTACTATTGGGATGCACTGGCAGAGCGCTTTGAGCTCACCGAACGTCCTGAAGATACAGAGAATCCTGATGAAATTGTCAACGTTATGGAAGCAATCGGACGTAAACGTGGCTGTATTGTTAGCGGCGGACGTGTAGATCTCGAAAAGGCGTCAAAAATCATTTTGCGTGAGCTGCGTGCAGGGAAGCTGGGACGATTCAGTTTGGAAGCTCCTTACTGATTTTACTGGTACACCGATGCAGAACATAGCATTTTGTGGCAAGGAAGAACCTTCCCCATCTCTCCGGAGAGGAGGAAGGTTTTTTTTGGTATTTGAAGGTAGTTAGAAAAGGGTTTTGGACGGTGAAGGTCTGTGGTAAGCTGAATTCAATCGCTAGAGCTACGGCATGAATGACGCGTTAAACTACATATAGATGGGCAGGTATTGAATATGGAAAATAAAGAGATTGTAGCGAAGGACATGCTACATTATGAAAAAAAATGCTGGGAGCAGTCTTGTGAGCGGATTGCAGGTATTGACGAGGTAGGTCGTGGATGCCTGTTTGGGGATGTTGTGGCCGCAGCAGTCATTTTACCAGTGGGTGAGTTATTGGAAGGTGTGGATGATTCCAAAAAATTAACGGACAAGAAGAGAGAAGCTTACTACGAGCTGATTATGGAGAAGGCTATTGCTGTAGGAGTTGGCTATGTAGACGCGCACACGATTGATGATATCAATATTAAGCAGGCAGCTCGTTTGGCTATGAAGCAGGCTATTGAGGCTTTACATGTATCTCCTGATTATTTACTGGTGGATGCAGAAAAGGTAGATGTGCCTATTCCTCAGCTCTCTATTATTAAAGGAGATGCGAACAGTCAGTCCATTGCGGCGGCCTCTATCATCGCCAAGGTAACCCGTGATCGGCTGTGTAAAGGTGAATGGGATGCGAAGTATCCGGAATATGGGATCGGTATACATAAAGGTTACGCTACCAAGTTGCACAGGGAACAAATTTTGGCGCTAGGACCTACAAAGATGCATAGACGCAGCTTTCTGGGCAATTTGTTGACGGAGCAACCGACGCTGTTTGATCTGTAGTTACTTATTATGAATCGGGACAATGCCGATATAAAGTATAACTAATACCATAAGCCCCTTTGAATGGGGGAGAGTGAGAGGAGGGGCGATATGAACATCGGATCTGTATTTCGTGGATTACTTGGAGATGTGAAGGCTGGAGAGGCTAAAAAACTTGATATGCAGCCAGGTCAGGTCGTACGAGGAGTCGTGCTAAAGGTGTCTGAGGACGGCGGTGAGGCTGTGTTGCAAATACAAGGTTCTCAGGTCAGGGCAAAGCTGGAGACCCCTCTTCAACCTGGACAGACTACAACGTTTCAGGTTCAACCGGCTTCCCCCAGCGGAATGACGGTGCTTAAGCCTCTGAACGATGTGGCCAATACACCACAGCAAACCGTAGCGCTGACAGATGTATTGGAATCGGTGGGACTGCCGGATACAGCTCAGAACAGGGAGCTTATACAGGCAATGCAAAAGAATGGTGTACCGTTGACGTCGGAAAATGCGGCTTCTTTGCGAGAAGCTATGGGGAAGCAAAGCGGCAATGTACAATTGGGAACGTTTGTGCAGGCGGCGGCAGTTGCCTTTCAGCGGGGACTTCCATTGACGGCAGAAAGCATAAACGGATTGCGTCAAGCGATGTTTGGGCCTCCTTTGAATGATCTGTTGTCTTCGCTGGAGCAAGAGCTTGAAACGGTATTAAAACAGCAAGCACAGGGAATATCCACTGATCGTTCAGTGGGGGAATCGACAGCTATAAAGAACGCTGACCGAATGTCTGCTAGTCCAACAGGTGCTTCTTCTGTGGTGGTAGATGGACAAGAAGGCCAAGCTCCTATATTGTCCAAGGATGCTTCTGTCGCTGCAAAACAGACAGAAGCTGGAAAAACCACAGGCGGCAAGGAATTGTTAAAAGGGACTCAAGCAGCCAACCTTGCTACTGCAGTGAGTGAAGCAAGTGCTTTGGCAACAGATTCAGATACTGCGACGGGGGCTCCATCTGCAGCCAAAGGGACTGCTTCAGGAGAATCGGAGGTAGCCAATGGACGCGGAGCCACAGTGGCATCGGAAGCTGGCGTAAATGCGCCAGAATCGAGTGCTGATGCATTAAATGGTCCTCGCACCAGAGTGGAGCAGTCACAGTCACAGCAAGCTCCAGCAGCAAGCACACAGCTTAAGGATGCTGATGGCGCTCCAGCGCCTGCCACGGCAGAGCCTGCGGGGGCCAAGCCCGCCTTAACCGCAGCCACGGCTGACCGTCTCTCCGCACAGCTGACTGGTGCCCCTGTGCCGCAATCCACAGCAGGCAACACTGCTGCGCCAGAGGTGCCGCTCCAGCGGCTGCGCACGTTGCTGCAAGAGCTACGCGCGGCGGTGCCACCCGCGCTGAGCACGGCTGCGCCAGAGCAGCCCGCAACGGAAGTGGCGCAGCCAATGGCCGGCGCTTTGCGGGCTGCAGACGCCACTGCATCGCAGCCTGCAGCGTCCAGCCCGCAGCTCACCCCCACGGAAGACCCGTGGGTGGGCCGCGTACTGAAGCTGCTCGGTGCAGAGCACGAGCAGCAAGTGCACCGCGCGACTACACAGGTCGCGCAAGGGGCGGCGGCACGTATGGAGCCGCCAGAGGGAATGCCCCAGACGCTGCCGGGATTAGCGGCTGCGTCTGGGGACACGGTGTCAGCAGACGCAGACACCGTAAAAGGGGCACTGCTCCAGCTGATGAGCAGTGACGACCTGCCGCCCGCTTTGAAAGAGGCGGCCCAGCAGGTTGTACAGCACCTGACAGGTCAGCAATTGCTGCTGAACACAGACCGAACGGCGCCTTTTGCGCAAGTACACATGTTTATACCATTCGTTGGACCGGACGGTCGTGAAACAGCTACGATCCAGATTCAGTCCCGCCGCGGCAAACGAGGAGAGCTGGACGCCTCCAACTGTCGTCTTTGGTTTGATTTGGACATGAAGGGGCTTGGACCGACCCTGGTAGATGTGCAGGTGGTAGATCGTATTGTAAGTGTCAAGCTCCATAATGATCATGAATGGGCGGCGTCGTTGTTAACCAGTGGGCGTGAGTCCATTCACACAGCGTTGGAGTCACTAGGATACCAGCTTCTATCGCTTCGTACCGACCCCATGCCCATAAGGACTGAACAGAACAGCCTCGCCTCTTCTGAAGTACAAAGCTATGTGCCTCAGCCGTATAAAGGAGTCGATCTTAAAATATGAAAGAGCCGTTGGAACCTCCTTCTCCTTCCATAAAGAAGGCGGTCGCCCTTAAATATACGCCTGGTGAGAGCGAAGCACCGATTGTCGTTGCCAAAGGGAGCGGCCGTATTGCGGATAGCATTTTAGAAAAAGCAAAAGAACATGGTGTTCCAGTACAGGAGGATGCTGCGCTGGTTGAAGTACTATCCAAACTTGATTTGGACGAACAAATCCCTGCTGAGCTCTATCAATTGGTGGCAGAGGTGCTTACCTATATATATCAAATGGATCGGCTTGCTTCAAGGGATGACTGGTGATGTGGAATGAAATGAAGGCTGGAGGCAAGGATCAACGGAAAGCCAAAGGAGCGATGGGCGAAGAGGCAGCGGCTTTGTTTTTAGAAAACTTGGGTTACCGTATCATAGAGCGTAATTGGCGATGCCGCAGTGGTGAAATAGATCTGATTGCCAAGCAGGAGCATATAATCGTGTTTATTGAGGTACGTAGTCGAAGTAGCTCCAAATATGGAACGCCAGCAGAATCAGTTACTGCGCGTAAAATAGCCCAAGTTCGCCAAACAGCCGCTGTATATTTGCATATGAACGGGATTGGAGAAGCTCCAATCCGCTTTGACATGGTTTCTGTACAATTAACTGACGAAAAGGCAGTTGTTACAGACCATTTAATAGGCGCATTTTAAAAGAGTAAGAGCTTTTTCGAAGCTAAGAGTGCGGGACTGAATTCATATGTACAGGTTGACAGGAAGGAAAGCTACAGGTATATTTTATTGAGAATAGTTATCATTTTCATCTGAAAATGAATATCGAGAAGTTGTACCTGTGAAGGAGGATTTACGTGACAAAGCATACCTTTAGTGAACATGTCATAGATGTAATTCAGGAACGCCGGACGATTAAACGATTTAAATCCGACTCCATTCCGGTAGATACGATCAAAGAATTGCTGGACGTCGCTGTGTGGGCTCCTAATCATAAAATGCGTGAACCGTGGCGTTTTCTGTTGTTTGCTGGTGAAGGACGGAAAAAGCTTGCAAAAGCAATTGCAGCCGATATCGGTAAGGACAACAAGTTTGAGAGCGGCATTTTGCACAACCCGATCCAGCTTTTAGTAGTATTGGAAGAAGACCCGCGTCAAGCGGTTTGGGATGAGGATTTTGCAGCGGTCAGCGCGCTTGTACAAAACTTTATGCTTGCCGCATGGAGCAAAGGAATCGGAACGTTTTGGGTGACAAAGCCATTCTTGTATTCGCCTAAGTTCCGTGAGCACTTGGGAATTCAACCGGGTGAGAAGGTAATAGGAATGATATATGCAGGCTATCCTGACGTTATCCCGGAATCAAGACCACGTACTCCGGCAACTGATAAGCTGACCTTGTTTGACAAATAATCTGTCGTCAGATAAACTTAGTCAAGAATTTTGAAAGCATGGTTCGGAGCTAAAATTTCGAACATTGCATTTGCAAAGAATGAAAATTTGGAAGCACCTTTTTTCATATATGCAATGATTCCCGAAAGGGAGCATTCCAATATGAGGAGAGGTGCTTTTTGATATGTATGGAAAATTACACGGAGCTTGTCTGTATGGAATAGATGGCGTTCTGATTGAAGTTGAGACTGATTTATCCAATGGCTTGCCTCAGACAGCGATTATAGGATTGCCGGATTCGGCGATTCGAGAGGCAGTGGAGCGTGTTAGAGCAGCAATTAAAAACTGTGGCTTTAAATATCCGTCCCAGCGTGTCACGATTAATTTAGCTCCTGCTGATTTGCGTAAGGAAGGATCATCTTTTGACCTTGCTATCGCTTTAGGGTTGCTGACAACCAGTGAACAGGTCGTTTTACCCGTGGGAGAACGGACACTTTTTATTGGCGAGCTGGCGCTGGATGGCAGTATTCGCCCTGTAAATGGGGTGCTGTCTATGGTTGATCTGGCCAAGCGAGAAGGATTCAATTCCGTGCTGCTTCCCCAGGAAAACGCAAGCGAGGCTCGTCTGATTACGGGTATACGTATTTACGCTATACGTCATCTAGCAGATCTTATCCCGATTGAAGATCGTGCACAAGGGAGTGTTGATAGGCAAGCGACAAATCAGAGTTGTACTGCCAGTAAACAAGTCATAATCTGTTCCTATGACCATTTACCTCAAGCAGAGCATATACCGTTGTGTGAGAAAGAAGAGATAACTAGCAACATGGAGGATTACAGCGATGTGCTGGGTCAGCTGCACGCCAAGCGTGCGTTAGTCATCGCTGCAGCCGGGATGCATAATATCTTGCTTATGGGACCGCCGGGGGCTGGGAAAACAATGCTCATCCGCAGGTTGCCATCTATCCTTCCGCCTTTGACTGAAAAGGAGGCGCTTGAAGTCACCAAAGTATACAGCGCTGCCGGGAAGTGGAAGGAGTCATCGCCTCATCTGATGAATATTCGTCCCTTCCGTTCGCCTCATCATACGATCTCTGCTGCTGGTTTGGTGGGTGGGGGAGGTATACCCAAACCAGGAGAAATCAGTCTTGCACACCGGGGGATTTTATTTCTGGATGAGTTGCCTGAGTTTAGCCGGCATGTACTAGAAGTGCTGCGCCAACCATTGGAAGACCACAATGTTACGATCAGTCGTTCACGTGCTGTTTTTAAGTATCCGGCGCATTTTTTACTTGCTGCCTCTTTAAATCCGTGTCACTGTGGCTTTTTCGGAAATGATACGGAACATCAGCGCTGTACCTGCTCACCTGCAGCAGTAGCCCGCTACCGTTCACGTATTTCCGGTCCACTGCTGGATCGGATTGATCTTCAGCTTGAAGTATCGCAGCCGAAGGATTGGCGGGAGGAAAAAGAATCATTGTCATCCGCTGAAATGCGAAGGCAGGTGCTGGCTGCTCAAGCGATACAAATCCACAGATACAGCAAGCTTCCCTTTTCATGGAATAGTGAGCTGTCCGGTCAGATGCTTCGTAAATATGCCGTATTAGAAAAAAATGCAGCGGAGTTGCTTGATCAGACAATGGACGCACTCGGTTTAAGCATGCGTGCGTATGATCGAATTCTCAAGCTTTCGCGTACCATTGCAGACTTACATGACTCAGAGAAAATTTTGACTTCACATGTGGCTGAAGCTATTCAATACCGCCATATGGATAGAGCAAATGCCAGTTTTCCCGAAAATTAAAAAGGCGATAAAACTTAGTAGTTATAACACGAACATTTTTATGAAAGAGTTCTTCCAAAGGGTATGTACAATAGAAAATGGAAAAAAGGACAAAAAAAGCTCCAGACAATAAAGATCTGGAGAAGAAAAATAAGATTATGACAATAGTGATTATACTATGAGTATATCAATTTCGTATATACGATTATGCAACATCTCCCATGTTACTTGATGGAAAAAAACAAACAGTCTTTAACGAAGGGATAGCTGAAAGGATAATAAACCCCTCGACAAAAACGGTTGAGGGGCTTGTTGTGAAATTCATTCTAACGAGTACTATTAAATTCATGAAGAGAGATGGAGATGTCCCCCTACATATGCTAAAGAAAATCTGAGTTACAAGACGTTCAGTTTCACTTCAATATTACCGCGGGTAGCGCGGGAGTATGGACATTGTTCATGTGCGCCTTCCACCAGTTTTACTGCAGTTTCATGATCGACGCCTTTTACCAATACATCGAGGTTTACTCCGATTCCGAAGCCGCCGTCTTCCACTTTGCCGAAATGGACCGTAGCTGTTACTTCAGTACCTTCATGCTTAACACGTTGCATGCGAGCAACCATATTTAAGGCACTATCAAAGCAAGCGGAATAGCCTGCTGCGAACAATTGCTCTGGATTCGTACCTGCACCGCCTGCGCCACCCATTTCTTTTGGGGTATCAATATCTAAACGAAGTTCAGGGGAGGAAGACTCGATATAACCGTTACGTCCACCAACCGCTTTTACTGTTGTTTCATACATTTTTTGTTGAATGGTCATCATAATCCAATCACTGCCTCTCGCTCAATTTATATTTTACACAATTTAATTTATCAAAATAATTATTGTTTGTAAAGTATTTTGTGCAATTAGCATGTATTTTATTATATAATGTGCTAAAATAATGACGAAAGTAGGTGATCAGACAGCATGGAAAACAATCATAATGAAGGTACAGCGTTGAAACTTGATAATCAGTTATGCTTTGCCATATATGCATGCTCCAGAGAGATTACGAAGCTATACCAACCTTATCTGGAAAAGCTCGGTGTGACTTACTCGCAATATTTGGTACTTATCGTGCTCTGGGAGCGTGAAGAGTGTACAGTGAAGGAATTGGGTGAGGCACTATATTTGGACTCCGGCACACTAACTCCGCTATTGAAGAGATTGCAGAACGCCGGGATGATCGATCGAAAGCGTTCCACTCAGGATGAGCGTAAGGTGCTGATTTCTTTGACGACAGAGGGAAGTGCATTGCGGGAAAAAGCTCTATCTGTACCAGGTTGCATCCAGGAAAAAACAAGTATGACTCATGATCAATTTGGGTCGCTTCTGCTCCAGTTCAATGATCTGCTTGACCGTGTTCATCAAGCGAATGTACAAATTGAAAAATCATAAGGTATTTTCAGTTGTTCTTGCGAATCTTATAGCATGAGTTGTTCTCAGCTGAAAGTAATAATGCTTGAAGGAATAAAGTGCCTCTCATTGCGGATTGGGTAATCCCATTTGCAGAGGTGCTTTTTTTGTGTGAATTTGTATTAATGGTAATATCCAATAATATCCAAGTATTCGATTTTGGGAATGATAATGATATCAAAATACTGTAATTCATGAGGTTAAATTATAAGGAAAGCGTTTTAAAAACATGTTACAATGATGTAGGTTTAGTATAGATTTCCTTGTGAACCGCCCTTGTTGCAGTCATGTTGATAGGAGGATTCCAGAATGAATATCCATGAATATCAGGGTAAAGAAGTATTAAAGCAGTACGGAGTGGCTGTACCGAACGGTAAGGTTGCCTATACGGTGGAGGAAGCCGTTGCTGCGGCAGAATCGCTTGGAAGCGCTGTTACGGTGGTAAAAGCACAAATTCATGCTGGTGGACGCGGTAAAGCGGGTGGCGTGAAAGTTGCCAAAGGTTTGGATGAGGTGCGCACATTTGCTTCTGAAATTTTGGGTAAGGTGCTGGTGACGCATCAGACCGGACCTGAAGGTAAAGAGGTCAAACGCCTTTTGGTTGAGGAAGGCTGCGATATTCGTAAAGAATATTACGTCGGCGTTGTCGTAGATCGTGCGACTGGACGTATCGTAATGATGGCCTCAGAAGAAGGCGGTACAGAAATCGAAGAGGTGGCTGCAGCCACTCCGGAGAAGATTTTTAAAGCGGTTGTTGATCCAGCGATTGGACTTCAGGTGTATCAGGCCCGTAAGTTGGCGTATGACATTAATATTCCCAATGAACTGGTAAACAAAGCGGTCAAGTTTATGCTGGCGCTATACGAAGCTTTTGTGGACAAGGATTGTTCGATTGCAGAAATCAATCCCTTAGTCGTTACGGGTGATGGGAATGTACTGGCGTTGGATGCCAAACTGAATTTTGATTCTAATGCTTTGTTCCGTCATAAGGATATTTTGGAATTGCGTGATTTGGATGAAGAGGATGAGAAGGAAATTGAGGCATCTAAATACGATCTAAGCTATATCGCTCTGGACGGAAATATTGGCTGTATGGTCAATGGTGCAGGTTTAGCGATGGCAACCATGGATATTATTAAATATTACGGTGGCGATCCGGCCAACTTCCTGGACGTAGGGGGCGGTGCGACGACGGAAAAGGTAACCGAAGCGTTCAAAATCATTTTGTCCGATCCGAAGGTAGAAGGAATTTTCGTGAACATTTTCGGCGGAATTATGCAGTGTGACATCATTGCGAACGGCGTCGTGGAGGCTGCCAAACAGTTGGGGCTGACTCGTCCACTTGTTGTCCGTCTTGAAGGGACGAATGTTGAACTCGGCAAACAGATTTTAGCAGAATCCGGTTTGAATATCGTGGCAGCCGATTCTATGGCGGATGGTGCCCAAAAAATCGTCGAACTTGTTCAATAGCCTGTTTGCATTCCGATATGCCGAATAAACGATAGGGGATGTGAAGATCGTGAGTATTTTGGTCGATAAGCATACAAAGGTGATTACACAGGGGATTACGGGAAAAACGGCGTTGTTTCATGCCAAGGGTGCACTTGATTACGGTACACAGATGGTAGGTGGCACCTCTCCAGGCAAGGGGGGCACCGAGGTAGAAATTACACTGGAGAACGGACAACAGGTCAAATTGCCAGTGTTTAATACAGTGAGCGAAGCCAAGGAAGCTACTGGCGCAACAGCGAGCGTGATTTACGTGCCACCGGCTTTTGCAGCAGATTCCATTTTGGAGGCTGTAGATGCGGATTTAGATCTCGTGATTTGTATCACGGAGGGCATTCCGGTGCTTGATATGATCAGGGTCAAACGTTTTATGGAAGGTAAAAAGACCGTTTTGATTGGCCCTAACTGTCCAGGTGTTATTACACCAGGAGAATGTAAAATCGGTATTATGCCAGGTTACATTCATCTACCAGGTCATGTAGGCGTTGTGTCACGTAGCGGTACTTTGACCTATGAAGCAGTGCATCAGTTAACGACCCGAGGTATAGGACAATCTTCCGCAGTTGGTATTGGCGGTGACCCCGTTAAAGGTTCAGAATTCATTGACATTTTGCAACGTTTCAATGAGGACCCCAACACTCATGCTGTCATTATGATCGGAGAAATTGGTGGTACAGCCGAGGAAGAGGCTGCCGAGTGGATCAGAGACAATATGACGAAGCCAGTAGTTGGTTTTATTGGCGGTGTGACTGCGCCTCCGGGCAAACGGATGGGGCATGCAGGTGCCATTATTTCTGGCGGAAAAGGAACGGCCAAAGAGAAAATTGCCACGCTTGAAGCCTGCGGGATTAAGGTGGCGCCGACTCCTTCCGAAATGGGCTCGACACTGGTAAGTGTGCTGGAAGCACGTGGTATTTTGAATTTGTGTACGACACATTAAATCGTGTTCCTTCATTAATATACAGGCCATAAAACTGCATCGAAATTTGCCGCAGGCTAGTGTATAATGAAAGAAAGGTAAGCAACCTTTTTATCTTCTGAAACAGGGGATGAAAAGGTTGCTTTTTTTGCGTTAAGACAGGCTTGTTAGGGAAACGCTTGCAAAATGATTCATTGTGCCACAAAATAAGGGAGGGTTCACTCTTCCGTGAATGGGGGAACCATAGTTTGGAAGAAAGATGGCTTTTGTTAGGCTTACATGAGTTAGAGGGAATCGGAAGAAAAACAATTCAGCGTATTTGGTCGAGTGACTATCAATTGCATGAGCTATTGCATTTTAGCGAACAGAAGTGGATCGAGATAGGGTTAAGCCCTGCTCAGGCACGCATTGCGGCTCAGTGTTATGATGAAGAATGGGTGCATGAACGATATCAGCGAGTTCAATCCGGTGAGATTGGAACGGTAACTTATGTGGACGAGGATTATCCCCTATTAATGAAGGAAACAGTTGACCCACCTTGGGTAATGTATACAAAAGGGGATAAATCACTTTTGCATACATGTTCTATAGCCATGGTAGGAACACGAGTTCCCACCGCTTATGGACGTAGAGCAGCGGAGATACTAACGGAGGGATTATGTAATGCAGGGATTACAATCGTTAGCGGATTGGCGAGAGGGATTGACAGTATTTGTCACGAAACAGCCCTGCGCCGGGGAGGAAACACGATTGGTGTACTGGGAACAGCGATTGATCAAATTTATCCTCCCCAAAATGCGTCTTTATTTGCAGAAATGGCTAGCAATGGCTTGATCTTATCAGAGTATCCTCCAGGCACGAGGTCGCATCCAGGAATGTTCCCACAACGTAATCGGATTATAGCCGGTCTAACGAAGGGGACGCTCGTTGTCGAAGCAGATGCAAGAAGCGGCTCCTTGATTACAGCTGATGCTGCACTGGAGGCAAATCGAGATGTGTATGCTGTTCCCGGACCCATTACGTCACCGAAGAGTAGAGGTACGCTGAGCTTGATTAAGCAAGGGGCAAAAACGGTCACTGAAGCTGCGGATATTATTGAGGAGTATGAAGCAGATTTGCGTACAAGGGAGGTTTCTTCATACAATAGAGAGCGGAGTCCTAATCTGATGGAGGTCTCCAAAGTACCAGAAAGTGAGACTTCTGAGGAAAACCGTGTCATACTGTTGCTCGAACAGGGAACCATGACACTGGATGAACTGCTTGATGCTACGGCATGGGATTTTGGACTTTTACACGCAGTTCTGTTATCGTTAATCATAAAAAAAAGGATCGCCCAGCTAGCGGGCACAAAATACAAGCTTATTTAGTAGTTGTTTTTGCAAAGTCCTTAGTTAGTAAATGCACAAATTCAATTTTAAACATCAGGTGGAGGGCAGTATGGCATTCATTCGCGTCGCGGATTCCTACTCCTTCCCCACTTCCTGAAATGTGTTGACATTATGACTCGCAGCAGCGGAGCAGATGGAATATTTCTGAAGAATCTCAACGATCCGGAAGAATAAACAATCTGTGAAGCTCTCTATCGCGTCATAACTCACCACATTTCAGGAAGTCTATCATATTCATGTGTGTAATTGAGAGGAGGAAGAGCCTATGGCGGATTCACTCGTCATCGTGGAATCGCCTTCCAAGGCGAAGACGATCGGCAAATACTTAGGCAGCAAATATATCGTCAAGGCTTCCATGGGTCATATCAGGGATTTACCGAAGAGTCAGATCGGCGTAGAGGTCGAAAATGATTTTAATCCCAAATACATTACCATTCGAGGTAAAGGCTCAATTTTAAAAGAATTAAAGGATGCCCGAAAAAAAGTAAAAAAAGTATATCTGGCGGCTGACCCGGATCGCGAAGGTGAAGCTATTGCCTGGCATCTGGCGCATGCGCTGGAACTGGACGATACAGCAGATTGCCGTGTTGTATTTAATGAAATTACGAAGCAGGCTGTCAAAGATGCTTTTAAAACACCTCGTAAAATCAATATGGATTTGGTCAATGCTCAGCAGGCACGACGGATATTGGATCGACTTGTTGGCTACAAAATCAGCCCGTTGCTCTGGAAAAAGGTGAAAAAGGGCCTATCCGCTGGGCGCGTGCAGTCGGTTGCGGTGAAAATTATTTTGGACCGGGAAAACGAGATCAGTGAGTTTGTACCGGAAGAATACTGGACGATTACAGCTAAACTAGCTATTAAAGACAGTACCTTTGAAGCGAAATTTCATAAGCTACGCGGTGAAAAGAAGGAGCTCTCTAGTGAAGCGGATGTACAAGAAGTGTTGGAAGCTATCGGAAAATCGCCTTACAAGGTACGCGATGTTAAAGAGAAAGAGCGTTTACGCAATCCTTCTCCTCCATTCACAACAAGTTCCTTGCAGCAGGAGGCGGCTCGGAAGCTCAACTTCCGTGCATCTAAAACGATGTCTGTAGCTCAGCAGCTATATGAGGGTGTGGATTTAGGTAAAGAAGGGACCGTGGGTTTGATTACGTATATGCGTACGGATTCCACACGGATCGCCGCTTCAGCTCAAGAGGAAGCGAAAGAATTAATTATTCAAAAATATGGCGAAGCTTTTGTACCTGAAACTCCTCGTCAATATTCAAAAAAAGCGGCCAACGCCCAGGATGCGCATGAAGCGATTCGCCCAACCTCTGCGTTACGCGATCCGGAAACAGTCAAGCCGTTTATGAGTCGGGATCAGTTCCGTTTGTACAAATTGGTATGGGAACGTTTTATGGCCAGCCAGATGGCTTCTGCTATTATGGATACTTTGTCCGTAGATATTGAAGCGGGTGAGACGATATTCCGGGCAGCAGGCTCTAAGGTTCGTTTTCCAGGTTTCATGAAAGTGTATGTAGAGGGAAATGACGACGGTAAAACCGAAGAAGATAAACTGCTGCCACCACTCCAACCAGGCGATAAGTTAAAAAAAGAAGCGGTTGAGCCGAAGCAGCATTTTACACAACCGCCTCCCCGTTATACGGAAGCGCGACTGGTGAAGACGCTGGAAGAACTGGGTATAGGACGTCCAAGTACGTATGCACCAACGCTGGAAACCATTCAGAAACGTGGGTACGTTGCTATTGAAGAGAAGAAGTTTTTCCCTACAGAACTGGGCGAATTGGTCATCGAACAGATGGAGGAGTTCTTTCCAGAGATTCTGAATGTGGAGTTTACAGCTAATATGGAAGGTGATCTTGACCACGTCGAAGAAGGCGAAGGTAATTGGGTCAAGGTGTTGAGTGACTTTTACGAGTCATTCGAGAAGCGACTTGAAGTGGCTGAAGAAGAAATGAAAGAAATTGAAATAAAAGATGAAGTATCCGATGTCATTTGTGATAAGTGTGGCAGCCAAATGGTGTATAAGCTTGGCCGATTTGGTAAATTCCTGGCCTGTTCTGCTTTTCCAGATTGCCGTAACACAAAGCCAATTGTTAAGGATATCGGGATTAATTGTCCTACATGCGGTGAGGGCCATGTCGTCGAACGACGGAGTAAAAAAGGACGTGTCTTCTATGGATGTGATCGCTACCCAGAATGTGATTTTGTTTCCTGGGATAAACCGTCCATTAAGCCTTGCCCAAGTTGCAGTAGCCTAATGGTCGAAAAACGTACAAAGCAAGGAACGAAGCTCAACTGTACTGTCTGCGATCACAGCGAAATGCTGGAAGAGAGCGATGAGAGCGTAGAGACTTCTTAAGAACAACAATAGCAGGGGGATTTAAACGTGAGTGAACTACAAAAGGTAACGGTCATCGGAGCAGGTTTGGCGGGCAGCGAAGCTGCCTGGCAAATTGCAAGCCGTGGAGTGCCAGTTAAGTTATATGAAATGAGGCCGGTTGTAAAAACACCAGCACATCATACAGATAAATTTGCCGAACTGGTATGCAGTAATTCCTTGCGGGCAAACGGCCTAACGAATGCAGTAGGCGTACTGAAGGAAGAGATGAGAATACTGAACTCCTTGATTTTGAGTGCAGCAGATCGTCATGCAGTTCCGGCTGGCGGTGCATTGGCAGTGGATCGTGACGGATTTTCCGGTCATATTACTGATACGCTTCATCAACATCCTTTGATCGAGGTTGTAAATGAAGAGCTTCAGGAAATCCCACAGGACGGTATTGTGGTCATTGCGACGGGGCCTTTAACTTCCCCAGCTTTGTCGGAACAGATTAAATCGCTGATGGGAGAGGAGTATTTTTATTTTTACGATGCGGCAGCCCCGATTGTAGAAAAGGACTCTATCGACATGAGCAAGGTTTATCTGGCTTCCCGTTATGATAAGGGAGAAGCAGCGTACTTGAATTGTCCGATGAACGAAGCGGAATTTGATGCTTTTTATGAGGCTCTGATTACGGCTGAGGTGGCGCAAGTCAAGGAATTCGAAAAAGAAATTTATTTCGAAGGCTGTATGCCCATTGAAGTGATGATGCAACGTGGGAAACAAACGGCATTGTTCGGACCGATGAAACCTGTGGGTCTCGTAAATCCACATACAGGTGAACTGCCCCACGCAGTTGTTCAGCTTCGGCAGGACAACGCTGCAGGAACGCTGTATAATCTGGTTGGTTTTCAGACTCACCTCAAATGGGGGGAGCAAAAGCGTGTATTTTCAATGATTCCGGGTCTTGAAGAGGCGGAGTTTGTACGTTACGGTGTGATGCATCGCAATACCTTTATTAATTCTCCGCAGCAACTTCATCCAACCTATCAGTTCAAGGGAAGAAGCAATCTATTCTTCGCCGGACAAATGACCGGTGTAGAGGGATATGTGGAGTCGGCGGCTTCTGGTCTGCTGGCCGGGATGAATGCGGCACGTGCAGCACGTGGACAGGAAATGTTTGTATTTCCTGCAGAAACGACATTAGGCAGCATGGCGCGGTATATTACGACCGCTGATTTTAAGCATTTTCAACCGATGAATGCAAACTTTGGTTTGCTTCCAAAGCTGGAGAAACGGATACGTAACAAAAAAGAAAAAAATGAAGCTCTCGCTAATCGCGCGCTGGAAAGTTTGCACGGTTATATCAATGAAACGGGAGTTATGTCAGCTGAAGTACAGGCATAAGGATGAAGGAAAAGGAGGAGCGCGTTATGGATATGTCCTTTCATGCTACCACCATCTGCGCTGTACGCCACAATGGCAAAGGAGCTATTGCGGGTGATGGACAGGTAACGTTCGGCAACAGTGTTGTAATGAAGCAGACGGCAAAAAAAGTGCGCAGATTGTATCGTGGTCAGGTCGTTGCGGGATTTGCGGGTTCGGTGGCAGATGCTATCACGTTATTTGAAAAGTTCGAAAATAAGCTAGAGGAACACCACGGAAATCTTCAAAGAGCAGCCGTGGAACTGGCCAAGGACTGGCGTCAGGATCGTATTCTGCGTAAGCTGGAAGCACTCATGATTGTGATGGACTCATCCGGAATGCTGCTCATTTCTGGAGGCGGCGAAATTATTGAGCCGGATGATGATGTGCTTGCGATTGGCTCAGGTGGTAATTTTGCATTGGCGGCTGCCCGTGCTTTCAAACGCCATGGCTCTGGCATGGAAGCAAAGGACATGGCACGGGAAGCGCTAGAGGTTGCTTCGGAAATATGTGTGTATACGAACAATCAGATTATCGTGGAAGAACTGTAAATCGGCTCTGAGTATTCAAGGGTGGAGGAGTGCAAAATGAATAATCAATCGTTGACGCCCAGACAAGTGGTATCCGAGCTGGATAAGTATATTGTCGGACAAAAGCAAGCTAAAAAATCTGTTGCTGTTGCCTTGCGCAACCGCTATCGGCGTAGTAAGCTGCCGGATGATATCCGGGATGAAATTGTGCCTAAAAATATTTTGATGATCGGGCCGACTGGTGTGGGTAAAACTGAAATTGCACGTAGACTTGCACGGCTCGTGGGAGCTCCTTTTGTAAAGGTAGAGGCGACCAAATTTACAGAAGTGGGTTACGTGGGTCGTGATGTGGAATCCATGGTGCGTGATCTGATGGAAACCTCCATTCGCATCGTTAAGTCGGAACGAACAGAGAATGTGAAGGACAAGGCGGAGGACATGGCAAATGAACGGATTGTCAGCATCCTTGTACCTTCAGAAAAGTCAAACAAATCGCAACGTAATCCCTTTGAAATGCTGTTTGGCAATAACACGGGGACTTCGGTAGAAGAAGAAACACCACAACAGGATGGATCTTTGGCGGAAAAGCGTCGTAAGGTTAAATTCGATCTGTTATCCGGTAAGCTTGAGGATGATGTCATAGAAATTGATGTGGAGGATACTGCACCCAATATGCTCGATATGTTTGCTGGGCAAGGGAATGAACAAATGGGTATGAATATGCAGGAGATGTTCGGAAGTTTTCTGCCCAAGCGGACGAAGAAACGCAAGCTACCAGTCAAGGAAGCTCGCAAGGTGTTGATTCAAGATGAAGCCGCCAAATTGATCGATATGGATGATGTGATTCAGGAGTCTGTGAAGCGTGCTGAGCAATCCGGTATTATTTTTATTGATGAAATAGATAAGATTGCCAGTCAGGGTAAGGGTAGTGGCCCCGATGTGTCGAGAGAAGGCGTCCAACGCGATATTTTACCTATAGTCGAGGGATCTACCATCATGACCAAATACGGTCCGGTAAGAACAGATTACATTCTGTTTATTGCTGCAGGAGCTTTTCATGTTGCAAAACCATCTGACCTGATCCCTGAGCTTCAGGGCCGTTTCCCAATCCGTGTGGAATTAAGCAGCCTGACTTTGGATGAGTTTGTGTCGATATTGACGGAGCCTAAGAATGCGCTAACCAAGCAATACACTGATCTACTCCGTACTGAGGAGATTGAAGTCGAATTTTCTGCGGAAGCGATCCGTGAGATTGCCAGCATTGCTGAGTCTGTAAATCGCAACACCGAAAATATTGGCGCACGTCGTTTGCATACCATTCTAGAAAAGCTGCTGGAGGATCTGTCGTTTGAAGCACCAGAGCTTACATTGGATCGTATGATCATTACCCCGGAATATGTACGTGAGAAGCTGGGAGATATTGCCCAAAACAGGGACCTTAGTCAGTATATTTTATGAATAGGGTTTCTAAAAATAGGGTGTGTGGTCCAGAATAACACTATCTTGCACCGTCGTTTAGACCTAGATACTGGTCAAATTGATGATTTTTCTGTCTATTCCAAAAGTAGGACGTATAATCTTTTACAGGTGTAAAGTGCTAAGAAAACATTCATTTTCTTGAAAAAAACCTGAAAAATTTAACATTTTATGCATCTAAAGCCCTCTTTTTTAAAAAAGATAGGGCTTTTTTCTTATTGTAATTAGGTCCCAACTCTACGAAACTTAGAATATATGACAGAAAGTTATTATTTTCTACTTAAGACCTAAAAGAAATGTATAATTATGAAATTTTATTGTCGAAAAAAAGTGAAAAATCTTGTTTTATTGAATCTTACTTTGGAGTAGACGCTGGGAGGGAGGAGCTAAATGAATCTGCTGGGTGATATGAGCTTTCAAAAGCTTCAGGCAGGTGTACAGGCGGCAAATACGAGACAACGTGTGATGGCCGACAATATATCCAATGCGGATACCCCGTATTTTAAGCGTTCGGAGGTTTCATTTGAAGAACTGCTTCAGCAGCAAATGGACGGTGATGTCACACCACTACGTGGAAAAGTAACCAATTCAAGACATTTTCAAATAGGACCTGTGAACTCCATTCCAGATGCCACGGTCACCAAAGATGGGTACTCAGTCATGAATAACAATATGAACAACGTAGATATCGACAGAGAAATGAGTCTTATGGCTGAAAATCAACTAAGATATAATACCTACATCCAAGAAATTAATGAGCGCATCAAAATGATGAGAACAGCGGTAGAAGGGAGATAGGACTAGGTGAAGATTAACAACGGCTTTGATATTAGTGCATCTGCTCTTACGGCCCAACGGTTGCGGATGGACGTTATATCCAGCAACATTGCCAACGCAGAGACAACTCGGGCGAAAGTAGAGAATGGACAAGCAGTTCCATATCGGAGAAAAACGGTTGTTTTGGAGCCGAACCAATCTGGCTTTGCCGATGTTTTAAAGGCTCAAATGGAAGGAAGTAGCACAAGCGCTGCTGGCGTTAAGGTTTCGCAAATTCAGGAAGATCAGTCACCTTTGAAGCCTGTGTACAATCCGGGTCACCCGGACGCTGATAAAGATGGCTATGTATATATGCCTAATGTAGACATTATGAAAGAAATGGTCGACATGATTTCCGCAACACGCTCATACGAAGCCAATGTAACAGCTCTGAATGCATCAAAGGCTATGGTTTCCAAAGCGCTTGAAATCGGTCGCTAAGTTCTAGGACTACTAACTACTTAATAGGGAGAGTAAAACATGATTCAGAACGCCATGTTTAATGTACAGACACCGGTAATACAGCAGATTCAATCGCCTAACAATGAGTTGACGAAAGCGACGCCTTCCGAATCCTTGAAGGATTTTGGTTCCTTCCTAAAGGATGCTCTCAATGAAGTAGGGCAGCAGGAAGCCGCTACGCACCAGATGTCCGACCAATTCATGGCAGGCAAAGTTGATGTAGATCAGGTCATGATCACTTCCCAACAAGCGCTGCTTTCCCTGCAGCTTACTACACAGGTCCGAAACAAAGCGATCGAAGCCTATCAGGAGATCATGCGTACACAGATGTAAAGAGGGTTTAGCAAAGTTTCGGATGGGGTGACGGAGTGAACGAGAGAATCGCCCAATATCGGGATAAGATTTCCGGGTATTGGAATAATTTCAGCAAAAAACAGAAGATATTACTTGTTTCGACATTAGCATTCATCATTATCGCCGTTGTAGTGCTAACGATGCAGTTTACCAAAACCGAGTATGAAGTGGCTTTCCGAGATTTAAATGCTAACGATGCTGCCGGAGTCATTAAATATCTAGATTCTGCGGGAATACCGTATCAACTTAATGCTGGTGGGACACAAATCTCAGTCCCAACCGCTAATGCGGATAAGGCGAAGGTAGATGTTGGGTCTCAAGGCCTGATTCAGAAGGGTTCAATTGGCATGAGTGCTTTTGACCAGTCCTCCTCTGCCATTGGTATGACGGAGAACGAGTTCAATGTGAAGTACAATAATGCATTGAACGGCGAAATACAGCAACTGTTGGAACGGATGGATGGTGTCCAAAGCTCCAAAGCTGTCATTAATATGCCAAAGGAAAACATTTTTGCCGGACTTGAAGAAAAGGACAAAGCCTCCGCTTCGATTCAAATGGAATTCGAGCCTGGCTTTACTCCAAATCAGCAAGCGATCGACGGATACTTTAATCTGGTAAAAACGGCCGTACCGAATCTACCAGTGGAAAACATTACGATCACCAATAAGGAATATGAGTTGATTCCAACGGCCAAGGGCGGCCAAGGTGGACTCACTAGTGGTGTTCAGGAAAACATGGCTCTACAGAAGAAGTTTGAGAGCGATGTAAGGAATAATGTCCAACAATTTTTGTCGAAAATTGTTGGAGACGACAAGGTAAATGTGCTGGTAATGTCCCAGCTAAATTTCGACAAAGTAACATCGAAGGAACAAATGGTCACACCTGTTGATCAAACGAAAATGAAGGGTATTGAAATTAGTGCCCAACAAATTCAGGAAAGCTATACGGGCAGTAGTGGACAAACCGGAGGAGTTGCAGGAACAGGAACACAGGATGTTCCAGGCTACCCCGGAGGAGCTAATTCCGGCAATACCAGCTCAGATAAGAGCTCAAGTACGATTAACTACGAAGTTAACCGAATTGCAAGGGATATTATCCAAAGTCCGTACACTGTAAAAGATTTAACCATTAATGTAGCAGTTGAACCACCAACAGGTCAGCAAACGTTGGATACTGCAACTCAGACAGCAATTCAAAATATTTTGGTTAATATTGTAAGAGCATCATTGGCGAATTCCGGTACTACTATTACAGACGCTGACTTGGCTAAGAAGGTTTCAGTGTTCTCACAAGCTGTTCCAGCGCCTGCGAGCACGAATACATTCTTCTCAGCTTCCAACCCTTGGCTATGGGGCATCGGAGCTGCTGTTCTGGCACTGCTGGCGGGTGTAATCTTCCTCATCGTACGCGGTCGTCGTAAGCAGGAAGAAGAGTTGGATGAAGAATTGCAACTCATGCCAACGCCGACGGAGTTCCCGTCTATTACCATGGAAAGTGTGACAAATGAAAGTCAAGTGCGTAAACAGCTTGAAAGTCTGGCGAAAAAGAAACCCGACGAATTCGTCAATCTGCTTCGTACATGGCTGGCTGACGAATAGAGGTGAGTTCATTGGCAAAGGCAAGCAGTCAAGGTTTAACGGGAAGACAGAAAGCGGCTATACTTCTGATCACAATGGGACCAGAGGTATCTGCTCAAATATTCAAGCATTTGCGTGATGAGGAGATCGAGCAACTTACATTGGAAATTGCCAATGTGCGGAAGGTCGATGCCATTGAGAAGGACTCCATCATGGCCGAGTTTCATCAAATTTGTTTGGCTCAGGAGTACATTTCCCAAGGCGGTATTAATTACGCTAAAGAAATATTGGAAAAAGCACTCGGATCGCAAAAAGCAGTTGAGGTCATTAACCGTCTAACAGCGACGTTACAGGTAAGACCCTTCGATTTTGCTCGCAAGGCTGATCCAAACCAGATATTGAATTTTATACAGAATGAGAATCCGCAAACGATTGCTCTCGTGCTTTCGTACTTGCAATTCGAGCAAGCGGCTGCAATTCTGTCGTCTCTGCCTCAAGAAAAACAGGCAGATGTGGCCCGGCGTGTCGCTGTCATGGACAGTACATCTCCGGAAGTTATTTCCCAGGTGGAACGAGTGTTAGAGCAAAAGCTGTCTGCAACCGCGACGCAGGATTATACAAATGCGGGTGGTATCGAGTCCATTGTTCAGATTTTGAATGGCGTAGACCGCGGAACTGAACGTACGATTCTCGACTCGCTTGAAATTCAAGATCCAGAACTGGCTGAGGAAATCAAGAAAAGAATGTTCGTGTTCGAGGATATCGTCAATGTGGACAACCGTTCCATTCAGCGCATTATCCGCGATATCGACAATGCAGATTTGCAATTGGCGCTTAAAGTGTCCAGTGAAGAAGTACGCGATGTGATTTTCCGAAATATGTCGAAGCGTATGGCAGAAACCTTCAAAGAGGAAATGGAGTACATGGGACCGGTGCGGTTGCGTGATGTGGAAGAAGCACAGACACGTATCGTATCGACAATCCGCAGATTGGAAGAGGCCGGTGAGATTATAATCGCACGCGGCGGAGGAGATGACATCATTGTCTAACTTGATTAAATCTTTCCAATATGTTCCTGTAGAGGCTTTGAAAACAATTGATGTGGCACATACGTATGCGCCAGAATCGACGGGCGAAGAAATCACAACTGAATATACGGAGCCGGAGCCTCAACGAGATCACGAGGCTGAACGGCTGCGGGATGAAATGCTGAATGATGCTAAGGATTTTGCCGAACGTCAGGTTCGCGAGGCAGCTGAAGAAGCGGAACGGATGCTTCAGGAGGCACAGCAGCAGATTGAAGCTTGGTGGCAGGAACGACGCGAGCATGACGAGCAGTTAACTCAGTCGTTAAAAGCTGATGGGTTTCAGCAAGGATATGAAGAAGGTCAGAAGCTGGCTGAGGCCGAGCTCCAGACGAAATCAGAGCAGATGATGGAAGAAGCACAGGATATTCTGCGTCAGGCTTATGAGATCAAGGAACAACTGATTCAAGAAGCTGAGCCTTTCCTGGTTGAACTGAGTAGTGCTATTGCTGAGAAGGTCATTGAGAAACAGCTTAGCCTTGAGCCTGAATACACGATTGAATTAATTCGTAAAAATTTGGCTCGTAAGCGGGAAAAAGGAACCATTACATTGTGTGTGTCGCCTCAGCATTTCGCATTTGTGCAAGGTGCACGAGAAGAATTGTCATTAACTGTCGATTCGCAGGCAGAACTGCAAATTATACCTGATGGTACCGTGAAAGATCGAGGTTGTGTTATCCGTTCTTCCTTTGGAAGTGTGGATGCGCGGATTGATACGCAATTAGCTGAGATCAAAAAGGAATTACTGCGTCTGGCACATGAGAATGAGGAGCGAAGACATGAAGGGGCTTAATGCGCAGCGCTACATGGATCATTTGCGCCAGCTGGACCCGGTTCGGGTAAATGGCAAGGTTACGCAGGTTATCGGCCTGATGGTTGAATCGGAAGGCCCAGACGCCAGTATCGGGGATGTTTGTTACATTTATCCGGGTAAAACGGCAAAGCCGTTGCAAGCGGAGGTTGTAGGCTTCAGGGACAATAAAGTGCTTCTGATGCCACTTGGAGAACTGCAATCCATTGGTCCTGGTTGTGATGTAGTAGGAACAGGGAAGCCGTTGAATGTGCAGGTCGGGTCGGAGCTGTTAGGCAAAGTGCTGGACGGCTTGGGTCAGCCTCTGGATGGTTCATTGATTCCCTCGCGAATGGCGAGATATTCAACCTTCAATATTCCGTCTAATCCGCTGAATCGTCCGCGTGTGCAGGAACCAATCAGTATCGGGGTGCGCGCTATCGACGGGTTGCTTACTATCGGTAAAGGACAACGGGTTGGTATTTTTGCAGGTTCGGGTGTAGGTAAAAGTACCTTGATGGGAATGATTGCTCGTAATACGGAAGCCGATGTGAATGTAATTGCCTTGATCGGGGAACGTGGACGCGAGGTGCTGGACTTTATTGAACGGGATTTAGGTCCGGAGGGACTAGAACGTTCCGTGGTCATTGTGGCAACTTCCGACCAGCCTGCGTTAATCCGTATTAAGGGTGCACTTATTGCAACGACGATCGCGGAATATTTTCGGGATCGCGGGTTGAATGTCATGCTGATGATGGATTCAGTTACCC
Organism: Paenibacillus sp. DRB1-1; assembly: GCF_052119485.1. Lineage (NCBI taxonomy): Bacteria > Bacillati > Bacillota > Bacilli > Caryophanales > Paenibacillaceae > Paenibacillus > Paenibacillus sp. DRB1-1. The sequence continues at coordinate 349,475 of NZ_JBODQH010000001.1, read as the reverse complement.
GGTATGCGATGGCCCAACGTGAAGTGGGACTAGCCGTAGGGGAGCCACCAGCAATGAGAGGGTACACACCTTCCGTGTTTGCTAGTCTACCTAAGCTTCTAGAACGTGCAGGGACAGGTCCTACTGGCTCCATAACCGCTTTTTATACGGTACTGGTCGATGGTGATGATATGAACGAGCCCATCGCGGATGCGGTGCGTGGGATTTTGGATGGACACATTGTCTTGAATCGTGGGATTGCGAACAAGGGACATTTTCCCGCAATTGATGTGTTAGCGAGTATTAGCCGGGTTATGAAGGATATCGCACCACGAGATCAGATAGACGCTGCCGAGAATATTAAGCGCTTGATGGCCGTTTACAAAGATTCGGAGGACCTGATTAATATCGGGGCCTACCAGCAGGGTTCAAATGCAGAAATTGACGAATCCATGGAGCGTATACGGGATATATGGGATTTTACAAGACAAAGAACAGATGAAAAGGCTGAGCTGGACGAGGTAAGGGAGCGTTTGATTTCTGAATTTACGAGGAGATGAAGGTTGAACGATGAGATTTCAGTATTCCTTTCAGAAAGTTGTAGACTTGAAAACCAACGAAAAGTCACAGGCCGAATGGTTGCTTTCCAGTGCTGTCGGACAATTGCAGGCTGAGGAGCAGACGTTAACACAGCTTGTAGGCGAAAGGAATCGGGTCATATCAGCCATTCAAAAGGCTGCCGAGGATTGCGCGCCACTCTCTACCATTCAGGAATTACAGGCTTATGTTAATCATCTGGACCAATGTATTACACGCAAGCATAGGGATGTTCAATATGCGCAGCAAAATGTGCAAAACAAACAAACCGTTTTGACCGATAAAATGCTGGATGAACAGGTTTGGCTGAAAGCGAGAGAGAAGGCCAACGTGAAATTCCAACAGGAAATGCTCCTGCGCGAGCAGAACGAGCTGGATGAAATGGCTTCCGTGCGATTTGCCATGAAAGCCCGGTAAGCGGAAAGTCATAGGATACGCATATCAGCTGCCTGAGGAGGAAGACGATGGCACAGAAGTTAGCAGAAAATGAACTGGATATGGATTTAGGTAAAGAATCAGGCGGGGGATTTGAACGGTTTATGTTTTTCCTGATTCCGATTGTGTTCACAATCGTTCTGGTCGGGGTCCTGCTTACATTGTTCAATATGGACTTCAGAAGCGAAATGATTTCATTAGGGAACAAAATACCAGTTGTTAAAAATTGGGTACCTGAACCGAAAGATAAGGCTACTCAGACGAAAGAGGCAGATCAGAAGGCACAGTCTGAAAGTTCTGAAGCAACCATTCAGCAGTTAAAGGCAGATTTAGCCAAGCAGACGGAGGAGCTTAAAAAGGCTACCGCTGCTAAGACGACACAAGATAAAAAGGTTACTGAACTGCAGAATCAGGTCAATACGCTCCAAACGCAACAGGAACAGCAGCCACAGGCCAGTCAGCAGGGACAGGCTGGTACGCAAACTACAGGTGGAACAACAAATGAAGATCCTTATGTAAAACAGGCCAGAGATCTTGCTAGCATGTATGAAGGAATGACAGCTAGTAAAGCGGCACCGATTATGGAGAATCTGACTACGGAAGAGACTGTGCAGCTGCTAAGCTACATGGACCCTGCCAACAGTGCAAAGATTTTGCAAAAGATGGACGCTAAAAAAGCAGCCGATATTACTATGGCTCTGAAAAACGTAACGCCATCTACGGATTTGTCCGTTGCTGCGTTGCAGTCTCGTCTGAAAAAGGATCAAGGTACCACAGCTGGCACGACGAGTAAGAGTTTGCAAAGCACTCAAATCAGTAGCACATTTGCTTCCATGGACAAGAAGAGCGGTGCCGAACTTATTTTACAAACTTACAAAATCAGTCCAGACAAGGCATTAAACATATTAAATACAGTAGATGATTCCACACGTGGTTCATTACTACAAAATATGTCTGCCAAGGATGCGGCTCAGACCGCAAAAATTTTGAATAAACTGATGGGCAGTAAGTAATTTAAATGAAGGGAGGTGAAAAATAAATGACCCTTATTTCTCAAAGTGTATCGCTCAGCTCCAGTCAGACAGCTAGCAGTACAACAGCCTCAACAACGAGTACAGCCACGGCTTCCGGAGCAACCACGGGTGCTTTTAATCAAACACTTACGCAAATGATGACAGGCGGGCAAACGGGCTCAGCAGGCACAGATGCGAACGGTTCTCCATTAGTTATGGTACTTCCGTTGATTGCAACCGGAGAATCCACGGAAGCTCCAACCGAGCCGCTGGTCGAAACACTGGCTCCTTTGCTGCAAAATCTCGAAAAGCTGGATGATCAGGTAGCTGCCGATCCTGCTCTGCTTGCTTCTCTGCAAGCGTGGATTCAGCAAGTACAACAGTTTTTGCAAGGCGACGGAACAAATCAACAGTTAAACGGTGGAGAAACGACAGAGGCGACAGGCTTAACAGCCTTGGCAGCCAACCCGGCTACTCTTCGATTTGCATTGCAGGACGCTTTGTCACAACTAGCCAATGTAGCAGAGCAGGCTTCTGGAGACCAAAAGTCCCAGGTGGCACAGTTGCTACAATCACTCCAAAGCGCAACGGCAGGTACGGGAGCTATTTCCGATGAGCAGTGGAATGGTGTAATGAAAGCTGTGGAACTTGCTGATGGTGGGGATTCACAAGCGGTTCAGCCTTCTGCAAATCGAGCAAATGGTACTCAGACCGTAGCTACAGCTACTACAGACAAACAGGTTGTTGTTTCTCAGCAGCAAGCAAGTCAGGGCGAAACTAATCAGCAAGGTTCAGAAGGGCAACGTTCATCAACTAATATTCTCGTTCAGTCTACAGTTAAGACGACTGGAGCGGATGAAGCGAGTGCATTTGTAGATGCAACTGAGCAAGCGGATCCGACAGCAACTGACAATCAGACTCCAGTGATCACGACTGCGGGACAGCTTTCGGTACAAACGCAAGGAACAACACCTTCGGCTCCGGCTCAACCAGTCGTACATGTACGGCAATTTGCCAAGGAGATGACCGAATTTGTAGTGCAGAAACTTGACATTGTAAAACACACTGGTTTGACGGAAGCGACTATTATGCTTCGTCCAGATCATCTGGGCCAGCTGGAGGTTAAGCTGACAATGCAAAATGGTCATCTGGTTGCCCAGTTCATGACTGAGCATAGCGGAGCGAAGGATTTGCTGGAACAGCAAATGTCGCAGCTGCGTTCGAGTCTCCAGAGCCAAGGTATCCAGGTGGATAAGGTAGAAGTAACGCACAATGAGTCGCTTTCCTCCCATATGTATCAGGATGGACGCGGATCTGGAGCTAATCAGCAGCAGCAATCCAATCAACGTTCCAAAGCTCGAGGTAGAGAAGAGAGCGAGGATGCTTTGAAGGTAGCTGAAATGACAGAAGAGCTTCGTAACTGGACAGCAGAGCAACGCGCAGATGATATGAATCGGACAGGCTCCTTTACAGCACAAGCGTAATGATGGAGGTGAGAACACAATGGCGACTACAGACAACAATGTATCCACCAGTAACGTCTGGCCGAATTACAATGTGAACAATGTCAAAACAGCAAGTGCCAAGGATACTAAAACGATGGGTAAAGATCAATTTCTGAAAATTTTGATCACCCAGCTACAAAATCAGGATCCGATGCAGCCTTTGGAGGATAAAGAATTTATCGCTCAAATGGCCCAGTTTTCCTCGGTGGAACAACTAATGAACATTTCTACGCAGTTGAATGCATTGGGACAGTCTTTAGGTACGGCTTCCGGTTTGATAGGAAAAGAAGTCAGCTGGATTGAGGCAGGTAAAAAAGACTCCATTACAGGTGAAACAGGTGCGGGTACAGTAAAAAGTGGAATCGTAGATTCCATCGTTATTCGCGACGGTGTGCAGTATGCCAAAATGGGAGCGGCTGAGGTGGCATTAAAAGATGTAACATCAGTGAGCCAAGCTAACACAACGACTCCCGCTACAGATAAATTGGATACTTCATCTTCTTCCTCTACTGGAAGCGGTGAGAACTCATGAATGACAGGATAACGGTCGGACGCCTTTTTCCCGCCAACGTGCCCCCGGCAGCAATCACACAAAACCGAGTGAATTCGGTATCCAAGGATGCCAGACCGTTCGGTCAGGTGTTGCAGGATCAGGTGCTCAAGCTGAGCAACCATGCAGCCAAGCGTCTGGAGCAGCGGGGAATAGAGTTGAGAAGTGACCAAATGGCGAAAATCAACTCTGCTGTGGATAAAGCAGCTGCCAAAGGCGCCAAAGAATCATTGATTTTAATGCAGGATATGGCTTTGATTGTAAGTGTACCTAATCGAACAGTTGTTACCGCGATGGATAAGAAATCCATGGAGGATAACGTATTTACGCAGATAGATAGTGCTGTAATTATTTCATGAAAAATGTATACGAAGTGGCTGGCCCGAATAGGAAAGCCATGAAAAAGCCGCGGATCGACTGATGCGGTCAACTAAGCAACCAATCAGAGGAGGATTTATACTCAATGTTGAGATCAATGTATTCAGGTGTATCGGGCATGAAGGGCTTTCAAACGAAGCTGGACGTTATCGGTAACAACATTGCAAACGTAAATACTACAGGCTTCAAGTCCAGCCGAGTGATGTTCAAGGATATCTTGAGCCAAACGAGTTCAGGCGCAAGTGCACCAGACGGAACAACAACCGCCGGGCAGAATGCCAAGCAGGTAGGTTTGGGGGTATCGGTCAGCTCAATTGATACACTGCATCTTCCAGGTAGTGCAATGACTACGAACAACCCAACGGATTTACGTATTAACGGTGACGGATTTTTCCTGGTCAAAATGAATGATGCACAGGAAGTTCCTTATCTGACTCGTGCGGGCGATTTTCATGTTGACGCGAACCGAAATCTGGTTACTTCTGATGGATTTTTCGTAGGAGATGCGGGTGGAGATCCTATCACACTTGCTGACAATGTTACAGCATTCTCCATCTCGCAGGACGGTACAATTGTACAACAATTGGATGACGGAACAGTTGATAATGGTACACAAATTGGATTAGCCAGAGTCACGAATCCAGAAGGTTTAGAAAAAATCGGTGGGAGCTTGTACCGTACTACGGTCAACTCAAATATTGATGCAATTGAGCCTGGAGCAGCCAACTCAGAGGGGCGTGGAGCTATCATCGCGGGTCAGCTGGAAATGTCCAACGTTGATCTGACAGGCGAATTTACCGAAATGATCGTAGCTCAGCGCGGATTCCAAGCGAACTCGCGTATCATTACGACCTCGGATGAAGTGCTTCAGGAAGTTGTAAACTTGAAACGATAATCTCATTTAAACGCGGAGGAGTAGAGGCTCCTCCGCACCTATCAGGAGGTTGGTGTTACGATGATCCCGTTAACGCGGCTGAACGGCTCGCCTATGTGGCTTAATGCGCTGCTCATTGAGACTGTGGAGGAAACACCGGATACATACGTCACTTTGGTGACGGGGAAACGGTTGATTGTATTGGAAAAAGCGGCAGATGTCGTCTCCTTGATCAAGGGTTACAGCCGTGAAATCGGCATGCATGCCGCCACGATAAAAGTGCAACAAATGGAGGAAGACGAATGAAGAAGATGCTGCCATGGCTCATTACAATTTTACTCGCGATTACTTTGATTGCAGGCGCGGCCTTTGTACTTATACCAGCGCTTAGCGGGAAGAAGTCGGAAGTCATACCGAATGCGCAAGCTGCTCAGGCAGAACAACTTCCAAGATTGTCAGCAGATGAATTGGTGGAAGTGAGTTCTGAAATTACTGGTATCAAAACAAATCTGGCAGATGCAGATTACATTGTTCAGATGAACCTATCTTTTCAATTGAACGATGCCAAAGCAAAAGAATCTTTTGAAAAAATCAAAGACATCAGTATTAAGCCCATCGTTATTCAATTACTTGCAGACACCAAACCTGATGAGCTCAGAACGGCTAAAGGCCGGGACCAGTTCAGTGACAAGCTGACGGATCTCATCAACAAGTCGCTCCCTGAAGGTCACCTGGGGAACGCCAAAATTACAGACTTTTTGCTGGCAGCCATTTGATTCCAGGTGAACTTGTCAGGAACACGTAAGGGGGTGAATAACATTGGTGGATGTACTGTCACAAGGGGAAATTGATGCCCTTTTAGCAGCTCTTTCGTCCGGTGAAATGGATGCGGAAGAACTTAAAAAGGAAGATACCCAAAAGAAAGTTCGCGCTTATGATTTTAAAAGAGCGCTTAGGTTTTCCAAGGATCATATACGGAGTCTGACGCGGATACACGAGAACTTTGCACGGTATCTGACCACATATTTTTCAGCGCAGCTTCGTACTTTTGTCCAAATTAATGTCGTTCAGGTGGAGCAGCTTCCTTATGATGAATTCATTCGCTCCATTCCGAAAATGACCATTCTAAACATTTTTGAAGCTGAACCGCTGGAAGGCCGTATGGTGCTTGAGGTTCACCCGAACGTTGCTTATGCCATGTTGGACAGGCTTCTCGGAGGAACAGGTTCGGCACCGTCAAAGGTTGCTGCGTTGACCGAAATCGAGACGACGATCATGGAGCGAATTTTCAGTCGTACCTTTGATAGCCTGCAAGAGGCTTGGAAAACGGTACTAGACATTGAACCGCGCCTAGAGGCGATGGAAACAAATCCGCAGTTTATGCAGATTGTTTCGCCGAATGAAACGATTGCTCTGATTTCGCTTAGCACCAAAATTGGTGATACCACAGGGATGATTAACCTCTGTATCCCGCACGTGGTATTGGAACCCATTATGGCCAGACTGTCCACGCACCAGTGGTTTACATCCGAAAAGAAATCAAGGGCGCCCGAAGAGATCGACGCCTTGAGATTACGGGTCACCAAAGCAGAGCTCCCTATTATTGCGGAGTTGGGTGAATCCCGGATAAATGTAGCCGAGTTTCTGGGTCTTTCGGTAGGGGATGTCATTTCATTGAACAAGCCTGTCAAAGAAGGACTATCCATCCGGGTAGGCGAGAAATTGAAGTTTATGGGAAGTCCCGGCATGGTAAGAGATCGTGTTGCCGTACAAATTGATGAAATTGTCAACGAAGGAGTTGAAGAAATTGACGAGTAAAGACTATTTGTCCCAGGAGGAAATCGATGCCTTGCTGAAACAGTCTGAAGCGGGGACGGATTCTACTCCCGCCAACAAGACCGTTGACGATTTTCTGACTCCTCTGGAGCAGGATGCTCTCGGGGAAATCGGTAATATAACGTTCGGCAGCGCAGCTACGGCTCTTTCCACACTGCTCGGTCAAAAGGTGGATATTACGACACCTAAAGTTTCAATTATTACCCGTTCTGAATTTGAAACTGCATTTCCAAAGCCACACGTAGCTGTACATGTAAATTATGTCGATGGATTCGAGGGTATTAACTCACTCGTAATCAAAAAGCGTGATGCACAAGTGATAGCGGACTTAATGCTTGGTGGTGAAGGAAACCCAGTAGATGAAGAATTGAATGAAATCCACATCAGTGCCGTGCAGGAAGCGATGAACCAGATGATGGGATCTTCGGCGACCTCTATGTCTACCATGTTTAATCGTTTTGTTAATATCTCTCCACCGGGGATTGATATTTTGGATCCTATGCACGGTGATGGAGTATCCAGTCTGCCGGATGAAGAGACGCTTATTACAGTATCCTTCCGGTTATTGATCGGGGATCTTATTGACTCTACGCTGATGCAACTGTTACCTGTTAATTTCGCCAAAAAAATGGTGAGCATCCTAATGAATGGCGGAGAGGATGAGGAACAACCGCAAGCGTCCGCACAGCAGGTAGCTGCAACAGCAGCTCCTGAAGTGCCGCAACAAGCTAGCGTTCCGCAGCAACCGCCTGCACCAGCCTATCAGCAGCCGCCTGCAGCCGCGCAGGCGCCGCAAGACCCAAGCTATGGGCAACAACCGCCAATGTATCCTCAAGACCCGGGATACGGGCAGCAGGGCGCTCCAGGCTATGGAACACCGGGTTATGGAATGCCAGCTGGTGTACCACCGCAAGCTCCTTACGGAACGCCTCATCACTACGGCGCAGTACCGGGACGTAATGTAAATGTACAACCTGTACAATTTTCTAACTTGCAGTCCGGTGCATTTGCGCAAGTGGATGAAAACAATTTAAATTTATTGATGGACATTCCCCTTAGAGTCACCGTAGAATTAGGAAGGACCCAAAAGCAAATTAAAGATATTCTGGAGCTCTCACAAGGTTCAATTATTGAACTGGACAAGCTTGCCGGGGAGCCGGTGGACATTTTGGTTAACAACAAACTGATTGCCAAGGGCGAGGTTGTCGTAATCGACGAGAACTTTGGCGTGCGTGTAACAGATATTGTAAGCCAATGGGACCGTATTCAAAAATTACAATAAAAGCATAATTTAGGGAGGATTTATTTCAGATGGCAAACCGTATTTTGATCGTGGACGATGCTGCATTTATGAGAATGATGATTCGGGACATCCTGTCCAAAAATGGATTTGAAGTAGTAGGAGAGGCCCAGGACGGATCACAGGCCATTGAAAAATTCAAGGAGCTTCGTCCGGACCTGATTACGATGGATATCACGATGCCTGAAATGGACGGCATTGCCGCTCTGAAGGAAATCAAACAAATTGACGCGAACGCAAAGGTTATCATGTGTTCTGCGATGGGTCAGCAAGCAATGGTTATTGATGCCATTCAAGCTGGCGCAAAAGATTTTATCGTTAAGCCTTTCCAATCGGATCGGGTTATCGAAGCCATCAACAAAACACTGGGTGTGTAAGGCGCACCCAGTATGGATACACAACAGGGTGCCTCTGACGCATTGAGTACATCCAGCAATATAGGCAACATTGCCTGGGTCCTTTTCGTGCTAATCTTTATCATCGTACTGATCGTGTACTTGATACGGTTTTTGAGTAAAAGAAATCAGAGCTGGTTCAGCAACCGCTCCGTTCGCATACTGGGAGGCGTGGGACTTGGTCCCAATAAATCCCTTCAGCTTGTTGAAGTTGGTAGCAGTGTGTACCTCATTGGTGTGGGAGAAGATATCCGGCTTGTTGACAAAGTATCCGATCCTGAAGAAGTGGAGCAAATTTTGGCCGCACTGGAGCAAGAAGCTTCTCTGCAGCGCGGCCCGATTGCCCCGCTATTCGCTAAAATTGCGGATAAGCTTCGCCGGAACAACGCGGCACAGCAGCAGCCTGAAGAGGAGACATCTTTTCACGAGATGTTTGAATCCAAGCTTCGGCAAATGCCGAATCGCAAGGATAAACTTGAAAAGCTGCGCAATGAGGAGAATACTACAGATCGGTCGGGAGATTCATGAGAAAAAAGATTATACTTGCATGTTTGCTGCTTGTCTTGTTCAGCTTCATTTCGGTGACGGCGGCCTCTGCGGAACCGATTCCGAACATTGATATTCAAGTCGGCAATTCGGACAAAGGACAGCCCGGTGCCACCTCGCTGTCTATTATTTTACTTATTACTGTCATTAGTGTAGCGCCCGCGTTGCTTGTACTTATGACAAGTTTTACGCGAATTGTGATTGTGCTTGGTTTTGTGCGAACTTCGCTGGGAACCCAGCAGATGCCGCCTAATCAGGTGCTTGTCGGACTGGCTTTGTTTCTCACTTTATTCATTATGGCACCGACATTCTCAGCTATGAATGAAACTGCACTTCAGCCGTATCTCAAGGGGGATATAACACAGTCTCAGGCGCTGGATAAGGCATCGGTACCGATCAAGACCTTTATGTTCTCTCATACACGTGAGAAGGATCTACTGCTCTTTATGAAATACACCAAGATGGAAAAACCAAAGAATTATCAGGATATTCCACTAACGGTGATGGTTCCGGCTTATGCAATCAGTGAGTTGAAAACGGCATTTCAGATGGGCTTTATGATTTTCATACCATTTTTAGTTATAGACATTGTGGTGTCGAGTACACTCATGGCTATGGGGATGATGATGCTACCACCGGTAATGATTTCACTTCCTTTTAAAATACTGCTTTTCGTACTTGTAGATGGTTGGTATTTGGTTGTCAAATCATTGCTTCTGAGCTTTAACACATGAATACTTCATGCAAGGACAGCAATCAAGGAGGACGGCAATGACTTCGGAGTTTATTATTTCCCTGGCTGGGCAAGCGGTGTACATTGTACTCAAGGTGAGCGCTCCGATGCTGATTTTGGGGCTAGTCGTGGGTTTGATTATCAGCATTTTTCAGGCGACAACCCAAATTCAGGAGCAAACACTGGCCTTTGTTCCGAAGATTGTCGCCGTATTGCTGGCATTGCTTTTGTTCGGGCCCTGGATATTGACCACATTAGTGGACTTTACGTATAACATTCTGGACAATTTGTACAAATATATAGGTTAGGCTGAATGTTATGAACATATTGTTACAGAGTTTTCCTGTTTTTTTGCTGATTTTTTGTCGGATTACCTCATTTTTTGTAGTAGCGCCTATTTTTTCAACCCGAGGGGTACCTAATATCTTTAAGGTCGGAATTTCAGGATTTCTAGCTTTGGTCGTGTATCTTACATATGGTACGCATCAACAGGTACCGACCGATGTAGCGTATGTGCTCTTAGTGGGCCGTGAAGTGCTGATTGGGTTGTTATTGGGGTTTACTGCATATCTGTTCATGACAGCGATCCAAACCGCAGGTTCATTTATAGACCTTCAGGTAGGTTTCGGAATGGCGAGTGTGTTTGATCCCATGACAGGGGCTTCAACGCCTTTAACGGGGAATTTTAAGTTTGCCATAGCTGTATTATTCTTTTTAAGTATAAATGGGCACCATCATCTGCTAAATGCTATCTTATACAGCTATGATTGGGTACCGTTGACAAATGATTTTTTTGTAAAGCTGTATGGTGGCAGTGTAACTGAATTCCTGGTACGTTCTTTTGCGGAATCATTTATGCTTGCTTTTCAAATTGCTGCTCCCATTGTAGTGGCTACCTTTTTAACAGATGTGGGACTCGGTTTTTTAGCTAAAACAGCGCCACAATTCAACATTTTTGTTATTGGTGTACCTCTTAAAATTATTGTGGGACTGTTCATGTTACTGCTTCTCATGCCAAGTTTTGCTTTTATATTCGAAAGATTGTTTTCTGTGATGTTCGAATCCATGCGCAACTTGTTGGATATTATGGGTAATCGTCCTTAATGTCTGGTCTGGAGGAACGTAGTTTGTCATTTAAATATGCTATGAACCTGCAGTTGTTCTCAGGGGAAAAAACGGAAAAAGCTACACCCAAAAAGAAACAGGATGCAAGACAAAAAGGGCAGGTTGCCAAAAGCATGGAGTTGCCCGCCGCTGGTGTCCTGCTGGTTACGTTTTTTTGCCTCATGATTTTCGGCGGGTATTTTAAGGATCATGCTGTTCGACTATTTCGAGATATTTTTGTGAATCGGCTCTCTATGGAGGTAACGCCGAACACAACGCTGCTGATGATGGGCGAGTACGGCGTGCAAATCTTGATTATGCTGGCACCTATTTTTATTGGGGCTATTGTCATCGGGATAGTAGCAAATTACATGCAGATCGGTTTTTTATTAACCGGAGAGGGCATTACGCCCAAGTTTAGCAAGATTGATCCGATTAAAGGATTCAAAAATATTTTTTCCATGAGGTCATTGGTTGAATTCCTGAAATCTGTTTTAAAGATGACCGTAATTGGTTATCTGGTGTACAGCGTACTCTGGAAAACAAAGGCTGACCTACCCAAACTAGCTGAAATGTCCGGCGATCAGATGTTAAGCTTTACAGCTTCATTAACAATGGAACTGGGGCTCAAAATTGGTGTGGTACTGTTCGTTTTAGCGGTGTTGGATTATATGTATCAACGTTACGAGCATGAGAAAAACCTGAAAATGTCCAAACAGGACATTAAGGATGAATACAAGAAAATGGAGGGTGACCCGCTGATCAAGGGGAAAATTCGCGAGCGTCAGCGCCGTATGGCTATGCAGCGTATGATGCAGGAGGTTCCTAATGCAGATGTCATCATCACCAACCCTACGCACTTTGCTGTGGCTTTGAAATATGACGGTTCGGAGATGGAAGCGCCGCAGATTATTGCGAAAGGGCAAGATTACGTTGCACTCCGAATTAAAGAAATTGCCAAGCAAAACGGCGTAATAACGATGGAAAACAAGCCGCTGGCGCGGGCGCTGTTTCAACGAGCCGAAATCGGGGATGCGATACCAGCTGATCTGTTCCAGGCCGTTGCCGAAGTGCTGGCGTATGTATATAAATTAAAAGGTAAAGTGAAATAAAGGGATCGGAGGGCTAGAGACCCGTGAAAATAAAAGAAATAACTGTCCTTGCAGGCGTCATCGGTATCGTTCTTATGATGATTCTCCCGATCCCATCATGGCTGCTGGATATCCTACTCGTCATTAATATTTCTATTGCTTTGATGATTCTACTCGTTTCTATGAATACGAAGGAAGCATTACAGTTCTCTATTTTCCCTTCATTGCTGCTCATTACAACGTTGTTTCGTTTGGCACTTAATATTTCTACAACCAAACTTATTTTAGGTGAGGGCCATGCAGGGGAAGTAGTTGCTACGTTTGGTAGTTGGATTGCAGGAGGGCAAATTGCCGTCGGTTTTGTTGTCTTTCTCATTCTCGTGGTCGTACAGTTCATTGTTATCACCAAGGGATCTGAGCGGGTTGCTGAGGTAGGCGCACGATTTACATTGGATGCGATGCCGGGTAAACAAATGAGTATTGATGCTGATCTGAATGCAGGTTTGATCAATGAGCAGCAAGCCCGTGAACGACGCAGTAAAATTGAACGGGAAGCTGATTTTTACGGAGCGATGGATGGTGCGAGTAAATTCGTTAAAGGTGATGCCATTGCTAGTATTATCATTTTGATCATTAACTTGGTCGGTGGCTTTATTATCGGTATGGCCGTTCAGGGAAAAGGATTTCAAGAGGCGCTGTCGACTTATTCTGTCCTCACCATCGGTGACGGACTGGTCAGCCAGATTCCCGCACTGCTCATATCCACGGCGTCAGGTTTGATTGTTACGCGGGCTACGTCGGATGGCAACTTGGCAGAGGATTTAACTGGACAGCTTTTTTCTTATCCAAAACTGATCTACATTGTGGCTGCCACAATTGCATTATTGGGGCTTTTCACACCTATTCATATCATTACAACTCTTCCACTGGCGATTCTGCTGTTTTTCGCGGCTCGAAGAATGCAGGGCAATATGGAGCGCAAACAGATAGCTGATGAACAGCTGGAAGAGGAGCAACAAATTGAAGAAGTCCGTAGCCCGGAAAGTGTCATTAATCTGCTTCAGGTAGATCCAATTGAATTTGAATTTGGATACGGGTTAATTCCGCTGGCGGATACACAGCAGGGCGGGGATTTATTGGATCGGATTATTATGATCCGTCGTCAATGTGCTTTGGAGCTGGGTTTGGTTGTGCCGGTCATTCGTATTCGGGACAACATTCAGCTCAAGCCTAACGAGTATGTAATTAAAATTAAAGGTAATACCGTGGGCGGCGGAGAGCTTCTGTTAAATCATTACCTGGCTATGAGTCCAGGATACGATGATGATTCTATTACAGGAATCGAAACGACGGAACCAGCCTTCGGATTGCCTGCGCTCTGGATTGATGAGAACACCAAGGATGTTGCGGAACTATCGGGTTATACCGTAGTTGATCCACCTTCAGTTGTAGCTACTCATCTTACGGAGACAATCAAGAAACATGCTCATGAGTTGCTTGGCAGACAGGAAACACGGTCGCTGGTCGACAATCTCAAAGAGAATTATCCAGTGCTGGTGGACGACCTTATTCCTTCTGTGCTTGCGATTGGGGATGTACAAAAAGTGCTGGCCAAGCTGTTGAAAGAAAAAATCTCCATTCGCGATATGGTGACTATTTTCGAAACGCTAGCTGACTATGGTACTTATACAAAAGATCCCGACGTGCTGACTGAATATGTCCGTCAGGCGTTGTCCCGCCAGATTACGCAGCAATTTGCCCAACAAGGGGAGACGTTACGCGTTATTACAGTGGGACCAGGATTGGAAAAGAAAATTGCTGAAAGCGTGCAACAGTCGGAGCAAGGTAGCTATTTGGCTCTTGATCCGGTGTCTACGCAAACGGTGTATCAAAGAATGATGGAGCAAATCAACCGCCTTATTCAATCTGGACAGCAGCCTATTGTGTTAACGTCACCGACAATTCGTATGTATTTGCGGCAAGTGATGGAGCGGACGATGCAGGATGTCCCGGTGCTGTCGTACAGTGAGCTGGAGCCGAACGTTGAAATTCAAAGTGTCGGAGTGGTGAACTTATGAGAGTGAAACGATATGTAGTGGATACCATGCCAGAAGCTATGCTGCAAATCAGGGGTGACTTAGGAACAGACGCCGTCATTTTAAGTACAAAGGAAATGAAGGTCGGCGGTTTCATGGGAATGTTCAGTAAAAAGAAAATCGAAGTGGTTGCTGCGGTAGAGGAGAAGCAACCTCAAAAGCCACGACGGTTTGGAACCTCTTCACAAGAACTTGCCCAGGCGGCTTCACCTCTAATGAACGCTCCTGAACAGCCAGAAAAATCATTTATGCCTGTGGTTCCCAGACAAGCTGCTCCAGAAGCTTATCGTCGGGTAACGCAGATGACGGGTGGTTCCAAAGAAGAACAAGCTGAATTAACGATTAATGAAGAACAAGCTGCTTCAGCAACTGAGCATTTGTCATCTAGGTCTGCTAATAATCTGGAGACTATATCTCAAGCACTTGATCATGAAGCATTGCTTTCGAACATGAAATCATCCAGCGAACTGTTTAAACAGCCCATTGAAGTAAGTGCTCCAGATAAGAGCGGAGTAGAGGAAAATCAGGCTCTGCTTAATGAATTGCGGGAAATGAAAGCCATGATGACTCGGTTTTCCCGAAATTCTTCATTGGAAAGTACTTGGCCGGAGCCGCTGCAAGAGATTTGTGAGCGTGTGCTGGAGCAGGAAGTGGAACGAGATTTACTGGAGTATTGGCTCGAACAGGTATATGTGCGTCGGAGTGAGCACCCTTTTGCGCTTGAAACTTTTGATTGGGAACAAGCCTTTCGTGAGGAAGTGGCCAGTTTTATTCAAACAAGACTGGACAAAGGGATCTCCAAAGATACCAAAATTGTGTATGTAGCAGGTCCTACCGGAGTAGGGAAAACGACAACCATTGCCAAGTTAGCAGCAGAGCAGTTGTTCAAGCATCATCGCAAAGTTGGATTTATTACTTCTGACACGTACCGGATTTCAGCCGTCGAGCAACTGCGTACATATGCTACGATTTTGAATGTACCGCTTGAAGTTGTGCAATCTCCTGGTGACGTCCACAGAGCCATTCAACGACTGGAACATTGTGACCTGATCCTCATGGATACCGCAGGACGAAATTATCGTAATGAATTACTTGTTTCGGAACTGCAAAGTCTGCTTTCGCCTATTAATGAAAGTGAGACGTATCTGGTACTCAGTCTGACATCCAAAAGTAAAGATATGCTCAATATAACTGGACATTTCAGTAAGTTTGGTCTTGGTAAGGTTGTATTTACTAAGATGGACGAGACAGGTAGCTGTGGTGGGATGTTTAACCTTTTGCATCATTTTCCGATGCAGCTGGCTTATATTACCAATGGACAAAATGTTCCTGACGACCTGCTTCATCCCGATGCAGAAATGGTGACAAGCATGCTGCTTGGACCCAAAGCAGCAACAGGAGTTAACGGAGATTCCATATGAGTGACCAAGCCCAATCACTTAGACAAATGGCTTCTTCATTGGATAAATATCGATTGCCTCCACGTAATCGTCAAGCAAAAATTATAACGATCACCAGTGGTAAAGGCGGGGTGGGCAAATCCAATTTTACGCTGAACTTTGCTCTGGCTTTGCAATCCCTTGGTCGAAAGGTACTTGTGTTTGATGCTGATATAGGTATGGCCAATATTGATGTATTAATGGGAGCCAATTCACAATACAATCTTCTTCACCTGCTAAAACGTGAGAAATCAATTGATGAAATTATTCAAACGGGTGTAGGTGGTTTGCCTTATATTGCTGGAGGATCGGGCTTGAGCGAATTGTTTACGTTATCGGATAACGATCTGAATTATTTTGCCGAAGAAGTAGAGAAAATGGCGGCAGATATGGATTACATTCTATTTGATACAGGTGCAGGTTTATCCAAAGAAAACCTTAAATTCATCACTTCAGCTGACGAATGCCTGGTCGTAACCACACCGGAACCGACGTCCTTAACAGATGCGTATGCGCTAATTAAAGTCGTCAGCGGGTTACAAAAGGATACGGTATTCAAAATTATAGTCAATCGTGCCGATAACGATAATGAGGCCCGTCAAGTTGCCGATAAGATCGCACTGGTTGCGAAACGCTTTTTGGAGATCGAAATCCCGTTGCTTGGACATATCAGTGATGATACTCATGTCATGCAAGCAGTCAAAAGGCAAGTACCTTTTATGGTTGCTTTTCCGGGATGTGCGGCTTCAAGAGATGTATTGAGTCTGGCACACCGTTTTGCAGCAATGCCACAGATTCCGCAATCAGGTGCATTGAGTGGAATTAAAGGGTTTATGCAAAAATGGTTGCGGCGTTCTGTACATTGATTTTGATGAGAGGAAACAGAGGTGTTTAACATGTGTGCTTACCGGGTGCTGGTTGTAGATGATTCGGCCTTTATGCGCAAAATTATTACAGATTTAATTGTAAGGGATGAGTCGTTCAACATCGTAGGTACAGCCGCCAATGGCAAAGAGGCTGTAGAGAAAGTGAAGGAATTGCAGCCCGATTTGGTCACCATGGATGTCGAGATGCCTGAAATGAATGGTCTTGAAGCATTGCCATTGATTATGGCAGCCCATCCGCTACCTGTTATTATGCTGTCAGGCATTAATGAACAAGGTATGAAGGAGACCATCATGGCTCTGGAGGCAGGAGCTTTCGATTTTATAAGAAAGCCTTCCATTGCTCATGCGCAAGATATTGAGCAAGTGAGCAAGGCACTGCTGGAACAGATGCACACTGCTATGCAAGCAGTGCGGAGCCGCCTGGAGCGCAAGGAAGCTAATGAGCGCAAAGCTGCATTGGAACAAGCGAAAAAAATACCACAGGAAAAGCCTCCAGGACAGGCTGTGACTGAGAAACGAACAAGCAGTCAAGCTTCGACAGACAAGCCTTCTGTTGTTCCGCTTGCTCCTTCACCTGCTGTAGCAGCTCAGCCGAAGCGTGATGCTGGCAAGTCCGTCCCGGCAACAGCCAAGCAGGAAACTAAACGACAACAGTCTGGAACATCAGTTACAGCGGGACGCATAGAACAGCCAGCTGCTCAGCCAAGCAAGTCAGTCCAAGCACCTTCTGTTCAGAAGAAGGAAGACTTGTCCAAGGGGATGGGACGAACACCAGGGCAACTAAACAGTTCTAATACGGCCGCTGGCAAATCGCTGCATGGTAAGGATAAAGCAGGGCTGGTTAAGCCGGAGCCCCGTAAGACGGTGATTTCATCAGCTATGCATACTCCTGCGGCTGCTACGCCTCCAGTAACGGCACCTACAGTTCCTGCCACACCTAAGGGATTTTCTCTTAAAAAAGGTGTGTACACGTCCAGCTTTCGCAAACTGGTGGCGGTGGGATGTTCTACGGGCGGCCCGCGGGCGCTTAAGACGCTGTTGGAACGCATTCCTGGTGATTTTCCTGCTCCAATCGTTATCGTTCAGCATATGCCGCCAAACTTCACTCGTTCGCTGGCACAACGCTTAAACACGTTAAGTCCACTCCGAGTTGTGGAGGCTGAGCAGGGAATGACGCTGGAGACTGGAACGGCCTACATTGCCCCAGGGGGATATCAACTAAGAATTGTGCCAGGAGCCGGTGGTAAATACACTGTGTCACTGAAGATGGAGGAAGCTCGCAATGGTCACCGTCCTTCCGTAGATACGATGTTTGAATCGTTGCTCTCGTTAACCTCGTTGGAGCGGCATCTAGTATTGCTCACTGGAATGGGGAGCGACGGGGCCAAAATGATGAAAAAGCTTTATGATGCTGGGGTGCAATCCACATTTGCTGAAAATGAGGAAACTTGTGTAGTGTACGGAATGCCCCGCTCAGCAGTAGAGTTAAAATGTGTGCGTCACCTTCTGCCAATGCAGGAGATCGCCCCCAAGCTTGTACAAGTTGTGAAATAATCGGAGTGTAACTCATGGAGGAGGTGTCTCACAATGGACATGAACCAATATTTAAACATGTTTATTGATGAGTCGAATGATCATCTGCAATCTCTTAACGAAAAAATGCTACAACTGGAAAGCAATCCAACCGATCTAGGCATCGTTCAGGTGATTTTCCGTTCTGCCCATACCCTCAAAGGAATGGCTGCTACGATGGGATTTGAAGACCTAGCATCGCTGACTCACCAAATGGAAAACGTTCTTGATCTGGTACGTAACAACAAGCTGGCGATGCATGAATTTATATTCGATACCTTATTTAAAGGATTGGATGCTTTGGAGTCCATGGTGCAGCACATTACAGAGGGAGGCGACGGAAAAGCGGATGTCTCCTCTATTGTATCTTCACTACAATCCATCGTGAGCGGAGATTTCCAAAAGTCCGGAGCAAATGCCGCGACTGAGGAGTCTCCATCTAAAAAAGTGGACAAAAACGATAGTGCTGGGCTTGTCTTGGATCAGTTCCAGTATTCTGTACTGGAGCAATCTATTTCTGAAGGACATCGTGTTCACTATATACAGGTAACAATCAGCTCAGATAGCCAGTTGAAAGCGGCACGTGCTTTTATGGTGTTCAATACGCTGGAAAACTCTGGTGAAATCGTCAAGGCCTATCCGTCGGTACAGGATATTGAGCAGGAGAAATTCGAGCAAAGCTTCTCGTTATATTACATAACGCAGAAAGAAGTTGGGGAGCTGGAAAAGGAAATCGCGGGTATCTCTGAAATTGAGACTGTCTCAGTGGTACAACTAGATCAGGAATCGCTTAAACAAATGAGCGAAGTTACTGCTGGACTGGCTGAGACTGCTGCGGTACAGGAAGCTCCTGTTGCCGTGCAACCACCTGCTCCTTCGCAGCCGCAGTCTCCAGCTGCGGCCTCTGTGGCTAAGCCAGCTGCAGGTAAGGCGCCAGCAGCTAAGGCAGCTGCGCCTACGCATAACCGTACGATTCGTGTAGATATTGAACGTCTGGATGTGCTTATGAACTTATTTAGCGAGTTGCTCATTGACCGTGTGCGGTTAGAGCAGTTGGCAAGTGAAGCTTCCAATCCAGCACTGACAGAAACGGTAGAGCACATGAGTCGTGTGAGCAGCGATTTGCAAAACGTCGTTCTTAAATTGCGGATGGTACCAGTAGATACTGTTTTCAATCGTTTTCCGCGTATGGTGCGCGATCTGGCCAAATCGCTGGATAAAAAACTTGATTTGGTTATTACTGGAGCAGAAACTGAAATGGACCGCACTGTTATCGACGAAATTGGCGATCCTCTGGTGCATTTGCTTCGTAACTCCGTGGATCATGGCATTGAGTCGGTAGCCGATCGGATAGCAGCTGGTAAACCTGAGACAGGAACGGTTAACTTACGTGCTTTCCATAGCGGAAATAACGTATTCATCGAGATTGAAGATGACGGAAATGGTATTAATCGCGATAAGGTACTAAATAGTGCTATTTCTAAAGGGATTTTGACGGCAGAGCAAGCAGCGGTCATGACCGACGAGGAAGCCTATCAGGTATTGTTTGCTCCGGGCTTTAGCACAGCTGCAGTCATTTCAGACGTATCAGGACGCGGTGTCGGTTTGGACGTTGTTAAATCCAAAATCACCGCTTTGGGTGGCAATGTTACGGTTCACTCTACACTGGGCCAAGGCACTAATTTCTCTGTGCAATTGCCGCTGACCCTATCCATTATTGCAGCCATGATGATACAGATCGGTTCTGAAAAATATGCGATTCCATTGTCCTCCATTGTGGAAACTGCGATCGTCAAACGGACACAAATTCGTTCTGTACATGGCAATAAAATGATTGCTTTCCGCGATTCTCATATCCCGCTCATCTCCTTGAGTCAGCTGTTTGAGGTACCGGACTTCAATGAAGATGAAGAAGAAGAGACAGAGGTCGTTGTCATCCGCAAGGGAGACCGTCTGGCAGCTCTTTCCGTACAGGACTTTTTGGGACAAAGTGAAATTGTCCTTAAAAATCTGGGCAAATATCTTCCAAACATCCAAGGAATTTCAGGTGCCACGATTCTGGGTGACGGTCAGGTTGCTTTGATCATTGACCCGAATGTTTTCATTAAATAATGTCTTCATCAGAAATGAAAGAAATGTGAAGTTGCTGACATCAATAAGGAGGGTTTTTAGACATGGGAGAAGAAATTAAAGTTATCGTATTTAAGCTTGGTGAAGAGGAATACGGTGTTGAAGTAGAAAAAGTCCAATCTATTGAACGCATGGTGCCGATTACACGGGTTCCAAGAACCTACGATTTTGTTAAAGGCGTATTCAACATGAGAGGCGTAGTCATTCCGGTTATTGATCTTCGTGGCCGATTTGGATTGCCTGAAGCTGAATATACCGATCAAACTCGCATCATTATCGTTGCAGTGGGCGAAATGCAAGTCGGCTTTATCGTTGATTCAGCGAATGATGTTATTGACCTGAATACTGACAATATCGAGACACCACCGGAAGTGATTGGCGGAGTTAAGGCTAAATACCTTCGCGGAGTTGCTAAAATTGGCGAAGAGCGCTTGTTGATTATGCTGAACTTGTCGGAAGTCCTGAATCGTAGCGAAATGAACCAGCTGGAAGGCTTAGAGGATTAATATATGGAGAATCTTGGAAATCTCGAAGACTTCAAGTTGGATGTGTTGAAAGAAGTCGGCAACATTGGCTCGGGGAACGCTGCTACAGCGCTCTCCCGGCTTCTCAATAAACCGGTCGATATGGGTGTCCCCAAAGTACAAATGCTGCCCTTTGAGGAAATTGCGGACAAAGTGGGCGGATATGAGCAACTTGTTGTTGCAATATTTTTTAGGGTAGAAGGGGAAGCCCCCGGCAATCTATTCTTCATATTGCAGCCTCAGGCGGCAAAAGGCTTACTTTCCCGTTTGGCAAATATTCCTTCAGATGACGAGGACAGTTTTAATGAAATGGAGCACTCAGCCCTGTCGGAGATCGGTAACATTTTAGCAGGTTCATACCTGTCTTCGCTGGCCGATTTTACACGTTTATCCATGTATCCAACAGTCCCTGCGCTGGCGTTGGACATGGCAGGAGCAATTCTTAGCTACGGACTGCTGCAGTTTGGGCAGATGGGGGATGCTGCATTATTGATTGACACATCGTTTCTGGAAGGGCAGAATCAGATAGAGGGTCAATTTTTCCTGATTCCTGATCCAGAATCGTTCGGGAAAATCTTTAGGTCGTTAGGAGTCCCGATGAACGATGATTGAGGATAAAAGCATCATTAAAGTCGGTATGGCTGACTTAAATGTTACCAGTAACCCGAACTCAATTCGTACTACAGGACTTGGCTCCTGCGTCGGATTGACTCTCTACGATCCTCATTTGAAACTGGCAGGTATGGCACATGTGATGCTACCATCCTCGGATATTGCACGTGAAGGGCAACTGAATATTGCTAAATACGCCGATACGGCGCTGCCCGAGTTATTTGAGCGGATGTTGAAATTGGGTGCTGAACGACGCAGACTGATTGCCAAAATGGCAGGGGGAGCGCAGATGTTCGCCTTTGCTGGTAGTGGAGACACCATGCGGATTGGTCCACGTAATGTAGAATCATGCAAGGAAATGCTCGTAGATCTCGGCATTCCTTTGATTGCGGAGGACACAGGTGGCAATTATGGACGAACGATTGAGTTGGACTCTGAAACTGGCGTTTTGAATATTCGAAGCGTACAAAAAGGTGTAAAGGAATTATAAACATGTTATTTGGCAGCTTACGCATTAATCTTTGGTCTGGAGTAGTCGGATTTATTCTGACTTTTGTGTTGTCCGTTGGCAGCAATCTGCTGACCACGAGCTTAATTCGTGGCTTGATCGCCTTCGTTTTTTGGTTCCTACTTGCATTTGTGCTGCGCTGGACACTAGGTGTTGTGGCGCGGCCAGATCTGGGGAATGCCCAAAGCCGGGCAAGCTCTCAGGTTGATGGCGTAGGGGGGAATCTGGACCTGACGACACCAGACGAAAATGAAGACCTGAATGAATTGCTGAAACCGAAACCAGAGCAGACGGACGAGGGGAATAATGGTTTCGCACCTTTAAACCCACCTAAGCTGGTTTCCAACAAGGACCCTGAAGAATTGGCCAAGGCCGTTCGTCACCTGACAGACAAATAAGGAGGGTGAAGCCGATGAACGAGCGAAAAGCCGCTCACTTAAACCATTCCGAACTATGGGAACAATGGAAAGAACACGGTGACAAGGAAGCAAAAAAACAGTTAATTGAAAAGTATCTCCATATTGTGGAATATGTGTCAGGCCGTCTTGCAGTAGGCTTGCCTAAAAATGTATCCAAGGATGATCTAGCGAGTAACGGCGTTATGGGTTTGATTGACGCTTTAGAGAAATTTGACTATGAGCGTGGTTTGCAGTTTGAGACCTATGCTTCTTGGCGTGTTCGTGGAGCGATTTTGGATGGTCTTCGTCAAGGGGATTGGGTTCCTCGTTCAGTTAGGGAAAAAGCGAAAAAAATCGAGGATGCCTACCAGCATTTGGAACAAAGATATCTACGCACGGTAAGCGACGAAGAGATGAGTCATTATTTGGACGTTTCTGAGAAAGAGTTTCAAAATATGATCCAGGAGGTCGCCGTTATGTCGATTGTCTCACTGGAGGACCCGATCCGCGAAGAGGAATCGGAAACACGGCTTTCCCTTTTGGTAGACGAGAAGGCGAAAAATCCGGATCATAAGGTCAATGAATTTACACTTCGTGATGCCCTTGCACAAGGCATTGATAAATTGACTGAAAAAGAACGTATCGTTGTTTCTTTATTGTATTACGAGGATTTGTCACTCAGCGAAATCGCTGAGGTCATGTCGCTATCTCCATCGCGAATTTCACAGTTGCATTCCAAAGCAATATTACGTCTGAGAGCGACATTGGACAAACAACGGGATTTGCTAATGCGTAAAGATTAACGTACGGGAGGTTACAGTAACAGTTAGACGGAAGGAGCACCCTTGTGGAGAAGCAATATGCTTTGGACCAGTTTTTAAAAGTGGTTGTCTCACCTGACAAACAAACCGCCTACTTGGAGTTTGCCAAACGTGAAGAAGGCTTTGCCTGTTCTGTGGAAGAATTAGAGCGTTTTCTAAGCAACCAAAAAATATCCTACGGTTTAATGACCGATGCAATTCGTGTATTTGCAGCAAGTCCGGAAGATCATTTCTTTGGAAAATTACTGATTGCTCAGGGAAAGCAGCCGATCCATGGCACAGACGGAAAAATTAATCTGGCTGATATTGTGACTGGCGAAGATGCACATAAGCCGCTTGAAACCGTGGATGGACGGGTGGATTATAAAGAATTAACTCGTTTAAGAAATGTGAAACGTGGTCAACTGATTGCCGAACGGGTTGATCCTGTGCCGGGTGTACCGGGGATTGCTGTAACCGGAGAGGAAATTCCTTTTCTTCCAGGTAAAGAGGCGCGTTTTAAAGTCGGAAAAAATGTAGTGATCCATCCAGAAGGTGTTGCGATGTATGCGGCTATTGATGGACTGGTGACTACGACTGAAAAGGGCAAACTTAATGTATTCCCTGTATATGAAGTGAACGGGGACGTCGATTATAGTGTCGGTAACATTGATTTTGTTGGAACCGTCGTCATTCGTGGGAATGTCTTGACTGGTTTTCGAGTTCGGGCGGCTGGCGACATTCGTGTCATCGGTGGTGTGGAAGGCGCTGAAATTGAGGCGGAAGGTTCAGTGGAAATCAGTGGCGGTATTATCGGATATCATAAGGGGTTCGTGAAAGCTGCACAAAATGTCAAATGCTCATTCATACAAGATGGTAACGTGATTGCCGGAGGCGATATACTTGTATCCCAGAGCATCATGCATTCCCAGATTAAAGCGAGTGTAAATGTACTCTGCGAGGGGACTAAAGGGCTTATCGTAGGTGGCAGTGTACAAGCTGGTAAAAAGGTAGTGGCTCGTACCATCGGTAATACGATGTCCACAGCTACTGTTATCGAAGTGGGTGTGCTACCCGAACTGCGCGATGAACTGACAGAACTCCGCGCACGTTTGAAGCAGCAGACAGACAGTCAGGATAAAACGAATAAGGCCCTTACCATATTGGATCAGCTTGCCGCCGCCGGACAGCTTGCACCTGAAAGAATGGCTATGCGAATCAAGCTGACATCTACTAAAAAATCTAATGAACAGGAGCTTTTGGAAACCAAGTCCAGAATGCTTGAAATTGAACGAACATTAGAGGATACGAGCCGCGCACGGGTAGAAGTGAAAAATGTAATTTACGGTGGCTCTAAAATAGTTATCGGCAGATATACAAAATTTATTAAAGATTCAGTGGAAAGAATGGCGTTTTATTATCACGAAGGAGACATCAGCATGTCCTCCTACGTGTAATTCGGCACACTGAAAAACAACATTCAACATTGTATTCCTTGGAAGACAGAACGGATGCCCAATCGGAAAGGGTGTGGTCCAATGAGCTTGAAGGCTGTTGAATTGCAAATTGCCGTACCTCGCACCAGCGAAGCAGGAAAATACCAAAGTGAGTCCCAGCAGCGGCCGATGAATGATCAAGCATTGCTTGGACAAAAGGCCGCGTTGGAGACGGAAAACATGCGTCAGCGAAGCAGTGCCGTAGACCAGTCTGCGGAAACATTCGTCGGTGAGCGGCAAACAGGAGGGCAGAGCAGAGATTCTTCCCAGCAGAGCCGCTCCCGCTCAGATGAGTCTGAGCTACCTAAGGAGCATCCGGCAGAGCATCCGTTCAAGGGACATCATATTGATTTTTCGCTCTGATCCGACAGGTGAAGAAGCGTTATTAAAGGAGACGATGGGCAGTGGATCAACCATGGATTTATATTGTTCTGCTGGGCGCCGCAGCTGTTGTCTACGCCTGGCTTCTGCCTAAGCGTCAGCCAGGCCGGGGAACAGAAGAGGCCGTCGTCCAAAAGGTCGAGGCCACATTGGAGCAATATATGGCCGATATTGAAAACGATAATGACGAGTTGATTGAGCTCGTTTCGGGTATGAAGCAGGAGCATACAGTTAAACAGGCGGCATTACAGGAGCAATTAGCTGAGCTTCGGAGCCGTATCGTGGAGCTTGAGCGCCAGGCTATGTTTGCTACTGTTTCTATGCAAACCGAGCCTGTATCTAAGGAAATACAACATACAGCTACTTCTCATCAGGCAGCGGTTGCATACGGTCAATTTCAAAGTCCGCAATCTGGAATGTCTGTGCAGGAAGGCTACTCTGGTTCAGAAGCTCCCCTCATAACTATGGAGGAGCAGACGGTATTACAAGACCCTGAAACGGAGCAGGAAGCAGAGTCCATCCGTGATCGTTATCAAGAGTTGTTTGCGCTGCATGAGCAAGGCAAGTCGGTGGACTATATAGCCAAGCAATCAGGCATTCAACGGGGTGAAGTACAGCTCATATTGCAACTCGCGGAGCGGGAGGATGTAACGTGATCAAAAACCGTTCATTTATGCTAGGCATGGGTACTGGTCTGATAACGGGGGCATTGCTGTTGCAACTGGCAATGATTGGTCAGGGACAATCGCAGCAATCTTCCACAGACCCGAAAAACATGACGCGAGAGCAATTAGAAAAGGCAGCAGCCGAATTAAATCTTCAGATCAGTGACAGCTCTGATCCGAAAATGACAGAAGAGGAATGGCGTAATAAGGTGATCAAGGAAGGTAATAAAACTCCGGTTGCACCCCAAAAGGCTAAACCAGCTCAAACGCCGGCAACACCAAAGGCACCTGTAAACAGCACATCCTCGGCTGCGTCTAAACCTTCGACTAGCACATCGGTTCCACAAAGTCCGAATAAGCCGCAAACTCAAAGAGCTGGCACTACAACGACTCCCAATATCCCCAAGCAGCCTGCCACCCCACAAGTGCAGTATAGCATTGCATCGGGAAGCAATTTGAGAAGTGTGGCATCAGGATTGCAACGGGCAGGGGTCGTATCTGATGCTAGTGCATTTGAGGCAGCAGCTAAGGCTCAAAAAATCAATACCAAAATTCGTACCGGTACCTATCAGTTTGCTAAGGGTGAGGATTTCAGTTCTATCATTACTAAAATTACGAAAAAGCCGTCCAACTGACCAGACTGGGAAGTGGGCGGCTTTTATTCTTGCTGACAAGTTCGATGAGAGGCGTAAAACGTCACATTTTGCGTTGTTCCAACTATTGTCGAAAAGTTGGTTGCAACGATGCAAGTGTTATGGTATATTAATTGACGGTGTTAAAAACGCACGTCGGTTAATTTTGTAGAGGGTGCTTTCCATTGGAAAGTCTTTATGAAAAATGATGTCGGCGGAGGACACACAAAAAACCAAACTTAGGAGGTGCGTGAAGATGGCAGTAATCTCCATGAAACAGCTTTTGGAAGCTGGGGTTCACTTTGGTCACCAAACACGTCGCTGGAACCCGAAAATGGATCGTTATATCTTCACTGAAAGAAACGGTATTTACATCATTGACTTGCAAAAGACAGTGAAAAAGGTTGAGGAAGCTTACAACTTCGTAAAAAGCATTGCAGCTGAGAATGGTACAATTCTGTTCGTAGGCACGAAGAAACAAGCACAAGATTCCGTTAAAGAAGAAGCAGCACGCGCTGGTCAATTCTACATTAACCAACGTTGGTTGGGTGGTACGCTGACTAACTTCCAAACGATTCAAAAACGTATTGACCGTTTGAAACAACTAGAAGCTTGGGAAGAAGACGGTACATTCGCAGTTCTTCCTAAAAAAGAAGTTATCATTCTTCGCAAAGAAAAAGATCGTCTTGAAAAATTCTTGGGCGGTATCAAAAACATGAAGGGCCTTCCAAGTGCTCTGTTCATCATTGATCCACGTAAAGAACGTATCGCGGTTGCTGAAGCTCGCAAATTGGGTATCCCAATCGTAGGTATCGTTGATACAAACTGCGATCCAGACGAAATCGACTATGTTATCCCAGGTAATGACGACGCAATCCGCGCTGTTAAATTGCTGACAGGTAAAATGGCTGATGCAGTTATGGAAGCAAACCAAGGCGAAGAAACTACAGCATAATATTTCCATTAGGAAATACCTATATGAATTAAATGAAAAGGGTGGTTGGCAGGTGTATAACCTCTCACTACCCTTTTTTTAAGGAATAAAGCACGGTATACCACTGAAAATCAAATTTGGAGGGAAATAATATGGCAGTTAATGCTAGCGCAGTAAAAGAGCTTCGTGAAAAAACAGGCGCAGGAATGCTGGATTGTAAAAAAGCGCTTGAAGAAGCAAATGGTGATTTGACAAAAGCGGTTGAAGTTCTGCGCGAAAAAGGACTTGCAGCTGCAGCCAACAAAGCAGGTCGTATTGCTACTGAAGGTGTTGTTGAATCCTACATTCATGCTGGTGGCCGTATCGGCGTACTGGTAGAAGTAAACTGCGAAACAGACTTCGTAGCTAAAACAGACCAGTTCAGAGATTTTGTACGCGACATTGCAATGCATATCGCTGCATCGAACCCTCGTTATGTTCGTCGCGAAGAAGTGCCACAGGAAGAAATCGAAAAAGAAAAAGAAATCCTGAAAGCACAAGCTCTGAACGAAGGTAAACCAGAGAAAATCGTTGAGAAAATGGTTGAAGGCCGCATTGGTAAGTTCTATGAAGAGTTCTGTTTGTTGGAGCAATCTTTCATCAAAGATCCGGACAAAACAATCTCTACGCTTATCAACGAAAAAATCAGTACAATTGGCGAAAACATCTCCCTGCGTCGCTTTGTTCGTTTTGAACTGGGTGAAGGTCTGGAGAAAAAAGAAGACAACTTCTACGAAGAAGTTATGTCTCAAGTGAAACAATAATTACCAACGAACGGTAATTGCATATGCAAGAAACGGAAATGGAACACATCAGTGTTCCTTTTCTTGCAACAGGACACCTATCCTGTTACATAAAGTATAAATGATATTGGAGGGTGATCATTTGGAAAAACCTGTGTTTAAGCGTGTTGTCCTGAAAGTTAGTGGTGAATCGCTGTCAGGTCCTAACGGTTACGGTATTGATGCGGATACGATTGCGTCCATTGCCGAACAAGTCAAAGATGTGGTGGAACTGGGAGTAGAAGTTGCTATCGTGTGTGGTGGCGGTAACATCTGGCGTGGTATTGCTGGAAGTGCCAACGGAATTGACCGGGCCACGGCAGATTACATGGGTATGCTGGCAACAGTGATGAACTCACTGGCCTTACAGGATGCTTTGGAACAGATTGAAGTACCTACGCGTGTACAAACATCCATTGCAATGCAACAGATTGCAGAACCTTACATCCGCCGTAGAGCTATCCGTCATTTGGAAAAAGGTCGGGTTGTAATTTTTGCAGCAGGTACAGGTAATCCTTTCTTCTCGACTGATACTACTGCTGCACTGCGTGCCGCTGAGATTGAAGCGGAAGTGATTCTGATGGCTAAAAATAAAGTGGATGGCGTATATTCTGCTGATCCGTTTAAAGATAGCACAGCTGAGAAGTATGAGCAGCTTACGTATTTGGATGTGCTCAACAAAAATCTCGGTGTCATGGATTCTACTGCTTCCTCGTTGTGCATGGATAATAATATTCCGTTGATTGTCTTTGCTATTACAGAGCAAGGTAACATTAAACGTGTCGTGCTGGGTGAGAAAATTGGTACGATCGTCAAAGGGAGTGTAAATTAATGCCACAATCTGTGAAAAAGAGTGCTGAGGAGCGCATGCAAAAAGCAATCCAAGCATTGCAACGTGATCTTGCATCTTTGCGTGCAGGACGGGCGACACCAGCTTTACTGGACCGTGTGCAGGTAGAGTATTATGGTGCAATGACTCCAGTCAACCAGCTGGCGAATGTCAATACACCTGACAGCCGGACCTTGATGATTCAGCCTTGGGACAAATCTTCCTTGGCCGATATCGAGCGCGCTATACAAAAATCCGATTTAGGTTTGACACCTTCGAATGATGGCAACACCATTCGTCTGAGCATTCCTGCTTTGACGGAGGAGCGCAGAACTGACTTGGTGAAGTTGACGAAAAAGAACGGTGAAGAAGCGAAGGTCGCTATTCGTAACATTCGTCGTGATGCAAATGATGACATCAAAAAAATGGAGAAAAGTGATATTTCCGAGGACGAATCTCGTAAATATCAGGAAGATATCCAGAAAACCACTGATAAATTTATTGCTGAAGTGGATAAAGTTTTAGCTGCAAAAGAAAAAGAAATTATGGAAGTTTAAAAGATTGGCAGCCCCTCCCTTACGGTGGGGTTTGTCTCTTTTCAAGCCTGAGGCACATTTTCAGAGAATGCTGGAGGAACTGGAATGATCAAACGGGTTCGGTCTTGGTGGAACGGGGAACAAAAACAGCAAACACCGGCCATTTCAAAAGACAATATTCCGCAGCATGTTGCTGTCATCATGGATGGGAACGGCAGATGGGCCAAACGGATTGGAATGCCGCGGATTGTAGGGCACCAAAATGGAATGAAGGCAGTGAAACGCACAGCAATTGCGGCGGATGAACTGGGTATTAAGTATTTGACTTTGTTTGCATTTTCAACTGAAAATTGGACGCGTCCAAAGGACGAAGTTGATTTTCTAATGCGCTTACCGCAGGAATTTCTGGCTATTGAGCTAGATGAGCTGATTGAAAAAAATGTGCAAGTGCGTATGATGGGAAATAAGGAACATTTACCTTCCCATACCGTTGAGGCGCTGACTGAAGCGACTCGACGAACTGAAAATAATACCGGACTTGTTCTTAATTTTGCATTAAATTATGGTAGTCGGTTGGAAATCACAGAATGCATGCAAACATTGGGCCGTCAAATTGCGGATGGGAAGCTTAAAGCAGAAGATATAACATCTGAGCTGATCGGTAATACGTTGCTTTCTAGTGGTATGCCAGACCCTGATTTACTGATTCGAACAAGCGGTGAGCTTAGACTTAGTAATTTTATGCTCTGGCAGCTTGCCTACAGTGAGTTGTGGTTTACTGATATTTATTGGCCTGAGTTTAAGAAAGAACACTTATACGAAGCAGTGATCGAATATCAGCAAAGAACACGGCGGTATGGCGGACTGAAGTAAATGGAGGATGAAAGCCGTTGAGACAGAGATTAATTACCGGTATTCTGGCAGGCATATTCTTTTTGGCGATGGTCCTGTGGGGCGGCTTGGCCTACCATTTGCTTATATTGGCGATGGCCCTAATCGGATTTTATGAGTTCGCACGAATGGCGCAGGTATCTCCTTTTGGAGGTACAGCAATACTTGGATACGTAAGCATATTTGCTTTTGTATTCCCATATGAACCTTTTGGTTTGCACTCACCCTTACCCATTGCCAGTATGTTTTGGCTGGTAATGATAGCTTTTATGATCATCACGGTAGGAACGAAAAATAAAATCCCAATTCAAACGGTAGCTATACTATTCCTCGGTACCGTTTATATAGGGTTTGGATTTTCGTATATAGCGGAATCACGTCATATGGAACATGGACTGTTATGGACTTTTTTATTGTTGGCTTGTATTTGGGCAAGTGATGCAGGGGCGTATTTTGTAGGCAAAATGGCAGGGAAGACGAAACTATGGCCTGCGATCAGTCCAAACAAAACGGTCGAAGGATCCATTGGCGGCATTGTTTTAGCGTTGGTTATAGCTCTTGTATTCGCTGGATTATCAGATGGACTGCTGCCATGGGGCAAAGCCATCGGCATCGGTTTGTCATGTGCAGTTGTGGGACAACTGGGCGATTTGGTACAATCTGCATACAAACGAGTGTACGGCATTAAAGATTCCGGTAATCTGCTGCCAGGGCACGGTGGTATACTAGACCGCTGCGACAGCTGGATTGTCGTTTTTCCATTTGTACATATGCTGATGCTGCTTCCATGAGTCTGTTGATTACAGTTTATGCTCAGGCTTAATCTCTATGCTGCTCACTCTGCGCTACTAGAAGGATGGAACCAGTAGCATAGTTGCCTGAATAACAAACAATGAGCTCCTGGATAAAAGTGATTTTCAGGATAGGAAGGTGCATCATGAAAAGAATTACGGTACTTGGTTCAACCGGATCTATTGGAACTCAAACGCTGGATGTAGTGTCCATGCACCCGGATCAGTTTACTGTTGAGGCTTTAGCAGGTGGTTCTAATATAAAGTTACTTGCTGAGCAGGCGCATCTCTATAAACCCAAAAAAGTGTCTGTGGGTACTCGGCAGTTGGCGGATGAAATTCGTCCTTTACTGCCTTCTGGAATGGAACTGTATTGGGGAAATGAAGGACTCGTTGAGCTTGCTGCGAACACAGAGGCGGATATGGTTGTGACGGCTGTAATGGGCAGTGTCGGATTGCACTCCACGCTGGCCGCGATTGAGGCTGGAAAACAGATCGGTTTGGCCAATAAGGAAACACTGGTTACTGCTGGTCATCTGGTCACAGCGCGGGCTCGGGCGAAAGGAGTGCCGTTGCTGCCGATTGACAGTGAGCATTCAGCTATTTTCCAATGCTTGAATGGTGAGCGTATGAAAGATGTGGCACATATTACCCTCACAGCATCAGGGGGTTCTTTTCGAGATTTGACAAGAGAACAGTTGCTTGAAGTTACAGTGGAAGATGCACTCAAGCATCCCAATTGGTCAATGGGGGCCAAAATTACGATTGATTCAGCAACGATGGTAAACAAGGGGCTGGAAGTCATTGAGGCGCATTGGTTATTCGGACTTGATTATGAGCAGATTCATGTGTTGCTTCATCCAGAAAGCATTATTCATTCCTATGTTGAGTTTCAGGATACAAGCATTGTTGCTCAACTTGGGAATCCGGACATGAGAGTACCCATTCAATATGCATTAACTTACCCTGAGCGTATGAAGTCCCCGGCGAAGCCGTTGTCACTGGCTGAAGTGGGTAGACTCCATTTTAAGGAAATGGATTATAATCGTTTTCCTTGTTTAAGGCTTGCCTTCGAATGTGGTAAAATGGGTGGTACAGCACCGACCGCATTTAATGCTGCTAATGAGATTGCTGTTGCCCGTTTCCTGCGTGGAGAAATTTCTTTTCTGCATATTGAAGCTATTATTGAACGTGTGCTGGAGCGGCATGTCAATGTGGCTAATCCTGATCTTTCTGCGATTGAAGCCTGCGACGGAGAGACTCGTAGCATAGCTGCGGGGTTGTAGGCTAATGTTGGGTTAGAAATGAAATGTGATTCTCTTGTGCGGGATCGGAGAATAATGATAATCTAGGAAGACAAACTCGATCTCATTGAAAGGGGAACGGAAACGATTGGAAACGATTCAAATAGTGTTGATGACGGTGCTCATGTTTTTCGTCATAGTGACGGTGCATGAATGGGGGCATTATTATTTTGCCAAACGCGCCGGGATTCTGGTACGGGAGTTTGCGATCGGTTTCGGTCCGAAACTGTTTTCTTATAAAAGAAACGAGACGCGATTTACGCTGCGTTTGTTGCCGTTCGGTGGCTTTGCCCGCATGGCGGGAGAGGATCCGGAGGTCAATGAAATTGAGACCGGACAAACGATTGCTGTACGCGTAACGGATGACGTCGTTAAAACCATCTATCTAGATCAACTAGATAATCGCAAGAATGTGGTACGCGGCGAAGTGTTGGATATTGATTTGGAACAGTCGTTAACTTTAAAATTGGATGTAGATGGCGAAGATCAGCAATACACTGTACACCCGCAAGCGATGATGGTAACCAAAGGACAATCCATTCAGATTGCACCAAAGGATCGGCAGTATGGGAGTAAAACAGTAGGACAGCGTGCGATGGCTATTTTTGCTGGACCATTGATGAATTTTATACTTGCCTTTATTCTGTTTGGTCTTCATATTCAGATGGTCGGCATACAAGTGGACAACCCGACTTATGTCCAAATTAGTGAAATTACAGCAGGTATGCCCGCTGCTGAAGCTGATTTGCATAAGGGAGATATCATCGAATCGGTGAATGGAATAGCCATTGGTGCGAATGTTGAAAACATGATCAAACTGATTGCGGATTCTCAAGACAAGCCGATGAAGTGGACGGTTCGCCGTGATAATAAGACCTTTGATCTTACTATTACACCTCGTGCAATGGAAGGACAAAAGGGTGGCAAGGTGGGCATTATGCCTGAACTTCCAAAACGCCAAGCAGGTGTGGGTGAAACGTTCAAATTTGCCGGACAATCTATGGTCAGAACGACCGATATTATTTTCCAAGGATTTAGCCAGCTCATTCAACGTTTTTCTATCAATGACTTGGGAGGCCCGGTACGTACTTTTGAAGTGACGGGGCAAATTGCTAAGCAGGGGATTGAGCAGTTGACGTATTGGACTGCTATAATGAGTCTTTATCTGGGGATATTTAATTTATTGCCTATTCCGGCGCTGGATGGAAGCAGACTTGTTTTCCTTGGTGTGGAGGCGGTAAGAGGACGTCCCGTTGATCCGAGCAGGGAAGGAATGGTCCATTTCGTTGGTTTTGCTATGCTATTCCTGCTTATGATTGCGGTCACGTATAACGATATTTTACGCTTAATTAATGGTTAATTAGAGACGGACTTGTATAAAAATGGTCTGTATGGGAGGACATGCATTTCTATGTCGAATGATAAACAGTTTGTCGAGGAAATTACGCCGCAGAGCGAAGATTTTTCCCGATGGTATATTGATGTTATTAAAAAAGCAGAACTGATGGATTATTCCCCTGTTCGCGGGTGTATTGTATTCCGACCCGATGGTTTTGAAATTTGGGAGCATATCAAGGAAGCAATGGACGTGCGCTTCAGAGAAACAGGCCATCGTAATGCCTATTTTCCAATGTTCATTCCCGAAAGCTTTTTTCAAAAGGAAAAAGAGCATGTCGAAGGGTTTAATCCTGAACTACCTTGGGTAACCGAAGCTGGTGGAGAAAAGCTGGAAGAGCGTCTTGCAATACGTCCGACTTCGGAAACCATGATAGGTCATATGTACTCTAAATGGATTCAATCCTATCGTGATCTGCCGGTGCTTATTAACCAATGGGCTAACGTAGTGCGTTGGGAAAAACGCACGCTTCCTTTCTTGCGCACAAGTGAATTTTTGTGGCAAGAAGGTCACACGGCCCATGAAACAGAAGAAGAAGCACGTGAAGAAACGATGAAAATGCTGGAAGTATACCGTGAGGTTATTGAGGAAGTTCTAGCTATTCCAGTTATTACTGGACAGAAAACACCTTCTGAAAAGTTTGCAGGTGCGAAGGATACATTTTCACTGGAAGCGATGATGAAGGATGGACGGGCGGTACAAGCTGGGACTTCCCATTACATGGGGACTAATTTTGCCGTTGCATTTGACATTAAATATTTGAGTCGTGAAAACAACCTGGAATTCGCGCATACGACTTCATGGGGAACAAGTACACGTTTGATCGGCGCACTGATTATGGTCCATGGAGATGACCGTGGTCTAGCATTGCCTCCTAAAGTTGCGCCTACGCAGGTTATTATGGTTCCAATTGGACCACCTAAGAAGCGTGATGCGGTTATCGCTCGTGCAGATGAACTATTTGCTGAGTTGAAACAAGCGGGAGTGCGTGTTAAAATGGACGACCGCAGTGATGTAAGCCCAGGCTGGAAATTTAATGAATATGAAATGCGCGGTGTTCCGGTTCGTATGGAAATCGGGCCTCGTGATATGGAAAACGGCGTCTGTGTGCTCGTATCCCGTATCAGCGGTGAGAAAAAAATCGTGCAGCAGGATAATCTGGTTGAGGAAGTACACGCGATGCTCGCACAGGTACAGCAGGAAATGTTTGATCGTGCGAAAAATTTCATGGAAGAAAATTTCTATTCCGTCGATACGTTGGACGAAATGAAGACTCTCATGGAAGAAAAACGCGGTTTTACTTTGGCAGGTTGGTGCGGATCCGAAGAATGTGAAGACAAAGTTAAAGAAGTAACAGGTGCTACAAGCCGTAACATACCGTTTAAAACAACTGAGCAAAAGTCCACATGTTTGTGCTGTGGCAAACCTGCCAAGCATACAGTAGTGTTCGCACGGGCGTACTAATATAGAAGTAGGGCAATATCACTATACTCACTTCATTCTTTTCGCTGACATGGTAGCTGTTACGGGACAATGTTCCGAAGGATCTATGTCGTTGTGAGGAGGATTAAAGAGGGTTACGAAAAGCTTTTGCGGTCGGAGATGTTTTTGACGCAGAAGCTTTTCATGTTTTCAGAATGGTAGATTTGAAATTGGGGGGAGAGCCATGGGCGGAGCTGAAGAAAAGAGAAAGCGGCTGGAACTGCTGATGAAGCAGGTTGTGATGCCAACGGGAGTGGTTGAACCTTATTTTTTGGACGGTTGGATTGAACAAGTGGAGATTAGCCGTACCAATAAGGATTGGAATATCACTATTGCCAAGGAGACACTGGTCCCCGCTCAGGTGTATCGTACGTTCTGTATTCAAGTACAGGAAAAAATGAGTCACATCGCAAAAATTACGTTCCGGTTTCAGTATAGTGAGCAGGTTCAGCCGAGTGATATCATTAGTGAATACTGGAAACTTTTTCTAGAGTGGGTACATCGTGAGATTCCTTCTGTTAACGGTTGGTTAAATCGGGCTGTGCATGAGTGGGAAGACGGTCTATTATTGCTAACGATGAGCGACAGTATGTCATTGGAACTGGCGCGTAAAAAGCAGATAGATCAAGCTATCATCAAATTTTACAATAAATATTTCGGGCTCTCTATGCGCATTAAAGTCCAGGTGGGTGAAAGTAACCAGGAGGCATTACAGCAATTCCAAGAGAAGAAAATGCAGGAAGAACGCGAAGTTATTCAGCAGATGATGGAAAGTATGGAATCCGAAATGCCGCCTTTGGATGAAGAAGAAGGAGACGTACGGCTTCAATTTGGTTATGACATCAAAGAACCCGCTGTTCCGATGCAAGATATTCAGGACGAAGAAAAGAAAGTCACCTTACAAGGGACAATCTTCGGTTTGGATAGTAAAGAATTGCGCAATGGCAGTACGTTGTTTACGTATTATTTGACCGACTTTAGTGATTCCCTGCAAATGAAAATGTTTGCTAAAACTAAAGAAGATCTGAAGATCCTCAGTTTGTTGGCTAACGGGAAATGGGTCAAAGTGCGGGGGCGAGTTGAATATGATCGTTTTATGCAAATTCCCGAGCTGGTTATGATTCCTTCCGATCTAGTTGAAGTACAGGCTCCACCCACACGTAAGGATAAGGCAGAGGAAAAACGGGTTGAGTTCCATCTACACACAAAGATGAGTGCAATGGATGCTGTCGCCTCGATTGATCAATACGTCAAAACAGCCGCCAAATGGGGGCACAAAGCGATTGCGGTCACCGATCACGGTGGTGTGCAATGCTATCCTGACGCAGCAAAAGCAGCAAAGAAAAACGGAATTAAAATGATCTACGGTATTGAGGCCAACGTGGTTAATGATGCCGTTGAGGTTGTAATGCAGGCACAACCATTAAATTTGAAAACAGCGACTTATGTCGTTTTTGATATTGAAACCACCGGTTTATCGGTTACACAGAATAAAATTATTGAGATTGCGGCTGTAAAAATGCATGATGGCAAAGAAGTTGATCGTTATGCTACCTTTGTCAATCCGCATGAGCGTATACCATATAATATCCAGCAACTGACCAACATTAACGATGAAATGGTCAAGGATGCGCCGGATGTAGAACCTGTTATGAAGGAGTTTGTAGCTTTTGCTGGCGATGCTGTATTGGTTGCCCATAATGCGCGATTTGATGTCGGCTTTATCCAGGCCACCCTTCGAAATATGGGTTTGCCTGAAATGACCAATCCGGTACTGGATACGCTCGAATTGGCTCGTTTACTGTTTCCAACGATGAAAAACCACCGTCTGAATACGCTGACGACCAAATATAAAGTGGCGCTCGAAAGCCATCACCGGGCCATTGACGATACAGTCGCACTGACTGAAGTGCTGAATGGCTTGCTGAATGATGCGGAACAAATTAAGGGTTTAAAAATGCTCGATCGTCTGAATGATTATGTGGGTAAGGATTTATCGACCGTTCGTCCTTTTCACTGCTGTATCTATGCCCTCAACCCGATTGGTAAAAAAAATCTGTACAAGCTGGTTTCGATGTCTCATACCGAATATTTCAAGCGTGTGCCTTGTATTCCTAAATCAAAATTGTCAGAAATGAGAGACGGATTGCTTATTATTTCTGGCTGCGAAAAAGGAGAGTTCTTCGAGGCTGTGTTGAACAAGTCCGAGGAAGAGGCTGAGGAAATTGCACAGTTTTATGATGTGTTGGAGATTCAGCCTTTGACAATGTATATGCATCTAGTGGAAAAGCAACTGGTAAGCGGTCCTGATGCTCTGAAAACGGCGATACGCAAAGTATGCGAAATTGGACGGCGCCTTGATAAGCCCGTAATTGCCACAGGTAATGTTCACTATTTGGAAACTCGAGATAAGCTGTACCGTGATATTACGATACACGGCATTACGGGATTTAGCCCGCTAAAAGATATTCGTAAGCCAGATGCGCATTTACGCACCACAGACGAAATGCTGGCAGAATTCGAGTTTTTAGGCGAGGAGAAAGCCTATGAAGTCGTTGTGAAGAATACCATTGAGCTGGCGGATCGGTTTGAGGAGCTGGAGCTGTTCCCTGACAAGCTGTTTACACCTTTGCTGGATGGGGCGGACGAGGAAATCCGCAACACTTGCTACGAGACGGCTAAATCCATCTATGGTGAGGAATTGCCCGAGGTGGTTGTAGCCCGCCTTGAAAAAGAACTGGAGCCGATTATTAAATACGGTTTCTCTGCCAACTATCTCATTTCCGAGCGTCTGGTTAAAAAGTCTAATAAGGATGGATATCTGGTAGGTTCACGGGGTTCTGTTGGATCTTCTGTGGTCGCTACCTTTCTCGGAATTTCCGAGGTTAATCCACTGCCTGCACATTATATTTGCAATAATCCTGATTGCAGACATAGCGAATGGATTTTGGACGGTAGTGTGCCGAGCGGATTTGACTTGCCGGACAAAAACTGTCCGAACTGTGGTGGCAAATTGAAGGGTGAGGGACAGGATATTCCGTTTGAAACGTTTCTTGGGTTTAAGGGAGATAAAGTTCCCGATATTGACTTGAACTTCTCTGGCGAATATCAGCCTGTCGCACATAACTATACGAAAGTATTGTTTGGTGAGAAAAGTGTATTCCGTGCTGGAACCATAGGTACAGTTGCCGAAAAAACTGCCTTTGGCTTTGCAAAGAAATATGAAGAGGCGCATCATAAAAAATGGCGTGGGGCTGAGCTGAACAGGCTGGCTTCGGGCTGTACAGGGGTCAAACGTAGTACAGGGCAACATCCAGGCGGAATTGTCGTTGTTCCCGATTATATTGAGGTCGAGGATATTACGCCGGTACAGTACCCGGCCGATGATACGAGCTCGGAATGGAAAACAACGCATTTTGATTATCACGCTTTTGATGCGAATTTACTCAAACTCGATATTCTGGGTCATGATGATCCGACCATGATGAGGATGCTTCAGGATTTGACCGGTGTCGATCCTACGACCATTCCAATGAATGATCCTAAAGTGATGAGCATGTTCAACTCCACGGAGGCGCTCGGTGTAACACCCCAGCAAATCCGCACGCCTGTTGCAACCTATGGTGTACCGGAGATGGGAACAAAGTTTGTACGCCAAATGCTAGTAGAGTCGCAGCCAAGTTCTTTTGCTGATTTACTGCAAATTTCCGGACTGTCTCACGGCACGGGCGTATGGTTGGGGAATGCACAGGAACTGATTAAGAATAATACCTGCAACATCAAGACTGTAATTGGTTGCCGTGATGATATCATGTTGTTTCTGATTTACAAGGCAGGGATGGACGCAGGTCTGGCCTTTAAAATTACGGAGAGCGTACGTAAAGGTAAGGGGCTTAGTGCCGAATGGATTGAGGAAATGAAAAAATGCAAGGTGCCACAGTGGTACATTGATTCCTGTCTGAAAATCCAGTACATGTTTCCGAAGGCGCATGCTGCAGCCTATGTTATTTCAGCAGTGCGCACAGCGTACTTTAAGCTGTATCATCCGATTGAATATTATGCGACTTACTTTTCAGTACGTGCAGCTGATTTTGATATTGAGCTGTGCTGTCAGGGATATGATGCAATCGCGCGGAAGATTGTCGAAATCGAGCAGCTCGGCTTTCAGGCACCGCCCAAAGAAAAAGGGATGCTTCCGATCCTGGAAATGGCTCTAGAAATGACGGCTCGCGGGTTTAGTTTTAAATCCATTGATTTGTACCGTTCCGAAGCTACACGCTTCAAGGTCGATGGAGATTCACTCATTCCGCCATTCGGAGCTCTTCAGGGAATTGGAGACAATGCAGCACGTAACATCGCAGCCTCCCGTGAACAGGGTGAATTTTTGTCTGTCGAGGATTTTCAACAAAAATCGAAGGCAAGTAAAACCATTGTCGAAATGCTATCCCAGTTGGGATGCTTTCGAGGTCTGCCAGAGAGTAATCAGCTGTCTCTGTTTTAATCCGAACTAGAGTAGTCAAGCTCTGGCACTTGTCACATAACTATGGTTATGTTATAATTTTTTTGGTAATCATGGAGATAAAACCGTTGCTAAAAGAGTGGGGAAACCCACTCTTTACTGTTTGATATACAGTTACAACGTGAAAAGGTTATTTTTGGGCACGAAACCGGTACGCCGGTTTATTTGCAGTGAGCCCGAAATGAACATTACATCAAATGAAAATGAAAATGCCGGTGATGGAGAAGCATTGTCCATGGCAATAGGGCGTCTTTTTTTCACCACAGGAAAGTTCACTTTTGGAGGTTATAATCTTTGAGCACACCAAAGATCAAATCAGTAGTAGAAGAAATGGCCCAACCTTACCTCGATGAGCATGGTTTTGAACTGGTCGATGTCGAGTATGTCAAAGAGGGCAGCAATTGGTTTCTTCGCGTTTTTGTAGACAAAGACGGAGGAATTGATCTGGACGACTGCAGTATGATCAGTGAATATCTGGGTCAAAAGTTGGATGAAAATGACCCTGTTTCTACAGCATATTTTCTGGAAGTGTCTTCACCAGGCGCCGAAAGACCGCTGAAAAAAGCGGAGGACGTTACTAAAGCGGTAGGCAAAAACGTATTCGTTACTACATACGAGCCGATCAACGGCCTGAAGGAATTCGAAGGTCGTTTGCTTTCTTTTGAAGATGGGGAACTCACCGTTCAAAGCGGACAAAAGAAGCATGTTATACCTTATGACAAGGTAGCTGGTGCAAGGCTCGCGATCATATTTTAATTCAGATTTGACTGTTGCTGTTTGACATGTACTACATGTTTTTTTACCTCGTGTGCCGACCAGTACGCAGGTGCATCATTTGAAAGGGGGAGCAGTGATCCATGAGTATGGATTTTATTGAAGCAATGAACGAGTTGGAAAGAGAAAAGGGGATCAGCAAGGATGTGCTGTTTGAGGCCATTGAAGCAGCCTTGATTTCCAGTTACAAACGGAATTTCAACACCGCACAAAACGTGCGTGTTGATATGAACCGCAACTCGGGAGTCATTAAGGTATATGCCCGCAAGCTGATCGTTGAGGAGGTATTGGATCCTCGCACCGAGATTTCGTTGCCTGCGGCCCGTGAGATTAACCCGCATTTTCAGTTGGAAGATATCGCTGAAATTGAAGTCACACCACGTGATTTTGGACGGATTGCTGCACAAACTGCGAAGCAGGTCGTGACCCAGCGTATCCGCGAAGCGGAACGGGGACTGATCTACAACAAGTTTGTGGACAAGGAAGAAGATATTGTAACAGGAACTGTACAGCGCCAAGACCCACGTAATATTTATATTGATCTTGGTAAGGTGGAAGCAGTTCTTCCGTTGGGCGAACTGATGCCTAATGAGAAATTTAGCCATCTGGATCGGATTAAGGCTTATATTACCAAGGTAGAGAACACAACCAAAGGACCGCAAATTATGCTGTCTCGATCACATCCGGGTCTGCTTAAGCGTTTGTTCGAACTCGAAGTGCCTGAAATTTTTGATGGTGTTGTAGAGATTCGTTCCGTAGCGCGTGAAGCAGGCTTCCGTTCTAAAATCGCGGTTCATTCCCGTAACGCCGAGGTTGATCCGGTCGGTTCTTGTGTGGGTCCGAGAGGAACACGTGTACAGACCATTGTGAACGAGCTGCGTGGTGAAAAAATCGACATTGTACGCTATTCCGATAATGTTGATGAATACGTGGCTAATGCGCTGAGTCCGTCCAAGGTGCTTGAAGTGCAGGTATTTGAAGAAGAGAAAATGGCGCGTGTTATTGTGCCTGATTATCAGCTTTCTCTTGCTATTGGTATCAAAGGGCAAAATGCTCGCCTAGCTGCTAAGCTTACGGGCTGGAAAATTGATATTAAGAGTGAAACACAGGCGGAGGAAGAACTCGGCAGACCGAGAACATCCACCGATGAAATGCATCAGGATTCCGTTTCTGTAGATTAAGCGGAGTGTAGGGGGGTTAATGCATGAAACAGAGAAAGATACCTTTGCGCAAATGTGTGGCCTGTCATGAAATGATGCCAAAGAAGCAGTTGATCCGTGTCGTCAAAACCCCTGAAGACGAAGTGTTGATTGACTTGACTGGCAAAAAGTCGGGACGCGGCGCTTACTTGTGCGGCAAAGCCGCCTGCTTCAAGCTGGCTCAAAAGAGCAAGGCACTGGATCGAGCATTGAAGCACTCGGTTCATCCTGAAATTTATGAGCAGCTAAGTCGTGATTTTGCTGCCGTCGAGGAAGAATTCCTGGCGGCACAAGGCAGCGTGCAGGATGAATAAGGCGCTGTCTGGATTGGGTCTTGCCATGAGAGCTGGCAAGCTGCTAACAGGTGATGAGATCGTTTATAAAGCGATCAGGTCTTCAGAAGCCAAGCTGGTCATTCTTGCGAAAGATGCTTCAATGAATACTCAAAAGAAATTCCGCGACAAATGCGGGACGTACAAAATCCCCTTATTGATAGGATTTGACCGGGAAAGCTTGGGAAGCAGTATCGGCAAACCTGAACGGGTTGTGCTGGCTGTGACAGATCAAGGATTCGCGAAATTGATCAAGAAACATGCGGGGATAATGTCGGAGGTGGAGTATATTGAGTAAACAAGAAAGCAAAGACAAAGTGCGGGTATACGAATACGCCAAATCGTTGAACATGAGCAGCAAAGAAATTATCACCATTCTTAAACGGCTGGATATTCCCGTGAACAACCATATGAGCGTCATGGAACATGATGCCGTAGGTAAAGTGGAAAGTTTTTTTAAGAATATTAAATCCAATGCTGCGGCCAAGCAAGGCGGAGCAGGTACGGCGCAAGTAAGCTCGAATCAGGCCGGTTCAAGCCAGAATAGTAATCATTCAACTGAGCAAACCAAAAATCAACAGGAAAAGCAGGTAAGTATGAATAGGACAAACAACAACCAAAACAGTAACCGAAGTAGCGCTCCAAAAGCGCAAAGCAGCCAGCAGGGCGGTCAAAACCGCAGCCAACAAAGTACTAGCAGACCAACTGGTCAGCAAAGTACACAGAACCGCAGTAACGGTCAACAACAGGGAGGACAACAGCGTCCCAGCGGTAACACAGGTTCGCGTCCTCAAGGCAACCAGAGCACTAACTCACGCCCTCAGGGAAGTAGTCAGGGTGGTACGGCAGTAAGAACGTCATCCTCCACAGGAAGCAACAATGCAAACCGTAGTGGTGGCAACCGTACAGGTAGTAACTCCAACAATGGTGGTAACCGTTCCGGTCAAGGACGTTTTGACGATAACCGTCAAGGCGGCGGACGTGGTGGTAACGGTGGTCGTGGAGGCAATAATCGCGGCGGCAGCAATCGTGGCGGGAAATTCAACAATCGTGGTAAAGGTCAACAACAGGAGCGTCGCGAGAAAATCGACAACACGCCTAAGAAAATTATTGTGCGTGGTGAGATGACTGTAGGCGAAACAGCCAAGCTTCTTCACAAGGATGCGTCAGAAGTCATCAAAAAGCTGATTGTGCTCGGAACAATGGCGACCATCAACCAGGAACTGGATATGGATACCATCCTCTTGCTTGCCGGAGACTTTGGTGTCGAGGTAGAAGTGAAAATTCCTGTCGAAGAAGATCGTTTTGAAACCGTGGAAGAAAATGATGATCCTGCGGATCTCAAAACACGTCCACCGGTTGTAACGATTATGGGTCACGTCGATCATGGTAAAACAACTTTGCTGGATGCCATTCGCTCGACTAATGTAACCGGTGGCGAAGCTGGCGGTATTACACAGCATATTGGTGCATACCAAGTTGAAATTAACAGCAAAAAAATTACTTTCCTGGATACACCGGGTCACGAAGCCTTTACTGCTATGCGTGCACGTGGTGCCCAAGTGACAGATATGACGATTATCGTGGTTGCAGCTGACGACGGTGTTATGCCACAGACGGTCGAAGCTATTAACCATGCGAAGGCGGCAGGTCTGCCAATTATCGTAGCTGTGAACAAGATCGACAAACCGGATGCCAACCCGGATAAAGTGAAGCAAGAACTCACTGAATATGAATTGGTACCTGAAGAGTGGGGCGGCGATACAATTTTCGTCAACGTTTCCGCGAAACAAAGAATGGGTCTGGAAGACCTGCTCGAGATGATTCTGCTCGTAGCTGAAGTGAATGAGTACAAAGCGAACCCGAACAAACGGGCACGTGGTACCATCATCGAGGCAGAACTGGATAAAGGTCGCGGTTCTGTAGCCCGTATCCTCGTTCAGAACGGTACACTGAAAGTCGGCGATGCTTTCGTAGCGGGTAACTGCTTCGGACGTGTGCGTGCCATGGTCAACGATAAAGGTCGTCGTCTTAAGGAAGCAGGTCCTTCCACTCCAGTTGAAATTACTGGTTTGACAGAAGTTCCACTTGCTGGCGATCCATTCATGGTGTTTGAGGATGAGCGCAAAGCTCGTGCTATTGCTGATAGACGTGCGATCACGCAACGCCAATCTGATCTGGGCAGTAATACCCGTGTAACACTGGATGACCTGTTCCAACACATCAAGGATGGCGAAATGAAGGATCTGAACGTCATTATTAAAGGTGACGTACAAGGTTCCGTCGAAGCGTTGAAAGGTTCCTTGAACAAGATTGAAGTTGAAGGTGTGCGCGTTAAAATTCTTCACAGTGGTGCAGGAGCAATCACCGAATCCGATATTATTTTGGCAGCAGCTTCCAATGCTATTGTCATTGGCTTTAATGTTCGTCCGGATAACCAGGCGAAATCTACAGCGGAAGCTGAAAAAGTGGATATTCGTCTACACCGTGTCATTTACAATGTCATTGAAGAAATAGAGCAAGCCATGAAGGGCATGCTGGATCCTGAATATAAAGAAAATGTGATTGGGCATGCTGAAGTACGTAACGTATTC
Source organism: Paenibacillus sp. DRB1-1 (assembly GCF_052119485.1). Lineage (NCBI taxonomy): Bacteria > Bacillati > Bacillota > Bacilli > Caryophanales > Paenibacillaceae > Paenibacillus > Paenibacillus sp. DRB1-1. The sequence goes on along the minus strand of NZ_JBODQH010000001.1, from coordinate 304,597 downwards.
AAAGTTACTAAAGTCGGTACGATCGCTGGTTGTATGGTGACATCCGGTAAAATTACCCGTTCAGCAGAAGCACGCCTGATTCGTGATGGCATCGTCATTTTTGAAGGTAAAATCGACTCACTGAAACGCTTTAAGGACGACGCAAAAGAAGTTGCCCAAGGTTACGAATGCGGTATTACCCTTGATGGCTATAATGATGTTAAGGAACTCGACATTATTGAAGCGTTCGTCATGGAAACAGTGGAGCGCTAACGGCAGAGAGGTGAGCATCCATGGCTAAAATACGTACAGGTCGGGTTGGCGAGCAGATCAAGAAGGAGCTAAGCCAACTCATACAAACTGAATTAAAAGACCCCCGCATCGGTTTTATCACGGTAACGGGTGTCGATCTTACAAATGATTTGTCCCAAGCGAAAATATACTTGAGCGTGCTCGGGGATGAAGAACAAAAAAATTCTTCCCTGAAGGCATTGGACAAAGCGAACGGTTATCTTCGTTCTGAACTCGGCAAACGGATACGGCTGCGCCATATTCCTGAGTTGATTTTCAAAATTGACGAATCTATTGCTTACGGCAGTCGAATTGAAAAACTGCTGAGTGATATCGACAAGGATGAAAAATAAAACTTTTAGTTTGTCTGAAGGAACCATGAACTGAATGTAAAGGAGAAGGCAATGCATACCTATGAACAGGCGCTTCAACAAGCGAAGGAATTTATTCTGGAGCATGATGATTACCTGATCGTATCGCATGTACAGCCGGACGGAGACGCAGTCAGCTCCACCGTAACGGTGGGCTGGCTTCTCTCATGTCTGGGGAAGAAATTTACCATGCTAAATGAGGGACCTATTCCCAAGCGTATGGATTTTTTATGGCATGCCGATGAGATTATGGATATGAGCCAGCAACCGCCAGAACGGAAATACAACCGGATCATTTGTGTAGATTGTGCGGATTACCGTCGTGTTGGTTTGACAGAGCAGTTTTTTACGGAAGATGCCATTATCCTGAATATTGATCATCATCCAACGAATGATGCGTATGGTACAGTTAATGTGATTAAGTCGGATGCTGCTGCAACAGCAGAAATTCTTTTTGACCTACTGAAAGAGTTTGCAGTAACCTGGGATGTTGAAATAGCTACGGCTTTATATACAGGGTTGCTAACGGATACAGGAGGTTTCCGTTACTCCAACACTTCACCGAAAGTGATGTCTACTGTGTCACAGCTACTTGCTTACGGTGTAGATGGTCCATCTTTATCCGAGAAATTGCTCGAGGAAATGACTTTTCCACAAATGAAGGTGCTGACAAAAGCATTGCAAACGCTCACGATGTCGGAGGATGGAAAAGTTGCTTGGGTCGTAGTATCACCTGACGACATGACGGAATGTGGCGCTGTAAATGAGGACTTGGAAGGCATTGTGAATTATCCAAGAAATATTCGTGGAGTTGAGGTAGGTATTTTCTTTAAGGTTATTAATGATCAAGCGGTCAAGGCCAGCTTGAGATCGGCAGGGAATGTTGATGTAGCTGCGCTGGCTCAATCATTTGGGGGCGGTGGACATGTACGTGCGGCTGGCTGCCGGCTAGAGGGTAAGCTGGGAGATATCATTGAGACAGTTGTAGGGCGGGTGAAGTCTGAGCTATGAATTCGATAAAGAAAGAACAGGCAACTTGGGAAGGCGTTCTACCTGTCTATAAACCTGCTGGATTTACCTCTCATGATGTGGTGGCCAAGGCTCGCCGTTTATTAGGTATGAAGCGAATCGGACACACTGGAACGCTTGATCCGCAAGTAACTGGTGTTTTGCCCTTGTGTCTGGGACGTGCCACCCGTGTGGTGGAATACATGCAAGAGCGGCCCAAAGAATATCGGGCTACACTGCGATTAGGAATTGCCACGGATACCGAAGACCTGACTGGGAAAATCACGGAAGAGAGTGAACGTCAAGTAGAGGTGACGGAAGTGGAAGTCAAAGCGGTTTTGAAGCGTTTTGTTGGTACGATTTCCCAAGTTCCTCCAATGTACTCCGCGCTAAAAGTGGATGGCAAACGTCTATATGAACTGGCTCGAGAAGGCAAAACCGTGGAACGAAAAAGTCGTGAAGTGAGCATTTACGAGTTGGAAATGACGGGATTCGCGGAGACGGGGGTGTATGTGGATATTTCTTTTCGTGCCTTATGCTCCAAAGGTACTTATATCCGTACACTATGTGTTGATATTGGCCGTGAATTAGGATATCCTTCAACGATGGTTAAACTGGAGCGAACCATGTCTGCGGGAATTCCTGCGGAACGTTGTCTGACTTTCGAAGAGATAGAGCGTTTCGTAGCGGATGGTAGTCTTGGAGAGCGACTTATTACAACTGATCAGGCGATTGACTATATGCCTGAGCATATAGTGGCTGAAGCCAAGGTAACTGCGGCTCTGCAAGGCCAACGCCTGTCGCTGAATATGATTTCACCACCTGTGACGGACAACCAGCCCTTCCGTTTGTATAAAGAGGATAAAACGTTTTTAGGCATATATGGTCGGGATGAATCAGACGCGATCGCTCCCATTAAAGTTTTTTTACCTTGAATTGTGCTATAATTTTGACGAAGTTAGTCAAATGATGTGAAATGCAGGTGAATTAATAATGATTACCGTATCGTTATCTTATCCATTGAGTGATGAGCTTTTGCAGCAATGGGGACATCCACAGGTCACGGCGATCGGTCAGTTTGATGGTCTTCATCTGGGACACGCAAGCGTGATACGTAAGGCCGTTGCGCTGGCTCGTGAACAGCAAGTGCCGGTATCTGTCATGACATTTCATCCTCACCCAAAGGAAGTCATGAAAAAAGGCGATTATGAAGGTTATTTAACACCGCTTGCGGACAAGCAGACTATTCTGGCTGATATGGGTGTGGACGTACTTTATATTTTGAGTTTTAACGAAGAATTTTCCAAGGTCAGCCCTGAGGCGTTTATGAGCGACGTGCTGCTTCCATTGCAAATTCGAACAGCGGTAGTAGGCTTTGATTTTCGGTTTGGCCACCGGGGAGCCGGGCATGAGGATACCCTTCGGAAGCTGGGAGGAGAGCTGATGTCTGTACACACCGTATCACCGTTCGAACTGGATGGGGACAAGGTGAGCAGTTCTGGCATTCGCCGTGCTTTACAGAACGGGGATCTAGCACATGCCTCTCGCTGGTTGGGACGTCCTTATCGTATCCAAGGTACTGTAATGGATGGAGAGAAGCGCGGACGTACGATCGGTTTTCCGACCGCTAATCTCAAACTGGATGATACCTACGTGATTCCGATCAAGGGTGTATACGCTGTACGGGCGCTTGTAGGCGATCGTTGGATAAATGGTGTAATGAATGTAGGGGTTAAGCCTACTTTTCATGAAGGTGTGCTGAATCCGTCGTTTGAAGTACACCTATTTGATTTTAATCAGCAAATTTATGGGGATTCTGTGCTTGTGGAGCTTCACCATTACATCCGCCCTGAACGCAAATTTTCTTCGGTGGATGAGCTGATCAGCCAAATTGGCAATGACGCACAAACGGCTAAAAAGCTGTTAGGCTAATTTATTTACATAAGACAGGCGCTGTGTTATACTGACTTATGTTGTGTAAACAACGATGAACCTTAGCTTGGTTGTCCGCTTTCACCGGCGGCTACGAGGCTAATGGCGATTATAATGAAGGAGGTGAACAGGATGGCATTGACTCAAGAGCGTAAACAGCAATTGATCGAGGAGTACAAAACTCATGAATCCGATACAGGATCACCAGAGGTACAAATCGCTATCCTTACTGAAAACATCGTCAACTTGCAAAGTCACTTTCGTTCGCACAAGAAAGACCATCACTCCCGCCGCGGGTTGTTGAAAATGGTCGGTCAGCGTCGTAAACTTTTGGCTTACCTGAAGAAGACTGATGTTAAACGTTACAGTGCGTTGATCGAGCGTCTCGGACTGCGTCGTTAATTTTCAGACATGTAATGAGAAAAGAAGCCTGGTTGTTCACCGCTTGTCCCTGCTAAGGCGACGGCGGACAGCAGCCGGGTTCTTTTTTGAAATGAGGAATCTTTTTTTGAATTACATATCCTGATTTATCTGCTAGCTTCTTATGAATAAGCCCTGCGCAGGAAATACTGGATATGTATAGAACTTTTACAATGAAATGAAATGGAGGGATACCATGGAGCAACGCGTAGAAATGCAGCTCGGCGGAAGAAAGCTGGTGCTGGAAACAGGACGTCTTGCGAAACAAGCCAATGCGGCAGTTAAAGTGAGCTACGGAGAAACAGTTGTGCTTTGTACCGTGACCGCTTCCCGTGAACCGAAAGATTTGGACTTTTTTCCCCTGACCGTAAACTATGAGGAAAGATTGTATGCTGTAGGGAAAATTCCTGGCGGATTTATTAAACGTGAAGGACGTCCGAGTCAAAAAGCGATTTTGTCGAGCCGTTTGACAGACCGTCCAATTCGTCCATTGTTCCCGGAAGGTTTCCGGAATGATGTACAGGTGTTGAACCTGGTTATGAGTGTCGATCAGGATTGCGAACCTGAAATTGCAGCAATGATCGGAACCTCGGCAGCACTTAGCATTTCGGATGTACCTTTTAATGGGCCAATCGGTGGAGTCGCTGTAGGACGTGTAGACGGGCAATTTGTGATTAACCCGGATATTGCACAGCAGAATGTAAGCGATCTGTACCTGGTTGTAGCCGGAACGAAAGATGCCATCATGATGGTAGAAGCCGAAGGCAATGAGATTCCAGAGGAAGTTATGCTGGAAGCTATTATGTTCGGTCATGATGAGATTAAGAACATTGTGGCAGTCATTGAACAATTGGTGCAAGTAGCAGGTAAAGAGAAAATGCAGGTTAAACTGCATGCTGTTGATGAAAAAGTGAACAGTGAAGTACGTGCTTATGCAGCTCAACGTTTAATGGAAGCTGTTAAAATTGCAGAAAAACATGCCCGTCAAGAGGCGATTGATGCAGTCAACGAAGAGACAGTTGCCCATTTTGAAGCACAATACATAGAGACACCTGAGCTTTTGAGCGACGTGAGCGAAGTTCTCTATGATATCGTCAAGGAAGAAGTACGTCGTTTGATCACGCATGATAAAGTGCGTCCTGATGGTCGTAAGCTTGACGAAATTCGTCCGATTGAAAGCGACACTAGTATTTTGCCGCGTACTCATGGTTCGGGCTTATTTACACGCGGTCAAACGCAAGCGCTTAGCATTTGTACACTTGGTGCATTGGGTGATGTACAAATTTTGGACGGTATTGATTTGGAAGAAACAAAACGCTTTATGCATCATTACAATTTCCCGCCATTCAGCGTAGGTGAGGCTCGTCCTTTGCGTGCGCCAGGCCGTCGTGAAATCGGACATGGTGCTCTTGGTGAACGTGCACTTTCCAAAGTAATTCCTTCCGAAACTGAATTTCCATACACCATCCGTTTGGTTTCCGAGGTACTGGAATCAAATGGTTCGACTTCACAAGCTAGTATTTGTGCTAGTACACTGGCTATGATGGATGCAGGTGTACCGATTAAAGCTCCGGTTGCAGGTGTAGCGATGGGATTGATCAAGGATGGAGACCATGTTTCCGTATTGACTGATATCCAAGGGATGGAAGACCACCTGGGCGATATGGACTTTAAAGTTGCTGGTACCGCGGAAGGCGTAACTGCCATTCAAATGGATATTAAAATTAACGGTATTGACCGCCAGATTTTACAGGATGCGCTCAAGCAAGCTAAAGAAGGACGCTTGTTTATTCTTAGCAAAATGATGGAAGCGATCCAGAAGCCACGTGAGCAGTTGTCTCAGTATGCTCCGAAAATTATGACGATGCACATTAACCCGGACAAAATCCGTGATGTTATTGGAGCTGGTGGTAAAATCATCAACAAAATCATCGAAGAAACCGGCGTAAAAATCGATATTGAACAAGATGGTCGTGTGTTCATCGCTTCCACAAATCAAGAGATGAATGAAAAGGCACGTTCCATTATTGAGGGTATCGTAAAGGAAGTCGTGGTCGGTGAGATTTACATCGGTACAGTAAAACGGATTGAGAAATTCGGTGCATTTGTTGAAATTTTACCGGGCAAAGATGGTCTGGTTCATATTTCTCAACTGTCTACTGAACGTGTAGCCAAAGTTGAAGATGTAATTGCTATTGGGGATACAATTACGGTGAAAGTAACCGAAATTGATCAACAAGGTCGTGTCAATCTGTCCCGTAAGGCTGTTCTGACTGCAGAAGCACCTGCAAAATCCTAGGTACCTGCATGTTGCAGACTAGAAAGGCAGGAGTAGCTTTTCGTATTAACAGTACAAGGAATTTGAATAGCATTGTTTAAGCTTTTGGAAAGAGGCAGAGCTACGTTTCTGGCTCTTTTTTCATACATATGCACAAGCTGCGCCAAAGTAGGCTTCTAGAGGCTACTGCGTCATAGTTCTTGTCCTCCCCGCATACAATGTGGACAAACGGTCGGGAGGATGAAGGAATCATGAGTAGGGCAAAAAGAGCAGTGTGGGTGGTAGCCAGTTTAGCCATCACACTGGTAATCGGACAGTTTAGCGGGGTTCGTGACTTCGCTAATCAATTACGCAATGGAGACGCTACAGAAGTTGGGGAGCCTAAAGCTGAAACAACGATGGCGATGGCGGCTTTACCCGATAATGCGCTTATGCAGCGACTAAGAACAGAAGCAGCCCGTCAGCGGCGGGAACCAGTTGATGCCAAGATCGACAGGGTATGGAAGGCTATTCCAGGCTATAACGGACTGGAGGTGGATTTGGATGCTACCTATCGCAAAGCGATTGCATCTCCGGATCGACCCATTCAATATGTATATCGGCAATTGGCACCTAAAATACATTTAAATCAGCTTGGTAATGTTCCAATTTACAGGGGCAATCCCGAAAAGCCAATGGTATCCTTCATGATCAATGTAGCATGGGGGAATGAATTTATCCTGCCGATACTGAACACGCTGGATCAGGAAAAGGTCAAGGCCACATTTTTTCTTGATGGAAGTTGGCTGAAAAAAAATCCTGAACTCGCCAAGGAGATTCAAAAAAGAGGACATGAGCTTTCGAATCATGCTTACTCTCATCCGAATATGAGCCGTCTGAGTCGGGCCAGAGCTATACAAGAAATTGAAAAGACACAAGAGCTTCTTCAAGAAACTTTGAGCGTCAAAAATAACTGGTTTGCCCCTCCATCGGGCGATTTTAATCAGCAGACGGTGGATATAGCAGCAGAACGTGGGCTCAAAACAGTGTTGTGGACATTGGACACTGTAGATTGGAAACATCCGTCACCAGAATCGGTGATTAACAAAATCACTAGTAAGGTCGAATCAGGCACACTGATATTGATGCACCCAACAGATTCCTCAGCGGCTGCTCTCAAAGGCATGATCCATGCCATTCGTAGTAAGGGACTTGTGCTCGGAACTGTCAGTCAGACACTTTCCCCTGATCGACAGCTACCTGCTCCGGTTGAGTGAATGTCTTTTTTCTGTTAGGATTGAACATTATGGCTAAGTATGCAATTCAGTTTAGGAGGGCCAATCGTGGAAAGAATTCAACTCAAAAACGGCCTAAGAGTGGTCATTGAAAAAATTCCAACCGTGCGTTCTGTTTCTTTCGGTATCTGGGTTAAAACCGGCTCCCGGAATGAAACGCCGGACAATAGCGGTATTTCTCATTTTATCGAACACATGCTTTTCAAAGGAACAGAGCGTTTTAACGCTAAGGAAATCGCTGAGCAATTCGATGCCATCGGGGGAAATGTTAATGCTTTCACTTCGAAGGAATATACATGCTATTATGCCAAGGTGTTGGATGAGCATCTACCGATTGCAGTTGATGTGCTGTCTGATATGTTTTTTAATTCTAAACTAGATCAGGAAGAATTGGCAAAAGAGAAGAATGTGATTTTGGAGGAAATCTCCATGTACGAGGATACACCGGATGATATGGTGCATGATCTTGTATCACGCGCGGCCTATGGTGAACATCCACTGGCTTATCCGATTCTCGGAACCGAAGATCACCTGCTTGCTATGAATAGCTCACATCTCAGCCATTATATGAGGGAGCATTATACAATTGACAATACAGTTATCAGTGTGGCTGGTAATGTTGATGATCGCTTGGTAGAATTGTTGGAACGACATTTTGGACATTTTGATAATCATGGAACCGTTTCGCCGCTGACAGTACCTGCGTTTAACGGTGAGCTGTTGTATCATGAGAAAGCAACGGAGCAAAATCATATTTGTTTATCCCTGCCTGGATTTGCAACGGGTGACGAACTCCAGTATGCTATGGTTTTGCTGAATAACGCTATCGGCGGCGGCATGAGTTCACGTTTGTTTCAAGAAATTCGGGAAAAGCGTGGACTGGCTTATTCGGTCTATTCCTATCATAGCTCCCATGCGGACAGTGGTATGTTCACGATCTATGCAGGTACGGCTCCTAAGCAAACAAAGGACGTGCTGGATTTGACGCTGGAGCTTTTACGAGATGTGGCTGTCAACGGTTTGGACGCTAATGAGCTGCGTAAAGGTAAGGAGCAATTAAAAGGAAGTTTGATTTTAAGCCTTGAAAGTACAGGTAGCCGGATGAATCGGCTTGGAAAAAATGAATTGATGCTTGGTCAGCATTATACGTTGGATCAAATGATCGAACATATCGAACAAGTGACGGCAAATGATGTGAACAAAGTGCTGGATCGTATGTTTTCGGAGCCGTTTGCCCTGTCGATGGTGGGAGCGAGTGATTCAGCGGTAAAGGATATGAGGAGGGACTATTTTGTTAACTTACGTGGAAATTAACAGACTCGCGGGCAATGAAGATATTGAGCTGCCCCGCAAAATGTCAGAGCTTGCATCAGGGTTTGACTTGTATGCAGCAGTACAGGAAGATCTGGTACTGGAACCCGGCAAACGTTGCCTCGTTCCAACTGGATTTGCAATAGCTATGCCAGCGGGATTGGAGGCACAAATCCGTCCGCGAAGTGGACTGGCTCTTAAGCATGGTATTACTTGTCTCAATACACCGGGAACGATTGATGCGGATTATCGTGGGGAGATTAAGGTACTTCTTATTAATTTGGGCGAGGAATCGTTCACGATTACGCGCAATGAGCGAATTGCACAAATGGTATTTCAGGTTGTACCTGAGGTAGAGCTGAAACAAGTAGACCAATTATCGGAAACAGTGCGTGGTGCTGGAGGCTTTGGCCATACAGGACGCTGAGGCTATGCTTGGTTTGCGATGTACGAATGTCTATTTTGTAAAATCTTCAAATTTACTTGCTTAAGAGTAAGCATGCAAATAAAGGTCGCCTCATAAAGGGGCGGCTTTTTTTGTGTTTTTTCACCCCTCTCCGGGCACTCGCATAGACTAAAAGCATATCGTGTCTCGGAAAGGAGTGATCCGGATGCTAACAGGAATACGCGTCGTTGTTTTGGGTGGCGATGCGAGGCAGCTTGAGGTAATCCGCAAATGTGTGGACATGGATGCTACCGTCAGTGTGGTCGGTTTTGACAAGCTTGAAGTACCACTCAAAGGAGTGACACTAGAACCAATGTCTGTCAAGCTGCTGGAATCGTCAGACGCACTGATTTTGCCGGTGGTGGGATGCGATGAGGAAGGCAACGTAAATGCACTTTTTGGAGCACAGAAGCTCCAGTTTCTGAATGAGCATGCTGCTGCTCTTCCACCGCATTGTGTTGTGTATACAGGGATGGCGCGGGCGTACTTAAAAGAAATTTGTACCAGACATGAGTTAAAGCTGGTAGAGCTGCTGGAGAGAGATGATGTGGCCATATACAACTCTATACCTACGGCCGAAGGCGCACTGATGATGGCCATTCAGCATACCGATTTTACGATTCACGGTGCAGATTGTATGGTTCTAGGCATGGGACGGACTGGATTTACCATGGCAAGGGCACTACAGGGGTTGGGAGCCAGAGTGAAGGTTGGAGTACGGCGGGTAGAGGATGCAGCGAGAGCCGTGGAAATGGGTTGGAAGCCTTTTATGACAAGGGATTTAGCGCATGAGACAAAGGGAGTTGACTTGATTTTTAATACAATACCCTCTATGATTATCACAGCGCAAATCCTGTCTAAATTGCCATTGAGCACCGTGATTATAGATCTTGCTTCCGCCCCGGGCGGATGTGATTTCCGTTATGCGGAAAAGCGTGGAATCAAGGCTATGCTTGCCCCTGGTCTTCCCGGTATTGTTGCTCCCAAAACTGCTGGTGCCATTATAGCGAATACGCTGGTGCAGTTGTTAATGGAAGATAATCCTGATCGGGGGGATGCACAATGAGTTGGCAAGGGAAAACAGTAGGTTATGCAATTACAGGCTCACATTGCACATTTGAAGAGGTAATGCCTGTTATACAGCGCTTTGTTGATGAGGGTGCGAAGGTCGTTCCTATTATATCCAATACAGTACTAACAACGGATACTCGCTTTGGTACTTCGCAAAGTTGGCAAAAACAGTTGAAAGATATAACAGGGAATGATATCATTTCTACAATTGTGGAGGCTGAGCCACTGGGTCCCTCCCAACTACTTGATGTGCTAGTGATTGCACCTTTGACGGGGAATTCGATGAGTAAGTTAGCGAATGCGATGACAGACAGTCCGGTTTTGATGGCTGCCAAGGCGCAATTGCGCAACGGTCGTCCACTTCTTTTAGCCATATCTACTAATGATGGACTGGGTCTAAATGCTGCCAATATCGCCAAATTACTCGTAGCCAAAAATATCTTTTTTGTGCCGTTCGGACAGGACAATCCAGTTAAAAAGCCGAACTCGCTTGTAGCTAACATGGAGTTGATTCCGGAGGCAGCTTATGAAGCATTGCAAGGCAAACAGCTTCAGCCGATGATTGTGGAACGCAAGACCCCATGAAGTACTATAGTTAACTGCTGAGCATCAATCGCCTAGAAGAATGATTCGATATTGTATCGGGTCTAATTTCTTGTTGGCGGTGGATGCTTTCAGAATAAAAAATGGTTTTTTAGTCGAGAAGGGGAGATACACCAGATGAGCAATAGAAAGTTTAATGTAGCTGTCGTTGGAGCGACAGGCGCTGTAGGAGAACAGATCGTAAATCTGCTGGAAAAACGGGATTTTCCTGTGGACAAAATCAAATTTCTTTCTTCGCCTCGTTCTGCCGGCACGTTAATTAGCTTTAAAGGTCAGCAAATTCCAGTAGAGATTGCTACCCCCGACAGCTTTGAAGGAATCGACATTGCTTTGTTTAGTGCAGGTGGAGACGTAAGTAAGGAATTGGCGCCGCATGCTGTTCGTCATGGGGCAGTTTGCATTGACAACACCAATGCATTCCGAATGGATCCGACAGCTCCTCTTGTAGTGCCTGAGGTGAATAGCGACAAGATTGCCGAGCATCAAGGAATTATTGCGAACCCGAACTGCTCCACCATTCAGATGGTGGCTGCTTTGAAACCATTATATGATCAGTATGGCATTTCTCGTATCATAGTATCCACATACCAGGCCGTTTCCGGGGCTGGAAGCCGAGCTATTGATGAATTGAATCGTCAAAGCGCAGCGATTCTTAACGGTGATGAAGTTCAGCCTGATCTGTTGCCAGTAGGCTCGTTGCCAGTAAAGCATCAGATTGCTTTCAATGCTATCCCGCAAATCGATAAATTCCAGGACAATGGTTATACACTGGAAGAAATGAAAATGGTACGTGAAACGAAAAAAATACTGGGTGACGAATCTGTGGACGTAACAGCAACGTGTGTACGTATTCCTGTTGTATACGGTCACTCGGAATCTGTATATGTAGAACTTAAAAAAGATTATGATTTAGAAGAAATCCGCAATCTGCTGGCTTCGGCACCGGGAGTAACGCTAGTGGACGATCCTGCTGCTCAGCTTTATCCACTGGCATCCGAAGCTGCTGGAAAACCTGACGTATTTGTGGGGCGTGTACGCCGTGATTTGGGCAATAGCCGTGGATTGAATTTGTGGGTTGTATCCGATAATCTGCTCAAAGGAGCGGCATGGAACGCGGTGCAAATCGCGGAAATTATTGCTGCAAACGCGGAGTAACGTTCCGATATGGGGGAAGAATAATGGGTATTTTGGTGCAAAAATTTGGGGGAACCTCGCTGTCCACACCTGAAGCACGTCAACTTGTGCTGGCACATGTGAAGCGGGAGCTGGAACAAAATCTTCAATTGGTTGTTGTTGTGTCGGCCATGGGGAGAAAAGGAGAGCCTTATGCCACCGACACGCTGCTGGATTGGGCGGCGTCTAACGGCGACAGTCTTCCGAAGCGCGAGCGGGATTTACTGCTGTGCTGTGGTGAAATCATTTCTGCTGCTACATTATGCAGCCTGATGGAGAAGGAAGGTATTCCTGCTACGGTGCTAACTGGGGCACAGGCGGGCTTTATTACGGATGATCAATACGGCAATGCTCGTATTTTGGATATAAAGCCAGACCGTGTTGTTGAAGAGTTGAACCAAGGCAGAGTTGTCATTGTGACAGGTTTTCAGGGACAAACAGCAGACGGTGATATGACTACCTTGGGTCGGGGAGGCAGCGATACGTCAGCTACTGCTCTGGGTGCTGCTCTACATGCGGATATGGTTGATATTTATACGGATGTGAATGGTATATTAACCGCCGATCCGCGCATTGTGGAAAATGCAAAGCCACTTACACATGTTAGCTATACGGAGATTTGCAATATGGCTCATCAGGGAGCAAAGGTTATCCATCCTCGTGCTGTTGAAATCGCCATGCAGGCTAATATCCCGGTCCGTGTTCGCTCTACCTTCTCCGAAGGAGAAGGTACGTTAGTTACCCACCCGGAAGGCTTTAAAGACGTGCAGGCAGACATCGTAGACCGTTTCGTGACCGGTATTGCGTATGTCGGCAATGTCACTCAGATTAATGTTGAATTAAAGCCGGGTTTGGAGCACTTGCAATTACAAGTATTCAAATCTATGGCTGAACATGGAATCAGCGTTGACTTTATTAACGTAACTCCATCGGGGGCAGTTTATACTGTGTTCGATCATGATGGAAGCAAAGCGGTTGAAGTATTGAACGGTTTGGGTCTAGAACCTAAGATACTGGCCGGGTGTGCTAAAGTTTCTGTCATAGGCGGTGGTATCAACGGGGTACCGGGCATTATGGCGACGATTGTGGAGGCATTGGCAGAATCAGACGTACAGATCCTTCAATCCGCAGATTCCAACACAACGATCTGGGTACTTGTTAAAAAAGAAGACATGGTGCAGGCTGTACGCGCATTGCATAATAAATTTGAACTCCATCAATAGGCGCATTGTCCGTGCTCGGACTTGCAAAAAGGAGGCAGCATGGTGAACTTCGGCAGATTGATTACCGCAATGGTGACACCTTTTGATTCGCAAGGAGAGATTGACTGGACTGCATTGTCCTCGTTGATTGATTACTTAATAGAAGAACAGCACTCAGAGTCACTTGTTGTATCTGGAACAACAGGGGAGTCTCCTACCCTGAGCGATGATGAAAAAATCAAGTTGTTTGCATTTGTTGTAGAAAAAGCAGCTGGACGATGTAAAATTATTGCCGGGACTGGAAGCAACAATACGCGTCACTCCATTCATCTAACCCGTGCCGCGGAGCAGGCAGGAGCAGATGGTGTTCTACTGGTAGTGCCATATTATAATAAACCGAATCAGGAAGGGATGTATCAGCATTTCGAATGTATTGCAAACTCCACATCCCTTCCAGCTATACTGTATAATGTTCCAAGCCGTACTGGAGCGAGTCTAACAGCTGAAACAACGCTGCGTCTTGCACAAATTCCGAACATTGTGGGAACCAAAGAATGTGCATCACTTGCGCAGGTCACACAGATTGCAGCGGCAGCGCCAGAAGGTTTTCTGGTTTATTCCGGGGATGATGCTTCTGGGTTGCCTGCTATGGCTGTAGGTGCTTATGGTATTATCAGCGTAGCGAGTCATGTGGTAGGTGCTGAAATGAAGCAGATGATCGATTCACTTGTAGGAGGACACTCGCAGGAGGCAGCAAAGTTGCATCAGCAGTTGTTCCCGATTTTCAAGGGTTTGTTTGGGTGTCCTCATCCTCTTCCTAATCCGGTGGCAGTAAAATATGCATTGGAATTACGGGGGATTAAGGTAGGTTCGGTTCGGTTGCCACTCATTCCTCCAACTGAGGATGAAGCGGAATTTATTAAGAAATTATTTACCCGCTAAAGAGAAATAGGAATGTAAGCTGTTAATTAATACTAAGGAGTATCCTTGTTAAGGGCAGTCGGTAGGTACAAAACCGATAGGGTTTATTGTCTGACAAGGTTCTCCAGCGTGAAGGGCGTTCTTATAGGACGTCCTTTTTGCTGTGCTTTTAACCATGCATGTAGATAAAATGACAGATACTAATGGTTTCAGACGGCAATGGGAAACCTAGCGTAACGAACAGGATGACTTGTTTTTTCTTATTTTAATCATGTATAATGGGGTCAAGTGACTGGGTGCGGTATTTTTTTGAAAATTAAATAAACAAATCAAGGTACGACGTCCAACTACCATAGGAGGTTTAGATTCATTTGTCTAAAAAAACAAACAACGATAAATTGATGATTTTCGCTTTGGGCGGCGTCGGTGAAATCGGGAAAAATATGTATGTCGTTCAATACGGCAATGACATTGTCGTGGTGGATTCCGGTCTGAAATTCCCGGAAGAGGACATGCTGGGCATTGATATCGTTATTCCTGATATTTCCTACCTTACAGAGAACCGCGACAAAGTAAGAGGCATTGTGCTGACTCATGGTCACGAGGACCATATCGGCGGTTTGCCTTACGTGTTGAAACATTTGAATGTACCAGTATATGGTACCAAATTGACGCTGGGATTGGTGGAAAATAAGCTGAAGGAAGCGAATCTGCTTGGTGAAACCAAACGTATTTTGATCAATGCTGATTCCGAAATCAAGCTGGGTTCCACATTAAAAGCAACTTTCTTCAGAACCAACCATAGTATTCCGGATTCTGTAGGTGTATGTATTGATACTCCTGAAGGCGCTGTTGTTCATACAGGTGACTTCAAATTTGACCATACTCCGGTGAACGGACAATATGCAGATTTGCAGCGTATGGCTGAAATTGGCACACGTGGCGTACTGGCTCTTTTGTCAGACAGTACAAATGCCGAGAAACCGGGCTTTACACCTTCGGAAAAGAGCGTTGGTATTGTCCTGGAAGACATTTTCCGCAAGTCTAGACAGCGTGTGGTCGTAGCCACTTTTGCTTCTAACGTACATCGTATTCAGCAGGTAATTAATGCTGCTGAAGCAACGGGACGTAAAGTAACAGTTATTGGTCGAAGCATGGTTAATGTCGTAGGTATTGCTTCGGACTTGGGCTATTTGGAAATCCCAGATGGAATGCTGATTGAGCCTGAAGAAGTTGGCAAAATGTCAGCGGATCGTGTAGTTATTCTCTGCACAGGCAGTCAGGGTGAACCGATGTCCGCTTTGACAAGAATGGCTCGTTCCACACATCGAAAGGTTGACATTCTTCCAGGTGATTCAGTCATCATCGCAGCTACTCCGGTACCAGGTAATGAAAAATATGTTGGACGCACAATTGATGAACTGTTCCGTCTGGGTGCCAATGTATATTACAGCGCAGCTAATCCAGGTATTCACGTTTCTGGACACGGAAGCCAGGAAGAACTCAAGCTGATGCTGAATCTGATGAAACCAAAATTCTTCTTGCCAATTCATGGTGAGTTCAGAATGCAACGTCGTCACGCTCTTCTTGCTGAAGGCGTAGGTATTGAGCCTGAAAATATCTTCATCACGGATATCGGTGAAGTCATTGAAATTCAAAATGGTGGAGCACGCAGAGCTGGTAAAGTTACAGCAGGTAACGTACTGATCGATGGACTAGGCGTAGGAGATGTAGGAAATATCGTATTGCGCGACCGCAAATTGCTGTCACAGGACGGTATTTTGGTGGTTGTTGTTACGCTGAGCAAGCAAGACGGAACGATTAAATCCGGACCAGATATCATTTCCCGCGGTTTCGTATATGTCCGTGAATCGGAAGGTTTGCTGGATGAAGCGAATCGTATTGTCTCAAGTACACTGCATAAGCTCATGAGTGAAAATGTAAATGAATGGGCTTCCCTCAAGACAAATGTCAAGGATGCACTAGGTCGCTTCTTGTATGAGCAAACTCGTCGCAGACCGATGATCCTGCCAATTATAATGGAAGTGTGATTCAATTGAAATTTGTTCAAAAACCTGAATTAAAAACTTAAGTCACAGGCACACAGTCGCCTCTCTTCCCGCAGGAAATATTGGACGGTTTCCGCGGGAGGAGAGGCTTTTTTGATTTTGCGGGACAAGGAAAAGCATGGAGGAGGGTATAAAATATTCCATTTTCATCCCATACTATAGGGTGAATACGGGTCATATAGATGCGTAAAGCGAAAGGGAGATCACCCATATGGAACAATACAGCAATCTAACATCTGGCAACGAGGAAACGGAAGCGCCAAATCAACCAGAAATTGGGCAAAGACCCGCTTTACCTGCTATGGAGGCTTTGCAGCAACTGGGTCAAACCTCCATGCCTGGAGGCGAGTCCAATATTTTTTGCATGACGATTATCGGTCAGATTGAAGGGCATCTCATTTTACCGCCTCAAAACAAAACGACAAAATATGAGCACATTATTCCCCAGTTGGTAGCGGCAGAACAAAATCCTCGTATTGAAGGATTAATGATTTTGCTGAATACAGTTGGTGGTGATGTAGAGGCAGGACTGGCTATTGCTGAAATGATCGCATCGATGAGTAAACCAACGGTGACTATTGTCATAGGTGGGGGGCATAGCATAGGTGTGCCGATTGCTGTGTCTTCCACTTATTCCTACATTGCGGAGAGTGCGACGATGACCATTCATCCCATTCGTATGAACGGTCTGGTCATTGGAGTACCACAAACTTTTGAATACATGGAAAAAATGCAGGAACGTGTTGTACGCTTCGTCGTTTCTCATTCTCGTATTACAGAAGAGCAGTTTAAGGAACTGATGTTTAAAACCGGTGAGTTAAACCGCGATATTGGTACAGCGGTTGGGGGAGCCGATGCAGTGAAGTATGGATTGATGGACGCGGTTGGAGGTATCGGAGAGGCTTTAAAACAGCTGAACGCCATTATTGAAACGCGGCGTCAGCAAAACGGGATCGCTGGGATTCAACAGCAGGCTCCGTATGCTCCTTTTTCTCCCAGTGCCACAGGAGCTCCTACAGAGACACTGTCAGGGGAGCATAGCGGGGAGCTACCTCAATGACACTATATACTGTGATGCCAATGGAAATGGTATGGCAAGGGATGTGGAAAGAGGCTGAGGAGCTTGCAGAGGTTCGGGTAGACGGTCTACTTATGCAGGTACAGCCGCTTGAAAGTCGTCGGGGGATCATTGTACGGTTGTTGGACTGTCCGCTGGAAGCCTACCTGAATCCGCGTTATGGACCAGGTCAAGTCATCGAGTGGTCGTAGAAGGTGTCGAATAGTATAGAAATAGGTCATTTACTGATGAAAAAGAACATATGTGCGGATACCGGGTGACGTGGTATAATATTCTTCTGGGGGGTGACCTTGTATGTCCAGAAGAAGAAAAAGAAAAAAGAAAGCCGCATTTGGCGGAGTTCTAAAATTTGAAATTTACGGCATTGTGCTGATTACATTAGCGGTCATTGCGTTGTCGGGTGAAGCGGCAGTTGGTCGGTCGCTATCCAAGATGTTTGGGCTCGTACTGGGGAAATTCTATTTTGTTATCCCTCTCATTGGCATTTATTATGGTCTGATGGTGATGATTCACCGCAAGTGGCCGAACCAGTGGAACTCGCGTAAAACGGGTTTGCTCCTGTTGGTATTTGCCTTTACACTTATGAGTTCTATTTCATCTATGGAGCAGCGTTTGGGGCCTATCAACGCGCTTCAGCCGGGCGGAGTGATGACCCAAATACATATAGATATGCGTGAGCAGTTGCTGTCGCCTGACCAGCAGGGCCATACCTCAATGCTGAACAAGGATATCAGCGGGGGGTATGTAGGCGCATTGCAGCTTACTGTTCTGTTGTGGCTGTTTGGTCTCACAGGAGCTAAACTGATCATGATTGTTATGTTCGTCATTTGTTTCATGCTGATGACCCAACTGTCTTATGTGGATTTGGTACGGATTGTAAAGACCAAGCTGCTGACAGTCGGGGGAAGCGTGCGCAAAAAATGGACTGGTAAAGCTACTCCGCTTTCGGCATCTAGCAAAGGTAGTGGAAATAGAAAAATCAAGTCTGAGCCGATTCCTGCCTATGAGGAAGACATGGATGATGACTTTGACGAAATGCAGCCTCCTGCACGCAAACAACCGATTTTCTTTCAGTTGTTTGGTCTCAAAAATTCAGATAAAGCGGACAAGGGGGAGCATTCCGTCGATACGGATAAGGATGATCATGATCTTCCATATGAAGCTGAGGACGCGCAGGCCCAGTGGAGAAACGGAAACCAGAGTGAAGAGCTGTCTGACGTAGTCGAACACGCTGAGCAGGAAGCTGCAATTCCGGTAAAGAGGTCGCCCATTATTAGGGATTTCTTCGAACAAGTAAAGCATGAGGAAAGAAGACCGGAAGCTGAATTTGGAGAGTCACTGACAGGGGTAGAGCAGACAACTTCCATTATTGATGAATCCCTGGATGATGACTTTGTGGATGCCAATGCCAATACGGATATGGATGATTCGACAACGATCCAGGGGGCATTAGAAGGTGCTCAGGGACAAGCTCAGACGATTGCAACTGGGGTTGCAGGCGAAGAGGCTGAAGGTACCCATACAGCTATTCCGGCTCCGCCGCCTCCTAAACCGTACAAGCTCCCATCGTTTCGTTTGCTTGCTAAACCACAAAACACAGGCAAAGGTATGGGACAAAAGGATTACATGCAAACAGCACGCAAGCTGGAAGCAACGCTGGAAAGCTTTGGTGTGCGTGCGAAGGTGCTGGAGGTTGTCCGTGGCCCTGCCGTAACGCGTTATGAAATTCAGCCGGACATTGGAGTGAAGGTTAGCCGCATTGTGAGTCTGACGGATGACATTGCGCTTGCGCTTGCTGCCAAAGATATCCGTATGGAGGCTCCGATTCCTGGCAAATCTGCTATCGGAATTGAGGTTCCGAATAATGAAGTTTCCATTGTCACGATGCGTGAGGTAATGGAGACAACCGTTTTCCAGGAGTCAACTTCCAATTTATCCATTGCATTCGGACGCGATATTGCAGGACAGACGATTGTTGGTAATTTGGCCAAGATGCCCCATCTGCTTGTGGCTGGGGCAACAGGTTCGGGTAAATCAGTGTGTATCAATGGGATCATCACGAGTATTTTGTACAAAGCAAAGCCGGATGAGGTCAAATTTTTGATGGTCGATCCTAAAATGGTGGAGTTGAACGTGTACAACGGAATCCCGCATTTGTTGGCTCCGGTCGTGACTGATCCAAAGCGTGCCTCACTTGCATTGAAGAAAATTGTAGTTGAAATGGAAAAAAGATATGAGTTATTTTCCAAATCAGGAACCCGTAATATTGAGGGCTATAATAATCTGATGAAAGATAACCCGGATGCATTTCTGCCTTACATCGTCGTTATTGTGGACGAGTTGGCAGATTTAATGATGGTAGCTGCCGGAGATGTGGAGGATGCGATTGCACGACTTGCCCAAATGGCGCGTGCAGCAGGCATCCACCTTATCATTGCAACACAAAGACCTTCGGTTGACGTAATTACCGGGGTGATTAAAGCTAATATTCCTTCACGTATTGCCTTCGGCGTTTCCTCGCAGGTAGACTCCCGTACCATATTGGACATGGGCGGAGCCGAGAAGCTACTCGGACGTGGTGATATGCTGTTCATGCCGATGGGTGCTTCTAAACCAGTCCGCGTTCAGGGAGCGTTCATGAGCGATCAAGAAGTCGAAAATATTGTTAACTATGTACGTGAACAGGGTGAAGCGCAGTATGATGAAACGCTAGTGCCGGAGGTGGAAGAGGTATCGGGTGATGCAGATGAAATGCTGGATGAGCTGTACGATCAGGCTGTCAACATCATTTTAGAGGCTAAACAAGCTTCCGTTTCGCTTCTTCAGCGCCGTATGCGGATCGGTTATACACGTGCTGCTCGACTGATTGACTCCATGGAAGCTCGCGGAGTCATCGGCCCTTACGAGGGCAGCAAGCCCCGTGAGGTTCTTATCTCAATGGAGCAATATCAGCAAAATAAAGTTAGTTCCTAAGCATTATCTCTATCCAGCACTACATTAAAACGCTGTTTGTTCGCATGGTGGTTGTTCTAATATGACAACTCCAAGTGAACAAACAGCGTTTTTTTGTGATGTTTTTTTGAGGTGTGGCGACTACCTGCTGAAAGAAGATTAAAAGGGTGAATAGCTTTAAGCGGAGCTTGTCATAATAAACGTAGCCATCCTGTTAATCCCACAAAAGAAAGGTAGAGCGCAGCATATGAAAAAGACAATGGTCTGGATTTGCACGGGTATCCTCGCAGCCTCGGCTATTACGTACACAGGACTTTTTAAAAATGACTCTGCACAGCAGCAAGCAGAGCCGCTGAGCACACAGCAGAAAGTACAATCGGCGCAACCTTCCCAGCCGACATTCAGCTCGGGAGCAGTTGATTTTGGATCTTACGGTCAGGATGTATATGAGTTGCAATCACGTTTGAAGTTGCTGGGCTTTTTTGGCGGGAAAGTGGACAGCCATTTTGGCAGCAGTACACTAAAAGCTGTCAAGGGTTTTCAAAAGGAATTTGGCATCCGGCCCGATGGAGTGGTCGGAGCAAAGACGAAATTAAAGCTGGTGAATGCTACTCCTAACTGGAAGCCAACGGAAACTCCTATGCATCGTAACAATCAAGGTTCTGCTCAGGGACAGACAGCGAACAATAATGATAAAGCGGATCAAAATGATGAAACGATGGGATCGGCCAACACCATGGGACTATCTGAAAATGATCTTAAAATTATGGCCAACGCGGTCTACGGTGAATCCCGCGGCGAGCCATTTGAAGGACAAGTTGCCGTCGCGGCTGTTATTTTGAACAGGGTTAAGTCACCCAGCTTTCCCAACTCACCATCTGGAGTGATCTTTCAGCCAGGAGCTTTCACAGCTGTAGCAGACGGCCAAATCTGGCTCACACCGAATGAGACTGCACAAAAGGCGGTACGCCAAGCCCTGAACGGCTGGGACCCAAGCGGAGGATGTCTTTATTATTTTAACCCAAAAACAGCTACCTCCAAATGGATTTGGTCCCGTCCGCAGGTGAAAACCATCGGGGAGCATATTTTCTGCATGTAAAACGCCGAAGCAGCCGGGAGCTTGTCTCCGGTTGCTTCTTGGCTTTTGCATGGTTAGAATAAAGATTGGTACACTTTACCTCTTTACAGGAGGATGATTTACAGCAGCTAATGCTAATCAAAGGCTAGACGCAAATTGACGTCACAAAGGAGTTTTGGACTTGAACAAAACAGGTTTCGAGCGTGGCACACGCAGTCAACTGAGGATTCATGTACTGCCGACCAAGCGCTTTAAGACGTTTGCCATATCGTTGTATGTAGGTACTCCGCTACGTGAGGAGACCGTAACCCGAGTGGGGCTGGTACCTTTCGTTCTGCGACGGGGTACAGAATCGTATCCGCAGACTACACAATTCAGAGAACAGTTAGAACAATTGTATGGCGCGGGTTTCGGATTCGATGTATACAAACGTGGAGATTATCAGATCGTGCAATTTCGCATGGATACGATTAATGACAGCTTTGTAAACAGTCCGGATAGTTTGCTGGATCGTTCGTTTGCTTTTCTCGGAGAAGTGCTGACGAAGCCTGCATTGGAAAATGGTGCATTTCAAACGGGATACGTCCAGCAGGAACGAGAAAATGTGCGTAAAAAGCTGGAATCTATAGTTAACGATAAAATACGTTATGCTGGTGAGCGCTGTATGGAGGAAATGTGCAAAGATGAGCCTTATCGTCTGCACCCTCTTGGTCAACGATCCGATCTGGACAGCATAGATGCACAGAGTTTGTATCAGGCTTATGGAGAATGGCTGAATAATGCCAGCATGGATTTATACGTTGTGGGAGATACGACGCTGGAAGAAGTTGAGAAGTTTGTTGATCGCTATTTTCAATTGAACCGTTCAGCGGAAACAGGATATGTTCCTGAACAGCCCAAATCGGTAGAGCGTGAGGTTCAAACCGTTGTAGAGCGTCTTGATGTGAACCAGGGCAAGCTCAACATGGGTTTGCGCACCCCTATTACGTATGGAGACGATCGCTATGCTTCCGCTCTGATGTACAATGGCATTTTGGGCGGGTATCCGCATTCAAAGCTGTTCGTTAATGTAAGGGAAAAGGAAAGTTTGGCGTATTACGCTTCATCGCGGTATGACGGGCATAAAGGGATTGGTACGATTCAATCTGGTATCGAAATTCCTAATTATGAAAAAGCGGTTACTATTATCCGCAAGCAACTGGAAGATACGCAAAATGGAGCGATTACCGAGCTGGAAATGACCCAAACGCAGGCGATGATTCGCAACTTGCTGAAGGAGATGCAGGATTCCGCTTTTGAAATGATCGCCTATGATTTTAACAGACAGCTTTCCGGTAAAGAGCGGACGGTAGATGAGCTGCTGAGTCAGGTGGAGGCAGTCAAGGTGCAGGATGTTCAGGATGCCGCCCGGACGTTCCGACTGGACACTATTTATTTCTTGAGAGACCAGAAGGGGGAATAGCGGTGGAGCATATACCTTATGAGCATTTGCAGGAAACGCTGTACTATGAAGTAATGGATAACGGTTTACACGTTTATGTGTTGCCCAAACCGGGTTTTCAGAAGACTTACGCCACATTTGCGACTAAATACGGCTCGGTTGATAATCATTTCCGCGTAGAAGGTCAACAGCCCGTAAAGGTGCCGGATGGCATAGCCCATTTTTTGGAGCATAAAATGTTTGAAGAGCCTGAAGGCGATATTTTTGCTACCTTTTCTTCTAATGGGGCATCAGCGAACGCATTTACGAGCTTTGATCAAACAGTATATCTGTTTTCTGCAACCGAGCGTATTCAAGAAAATTTGACCACGCTGGTCAATTTTGTGCAGCATCCTTACTTTACAGATGAAAATGTAGAAAAGGAAAAAGGCATTATCGGCCAGGAAATCAATATGTATGAAGATAATCCCGATTGGCGAAGTTACTTTGGTCTGATCGAGGCGCTGTACAAGGTCCATCCGGTGCATATTGATATCGCAGGTACTGTTCAATCCATCAGTACGATTACAAAGGAAACGCTGTACAGTTGCTATGAAGCTTTCTACCACCCAAGCAATATGATTCTTTTTGTAGTGGGCGGAGTGGATCCAGCTGAAGTAATAGAGCTGGTACGTAACAATCAGGCTAAAAAGGACTATAAGCCGCAGGGAGAGATCGAGCGGATTTTCGACGATGAACCCACTACAGTTGCAGAATCACGTCGTGAGGTAAAGCTGGCCGTTTCTCTGCCAAAGCTACTGTTTGGATTCAAGGAGGCTGAAGTAGGTCTAACGGGTGAAGAATTGCTCCGTCATGATCTGGAAACCAAGCTGATGTTAGATCTCCTGTTTGGTTCCAGTACACAACTGTATCAAAAGCTCTACGATGAGGATCTGATTTCGGACAGTTTTGGTCATGAGTACAATAGTACGCAGCAATATGCATTCTCTGCAATCGGTGGGGATACCAAAGACCCGGATCGGCTGTTGGCGAGAATACGTGAAGAGGTGGAGTCCATCCAGAAGCAGGGCTTTGCAGCAGAACATTTTGAACGGGCACGCAAAAAGAAAATCGGTGGTTATCTGCGTACACTCAATTCACCAGAAAATATTGCGCATGAATTTACAAGACATCGCTTCCGGGGCAGCGATTTTTTCCAACTGCTTCCGATTTATGAAAGTATCACGCTTGAGGATGTAAATCGCCGTCTGAAAGACCATATCCAGTGGGATCAACTCGCAATATCACTAGTGGTGAGTCCGTAATGTCCAGGGAGAGGGAAACGATGACCACCGAGGGCGGAGAATTAAAAGCGATTGGCGATACAACCGTGCTGATTACAGGAGCGAGTGGCGGAATTGGTGCGGCTATTGCTGAGCGTTTTGCAGCTGTAGGGATGAATGTGGTCATTCACTACATGAAGTCCCATGAAAAAGCAAATGAAGTTGCCCGTCGTTGCATGGCTTATTCAGGTAAGGTAATGACCGTGTCAGCGGATCTGCGGAGCAAGGAGCAGATCGAACGCATGCGGGAAAAGCTGGATAATCACGGGATGAAGCCGGATATTCTTGTGAACAACGCCGGATTATCTCATTATGGGCTGTTGACAGATGTTTCGGAAGAGGAATGGGACGAAGTGATGGCTGTCAATGTTAAGGGAACCTTTCTGTGCACGCAGGTTTTTATGCCGCATATGATATCCCAACGCTATGGCCGCATTGTGAATGTTTCATCCGTGTGGGGGATATGTGGCGCTTCGTGCGAGGTGTTGTATTCCACCACCAAAGGAGGCATTAACGCTTTCACTAAAGCGCTGGCTCAAGAGGTAGCACCTTCCGGGGTGACAGTGAATGCTGTAGCTCCAGGTGCAGTGGATACGTCGATGCTGGATCATTTGGATGAAGGCGAAATTACCAGTTTGGAAGAAGAAATTCCTGCCGGACGATTGGCTCGACCTGATGAAATATCGTCCCTGGTTTATTTTCTTGCGCTTCCTGAGTCAGGTTATATTAATGGCCAGGTCATAAGTCCTAACGGAGGATGGGTGACTTAAGGGAAATAGCGCTTGGAGGAATCCACCAGTATAGTAAGCGTCTGAGAAGAGCATATTACAACTGTTGATTTTAAATCTGAATCATCTAAGGAGGATTTAAGCATGTCAACAGTTGTTCAGAATTTTGATGTTTGGAAAAAGTTCCTTGGTCAGCGTGTAGAGCAAGCGGAGAAGTTGGGAATCAGCCAAGATACCATTTCAGAGCTTGCTTATGAAATCGGTGATTTTCTGGATGAGAAGGTCGATCCAGCCAACCACTCTAACCGCGCACTGAAAGAACTGTGGGGAGTTGCCGATGAGGACGAGCGTCACACCATCGCCCGGCTAATGGTTAAATTGGCCAAGAGCAACGCATAAGTAGGAACCAACATGAAAAGCTCCCTTTTGGGGGCTTTTCTGTAATGGTTACAGAGCTGTTCTTGTAATTCCATTGTAATTTATATATCATAAACGTGATTGAGGCTTACAACACAATGCAGCCTATAAAATTTCAATAATTGGTTTTGTCGAAAGATGTTATTTTATGATACAATAATGCTTTGATTTGGAGTTGTTGACGGTTTGAATGTGAATGAGGTGCTAACGTGACGGAAGAAACGAAACAGTGGTACATGGAGTACAAGATACATAAAAATCGACCCGGACTGCTGGGAGACATTGCTTCCATGCTTGGTATTCTGGGGGTTAATATACTGACGATCAACGGTGTTGAAGGCGAAAGACGGGGGATGTTGCTTGAAACGGACGATGACGAGAAGATACGCATTCTCGGAGACACGTTAAAAAAAGCGAGCAACATTACAGTCACGGCCTTACGTGCTCCGAGACTGGTTGATATATTGGCAGTAAGACACGGCCGTTACATCGATCGGGATTCGGATGATCGTAAAACATTTCGCTTTACACGCGATGAGCTTGGGTTGCTGGTCGATTTTTTGGGTGAAGTATTAAAGAGGGACGGCAATCAGGTAATCGGTCTTCGCGGGATGCCACGTGTGGGCAAAACGGAATCCATTATTGCCAGTAGTGTATGCGCAATGAAGCGTTGGACTTTTGTGTCTTCAACGTTACTACGACAGACGGTGCGCAGTCAGCTCTCTGAAGAAGAAATGAACCCAAACAATGTGTTTATTATTGATGGTATTGTGAGTACAATTCGGTCAAATGAAAGACATTATCATCTGCTTCAGGAAATCATGAGTATGCCAAGTACTAAAGTGATTGAGCATCCTGATGTATTTGTACGTGAATCAGGATACAGCTTTGACGATTTCAATATCATTATTGAACTTCGCAATAATCCGGCTGAGGAAATTATTTATGATACCTTTACAGCCAGTTATACAGAAGATCTTTAAATAAGCGTAATTACACAAGGAGATGATGACATGTCAGAACTGGGTCAGCAATTAAAGGAGGCCCGGCTGCAAAAAGGATTGAGCCTTGACGATGTTCAGGAAATGACGAAGATACGCAAACGTTATCTGGAAGCCATTGAGACGGGCGATTACAAAGTGCTGCCGGGAAGCTTTTATGTCAGAGCTTTTATTAAAACATACGCTGAAACGGTCGGGTTAAACCCCGATGAGATTCTGGAAGGGCATCAAAGCAATGTGCCTGAACCTGAGCCGGAAGCAGTCATGGAGCCTGTTACACAGAAACGCTCCAGCCGTCCCGCCACGATTGGTAATCTTAAATGGTTGCCTACAGCGTTAATGTGGCTTTTTCTAGTTCTCATTGTTGGGGTTATTTATGCTTATTGGGTGAGCAACAACCATTCAACTCCAAAAACAGCAGAAAACACAACGCCGATTACCACACCAAGCACCACACCAAGCACGTCTACTCCTGATACCACTACAACACAGCCGAACAATGGTCAAACGACGGCTCCAAATGGTGCTGGTGGGCAGACTCCTGATGCGGGGCAAACCGGCCAAACTCAGCCAGGTGGTACGGGGAGTACGGATGCTACTACTCCAGATACTGGACAGCAGCCGGGTACGACTACGCCACAACAAGGTGTAACAGTGGCACAGGACGGCAAGCAAGGCAAGACGACGATTTTCAAAGTATCCAGTTCAACGGGAGCGGCAGTCAAGGTTGATATTAAAGCGACGGGCGAAAGCTGGCTTGAAGTGTACAAGGGAGAAAATTCCCGTGGAGAAAAGCTGAGTTATGGTATGACTAAAAGTGGAGATGCCATGTCTTTCGATATTGGTCCAGAAGGTTTATATATCAAATCAGGACGGTCTTCTGCCACAGATATTTCCGTAGCAGGTCAACCGATAACAGATAATAAATCGACTACTCGTGTACTGATCCAGCAAGGAGAAGCTTCTTCGACCGGAACGAGTGCAGGGGTGACGGGTTCACCTGCAGATTCTACGACAGGTAGCAGTACGGATTCAGCACAAAGTGGTACAGATTCTACAACTACTGATGGTGAATAAACGCCTTGGTGCGAGGAAATACTAATGACTGTAATTCCTGGAAAGGCAGTCATTTCATTTTCCGCAAAGTGAGGTGTATACGTTATGACCGTCAGCTGGATTGTGACTGGGCTCGGTATAATTGTCAGTTTACTGGGCTATTATCTGACACCGAATGCATGGGGCTATGGCATACTGGGCTTTGGTCTTGCTCATATTGTGCTTGGACTTTTGGATATGTTCCGAACCCCAACACGAAGCCATAATTAGATATTTTGACCGTAATTGAAATAAAGGCGTTTTTGTCAGGAAAACTGGCAAGAACGCCTTTTTAGTCAACGGATTATTGGATTTTTGTAAATGACTAGCCTATAATTAGATATTGAACTTTGTTGTGGAAAGGAAAGTGAAACGATGGCTTCAGAAAATTCATTTGATATCGTCTCCAAAATGGATATGCAGGAGTTGACAAATGCGGTTCATCAGACGGAGCGTGAAATTGAAACACGATTTGATTTCAAGGATAGCAAAAGTAGCCTCAAGCTTGAGAAAGAAGCTCTTACGATTGCATCGGAAGACGAATACAAGCTAAATGCGGTGATTGATATTTTGCAATCTAAAATGGCCAAACGAGGTCTGTCCCTTAAAAATGTGGAGTATGGCAAATTGGAACCCGCCTCTTTAGGTTCAGTGCGTCAGCGTCTTTCGCTTAAGCAGGGAATTGATCAGGAGAATGCCAAGAAAATTAACATTCTTATTCGGGACTCCAAGTTAAAAGTTAAAAGTCAGATTCAAGGTGATCAAATCCGAGTGACCGGAAAAAACAGGGATGATTTACAGGCGATCATTCAATTGCTGCGTAAAGCTGATTTGCCATTGGAGCTTCAATTTACAAACATGAAATAAAGCCGTTTTCCCTCATACATTTTGTAGGAAAAAACGTTGCTTGATGTGCGGCAGGTTATTTTGACATGCGTTTTGCGCCATATTATACTTGTAACGAAAATGCAGACAATTCAGGTGTATAGCGCTCGTCGATAGCGATTTACATAGGATTGAATTTAATCCGAAAACTGCCATTTGTAATCAAGTACGATAATCAGGGGAGAGTGTGTTGTGAATTTACCCAACAGAATTACAATAACGCGGATTTGCCTTATTCCGGTGATGATGCTGGCTTTGCTGGTGGACTTTGATTTTTATCCGCCGCCGATTGAGATCGGAGCTTTCAAGCTGCCGTATAATCAGCTGATTGCGGCTATCATTTTCCTTGTAGCAGCCAGCACGGATGGTCTTGACGGATATTTGGCACGTAAAAATAATATGGTCACCAATTTGGGCAAGCTGTTGGACCCCCTTGCTGATAAGCTTTTGGTAACCGCCATTTTGGTTTCCTTGGTAGAAATGGGAAAAATTGATTCGTGGATTGTCGTTGTGATTGTTAGCCGTGAGTTTGCGGTTACGGGTCTGCGTCAGATTGCCTTACTGGATGGTTCTGTGGTTGCTGCAAGCAATTGGGGCAAATTGAAGACGATCATCCAGATCGTTGCTATTGTAGCGTTGCTCATTAATAATTTCCCGTTTGTTTTTCTTGGTATCCCGTTTGATTTAATAGCGATATGGGCAGCGGTGTTGATCACCATTTATTCGGGTATTGATTACTTTGTAAAAAATATCCACTTGCTGAGTTCCTCCAAAGTTTAACAGGATAAATTTTATGGAAACAGCAATAGGGACTAAACTTATTGCTGTTTCTTTACATAATTCCCATAATATTTGCAGTACAGGAGGAAGAATTGATGAAAGCTGAAATAATTGCAGTAGGTACAGAGTTATTGCTCGGTCAAATAGTAAATACAAATGCTCAATATTTGTCACAAGAGTTGGCTACAATCGGAATCGATGTATATTTTCAGACTGTAGTTGGCGATAACATAGATCGGCTTCAGGAAGCAATAAGAATTGCTCAGAAGCGTGCGGATATTATTTTGTTTTCCGGCGGTCTGGGACCGACTCAGGATGATTTGACGAAAGATGCGATAGCGTCTGTATTGGGGCGAAAATTGCACATAGATCGTCTTGCAATGGATAAGCTAGATCAGTTTTTCCGTAACCGTGGGGTAGAAATGACCGAGAATAACCGCCGGCAGGCGCTTTCTATTGAAGGAGCTACTCCGCTTGAAAATGAGACGGGGCTAGCTGTGGGCGACGCAATTGCACAGGACGGTAAATTTTATGTAGTTTTGCCTGGACCGCCTAAGGAACTCAAACCCATGTTTGCAAACCAAGCGAAACCTTGGTTGCTTCAGCAGGCATTGAGCGGTGAGGAAATGCCAATTTATTCAAAAATGCTAAAATTTGCAGGGATCGGTGAGTCAGCTCTTGAAACCCATTTGTTAGATCTGATCCAATCCCAGACAGACCCCACGATTGCTCCTTATGCCAAGGAAGGGGAAGTCACGATCCGTATATCCACCAAGGCGGCCAGCGAAAGTGAAGCATTAATTAAGCTGACGGCTACCGAAGTAGAAATTCAGCAGCGTCTTTCGGAATATATGTATGCAAGCGAAGATGTTACGCTGGAGAAGGTTATCGTAGATCTAATGGCCAAACGCGGACTCACTGTGAGTGCGGCAGAAAGCTGTACAGGTGGAATGCTGATGGAACACATCACTTCTATACCTGGCAGTGCTGTTATGTTTCAAGGTGGCATCGTGTGCTATTCCAATGAAATGAAGATGAAATTACTCAACGTGCCTTATGATTATTTGGAAGGGGATCAAGCGCCAGGTGCAGTGAGTAAGGAAGTAGCCCTTGTGCTTGCAGAGCAGGCAAGAATGATCATGGACAGTGATTTTGGACTTTCAGTTACTGGTGTTGCCGGGCCTGGGTATTCCGAACGGAAGCCAGTCGGTCTGGTGTATATTGGCATTGCTGAACGCGACAAGGAAACGGAAGTACATGAACTGAGACTGAGTGGTAACCGTGAAACAATCCGACTGCGATCAGTCAAAGCAATCCTGTACAGATTGTGGCGCAGACTGGTAGAGAACGAGAAACTCTCTTAAACATCTATGTACAGTGTGGGTCGTAGAGTTGTTTTAGATAGATATTCATGATATAATCTTCTTATCGGAAGAACCGTTGCAAAGCCTTTTGCCAGCGGTTCTTTTTTTGTTTTAAGAGACAGGTGTAATTGTAGAAGAGAGCTGTGTGAACAAAAAAACGAATGTATGTTCGAAAAAATGCTTGGCAAGCGTGTCAAAACAAGGTATTATTAAAGTACAAACAATGAAGGATGTGAGTTTATTGTCAGATCGTCGTGCTGCGCTGGATATGGCGCTCCGTCAAATAGAAAAGCAATTTGGTAAAGGTTCCATTATGAAGTTGGGTGAGTCTACCCACATGCAAGTGGAAACGATCCCCAGTGGTTCGATTGCTTTGGATATTGCGTTAGGAACGGGCGGCTTTCCAAGAGGCCGGGTTATTGAAATATACGGACCGGAATCATCCGGTAAAACGACAGTAGCTCTTCACGCTATCGCAGAGGTGCAAAAAACAGGCGGACAAGCCGCCTTTATCGACGCCGAGCATGCGCTTGATCCGTCGTATGCAAGCAAGCTGGGCGTCAATATTGATGAGTTGTTACTATCGCAACCAGATACAGGAGAGCAGGCGCTTGAGATTGCCGAAGCTCTTGTACGTAGTGGAGCAGTAGATATTGTAGTTGTTGACTCCGTAGCGGCACTTGTGCCCAAGGCAGAGATTGAAGGCGAAATGGGAGATTCCCACGTTGGTCTTCAAGCACGTTTGATGTCTCAGGCATTGCGTAAGCTTTCTGGAGCCATTAATAAGTCGAAAACCATTGCTATTTTTATTAACCAGCTACGTGAAAAAGTAGGTGTTATGTTCGGTAACCCTGAAACAACACCAGGTGGACGTGCCTTGAAGTTTTACTCTACGGTACGTTTGGATGTTCGTCGTATTGAAAGTTTGAAAATGGGTAACGACATTGTGGGTAACCGCACACGTATTAAAGTCGTGAAGAACAAAGTTGCCCCTCCTTTCCGTCAGGCTGAGGTGGATATTATGTACGGTGAGGGCATTTCCAAAGAAGGTAGCTTGATCGACATCGGTACGGAGCATGACATTGTCGACAAGAGCGGAGCCTGGTATTCCTACGAAGGTGAGCGCCTTGGTCAGGGACGTGAGAATGCTAAGCAATTTTTGAAGGAAAATCCGAATATTGCTAGTACGATCGAACAAAAAATTCGGGTGGCCAGCAATTTGATTACGACGGTTGCTCCGCCTACAGAAGAAGAGTTGGCACAGCAAGCGAAGGAAGAACAGGAATTGTTGGAGCTTGAATAAAGCTCGGTGAATCCTGGTTTGTGAACTGGGGCCAGGGTTATGGCATCGTCCGTTTGAATAGCATGATTCTGATGCCCTGCACAGTTGTGCAGGGCATTTTTGCATCAACTAGAGTCTGCTTTGTCAGTGGAATCTAACTTTTGCGTAGCAGGTGTTCAAAGGCTGCTTTCGTGAATTTCAAAGTGAGGGAAGTATATTGCAGTTGGACGATGAAGATGAATACACTTCGGAAGCAAATAAGCAACAAGGGATTTCTCTTTTTCCGGATCATGAGGAATTGATGATTACTAGGATAGAGCAGGGACAGGGACGCAAACGTGGAAGGTATATCATTCATTTTGGTCCTTATTCACTGTCTGTATTAGAAGATGTAATGATCAAGTACAATATGTTCAAAGGAACGTCATTCGTTAAAAAAGAACTGGAAGATATCGTTCTGGCAGATGAAAAGCAACAGGCTTATGTACTTGCGCTTCGTTATTTGGGGCGAAAGCCTCGCACATGTCAGGAAATTGCCCAGCGTTTGGCGCAAAAAGAACTGGATCAGTCTGTTATTGACGAAGTAATGGTCCGACTGCATAGGGAACAACTCGTAGATGATGATTTATACGCCCGTCAATGGGCAAGGCAGCGCATAACAAGCCAACGTAAGGGGAAGATGTGGGTTAGGCAAGAACTTCGTCAGAAGGGCATCTCTAAAGCCTCTATTGGCGAAGCGTTAGGTGAGATTACCGATAATGAGGAGTGGGAGAGCGCTTTGACGGTCGGACGTAAGAAATGGAATCAGGTACGTGGTGATATAATGGAGAAAAAAAGGAAAACCTACCCTTTTCTCATGAGACGCGGATATTCGGGGGATATGACACGCCGGGTAGTCAATCATCTCACTGCGGCCGGGCATGACGCTGCTTCAGATGACGAGGAATTGTTGCAGTGGGAGGAATAGTTGCCAAACGGCTGCTGAACCTTTGGCTAGTATGAACGGATAGGATGAGCTAGTTATTACATGGAAAGCTGCATGGTAGTCTACTAATGTTTGCATTCCCTTGACAATGCTATTTGTCAAATAATAAAATATATATGAAACGATACTTGTGGAACGCCCTTTTTCCTTCCAAAAAAGCGGAATCCACGGTGAGTTCTCATCGCCAAATAACAAGTGATGCCGCTATGCCAGGCGGAATTGTACATGTGAAAGCATGTGCATATGAAATGAAACGACCTTGTGTCGTTGTCTTAGTTTGACGATCAAAGTAAATGTGACAATTGCAAAAAGTCCCAAGGAATGCCTTGGAGGAACCAACGGGGAGGTGAACAGTATGATGACTGCGATCTGGTTCGTTCTCGTTGCTGTAGCCGCGTTATTCTTTGGGTTCGGGATTGGTTATTTTATTCGCAAATCTATTGCAGAAGCTAAGATCTCCAGTGCGGAAGAAGCTGCCGCGCAAATCGTGGAGAACGCGAAAAAAGAGGCAGAAGCGCTGAAGAAGGAAACGGTATTGGAAGCGAAAGATGAGATCCACCGCATTCGTGCCGAAGCTGAAAAAGAAACTCGTGAGCGTCGCAATGAAATTCAACGACAGGAACGAAGATTGCTGCAAAAAGAAGAATCGCTGGATAAAAAATTGGAATCGCTGGAACGCAAAGAAGAACAAGTGGCCAACAAAGAGAAACGAATCGATGAAACCCAGCAGCAAATTGATTTGATTTACAAGAGTCAAGTAACTGAGTTGGAACGTATTTCCAATCTGACGATGGAGGATGCAAGAAGTATTATTCTGACCAACGTAGAGCAGGAAGTTCGTCATGAAACAGCTCAGATGATTAAAGAAATTGAACAGCAGGCCAAAGAAGAAGCGGACAAAAAGTCTCGTGAAATCATCACACTGGCCATCCAACGCTGTGCGGCAGATCATGTAGCAGAAACGACGGTTTCTGTTGTCACATTGCCGAACGAAGAAATGAAAGGCCGGATCATCGGGCGCGAAGGCCGTAATATCCGTGCACTTGAAACCCTTACAGGAATTGACCTCATTATTGATGATACGCCGGAAGCTGTTATTTTGTCCGGATTTGATCCGATTCGTAGAGAGATTGCGCGTACTGCGCTTGAAAAGCTCGTAGCGGACGGACGGATACATCCCGCTCGTATTGAAGAGATGGTGGAAAAATCCCGTAAAGAGGTGGACGAACGAATCCGTGAGTATGGTGAACAGGCCACCTTTGAGGTGGGCGTGCATAGCTTGCATCCGGATTTGATCAAGATCTTGGGACGTCTCAAGTTCCGTACGAGTTACGGACAGAACGTATTGAAGCACTCGATGGAAGTTGCATACTTGACAGGTCTAATGGCCGGGGAACTGGGCGAAGACGTTGTACTGGCAAGACGGGCAGGATTGCTGCATGACATCGGGAAGGCGCTGGATCATGAAGTGGAAGGATCGCACGTTGAAATTGGCGTGGAGCTGGCGAAGAAGTACAAGGAACACCCGGTCGTCATCAATAGCATTGCTTCACATCACGGCGACTGCGAAGCGACTTCAGTGATCGCCATGCTGGTTGGGGCGGCAGATGCCCTGTCAGCAGCAAGACCGGGAGCGCGGCGTGAAACGCTAGAGACGTACATCCGTCGTCTTGAGAAGCTGGAACGCATCTCCGAATCTTTTGAAGGCGTTGAAAAATCATACGCGATTCAAGCCGGACGCGAAGTTCGTGTCATGGTACAGCCAGAGAAAATTGATGATGCGGAAGCATTCCGACTGGCCCGCGATATTACGAAAACGATTGAAAATGAACTGGACTATCCGGGACATATCAAGGTTACCGTCATACGCGAGACCCGTGCGGTAGAATACGCAAAATAAAAGCATTTCAATGAAAAGTGGCCGCTGCTTGTAGGGCCACTTTTCATTATGTAAGGCAGACTAGGGAGGGCTTTCTATCAACGTATTATTTATTGGAGACATCGTCGGCAGTGTAGGCAGAAAGGCACTGAGGGAGAATCTCCCTTCGCTAAAATCAAAATACAACCCGCATGTTATTATTGTGAACGGAGAAAATGCGGCATCGGGAAGAGGAATTACCCCAGCCATCGCCAGAGAGTTTTTTGATTGGGGCGTTCATGGGATTACGATGGGAAATCATACTTGGGACAATAAGGAAATATTTGATTTTATAGATGATGAGCCGCGGATCATCCGCCCGGCTAACTTTCCACCAGGAACACCGGGCCGGGGTTATACCGTTGTAAAGGGTGGAGGTAAGGAGCTGGCTATTGTTAATCTGCAAGGTAGAACCTTTTTGCCAGCTATTGACGATCCATTTCGTGCAGCAGATGAAATTGTCGATGAGCTGCGTAAAAAACATAAACATATCCTAGTTGATTTCCACGCCGAAGCAACCTCGGAAAAAATCGCTATGGGTTGGCATTTGGATGGACGTGCTTCAATCGTGGTAGGTACGCACACACATGTACAGAGCAATGATGATACGATTTTGCCACAAGGAACTGCGTATCAAACAGATGCGGGAATGGTAGGTCCTTATGAGGGAGTGCTTGGGATGCAGAAAGAGGCTGTGTTACAGAAATTCCAGACCCAGCTTCCGGTACGTTTTCAAGTGGACATGGGCAAATGGCATTTTCATGCCATCAGCGTAGAGCTGAATGATAATGATGGAAAAGCCCGCAAAATTCAGAAAATCAGACTCAAAGAAGATGAATGGCGGATGGATTAACCTTTTTGTGAGCACTTAAGGAAAGAATAAGGAAAACTGTCACCAAAAAGCAGGAATTTTTTGCTGACCCTCGAATAACATCTAATAGTGGAATCAAACCATCATCATTCCCAGGGGAGGTACTTACTATGGATGTATTAAAAGTATCAGCAAAATCCAATCCCAATTCAGTTGCAGGCGCACTCGCAGGAGTACTGCGTGAACGCGGAAATGCAGAATTACAGGCGATTGGAGCGGGTGCACTAAACCAAGCCATTAAAGCGGTAGCCATTGCCCGGGGATTTGTCGCACCAAGCGGAGTGGATTTGATTTGTATTCCTGCTTTTACAGACATTGTTATTGATGGAGAAGATCGGACTGCGATCAAATTGATTGTAGAGCCAAGATAATAAATGTAAGTTGCTTGAGCCTGTTTACGATTTGTAAACGGGCTTTTTTGCTTTGTGAGTCTGTTACTATGATTTTTAAAATAAATTTGTGGTGCTTCAATCTCTAGATGGAGGTAAAGTGCATGAATGAAAAGCTAAAAGTGAATTGGCCAGTTGTTGACTTTCATTGTGATGTGTTATGTAAAATGCAGCTCGATGCGCAGATCGATTTCAGTCATCCATCGCTTGATGTGACAAAAGAACGTTTGCTAGAAGGTAACGTGCGGTTGCAAACATTTGCTATATATATTTCTCAGGTATTGGGCACGCCAAGATTTGAGCATGTGATTCGTCAAATTGAGTTGTTCAGGCAGCGTGTTACCTCTATCTCAGGTGGGTTGAGACCATTGCTGTGGAAGGAAGACTTGGTAATGTGTAAAAATACGTCCGCAGTGCATCAGGAGGAGCGAGTAAAGCAGGCAGGAAAAGAGAAGCGCATGGAAAAGATAACGTATGTGGGTGGTAGTGGGACGGATCATACATGGGCACCTTGGGCTTTGCTCTCACTGGAGGGGGTAGATGCGCTGGAAGGGAACCCATTTTATGCAGAATTGTGCTATGCTATGGGAATACGATTGATTGGGCTGACGTGGAATTATGCGAACTGGGCAGCTGACGGCATTATGGAACATAGAGGTGGCGGGCTGACTAGCAAGGGGCGCGATTTGGTCAATCGCTGTAATGATCTGGGACTGCTGCTAGATGTATCGCATTTGTCCGTACAGGGCTTCTGGGAGGTGCTAGAGGAGGCAGCTCTACCACCCATCGCCTCGCATTCGAATGCCTTTGCGAGATGTGCTCATCCTCGAAATCTACGGGATGAACAGATTCGTGCACTGATCGCTCGTAACGGACGGATTGGTTTGACCTTCGTCACAATGTTTCTCAAAGAGCAGGGCATGGTAACTGCTGAGGATCTGCTACCACACATTGAGCATATTTGTTCATTAGGCGGCGAAAGGCATTTGATGTTTGGCTCTGATTTTGACGGTATCGAGCACCATGTGCAAGGGCTGGAGCACTCGGGGAAATATCCGATTTTTGCAGAACTGCTGCTGAAGCATTACCCTGAGGAGTTGGTCAAGGGATGGCTGGGAGGACATGCGCTGGAATACTTGCAAACGAATCTGCCTTCCAAAATTTCTTCTTAAATAGCTATTTATAGAGGGAATTTTTAGCTGCGAACACTCTTGACAAAGCGAGAAGGATTACGAAATAATTGGAGCATCTTAGAATTGCATGGTGCTAAAATAACATTTGCAGAAATACGGCAGACGTTGGAGCGAGACTGACGGGTCACCATGCTGCACCGCCATATCAGAGGGGGCTCCATTACATAATGTTGATAAAAAAGGTTACCTGGCTTGAGCTCTTTTATGACTTGTTGTTCGTAGCTGCTGTCTCCAAGGCCACTCATGTTTTGCTACATGTTGAGCATGGTAGTATCTCATGGGAACATATGGAAAAGTTTATTATGATTTTTATCCCAATATGGTGGGCTTGGGTGGGGCAAACGGTCTACAACAATCGTTTTGGGCAAGACAGTATAACACATCGAATTTTTATGATCCTGCAATTGTTTTTCGTGTTGATCATGACCGCCAGCCTGAATATAGATTTTGATGCGTATTATGTATCTTTTTTTGTTGGCTATATTGGGTTAAGAAGTTTGACTGTCGTTCAATATTTACTTTCGGCACCCAAAGAAACGGCTCATAAACAGGAAACAGCTCGTTTTTTCGGAATTTATTTTTGGATTGGAATAGTCATCTCTAGTTTCTCCCTCTTCTTTGATTCTTGGATTCGATATTTGATTTTATATATCGGTATAGCTATTGATATCCTCGTTCCTTTGATTGGCCGTAAAAAGTTGGTGATCACACCTATCCATACGGAGCATCTTTTAGAACGCTTTGCACAGTTCACCTTAATTTTGCTTGGCGAATCTGTGATAAGTATGCTTTCTGTTTTACAATCCGATCATTTTACAGTTTCTTCCGTTATATTTGCTGCTTTGGCTTTTGTGTTAGTCATCGCAATCTGGTGGCAATACTTTGAGAATATGGAGAAGCGCGTAGATAAGTCAAAACAATCAGCAGGACAGACTATTATTTATGGACATTTGTTTATTTATCTCTCCCTTAGCATGCTAGCTGCTTCAATACAGCTCTTGTTTTTGGGACAAGTAGACTATATCTTTGTGCTTTGCTTTACCTTTGCTTCTGTTTTTATTTACTTTTTGTCGGTTTTGCTGGTATTTCATCAGTACCGATTAAGTCATCTTAAACCTCGTCTCAGAGTCATTTTTTTCTTAACTGGAATACTCTGTGTCCTGTTTATCCTTAATATATTTATTGTCGTTCCCCCTCATCTCATCGTAGCTGAAATCATGCTTTTCTTTCTCTTGTTCGCTAAAACGACGGTTTGATCCGATTTCTATGGACGATATTTAACGCTGATTGGGGCGAAAAAGGGAACTTTATACGCTCTCCTTTTCTTTCTTGGCAAAATAGGAGTATAATAGCATGGATGTGTAAAGTATTGTATAGAGAAAAAGGAGTGACCACACGATGAGTAAAATCGTACCTGTCGGCGTTTCAGCCCGTCATATTCACCTGACTCAAGAGCATATTGAAATTTTGTTCGGAGCAGGCTATCAATTAACTGAATTTAAACCTTTGTCCCAACCAGGACAATTTGCCGCAAATGAAACGGTAGCTGTAATTGGTTCTAAGGGCCAATTTGATAAGGTTCGCATTTTGGGACCTGCTCGTCCTGCATCCCAATTGGAAATCTCTCGCACTGATTCCTTTGCTATTGGTGTAAAAGCACCTGTACGCGAATCTGGTAGCATTGATGGTACACCAGGAATCACGGTAAAAGGACCAGCTGGTGAAGTGGAACTGCAAGAAGGCGTGATTGTAGCAGCCCGCCATATTCATTTCCATACATCTGATGCAGCTAAATGGGACATTAAGGACAAGCAGTTGCTGAAAGTACGTGTCGGCGGCGAACGTGGCCTTGTATTTGAAAATGTTCTTGCACGTGTGTCCGATTCTTTTGCTTTGGATATGCACATTGATACAGATGAAGCGAACGGAGCCGGTGTGAAAAACGGTGACAACGCTGAAATCGTAGACTAATATACACGTATTTAAATGCCGGAAGGCTTGAAGAGTCCGATTCTTGCAAAAGAATCGGGCTTTTTACATACTCTATAGTTCACAAATACTTCACTTATGTACAAAAAGAACATGAGTTCAAATTGCACTCAATGGTTCTGCGGCTGATCTATGGCGATGGCCTATAAATCATGCTATAATTTAGTGTAATGCCTTTTTTAAAGGTTTTTAGAACTTAAAATAAATTTACCCATGCCCAAAGATACAGTAAAATCACAAATTAGCTCGTGAAATAGATGGTGTAAGGAGTGACTAAGGAATGGAAAAGAAAACAAAAGATTACTCCAAATATTTTGATTTCTCGGATGCGAAGATTATTTCTGAAGATGAGCATAGCAAAAAGATCCGTATTCGCGGACGTGAAATCAACATTATGGCGGAGCCGAACCATAGAAAAGAAAAGCAACGCGGTAAAGAGGATGTACAGGTATTATATGATAACGCAGTCCCGGATGAGCTAAAGCATATCGGTAAGGGAAAGCATTATGTCGTATACACATTCGGTTGCCAAATGAACGAGCATGATTCCGAAACCATAAAAGGCTTGCTGGAGCAAATGGGCTACCAGGCAACCGAGGATCGGAAGGAAGCAGACATCATTTTACTGAACACTTGTGCTATCCGTGAAAATGCGGAGGATAAAGTGTTTGGGGAGCTGGGTCACCTCAAGCATCTCAAAACAGAAAAGCCAGGACTGCTGCTCGGCGTGTGTGGCTGCATGTCACAAGAAGAGAATGTCGTTAACCGGATTATGCAAAAACACGGTTTTGTCGATATGATTTTTGGTACCCATAATATTCATCGTCTGCCTCAGCTCGTCAAGGAAGCACTCTTTAGCAAAGAAATGGTGGTCGAAGTGTGGTCTAAGGAAGGCGACATTATCGAAAACTTGCCGAAGAAGCGCGAGGGTATGCGGGCTTGGGTGAACATTATGTACGGTTGTGATAAATTTTGCACCTATTGCATTGTTCCTTTTACACGTGGTAAGGAAAGAAGCCGTCGTCCAGAGGATGTTATTGCTGAAGTACGGGATTTGGCACGTCAAGGCTTTAAAGAAATCACCTTACTGGGGCAGAATGTTAACGCTTATGGCAAGGATTTGAAAGATTTGAATTACAGATTCGGGGATCTGATGGATGATATGCGCAAAATCAATATCCCGCGTGTACGTTTTACGACATCACATCCACGTGATTTTGATGACCATTTGGTTGAAGTGCTTGGTAAGGGTGGCAATTTGGTGGAGCATATCCATCTGCCTGTTCAATCCGGTAATACGGATATATTGAAGAAAATGAACCGAAAATATACCCGTGAGCGTGTTCTGGAACTGGCCGCGAAGATTAAAGCAGCTGTTCCGCATGCTTCTCTGACAACAGATATCATCGTAGGTTTCCCGGGCGAAACAGACGAGCAGTTTGAAGATACTCTATCCCTGGTGCGCGAGGTCGGCTATGACTTTGCCTACACATTTATTTATTCACCACGTGAAGGTACACCAGCTGCTTCGATGGAAGATAATGTGCCTATGTCGGTCAAAAAAGAGCGTCTCCGGCGTCTGAACATTGCTGTGAACCAAAACAGCCTTCGCTTTAATAGTCGATTGCGTGGCGAAGTGGTTGAAGTGCTGGTGGAAGGCGAGAGCAAAAATGACAGCAAAGTGCTTGCCGGTCGGACCCGTTCCAATAAGCTTGTACATTTTGAGGGTTCTAAGGACCTGATTGGTTCCTTTGTTCAAGTGAAAATTACGGAACCTATGACCTTTTACATCAAAGGTGATCTGGTTGAAACGGCTGTAGCAGTTAACGGATAAAAGAATATTCTAGCGGGTTGCATGCGGTCTGAGTAAAGGGCTGTGTGCAAGGCCGTCTAAGTGAGAAAAGGAGCGATGGACAATGACAGAGGAGCGGTTGCAACAAACAGAACTTCAATCGGCGGCGCGCCAGCATGATCATTTGGTCAATCGCGAAATGATATTGGCAAAAGCCAAAGAATTGGCAGGTATTTTGGGTAGCAGTGAGGAAGTACAGGTATTCCGAAAAGCAGAAGAAAAGATTCAGGATCATGGGCGCATCCAGCAACTGATTGCAACGATGAAAAAGAAGCAAAAGGAAATTGTAGCATTTGAATCCTTGAAGAATCAAAAAATGATTGCCAAAATAGAGGCCGAACTTCAGGAGCTACAGGAAGAGCTTGACGGTATTCCAATTGTAACGGAGTTTCAGCAGAGTCAGGTGGAAATTAATGAGTTACTGCAAATGGTGATTATGGCGATCCGTGATACCGTTGCTGAGAAGGTAAACGTAGAAGAGGGAAAAAGCACTTCCTCGTCGAATTGCAGTGATTAGAATGAAATCTATGGTGTGGAGGCGTAGCTTCCACGCCTTTTTTTCGAAAGCATTTTGCCGTCGTATATGGTTATAGGACATCAAGAGAAATGGGACAACATAGAAGGGATGGAAGCAAGGGAATGGATAAGTTGGGTAAGATGCTAGAGGGAGAGAATAATACTTTTTGGGAGTATTTAGGGTGTGAACTGGTTGCAGCTGATGCAAACGAGGTACAGATCGCTTTGGAGGCCAAACAAGAGCATACCAATGTGATGGGTATTGTCCATGGGGGTGTACTTACTTCATTGATGGATCAGGCGATGGGGATGGTCAGTATGGCTTCACGAAATATGGATCCATGTGTAACGACGAACCTGAATGTTCATTTCTTGTCAGCCATGAGGCAAGGACGACTGGAGGTTAGGGCGCGAATTCTCCATCAGGGAGGTCGCACGATAACCACTGAGGCGGAAGTAAGAGATAGTGAAGGCACACTTGGTTCTACATCTACAGCAACCTTCCGAGTATTACGTACACAAGCAAGTGATTCAGGCAAGGCCTGACACTTGACAAAAATTTTTATTATGTCATAATGAATTTATCAAAACGATATAATATGGTGATGCCAATGGATAGCAATCGTATAAACGAAGAGGCGCAAAAGGCGTCGTACAACATTAAGAAATACCGTACCCCGGATGGAGCTCCGGCGGATATCGTTATGTTTACCTTAACGAAGCGGGAGCGCAAGACGGTAACAAAGACATTGCCGATTCGGGAGCTGAAAGTCATGCTCATCAAGCGCCGCAGTTGGCCTTTTGCAGGACGCTGGGCGTTGCCTGGAGGGTTTTGTCAGGAAGATGAATCCATGTATGGAGCTGCCAAGCGGGAGCTGTTAGAGGAAACGGGTGTGGACGGCGGGCATCTGGAGTATTTGGGTGTATATAGTGGACCGGGACGTGATCCGCGCGGGTGGATCATATCGCATGCGTTTTTTGCGCTGGTAGAAGAATGGATGTTGGAACAGCGTCAGGCGGCCGATGATGCTTCCGAGGTCGGGCTATTCACGATCCGCGAAGCGTTGGAGGAATTGGAGCTGGCATTCGATCACCGGGATATCATAGTAGATGCTTATCGCAAAATTCAGTTGCAGATGCTTCAGACGACGATAGCCAAGCAGTTTTTACCGCTACATTTTACACTGGGTGAATTATATCAGGTGATTCAGAGTGTCGTACCAGATTTCGAAGAGCCAAACTTTATTCGCAAAATAACATCGACTCGTAGCAGGCAGGGAATACTGGAAGAGGTGCGTGATGAGAACGGCAAACCGCTCAGTTCCAACCAGTATTCACAAAGACCGGCACAGTTGTACCGTTTTAGTGACAGAGTACCGCGTTTATCTATCTACACGTAACGTCTAATGTAATAGGTTACGCATAGAACGTACAATTTCACTTTGAGGATAAGGAGCTGACCGTACGATGCAGGCACTAATTGTTATTGATTACACGAAAGATTTTGTGGACGGTAGTTTGCCTGTAGGACAACCTGCGATTGAGTTGGATGAACGGATCGCAGCAATTACGCAGGCATATGTGGATCAAGGGGACTTTGTTGTCATGGCTGTGGATTTGCATGAGGAGAACGACCTTTATCATCCGGAGAGCAAACTGTTTCCTCCACATAATATACGTGGAACCAACGGACGACATTTGTATGGCAAGCTTCGTAGCCTCTATGAACAACAAAGTGATCTTATCTATTGGTTGGATAAAACACGGTACAGTGCTTTTGCAGGCACAGATCTGGAGCTCAGGCTGCGTGAACGTGGTGTTCTGGAAGTCCATCTGATTGGTGTGTGTACAGATATATGTGTGCTGCATACGGCTGTAGATGCTTATAACAAAGGTTTTGCTATTACTGTATACAAGGACGCTGTGGCGAGCTTTAATCAAGCTGGACATGATTGGGCTTTGGGTCATTTTGAGGGAAGTCTTGGAGCTGCGGTACGGTCGGCTGAGGATACGGTTTTACGCCAGAAGAAGTAAAATAACTTAACGATTGTGCACCAATGTCCGATAACAAAATGGAGCCGGATATTGCTGAATCTGGGCAGATGAGGCGGTCGCCGCCACAAACCTGGGGACAGTCAGAGAGGATGATTACGATGCAGTCAACGAGCCTCGCATTACATACAGATAAATATCAGATTAATATGATGTACGCCCATTGGGTGAACGGAAGTCACCAGCGTAAAGCTGTGTTCGAGGCGTATTTTCGTAAGCTCCCTTTCGGTAATGGATACGCCGTGTTCGCTGGTCTGGAACGCATTGTGAATTACATTGCAAATTTGCGGTTTACAGAAGAGGACATTCGCTACCTGTCTGAACAGGAGGAGAAGTACGATCCCATGTTCATGGAGGCGCTTCGCCAGTTTAAGTTTGGTGGAACGGTCCATTCGATGAAAGAAGGGGCACTTGTTT
Organism: Paenibacillus sp. DRB1-1; assembly: GCF_052119485.1. Taxonomy (NCBI): domain Bacteria; kingdom Bacillati; phylum Bacillota; class Bacilli; order Caryophanales; family Paenibacillaceae; genus Paenibacillus; species Paenibacillus sp. DRB1-1. The sequence goes on along the minus strand of NZ_JBODQH010000001.1, from coordinate 260,644 downwards.
TTCCAAACGAGCCTCTGGTACGTGTCGAAGGAACGATTATGGAAACGCAGCTTGTTGAGACGGCATTGCTGAATTTTATGAACTATCAGACACTCATTGCGACAAAGGCATCGCGCATCAAGCAGGTGGCAAGTGACGATACACTGCTCGAATTTGGAACACGGCGTGCGCAGGAAGCTGACGCAGCGATTTGGGGAGCACGGGCAGCTTATGTTGCAGGTTTTGACGCGACTTCTAATATGCTGGCAGGCGAGCACTTTGGAATCCCGACGAAGGGGACACATGCCCATTCATGGGTGCAGACCTTTATGACGGAGCAGGAGGCGTTTGACGTGTATGCGAAGGTTTTACCAGACCAGGTTACACTGTTGGTAGACACCTTTGACACGCTGGAAAGCGGTGTTCCTCATGCGATTCGGACAGCAAAAATGCTGGAGAGTCAGGGCAAGCGTATGAATGCAATCCGTCTGGATAGCGGTGACTTGGCTTATCTATCCATTCAGGCGCGGGAAATGCTCGATGCTGAAGGCTTAGATTACGTACAAATTGTAGCTTCCAATGATTTGGATGAAAATACGATTTTTAACCTGAAAGCACAAGGGGCACGTATTGATGTATGGGGTGTAGGAACACAGCTTATTACGGCTTCAGATCAACCTTCGCTTGGCGGGGTGTACAAGCTGGTTGAGCGTGAAGTGGATGGCGAAATGTTGCCGACGATTAAGATCTCGGGTAATCCAGAAAAAGTATCCACACCAGGCAAGAAGGATGTATATCGCATTGTGGATAAGAAGAAAGGGAGAGCTGTAGCCGATTATATTTCTTTCCCGGATGAAGAGCGTCCGCGTAATGGTAAGCGCCTGAAGCTGTTTAACCCTTTGCATCCGTATATGAAGAAGTATGTAGAAAATTATGAAGCTGTACCAATGCTTGAGCCTATTTTTATAAATGGACAGAAGGTATATGAGCTTCCTGAACTGGATGAAATTCGTGCCTACCATACTTCACAGTTGAAACTGTTTTGGCCAGAATATTTGCGGAAGCTGAACCCTGAAATTTATCGTGTAAATCTGAGCGAGAAGGTATGGGAGCTGAAGCAAAAGCTGATCGACAGCTATATGCAGCCCGAAGTTGAAGAAAAAGAATAGTTGGAAGAGGCACCTCATAATGTATGGGGTGCCTTTTTGTGTCGCGGCATGTAGGAAATAGGAGCTTATTTATAAATTTCTCTCATCACATGTCGTAGCTCAGGGACAATAATGCGTTCCATTGCCAAACGAACGGCTCCACGTGAGCCAGGCATCGAAAATACGGCTGTCTGGCCCACAGTGCCAGCCACAGCCCGGCTTAATATAGCTGCTGAACCAATGTCCTCGGCAAAGCTTAAATAGCGGAAGATTTCCCCAAAACCAGGTAATTCCTTATCCAGTAAAGAGGAGACGGCTTCATATGTAGTATCACGTGGAGAAATACCGGTACCGCCTGTCAAAAGTACAGCCTCGAGGTCATCCTGTGCGGCTGCTTCGGATACCAACTGCTGAATACCTTCGTAGTCGTCCTTGACAATGACATATCGAACAACCTTATATCCATTGGTTTCCAGTAGATCCATGAGCAGTCGCCCCCCAGTATCTGTTTCCACGGTGCGTGTGTCCGAGACAGTTACGACCATGCAATTAACCTGTTGCGGGGATTCCTGTCGGTGCTCCTCTACAGAAGACATATTCATTGAAATGCTCACTCCTTGATCGGTGGTTAGACATACACTTTTTACAATAGAGTAATGACTGAGTGTATGCAAGTCAGAAACAGGGGCTAAAAATCCATGTGATTAATATCCTTGCACTTGCACACTGGAATATAGTACACTTCCTTACATAAGTCGGGATTATTTTGTTTTTATTTTATTGAAAGCGCGCACATCAAATGATTAATCTCAAGGGTCAGCGGGTAATAGTACAGCAGGGTCAACAACTGGGAGGTAATGTAATATGAATCATTCATACCAACAATGCGTGGATGCTTGCCTGGAATGTATGAACGCTTGCAATGTATGTTACGTAGCGAGTTTGAAGGAATATGATTTAGCTATGCTGCGTGAATGTATTCGAGTGAGTAGGGAATGTGCAGAAATATGCGGATTTGCTGCTCAAATGCTGCAGCGCGGAACGGATTTTGCCGAGCAAATCTGTGAGCTGTGCGCCAAGGCCTGTGAGGTATGTGCTGCTGAATGCAGCAAGCATTCCCATGATCATTGCAAACATTGTGCAGAAGCCTGTCGTCGTTGCGTTCAGGCATGCCGCCAATTGGTGGCAGTGTAATTACATATATGGAACTAGTGCGTGAAGAGGAAATAAAAGGTTGCTTTCTACTGAATAGGTTTGTATAATGATTGGAATTAACGTCATGGAACGGGAGAGTAGCAGCGGAGCCGTATCATTACAGCGAGCCGGAAGAGGTGTAAGCCGGTATGAGGTCCGATGTGAAGCGCACCCGGGAGACGGTTGATCCAACGAGCAGAGCTTCTAGTAGATCAGCCCGGCAGACACCGTTATTAGTCATTGGAGTGAAATCGCGATTTTGTGTAAGTTAGCTGTAGCTACACAACCGATTTACGAAGAGTGGTACCGCGGGGATATTAAAGTTCTCGTCTCTTGATTTATTTCAAGAGGCGGGGGCTTTTTTTGTTAGATCTTATAAAAAGAAGGAGAGAGATCATGTTGATGAGGATTGCTGCTCAAGCGATATTGGCCCATACGGGCTTGGAGGAGAAAGAAATTTTATCATTATTTGAGGTGCCTCCGCAGCCTGAATGGGGAGATGTGGCGTTTCCCTGTTTTGTGCTGGCTAAAAAGTTTCGAAAGTCTCCACAGCACATTGCACTGGAATTGGCGGAGCTAGTGAATCATGAAGAAGGTTTAACTGCTACAGCATCGGGTGCCTATGTAAATATAACATTGGATCGATCTGTTCATATTCCGCTTATGCTTACTGAATTGAGCAAGGCTGATTTCCTCAGGCCCCAATATCGGGCACGGACAGCGGGTAGTTATTGATATGTCCTCGCCCAATATTGCCAAACCGTTTGGTATCGGTCATCTTCGCTCTACTGTTATTGGTGCTGCCTTGTATCGCATTCTTGGTGAAACCGGATATATTCCAATTAGTGTGAATCATCTTGGGGATTGGGGAACACAGTTTGGCAAGCAAATTGCGGCCTATAAAAGATGGGGAAATGAGGAGCAGCTACAACATGATCCGATTGGTGAATCGCTGAAGCTATATGTTCGTTTTCATCAGGAGGCCGAGCATGATCCGACTTTGGAGGATGAAGGCCGCGAGTGGTTCCGACGTTTGGAGCATGGGGATGCTGAGGCTCAACAACTATGGGAGTTTTTTGTTGAAGTCAGTCTGGGTGAATTTGATCGTATGTACCAGCGTCTGAACATTACATTTGACCATGTGCTGGGAGAAAGTTTTTACAATGATAAGATGCAGGCAGTTGTTGCTCAATTAAGAGCAAAAGGATTGCTGGAGGAAAGTGATGGTGCGCTCGTGGTTCGTCTGGAAGATGAGGAACTGCCTCCGTGTCTTATTCTAAAAAAGGATGGGACCACCATTTATCCGACACGTGATCTGGCAACAGCGATTTATCGTCATGAAGTGATGAAGGCTGATCGGTTGCTGTACGTCGTTGGTGGAGAACAGAAGTTGCATTTTCAGCAGGTGTTTGCGGTGCTGAAGCAAGCAGGGGAGGCTTGGGCGGAGCAATGTGAGCATGTGCCGTTTGGATTAATGCGGTTTGCGGGTAAGAAAATGTCCACAAGACGCGGAAAAGTTGTCAAACTGGAGGAGGTGCTGGATGAAACCATAGCGCGTGCTCAAGCCATCATTACTCAGAAGAACCCCGATTTGCAGGAACAACAGGCAGTAGCTGAGGACGTTGGCATTGGGGCGATTATTTTTGGTGATTTAAAAAACAACCGGCTGAATGAAGTGGATTTTTCGTTGGAGGAGGCGCTGACCTTTGAAGGCGAGACCGGGCCTTATGTACAGTATACTCATGCGCGCATCCGCAGCCTTTTGGAGAAAGCTCACGCTCGCGCCGATGTTAATACTAATCCTAGCGACAACGACCTTGTCCAAGATAGCCATTCTCGTGATTTGTATGACGTATCGGATGGAATGTTGGGTGACGCAGGTTGGGCGCTGCTTAAGCAGTTGGGTCGCTATCACGGACAACTGATACGTGCGGTTCGCCAACTGGAGCCTTCGGTTATTGCGAGATTTGCATTGGATACGGCCCAGGCGTTTAACCGTTTTTACGCCAAGGAAAGGATTGTCGATGGTGGACAGTGGCGTATCCAGTTGGCGGAACAAACTGCCGATATTCTGGCATGCGCGCTGCAAGTTCTTGGTCTGAAAGCACCGAATCGGATGTAAGCAAAGCGAACAAAGGGAAGCGAGTTTTTGCTGGCGGGATGACTGCTACCCAGACCTGGCTCTTCCAAAGGAATACTGTAAAAAAATTAATTCTGTTACAGGCACTTTTGGGTATGTATAAAGATTGTGAGCAGAAAAGAGTTAGACGGGTTACACTAATCGCAGGTATTCCACTGTTTTGCAACCAATTTGTGCATATTTGAAACATTTGATGCTTTTATTGCGTCGGTAAGTGTAGAAGCAAAGTAAACATGGAGGTGTATCTCATGAAAAAGAATAAAAGCGTGACAGCTGCCCTGCTTGTCATCTGCTCATTGGCAGTTGCTACGTCGGCTTCTGCTTTTCGTGATATAAAGGGAGCTGAACAGGAGAAGATTGTAAACTCACTTCAGGACAAAGGAATTATTCAAGGAATAACCAAGGATAAATTTGCACCGGATCAAATGCTCACGTATGCACAAGGAGTACACTTGGTTGTTCGTGCAATGGATCTTCAGGTAATGCCTGATTTCACAACAGGTTCCTTTGCAAACATTCCGGCTTCCGCATGGTATGCCCAGTCCTATCGGATTGCAGCCCAACACCAAATCCCTTTGTCACCAGATATTGATCCAAGCACCCGTATGACAAGAGAACAATTTGCGAATATTCTGTATAAAGCAGTGAGTGCAACGGGTGAATATCCAACTGTCCGTATGTTAATTAATGTAGCGGATGGCAAAAAACTAGACCAGGAATCAAATGCAGCCGTTCAATTCCTGTTATTGACCAAAATTGCAAAATTGGACGAACAGAGCAACTTTAACCCGGATCGTAAAGTAACGCGGATGGAGGCAGCAGAAATGGTCTATAACGCATCCGAATTTGTACAAAGTCATAAAACGGTTGAAGCTACTCCTGAAAATCCGGCTGAGCCTGTAGATCCGGTTCAACAGAATAACATTAGTATGAGCATAGAGAAGGCAAATGACCAGCAGAACAACGTGACAATTACCCGTCTACAGGCACCTAATCCAGGTTACGGCATTGAAGTGGATCACATCGACTACGTAGATGATACGAACGCAGTAATTTACTACAAGCTGACTAGTCCAAAGCCAGGGGAAATGAATATTCAGGTCATTACGGATACCCACACAAGTACATTGGTAGACAGCAAGTATAAGGTTACGCTTAAAGCAGTAGATGGAACAGTGCTTCCGCCCGCAGGAACAGGCACGTCTGTAGCTAAATAAAATTACGAGCCACATGTTATAGATATAAATAAAACCAGCGAGTCTCCAATTTGTAGGGGAGACTCGCTGGTTTTTTTCATACCAAATGTTAATCGTTAGCCCTAAGCAATAGGGCTATTAAAGCTTTAAATGCTGACTTTGCCTGCAAGCAGGTCATCTTGCGCAGGAGGCGTAGCAGAGGATGAAGCCGAATCTGTTGCAACTGTTCCCGACTGGAGCTGATACATTTGGAAGTAACGACCACCTTGGGCCATAAGTTCGTCATGGCTACCCCGTTCAACAATTTCACCTCGATGCAGCACCAAAATTTGGTCCGCACTGCGAATGGTGGACAAACGGTGAGCAATGATAAAGGTCGTACGTCCCTTCTTGAGTACCTCAAGAGCGGATTGGATGAGCGCTTCCGTTTCGGTGTCAATATTGGCAGTAGCTTCATCCAGAATTAAAATTGCGGGATCAAAGGCTAGTGCACGAGCGAAGGAAATAAGCTGGCGTTGCCCGGCTGATAAGGTGCTGCCTTTTTCAATAACAGGCTCATCGAATCCTTGCGGCAAATGGGCCAGCAATTTGTCGGCTCCAACGTCATGCAGTGCTTTATTCACCTGTTCTCTCGTGATTCGGCTGTCTTCGAGACTGACATTAGAGGCTACCGTACCTGTAAACAAATATGGATCTTGAAGAACAATACCCATATGATGGCGAAGCCATTGCTTAGGGATGTCTTTGACAGACGTTCCGTCAATGGTGATCGTTCCTTTTTGCGGATCATAGAACCGGAATAGCAGGTTGATAATCGAACTTTTGCCTGATCCGGTATGTCCGACAAGGGCAACTGTTTGCCCGGGCTGTGCTGTAAAGGAAATATGTTTAAGTACATCATCCTTTTTGTAGGCAAAGGAAACGTCGTTAAACTCTACCTGGCCTTTGTAGCGCGGCATCGTGCCGTCTGTCACCGGCTCTCCAGTTTCGTCCATCAACTCAAATACGCGTCCTGAGGATACGATGGAAGTATCCAGTACGGCGAGTTGGTTGACCATACCCGTCATAGGTTGGAACAGTCGACCCAGCACATCGACGAAGGCATACAATACGCCTAGTGAAACAGCATTACCTGTAGTTCCGAGGGCCTCAGATCCGAAATACCACAACACGACGGCAAAGGCGAGATTTCTCAACACGTTGACTAAATTGTGCGAAGTGAAGGCGTTCAAATTCAGCATTTTATTCTGATGCTTCATATAGTCGTCATTCAGTTCTTCAAACTCTTGCTGCGTTTGTTTCTGGTGCCGGAACACGCGAATAATGGACATCCCTTGAATCGATTCATTGATAATCGCATTAATTTCACTGAGTCTGGACCGAATGATCGTATTATAGCGGGTGGCGACCTTGCGGTACAATACAATCCACAAGATCAGTAATGGTACAATAAACAGAGAGATAAGACCTAGTCTGAAGTCCAGCAAAAAGAGTGCAACATATACTCCTGCCATCGTCACAATCCCTGAAGTGAAATTGGAGAGCACAGCCACAAACAAATCTTTCACTGCCTCAGTGTCATTCGTAACACGGGATACGACTTTGCCTGCGGGCAAGTTATCAAAAAAGTAAACCGGCAGCCGCTGGATGTGCGCGTAGAGATCAAGCCGAAGCTTTTGAATGACCTTGTTCGCCGAGGATTGCAGCCAGTATGTTTTGCCGAATTCAGCAAAAATGGAAATAACCAGGAAGAAGCAATACCAGCCAATCAGCTGAAAGATACCGGGCATTTCCGGTTTGTAAAAGCTATACAGTTCATCAGCTGTCAGAGCCTTAGCTTCATAGCGAAAGGTGTCGGGGCCGCGTGTTACAGTCAGCGTTCCGTTCGTAAAGGAGCGGTTACCGTCAGCCACTTGAACCGAGCCATCGACAAATACGAAAGATTTCCCAACTTGTAAAATCCTCGCTTCGCGACCTTTGGTCTCCCCGGACTCAAAGCGATCTTCACGCTTAAAGTGGGTTCCAGCATAGCTTACAGTTCCGTCCACACTAGTTGTTTCATAAAATGGTTTTTCAATAGCGAGCATATGGTCGTCGATCATCGTTTTGGCGATGAAGGGACCAGCCAGCTCGGCGGCTACTCCGATAGCCAAAGCGATGAGAGCGGCAATAAAGCCTGCTTTGCTCGTCAGCGCGTACTGGAATAGCCTTTTGCCGATATTAGGTTTCATTAGGATACCTCCCCTGAGGTCAGATCAGATTCCACTTGTTGCCGTTCATACTGTTGTCGGTACCATCCGTCAGCCCGAAGCAGCTCGCTGTGGGTTCCTTCCTCAATAATGCGTCCTTGCTCCAGCACGACGATCCGGTCTGCATGTTCTACAGCGGAGAGGCGGTGGGTGGAGATCAAGGTTGTTTTACCCGAGCGCTTACGTCGGATATTGTCAATAATCCTTGCTTCCGTCCGGGCATCTACTGCAGATAGTGCATCGTCGAGCAATAGAATATCCGGATCACCGATAAAGGCGCGCGCCAGCGAAACACGCTGCTTCTGGCCGCCGGACAGGGCGATACCTTTTTCTCCGACCAGTGTATCCAGCCCATCAGACAGGGTACCTAAATCCTGGTCGAAGGCAGCAGTACGGATAGCTTCCATAATGTCGTCATCATCTGCACGAGGTTTCCCGAACTGAATGTTCTCGCGCACCGATTTGGAAAACAAAATTTGCTCTTGCGGCACGTAGCCGATCCAACTGTGTAGTTGTTCTACTTCAATGTCCTCCAAACGTATGCCGGAGATTAAAATATCACCGCTACCCGTCGGATATTCATGCAGTAGCTGTTTGAGCAGAGTGGATTTCCCGCTGCCTGTTCTACCGACGACGCCTAGCGTTTCTCCGCGTTTGAGCTCCAGACTCACATGTGACAGATTGTCAATAGTAGAGGTAGGGTAACGGAAGGTAACGTCTTTCATCCTGATGGATTCGAGGCGGTCCACTGGAACTGGTTGAGCTGCATCCTGAACGTCTGGTTGGACATCGAGAGTTTCATTGACCCGGTCCAGGGAAGCGCTACCGCGCTGCATAATGTTAATTAGCTCTCCAATGGCAAACATCGGCCAAATCATCATTCCTAGGTACATATTAAAGGAGACCAATTCGCCTAGCGTGATATCGTTATGAAATACCAGATAAATACCATAACCGAGACCTATGACATAGCTAAGTCCTACACATAAACGAATCGTTGGTTCAAAGAGAGCATCCATCCGAGCGACAGCCAGATTTTTACGAAATACATCGTCGGTAATATCAGCAAAACGCTTTTCGTCCATTCGCTCTTGTACATAGGCGCGAATGACTCGGATACCTGCCACGGATTCCAACACCTGATCGTTCATATCACCAAATGCATCTTGTGCCAGTGTGTAACGCTCGTGAACGGCTTTACCGTAAATGCTCATAGCCAGTGCAATAAAAGGTAGGGGCAGGATAGCTGCCAGTGTCAACTTCCAACTGATTAGGGTACCCATGGCAACTAATACAACGCTCAGATAGACCGTAGAGTCTGTCAGTGTCAGCATGCCGAAGCCCGCCGTACTTGCTACGGAGCGAAGGTCGTTCGTAGCACGAGCCATCAGATCACCAGTGCGATTACGTTCAAAAAATGGAGGGGTCATCCGCAGTAGATGATTCATAAAGCGTGTGCGCAGTAAGCGCTCCACCAGATTGGCACCACCAAACAGCTTGTGCATCCATATGTACGTAATGTAGTAGATGACGGCTAGAATGCCTATGATGTACAAAATATAACGCCAAAGCGAGGACCAGGAAATCGAACCGCGCACAATCTCATCAATGGCACTACCTAGCAGCCGAGGTGGAGCAAGCTCCAGCACACCAACGGCTATCAGCAAAAACAATCCAATGGAGTATCGGCTTCGTTCTCTTTTAAAAAACCAGCTTAAATTTTTAAGTACCGAAAACAAGAGGAATCCCATCCTTTCATGACAAGTTCTTTCGAGAGTTGTGTACCATTTTGAAGAAACAACAGCGACTTGCTACCACAAATATGATCCGGCAACAGGCGCAAAAAAGGCATACCGTCCGCAGACGATATGCCCTAAATCTCAATATCATATGGCGCGCAGGTATTTTCAGCACACTCACCACTGAAAAACTGCTCAAACGCAGGCAGCCACTCGTATTAAACCATACAACGTGAATGGCCCAATTCTGAAGGATGCGACAGGGGAGATGCTCCGGTATGAAGTTGTTGTGTTTGTAGATGTGGGTAAAATGCAATAGGAAATTTTAGCACCGGTAACACTCCTTTCTTCCTCAAAATGGGTTCATTCTAACATGAGTAATCGTTCAAATTGGTAATAAATTTCAAAATGGATCTCGTATGGTTGAATCTTAACACCCTTTTTTGCGAATTGTCAAACCTTTTTCAAAAAAATGTATATGACTTGTCCAAGAATCTCGCTAGGTTGGGACGGTTGGTGGTCATTCTAAAAGATGCTATGATATAGTTGGCAGACGTCATTGTACAAGGAGATGAGCATAACGTATGAGCATACAGGTAACTGAACCTGCGGCACAGTGGTACATTAAGGAGCTTAGTTTGAATCGTGGAGATGCGATCCGTTTTTTTGTTCGCTATAGCTCTGGCGGCGGGTTGCATCCAGGCTTTTCTCTGGGAATTGCCGTAGAGCCTCCGCAGCACCCCGTATTACAGCATGAAGCGGCTGGCATTACGTTTTATATGGAGGACCAGGATTACTGGTATCTGAAGGGCCATCATCTGGAAGTTAAGTATTTGGAGGAACATGATGACATTATTTACACCTATGTTGAGGATGGACAAGCTTAGCGCTCTACTGTCAATCATAGCGTGCAAATAGTTGTTCTTGGACATGAAAAGCGACGGAGTATCGTGTTACAGGAGATGAACCTGTACATGATGCTCCGCCGCTTTTTTGTAGTTAAGGCGGGTATGTCGTATGTTAAGGGTTGTTAAGTATCGGGCCATCGAGTGCAAAATCAAAATCATCAATGTCGTACACATGTACAGGTACGGAAGCTTCGATAATGCGGTGGATCCAGTCCAATTGATCCGTCAGAATAGGTAATGATTCACGCTGAGCTGTCAACACCAGTTCAGTCTCAATTGGATCAAAATATTCTCCGTAATGCGCAGTATCAACAGCATTAATGATAATGAGTGATGTATTGGCATCGAATAGAATAGGCAAGCTCTTGGCCCAAGGCATCTGAAGGGCACGCCGAATTTTCTTCTGATTCAACGGTTCCTCAAAATAACTGATCAACTCGCTTACCTTCCGCTTCACATGTTGATCGTCCATAGGATTATCCATGAGCGGCTCTGTGCTATCCTGGAATTCGTATAGCTCTAGCAGTGATGTGTATGGCACTATATATTCCACAGGGGCGGGAGATGTAAGTAGTTGGCCGTATATAGCCACCATTACAGCTTCCGTTACAAATTGTCGAGACATCGGTCAAGCCTCCTGCATTTACCAAATTATGCGATATGAGTATACCACAAAGCGGGACTGAATTCAGCCCGACATGCAGATTGCTATCATTTATTCCTATATTTGTTGTGCGAATTTAGCTGCGGCCGATTAACAAGGAAAGCAATCCGGCAGCAATCAGAGGTCCAACAGGAACTCCTTTAAAGAAGGCAACGCCAATGACGGTCCCGATCAGTAGACCTGTCACAATAATGGGCTGTCCAGACATCAAAGTTACTCCGCGGCCGCCAAGATAGGCTACCAGAATTCCGATACCAATCGCGAGCAGTGATTTCCAGTGCAGGAAAGACTCCATCACCTGATTGATACTGATTTTACCGCTGGCTAGCGGGGTCATGACCCCAATCGTCAAAATAATAATTCCGATCGTCAGGCCATACCTTTCAAGCCAGGGGAAAGCAGAATGAAAGCTGGTTACCCGCAGCAGCAGTAATACAACCATGGCAATAGTCACGGTAGAGTTACCACTAACAATTCCAAGACCAGCCAATACCAGTAAGATAAGTGAGCTGTAATCCATACAGATGTTCTCCTTCGTTTATTTAGCTTTGGATATGTTCGGCGATTTGTCGCCCGTGCCAGCGGCCTGTTTCAATAAACACCTCATTGGCATTGCTGCCTGAAGCGATGACCCCAGCGACATATATACCTGGGATGTTCGTTTCCATCGTGGCAGGATTAAATTCTGGTTTGTCCAGATCCTCAGCCATGTGGACGCCAACAGACTCCAGTAGTTTTCGTTCCGGGTGAAATCCAGTCAGTGCCAGTACAAAATCATTTTCGAGCCGGAATGCTTCAGTGTCCAGCGGAGTGACTACGACATGGTCTGGATGAATTTCGGTAATACGTGCGCCTAAGTGCAGCGTGATCTTCCCTTTTTGTACCATACTGTCAAACAGTGGACGAACCCACGGCTTGATGTATTGGGACAACTCGCTTCGACGATATACCATATCAATCGTAGCTCCGACCCGCACCAATTCCATTGCAGCATCTACCGCAGAGTTACTGCCACCGATGACTGCGACCCGGGTTCCTGTATAGGGATGGGCTTCGCTGAAATAGTGCGTGACTTTATCCAATTGTTCCCCAGGAATGCCCAAATAGTTCGGATGATCAAAATATCCTGTAGCCACAACGACATAGCGTGACGAATACGTTTTGGTTATTTCCCCTTTGCTCAGGGTATGTACGGTAAATGTACCGTCATCCTGGCGATGAATGGACTGGGCCTCCTCATAATGCTGAATGTTCAAGTTATAATGAGTGGCTACCTTACGATAGTACGCCAGTGCTTCATGACGAAAAGGTTTATCATTAGGGGTGCTGAATGGAACATCACCGATTTCCAGTAGTTCGGCGGTGCTAAAAAACTGCATGTTCGTCGGATACAGAAAAATGGAGTGAACGATGTTGCTTTTTTCAATAATGACAGTTTGCAAACCTCTGCGGCTGCATTCGATTGCAGCGGATAGTCCGCAGGGTCCGCCACCGATAATGATTACGTCGTACATTTGGATGAACCTCCAGTTGTATTGGTTTATTACGCCAGTTTTGTAGGGTTAACATTATTTTGACGATTAAAAACGGATCTCAGGATTGAAGCAAATAGCTCAGTATGTGAGAAGTTTTCAAATAATAATCCTACCGCAATGCGAACACAATATCCAGCCGTTTTCAGAAAGTGATGATGGAAGGTGAAGATTGACAGCTACTTTTAGTAAACATATAATTAGATATATATCTATTTTATGTGATTGAATTCGCTTGCATATCAAGTATGTACTAGTGAAAAGAGGTGCAATAACGATGCAACTGGATAAAATGGTCAATTATCATAAAGCACTTGCTGATCCAACGCGTATGCGAATATTACTTCTTTTGTCCCGTGGGGAGATGCATGGTCAAGCTTTGGCGAAAAAGCTGAATTTGTCCCAGCCGACTGTTACACATCATGCTTCCAAACTCCGTGAGGCAGGGGTGATTAAGGAACGACGTGATAAAAACATGGTGTATTTTACACTGAATCCAGAGCTGATCCGGCAGCATGCCGAGGCGACGGTGCGATTTATTTTCGAAAAAGGAGAGGGGGAGGAAGAGATGTCAGAGTTGAATGAAACGTTGGGGGCGTCGGTCTTACGCAATTTTTTTTCCAAGGACGGCAAGTTGCGCCAAATCCCTGCGCAGTATAAGAAAAAATTAATCGTACTTCAGATGCTGGCAGAAAAGCTGGAGCCAGGCCGCATATATCCTGAACGTGAATTAAACGAGTGGATCAAGCAATACCATGAGGATTTTGCAACGATTCGTCGTGAGCTGATTATGCATCAGTTTATGTACAGGGAACGGGAAATGTACGAATTGAACCCGCGTGAGATGTGGACGCGCTGGGATCAGGTACACTAAACGAAACTTGACAAAGATTTCAAAAAAGTTTCGTGGGCAGCCTTGACAGACAATTGATGGACCTGTATGATAAAGGAAATTTTAGGAGGAGGCGATGTTATATGCGTACGAACATGAATGGATGGGTTCAGCAGCAGAATGACTTGTCTCCCGCACGGACGATGCACGGTTAAAGACTGTATAGATCTATAGTCTTGGCTTAGCAGTTGGTTGGACAGTAGAACCAACGAAATCCGCAGGGAGTGATTCCCTGCGGATTTTTTATGGTTAGGCGTCTTGTTATCCAGTTGCTGGTTCTGGGGGAGTGGTCTGTGAGGACTGCTTGCTTAAGTGAACGAACGGATCACATCGGCCTGAATCGTATACTCTCCGCAGGGAAACCCCCTGCGGATTTTTTGCGTTGTTTGCATGCGGGGAGAAAAATGTATACCGATCCAATAACACTACGATCAAAAAATTAACAATGATTTCAGGAGGAAAACAATGAGTATACATGAATACGGTTGGTCTGATTACTGGAACGGTTTTTGGGACCAATGGAAGCAAAGTTTTGAGGAACACGCAGGAAATACACAGGTACGTCCTGCCCGCTTGATTGCCGATTATGGACAAAAGGTGAAGCTTATCACAATGGATGGAGAACGCTGGGGAGTGGCTTCAGGTAAGCTACGACATGCTATTGTCGATCCGGCGGAAATGCCTGCCGTAGGGGACTGGCTAGCAATCACTACGCCAGATGAAGTGTCGGATGCAGTAATCCATGCCGTCTTGCCACGGAAAAGTCGAATATCTAGACAGGCCGCGGGCTTTGAGACGAAGGAGCAGCTGATCGCTACCAATGTGGATACGTTGTTCCTTGTTAATGCGCTGAATCATGATTTTAATATGCGCAGACTGGAACGGTATTTAATTATGGCTTGGAACAGCGGGGTAAACCCAGTTGTCGTTTTGAGTAAGAGTGATCTTTGTGAAGATGTCGAACAACGGGTTGCTGAAGCGGAGGGAGTTGCCCCTGGTGTACCTGTTATCGTTATTTCTGCTTTGCAGAACGAAGGCAGAGAGCAACTGGAGGCGTTTCTTCAACCTGGCTGTACAGTTGCTTTGACAGGTTCTTCCGGTAGTGGAAAATCCACGATAGTAAACTGGCTCTCCGGGTCTGAGGTTCAACTGACACAGGATGTGAGGGAGGAAGACAGCCGGGGCAGGCACACAACCACTCACCGACAGCTTTTTCCCATCGCAAAGCAAGCCGTTTTGCTGGATACACCTGGTATGCGCGAGTTAAATCTGTGGGATGATTCCATGGGTGTCGCTCATACCTTTACGGATATTATGGAAACGGCGCAGCAATGCCGTTTTGCAGATTGCAAGCATAAGGGCGAAGCTGGATGTGCAGTGGAGGAAGCTATAGAGAGAGGGGAATTGTCGGAATCCAGAGTGAACAATTATCGCAAAATGCAGCGGGAACTGGAATATCAGGCGCGTAAGGAGGCAGACCGGCGCAGGAAAGATAGCCGTTCAAGCACAACCCCGGGTCGTAGGGATCAGCGAAGCGGCTGGCGACGTGATGTGGAGTGGTAAGCCGAACTGCAGTGAAGCATCAAATGTAAAAATATAAGAAAATCTATGTTGTAGTCGGCATATGGTATAAAGGGGTGAATATATGCCGAACTACAGCATTGTGGTGGATTTATCGGATCGTCGTTTATATTTGAAAGATGGAGATCAGATTGTTCTTAGTTATCCAGTCGGTATTGGCAAGCTGGCTACACAGACACCGCATGGGCAATTTACGATTATTAACAAACAGCCCAATCCTGGCGGCCCTTTCGGAGCGTTCTGGATGGGGCTGTCCAAGCCGCATTATGGCATTCACGGCACTAATGAGCCATGGTCCATTGGCAAGCTGGTGTCACATGGCTGCATTCGAATGCAGAATAAGGATGTGCTTGAGCTTCAGGAGAAGGTAAGTATAGGCACGCCAGTCACGATACAGCCGTAGCGGTTAGACGACACTAGATTCTGTACCTGCTCAGACGTGGAAACCGCGTCATAGGCTGTATCTGTGAAGTGTATTTCATGGCGAACGGCCGTAACTTTAAGTTAGATGCTGCGTTTTGTTACGATTTGGGTTGGATAGGGATACGGGCTTCAATCTGTTTGGAGCCCTCTTTGTCGTCTGCGGATTTGACTAACGGTCCCGAAAGACGTTCTCCTTGTGTACCGTACGCCTGTTTGGCGTTGGTCCACATATCTTCGTTTGGTTCGAAACTTATGACTATGGTGTAGCGGTTGGCAAGGCTCGGCTTTTTAACCCTCATGCTGAAGGAGCCGTCAGGCATAACTTTGGTTTGATCATCGTAGCCAAACTGCCATCGTCCCGGAAAATCAATCGTGAGTTTGACGTCCGACCCTTCCAGCAAATTGCTGCGTGCATATACATGATAATAGTTACCTTCTTGCTTCACATCAGGCTTAATCCACACTTGAGGGCCACCGTAGTCCTTAGGCTTGTTCCAGACGGGCTTAACTAAAGGAGTATTGCGTTCTTGTTCAGGATCAAATTCAGCCCCAATCCGAACTTCATGCAAAAGCTGTTTGTTTTCTTCGTATTGATATACATAAGGACCTTCCAATTTGTTTCCACCGCTACCATACAGATTTCGTATCTCATTGTCTTGGTCATCCGGACGGAACAGAACAGTCAGATCCATACTGCCCTGTATTCCAGGGCGTTGTACCTGAAGTACAAAACTTCCGTCCTTTTGAATGGTGGTCTCATCCGTGTACCCAGTTAACAGGGAGTTTTTGACCGCAAGATTCCCTTTGATCCGTGCTCCGGCCGGGAGGTTGGAATGTCCTGTAACTTTCACGGTATTTTTATCAATGCTAACGCCACCTGATATTTCGACATAGCTGCTGCCTTGCTGATGAACAGGTGTATGATTGGCAGCTCGTTCATCAAGGGATGATGCGCCTTGGTTGGGATTACCCGTTACGGTGTAGGCACGTGCTTCAGCTTCATGTTGGGCCATACTCCGGGTTGAAGCTTTTTCCCTGCTGCATGCAGCCAGCATCGTTAGGATTAAGAATGCACATAAAAGGTTCCAGCCTATTTTTGTAATCATGTGTTTACTCATGGTTTTTGCTCGCTCCTTGTCCATAGCTTCCAGGCTTAACGTGATAAAATTTTCGAAACTTTATGTATTTACCCTAATTAAAGGCTATGTAATCCCGCCTGCTTTATCCTATAAGGAACGTACCTGTTTAAACAACGTACAGAATGGTTAAAAATGGATAGCCTGATCATCCCCTTGAAAAGCAGGGGCAGCTTGCTGTAAAGGAGCCTGAGTCATATGTCCATTGACCGTTTTATCTTAAAAAAGCTGGACAACTGCCGGGAAGAGCATACACGCGCTAATTTACTAGAACTGTTTAGAATACGGATTGAGAAGGCGCAGAATAAGGAACGAGGCGGTAAAAAAGGTTATCGCAGAATACTTTAAATAGAGTCTGATCAAATGCATAAGCTGCGGTAAGTCACATGTATCATGTTTCAAAGTTGCTGATATGGAGAGGGTGCTGAAATGCCCCTCTCTTTTTTGTGTCTAATGTGGACAAAAAAAAGTCCCTCTTAATAGAGGGACAATGCCAATGAATCATTTTCACTAACGCTATGCAGGATGGCTTCACAACCGACAATCTCTATACTGATCAAAGAGTTAAGACATTTTTGAAGGGCACGCTTGCCGCTGGAGATTTTATTCTCCAAAGTGTTACTTAGAAGTTTTAAAGTTTTTTGTACCGGTTGCTTATTTTCTTGATTGAAGTATACGGGAATACGTTTGTTTTGAAATGTAATTAATGTTCTCACAAAAATCACCTCGCCTGAGTTATTTCATGGCTTTATTGTAGTGCCCGTTTCTTAAAATTACCTTAAAAACACCTTATAAAAACATAAAGGTCTGAAAAATTTACAAAGTGTTCACAACAATCTAGGGAACAATCGAATTTAGTTCTAACTAATCGACAAAATGACGTATATAGCCGTATTAGAAACGATTAAATACATATTATTGATACCAATGACTCTACTAATGTAAGAAAATATGACTAAAGTAGCTGTTTTATTTTTAGAGTGGGTATTTTGTAACAAATTGACAGTCTAATAGTCGGATGCTACAGTTACGATAGCCATATTTCCGTAGAAATAGGCTTTTTGCGTGAACTTTGCTATATATTAAGGATCGGGAGGGATGACAGATGATCCTGACCGTGCTTTCAGGACGACAGGAAACAGAGTGGTTTGACATCGAGGTAGCTGATGAATACTCGGTGGAACATTTAAAGCTGATGCTGGGTGTGCGCATTTTCGGCGAACCTCCGGCAGAAGGCATGCAATATATTATGGAAGCAAAGTTCCCGGAAGGGCTTTGGTTCAGGGTGGGGGATAACCAGCTACTCACAGGATCAGGCTTGCGGGAAGGCTGTACTGTACGTATTCAGCGCGCTTTTTCGACAACTCAGGACGAAGCGCCTGTGTATGGAAGGCGTTCTCTGTTTCAAAGTGAAAAAAATGGGTAAATACACACATGAAATTATATGAAACCTTGGTAAAATGAAATAGTAAGCGAAAAGGGGGACTTTTGTCTTGAATGCATTATACCAGCGATCCCCGAGATTAAGGCCGGCACTCCGAGAGGAGAGGCTGGAGATTTTACGGCCTCCGGCTGAGCCGAGCAAGCCGTCTTTTTCTATTATATCTATACTTATTCCGTTAATGATGACGTTGGTGACTATAGGCTTTTACGTATATATGAGCAAAACAGGCAAGATGGGTAACAGTAACTATTTGATGTTTCAGATGGTCACCGTGGTCATGATGCTTACATCTTATACGATTCCTTTTTTCGTCTATTTAAATAATAAGAAGGAATACAAGCGTAAGCTGGAGGAACGGGACCGAATGTACCGGGAACAGCTCCAAAAGCATCGTGAAGAACTTGAAATGAAACGCGAGGAGCAAATTCGCACACTATATGAAATTCACGGTGACCCGCAAATATGCACTCAAATCGTCAAAAACCGCAATAGTTCACTCTGGGAACGATCACCGGAGGATGAGGACTTTTTGCAGGTGCGTATTGGGACTGGACAAGTTCCCTTTCATATTAAATTGCAAATTCCACGCCCAGACGGTTATGACCGAGATCCTTTGTTGGGAGCTGCGGATGAACTGGAAGAGGAATTTCGTCTGGTAGACGCTGCTTCCATTGCATTACCGCTGTTTCAATCCAAAGTGGTTGGATTGGTCGGCGACCGGGAGCATACCCTTGCTGCGTTAAGAGTCATCTTGGCACAAGTGACGGTTCGTCACTCGCCAGATGAAGTGAAAATCGCTTCCTTCTATGACGAGCGAGAGGAAAGTGAATGGACTTGGATGCGCTGGCTCCCACATGTGTGGGATGATGACCGAATCCAGAGGATGATGTCAGACCGCAGTAGCAGTGCACATCAACTAGCTGATTTTCTGTTTGCCAGACTGAACCGCCGTAAAAATAATCGCAATGATCGCCAGGGCAAAGGGATGGAAGTCCCGTGTTATGTCGTTGTTTTATCTGACACCCAGCTGATTGAGGAAGAACCGTTGCTGCCGTTGTTACTGGAGGATGGCCGAGCCATTGATGCGTGTACGATTGTGCTGGCTTCTCGTAAAGAGGCTTTGCCGATGCAGTGTCAGCTGATTGTGGAGGCTTCCAAAGAGCAGGGCGTATATGCCCGCAAATCAGAATCGGCAGAGGTTGAACAGCAAAGTTTTAAACCGGATCGTTTGTCAAAAGAGGAAGCCGATGCATTGGCACGGTACATGGCTCCTATTCGCTTGAAGCGTTCCTCTGCTTCTGATATTCCCGCTGTGTTGCCTCTGTTTGATATGATAAGCGTAGCGAGTGTGGAAGAACTGGACGTGGCAGATCGGTGGCGACGTAACCGCCATCCCGATACCTTACCTGTGCCGATGGGCGTGCGAGCAGGCGGTAAGAGGATTATGATTAACCTGCATGATAAGATAGAGCGTCAAGGACATGGTCCCCATGGCTTGATCGCCGGTACAACGGGTTCAGGGAAGAGTGAGGTTATCCAGTCCATCGTAGCCTCGCTTGCTGCCGAGTTTCATCCGCATGATCTTGCTTTTATGCTGATCGATTACAAGGGTGGAGGCATGTCCAACACGTTCGTTAACTTGCCGCATGTTGTGGGTACGATTACGAACTTGGACAATAATTTGATTGAACGTGCCAAAATATCTCTCAAAGCAGAACTGGTTCGTCGACAGAAGATATTAAACGATGCAGGCAATTTACAGCATATTGATGAATATTACAGACTACTCCGGCAGCGGCAGGAACAACCGCTGCCTCATCTAGTTATTATTATTGATGAATTTGCACAATTAAAGCGGGATCAGCCAGAGTTTATGGACGAGCTAATCAGTATTGCCGCGATTGGGCGGACACTAGGTGTCCATTTGATTTTGGCGACGCAAAAGCCCGCAGGTGTCGTAGATGATAAGATCTGGAGTAACTCCAGGTTCCGCATCTGCTTACGGGTGCAAAGCGAAGGTGATAGCCGTGACATGTTGAAAATACCGAATGCCGCGTGGATTACGAAGCCGGGACGAGGATATTTTCAGGTCGGTAGCGACGAGGTGTTTGAAGAGATGCAGTTTGCTTGGAGCGGTGCGCCGTATATAGGCAACAGCGATATTTCTTCTGCACTACCTGTACATGAAGTGAGACTGAACGGGAAACGTGAAGCGCTTCTGACGGGCGGCGAACGGGCAAGCTCAGGCTTAAAAGGAGAAGAAGCCCCTAAACAGCTTCAAGTATTTATTGATTATATTGCGAATGAGGCTGCTAAGGCAGGGATCGAACGACTTCAGGGACCGTGGCTTCCGCCGCTGCCTGAATTGCTGGATTTAACCAATCTGCCTGCACGCACCGAAATAGATAGTACATCATCAGCTTTGGAGCTGAAGGCCCTTATTGGTCTGGTCGATGATTTGCCGAATCAGCGGCAGGAGCCAATTTATGCATCGCTGGATCATGGTCATTGGGCTGTGTATGGCATGCCGGGCATGGGAAAAACGACCTTTTTGCATACATTGCTGATGTCCACGGCTCAGCGTTTTGCAGCGAATCATTGGAACGGTTATATCATTGATATGGGTCGAACGATGCGCGACTTTGGGGAACTTCCCCAAATCGGGGCTGTTATGATGGCTGAGGAGGATGACCGGATCAAGCGACTGTTCCGTTATCTGTTCAAGATGGTGGCCGTACGCAAGGAAATGCTTTCCGAGGCTGGTGTCAAAACAATAAGCTCTTATCGACGTTCTGCTGTTGAGGATATTCCGCAAATTGTCGTAGTTATTGATGGATATCTTAATTTCCGTAATGCTTATCCAGATGAAAATGAACTGCTGGAATCTCTTTTGCGAGAAGGAGGCAGTCTAGGTATTACGTTTATCATTACAGCGAACCGGATTACCGATGTGTTTGAGAAATTCCGCAGTAACATACCGAATGCTGTTTCTTTTGAAATGTCCGACCCGAGTGACTATTACTATGCGGTAGGACGACCAGCCAAAACGCCAGGACCGTTAATTCCAGGCCGCGCTCTGGTTAAAGGGCATGTTCCTCCGCTGGAGTTCCAGACGGCATTGCCTTCACCAGGAGAAGATGAGGCGGAGCGATCAGCACGGCTACGCCGCAATATTGCTGGCATTGTGCAGGAATGGAAAGGCAAGCACGCACCAGCCATCCTCCAATTACCTGAGCGGATTCCACTGTTGGAACTGCTTCAGCAGTGGGATCGAACAAGTGGACCATCGGGTGCACTTCCTTATGAAGTACCTGTAGGTCTACAGAGTGACGATCTTGAGCCTTTTCTCCTGAATCTGAAAGAAGGGCCCAATTTTATAGTGGGTAGTCCAATGGAGGGTGGAAAAACCTCTTTTCTAATGAGCTGGATTATATCGCTTGCTTATTACACATCACCCGATCAATTGGAAGTCTATACGATCGATACACGCTATGGAGGCGGAGGACTATCTAGATTACGGCATCTTCCTCATGTTAAGGCTGCTGCCGAAAGCGAGGAAGAAATGGGACCTCTGGTACAGAAAGTGTATGATATCGTTCAACAGCGGAACAAGGAGGGGAATGATCCCGAATTGCTCCTGGTCATTGATGATGCGGATATGTTAAGTAAGCAACTGAACGATTTTATGATAAAGGATCAACTCTCCGCCATTGTACGGTTGGGACGTGATCGCAATGTGCATGTCGTGCTATCGGGTGTGCCATCTGATTTCCCTACCTTTGGTGTGGACTGGTTTAATGATGTCAAGGCAAGCCAAAGCGGTATGCTATTTGGAACACTAGATTCGAATGATCTATCGTTCTTTCGTATCCCTTATTCGGAGGCGAACGCCGCTGCTGGTGGCCTAAAAGTCCTGCCACCTGGGCAGGGATACTACGTACGGCGCAAATTTACCAGGATAAAAGCGGCAATTCCCTTCTCAGAGCAAGTTAGCTGTGAGGATTGGATAACGAAAATTCGTGACCGATGGCATGTTGTAGTTTGAAGGGAGGTGGCTCATAATGTTAACGTTTCAAGCTTCCAAGCAGAAGTTAATAACCCTCAAGTCGAAGGAACTGTTTTTTCTGGCAGGCGTACTGGGTTCTGACAGACTGCTTGGGGTGGAAGATCCGTTTAAGGGCTATCTAGCAGAGGAGTTGGCGGAAGAGTGGGAGCAGGTAAAAGCTACTCTTTTGGAAAAGGGTTATCTAAAGCGCGTAGATAAGGGCAAAGAGCTAGCAATGCCTCCTACCGTTTTTTCAAGAGTCGCGATCGCGGGATTATCCAACAGGGCTTGCCGTATACGTTATGTGCGGGGAGGTAAGCAGTTTGAAGGCTATCTCCATTGCACGAACGAGCGTGTAGTGGAACTCGTGAAATCCGCTGATGAACCCGATGAGTATCGACTGTATGATCTGGGTAATGTGGAAAAGGCTTGCGAGACATTGATTGATAAAATGGGTTGGGTAGATCGACTTGTGCCTGAATCCCCCGCACTTATGTTCTCCAAGCAGGCATTTAATAAAATTTACGAGCAATCGACAGGAGAAAGTGTGTCTCTGATCAGCAGTAAACTGACCGAGGCTAGCGGAGATGCAGAGGGGGCTGCAAGACTGGCTCAGTCTTTGAGTTCCCGTGTAGCCGAGGGAGAACTGCAATTGCTGGTATGGAACGGCAGGGAGTGGGACTCACAACGGGCAGCCTTTGTCCTGTGTCCTGCAATGAACTGGATATTTCGAATGAGCTCAAGTGGTAACGGAGACTGGCTGATTGCAGCTATGGCTTCAAGGGATCAGTTTGTGGATTTATTATTAAATTGGTTGAAACAGTCGGCAGTGAATGAAGAAGTGACAGAAGAAGGGTGATGGATATGCGCATTCGAGTTGAACCGGATGTGCTTCGGGGGCTTAGCGGGCAGCTACAGCATGCGGCGGAGCAAATTCAACAGTTAACAGCAGGTTTGGAGCAGGCGTTACAATCGCTGGATTGGGATGTATCTGCACGCGAGGCGATCTTGAATCATTGGATGCAGGCCAAGCGGATGTCAGAACAGATCCATGCTTACCTCCATACATCAGGTACACAACTGAACCGAAAGGCAGAGCAGTTTCAGTCTGTTGACCACAACTATCAAACGATTCTGTCATTTGCCAGCCAACCATTGGGACGACCTGTCACGATGCTCGATTGGTCGAATCAGCAATCACCGTCTATTCTGCCTGGGCAAGCTTCGGAAGCAGGCAGTCTGATTTCAAACCCGCAGTCTGTCGTACATGCCATTGCTGGCGTACAGTCTTCGGATGTAGAAACGTTGCATCAGGATATTCTGATGCAGGCATCTTCTAGCAGTCCGCAGGATTGGTATTTTACTGATCCGTCTACAGCAAGAGATCAACCGGTCGCTTAGTTGGGATCGCGTTCCGGGACATTCTGGATCGACTGCAAAATTTACTTGATTCGTTTCGCAGTTCCCGGTTTTATGGGACTTATTAGGTGGTTGTTTTGTTAATATTATACTGTTAGGTGCTGTTTTATAGTTAAAAAGTGGGATTGTTACAATTAGGTCCTTTGCCTTTTGTAGGGAATTAAATAGCCATAGTACAATTTGAACTAGATAAAACAAAAACATCTTTATCATCAAGGAGGACGCAAAAAATGGCAGGACGCATTTTAATTACCCCAGAACAGGTTGATCAGGTGGCTAACCAATTTAAACAAAGTGGTGAGCAAAGCCAACAGATCGTTTCCAGTTTGACACAGTCCATCTCAGGTATGGAAGGTCAATGGGAAGGTATGACTAAACAACGCTTCTTCCAAGAGTTTCAGGAAGCTAGCAAACAAATGCAAGCTTTCGTAACGACTTTGAACAGCATCAGCCAAGAATTGACAGCTATCGCTAACAAATTCCGTACGGTTGACCAAACGAAATAAGTTGCCTTGCCTGATAGGCATTAACTTATCATATACCATTCTATAAGAAGCAATATGTGAGCCATTCCTCACGGTTTGGCACAGGATGTTCAGGAAAAACCGGGCGATCTTCGGATACCCGGTTTTCTTGCCATCCATAGATGTATATAATAAGGTGAGGAAAACTAGCATACTGAATGATGTAAGGAGAGGGATGTTTCATGTCTTTTCAACCGAATCCGGGAGACGAATTGATCATAAACGGCACAGCTTATGTGGTTGGACGACATCCCGCTGCACCCGGTTTAGCCTATGCTCAAGCAGGGCGGCAGGGAATTGTATATCAACTGAATGCCAAAAACGGAGCACCGCATGAGGCAAAAGCCCTTAAAGTGTTTTTTCCGAAGTTCCGCATCCCGGCTATGGTTTATCAATCTGAGCATATGGAAGCATACGGGGATATTCCTGGTTTGCAGGTATGCAAGCGTGATGTGCTCACTCCAGAAAGAAACGGAAGTCTGATTGCCGAGCAGCCTGATTTGCTGTATGCGGTGCTGATGCCATGGGTTCACGGTATGACATGGTTCGATTGTCTCACAGATCAGCGTCAGCTTGAGGCTTCCGATAGTCTGGCTTTAGCCAGAGCATTGGCAGGGATCGGTTCAGCTATGGAGCAAAAAGGATTGGCGCACTGTGATTTATCGGCGCCGAATGTGATGCTTCCGTTTTTTTCTGAAGTGGAACTGCCTCAAGGCACGTCAGCTGTGGAATTGGTGGACGTGGAACAAATGTATAGTACTAAAATGGATCGTCCAGATGCTCTATTGGCAGGTTCGCCAGGGTATGCCGCACATCGTACCGTCCACAGCGGGCTATGGAGTGCGTATGCAGACCGTTTTGCAGGGGCAATTATTATAGGAGAAATGCTAGGCTGGTCTGACCGTGTAGTAGTCGACAAAGCGTGGGGCGAAAGTTATTTTGATCAGCATGAAATGCAGACGCCTTGCGAACGTTATTTTATTTTACGAAAATCACTTGAATCCCGTTGGGGCAGCAAGGTGGTAGAATTGTTCAGCCGTGCCTGGGATAGTCAGGATTTAAGCAGTTGCCCTACTTTTGGCGAATGGCTGGTTGTACTTAATGCGGTTACTGAGCAGGAAATTCCAGTTGAGGCTATAGAACCGGAGCCTGCTGCGACAGAAACAATAGAATCGGCAGCGGCAAGTGGCCTTGCCAATGAAGCTGCACCCTCTTTGTCAGCACCTGCACCGCTCAAAGCTGAACAGGCTGCACTGCTAAATCAGGCTGCCCTGGAGCAGGGAGAGCGTGGGGTAACGGACAAGCTGTTCCGACAGGCACGTGATTTGGAGCAGCACAACAAACCTGCTGCAGCGTTGGAAGTATACCGGTCGTTGTATCATTTTGTAGAAGACGGCAGTCCTCTGCATGTGGAGGTGTCGGCTGCGATCACAGGGCTAGAGGAGCAGTTGAATCCCAAGACGCCGGAGCAACCTGAAAAATCAAAAGCCTGGTATCGCTCCAAAGCGTTTATCGTGACAACTGCGGCCGCGGTTGTTCTGCTGGCAGCTGGAATCCCAGCCGTGAATATTCTTGCAGATCAGTCCAATCAGCGACAAATCGAGGCAGCCAAGCAGGAAGAGGCAGCGAAGGCTGCAAAGGCGGCCGAGGAAAAGCTGGCAGCCGAGCAGGAAGCCGCTCAAAAATTGCTGACGGAGAAACAACGCCAGGAAGCGGAACAGCAGGCCAAACAGCAGGTACTTGCTGCTCAAAAGCAACAGGAAGAGCAGAAGAAACAGCAAGCCCTTATCGATCAACAGGTTAAATATGAAGCTTATCTCGCCCAAAAGGAACAAAATAAGCAGGCGGCTGCCAAGTTGGCGAAGCAAAAAGCGTATGATCAACAGGCAAAGTATGAAAAATACTTGGCTTTGAAAAAGGAGCAGGAAGCCCGTGCCGCCCAGGAAGAGGCAGCTCGTAAGGCAGCAGCCGAGGCGGAACAAAAGCAAAAAGAGTCCATGCATGCACGAAACAAGGAGAACGTTCTTCAGCTTATTTCCCTGTACAACAAGGCATATGCCTCTCAGGAAGGTGGAAGCGCTGCGAAGGCAAAGAGCTTTGCGAAGCGTTTTAGAACACTATATGATAGTAATCCTTCTTATTATCGTTCGGTAGGCGAAGTGGGATATCGGGCTTCCTCGATCTATAATTTTTTAGGCGATACGAATTTTAGACTGCCTAAAATTTAATATTTCATATGTTTATATATGGGCGGAATGATAGCTACAAAACAGATGAAGATAGAAGGTAACTGAGGGGAGCATGTACAAACCATGAATTATACAATACAGGCTTCACAACGCACTCCCGCCCTGATCATTTACCTGATTGACATCAGCGCGTCGATGAACATGCTGATGGAGGGGCGGCGGCGTATTGACGTTGTATATGAAGCTATATCGTTGGCGATCCGGCAGATGGTTTTCCGATCAACCAAAGGAAATCGGCTGACAGCACGCTATCGGATTGCGATTTTAGCTTATAGTGACGACGTGTATGATCTGCTGAATGGTGTCAAGGGAATTGATGAAATCGCGGCCATTGGTTCGTTGCCCGATTTGACACCCAAACGATTCTCAGATTCAGCAAAAGCCTTCTTGCAAGCTGAACGTATTTTGCAGGCTGAATTACCAGGAATGCAGGATTGTCCTGCACCTTTGGTCTGTCATATGACAGATGGGGTTTCCACAGGCGATGATCCGGAACCAATTGCGAAGCGCATTATGAGCATGAGTGTACCGGACGGTAATGTACTGGTGGAAAATATATTTTTATCCGACAGGTTGCTAGAAACGCCTATTCAGGACCCCCGTCGCTGGAGAGGTCTGACGCATAATACGCCGTTGCAGGATGAACATGCTGTGAAATTGCGTGATATGTCTTCTGTACTGCCTGAAAGCTATCGAGAAATGCTATTTGAGGCAGATTATCAGTTAGGTGAAGGAGCCATTATGATGCTGCCCGGAACCTGTGCGGAACTGGTGTCCATTGGGTTCCAAATGTCGGCCGCAACGCCTGTACGGTAAGGAGGTAAAAGCATGAATCCACTGCTGTCCCTGCTCCCCGCGAGCAAAAAAAAGGGAATGAATGCAAGGCTGACTCAGCAATTTGCCTACATAAGCTCTCAGACAGGCGATCAGCCTTTATCATCTCATCACAGTCGTTTTATGTGTCGTTATGGCTATGGAAGATCTGCCGAATCTGCCAGTATGGGAGAAAGCGGACAGGATTTCGCCGCAGTACGTATTCATAAATCCGTCTGTTGTTTTGTCTTGTGTGACGGTGTCGGGCTCAGTTACCGAGGAGATTTTGCAGCCCGCTATCTGGGTTCTTCTTTACTGGATTGGATGGAACGGGGACAAGATCTGTCTGCTGATCAGTTGAGAGTGTACCTTGAACGTTTGGCAGGTACAGCGGCAGAGGAACTGGATCGGCAGCCTTTGGATCACGAATCAGGCTTAATGCGTTCTGTATTGGAAGATAAACGTCGTCAGGGAAGTCAGTCCATGTATATTTGCGGAAAAATCGAACTGCCGAAGCGTGGTAGCCGTGGCCGTCTCCGACTTGCCTGGCAAGGGGATTCACGTTTGCGACTATGGAACGGTGCCGAGGAAATTAGCGAGTTGTTCGATCATACCTTTTCTACAGCGGAGCGCTGGTCTACAAGTCGTGGGCCGATTGGAGGGAAGCCTCATTGGTATGAAAGAAGTATACCCGCAGATATGCCGATGAGATTACAGGTGTATACGGACGGTTTATCCGATTTGGACCCCATTCGCGAGCCTGTCCCTGATGAGCAGATACAGGTATTGCTGGATGCATCCCATACCGGGGGACTTGATGATGATGCTGCATTTATTGAGCTGCAGTGGTAAATAAGCAAAAGGACATTCTACATCCATATCCATGGTTGTAGAACGTCCTTTTTTTGATGAATACATAGAAAAATACGATTCGTTAAGATATTTATAGAATGTAACGAGGAGGAGAAGGAAAGACGCGTTAATGCGCGTAATATTCGTCCCTTTCTTAAATATCGCAAAGGAATAGCAAAAAATGCGCAAAAATGGTGATTATAAAGTATATCCTTTTGGGTAATCTTGTGATTATACAGATTACTGAAAGGGAGCGATACATATGAGCTACACATATGCAGGAGGAGCACGCTTTGAAGGCAAAACCGCTCTAATCACGGGGGCTGGTTCTGGTATTGGCAAGGCAACGGCCATTCAAATGGCTAGAGAAGGAGCGAATGTCGCTCTTTTTGACGTAAGTAATGAGCGCATTTTGGAGACAGAAAGAGAAATTAATGCTATACGTGAAGGGTCAGCGCGGGCATTTGACGTGGACATTGCCGATCCGGTGCGTGTGGAAAAAGCAGTTCTGGAAGCGGTTGAATTATTTGGCGGTCTGCATATCATTTTTGCTAATGCCGGGATTAACGGGGTCGTCGGACCGATCGAGGATCTGAGCATTGAGGATTGGCGGCAAACATTATCTACCAATCTGGATGGCACCTTTCTGACGGTGAAGTATACAGTACCGCATTTGAAAAAGAACGGTGGCGGTAGCATTATCATTACCAGCTCCATTAATGGAAATCAGCGCTTTACCAGCTTTGGGATGTCAGCCTACAGCACATCGAAGGCGGGTCAAACTGGTTTTGCTAAAATGGCTGCGCTGGAGCTGGCTAAGTTCCGTATTCGTGTGAATGTCATCTATCCGGGTGCCATTTCGACGAATATTGATGAAACCACGGAGAAATCGGAAGGGTTAAAGCAAATTACCATCCCCGTCAAGTTTCCCGAAGGAGGACAACCGTTGGCAGATGGACCGGGTCAACCCGAGCAGGTAGCTGATTTGGTGACATTTTTGGCCTCAGATCATTCGCGTCACATTACTGGCGCACAAATTGTCATTGATGGAGCAGAGTCGTTATTGTTTTAGAAAATAGAGCATTCTCTGGGATGGAGAAATGTTTTGTGGTATCCTGAGTGTATTGTCTTGGTTACGGTGCGAATGTGAAGCTCACATAAAAACCCCGGATCCTTCGCACCTCGAAATTTGTCGAAATGGATTCGGATTAGCTTTCTTCGTTAGAAGTCAATAGTCGATTCAAGCTTTTTTAGCATCGTTTTTTTCGAAAATGTATGGAATTGATATTATTAGGGTATGAATTCCTTCATTTTCGCTGTCGCACTCTATGTGAGTGCGTGGATTGAAATCATTTATTACTTATGCATGATAATGAAATTGAATGTCGCACTCTATGTGAGTGCGTGGATTGAAATCAGCCGTATCCGCCTCCATCCACAGCCAGGACTGTCGCACTCTATGTGAGTGCGTGGATTGAAATACTACTTTTGTAGTCTAACTGTATGGGAACCGCCGTCGTCGCACTCTATGTGAGTGCGTGGATTGAAATATTTCCGCACTTCGGGCAGATGGCGTATTTCCTCAGTCGCACTCTATGTGAGTGCGTGGATTGAAATCAACATCCAGCGGACAATTTCGTCCTTTTTCTCAGTCGCACTCTATGTGAGTGCGTGGATTGAAATTTAGAATCTAACCGCAGTCAACCGGACCCGAACGAAGTCGCACTCTATGTGAGTGCGTGGATTGAAATTAGATCGTGAATAAATGATTCTAGCACGCTGATTACGTCGCACTCTATGTGAGTGCGTGGATTGAAATTCACGCCAAATCAACGTACTTATCAAAGGCGTTTCCGTCGCACTCTATGTGAGTGCGTGGATTGAAATCGCTTCGAGCTTAGCAAGCCCGTCGAGGTCAACGAGTCGCACTCTATGTGAGTGCGTGGATTGAAATAAGTAAACAATTGCCAGTGGGCAGGATTTAACACGGTCGCACTCTATGTGAGTGCGTGGATTGAAATTGCTCTCGCTGCTCAGGGGTTAACGTCCTTTTCGTCGCACTCTATGTGAGTGCGTGGATTGAAATTGCTCTCGCTGCTCAGGGGTTAACGTCCTTTTCGTCGCACTCTATGTGAGTGCGTGGATTGAAATGCCTTCATCCCTCCTTTCATAAATATAAAAAAGCCGTCGCACTCTATGTGAGTGCGTGGATTGAAATAACTATAATTTCTGCTGTGCTAGGTATTTCTAGTTGCAGTCGCACTCTATGTGAGTGCGTGGATTGAAATTTCCATAAGACAATATTCAGCTCCCTAACGACAAAGTCGCACTCTATGTGAGTGCGTGGATTGAAATACTTTCCTTACGATACTTATTTCGGAATTGATTTTGGTCGCACTCTATGTGAGTGCGTGGATTGAAATTCTAATTGGATTTTGGTAGGACTAGCAATTTTGTTCGTCGCACTCTATGTGAGTGCGTGGATTGAAATCAGTCTGTCTGGAGTGAAAAACGTCGCCGGCAATCGTCGCACTCTATGTGAGTGCGTGGATTAAATTACGTCAGTAATTAGCATTTTCATGCGTAAATATTTAGTCGCACTCTATACGAGTATATGGATTGAAGTATCTATAGTGTTCGCAACCTTGCATAACAACTCTCAGCAGAATTTACATGATTGGAGCCAATATATAATTTGTTTTATGAACTTTAAGATTATTAGTTTGGTTCTCTCTAAAAATACTATTTCCACATGACTATAAATAATATTTGTTTACATAACGAGAATAGATCTAATATGATTAGTAAGTAGAAGAGAATCTAGTATTTTAAGCGGAATACAAGTCTCTTCACAATAACCACCTAAAAGTCATAAAATGAATATAGAGCTATGGGTGTGAAACCGAAATCCTTGAATTAAGTAGATAAGAGAGGAAAGGAAGAGAAATTACAACGCGAGGACAATTATATTAGTATTATCTATGAATTCACTTAACAACGGGAAATATCCAAGTGGGGATTGTAGATGCTGTCGCTATTTACCTTAAGGCACGATTATACAGATTAAGTATTTGCTTAAAGGAGGAAAATAGATGAATTTATTATTCATTCCTGGTCTATATTTTTATATCTATCTAGGTATAGGCCTTATCGTGGGATATTGGTTTGTATCTAAGGAATTAACAGAACGTGCACAGGAAATGCAGCAAGAGAACCAAGAGGAAAACGATGAGGAACTGTCAACAGCTAGAGAGGGTCTTTATCAATCTCTACATGATCTTTATCATTTAATAGGTCAGAAAGGTGTTATTGCTGCGATCTATATTTTATTTATGCTTTTTTGGCTTCCGATGTGGTTAGTCATTACTTGGAAGAGGTTATTCACGAAGAAAATTAAAGGAGATTAAAAAATGCAATATATCGCTCACATACGGGAAAGCGACCAAGAGATTCAAACGGTTGCCGAACATCTATTGGAAACTCAACAATTAGCAGAAATTTATGGAGACAAAATAGGTATTCGACATATCACCGGACTCGCTGGCATGCTTCATGACTTGGGGAAGTACACGGAAAAGTTTCAAAATTACATACGTTTGGCGGTACAAAATCCTGACAATCCACCGAAACGAGGAAGTGTAGATCATTCTAGTGCGGGTGGAAAGTTATTATTTAATCTTTTTCACATTCAACCTCAAGGCACATTCGATAAGCAGGATTTATTTATCAAATATGTATTGACCGAAGTTGTAGCAAACGCTATTATTTCACACCATTCTTATTTGCAGGATTTTTTAAACCCACAGCTGGAATCAAGATTTTTGTATCGGGTGCGTGACCTAGAGATAGAAGGGTTTGAAGATGCAGTAGCGTTTTTCTATAAGCAGGTCATGGAGAAATCTACATTTTTTGATTATGTGAATCAAGCAAAGGCTGAGTTGGATCAATATATGAACCGAGATGATGAGGCAGATTTTGAACTCAAATTGATGTATTTATCCAAGTTTGTGTTTAGCGCTTTGATCGATGCAGATCGAACCAATACTCGCTGCTTTGAAGAAAATAAGAACACAGGCGATAAGATCGCAGTTGAAGCAATGAATCACCAAATGTTATTTCATGAGTATTACGAAAAATTAATGATGCACATCAAATCCCTACAAGCAGCCAGGGATGCCAATACACCTATTAATCTACTTCGAAAAGAAATGTCCGAACAATGCGAACAGTTTGCAGAAAGGCCCTCTGGAATACATACGCTCTCGATCCCCACAGGCGGTGGAAAGACGCTCGCCAGCTTTCGTTATGCCTTAAAACATGCTGTAACATTTAAGAAGAAACATATTATTTATGTCGTTCCATTTACGACCATTATTGAACAAAATGCCCGAGAAGTTCGCGAAATAATAGTGGACGATGCGAATATTCTGGAACATCACTCTAATGTGGTCATGGACGATGTAGAAGAGGGAGAGAGTAATGAGCTTGAAGATGTAATTGTGAGTACGCGTCAAAAATTAAAGCTGGCTAAGGACAATTGGGATTCACCGATCATTTTCACCACAATGGTGCAATTTTTAAATGTTTTTTATGCTGGCGGCAGTAGAAATATCCGTAGACTTCACAATTTAAGCGAGTCTGTCATTATTTTTGATGAAGTACAAAAAGTCCCTACTCATTGTATTTCATTATTTAATCAAGCAGTGAATTTTTTGAAAACATATGCTCATTCAGGTATTGTTCTCTGCACGGCTACACAACCCGAATTGGATTTTGTACATAACAAGCTAGAGATCGAACCAGATGCAGAAATGGTGCATGACCTGAACCAGGTTATAGAAGCGTTTAAGCGGGTTGAAATTGTGGATAAAGCAACGGATATGAAATTTAATACAGAGAAACTTGCCGACTTTGTTGAGGAAAGACTTGCTGATGAACAAAGCGTGCTCGTTATTTTAAATACAAAAACAGTGGTGAAAAACCTATATCACAGATTAAAAGAAGGAAGCGGTACAGTCCCGATCTACCATTTAAGTACATCCATGTGTCCAGCTCATCGCAATTCCATATTGGAGAAAGTTAAAAATCACCTGCAACATAAAGAGCCTGTCGTTTGCATCAGTACACAATTAATTGAAGCGGGAGTGGATATCAGTTTTAAGTGTGTCATTCGGTCCTTGGCTGGTTTGGATTCCATTGCTCAGGCGGCGGGCAGATGTAATCGCCACGGAGAAGATAGAATGAAGCAAGTATATGTCATTGATCATGAAGAAGAAGATCTCAAGCGATTAAAAGAAATCAGAATAGGTAAAGAGATTTCCAGAAAAATGTTCATTGACTTAAAACGTAACAAAACTTGCTTTGGCGGAAACGTATTATCAGCTCAGTCCATGGAAATATATTTTCAAAAATATTATTCCGAGTTAAAGACCGAATTAAATTATTTTATTCCTAAATTGAGAAAAAACATGACTGAACTATTATATGCCAATCGTATAGAAAATACTTATTTTCAATCTTATTGCAAAGAAAATGAGACGATTCTTCCCTTATTCTTAGCGAATAGCTATAGGACCGCAGCGGACCATTTTCAAGTCATTGAGGATCATACTACGGCGGTAATTGTTCCTTATGGGGATGGAGAAAAAGAAGGAAAGGAGATCATCGCAGACCTAAATGGACAGCAAAGCATAGAAGACCTTACCGATTTGTTACGCAGGGCACAACAATTCACTATTAATATATTTAACTATGAGAAAGACCGATTAGATCAAAATAAGGGGTTAGTTTCTTTTTTGGATGGAAAAATATATGCACTAACCGATGGAGCTTATGATGACAGTTATGGACTTAACCTTGAAAATGACAGTCTGCTTAGTGGATTTATCCTTTAAAAACACTTTAATTGGGACTAGGGACTTATATTCTACATTGACTGACCCTGCCAAAAGTAATATTCTGGTACTGGGTTTAGAAAAAATAGTCATAGAAAGGAGGTAAATGCTAGTTGAGAAATGCGATCGAATTTAAAGTTTATGGAGATTATGCACTGTTCACAGATCCACTAACCAAACTTGGTGGAGAGAAATTAACTTATAGTGTCCCAACGTATCAGGCGTTAAAAGGTATTGTCGAAAGTATTTATTGGAAGCCTACGATTATGATGGTAGTAGACAAAGTTCGTGTTCTTCATGCTATTCGGATGGAATCCAAAGGCGTTCGTCCCATCGAATATGGTGGTGGTAATACCCTTGCTAATTATACTTACTTGAAAGATCCCTGTTATGAGGTTCAGGCTCATTTTGTATTTAATCCGCATCGTCCCGAGATGGAATATGACCGTAATGAGAATAAGCATCATAACATTCTCAAGCGATCATTACTTGCTGGTGGACGTAGAGATATTTTTCTAGGTACACGAGAATGTCAAGCTTATGTAGAGCCTTGTGAATTTGGTATAGAAGCAGGTTTTTACGATAACTATGGTGACATTCATTTAGGCAATATGGTACATGGAATTAACTATCCAGATGAGACAGGCAGGGATCAAATGGAAGTCCGTTTGTGGAATCCAGTAATGAAGGACGGAGTCATTGATTTTATTCGGCCGGAGGAATGCTCTCAAGTTCGCACAATAGCGAATATGCAACCTAAACGGTTTGATGAAAATAACGTTCAATCCGCTGATGAGCTGCTTGCGCAATGGGAAGGGTGGGGGAATTAAATGAGCTGGTTGCTAAATTTATATGAAACGTATGAATCTAATCTTGACCGTGTTGGTGTGATTGAGAAGAAACATAATGATCGTGAATATACATTGTTGCCTATTTCCCACACGACCCAAAATGCGCAGATCGAAGTCGAAGTTACAGAACAAGGTGATTTTCATTCAGCCAGGATATTGGATAAAAATGAGTTTAGTACATTGATTCCTTCTACTGAAAAATCCGCCAGTAGAGCCGGCTCTGTCATATCACCTTATCCGCTGCATGATAAATTAAGCTATGTTGCCGGAGATTTTGTAGTATATGGTGGAAAAATAAAAAAAGAAGAGCCTTTTTCTGCTTATATTCAGCAGTTGGAAGGCTGGGCTACTTCAGATTATGCTACTTCTAAGGTGAAAAGCATATACCGTTACTTAAGCAAGCGCTGCCTGATTAAAGACTTAGTAGACATGTCTATTTTATATCTTGATGCGGATCAAAAATTAATAAGTACATGGGACAAGAAGTACGAACCTATCCATGGGGAAAAACCACCTATATTTACAGCAGTTCCTGGTGAACAAGAGAGTGTATTCATTCGTTTTAATGTGTATTCTCCAGATAAAGTTTTAGCTAAAGTATGGGAAGATAAAGAAGTGTACGATTCATTTGTTGGTTACTATAGTCAATTACTGGGAGAAGAAGACATTTGCTATGTTACCGGAAGGCAGCTCCCTAGCACAGACAAGCATGCCAATAAAATCAGAAATTCCGGGGATAAGGCGAAGTTGATTTCCGCCAATGATACGAGTGGATTCACGTTCAGAGGACGATTTGCCCACAGTCATGAAGCTGCAAGTATCAGTTATGAAGTATCTCAAAAGGCTCATAATGCCTTAAAATGGCTCATTAACCGTCAAGGTAAAGTCATGGAGCAACGAGTTTTTCTAGTGTGGGGAAATGATGAACCGAGTATTCTGAATTTTACCGAAAATGATAATATCTTTGCAATGGGCTTGCCATCCAAGGCTAAAGAAATAAAAAGTCATACAAACGAAGAGTTTGCTTTTGAATTAGCCAAAGCGTTAACGGGTTATGCCAATACACTAGCTGTCAAATCTAATTCCAAAGCAAAAGTCAATATTCTTGTACTTGACTCAGCAACAACAGGGCGGATGGCTGTGATCTATTATCGTAATTTGGATAAAAAATTGTATTTTGAAAAGCTTATTCACTGGCATTCCACCTGTGTATGGCTTCATCGCTATCGGAAGGATGAGCAGGGTGAATATTTACAATTTTGGGGTGCTCCAGCAACGAAAGATATTGCTTTTGCAGCATACGGTTCAAAGGCTAATGATAAACTCGTTAAGGGTTTGATGGAACGAATGCTCCCCTGTATAGTAGATGGTCAAAACATTCCTCAGGATATTGTGAGGAGTGCTATTAACCGCGCCTCTAACCCGGTATCCATGGACAAGTGGGAATGGGAGAAAACACTGAGCGTGACATGTGCTTTGGTTAACCAACGGGAGGGATACAATGTGGCATTAGATAAAGAAAATATGGATCGCAGTTATTTATTTGGCAGATTGTTAGCGATAGCAGATGTGATGGAACGAAGCGCATTAGACAAGGATGAGAAGCGATCTACCAATGCAATCCGATATATGAATGCATTCTCACAACATCCGGAAAGAACCTGGAGGACCATTCAGAATGCCTTGCAGCCACATCAGGCCAGACTTGGTAAACGCTTAAGCTATTATTCCAATATGATTGATGAAGTACTTCACAAAATCCCCTTCAACGAATTCAACAATAAGCCATTGACTGGGAAATACTTGCTAGGACTCAGTAGCCAACGCTATGAAATCTACCATAATAATCATAAAAAAGATCTTGAGGGTAATAACGACAACAAAGAGAACAACACCTTAGACATGAATGAACAGCAGAAATCCTAAGTAACTTTAAAAATATGTAGGTACATTAAAGGAGAGTAATTATATGTCCGTGTTGGATCACAAAATTGATTTTGCAGTTGTATTGTCGGTTACTAGAGCAAATCCCAATGGCGATCCCCTGAATGGTAATCGTCCGCGGCAAAATTATGATGGTTATGGTGAGATTTCAGATGTGGCTCTGAAACGGAAATTGAGAAATCGTCTGCAAGACATGGGAGAGTCTATTTTTGTTCAATCTAATGATCGTAAATCGGATACTTTTAATAGTTTAAGAGAACGTGCAGATGCCAATCCTGAATTGGAAAAATTCTTCAAGGGCAAGGAAGGCTCAAGTAATGAATTTGCTAAAATTGCCTGTCAGGAATGGATAGATGTTCGTAGCTTCGGTCAAGTATTTGCGTTCAAGGCGGCGAGTAAGGGAGCAGGAGTGTCCGTTGGGGTAAGAGGCCCTGTATCTATACATACGGCAACCAGTATAGATCCTATTGATATTACAAGTATGCAAATCACAAAAAGTGTAAACTCCGAACCGGGGAAAGAAAGAGGTTCCGATACGATGGGGATGAAGCATCGGGTGGATTTCGGCGTGTACCTTTTCAAGGGAAGCATCAATACACAACTAGCTGAAAAAACAGGATTTACCAACGAAGATGCTGGAAAGATCAAGGATGCGCTGATTTCGTTATTTGAAAATGATGTCTCATCCGCTCGTCCTGACGGTAGTATGGAGGTTCATAAAGTCTATTGGTGGGAGCACAATTCCAAACTCGGAAAATACTCATCTGCTAAAGTACACCGATCTTTGGAAGTGAAACCGAAAGAAAATGTAATTGCAATCGACAAATCTTTTGATACACATTATGAATGTATATTAACACCGCTCGAAGGCTTAGAGGTCCAAGAGTATGCAGGTCTATAACGAAGAAGATTATTTGCTGCTATCCGGTTTACAGCATTTTAATTTTTGTAGAAGGCAGTGGGCGCTTATTCACATTGAGCAGCAATGGGAAGAAAACGTGCGGACGATTGAGGGCAATCATTTGCACAGGAAAGCCGATCAGCCCATGATTCGTGAAAAAAGAGGGGATAAGCTCATCGTACGCGCGTTACCTGTACATTCCAGAGAGCTTGGAATTACGGGAATCTGTGACGTGGTGGAGTTCATATGTGATCCCTTTGGTGTTCCGCTTGCAGGGGAGGAAGGTACCTACCTTCCTTTTCCTGTTGAATACAAGCGTGGCAAACCGAAACGAAATGACTCGGATCATGCACAATTGGTCGCACAAGTGATGTGTCTTGAAGAAATGCTCGTGTGTGAGATTTCAAAAGGCTACTTTTATTACGATGAGATCAAACACCGTGTAGAGGTCATCATCACGGCGGCTGACCGAGAGCGTGTGCGTACAAGCTTGCAGGAAATGCGGCATTATTTTGAACGAAATCATACACCTAAAGCCAAAGCGGGACCACACTGCCTGAGCTGCTCACTACATAACATATGTGTTCCCGAAATACTGAATAAAAAATCAGTTTCAAGCTTTATTGAAAGCAGGATAGCTGAATGAAAAAATTACTAAACACATTATTTGTGACCATGCCAGATACGTACTTGTCACTAGATGGGGAAAATATCGTGATCAAACAAGAAGAGTCCATTCTTGCACGGTATCCTTTGCACAATTTGGAGGCGGTTTGCACTTTTGGCTATTCAGGGGCCAGTCCAGGCCTCATGGGAGCTTGTGCAACACGCAATATAGACCTAACCTTTATGACACGAAGCGGACGCTTCCTGGCGAGAGTTACCGGGGAAAGCCGGGGAAATGTGGTACTGAGAAAAGAACAGTACCGGATTTCCGATGATGATAGAAGAAGTGCTCTTGTAGCCAGAAATATGATTATAGGCAAAATATATAACCATAAATGGATTTTGGAACGGGCAACGAGGGATTATCCACTTCGTATTGATACGGAACGCATGAAGAAGGTGACCGCTTCTTTGACAGAGATCATGAAGCAAGTCCGAGAAGTGGAGGAACTGGACATTTTACGCGGTTTGGAGGGGACGGCGGCAGTTCAGTACAATTCCGTGTGGGATGAGCTGATCTTGCAGCAAAAAGATGATTTTTACTTCCATGGGCGCCATAAGCGCCCGCCGCTAGATAATGTGAATGCCCTATTATCTTTTGCCTATACACTGTTATCCAACGATATGAAATCTGCACTGGAAGCTGTCGGTCTGGATGCTTATGTAGGTTTTCTGCATCGAGATCGTCCAGGGCGAGCCTCCTTGGCACTGGATGTGATGGAAGAGCTTCGAGGAGTATATGCCGACCGTTTTGTCCTTACATTGATTAACAAAAAATTGATTCATGGGAAAGGATTTTACAAAAAAGAAAACGGGGCTGTGATGATGGACGATGATACGAGGAAAATCGTATTGAAGGCATGGCAAGAACGAAAACAGGAAAAAATGATTCATCCTTATTTGAATGAGAAAATGTCTTGGGGACTGGTGCCCTATTCACAGGCTTTGCTCTTGGCTAGATATATTCGGGGAGATCTGGACGAGTACCCTCCATTTTTGTGGAAGTAGGTGTGAACACTTGCTCATTTTGATCACGTATGATGTGAGTACAGTAGACAGAGAAGGTAGAAAAAGACTGGCAAAGGTTGCGAAAAAGTGCGTAGATCACGGACAAAGGGTGCAAAATTCTGTGTTTGAATGTATTTTGGACTCGACCCAGTTCCGCAGCTTAAAGTATGAACTCGAAGAATTAATAGACCCAAAAGAAGACAGCTTGCGCTTCTACAACTTAGGAGATAACTACAAGAAGAAAGTAGAGCATATAGGGGCAAAGGAAGCTTACGATATGGAAAGCCCACTAATTTTATAAGGTGCGAATGTGAAGCTCACATAAAAATCCCGGGTCCTTCGCACCTCGAAATTTGTCGAAAAGCATTAGAATGCTGTCTATGAGAAAAAGTCAATAGTTGATACAAGCCTTTTTGACATCAGTTTTTGCGATAATGTGTGGAATTGATATCATTAGGGTATGAATTCCTGCATTTTCGCTGTCGCACTCTGTATGGAGTGCGTGGATTGAAATTAATGGGCTCGCTGATCTTGGTTGGAGCAGCTCCACCGTCGCACTCTGTATGGAGTGCGTGGATTGAAATCGTCATCCCCAACGGAAGCAGTGCTCAAATCCGCGTCGCACTCTGTATGGAGTGCGTGGATTGAAATTCATTATGCTTGAGCTGCATCGAAATCCAGTCCAGGTCGCACT
The DNA here is from genome assembly GCF_052119485.1 of Paenibacillus sp. DRB1-1. Classification (NCBI taxonomy): domain Bacteria; kingdom Bacillati; phylum Bacillota; class Bacilli; order Caryophanales; family Paenibacillaceae; genus Paenibacillus; species Paenibacillus sp. DRB1-1. Next base: position 220,559 of record NZ_JBODQH010000001.1, on the reverse strand, counting down.
CTGTATGGAGTGCGTGGATTGAAATTGGAGGGAGTGGAGCGGCTCACTGGAGTACGCCCAAGTCGCACTCTGTATGGAGTGCGTGGATTGAAATGACTATTTGGTTGAAAACGGTAAATTGGAAATAGTCGCACTCTGTATGGAGTGCGTGGATTGAAATTTCGATGGCTCAAAATTGTACTTCTTCGCTGGGGTCGCACTCTGTATGGAGTGCGTGGATTGAAATTCACGATGGGCTTTACGGATACCACATCGGACAAGTCGCACTCTGTATGGAGTGCGTGGATTGAAATCCCACCATCTACCGCCAATTGAGGATGTGGTATGTCGTCGCACTCTGTATGGAGTGCGTGGATTGAAATCAAAAGATGGTACAATCAAGATCATTAAAACATTTTACGTCGCACTCTGTATGGAGTGCGTGGATTGAAATGCTTCGTGGTATACTTAATTAAAGAGAGAACATAGTCGCACTCTGTATGGAGTGCGTGGATTGAAATAAGGTTGGTAGAGAAAACCGCATAGATGCGGAAAGCGTCGCACTCTGTATGGAGTGCGTGGATTGAAATGACGGCCATACCTTACGGGATTTATCCGTTAGAAGTCGCACTCTGTATGGAGTGCGTGGATTGAAATATCTCAAGTGTGCCCCCTGACAGTGTGCCTCCATCGTCGCACTCTGTATGGAGTGCGTGGATTGAAATTGTGTAGTCGCATCGCCTGTGAAAACATCATGTGAGTCGCACTCTGTATGGAGTGCGTGGATTGAAATCCGTTAACCTCTCGCATCACACCGCGCCCATTCGATCGTCGCACTCTGTATGGAGTGCGTGGATTGAAATGACAAATTTTTAAAATCTATTGCTTACGTCATGCGGTCGCACTCTGTATGGAGTGCGTGGATTGAAATCTCTATCCCCTCTCCTTGGGTAGCTATTAGAGCTGCTGTCGCACTCTGTATGGAGTGCATGGATTGAAATGTAAAGAAAATGCTTCGTGCAGAAAATACACGCTATGGTCGCACTCCATGTGAGTGCGTGGATTGAAATAGGTAACAGAGATGAACCAGTATAGTGTACCGAAGGAGTCGCACTCTGTGTGGAGTGCGCGGATTGAAATTTGCTAGGACTTGAAGAATTAACAGTAGAAGCTAAAGTCGCATTCTATATGGGTGCGTGGATTGAAATTTGAAGATACTGGTGAAAAGGGACAGCCTCGTACGTCGCACTCCATGTGAGTGCGTATTGGAGAGGTAGCATATTTCATAAGGAGGTTTTGTATTGGCTCCGGCGCATTATCGCTACTTTTTGGAGTAAGGAAGAAGACAATGACGCTTTTGAGGCAGGTGTTCAATCTCTTCTAATGAAAATCTCAGAACAATACAAACTAACGTATGGCGAAAAAACACAGCTGCTTGCTTCAATGATACTAGAGTATTCGAAATACGTAATAAGATGGGAACGTCACAGTACAATGGATGAAGAAGGAATGTGGGAGTAATTGAGACAAATGCGGCACTGGAGTTGAACGAACTGGACTTGATAGAGGAGAGATTGAAATCTTCTGTATGGCTACATAATTATACTCAATTCACAGCCCTAGGACCTATTAGCACATTTGTCCGAAAAGGCACATATAAGTTATTACCTGCCAGTCATTATTTATATTTTTCTAATACACTTTTCTTCAGCTCATTATACTGATTATTAGTAGCTTGTAATGTTTTTTCTTCTGCATCAGTCCCAGACAAATCATGCTTTCCTTGTTCTAAAGCATTAATCCAATATCCACCAAGCGGCTCACTCCATACTAAAAATAAGATGTATTCCTTCCCTTCTTGTATTGGTGTGTAATCTTCATAATTCATTCTAATACTGCCCTGTTTGTCTTGGATCACATAGGTAGGCTCGAATGCTACAAGTTCAGAACCGATTTCCTTTTTTATGGAATCTTTATATACTTTAGTTACTTTGACCTTAGTTTCTGTTCTACCTGAAGGCCCCCAATCAAAATTTTCAATGACATTTTTGCTTTCTCCGGTTGCAATGACTTTAACTACAGCATCGGATTGAGCTTCCGCATCATCTGCATTTGTGAAAATTGCATGGTTGGCTTCAATTTCACCTGTACGTAATATAGATGAAGGGTCTTTCATAGCAATTGGATTAGCATTATGTTGGGCTTGCTTACTTATTGCCGCACTATTTGAATATGAATAGGAGAAAATACCCATCCCAAGTGCTAGAGAAGCAGCGACCGTCAATACCAGTTTTTTCCGCATGTTTAATTCCCCCATTTCTTAACCACATGTGAAGTATCTGTTGATGTAGGTGATGAGAGAGCATATCTACCTGATTTCATCCAATGTTCTCCTGCATGAGCAGGAGCATTTTGAAAGTGGTTTAAGCCAAGTACATGACCAAGTTCGTGACCAGCATTCATAAATCTTTCTGATTGTGACCAGCCGCTTGTCCAGCCTGCATCTAATACAACTCTAGCCACATCATAATTTGACCCATTTGTTATGGCTCCAGCGTCAACTTGCTGTCCGTTAGAAAGAAAGTAAGAGGTTGATCCGTAAGTACCTCCAGGAAGTGAGTAATTCCCGGCATAAACTTTTAATTTTGCACTTGAGGAACTTCCAGAACTCCATCCAATTCTAGATGATGTTGCATCCCACTTACTTCTCGCATTGTCTACAGCACCAGTTTGGCCGTATGTTGAAAGAGATGAATCATACCAATAGGAGATATTACTTGCCCCACCTGATATAGAACCAATTTTAATATGCGCGGTTCCAGTGTCAGCGCTTACTGTTGCTGCCATTAAAGATAAAACAAATGTCATTGAAGTGATCATCAATTTCTTTTTCCATTTCACTTTTCTCGATGTTTGTTCCTCCTATGGAATTTTTTATAAATCAACGATCAACTATATAGACGTTGTTATTCAGCAAAAAGTTTCCATATTATAATATTTTTTGTCATTTTTTATTTCAGTAGCCTTGATAAGAGGAGGAGAATGAAAACCTCTGTATGGCTACATAATTAGAATGGCAAAAGTAAAGCTGATCCCTTCTTGGATCAGCTTTACTTTTAACTCAATTCACACCCTACGACCCATCTGCAAGGAAAACAGTACCATTTCACATAAGGGATTCTATGGTTTTAGCGTTCTTCCCTTAAAGAGAATATACGACAGCTCATGTTTGATAATTTTATTATTCTCAATTGTTTTCACATAATCTATGTCATATTCGCGAGTTACAATTTCATCCTTATCTATATTGGGTCTTTTACGATTTCTATTTTCCCCGGCTGTGCTATTGTCAGAAAAAATAAAAGTAGTATTTAAATCTTCAATGCTCTCACTAATCTTTTTCCCTGTCACATTCTTAGCTGTAATGGCCAGATGAATTTTTTCTCCCATGGTCAATTTGTACGATAACAACTGGAATGCATTTTCATTATCCACTTGTTCTCTAAAATGATCCGAATCTTCTACATTCTCCATCATAGGTGTCTTCATTAATTCTTTCCCAGAGAGGGAATACAGTTTATTTTGCTGATCCCATTCCTGGTGTATATCTAAGTGCTTAGTAAGTACCCCTAAAGGCACAAACATCGCATTTTTATAAAGTACAGGGACGGTATCCATCACGGACGTGTTCGAGTCGGTAACAATCTCAGTGGAGTTCATTTTAAACTCAACCTTGTGTGTTCCAAACTTAATTGTAGCCGTGTTAGAAGTTGGGTTAAACTTAGTCTGTCCTCCCAACAAATCATTAATGGATCTCAAAGGCACCATATAGCGATTGTTCTGATCAATATAAGGTGCTTTGGGGGCTGTGAACAAGACATAGTAATTGTTAATCTTCAAAAATGGAGTGCTTGGAGCTATACTCTGAGCTGACATTTTTCCTGTATTGGGTTGAGAAAAACAAAAAAACAATGCACCTATAAGCATAATTCTGAACAACATCTTTCCCACAAAATTTCCTCCTTAAAAGAGAGGGGCGAAGCAGCCCCTCTCATAAAAATTCAGTCTAAAAATATACTGTCTGTTTCCTCTCCTCCATGCACGTAATCCACTTCAACTTTACTCCGTGGCATAGAACAATAATCATAGGTTTGACTGTTACGCCAAGGGATATTATCTTCTGAATTTGAACCGATATAGGATGTGGCCCAACGAACTCTTCTAAAGTAAGATCCATCATTATAGTCTTGTCGATCTTGTATTTGCCCTATACTTGTCGTTCTTTTGATAAGGTTACCGTTGCCAGTAGCAGTCCAACCTGGGGCCGGCTCGACATAGCTCCTACTTATCTTTTCACCGTCTGCATAACCTGTTACAGTCAAGGCAATGTTACCGTCAGAAGGAACATAAAATTTCATTTGTACTTCCTGATCGGGTTCAAAACGTGGCTTAAAAGTATAAGGGTTCTTCACACCTTCAATAAGCATAAAAGGAGCCCAGTCATTATATTTTGTACTATGCTGCAAACCAACATCAACCGCCATATTGGTGTTACTCCAACCACCCATATAGATAAATCCTGTGCTTCCATTATAACCACTATTATTATCACGAATCTCTCTAGCACTTGGTAAATGAACCCGTGTACTAGCCCATGCAAACCCTATATGTGACCATACCGAACGATACGGCCCGTTTCTCAGGTCTCGACATTCAGGAAAGCTCGCGGAGTTAGTGCTAAAATCCATTGGTGTTAATAAGTGATTTCCCATACACGCTAGTTTAGGCTGTAATACGGGTAAAGTATATAACTGCCCCGTTGAATCTTTATACCTATTATTTTTATACGTAGTATCAGTTACGGATGTGAGGGATGAATTCGAATTCTTATACGTAACCTGACTCACTGGTTCCAGGGGGATAACTTCCTGCGTTAAACTTTCCTTGTTTACCAGCACTTATGATGTACATTCAATCTCGTATGATGATGATATAAACAGGGACTATTGAGGTATTTATATGAAAACTGGATTATATTATCATCCAGGCAGAATTAAATCTGACCAATGTCCTGTCATCATGAACGCATGGCATCACAGAGAAGTGGAGGAGCTGGTGATTTTACGCTGTTTGGAGGGGAGGGAGGCGGTTCAGTACAATTCCGTTTGGGATGAACTGATTTTGTAGTGAAAAATTGATTTTTACTTCCATGGACGCCATAAGCGCCCGCCGTTAGATCATGTGAATGCTTTGTTATCTTTTGCCTATACACTACTGCCCAACGATATGAAATCAGCACTGGAAGCCGTCGGCTTGGATGCTAATGTAGGTTATCCGGGATGAGCCTCCTTGACACTGGATATGATGAAAGAGTTTCGAGGCGTATGCCGGCTGTTTTGTCCTGTTTTTGATTAACAAGAAAATGATTAGATAAAGGATTTTACAAAAAAAGAAAATGGGCTGTCATGATGAAACGATGATATAAGGAAAATCGTAATGAAGGCATGGTACAATGAAACAGGATAGGATTATGTATCTCTATTTGAATGTATTTTGGATTTGACCCAATTTAGACGTTTAAAGTATGAACTAGAAGAATTAATAGACGAAAGAGAACTTAGCCTGCATTTCTACAATTTGGGTGATAGCTATAAAAAGAAGAAGAGCATATAGGGGCTAAGGAAGCTTCCAATATGGAAAGCTCACTGATTTTATAAGGTGCGAATGTGAAGCTCACATGAAAACCCCGGGTCCTTCGCACCTCGGAATTTGTCGAAAAGTATAGAAAATGCTATCAGTGAGAAAAAGTCAATGGTTAATTTAAGCCTTTTAGACATTGCTTTTTTCGAAAATGCATGGAAATGATATCATTAGATAATCAATTACTGCATTTTCGCTGTCGCACTCTATATGAGTGCGTGGATTGAAATACCAGTGTCATATTTGGTTGTCACACCGGATATGATCGAAGTCGCACTCTATATGAGTGCGTGGATTGAAATGATTAGACTGCGCAAGCCGTACATTCGGCAACGGAGTCGCACTCTATATGAGTGCGTGGATTGAAATCGTAGTAAATGCCGGACTCTTATCGTCCGTAACCTGGTCGCACTCTATATGAGTGCGTGGATTGAAATTCGCCGGACGCAGGCTCACCGAATAATTCGTGAGTCGCACTCTATATGAGTGCGTGGATTGAAATTGGCGTAATAGTCGCGCTGTACGCGCTGTACACCTCGTCGCACTCTATATGAGTGCGTGGATTGAAATCGTCGAAACGCGGACAAGCTAGATCAAGGGGAGCGTCGCACTCTATATGAGTGCGTGGATTGAAATACTTATGCACGGCCTGCATACGTCCTTCTCATTCGTCGCACTCTATATGAGTGCGTGGATTGAAATTTTGTAATATTCCAGCATGTTTAACACAGTTGATGGTCGCACTCTATATGAGTGCGTGGATTGAAATGAAGATGAGCTATTGAGCTTTCCACGTGGTAAACAGTCGCACTCTATATGAGTGCGTGGATTGAAATCACAAATAGAGCGGTGCTACGAAGAAGAAAAAGTGTCGCACTCTATATGAGTGCGTGGATTGAAATTCACAATGATTGCAGCAGCCAATTGCTTTGCCGGATAGTCGCACTCTATATGAGTGCGTGGATTGAAATAAGTTCGTGAGTCATTAGCATATGCTAATAAGCAGAGTCGCACTCTATATGAGTGCGTGGATTGAAATCGCAATAAACTTCGCTTTGTCATACTGCCTACCGGTCGCACTCTATATGAGTGCGTGGATTGAAATTCAACATCCCATGGGATCTCAATTTGATATCTTCGTCGCACTCTATATGAGTGCGTGGATTGAAATGATCTCCTCCCTTACGCCACTGTTGCGAAGATATGGTCGCACTCTATATGAGTGCGTGGATTGAAATACAATCCTGCCGACGAACTTCGTCAACACGTCCTCGTCGCACTCTATATGAGTGCGTGGATTGAAATTATGACCGGGATACCGCAAGGCATTAGGATTTTAGGTCGCACTCTATATGAGTGCGTGGATTGAAATCTAGTCATATTCATTGCAATCCAGGCGGCAGGAGTCGCACTCTATATGAGTGCGTGGATTGAAATCTCCTGCTCTTTTACGTACTCAATAATATCGTTTGGCGTCGCACTCTGTATGGAGTGCGTGGATTGAAATTAAAGCGCTATGCAGTGATTTTGTTGGGCTACGCAATAGGTATAGGGTTATTTTACGCTTTGGGATATAAGATGAGCGCTATGGGAATCTATGCAATTTTGACAGGAATTGTGACTGGAGAAATAATCAACTTCGTATTATCAAAGCGAGAGAAATGAACCTAGGTATCCCCTGATTGCATCAACATCAGGGGATTTTTCATGTAATTAAAAGGTACAACAGAGTTTCTGCATGGGACCTCTATATCATTACTGGTGAGAATCCACATGGGGAAATGAATTAGTCATGTCAACTCTGTGAAACCTTTTACTTGGATCAATCCAATCATTTCAGAATGCTACTCGTCCATCATGTCTCAATATGTGTAAGTTATGCTGAATTTCCGCTAAAAACATTAGTTGCATAATATATTGACAGATGGTTAATTATGGAGAAGAATAGAGGGTGATTTTTAAAATAATGGAATTTTTATGTGAAGGGTGGTTATGACTTGAAGCATACACCTACGATTTCAGCGGAGTTTGAGGATTATCTAAAACAAAATGATATGACGTTGAGTCAATTTGCCCAATATTCAGGGGTTCATCAAAGAACGCTTAGTAATTGGATTACTCAGCATCGTCCTATTTCCGTACAGCAGCTAGACCGAATTACTGCGGCTATGGATTTGCCAGAAGGCTATTTTTACGATCTATACATAGAAAATTACATCATTGACCTTTCTCCGAATTTTAGGCGAATCGAGCCATTATTGTATCGTTGTGCGGAGCTGGACAAGCTGGATGCAATCCGTCGAATGGTTGGACATATCATGGATAATCCGCTGTATGCGACTAGGCTATTTGATGTTGCAGAAGCATTATTTGAACAGGGACGACATGCTGCTGCGCTGCCTCTCTATGAGAATGTCGCAGAAGTGGAGAAATATCAGCATTCTGAACGCTTGGCCACCTGCCAATATCGTATATTCTCGATTCAAGTTGGAGACGACCAAAGCCGTAATCTCAAGGCAGCAACGCTATTTGAACCCTTCGTGGAACGTCTGGATGAAATAGACCAACTTGATGCGCTAAAAGATTTGGCGAATGTGTTTCGTTCTTTGCGCTTATGGGACAGGCTTGATGTGACCGCTCGAAAAATGAGAGCTAGAGCGGAAATTCAATATACATTAGAGCATCAGCAGAAAAAACGAAAGCCTGCGGAACTTGAAAAGAGGCTGAGCCGTCCATTGTTTGTGTACATCACCTATTCTGATTTACTGTGTGCCAGTGTATATGAGGCCAAAGGAGATTATGAGCAGGCATTAGAATATACATACGCCTACGCTAATTTAGATTGGGTCAAAGAGACTGACGAGGATACTCTGCATTGGATTAAACAGTTTCAAGATTGGGCAGAAGGTAATATCTACACCTATAAACTATTATCTGGAGATATAAGTGTATTAAACAATTATGTTGAATATATTGCTGCATCGCCAGATGCTTCTGAAAAAGAAATGGTTACAAAAGTGTTGAATGTTATGTCGGCGGCAAACCAGTATAGTATAGATGTAGATCATATACTTCGAAGGTTTAAAAAGAAAATTGACTTATTTGCCCAACACAATCCGTCATCTGATATGTATACCCAACAAGTGATACCAGAACAGTTTGCACGTCTTGGATACGAGTTAGCTTATTACTATTTGCATCAAGGGAGGTATAACGATGGTTTTAAACACTTGATGTATGCAATGCTAAAGTCACATATAATAAATAATGAAACTTATTTTATAAACTGCATGGGATTATTCTTACATTTCAGAATGAATGCAGCACATGAAACAAAGGCGCAGTTTTTAAATTTCATTGAAAAGGTGTGGTTAGACAATGTTAAGAAAAATGGTTCTTCTGATCGTCGCAGCTAGCTTTTTATTTATCGTGGCTGTACCTAATCATGATTATAACCAACACCATATTATTCAGCTTAACGATACTATTGGAGGTGCTTAAAGGTAAAATAAGAATTAACACTCACTAACCTTACTGTTAATGGGTGGTGTTGTTGATTGAAACTACCCTGGAACAACCTGAAACCAACTAAAAATAAACATATACCGACAAAAAGTGCCTCTGGAATATTCCAGAAGCACTTTTTTTGTTAAGCGTATTTTAAAAAAAACCAAAAATTTACGTTTTGCATTAGGATATGACACAGAAGGGGGAATCATGCTGATGAATCCAGGTGTGACTTTACTTCGTGTCGAACGGGCCAGAAAAAGACTGTACCAAGTCCAGAAGAAATACGGATTTTTAACGCATCCCAAAGTGATTGAACAATCCATGAAACTGGATGAACTATTGAATCAATACCAAATATACAAAATGAAATCCTAACAAATGAGTTCATGACATGTTGCTAAAGGAAGAGTGTGAAATCCAATCTCCAAACCCCAATCAAAATTCTAAATCCTAAATCCTAAATCCTAAATCCTAAATCCTATACTTATGAAGAGGTGATAACGTTGTTGAACATACGAAATCCTGTAACCCCTTTTGGCTGGAAAATCAAAGAAAAGCTAGTCGAGAGGCAAATGGATCAGAGAACATTTTGTGATACCTACCATATTCCTGCTAGCCGCTTGTCTAATCTCATTCATGGAACACGTAAGGCCAAAAAATATAGAGTACAAGTATCTCAATTGCTTGGGATCGAAGAATAACCCTCTTTCTCCTTTATGGATACAGGACATCCTAATGATATGTAAGCTACAGTGGCAAAGGACTCCAGGTTTCTTTAATATAGATTGTACATAGGAAGCTTAATACAAGGAGTGATGGGGATGTTCTCCAGAATGGCAGAGCAGAAGATTGCCGAGGCGATGGCCAAAGGTGAGTTTGATCATTTGCCGGGAGCGGGCAAGCCACTGGTCATCGAGGATTTGTCACATGTTCCAGAGGAGCTGCGGATGTCGTACAAGCTGTTGAAGAATGCAGGCATTTTACCGGAAGAGCTTCAGTTACAAAAGGAATGTGTCCAGCTACGTGATTTGCTTCACGCTTGCCATGAGGCAGGAGAGCAACAACGGATCAGTCGCAGGCTGACTGAAAAATCACTTCGTCTACGTATGCTGCTGGAGGAAAGAGGGCTGAATACATCATCTGTATTTTATGAATATGAGTCCGCTATGCGTAAGCGACTGGAGGAATAGAAGCGAGAGGAGCAAAGGGCGGAATGCCCTTGCCCGTACACTTTGATTTCCGTGCTTTACCTCATTACCGTTGCAGTGCAGATAATCTCGTGAGGCATTGTTTCGTCAGGATGACAGGTTCTTTGGGCAGTTTGTCCAAATGAAAGTCATCGATTAAATCCACAGCCTTCACAGGCTCAGGTGAATCCAGCAGCCCGGAAAAATAGGCGAGCCAGCCAATGACTGCTTCCGGTGTGACACCTTGTCGGCGCATAGCTCGGAGTGCTACGCCACCATGTCGTTTGGCAAGCCTTCGTCCATCAGGGCCCAGGACAAGGGGAACGTGTGCGAAACGTGGCGGCTGCAACCCCAAAGCTTGGTACAGTAATAGCTGACGGGGCGTTGAATCGAGAAGATCATACCCGCGTAGTACGTCGGTCATATGCATATCCGCATCATCGACAACGACGGCAAGCTGATAGGAAAACATGCCGTCCGCCCGTTTGACGATAAAATCGCCCCCATCTGCCGCACCAAAGGCCACATGACCTGCTACCTGATCATGAAACGAAATAACGGCATCTGGATTTTGCGGTACTTTAAAGCGAAGTGAAGGGAGTTTATGTTGTGCTTTGGCTACGACATCTTGAGAGCTAAGGTTACGACATGCCCCCGAATACGCAGGCCCTTCACCAGACAGTCCATGTGGAGCATGAGCGGCAGCCAGAATGTCGGCCCGACTGCAAAAACAAGGATACAGTAAATCTTGCTCTGTAGTATCTCCAATGCAGATTGGAAGCGTTCCAGCCGCTGGCTTTGAGTATAGGGACCGTATGGACCGCCTATGTCGGGTCCTTCGTCCCAATTCAGCCCGATCCAGCGCAAATCTTCCATAATCCCTTGCGCTAACTGGTTGCGAGCTCGCGTCATATCGATATTTTCCATGCGCAAAATATAGGTTCCGCCCAGGGAACGAACGTGCAGCCAGGATAATAAGGCGGTGCGAGCGTTTCCTAAGTGTATCCATCCCGACGGTGTTGGGGCAAATCGCCCTCTGATGGGTTGGGCTTGTAATTCCATACGAAAGTGACCTCGATTCTATGTTCCGTCCTTCAGCAATCCATATCAACCATATTATAAAACGAACTTGCCGCAAGTGCATCCCGACAGGTATAGGAACTAACACAGAAAACTTACATAGTTGCGATGGCCAGACGGGAAATTTAAATATCTGTATAATAGATTAGAAGAATTATGCACTACAGATCAAAGAGAAGTCCGAGAGTGCAGCTTAACATTTTTTATTCAATATTCAATAATTACAGGTAATGAAAAATTCACAATAATAAAGGAATTAAAACTTAGATTCTACGCATCAAGCGTATCATTGGAGAGATTTCATTGACAGATAAACAACTGCCTATTATGCAAGTGATCCCCGAGCTTAAACATACACTGCAATCCCATTCGGCGGCGGTACTGATTGCCCAGCCGGGAGCGGGGAAAACGACGGTAACACCGCTGGAATTGCTGCATGAGCCGTGGCTGGCAGGGCAAAAGATGATTATGCTGGAGCCGAGGCGTTTGGCAGCACGTGCAGCAGCAGCGCAAATGGCGAAAGCGCTGGGAGAGCCCACCGGGAAGACCGTGGGTTATCGGGTTCGTATGGATACAAAAGTAGGACCAAACACGCGGATTGAAGTGGTTACGGAGGGCGTACTGACCCGGATGCTGCAACATGATCAGGCATTGGAGGGAGTCGGGCTGATTATGTTTGATGAGTTTCATGAACGCAGCCTGCATGCAGACTTGGGATTGGCACTTGCCCTGCAAAGCCAGGCGCTGCTGCGACCAGATTTGAAGATATTGATCATGTCTGCCACCCTGGAGGCAGAGCCTGTATGCAGACTATTAGGGGATGCGCCATTGCTGGAATGTCCAGGCACCGTATTTCCAGTAGAAACCTCTCATATGTGCAAACCTTCGTCAACTTCATTAGAGTCCTTTACGGCTGAGACGGTAGAAAAGGCACTTCATGCTCATGAAGGCGATCTGCTGGTGTTTCTACCAGGGGCTAGAGAAATTCATAGAACGGAACGAGAATTGGCTTCAAAGCATTTACCAGCACACGTCAAGGTAATTCCGCTGTACGGCAGCATGAAGCTGGAGCAGCAGGATGAGGCAATACGCCCATCGGCTTTGGGCAGTCGAAAAGTGGTATTGGCCACATCGATTGCCGAGTCCAGCTTGACCATCGCCGGGATCACGGTGGTGATCGATAGCGGACTATCGCGGGAATCGGTATTTTCCGCGCGAACTGGCATGAGTCGTTTGACCACCGTCAAGGTGTCCAAGGCCTCCGCCGACCAGCGGCGCGGACGGGCAGGGCGCCTTCAACCGGGCGTATGTTACCGGCTGTGGAGCGCGCAGGAGCATGCCGCGCTCCCCGATGCCAGCCGCCCGGAGATCGCCGCGGCGGATCTGGCCCCGCTCGCGCTGGAGCTGGCGGCCTGGGGTGTGCGCGAGCCTGCCGAACTGGCCTGGCTGGATGCCCCGCCTGAGGCCGCATACCGCCAAGCCACAGGTCTGCTGCACCAGCTCGGCTGCCTGGATGAAGCAGCCGATGGCACTACAGGCGGCATCACCGTGCATGGGCGCGAAGTGTCCGCCCTGGGTACGCACCCGCGCCTCGGGCACATGCTGTTGCGTGCAGCAGCCCTTGGCCTGGCCCCGACTGCCAGCCGTCTGGCTGCGCTGCTGCAAGAGCGGGACCCGTTCCGCGCTCATGGCGGAACGGATTTGCGCCCGCGGCTGGATGCCCTGCGCGAGGCGGCCCATGCCCGCAGTACGCACAGCCTGCTGCGGGCAGCAGACGATACGGTGATTCGCCGTATCGTGCAGGAGAGCCGGCAGCTGCTAGCCACGCTGCCAACAGCAGCCGCAGTGCAGGACGAGCCTGACGGCTCCGCGGCTTGCGGGCTGCTGCTGGCCTTTGCGTATCCGGATCGGATCGCGCAGGGCCGAGGGGACGGCCGCTTTTTGCTTAGCGGCGGTCGGGGGGCGCGACTCCGACAAGTGGAGTGGATGTCGCGTTCGTCCTATCTTGTCGCCGCCGAAGTGGACGACGAGGGAGCAGATGGCGCCATTCAGTTGGCGGCACCGGTTGAACTGCAAGAGCTGATTCAGCATTGCAGCGAATTGCTGCTGGAACAAGCCAACGTATACTGGGATAGCTCCGCCTCAGCAGTGAGAGCCCGCAAGGTACTGCGGCTGGGCTCACTTGTCTTAAAGGAAACGTCCTATGAGCGACCTCCGGCAGAGGAAGTAGCTGCTGCCTTGATGCAGGGTATCCGTGAACGCGGTCTAAAGCTACTGTCATGGAATCGGCAAACCCTCCAGTTGCAGGCTCGTTTGATTTTTATGCACTTCTCGGCGCCTGAGGACTGGCCGGACTGCACGGAATCGGCATTGCTGGATTCACTGGAATCGTGGCTGTTGCCTTTTGCTCTAGGAGCCAAAAATGTATCCGATTTGCAACGGCTGGACAGTGCTGCATTGCTGCTTGGCAGGCTGGATTGGGAACAGCGGCAGCAGCTTGATCAGGAAGCGCCGACGCATATCCGCGTACCCAGCGGTTCCCGCATTCCTGTCGATTATTCGAATCCTGAGGCACCAGCGCTGGCCGTACGACTACAAGAGTTGTTCGGTATGAGGGATACGCCTCGTATTGGACGCGGACGCGTACCCATTGTATTGCATTTACTGTCACCTGCCCAGCGACCTGTCCAAGTGACTTCCGACTTGTCCAGCTTCTGGAGCGAGGCTTACTTTGAAGTCAAAAAGGACCTGAAGGGCAGATATCCCAAGCATTATTGGCCGGATGATCCACTGGAAGCTGTGGCGACCAACAGAGCAAAGCCAAAGCGTTGACCAGCAGCTGTCTTATTATGCGACAGAACGGTGTGAGAAGTAGTAAGCTGAAGCTGAATTCAAAAAATTCACATAAAAACGGAGTAGGCAGAATGGTGCTGTACAAGCGGAAGCGGTCGCCTTTGGCTCCAGGTTTCTACTCTTGCACGTTCATTCAGGAAATCTGGGGGCAACAGCGATGGGAAGCACCATCTGACTGCGCAGTGGCTCCATATGTAACTTTTATAGAATGGGTTCAAATTGAAGGGTATCGACTTTTGAATTTTCGTAAAATCGTTTAAACGTCATAATAGCGGGGTAATGAAAGACGAACCACTCAACACCAAAATATTGGGAGGTAACTATCATGACTAATAACTTAAACGATTATAATGAAAAGAAAATTGTTGGTGTTTTTGATACAGAGCAGGAAGCATCTCGTGCGATAGGACAATTGCAGAGCAAAGGAATCCCAATCAGTGAAATTTCTGTGATCACCCGTGATCGTGACGAGCTAAGGACGATTAGTGAAGAGACAGGCACCAAAGCACCGGAGGGTGTGGCCACAGGTGCGGCTACCGGCGGTATTGTAGGCGGCGTTGCTGGCTTGCTGGCAGGCATCGGGGCCTTGGCTATTCCGGGTATCGGACCGATCCTCGCTGCTGGACCTATCGCGGCTACTCTTACCGGAGCAGCTGTCGGTGCGGGAGCAGGTGGCTTGGTCGGTGGACTGGTCGGGCTAGGTATTCCAGAAGATGATGCACGTCAATACGAGACATACGTCGATCAGGGCAAGATTTTAGTGCTGGTGGATTCAGCTGACCATCACAGGGATGTTTATGATATTTTCCGCACCAACCGTTCGCTGAATGCGGATCGTTACAGAACGTATGATGATACGGTGGCGGACACGCGGACAGATGCGTACACAGATACTAGAAGGAACCTCTAAACAACTAACGGCTAGTTGAGAACGTGATTTAACAGGCTTTCCTATCTCCTTTGTATATAGGTTGTTTCTCCAGCAGCAGTCTCCCCGAGAGGGAAGGCTGCTGCTTTTACATGTTAGTGAAACATAGAATAAACCTGAGATAAATGATGCTTTGCTTGCTGTTGGCACGTTTATCCTTCTATATATTTTTACAGAATTGTCGTTATAATAGATTTGAGGATTTTGAAAAATCCTGGATTTATAAATTGCTAGATGTAACAGGAGAGTGACATGAGTCAAAAAGAGAGAATTTCCGAAGTCGCTTTGCTAAGAGGGCTGGCTTTTGCTGCCGTTGTTCTTCAGCATTCCGTCGCACACTATGCGGTTGCGCAGGGGGCGCGCATCCAGGACGGGGTTTTGATGACACTTTTACTGCTGTGTTCCAAATTTGCAGTTCCTGTGTTTGTGTTTATCACGGGCATGGTGCTATTTTACAATTATGATGGGGTCTTAAAGTACGGAACGTTTTTACGTAAAAGATTCATGGACATCATCGTTCCGTATATCATATGGTCTCTTTTATACGAATTGGGAAATCAGCTTGCCCAAAGTGGTGGATATATTCACCCGCTGGATTTTTTCCAGAAGCTGTTGAACGGGAAAAGCAGCTATCATCTATGGTACATCGTTATGATTATCCAATGTTATGTGTTATTTCCCGTGTTTCGTTATGCGGTCCGTCATTTGTCTGCGCTACTGCCGTCAAAATGGCGACCCACTGTATTGGCTGGATTCGGTGTGCTATATATTTTGCTCATGTTCGCCGTTGGACCCGTATACCAAGCGATGGATAAGCTCCAGCTTCCGGTCATTACCTCTTGGTTTACCCTGTACGCTGACCGGAATGTGATCTACTTTTTCTTTTATTTTGTGCTAGGAGCAGCAGCCGGGATGAACGTCAAGCGTTGGAATGCTTGGGTAACCAAAGCACAGATGATATACTGGCCGTTGTTTATCGTGATTACAGGCTACTTACTGTACGAGATGATCGGTCAGTTCCAGACGCCGCGAGGTACAGTTCTTTCCTTTAACTATTTGTCTCTGCTGCGTCCGGTCATGGCTGTATATTGCGTTGCGTCTATTTTTGTAGCTTATCGGGTAGCGACGTGGATTGCTCATAAGAGGGGACGTGCGGCGAGTATGCTGACGGCCATCGGAACGTTGTCCTATGGAGCCTATCTCATGCATGCCTTTATGCTGCGTGTGACCTATTATTTTGACGAGACGTTGTTTGCAGACTGGAGCTACGTTCTTCGTACGCTGGCTTCGTTCGTTCTCTGTATGATCTTTTCCGTTGCCGGAACATGGCTGCTGGCACGTTTGCCTCTGGGCAAATGGATCGTGGGGCTTCGGGTTCGTCCTCGCCCGACTGGAGGTCCTCCAGCCTTACAAAAGCAAGCCTGATTTGATAATCCAATCACATATGTTCACAAGAGTATCCCAAAGCCAAGAAATAAGGCCAAGGGATACTTTTCTATCTGCATTTGTTTAATAGTATACATACTGATAGACTGGATGTGCCTTTACCAGTAGGGTGAAGGCACATCCATATGGGAGGGTCGCAAAATGAGTGGTCCAGATACAAGAAGCGTTTTTCCGATGAAAAATATTAGAAGTCTGTGTTTTTTGAACAATGTAGTGGTTAATCCATATATCGAAATCGGGGATTATACCTATTATGACGATGATGATAACCCTTTGGATTTTGAGAAAAATGTCCTTTATCATTTTGATTTTATAGGGGACAAATTAAAGATTGGAAAGTTTTGCGCGATTGCAGCCAAAGCCAAATTTATTATGAATGGCGCTAATCATAATACAAATGCATTTACCACTTTTCCTTTTGGAGCGTTTGGTGGAGATTGGAAAGTTGGTTTACCCAATTTAAGTGGGGGCTACAAAGGGGACACTGTGGTTGGAAATGATGTTTGGATTGGTTACAACGCTACCATTATGCCCGGAGTTCAAATTGGTGATGGCGCGATCATTGCGTCAAATGCCGTGGTGACTAAAGATGTTCTGCCATATTCCATTGTAGGAGGAAATCCCGCGAAGTTAATTCGTTATCGGTTTGATGAGGAGACAATAGCTATGCTCCAAACCCTGAAATGGTGGGACTGGGACATCCAAAAAATAACAGAATATATTCCTGTTTTGACAAGTAACAATACGGAGGCCTTAAAACAATTAATCCAGTCTTCGTAATCTGTAACTCTATTTTTTTAGCTTTAATTACATTATTTCAACATATGAAAAATTCATAATAGCAAAAACAATAAAATCATTCCTCAGCGTTTCGCACACTACTCTATATCGCCTCATTTTATATCTCTCGCCATCTTAAAACAGGTCACAAGGGATGAAAGATTCTCATACGCTCTCATATCATCAAAGGAAATAGTGTATGGACGCAGAGTGGTTTATAATGGAAGATAAGGTGCACGAATAAGGTGTGGAGGAGGCTATGAAATGGCGTTTATGATATCCCAGCGGGCTTTTATCAAAATTTATCTGATCACAATGGTGGAGAGGCATCGCGGTTATGGATATCAGATGCTCGAATCGATGAAGGATGAGTTTAGTGGCTTTGGATATGTTCCGCCTCAGAGCGAGGTTTACCGGGCGCTGCATGAGCTGGTACAGGAAGGCGTTTTTTACCGTACCAAGCGATTGAAAGGAACAGACCCGCGCGTGGATTTTCAGGAGATTGTACTCTATCACTTTACAGATGATGGCGAGGAGAAAGCCCGACTGTACAAGAAACAGGTCAAAGCCGATTTGGACCGTTGCTTAGGTATGCTGCATAAAGCGGAACAAGACAACTATTCCTAACACGAAAGGATGAGAATGATGGGTAGAAAGCTGAAATGGGGAATTTTAGGCACTGCGGAGATCGCCCAAATCGCTGTAATTCCTGCGATTCAGCAATCCGAACGCGGAGAAGTGCTTGGGATTGCTAGTCGTAATGCGGATAAAGCAGCTGAGGCCGCCCGGGAGTTCGATATTCCGAAAAGTTATGGAAGCTATGATGAACTGTTGGCTGATCCCGAAATCGGAGCGGTGTATATTCCGTTGCCGAACCATCTGCATGAGGAGTGGACCATTCGGGCAGCGGAGGCTGGGAAGCACGTTTTGTGTGAAAAACCATCTTCTCTTAGCTCGGCCGGGACAAGTCGCATGATTGAAGCATGTCAACGTGCAGGAGTGATCTTTGCAGAAGCTTTTATGTATCGCTATCATCCCAAACATCGAAGAATTAAGGAAATTATCAATAGTGGGGAAATTGGTGACATTCGCGGCATTCATTGCACGTTTACGTTTAACAATACCGATCAGGCAGATAATGTGCGCTTTAATAAAAACATGGGCGGCGGCTCGCTATATGATGTGGGTGTCTATCCGATATCAGCCGCTCGTATGTATTTGGATCGGGAGCCGGAGGCAGTGACGGTACATGCCTTATTTTCCCCGGAACATGACAACGTCGATATGATGGCTTCCGGCTTGCTGGAATTTCCGGGTGGAGTCAACCTTACTTTCGATTGTGGCATGTGGGCAGCCAACCGTTCCAACATGGAAATTCTCGGTAGCAAGGGTACGATTGCGATGCCCAAAATGTTCGGTTGGGAAAGAACGTCTGTGGTACCGCAAATTTTCGTCCACGTCGGTTCGGTTACGCGTGAGGAACGTCTGAAAGGTTTTAATTCCTTTGAACTGCAAGCGGATGCTTTTGCTAAAGCGGTGCTTGACGGTGTCCCGTTGCCGTATGAGCCAGAAGATGCGGTGAGCAATATGAAGGTGATTGACGCTTGTATTGAGTCAGCTCGCAGTCGGAAACGGATAGAAATTGGATAAACGGGATCACCGTATTCCTGTAAGACATCAAAAGCAGCCTGTCCAAAGGACAAGCTGCTTTTTTAAAAGGACAAGCTGCTTTTTTAGATGAACGAATACATAAGCATATAGCATTACATATTTTCATCATAATCGGTGACATCACGCTTGGCGGCAGTTGCAGGCGAGTTTGATGTACCGTATTTCTCCACGGCGTCCCATGCGCCCGCATCGTCAAATCGTCCTGCATTCCGTTGGCGAACCTCACCTGCACCCTTGGGCGGTGGAGTCATGACCTGTTCCTCTACAGGACGGTCATTCGATAATTCTCGAGTTGGCGTGTGCTCGATTGTATAGGCTGTATATGGAATGGCTTGCAACCGTTCAAAAGGAATTTCTTCCCCGCTCTCCACACATATTCCGTATGTCCCATCCTTCATCCGTTGAAGGGCTGCATTGACCTGCTCCAGCTCGTCTTGCAGCGAATCATTAATCGCCAGATCACGGGACCGTTCAAAGGTTTCTGTCCCTATATCAGCGGGGTGGTTATCATAGGACGAGAGCTCACCTGTGGAATCTGTCAGTGTTTCTCCCAATTGATCGTTTTCCTGACCGTTTTGTTCAAAATGCTTTTCTAAATCCTTTTTCTGCTCCAGCAACATATGTTTCAGCTCTGCAAGCTGCGAATCGTTCAAATGGTTCATGATCATCTCTCCCCTTCGTGATCTGTATAAGTGACACGTATGCTCTTTTATACCCGTTCAGAGGGCCGGGCAATCAGCAGAGACTTTTATTCCCAGCCTAGAATGTGATATAAAAAGAATAGTGTGTTAAGGAGGGAATAACCGATGGATGAACATATGAAGCGTCGTCTGGATAAACAAAAGCAGTTGTTTAAACAACTGGGCATTCAGCTGGACGCGCTCTCCATTCATGAGAAACAGTTTAAGAATAAAATGCGCGGCTATGATCCGGACGAGGTGGATGCCTTTCTGGATGAAGTGATCAAGGATTATGAACGCTTTTATGCGAATATAGCCGACCTGATGGACAAGTGGCAGGAGCAGCAGGCAACCATACGTGATTTGAAAAATGCGCCTAAGCCTGCCGCCGACCTTAATGGACTTGACCGTCGTCAACTGGAGGATATCGTTAAGCAGTTGGAATATAGTGTACGCCAATTAAAAGTGCGAGTACGTACTGAAAATGACTATTTTCCGGAGTAAGATGCAGTAAGCACTGTGTTGGTGCCTCTATTGTGGTATGATGGAAACAAGCATTTTACCAAACATTTAATGAGGCACACACATAAAGGTGGTTAACATGAGTACCCATTTTTCCGTTAGTATCCATTGTCTGCTTCTTCTGGCTGAAGGGGCACCGGAGCGAATGACATCGTCACTTATTGCTTCCAGCATCAATACAAATCCGGTAGTTGTGAGAAGGATTATGAGCCGACTCAAGCAAGCGGGTTTGGTAGATTCGTCGCCTGGAGCACGCGGCTTTCGTCTAAGCATGTCCAGTTCAAACATCAATCTGAAAATGATCTATGAGGCGACCAAGGATGAAGGTCCGTTGTTCGCCATCCATACCGATAGCAATCATAATTGTGAGGTAGGCAGGAACATAGACGCATTATTGGATGGTTTATATACCGTGGCAGAGCAGAAAATACAGGCGTTTTTCGAGACCGTTACGCTGCGAGATCTGGAACAGGCACTTCAGCAGCGCGTGGGGCAACAAAGTTCATCTGTGTAAAGACGCTGGTAAGGAGTAATTGATATGAAAATCATCGTACTTTCAGACACTCATATGCCGTATAGAAGCAAAACACTGCCTAGTCGGCTTGTACAGGAGTTAAAAGGCAGTGACCTCATTCTCCATGCCGGAGACTGGACGGATTGGTTCGTATATGAACGTCTAGCTGAATTTGCGCCTGTGCAAGGCATTGCTGGAAACAATGATGGAATGGACATCGTGGAGCGTTTAGGCTATCAGCGAATCGTTGATGTTGAAGGCAAGCGGATCGGTATGGTTCACGGTCACGGCTGGCGAGGTTCGACAGAAAATATCGCATTGAATACGTTTAAGGGAGAAATGCTGGATTGCCTGATTTATGGACATTCGCATATTCCGGTGGTCAAAACGATTGACGGTCAGCTTGTCCTTAATCCGGGGTCTCCGACGGACAAACGTGGCGAAGACGAATATTCATTTATCGTGCTGACGATTGAAGCTGGTCAGATGGAAGCACAGCTTGTTCTTTATCCAGATAAACATTGATTTAAAACCAACAACTGTTGATTAAAGGGGAAGCTATGGCCATTTTTGAATTAGAACCGATGAAGCATCATGTGTTGATCTGCAATGGAGGCACATGTATGCGACATGAGGGTGAAGAAGTTACACAGGCAATTCGGAATGAAATTCGTAAACAAAATGCAGAAGCATATATTCACACGACCAGAACTCGTTGTAATGGGCGTTGTCATGATGCTGCGGTTGTGATCGTATATCCTCAAGGGGACTGGTATGGTCAAATGACCCCCGACTCGGGGACTCAACTGGTGCAGAGGCTCGTAACGGGAGAGAAGCTGGAACCTCATCTTTTTCATGAGTGTACAGGTAAATCCAGCTCGGAATAATCCAATCAACCATCTATAAGAACAGAGTAGAGAAAATCTTTGTGGAGATTTTCTCTTTTTTGCGTTTAATCCCCGATGTGAAAGGTAAAAGTATACTGTGGACACCAATCCGATAGGGAGGGAAGTAAAATGGCCCCATTTGAAGATAACCTGCACGATCAGAATGAGCAGAAAGGGCAGACGGGGAGAGGAACAACGGAGTCTAAACATCAGGAACAGTCGATCAATCGAGATCATGCAGAGCAGTATCCGACAGAGTAGGAAAGCTTGTTTGACCGTTTTGAGATTGAGCAGACGGTAGACGCCATTCCTGTAGAGGATTTGAAGATGGAAAGGCAGGAGGAGAGAGACAAGGATGCAACCAAGCACACCTCTTCCAGTGAGAAAAAATATAATGGTGGCGTATAATCATCAACTAACTGGTAATATTTAAAAAGAAATCTCTTGACTTTAAGATATATGTAATGTATATTAAGTTACGAAAAGTAATTAATTTTTCTCAGGAGGTAACAAAATGGCTAAAGACTTCTTCACAGCTCTGAAAGACAGACGCTCCTATTATGGTATTAGCAAAGAACAAGTCATTTCTGACCAACGGATTCAAGAGATTGTAGAGGAAGCTGTTAAGTACACACCTACCTCTTTCAACTCCCAAACTTCACGCGCTGTAGTGCTGCTTGGAGAGCATCATGACAAACTATGGAATATTACAGAAGATATTTTGCGTGAGGTTGTAGGCAATGAGGAGCAATTTAAGTCTACTGCTGAGAAAATGAACGGTTTCCGCAGCGGATACGGAACAGTCTTGTTCTTTGAAGACAATAACGTGGTGGCTGGTCTACAACAACAATTTGAAGCCTATGCGGACAATTTCCCGATCTGGTCCAACCAATCTAATGGTATGCTGCAATTGGTTGTATGGACGGCTCTGGAGCAAGAAGGACTGGGCGCATCCCTTCAGCATTACAACCCATTGATTGATGAAAAAGTGAAAAACGAATGGAACATTCCTGAGCATTGGAAACTGATTGCTGAAATGCCATTTGGTAAACCGACATTCCAACCAGGTGAAAAAGAATTCCAGCCTGTTGAAGAACGCGTAAAAACATTTAAATAATTTTTACGATAAAATGACGTTTCAGGTTCAGCCTGATTAGAGCACTGTGGTTATCTACAGTGCTCTTTGTCATTCCATTTTTAAGGCATGTAAGCTTTTGATATATACGGACACAGGGGTTAATTCATCCGTTAGTGGGTGATATTATGTTTAAAATTGGATGAGAAGTTTACATAGGTGTTATTGCGATTTTATGCAGATGTCTAGGATAACGCGCATTCAAAGGAGGAAAAGTTATGAACTATGATTGCATTATTGTTGGTGGGGGAATTGCCGGATTGCAAGCAGCGATTCAATTGGGGAGATACAGCAGTCATCGAGTTCTAGTGATAGATTCGGGCTATGGTCGATCTACGCTGTGCCACCAGTATCATAATATTTTGGGCTTTCCTGACGGAATTTCTGGTGAAGAGCTGCGACGGCTTGGACGTAATGAAGCCACGAAACTAGGTACTGAATTTGTTGAAGGGAAGGCGGTAAAAGCCGCCAAAAGAGATGAGCTTTTTGACATTCAAGTGGAGGGAGGATCCGTGTATTCGTCAAAAACGCTGCTGTTGGCGACAGGGCTAACGGACCGTTTTCCAAAGCTAGATGGGTTACAAGCCTGCTTGGGCCACAGTGTATATGTATGCCCGGATTGTGATGGTTATGAGGTTCAGGATCGCAGCACGGTTGTTATGGGGGCAGGCAAAGCAGGAGCTTCCATGGCTCTGATTTTATCAGCGCGCACCGATCAACTTGTTTATGTCGATCATGAGCGTTCAGAGGTGCCGGACGAGCTGATCGATAAGTTGCGAGAAAAAGGGATTGGCTATAAGGAAGCAGCCATTTCTGAGATTATAACCGGAGAACCGGGCTGTTTTGAAGGAGTGCGGCTGGCTGATGGACAAGTGGTTCGAGCAGAGCGGGGGTTTTTAGCCTTTGGCAGCAATCACGTTCATTCAGAGCTGGCAGAGCAACTGGGTGTACATCTGCTGCATAATAAGCATATCGAAACTCATCCTCGCAGCAAAATGACAAATGTGGAAAATGTATGGGTAGCCGGGGACTTAGGAGCACATGCCGAGCAAGCGACTGTGGCGATGGGAGAAGGAGCCGTGTCAGCGATTTGGATACACAAGGTATTAACTGGTATGAAAACAAAAGTACCGCAGCTCTGAGAGCTGCGGTTTAGAACGATGGGCGTGTACTCATTGAGAGATGAAGTTCGAAGCGTTTTAATTGATCGCTCATGCCGTACTTACGTAAAATTTCCGTTTGTTTGTTGCCGATAAGATCAAAATGCGGATAGGGCTGACGCTGATGAATATATTGGGGGTCCAATCCGTTATGGTTGCACCATAAGCGCAGCTTGTCCAAATCAGAACATCCCACCTTGGTGACGGTTGTAATGCCTGGAAAGCGATCATCCAGCCAGTAATGTGTAAGAAAAGCAATTTCACCACGACTGACCTCTCTTTTCCAGGCCATAAGCTCCTGCCGGGTAATGCCAAATGCCATCATTCTCATCCTTCCTTGGCTCATTCTGAAATCATGAGCTGCTGCGCGGTTGTCCCATTATTTTCGTACTATAGTTTGTATTATGATCCACATGGGGTAACACAATAACAGGAGACCATGTGTGACGACCTCCTGTTAGCGGTTAAAGCCATCTCTCGGCCCAGCTCTCCACACCATTTAATGCATCACCTAGCTCTTTACCCTTGCGTGTCAGCGAATACTCGGTACGCACAGGCCGCTCTGTGATGACATTGCGAAGGATCAGGCCGGAAAGCTCTAGTTCCTTGATGCGTTCGTTCAGCATGCGTTTGCTAAGATCAGGTATGGAGACGTGAATTTCACTAAATCGTTTGGGATGTTCCATCAAAGTATGAATGATGAGAGCGGTCCATTTTTTGCTGATGATCTGAAAGGACTGTTCCACCTTACCGCACAAAAGCTTAGGCTGCCTGTCGTCGCTCATCTGAATCCCCTCAATTTCATTATTGTTTTAAACAGTATACTAAAAGTAACTCTGTATACCAATAGTAACTATAACGCTTTGTATCAACTGTGACATATTTAACAGTTTTTTCTCTTTCCCTTCGTCAATCATACCACAGAAAACGTTATCATTAAAGGATATATCGAATGTTCACGATTTCGCTAAAATTTGATTGACTTGCCCCTTATTTTGGGTGTATTATGGGTTACGTTAATTCCTCAGGTAACTTTTAATAACCTCATCTTTATAATGGGAAGAAGGAATATTTCATGGATTCAATGACATTTGTCTTATTTGGAGCGACAGGGGATTTGGCGAAACGTAAAATCTACCCTGCCTTGTATAATTTGTTTGTAGAAGGTAAAATTCCGGCTTCCTTTTCTGTAATTGGGATGGGGCGTCGTGAAGTGGCGGATGAGCAATTTCAAAGTAATGTAGAGCAATCCATTAAGGATTTTTCCAGACACGTGAATGAAGACCGTGCACAGATGGATCAGTTCTTAAGTGCTTTCCGTTACAGCGCATTGAACGTTAATCACCCGGAAGATTATAAAAAGCTGCTACAGCTTGCTGAGCAACGTGAAAATGAATTGGGAATTCCGGGGAACCGCATGTTTTACTTATCGGTGGCACCGGAATTTTTTGAAGTGATTGCCCTCAATATTCGGGAGAGTGGTTTAGCTGAAACAAAGGGTTGGAAACGGCTCATTATCGAAAAACCATTTGGACATGATCTGGAATCAGCACGTGAGCTGAATGATCGCCTGAGCAGAACCTTTGCTGAGGATGAGATTTATCGTATTGACCATTACTTAGGTAAGCCCATGGTGCAAAACCTGGAAGCCTTAAAATTTGCTAATCCATTGCTTCAAGGGATATGGAACAATCAATACATCGCCAATGTGCAAATTACCGCTTCCGAGACTGTAGGGGTGGAGGAGCGAGCGGGATACTACGATCACTCCGGCGCTATTCGTGATATGGTACAAAATCACATGCTACAGGTGTTGATGATGACGGCGATGAACAAGCCGGGACATGTCACGGCTGACCAGGTGCGTGACGAAAAAAGCAAGGTTATGGACGCGCTTCGTGCGCTTGATCCTTCCGATATTGCTTCCAACGTGGTTAGAGGTCAATATACCAACGGTGAGATCAACGGAAAAGCAGTTCCTTCCTATAAAGAAGAGCCGGACATCGGTCCTGATTCACAAAATGATACTTTCATTTCAGCTCGCCTATGGATTGATAACGAACAATGGTCTGGTGTGCCGTTCTATATTCGTACCGGCAAACGTATGAAAGAAAAATCCACTCGTATCGTCGTGGAATTCAAAAAGGACAGCACAGATCCTTATGCCGCTCAAGGGCAGCCGTCCGACCCGAACTTGCTGACCATCCATGTTAACCCGGATGAAAAGGTAACGCTGCGTCTGAATAGCAGAGACCCGCTAAACGCCGGTCAACTGGAAACGGTTCTGATGAATTATCATTCCGAGGCTAAGGATGTACCAGAAGCCTATGAGCGCCTCATCTTTGATGCGCTGCGCGGCGATTCCACCTTTTTTGCTCATTGGAACGAAGTTGAGCTTTCATGGGTGTGGGTTCAACCTGTACTGGAAGCTTTTGCTCGTGGTGAGGTCCCACTTCATACGTATGCAGCAGGCTCTTACGGTCCAGAAGCTTCAGATCAATTGTTGGAAGAGCAAGGCTTTACATGGTGGCTGGACGAAAAGTCCGAAAGCACTGAAAAAGCAGTCGTTCGTTCTTAACACTAACAAGAAAGTATATACAAAATATGTTTGCTACGGCAGGAGGCCTTTACTATGCAAGTAGGATTAATTGGTTTGGGAAAAATGGGCTTGAATCTCGGAAAAAATTTGATCGATCATAAACATGAACTTGTTGCTTACGACGTCAATGCAGCCGCCATCCAAGAAATGAAGGATTATGGAGCTAAAGGTGCTTCTACATTGGAAGAGCTTGTACAGGCAACTCAATCCCCTAGAGTATTATGGATTATGGTTCCTCACCAAATTGTTGATTCTGTGCTGGATCAGCTTCAACCGATGTTGTCCAAAGGGGACATCATTATTGAAGGTGGTAATTCTCATTACAAAGAGTCTATTGCTCGTCATGCCCGTCTTCAAGAATATGGTATCAGTTTCATGGATGCTGGGACCTCAGGCGGGATGGAAGGCGCACGCAATGGCGCTTGTTACATGATCGGTGGAGATCCGGAAGCTTGGGCGGTTGTTGAGCCTATTTTCCGCGACACAGCAGTGGAAAATGGATATCTGTATGCAGGTAAATCCGGAAGCGGACATTTTCTGAAAATGGTTCATAACGGTGTGGAATACGGCATGATGGCTTCCATCGGTGAAGGATTTGAAGTGCTAGAAAAAAGCAGCTTTGACTTTGATTATGAACAAGTAGCGCGTGTGTGGAACAACGGTTCTGTTATTCGCTCTTGGCTGATGGGCTTGACTGAACGTGCATTCTCCAAAGATGCAAACCTGGACGAAATCCGCGGGGTTATGCACTCTTCTGGTGAAGGAAAATGGACGGTTGAGGAAGCACTGGACATTCAGGCTGCAACTCCAGTCATTGCTTTGTCCCTGCTGATGCGCTACCGGTCTCTTGATGCGGACACGTTCAACGGGAAAGTGGTTGCTGCGCTGCGCAATGAATTTGGCGGTCACGCGGTAGAAAAGAAATAATAACAATATAAGCTAGTATCTATCCCCGTAGCTTCACAACTGCGGGGATATTGCTATATGTTTTGTCGTTTATTGGGATTTTGCAAAATCTGCATATGCATATTTTTCCTTGTATATCCGCACAATAGGTGAAAAAGGCGGAAGGATGAATAGCGTATGTGCAAAAGGTTTTCGTTATCGGCTGATTTGGATGAGGTAAGGGATCATTTTGGTATACAACGGGTGATGTATTATTACAAAACGCGTTATAACATGAGTCCCACCCAGCATATTCCAATTGTGCTGCATCAGGATGGAGAACGGGTACTTGATGAATTTCGCTGGGGATTTATTCCCTACTGGGGCAAGGATTGTGTCAATGCAGACTTGAATACGGTTCGGGTAAATCCGAGTTATCGCAAGATGGCGGAAACCCGACGCTGTATCATTCCATGCAATGGATTTTATTATTGGCGCAAATTGGGTAAACGCATGTGTGCTGTACGGGTGGTACTGCCGGAACAGAAGATGTTTGCGGTCGCGGGGCTATATGAAGTATGGCAGGATAGTCGTAAGGAGCCTTTACGCACCTGTACGATGATGACAGTTCATGCCAATACGGATATACGTGAATTCGATACCCGTATGCCAGCTATTTTGGAAGCTGATCATATAGATTCATGGCTGGACCCGTCTGTCCAGAACATAGATGAGCTGTTGCCTCTACTGCGCACGTATGAGCAAGGCGACATGAGCATCTATCCAGTGACCCCACTGGTGGCCAATGATGAACATGATAACCGTGAATGTATTCAGGAAATGGATTTGCAGTGGTCCTGGATTAAACCTTAAACGTATGGAGATTTTCATCCATTATTGATCATAAGCTTCCCGCCACCTGCATAGGTATGTATTGGGGAACAAGCGTCATGATCCGGGGAGAGGGGAAACGGCCGAAGGAGTATCTCATATGGGATGGAGGCGATTGGAATGAGTAACGATACACTCATCCA
Source organism: Paenibacillus sp. DRB1-1 (assembly GCF_052119485.1). Lineage (NCBI taxonomy): Bacteria > Bacillati > Bacillota > Bacilli > Caryophanales > Paenibacillaceae > Paenibacillus > Paenibacillus sp. DRB1-1. Next base: position 192,009 of record NZ_JBODQH010000001.1, on the reverse strand, counting down.
GCTGCTGGTGCTCATGGTGACGATCATCGGTCTGGTCCAAAACCGGTAAGTGGCAGGTTCCAGAAGGCGGGAGAATTGCCGTAGGCAATCTTCCGTTTTTTTTCTGTGTTAAAAAGCTCGCAGATTAAGGAAGCTTACGGTACAATAGATGCAGGCTACAGGTGACAAGACACCTGAATATACGTCTACATACGATATATTTTTAAGGGAGAGCGAATCATGAGTGAATTAACTTCATTACCACCAGCCAAAAAAAGAAAATTGCTTTTTAGCGCAGGACTCAGCTGGTTGTTTGATGCTATGGATGTGGGGCTGCTTTCATTTATAGTCGCAGCGTTGGCAAAAGAGTGGCATCTGGGATCTGAGCAAATTGGACTGCTGACTGCAATGAATTCTATAGGGATGGTGTTCGGAGCCGCTTTGGCGGGGATTTTGGCTGATCGTTACGGCAGACGTGCTATATTAGTGTGGACATTGTTGATCTTTTCTATTGCCAGCGGCTTATCAGCTTTGGCGACAGGACTCGGAATGCTGCTGGTGCTGCGTTTTATTGCTGGTGCAGGCTTGGGTGGGGAATTGCCTGTTGCTTCGACGTTGGTGTCAGAATCAGTGCCTGTGAAAGAACGAGGAAGAGCGGTTGTGCTGCTGGAAAGCTTCTGGGCGGCAGGCTGGATCCTTTCGGCTCTTATTGCTTATTTTGTTATTCCAAAGTATGGTTGGCAAATGGCATTTATTCTCGGCGCAGTACCTGCGCTGTACGCTCTTTATCTGCGCAGAGCTATTGAGGATTCACCGCGTTATAAGCAGCAAAGCGTTAAACTTCCGCTGCGTGCACGATTGGCTTCGATTTGGTCGGGACCCAATCGCAAGTCTACGCTGATGCTGTGGATTTTATGGTTCACAGTTGTATTTTCATACTACGGCATGTTCCTGTGGCTACCGAGCATTATGTTTATGAAAGGTTTCGAACTGGTTAAAAGCTTTGAATATGTGCTGATCATGACGCTTGCGCAACTACCAGGATACTTTACCGCCGCCTATCTAATTGAAAAGCTAGGGCGAAAATTCGTACTGATCATCTACTTGCTGCTCACAGCAGTGTCTGCCATTTGGTTTGGCACCTCGGAAACAGCGGGAATGCTGCTAGCTGCTGGTATCTGCTTGTCCTTTTTTAATCTTGGTGCATGGGGAGCCATGTATGCTTATACTCCGGAATTGTACCCGACAGCTGTACGTTCAACTGGTGTGGGTATGGCGGCTGCGTTTGGCCGTATTGGAGGCGTTATCGGGCCGTTTGCGGTCGGTATACTCGTAGGACAGGGCGTAGCGTTACCATCTATCTTTGTGATTTTCTTCGTAGCTATCTTGATTGGAGCAGCGGCTGTATGGTTGCTGGGTACGGAAACTAAAAATCAGGAGATTGACTAACCTTTACATTCACCTGTGTAAAGATTCATAATATAAGAGAGAGGAGTGACCTGAAATGGAGCATACCTTTCTGCTCAAGGCAGACTGGAACGGGGGGCGCAACAGCGACGGCCGTATTGAGGCTGGACAGTTGCGGACTGCAATTTCGATCCCGGCTGAGATGGGAGGCCCTGGTGTGGGCACCAATCCAGATGAAATGCTGCTCGGTGCCGCCGCTACCTGCTATTTGATTACTTTGGCGGCGATGATGGAGCGCGCGAGTCTCCCGGTGGCATCACTGGCACTGGAATCCGAAGGGATTGTCGATGTAACGAACAATATTTTTACATATCGCCGAATTGTGCATCGTCCGCAGGTTCAATTGGCCGCCGATGCGACAGAATCGCAGATCGAACAAGCATTGCGACTGGCAGAGCAGGCAGAAACCTCATGCATGATCTCGCGTGCCGTAGCGGGGAATGTGGCGTTGTCCACAGAGCCCGTGGTGGAGCGCGCCTCTTAAAGCGATATTTGTAACAGGAGCAATCATTCCAACTGCCCATCATTTTTTTAATCCAAGGAGGACACAACCATGACAGCACAACAAAAATTGCTCGTATTCGCAGGCTCTTACGCCGAATTGGAAGGTAACGGGGTTTATTCGTACACTTTTAATGAACAGACAGGAGCACTTACACTACAGGATGAGTTCTCCGGCTTGAAAAATCCTACATTCTTGAATGTGGACGTCAAAAATCGGAAGCTGTATTCCATTGGAGAGACGACTTCTGCTGCAGGAGCGAAAGTAGGCGAAGCCTCTGCTTTCGAAATTGACCCAGTTAAAGGAACATTTACATTGCTGAATCGTGCGGAAAACGTGGGTGCAACAACTTGCCACATTCAGCGTGATCCATCTGATCGTTACCTTATTGTAGTCAGCTACCACGGAGGTATGGTGGGACTGGTGTCTCTGACTGAGGACGGACGTATTGGTGAGTTGCTGGATGTTAAACAGCATGAGGGCAAAGGAGCGCATCCTGAACGTCAGGATCGTCCACATCCACATTCCAGTTTCTTTAGTCCGGATGGCCGCTTCCTGTTCGTACAAGATCTCGGTCTGGATATGATCCGCGTTTACACCATTGATGACAGCAAAGGACAACTGGTGCTTCATGGTGAAACGAAAACCCATGCAGGTGCAGGTCCACGTCATTTGACGTTCCACCCGAATGGTAAATTTGCTTTTGTCATTAACGAAGTGGATTCTTCCATTACTTCTTTTGCATATGATGCAGAGGCTGGCAATCTCACTGAGCTTGAGAGCGTACCGACATTGCCGTCTGACTTTACAGGTGAAAACACAACTGCTGAAATTGCAATTTCGGAGGATGGGGCTTATCTGTACGGGTCCAACCGTGGGCATGACAGCATTGTGGTATACGCTGTAGACGGTGCAACTGGCAAGCTGAGCTTGGTCGAGCATGTATCTGCCGAAGGAGAGCATCCACGCCATTTTGCTTTGACTCCAAATGGTGATCATATGCTCGTGGCCAACCGCGACACCAACAACATTGTTACGTTCAAAGTGGACAAGGCAAGTGGACGCTTGACCTACACTGGGCAACAAGTAACCGTGTCCAAGCCAGTATGCGTACAGCCTTTTTACTTTTCTGTGTAAAAATTAGGAAAACATTAGGGGTAACTAAATAACGGTATGCGGCTTGTGACCGCTACGAGAACGGATCATTCTTCCGATCGCTGTTGCCCCCGGATTTCTCGATTGTATGTTCAAGGGTAGAAATCCGGGGACAAAGGCGAACGCTCCGCTTCTTCAGAACAATTCCGTCCTCTCTGCTGCTTTAGTGCTTTTGGCGACCATTTTTTTATGCAGAAACAATAAATGAATACGTATATGTTGATGGTACTGATAGATTAACCAAGCATAGAAAATTTTTTAGTGAAAACGGCTCGTAGGATAACCTACAGCCGTTTTTATGTTAGGGCTTAGTCATTTCGAAAGAGGTCACTACCTACAAAAATAATATAAAATTTTATGGTTACAAATAAGATGCGAATAATCTCGGCAGGAAAAGGGTACATATGTTATAAGCGGGACAAGAATCTCTCAAGCACTCCGATAATGCAAATCTAGGACAAGCATTGTGAGTTCCATATAAGGGTTAGAGGCTTTAAATAAAAGTATTATATTTGGCCTAAGTATCAGTTTAGGTTGTTGGCTTTTTTAGAGGCAAACTCATGAAAAATGAGAATGGTAGAGATAAGCTGAGTAACGAAGCGGGCAGATGGATTTCGGAGAAGCGATAGCGTTCGCCTTTGGAACTTGATTTTAACCATTAAAATATATTCAAAAAATCAAGCTCCAACAGCGATCGTAGAAACCATCTGATCGCGAAGTGAGACACACAATTCGACAGCCTTGGATTGCTCATATTTTACAGGAGGAGGAAACGAAATGAAAATTATCATTACGCAAAAGGAAGCCGTTGACAAAGGAATATGGACAGAGATCATGGGGATGTTTGCTGTAACCAAAGAGGACGAAGTATGGCAAAATGAAGAGTTTATTCTCACCGAAGAACAGGCACGTCAGGTCGGATTATTAAGATAGCAAAGAAAAATAGGACATGTTATCAAGTTTTAAGACCAAGTCTTAAAAAATCGTAACTTCTTTTTTATGTATCTGATACACTTTTTAACCGTGCAACGTTTATGATAAGTACACAAGGGTAATGAAGCTTACAGACACCGTGTACATACCCAAACGGCAAGGAGAGATCAGACATGATGAAACTAGCTTCGAAATGGACCGTATTGGCTTTAATGATGATGCTGATTACGACGGCAGGGGCAACAGCGCAAGGCTACACGCCTGTAGCAGCTGCTGAAAATCAGGAGACCGTATATATAAACCAAATGGAGATTCGTGACGGACAAATTTATTTGTCGGCAGACCCGATTGAATGGTATGAAGGCGCGGCAGCTGACAAAGCATTATTGGAACATGAAGGAAATACAGGATTGGATGGAGCTCCAGACGGCTACTACATCGTAAACAATTCCGTGCAAAATGACGTGTATCAGGTTGCGCCAGATGCTTCGGTAGAGGTGCAGATTTATGATCACACGGGTAACATAGAAGATACAGACGTGCAATGGAACGAATCGATTCCTCTGGCACAGTTTGAGAAAGATTTTGCTAAAAAGGACGTTCTGGACCTCAGTCAATATCCATACCATATTACGCTTCGTGAGGGTAAAGTTGTAAAAATCGTGCAGCAATTCATTCCTTAAAATAGAAGTAATCTCATTTCACAAACACGTGCTCTCACTTGATTATAGATCAGGGGAGCACGTGTTTTTTATACTTTATAACAAAAAAGAGGATATCCAGCCCATATAGGGCGCGGATATCCTCTTCTCTTCATAATATATGATTAGAACGATTTTGCTGTGTCTACTGCACGTTGTACAGCAGAAGCAACGATTTCTTGTGCTTGATCTGGAGCTTGGTTATGTCCTTCCAGAACAACTTTCACGATATCCTTTACTCCGAAGAAGGATAAGATGTTGTTCATGTAGTTCAAAGACATTTCAGCTGCAGCAGCTGGTCCTTCGGAATAAACGCCGCCTCTTGCATTCAACAGGGCTACTTTAGTTTCAGTTACGAGACCAACTGGACCTTCAGCAGTGTATTTGAATGTTTTACCAGCTTGGTTCAGGTAGTCAATGTACGTATGCAGTACAGCTGGAATCGTCATGTTCCAGAGCGGGAAAGCAAATACGACTTTGTCTGCTGCCAGGAATTGATCCAGGTAGCCATTAGCGACGTTTGCCAGGCGAGCTTCTTCTGCGTTCAGCTCCATGCCTCTAGCGGATTTGAACGTTCCGTTGATCATGTTAGCGTTCAAATAAGGAAGCTCGACGGAGAACAGGTCCAGCTCAGTGATTTCATCAGTTGGGTGGGAAGACTTGTAGCTTTCTACGAAGGCGTTATACAATTTAACTGTTGCAGATTCTTCAGCTGTACGATCATTAGCTTTGACAAATAATACTTTAGACATGATTTATTTCCCCCTAAGTAAGTTGAATAAGTAAGTTAAGTTAGTAAGTTACCACGTAATATTACAATATAAAGATAATATCTGTCAACACTTTTATATTAAATTTACTTTGAAAAGCTACTTTATTTTTTACACTGTAAATTTTACGTGTTTCTTTTGCAAAATATCAGTTTTGCGGTAAAATTTAAATGTAAAGTTTAATGCAGAGAATGGTTTGAGTAGGCTAAGAAGAAAATGAACATGGTGCCAGCAAGATATGGCACAATAGTTGAACGAAAAAAGGTGAGTAGCTTGAAGATAGGTTTTTTTGATTCAGGATTGGGTGGAATTACAGTATTGTCCGAGGCACTAAGACGTTTGCCAAACGAAAATTTTGTATACATGGCGGATACCCTTCATGTGCCTTACGGGACGAAAACTCCCCAAGAGGTGCTTGGTTATGTCAAGGCTTCAGTACAAACGATTCTAAAAGAAGATGTTAAGGCATTGGTAATTGCCTGCAATACGGCTACAAGTATCGCGGTTGCGGAGCTAAGGAAGGAATATCCTATTCCGATTATCGGGATGGAGCCAGCTGTGAAGCCAGCGGTCGAGATGAACCGAGCCAATGGTAAAAGAGTTCTGGTGTTAGCCACACCATTGACGTTGAAACAATCCTGTTATGCAGCGCTGGTATCCAGGGTTGACGATCATGGGAGCGTGGACTCACTACCTCTGCCGGAGCTAGTACATTATTGCGAACAGTTGAATTTTGACCGGGCAGAAATGTCCGAATATTTTAACCGTGAGCTGTCTTCGTTCAATCTGGACATATATGGTACGGTGGTATTGGGATGTACTCATTATCCTTTTTATAAGGAGATTCTAAGGGAACTACTGCCTTCTCATATTCAGTTAATTGACGGGAGCCAGGGAACAGTCAGACGGTTGAAACAGGTGTTGTCTGAGCGTAATTTGCTGGAACCTTCGCCAAAATCCGGTCCATCGCAGGAGGGACATATTACATTTCTATGTTCTAGTCAGGATGAGGCCTATGTGCATAAGATGGAGCGGGCGCTTGAAATCTATGCGGAGCATGAAAAGATTTATTTTTAAAAGAAGAGCGGCTGGCGAACGTGTGGGAGCTAAATGAAATATCCAAATCGCCAGCTGCATTGTCGATCAAACGCATGGAGGAGGCGTAAGATGGATGTTCAACTGATCCTGAATGAGCTTCACGAAACGGGCGTGCTTGAAAGCCATATGCGAAATCTCAAACCGTTGATCGGCGGAACTTCGAGCAAAGTGGTTGTTGTCATGGACGGAACTAAGCCGCGATACGTGATTAAGCAAAATGATCCCGCTGTCGTAGAAGCCGAGGCAGAGTTCTTACATACCTATGTACAGATTGAGAAGCTATCACGTTTGGTTTATGTAGATCCGTTGCACCGTTATTTGGTGTACACGTTCAGGTCGGGGCTCACACAGTATCATGGACGAAACAAAAGCGATTTGTTGCTTCGTCTGGCGACGGAGGTGATCTCGCACTATAAGCCTTTTGGTGAGGAACGTCATTATGGTTATCCGGACCACCCGTTTGTGGAATGGAGAGATTTTCTGCTGCACAGAACGAAGGAATCTGAAAAGATCATACAAGGCGTTTTACCCCGAGAGAATCATCGGTTCGTTCATACCCTTGTGGCTGGATTGCCACAACGTAATATTAAATATTTGCTTCATGGTGACTGTGGAGTACATAATTTTGTGTTTACCGAAAACGGCACATTGACGGGCATTATTGACCCTGATCCAGTGGTGGGAGAACCTCTGTATGATCTAATATACGCCTTTTGTTCTTCACCGGATAGGCTGACCGTCGATACTATTTTGCCTGCCTTAGAGAAGCTTGGGCCGGAGATGACAGGGGAATACGAGCTGAACAGGGAAGTGTTACTGGGATTATACTTTCGTATAGCTACCTGCATTCGCCATCATCCTAAAGATCTCGATAAATATACAGAAGCGTGGCCTTATTGGCTGAACAGTGTTCGCTGAAAGGAACAGGGAATATGAGCATACAAGGATGGAATCATATTTGCTTTTCGGTGTCAGATTTAGAGGAATCAATACATTTTTATCAGAATGTACTAGATGGAAAACTGCTCGTTAAAGGACGTAAGTTGGCTTACCTGGACTGCTTGGGAATGTGGCTGGCCCTCAATGTGGAGGAGGATATCCCAAGAAATGAAATTCATCAATCCTATACGCATATTGCATTTTCGGTAGCGGAAGCGGATTTTGAGAGCATGCTTAACAAGCTGAGAACTTTTAATGTCACCATTTTGCCCGGAAGAGAGCGGAATGAACAGGACAAAAGGTCGGTCTATTTTACAGATCCAGACGGACATAAGTTTGAATTCCACACAGGACAATTGCAGGATCGCCTGCAATATTATAAAAATGAAAAAAAGCATATGACTTTTTATGATTGAGTAAGTGTTATCGATATTGAAGTGTAGGTATTAAGTAATAGTTGGGTCGCATTTAGGAGGAATACGGAAGGATGTCACTGTCTCAGGAAAACGGTTCCAAGCAAGCACAAGCCGTTAAAACGATGACGGTTTTTGCAATCACTTGGCCGATCTTTATAGAGATGTTGTTTCACATTTTGATGGGTAGCGTGGATACGTTCATGCTAAGCCATGTTTCTGATGAGGTTGTATCGGCTGTAGGTGTATCAAGACAGTTGATTGAATTTACGATTATACTTTTCAATCTGCTTGGTCTTGGTGTAGGTGTGATTATTGCTCAGCTATTGGGGGCGCAAAAGCATGTGGATGCTAGCCGTGTTACGGCTTCGGCACTAACCTTTAATCTGGTGTTTGGTCTGGCGCTGAGTTTGATGTTTATTGTGAGCCGGGATTTTTTACTATCCTTTTACCATATTACCCCGACGATTAAGGAAAATGCAGAGGTTTATATGATGCTGGCAGGGGGTTCGCTGTTTCTGGAAGCGCTCATGCTAACCGCAGGTCCGGTTATTCGATCGCATGGTTTTACTAAAGATACGATGATCGTGGGCATTGGTATGAATATATTGCACATCGTGGGAAATGCGTTGCTCATTTATGGCTGGTTTGGTCTGCCGCAGATGGGAGTGGCGGGAGCAGCGATTTCAACGGTTATTAGTCGTGCTGTAGCATGTGTCTGGATTTTTCTACTGCTGTACAAGCGTGTAAGTGCGCCGATTCGCATCCGGTATTATGTACAGCTTCAGTGGAGTAAGCTGGTAGCCATCCTGAAGATTGGTATTCCTGCCGGGCTGGAATGGTTGTCTTATCAGCTTAGCCAAATGATGGTGACCCGGTTTGTCAGCTTTATGGGTACAACGGCGATCGCAACCCATTTTTATACGAATACAATTGTGTACTTTTTTATGGTATTTGGAATGGCTGTAGGCGAGGGGACGGAAATTATTGTTGCCCGCCTGATTGGAGCAGGAGACAAGGAAAAGGCCTATCATCAACTTTTACGGAGCCTGAAATGGTCTTTGGTCATTACAATTGCTGTGATCGTGGTAGTATCCTTTTTCCGGTATGAAGTGATGGCGATCTTTACAGATGAGCCGGCAATCATTCAATTAGGGGCAGCGATTTTGCTCTTCTGTATATTGCTGGAGCCGGGCCGTGTGTTTAATCATGTTGTCATTAACTCCTTGCGAGCAGCGGGAGATGTTCAGTTCCCGTTAATGATGGCCATTATTTCAATGTGGGGGATTAAAATCCCGTTAGCATATGTGCTGGGCATTCATATGGGATATGGTGTGCTGGGTGTGTGGATTGCACATGCCTGCGATGAGTGGGTACGAGGCATTTTCCACTATTTACGCTGGAAGGGGCGGAAATGGCAGCACAAATCGCTGTTATCTAAGGCTGAACTTCAGGCGGAATCAGCCTAAGGCTGAAAGAGATTTCACAACAGACATTCTCCAAGCGAATTGGAGGATGTCTGTTTTTTTTACAAAAATAAGCAAAATGGGGATGTTCAAACTTTTCAAAAATTGCTAGAATATAGTAACCTCGAATGTATTAGAGGTTTTCAAAGTTTCAAAGTTTCAAAGACGGATGGTTTCCGATTGAATCCATGAAGGAGGGAATAGGATGGAACGTAAAGTGCATATCATTCCTTACCAAGTGATCAAGCAGGAGCAACAAGTGAATGAAATACCGCGAGGTGTAGAGCTGATTCAGGCTCCTGCGGTATGGAACCAGACTCGAGGCCGAGGTGTGAAGGTGGCGGTGCTGGACACGGGCTGTGATTCGGACCATCCAGATTTGAAGGCGCGCATTATTGGCGGCCGGAATTTTACGGATGATGATCAAGGTGATCCGGAAATTTTCAAGGATTACAACGGTCATGGTACGCATGTAGCAGGAACCATTGCGGCAGCAGAAAATGCGGAGGGTGTCGTGGGTGTTGCTCCAGAGGCAGACCTGCTCATCATCAAAGTGCTAAACAAGCAGGGCTCCGGTCAATATGACTGGATTATTCAAGGCATCTATTATGCAATTGAGCAAAAGGCAGATATTATATCGATGTCACTTGGCGGTCCTGAGGATGTACCAGAGCTTCATGAAGCAGTAAAAAAGGCTGTAGCTAGCCAAATCTTAGTCATCTGTGCAGCTGGAAATGAGGGAGACGGTGACGATAGAACGGACGAGCTCGGCTACCCCGGCTGCTATAATGAAGTGATTAGCGTAGGTGCTATCAATTTTGACAGGCACGCCTCAGAATTTAGTAATTCTAATAATGAGGTGGATTTGGTTGCACCGGGAGAAGATATTTTGTCCACTGTTCCGGGCGGCAAATATGCGACCTTTAGCGGAACTTCGATGGCTACTCCACACGTAGCAGGTGCATTGGCGTTGATTAAGCAGCTGGCGAATGCGAGCTTTGAGCGTGATCTCACCGAAGCGGAATTATACGCACAACTCATCAAACGCACGATTCCACTCGGCAATTCTCCTAAGCTGGAGGGCAACGGTCTACTGTACTTGACGGCAGTGGAGGAGCTTTCTCGTATTTTCGACGCGCAGCGTGTAGCGGGAATACTAACTGTAGGATCATTGAAGGTTAAATAAACCGTAACTTCAACTTCGGATATATAGTGGCTCTCCTAAAGGGAGGGTCGTTTTTTTTTGGATTTCAAATCTTAGGAAAAACTCCATTTACATTGCATTCAAATGTCGGGTAACATATGTCTCAAAGATAGGCATGAGTCAGAAGTGGAGGAGAATATGAACGATATCATGGCGCAAGCTGACGAGCTTAGACGAACAGGGCAAGCAGAGAAAGCACGTAAGCTTCTTTTAAAGGCATTAGAACAGCAGCAAAATGATGCAGAATTGTGGTATCAGACAGCTTGGACCCATGATTCATTGGGCTTAGAGCGGGAAGCGGTTGCCTATTATGAAAAAAGCCTGGGTATGGCGTTATCTGCAGAATCAAGGAAAGGAGCTATCCTGGGATTAAGCAGTACATATCGTGTATTGGGCGTTTACGCCAAGGCGAAAGCGTGGTTGGACACAGGAATGAACGAATTTCCGGATTACAGACCGTTTCGGGTATTTTACGCGATGGTGTTATATAATCTGGGGGAATACGGGAAGGCCATGCAGGAGTTGCTAATGGAGGTGGCTGAAACGACCTCGGATTTATCTACACAGGAGTACTCACGTGCCATTCAATATTATGCAGATAAACTGGATCAGATCGAGGATAGGTGAACCGGAGTGAGAGCATAAGTAGTAACTAACGTGTATATACGCTCGTACATAAAAAGATCACAGTCAGAGAGTACTAATTCTCTTCTCTGACTGTGATCTTTTGCTGTTTATTATTTAGCTATGGGGTCCGTAACTTGATGAGTTAAATAACTGCGATTACTGCGCACCTTCAGTAACGGCGATTTCCTTCTCCAGGTTTTCTCTGGACAGGTTAGCCTTCAAGTAATCCGGGGTATCGGGCAGGACCAGGTGCAGATTGGATTTTTGACAAATGCGGATGGTGCACTTTTCGACGATAAAATCAAAGACATGCCCGCCTCCGGTGCGTTCATCGTTAATAAAATGCAGATGAAATCCAGCTACCCCAATACCTTGAGCATAGGCAGGTGTCCAAAAACCTGTAATCACGCCGGAAGCCTCATTAAAAGTGAAGGTAGGCTGTGACTTGGTCGCTTCGATAAACGGTCTGTATGGTTTAACTTGGTGAGGCACGGTCCGTGTCTTTACTTCACGAAAAGTACCATCCATACGGAAGGCATAGAACAGATTACGGCTTGGAAACAACGTTAACAGCAGAGCCTCCAGCTCTTCACGATGCATGGGACGGTCAATAGTATATGTGAAATCTTCATGAAAAAAGGTGACGGTGGAAAATGGAGTAGTTTCTTCTGGTTTTACGCGATGGGCCGTACCGTCTGGAAGCAAGTGATAAAATTCACCATCGAACGCGATCATCTCGCCATTGAGTTGATCAAAGGTACCGAGTCCGAAATCCCCGTGCTTTTGCAGTTCCTCGAACGCAACGACTCCGTCATAAAGACCATCTAATAAAGCAAGCATGGTGGACGTTTGGTAAATATCATGATCAGTTTCTTGCTTGGTTTCCAATTGTGCAACGGTCATGGCAATACACTTCCTTTTGTAATTGTATGCATTTATTTTCTTTCTTTTTCAATAATAAACGTAAAATTTCAGTAAATAACATGAATAACTCAAAAAAATCATAAAAAAAACGTTATACTCCATAATTGTCATAAAGCCGTCACGAGTGAGGCATGGTTAAGGTTAGTTTAATTGGTTAGGCAGCAGTTTACGTCCCAATTGGATGTTATCCTGATAATCAATCGGAATATCGACAACCACAGGACCATCGGTATGAAGTGCCTGCTGCAATACACTTTCTAGTTCTTCAGGAGAGTGCACGCGTAATCCAGTGGCCCCGAAGCTTTCAGCATATTTCACTACATCAACATCTCCAAATTTTACACCAGATGTTCTTCCGTATTTAATCTGTTGTTGAAAAGCGACCATGTCATAGGAACCATCTCTCCATACGATATGCACCAACGGTGAGTTAAGACGTACGGCGGTTTCGAGCTCCATTGATGAAAAAAGAAATCCTCCGTCTCCGGAAATAGAAACGACTTTTTGACCGGGGTTGACGAGTGTAGCAGCAATCCCCCAAGGAAGTGCTACGCCTAACGTCTGCATCCCGTTGCTGAATAGAAGGCGACGCGGCTCATACGAACGGAAATATCGTGCCATCCAAATGTAGTGTGAGCCGACATCACAAGTGACTGTGACGTTATCGTCAATCAGGCTGCGCAGTGTGCGAATGAATTGTAATGGATGAATCAGATAGTCATGCTTGTGTACAGGAACAGCTGCTTGCTCGTTTAGATCATGGTGAAGACGTTTTAATTGGTTGCAGGAGGTTCTAGATAGCTTTAAGGTAGGCAATTCTTCTGCAAGGCTACTCACAATCAGGGATATATTCCCGATAAGCTCGTAATCAGGTTGATAATCATGATCAATATCTGCTTGATGATCATCCAGGTGAATGAGGGTTCGGTTTGCAGGAATGTTCCAGTTTTTTGGATCATATTCAATAGGATCATAGCCAATTGTCAGTACCAGATCTGCCGCTCCAAGAAGCATGTCACCGGGCTGATTGTGGAACAGACCGACTCTTCCAAAATAGTGGCTTTCCAGCTCCCGGGAAATGGCTCCAGCGGCCTGAAAAGTTTCAACTACAGGCAAATCCGTGTTTCGAATCAGTGCACGGATGGCTGCTGTGGCTTCGGGCGTGCTGGCTTTCATGCCGAGGAGAAGTACGGGCAGCTTGGCTTTTTTGATTTGGTCTGCGACTTGTTTGATGAGCCCGGCTGGTGCGATTCCAAGCTGGGGAAGGGAAATTTTCTCAATGGCTGTTACTTCAGATGACGAAGTCAACACGTCCTGCGGCAGACTGACAAAGGTGGCTCCAGGCTGGGCTGAGGTCGCAATCCGAAATGCGTTAGTAATAGCTTCCGGTACACTATCAGGATGTTCTACTTCTACACTGTATTTGGTAATAGGCTCGAATAGTCCGGCGTTATCCATGGATTGATGCGTGCGTTTCAGGCGTGCGGATCTTGGGACTGCACCTGCAAGAGCGACGACAGGATCACTCTCAGCATTCGCGGTGACAAGTCCTGTCGCCAAATTGGATGCGCCGGGGCCAGAGGTGACAAGACATACGCCCGGCTTTCCAGTTAATCGACCGACTGCAGCGGCCATAAAGGCAGCATTTTGTTCATGACGGCATATGATTAATTCTGGACCCCGATCTTGAAGAACATCAAAAACAGAATCGATCTTGGCACCTGGAATGCCAAAAATATGCGTCACCCCTTGCTTGATTAAACAATCGACAACAAGGTCTGCTCCTCTAGTATCGGTCTTTGCTTGGACAGCTTGAACTTTGGTACTCAATGCTACCACCTCTTCTTCTCATCTTTGAAATAAACTAATGAAATACTTTCAATGTAAAACAATGGATGTATATGACAATTATAATACAATAACTGGTATTTTCAAGAAGGAAATTTTCTGAAAAAGATTGAAAATATATAAAGCGTTTTCAAAGTTTGATTCTTCGGGGAAAATAAAAAGTGCGGAGATTTGGAATGGGTTGCTATTGCAATGGCAGATATTCTCGGCGGATATAAAGGAAAAGGCACCTATCACAATCGAGTCTTTTGAAAATTCCTTTTTTGGTGTTGGATGGTGCAGGACATAGACGAAATGCAAACAGATCTGCCCCAAAGAGTGGAAGGTCGGTTTTTTTGTCCTCTCACATGATAAAAATCACTTTCCTCTACAAAGGATAGCGGTTACAATGTAATTGTTGTTAACGTAAACATTAAATTTAAGGTGAAGTAATCCAGCTTGAAATGATGTACAGGTTTCGTATTATAGCTATATTATCTTATGCAATCACGAGGCCTGCTATGTGGTGGAGAATGTTATTGTTGAAAAACAAGTAGAGTACGAATATTTTTGTTAACGTTAACAATTTATTAGGAAACACGATTATAGAAGGGATGAGAGAGTAATGACTAAAGCGTTTTTAGACGAAAACTTTTTGTTGAGCAATCCAACGGCTGAAATCTTGTACCATCAGTACGCCAAGGATATGCCGATTATCGATTATCATTGTCATTTAAGTCCACAAGAAATTTATGAAAATAAAGCGTTCAAGAATATTACGGAAGCTTGGTTGTACGGAGATCATTACAAGTGGAGACTTATGCGGGCCAATGGGGTTGAGGAACGCCTGATTACGGGGGATGGTCAAGATTATGACAAGTTTTTGGCTTGGGCCAAAACCGTACCTACACTAATCGGCAACCCGCTGTACCACTGGACGCATTTGGAGCTTCAACGATTTTTTGGTGTCTATGAGCTGCTGAATGAACAGAACGCACCAGTGATCTGGGAAAAGGTAAACCAAAAGCTGCAGGGAAAGGGCTTTGGCGCACGTGATCTGATTGTGAACTCGAAGGTAACTGTGGTGTGCACCACGGATGATCCGACAGACCATCTCGAATACCACAAACAAATCAGCAAGCTGACCGATTTCCCAGTGGCAGTGCTGCCAAGCTTCCGCCCCGACAAAGCTTTGGAAATTAATCGTGAAACTTTCAAGCCTTGGGTGGCTCGGTTGGGTGAAGTCAGCGGACTGGATGTCTCTGGCTTGGAAGGATTTTTGAATGCGCTGGCGAGCCGGGTGCGCCATTTCCATGCTGCCGGAGGCCGGGTATCTGATCATGCGCTGGATACTGTAGTCTATGAAGAAACGACACTGGAGGAAGCGGCAGCCATATTCAGCAAGGCGCTGGAGGAAGGCCATGTGACTCCTTTAGAGGAGGCGAAATACAAATCATACGTTCTGGTTTTCCTTGGCAAACAGTATGCAGAACATGGCTGGGCTATGCAATATCACATTCACGCGCTGCGTAACAACAACACGGCTATGTTCCGTCATTTGGGACCGGATACAGGCTATGATGCTGTAAATGATGGCTCTATCGCTCGTCCATTGGCGGCATTGCTGGACGCACAGGAGCTGGCAGGAGGATTACCGAGAACCATTTTGTATTCGCTTAATTCGGTTGATTATCCAGTACTGGCAAGTCTCGCGGGTTGCTTCCAATCCGGTGGAACTGTAGGGAAAATCCAGTTTGGCACGGCATGGTGGTATAACGACCATATCGAAGGCATGCAGGAGCAGATGAAGTTGCTGGCTAACTATGGGGTGCTGTCCCGCTTTATTGGTATGCTGACGGATTCCCGCAGCTTCCTTTCCTACACGCGCCATGAATATTTCCGCCGTATACTCTGTGACTTAATTGGGACGTGGGTTCAGGAAGGTAAGGCGCCTGAGGATCTGGAACTGCTCGGAGCAATGGTACAAAACATTTGCTACAATAACGCTGAGCAATATTTTAATTTCCCAACGGTTGTTCATAGTAAGTGAAGCTACTGCCTAAGGTGAGAACTCACTAACTTTATAAAAAATAGCTCTTGCCAGGAGCTTGTTTCAAACTCCCGGTAAGAGCAATTGAAAACAAAATAGTTATCAACTGAGGATTTTGCAAAAATCCCATAAGCGACTTCCAATGAACAAGATATAGATCGAAATGGTTTAGTTCGTCTGCATCTTGCACTTCGGAGCGACTGGAATCGAATTTTGCAAAATCCTGAACTAATTATGTGAAAATAATTACAAACATAGAGGAGTGTGTAGGTATGGGAGTGCCTATCGTGCAGGAGAGCGTCCAAACTGACAACAAGACAGGCGAGCATATTAGCCTGAAAGAAAAGATTTCGTATGGTATGGGTGACTTTGGAAACGGATTCATGTTTGATTTGGGGCAGTTGTATTTGCTGAAATTTTTTACAGATGTAGCAGGGGTTTCTGCAGGAGCCGCCGCAGGCATTTTCTTGGTCAGCAAGCTGTTTGCCGCCATCTGTGATCCCATTGTCGGGTCCTTTGTTGATTATCGCAAACATATCGGTACACGTGGAAAATTTAGGCCTTTTCTTATCGTTGGAAGCGTTATCCTTGCAATTCTTACGGTTCTAACCTTTATTTCGCCGAATATTTCACCCACAGGCAAACTCATTTACGCCTATGCGTCCTATATGATCTGGGGGATCGGCTACTCTATTGTAAACATTCCATACGGCTCGCTGGGTGCCGCCATTACGCAGGATACTCATCAGCGTGCTTCATTGTCATCTTTCCGTCAGGCAGGATCTCTGGGCGCATTATTCGTCACCAGTGTCGTTGTCATGCCGCTTATTTTACTGTTTCCTAACCATCATGTTGGCTATCCAGTTGTGATGGGGATTATGTCACTCATTGGTGTGATCGCTTTCATCATATGTTACCGAGGAACGAAAGAACGTATTATTAGCCAGTCCGGACCAAAAGAGAAGCTATCTATAGGCGTTATTGTCCATACCTTTACGAATAACAAGCCTTTGCTGGTACTCGTTTTGATGACGATTTTCACCATATCCGCGTACAATATTAAGTCCGCACTGCTGATCTATTTTGCCGAATATAACTTGGGGCATGTAGAATTAATGGCTTATATGAATTTTATTATTATCGGTTCGTCGCTACTGGGTGTGTTGTTCCTGCCTAAGCTGGTACGGCGCTTCGGTAAACGAAAAACAGCTATACTGGGGATGCTGGTTAGTGTCATTGCCGACTCCATTAACTTTTTCATGCCTTCAAATGTATATATTTTCACAATCCTGGCCAGTATTTCGTTCATTGGTATTAGTATTCCTAACGGGGTTACCTGGGCATTCGTGTCCGATATCATTGATTATGGCGAATGGTCATCCGGGGAGCGTAAGGAAGGGATTACTTACTCGTTATTTAACTTTTCACGTAAGCTGGCTCAATCCTTGTCTGGCTTTCTATCGGGTATTGGACTAGCGCTCATCGGGTATGTTCCGAATGTGGTTCAGTCCTCTGGAACGCTGCTTGGGATCAAGGCATTACTTTGTCTCTATCCGGCTGTTGCCCTGGCTTTGGCCATGCTGGTCATCGGTAAAATGTACAAGCTGACTGACAGTAGACATGCAGAAATGGTTCAAGAGTTACAGCGTCGACATGCGGACAACCGCGTATAATTTGTGAAAGTCTTCTTTTCCGGGCGGCTCCTGTGGTATGGTGGGTATATAAGTTTTTAGAGCCTCACTAAGGAAAGGATACGTATATGGCAGCTACCATTAAAGACATTGCCAAATTGGCTAATGTTTCCCATACAACCGTCTCCCGGGCGCTCAATAACAGCCCGCTGATTAAAGAAGATACGAAACGCAAAATTATGGAGTTGGCAGAGCAACTCAATTACATTCCAAATTTTAATGCCAAAAGCCTGGTTCTCCAGCGCTCGCATACGATTGGCCTGTTTTTCACCAGTATTTCAGAAGGCACCAGCTCCAGTTTTTTTGCGGATACCATCCGCGGAGTTAATCATGTCATCGGGGTGGATTACAATTTGTTTGTGCGAGGAATTGACGATTACGCCGATTTTTCGGCCATTCATCGCAAGCGTTTTGATGGTATCATTCTGATGAGCCAGAGCGAGGCGGACAACCCTTTTATTTATCATGTGCTCGGTCAAGGTATTCCGCTTGTTGTACTGAATCGGCAGGTGTCCGGTGCGGGGATTGTAAATGTGATTTCTAATGATAAGGAAGGGTCCTATGAAGCGGTCTCTTTTCTCGTTGAAAGCGGGCATGAACGCATTGCGATCATCGAAGGGGTAGAAGGCTTCAAGTCTACCCAGCAACGCCGCGAGGGTTTTATGAATGCGTTGATTGATAGTGGTAAGCCGATTCGACATGAATATATCGTGCAAGGTCATTATGATACTGAAAGCGGAAGCCAGGCAATGAAGCAGCTGCTTTCCTTGCAGGAGCCGCCGACAGCGGTATTTTGCTCTAACGATGATATGGCTATTGGGGCCATGAATGCGGTATTCGAAAACGGCTTGAAGGTACCAGAGGATATCTCAGTCATTGGTTTTGACGATATCGGGTTCTCAATGTATACGACTCCACCGTTAACAACGGTCAAAAGACCGATTGAGCAGATAAGTGAGCGCGGAGCCGCCTGCATTCTGGAACGAATTCAGTCACCGTCCAATGAGGGTGAGCTTATATTTATGGAGACTGCGCTTAAGAAACGGAAATCAACGGCAGGCAGACCACGCTGAGTTTCGTTTTATTAACAGGCAGGCCAAAGGGGCAGAAACCATGCTAGATGTATGGTTTCTGCCCCTATTAGGTTGAAATGCGCTCTGCCTCGTCTGCATTTAACGAAAGAGATTGGTTTTAGCCAGTTCTACAATCTCGTCACCGCGTCCGTTCAGCATCGCTTTCATCATCCACAGTGTAAATCCTTCTGCTTGTTTAAGATTAATTTTGGGTGGCATGGATAGCTCTTGACGGTTCACCACCACGTCTACCACAACAGGGCCATCATGAGCCAATGCTTGCTGAATGGCATCCTCCAGCATTGTCGGATCTTCAACCCGGATGCCCTTGAGTCCCATGGCTTGCGCTACAGCACCAAAATCAGGATTCACCAGTTCAGTGCCGTTTTCCAGGAATCCGGCCGCTTTCATTTCCAGCTCGACAAAACCGAGAGCGCCATTATTGAAAACAATGACTTTAATAGGCAGCTGATGCTGCTTCAGGGTGAGCAGGTCGCCCATCAGCATCGTGAGTCCGCCATCGCCTGAGAGGGCAATCACTTGTCGGTCAGGCTCAGTAGCCTGCGCTCCGATTGCCTGCGGCAGCGCATTTGCCATCGTGCCATGGTTGAACGAGCCAAGCAGCCGACGCTGACCGTTCATCTGCAAATAACGCGCCGCCCATACAGTGGGAGTACCGACATCACAGGTGAAAATAGCATTTTCCTGCGCGGCGTCACTGATGACCTTGGCGAGATATTGGGGATGGATCGGCGTATGCCCTGGTTTACCGACGGCAAGGTCATCCAACTCCTGGCGTACCTTGGTATAGTGGGAGACGGTTTTCTCTAGATGCTTGGAATCATGCTCTGACGTTAAATGCGGTAGCAGCATTTCCAATGTGGCTTTTACATCCCCGCATAAACCATACGTCAACGGAGTACGTCTGCCGAGATGGGCTGGCTCTATATCTACTTGTAGAACAATCGCATCTTCAGGGTAAAATTGTCTGTAAGGGAAGTCTGTTCCGAGCATAAGCAGGACGTCACAATCCATCATCGCATGGTATCCGGAAGAATACCCGATCAGTCCCGTCAATCCAGCATAATAAGGGTTGTCATACTCCAGATATTCCTTGCCTCGCAGAGCGGATACCATAGGGGATTTTAACTTGTCGCATAGCTGCATGAGCAATTCATGAGATTGTGCACAGCCGGCGCCGCATAGTAGCGTAATTCGTTTGCCTTTATTCAAATATTCGGCCAGTCGGGAGATTTCGGAAGCTGACGGATGCACTACAGGTGCAGTGGGATGGTAGACATGTTCAGGGACGGGTACCTTTTCCGCCGCCAAAGCTGCTACATCACCGGGAAGAACAATGACGGATACACCTGAACGTGAAATTGCCTGTTGAATGGCCATGGTCACTGTTCTGGGAATTTGTCGCGGTGTCGTAATAACCTCACAGAAGTGACTGCATTCTCCGAAAAGATGCTCAGGATGCGTAGCTTGAAAATATTCACTTCCGATTTCGTCGCTTGGAATATGAGCGGCAATAGCCAGTACAGGCACCCGATTGCGGTGGCAATCATATAAACCATTAATCAGATGCAAATTTCCGGGACCACTGCTTCCAGCACATACAGCAATGCTGCCACTAAGGTCAGCATCCGCTCCGGCTGCAAAGGCAGCCACTTCTTCGTGCCTTACATGAATCCATTCGATTTGACCATTGCTGCGAATGGAATCAACCATATTATTTAGAGAGTCTCCAACAATGCCATAAATCCGCTTGACCCCAGCATTGACCAAAACTTGTACAATAGTATCTGCGATTGTCTTCATAGATGTTCCTCCTGCCTAGTAAGTAGTGTTATCCTGCCCGTGCTTTCTTGCGTCTATTCTCCTGAAATGTATATAAGAACAAGGTCTCGGGATAGGGTGATAGTTAGCCTTAACCGTCTTGGATCAGGTGCGAAACAACAGAAAAAGGACGATATACTTGCAAATTTATATATAAACGCATATGTTAACGTGTTCATATTATTGTCATTATTATTTTTTCAAACTAAAAATATTGATAAAACTATTTTGTTAACGTGTGCATTGTGATAAAATAACGATGAAATCATTATGGTAATTATGGGAGGTTACTCCGGATGAAACAAGTAGATGAATTAGACCAATTAAACAGAAAAAGCTTTATTGTTACTGAACCACATCCCGAGAAGGTGCTCCAATTTGGGGAAGGGAACTTCCTGCGTGCTTTTGTAGACTGGCAATTTGACAAAATGAATAAATTGGCAGAATGGAATACGGGAGTTGTGATTGTACAACCGCAGCCAGGAGGCCTCGTGGAGAAACTTAACGAGCAGGATGGCCTGTATACGGTTATTCTTGAAGGGATTAAGGATGGGAAGGCCATGAAGGAGCATACCGTTGTGGAGTGCGTCACTCGTGGGATTAATCCGTACGGTTCGGACTTTTTGGAGTATGAAGCATTATCCCAAAAGCCGGAGCTGCGTTTTGTCGTGTCAAACACGACGGAAGCGGGGATCGCTTATGCACCAGAGGATCAGCTAGAAGATCGTCCACAAAAGAGCTTCCCAGGCAAACTGGCAGCCTTTCTGTACAAGCGCTTTCAATTTTTCGGGGGCGATCAGAGCAAGGGACTGGTGATCATTCCGTGCGAGCTCATCGACCGTAATGGAGACGCTCTCAAGGAAATCGTATTGAAATATGCGGACCAATGGAAGCTTGGGGCTGAGTTTATTGCATGGTTGGAGGAATCGAATACGTTCTGCAACAGTTTGGTAGATCGGATTGTACCTGGTTATCCCAAAGACCGGATTCATGAGATTCAAGCAGAATTGGGTTACAAGGACGATTTGGTTGTTGTGGGCGAACAGTATCATTTATGGGTTATTGAAGGGCCACAGTGGCTTAAAGAAGAATTACCTGCTCATTTGGCCGGATTGAATGTACTGATTGTCGACGATATGGCGCCATACCGTACACGGAAAGTACGCATTTTGAATGGAGCACATACGGCGCTTACACCTGTAGCTTATTTATATGGCCTGGATACGGTGGGGCAGGCGGTCGAGCATGATATTATGGGAAACTTTATCCAGTCGCTGATTCGAGAAGAAATTATTCCGACGCTGGACTCGCCAGAAGCGGAATTGAATGTATATGCCGACGATGTTATTGAACGATTCCGTAATCCATATGTAAGTCATTATGTCATGAGTATTGCGTTGAATTCGGTGTCCAAGTTCAAGACACGGAACTTGCCATCCTTGCTCCAGTATGTGGCACAACGTAAGGTGCTGCCTGTCAAAATCGTGTTTTCACTGGCGTCCTTGCTCGTATTTTACCGGGGTGACAGAAATGGCGAGTCGATTGCGTTGGCAGACGAAGCTGAAGTGTTGAGTGCGTTTGGTGAACTGTGGAGTAAATATGACGGTACTCTCGCCGGGGCGAAGCAATTGACTGCGCTGGTACTTGGCCGACAGACATGGTGGGGGCAAGACCTGAACCAGATCGAAGGACTGGCTGAACAAACGGCACAGCACGTGTATGAAATTACAAGCAGAGGAATGAAGGAGACGCTCGATTCTCTAACCGGGAACAGCGTGCCCAGAGCATAAGCAAGGAGGAGACCGGAATGCTGGAATTCATTCAAATTCATGATCAAGATAACGTGGCTGTCGCCTTGCGTGATTACAAGCAGGGAGAGACACTGGCGTGGGGAGCACAAGAAGAACAACGGGTGGAGCTAGCCGAGGATGTAGCACGTGGGCATAAAATCGCCTTGCAGGATATAGCTGAAGGTGGGCATGTTCTGAAATACGGATATCCCATCGGTCATGCCATTCAGGCCATTCAGGCAGGTCAGCATGTGCATACGCATAATACGAAGACGAACCTGACAGGCGTGGAGGAGTACACTTATAAGCCTAAGCCAGCTCCTCATTTATATGAACAGGAGAGTCGTACGTTTAAAGGTTTTAGGCGAAAGGACGGTCGTGTGGGGATTCGCAATGAGTTGTGGATTGTGCCGACGGTCGGCTGTGTGAACGGGATCGCTGAACTTATTTTAAACCGTTTCAAGCAGGAAGCGGGAGATATTTCACCTTTTGAAAATGCACTTGTGCTCAAGCATAACTATGGTTGTTCTCAGTTGGGTGACGATCATGCACATACGCGCACGATTTTGATTGATGCCGTGAAACATGCGAACGCAGGTGGCGTACTTGTACTGGGTTTGGGCTGTGAGAACAATGAGATGAAAGAATTTAAGGAAGCTATCGGGGAATATGATTCAGAGCGGGTAAAGTTTTTGCTTTCCCAGGATGTGTCGGATGAAGTAGAGGAAGGGGTAAGGTTGCTTCATGAAATTTTTGCGGCCGTGCAAGAAGATCGGCGGGAACCTGTACCTTTGTCTGAGCTGAACATCGGCTTGAAATGCGGTGGATCTGATGGCTTATCGGGTATTACTGCCAACCCACTACTCGGACGATTGTCGGATTATATGGCCGCGCAAGGTGGAACAACGGTCTTGACAGAAGTACCTGAAATGTTCGGCGCGGAGACGATTTTAATGGAGCGCGCTGCCGATGAGCAAGTATTTAATAAGATCGTACATCTGATTAACGATTTCAAACAATATTTTCTGGATTACAAGCAGCCAGTATACGAAAATCCGTCACCGGGCAATAAAGCAGGGGGCATCACGACTCTGGAGGATAAATCACTGGGCTGTACGCAAAAATCCGGGTCTTCCACGGTCACTGATGTCATTCAGTACGGGGAGCGTCTCAAGACCAAGGGGCTCAACCTGCTCAGCGCGCCGGGGAACGATCTAGTGGCATCTTCAGCTCTCGCCGCAGCAGGCTGCCAGCTCGTCATTTTCACAACCGGACGCGGTACGCCGTTTGGCTCCTTTGTTCCGACGATGAAGGTCTCAACCAACTCGCCGTTGTATAAGGCTAAACCTCATTGGATCGACTATAACGCCGGTTCATTGGTGGAGGATGTCAGTATGGAAGATGCGCTTCGCAACTTTGTCGATTACATCGTCGATGTAGCCAGCGGAACCTGGGTGAACAATGAGAAAAACAATTTCAGAGAGCTCGCTATTTTTAAAAACGGTGTTACGTTGTAAAATGCTGTAATGTAAGGGAGGCGGAATTATTCCGCTTCCCTTTTTGAGTTTGTATGCTTCTAAATAGGCATGTTAGACTTACTGCAAAACATGCAATATCGATTTTTAAATGAAGGGGGAAGTGCAAGTGCAAAATGAAATTGTTGCTTATCGGGAAGAAAATCATGATCAACTCGTTGATATTTGGCAGCGGGCTGTACGCCGGACGCACACATTTTTGTCGGAAGAGGACATTCAATTTTATCATCATATCGTACGCAATGGTGTTTTAAGAGAACTTGAAGTTTGGATGGAATGGAATACAAGTCAAGAACCAACAGGCTTTATCGGACTGGACGGATTGAAAATCGAGATGCTGTTTGTGGACCCTGAACGGCATGGGCAAGGCATAGGCAGCCGACTCATCCAGCATGCTGAAAAAATAAAAGGCAAGCACCTCAAAGTGGACGTGAATGAGCAGAACGAGAAAGCGTATGCTTTCTACAGACATTACGGCTTTGTACAAACGGCGCGATCTGCACTGGATGGATCAGGTAGGGCATTTCCTTTGCTTCACATGGAAATAAACAAGTGAACGATCCACTTTCATCGGTATTTTAAAAACTGGAATATATTATCATAATGTACTTGTCATATGTTTGTATTTATGATATAACTTAATTACGTAATAAAAACGTAATTAAGTTATTTTTAGTTAGAATTTAGATCTTACTTTTGTTTGGTGAATATAAAAAGTCGGACAAGGAGGCGGGAACGGTGGATGATCTTGTTCACTCCGACATCACAGATCTAGACACACTTGTTAACATGATTAAGCTGTCTTTTTCATTTGCGGATGGTGCCAATATGATTGCTTTATGCGACCGGCTGTATAGCCATGTCAACCAAAAGTATCAGGAATTGCAGCTCTACAAAGCGCGCAAGAAACCTATACAACCCATACATACCAAACGGCCGCTAGTCTACTACTACGGCTACAGTCATCTCATGAAAGGCATGGCCTTTCAAAAACAGGGCAAGTATGAGGCCGCTCGCGATTGCATCGAAAAATATGCAGAATTGGGCTGGTTTAATGGTCTCGACCAATATGGGGAGGCAGAGGTAGAATATTACCGCTATGCTGCCAGAGCTAATTTGTATGCCCTTGAAATTTTGTCAGGCCATGCCGAAGTGTTGCAGGAATACGTCCAATTTCTTCGTAACAATCCGGAAGAGCTGTTACCGGGGCTTCTTTCCATCGTTGAGGGAGCGTCGAGATACGATTATCCTTTAGAGGCTGTGCTTAAATCATTTGCCGAACAAATTGAAGGTTTTAAATATTTTGAAGAGCCTGTGAATGTATCATATTATTTTCGCTTCTGTTATCAACTGGCTCTTTATTATATCAAGCAAGAACAGTTTACGGTTGCGTTGGGCTATATCCTGCAATCACTTATGCTGTCCGATACCCTGGGTATGGAACATGAGCATGAGTTTAGGAAATGTACCGCTATATTTGAAATTTTCAGATCCCAAGCTACAGCAACACAGCAAGACCAATATATAACTATTTTAAAAGGAGTGTTAAAGGATGAAAAAATTGATTTCACGCCCTCTGTCGCTCAGTCTGTTTAGTTTGCTAGTGTTTGTTACAAGTCATGACCTCATCACGGTGTTTTATCATGGAGCCAATCATTAAGAACGCAGAAATAAAGTAGAAAATTAGTTGTTTTTGCAGGTAGGCAGTTAATTTGAAAATATGATGTGGAAGTAAACCCAATAGCAAGTAAGCTCATTAAGATCAGGGCTTACTTGCTATTGGGCGTATTATGAAGACCGATCATAATTGTATTTATAACGTGGCACATGTCCCAAAAATATTTAAGCTGTTGTAGGTTTATGCAGCAAACCCTGTTCTGATGGATGCAATGAAATCCTTGTCTGTTGGTAAACCGGGAATGGTTCTTCCGTACTGTATGATCTGCTTTTTAACGCTGCATCCAGTGCCCGCAGCAAGGAACCTATGAATTGCTCTGGAGAAAAGAAAATGCTTTTCCCGACCATATGAATGTGAAGCTCGTTATGGTCACGGTTGCTTACAGACAGCAATATACCTTGACCCTGAAAACCCGTACCGATTGCGCGTATTTTGTTTATACCCGAGAGTAGCATTTCCGTTTTCACCGCACGCCCCTGTTCCTCTACAAATACAGAAATCAGGCGTTTGTCTGTAACGATAACAATTTGGTTACCCCGAAACGTATGGCTCAGGTGTAGAAAATCTTTATATACCCCAATAGTCTGCTCATGCGGAGAAACAATCCCCATCCGTACAAATTCCTCCAGCTCAGTGACATCGGGTTCCTGATGATTTTTAATTCGTTTTTTGATACTGAACTGAATAGTCAGGATGCCCAAGATAGCTATGAGAAAAGCGCTAAGTCGGACGTTAAATATAAAGAACATCAGGACAATAAGGCCGCCTACTAACCACTGTCCCCAAGTTAGATAGCGCAGCTTTTGTTGTACCGTACGGCGATAATAACCGTAGCCCTTTCCCGGTTGATACTCTTTAGTAAACTTTGACATACCACGTATCATGGTTAATCCATAGACTGATAAAATTGTCATCGCGAGCGCCAAGAGCGTCATAAGCCATTCCTGAGCTGCAACGCCAACTAAAGTACACAGACCAAACATGATGAGCCCCGCCCAGCAGGCAACCTTTTTAATTCGAACCTGTTTCTGAATCGAACGAACCAATTCTTCCATTCTTAATCCTCCTGATCTAGGTAAATAGGTAATGATTGGAATCACATATAGTCTTATCGTACCATCTGATAGTCTTCTTCGTAAATTAATAGATGTAAAAATCCAAAGGCTGGAAGAAAATTTTCGCGTATAGTCAGATCCCCACCTGAACTTTAGATACCAAAATCAAAAAATCCAGTACTACTCATTCGAAGCAGAAGCCTCTAAAATAATAAATGTAAGTGCTTACATTAAAAAGAAGGGAGGTCTTCGTATGAGTACAGGATGGAAGAATCCGCAGTCACAGCCGCCGGTTCGATCGGGTAGAGGGGCATCACTAGCGCGCAAATGGGTTCAACAAAGACATTTGCAGACTATGGCGCTGCTTGGGGTGGTTTGGATGATTATTTTCCATTACATTCCGATGTACGGCATTTTGATTGCTTTCAAACATTTTGACATCATTGGTACCTTATCAAGCGCACCTTGGGCGGGGTTAGAGCATTTTCGGACCTTTTTGGAGGATGATAACTTTTGGTACATTGTCAAAAATACACTGGGCATTAGCCTGCTCAAGCTGGCGATCGGGTTCCCGTTGCCCATTGTATTTGCTCTGTTCCTGAATGAAATACGATCTACTCGGTTCAAAAAATCTATTCAGACCATTTCATACCTTCCTCACTTTTTATCTTGGGTCATTCTTGGTGGGATCTTAACAACGTGGCTGGCAGATACCGGGATGATTAATCAACTGTTGCTAGCCTGGGGTTGGATTGACCAGCCGATCAGTTATTTGGCAGAGCCGAGCTATTTTTGGGCTATCGTCGTTAGCTCGGATATCTGGAAGGAGCTTGGATGGTCAGCTATTATCTATTTGGCAGCAATGGCGGGGGTATCTACGGACATGTACGAAGCGGCCACCATTGACGGGGCCGGACGGTTTCAGAAAATGTGGTACGTCACACTTCCCGCTATCAAGGGGACAATATCTATTTTGTTTATTTTGGCGGTTAGCGGCATATTGAACTCCAACTTTGATCAAATTCTCGTCCTGCGTAACTCGCTGAATGAAAGTGCAAGTAATGTAGTTGATATTTATGTATATCAGGTGGGCATTCAGCAGGGCCGTTTTTCGTATTCTACCGCGGTGGGTTTGCTGAAATCGGTTCTTGCTCTCATTTTGCTGCTAATTGCCAATTCGGTGACCAAACGGGTAAATAATACATCCCTATTTTGAAGGAGGACGGCTGCATGCAGCTATTGCAACGCAGAACAGCAGGCGAAGCGATATTCGATTTCATGAACAACGTCTTCATGCTGATCATTTGTTTTGTCACGTTGTATCCCGTGTGGTATGTGCTGGTGAACTCCTTTAACGAAGGAGCAGACGCTATGCGGGGCGGCATTTACTGGTGGCCAAGAGTATTCAGTCTGGGCAGCTATCAGGCCGTATTTGCTAACAACGGTATTATGACTGCGATGGGAGTGACTATTGCCAAGACGCTTATCGGCACGATTGTTCATGTGTTTTTTACCGCTATGATTGCATATGCATATTCCCGTGGGGAGTTGATCGGGCGCAAGCTGTATATGCTGATTGGCACCATTACCCTGTTTTTCGGTGGGGGATTGATTCCGACGTATTTGCTGATTCGTGATCTCGGACTGCTGGACAGCTTTTGGGTGTACATCATTCCTGCAATGTTCAGCTTTTTTGACCTTATTATTTTTATGGCTTTTTTCCGAGAATTGCCGGATGCACTGGAAGAGGCGGCGAAAATAGACGGTGCGAACGATTTCGGTATCTTTTGCCGGATCGTGCTTCCTGTATCCATGCCCGTTGTAGCGACGATTGCGTTGTTTCATGGGGTATACCAGTGGAACGATTATTTTACTGGAATGATCTATATTAATAATACGGATCTTCAGCCGATTCAAACATATTTGTACCGGGTTGTTGCCCAATCCAGCTCTAATCAGATGATGGCTGCTGCACCGGGGGTCGTTGCCCAGTCCGTGACTTCGCAATCGATCAAGCTGGCGACAATGGTCGTGACGACACTGCCCATTGTACTGGTATATCCTTTTCTGCAAAAGTATTTCGTCAAGGGTCTGATGATCGGCTCGATTAAGGGATAGCACATCATCCAAGGGGGAGATTTATGATGAACATTCGCAAATGGCAGAAGGGGCTGTTGGCTTCTGTTCTGCTGGTGGGTTTGCTCGCGGCATGTACGTCCGGCGGAGGCAGTACTGTCACGGAATTACAAGACGAGAAGACCAAAGCTACCGCAGATGCACCGGGATGGAAGGCGGATATGGAGCCGATTACGTTTGACTGGTATTTGAACTTTTCCTGGTTCCCGAACAAGTGGGGAACGGATATGACCTCGAAGTATGTTACGCAAAAGACCGGGGTCAGCGTCAATTTTATCGTACCCGCAGGAAATGAAAATGAAAAGCTCAACACCATGCTGGCCTCCGGCAAGCTGCCTGATTTTGTCACGCTTGGTTGGGGAGAGGACGCGGTCAAAAAAATGATTGAGGGCAAGATGGTGCTTCCGCTCAACAAGCTGGCCGAGAAATACGATCCGTATTTGATTAAAATAGCTGATCCGGCGAAAATGTCCTGGTATCGCCAAACGGACGGGAATGTATATGGGTATCCTAATGCTTCTTCTTCGCCACAGGATTATCAAAAATACGGCCAAAATTTTGTTTCCAACCAGACGTTTATGGTTCGGAAGGACATGTACGAGGCGATCGGCAAGCCGGATATGAGAACACCAGAAGGATTTTTGAAAGCGCTTCAAAAAGTGAAAGAGAAATTTCCAGAGGTGAACGGTCAGCCTCTTATCCCGATGGGATTCCACGAATTTACGGATAACGGAAATTATTCTTTTGAAGACTATTTACTTAATTTCCTAGCCATTCCTCATGAAAAGGACGGCAAGCTGGTCGATCGTCGTTCGGACGAAGAATATATTCGCTGGCTCAAAACATTCCGTCAAGCAAATGAGCAGGGCCTGATCGCCAAGGACGTATTTATCGACAAACGTCCGCAAATGGAGGAAAAGGTGGCACAGGGCCGATATTTTGCCATGTTATATCAGCGCTCCGACTTTGCCACACAACAGGTAATGTTATATGCGAAGGACCCGAACTCCGTCTATATCGCGGTGGATGGACCTTCGAACAGTAAGCTGGACCCGCCGACGCTGGCCGGGCCGGGTATTTCCGGCTGGACGGTGACGCTTATTTCGAAGGATGTCAAGGACAAGGAGCGGGCTATTGAATTTCTGACTTATCTGATTAGCGAGGAAGGAAATCGCGACCTATATCTGGGGGAGCAGGGCAAGCTGTGGGACATGGCTAACGGTAAGCCAGCCTTCAAGCCGGAGGTGCAGGAGCTGCTGAACAAGGATCGTTCTGCTTTTGATAAAAAATATGGCGCCTCCTTCACCTTCTGGATGCTGATGGATACGAATATGAATTTGCAGTGGGCGCCGCCAAGCGTCGAGCCGTATAAGCAGCCAGAGGATTGGACGAAAGGCAAGACGAAAGGCTTCTCCCAATATGACAACATCAAACCGACCGGAACTTCGGCAGAGGGCATTGCGTCAGGCCAGATAGATAAAATTTGGGGCAAGACATTGCCGAAGTTGCTGCTGGCTTCCTCAGATGAGGAATTCGACCAGCTGTTTGCTCGCTTTTTGGAAGACCGCAGAAAAGCAGGATACGACAAAGTTATGGCCTATCAGCAAAAAGCCTATGAGGAAAACCTTAAGAAAATTGAACAGTTCACCAAATGATTTAATTCGATGACTTAATCTATTGAACCCCTAAGGATGTGATTTCATGCCAGGCCGTGCACGTTCACAGATGAAGAGCCTGCTGCGCCGCACTATATGGCAGTGGATGAAGGGGACGGCCGATCGGCTTGGCGGTTGCTCCCTACAAGTTAAGCTCATTGTCGCGTATATCGGAGTCATTTTAATTCCGGTGGTATTGTTTTCGCTATATACCTTTCACCAACTGTACGAGAATACCATGCAAGATATTACCGTACAAAATCAGTATGTGTTGGATACAGAGCTGGCCCATATTCACAGCAATATGGAAATTATGGAGCGAACCGCACAGCTTACGATCTCAGATCGCAACGTACTTCGTTATCTGACCGAGGAACGTGAAATAAGCAGCGATGAGCTGGTCCAATTCAACTTGAATGTGTTTCCAAATTTACAGCACTTACTGTACAGTAATCCCAATGTAGAGAACATTCGACTGTATACGAGTAATCCTCAGGCACATGAAATATGGCCGATGATTTTCAATGAATCACGACTGCCTAAAGCCTCCTGGCTGAAAACGGCCCAACTCCGACAAGGGAAAATATGGTGGGAAATGTACAAGGGGCCGAAAAGCTTACTTCTGGGGCAATCCCGGCAGGAAAGTGAGACAGTGCAGTATATGGCACTGCTGCGTGAAATTCAGTCTACCGGAGGAAGACACGCAGGCTTGGTAGAAACAAACATGAGGCTGGAGCTATTTTCACCTAGAGTATTTGGAATCCAACAGCGTGATCGCGCATGGCAAATGTTCATTCTGGACGGCGACGATTCCAGCTCAAGGAACGCTGATAAACCAATGTCTTCTACCGATATAGCTACAGCTTCCTATCAATCAGATTCAATTTCGATCCCTCTGTCTCATGTGCACCATCTGTTTCAGTCCCAGGTTCAGGGACCGGGTGGTGCTTTTGATTTTTCCTATGAGAATAAGCCTTATCTCGGCATGTACCGTTATATAGAAGGGTTGGACGCCTATTTGCTAAATGTGGTGGCGCTGGACGGTCCGCTGGGTGATCTCCGTCAGAAACGCAATGCCATGCTACTCATTATTAGTATGCTGATTGTGTTTATGTCCGTCATTTCTTATACCCTGCATTCCTTCATTCTCAAGCAGCTACATACACTGCGTGAATCCATGAAAAAAGTAGAGCAGGAGGGTAACTTTCAGCTTAGAATTCCAGTATATGGGCGGGGAGAAGTGGCTGAGCTGGCTCTATATTTTCGCAGTCTGCTGAGTCGGATTAACGGACTCATTGCCGAGGCAGTACATAAGCAGGCCGCTGCTCAGGAGGCTGAGCTGCTAGCGCTCAAGCATCAGATTGATTCCCATTTTCTCTATAATACATTGGAAAATTTAAAAATGATGGCGGAGATAGAACGACAGTATCCGCTGTCGGATGCCCTTACCTCCCTTGGCTCGATGATGCGTTATAATCTCCAATGGTCGGGGTCGTGTGTTGCGTTGCGGGATGAAATCCGCCATATTCAGCATTATGTGGCCATTATGAACATTCGCCATGATAACCAAATTGGATTGGAAATTCATCTATCGTCGTTGTTTATGGAACTGGAGATGCTGAAAATGTCGCTGCAGCCTGTAGTCGAAAATGCTATCAAGCACGGTTGGAGTGCATTGCAAAGCCCATTCAGCATCACGATTGAAGCCTGCCCTAAGCAGGATATTATAGAATTGCGCATACAGGATAACGGAGTGGGGATATCTGAAGAAAGAAGAAACGCCATCATGGCTGGTCTAGCGCGAACGGAAATGGATTCCCACGAGCCCGGGATGAATGGGGGAATCGGTTTGTATAATGTGCATCGCCGTTTGAGTATGCAATATGGCGAAGAGTATGGCATAAGACTGGACAGCATCCCCGGACAATCGACGACAGTGACCCTGATTTTGCCAAAACGTTACATGATGAGGGGGACAGATCATGACGACCAAGCTGTTGATTGCGGATGACGAGAAAAATATTCGAATGGGACTTCAAGCTATGATCGAACGGGAATTTCCCAGTCTCTATGAATGTGTTCTGGTCAAGGACGGAATGGAAGCCTGGCAGCATGTGAAGCAGTTTTTGCCCGAGTTGGTGATAACGGATATCCGTATGCCTGTTATGGATGGCATTATGCTGATGCAGCATATTCGCGAGCTGGAGCCAGGACACAGACCTTTGGTAATCATTCTCAGTGGATATGACGAGTTCCAGTATGCGCGCGAAGCGATTCGCTGTGGGGCACGGGAGTATTTACTCAAGCCAATCGTAAGGGAGGAACTGTTCGGTGCGCTGGCAGTTTTGAATGAGGAATTGAAGCAGAGGAACCACCTCACATACGATAGTGTTGTCAGCGTAGAGAAAGATAGACGAGCTAGCACGAGTGCCATCGTCGATAGAAGCGGTAGTATGACACGTGCTATCCAATATATCCATGCTCATTACAGCGAGGATTTGAATATGGCAGTAGTATCCAATTCAGTATCCTTAAATTATACGTATTTTAGTCAGGCGTTCAAAGCCTATACAGGCCTTAGCTTTGTTCAATATGTAAAAAGGCTGCGCGTTACAGAAGCCAAAAAGCTACTGGAGTGCCAAGGAGGCAAGATTTATGAAATTGCGGCTAACGTGGGCTTTGACAATGCAAAGCACTTTAACAAAGTGTTTCGTGAGCTGGAGGGGATGACCCCGCAGCAGTTTCGAGTGCAGAATCAAAGGGGTAATTAGATATAAAGAGGGGGAAAACTCCACTGCCTTTTTACTCTTATCCTGATATAATATACGTATGCATAACCATGGCCTTCAATCAGAGAGTTTTTTACACAATCACACGAATCGCCGAACGGAAGGGGAGAGCATATGGTTATTTATGAAACGGACCAAGCTTATATCATGACGACGCAGCATGACCATGCCCATATTTCAGGTGAGTTGGCTTCACAATGGGAAGAGAGTGCCTTCAAGAATAGACGTCATAAGCAGGATTTTGTATATGCAGCAAGGGAGCATGATCGGGGCTGGATACAGTTAGACGCTGCTCCTTTCTGGAATGATCATGTGTCTGCACCTTATACGTTTATTGATTTTCCGCTCAATCCGCGTTTTGTTTTCTATCGTCTTGGGATTGATGAAGTCGAACAAGGTAATACGTATGCGGCGTTGCTGTGTAGCTTGATGTACAAGGAGCTAGTCGGACGGACCGAGCATCAAAACGCTCAGGACAAGCAGATTACGCATGCTTATCAGGAAGCGGAGGCACAGCGTCGTCAGAGGCTCAAACAGGAGCTGGCATGTGGCGTAACCTTCGACCATCAAGTGCGGACGGATGTACGGAGAATGTTGTTTTGTGACGAATTGAGTCTGTTTTTGTGCAGCCGAGAGCCGGGCACGCCTACAGCAGATTATGAATGGTTTGCTGAAGGTTTAAGCTTCCCGGCTGTTCGACATGAAAGCGGGCGAGTTTGGGCCGAGTGGCTATCGGATCAGACTGTAGGTCTTTCCTTTTTTCCTTTCAGGGGCAAGGTAGGGATTACTCATACCTTTAAGAAGGTGGACAAGGAGAAAATTCGTACCTTTGGTCTCCTAGAGGCTTACCGTTCTTCTGAATGGACGCATCGAACCTTTACCGTTGAACATATCATGGAAGTAGAAGAACATAAGGAGAATGCCTGACCGTCTACGGGTACAGCCTCGAACAATATTTTGTTTGTAGACGCAGAGAAAAGTCAGAGCAAAGCCTCCCTGAACCATGCTTCAGAGAGGCTCGCTTTTTTCTAGCTTTAACATTTTACGATTTTGCAGATATTTTCGCACGATTGACAATAGTCTGTACCTTATTCAATACCTTATCGCGTGCCCCTTTATTTTTCATCAGATACGTAACACCCATTCCCAATGCTGCTACCACCCATTTTTTATTCTTCATGAATAACGCCTCCTTATGATCATGTTGTCATACACGATTGCTTTAAAAGCATCCAAAATGTGAAAAGATGAACGGGATTTTACGATTTAGTGATTCCTTGCACTCGTTCCGCATAACTATGATTTTACCCTTCTCCATCACATCTTACCCGTTCCTTCGCCAATGAAACGATTACGACTGTCTTTTCATGTTTAATGGATATTATTAATATCCCGCCACAATTGCTTCAGACGCACATGACAGGGAGGTCTTTGTTATGAGAAAGAAGGAAGTGGTTGCCATGCTGCTCGCCGGCGGACAAGGCAAAAGACTCAAAGGACTTACCCGTACACTAGCCAAACCGGCAGTATTTTTTGGAGGAACTTACCGCATTATTGATTTCCCTCTCAGCAATTGCACTCATTCTGGTATAGACACTGTAGGCGTATTGACGCAATACGAGCCGTTGGTGCTTCATTCCTATATCGGCGTTGGGAGCGACTGGGATTTGGATCGCCTGGATGGAGGAGTTTTTGTTTTACCACCGCACGAGAAAGAAAATGGAAACAACTGGTACAGGGGCACGGCGGATGCAATTTATCGAAACCTGCATTTCTTGGATCAGTATGACCCGGAGCATGTACTCATTCTGTCAGGGGATCACATTTATAAAATGGACTACAGTCGAATGCTCCACTATCACAAGGAGAAGGAAGCAGACTGCACCATTTCTGTCATCAATGTCACGATTCAGGAAGCCAAACGATTTGGAATACTGAACGCCGATGATGATCTGAAAATATATGACTTTGAGGAGAAGCCTGAACAGCCGAAAAGCACATTGGCCTCCATGGGTATTTATTTGTTCAAATGGGAGGTGTTACGTCGCTATTTACTGGAAAGTGCAAGCGATTCTGAATCCTCACATGATTTTGGCAAGGATATCATTCCATTGCTGCTTCAGCATGGCCGGTCGTTGTATGCGTACCCGTTTGCGGGGTACTGGAAGGATGTAGGTACCATTCAGAGCTTGTGGGAGTCCAACATGGATCTTCTGGTTCAGGATCCGCCTTTGGATCTGAACGATCCTTTCTGGCGCATCTATACCCGCAGTCCCAATCAACCGGCCCAGTATATAACCCAACGGGCGATCCTGAAAAACAGCATTGTAAATGAAGGCTGCATGGTGGATGGAGAAGTAAGGCACTCCGTACTATTTTATGGAGTCGAAGTAGGTGAAGGTAGCGTCATTACCGATTCTGTCATCATGCCAAACGTAAAAATTGGGCGCAATGTACGTATTCACCGGGCTATCGTGAACGAGAACATGGTTATTGAAGATAACGCAGTTATTGGACCTGAAAATAGTTCTGATGAGATTATTTTGTTCGATCAGGAAAGCCAGCTTCATGCACGAATTTAACCCGGATAAGGACGGTGTCTGCTATGAGCCGACTCATTGGAGTTATCAACCTGGATCACGAACTGGATCAGTTGAAGGAGTTGACCTATTTCCGGTGCGGGGCCGCAGTTCCCTTTGCCAGTCGATATCGGCTCATTGATTTTACCTTATCCAACATGATGCATGCAGGGGTGCATGATATTGCACTGTTTATCCGCCGCAAATACCGTTCGCTGCTGGATCATCTGGGTGAAGGTCGGCCTTGGGATCTAGACCGCAGACGGGGAGGGTTGTTTATTTTGCCACCGGACTGGAATGATCCGACGGATGCATCACGTGGAGATTTGCAGCATGTGCACAACAATCTGGACTTTTTCCATCGCTCATCGGGGCAAACCATTATTCACGCAGGAACTCAGCATGTCAATAAGGTTGATATCGAGGATGTATACCGTTATCACCGGGAGAAAAATGCAGATGTTACCCTCGTATATAAACCCATCGACCAGCTCGAATCTGAGCATGCTCCTTGTGCACGACTGGAGATTGATGAGAACGGACGAGTGACTGGTATTCATCAGGAGCAGGATCATCATAATATTTATCTGGAAATGTTCGTAATGGACAAATGCTTGTATCTGGATCAGGTGAAGCATTGCATTGCCCATCAGGATAATCATTTCTTTCGCGATGCCATCCAGAAAAACCCAAGTGGACTGCGCATTTATGCGTATCGTTATGAAGGTTATCATGCGGTCATCAATTCTATCGAGAGCTACTATAAAAATAGCATGAAGCTGCTGGATCAGCAGCAGTATCAAGCACTGTTTCAGAATCAGCCAGTGCATACCAAAATCAAGTATGAAGCCCCGACCCGTTATACGCATAGCGCCGAGGTGGATCATTCACTTGTTGCCAATGGCTGCACCATTGGGGGCAAGGTTGAGAACAGTATTCTTTTCCGTGGAGTGCGGGTAGAGGAGGGCGCGCGGGTAAGCAACTCGATTATTATGCAAAAATGCGTCATCCGTAAAGGGGCAGTTGTGGAGAATGTGGTTTTAGATAAAGATGTACAGCTTTCACCAGATCGAACTCTGATTGGAGACATTAGAGTTCCCTATGTCATTGCCAAGAATAGCGTAATTTAAAGGATATACTTAGCCATTAAAACGGAAATAACAGGAGGTACAACTTTGTTCAGCAATAAAGAAGCATTTAAACAGGCTTTTCGAGAGCAACTGGTCGGAAGGCTGGGCAAACCGATGCAGGAGGCTCAGTCGGAAGACGTATATAAGGTTTTGGGTGGCATGATTCGTGAACAAGTCGGCAAGAATTGGGCAGAAACGAACCAAGCCTACAAAGAAGGACAAGAGAAGCAGATTTATTATTTTTCACTAGAATTTTTGATAGGTCGTCTACTGGGCAGTAATCTGCTGAATTTGGGCGTACTGGATATGGTTCGGCAGGCATTGGGTGAACTGGGCTGGGATCTGGAGGAAATTGAAGAACAGGAGGCAGACGCGGGGCTAGGCAATGGTGGTCTCGGCCGTCTGGCGGCTTGCTTCATGGACTCGCTGGCATCCCTTGGCTATGCAGGACATGGTTGCGGTATCCGATATAAATATGGTCTGTTTGAACAGCGTATTGTGGACGGCAATCAGGTTGAACTGCCGGATTACTGGCTACAGAAAGGGAATGTCTGGGAGGAACGCCGTCCTGACAAAAAGGTTGAGGTTCATTTTTGGGGAAGAGTGGAAACCCGTGAACAGGAGGGACGTCTTGTATTCGAGACAAAGGATGCTGAAACGGTCTGGGCTGTCCCTTACGATATTCCGCTGGTAGGCTATGGTCATGCGCAGGTGAATACGCTGCGGATTTGGAGTGCGGAATCAGCGCTTGATCCCGTTCGAGGACCGATTCGAGGCGAGGGCGGTTATTACCGCTTTCTCGACTACAATCGATCGGTGGAATCCATCTCGGCATTTCTATATCCGGATGACTCCAATTATGAGGGAAAGCTGCTTCGCTTGAAGCAGCAGTATTTCCTGTGCTCGGCCGGATTGCAAAGTATTTTGCGTACGTTTGAGAAGCTTCGTTTACCTTATAGCCAGTTGCCCGATAAAATAGCACTGCACATTAACGATACACATCCGACGCTGGTTATACCGGAACTGATGCGTATTCTAATGGACGTGAAGGGCTTGGGCTGGGACGAAGCATGGGATATTACGACGCGAACCGTTTCATATACGAATCATACGATATTAAGTGAGGCGCTGGAACAATGGCCTGTCAATATGGTACGGGAGCTGCTACCTCGTATTTCCTTGATCATTGAAGAAATTAACAAACGTTATTGCGCTATGCTACTGGAGCGTTACCCAGGCCAGGACATCAAAATTGGTGAAATGGCGATTATTCACGGTGAACAAATCCGTATGGCTCACTTGGCAATTGTCGGCAGCTACAGCGTTAATGGGGTGGCTGCGCTGCATACGCAAATATTAAAGGAACGAGAGATGAAGTCATTTCACGAGCTGTACCCTGACCGTTTTAATAATAAAACAAACGGGATTGCCCATCGCCGCTGGCTGATGCACGCCAACCCGGAGCTGGCAAGCTTGTACGATGAGACCATCGGCACACGCTGGAGGACCCGTCCAAGGGAGCTCATCGACCTGCTTCGTTACAGTGGGGACGAGTCGTTCAAAGAACGGATACAGGCGATTAAGCGAAATAATAAAGTCAGGCTCGCTGAGCATGTTTTTGCAAAACAGGGCGTGCGACTGGATACGTCCTCCATTTTTGACGTACAGGTCAAACGGTTGCATGGTTATAAGCGACAGCTGCTCAACATTTTGCATGTGATGAATCTCTACAGCCAGCTTAAAAGTAATCCTGGCCTAGATGTGACGCCACGCACGTTTATTTTTGGAGCCAAAGCCGCTCCCGGTTATTTTCTTGCCAAACAGACGATCAAGCTTATTAACAACGTGGCGGACACGATCAATCGGGATGTAGAAGTCAAGGACAAGCTGAAAGTCGTTTTCCTTGAAAATTATTCGGTCTCGCTAGCGGAGCTGATTATTCCTGCGGCGGATGTCAGTGAGCAGATTTCCACGGCAGGCAAGGAAGCCTCAGGCACAGGGAACATGAAATTTATGATGAACGGTGCGCTCACAATAGGTACATTGGATGGAGCCAATGTTGAAATGCATGAAATGGTAGGGGATGCCAACATGTTCATTTTTGGATTGAAGGTGGATCAGATCGAGGCATATTACCGGAACGGCCAGTATTCGGCGCGCAAAACAGCCAATAGTGACGAAAGACTGCGTGAAGTGTTGGATCAACTCGTGAACGATGCTCCTTTTACGCGGCATGAACGGGAATTTGAGGCCATTTATCAATCCCTGATTGATCATAATGATGAATACTTTGTGCTCAAAGACTTTGCATCCTATGTGGATACACAGGTTCATATTGAACAGGTGTATCGGAATCCCTCGGAGTGGACTCGGCGTGCTATTGTCAATATGGCACACTCTGGTAAATTTTCTAGTGATTGTACAATTCAGCAATACGCGGCTGAGATTTGGGACATTGTGCCTCTCCAAAACGATGTCAACAAGCGAATTCTGTCCTAAAACGGCGAAACAGGCGGAATAGCATTGCTTTTCGAGCGCTGAGGGTTATAATGACAGTATAGACATAAGTAAGGATGGGAGCTGTTTATACTCATTCCTGAACTTGAATTGTACTGTTGAAGGAGTCCTCCTATTGATAAAGCTCAATCCGAAAAGGCTCAAACCTCATAAATCGAAGAAGAAATATAATATGTTTCAAAATATATGGCGTGCGATTCGGCTGAATTTCATCAAGCTATTGCGCGCCCCTGGTGGAGTTAAAAAGATCTCTTTGGGCTTCGCCATTGGCTTTGCGCTGGAGATGATTGTGATTTCCACGGCTTCTCTGGTATACCTTGTTTTTTATCCGATTGTTCGTCTGTCTGGCGGCTCGCTGCCTGCGGCCATTGTGGGTAACGTTGTAGGTAAGCTAACCTTTTTGCCAATTGTACTGATGCCATTCGCCAAGCAAGTGGGGGCTTGGATTTATCCATCTCATTATCCGGTACATGTCAGGGGCGGACGACTTCACGAGCATTCTTTTATGGAGCTGTTTCACGGCAACTGGTCTGT
This sequence comes from Paenibacillus sp. DRB1-1, assembly GCF_052119485.1. NCBI lineage: Bacteria > Bacillati > Bacillota > Bacilli > Caryophanales > Paenibacillaceae > Paenibacillus > Paenibacillus sp. DRB1-1. The sequence goes on along the minus strand of NZ_JBODQH010000001.1, from coordinate 151,950 downwards.
ATTTAGAGACTTGCTGCACGGAGGCTTGCACATCCTGATCGGCATGTCGATTTTCGGTGTGGTGCTGGGTATTATCTCGTATTTTGTCATTCAGGTTCTGTATAATCGTTCGCTGCACAAACGGTTGGAGAAGCGGAAGTTGCGTCATGGTGCAGCATTTTCGGCGGCCAGACTGCTGAAGAATGGATAACGATGCATAAGAAAGAAGCTCTTCGAGCCTATTTATTAGGTCCGAAGGGCTTCTTTGAGTTGGGGCAAGCAACTTTTATTTTTGTATTACGTCTAAGGAATATATGTATCCATTCTTTTAAGTCTCTTTTGAGACATCAGGAGGAATTGCCCCATGAAAAAATGGAATTCTATCACTGCAACAGTTGCGGCAATATCCATGCTTTTGGGAACGGCTCCAGTTGCATGGGCACAGCAGCCCGCCGCTGCCATAGCTCAAAACGCACAAACTTCTGTTAACTTGGACCCAACCGCCACTAAGCGTTTAACGGATGTATTGAAACAACTAGCCGGAAAACAAACAATAGAGTTTACAAGCGCTGATACTGCTTTTGACTCCTGGACGGTAAACGGTACTTTGAGCGGGACAGCTAATGCTGATTTCATCCAAAATTATGATTCCAAAAAGGGAATCGTGCAATCCACCAGCATTATTTATGATGCGGCTGATCTCAACAAAGTTCTGGACAATAATCTACGCAGTAGGGTTGCATCGTTCCTGAAAACATTTGATTCTGATGGAGTGTTTAAAACGGATGCTGTCTGGCGTTCATATTCCCCGAATGACGATGGAGAACTCAAAAATTATTGGGTACTGTGGGGGCATGACCAAAGTCTTTACATTGACCTTGATCAAGGAAATAAAATAACGGCCAGCATAATGTATTCGCTCAAAGACGTTAAAGCTTCACTGACCAACAAAGCGAATCGTTCGCTCAAAACACTTGGTATTTCTTTGAGCAATCCGTTTGAATATGTGTTTCGTCAGCATGAAGGCAATGATACCGTTTGGAATTTCCGGGACGATAATGAGTTAAACAACGTGCTGATTGGCGTGAAAACCGGTAAAGTGTGGGCCGTAAAAAACGAGCTTGGCATGGATTGGACGGGGGAAAAGGATTTTGTCAAAGCATTCGCTAAGCCAAAGCTCAGCCAAACTCAGGCGCTTTCAGCCGCGAAGTCGAAAGTTCACTCCCTTTTTGGAATTAACCTAAAAGGATATAGCGTAAAAATTAAGGATAACGAGTATACGTTCTCCCAAAAGGGCGCAGTTACTGTTGTGGGAAAAATCAATAAAAAAGGGGCATTTTATTCACTAGAGGCTATGCCTGCGAATGGAGTTCGAAATTAAGCAGATTGATTTTAGTCAAAAGCGTATGATCTCTATAAGAGGCATACGCTTTTGACATATTTTGCAACAGAATTGGCTTCATTCGCTCGAATCGTTTACAATACGTGTGCATACAACAATGGACGACAGGTTAATGTACATACAAGGAGTGATGAAGTTGCGGAAGATATGGCAAATCTACTTAACAGACTGGAGAAATGTATTCAAAGTATCGACCGGGACTTTATTAGTCATTGGCATCATTCTTTTGCCTTCTGTCTATGCATGGGTGAATTTGAAAGCGATGTGGGATCCGTATGCGAATACATCTGGGATTAAAATTGCAATAACCAGCCAAGATCAAGGTGCAGAAGTGAATGGTAAAAAGATTAATATCGGCGATGAGGTTTTGCATAACCTTCAAAATAACAAGAAGCTGGGTTGGACTTTTGTCAATGAAGCGGAAGCACGAAAAGGTGTGTTGAATGGTGATTATTATGCCAGCCTGCTGATCCCGAAAGATTTTTCAGAGAAAATTACGAGTGTGCTGACGGAAAATCCGCAAAAGCCGGAAATTGATTACGCCGTAAATGAAAAAATTAATGCAGTAGCTCCGAAAATTACATCTTCGGGGGCAACCTCTCTGACGAATCAGATTAGCCAAAACTTTATTGAAACTGCCAGCCAGGCTGTATTGACGAAGTTGAAGGAAGCAGGAGTCAAGCTGGAGGAGGAACTCCCGACGATTCGTAACATTGAGAACCGGGTGTTGGAGCTAAATAATCGATTACCGGATATCGATAGGTTGGGCAAACAGGCATTGGAGCTGGAGCAAAATCTGCCCAAAATTAAGGCACAGGGACAAAAGATCATTGCATTGAAGGAGAAAATTCCTGAAATTAACCGTGCCGGTGACCTGGTGCTCAAAATTGACAAAAACATGCCTGAGCTGGATAAGGTAGCCGCTGTTATTTTGGATATCCAAAAAAGACTACCTGATATTCAAAAGGCCGGTGATCGAATTGTTGAACTGGATCAAAATTTCAGCAAGGTAGAAAGCGCACTGGCCACCGCCCTAGAGGACACGCAAACGGCTCTTAAAGTCATTAATGCTGCCCAGAAAGCACTGCCAGAAGTACAGAAAATAGCGGACTCAGGCAAGGATTTTACAACCGGTTTACTTGAATTTCTGGACAAAAACGAGGGTGCGCTTGATTCGATGGGTACAGTAGTTAAAGAAGACTTACAATTAGTACAACAAATCGCGAATGAAGTTTCTCAGATTACAGACATTATTCGTGGTGTGGATTTTGATCCTAAAGCAGCACAAGCTGCGGTGAATCGTATCAGCGGTAGGCTGACAACTGCCGTGGGGGTGCTGGATCATATTTCTCAATTGCTGAACCGTGTGAACGGATATTTGCCAAGTCAACCTCTGGATTCACTTATTTCCCGTGTGAGCGGGGTAGAGGATCGTTTCCGTCGTTTGAATAGCACAGTAACTAGCATCGGGGATGCCATTAAGCGCGGCGAAAAGCCTGCGCAAAATCTGCTGGATGACGCTGATCGCCTTGCAGGAGAAATCAGTAGCGGAATTGACAGCATTTTGGGCAATTATGATACGGAGTATGCACCCGCCATTCAAAAGGCGCTGGATCAGATCAAATCCGTTGCCCGCAATTCTGCCAATGTGCTGACTACAGCTCAAGAGCAGCTACCGAATATTGAAAAGCTATTAAATGACGCACAGGCTGCAGCAGAATTCGGTCAGCAAGAGCTAACACGTCTCCAGCAGGATCTGCCACAGTACCGTCAAAAACTGCATGAAGCGGCGACGACGATTCAAGGGCGCATGGGCGAGTTTACGAATGCTGTGAACAAAGCGGCAGACTTTGTAAATAACGATTTGCCAGCAGTTAAAAGTAAAATTCATCAAGCAGCAGATTTTGTGCGTAATGATTTGCCTAAAGCGGAACAACAGTTTGTCAAAATGGCTGACTTAATTGAAAATAAATTTCCTGAAGCAGAAAAAGCGGTACACCAAGTAGCCAATTTTGTAAGGACCGATCTTCCAGCCGCCGAGGATTCCATACGTCAGGCTGCAGACACAATTCGCAAGCTTAAGGGCGAAAATGCACTCGGACGCGCTATTGCATTGCTCAAGGGGGATGTGAAAAAGGAAAGTGATTTTCTCGGCAGTCCAGTATCGTTGAAGCAGGAGCGGATATACCCAATCCCCAACTATGGTTCTGCGATGTCACCTTTTTACACTACATTGTCGATTTGGGTAGGTGCTATGCTACTGGTCTCGATGTTCAGGGTAGATGTGGATGACCCGGAAGGACAATTTAAAAGCTACCAAGTGTATTTCGGACGGCTTATGACATTCTCCACAATTGGTATTTTTCAGGCGCTGAGCGTATCTCTCGGTGACTTGTTCCTGCTCGGGGCGTATGTGGATGCCAAAGTAGCTTTTGTACTATCCTCTATGCTGATCAGTCTGGTGTTTACGGCGATGACCTATACACTAGTTTCTGTGTTCGGTAATATCGGTAAGGGACTGGCAGTCATCCTGCTGGTGCTTCAATTCTCCAGTTCAGGAGGAACATTCCCGATTGCGACGAGTACACCGTTCTTTCAGGCGCTGAATCCGTTCGTACCTTTCACCTATGCGGTTAGTCTGTTACGAGAGACAGTAGGAGGGATGTTGCCTTCAACGGTGATACGAGATGTGGTGATGCTGTTTGTATTTATCGGTGTTTGCTTCCTGTTTGGATTGGTGTTTAAGAAGCCGCTCAGCAAGCATACGAAAAAAATGGCCGAGCGAGCAAAAGAAACAAAATTGATTCCTTGATTGTAAAAAAGAGAGTGAGTTACGGTGGATGAATTGCGCTCCGCGAAGGATTTGATCTTACGATCGCTGTTGCCACGGGATTCTTGGATTAGACAAACATGAAAGGGTAAGAATCCCGTGACAAAGGCGAACGCTTCGCTTCTCCAGATTCAAATTCTCCGCTCCGCTGGCAACCACCGTAAAGTCACTTCTTTTAATATTCGGCGGGTAGTATAAGGGGAGATGGCCTCCGCATGTTATGCTTCGGCATGGTGTGGAGGCTTTTTTGCATGCGCTATCCACCATTTAAAATGCATTTTTGGGTGTTTCAATGTGGTTTTTTCTGGTGAATAAACGGAGTATGGTCTTTTTTGGCATGTAATTTTGCGGAATTTTAAAATCCTTTGGCAAAGGCGGGAAGCAGTATGGAGTATTCATACTTAGGAAAGTCAGGCTTGAAGGTTAGTCGGTTATGTCTGGGGACGATGAATTTCGGACCGGAAACCGAAGAAAAGGATGCGTTTAAAATTATGGATGCCGCGCTGGATGCGGGCATTAACTTTTTTGATACGGCTAATGTATATGGTCATGATCGTAAAGGCTGGACAGAGGAAATTATCGGACGTTGGTTCCAACAGGGCGGCGGAAGACGCGAGAAGGTCGTGTTGGCAACGAAGGTATACGGAGACATGAAAAATGAACATGACGGACCCAATGCAGGATCAGGCTTGTCTGCTTACAAAATTCGCCGTCATTTGGATGCGTCGCTGAAACGTCTTCAAACCGACCATGTAGAGCTATATCAAATGCATCACATTGACCGAAATGTGTCATGGGATGAACTGTGGGGCGTATTTGAGTCCGTGGTGGATCGGGGACAAGTTGATTATATCGGTTCCAGTAATTTTGCAGGCTGGCATATTGCGGTGGCGCAGGCAGAAGCGAAGGCACGGCGTTTTCTGGGGCTTGTATCCGAGCAGCATTTGTACAACCTGAACGAACGTTCCGCCGAGCTTGAAGTATTACCAGCAGCTCAAGAGCTGGGTCTGGGTGTGATCCCATGGAGCCCGCTGGCGGGCGGACTGCTGGGACGGAATGCGTTAGCAGGTACGGGTTCTCGCAGCGCACGCGCCAAAGAAAAGGTGGAGCAGAATCGTGCGAAGCTGGAGCAATTTGCAGCATTGTCCCGCGAGCTGGGTGAAAAGGAAGACGTGATTGCACTGGCTTGGGTACTGTCCCATCCGGCCGTAACGGCTCCAATTATCGGACCACGGACCTTAGAACAGTTAGAGGATGCTCTACGGGTACCTGAGGTCAAATTGAGCGAAGATGTGCTTGCCAAGCTTAATGAGATTTTCCCCGGTCCGGGAAAACCTGCTCCAGAAGCCTACGCCTGGTAATAATACTTCGTACTCGTAATAAAACATCATTCTTTGTGAGAAATAATCGAAAAAAAAGCAGCAGATCAAAGAGGAAGCTTCTGATCTGCTGCTTTTTTTCTGGTGCCTGATCCACACTTGAACGACCGTGACAAGAATAAATATGCGCTAAATGGGATCTATCTTTTTAGATATGATTTGCTGAGTGGTTTTCTTATGATGTGTTGCATAACTGTGCAGAATCATGCCGAGGATGACGATGAACATACCCATCCATGATAAAGGAGACGGCATGGGGATAGACAAAAAGATTAATTCTCCCATTAATGCAAAAAGAACTTCCAGCGATTGTATTGCTTCTACGGTCGCCAGCTTTTGCATATTTCCACGAACCTGATCTGTAGCTTTAAAAAATAAAACCGTAGCGATCACACCTGAAAACACGGCCACCAAAGCAGACTGTATCGTCTGTTCCTTACTTGGCATTCCCGCGCTGAAAACTCCATATAACGAAAGCAATAACCAGAAGGGTAAGCTGGCTAATGTCATCCCGAGCACACGTTGATAGGCATCCAATCGTCCCGCACAGACTTCCATCATTTTACGATTACCTAATGGATAGGCGAATGAGGCGAGTATGACAGGCAGAATACCGTATAAAAAATCTTGGGTAGAAATAGATTGCGACTGTTCGACTTGCATAACAATAATGCCGATTAAAATAACGAGAGACATCAACAGTCCCTGGAGAGGGATTTTTCCTCGTATTTTGACAGGGCCGTTCTCCGTTTGGACAACCTCAACAAATAAAGGGACAAGCAAAGAACCAGAAATAATGGTAATTTGCCAGGTTCCCGCGATCAACCAACCCGGTGAATAAGTCGATGCGAAGCATAATGGAGCATAAAATAAGCCAAATCCGATGAAGCTCCACCACAACCACGTTCCTGGTTGTTCCTTCATGACTTTCCAAAGTGGCTTAAGCTTTTGTTGGGTCATCACAATGAAGACTAAAACAGGAACCATAAACAGATATCGCAATGAAGCACTCCAGATCCAGCTCCCGCCAGACAGCTCCATAGACCGATTCAGAACAAATGTAAAAGCAAAAAAGAAAGCCGCTAACACACCTAACCATATTGAGCGCATAGCATTCACCTAATTCTTTAAGTATCGTTATTTCTCATATTAATAACTTTAGATCATTCAATTCAAGAGTTTCTTACAGTTGACAAGGTAAAAGGGATGCTGTATATTACTGAAAGTTGATGTTAATAGTAATTATTACGATTTAAAAAATGAAAATGAAAAGCCAATATTCAAGGGAGCGTAACAGTGATGAATAAGAAACCAATACCGGTAACAGTGTTGAGCGGATATTTGGGTGCAGGAAAAACAACGATTTTGAATCATGTATTAAACAATCGGGACGGAATGAAAGTGGCAGTCATCGTCAATGACATGAGTGAAGTGAATATAGATGCTGAGCTGGTTAAAAAAGAGGGCGGCTTGTCCAGAACAGAAGAAAAACTGGTCGAGTTGTCTAATGGTTGTATTTGCTGCACATTGCGTGAAGATTTATTGCTGGAGGTCAAGAAGCTGACGGAACAAGGCGATTTTGATTATATTTTAATCGAATCTACAGGCATCAGTGAACCCGTGCCAATCGCTCAAACTTTTACATACGTTGATGAAGGAACTGGCATTGATTTGGCTTCGCTGGCAAAACTGGATTGCATGGTGACCGTAGTTGATGCGAACCGTTTCTGGCATGATTTTGAATCGGGAGAAACGCTACTGGATCGCAGGCAGGCTACTGGTGAAGACGACACGCGTGATATCTCGGACTTGCTGATTGACCAGATTGAAACCTGTGATGTATTGATTCTGAATAAATGCGATCTGGTTCAGCCTGCAGAGCTGGATAAGCTGGAGGGTGTGCTGCGGAGATTACAGCCTGAAGCCCGAATCATTCGCACTTCCAAGGGAAAGGTCGCTCCTTCGGACATTTTGAATACAGGGCTGTTCAATTTTGACAAGGCTAGTCAATCCGCTGGATGGATTCGTGAGCTGGAGCTTGAAAGCCATACACCGGAAGCGGACGAATATGGGATCAATTCCTTTGTATATCGCCGTAGAAGGCCATTTCATCCTGCAAGATTGGCTGAATTTATGAACTACTGGCCGGAGGAGGTCGTTCGCGCCAAAGGTTTGGCCTGGATTGCCACCCCGCAGGATTGGGCAGCGAGTATTAGCCAGGCAGGACCATCTATTCAATTTGGCCCTGCGGGAAGCTGGCTTGCTGCGTTATCTGAAGAAGAACGGCAGGAGATCGTCGCAGCCGACCCTGAGGTTCTGGACCATTGGGATGAACAATGGGGCGACCGCATGAACGAAATCGTCATGATAGGTATTGGAATGAATAGACCGGACTTGGAAGAAGAGCTAGATGAATGTCTGCTGAACGATAACGAAATGGATATGGACTGGTCCAGTTTTGAGAATCCGCTTCCTTGGCCGACATAATGAGGTTAGCTGATCCATTCAGCAATAAAGTCCATACATTTTTTAGCTGCTGGAGAAACATTTTTTAGGGAAGCGGTAGCGATACCGATAGTACGGGAATGCCTTTCGTCCAAAGGTCGTATAGAGATGTCGTAAGGAATGTGAGACAGGATCATTTCAGGAAGAATACTCACGCCTAGGCCATTCTGCACCATAGCCATAATCGCATGGTCATCTTCTAATTCATATTTGATTTTAGGTGACATATGATGCTGTGAAAAAATATTTCTTATATCGGTGTCACAGCCTACAACAGGCATAATGAAAGGCTCATCTCTGAGCTGTTCTACTCGAATTGAGGCTTGCTTTCCAAGAATATGATCGGAAGGAAGTAGACAAAGCATGCTTTCTTCTTTTAATGGCAACGCCTCTAATGTGTCTAACGTGGGTAGGTTCACAAAGCCGAAATCCGCTTCCCCACTGACTATCCAGCTCTCAATTTCATGGTAGTTCCCATCGAGCAGTTTTACTTCAATAAGAGGAAACTGCTCATTGAATTTTTTTAGAATACGGGGCAGCCAATGAATAGAGACGCTTGAAAATGTGCCGATCTTTACGGTTCCGATTTCCAATCCTTTAATTAAAGCTACCTCTTGGTAAAGCTTTTCGTCCATTTGTACAATCTCTCTAAATCGCTTCATTAATCTTTCCCCATTATTGGTTAATCTGATGCCTGAACGACCTCGGATTAGAAGAGTCAGCCCTAGTTCATGTTCCAATCCAGAGATCGCATGGCTGATTGCTGATTGTGTAAGATTTAAAACTTCCCCGGCCTTTGTGAAACTTCTCATTTCAACTACGCAAAGAAAAATCTTATATTTAAACAAATTCGTGTTCACTCCTATTTTTTTATGAAATATATTCATGCATCATATCAGATATATTCATTTTTTTTATTTAATATTTATGATTATAATCAAATTAAAGAAAGGTTATTTAATTTTGTTTTAGGAGGGTCATATGAATTCAATTGCTAAAACTCCTCGTCCGCCCTATTATGCGGCTATCTTTACTTCTGAACGTACGGAAGGAGATGGCGGGTACGGAGTGATGGGAGACAAAATGGTGGAACTGGCTGCCCAACAGCCTGGTTTTCTAGGTGTGGAAAGTGTTCGTGACCATAATGGAGTTGGCATTACAGTTTCCTATTGGGAGTCTCTAGACGCTATAAAAAATTGGAAACATAACGAGCTGCACAAGGTAGCGCAGGAAAAAGGAAAATCCGAGTGGTATAAAACATTTGGTTTAAGAGTGAGCAAGGTAGAACGAGATTATTTTTTTACAGTGTAAATAGGTTCAATATCAAAGTTAGTGCGTAGCTGAGTCGAAGCTGGGAGTAGAGGTTGAATTGCATTGTTAAAAGAGCGTCTTCAAAGCCACAAACGGCTGAAGGACGCTCCTTTTTAGTTCCCATACTTATACTCTTATGGCATATGCGTATGTGCTCAGGACTTAGATGTATTTACCGGCTGCATCTCCTGTATAGCTTCTTTCAAGCTTTGTGAGCATTGCTCATATAGCTGTTTTCTTTGTTGCTCACTGGAACCAGATGCGAGTTTTTGCAACTCCGTTGTGCATTGTTCCAGCAAAATCAGCACGGCTTGATTCGAATCCTGCACCTTGTTTAGCTGTACATTGTCACTATATTGGTCAATGTACAGTTCTCCTTGCGGGTCCACCTGCGCGAAAAACACATCTTTGACCGTTAAACTCTTTTCCTTTAGCTTGGCATCCAGCCATTGTTGAGTGATCCCCATATATGCCATTTGTTGCTCCATAAGTTGTCCATCCATAATGACTGCTGTGGGTTCCTTCTCCGGTAATTGCAGCATATTCAGATCCTTAAGCGTCACCGGCTGCTTGTCTTTGGTTAACAGCACATTGACTTCGCCACTGGTTTCCATAAGAGCAAATTCCACGTCAGATACTTTGAATACATTTTTGCTTCGAAGCTGCTCCATGAGTTCATCCAGGGTGAGCCGTTCTTTTCTCAGATTATCCTCTAAAATTTTGCCGTCTTTGATCAGGATTGTTGTCCTTCCATCTGTTATATCTCTGATTTTCTTGCTTTTAATTTGCAAATATTCAATGCCAAGTGTTGTCAGTACCCATACTGACAAGGCTATGAGGCCTAGATACCAGGTGGATTCACGCTCCATAGGAATGGTAGCAGCCAGGTTACCTATCGTGATTCCTGTTATATATTCAAACAAGGAAAGCTGGGATACCTGACGTTTTCCAAGGATTTTGGTGATTAAAAATAATATAGCGACAGCCATTAATGTGCGTATAGCAACCTCGGCCCAATCCTGCATTTGCTCAACCTCATTTCATTTCGCCACAAGGGCGCTACTATTCCAAGGATATCCGCGTCAAGGCACATTTAAACTCCAATTCCCCTAAATTTAAATAACCGAGCTGCCAACAAACCGATTGATTACGATATAAAATTAAAATTTTCTATCGTTGAATTGTCAATGTCTATTACACAAGCGATTGACGGAAAAGGGATGGCAGGATACATTATAAATATAATTCTTATTTAATTCATCGGGATTATAAACATTAAGCTCACGGAGGTATGTATATGTCGTCCAAACCTAAAGTTGTATTGTGGAGTAAAACCGGCTGTCATTTTTGTGGAGAGATCAAATCGTACCTGGAATCCCAAAATCAGCCGTATGAAAATATCCAAGTGGACGGAAATGATGCGCTGCGTGACGTGCTGGAGACCAAATATGGTATTCGTTATGTCCCTGTCGTCGAGGTAGGCGGGGATAACAAATATGAAGCACTGCTCAACCCGGATCTGGAAGAGTTGGGTAAAGTGCTGGAAAGTTACAATCAAGTAGTATAGCCCAATAGGAAAAGGATCAGTTGCTCCGCTACCTATAAAAAATAAGTAGTGGAGACTGCCATACAAACCATTAGCAGCCTAGCTGCCCTAAAAAATGATAGCCGTAGGATAACAATTTATGTTCAAGAGAGGTGGAAGAGTTATGGCTAAGAATAGACAAATTAAATTTGGTGCGATTATTCACGGTGTTGGGGGAAGCATGACGACTTGGCGTCACCCTGAAGTACCTGCGGATGCGAGTGTTAACTTTGAATTTTATAAAACGCAGGCGCAAAAGGCAGAGGAAGGAAAGTTTGACCTCGTATTTATCGCAGATGGCCTGTTCATTAACGAAAAATCCATCCCCCACTTTCTGAACCGTTTTGAACCAATTACGATTTTGTCCGCTTTGGCTGGAGTGACGAAGCATATTGGACTGGTCGGCACACTGTCGACTTCCTATAGCGAACCGTTCACGGTAGCACGCCAGTTTTCTTCCATTGATCATATTAGCGGAGGTCGTGCAGGCTGGAATGTGGTAACTTCCCCGCTGGAAGGCTCTGCCCTTAACTTTAGCAAAGGCGAGCACCCGTCGCATCCGCAGCGCTATAAAATTGCAGAGGAATATTTACAGGTTACCAAAGGACTGTGGGACTCGTGGGAAGAGGATGCGTTCGTTCGTGATAAGGAAGCCGGCGTATTCTTTGATCCTGAAAAGCTGCATACATTGAACCATAAAGGTGAGTTTTTCTCTGTGCAGGGTCCACTGAACATTGGACGATCCAAGCAGGGACAGCCGGTTATTTTTCAGGCAGGTTCCTCGGAGGATGGCAAAAACCTGGCCGCCAAGGAAGCGGATGCTGTATTTACAGGACATGAAACGTTAGAGGAAGCACAGCAGTTTTATCGTGATGTGAAAGAACGTGCGGTACGCTATGGTAGATCCGAAGAGGATATTGTCATTTTGCCGGGCATATCGCCGATTATTGGCAGCACGACGGAGGAAGCGGAACGTAAGTATGAAGAGATCACTAATCTGGTGACGATTGAGGCTGCGTTAAAATATTTGGGACGTTTCTTCGATCATCATGATTTCTCACAATATCCGCTGGATGAGCCATTCCCTGAGCTTGATGGTATTGGTAGCAATGCGTTCCGCAGCGGTACTGATAAAATCAAACGAGTAGCCAAGGAACAAAATTTGACCTTACGCGAGGTTGCGTTGCGTTCAGCTACGCCGAGAACCTCTTTTATCGGAACCGCTGAGCAGGTAGCGGACCGAGTGCAGGAGTGGTTCGAAAGAAAAGGAGCAGACGGGTTTATTATTGGTTCTGATGTGCCATCGGGTCTGCATGACTTCGTAAATCTAGTTGTGCCTATTTTGCAGGAACGCGGTATTTACCGTCAGGATTATGAATTTAGCACACTGCGTGAAAACCTGGGTGTGCCTATTCCTGAGAATCGCTATACAGCAGCCAAATCCAAAGTGAAGGTTGACGCATAACAGAAGGAGGAAAAAATATGTCCAAGGTTGTCATCCTATCAGGCAGTCCGTCTACACAATCCCGTTTATACGGCTTGGTTAACTATACAACGGAGCAGTTGCAGCAGGCTGGAGCGGAGGTCACACTGCTGAATGTGGTCGACTTGCCAGCGGAGGATTTGATAAAGGCTAACTTTAATAGTCCCGATGTCACTGCATCACTTGCGCTGATTGCAGCAGCGGATGCCGTTATTGTGGCTTCTCCAGTCTATAAGGCGTCCTATTCAGGACTATTGAAAGTATTCCTGGATTTGGTTCCGCAGGAGGGGCTAAGGGGGAAACCTGTCCTGCCTTTATTTATCGGAGGCACGCTGGCTCACCTGCTGGTCATTGACTATGCCTTGAAGCCGGTTATTAATGCACTGGGTGGAAGACATATTCTTGGCGGGGTGTATGCAGTGGATCAGTGGGTCGAACGTCTGCCGGATGGACTATACGGGTTGTCCGAAGAATTGGTGGCACGGTTGGAACGTTCTGTTAAAGAACTAAATGAGCTATTAAAGTTATAGATATTTTCAATATTTCCATTGACAGGTCGTTCAGTGAGTTTTATGATACAAAAAACCAAGTTAACGTATTGGATAAATGTATATAAAACTTACTGGGGGACTTGCGTATGAATATCGAGAATATGGAAGCCTTTGTATACGTGAATCATTATGGAAGCTTTAACAAGGCGGCAGAAGCCTTGTTCTTGTCCCAGCCCTCCGTTACAGCACGGATTCAGACGTTAGAGCGCGAGCTAGAATGCAAGCTGTTCGACCGCCAAAGCAAGCAAACGGTTCTGACGGAGGATGGACGAAAGTTTCTTCCTTATGCGGAGCAGATGCTTCAGGTGCTGCAAAAAGGGAAGCAAAAGCTCCAACAGCGTAAGAAAGCCCCTCAGCAAATTCGAATTGGCTGCACGATATCGGTGTCGAACTACATCATTCCTGAAATATTAAAGCAGCTTCGTGCCCGTTATCCAGAGGTTAACTACAAAATTGTGACGGCTACGACGGATCAACTGGTACATAAGCTGTTGAACCGTGAGGTAGACATCAGTTTTGTCCGTAAAGTGATGCATCCGGCTGTCCGTACGCTTGCTTTTTATGAAGATCCGATTTCCCTGTATGTATACGACGGCCATCCGTTTATGAAGACAGGAAAGGCCAGCATACAGGATATTCAACGTGAAACACTGGTGTTTTTCGAATGCGGATCACTAGATTGGATGAGGATTCATCGCGCTTTTGAATCACTGGAGCAGCCACCGGACATTGCTTTTCAGGTAGACAATGTGGTCACGGCCAAAAAGCTGGTATTGGAAGAAGCGGGTATTGCCTTTTTGCCCGATGTCTGTGTGAACCGTGAAGTGAAAGATCAGAAACTGTTCCGTATCCATGTTCCAGAGGTAGCTGGGGTGTCTATGCAGATTAGCATAATAGCGACCAAAGAAGACTGTGCAGTGACCTCGGATTTTGCAGATGCACTGACAGAAGGTTTCCGGGGTGCTGTTTTGTTATAGAAAAGTTCTATGGCTTGATGGATTGACGTATTGGTTTCCAGGTGTTAAATTAATCACATCCTAAAACCAATTAAACTTATAGGAATTATTAATAATCAGATGTTGTAGCTACCATGTATGTCGCAAACTGCTGATATACAAAGAGATGAGGGGGATTCATATGAAAAAGTGGTTTGCAATATTGTCTGTTATGGCAATCATCCTGGTGTTGGCAGGCTGCGGTTCCTCAGATAACGCGTCTAGCGCGTCAGGTTCAAGCGGAGACGTGAAGAAAATTATCGTAGGCACAGGCACTCAATTCAAAAATGTATGCTTTATTGACGAAAACGGAAATTTAACAGGTTTTGATGTGGAGCTGATTAAGGAGCTGGACAAGCGCCTGCCTCAATACGAATTTGAATTCAAAACGATGGACTTTGGAAATTTGCTGCTAAGTCTCGATGCCGGCAAGATTGATCTGGTATCGCATCAAATGGAAAAAAACCCGGAGCGCGAAGCCAAGTATCTGTTCAACAAAAATCCGTATAGCATTTTTCTGAACAGAGTCGCTGTAGCGAAGGATAACAATACCATTCATTCAATTGATGATTTGAAAGGAAAAAAGGTACTCACCAGTCCAACCAGTAATGCGGCGTATGTGCTGAAAGAGTATAACAAAACCCACGGAGATGCCCTGAATATCGTTTATACGAGTGGTGCAGCCAATGATACGGTACAACAAATTACGAGCGGCCGTATAGATGCTACCGTTACGACAGACTTTGCGAACCGTTTTAACACCGATGAAAAAGGAGAAGTAGCTCTGAAGACCGTTGGTGATCCTTTGACTCAATCGGATGTACTGTATGTACTGAACAAAAATGAGCAAGGATTGGCGGATGACCTGGACAAAGCCATTCAGGAAGTGAAGGACGACGGTACGTTGTCGAAGCTGAGCATTAAATGGCTTGGAGAGGATTTCACTAAGTCTCTGGAAGATGTGAAAAAAGAAGGTAGCAGTAAGAAGTAAGGATAGACTTGGACATTTCAGCGGTCAGGGTACTCTATGTATTCTGACCGTTGATGTATAGAAAGGAGGCAGGCATATGAGCAGAGAGTTCAATATTGACTATGTTTTTAGCTTTATCCCGAAAATGCTGTCTTACTTACACATCACCTTGTTTATTGTGGCAAGCTCGCTTGTATTGGGGCTTATCATTGGTCTGTTGGTTGCGCTGCCTCGCATGTATAACATTCCATTTCTCAAACGTGTTTCTCAAGTGTATGTTTCCTTTTTTCGCGGAACACCTATTCTAATCCAATTGTTTCTGGTGTATTACGGGCTACCAGAGCTACTAAAGCTGGTGGATATCAATTCCTCCAGATGGGATGTGCTGTGGTTTGCCGTAGCGACCTACGCGCTCAATAGTGGAGCCTTTATTTCCGAAATTATCAGGTCAGGAGTAGAGGCAGTAGATCGAGGACAAATCGAGGCTGCGCAGTCCGTCGGCATGTCAGGCTATCAGACCTTCACACGTATCATAATGCCGCAAGCG
The DNA here is from genome assembly GCF_052119485.1 of Paenibacillus sp. DRB1-1. Lineage (NCBI taxonomy): Bacteria > Bacillati > Bacillota > Bacilli > Caryophanales > Paenibacillaceae > Paenibacillus > Paenibacillus sp. DRB1-1. Next base: position 136,413 of record NZ_JBODQH010000001.1, on the reverse strand, counting down.
CTGGCTGTGGTGGTTCCAGTATTTTCTAATCTGGTGATTGGCAATCTGAAGGATACTTCGCTGGCATTTACGATCGGAGCGATGGAGATGACAGGGAAATCACAGACATTAGGGTCGGCTACCCAGCATTTTGTTGAAACCTATATCGCGTTATCCCTTATCTATCTGGTGATCAGTCTGATTTTACAAAAATTGTTCAAGGTGCTGGAAAATACGCTTCTCCGGCATGAACATCGGGATGCAGTACAGAAAGAACCCGAAAAACGAAAAGGTTTTGTGGTGCGCTACCTGAGAAGTCCTCGTCTTAGTAAAGGAGGTAAAGGCATATGAGTCTGGATTTTGGATTTATATATACTGCCTTTTTAGGGTTGTTCTCCGCGCTGCCCAACACTTTAATTATTACGGTGGTTTCCGTACTGGCAGGGTTGGTCATCGGTATTATAACGGCACTGGCGCGAATCTATAAGGTTCCTGTGTTGTCCCAAATTTCTCACGGTTACGTTACCTTTATCCGTGGCACACCGATGCTGATGCATTTGCTGCTTATTTATTTCAGTTTGCCTTTGTTGATTGATGCGGGAGCGAAGCATTTCGGCTGGCCTCTGCATTCCAAAGATGTTCCTTATATGGTATTTGCACTCATTTCGTTTTCCATTACCAGTGGCGCGTATATGTCTGAGGTCGTCCGTTCTGGAATCCAATCGGTCAACAAGGGGCAAATCGAGGCGGCTTATGCCGTTGGTATGACGACGTGGCAAGTGCTGAGACGGATTGTATTTCCGCAGGCGTTCGTGGTGAGTTTGCCAAACCTGACGAATTCCGTTATTGGGATGCTTCATGGCTCTACCTTGGCCTTCACGGTTTCGGTCACAGAAATCCAGGCACAGGCTGAAATTCTGGCATCTACCAACTGGAAATATTTAGAGGTATATATCGCGGCTGCACTGCTATTTTGGGGTTTGACGGTATTAATTGAGCGAATATCCGGCTTAGTGGAGAAAAAAATCAATGTGTTTAATGGAGGTCGAGCATCATGATCCGTCTGCAAAATATAACGAAGTCGTTCGGCAAACATGAAGTGCTCAAAGGCATTGATTTGACCGTGAACAAAGGCGAGGTCGTCGTTATTTTAGGCCCGAGCGGTTCAGGAAAAACGACTCTGCTACGCTGCATTAATTATCTGGAAAAGCCGAATGATGGGGAAGTCAGCATTGGCGATTTTACAGTGAACTGCAAGCGACCTGCGAAGAAGGATGTTTTGGCTCTACGTCAAAAGACGGCTATGGTTTTTCAGCAGTACAATTTGTTCAAGCATAAAACAGCACTGGAAAATGTCATGGAGGGACTTGTCGTTGTCCGCAAAGTCAAGCACGAGGAAGCGAAAAAAATTAGCATTGAAGTGCTGGAAAAGGTCGGTCTGGGTGAAAAGCTGAATCATTATCCAAGCCAGCTATCCGGCGGGCAGCAGCAGCGTGTTGGCATAGCGCGTGCCTTGGCGCTGAACCCGGAAGTGATTTTGTTCGATGAGCCGACTTCGGCGCTGGACCCTGAGTTGGTGGGTGAGGTGCTGTCGGTGATCCGCAAGATTGCGAAGGAAGGCATTACAATGATTGTCGTTACACATGAAATGGGTTTTGCGCGCGATGTTTCAAATCATGTGGTATTTATGGATGGCGGTCATATTATCGAGGAAGGCACACCGGACGACATTTTTAACCACCCCAAAGAGGAACGTACCAAACAGTTCCTGAAACGGATTACACCGGAATATAACTATTCAATTTAGACGGGAGAGGGAGACATGAGTATTAAAATCGGAGTATTGGATCAAAGCCCTATACATGAGGGGGAAACAGCAGCGCAGGCCCTTCGTAATACGATTAAGCTAGCACAGCGTGTAGAGGAATTGGGGTTTACGCGCTTCTGGGTATCAGAGCATCACGATTCCGAGCAGGTTGCGGGCTCTTCGCCAGAGGTACTCATTTCCCATTTGCTGGCACGCACTGAGCGTATTAAAGTCGGTTCTGGTGGAGTGATGCTTCAGCATTACAGCCCTTATAAAGTAGCTGAAAACTTTAATGTGCTTTCCTCTCTTGCACCGGGTCGCGTAGATTTGGGAATCGGACGTGCGCCGGGCGGGTTGCCGAAATCCACACAGGCGTTACAACGAAACGTTCATGACGCGCCTTCTCTCGAAGAAAAAATTGATGAAGTAAGTGGCTATATTCATAATATTCCGTCTGAAGAAGGACCGTTAGCCGGGTTACAGGCGAATCCGATTCCAGAAACACCAGCGGATATTTACGTTTTGGGTACAAGTACAGACAGTGCTGGAATTGCTGCGCGTTTGGGGTTGCCCTACGTTTTCTCGCAATTTATCAATAGTAATGAGCAGGTTGCATTGGAATCATTCCGTACGTATCGGGAGTCTTTCGATTATAGTTATGGACGTGAACCGAAAGCTCTTTTTGCGCTTTCAGTCATCGTAGCGGACACTTCCGAGGAAGCTGCAGAGCTAGCAGGGGAGCACAAGCTGTACAAAATTCATCTGGCCAGTGGCAAGACGGCTACGGTGGGCACGCTGGAAAGTGCAGAAGAGTTCGGCAAGCAATCAGGTGAAGAATATACAATTGAAGCTACACAAGCGCAAATTAACAAAGGGAATAAAGACGAAATCTATGCTGTGTTGACGGAAATTCAAGCGAAGTATCAGGCCGATGAGCTAATTGTTACGACAGGAATAAGGGATATACACAAGCGCGTGCGCTCATTCGAGTTATTGCATGAAGCTTTTGCCGGGTTGCCTGTGCAGTCCTAGATGTTGCTGGTCTGAGAGAATTATAACTATTTTGGGTTCACGAAGGAGGAATAGGGATGAGTGGATCAACCGGGACGAAGGAGCAGGTTTTGGAGCAGAAGCTGGTGGACATTCGCCGCCATCTGCATCGAAATCCCGAGTTATCTAACGAGGAGGTTGAAACTACCGCCTTTATCCGCCGTCTGCTGGAAGAACAGAACATAACCATTCTGGATGTGCCGCTACGTACCGGATTAGTAGCGGAAATCGGCGGACAGCAGGAGGGACCAACTGTTGCGCTTCGTGCAGACATTGATGCGTTGCCTATTCAGGAGGAGACGGGATTGCCTTATGCTTCGGTGCATTCCGGCAAGATGCATGCCTGTGGGCATGATTTTCATACCGCATCCCTGTTAGGAGCAGCCGTATTGTTGAAGCAGCGGGAGCAGGAGCTGAAAGGCACGGTTCGGTTGGTTTTCCAGCCAGCTGAGGAAAAGGCCAAAGGCGCTACCCAAGTGCTGGACAGCGGTGCGTTGGCAGGGGTGCAGGCCATATTTGGCCTACATAACAAGCCGGACCTGCCCGTAGGCACGGTCGGCATCAAAGAAGGCCCGCTAATGGCAGCGGCGGATGGTTTTTACATCGAGGTGGAGGGTCTGAGCACACATGCGGCAGTGCCGCATGCAGGGATTGACCCCATCGTGGTATCGTCACATATCATTACGGCGCTGCAATCCATTGTGAGTCGGAACGTTAATCCGCTGGATAGCGCGGTCATTAGCGTCACGAAGCTGCACAGTGGCAACGCCTGGAACATCATTCCTGACCGTGCACATTTGGACGGAACAATTCGCACATTTGATGAGAATGTTCGCGCCCAGGTGACTGAGCGCTTTGAGCAGGTCGTAAAAGGCGTTGCCAATGCTTTCGGCACGAAAGCATCTATCCGTTGGATCGAGGGTCCGCCACCTGTACTGAATGACGGTAAGTTGGCCGTCATCGCGGAAGAGGCGGCAGAAGCGGTCGGTCTGGACGTAGTTCGTCCCATACCATCCTCGGCGAGCGAGGATTTTGGGTTTTATCAGAAGAACATCCCCGGTGTGTTTGTCTTTGTTGGCACTGCGGGAAGTCAGGAATGGCATCATCCTGCCTTTGATCTGGACGAACGCGCGTTGCCCGGAACAGCGAAGCTACTGGCTTCACTGGCAGAATCGACATTGATATCCATAGAGTAGGAGTGCGAGCCTAGTCTATGGATACTTATCCCCTCCTTGTAGAGGGGATATTTTTGTTTGACGCTATATCATTCCAATGATAGTATAAAATTGTAATTTTATTCAAAATCGAGAGCGGGTGTAATAAGAGAGTAGGCGTTGTCGTTTTAGATGTCTCGTAAAAATAAAAGGTATGGAGGTTAAATAAATGCCGAAGAAAAAAGGAATGATCATGGCTTCTTTTTCATTGGTAGTGGCTGCTTCTTTACTGGTTGGCGGGGCTAACGTTGGTTCAGCAGCCTCAGATTTGGAAAGCACTTCTGATATAGAGTCGACAAATATTAATTTGGCTGCTGCTGATATACCTGCTAAATTTAAGCCATCGATAGAATGGGTTTGGAAGAATAGAATGGTCAAAGAAGGCTCTACCAACCGTAAAAATTTGATTTTTGATCAAATCTATGCGGGAAAAGGAACGCTAAATTATGTAGTGCGTTGGCAATCCTCTAAAAATATCACTCTTCAGCAGCGTAAAGATATGGCTTCTATGCTGAGTCGCCAAATCAATAATTGGAATAAGCAGTTGAAAGGGTATGATGGATGGCCTTATAACAATATTACAGTAAAAATAGTAGGCTGGGCCGTTGCGAATCCATCACAGATTCTTAACAAACAATCTAATGAAATCGTTTACACGGATACCATTACAGATGACTTAAGTAAAACAGACCCGAATATTCCAGCTAAACTTCCGGTTGCTCCTAACGCACTATCGAGATTTGAACATTTTATGGACCCTAACTATTCTTACCCGGGTGGACTGGACAAGCGGTTTGATATGTACTTATGGGGAACTTCCAATTTTCAGGGTGGAGCCGGCGGAGATTGGGGGCAACGTATGCCTGATGATTATATCCTGAACACCTTGAATTCGGATGAAATCCAGATTACAGAGCATGAGATGGGGCATGGATTCGGGTTGCCTGACTTCTATGAAGAACATGAGCGTCCACCCGGTGGTTTTCCTGTGCCAACTATTATGTGGGCCGGAAATTCTCCCAAAATAACAGAGTGGGATACCTGGATGTTGCGCTATACCTGGAGCCAGGTCAAGAAGGATACTACTCGTTTTCCTACCCGCTAAAAAATGCTAGAGTAGTGTGAAAACGATTATAAATAGAGCCGTTTGTTCCAAAATCAAATTCTGTGGTGGAATTGATTTAGTGAATAAACGGTTTTTTCATTTTATAAAATACCAGTTTTGTGCATGCAAAGGGTATATATATTCCAATATACGATTAAAATGACTAATTTAAATTATTAAGGAAAATATTGACGATGCAAAAATCCAGTGATAATATGATTTGTGATTATTTACAAAAAACGACAAGGAGGATTGATAGTGTACTCTTGATCTCCTAGATTAGTTCGCAAACACGAAAAGAGAGGTGATAGAGATAGTCGTTTCAAGAACACTATTGCAATAATACAAATGGATATGGAGGTACATACATGTTGAACAGAAAAGGAATGATGATGGCTTCTTTTTCAGTAGTCATTGCTAGTTCATTACTGATAGGAAACGCTAGTTTTGTATCAGCGGATTCTCATCTAAACGGGAATTCTGTGGTTGCGGCAACGGGTGATTCGACGTTAGCTGATATGCCGCCCTATCTCAAATCCTCAGTGGAATGGGTTTGGAAGAATAGGATGTTGACTGAAGGCTCAACTGCTCGTAACAACACGATTTTTGATCAAATTGATGCGGGAAAAGGGGCAATCAATTACGTTGTGCGCTGGCAATCTTCTAAGCCCGTTACACTGCAACAACGCCAAGATATTGCTAGAATGCTAGGTCGCCAGATGAATCATTGGACGGAGCATCTCAAAGGATATGATGGCTGGCCCTATCAAGATATTAAAGTAAAAGTGGTAGGGTGGGCTGTTGCTGATCCTTCACTATTACTGGACAAGCAACCTGACGAGGTCGTTTATACGGATACGACTACAGATGAGTTAGCTTCCGAAAAACCTGAAATTCCCGCTGTACTCCCGGTTGCGCCGGCAGCCTTGTCCAGATATGAGCACTATTGGGACCCGTACTATTCGTATCCGGGTGGATATGATAAACGCTTTGATATGTATTTGTGGGTAACCGAAAATTTTGTAGGAGGAACCGGTCAGGATTGGGGTCAACGTGTGAATGATGATTACCTTTTTAGCACTTTAAACTCGGATGAGATTGAAATCACGGAACATGAAATTGGGCATGGATTTGGCTTAACTGATTTTTATGAAGAACACGAGCGTCCACCGGGTGGATTCCCAACCAACACCATTATGTGGGCTGGTGATTCCGATCATATCACAGACTGGGATATCTGGATGCTGCGTTATACCTGGAGTCAGCTCAAAAAAGATACTTCTCGTTTCCTTAATACGACTAGAGGTGATGAGGGTCCCATCGATACATCACCTGATGAAAACGTAAACATTGCACCAGCTGCAACGGTCAGCACTTCCTATACTTCATCTTGGGAAGATATAAGCGCACTCCATGATGGATTTGATCCAACCAGCTCTAATGATCGAAGTCATGCCGTGTACGGCAATTGGCCTGAGACAGGTACACAATGGGTCCAATATGATTTTGATCAGGAATATACGGTATCCCAAACGGAAATCTATTGGTTTAAAGATGGCGGTGGCATTGATGTTCCTAAGTCTTACAAGATTAAGTATTGGAATGGTCGTAGCTGGTCCAATGTCAAGCAGGCTAATGGATTGGGTACTTCGGCAGACCAGTATAATACGACTACTTTTACGCCTGTAAAAACAGCGAAATTGAGAATTGAAATGGTATCCAAAGGTTCAGCATCCACAGGGATATTAGAGTGGAAAGTAGCAGCTAACAAACATTAAACATCATACTATTTGTCCAGAGGTTGTCTCCTACAATATTTGTGGGAGACAACCTTTTCTAATTCATAGCTGATCAGTTAGAGTCTGATGAGATCAGGCTTTTTTTGCGCCTTGATTATGGCGTTTGTTTCCTTCATATTTGTATCTATGTTTTGCTAAATTCTCGTATGAATGGATCACTAAGAATGAACGGGTGTACGATAGTATGTATAATGGACATCAGACATGAAAGAAAAGAGGACAGAAAGCGATGAGTCACGACGTGAATGCTCCTTACGATGTACATGTAGCATATGGACCGGTTTTTGAGCTGCTTAGCAGCTTACACACCTTTATTTGCCGCAAGGCTTACAAGAAGACCGATTTATCAGCCGGGTGGGCGGAGCAAGTGCGTGGAACGCTGTCCCCAGGTTTGTCCAAATTGCTGGAGTCCATGGAAATCAATGCAGATTGGAAGGTTATTTATGGACTCGTCTGTATGCTTTCTGATCATGGGAACGTTAAAGAGGTCGTAGACCGTCTGGAGAACCGGACTGTACAGGAATTAAACGAACTGGCATCAGCCCATGGGATCGAGCTGCCTGACGATATGGAGAAGCTTCGTAAACTTGCTTTGCAACTGCTATCTGGCTGGGACGAGGAGTATTTTCGCCATGTGGATACGAGTATTCTAAGCGGTCTGGAACAGGAAGCTGAACGGAGAAATAAGGAGAAGGGCGTATATAGCACTATGGAGTGGGTAGATCGTACCACTAATGGCTTCCGGTTCGAGCCTTCCAAAGGACTGACGCGGGTGTTGCTGGTGCCTCAATACCATTTTCAGCCGATTAATATCATTTATCGATTTGGGTCGCTCCTGTTGTGCCATTATTCGGCAGGGATTTATGTTCAGGAGGATGATTTTTTATCCCCGCAGGAATATCGAATGATCCGAAGTTTGGGGGAGAAGAGCAGGCTTAAGATTTTAAAATATTTGTATCAAAGCCAATCTCCACGAACCTTTATTGAGATTGTCCGTCATCTCAAGCTGTCCAAGGGAATCACCCACGACCATATTTTCAAACTCCGGGCCTCTGGCTTCATCCATGCACATTTTGATGGCGAAACATTACTCGGATATAGCGCACGGCTTTCGGCTGTGGATGAAATGCATCGGAGCATTCTTGGCTATATGGAGCGAAATTAGGTTGCACGCACCAGTTAGACTTTAACACTTTAAACAAATAGACGTCGATCATTTGGAATCCAGATGAGTTGGCGTCTATTTTTTTACATAAAAAATGGAGTTCTCTCTTTACAGAACCGGAATAGATTCCTATAATGAGATTTATCTTATTAATTACAACTTGTTCGATCGGAATTTACTAAATTAACTCGGGGGGATTATTTTGAAAAAGGGAATTATTCTACTCAGCAGTCTACTTCTGGCAAGTTCTACCTTATTAGCAGCTTGCTCTAGTGGTGGATCAGATAGCGCTAATGATGCTACTTCGCAAAATAGTGATGTCGCACAGACAGCCGCTACAGCGCAGCCATTAACAAGTCTGGTACAAGCTTCAGATTTATCCAAATTGCCGGAAGTGTCCAAAAAGAGAAGCGACACGATTATTGTTGGTCTGACTGACCCAGCCGGGGTGTTTACTCCGTATTTTAACCAAAGCGGCTATGACGGCAATGTGATTTCGCAGTTGTGGACTCCGCTGGTCACGGTAGACGAGAAGGGGCTTCCGCTGCCCAATCTGGCTAAGAGCTGGGATATTTCCAAGGATAATCTAACGTACACGTTTCATCTGGTTCCCGGTACAAAATTCAGTGATGGCTCTCCTTTGACAGCAGAGGATGTCGCTTTTACCTGGACGTTGATCTATGACAAAGCCTATCCTGGTGACAGCCAAATCCGAAAGCTGAACATTAAAGGCGGCAAAGACTATACGGAAGGCAAGGCAAAACAAATTGAAGGAATCAAGGTGATTGATGCGCAGACCATTTCTGCGACATTGGAAAAACCAAACGCGCTGGCTCTGCAGATTCTGGGTGACTATGTACTGTCCAAAGCCTACTACGGCAAGGATTACAAGTTCGGAGAGCTGGATTATTTTAAAAATTTACATAGTAGCCCTCTGGGAAATGGGGCTTATAAGTTGGAAAAGTTCATTCCAGGGCAAGAAGTTCGACTGGAGGCGAATGATCACTTTTTCAAAGGCAAACCGAAAACACAGCATTTCATTTACAAAACAGCAGAAGGCGACGCTTGGCAATTCATAGAAACAGGCGATACCGATTTTGCTCAATTCACCGCAACTCAGGAAAATATCGACAAACTAAAAGGGCTTGGCTTTTTAAACATTTTGCCGTATACCCCTAGCACTTATGGATATTTGCAAGTAAATCTTGAAAATGAAAAGCTTAAGGATAAAAAGGTTCGTCAAGCATTGACCTATGGACTGGATCGGAAAAGCATTTATGTCGACGCAGCTCAGGGAGCAGGGGCGGTCGCAAACATTCCAGCTTCCCCAATATTCTGGTCTTACACGACCGATGGAATCAATCCATACAACTACGACCCAGAGCAAGCGAAAAAGCTGCTGGATGAAGCGGGCTGGGCAGAAGGTAGTGACGGCATCCGTGAGAAAAACGGTCAGAAGCTGACCATTCACCTGCTGACCTCTAAACGTCCAGAAACAGACACCTTTATTGCGCTTGCGGCTGAAAATTACAAAGCGATTGGCGTTGACCTACAGCCGGAAATCTTTGCAGACTTTAATGCCATGGTCGCCAAAGTAGAAGGTAAGGATTATGATCTTGCCGCCTTCTCGACAGGCATGCTGACAGATCCATCAGATGGAATCGAGCAATTCGTCAATGGAGAAGTCAAGGGATATAACAATCCAAAGGTAAAAGAGCTATATGAAAAAGGCTTGTCTACGACGAATATGGAAGAACGTAAGAAAATATATCAAGAATTATATGTGCTGCTAAACGATGAACTGCCCGCTATTTTTACCAACTATAAGAAGACGGTATATGCCTACAATGGTCGGATGGAACATGTAAAGGTCAGTCCGTTCATTGGCTTGTCTGGTAATCTGTTCGAATGGTCCCTTAAATAAGCCACATTTGCGGGCCCCTTGTGAAGAACATCAGGTTCGGATCAAGGGGCCTCCCAAATGGGGAAAACGTAGTGAGTAGCCTGACCTTGAATTGAAAGGAGTCTGTCATGAGCTCGTTTTTAACGAAAAGACTGACGTATATGGTTATTATTTTGTTGGCCGCTTCGATGATGATTTTTTTCCTGTATGCCATGACACCGGGAGATTTCATTAGCGGCAATCTGAAGCTGTCGCCAGAGAGAAAGGCGGAGCTGAGGGAAATTTACGGCCTGAATAAGCCTATTCTTGAACGCTATGGAAATTGGCTGGGCAATGCGCTGCATGGAAATTTTGGTTATTCGCTTGCCCAGCAGAAGCCGGTGCTGACCTTATTTAATGAGTATATCTGGAACTCGTTTTTGCTGGCCGTTGTATCGACCTTCCTGACCTGGTTTATCGCGGTCATTATCGGTGTGGTTGCTGCTTATAAGCAGTATTCATGGTTTGATACTTTGGTAATGGTGGTGATTTTCGCTGCCATGTCTGTGCCCTCATTTTTTATCGGGTTGTATCTGATTAAAATCGCAGCGGTTGACCTGAAGTGGTTGCCACCCGGTGGCATGCTTAATACGGGGAGTAACGCTACAGGTATGGAGTATGTGAAGGAGGTTCTCCAGCATATGACCTTGCCAGTGATCGTTATGACGCTGCTGGGACTGGGGTCGTTGACCCGCTACTTCCGTAGCAATATGATCGACGTGATCCAGCAGGATTATATACGCACAGCCCGTGCAAAGGGATTAAAGGAAAGAAAGGTACTTTTTACGCACGCATTGAGAAATGCATTGCTGCCTGCCATTACGCTCGTTGGCTTCGAATTACCTGCGCTGTTTGGCGGGTCCCTGATTATTGAAAAGATTTTTAATTGGCCAGGAATCGGTCAGTTGTACATGCAATCCTTTTCGCTCCGGGATTATCCGCTACTTATGGGCTTTACGATGCTGATTGCCATATTGAGCGTTATCGGGACACTGTTGTCCGATATTTTGTATCGCATCGCGGACCCGCGTGTGAAAGTGTAAGAAGGGGGCTAAGGAATGTCATCCGTGAGCAGTAATTTGAGCAAGAGCAACGGCAGACTGCGAACAACTGTTAAATCTTCAATGTGGCAGCAAGCGCTCCGGCAGCTGTTCAGAAACAAGCTTGCTATGGCTGGTCTGCTTGTCGTGGTATTTATGTTTTTGCTCTGTTTTATCGGTCCGCTATTTTCTCCTTATTCCGATAATAAAACAAATATATTAATGATGAACAAGGCGCCAAATATCCATCACTGGTTAGGAACAGACAAGCTGGGGCGGGATGTGCTGACACGTGTGATGCAGGCAGGTCAAATTTCTCTTACTGTGGGTTTGGCTTCAATGGTATTGTCAGTCTTTTTGGGGGCTACGCTGGGGGTCATATCCGCATATTTTCGCGGGATTGCGGATCAGATTATTATGCGCGTTGCTGATTTGCTGCTGACGATTCCCAGTTTGCCCCTACTATTTATTATGGGCGCGCTGCTATCTGACTGGAAGGTTCCACCCGATCAACGGATGTATATTGTCATGCTGATGCTTAGTCTGGTCAACTGGCCGGGGATTGCACGGATGGTGAGGGGCCAGATGCTTAGTTTGCGGGAACGTGAATTTATGCAAGCCGCGACGGTACTGGGACTCTCGAATCGTCGAAAGCTGTTCAAGCATCTGCTGCCGAATATTTTACCGTTATTGATCGTTATCGCTACATTGAATATTGGCGGAGCTATCTTGAGTGAATCTGTACTCAGCTTCTTTGGCCTTGGCGTGCTGCCCACGACACCGACTTGGGGCAACATGATTGATGCCGCTAACAATGTGCTGGATTTTCAGCAACGACCGTGGTTGTGGATACCGCCAGGCCTGTCTATTTTTGCTACAGTCATCGCTATTAATATTTTTGGTGACGGGCTGAGGGATGTACTTGACCCGAAACATAAGAGGTAGGTGATCATACACCATGGACAATTTACTTTCTATTGAACATTTAAGCACTCATTTTTATACAGAAGAAGGAACGGTTAAAGCGGTGGATGATATCAGCTTCCGTGTGAAGCCGGGGGAAACGGTATGCATTGTCGGTGAATCGGGATGCGGCAAAAGTATTACCGCGATGTCCATCATGGGTCTGATCCAGAGTCCCGGTGGTAAAGTGGCAGGCGGAAGCATCCGCTTTGAGGAAACCGATCTGCTAGAGCTTAGCAGAAATAAGATGCGCACGATTCGCGGACATGAAATATCCATGATCTTTCAGGAGCCGATGTCTTCATTGAATCCGGTCATGACCATTGGTGAACAGCTATCCGAACCACTGATTGAGCATTTGAAAATAGGCCGTAAGGAAGCTCGTAAGCGAGCACTGGAGCTGATCGAACAGGTCGGTATATCCCGGCCGGAGCAGATTTTAAAAAGTTATCCGCATGAGCTGAGCGGGGGGATGCTGCAGCGAATTATGATTGCGATTGCTGTTTCTTGTGGTCCCAAGCTGCTTATCGCGGATGAGCCAACCACGGCGCTGGATGTAACGATTCAGGCGCAAATCCTGGATATGCTGCGTGAATTTAAAGCCCGATCCAATATGTCGCTCATGCTAATCACCCATGATCTGGGTGTTGTCGCCGAAATGGCTGATTACGTCATTGTGATGTATGCAGGCAAGATCGTCGAGGAAGGCGAAGTGGTACAGCTGTTTAATCATCCCAAGCATCCTTATACACAAGGGTTACTAAAATCCAAACCGGTGCTTAATCAGCGCCAAGATGAACTGTATTCCATTCCCGGGCAGGTACCTAATCCGCTGGAGCTGACGACTTCCTGTTATTTTCATGACCGCTGTGGGCAGTGCATGGACATTTGTCGTGTAAAGGAGCCTACATTAAAAGAAGTTTCAGCTCAGCAGAAAGCATCCTGCTGGTTATATGAGGAGGCGGTTGTTCATGGCTGAGCCATTGTTGGAAATAGACCGCTTAAAAACGTACTTTCCGGTGAAGTCCGGGTTTATGAACCGTACTTCAGGACATGTGCGGGCGGTAGACGATATCAGCTTTACGATCCGTCAGGGTGAAACCTTCGGATTGGTAGGGGAATCGGGGAGCGGTAAAAGCACGGTGGGCCGCACGATTGTTAGATTGACGGATAAAACGGACGGTACCGTAAAATACAAAGGGGTGGATCTCCATAGCTTGTCTGCCAAAGGGATGCAGGAACTTCGTCCCAAAATTCAGCTGATCTTTCAAGACCCATATAGCTCGCTGAATCCGCGTGTACGGATTGGTGATGCCATTGGTGAGGCGCTACTGGATCACGGTATAGCAACGAAGGAGGAGGTCCGGCAGATTGTGCTGGACGTGCTCAAGCTATGTGGATTGTCAGAGTATCATATCGACCGTTTTCCCCATGAATTTTCGGGAGGTCAACGCCAACGGATCGGCATTGCCCGAGCGCTGGCGCTTCAGCCGGATCTAATTATCGCTGATGAGCCGGTATCAGCGCTGGATGTGTCCATACAGGCGCAGATTATTAACCTATTCGCCAAATTGCAGGCTGAACGGGGTCTGACATATTTGTTCATTTCGCATGATTTGAGCGTGGTGGAACATTTGTGTTCCCGTATTGGCGTGATGTATTTAGGCTCCATGGTCGAAACGGCATCGCGTGACGAGCTATTCGGGAATCCATTGCATCCGTATACGAAGGCGTTGCTGTCGGCTGTACCTATTCCGGTGCCGAAGCTGAAGAGAGAACGCATTTTGCTCAAGGGGGATATTCCAAGTCCGGTTAACCCTCCTTCAGGCTGCAAGTTCCATACCCGCTGTCCGTTTGCAATCGACCGTTGCTCCAAAGAGATTCCACTCTATCGTGAGGCTCGTCCAGATCATTGGGTAGCTTGCCATTTGGCTGAATGAACAAAGTCAGTCAGCAAATTTTAAAGCCGTTGAAACGACAGACCGTTCACAAGAGTGAAGGGGGCTGCTGTTTCAACGGCTTTTTAATGTCGTGATTCAAACCGCTTGGGTTGACAACACACCTGGAGCAGCGTTATATTAAGTATTAATCGTAATGATTACTATTTAAGCTATAAAATCATGTCCATATCCGTGTTCATCAATCTCGCGGTAGTGATGGTGAACCTTCATGATTGGCATATATCACAAGGAGGAGCTTTACATGGCCAAGAAGTCAAAAGTCGTAAAAGAGAAGAAACGCCAGGAAATTGTAGCTAAATATGCGGACCTGAGACGTGAATTGAAAGCAAAAGGGGACTACGAAGCTTTGCAAAAGCTTCCGCGTGACTCATCTCCAACCCGCCTGAAAAGCCGATGCGAGCTGACAGGCAGACCTAGAGGATACTTGCGCAAATTCAAGCTGTCTCGTATCGCGTTCCGCGAGTTGGCACATAAAGGCCAAATTCCAGGAATTACGAAATCAAGCTGGTAAACAGCACTTATGTCGATCGTCAACGCATGGAGATTATCTGTGTTGTTAACCTGAGGATATGTCTGATAGAAGGTTGTAACGGGAATGCTTCATGTCGTAGGGGGACATGGGGCATTCCTTTTCCATGGAAAATATTATCGTTTGTATTGATTCTCCTCAGATGGTTAGGTAGAATATGGACGGGTTAAAAATATACATAACAAACGATTACATAATGTGGATATATCAGATTATGTATACCTCAGGAGGAGCTACAAGATGGAAGTGAAACAGAGAGAGGACTCCTTTTGGAGTATGGTCAAAAAAGGAAACAAATCCTCGGGCTCGGCTGCGTTAGGTAATACCGGCATTGCTCTTATTAAGGGGATTGCTTTTGCCTTGACAGGCAGCGGCTCTATGTTTGCTACGATGATGCACTCCATTGCGGATGCAGTGAATCAAATGTTTGTATTCGCGGGCAGTGTATTGGCAGAGAAAAAACCGACAAAACGCTTTCCTACCGGCTTTGGACGAGTGATCAACCTGTTTTGTATGGTTGCCGTTATTGTCGTAACGATTATGGCCTATGAAACCGCATTGGAAGGCATTCATTTGCTGCAGCATCCGGCTGAATCTACACATGGATTTTGGATTAATGTAGTAGTGCTGATTTTGTCACTAGTGGTGGACGGATTTGTATGGAGCAAAGCGATGAAAGAAGTGCTGCATGAATCCAGAGTAGAAGCGAAGGGGCTAAGCATTTTCACCACTGCGTTCCGCCATGTGGGGCGTGCTGCACCGCCAACCCGGCTGGTGTTTTATGAAGATTTGGTAGCAACAACGGGTGGAGTACTTGCTCTGCTAGCAGTAGTGGTTACATCGCTGACAGATTTTAAACTGCTGGACGGAATTTCGAGTATACTCATCGGTTGTCTGATGGTCGGTGTTGCTTTTCGGGTCGGTTACGACAACATGGTAGGTTTGATCGGTGTATCTGCTCCTCCTGATATCGAAGAACGTGTGGCTTCCATTATTCTAGCAGATACACATGTAACGGATATTTATCAAATGCGTATTTTACAGGAGGGACGCTACTATCACGTGGAAGGGTTGATTGAGCTTACACCGGGCATGACGCTGGCAGATGCTGACGATATTAAATTTAGAGTCGAGGACGCTTTGCTACGTGATCCTAATATCTCAGATGCAGCATTGGGTATTCTGGAAGATGACGGGATTAGAAAGTGGAAACAAGAGAAACCCACAGTTTAGAAAAAATGATCAAAGCGAATCTGGACGGGGATTGGCCAATAGTGTAAAACAAGAACTTCCATGACCACGGCAACGGGGCATCGAGGTTCTTTTATTTTTTCTCAATTGTTTTACTACCCCTTTGAATTTAGGATGATTGTTAGATACAATGAAAGCGTTAACAAAAAAAGAAGGTGAAACAAATGCTTCTCATGGGGAGGAAATGCAAATGAGTCTTCTGAGGGAGGCTTGGCCTGCTTCGCGGCTCGTTAAGGCGCTGGCTGGCGGCATGCAGGATTCAGTAAGGCAACGGTTAAGGAGTAATTGGACAAAAAGGCTGCGGACGACTGTCTCTGAGCCGATATACGCCGAGCTTTGGATAGATATTGAGCGTGTCTGTAAAGATAATCGGGAAGCATCATGGCCTGAACTGCCGTTGTCTCTGTTTCGGGAATTTGCTAATACAGGAGAGCGCAAGCCGTATGAGGATGTGTACTTTGAACGGCGTGGACGACTGGTTGCTATAGTGCTGGAAGCTGTTGTTAAGCCGGAGCCTCGAAAGATGAAAGAGGTGGAAAGCGGTCTGCTGGACATATGCAGTGAGTACACATGGGCGCTTCCTGCACATGTCAATGAAGAGGACACAGTAACCCCGCCTTGGCAGCAGGTGGATTTGTTCGCGTCCGAAACAGCACAAACGCTGGTTGAAATTTTATTGCTGCTAGGAGAACAACTGGCTAGCCATGTGGTCGCTCAGGTGCATGAAGAGATCGAACGTCGTGTGCTGGAACCCGTTTTTTGGAAGCCTCGTCATTTTGGATGGGAAACCGCAGATCATAATTGGTCGGCAGTATGTGCTTCCGG
The DNA here is from genome assembly GCF_052119485.1 of Paenibacillus sp. DRB1-1. NCBI lineage: Bacteria > Bacillati > Bacillota > Bacilli > Caryophanales > Paenibacillaceae > Paenibacillus > Paenibacillus sp. DRB1-1. Next base: position 119,783 of record NZ_JBODQH010000001.1, on the reverse strand, counting down.
TTGCGGAATTGCAGCATTGCTGCTGGTAGAAGACGACTTTTCCAGAGCGGTAGCCATCGAAAGTATGCTGGGCACGCTGGATTGTTTTTTGGCAGGCTACAGAGAGGACGGGGGATGTCCCGAAGGCGTAGGTTACTGGGTATACGGCTTTGGTTATTTTACTTATTTTGCCGATATGCTGCGTGAGTTTACCGAGGGAGCTGTGGATATTCTGAACTCGGAAAAGGTTAGGCAAATCGCATCCTTTGCAGAGCGGGTTCATCTGTCGAATGGCATTTTCGCTAATTATTCGGACAGTAGTGAAACTGAACGATTGCCTTCCGGACTCATCTCTCATTTGAATTCATTGCAAGAACGACCATCTACACTCCCTTTCCGCGTACCTGGTCTATTGGAAGACCCCTGTCGCCGCTGGGCTCATGTATTGCGCAACCTGGTCTGGACGAATCCTCTGGCATTCGGGAGCGGTGAGACCGTTACCAATTATTTACCGCAACTCGGTTGGCTGATGTGCCGCAGCCGCAGTTCCAGCCATAGTGGACTCGGAAGCCAAAAGGGTGAACCAGGTGTCATGCTTGCATTTTCAGCGAAGGCTGGGCATAACAATGAACCGCACAATCATAACGATCTTGGACATTTCATCCTTCATGGCGGTGGCGAAAATATATTGTGTGATCTGGGAGCAGGCCTGTACACGAAAGCCTATTTTTCATCGGGACGAGAGTCGATTATCAATATCTCCTCCGGCGGTCATTCCGTGCCTGTCATCAATGGGACTATGCAGCAATCGGGCACACAGGCAAAGGCAGTTGTGCTGGATATTGCTTTGGATGAGCAGGAGAAGATACAGACGGGCACAAGGCTTAAGCTTGATTTGACATCTGCTTATCCTGTAGAAGAATTGGAGGTCTTCACCCGCTCCTTTACATGGAATGTGCTGGAGGGAAACGAGGGGGCAAGGCTTACCGTCACCGATCATTTTGAGTTTGAAACGTCTGGCGTGAGCATGAAGTCATGGGATGTGGAGGAGGTTTTCATCAGCCGTATTCAGCCTAATCTGGGAGCAGGCTTCGTGGAATGGAAGGGAGCGAACGCAGTCGTCAGGCTAGATTATGATGCCGGCGTGCTGCGGGCGGGGTTGGAGGCGGTGAAGCACATAGATCATGACGGAGCTCCCTTTGTGTTTTATAAAACATCGCTGCAACTGGACTCCAATCAATGGAACGGTTCTGCAAGCGTAGATTGCAATCTGTTTTTTACCATACATTAATTTTCATTTTGAATGGGAGGCAGACAGGATGAATAAGCTGCAGACAGGCAGCGTGTACCCTTGGCAGACGGAGCTGGAGAGATTTATAAAACAGGTGGAAAGCGCGCCAAATCGAGTGAATGACGGATGGACTCACCAACATAAGCTGGCTGTGCTGGAAAAGCTGGTTCGCGCATATGCCCTGCATCAGGATGATACCGGAGCTATCATTGACCCCCATTCTGAAAGTGAACGGTACTACTCCACCCCCTCCTATGCGTTGGCTGCGGCTGTGTTGGTCAAAGAAGGCCGGCATGATTTACTGGAATCTGCTGCTGCGGCCTTGACGCATAGCATAGCTTGTGTAGTGGAGGAAAAAGCGCCAGATCACCACCCAGACTTTTTTCCAATTATGATGATGGGAGCGTATCGGCTCCTTAAAAATCTGCTGCCAGAACAAGCCATGGCATGGAAGCAGCAACTGAGCAGAATTCAGCCGGAGCAGACCTACATTTTTACGATGAGCAAAATGAAAAATCCGAACCGGATGATCAACTGGAATGCGATTATGATTTCCGGCGAGTTTTTGCGTGCAACGGAAGGAATTGCAGCCGATTCGGAATGGATGGAGACGTATATCCGCAGCTACCATTTGCCTCGTTTTACCGGGTTGGGCCTGTATCAGGATGGTCCGTTGGATCGGCCCAATAGCCCATTTGCCTACGATATCGTTACACGTTTTCATCTGGGCGTGATGCTGGAGAACGGATATGATGGCAGCTGCGCACTCGAACTGCGTGACCACCTTCGCAGGGGGGCGCTCAGCACATTACTGGCGCTATCCCCGCACGGGGAAATTCCGCCGCGTGGAAGAAGCGCCCAGCATCAGTGGAACGAAGCGGCGGCGGCCTTTGTCTTTACAACACATGCTCAGCAGGCTATTACAGCAGGAGAGCATGGGCTCGCAGGTGCGTTCCGACGGGCAGCAGATCTATGCTGGCAAGCGATTAGTCGCTGGCAGACGGATGACGGCAAGCTACATATCGTCCGCAACCATTATTCGTCCGAGGCACGACATGGCTTTGAGGTGTACTCAAATCATACCTGCTACAGTCTGTGGACGGTGGCTGTGCTGGCCCACACCCTTCTATATGGGGAGGAGATGGATCACATTTCTCCAACCTTCATCCCGGCGGAGATCGGCAGCCGGGTGTTGGAAACGGATGGCTGGTTCCAGACTGTCATTGCAGCCGTAGACGGGCAGCAAATGCTTGTGCAAACATCGGTCAACGACCCGTACAATGTTCCGGGCATCGTGCGTATTCAGCAGTCTGCGCTGCCGTCGCTGATCGGTCCGTCCTCAGCAGGTCATGCAGACCGCGGCTTTACAGGCTTCGCGGAGGGAGATATTTTCCCGCTGAGCTATACCCCCGCCTGGCAAACGGAGGACGGAAAGTGGCACAGCTTGTCGGAAGGCATTCCCGGTACGATGGAGTTCGATCGGGATGGAGGGATTGACCCGCAGGATGGTGGAGGAACCGTACAGATGGAACAAAGCTCAGCGTTTGACGGAGCAACGGATTTTACACTCCTGTGGGAAGGCCCCTTCCCGGGAGTGAGGGAAATCCGAACGCATTATCGTCAGGTACCGGGCAAAATTGAAGTGGCGTATGAGCTTCAAGGCAATATTCAGAATGTAGGGGCACTTATTCCCCTAATGGCGTACGACGGTCGGGAGCGCAGCGTTATTCATCATGTCATGTCAGCTGGGAAAGAAACGGAAAGCATTCGAGTAGAATACGCAGGTGCAAGCCTTGAAGTCATCCCGACGACGGATGGAACGAACGTGGTTTGGCCGGAAGAACTAGCTTCTGTGGCCTGTCGGAATGGTTTACTTAAGGGAGCGCGTCTGGAATGTGAAGGTAATCGCATTTCCTTTATCATTCGGTTACCTGAATAGATAGAGCTGGAGCCATAAATATGGTTTAACATGTGGAAAAAGGAGAGGAAAAAGAAATGACGAAATCAGAAGCGTGGCTGGAGCAATCGTGGGAGCTGGCTTTGGATAAGACGCTTGCCTTGGCGGCAAGACTGGGGGACGCTTTTCCACATGTTGCTGAGGATGGACGTTATGATAATCGTGAAGAAGCGTGGTGGACAGCAGGTTTTTATCCGGGACTGCTATGGCTAGCCAATAGGGCGCGTCCTGACAGTGTGGCCGCCGGGATTGCACAGCGGTGCGAGGGTCGTTTGGAAAAAATACTCTATAATAGCGAAGCTGTAGACCATGATCTTGGCTTTATTTGGCTGCTCAGCGGCGTGGCCGCCCATCGATTGAACGGAGATTCTGATTCCAAAAGACGTGGGTTATTAGCTGCCAATCTGCTGGCTGCCCGTTTTAACGTGAATGGCCGTTTTATTCGCGCGTGGAACTTCCCCTCGAAGGACATGGATACACGGGGCGTTGCGATTATAGATAGTATGATGAATCTACCTTTGCTTTATTGGGCTTCGGAGGAAAGCGGAGATCCGCGTTTTGCCGCTCTCGCTGTGCAGCATGCAGATACCATAGCACGTGAATTTGTCCGTTCGGACGGTTCTATCGCACATGTGATCGAATTCGATCCGGAGATTGGAAAAAAGGTAGCCGAGCATGGCGGACAGGGATTTGCTCCCGGTTCTGCCTGGGCACGTGGCACGGCTTGGGCTCTGTATGGTTTTACGCTTTCGTATGGGTACACGCGCGATTCGCGTTATTTGAAGGTGGCCGAGAACACAGCTGATTTTTTCCTATCCCAGCTGGGCGATGCTTGCCTGCCTGTGTGGGATTTTAGAGCAGAAGAAGAGCACCGCGGGGCATGGGATTCATCGGCGGCGGCAATTGCGGCCAGTGGTTTGCTGGAGCTGGCAAAATATTCGATGCGTGCAGAGCATTTTACAGAAGCTGCAGCATCTATCCTCGAGGGCTTGCATCATACGTGTACGGCGTGGGGCGAGGAGCATGAGGGATTGCTGATGAACGGGACCGTACATTATCCTGAACAAAAATACATCAACGTTCCCATTATCTATGGCGATTATTTCTTTGTCGAGGCATTGGCAAAGCTGCGCGGTGAAGAAGGTTTGTTTAGTGTTGAATGCAAAAAATATAGTGTATAAGCGTGCAAGAACGAACTCATATTTAATTGTCCTATAATTTGTCAGATTTACGGAATGAATTGTAAGACAGCGTGTGTGTAATTTCATTTACATATACGCTGTTTTTTTATGCATGAAAAGGCTGGATTTATTTCGATGCCAAAGTACTACTAATAGGGGGTTAAGAGATTGTGGCTGCGCCTATTTTGTACCCAATCAGAGAAAAATCATTGTACATAAGCTCTTAACTCCTATGAAAAATTTCATTTTGATGCATGGAAATAGGTCCTTTTACTTGTTTAAGAGTATTTGCTCGTAAATTGACAATATAGGTGGGTAACCGTATGATATCTTCTTGGATAAAGGAATAAACTGGATTTTAAATATCATTTGCAAAAGGAGTTATACATATCATGACAGCATCAAGCGATTGTACAAAAAGAATATACGGAGGATTTTGGATAAGAACGGCAGCGTTTGTGATTGATCTGATCATCCTTACTGCCATAGTCCTTTTAGTAGGGGGCGCAATTTACATTATCCCAGATCTTCTGGGCATAAAGGAGACGGGTTTCATACAAGTACTGCTTATGTTGTGGCCGCTGATCTTATGGCTCGTAGTGCCATGGTTGTACTGTGTGTTATGGGAATCATCGAAGGTAAAAGCAACACCAGGTAAGCTTATGTTTTCTCTAATTGTAGTGAACAAGGAAGGAAAGCGGCTTGAATTCTGGCACGCTTCCGGGCGTTACTGGATTAAAGCTATTACTTTTATGTTTGTTCATATTATTTATATTGTGGTCGCTTTTACTGCGAAGAAACAGGGAGTCCACGATCTTTGTACCAACACCTTTGTTGTGAATAAAAAAGAGTTGCAACGACATGAGCAACAATTGCCCTTCCCTCCAGTAGCTTCTAATATCATGAATTAAGGAAATTTCCGTTGCAGAAGATGGGTCTATTATGTAATATTAAGTCAATGATAATGATTATCATTTTCTATAGACTATATAACTTGGAGGATACATCCATATGCTACATGTAAAAAAATCGACCAAACTCCCTATACTGGCGGGAGCACTGCTCATTATAGCCGTTGTACTATCAGCTTGTAGCTCTCAAGGAAATGTTGCCCAAACTTCCCCTACAGCAGGACAGGCTGCAAACAGCACGGTTCAAAAGGAAGAGGCATCAACAACGTCGACCACCCGAGAATATACAGACTCTCAAAAACGTAAAGTAACGATTCCGGTAAATCCACAGCGGATCGTTTATGTAGGCAGTGATCCGGGGGATTTGCTTGCCTTGGGTGTACGTCCAGCAGGTGCGAGTCTGAGTGTCATTCAGTCACAAATTGTGTACGCGGACCTTACCAAGGATATTACCGATGTAGGCTACCCGGTGAATCTGGAAAAAGTGACGATGCTGAAACCGGACCTTATTCTTCACGACAATTGGGATGAAAAGGCGATTGATACGTTAGCTAAAATTGCACCTACCGTGGCTCTCAATTCCGAACAGGCAACTTTTGAACGTATGCAGGAGCTAGGTAAACTTCTTGGAAAAACTAAAGAGGCAGACCAATTCAAAACCTTATATGACGAGAAGGCCAAACAAATGAAGGCCAAGCTGGATGTTGACATTAAGCCAGGAGAGACAGCGACAGTGCTGTTAGTTATGGGTAAAAACCTGTATGTTATGGGACATCAGGGTGCATCGGTGTCCTTGTATGATGTGCTTGGCTTTAAACCGGCTCCCAAGGTACAAACAGACCTGATTGATAAAAAAGAGCGTTTTGCTGCCATTTCTAACGAGGTGCTTCCTGCATTTATCGGGGATGAACTATTTATTCTGTCGGATCAGAGTAAAGAAACAGTTGCAGTTACTAATAATCTGATGAACAGTGAAATATGGAAGACCATTCCCGCCGTTCAAAACAAACGGGTATACACGCTCGACAGCTCATGGAATTTTGATGATGCCATCACGAGAGAACGGCTTCTTGAACAAATTCCAGATCTGATGAAGCAAAAGTAAACATGGAACCGGCCAGTGCCTGAAAGCATTAGCTGGTTTCTTTGTTTTCTCATTATGCTATGAATACTTCCCTTGCTTAACCTATCTCTTATCAAGCTTTCTCCACCAAATCCTTCGCCAAATCCTCCTCGTAGCGTACTCACACAAACGAACCCTGATGTCCTTTATTTATAGAATTTCATGGAGAAATAAAAAATGTAAGCTGTTCTTACAGTTTTCATGTTCTTTTTAGCTTGTTTTGCGTTATAATGAAAGGATGCACATTATGAACGAATTGGAGGCACAGCCCGATTGACTACTTACCCTTTTGCCTTTGATCCGTCCAAGCCGTTTATTGAGCAGGCAAGTGACTGGATTGCGGATGTATTTTATGAAGTTTTGCCTGAAGTCGGCTTTGAGGTTCGGGATGAACAAATTTATATGGCATTCCAGCTAGAGCGTGCCTATAAGGAAAAAAAGACCATTTTTGCAGAAGCAGGTGTGGGCACTGGTAAAACGCTGGTATACCTGCTGTACGCTATTGCATATGCCCGATACATGAGAAAACCGGCGATTATCGCCTGTGCGGATGAATCGTTAATTGAACAATTGGTAAAGCCGGAAGGGGATATCGCCAAGCTGGTACGGCATTTGAGTCTGACGATTGATGCCAGATTGGGGAAGTCGCCGGATCAGTATATTTGCCTGAATAAGCTGGATGAGGTGCGAGGGGGACTGGATGAGGACGCAGATGTTTTCCGGGATATTTATCAGGAACTGCCGGATTTTGTTCATTTTCCAGATACGTTACAGTCCTTCACTCCTTACGGAAATCGGAAGGAGTATCCCGAGCTAACAGATGGACAGTGGAGCAGACTCGGATGGGATGTATTTCAAGACTGTCTCGTTTGCCATCAGCGCCATCGTTGCGGTCAGACGTTGTCTCGTGATCATTACCGCAAGGCGGCAGATCTGGTCATTTGCTCTCATGACTTTTATATGGAGCATGTATGGACCTACGAAGCGAGAAAGCGCGAGGGTCAGCTGCCGTTGCTGCCGGAGCACAGCTCTGTCGTCTTTGACGAAGGGCATCTGCTGGAGACAGCGGCACAAAATGCACTTACCTACAAGCTTAAGCACGCTCAGTTTGAGTCTATTATTACCCGACTTCTCGAGGGGGAAGTGCGAGAATCTTTGGCAATGACGATCGAAGATGCGATCTCCCAAAGTGAGGCTTTGTTCGCTGCGCTTGATAAGAACAGTCAGCCTGTACAGGGTTCTAATCGCAAGGAGTTCATCCTGAATGAGTCACTAATTCGAGAGGTAAACCGCTTTGGTGAACTGATCGGAACGATTGAGGAAGAGCTTGTATTTGAAAGCGGGCTATTCTCTTTGGATGAGTATCAAGTCAAAATTGTGGAAGAACATTTGGAAATGATTCAAACCGCATTGGCTTTGTTTAAGCGTCCTGAACTTCTCATTTCGTGGGTGATGGAGGATCAGGATGGATTAACGCTTGTGGTTATGCCGAAGATGGTAAAAGAGATTCTCAAAGAACGAGTATTTGCGCAGCATATACCAATCGTATTCTCTTCAGCTACACTTTCCGTAGAGAGCTCTTTTGACTATATGGCGCAGAGTCTCGGTATTGAAAATCCACTAACGTTTTCTGTTGCTTCACCTTATGACTACAGCGATCAGATGCAAGCTGCACTGTACCCGTTGCAAGCGGGGCATGATCCAATCCAGAGAGCGCTGGCACTGCTGGAGAAATCGCAGGGAAGAGCGCTTATCCTGTTTCCTTCACAGGAGGAATTGGCTGCATTCAAGAAGGATCTCGTTGCTTACCCGGAGGCATCAGCCTATCGTTTTCTGTACGAAGGTTCGGCTGAAATCAGCCATCTGATCTCAGCTTTTCAGAATGATGAGGAAAGTGTGTTGTGCGCTGTTACATTATGGGAAGGATTGGATATTCCTGGACCTTCTCTGTCGCACGTCATTATCTGGTCACTACCATTTCCTCCGAATGATCCGGTTTTTACGGCTCTGCGCAAGGATGCAGCAGATCCGTTTATTCAGATAGATATGCCTCACATGGCACTTAGACTCAGACAAGGCATAGGGCGTTTAATTCGCTCGCGTAATGATCGAGGCTGGATATCCATCATGGGCCAGGATTTGAGTCGTCAAGAAGTACGCACACAAGTTGAACAACTACTGCCTGCGGGCGTAGAATGCACCGTAATTGAAGGAAACCCGGAGGGAATAAAAACATGTTGAATTTTACAACGTACACAGTAGATCAGATTAAAGATGCTTTTGGTATTTTGACTGGACAGCGTTATGAATTTATCATTGATGTAGAGGTAGAGGAGGACGACGAGCTATACACTGAAAACGGACTGTATATCCGTTGTCTTTATTTAGTAGACGAAGAAAAGACGGGACTGCTAAAGTATGAATTAATTGAAAAAGTAACGAATCGTTACATTGATCTTGAACTTGAAGATGATGAGCTGCAAGCTGTTGAGAACTTCTGTAAAGAACATGTACAGGATGAAACAGTGAAGTAACAGTATAGAACACTTAGCTAGCACAGTTGGTGTATAGCTAACATATAATGAAGATATCAAGGAGTCCTGACTGATCAGGCTCCTTTTTTTATGGTCAAATGAAGAGAACTTATTTGCTCTAGCGCAGTCTATCCCACACATTCACCATAAACAGCATAGTCCCCCCCGCGAGTAACACCCACCCTATGGCGATCCAAACTCCAGCCTCTGGAACCTCGTGATTTTCACCTATAATCGCCAATATCAACACAGGCAGACCGATATTATGCATCCAAAAATGGATATGTGCCAGAATAGTAACTGAAAGTGCAGGAAAGTTCACATAGATCAGACCTATAATTCCAAGTGCAATCCAACCCAACAAATGGATATGAAACTGAACATTGGACAGGCTGTAATCACCCGACAAGCCAATAATTACACTAAGCAGCACACTGAGGGCAAAATATACGGCAGCTATCTTCAGAAATTGCTTTCCCATATATGAACTCCTCCTTATGTTGCACGGGGATATTTTGTAACATCTTCTCTATCATATCGAGCAAGCAGGCAGGGTGTGAGGGTATTGTGACTGGTCCATTTGACAAAAGCTTCAAATACACATAAAATCTTATTGCATCAATACTTACCGTATTACTGTGTTTTCTCGGAGATGATAGCGAACTTCTCCGACAATAGGCGTTAATTTTTGACCATTGGTTTATTTTGGATTCGCCATTAAAAGGAGCTTGAAATTATGAATGTATATCAAAATACCCTTGAACTCATCGGACGTACGCCATTAGTGGAGCTGAACAGCTATTCTCTACCGAGAGGAATTCGCCTGTTTGCGAAGCTGGAGTTTATGAACCCCGGCGGCAGCGTAAAGGATCGGGTAGGTAAGGCTCTAATTGAAAAAGCATTAAAAACAGGTCAGCTGAAGCCAGGTGGGACATTAATTGAAGCAACAGCAGGCAACGCAGGTATTGGTCTTGCGATGGCGGCGCTTCATTATAATATCTCGGTTATTTTTGCTGTGCCTGAGAAGTTCAGCCAAGAGAAGCAGGACCTGATGAAGGCATTAGGAGCACGCATCGTTCATACCCCGACAAGTGAGGGGATGAAAGGAGCTATCGAAAAAACAAAAGAATTGGCTGCTGAAATAAAAGATGCATACTTGCCACGGCAATTCAGTAATCCGGATAATCCCGAGGCATATTATACGACAATGGGACCTGAAATATGGAACGATCTGGACGGCAAAGTGGACGTATTTGTGGCAGGTGCAGGCTCGGGGGGAACGTTTATGGGAACCTCGCGTTATCTTAAGGAACAAAATGCAGCCCTTAAAACGGTCATCGTGGAGCCGGAAGGGTCCATTTTGAATGGCGGCGAGTCAGGTCCACATAAAACGGAAGGAATTGGCATGGAATTAATCCCTGAATTTGTGGATAAAGGATATTTTAATGCCATTCACACCATTAGCGATGTCGATGCTTTTGACCGTGTCAAGGAACTGGCTGCACGTGAAGGTCTTCTCGTTGGCAGTTCTTCAGGGTCTGCTTTACATGCCGCTTTACTGGAAGCCGAAAATGCACCGGATGGCGCACATATTGTTACCATTTTCCCGGATAGCAGCGAACGTTATCTGAGCAAAAAAATATATGAAGGCGGGATATAAAATGAAACGCAAAACAAAACTGATTCACGGCGGGCTTCCTACCGATCCCCATACAGGCGCGGTTAACGTTCCTATTTATCAGGTAAGCACTTATGAGCAAGAGGAAATTGGCGTCCATAAGGGATACGAATATTCGCGTACAGGCAATCCGACCCGGTTTGCTCTGGAAGAGCTGATCAAGGATCTGGAGGAAGGAAAGCGTGGTTTTGCTTTCGGTTCGGGTATGGCAGCAATTCATGCGGTATTTTCACTGTTTAATGCAGGGGATCATATTTTGCTGACCGATGATGTATACGGAGGCACCTACCGTATTGTAAGCAAAGTCCTCAGCCGTATCGGAATTGAGTCCACATTTGTGGATACGACTGACCTGGAAGCCATCTCCAAAGCAATTCGTCCGAATACGAAGGCATTGTATGTCGAAACGCCAACGAACCCGCTTTTGAAGGTTACGGATATCCGCGCTGTTTCGGAGCTTGTAAAAAAACATGATCTTTTATTGATCGTCGACAACACATTTGCTACCCCTTATTGGCAGACGCCAATTACACTTGGGGCTGATATCGTCATTCACTCTGCTACCAAGTATTTGGGCGGGCATAGCGATGTTGTAGCCGGTCTGGCTGTTGTGAACAGCGACGAGCTGGGAGAACAACTTCATTTTCTGCAAAACGCCATTGGTGCTATTCTCGGCCCGCAGGATTCTTGGTTATTGATCCGCGGTATTAAAACATTGGGTCTGCGTATGGAAGCGATTGAGCAAAATGCGAAAGAAATTGCAGCCTTTTTGGAAAAACACCCGAAGGTTAGCAAAGTGTACTATCCTGGACTGGAAAGCCATGCACAGCATGAACTGTCCAAAATCCAGGCCGAAGGCTTTGGCGGCATCATTTCCTTTGATGTAGGTAGCGACGCTAACGCGGTTGCACTTCTGAAAAAGGTGAAATATTTTACACTGGCTGAAAGCTTGGGAGCGGTTGAAAGTCTGATTAGTGTTCCGGCACGTATGACGCACGCCTCTATTCCAGTAGAACGTCGTGCAGAGCTAGGTATTACCGAAGGTTTGGTGCGGATTTCGGTTGGGATTGAAGATCTGGAAGATTTGATCGAGGATTTGCAGGCAGCATTGTAAGAAAATAATCGTAATATTCAAGAGAGGTAGCTGAGGCTGCCTCTTTTTTGTGTATTCTAGAATAAAGTATTGCTTTTCCTTAATAACCTAGTATAATACTTGGTAATAGATTGAGTCCTAAGGAGAGAGACCCTATGAAACAGATAAAAACACGTAGTTACCTGCAGGTAGATGACTATCTGGATCTTCTTAATTATGCGAAACAATTGAACGATATAGAGTGGCAACAGGAGCTCAAAGAAGCCCTGCGGCATCAATTGCTGGAGAATGGCAAAGAGACTAAAGATTCTGAGATTAATACACTGTGGCGACATTTTGATCAGATAAACGATGAATTGCTGAGGTTGTTTGATCTCTTACGAAATAGTAATAACGCGGCGGATCGAAACTCGTGGAGCGAACAGATTTGGGAGCTAAAGTTAGAATGCATTAAGTTGGAAAAGCAAATTCAAGCGAGTTATGCACATTTTTAAAATAGTAACTTCACCCTAAACATACTATACCCTAGTATTGTTAGCAACAATCATGGCAGCATTAAATAGGTTTTTAGATATAGAAATTTTTAATAACGAAGTGAAGCACTCTGCTTTCTTCGTTTTTTTGTTTTATCATAGCTACTTTTTTGAGAATAACAGAGGAGTACGTAGAGGTAATAACGAATAGTTTTATATAGTTAAATTGAATGTTAAACGGAATATAACCGCGACTACGTCTCTGAGGAAACAAAAACCTGGAGGGGGAATGTTATGAGGTTCACACATCTGGAAAAAGCAACAACTGTGCTGTCGGATCATCCGGTACGTCTGAGGTCTGCTTATGCAGTCGGTCCGGTCATGCTCCCGAAAAATTGCGGTGTGGGTAGGGAATGGTCAAGTTATTTTGCTCATGAGGATTGGAATTTGGAAAAGGCTTGTGATGAAGAGGGAGTAGAGCTTTCAGCCGGAGGAAAGGCAGCGTGCCGATTATTGACCGAGCTGGACCCTCGGACTGCCGAACTGAATCTAGGTGTTTTTCCGCCTTTGGCCGAACAAGAAAGGCTTTTGCTGGTTTCAAATCTTCGTTGTATGGCTGCACAGGAAGTGATTTTCAGACCCTTTGAAGGAACGGGACAAATTTGGATAGATGGCATGCTGGTATATGCGGAATCCGGTCCTTTTCGCTTGTATCTGGAGGAAGGCGATCACACGATAGTTATCATTGCTGCGTTTATTCCCGAGGAGGCTCGCTCTATTCGTATCAGTGGAAATCAGGTATGCGACGAACCAGATGTGACAGAACTGCATCGTGAGTTTGTAGAGCGTAATATACGTTTTCATATGGCTTGGTTAGAGGTTGAGAAAAGTGCTGGCAGGGAGGGTGAAGACAGCCCGATCTTATTTTATTTACTGCGTAAGGATCGGATAGATCTTCCCTTAGATCAAACGTTATGGGTCGAGGTAACGAATGATGAAGGCATGAAGCTGGATCGCTTTCCAGCACATTGGGAGCAGGAGCAAAGCTATGACTGGGACGAGGAAAAGGCCAGGAATACGGGAATGCTGCACTTCACCGTTACATATCGGGATCATGAGGCTGTGGAGCATCATTTTGTGTATTCGGCACTTGTGCGGCCTTTGTCAGTCGTCGTGGAGGGCTTGCAGGAAGAGTATGACCGGTACATTCAAGCCCGCGCTATAGATATTCTTCATTCTGCGCAGAAAATACAAATAGAGGGCCTGCTTGAGGAATTAAAAAGGTTAACGGATTTGCCGGAAGATCCTTTTGAAATCTGGGATTACCGGGTTGTACGAGAATATATCAAGCTATTAAAACAAATCTTCACGTGTGGACATAACGAACAGTCACACTCCCCATCCTTACTTCAAGAAGAACACATCTTTTTGTCTAATGACGGAATTGGGGAAGGATTTTTTGTCTCCCGTTTAGACAATAGTTTGCAACGCTATACAATTCAGCTTCCCATAAGCTATTCGACTGACCGACAGTATCCTCTGATCGTTCTGATGCCAGGCAAGCGATATGAGCTGGGTTTGCCGGATTTTCAGAATCGAGGTTTTGGGCAAGGCTGGGAAGAGGAAGCTATATTCGTTACTTTTTCATGCCGTGGTGTAACGTTGGGCAGTTATATTGGAGAAGCTGCTTTTTTGGAAGCGTTGGATGTCATACTGCAAGCATACCGAGTGGACGAAGAGCGGATCTATCTGACGGGTTATTCGAACGGAGCATATGCTGCCTGGGCGATGGCACAGGCTTATCCTTCTCGGTTTGCGGCTATTGCGGTTATCTCTGGAGCGCCACATCCCAAGCATCTGATAAATCTGTTGAATATGCCAATATTGAATGTATGTGGAGATCAGGATTACTTATTTGCACAAGCATACACAGCCCCTGTAACAGAGCTTCCATCTGATCATTTTAAAGGGGTCGTAGAGCGGAAGTCTAATCACTGGGATACGCATGAGCTGAGACTTCTGGACGGCGTACTGGGTTGGCTTATGCAATGGAAAAGAGATGTCGTACCTCAGCGTATTGCCTATCGGACGGAACGGGGCAGACATAACCGGGCTTACTGGCTGGAACTGACGCGAATGGATGAAAATGAGGAATATGCCGAGTTGTACGGTGAAATGAGTGCCACAGGTGAGTTGGATATCGAGGCAGTTCACGCCGAAGAATTTATCGTTCATCTTTCTCAAGAGGTCATGCCCTTGGAATTGGCCCAAGTTCGTATCGGAGCCCGTATTTTCGTGTTGGACTTGCGGGAATACAGCCGCTTTCGCTTTGTTAAAACACACTCACATAAACGTCCCTCACCTGAATACCGTTTGATTGCCGAACGGGAGGAAGAAAGCAGTGAATGCTTTTCAAAAGAATCGGATGCCAAAAAGGAAATTGTGGATTCGAAAAGCGTGGGAAGAAACGTTTTGAGCCATGGTATGGGTGTGCTTGACGTTTATATGGATCGTCTTCACATTGTTCTTCCATCCAGCTATGCTACACCGGAGGAAGAGCAGGCGGTGAGACGGACGGCGAACGCCTTGGCTAGCCCACGAACAGCAACTTGGAATCCGTATATCGGTGTTCATTATCCGGTGGTGTCTTCCAATGATATTACGGAGGAAGCACTGGCTGATAGTAACGTGATTTGTGTCACTTCGGGCTTGTCCAGACATGAGCTGCTTCAGAAGCACCAAGCCGATCTGCAAATTACATGTACGGAGGAAGGGTATACATTGGGCGACGAGTTTACGGCAGGCGAGTATTGTCTGTTATATATTCAACCTAGCCCATGGTCTGCAACCCAGCAAATGCTTGTTGTAGCGACCAATTCACCCCGTATGCTGGGTAAAAATCTATTTATGCGCAGACTGATTATGCCCGGATACTTTAATGGTCTACACCCGTATTTGAATAAAGAGATTATTGTGAGTGATAGCAAGGGAGTGCGCGCTTTTAACTTTACTTCCCTTAGACATGCGCAACAAAAACTGCAAGGCCAATGAAAAAGATAACAATGTTATAATAATCCATAATTAAAAAAACCGTCTGGAGGCACGTTGGCGATCCTGACGGTTTTTTGCTGGTTCATTGCAGTGATTTGTGATCGGGATGACGTCATATAAAGAAGGGCATTGTGACAGCTTAGCTTTTGTATTGCTCCATCAGGTACATGATCTTTACTTCATCGGCCAAATCTCCAAAGGGTTCTAACGGATTCTCTTGAATGATATGATATAAACGCTGGACTCGTTCCTTTGGCAGTTTGCGTACATATCTAGAAATGAAAGCAGAATGGGTGACTACGTAGCGCTTTTTACGGACTGCTGCACTGGCTACGCGGACGAGAATATCTTCGCCCCCTGCCAATTCCAGAATACGGCGCTCATAAAAGACTACGTATCGGAATGTCCGGTCCTTGATCAGCTCACGATTGAGCCTGGCAATCTCTCCGATATATCTGACCATAAGCGGCTCGAAGCTCTTGATCAGGAGAGGATCGAGCGTTAATTCCATGTCTTTGCGGAGAACAAAAGATTGCAGCAGGGCGACCTGCTGGAGCCTTATCCGATCATTGTGAATGAGTACAGCCATCTCACGCAGCATTTCATAGGAGACACGCTCACTGAGCTGCCGCAGGGCAACCGCGTTTTTATGATTAACGTTTAGTCCTTCCTGGATCTGCCCTATACGACCTCTGAACAGACGTATAAGCTGCCTACGCTGTTCATAAGGATAAATACCCTGCTGTAGAAGCACCAAGGGCAGCAGAAGAAGCGCACCGACGATACCGCACAAAAGCATTTGTTGTGGCGAGTGGCCGAAAAAGACAGTAGTTGCCAGCAATATGATACTGACAGCAAGGTCTTTACGAAAATAACGTTTGGCTCTGAGTCTGGCATATTGCTCTACAGGAACTAGTGTATCCCGACCACATGATGTGCACTTTTCTTCCCAAAGGGCGGTAAATTGCCCACAACGCTTGCAGACTCTTAGCTTTTGAAAGGCGTGCTCTGTGCGGGTAAATGGGCGAAATTGTACAGCTTGTTTGGAACTATTCATTGCGCTCACTTCTCCGGTTCAGCAGTGCCAGAAGCTCGGTGTCGATTTGTGTAATCGACGGGGCGCGTTTTTTATGTATATAGTAAATTAGTGATTTGATGGCGACAAAAAGAAACATAATCGCCAGACATCCGTATGAGATCATAGTGTACTTCCTCTTTCTGCTTGGATTTTTACTTCAATATTTTACATGGGCGGGTTTCGCTACTGTCATTTTTGTCGTATAAAGGAGAAGGCTGGTGCCCGATTGCCCATGTTGGGGTATAATTATATCATTACTGCAGGATATTGGTAAAATCTCGCGGTATAACAGGCTTTTTAGTTGGGTTCAGACCATTCGGGCAGTATTTTCAGCTGGCGCTCATGTAAAACTCATTATAATTTAATAGTAGGGGAGTACAACTGTAATTTAGAATGAGAATTAACCGGCAAAGGGGTACAAGCGATGTTTAGTAGAGACAGAAAATGGTTTTTGGTCATCGGAATCATATGTACAATGATCATGACCTCGATTTTGGCATGGCAGCCACAGATGGCGGATGCCGCTTCACCCTCTGCTTCTAAGGTGGATGCGGTGCTGGTCGTCGATGTAAGTAATTCAATGAACACCAGTGATCCTGGGAAAATTGGCAATGAAGCCATGAAAATGTTCATTGATATGCTGTCGACGCAAAATGACAAGGTCGGGATTGTAGCGTATACGGATGTCGTACAGCGCGAGAAAGCCTTGCTTAATATTACATCCGAAGCGGATAAGCAGGAACTGAAGACGTTTATTGACGGACTGAACCGGGGGGCGTATACTGACACCTCCGTGGGTGTCAAGGAAGCGATCCGCATTTTGCAAGATGGTAAAACAGCTGGACATGCGCCTATGATCGTCATGCTGGCCGACGGTAACAACGATTTTAATAAGACGACAGGCAGAACCGAAAGCCAATCCGATCAGGATATGGCACAGGCTGTAGCCGAGGCTAAAAATAGCGGTGTTCCGATCTACACCATCGGCTTGAATGCAGATGGGAAGCTGAATAAAAACAAGCTCGCCGACATAGCGCAGCAAACGGGCGGCAAGTCCTTTATTACAAGCTCAGCGGATGACTTGCCGAACATCTTGAGTGAAATTTTCGCCAGCAATTTGAAGTTGAAAGTGGTGCCTTTGCAGTCCATTACGGCAAACGGCGACTATCAGGACGTAACGGTAACCGTACCGAACGATAGTGTGCTGGAGGCTAACATTTCGATTATGTCCTCGAAACCGGTGGATGCGAGACTGATAGACCCGTCGGGCAACACCAAGCCGATTCCTTCAAGCGATGTGCTGCTGTCCAAGTCCAAAAGCTACTCGCTGATTAAACTGCTCAAGCCTGTGGCTGGTGACTGGAAGCTCCAAGTCAAGGGAGTCCAGCAGGATCAGATTGATATTAATCTGGTGTTTAACTATGATTTGGAGCTGAAAATGGACGCACCGTCCGCCAAATCATACAAAAAAGGCGATGCAGTTCAAATTCGTTCCTACCTGACGAGCAATAGCCAGCAGCTTCAGGATCAGGAATTGTATGCAAATATGAATGCTGTTCTGAAGGTCAAGGATCTGGATTCCGGTACAACGAATGAGGTGCCGTTAACCAATGCAGGGGATTCTTTTACCGGTTCCTATACGATTCCAGATGAGCATGACTACGAACTAACCGTTAGAGCAGAGGAGAAGAGCTTCTACCGTGAAACACAGCCTGTAACCATCAGTGCTAAAGCAGGGGCGACGAGCGGTACGAATACGGGCACGACGCAGCCAACAACACCTGCTGAAAAGTCTAAGCTACTGCCACTCATTCTTTTAGGGCTGGGACTGCTCATTCTGCTGGTTGCCGCATATTTCATCTGGAAGGCTGTCAAAAAGGCCAACCGTGGTTTTGTCGGTCAAATCGTACTGGAAATCCGGGATGAGAACACTGGCGAAAAAACGTATCCACAATACAAGAAGCTGAACACCTTCCGGGGCAAATTTAATCTGCACCAGTTGCTGCAACTGGCACCGGAATTTGCTGGAACCGACAAGGTCGTGTTCACACCAGCCAATCAGGATCGTATCATTGTGCGCAGTACCCCCGAGATTACGATTGAGAAATCCGGACGGGCTGTAGACACAGGCAACGGTCTTGAACTCAAAAACGGTGATCGTCTGACCATCCCGTTAGCCAGTGTGGACAAAACCATTTTACTGGAATTTATTTCAGTAAACAGCTAAACGAACCCTTAGGAGGTCATATCTATGAAACCAGTAGTTAGAGAGCATATCCAACAATTAGACGTATCACTCGGCGGGGGGATCGTAAGCGATAAGATCAGAGTTGATACTATTGATAATCCTATTTTAATTATCGGACTCGGAGGCACGGGAATTGATGCCCTTCTCCGCTTGAAATATCAAATTAACCGCAGATTCAAGCTTCCAGCAGATCCGATCTCCAAGAAAAAGAGCGATAAACCGGACAATGTGGAATTTCTCGCTTTTGAAACGAATGAACAAGACCGCAACAAAAAATACAAGGGGATTGGTTTGGACCCCATCAATGAGTTTGTATTGCTATCCAATGCGGAAATCGGCGGATTGCTGCAAAACCGCAGCATTCTTGAGCCGTACATTACCGATTGGCTGTCCCCAGAGCTGAGCATTACCGATGGTATGAATGGGGCGGCAGGGGTACGTCAGGCAGGACGATTGCTGTTGTTCACCAAAATCAATCAGGTCGTACAAAGCATTGACAAAAAAATCAAAACCTTGTCTGAAGGCACCAACAAGAAGCTTATGGTGTTCCTGCTGTCCGGTTTGTCCGGCGGTACAGGAAGCGGTACTTTCCTCGATATCTCATATATCGTCCGAGGAATTATTGAGCGTGATTATGGCTCTGCAGGTGTAGACCGTGTAAATACATTAGGTTATCTGTTTACACCGGATATTAATTTAGCGAACAAAAGCCTGAGCGAGCATACACGTGAATATATTAAAAAGAACGGCTATGCTGCACTGAAAGAGCTGGACTATTGGATGAATGTAGACAGCCGTGGTGAACGCTTTAAGCAACAGTACGGAAATATTTTGACCGTGAACTCGCCGCTTCCGCCGTTTAATCTGTGTCATCTCATTTCGGCCACGAATACGGAAGGCAAGCTGTTGGAAAACGCTTATGATTACTGCATGAATGTCACCGCCGAGAACATCACCAACTTTATGGCGAGTGAGGAAAAACAGTCGGGCGAAGAGTTTGCCATTCATGACTATATTAGCAATATCCGTACCAACATCGCACAAATGAATAAGGCGTATCCGGCAAACTACGATTACAATATTATCGGGGCTTCCTCGGCGGTACTGCCTATGGAGGAAATGACGACATATTTGGCCTATCGAATGTTTGGCAAAATGTCCAAAATGTTCGAGCAATCGCCAAATCAAGAGGATGTAGAGAAGTTTGCCCGCAAGCTGGGCGTGGATCTGGATAGCATGATCAAAAACTTTGAATCCCGTGTACCTGAGCCGCTTCCGGGCTTTGAAAACAGTGAACGGTTAAGTTATAGCAATGTCGTTAAAATGCAAGTTGTCAATATGGACACCGAGCTGGAGCAAACGTTCCTGACGCGTGCCCGCGAAGAGTATATCAAAGCGAAGAAGCAGCTTCCTGGTGAAATTACAGGACAGTTTACGGATCAAATTCGCCGGATGTTTCTGCATCCTGAGCAAGGGCCGTTTTATGTATCCCGCATGATTTATACTGAAAAAGGATTTAGCTTGCTGAAAATGCTGCTTTCATATGTTGAAACGTTGCGGGAATCACTGCACCGTATTCCAACGGACATTGAATGGGCGCGTGAGCAGGCGAACGAAAAGCTGGGCGATGCCAAGAGCGCGTTTGTGTCCAAGGATAAAAAGAAAAATGCGTACATTGAAGCGAAAATTAATGAATATTGGCTGCGGGCTGATGTGGAACGTACAGAGCAGCTCATTGAATTTTATGAAGACCTGTATGACTTGTTGAACAAGGAAAATAGCCGGATTTATAATGTATTTACTGAAATTTTGAACGCATTGAGCGCAATTTTCGAGAAGAATGGCGATCTGCTGATTAACGGCGAGGAACAGTCCGATCACAAAGGTAACAAAACGTACTATTGGAATCTGGTAAGTGTACCGGATATTTCTGAAGTTGTGACCAAGCTGCTGGATAACCGCAACGGTGATGATTTGATTCGTGATTTTGCCCAAGAATTGCTGGAAAATTCAGATCAATGGGTGAAGGATCAGGATATGGACATCATTAGCTCAATCTCCAATTTCTTGACTGATAAGTTCGGTGATCTCATTACCCGTTCCATGGAGGATTTCCTCGTCATGAAATACGGGCAAGATGAAGCCATTGAAAAATTTGTGGAGCGCTACATTGCGAGCAAACTGGATGAGGAAGCTGTACCTGTGTTCCATCTGAGCAATAGCTCTGGCAACTTGTACTTCCCGTCATGGGGATTCGTTTCAGTACCTGTACAGTCGCCTAATATCCTGAAAGGCGTTCGCAATTATCAAAATAATGCAATTGGCAAATCACACTTTACTATTAAAGAGAGTGAAGTTCGTAACCGGATTTTCTGGCTCAATACGCGTAATGGTGTTCCTCTGTTTGTATATACGCCGCTCAAAGTGTATGAAGAAAGCTATGAAAAAACGATTCTTGACCGCGAAGGTATTGGCCGTCATCTGGTGCAAACAGGTCAGAACAATTGGACTAATCTGCCGTCGCCGATTCCTGAAAAGTCATGGGGCGAAACTTACGTCAATTCGCGTGTGCAAGCTTACAATGCCCGCATTCGTAATGATTTTGACCGTGCCAAGTCACTTGGCGTGATTCGGGAAAAGGATGTCGATCAGAATACGAGCAGCCGCTTCACTGTAATCCGTTCACATGCGCTAGATCTGAATGCGATGCTGGCAGGCTACGATATGCGCTTGCAGGAATCCAAGCCGAATTTGGGTGAGGTAAAAAGAGCATGGTCTGAGTTGAAACGTCTGCTGGCTGAAGGGCTGGAGCAGGCCGGAAGCAAGGACATCTTTGGCAGCATCAATGAAGAGATGGCGAAGGAAAACCTGATCCGTTCACCAGAATTAACACAGGTGGTTCGTGAAGAACTGGCGAAATATACACAAATTGAAGCGAAAGCTGCTGAATTGGAAGCTTTGCTGGGCAAATATCAGGATGAAGAAAAATGGCTGGATCAGTTCATTCAGGCACTCTATACGGACACGATTACGAAAAAAGGTGCTTTGTACGTCTATGATCGCGACGAAGAGGAAGAGGCTTGGGAGCCATTTGCCAATGTCATGAAGAGCCGTAATTATGTGGAGTTTGAAGTGTTTACAAACTTCCGTGGTTTGGAAGAAAAGAAATTTGCTGCTCTAATGCGCAAGGCGGATCGCCGTGATGCTGTATTGACTTCATCTGAGGATATTACACTATTGCTGGCGAAGCTGGATGAACTGGCTGCAACTTACACTGAGGCCCGCAATCAATTGGAATATGAAAAGGTGGAGCTGGCTAACGGAGCGGAACTTTATGCATTCTATGCTCAAATGGCTGGAAAATTAAACGACATCCGCAGAAAGTTGAAGTAAAGTATGAGAGAGCAGCTGTTACGTTATGCGGCTGACTATGCAGCCGCAGAGGACCAATTAATCGGAAGCGGGGATGGACGCAGTAGCATCCATTTCCCGTCCGTGTTTCTTTTTATCGGTGATCGCATGAACCCAGTGATGAACACCATTGCAGATATCAACCGGACCAAGTGGGATAACAGCACGGGAGTAACGTATATTCAGATCCGCTCGCAGGAAGAACATGCGGCTGTAGATCGTTCGGTGGATGCTATTGTTCATACGATAGCGGTACCGGAGGAAAGTGGCCACCAAACGATACGCCGTGACTTGCACCAGGCTTTTTATACACATGAATCGCAGCTAATTGAGCTTAACACCGCGT
This sequence comes from Paenibacillus sp. DRB1-1, assembly GCF_052119485.1. Taxonomy (NCBI): domain Bacteria; kingdom Bacillati; phylum Bacillota; class Bacilli; order Caryophanales; family Paenibacillaceae; genus Paenibacillus; species Paenibacillus sp. DRB1-1. The sequence goes on along the minus strand of NZ_JBODQH010000001.1, from coordinate 97,429 downwards.
TGCGCCGGGCTAGTGGACATCTGGCAGATTACGGTCGGTTGTATTCTTCGTTCGAGCGTGTCCATTTGTCGATTTTGACGACAGCGGATGACCCCATGAACGTATTAATCCCTGAAATTACGCTGTTGGCGGAGTATATTTTTGCGCAGTCTTTTAAATCGGTACAAATGGATCTGTATGTGTTGGTGAATGAAAGCGATCAGGCTGTCCAATTCGGCTACAGTAGTGCAACGTCCGTGGCTTTCATGCGGGAGCTGGACTATATCCAGAGTCCAGAGTATACGTTTACGGCACCGCTTCATATGACCGAGGACAAATTGACCATTCCAGTATCCCATGCTCCATCACCGTTGTTCGATCTCGTCTATGTGCTGTCCGACAAGAACGAACGCGGCGTAACGGTGCCGAATAGCCTGCGAGAAAGCTGTGACATCATTTGCCACATTCAGCTTCTTAAAAACCGCTATCAGGCAGGAGATTCCTATCGGTCACAGGATGGGGGATACAACAATACATCGTTTAAAAACAACATCATGACGGAATCCGGGCGGCAGGGTTATGTGTCGGCTGGATTTTCCCGAGTCAACCGCCCTAACCAGTCAATCGCACTCACGGTGCTGTATCACTTTTATGTAAAGCTGCTAGAGCGTACGAGAACAGAGCAGGAGTGGGACATACGCGATAAGCTGAATTATTTTGGTTTAGATGCTGCTGAGCGCGGTCGCACGCGAAATGATTTAGTTCCTGGTAATGAGGCGATCACGGACATGAGCGCACTGATGACCAGCGGAGCCAGCTACGGCTCCTTGAAGCGAATGACATTACGTGAGGCGGAGGAAGCCTTGTTCGGTCAGGGCTGCGAAGCCTTTTTCTGCGATAACTGTGAACGGATTGTACACAAACGGTTGGGAGACTTTCAGGCGGAATCAGGTTTGCAGATGGCTGTGGGTGCAGCTGCCAAGGAATATCCTGAAATCGGCTTATTCGAGTTGACAGACTGGACGGATGAAAATAAAACAGGAAATGTGCTTACGGCCATTCGGGGACTGATTCGGGATACGTCCAATGACTTGCAGATTAGTGCTGCTGAACTGGACACCCTGTATAGCGGGCGGGTGGAGGACCAGCCTTTTCAACGACTGCCCCTCATGGATAAGCATAATGTTCGCAGCTTGATCCGTTACCTGACCGAGACGGTTTACGGGCACAAGCTGCACATGCTCCGGATTCAAGCGGATTTGGAGTTACTTCGCCGCTATGAACTGGCAATAGAAAAATGGCATGCACAAGCGAAGCATATTACAGTACAGCTTTCCAGCCTGGAGCGTGAATTACATCAAGCTGCAACGGACAGTATTCGGCAGGCCGACAGTTACACAGGTCAAAACCTATTCGAGTATTACGAGCGTGTGACGGAGGATGTCATGCGTGAGCTGGAAAGCAAGCGGGGGAAATCTATATTCTTTGATACCCGGCATATGGGGCCTGTATCCGGATTGCTGGACGGGGGCCTGTCCGCATTGGTGGATCGACTTACGCAGACCTGTCGCACCTTGATTCTCAGTTCACAGCCGTTTAATCAGACCTTCGAAGAAGAATTATTGCGGCGTGCGAATGTAGCTGCTGCATATGAAAATCGACTGGTCGTTCCGAAGGATGAGCTGTTTAAAAAACTGTATCAAACGTTAGAGGAACATGGCGGAATTAACGTACGTTTGCTCGACTATACTCATGAGCATCGGTATGAAGAAAAGTACTTCTTTGGTGACTATGAAGGCGAATTTCTTCCTTATGCGATGGATGTGGACATTACTTCGCGTATTTACAAGCTGGGTTTTGTACATGAGCGTCGCAGCAGCGGGGTGGAAAAGCTGCATTTGATGGGTGGCTTCCATCTGGAGGATCTGATGGTTTACCGCAACGGCAAAACGTATTATGAGACATATACTGCGAATGGTTTCGTGTTTCACGGAATCGACGTGGATCGGTTGCCGGAATTGCGGTAGCCACATATTAATCCTACTTTAATGATGGAAGGAAGCAACGATTCTTATGAAGCAACGTAAATTTAACGTTCTCCTATTACTGTTCGGCTTGTTGGGCGCTGTAGTAGGCTTCATCTTGGGAGAGCTTATTCTTCACAAATTGATAGGGCACTGGCCGCATATCGTCGTGATTGGGCTGTATTTTGGCATCATGGCACTGTGCATTGGCCTAGGTTGTCTGATTGGCGAACTAATTTCGCCACAGTTAAATGGGCATTCATGGAGGCAGCGCTACTCCGGGTTATCCTGGAAGTTACTGGTGCCTGCTACACTAGTGATGTTGTTCGTGGCAGGTCTGCTATTGGAGTTGGGCTATCAGGTTAACCCTGAAGGGCGCAAGAGCGTACAGGACCTCGTGCTTGTGATTGATAATTCCGGGAGTATGCAGCAAACAGATCCCGAAAATGAGCGCCTAACGGCTGCCAAGAGTCTGATTGGCCAAATGGATGGAGACAAGCGGGTAGCCATTGTTTCATTTGAATCTGCTGCGCAGTTGGTTCAGCCATTTACTCCCATTGGCACAGATGCAGAGAAGCAAGTAGTTTATTCCAAAATTGATAGTATGCAGACTATAATGTCAGGCGGTACAGAGATCGGGCTTGCTTTGGACGAGACGATCAAGGAGATTGAAACCCAAGGTAATGCAGAAAAAGGTTCTCTCGTTATTATGCTCTCTGATGGCTTTAGCGATCTGGATACCCAGACAGCATTGGCTCCTTATATCGCCCGTCAGATTCCGATCAATACAATCGGGCTGAAACTGGCAGAGTCGGATGGTATAGCCTTATTGCAAAATATTGCTGACCTGACAGGCGGTACTTATTCTAATGTAGCCAATGCCCAAGGACTTACTCAGGCGTTTGGTAAAATATATAACAAAATCGGTGATCGCACACTGGTTACGGAGCGGACAGGTGAGTATGCCGACAGTCTGTATTTTGCCATTTATCGCGTAACAGCTCTAGTCATTATCGGAGCTCTATTGGGATTGGCTCTTGGGCTGATGTTCGACAACCGTTTTCTCGCTCGGAATTTTGCGATTGGAGGAGTCCCGGCGGGCTTGCTCGCTGGTTTTATTTTGGAAAAGGGACTATCTGGCTCGCCTATAGGCGACTTGATGATTCGTTTGGTGGCAGCGCTCGTACTGGCAGCCCTTATTGCTGTCTTTTCGCTTGTTCTGCCGATTGCGGAAAATACTCGCCGATCTTCCGGTGGAGGAAGTCAGGGTGCGCCGTCAGGACGCCGGAGAGGGGCACCGGAAGCCCCGACGCGCAATCGACGCAGCAGTGGATTTTAGAACGGGAGGCTGGAACTTATGCAGTATAGGGAAGCACAGCCCGGTGATCCTATTATTTCGGAGCTGAGCCACAAAATTGATGACAACCGGGTTGTGTTACGCTGGCAGTGGCCTGAGGGCGCAGCCGTGGTATATATTGCGAAACAATCGGCCGATGCAGGTGTGAATGGGCAAAATGAGGGTGAAGTTTTACAGCCTTTTTCAAGCCTAAAACTTTTTACACGCGAGGAGTATAAGGCTGCTGGCAACTATCGTGACCGAATTGAAGGCATTGGACGCGTGCGGTATACCGTGTATCCGGCTGTTCGGGAGGATGGAGACACTTACGTGATCCGTCAGCAAGACGGAGCCAATCAACTGGAGTTGAGCACGGGGAGGGCTAAAATCAGATATGCAGTTCACCATAAAAAAAGCTGGTTTCGCAGCCGCAAAACCGTCCAGATTCAGGTGACAGCCGAAGTTCCTGTCCCGCAGGAGGCACTTTGCTACGTGAAGAAGCGCGGAGGCTATCCGGCAGACCGGGACGATGGAACCTTGTATCCGTTCACGGCACCTTTTGCCGCGGGACGGAATGTTTTACCCGCTGTTGAAGTGGGGGGAGATGAATATGTGCGGCTGTTTTTTACGGACGGCCAGAAATATGGCACGGTATATGAATTAGTCCCTGAATGAAAGGAGGCCGCGACCGATGAGTTTTCTTAGCAATTTATTCAGAAGAAAGCCACAGGCAGCGCCAAAGCCGTTATTTTATGATATTGTGTGCCCTTATTGCTTTAGTAAATTCTCCCCGGAGGAAGTGGTATTCCGTGCTTCTCATCACCGTGAAGATGACGAGGACTACGCTTTGGGTGAAGATGAGCTGTTGAACAAATATCGGGAGCGTTTTGGCTTGGACAGTGTGCATGATATGGAGGCGATTTTGCATCCCCATGATGTCCCTGAGGAACATCGATTGTATTCTGATCATGTACTGACAGGACTGACGGACCGTTATGGCGAGCTAACGCGTCACCGACTGTGCCCGCACTGTCATAACGAGCTGCCCGTGACCGCGGGTAAGGTGCCTAGCAATATCATTTCGATTATTGGAGCTTCGCAGGCAGGGAAATCTGTTTATATGACCTCCCTGATTCACACGTTGCAGCATGTTACGGCCGATCATTTTGACGCGGCTTGCATGCCGCTCAATGCAGAGATCAGCCGAAAGTTCCGCACCATGTATGAGGAACCCCTATTTGAACGAGGCGAACTGCTTACATCGACACAAAAAGAAAAGATGCAGGAGCCTTTTATCTTCCAGTTTGTATTTAAGGATGAGGAAAAGCCGCCACTGACGCTGGTATTTTTTGATGTCGCCGGTGAGGGAATGGTAGATCAGGACTATCTGGGACTGCATGGACAGCATATTAAGAATTCTGCAGGTATTCTCTTTATGGTAGATCCACTGCAAATCCGCTCAATTCGGGAGCGCATTAAGATTAACCTTGGCGATAAACCGGGTGAATGGGTCTCGCAATATGATGAACCGCGTGATGTCGTACTTACGATGTTCGGTGATTTTATCGCTTATCAGGAAAAAGGGAAAACGGATATTCCGACCGCTGTTGTCCTGACCAAAAGTGATATGCTTACTGCATTGGCAGATGAAGAAGGCACATACATCAAGACGAACAGCAATATTTTTAATCCGATGGAGCATCGCAAATATATGGATTTGGATGAGTTCGCGAACATTGATGGCGAAGTTCGACGCCTCATCGAAAAGGTGGATAAGCCGTTCAAGGGCACGATGGATGTATATTTTACGGATACGGCCTATTTCGCGGTTTCCGCGCTGGGTAGCAATCCAGTTGAGCAAAAACTACAAGGGTTGGTTAGTCCGATCCGTGTGGATGAGCCATTCATTTGGCTGCTTTACAAGTTGAAGTACATTGAGGGGAGAGAATCACAGTGAGTTATTCTACCTCTCATTTAATACAACAGCAGATGTACACACGGGAACGGCGTGGTATTTTCCGTTCTACGGAAGGCTTCGATACAGTGGCTAATTCCAAAGGATTGGATGCTTCTTTTATTAAAAAGGTGCTCCATCCCTTATGTGTATATGATGCGCCTGCTGCTTTGACAGCGCGTGGCGAGAAACAGGAAAGCGTTTATCCGGAAGCTATACATCTGGTACGGACGGAGTCCGGGGATGTAGTGCTTGGCCGCAGTATTTATAAGGCTGCGGATTTTACTGGGCTGCGGAGCGCCTTTTTCACGCACAACTATGTGATTCCAGCCGGACATGGTGAATCTCCGTCTGACTATAAGCAGTGGCTGAACACATCCTTTGTTGATACCTATGATATTGAGCAGGGAACGGATTTGCCGGAATTGGAGCGTCTACCGGGTGGAAGTGTATTTCCGGCTGTTGACCCGTCTACAGTGCTGGCTCAATTGCAGCTGAGCGAAGAAGTGTTCAAACAGCTTTTATACGCAGTCATGATGTCCGCAGCAGGTCGCAAAAAGGTATATGTAGCGCTGAATGTTCCTGTAGAAGCGGTCGGATCTTCAGCCAAGCAGCTACTGGGTGTGCTGTATGCGGCACTGCCTTATGCATTTCGTAACAGACTCGGATTTCTTACATATGCACAGGAACCGAACAGCAGAAAAGGCATTCACTTGATGTTCGTTGAGCCTTTTAGTTTGCGTCCCGGTGATCGGAATGTGGAAAAGGACTTTGTATTTGACCTGTCTAACCATAGTCGAATACTTAATGTGGATGCAGAGCAGGTGAGACAGCCGTATTTTGACTGGATTGTCCGTACGTTGCTGAATGGTGAGACGCCGGACGATTTCTTCAAATTTGCTGAGCAAATGCTGACAGGCATGGAGGCCGGGCGTGATTTGACGCCATCCAGCTATCATGAGCTCATTACGTTGTACAGAATTGAGCAGGGAGAGCGGGCATTATACAACGAACAACGAATCGCTGTATTACGAAGCTTGACTGATTATTTATCGCCACCCGATGCGCTGCCACGTAAAATGAGGCTGAATGATCTGTTTCTGTCGTTTTTTGATCATGAATTTGATCGGGTGAAGGATGGATATATTCCAGATGTAGGTCTAGTCGATAGTTTCAAGGACTATTATAAAGTTCATGCACGCAGCAGCGAAAATCGGTTGGTGGAATATTTAATCCGTTCGCTAAACAATGCTTATACTGCCAGAAATACGGAAGCAGTCACGTATATTTATCATACGATTGAAGAGAATCCATCATTAGGCAAGGCATATTTTACGAAAGTGTTGGGTAATCCAGCACTTACAAAAATGCTGTTCATTCCCTACATGGACAGTCAGATGAAAAGAACACCGGATGCCAAGGGACTGCTGGCTGTTGTGCACGAATGGGGCAGTCGGTATATCGAAGTGTCGGCGAATGCCGATTTTCAGCTTTTGGCAGAATCTGCGCTGATGGGCAGACTGCGTGCCGAAAGAAAACCAGTAGAGGCTGTGGCTGCCATTCACCAACGCTTGCGTCAATGGGACAGCAGCTCTGCCGTAGGCAAACTGTCCCCCCTGGAGCAATCTGGATTGACAGAGCGCTTGCAGGAAGCGTCGAATCGGTATTTACTTACCGAAGTAGAGCTAAAAGAAATATCACCCGACCAGGTCGTACAGATTCCATTTTTCACACGGCCCGATTTGGTGCAGTGGGTTGGAAAGCTGCCTGCTCCTCTCAAGGGACAAGCAGTGCGATTGATTGCGGCTTACGATTGGTTTAATACGGAGGAACCGAAACCGTCGGTGCTGGAGGGCCTGGAGCCTGGCGAAGTAGAAAAGGTACAGGATTGGGCTTATGGCTGGCTGCCCCAGCAGCTTGCGGAAGGCTATTTTGCCCGTCTGTTGCCTGCTTTCTATCGTTCTGACGGGCCGGGAGAAGGAATATTAGACTTCGCTCGCCTAGTCAGTTCGATCCGCAAATGGGCGAAGGATAACGATACGATGTACCGTTTTATCCGATGGTCAGAGGAACACCCCGAGTTTGCTACTCCACGTGGCGGTTTCGAACCTGCGTATCGACGTGCGCTACTTCTATTCTTCCAAAAGGAAGGACGAGAGGGATTGCACAAAAAAACGCTGTGGCGTCAATATTTTGAACCTGCAAAGCCTGCTTTTAAAAATTTCTATTTGGCAGCAAAGCGGGAGACGGACACGCCGTTGGTCAAAACACTTCGTCGTTTCCGTAAAGGTGGGGTTATTTCCGGGATTGTGCTGATTGTCATTGCAGGTACGCTAGGTGGCCTTAAAGCAACCGGGGTGATCGGATCTGGTGACACGCCTGCGCCTGTTGCTGCTCCGAAGCCTGTACAACAGCCTGTAGAGCCTACAGTGCCCGTAAAAGAGGAGCCTACGGCGATAGTGACACATGTGCCTAATACCAAGTCCACTACGAAAATGGTCAAGCTGTTATTTGCGTTTCAGACATCGACAGAGCGGGCAGAATTTAAGCCGAAGAAGCTCGTCATTGTCGGGGCGGATCAACAGGAGCACTTATACGAAAATTTTACGCTTGCTGAACAGAACGACAAGGAAGCAGCCATTAAAGCGAACAATGATCCATCCAGTGACGTAAACATTGGGAAGCCCACTACAAAAAGCACGACAGCAGATGGACAATCCACGGACAGTGGTTCCACAGCTCGTGGTGGTACATCCAGCGGAAAAAGCGGCGATCAGTCTGGAGCAGTGACAGACAATACTGACGGAGGCTCGACTGCAGAGATTTCTACTGAGGGTAGTGGCAATGGAACCAACACAGACACTGACGCACCATCGGAGTATGATCTGAAAAAGTATCCTTATCGTACGCTGTTGACCATATGGCAACGGCTGGAGCTGAATGATGCTAGTACGGTTACCGTTGATGGAGAAGAATATCCGCTAGTTCAAGTGAAAACTGCTGACTAAGCAACTATAAAACAGAATGAATGATGAATGAAGTAAAAGACGGGTTTCCTTCAAGGACTCGTCTTTTATTATGCCTATATTTCCATAAAGGATAAATTCGTAATTTGAAGTTCACCTTATCTAGTAAAACATCATTTTACGAAAGTATTGACACCAAGTAGGCAGCTGATTAAAATTAGTTGGAATTCAAACTATTAAAATTGGATAGATATGGAGGTTCATAGTAAGATGGGAAGTGAGGTGTATCCCGTTTGTCTTCCTTGGGAGGAAGAGAGCACGATGTATTTAATTAAATGGATTTTCACTACCGTCCGGCGCGAAATTGAAACAGCACTGCGCCCTTTGGGGCTCACCTCCCCACAATCGCAGACGCTCTATATACTGGCGATGTCGCCTGGAGTCACCAATACGGATTTGGAAAAGCTATTGCTTATTGATAAATCAAGCGTTACCAGCCTGGTTAACGGGATCGTTAAGAAAAACTGGGCAGTACGCAAAAGTCACCCGGAAGATGCACGAATGAAGCAAATCTATTTGACTGAGGAAGGTTTGGAGATTCACAAGATAGCTGAACGTACCATTGAGGCAATTAAAAGCTCGGTAGGTGAAACGTTATCTGTCGGAGAATCGGAGACGCTGCGCGGCCTGCTTAAAAAAATTCTCCACGATTACCGTTATGCGAACACCCGCGTTTGAGCGGATATATAGAGAGTTTGCCCGGATAGGGATATTCAAAAGCAGTGAAATACGATCTTAGATAAGAGGTTGACAGGAGAGGGAGAAAACCAAATGATAAATGAACAAACTTATCCCAATGCGGATAAGCTTATGCGTGTGTTAGCTTTCACACTTGTTTTTTCAGTGATGAACGCTTTTATGTTTAATGTCGTTATGCCTGTGATTCGGGAGGAGTTTCATATTAGTGCTTCCGATGTAAGTTGGCTGCTGACTGGCTATATGATCGTGTATGCGGTTGGCTCGGTGACCTACGGCAAATTGGCAGATAAATATCGTCTTAAGGATTTGCTGACGTTTGGGATTATCTTTTTTGCACTGGGTTCGCTTATTGGACTGTTGGCCAATCAATTTTGGATGCTCATCGTAGCTCGTTTGCTTCAGGCTGCAGGGGCTGCTGTTATTCCGGCAACTGCTATGATCGTCCCAGTCCGTTATTTCTCGGCTGAAAAAAGAGGACGTGCTTTGGGCGTCACAGCAATCGGCTTGGCGTTAGGTACTGCACTGGCTCCGATTATTTCCGGTTTGATCACTGGTTTTGCAAGCTGGCGTTTTTTGTTCGTCATTTCCATGCTGCCACTGATCGCATTGCCGTACTTTCGTAAATATTTGGACGATCAGCGTGGAGAGGATCAGAAGTTCGATTTTCTTGGTGGATTATTGCTGGGTGGAACAGTAGCCTTCTTATTACTTTCGATTTCGCAAACCAATATGATGTTTTTTCTGGTCGGTATGGTGTTATTTGCACTGTTTATATGGCGTATTAACACTGCGCATGATCCATTCATCCAGCCGAAGTTGTTCCGTAACAAGCAATATTCATACGGGCTGCTTATCGCTTTTTTAGGGACGGGGATTAGCTTTGGATTGCCGTACTTGGCACCGCAGTTTCTGAACAGTCTCAATCAGCTTACGCCGGCAATAATTGGACTGGTTATGTTTCCGGCTGCTATTGCGTCGGCTCTATTAGGTAAAAGAGGGGGACGTTTGGCGGATAGTAAAGGAAATTCGTTTCTCGTCTATACAGCTGTATCGCTTTTGTTTATCTGTTTTATCAGCTTGTCTACGTTTGTGGGTGCATCTCCGTATCTGATTTTATTTTTGCTTATTTTCGGAAACGTAGGTCAGACCTTCATGCAAATTGCCATGTCCAACACGATTTCTCGTACCTTGTCGAAAGACCAGATTGGTGTTGGAATGGGGCTGCTATCTCTGCTGAATTTCATTGCCGGCGCGATCACGACAAGTATTTTGGGCAAAACGCTGGATAGTTCGTCGTCCTTTCATTTGAATCCTGTCGTAACTAATGTGCAGGTGTTCAATTTTAGCAATATATTTACGGTGCTTGCACTGATTGCGCTTGTGACGATGGGACTTTATGCGTTGCAATTCCGAAGGGGTTCACGCCGTAATACGCCTGCTGTTGAACAAGGATAAACATTTGATGTAAACTCATGCCAAAACAAGGGTATAATATAGAAGGAAAAGTTCATCTATGGAAGGACGGAGTGTCCGGCATGACAAGAAACCTTCAATATGTGCCCTATGGTTATGAGCCTCCGAGCGAGACGCATAAAGGGACCATGGTCTACTATGATACGTTTGAGCAGATTACAGTCAGAGAGCTGGAGCTTTTTGCCGAAACGGGGGCTGCATTATCTTTTACAAAGCTGGTGCTGTATCCGCTACATGAAGAAACCGTCAGAAGAATGTGGAAGCAGCCGGTACGTTCGTATTACAAGCGGGTGGACGAGCTGGGAGAGTGGCAGCGGGAGCAGGCTTTGAGTGCTGTTATGATTGAGAGTTGGGAAGGTAAGCGTAAAAAGTATACGCCGATTGAAGCAGCCATCCGTTTTTTGGCGGAAAAGTATACGACCCCACTTTTTTTGTACATGAGTCCTGAAACTGCAAATTTGTGCGCTTCCTATGCATCGTTTGGAGAATGGATTAGAAATGTCAGATTGCTGCTTTCAAGCGAACCCCAGGAACTTCATCCGAAGCTTGCACAGTACCGTAATCGCTGGAACACGGTAGAAGAAGCGACAAACCGTGACTCTAAGGTTGACAAAGCGGAGCATGAATTATAGAATAGAACTAATCGTAAAAATTACTATTGTAATTGTATACCATGTATTCCAATTAAGGAGGAAGAGAAATGCGCGTAATTGTTACCTTGGCATGCACCGAATCCGGTGATCGCAACTATACAACAACCAAGAACAAAAGAAATCATCCGGAGCGTCTTGAAATGAAAAAATACTCTCCGCGTCTGAAAAAGTACACGATCCATCGTGAAACTAGATAATTTGAGGCTTGCTATATAGCAACCTGAATGATCCTGCATCCTGAACGGAGCCTGTAATTCTAATGAATATAGGGCTTCATGAAAGGAGCTGTGGCATGATCTCTCCAGTTAACGATGAAGAAATCGTGTTAAGTTTGCAAAAGCCTGCGTTATGGAACCGGCGAAAACTTGAATTAGTCCAGTGGACAGAGCGTCCAAAGTTAAAGCTTGCACCTAAGAAAACGGCTTTTTTTCAAGGCTGTATGATAGATGCCGAGCTACATGGCACGCTTTGCCTTTTGAATCGAAAGCACGTGGCTACCGAGTTCTCCTGTGCTGGTGTCAGCATTTGGGACGAGCCGGAGGACCATTCACTATATGCTTATATAACGATGAAGGCTGACGAAAGATCCGGAGCGTTCGTGCAATGGGCGATGCGATATATGCGGCATCGTTTGCTTGTCGTTTACGAGCTTGAGCGCAACCGTTATGATCTGTCGTCTTTTTTTCTGGGACATAACCGTTCCTTTTGCCAACTGATGGAGTATTGCGCCAGTACGTTTGAGTTTGAAACTAAAACTATATGAAAGATTAGGTGAAACTAATGAAAAAAGATATTCATCCAACATTGAACAAAGTTATCTTTTTGGACCCTAGCTGTGGATTTACTTTCCTGAGTGCTTCCACTAAATATTCGCAAGAAACGATGGAATGGGAAGATGGCAACACATACCCAGTTATCCGTGTAGATACTAGCTCCGCTTCCCACCCGTTCTTCACTGGTAAACAAAGAAACGTGGATATCGGTGGCCGTGTGGATCGCTTTAACAAAAAATATAACCTTAAGTAAGAACAGTCGAGCGTTATGTTTATGGATTATGCTAATAATCCGTGAATATCGCTTTTTAAAAAACCTCCTGCATCTGCAGGAGGTTTTTTTGTCTTAATCTAGACCTGTCATTTATAGCGAAATGAAGCACTGTTCCCATTGGTCGGTAATGGATGCTTTGTCGAGCTGCTCCCCAATTAGTGTGACATATCCCTGACTCACGGGAAGTGCAGTAGGCTGCCACTCCAAGTGATTTCCTGAAAATTGCAAAAGCATTGTACCTTCCTGAGGAAGTACGCAATAACCTTTCGCTCGAAGCAGCGAGGAACCTAACCCGGTTAGAAAGTTTTCTAATCGTTGTTTTTCGAGTGGCTGAGGAGAATATTGATGCAGCGTTAAGCTCTCCAGACGGGAGAACGAATGAGGCTGCTTAGGATCGTGGTCATGACTGTGTGCCGAAATAACTTTGAAAGCCGTACTTCTGGAGACACTACTGGGTCGTCCGATACTTTTGACGGGAATGGGGACGAACGGTGCATCTGCATCAGTGAGCTGGACCTGTGCAGGTGCTGGTTGAGGTGTCTGTGCAGGTTTCGCGGCAACGGATGCGGAGGCCAGAACAGGCTCTAGTAGTGGTTCAAGGTCAACCCGGCTATATTCAGTAGTTTGCAGCTTGGCCGTATCGTTGAGTTTGCGGATGCTCTTGACGACCTTCGTCACTTCACGGCTGCTTGCTGCATCCGTCTTGTTCACCACAATGAAGTCTGCGGTGCGCAGCTGTCCGTGCAGGGTGCGAACCAGTTCTTTATCAGCCGTAAAGCGGCTATTGTATTCATGGAACAGCTCAGCATCCACAACACTGATGCTGTGAACCAGATAAAGCCGATCTGCCAGTAGGGGGGAGCGAAGCTCCTCCAGTACTTGCTCGGGGTTGGCTACCCCGGTGGTTTCCATGAAGATCAGATCTGGCTCCTGGCTGAGCAGGGTATGCAGAGCCCCTGCCAGTTCATTTCTTTTGCTGCAACAAATGCAGCCTTCTAGCAATCCTTCTACTGTTACGTCAGGCATTTCCTCTGAAATTATAGCGCTGTCTACATCATATTCACCCATTTCGTTCATTAAAACAGCAGCACGAAGGGGAATTTGGCGGGTATGGGCTAACAGGCGCAAAAGCAGTGTTGTTTTGCCGCTTCCAAGAAAACCACTGATTAAAATAACAGGAACTTTGTTCATCATTTTTCCTCCTTGGTGGGTTTAGTGTACTGTGTTCAAGCGATCAAAGGTAGCTACTGAGTCTGCTTGGGTATAGACATAAGGGGATTCTGGCTGCTCGACAGCGGTTATTTTTTCGGATCGAATTTCAAGTACGGGAGCGTTGCCCTTTTGTGTGGCATGCAGTGTTCCTTCAATGGTCACCCAGGTATCCTTGTCAAAGGACGGGGCTTTCTGGGATTGAACGATGATCCCGAAGGGCATGGCATCGGCAGTACAACACATGACGAGGAATCTACCTACTGCAAATAGGCCTTTACCTGGCAGGTTGTCGTCTTTATAGACAAAGCCGGTCACCTGTACTTTTTTTCCTTCAAAAGCTTGTTTATATAATTCAATGGCTCCAATAGTTTCGGAAAAAATCTCCGGCTTGATCTGTATGATAGGTTGCTGATACAGGCGTTTTGCCAGTTCGGCGAATTCTACATTGTACTTATCAGGCGGAACGAACAGCTTATCCAGCGTTTCCTGACTCCATTTTCCCTCTGGAGGGTACGAAGTTGGGTCAGAAGATGCAGTTGATAAAAGGGAGGTGGTGGATGCTTTCGTGGTCTGTGTATCTGTTTTTCGTCGGATATCCGGGTTGGGGTACGTGAAGGACATACCTTTTTTGACGGCCATATCACTACCAAGTGCCTGATTGGGCAGCAGAGAACCGAACAGGAGCGGGATGAGCAGCATTCCATATACGAGTGTTTTTTTGAACCAGCTTTGCGGCAACGGATGCTCACAATCGCATACGTCCTCACCGTCCCGCTCCCCAACGATTCCGTGCCATGCCATCGCCAATGCGATGAACAAGAGTGGTACAGGACAGAGTAGGAGCAGCTTTTGCATATGGGGAGCTAAGTAGTAATGAAGTGCATTCGTACGGTTTAATAAGATAATGTACACAGCCAATCCGATCAGGAGCAAGGAGCGCATGCCGTATTGCCAGCGGATGCTAAAGGTTGAATTCACGTTTGTATTCACCTCCCCAATAACCATTCAGCAGCTATAGAACCCACTAGGACGAGTGAAACAATAAGCAAGCCCAGGATGGCGACAAATTTGGTGCGGAAGGTGCTTAGCAGCATGAGCGTGCCTTTGAAGTCTAGCATCGGACCGAGTACAAGAAAGGCTGCCAGCGGACCCAGTGTAAAGGTATGTGAAAAAGCAGTGGCTACAAAGGCATCCGAGGTGGAACACAACGACAGTATGTAGGCAAAACCCATCATAAAGGCGTACGATTCGACCGTTCCGTTGCTTAACGAAAGCATTTCATCACGTGGGATGAAGGTTTGAATGCAGGCTGTTAATAATGCGCCGATAATGAGATATTTACTCATGTCCAAAAACTCGTCACCAGCATGTACAAAAAAGCCCCGCCATGTGCGAGTATGCCGATGAGTCTGATTGTTCTGCTTTTGCTGGTTAAAAGAGAGCAACGACCGTTTGAGCGGATGCACTCGCACAAAGGCATACACGATCAGCCCGATGATCGCGGAGACGGCAAAAGCCAAACCCATTCGAACGGCAGTGACCTCTGGATGGGAAGGGAAAGCCATCATCGTCGCAGCCAGTACCACAGGATTGATAATGGGTCCGCTTAAAATAAAAGTGATACCCATATAGGCAGGCATTCCCTTGAGCATTAATTGGCGAACGACAGGGATCATGCCGCATTCACAGATGGGAAACAGCATACCTAGTAAGGAGGCCAGTAGGACACCCGGTACAGGATGCGCAGGCGCTATTTTGCGAATCCATGTCTCCGGTACAAGCCACTGCAAAAGGGATGAGACGAGCACACCGATAAGGAGAAACGGAACAGCTTCCAGAAAAATACCCATAAATACCGTTTTTAACGGTTGCAGCTGCCCCATATCTAACAAACGAAGCCACTGGGGAGATAGCGTGACAAGCACAGGGATGAGAAAGGCAAACGGAATCATAAAAGGCAGCATCTTCAACAGCGTACTGTTTTTCATTCCACGTCTCCTTGGGAATAAGGGTTCTTATCTACAGCCTATGTCTGTAAGGGGACAATCATGCTCGCTGGATTATGCTTGTATCACCTCCTATATTGACAATTCAAAGAGTGGTCGTATATATTTATGTTTATTATTAGTAATTATTACGATTAATTTCTGATAAAGGATTGCAAGAAGGAAATTTTTACGGTACGATCCATATTAAATGTTGCAAAGACAAGGAGGGGTTATATGATACCGATTGTTGTTTTATCCGGTTTTTTGGGTAGCGGTAAAACCACTCTTCTTCAGCATGCGCTGGCTTACTACAAGGAGAAGGGCTTCAAGCCAGCCATTTTGATGAATGAGTTGGGTGATGTTAATCTGGACGGCAGTTTGGTGAATGGCCAAGCACCCATGAAGGAAATGCTCAGCGGTTGTATATGCTGTACCATTCGCGGGGATTTGGGCGTCGAGCTCATGAATCTTGCTGAGGAATATAAGCCGGACGTGATTATTGTAGAATGTACCGGAGTGGCTAACCCGATGGAGATTGTAGATGCAGTGACAGACGCCTCCATTTATTCTTCTATGATTTTACAATCCGTTATCACGGTCATAGACGCCCGTCAATTTCTGGATTTTGCCTTGGGGAACGAGAGAAGTAAGTCGCTTCGTTTGATGCAGGATCAGCTTCGGTGCGCTTCCAAACTGATTATTAACAAGACCGATTTATTGACTGCGGGCGAGTTGGAGAAGGTACAGGCCCTCGTAAAAGAGTTAAATCCATATGCTCTGACTGTGAGCACGCAACGAAGTGACGTGGACGCGGGTATTTTTTTCTCCACTCAAGGAGAGGAGCGCATGGACGTTTCGAGGCATAAGGAATCCGCAGTTGATATTGAGAGTAAACATCCTCATTCGGAAAATCATCTGCACACGTATGATCATGATAACCATTCAGACCATCAGTCTCATGATCACCATGATCACGCCCATGACCACGAACATGGGGAGCATTATCATTCCTACGACCATGTAGTTGTTCACACGCATTTCTTTGGACAACCTGTGCCACGATCCGAGTTTGAACAGTTGTTCCGCAGTTTGCCAGTTGAAATTTACCGGGCCAAAGGAATTGTGCGGTTTCTGGAATCAGAGGGCCAGATGATGTTTCAATTTGCCTATCGGGAGCTGGAAATCATTCCGATCCGCCCGCAAAAGCCAGTGAACGATGTAGCGGTTGTCATGGGTGAGAATTTCTCTGCTTCCGAGATCGAGGAACAATTGAGAAAGCTGGAAGCGGCCGAAAAGCCATTGAGTAGTTCATGACTTCGAGAACGAGCAACCTTAATCCATCAAGACCCAATCCATCACAACATAATTCTCGCGCACACCTGGCGGGCAAGCCTACTTGGGGATTTACAACAATTCTGCTGCTGACTGCTGGGCTGTTGCTTTCGGTCACACTCGCGGTCATGCTCGGTCCTGTAGCTGTCGCACCGGGGACGATATGGCGAATTGCACTGTCCCATCTTCCCTGGCTGGACCAGTGGATACCCGTGACATGGACCAAGCCTGAGCAATATATCGTTTGGGAAATCCGCTTTCCACGCGTGCTGCTAGGGGTTGTCGTAGGAGCAGGACTTGCTGTTACAGGGGCGACTATACAGGCATTAATTCGTAATTCGTTAGCGGACCCCTATATTTTAGGAGTCTCGTCTGGGGCTTCGGTGACAGCCACGCTGGTAATTGTGTTCGGAGCTTTTGGTTTTTTAGGACGACTTGCGCTGCCTTTATCTGCTTTTATAGGCTCGTTAGCTGCAATGCTTATGGTGTTCGCGTTAGCTCGTGTGGCTGGGAGCGTATCGACGACCCGCTTATTGCTGGCAGGGGTGGCGGTGTCCATGATGCTGTCGGCTGTGACTAGCTTTATTGTTACAATGGCCCCGAATGAAAAAGGCATTCGTGACGCGATGTATTGGATGATGGGAAGTCTGGCAGGTGCTCAATGGGACACGCTTTTCATTCCAAGCCTCATTGTAGCCGTTGGAACGGCTGTGCTCCTGACCCGATACCGTTCGCTGAATGCTTTGCTAACGGGTGAAGAGGCCGCAGTAACGCTTGGTGTGAACGTACAGGCGTTCCGCGTATTACTGGTTGTTGTGGCGTCTTTTTTAACCGGGGCCGTCGTATCAGTTAGTGGATCGATTGGCTTTGTCGGGCTTATGATTCCGCACATCGTTAGGCTGATAGTGGGATCAGATCATCGGCGTGTACTACCCGTCAGTCTGTTGGCGGGAGCTATTTTTGTCGTGTGGGCTGATGTATGTGCCCGGCTCGTGCTGGCTCCACAGGAGCTGCCGATTGGTATTGTAACAGCTGTGTGCGGAGGACCCTTTTTTGTGTGGCTGCTGCGTCGTAGTTCCTACTCGTTTGGAGGCGAAAAATGAATATAGAAGTCGAATGCGTGACCTTCAGTATTCACGACAAACGGCTGATCGACGGCATCTGTCTCCAGGTAAAAGCAGGGGAGCTGGTCGGATTGATCGGTCCGAATGGCAGCGGGAAATCGACGTTGCTCAAAAATATGTATCGTGTACTAAAGCCTGACAGTGGTTTGGTTACGTTGGATGGCCAGAATATGCTGCGGATGAAGTATAAAGAGACGGCCCGACAAATGGCAGTGGTGAGTCAGGATGCGCCGCAAACGTTTGATTTTTCAGTACGGGACATCGTGCTGATGGGGCGCCATCCGCATAAGAAACTGCTGGAAGCAGATACTGTCGTTGATCATGAACTGGTCGAGCAGGCGCTGGAGCGGGTAGGCATGGATGCTCAGGCGGATCAGGGCTTTGCCACCTTGTCCGGCGGCGAAAAGCAACGGGTATTGATCGCCAGAGCTTTGGCCGGGCAGGCGAAATTTCTTGTTTTGGATGAGCCGACGAATCATCTGGATATCAGGTATCAGCTGCAAATTTTGGATTTGGTCAAAACACTTCGGATAACTACGCTAGCTGCACTACATGATTTGAATTTGGCGGCATTTTATTGTGATCGAATGTATGTATTAAAAAAAGGCAAAGTGGTAGCCTCTGGCATAACGGAGGATGTGCTTCAGCCAGACCTGCTGTGGAGTGTATTCGGTGTGGAGACAGAAATCTGCATTCATCCAAAAACCGGGAAGCCGAATATTACCTTTTTACCGGATTCTCTCAGGAGAGGAGGCTATCCATAACGTCAACAGAAAAGGTGATACGATGAGGAAAGATATACTACAAATAAAAGAGGAGACGGTACATATGAAAAAATATAGCAAGCCCGCGTTACCGCTGGTTATGCTCGCTTTGGCGATGATGCTGTTGTTATCAGCCTGCGCAGCAGGAAACACAGCTCAAACAAGCGATCCATTGGCAAACGGGCAGCAACCTGCCGCATTGCAATCGGCAACCAATAAGACGTCGGTAGAGCTTGAGAACATGGGCGTTAAAATGGTATTTCCCGAGGCGCCCAAACGCGCAGTTACATTGAACCAGCATGCAACTGAGGTTATGCTGGCTCTTGGACTGGAATCCTCTATGGTAGGAACTGCGTATTTGGATGATCAGATTTTGCCAAAATATAAGGCTCAATATGACAAAATCCTGGTACTGGCCGGACAATATCCATCAAAAGAGGTGTTTATGGCCGCTGCACCGGATTTTGCCTATGCGGGCTGGAAGAGTGCCTTTAATGATAAAAATCTGGGTTCCCGTGAGGAGCTAGCCAAACAAGGGGTGCTGACCTATGTACAGGAGTCCTCCAATAAACCGGGTCCCACGTTAGAAGATGTGTATCAGGATATACTAAATATTGGGCGTATTTTCAGGGTTGAGGAGCGTGCAGAAAAGCTGGTAAATGACATTCGTGAACAAGTACAGTCCATTCAGACTCAAATTGGTGTTGTTGAACAGGCACCCAAGGTGTTTGTCTATGACAGCGGAGAAGACAAGCCCTTTACGGCTGCCAACAATTACCTAACGTCTTTGATTGAAAGTGTGAAGGCGAAAAATATTTTTGATGATATCGACAAAAGTTTTACCGAGGTAAGCTGGGAAGAGGTTGTGAACCGTAATCCTGACGTCATTGTCATTCTCGACTATGGAGATACTTCACTGGCGGATAAAGAGAAGCTGCTCCTGAGCAAGCCTGCGCTGGCTGGTGTGGAAGCGATCAAAAACAAACGGTTTATAGTACTGCCATTATCCGCAGCGGCTGAAGGCGTGCGCGCTCCGATCGCATTGAAAACCTTGGCTGCAGGCTTGTACCCGAACAAGGTGAAGTAAACAAACAAAAGAGTTGCCAAAACATTGACGAACCTTGCCTAAACTGTTAAACTTGCTAATGCGTAAAGGTTACGTTTATCAAACGCTTATTTTTTTATTACTAAATCGTAATAATTACGGTAGATGGTTTAATGATCATAAACGACCTGGAGAATCTGCGCAAATGATGATCGCTCAGATGGCTCCAGGCTTTTTAAAGGAAAAGGAGATTTGCGTCATGTTATTGGCCTCATTGGAACAGGTCACATTTGGCTACGGAGACGTTCCTAACTTGGTGGATGCCAATGTTGAAATTTTTTCAGGAGAATTTGTAGCCATTACCGGACCGAATGGTGCTTCCAAATCAACCATGCTCAAACTGTTGCTCGGCTTGCTTCAGCCTTGGAAGGGCAAGGTGTTCATGTCTAACCGTACAGGTGAAGGCAAAAAGCTTGTTGTCGGATTTGTATCCCAGCAAATTGCTGCCTTCAATGGCGGATTTCCAAGTACGATTTTGGAATTTGTCCGTTCAGGAAGATATACTCATGGCTCTTGGTTACGCCGTATGCGGTCTGAGGATCATGATCTGACTGAGCAGGCGCTGCGTCAAGTAGGCATGTGGGATTTGCGTCACCGTAAAATCGGAGAATTGTCGGGTGGACAGAAGCAGCGTATTTGTGTGGCAAGAGCACTCGCTCAGGAATCGGATTTGCTCATTTTGGATGAGCCTACGACCGGAATGGATCAGGAAAGCCGCCATCATTTTTACGATCTGATGAATCAGCAGGTTAAGGAATATGGAAGAACTGTGGTCATGGTGACCCATGGACTATCGGAAGTGCAACATTATCTGGATCGAATTATTGAGCTTGAGAGGAAGGAAGATGGCGGATGGAAATGCTGCACTACGACTTCATGCAGCGGGCATTTTGTGCCGGTGGGGTAATTGCACTGCTGGCCTCGGTGCTTGGAGTATACCTGATGCTACGGCGTCAGGCTCTCATGGCGGACATGCTATCGCATGTATCGCTGGCAGGGGTGGCAGCGGGTGCCTATTTAGGCATTAACCCGACGATAACCGGATTTATTGTTGCCGTAATCGGCGCGATTATCGTTGAATACGTCCGCAGGTCTTATAAAACATATAGTGAGATATCTGTGGCTATTATTATGGTAGGTGGCCTCTCGACGGCCGTTATTTTAATGAATCTGAATCAGAGCATCAACAAAGGGTTTTCCGCTTATTTGTTCGGTTCGGTAGTAGCGGTCAATCAGACAGAGCTGATGTTGATGATTGTAGTGGCTGTGATCGGAGGTATTTTCTTTTTTGTATTCCGGCGTCCATTGTATCAGATTACCTTTGATGAAGAAACGGCGAAGACTAATGGACTTCCTGTCAAGTCCATCTCATTTGCATTTAGTATTTTAACAGGGATGATTGTAGCTGCTGCAATGCCGATTGTCGGTGTGCTGCTTGTCTCCTCACTCATCGTGCTCCCTGCGGCGCTGGCGATTCGAATTGCACCGAGCTTCGCGGCAGCCATCTGGATATCTATGGTCACTGCATTGATCGGCGTATTTATGGGTTTAACGGCATCGTATGAACTCAGTACACCCCCAGGGGGGACAATTGCCATGGTGCTGTTATTATTCCTGATCGTAGGAGCTGGTATTCAAAAGCTGGTCCGTAAGCTGGGCAAGCAACAGGCTTCCCGACGGAAGAATGCGACAGGCCAGTGAGTGTAATTACAGTGAGAGTGACTAAAAACTAACACATAAAGGAGTAATGAATATGAATACATGGTTCAAAAAATCATTTGTATTGTCTGCGGGACTAGCACTTATTTTGTCTGGCTGCGGAGCCAAATCGGATAATGCAGCTACAAATGCTTCCCAAACCGAGCCGAATGCGGCACAAACAGCAGACAGTGGTAAGAAGCTGAATGTAGTCACCACTTTTTATCCAATGTATGAATTCACGAAGCAAGTTGCTGGAGACCATGCTAACGTAACCGCGTTGATTCCTGCTGGTGCTGAGCCGCATGACTGGGAACCGAGCGCCAAAGATATGGCACAGGTTAAGGATGCTGACGTATTTGTTTATAACGGTATCGTCGAAGGCTGGGCAGAACAGGCTTTGAGCAGCGCGTCCAACGATAAGCGTGTAGTAGTGGAAGCAAGCAAAGGGTTGAACCTGATGGAAGGGACTGCTGAGGAGGAAGAAGGAGAAGAAGCACACGCAGAGGAAGGCCATGATCACGATCATGTGCTGGACCCTCATGTATGGCTTAATCCAGTCTTAGCCCAAAAAGAAGTAGAGTCCATTGAAGCAGGGCTTGCGGCAGCCGATCCGGCAAACAAAGCTGATTATGAGAAAAACGCTGATGCTTATATTGCCAAGCTGAAGGATCTGGATAACGAGTTCAAAACAGGTCTGAAAGATATAAAACGTAAAGACTTTATTACACAGCATGCTGCTTTTGGTTATTTGGCTAGGCAATATGGTCTGACCCAAGTACCCATTGCCGGATTATCTCCGGAGCAAGAGCCTACACCGGACAAGCTGGCGGGTATTATCAAATTCGCTAAAGAAAATAATGTAAAAACGATTTTCTTCGAAACTCTTGTTGATCCGAAGGTCGCTGAAACCGTAGCTACTGAAATCGGTTCAAAAACCGATGTACTGAATCCGCTCGAAGGATTGACGGATGAAGACAAACAGAAGAACCTGGATTACCTTGGTGTAATGAAAAACAATCTGGAGGCTTTGAAAAAAGCTCTGAATGAATAAGGAATTCTTAAACGAATAAGTTTAAAAACTGACGTCGGAATGATACCGGCGTCAGTTTTTTTATAACTATCTAAGAAGATTGTACTTTTTTGGCTAGTGCTCTAGTTACAGTAGATATATAGTCCTTTGTAATTTGCTTTTCAGAAATGATTTACGTCATTGTGAAACGTTTTTTTGAAAACTAATCCTGTAGTAGCTAGTTTCAAATTCCTTTTATAATTCATTGGTAGCGTTTTTATTTTTACAGATTCTTTCTATTAATATTACTAGTTTATTCACCGATATTGAAGTTTGGGCGTGCATATCATTTGACAACGGATTGGAGAGGTTAATTTGGCAACAGTTATAGTAGTGGATGACTCTTTATTTATGCGTTCTGTGCTTAAGGATATTCTTTTGGATTTAGGTCACGCTGTTATTGCGGAAGCAGAAAATGGGTATGATGCCGTTTTGAAATACGCACACTTTCGTCCCGATTTAATCACCATGGATATTAATATGCCTAAGATGGACGGACTTGAGGCTGTTAAAAAGATTGTAGAGCTTGATCCCCAAGCCAACATTTTGATGTGTTCTGCTTTGGGGCAGCAGGAAGCGATTATAAAAGCATTTCAGGCAGGCGCAAAAGACTTTATTGTTAAACCATTTGAGATGGAAAGGGTCGTGAATGCAGTCACAAAAATGTTGGGGAGTTAATGAATCAAGATTTTTAATACATAAATATTGAACATGTTAAAGCGAGAATTCCATGCTTATTTTCACGAATATGGAGATGAATAGGATGAGCAATCGAGTGTTGTCTCAAAAAGTATTTATAGACGAACTGATCACTACGATCAAGAATGGAGGGCTTGTCCCTGTAAATTATGAACACCTCGTCAGCGAACAAAGGGAAAGAATGGATGCTCTTAACAATGAACTCACTCTTCGTATTGAGGGATTAGAGACCGATTTGATCTCTGCTTCGACACATTCCATTCCTTTTGCCAATGGCGAAATTATGTTTCTTGCTCGCTATATTGTACTCATTGGGGATCATACCGAGGGATATTTTGTGTTCTATCGAGCAGAAGACTGTGAAAGTCCAGAGGAATATCAGTTTTTAACAAGCTCTTATCAACTTCCACATTTATTACTTGAATTATCTCTTTCTTTAAAAGAACATGGTACTAATGAGCCGCTTGATATTCTGACTTATTGGAATGGGCCTGTCTATCCGCTGAAAGATTTGAATAAAGAAGATATTAAGCTATCCACCTATGAATTTTAAAGTGAGGAAACAGGACTAGGGGCATCGAGCTTTGGTAATTACTTATACAAAGGAGTTGAAAAATCAATGATTAGTAAAGTCGGTCAAATTATGTTGTATGTAAATAACCAGGATGAGGCACTGGATTTTTGGACAAAAAAAGTAGGATTTAAAGTAATTTCTGAAGAAAATAATGGTCAAGGAATGAGATGGATTGAAATTGCTCCTGGAAAGGGTGCAGAAACAAGCATCATTCTCCACAATAAGGAATTCGTTGCTAAAATGTCACCTGAATTAAATCTCGGTACACCTTCTTTAATGTTTTTTTCGGAAAATCTTGATCAATTATATGACGACTTATCAAATAAAAATGTCAAAGTTGGAGAAATTGTAACTATGCCTTTCGGAAGAGTGTTTAATTTTGCAGATAATGAAGAAAATTACTTTGCTGTAAGGGAATGAACTAAATAATAAATTTTCGTAGAAGTTAAATTTTTAAGTTCAGATTACATTGTTACGAATTCCCTTGAGAGAGTCAAATCCCTCAGGGGATTTTTTTACATTGATAATCAAACGCATGTTCGCATATAATACAAACAAACGTTCTGATAAGGAGTGAAGGATCATGTTGGAAAAATATGTGGGGCAGATCGTGGAAATCGTGTATTTGGATCGGAAGGGCAAACTGTCTCATCGGCGTATCGAGGTGCATCGTGTGCAGAATGGCTTGATACGAGCCACCTGTTTACAGACAGGCCAGCCACGTGTTTTTCGATTAGATCATGTATTGGCATGGCATCCGGTAACCAGAACAGCATAGGAGGGGCTTACGATGGGGAAAAAGCTTGAAGGAAATGGTATATGGGAAAGCTCGCGCATGATTTTGCCTGAGCATCGAGAGGCATATTTAAGACTGATGAAGGAGCAAGGAAGGCGCGGCAAGCCAGCACTGGACGATCAGGAAATGCAGCAGATTGAACAGGCCATTATCCTATCCTATAACGAACGTAAGCCTATTACGCTAAAAGTGTTCAATCCATTTGATGATGAGGAGCTGCGTGGACTGGTCACAGTAATTAACACAAGTCGGCGAGAAGTGAAGCTATCCCGTGGGGAAGAGGATTTTAGCTGGATAAAGTTGGAGGAAATTATCGAGGCGGATATTTAAAAACAGTCTGACTAAGTCGGAGTGCTTTTTACATTTGTCCCGCCGTTTTTTAAAATTAAGATTGTAGCTCTATGAATCCATATTTAAAATAAAACTGTAATTGCAAAAGGAGGAGTTCAATATGAAAATAAGTAAAAATAATGCTGAACATTATATATGGGGAGATCAATGTGATGGTTGGCGCTTGGTGAAAAATAATGATTTGAGCATTATTCATGAGCGGATGCCCGGAAATACACATGAGGTCAGACATTATCATCATCATGCGTGCCAATTTTTCTTTATTTTATCAGGTACAGCGGTACTTGAAGTGGATGGTGAACGAATCCAATTAGGATCTCAGGAAGGGTGTGAGGTTCCTCCTATGGTGCCTCATCAAATGTTTAATGAAACGAATCAGGATGTTGAATTTTTGGTTATTTCTCAGCCTGCGAGCAGAGGTGACCGGGTTCTGACCGAAAAATAATATTTTGGAGCAGACATGTTCCAGCGAAGGTTGACAAGTCTTTTTTAGTACCGTATAGTGCTAAATATGATGAAAAAAAATAAAATCACGAATCGGGATGTTGTTCTGCGCATCGCCACCTCATTGTTTCTTACCCAAGGATATCATGCAACAAGTATGGATGAAATTGTGGCTGTGAGCAATGTGTCCAAAACGAACATTTACTATTATTTTAAAAGTAAAGAAGAGCTACTTTCGGCCATTCTGGATCAACTGATTCAAACGTATAATGAGATGATTTATGAAGTTGTTTCGCGTAAGGATCAGTCTGTTCAGGAACGTTTTGAAATCCTTCTTCAATTGCTGACAGAGCAAGAGACAGATTGTTTGGGAGGCTGTCCCTTTATTACTCTTTATACGCAAATGCCTCAAGATAGCGCCTTGTTTCGGAATAAAATAAGCCAGTTCTTCCAAAGCCAAATCACTATCGTAGAAATATTGCTGAACGAGGGAAGGGAAAGATTAGAGATTCAGGCTGAACTTCCTGCGAGGTCGACAGCCCAATTCATCATCTCGGCCATTGAAGGTGCGCTCTTTCTGCAGCATGCAAGCCAGGACCCGAGCATACTCGAAAATTTAAAATTTACTTTAGCACTTCTGCTAAAGTGATTTTTTTAATCTTTATTAGTACTAGGAAGTACTAAAAATTAAAAAAGGCAGGTTTCCTATATGGCACATATCTTTATCACGGGCGGCACAGGGTTTATCGGCATGCATACGTTACGACAACTTTCCAAGGAGGAACACACTATTACCGTCCTGGTTCGTTCGCAGCAGAAGTGGGAACAAATATGCAGGCAAATGGATTTGGAGACAGCGTGGCATACCGGGAAATTAACACCGGTTATTGGCAATTTGAGTATACCTGCTCTAGGATTAAATCCTGCTGACAGGCAACTCGTGGAGACAGCAGATGTGATAATTCACGCAGGAGGTCCGATGGATATTCTGCTGGGAGAGGAGGATGCGAGAGCAGCTTTTCTACAAGCGGCAGAAGAAATGATAACGTTGGCTACACATATTCATGCGAGCAAAGGATTACGACATTTTATTCATTTGGTTGGGTACAAAAGCCCTTTTAATGATCATAACTGGCTTACTCCCGAGCCGGTCATCGCTCATTTGGAACAGGCACCTCCATATGAACGGATGAAATTTTTGGCTGATTTGCGTATCCGTCAAGGAGCACACAAGGAAGGATTTCCGCTTTCGGTTGTCCATTTGAGCGTTGTCATGGGTGACTCAGAGTCTGGGGATACGCCCCAAACTGGTGGGCTAGGCATTCTCGTAGGTTCTACAGCGCGCAAGCTTATGGGACTTGTCCCCGGCGGAAAATCTCATTGGCTTCCCTTGGTCCATGTAGATCATGCAGCCGAATTGATCAGTGTTCTTACGAAGGAATCACATCCTGCTAGTGAAACATACTACTTGATGGATGACAGGCAGCAGAGTCCAACGATGATAGAGCTGGGAACGAATATGGCGAAGGAGCTTCGTGTACGTAAACCGCTCGGTTCGATTTCGCCAGCTTGGCTAACCAGTATACTGGGTACTCCTCTGGGCCAAAAGTTAGGTATTCCGAAGGAATCACTTGATTTTATCGTGGATGTGGACTACCCACTGGACGCAGCACGAGAGATTCAACGTAAATACGGGTTGTCACAGGCGATGAACAAAAGCGTGTTCCCATTTGTCATTACTGATCTTGATTTCAGGATTGCTCATTCCACCATAGATACAGATGGATATGTCCGCAACAGACGTGGGCCATTAGCTACACTGGAGCGAAGGGTGAAGAATGGAAATCCAACGATCGTATTAGTTCACGGTACTTTCAGCGGGGCAGATTGTTTGATACCGCTGGCAAATCAATTTCCGGAATCCTCTGTTTGCTTGGTGGATCTTCCCGGTTTTGGCCGTTCCCCATACCATCATAAGGAGGATGTACTAGAAGGCCACATTGAATCGTTAGTGCAGGCTATTCAGGCTTTGGAAACGCCGATCTGTCTCGTAGGTCATTCGTTCGGCGGACTACTAGCTGCTAAGGTATGGGAACGCGTACCTGAGCGTATCAGTAGCTTACACCTATTGCAGCCTGTATTGCATACTGCTCCGCGCAGATATCGGAGCGCACGAATTACGGAGAGTATGCTAGGCAGACTCAGCGAGTCAGGCTTACGCAAGCAATTGCTTGCGCAGACTTGTTTTGAAAGTATCGACGATATCCCGCCAGCATACATCACGTATGTTCTTGAAGAAATGCGTTCTCCACGCGTAAGAAAGACGACTGCGCAAGCCCTAGCCATGCTAACGAAGTCCGATAGCTTCCGGTCGGTCCCTGAGATATCCGAAAGAATGTATAAAGAGGAGGTTTCGATTCTATGGGGTGTGAAGGATCAGATCTATAAGTTGCCCGAGCCATTTCATGCCCTGCATACGCTGAATATTCCGGCAGCTCATCATTTTCCGATCTCGCAACCGGAACGAACAGCGCAATATCTAAAGCAGCACATAGGACAGAATAACGTTAGTGTATAAAAATAAAACCAGCCTAGCACATATAAATCAAGTGCAGACTGGTTTTTTATCAATAAATGTCCTTAGCATCTGCTGGGAGAGCTTTTACGTGATAGAGATAGTTTGTAACACGTTGATCGTCCAGAGTCGGATATTTGTAACCATAATGGTTCGCCACCTCGAGGGCCACTTCTCTAAATAAATTACCCATGATAAAAAGAGACTGCCACATATGTTCATAATCTGCATCCGCAAATGTTTGGATGTAGAGCGTCCAAAGTCCAGGCTCAAGGTGGTTCTCGAAATATTTTCCCTGTTTACCCGGATCTGCCGCGAAGTCTGTTCGTATACCAATATGCCATTCCAGCATCAAGTGAAGCGTATCTCTCACAGGCCGATCCAGCATAAATTTGGCATAGGGCAGCTCCTGTCGCCATAATCCCTTAGCCACATAAGTACTGACCCACCAGAACTCGTTGCAGGAATTCGCATAGACTTGGGCAGTTGGAGGTATCGTCTTATAATCTTGAAGACTTGGCGGTGGGAAAGGCTCCACAAGTCTGTCTTTATCCAGCAGCAGTACACTTAAGCTGTCTCGGGTCCAATTGGCGATGTTATTCGCAGGGTAGAGTGTAAGATCTATGCGATTGCCGTCCGTAAATAACATGAGAAAAGCAAAGCGATCACGGGGCATCGGAGTAGGTTCCATATGCTCATCGGGCGTCTGCATAATGATCAATTCACCAAAATGGTTGATCCAGCGACGTTCCTGAATAAAGCTGTCCATGGAGGATACGAGAAAGACGATATCATAATCCTGAAAAATGTCCCGTGGAGCATGTGGATTGGCGCGTGAACCATTCAGAATTACGGCACGTACCCGTTCGTCCTCTTGAGCAAAATGGAGAATGGTATGAAGCATTTCATGTTCACTTCTCATATTAGTTGTCTCCACAAACGGTATCTAAAGGAGAAAAACGTGGACAAGGGAGCAATAGAAATAATGGCCACTAGCTCAAGGATCATCAAGGAAAACAACCTCCTGTAAGTTCTTTTATCTGGGAAAAGTCTCCTATCCTTACAATAGCCTATACACAGAAGCCATTCAATTGTGCTGCCGAGGCCTTCTTCATTACCAGAAGTACACTTGACCGAATTGTATGTTTTATCCATAATGAATCGAGGCATCAAGTACAGACAGGCTTATGGGAGGCAAATCAGACAGATGTGTGCTCATCACATGATTCAAGGAATGGAACTCGCGGAATCTTATTTTTATAGGAAGTCCGGATAATAAAGCCTTTTTAAAAAAAATCAACATGTTGCTTCAAGAAATCCTATTACCTCAACTGGCATCCAAAGGAGAAATATCCAGAACTGGAGAGGCGCTTTGAGCGCAACTTTTTTTGTCAATTCGAGTCCATGCGGCTCTTGTGTTATAAATGCAGTCCATTTAAAGAGGTTGGGAGGTATAAAGATGCCAAAAACGATATTAGTTGTAGACGACGATGAAGAAATCGTAAAACTCATCACAAAGAGTTTAAGGTACGAGCAATTTGCAATAATTTCGGCATGTTCCGGGAAAGAAGCCTTATCTGCATTGGAAGAAAATAACATTGATTTCATCGTTCTTGATATAGTGATGCCTGATATGGATGGACTTGATGTCTGCAGAAGTATCCGAATTTCTTATAATGTCCCAATTCTGTTTTTAAGTGCGCGTGATAAGGACATTGATAAAATCGTCGGGCTCGAAATAGGAGCAGACGATTACATGACCAAACCTTTCAGTATTCAGGAGCTTGTCTCCAGGATAAAGGCTCACTTCAGAAAAGTGGATAGGCTTTTTAAAGAGTGGGATGAACTTAGTCCAAGTAACGAAAAGGCGGATGCTCCGCTCATTTTGAACGTTAAGACGTTTGAAGCATTTCTGAATAGCAGGAAGCTCGACTTATCAACGAAGGAATTTCAGATTCTGTCTATCCTCATGCGCCACCCCAATCATGTATTGACTCGTGAGCAGATATATGAAAACGTCTGGGGAGACGAATACGGAGAAATAAATACCGTAACAGTTCATATAAAAAATATCCGTAAGAAACTTGGTCCTGAGTATGACTTTATTAAAACAATATGGGGCATAGGATATAAATACACGGAAAGAGAGCAATAGTATGAAACTGAAAATAAAGCTTCCTCTTTTGTTCCTGCTGATGTTTATAATATTCATGTTTTCGATTGGAATGTATTTGAAGCTTGTCTTTGCAGTATATTCCCCTATACGCAGTTCATTGCTGGACTCGCGATATATAGCATTGCTCCTGCCCATATTTGCAATTGCCTGTTTCATATTTATTATTCTGATTATCTATATTCATTTTTGCATAGAGAAACCCATTCAGCTTCTGAATACCAGGCTTGAAGAAGTAAATATTGTACATCCACTGCCTCCGCTAGCTTTGAGAAGTAATGATGAGATTGGAGAACTTTATAAGCACTTCAATAAGATGGAGCATCGGCTTCAACTCGCGCACAAAGAACAGATTGATATGATCGCGGCAATTGCCCACGACTTGAAAACACCCTTGACATCTATTAATGGTTTTACTGAACTGCTGGCTACACACAAGGATTTACCAGAAACTGAAAAGCAGGAATATTATGATTTGATTCAAAAGAAGTCAGGATATATGGTCGAACTCATCAATGATTTCTCCAGCTTCACCAAAGAAAAACTGGAGTTGGAATCTATGGTAGCTAAACCTGTAAAAGCATCAAAATTATTTGAAAACATTGCCCTTGAATATGAGTATGAGTTGGCGGGACTTGACAACGAGCTTACTTGCCGCCATTCATTCACGGAAAATATATTGCTGATGGTCAATGAACCGATGATACGTCGGGTTTTCGGCAACCTCTTTAGCAATGCTGTAAGATATGGAGGGAAAAATAAACTGAAAGTGTATATGACCGGATACCCGCTAGGACAGTATGCCTTTTTTCAAATCGAGGATAATGGAATTGGAGTGCCGGATAAGGATATATCTTCTCTGTTCCTCAAATTTTTCACTGTGGATAAAACTCGGCAAATCCAAAAGGGCGGGCTGGGTCTGGGTCTTGCAAGCTGTAAATCCATTATTGAACATCATAGGGGCGAAATTTGCGCCTACCCTTCCGAATATGGCGGTTTGGGGATAAGATTCAGCCTTCCCTTGGCCGCACAACACTGATTTTATTTTTGCACATTTTCTTTTACTACAGGAGTTAAAGGCTGCTGCCAGGTGTGAACACCCAGGCAGCAGCCTTTTTTGTTTTTTCAGCGGTTTATAGTTTTTTATATTCTCTTTATAAACATTTATTTTTCTTTTAAAGAAGCTTTATTTTTGTGTTGTAAAAATTACTTGTAGTAAAAAAACTACAATCACTAGAACTGGAAAAGGAGGATGTTGCAATGTCAATTGAGTTCAGCCGTTGGCCCAATAACTACATGATGTCATACCAAGTCACCAAAGCTTTGGGTATGGCAAGCCTCGGTGCTACGGACGTCACCGAGATCTACGAGGCCTGCAAAAAAATCGACCCCGATGACAAGGACACGTGGCACAGGGAATGGCTCATAACGGCTCAGGCATTGGAAAGACACGGCAAGGAGGCCGAAACGGCTGGAAACTGGTATACAGCACGAAACTGCTACATTCGTGCCTGCAATTACTACAGAATTGCGGAATATGCGGTGATGGATGATGACACCGAGAAAATCCGTGTATTTAAGAAAGTAAATGAACTCTTCGAAGCTGCCGGAAAGTACTTCGATGTCCAACCGGAGAAGATCCAAGTCGATTACGAAGATGTCAAGTTGGATGGTTACTTCTTCTCCCCTTCCTGGATAAAAGGTCCGAAGCCGACCCTTTTTGCTCTCAACGGTGGCGACGAGTGGTCAATTGAAAACTATTTCTGGCTAGGTCCCGCTTTTATTTCGTGTGGATATAACTTTCTGGTCTATGACCAGCCTGGCACCGGCCTCTCGCTGTACGAAAAGGGAAAAGGAAGACGAGCGGACAGTGAGGCTTTCCATTCCCGAGCAATCGACTTTCTTCTAACGCGGCCTGAAGTCGATCCCGATAAGATTATCGTGCACGGGGAGAGTTTTGCGGCTTACGACTCGCTGCGATTCGCTTCGTTCGATCACAGGATTGCTGCCGTCATCTCCGACGGCGGTACGCACGCCTTCGACTGGGATGCCATGCTTAAATGGATGCCGCCGAGTCTGGCCGCACACGGCATGAGAATTCTGGGGGCAAAAAGCTTGGAGGATTTTGCGGGGAATCCGCGTTTTGCCTATGATCTTGAGGGCGTGCTCCACCAGATAGAATGTCCGCTTCTTGTAATGCACGGAGCGGAAGAGATATTGGTTCAGCCAAATCCGCTGACACAAGCCTTGAAGAATTACGAGCAAGCGGGTTCGAAAAACAAGACGTTCTACCCGATAGAGGATAGACGACTTGGCGGATTAGAACACTGTCAGGTAGACAACATCAACGTGCTGCATGAGGTAGCGCTGAATTGGCTCTGCTCAATTGGGCTTGGGCCAGCCTCGCCTCGCTTAAGCGATTGCCAGGACATCATAAAGTAGATTTATTGAAAAATTTCTGATTGAGCTTGTTCAGGAGTGTCGTACTTAGAATCCTGAATAAGCTCTCTGTTTATGGAGGAGTTGAAGGCTATGAGTATTTTATCAAGGAAAAAAATGGAAGAATGCCCGCCATACAAATTGAGGGAGTGCACAAAAAATTTGGCGACTATATCGCATTGAACAATCTTTCGCTGGAGGTGAGCCGAGGAGAGATATTTGATTTTTGGGACTGAATGGCGCTGGAAAGACAACGACCATAAAGATGCTCTTGGTGATGCTCATGCCAACCTCCGGCAAGCTCTATATGTTAGGTGAAAAGGTCGATGCCGGAAACTATAAATTATGGGACAAGGTTGGATATTTGGAGGAGGCTACTTTTTATCCCGATTTAACTGTAGTTGAAAATCTTGACATAGCACGACGCATGCAAAGGGTGCCTGACAAAGATTCCGTAAATCGGGTTATCTATAAGTTGGGGCTTGAGCTGCACAAACAGAAGAAGGCAAAGAATCTTTCTTTAGGAAACAAACAGCGCCTGCGACTTGCGAAAGCAATGATTCACAATCCGGAAATTCTAATATTAGATGAGCCGATAAATGGCCTCGATCCCGCAGGCGTGGCGGAGATGTGGAATATGTTATATAGCCTAGCGAAAAATTTCGGCGTAACTGTTTTCATATCCAGCCATCTGTTAGAAGAACTCTCGAAAGTTTCCACACGCATTGGGATTATTCACAATGGCCATCTTGTTAAAGAAGTCGCAATGGATAAGCTGGAGAAATCGTTACAGAAAAACTTAGTGGTGAATGGCCGCGACAAACATGCCTTAAAGGAGGTGCTTGAAGAGCATGGATATGAATTTGAGGAGACAATAGACGGCTATATTAAACTAACCGATGACCACGCAGCGGATAGTCCTGAACGACTGGCCGAACTGCTGGTTAAATCCAATCAACCGCCAACATTGCTTCGAGTGATTACGGAGGATTTGGAAGGATATTTTCTCCGCACAATTGGTATGACAAGGGGGAATATATAATGAATATTTTTTCTGTCTTACATTGTGAGATTCGCAAGATTATCTGCGCCGATGTGTTTTGGTTGGTATTTCTTATTTTTGCATTTGGGCCAATCATGATGGGAGTCGGAATTATTTTATCCAGTGACGCCGGCGGCATCAATTGGAAAATGTATTTAACCGAATTGCTTGATAGTCTTGCCCCGCTGGGACTTATCGGGTACACCTTTATCGCGGCATGGGTATTTGGACGAGAGTTTTCGGATAAAACAATTAAAGATTTGCTGCAAAGCCCGTTTCCAGATCGAAAATTGTACTGTCCAAATTCCTTGTAATGTAGCTTTTGCGCCCCGGCTTATAGGCATTCTCACCTTTCGCCGCTTAGTCCTGATTGCCGTAGACCGTCTCCACGGTCGAATCCAAATCGAGAATGAACTTGGAGGACAGACAAGGCCGGATCACTTCGAGGTTCACTTGCCGGAGTTCCCTTCGTACATTAGGATTCGTTTTTCCCAGCCGATCCAGTTCCTTGTACAGAAGCGAGTGGTGTGGACAGCGCCCCCCAAGAAAACGTTGGAGTAGAGAGTCCTTTTGCCATCTGCGAAAATGAAACAGTCGCTCACAGCCCAGTATCCAGATACGTCTTCTCATAGGCTATATCTCTCCGTAATTGTAGAGGTGCTGAGCTTCAAGACTTGGTACCAACTGCGAGCATATGTGGGCTCATACCGATTACGGATTCCTGCTCTTCGACCTGCCGTGATATATCTAGCAAACGGCTGCGCTGGGAAGGAACCGCCCACTTCTCTTCAAATCCGGGTGCAATCCAGACGGGACCTTCCACGCCCAATACACGAGGTTCCGGTAATCCAGCCGCCTGCCAGTCTGTGCGCAAGGCATCCGGTGTATGGAAGTAGGAGCGTGTGAGAAAAGAGGGATAAGCAGCAGGGCGCACATGCTGACCATCTGTTAGCTCCTGTCTGACCATATCCATGAACGCATCTTCCTCCACAATGGTATTGCACTCACCGTACACCGATAGTCCCCACAGTAGCGAGCCAAACCTGGAAATAGCTGAAGTAATCAGCGTTCCACCTTTTTTTAAGACACGCGCCGCTTCTTGCAGTGCTTTTACTCGTTCCTTCTGTTCCGTTAAATGATATAAAGGTCCCATTAATAGCACGATGTCCGCGCTTTCATCTTTACGATCAAGATTTCTGGCATCCGCGGTTTCCAACTTGCTGATGATGGGTTTATTCAGTTGCTGCCGACGAGCGAATTCAATGGCTTGGGAAGATAGATCAAATAGATGAACTTCGTATCCCAGCTCCGCCAGCCACGAAGAGTAGACCCCTACACCGCCGCCAATATCGTAAATAACATGAGTAGACTCCCTGAGATAACGTGAAATGATTTCTTTTGATCTTTCCAGTTCTATTTTTCCGATGCCTCGCTCTAACCTTCCTATTTCTGCACCGCCATCATAATAAGCCAGAATTTCATGCGTATCTTTTTCGAGCATAGCGCACCTCATCTCAAGTGATTGGAATAATATAACATTATCACTTACATCATGAACAAGTCTACCGTGTTTAGGATTAAGAAACCATCGGAAGCATTGGGAAAGAAAAAAAGCTGTTCCCCAGTAGCTAAACCTACTTTTTGGGAACAGCCCATATTTAAATGATGTTTGTTTCCAGCATGCCTTCGAGATCTTCATTGGTAAGATGGTAATGTGCGTTACAAAAGTGGCAATGAGCTTCAGCCTGTCCATCGGTATGGATCATATCTTCTATTTCCTTATTCCCTAAGCTGATAATGGCATTGGTAACGCGCTCTTCTGAGCAGGGACAATGAAATTGTACAGGCATGGTTTCCAGTATGTTCATGTTGCTTTCTCCTAAAATCTGACCCAGAATCTGCTCTGGTGTAAGACCTTCCATGACCATTGCGGAGATGCTTGGAATGCTCTCAATACGTCTCTCGATAAAACTGATAACCTCTTCTGGTGTATCTGGCATCAGCTGAATAATAAAACCTCCAGCCGCCTGTATAGAGTTATCTGGGTTAACAATGACTCCCGCTCCTACAGAAGAAGGAATTTGTTCGGATTGGACGAGATAAGATGTGAAGTCCTCGCCCAGTTCACCCGATATGAGAGGGACCTGTCCAACAAACGGGTGTTTTAAGCCGATATCTTTGGATATAATTAGCGCTCCATCTGTTCCTACAGCTCTGGCTACATCCAATTTCCCTATCTGATTAAGCTCAAAATGGGTTTGTGGATTTTTTACATAACCTCTAACTTCACCTTTGGAGTTGGTATCGACAAGAATGGTGCCGATAGGTCCGCCACCGTTGATTCTGATCGTCAGTTTATCCTCATCTTTAAGCATGGCTCCCAGCATGACGCCGACCGTCATAGAACGTCCCAATGCAGCCGATGCTGTGGGCCAGGTATAATGACGCCGTTGGGCTTCACTTACCGTTTCCGTTGTTCTCACGGCATAAGCCCGCACCTGATTGTTGTAGGCAAGAGCTTTTACTAAATAATCGTTCATGTTCATATTCCTTTCTGTTAATTAGAGTTCTTTACAAGACCATTTTTTCCTGAATCCAGTTCTCCAAAGAAGTAATTTTGTCATCATATCCTTCTTTAAAAAAGTCAGCGGATAGTGACGCGATGGTTTCTCTTTTCAGAACGGCCTTCCAGGAGGCTTCCGCTTCTTCCATCAAATTTGCCAGTAAACAACACTGATCGTCTTTCTTTAATTCAAGCATATCGTTGTATATACCGCTGGAAGAATAGAGAGTCTGTTGTCCCTCGATCGCCAGATAAATATCAAATACCCGTATATCCTCAGGTTTTTTCTTTAATTTGAACCCGCCCTTGACACCAGGTACAGAAGTAATCAAATCGGAGCTAACCAATTTACGTAACAGTTTATGAAAATAAGTAGGCGAAGCACCTAACTGCTGGCTAATGGCCTCACCAGGTAAAACCGCTTTGTCCGGCAGCATCGTGAGTAGAAGAAGAGCGTAGACAGATTGTTCGACACCTGTTTTCATATGCACTAGTAATCACCTCAATATTTATAACCAGGCTAACATGGATAAACATTATCCACATATATTGCATAATAGATGAGCTTATCATAAAAGTAAACTGTTTTTTGATAAAAATTAAAAATTTAAATCATTTGCAATTTATAACGGGACACATTATCATAATTGACGTATCAATTGATGGGTCAAAGAATTAAGACGTTGAGGGAAATATGTAAAATAATAATTTGACGGGGGGGGGGTTATATATAATGACTACGCGTAACGTTGCACTATCTATATTAGATCTTGCACCTGTCATTGAAGGCGGCACTCCTGCCGATTCCTTCCGCGACACGGTGGATCTTGCCCAGCATGCTGAACAATGGGGGTACCATCGGTACTGGCTAACGGAGCATCATAACATGCAGGCGGTAGCCAGTGCGGCTACGTCCGTGATCATCGGGCATGTAGCTGCACAAACAAACAAGATTCGGGTCGGTTCAGGCGGCATTATGCTGGCTAACCATGCTCCACTCATGATTGCGGAGCAGTTTGGAACGTTAGAGTCGCTCTATCCGGGACGAATTGATCTGGGACTTGGTCGGGCTCCAGGCACGGATCAACCCGCGATGAGGGCACTGCGGCGAGGGCTTCACAGTACTGGGGAAGATTTTCCCGAGCAATTGAATGAGCTGCGTTCTTACCTGAATCCAGCGCTAAACGGAGCTGTTCCGGGAGTAAGAGCGATTCCTGGAGAGGGGCTGGACATTCCCATCTGGTTACTGGGATCAAGCGGATTCAGCGCACAGCTGGCAGGTCAGCTTGGGTTGCCATTCGCGTTCGCCAGCCACTTTGCCCCTGCTCATTTGTTACAGGCTTTAGAGTTGTATCATCGCAATTTTCGGCCATCCAAAGCACTAGATAAGCCATATGTGATGGTCGGTGTTAATGTGCTTGTTGCAGATTCTGATGAGGAAGCAAAATGGCTCTTTACATCACAAGAACAACAGTTTCTAAATGTGCTGCGCGGGCACAGCGGAGGACTGAAGCCACCAGTTGATGACATGGAGAAACTCTGGAGTGAGCAGGAAAAGGAGGCGGTTCGTGGTAATATGCTGGGGTATTCAGCCATCGGCAGCCCTGACACCGTCAAGCAAAAGATGGATTGGATAATCGACCAGACGAGAGCCAATGAGCTGATTACAACCTCTCAGGTATATGACCATCAGGCGCGTCTGCGCTCGTACGAGCTGCTAGCCAAAGTGATGCGTATAGTTGGGTAATTAGATAAGTTAAACAAATGAGGCTGTGCCAGAAAGGTTCTTATAACCGATTCTGACACGGCCTTTATTTTCTGCGTGGAAATGATCGTTTTACAATGAATATATCCGTTTTATAGATGGGTAAAAATTAAAATTTATTTTTGATTATTTTTGTATTACTTATTTTCAAATTAAAACAAAAGTGTTATAGTCTCCATAAACAAAGAATAACCACTGTAATAAAGCCTTTCAAAACTAAAAATAAACTTGGAGGTCTTTTTCCTATGGTACAAAGTCTGTGGATTTCTTCACACGCATCTGAGCAGAAAAGCACGCTGGAACAGCTCGTATACCGTTCTAACCTGATTGGCACAGATAGGAGTGTGTGCAACTGGGGAGGCGGTAACACTTCGGCCAAAACGACGATACCAGATTTTCGCGGGCGTGAAGTAGAAGTGATGTACGTCAAGGGCAGCGGTTCCGATCTCGCAACAATGAAAGCGCATAACTTCACTGGTCTTCGTATGGAGGATATTCGTCCTTTATTTGAAAGGGAAGATATGTCTGACGAGGATATGGTGGCATATTTGGCGAACTGTATGATAGATGCCAAGCATCCACGGGCTTCAATTGAGACGCTATTGCATGCTTTTCTGCCTTTTAGACATGTGGATCATACACACCCGGACGCGATTATTAGCTTGTGCTGTGCGCACAACGGCAAGGAAATCGCTAAGGAAATTTTCGGTGACCGTTTTGTATGGGTGCCTTATATCCGTCCTGGATTTAAGCTATCGAAGATGATTGCCGAAGGTGTACTCGATCATCCACAAGCTGAATTGGTATTGATGGAAAAGCATGGTCTGGTTACGTGGGGAGAGACATCCGAAGCGGCTTATGCGAAAACAATCGAAATCATTCAAGAAGCAGAAAGCTATATTAAAGCTCGTCAAGAGGAAAAGCAGGCATTTGGAGGCACAAAATATAAAGCGCTTACTTATGAAGAGCGCCGTAGCATTGCATCTCGAGTTATGCTGTCGGTTCGGGGAGCGGTCAGTGATGAGAAAAAGATGATTTTAACCTTTGATGACGCGGAGGATGTGTTGGAGTTTGTGAACGGCCGGGATTCTGCTGCTTTATCCCAGGTCGGGGCTGCGTGCCCGGATCATCTGGTCCATACCAAGATGAAGCCGCTCTATGTAGATTGGACACCGGATGTGGAGGATGTAGAGGGCTTGAAAGTTAAGCTTGCCGAGGGTATAGCAGCCTATAAGGAGCAGTATCAAGTTTACTTCGAGCGCAATCGGCTTGAAGGAGATGTTATGTTTGAGGCTGCGCCACGTGTAATTTTGATTCCGGGTGTCGGTATGATCAACACAGGTAAAAGCTGGAGCAATGCGCAGGTGAGCGGTGCTCTATACCATCGGGCTATCGCTGTTATGCGAGGGGCAACGACGTTAGGAGAGTTTGTTTCGCTCAGTGAGAACGAGTCATATAACGTGGAATATTGGCCGCTGGAGCTTTATAAGCTGTCACTCGCGCCAGCAGAAGCTGAATTTTCCCGTAAAATCGCGTTCATTACAGGCGGTGCAGGCGGAATTGGCAGTGCAACCGCACGTCGTTTGGTGGATGAAGGCGCACATGTCGTACTAGCAGATCTGAATCTGGAAGGCGCGCAAAAGGTAGCCGCAGAGATAAATAGCAGCTACGGAGAAAACCGTGCCATCGCCGTAAAAATGGATGTGACGCAGGAGGAGCAAATTCAGGCTGCCTATGCAGAAACGGCATTGACCTATGGCGGTGTAGATATCATCGTCAACAATGCAGGGCTTGCTACATCCAGTCCGTTCGATGAAACATCGTTAAAGGAATGGAATTTAAATGTGAATGTGCTGGGAACGGGTTATTTTCTGGTTGCACGAGAAGCGTTCAAGCTCATGAAGGAGCAGACACTTGGCGGCAGCATGGTGTTCGTCGGCTCCAAAAACTCGGTCTACGCAGGAAAAAATGTAACAGCCTACAGCTCGGTCAAGGCGCTGGAAGCGCATTTAGCCCGTTGTATTGCCGCAGAAGGCGGTGAATATGGTATCCGTGTGAACACCATTTTGCCGGATGCCATTCTGCAAGGCTCGGCAATCTGGAACTCCAATTGGCGCAACGAGCGCGCTGCCGCCTACGGGATCGAGCCCGACCAGCTGGAGGAACATTACCGCAAACGTACGACGCTGCTGGTCAACATTTACCCGCAGGATATTGCCGAGGGCATTGCCTTTTTCGCCTCATCCAAGGCTGAGAAAACGACAGGTTGTATGCTGACCATCGACGGTGGTGTCCCCGCAGCATTTACGCGCTAGCCGAATTAAAATGAACCTATGTATGCGATAGACTCATTTCAACGGCTCAACACTTAGGATTATAACGAACTAATTTAATGTACTAATCTATTTCACTAATCTAAGCCACAAGCCCATAGTTCCGAACGGTTGTAAAACGCTTTGAAAAACACGTAAATAAGTAACAATGCTTATTTACGTGTTTGCATCCTTTTATATACACACTAACACTTTAAAATAGAAGTGACTTTATGGATGGTCAGCAGCGGAGCGGGCGGAATTGTTCTGAAGAAACGAAGTGTTCGCCTTTGCAACGGGATTTTAACCTTATCATGTGTTATAAAATGAAAAATCCCGTTGCAACAGCGATCGGAAGAACAATCCGCACGCGAAGCGGCCTCCCGTAACTCACTTCATTTTCCAAGGAGGAACCACGATGAGTGACAAAGCGTATGCCTTATTCGAGGAGCAACAGCAACAACGAGGCATTGACCTGGAGCAAGTAAAGGCAAAGCTGAAAGCGCTTAGCATAGAAACACCATCCTGGGGATATGGCGACTCAGGTACACGGTTTAAAGTCTTTCAGAAAACAGGCGTGCCGCGTGATCCGTTCGAAAAGTTGGAGGATGCCGCGCAGGTTCATGCCGTGACAGGCCTATGTCCATCCGTTGCGATTCACATTCCGTGGGATACAGTAGACAATTACGGCAAGCTTCGCAGTCATGCCGAAAGCTTGGGACTACAGATTGGGGCCGTGAATCCCAATCTGTTTCAAGATGAGGACTACATGCTCGGCAGTGTCACCAATGTAAACCCGGCCATCCGCCGCAAGGCCATCAACCATTTGCTGGAATGCGTGGATATTGCGAAGGAAACGGGCTCTAACGATTTTAGCTTATGGTTCGCAGACGGAACGAATTATCCCGGCCAGGGGGACATTCGCAAACGGAAAAATTGGATGCTGGAAGCGCTCAGTGAAATGTATAAGGCGCTCACACCTGACATGCGCATGCTGATTGAATATAAGGCGTTCGAGCCAGCCTTTTACCATACGGATATTGCCGACTGGGGTATGGCGTACAATTTCGCAACCAAGCTGGGACCGCAGGCACAGGTGCTGGTGGATACAGGGCATCATCTGCCGGGAGCCAACGTGGAGCATATTGTCGCATTTCTAATTGATGAAAAACGATTAGGTGGTTTTCATTTTAATAGCTATAAATATGCGGATGATGATTTGATTGTAGGTTCAGCCAATCCGTATGAGTTATTTTTGATTTTTTATCAGATTTTAAATGCGGCTCAGGATGTAGATGCGGATATTCGCCATACCGTCGATAAAATTGCTTATTTGATCGACCAGTCGCACAATATTGAACCTAAAATCCCGGCCATGATTCGCTCGGTGCTGAATGTGCAGACTCAATATGCGAAGGCACTCTTGATTAATCATGCAGAGGTGGAGGAAGCGGCGAGCCGCCAGGATGTGCTGGGTGCGGAGGATGCCGTGCGCCAAGCGTTTGAGTTCGATGTAGCGCCATTGCTCAGAGCAATCCGTGAAGAGCAAGGGCTACCAGCAGACCCGATGAAAGCCTATTTAGCGTCTGAGTATGGCACGCAGATTTTGCAAAGAGGCAAGGGTGGTGCAAGCTGGTGAGCATCCTCGCTTATGATTTGGGGGCAAGCAGCGGCAGGGTTCTACTCGGAGAATTGACAGATTCACGTATAGTGGTGGAGGAAATCCATCGCTTTTCGAATGATCCGGTCAAGGTTGGGGAACGTCTGCACTGGGATCTGTTGCGTCTGTATCACGAGGTTCAGCAAGGATTGCTCAAAGCCAAGCATATGGGAGTGGATCCGTCCAGTCTTGCGATTGACTCCTGGGCGGTCGATTTTGGATTGATTGGGAAAACCGGAGAATTGCTGGGGAACCCTTATCATTATCGGGATTGGCACACCCACGGGGTGATGGAAGAAGTACAGGAACGGCTGGGAAAAGACTCCATTTTTCAGCGTACAGGCATTCAGTTTTTGACGTTTAACACGATTTATCAGCTGGCTGCTATGCGAAATGCGAGTTCACCGTTGCTGGAGCAGGCAGAGCATTTCTTAATGATTCCTGATCTGTTGCGGTATTTTCTGACAGGTGAAATGTACAATGAGTTTTCGAATGCGACTAGCACGCAATTATATAATCCGTTGCAGCAAAAATGGGATGATGAGCTTTTGTCTGGAATCAACATTCCCCGCTCTTGGTTTGGAGAGGTACTGGAGCCAGGAGATGTTGCAGGAACGATCCGCTCGTCGGTCATGACCGATCTGGGCATTGGAGCGATTCCTGTGATTGCAGTAGCAGAGCACGATACGGGATCTGCTGTGGCTGCCGTGCCTGCGCTGGAGCGCTCGTTTGCGTACTTGAGCTGCGGAACATGGTCCCTGATGGGAACGGAAACGGCACAGCCTGTAATCAATGACGATACGCTTCGTTTTAATTTTACGAACGAAGGTGGGGTCGGTCGAACTTACAGACTGCTTAAAAACATTATGGGCTTGTGGATTTTACAGGAGGCGCGCAGAGAGTGGGAGCGGCAGGGACACTCCTATTCCTTTCCCGAACTGGTTCATATGGCAGAACAGGCTCCAGCATTCACTTCTTTGATTGACCCGGACGATGAACTGTTTCTGCACGCCGGAGATATGAAAACACGTATTCGCCAATATTGCCGTAACACCGGGCAGCCATTGCCCGAGACGCCGGGAGAAATAACGCGCTGTATTTTGGAGAGTCTGGCGTTAAAGTACCGTTACATTTTGGAGCTTACGGAGCAGGTGTCAGGACAACGGTATAATGGTTTGCATATGGTCGGAGGAGGGATTCAAAATCGCTTGCTGTGCCAATGGACGGCCAATTCGATTCAAAAACCAGTGTGGGCGGGACCTGCAGAAGCGAGCGCAATCGGCAATCTTGCGGTACAATGGATGACACAGGGAAAGTTCGCCGATATATGGGAAGCACGCCGGGTCATCGCGGATTCTATTTCCGTGGAGGAATATGAACCTGCCGAGTCAGAAGCGTGGGAGGATGCCTACGGGCAATTCCGGCGGGTGGCGGGACTTTTTGTACATTAAAGATGTGGAGTGAGATTGCCATGCTGGTCGCAGAAAGATATGAGATGATTGTGCAGCTCGTTAATGAAAAAGGAAGCATACGGGTGTCCGAATTGAGTGAGTTGTGCAAAGTAACGGAGGAAACGATCCGCCGTGATCTGGACCGCCTGGAGCAGGCGGGACGACTGCGCCGTTCGCATGGGGGAGCGGTCAGTGTCAAAAACGAGCAGCCTGAAACGCCCTATGCGGTACGGGAAATTATGAACGCAGAGGAAAAGCGCAGGATTGCCGAGGAAGCGGTTAAGCAGATTCAGCTGAATGATCGTATTTTGCTGGATGCCAGCACAACCGCCTGGTATATGGCGTCAAGTTTACCGGATATTCCTTTGACAATATTAACAAATTCGATTCGGGTAGCTACAGAGTTGGCGGGTAAGGAAAAAATCGAGGTTATTTCGACGGGGGGGCAGTTGCTTCAACGCTCGCTGTCATTTGTAGGCCCGCTCGCAGAGCGTTCACTAGAAACCTATTATGTGGATAAATTGTTTTTCTCCAGCCAGGGGGTTCATCTGGATCGCGGTATTAGTGAATCGAATGAACTGCAAGCTCGTTTGAAGCAGAAAATGGTCAGCATTGCAGACCGTGTGATTTTACTGGCGGATGCGAGCAAATTTGGGCAACAGGCGTTTACGCATGTCGTGAACCTGTCGCAGGTATCCGAGATTATTACGGATTCACGGTTGTCAGACCCGATTCGCAGTCAGTTGTCGGAGCTGGCTATTCCAGTTACGGTTGTGTAAAGCGGGGAGTTTCCGAGGTAGAGGTCGCTCCGCGTTTCATTTGATCTTACGATCGCTGTTGCAGTGAGATTCTTTGATGATGTAAAACACGTATAGGTGAGAATCCCACTGCAAAGGCGAGCGCTGACGCTTCTCCAGATTCAAATGAACCGCTCCGCTAGTATCCTCGATAAGTGGATTTTTTGATAGTGAGTAGGTATCGGTTCAAACATAGTGACGTTAGACAAACTATGACAGCTCAACAGGAAAAGGTACAGTATTCAAGATGATTAGAAAGCGTTTACTTTTCATATAAGCTGAACTCGAAAAATTCACATAAAACGGAGTAGGCGGAATGGTGCTGTACAAGCGTGAGCGGTCGCCTTTGTCCCCGGATTTTTACCATTGAGTATTTATTCAAAAAATCTGGGGGCAACAGCGATGGGAAGCACCATCCGACTGCGTAGTGGCACCAAAGGTAACTTTTCAGCTCAGTTTATGTATAAAGTAATAGCTATTCCATGGACGGAAGGGGTGTTCCGTATGAAGGTATCTTTATTTATTACCTGCCTGAGTGATGCGATTTATCCCAAGGTGGGGGAAGCGATGGCACGCTTGCTTGCCAGATATGGTGTTCAGCTGGATTTTCCGAAGATACAGACTTGCTGCGGACAACCATCCTATAACAGCGGCTATTGGGATGAAACGAGGATTGCGGCTAAAACAATTTTGAAAGCGTTTAACGACAGCGATTTTGTCGTATCTCCTTCCGGATCCTGCACCTATATGCTTCATCATTACCCGGAGTTGTTTAAGGATGAACCCGAA
Source organism: Paenibacillus sp. DRB1-1 (assembly GCF_052119485.1). Taxonomy (NCBI): domain Bacteria; kingdom Bacillati; phylum Bacillota; class Bacilli; order Caryophanales; family Paenibacillaceae; genus Paenibacillus; species Paenibacillus sp. DRB1-1. The sequence goes on along the minus strand of NZ_JBODQH010000001.1, from coordinate 52,513 downwards.
TGGCTCGATTCGGCACGGAGGTTGGAGCAAAAGACGTATGAGTTTACGCAATTTATGGTGCAGGTGCTTGGCGTGACCGATGTGGGCGCGTCTTTTCCGCATACGGTAACCTACCATCCGTCTTGCCATGGCACACGTTTGCTCGGCGTGAAGGAGGAACCGATGAAGCTGCTTGGCAGTGTAAAGGGGCTGCAATTAGTACCACTTCCCTTTGCTGAGGACTGCTGTGGCTTTGGCGGGACTTTCGCGGTGAAAATGCCGGATATTTCGGGAGCGATGGTGACTGAAAAAGTGGACCACATCAGGGAGACCGAAGCCGAGGTACTGGTCGGACTAGATATGGCCTGCTTGATGAACATTGCTGGAAATCTTCGGTATCGGGAGGAGCCAGTTCGGGTGATGCATCTGGCTGAGCTGCTGTACGAAGGGGTGAAGCACGCATGACCGCCGTACACTCACATTCCATGAACCAAAAGGTCAAAAAACGCGCAGAGCTGGCCCTAAATGATGATTTTCTGCGGAATGCAGTTCGTTTCACTACGGAGCGGCTGCGCAACGGCAAGCGGGTGGCTTCAGAGCAGCACGGAAATTGGGAGGAATGGCGTGAACGTGGCCGTCAAATTCGTCTGCATACCATTGCCCATCTGGACTATTACTTAAATCTATTTGTAGAAAATGCCCGTGCCAACGGGGTGCATATTCATTTTGCCGATACAGCAGCCGATGCCGTGCGTATTACACTGGATATTGCTGCGCATAGCCAAGCCCGCTCCGTCGTCAAATCCAAGTCGATGGTGTCGGAGGAACTGCATTTGAATCAGGCGCTGGAGGGTGCGGATATCGAGACGATTGAAAGTGACCTTGGTGAATATATTATTCAACTGGCAGGAGAGCCCCCGTCTCATATCGTCATTCCGGCGATTCACAAAAACCGCTATCAGATTGCCGAGCTGTTATCCAAAGAAGCAGGGGAGAAACTGTCCGCGGATACGACGATTTTGGCGGGCTTTGTCCGCAAAAAGCTGCGTGAGAAGTTTCTAGAAGCGGATATTGGCATGACCGGGTGTAATTTTGCCATCGCCGAGACAGGCTCCATGGTCCTGTTTGAAAATGAAGGTAACGCACGAATGGTATCCACTTTGCCCAAAACGCAAATTACGCTGATGGGCATGGAACGGATTATTCCATCCTGGACGGATTTGGAGGTGATGGCTACCTTACTGCCACGATCTGCTACTGGACAGAAGCTGACCATGTACATGTCTGGTATTTCAGGCCCTCGGCGCAGCCAAGATGCCGATGGGCCTGACGAAATGCACATCATCATCGTAGATAACGGACGTTCACTACAGCTAGGCAATCCCGAGTTTCAAGAGTTGTTGAATTGCATTCGCTGTGGGGCTTGCCTGAATGCCTGTCCGGTGTACCGACACATTGGCGGGCATGCGTATGGCGGGACATATAGTGGCCCTATCGGTGCAGTGCTTACGCCTGCCCTTCATGGCAACATCCAAGAGTGGAACGATATTGCAAGTGCGTCCAGTCTGTGTGGTGCGTGTTATGAAGCCTGTCCGGTCAAAATACCGCTGCATGATATGCTGGTATATTTGCGTAGACGTAAGGTAGAGGCGGGACAAGGAGATAAGCTGGAAACGGCAGGAATGAAAGGTTTTGCGACCGTGGTTTCCAGCTCGAAGCGATTCGCAGCGGCGATTCGGCTAGGGCAGATCGCCCAGAAAGCAGTCGTCCGTAAGGGCGAAATTACCCTTAAGCTGGGCCCCCTAAAGGGATGGAATACGTACCGTGTGGCTCCCTCTTTGGCGAAAAAATCCTTCCGTCAGCAATGGAACACGCTGGAGCATAAGCTGGAGCAGGAACGCAACGTGATGCAGCCGGATGTTCTCAGTCGAATGGAGAAGATTTTGGCAGATAGAAGTAAAGGAGGGACGCAGCATGAGTGAACAGAGTAATCCTTCTGCGCAAGCAAAAGCGGCCCATGAAACGTGGCTTCATCAAATGGAAGCAGAATCCCGTGCCAAGCAGGTACGCTTTATGGACGGCATCGCGACGCGGCTCAAGCGTCCACGACAAACGGAGCCGCCAGTTCAGCCGTTTCGCGGCGCACCTGCATTTTGGCACGAATTCGAATGGAGCGCGGAGCAACGCATCGAGGAATTCACCGCCAACTTTACAAGTGTTGGCGGGCATGTCGTGCGTCTGCCGGATTTGGAGCAGACCGCAGACTGGATCGCGCACAAAGCGCGAGAGCTGGGAGCGGCCTATATCGTCCGGCAGAATGAGCCGGACCTGGATGCGCTCCAGCTGGAATCGGCGCTGCCGGAAGTCCGTTTATCGGTGTGGAACACCGATCCAGTCGAGGATTGGAAGGCCTGCGCCGCCGAGGCGGATATCGGCATCGTCATCGCCGACGAAGCGGCTGCTTACACCGGTTCGGTAGCGGTGCTATCCTCGCCGGAGAAAGGCCGTGCAGTCAGCCTTTTGCCAATTGCACTGATCATTCTTCTGCCAGTAGAGCGCTTGCGAACACGACTGGGCGAAATTCTAAACCGCTTTGACGAAGCCGGGCGTGAGCAATTGCCCGCAGGCATTCATTTTATTACTGGACCGAGCCGCTCGTCGGATATTGAAAATGATCTGACGATCGGTGTACACGGGCCGGGTATCGTCTATACACTGTTGATTGGTTAGTTGTAGATGGATTAGCAGGTAGACTGGCGGACCTTCAATTCAAAAGCAAGGGAGACTGGCTCCAAAGGCTGCCCGTTCAATTGCTGATATAATGTACGGAACATTTCCTGTCCGATTCGCTGCAACGGGTTCGTAATATTGGTCAGTCCCATGGCGTCGGCTACCTGACTTTCGTCAGCTTCAAAGCCGACCACTGCCAAATCTCCTGGAACCTTCCAACCTATACTACGAGCGGCTGAGATAATACCGCATGCCACCAAATCATTGGTTGTCATGATGGCATGGGGACGTTCCTTTAACGACTCCAGCTTGGCGAACGCTCGCATTCCGTCCTGCACCGTATGTATACCACTGAGCAACCATTCCTCATTCACTGGCAGCTTCCTTGCTGCGAGCAGGTCATAATAGGCCTGGAGTCTTCTTTGGCTGTTTACGCTGTTTTTTCTGCCTACGGTGCAGGCGATTTTTTCAAGTCCCAGCTCGGCCAAATGCTCTAATCCAATCCGAAATCCTTCATAATGATCGAGATAAATGGATGAAATCTCTTTATTTTTTAATGGCTCGCAGGTCACAATCGGCCCATACTTGGTGTAATGCCTCACAGCGGACCAATCCAGCATACGCCGTAAAATGACGATCCCGTCCACTTTTTTCTGCCTCAAAAGCTCTAACGCCGCGCTTTCCAAATCCTGATTTTCCTCCGTCTGGTAGATCAAAACCTGATAATCTTGCTCTTTACCCGCATTGGATACTCCCTTGATGATTTGCATGTAATAATTGTTAATCGTTGGGGTCATGATCCCAATAACCTTGGTACGGCCTACTTTCAATTGCACCGCATTAATATTCGGAATATAATCCAGTTCCCGAATGACTTCCATCACCCTGGTCCGCGTTGCTTCACTGACATATGGATGATGATTAAGCACCCGGGACACGGTACTTGTCGATACCCCCGCAATTTCAGCAATTCTTTTTATATTATGCATGACATTCAACTCCAAAAATTTAGTTCTTGACCTGGAATGCATCCCAGATTGTAGCATGAAAGCATAAATCGTATGCAGCAATCCGGGATGCATTTGAAGGACATGGGTTCCGCATACTTCTTCACAAATTATAACCTACTTGGAGGAATGCAACATGGAACAGGCAAAAGGTTTTCCCAAGAACTTTCTATGGGGCGGGGCAGCCGCTGCCATGCAGATTGAAGGGGCTTACAACGTAGATGGAAGAGGACTCTCGATTTCTGATGTATTTACCTTTGATCCAGCACTCGACAAAAAGCATTGGCTGGATCAGTGGCATATGATGACCCATGCGCAGGTTAATGAAGCATTGGACCCAAACAGCACCAAAAATTATCCAAAACGTCGGGGAAATGATTTCTATCACCGCTATGAAGAAGATATTAATCTGCTGGCCGAAATGGGTTTTAAATGCTTCCGCACTTCCATTTCTTGGACACGTATTTTCCCGAATGGCGACGAGACAGAACCCAATGAGAAAGGACTGCAATTCTATGACAAGGTTTTTGATGCCCTGCTGGCCAAAGGAATTGAACCTGTCATCTCGCTGACACATTACGATATGCCTTTGTATCTTGTCACCGAATATGGTGGCTGGAAAAACCGGAAACTGATTGAATTTTTCGTCCGTTTTGCCGAGACTGTATTTACCCGTTACAAGGATAAAGTAAAGTACTGGATTACGTTTAACGAAATGAACTGTGTCAAACACCATCCGTTTGTCAGCGCGGGGATCATTGAAGAGAATCACCCGAATCTGGAGCAGGACAAGTATCAATCTGCCCATCATCAGTTTATAGCCAGCGCGCTGGCAGTCAAAGCCTGTCATGAGATTATACCAAACTCCCAGATTGGGTGTATGATCAGCTATCTGTTGCTTTATCCGAATACCTGCAATCCGGATGATGTGCTTGAATGCCAAAAGGAAGAACGAGTGTCCTTCTTTTTCAGTGATGTACAAGCTAGAGGGTATTATCCGTCCTATACCGCACGTATGTTCAAAGAAAAGGGTGTTGTTCTGCATAAAGAACCTGGCGACGATGAAATCTTGCGAGATAACCTCGTAGACTTCGTGTCCCTGAGCTACTATATGTCCAACAATGCCAGTGCCACTGCCGATCAGCATGCCAAAGCAAGCGGAAATCTGATTGGTGGCGTGAAAAATCCTTACCTCGAGCAGTCCGAGTGGGGATGGCAGATTGATCCTAAAGGATTACGTTATGCGCTCAATAACCTGTATGACCGCTATCAAAAGCCACTGTTCATTTCAGAAAACGGCGTGGGTGCGACAGATCAAATGAATCCTGACGGGACCATTAACGATGATTACCGTATCGACTATCTGAAAAAACATATCGAGCAAATGAGGGAAGCCATTGAGGATGGAGTGGACCTGTTCGGCTACACCGCCTGGGGTCCCATCGACATGATCAGTGCTTCGACCTCACAGGCATCCAAGAGATACGGCTTCGTCTACGTCGACCAGGATGATCTGGGCAACGGAACACTGAACCGCTACAAGAAAAAAAGCTTTGACTGGTATAAAAAAGTGATTGAATCGGGCGGAGAAGTGCTCTAAACGGAGGCGTATGATGCATGAAAGGCTTGAGCCTGCTCTTATGCCTGATCTGGGGCTTTAATTTTGTCATCATGAAATTGGGCAATGGAGCCTTTGAACCTGTTCAATTTGCGGCTCTCCGGTTTCTCACAGGGACGCTACTTCTGTTCGGAATTCTCATGTGGAAACGGGTTCCGAACCCTGACAGGCACACGATAAAATGGTATATACTCTGCGGGATTCTCCAGACTACCTATTTTAATATTGCGATTCAGATATCCCTAAACTACATTAATGCGGGCTTAACCTCCGTGCTTACGTACAGCATGCCGCTGTTTTTATCCATAATGGCTCATTTTATGATTCCTGGTGAGCGGCTGAACACACGCAAAACGATTGGAATTGCTACAGGGGTCATGGGGCTATTATTTGCTATGGACATTCATTTGGGCGGCAATTTGTGGGCCATGTTGCTTGGGGTGAGTTCAGCGATTGCTTGGGCACTTTCGAACCTGATTATCAAGCTCAGGCTCCAGCAATGCGATAAAACCCAGTTCACGACCTGGCAGATGGCGTTCGGTGCGCTCGGATTGTTATTGTATTCCCTGTTGTTTGAGCGATGGGAGCCAAACTTTAGCACTGCGTCGATCTTTTATATCTTATTTTCCGGTATTGTGGCGTCTGCTCTTGCATTCCTGCTGTGGACTCATATTCTCACTAGAATGGAAGCAAGTAAAGCTTCTGTTACGCTGTTGCTGGTTCCTATCATCGGTGTTGTGTCCGGCTGGATCTTTCTTCACGAGGCATTCAAAGCGGCTACCTTGCTTGGCATTTTCTTAGTACTGGCGGGCATCTGGATTGTGAATCGTTCAGGGACTCCGAAGCCGCAGTAAGCGGATGGAAGGCTTTTTTTAATAAAGGGTTGACAGAAAAAAAGAAACTCTATTATAATGAAGCCAAGAAAACGATTACAAAAATGAATCTCATAATTTTCAGGGTGTTACTATTTTAGGCATAACCTGAATGGAGTTCCGGTAAATGGGCGATAACGTCTATGAAGCGGTATTCTGTTCAGGTTTTTTAGTGTATGCACATTTTTTAACAGAGTCTCTTTAAAAAATGGCCTTCCAGTAAATAAAAGCAGGTGGTCGCATGATTTTGAAGAAAGCGCTTAACAACAATGTCGTTTTAGCAGAGGAAGAGGACGCCCAAGAGGTCATTGCGACAGGAAATGGAATCGCATTCAACCTGAAACCGGGGGATACCATCGATGAGCGAAAAATCACGAAGCTGTTTGTAGTCAAAACTCAGGATTTATCCGCGAAGCTGGCGGATTTGCTGAAAGATGTGAAGATGGAATGTATTGAAATCGCGGATGAAATCGTGGAGTATGCCAGACCGAGATTGGCTGGAGACATTAGTGACTATATTTACCTAGCTCTGATCGACCACATTTCATTCGCCATCCAAAGGCATGAACGGGGAACACCGATTGAAAACCGGTTTCTATGGGAGATCAAGCGGTTTTATCGCGAAGAATTCGCGATCGGAAAACACGCGCTGGAGATGATTCGTAACAGGATCAACATCACGTTCGATGAGAATGAAGCCGGGTTTATTGCCCTGCATTTCGTCAACGCCCGCCTGGATAACCAGAAGCTTGATCTGACGCTAAAAACGTCAAAAGTCATCAAGGATATTATGGATATTGTAAAATACCACTTCAATGTCGAGATTGATGAAGATTCATGGAATTACAACCGTTTTGTAACCCATCTTAAATTTTTTGCCCAGCGGCTTTTTGCCCACGAATCGGCAGACCCGCAGTACATGAATTTGTTCGAAGACCTGAAAACCAAATTTCCAGAAGAGCACAGATGTGTACAAAAAATAGGGGTGTATGTGAATAAGCAGTTTGAGCAGAAATTAACCAATGATGAAATGATGTATCTTATGATTCACATTTCCAGATTGGTCAACAGAACTGAAAACTAACAGGGTGTTACCATTTGTGGGCATTACCTGAGTGATTTCGATACTAAATTGCATTTTGGTATCGGTGATTACTCAGGTTTTTTTATATCAACCAGAGAGCATTGGAGGCAGGCATTATGAGCAAACATGATGAATTAGCGAAATTCATTGTAACTAATGTAGGCGGAGAAGAAAATATACGTGATCTGTACCATTGTATGACCCGTCTGAGATTTACACTTAAGGACAAGCAAAAAGCCAATAAACAGGTTTTGGAAAATTCAGACAGTGTCATTTCCGTGATAGAAAGCGGAGGGCAGTACCAGGTGGTGATCGGCAATCATGTCAACGAGGTTTATGATACGATTGCGAAGAACTATAACCTTCAGGTAAAAAGCGGTAACGACAAAAAAGAGGATAATGCAAAGGAAGGTAATTTCATCAGTCGTGCTTTTACCGTCATGAGCTCTATCTTCCAGCCGATTGTACCTGCTTTGGCTGGTGCAGGGATGCTGAAAGCTATCCTGGTTATTCTTACACAGTTAGAGTGGTTGGACAGTGCCTCCAGTACCTATGCTATCCTTGCTGCCGCAGGCAACGGCGTATTTTTCTTCCTGCCACTGATGTTAGCGTTTTCAGCTTCGAGAACATTCAAGACCCAGCCTATCGTATCTGCTGCTATTATGGCCGCTCTGCTGGAGCCTAACTTCACCAAGCTGATGGAAAACACGGGGGATATTGCTTCCTTTATCCACATTCCCGTTGTCCTGATGAGTTATACGACATCCATTATTCCAGCAATTTTAGCCATTTGGCTGTATTCATATCTGGAACGGTTTCTGAAGCGGGTGGTTCCGAAAAGCATTGAATTATTTATGGTCCCGCTTGTTTCCTTATTAATTATGGTTCCGCTTACTGCCATTGTGATCGGTCCACTGGGAGTGTACACCGGTAAAGGTATTGCGGATGGTATTGAATTTTTGAGTACGCAAAGCGGTCTCTTGACTGGGGCCATTTTGGGAGGCGGCTGGACCTTCCTGGTGATGTTTGGTTTACACTGGGGGATTGCACCTGCGATGATCAACAATCTTTCCCTCAAAGGGTTTGATACGATCCGACCTATGATGGCTTCTGCGACCTTCGCCCAATCCGGTGTCGCTCTTGGGGTCTTTCTGAAAGCCAAAGATAAAAAGCTGAAAGCTTACGCACTGTCATCTATTTTCCCTTCATTGTTCGCTGGTATTACAGAACCTATCGTTTACGGACTGTCCGTGAAGCTGAAAAGACCAATGATTGCCGCCGTCATCGGTGGAATGATCGGAGGGGCCATTGCCGGACATTTCCAGACGACCGTGCTTGCTTATGTGTTCCCGGCAATAACAACTATTCCGGCATTCTTTACGAATACAATTGCTTTTTATTTGATTAGTATCATCATTTCATTTGTGGTTACTACCGTATTGACTTATATTCTGGGCTTTAATGAAGGAAAAGGGGCAACGGATGCGGAGACAGGAAAGACGGAAGCAGAAAAATCCGAGCCTGCCTTACAAACTGAACCTGGACATACTGAAGTCACCGAGAATGTCTATGCGCCTATCCATGGCCAAATTGTTCCGCTTCATGAGGTGCCTGATCCTGCGTTCTCTACAGAAGCGATGGGTCAAGGAATAGCCATTCTACCGAGTGAAGGAAAGGTATATTCACCGGTTTCAGGGGTTGTCTCGCTCGTATTTCGAACCGGCCATGCGATAGCCATCACCTCAGATAACCATCTGGATCTGTTAATTCATGTGGGACTAGATACGGTTAAGCTGAAAGGCAACTATTTCACGAAGCATGTAGAACAAGGGCAACGGATTGAACGAGGCGATTTGCTGCTTGAATTTGATATTCCGAAAATCCAGGCAGCCGGTTATGACCTGACCACTCCAATTATTGTTACCAACAGCACTGATTACCAAAAGGTTACCCAGACACAGCAAAAATCCGTAGATTTGCAAAGTATTTTGCTCACTGTACATTAAATAAAGGAGGAAATGAGTTATGACAGCACAAATAGCCAAAAGTTTTCCTGAAAATTTTCTATGGGGTGGTGCTATAGCAGCGAATCAAGCTGAAGGGGCATGGAACGAGGATGGTAAAGGGCCAGCAATCAGCGATGCATTTCGGGGAGGAATAGTAGGCGGGACGTTTGATGATACGATTGATGAAAACAAGTACTACGCCAGCCATGAAGCGATTGATTTTTACCATCGTTATAAAGAAGATATCGCCCTGTTCGCCGAAATGGGCATGAAATGCTTTCGGACTTCCATTGCATGGTCCCGAATCTTTCCGAATGGGGATGATGCCGAGCCAAATGAAAAAGGGCTGCAATTTTACGATGATCTGTTTGATGAGCTACTGAAGTATGGAATTGAGCCGGTCATCACCATTTCTCACTTTGAGCTGCCTCTGAATCTGATTCGCAAATACGAAGGCTGGAAAAGCCGCGAGCTGATTGGATTCTACGTAAAGTATGCGGAAGTTGTCTTCAAACGTTATAAAAACAAAGTGAAATATTGGATGAACTTCAACGAAATCAACCATTTTCATACCATCCCTTTGGCGGCAGGAGGCATTGTTGTTCAAGACGATGAGCACAAGCTGCCGACCATTTATCAGGCTAGTCACCATGTTTTCGTTGCCAGCGCCCTGGCTACTAAACTGTGTCATGAAATTATCCCAGGAGCAATGATGGGCGCTATGTTATCCCTGAGTCCGATCTATCCGAATACCTGTAATCCGGACGATGTGTTTGAAGCCTATGAGCTGAGAAGAAGATCTTTATTTTATTCGGATGTGATCCTTAGAGGCTATTATCCAAGCTATGCCAAACGGATCTGGAAAGAGCATAACATTATGGTCCAAATGGAGCCCGGAGATGAACAATTACTGCGAGAGCATACAGCTGATTATTTAGGATTTAGCTATTATCGAAGTACGACACATAAAGCAGGTATGCCCATCTTGGGCAACACAGGGGGAATTATGGGACTCGACAATCCCTATTTGGAAAAAACGCCGTGGGGATGGCCAATTGACCCAAAGGGCTTCCGCTATGTTTGTAATGAGATGTACGACCGATATCAGAAACCTCTGTTTGTTGTAGAGAACGGCTACGGCAGTCATGATGAAATTTTGGAAGACGGTTCAATTCATGATCCCGAGCGGGTAGACTATCTGAACAAGCATCTGATCCAGCTGCATGAAGCTATTGAGGATGGCTGCGAAGTGCTCGGCTATACCTGGTGGGGTCCAATCGACATTGTCAGTGCGGGAACAGGAGAAATGAAAAAAAGGTACGGCTTTATCTATGTAGACAAAAACAACGATGGTACGGGTACGCTGGAAAGAAGAAAAAAGAACAGCTTCTACTGGTACCAAAAGATTATTGAATCCAATGGTGAAGTATTGTTTGAACAAAATAAAGGAAAATAGTTCTGTATTAAATAAAAGTCAGAAACGAACCGGCCAGAGATACAATCTTTGGCTGGTTCGTTTGTTTATGTGTAGGAGCAGAGGGGAAAACGGGTTTCAAAATCTGTTTGTCTGCGATTGCTCCTAACCGAAATGCGGCCATCATGCAGCTCGGTAATACTTTTTGTAATCGCAAGGCCCAGTCCGGTGCCTCCAGTTTCCTTGGAACGTGATTTGTCCACCCGGTAAAACCGTTCAAACAAGTGCGGGACATCTTCCGCAGGAATTGGGGTGCCGTAGTTGGTGCAGATTACCACCGCCTCGTCGTCTTCGCGTCCTATGGTGATATCGAGGCGTTTGCCGTCTTTTCCGTATCGAATAGCGTTGGAAAACAAATTTTCATACAGGCGTACAAGCTCGTCGGTATCGGCTAGAATCCGAACAGGCTCGACGATTCGGACACGGTAGGACATGTCCGCCTGTTCCAGCGAGGGTACAAATTCCTCAGCAAGCTGAGTGAGCAATTTGCCGAGATCTACAGGCTCCAGCTCCAGTGGTAGACTGCCACCGCTCACACGCGTGTATTCAAACAGCTCGTCGATCAGCTTTTTAAGCGTCAATGACTTTTCATAAGCAATGTTCACATAATAGCGCAGCTCAATTTCATCCCGATAACGGTCGGTTTCAATATATTCCAAAAAACCGATCACGGATGTTAGCGGGGTACGAAGATCATGAGATACGCCAGTGATCAGGTCGTTTTTGGCTTTGGCGGAAGCCCGTTCTTCTTCCAGTGAGAGACGGAGCTTGTCCGCCATGGTGTTCATATTTTTCGCCAAGGTACCCAGCTCGTCCGCTGAAGAAACAGGGATCGTATAGGACAGATCTCCATCAGCAAACTCCTGCATCCCCGTCGTAACTTCGCGAAGGTAGCCAATCGTATTTTTGGTAAAAAGGAAAAAGAAATAGATATATGTAGGTAGCCCGCCCACCAGCATGATCAGTGGGGACCCAATGTGATTTACGATCCAGCGAACCAGACGGGTGCCAAAAAATGAACGGGAAGGGTTCAGCCATAGTAGCAAAGATGCTCCATAATAAAACAGCATCAAAATCAGTCCGGTTAGAGCGAAAGCGGCAAGGCTAAGGGCTGCCAGCTTCCAACCCAATGTGTCATATCGTTTTGCCTTCAAGACGTGAATCCTCCATTAATCGAATTTTTCCATTTTGTAGCCGATGCCCCACACCGTTTTCAGGTATTTGGGTTTTCTCGGATCAGCCTCAATTTTCTCACGAATTTTACGCACATGAACCATCAGCGTGTTGTTGGATTCCAGATATTGCTCCTTCCACACTTTTTCATAGATCTGCTCCATGCTCAGCACTTGACCACGATTACGTGCCAACAGCTCGACAATGGCAAATTCACGCGGGGTCAGCTTAATGGATTCTCCGGCGAGAGTGACCTCATGCGTAGCAGAATTAATGGAGAGTTCATCCAGTATCATTTCATGCTCCAATGCAGGGGAGGAGTGGATGTATTTCCGTACTCTGCGCAGCTGGGATTTGATGCGTGCCACCAGCTCCAAGGGGCTGAACGGCTTAGTGACATAATCATCGGCCCCAACGCTGAGTCCTGTGATTTTGTCCATATCTTGTCCTTTCGCAGACAACATAATAATCGGAAAATGCTCGGTTTCCCTGATCTTCATGCAAGCTTCAACCCCGTCCATATTGGGCATCATCACATCAAGCACCATCACATCTATCGATTCCCGACTGACTTGCTCCAGCGCTTCCAGTCCGTCTCGTGCCATAAGCAGTCGGTATCCTTCATTTTCCAAATAAATTTGCATCAGCTTAATAATTTCAGGTTCATCGTCTACTAATAAAATGGTTCCGTTATGCATGGTTGTGCACCCTTTCTGTTCTTTCCAGCAGTATACAATATGGGCGTATTATATACCTTTTTAAAAATGGAGGCTATGGACACTCATCTCAGTTCGCTTGCTTGGGGTCGTCAGCCTTTGGATAGTGCTGTTTCAGTTGAAGAAATACGGTTTTCTTGCTTGAATTGTCTTTTTTCTATTCCTGGTAGTTGACCGAAAAAGATCCAAGCAAATGGCAGGAAACGGGAGATGATCGACACGACGAGCCAAGAGCAAAGAAGTGCAAAGCAAAAACCTCCGGCATACCACACATGAATAAGCTGCGGAGAACCGATATGTGGTGAAAACTGCCGATACAGGAGCAGGAAGAACGGATGAATCAGATACACACCAAAGGACAGTGTGCCCAGACGTTCCAGTTTGCGAGTGATAAAGGAATGTTGTCGTCTGTACATTAAAAAGGAAATCTGTAGTATTACCAGCGTGCTAGACAAGCTGTACATATTATACATAAGTTCAAAAACTAGCGAATTGTACGAGATTCCGTACATTCTATTTTCGTACCACATATAGACATGCATGGTGGCTGAAATTAGCCATAAAGCCCAAATTGCGATCCATGTCAGCACTCCGGCAACACTTCGTTCCCCCTTACGCATCAGAAACCACGTTCTCAGCTGTGGGTAGTAGTAACCGAGAGCAGCACCCAGCATGTAGCAGGCTATATAAGACAGTGCCCAACTGCCCTTATTTTGAACCTGAAATAGAAATTTATTTCCAATAACAAATGACCACTGTACCAACAGCCCAAGGACAATAGACCATTGTGGAAGTTGCCGACAACGCTGGAACAGCCACAGTACGAATGGAAATGCAAGATAGAATTGCATCATGATAAAAATATAATATAAATGAGTATAAGCTTTGCCTGTGACCAATTTCAGAGCAAAGCTCTTCGCAAGTGTAGCTATATTCCATGGTTCGGAGCTACCAGCCGTAAGGGACAGGAAGAAATAAAACAGAGAGAACATGACATAAGGTAAGAGGATGTACAGCAATCTCTGCTTATAAAAGCGGCTTAAGAGCTGTCGTCCCATCGGACGATCCTTGTAGTTGTAGAACAGCACCATGCTGCTAAGCGCGATAAATACGGGGGTTCCATACTTCATCAACACATTGAGCGCATTGTATACAACATAAAGACTGGAATTTGTAAGCTGAACCGTCGCATAAGAAGTGGCATGTACCATCAAGACGGCTAAAATCGCCATGGCTCTGACCAACTGCAATTCGGGAATTTTTTGTTTGGTCTTAGGCTTCATAAGCTTCATTTCCTTTCAGGAGTGAACTGTATCTTGTTGAACCCTTTCTATTAAAAGATAAAGTTCTTAACAACCCTAAAGGGAACGGCTTAAGAAACGCTTATGAACTTCTTAACTTTTGTTAAGAATTGAGGATTTTTCGAAAATCCCATAAGCGACTTTCAATGAACAAGATATAGATCGAAATGGTTTAGTTCGTCTATATATTGCACTTCGGAGCGACTGGAGTCGAATTTTGCAAAATCCTGAATTAAAAAGAACTTCCATAGCCTCAAAATAAGTGGCATGGAAGTTCTTTTTTTATACTCATGATCATTCGTTATTTGCAGCGTTTGATAGGTGCGCGTCTAATTTGTCCACGAATGGCACCGTTCGGATGACGGATCGTGTGGACATTGACGTAGGCATTGCCCTCTCTGATTTGGCACACCAAATCATAAATGGTTCTGCCTCTGAGTGGACCGGTAAGATCACATGCACGGAGCACGCCGCTAACGACGCCTCTTCTAACGGTTATGCCAAACTTTGAAGGACCAAACAGTGTAGCAACAACAGGACCATTTTCACCTCTTCGTCCCAGATGAATATGCGCTTCGGTTACCCGCGAGATATTGCGTACAGTCAGTTCAAAGCTTAATTGTTGGCTCGCTTGACGGTAACGAAATTCGGCTGTTCCTGTCGCATTTGTTCTAACAGGAGGCACTTCATTAGCCCCTCTTAAGATGGCTCTAAACTTATTAGACATGACATCCCTCCTTTCCCAGTGTTGGTTTAGTGTATTCACAGGGCCAGAGAAAGGGCTGCACATTAGCCTATTCATCAGAAGTTGTGTGTTTTACAAGTTATTCAGTCCAAGCACAAAACAAACTTTTTCATAGTCTATGAGTATCTGGTAGAGAGAGGAGGGGAAACCATGGGGACATTTATTGATGGAAGAACATCCCAAAATGCTTCGACAGCCAACTCTATTGCCATTCCGATCACGGTTTTGAATACACCTCAATTGTTTGGGCAGATCGGATTAAACACACAGGGAGCTACAGGTACGCCACGGGTTCTGCTTAAAGGAACCATATCGCTTCAACTTCCGCTTGCTTTAGTAGGAATTACTATCACTATTGTAAGAGGTACTGTGGTAACTGACCCTGTTGTTTATTCGGCTACATCCACTTTTAGTTTGAGTTTATTAGCTCCACAGGTTATTGCGTTCTCAGCAGATGATTTCAATCCGCCGATTACGCCACAACTGGTGTACACTGCTTTTGTTTCTGCTAACCTGCTGGGTACAATACGTGTAGGTCCAGAGAGCTTTGACGGAATTTTGGTTGCGGATTAATGTAGTGATTTTGATTTGAAGAAATATTGCTTCATAAAGCTTCGCAGTTGTAACTGCGAGGCTTTTTTGTGTACAAGTACAAGTTTTAGCTTAACGAATAAACTACTTTTCTTTTGCATAATAATCACATAGGCATAACCCTGCAACAATTGATAGAATTTTATGTATGCGCTTACAAAAATAAAATATTCTTTGCTTCGTACAATTAAAAATCTGAAGGAGGAATGAAGAATGAAATGGAAAAAAGGATTGACTGGTATGCTTTTAGCGGCTTTTTTATGTGGTGCACCAGGTATGGGCATAGCTACGCCGGCACATGCATCCGCTGGCGAGTACAAGTTTGATTTTGGCGGAGGTACGGTCGAAACGGGTTATACCGGTGTGAGTGCTTCGCTGTCCTATGACTCAGCACGTGGATATGGCTTTCGTACCCCTGAGAATATGCGTAATGTCAGCGCTTCGGGGACTGGAGTGGCAAGTGATGCGGTACGGTTCCTGGCTACAGGTACGAAAAGCGAGAATACTTTTGACGTTGATCTTCCTCCTGGTTTGTATGAGGTGTCGGTTACTTTAGGAGATACCTCTCGTTCGAGTATTGCGGCTGAAGGGGTGTATCAGGTCATTAATATGACAGGGAATGGGGCCAAGGATCGCTTTCAAATTCCAGTGACAGATGGGCAGCTAAATCTGCTAGTTACTGAAGGCAAAGAGGGCGCAGTCTTCACACTCAGTGCATTGGAAATCAGGCAATTATCTAGCAATCCGGTTACGAATCGAACGATTTATATCGGTGGAGATTCTACGGTTTGTAACTATTATCCGCTAGATAGCAGCGTGCAGGCGGGATGGGGCCAACTGCTGCCAGAGTTTGTGAACACGAATACTTTTCAAATTCGCAATATGGCGTCTGGAGGCCAAATTGCTAGAGGCTTCCACCAGGACGGTCAGTTG
Source organism: Paenibacillus sp. DRB1-1 (assembly GCF_052119485.1). Classification (NCBI taxonomy): domain Bacteria; kingdom Bacillati; phylum Bacillota; class Bacilli; order Caryophanales; family Paenibacillaceae; genus Paenibacillus; species Paenibacillus sp. DRB1-1. Next base: position 36,284 of record NZ_JBODQH010000001.1, on the reverse strand, counting down.
GAGGCCATCGTCCAATATATTAAGCCGGGGGATTATTTTATTCTCCAATTGGGCATCAATGACACCAATCCAAAGCATAACGAAAGCGAAGCCGAGTTTAAGGACTGGATGAGGGATATGATTCGGCAGGTTAAGGCTAAAGGGGCGACGGTAATCCTGTCAACTCCGCAAGGACGAGCCACTGACTTTAATGCTAACAATGTACACACCGCAGAAAATAGATGGTATAGAAGCGCTATTTTGGCACTGGCTCAAGAGGAACAAACACCTTTAGTCGACCTGAATGTTCTTAGCTCAGCTTATTTCACTTCTATTGGTAAAGACGCTACACTGGCCTTGTATATGAACGGCGATACACTCCATCCAAACTATGAAGGTGCAAGGGAACTGGCCCGATTAGTAGCACAGGATTTAAAAAGGCAGGGTCTGAGCGGATTCTAAATTTAAACGCTGGGTTTTTCCCTGCTTCTTACATCGGTAGGCGCAGGGGTTTTTAGCCTTTGTTCAGGGTGCTATAATTATTGAAAAAGCAATAGTAATACGGAGGAATTAGAACATGCAGCCTTTCACTGCCCGTGTGCTTCAAATTATACTGTTGATCCCTGAGGGAAAAGTAATGACTTACGGTCAAATTGCGGCAGAGGCCGGAAGCCCAAGAGGTGCCAGGCAGGTGGTGCGAATTTTGCATACATTGAGCCAAAAACACCGACTTCCTTGGCATAGAGTAGTCAACCGTTTGGGGGAGATTGCTTTGCAGGAGGATGAGTCCGCATCCCTGCAGCGTCTGTATTTGGAGGAGGAAGGCATACGTTTTAATGAAAGCGGGCGTATTCCACTCGATCAATATCTCTATGATCCGCAGGCGGAGATGGAAGAATAGGAACGGAACAAGCTATGCGGTTTTATATTAGATTTGATGATCACAAAAATCCGGGACAAATCAATTATCGATTTGTCCCGGATTTTTTTCATCTAGCATACGAAGCAGATAACTAGAGGTAATCTGTTATTTATAGCATAAGATTCACTTGTCATTTTAGCCGATAAGATGCTGCTGATCCCGTTGGGCAAGGTGAAAAGAAATGCTGTTCATCAGCGGTATATCATTATTTTTCCGGGCTTCCCGGATTAGTTGTTTCTTTTTTTGTTCTGATTCACGTAAAAAGCGGGTCATCCACAAATCAGACGGTTCGTTAGTGGTTGTCATGCGAGATTCTTTTATCATCTATTAACCCTCCCAGTGAGCGGCTGTTATTCTTTCTCTAGTATATGTTCCAAACCTTAATAGATGCTGTTGGTTTCCTTAAAATTAGCTGAAAATTAGGTAAAGTTCAGGTAAAAATAGGTTGAATCAATATCTCATTGGATGAAAAGTAGTATAAAGCGAGTAATCAGGAAGTAAAGGTTACAAAAATGTATTGTTTTGACACCTTGTACCAACATAAACCTGAAAGTACAATTAGAATGCAGAGAGTTCGTGGAAGTTTATGTCGAAAAAAAAGGGAAATATTCGGGGAATGAACCGAAAGGGGAGAGATTCATCTATGAAGCAAAAAGCGGCTGTCGTGCTGCTTGTATTGTCCTTATCATCAGGCTTGGCCTCTACTGTACAGGCTGAGAGTTTATCAGGGAATGTAGCATCAAGTACATCGGTTAGTCCATCTAATGCGGCTACATCGAAGACACCATCCGTAACGGGTCAGGCTTTACCTACATTAACACTCAAACAGGCCGTGGAATGGGCACAGACGAACAGTTACAATACGCGTACCGCCGAACGGGACGTAGAGCGTCGCAGAATGGAACTGAAAAATGCAGAAAAGGATCTGGGAAATGCATTTGTTGATTTTATAGACGGTGAATATGTTGATGATAATACCTCTTGGAGAAGTTATAACTCTTCGACGCTATCTTATCTAGCCAGCAAAAAGCAGGCGCAGTTTGCCAAAGACCAGATTTATTTTAATGTGATGAAAAGCTATCAAAGTGTGTTCGTGGCAGAGAATCAAGTGAAAAATGATCTAGAAGCGCTTGAAATTGCCCAAGCAGAGGAAAAGATTGCACTTGCCAAATTTGCGCGCGGCAAGCTGTCTGAGTATGCAAAAAACGAGAGTACACAGGCCAGAAGCCAGGCTCAGCAAACAGTAGAGCAGGGGAAAATTGCATTTCAAAAATCCAGGGATGCTCTGAACTTCCTCATGGGACAGCCTAATGGAACAGCCTATGAATTGGTTGACCGGCCCGTGTACAAGGAACCGAAGAAGCTGGATATCGAAATACATATACAACAGCTGACAGACATGAATCCGAACTTATGGAAGCTCGAGGATAGCATCAAAACTTCGGAACTTAATGTGAGATACTTCGATTTTAATAACGGTGCAGGTGCTTACGATCTAGCTAAAATGGATGTCGATACGGCTAAAGAGGAGCTCGACAAAGGTCAAAAGGATTTTGCCGAATCACTCCGCAATTTGTATGCCACGGTTAAGGAAAACCAAAAAAAATACGTACAATTGGAAGAAAGCTTGCGTACGGCAAAAGAGGCCTTGGAGTTATCACGCAAAAAGTGGGCCAGAGGTCTAATTATCGAGATGGAATTGAAAAATAATCAGTTGAAAGTGAACCAGATTGAACGGCAAATGGAAGAGCTGGCGATCGAGTTGGATCAAAATGAGTATACGTTGAACAAGCCATGGAGCACATAGGGAGGAAAAGGCGTTGGCAGAAACGGTTTTAAATGATGCTTTAATCAAGTTACGGAAAAAACGGAGAAAAAAGTGGATATGGACTGCAATTGTTCTACTAGTTGTAGGTGGAGGCGGAGCGGCAGTATATCTGAATCTGCCCAAGGAGCAGGCGGCACTTTTGGTTCAGGATGAGACGCTTAAAGTAGAGCGCGGCGATGTGAGTGAGAAGCTGGACACGTCCGGTACCGTGCAAGCGTCCAAGGAAGTGAAGTTAAACTTCACGAGTGCAGGTGATAACAAGCTGGCAGTGGTAAATGTGAAAGCTGGGGACAAGGTGAAAAAAGGACAGGTGCTGGCTCTTCTGGACAGTTCGGAAATTAAAATGCAAATTCAGACTGCGTCTGATACTTTGGAAATATCCAAATCCAAGCTGGCTGAATTGGAGAAAGGTCCGAAGGCAGAGGACATTGAAATTCAGAAAACAAATGTACTTCGGGCCAAAATGGCTATCGATACAGCGCAAGAATCATTTGAGCTGGAAGAAGCCGAAAGTCAGAAGAAAACTTCCCAAAAGCAGTTGGAACAGGCGCGAAAGGCATATGAGGACCAAAAGTTTTTACATGATGCCGGTGCGGTGTCCAACAGTGAATTGGAGCAGGCAGAGCAAGCACTTGATAAAGCACAGACGGACTATGATGGTCTGGATCTGCAGTTCCGCAAAATTATGTCGCAAAAACGTCGCACCATTTCAGAAGCTGAAATCGGATATCGTACGGCAATGGCAGAGCTTCGCAAAATTCAGGTTCCGGCTGATGCATCCAATATTCAAGCCTCACGGATAGAGGTTCGAAGACAGGCGACGGAACTGGAGCAGAAGAAAAATGAATTGAACAAACTTCAGGTCACAGCACCTTGGGACGGGGTAATCTTGAAGGTGAACGGGGATGTAGGGACTAGTCCGACGGCTCCATTCATTGTCATGAATAACTCGGATTCCAACGATCTTAAGGTAGTTGTGAAGGTAAGTCAGACCGACATTGTCAAGGTAAAGAAGGGGCTTTCAGCCGTGTTGACTACCAATGCATATCCTGGTGAATCATTTCCAGGGAAGGTGCAATTCGTCTCACCGGAAGCCTCTACGGATGAAGGGATGACGACATATCTGATGGAATTGTCTGTTCATGACCCGAAAGGCAAGCTCAAAACGGGCATGATTATGAATGTGGCCGTTATTTTGGGAGTACACAAAAATGTACTGTTCGTACCTGCTACTGCGCTGAGATCGGAAGGGGGACAGGATGGCGTGTATGTTGCCGCTAATAACGCTGCGAATCCAGGGGCGCGCACATTCAAGCCCGTAGAACTCGGATTTTACACGCCAGATCGAGTCGAGCTCAAGTCAGGTGTAAAGGAGGGTGACACGCTTATTGTGCCTGCTCCTGAACCTCCGCCGGACCCTTCCGCTATGGGCGGCATGCAGGGAGGCTTTTAAACGGGTATGAGATACGTCATTCAGATTGAGGATTTGAAAAAAGTGTATCAGGTCGGAGATCAGGAAATTCATGCCCTGCGTGAGGTACAACTTGATATTGCTGACGGTGATTTTGTTGCGATCATGGGACCGTCTGGATCAGGCAAGTCCACGATGATGAATGTCATCGGCTGTCTGGATTTACCTACATCGGGACAATTTTATTTGGATGGCTATTCGATATTAGATGCCCGCGAGGATGAACTGGCTATTATACGTAATCAGAAAATCGGATTTGTATTTCAAAAGTTCCATTTGCTCCCGCGAGCAACGGCTTTGGAGAATGTGGAACTGCCTATGATCTATGCGGGTATTCCTGCCAAGGAGCGTCGTTTGCGGGCAATGGAGGCTCTCACTAGCGTAGGTCTAGGCGATCGGATGAACAATAGGCCAAACGAATTGTCAGGCGGTCAGCAGCAGCGGGTGTCAATTGCGCGCGCACTTGTGAACAATCCGGTCATTCTCTTGGCGGATGAACCGACAGGCGCATTGGACTCCAAAACAAGTGTTGAAATAATGGGGATTTTTCAGCGTCTGAATGATCAGGGGAAAACGGTTGTATTGGTTACTCATGATCAGGAGGTTGCGGAATACGCCAAGCGTCTGATTCATTTTCGGGATGGGCGGATTGAAGAGGATCAGCCTGTTGGGAAACGAAGAATGGCGGCAGAGGAAGTGAAGGCATGAAGTTCAAGGAAATTATCCGTGTATCGCTCAACAGTTTGCGAACCAATATGCTGCGATCTTTGCTGACCATGGTGGGCATTATTATCGGAGTGGCCGCTGTGATTATGATTGTAGCCATCGGTAAAGGATCAACGGCTACGATTACATCTCAGATCAACAGTATGGGAAATAATCTGCTGATGATCTATCCTTATGCTCCATATGATGGCTCCAGCTCCATGTCGTTCAGTCAGACGAAAGGAATATCTCTGGAAGATATCGATGCGCTAGAGCAGCAAAAAGCAGTAGCAGAGGTAGCACCAAGTGCCATGACCAATGCAGATATTACGTGGAGTCGCAATAAGGTCAGCGCGCAAATTGAGGGGACTTCGCTGGCATTCGTTCATGTGAGAAAGCTGTCACTAGCTCAAGGCAGGTCGTTTACCCACTATGAAGTAGATAAACAAATGAATGTGGCCGTGCTTGGGAGTGATGCGGCCCGTAATATTTTTGGTCCGGATGCCTCCAGAGCGGTCGGTGAGACGATCATGATTAAACAGCTTCCTTTTAAGGTGGTTGGTGTGCTGGCAAATTCCAATTCCAATATGAGTAACAGTGGTCAGCAGGTATATGTACCGATTACAACGGGGATGGAACGGCTAGGCAATATGAGTATTCAGCAGGTGAACGCCTCTGCAACAACAGAGGAGAAGATTAATCAGGCAAGTGCTGAAATTCGGCAGGTACTACGTGCCAGACATGAGCTAAAGCCATCAGAGGGCGATGACTTTCAGATCATGACCCAGACGGAAATCTTAAAAACAGTGTCCGGGGTTGATCGAATTATGAATATGTTGCTGGTCGGTGTAGCTGCAATTGCGCTTGGTGTCGGAGGTGTCGGCATTATGAATATTATGCTAGTGTCCGTCACGGAACGTACGAGGGAGATCGGGATTCGCAAAGCGATTGGTGCGCAACGCAGTGATATTATGCTGCAGTTTGTGGCTGAGGCTGTTTTTCTCAGTCTGATGGGTGGGCTGGTTGGTGTAATGGTGGGTCTCGGAGGTGCAAAGCTGCTCGAGAAATTCGTCCAAATGCCGATTGTGTATTCGATAGAGCCCGTGCTTTACTCTTTTCTATGCTGTATGGGGGTTGGAGTGTTGTTCGGAGTATATCCGGCGCGAAAGGCGTCGAAGCTGCGTCCAATTGATGCTTTAAGATACGAATAAGGGAGCGGGTACTTCGCCTTACTCGAAAGAGCAGGGTGCAAAGTACCCGTTTTTTGTGTTAAATAAGTGTTTTAAATGATAAAAAGACATGAATAACCGCCTTAATTTTATATATGTGATGTTTTATATGCTTTTTAAGGTTGATTTATTGATATATATGACGTATTATATTCAATATTAGATCGGAAGAAAAAAGGAGGGACGTTCATCATCGACCTTACGGCAAGACAAGTAGAAATTTTAAACATCGTACAAAAGCATGCCCCGATTACCGGGGATCAGATTGCGGAAATGCTTAATCTCAGCAAGGCGACCATTCGGACCGACCTATCCAAATTGGGCATTCTGAATTACATAGATGCAAAGCCTAAGGTCGGATATTTTGTTGGAAAGCGGGGCACGCCGAACCGGGAGGAAAAATTCCGGCTGTTGCAAATGAAGGTCGGCGATCTTCATGGGGTTCCAGTCATCGTACGAGAAACAACAACGATTCAGGAAGCTGTGGTAGCTCTCTTTTTGGAAAATGTGAGCAATTTGATCGTCACCGATGAAGACGGAGATTTGGCAGGGGTAGCTTCCCGCAAGGATTTGCTTAAGGTAACGTTAGGGAATCCCAATGCAGCAACCATTCCTGTCAGCCTTGTGATGACCCGACAGGCGAATGTTGTCACCGTTTCCCCAGAGGATACGGTATTAGAGGCAGCGCGCAAAATTATTGCCCGTCAAATCGACAGCCTGCCTGTTGTCGTCCCTTCCGACTCCGACAAGCCAGGGGAGCACTGGAAAGTCGTGGGACGCATTACAAAAACGAATATTATTAAAATGTTGCTCGATATGGTAGCAGAGGATTAATGGGAGGAATCGAATGGTTCAGGTGAGCAGTCATTTTATAGCGATCTGTTCAGACTCGATTGGCGAGACGGCAGAAGCTGTCGTACAGGCGACCATGCGCCAATTTGAGTTACCGGACACAGAGATCAAAAGATTTATGAACGTAAGGGATGAAGACGAACTGAGTCGGGTGATGGAGGAAGTTGCCGAGCGTAAAGGCTTCGTAGCTTATACGCTGGTACAGCCAGAATTGAGAGAAGCGATGAAAGAGGAGGCTGTCCGGCTGAATGTGCGGGCTGTCGACATTATGGGACCGATGATGCAGGCGTTTGCCGATACGTTCCATAACGATCCCAAAGAGAAGCCTGGTCTGCTGCACCGACTGGACGATAACTATTTTCGCCGTGTAGAGGCCTTAGATTTTGCGGTTCAATATGATGATGGCAAAGATGTGAGCGCCATTCTCAAAGCGGATATTGTATTGCTTGGAGTATCCCGTATTTCCAAAACCCCTTTATCCATGTTTCTCGCGCATAAAGGTTATAAAACGGTCAACATACCGATTGTACCGGAGCTGACACCGCCTGTTCAGTTGAAGGATGTTCAGCGTGGTCGAGTATTCGGATTAACGATCGAGCCAGAGTTACTGTTGAAAATACGCAGTGAGCGACTAAAGGTTATGGGGCTTCCTAATAATGTGCAGTATGCTACAGCGATGAGGGTAGAAGAGGAAATAGCGTATGCGCAGTCTTTGTTTAAAGAGCTGAATTGTCCGGTTATTGATGTTACAGATAAGGCGATTGAAGAGACGGCAGGTTTAATTATCAGAATGTTATAGAGCCTAGTAGCTGCTCATATAACTAAAAATTAAAATCGTAGGATACAGGAGTTTAATAGATAAATAGAAAGATTGCAGCAAAGCTGCCCTAAATAATTCATTTGCTTAAGGGTAACAATTAATTTTTAGGAGAGGTGGAGGGATAGGTATGGAGAGTCAAATGGCATTGGAATTCGTTCGGGTAACAGAGGCAGCGGCACTGCAATCAGCACAATGGACAGGGCGTGGAGATAAGAATAGCGCAGACGAGGCGGCTACGGTAGCCATCCGCACTCATTTTAATGCGGTATCCATGGACGGCACGGTCGTCATTGGCGAAGGCGAAATGGATGAGGCTCCCATGCTGTATATCGGGGAAAGAGTAGGCAATCGCAGAGGACCGGCTATGGATATCGCTGTCGATCCACTAGAGGGAACCGAAACGGTAGCAAATGGTTTGAATAACGCTCTGTCGGTCGTTGCTGCTGCACCTCGTGGTAGTCTACTCCACGCTCCGGATATGTACATGCAAAAAATGGCCGTTGGCCCGGCATTGGCTGGAAAGCTGTCACTTGAGGACCCAATTCCAACTACATTGTCAAAAGCTGCACGAGTACTCGGTAAATCCTTGTCTGATCTTACTGTGTCCATTCTTGATCGTACACGGCACGCCGGGATCATCAAGCTTCTGCGGGAAAGCGGCGTTCGAATCAAACTGCTTGGCCATGGGGATGTGATGGGCGCGATTGAAACATGCCTGGATAGCGGTGTAGATTTGCATATCGGTTCTGGTGGCGCTCCTGAGGGTGTATTGGCCGCTGCAGCGCTGAAATGCATGGGCGGAGAAATCCAGGGTCGCCTGCTGCCTCATGGTGAAGAAGAGATTGAGCGTTGCAAGCGTATGGGCATTACTGATCCCGGTGCGTTGCTTTCCATGGATGATATGGTCGGACGCCAAGGCGTGATGTTTGTGGCTACAGGTGTGACACCTGGAGAGTGGTTGCAGGGGGTTCGTTCTCTTCCCGGTCACAGGGCGGAAACTCATTCAGTTGTAATGCACTCAGAAACAAAAACGATTCGCTTCGTGCGGAGTATTCATCATACAGCAGATTCTTCCGGTACGCTTGCGGTAGCGGCATCCTCTTGAACATTGAAGTCATGGCTTCCTAAATCTGTTCCCACAGTAGCGAAAGGTTCTTCTTCACCTTGCATCGTCCAGAGGTGAATTCAAAGCAGAAGTTTCGTATGCTGTAAACACAATGCGGAGATTAAGTTTATCGTTTAACAAACAAGGAACATAGTTCAAAAAAAACAGCGGTATCTAGGATTCATCCAAGGATACCGCTGTTTTTTTCATATTACGGGGTCAATCTAACTTTCATGGAACAGATGAAGTTATCAATTCCATGGAATACGCGTCCGTATAGAAATGTGGTTTTCATTTACGTACTTTTTTTATTAAACACACAGTCAGATAACCTAGTGCTACTACTCCTGTGCTTATAAAGCAAACTCTTAAACTATTTATTTCTACCTTTCGAGTAAGTAAATAAATAGCGAAGAGGCCAGTGAAAAATGTAAGGATTAAATTCATAATAAATTTCTTCATAATTATCAACTTCTTCTGAGAAAAATACATCCAAAAAGAATATAAATAGTATTACTAGCATCAACATCAAATGAAATACAAGAAGGATCAACCTTCGAAATCAGCCAAGAACTAATTGACAAAGCCAATCCTTATGTAAAATTAGAATAAAACAGATTTAAGTAATATTTCCACCCATGGGAGTATGAATCACTTTGATGTATTATCTATAGTTGTCTATCAAAAGGAATTAATTCCAAGTTGATTTAATTTGGTATACATGTTAGATTACTAGTCCAGCCGATAGAACGAGATCAAAGATTTTTAATAAGTTCGAACAAGCTGGGAATTTTTACAGGTAGACTTGATCGGTTTAAATTGATATATTATTATTCCAGCCCGAAAGTGATTGTTAATTAATAAGGTTTGGATAACTCACCTGGAATTATTTACAGGTTGATTAAATTAGATGAAAATGTTATATTATTGTTCTGGCTCAAAAAGCCGCATGAAAATTTGATCTTTGAAAACTGAACAACGAGTGAGTACGGATTTTGTTTACAAAATCCAACGCTGAAATTTTGGTACATGCCGTCAGGCTGTATGAAATGGAAGCGAACAAGAGATATTTTTATCTCGTCAGTTTCAAAATGAGCTTTTCGCTCTTTCTATAAACCAACTTCGGTTGGTCTTTAATGGAGAGTTTGATCCTGGCTCAGGACGAACGCTGGCGGCGTGCCTAATACATGCAAGTCGAGCGGGGTTAATTAGAAGCTTGCTTCTAATTAACCTAGCGGCGGACGGGTGAGTAACACGTAGGCAACCTGCCCACAAGACAGGGATAACTACCGGAAACGGTAGCTAATACCCGATACATCCTTTTCCTGCATGGGAGAAGGAGGAAAGACGGAGCAATCTGTTACTTGTGGATGGGCCTGCGGCGCATTAGCTAGTTGGTGGGGTAAAGGCCTACCAAGGCGACGATGCGTAGCCGACCTGAGAGGGTGATCGGCCACACTGGGACTGAGACACGGCCCAGACTCCTACGGGAGGCAGCAGTAGGGAATCTTCCGCAATGGGCGAAAGCCTGACGGAGCAACGCCGCGTGAGTGATGAAGGTTTTCGGATCGTAAAGCTCTGTTGCCAGGGAAGAACGTCTTGTAGAGTAACTGCTACAAGAGTGACGGTACCTGAGAAGAAAGCCCCGGCTAACTACGTGCCAGCAGCCGCGGTAATACGTAGGGGGCAAGCGTTGTCCGGAATTATTGGGCGTAAAGCGCGCGCAGGCGGCTCTTTAAGTCTGGTGTTTAATCCCGAGGCTCAACTTCGGGTCGCACTGGAAACTGGGGAGCTTGAGTGCAGAAGAGGAGAGTGGAATTCCACGTGTAGCGGTGAAATGCGTAGATATGTGGAGGAACACCAGTGGCGAAGGCGACTCTCTGGGCTGTAACTGACGCTGAGGCGCGAAAGCGTGGGGAGCAAACAGGATTAGATACCCTGGTAGTCCACGCCGTAAACGATGAATGCTAGGTGTTAGGGGTTTCGATACCCTTGGTGCCGAAGTTAACACATTAAGCATTCCGCCTGGGGAGTACGGTCGCAAGACTGAAACTCAAAGGAATTGACGGGGACCCGCACAAGCAGTGGAGTATGTGGTTTAATTCGAAGCAACGCGAAGAACCTTACCAGGTCTTGACATCCCTCTGACCGGTCTAGAGATAGACCTTTCCTTCGGGACAGAGGAGACAGGTGGTGCATGGTTGTCGTCAGCTCGTGTCGTGAGATGTTGGGTTAAGTCCCGCAACGAGCGCAACCCTTATGCTTAGTTGCCAGCAGGTCAAGCTGGGCACTCTAAGCAGACTGCCGGTGACAAACCGGAGGAAGGTGGGGATGACGTCAAATCATCATGCCCCTTATGACCTGGGCTACACACGTACTACAATGGCCGGTACAACGGGAAGCGAAATCGCGAGGTGGAGCCAATCCTAGAAAAGCCGGTCTCAGTTCGGATTGTAGGCTGCAACTCGCCTACATGAAGTCGGAATTGCTAGTAATCGCGGATCAGCATGCCGCGGTGAATACGTTCCCGGGTCTTGTACACACCGCCCGTCACACCACGAGAGTTTACAACACCCGAAGTCGGTGGGGTAACCCGCAAGGGAGCCAGCCGCCGAAGGTGGGGTAGATGATTGGGGTGAAGTCGTAACAAGGTAGCCGTATCGGAAGGTGCGGCTGGATCACCTCCTTTCTATGGAGAATCGTTTCCTGCAACGGAAACATTCAAATAAGCAGGTACATGTACCTGCGACCGGATATTCAATTCGGTTCATCACGTTCGTGTGAATGAAATGAATATCCTTAACTTACTCACTCGTTGCTCAGTTTTGAGAGCTCAAACTCTCACTTAGGATTTCCAAAATATACTTGTATTCAAGTATTGAGGAATTTGATATGATGTTTTTCCGGGGTTAAAGCCGGAGAGAATATTGCACCTTGAAAACTGGATACCGAAACGAAATTGCGTTTTAGAATATTCCTTTAAGCTGATCTTGTGTAAACAAGTGAAATAAAGGTAGCTGCCTTGAATTTCATTCACACGTAAGTGTTGAACCGAAATTCAAAGCAAATCGTATTTACGATGTAAATACTAGGTTAAGCTACAAAGAGCACACGGAGGATGCCTAGGCGCCAGGAGCCGACGAAGGACGTGGCGAACAACGATAAGGCCTCGGGGAGCTGTAAGCAAGCTTTGATCCGGGGATGTCCGAATGGGGAAACCCGGCTGTCTTCATCGACAGTCACTTTCTGCTGAATACATAGGCAGAGTAGAGGCAGACCAGGGGAACTGAAACATCTAAGTACCCTGAGGAAGAGAAAACAATAGTGATTCCGTCAGTAGCGGCGAGCGAACGCGGATTAGCCCAAACCAAGGAGCTTGCTCCTTGGGGTTGTGGGACGTCTCACATGGAGTTACAAAGGAACCGGTTAGATGAAGAGGTCTGGAAAGGCCCGCCAGAGATGGTAAAAGCCCTGTAGTTCAAAACTTGTTCTCTCCGAGACGGATCCCGAGTAGTGCGGGGCACGTGAAACCCCGTATGAATCCGGCAGGACCATCTGCCAAGGCTAAATACTCCCTGGCGACCGATAGTGAAGCAGTACCGTGAGGGAAAGGTGAAAAGCACCCCGGAAGGGGAGTGAAATAGATCCTGAAACCGTGTGCTTACAAGAAGTCAGAGCCCGATCTATGGGTGATGGCGTGCCTTTTGTAGAATGAACCGGCGAGTTACGTTCCCGTGCAAGGTTAAGGTGAAGAGCTGAAGCCGCAGCGAAAGCGAGTCTGAATAGGGCGACTTGAGTACGTGGACGTAGACCCGAAACCGGGTGATCTACCCCTGTCCAGGGTGAAGGTGCGGTAACACGCACTGGAGGCCCGAACCCACGCATGTTGAAAAATGCGGGGATGAGGTGGGGGTAGCGGAGAAATTCCAATCGAACCCGGAGATAGCTGGTTCTCCCCGAAATAGCTTTAGGGCTAGCCTCGGAAAAAAGAATCGTGGAGGTAGAGCACTGATTGGGTGCGGGGCCCGCAAGGGTTACCAAGCTCAGTCAAACTCCGAATGCCATAGATTTAGTTCCGGGAGTCAGACAGTGAGTGCTAAGATCCATTGTCGAAAGGGAAACAGCCCAGACCATCAGCTAAGGTCCCCAAGTGTGTGTTAAGTGGGAAAGGATGTGGAGTTGCACAGACAACCAGGATGTTGGCTTAGAAGCAGCCACCATTGAAAGAGTGCGTAATAGCTCACTGGTCGAGTGACTCTGCGCCGAAAATGTAACGGGGCTAAACACACCACCGAAGCTATGGCTTGATGCTTGCATCAGGGGTAGGGGAGCGTTGAATGCGGGTTGAAGGTGTACCGTAAGGAGCGCTGGACTGCATTCAAGTGAGAATGCCGGTATGAGTAACGAAAAGATCTGTGAGAATCAGATCCGCCGAAAGCCTAAGGGTTCCTGAGGAAGGTTCGTCCGCTCAGGGTAAGTCGGGACCTAAGGCGAGGCCGATAGGCGTAGTCGAAGGACAACAGGTCGAAATTCCTGTACCACCGTAATCCGTTATGAGCGATGGGGTGACGCAGTAGGGTAGTGACGCGGACTGATGGATGTCCGTCTAAGCAGTGAGGCTGGTGTGTAGGCAAATCCGCACATCGTAAGGCTGGGCTGTGATGGGGAGCGAAAATTGTAGTAGCGAAGGTCATGATCTCAGACTGCCAAGAAAAGCCTCTAGCCAGGAGAAGGTGCCCGTACCGCAAACCGACACAGGTAGGCGAGAAGAGAATTCTAAGGCGCGCGGAAGAACTCTCGTTAAGGAACTCGGCAAAATGACCCCGTAACTTCGGGAGAAGGGGTGCCTCGGTAGGGTGAATAGCCCGAGGGGGCCGCAGTGAAAAGGCCCAAGCGACTGTTTAGCAAAAACACAGGTCTGTGCGAAGCCGCAAGGCGAAGTATACGGGCTGACGCCTGCCCGGTGCTGGAAGGTTAAGGGGAGTGGTAAGCCCTTCGGGCGAAGCTATGAACCGAAGCCCCAGTAAACGGCGGCCGTAACTATAACGGTCCTAAGGTAGCGAAATTCCTTGTCAGGTAAATTCTGACCCGCACGAATGGCGTAACGACTTGGGCGCTGTCTCAACGAGAGATCCGGTGAAATTTTAATACCTGTGAAGATGCAGGTTACCCGCGACAAGACGGAAAGACCCCATGGAGCTTTACTGCAGCTTGATATTGAATTTGGGTACGATCTGTACAGGATAGGTGGGAGCCGTTGAATCTTGAGCGCCAGCTTGAGAGGAGGCATCCTTGGGATACCACCCTGATCGTATCTAGGTTCTAACTTGGTACCGTAATCCGGTGCGAGGACAGTGTCAGGTGGGCAGTTTGACTGGGGCGGTCGCCTCCTAAAGAGTAACGGAGGCGCCCCAAGGTTCCCTCAGAATGGTTGGAAATCATTCGAAGAGTGCAAAGGCAGAAGGGAGCTTGACTGCGAGACCTACAAGTCGAGCAGGGACGAAAGTCGGGCTTAGTGATCCGGTGGTACCGCATGGAAGGGCCATCGCTCAACGGATAAAAGCTACCCTGGGGATAACAGGCTTATCTCCCCCAAGAGTCCACATCGACGGGGAGGTTTGGCACCTCGATGTCGGCTCATCGCATCCTGGGGCTGAAGTAGGTCCCAAGGGTTGGGCTGTTCGCCCATTAAAGCGGTACGCGAGCTGGGTTCAGAACGTCGTGAGACAGTTCGGTCCCTATCTGTCGTGGGCGTAGGAAATTTGAGAGGAGCTGTCCTTAGTACGAGAGGACCGGGATGGACGTACCGCTGGTGTACCAGTTGTTCCGCCAGGAGCACCGCTGGGTAGCTATGTACGGAAGGGATAAGCGCTGAAAGCATCTAAGCGTGAAGCCCCCCTCAAGATGAGATTTCCCAGTATGTAAGACCCCTTGAAGACGACGAGGTAGATAGGTTGGGGGTGGAAGTGCAGTAATGCATGAAGCTGACCAATACTAATCGGTCGAGGGCTTATCCTAAGAATAAAACGCAATGAGTTTCGGATCCAGTTTTCAGGGTGTAACCTTGAAGGTATGTACAAGTGACATACGACAAGCGCATGGCTATTCATTCACACGATGAGTGATGAACCGAATAACCGTACGGTAGAATTTGCACAGCAAATTCATGTTTGGTGGCGATAGCGGAGGGGTTCCACACGTACCCATCCCGAACACGACCGTTAAGCCCTCCAGCGCCGATGGTACTTGGACCGCAGGGTCCTGGGAGAGTAGGACGTTGCCAAGCACGATAAAAGAGCACAGCCTTAACGGGCTGTGCTCTTTTTGTATACCATAAGGCTTTTGCGTTTTGGAAAATATACAAGAAACCCATACCTATACTCCATTCCACTAAAATAATAAGATTGGAACATAACTACAATAAAGCTTACAACACTCCGCATATCGACCGATAGTGAAGTCAAACATAATGAATTTATAAAGCAGCAAGTCTCCAACAACAGGGAGACTTGCTGCTTGCCGTTACTGTTTTTTGGGGGGTCAAAGATTAAAAGTAAGGCTATAAATTTCTAGAGAACAGGCACTTTTGAAGCGAGATAGAAACGTTTCTAGTAGAGTTTGAAAAGAAAATTCATAGCTTTGGAAGAGAAAAACTCAATCCGAACTGATTTTTTTAGACGAAGAGTCAGAAAAAAATATGTAAAACATGGTCCTTTAGGACTATGAAATAACAAAATTTATTACAAAATTAAAGAATTATTAATTTTGGCTTATGTGAGCTTGATACAAATTCGATCCATTATTTAGGGAATTAAAGAGAGCTGCGGAAAAAGGCGGAATTTGTCGGATGATATCAGGTTGAATTTGTTACATTTATGTTAATGGCATGTAAAGATAAAATTGTTGTAGGATAAGGGGTTGGAGCTTCAATGTAAATCATAATGAGTCTAGTTTTACAACATTCGTGAAAACCTAAAAATTCGTTTTAAACTAAATTAACAGATCATAATTGACAGATAACTAATACAAAAAGTGAAATTGTTGCTTTTGAAGTTTGGAAACAAATAACAGAATATGGATTTTGTTTTATTTTTATGAGCTCTATCAATTTAGCCCTTTTGTCCCATGCCAAGCGGTTTTAAAGTTTGTATATTTAAAAACAGTTAGAAAGTGTTGGAAGAAAAAAAGAGATATAAGGATTTACTGTAAAATTATGAACTGCATAGAGGATGGAGGAATTCATATGACGACTCGATCACAATCTTGGTTTGCGAAAACCGAGGTCCAACCGACTGCGAAGCTCCAACTATTTTGCTTCCCCTACGCCGGTGGTGGTGCTTACATATTTAACTCTTGGAAGTCTAGGTTTGCACCTGACATTACCGTGTTGCCTATACAACTTCCAGGACGTGAAAGCCGTTCAACAGAAGCTCCAATGGATACTCTTCAAGACATCGTTCAATCGTTGGTTCCCGCAATGGCTCCATACATGCATAAGCCGTTCGCTTTTTTTGGGCACAGTATGGGGGCACTGATTGCATTTGAAACAGCACGGCAATTGTACAGCAAAACTGGAAAGCTACCTGTGCACATCATCATATCTGGTAAATCCGCACCACATCTTCCATACTCCAAAAAACGACTCCATGATTTAGCAGACGATTCTTTCACCGAAGAGCTTCGTTTAATGCAGGGAACACCTGAAGCGGTGCTGCAAAATGCAGAATTGATGCAAATTATTATGCCTCGTCTGCGTGCAGATTTTAAGGTATGTGAAACTTATGTTTATCAGCCGGGAAATCCACTGGTATGTCCGATGACCGTTTTAGGCGGAATGAAGGATTTTGAGGTTAGCACAGATTCACTCCATGCCTGGCAACAGCATACGACATCACCTATGGATGTTCGGATGTTTGAAGGTAATCACTTTTTCATCCATGAACAAGAACAAGAGGTTATGAGCGCAGTCGAGAACATTCTTTCCGCATCCTCGCCGATGGCCCACGCGGCGGCAGCTCATACAGCTTGCAACACAAGCACCCTACAACCACGATTCAGACAGAGTTGAATGTCCCACACATCACGATACACTTCGTTATTACCATCTCAGCAACAATCGACAACCAAACCACAACCAAGATGCAAATTCCAGCATAGTTCAAAATCGCATTTTATTCTGTACGGATACTTATGCATCCAAACCCAGAGTTTATCTCAACGACGTCCACAGCCAATATAAAAAGTTCGCACTGAAAAGTGTAGGCAGCGAAAAGAGGGATGCCCTTGTTTCGATCAAATTCTGCTTTTCGGAGACTCGCACGTTATGTAAGGCCGTATAATCTATGGGTTTTCATAACGGTGATCGCCTCCTTGTGTTTGGCAGCTATTGACATTATTTTGGGTAAGGCCATTGAGCAAATGGCACAGGGGACATTCTCCTCTACCCAGAACATGATCTATCTGGTTGTTGGTATGACGCTAATTGGAATGCCCTGTAAGTTTGTGATGAGGTACGCTTCAGCGCGATTTAGTGTTAGTGCTCTGCGCGACTTGAGAGGCGATCTCGTACATAAGTTTTGCGATTTACCGGTTTCCAGCGTGGAAAGGAAATTTACCGGAGATTTGGTATCCCGTCTAACCAATAATACGGCAGTATTACAGAACTTTTTTATCCAGCAGTTTTCCAATCTGTTTTATTTACCGCTTGTGTTTACGGCATCACTCATATTGCTTTTACTGACAAGCTGGAAACTGATATTAGCAAGTCTTGCGCTCATGCCAATAGGAATGATCATAACATCACTAATGAGTAAGCCGATTGAAAAATATTCCGCGGATCTTCAGGAGAAAATTGCTCATTTGAACGCTGTGGGGCAAGATGCAATCGGAGGAATTCCTATCGTCAAGGCATTCAATATGCAAGCTGTGCTGTTGAAGAAGTATATGGCGATTATGGAGGAGGTCGTTAAGCGAGGCTTAAGGCTAGAAAAGCGCTATGCGGCCATTACTCCGGTAGGTGTGATGATGCTGGCAACACCGATTATTTTGGTCATTGTATACGGAGGATACCTGATACAACAAGGAGAGCTGAATGCTGGAGGCATTGTACTTTTTTTATACCTGATTTCGTTCATATTGCAGCCGATTGCCATGCTGCCGACAATCATTTCGCAAATGAAGGAAGCGGGCGGAGCCGCAAAGCATTTATTTGAGGTGCTGGATTGGCAGAATGAACGTCAGGACGGCGAAATGATCTTGGTAGATCAGAGGCGAGAGAATAGGGCGCCTCATTTGGAAGACGATGCAGATGGGGAAGCCAACCGAATGAGTGAAGGCAGAGCAGAAAGCGATGATGACGTTGATGGTGTTGCTGTAGTCAGCTTTGAGCATTTGACCTTTGGCTACGATGAAGGGAACACAGTGCTGAAGGATATCAGCTTCCAGGCAGGGCAAGGGGATATGGTGGCGATTGTCGGTGCCAGCGGTGGCGGTAAAAGCACGATTTTCAAGCTACTTTGCGGATTTAATGAACCTGGAGAGCATGCCGGAACCATTCAACTATTTGGAAAGAGTTTGACAGATTGGAATTTAACAAGCCTGCGCAGTCATATTTCGATGGTATCTCAGGAGTCGTCGCTTTTTCCGGCCACTATTGCAGAAAATATCGGATATGGACGTCTGGAGGCGACTCGGGAAGAAATTGTCGAGGCGGCGAAAGCGGCACATGCGCATGATTTTATTGTTCAACTTCCCGAGGGCTATGAAACCCTGTTGAGCGAGCGGGGAGGCGGATTGTCTGGCGGTCAAAAACAGCGTATTTCTATAGCAAGAGCATTACTGAAAAATGCTCCGCTGCTTCTATTGGACGAGCCGACTTCAGCACTCGATAGTCAGTCGGAGGCTCAGGTGCAGAATACGATGAATGCGGTAATGCAAAACCGGACGGTACTGGTCATTGCTCATCGACTGTCAACCGTACGTCAGGCGAACCGTATTATTGTACTCGATCAGGGGAGCATTGTGGAATCGGGTTCTCATGAGGAATTACTAGGTCGTGATGGTGTGTACCGAAAGCTGTATTTGAAAAATTTTGAAGAAGAACAGCATACGGCGGAAAACGGTAATTCGTTGCCTGAGGAAAGGAGTGAGCGTCGTGACCTTCAAGCAGGGGTTTTATGAATTTAAGCAGTTGACGTCCCTGATGAAGCCGCACCGAAAATGGTATTTTACCGGGCTGGTTGGCAATAGTCTGACCAATGCCAGCATCACGATTTTACTTTCTTTCGTGGTGCATTATTTGCTGAATTTCGCGGTTAATGGCGATGTACAGGAGCTATACCGAGCGGTCTATTTGGTCAGTGGTACATTTTTGGCATTAAGTCTTATTTCCCCCCTGTGCAGCTATATGTATAAACGGTGTGTAAAGCTGGCGATTGCCGATGTACGAATGAAACTATTTGGCCACATTGTCAAGCTATCGTACGAAAAAGCCGAAAAACACCATTCGGGTGATCTTGTATCCCGTATGACGAACGATGTACAGGCGCTGGAGCAGGCTTACACCGTTCATATCCGCTCGATTATACTAGAAATTTCGCTTTTCTTGGGCTCGTTGGTCATTTTGATGGTTCTGGATTGGCGATTTGGGATTATGGCGGTTTTACTTGGGCTGGCTTCAGCCTGGATAAATGCTCATTTCGCGAAGAAAATGCGAAAGACGAGTGAAGAGTTACAGGGACGGATGAGCAGGTTCACGGAACGATTGAGTGATTTGCTTTCAGGTTTGCAGACGGTGAAGTTGTTTGGGTTGAGGACAAAGGTAGGTGGACTTTGTAACGATGCAAGCGAGGACATAAACCGCATCAGCATTCGGCAGGGACGGCATATGGGCTTGCAGGATATGTGCAATTTTGTCATAGAGTTCATCACGCTGGGCGGTGTGCTTGTCGCCGGATTGATTCTGGTATCGCAGAAGCAAATGGAACTGGGAGTATTGGGACAGATTGTGCAGCTGCAAACTGGTATTTCAACGGTGTTTTTGGAGCTAGGGGCGGCTGTAACACTGTTACAAAACTCCTTGGCAGGCTTGGCGCGTATTCGCGAAATTCTGGATGAGTCGAAGGAAGAGGAGCAGTTCCCCGCGGCTAAAAAGAAGGGACCGCTGACTAGGCTTATCGATCCCGAGACGGCAGCTTTATCAGTCCGTGAATCTGGGGAATTCTATGGCGATGTTGAGACTTTGCATTCAGACCACGCCATTGAACAGACTCCGGCTGCGCTGGAGCTGCACGACATCACATTTGGCTATCAGCCTGACCATCCAACGCTGCAAAGGTTAAACTTGGTCGTGCCGGAAGGGCAGGTAACCGCGCTTGTCGGCCCGAGTGGTGGTGGCAAAAGCACAGTCATGAAGCTGTTGCTGGGATTTTACCCACCGGACGAAGGTGTGCTGCGGGTTCGTGGTCGCTTGGCAGAAGAGTTTCCGTTGGATGAGGTCAGGGATTTGATGGCCTATGTACCACAGGAGGCTACGCTGTTCCACGGTACAGTAGCGGATAATATCCGCTTTGGCTCACCGGTTGCTACGGATGAGGAAGTAGAGGCTGCAGCCAAAACAGCCTATGCCAGCGGCTTCATAGCCGAACTGCCAGAGGGGTACGACACGATTGTCGGTGAACGCGGAGCCAATTTGTCCGGCGGTCAAAGACAGCGGATCGCAATTGCCCGTGCTTTGCTCAAAAATGCACCAATTTTGCTATTGGATGAAGCGACCTCGGCTTTAGATGCAGAATCGGAATATGAAGTCCAGCAGGGCTTAAATGAGTTGATGAAGGATCGTACGACATTAGTTATTGCCCATCGATTGTCTACCATTGAACGGGCTGATATGATCTGCGTCCTTGCCGATGGCGAACTGAAAGAGCAGGGTACCCATGATCAGCTCCTTGCCGAGGGCGGTCATTATGCAGAGCTGTATGAGCTTCAATTTCGAAAGCATCCCGAGGAACAAACCGCATAAATATGCGAATTTCCTTTTTACCAACATCTATTTTGCGAGGAGAGAGACGGATGACACAGCAAGATGTTCAATTGTTTTCGCTAAGCCAGCCACAGCAACGGATTTGGTATACGGAGCTTCTGTATCCTAATCGGAACACATCAACAATTATTGCAACAGTAAAAATCAGGGGAACTGTTCGCATAGATGCCTTGCAACAAGCAATGAACCGGGTGATTGCCCAAAATGATTCTTTCCGTATCAAGATCACTGCTCAGGATGGGATTCCATATCAATATGTAGAGCCGTTTACGGCGGAAAGTATAGAAACGCTCCAAGTTACCCCGGAAGAAGCAAAGGAATGGTTAAAGCGCTATAATCCACAGCCATTCTCATTGTTGGATTCGCAGTTGTACCGATTTGTTATCTTGCAGCTCGGAGCAGAAGAAACATGGTTTAATTTTAAAATGCATCATATTATTTCAGACGGTGTGTCCATGAATCAGGCCATTAATGAAATCACCGGACATTATATGGATATTGTGCATGGTACAGGTCAAGATGCACCGACCAAAGGCAATCCCTATCTGGATTTTATCCAGGTAGAGCAAAGCTATGAGCAATCAGACCGTTATCAAAAGGACAAAACGTACTGGACAGAAAAGTTTGCCGATTTGCCAGAGACTACAGGTTTGAAATCATATAACCCACTAACACTGAGCACAGCTGCACGCCGGGAGAGCTTTATACTGGAACATGAGTTGTATCGTGGTGTTACGGCTTTTTGCGAGGAACATAAAATTAGTATTTTTACGTTCTTCCTGGCAGCTCTGTATATTTATTTGCATAAAGTGACGGGAGAGCAGGACTTAACCGTGGGGACACTCTATGCCAATCGTACGTCTAAGAAGGAAAAGGATACTATCGGTATGTTCGTCAGCACCGTGGCTACGCGTCTGTTGGTCGAACCAGAATCCGAACTGCTGACCTTCCTGCAGGGTGTAGGGAAGGAGCAGGCGTCCATTTTGCGGCATCAGCGTTACCCATACAACAAAATTATTCAGGATTTGCGTGAACAGCAAAGCAGTCTGGACATTCAGCGTCTGTTTGGTGCTTCTATTCAGTACCGTACATTGAGTTTCTCCCGGTTTGATGAAGCCATTCAACAGGTAGATAACGATTTCTGCGGAGATACGGTGAACGACTTCGATATTCACATGGTTGAAATGCTGGATGACGATAGACTCGTGCTGTATCTGGATTATCGTACCGAGCTGTTTAGTGAACAGGAAATTGCTCGAATTATTCGACAATTTTTGAGTGTAGCGGAGCATATGGTGCAGGGCCCACACAAGCGGATACAGGAATTGTCGCTGATCAGTGAGGAAGAACGGGCGCAAATCGTCGACGTATTCAATGCTACTGCGGTGGAATATCCACACGAAGCAGGCATTCATGAGTTGTTTGAGGAACAGGCTGAACGTACACCGAATCAGACAGCAGTTGTGTTCGGAAATGCCCGTTTAACTTATGGCGAACTGAATATAAAAGCAAATCGACTGGCTCACACGTTGCGCGGACACGGTGTTACCGCCGAGCAAACTGTAGGTATCGTTGCTGAGCGTTCCACGGATATGATTGTCGGCATGTTGGCGATTCTCAAAGCGGGCGGCGCATATGTGCCGATTGACCCAGATTATCCGGCTGAACGTGTACGTTACCTGCTGGAAGATTCGGGGGCGAAGTTGCTGCTGGTGCAGCATACAGAACAGCAACTGGAGGAATACACCGGAATCGTACTGGATCTGAGCGATGCTAAGGTGTACGGGGCAGAGAATGACCAAGGCTTGAATACCGTACATTGGGAGCAAAACGAGGCTTATCATGCGGATTATGCCGATTATACTAATCTGAAAAATGAGATTTTAAATGAATCATCCTCGTCTGTCATAGACAGCACTGCTGGAGAACAAGAACGTAAATTTGGAAACCGACTAGCTTATTTGATGTACACTTCGGGCACGACCGGACAGCCCAAAGGGGTTATGGTAGAACATCGCAATGTCGTGCGTTTGGTGAAAAGTACAAACTATGCGCAATTAGATGCTGATACACGCATTTTGCAAACTGGCGCCGTTGTCTTTGACGCGTCTACCTTCGAAATTTGGGGTGCGCTATTGAATGGTGGACAGCTCGTGCTGGTAAGTCAGGATGTCATTTTGGACGCTCCAAAGCTCAAGGAAGCCGTGCGCAACCATGGTATCACGACAATGTGGCTGACTGCGCCGCTCTTTAACCAGTTATCTCAGCAGGACTTGGAGCTGTTTGAGGGGGTACAAGAACTGCTGGTCGGTGGTGATGTGCTGTCCGTACCGCACATTAACCGGGTGCTGGAGGCTCATCCGTCCCTGCGGATCATTAACGGCTATGGGCCGACAGAAAATACAACTTTTTCTACAACTCATGCGATTGCCAGGGTGCAATTGGAAGCGGTGCCGATTGGGCGTCCGATTCACAACTCCACAGCGTATGTCGTAGACCGTTCCATGCAGCTTCAGCCTGTTGGGGCATGGGGGGAGTTGATCGTCGGCGGCGACGGGGTGGCACGTGGCTACCGGAACCGTCCGGATTTAACGGCTGAAAAGTTTGTAGACAGCCCGTTCCGCAGCGGAGAGCGCTGCTACCGCACAGGCGATTTGGTGCGCTGGAATGAGGACGGGACGTTGGAATACAAAGGACGGATTGACGCACAGGTGAAAATCCGTGGCTACCGGATTGAGTTGGGCGAGGTGGAAGCACAGCTGCTGAAGCTGGAGGCGGTGCAAGAAGCCGTCGTCATTGCACGTGAGGATGAGCAGGGGCAAAAGCAGCTCTGTGCATATGTAGTCACCCTTGCGGATATCGCGGCTAGTGAGCTGCGAAGCGCCATGAGCCAAGAATTGCCGGGTTACATGGTACCGTCATATTTTGTGCAGCTGGAGCAATTGCCGTTGACACCAAATGGCAAAGTGGATCGTCGGGCATTGCCGCAACCAGAAGGAAGCGTGGATTCCGGTGAGGATTACGTAGCGGCACGTAATGAGGTAGAACGTACGCTAGTGTCCGTGTGGCAATCTGTACTTGGTATTGAGCATATTGGTGTGCTGGATAACTTTTTCCATCTGGGGGGCGACTCGATTAAGGCCATCCAGGTGTCTTCAAGACTGCTGCAAAATGGTTACAAGCTGGAAATGAGGGAGTTATTCCAGTATCCGACGATTGCAGAGCTGAATGGACGAGTGCAGCGGGTGAGCCGTGTTTCCGATCAAGGAGAAGTCAGTGGAAACGTGGCATTGACACCGATTCAACACTGGTTCATTGAACAGCAGCCATCCAATCCTGAACACTATAACCAGGCTCTGATGCTGCATCGTGAGGATCGATTGGATGAAACGGCGCTTCGTCAGGCACTGCAACGCATTGTCGAGCACCATGATGCTTTGCGCATCGTATTCCGCCAAAATGCGGACGGTGGGTATGAAGCATGGAACCGTGGCGTGCAAGAAGGAGAATTGTACAGCCTCGAAGTAGTTGATTTTACAAATGAGTCTGACTTTGCTCATTTGCTGGAGAACAAAGCCAGCGAAATTCAAAGCAGTATCCGTCTAGATGAAGGCCCTTTGGTGAAGCTGGGTCTGTTCCGTTGCACCGATGGAGACCATTTGTTGGTAGCGATCCACCATTTTGTGGTCGACGGCGTGTCTTGGCGTATTTTGCTAGAGGATTTGGCATCCGGTTATGAGCAGGCTTTACAGGGCGAGTCTGTCCGTTTACCCAACAAAACGGATTCCTTCCGTCTGTGGGCAGATCAGCTATCCGCTTATGCGAACAGTGGAGCGTTGGAGAATGAGCGTGCGTATTGGGAGCAGATTGAACAAGCAGGGAAGAGTCAGGCATCCTTGCCTAAAGATTACACTCGTAAATCTCAGGCTAAGCCACAGCTTCGCGATGATCGGACACTGACAGTAGCGTGGACGGTAGAAGAAACGGAACAATTCTTGAAACAAGCTCATCGTGCCTACAATACGGAAGCAAACGACCTGTTGCTGACAGCTTTGGGCACTGCAATTCAGGAGTGGGCAGGCATCCGTCAGGTGCTTGTAAATCTGGAGGGGCACGGACGGGAAGCCATTTTGCCGGATGTGGATATTACGCGGACGATCGGTTGGTTTACCAGCCAATTCCCGGTTGTACTCGATATGGGCGAGGAACAGAATGTGGGACGGCGTGTCAAAAACGTCAAAGAAGGACTGCGCCGTTTACCGCATAAAGGGATTGGATATGGGATTTTGAGATATCTTGCTGACAGGGAAGGGGAAGCACCTTTTATCAGCGAGCCGGAAATCAGCTTTAACTATCTCGGACAATTCGATCAGGATTTAAAGAATAATGCCTTTCGCATGTCTCCTTATTCCATCGGAGCTTCCATTAGTGACACGTTAACCAAGCGGTATGCTCTGGATATCAACGGCATGATCACGGACGGTGCACTGGAGTTGACGATCAGCTACAGCAACAAAATGTTCATGAAAAAGTCAATCAAAAAGCTGGCTGATCTGCTTCAGGAGAGCTTGCGTGAGGTATTGGCTCACTGTGTGGAAAAAGAGTTGCCAGAGCTGACGCCAAGCGATTTGTCCTTCCAAGGACTGACGGCTGTAGAGCTGGATCATATTGTAGAACAGACGGCTGCTGCGGGAGAACTGGAAAACATTTATTCGCTAACACCCATGCAAAAAGGCATCCTGTTCCACGGCTTAATGGAGCCGAAATCCGGGGCGTACTTTGAGCAGGCGACATTTGATCTGCAAGGCAGCTTTCAAGTGGAGGCTTTTGCCGAAAGTTTAAATCAACTGGTGGATCGACATCAAATATTCAGAACGAATTTTTATAGCGGCTGGAATGAGCAGCCTTTACAGGTGGTGTACCGCCACAAACATGCCGGGTTCCGTTTTGAAGATGTGCGTTCAATGGGACAAGGAGAGCAGGACGCATACATTGCTGATTTTGCTGAGCGTGACAAAGTCGAAGGTTTTAATTTCAGCTCAGGCGAGCTGATGCGGGTGTCTGTTTTGCGTACAGGCGAGGAGTCGTACCGTTTTGTATGGAGCTTCCACCATATTTTGATGGACGGATGGTGCTTGTTCCTGGTTGTGGGGGAAGCATTTAATACGTACTTTGCCATCCTCGAAGATCGCAAGCCGGAGCTTGTCCCGATAACGCCATACAGCGAATATATTGAATGGCTGGAGCGACAGGACAACGCGGAGGCTGAACGGTTCTGGAGTGATTACTTTGCTGGTTTCGAGCAGCAGACGGTATTGCCGCAGGCAAAACAGCTGGACGGTCACGCGAAAGAATATGAAGCGGACAAGCTTTCGTTTACACTGGGCCGCGAAGTGACGGAACGGATAAACAAGCTGGTTAAGCAAAAGCAAGTGACGGTCAACACCCTTCTGCAAGCAGCATGGGGCGTTGTGCTGCAACGGTATAACAACAGTCGGGATGTTGTATTTGGCAGTGTCGTATCCGGCAGATCAGCGGATATTCCGGGCATAGACAAAATGATTGGTTTGTTCATTAATACGGTTCCTGTACGGATTCACAGTGAGAAAGATATCACGTTTGCTGCGTTAATGAAGCAGATACAGGAGCAGGCACTGGCTTCCCGTGCTTATGAAACCTATCCGTTGTATGAAATTCAGGCCCTGACAGAGCAAAAGCAGGACCTGGTGAACCATATTATGGTGTTTGAAAACTACCCAGTGGAACAGCGTATGGAGCAAATGGGTAGCCGTGGTGAGAATGGTTTTACGATTGCAAATGCTTCCGTATCGGAGCAAACGAACTATGATTTCAACATTACGGTTGTGCCAGGTGATGAAATTCATGTCCATTTGGAGTACAACGCGCGAGTATTGGAACGCACAGCTGTAGAGCAAATCCGCGAGCATTTGCTGCATATTATTGAAGAAGCGATTAACAGACCAGATGAGCTGGTAGATGAGCTTGAGTTGGTGACTGCTTCGGAAAAAGCAAAAATCATCGACGGTTTTGGATCAGTGGGCGTATCTGCATGGAGTGATGAAAAGCAATCAGAAGGGGTGTTCCACGCCTATGTGGAAGAACAAGCGCAGCTTGTGCCGGATCACGTGGCAGTTGTATATGAGGAGCGGCAGCTTACATACCGTGAGCTGAACGAGCGTGCGAACCAGCTTGCCCGCCGATTGCGGAATGAAGGCATTGGGCGCGAATCCATTGTTGGTATTTTGAGCGAGCGCTCGGTGGACATGCTGGTCGGCGTATTGGCGGTATGGAAAGCCGGAGGTGCATATGTACCTTTAGATGCGGATTATCCGTCTGACCGTATCCGCTTTATGCTGGAGGACAGCGGCGCTACGGTGCTACTGACTCAAACAGGTTTGCAGGAGCGTGCCCAAACATGGCTGGAGGAAAGCCGACAGGCCTTGGCCGGAGGGCAGTCTGAGGGCGAGTTGGAGACAGCAGCTGGCGCTGAGACGATGGAAAGAGACAGCCTTAATGAGGGATTAAGCTTGAAATCAGATTCGGAGTCTGATAGCGAAGTAGCATCCGAATCCGCAGCGCACTTGCGTCTGCACACCGTACTGGCGCTGGACGATGAGTCGCTGTACACCGGGGATGCCACGGATGTGGAGCACATCAACGAACCGCAGGATCTGGCGTATGTGATCTACACGTCCGGTACAACGGGACGTCCAAAAGGGGTCATGATTGAGCATCGCAGCTTGGTGAATACGGCTGCGGCCTATCGTCGGGATTACCGTCTGAACCAGTTCCCGGTACGGCTGCTACAACTGGCAAGCTTCTCCTTCGACGTGTTCGTCGGCGATATTGCGCGGACGCTCTATAACGGTGGCACGATGGTCATTTGTCCGAAAGATGATCGCATTGACCCAAGCCGTCTATACGGCTGGATTCACGATTATCAGATTACGGTGTTCGAATCAACCCCGGCCTTGATTGTACCGTTTATGCAGCATGTGCATGAACACGGGCTGGACATGAGCAGTCTGGAATTGCTGATTACCAGCTCAGATAGCTGTAGCGTGACGGATTACCGGGTCCTGCAAGAACGATTTGGCGCGGATATTCGTATTATGAACAGTTATGGCGTCACGGAAGCGGCAATCGACTCTAGTTTCTACGACGAAGAACTGTCGAAGTTGCCAAGCAGCGGCAGTGTGCCGATTGGTCAGGCGTGGCTGAACGCACGCTTCTACATTGTGGACAGTCAGCTGAATCCGGTGCCGATCGGCGTGCTGGGCGAGCTGTGCATTGGCGGAGCCGGGGTAGCACGAGGCTACCTGAACCGTGCGGACCTGACGGCCGAGAAGTTCGTAGCGAACCCGTATGTAGCCGGTGAACGATTGTATCGCACAGGTGACCTCGCGCGGTGGATGCCAGACGGCAATGTGGACTTTATCGGCCGGATGGACTATCAAGTGAAAATCCGGGGCTACCGGATCGAGCTGGGCGAGATTGAAACGGCAATCCAGCGGGTGCCGGGTGTGCGTCAAGCGGTAGTCATCGACCGGACGGATGAGCGTGGACACAAGTACTTGTGCGGGTACATCACAGGAGAATCCGAGCTGCGGATCGAGGAGGTACAGACCGAGCTGGAAGCAGGGCTGCCAGCACATATGGTACCTGCACGCTTGATGCGACTGGAGACGATCCCGCTGACTAACAATGGAAAAATCGACCGCAAGGCCTTGCCGGAACCGGAAGGAAGCATCCATACCGGCGCAGCCTATGTGGCACCGCGTACCACGGTGGAACAGGTTTTAGCTTCAGTATGGGCCGGGGTGCTGGGTGCCGAAACGGTAGGCACGCAGGATAACTTCTTTGAACTGGGCGGCGATTCGATCAAAGCATTGCAAGTATCATCCCGATTGCTGCAAGCAGGGTATCGACTGGACATGAAGGATTTGTTTAGCAATCCGACGGTAGCGTCACTCAGTCCTTTGCTTCGTACAGATGGCAAGATTGCCAGCCAGGAAGAGGCAGTAGGTAAGGTAGATCTGACACCCATTCAACGGTGGTTCTTCGAGCAGCAGCCGGTTGATCTGCACCACAGCAACCAGGCGATGATGCTGTATCGAGCTGGGCGCTTTGATGTCGACGCGCTGCGCCGTACGATGGAACGTATTGTCCAGCATCATGACGCATTGCGCACTGTATTCCGTGAGACGGAGCAAGGCTATGCCGCTTGGAACCGCAGTGTGGTGGAAGGCGAGCTATATACGCTGGACATCGTAGATTTTAGCAGAGTTGAAGACGAATCCACCGCTATAGAAGCCAAGGCGAGTGAAATTCAAGCAAGCATTCACTTGAGCGAGGGTCCACTTGTGAAGCTCGGTCTGTTCCATTGTGCTGAGGGCGATCATTTGCTAATCGTCATTCATCATTTGGTCGTGGACGGTGTATCGTGGCGTATTTTACTGGAGGATTTGGCATCGGGTTATGAGCAGGCCGTTGCAGGTAAAACGGGTAAAGCTATTCGACTGCCGCATAAAACAGATTCGTTCCAGGAATGGGCTAAACAGCTGTCAGCCTACGCGAATCGTGCGACGATAGGGCGGGAGCTCGCATACTGGCAGCATATCGAACAAGCAGAAGCCAGCCTAGCGAAGCCTTTGCCGAAGGATTTTGCGAATGACAATGCACTGCTCGGAGACAGCGAGGTTGTGACGGTCCGCTGGACGAAGCAGGAAACCGAGCAGCTGCTCAAACAAGCTCATCGCGCATACAACACGGAAATGAATGATCTGTTGCTGGCTGCGCTCGGAAAAGCCGTCTATGACTGGTCTGGTTCCGAACGAGTGCTGGTCAACCTGGAAGGCCATGGACGGGAAGCCATTGTACCGGATGTAGATATTACGCGGACAGTCGGCTGGTTTACGAGCCAGTTCCCGGTTGTTCTGGATGGAAGTCTGGGACAGGGAGGAAATACCGCTCGTCTGATCAAACGGGTCAAGGAAGGGCTGCGTCATATTCCGCAGAAAGGCATCGGCTATGGTATTTTACGATACCTGTCGGATACAAATGTTCTGGAGAAAGCAAACGTGCAGTTAAAGGCGCAGCCTGAGATCAGTTTTAACTATCTGGGTCAATTCGATCAGGATTATAAAGGCAACGATCTGGAGCCTTCCTCCTATTCTATCGGGGTGCCTGTTAGCACGAACGCGTCTATGGATTTTGCATTGGATATTAACGGAGTAATCGAGGACGGTGAGCTGGTTTTCACTATTCGCTACGGCACCACACAATTCCGTCATGAAACGATTGCACGGCTTGGAGAGCTGCTAGCATCCGGCTTGCGTGAGGTGATTCATCATTGTGTCGCCCAAGAGAGAACGGTGTTGACCCCAAGTGATGTCCTGTTAAACCATGTAACGCTAGACGAGCTGGAGCAATTGGTGGAAGATACGCGAGATCTGGGCGAGCTGGAAAATGTGTATGCCTTGACACCGATGCAAAAGGGCATGCTTTTCTACAGTCTAATGGATGAGAATTCGGCAGCTTATTTTGAGCAGGCCACCTTTGAGTTGAACGGTCGCTTTGATGTGGTTGCTTTCGGCAAAAGCTTTGACCTGCTCGTACAACGTCATGAGGCATTGCGGACGAACTTTATCAGTTCATGGAAGGATGAGCCTGTACAGGTCGTCTTCCGCAACCGTAGCGGACAATTGTATTATGAAGACCTGCGCGGACTAGAAAAAGAAGAACGTAAAGCTCGTGTTGAAGCTTTTACCCTTGCAGATAAAGCCAAAGGATTCAATCTCGCAGAGGATGCACTCATTCGTGTCTCCATTTTGCAAACGGGGGTTGAAACGTACCACTTTGTTTGGAGCTTCCATCACATTTTGATGGATGGCTGGTGCTTGTCTTTTATGACACAGGAGGTATTCGGCAGCTATCTGGCAATTCGTGCGGGTGAGGAGCCGGTACTGGAGCCTGTTACGCCGTTCAGTCGTTTTATTGAATGGTTGGAGCGTCAGGATCGTGAGGCGTCCCTGCAATACTGGAACAGGTATCTGGCTGATTATGAGCAGCAAATTACGCTTCCACAGCAAAAAACACAGCCTAAATCCATACAAGCCGGGGAATATGTCGCTGAAGATATGGAATGTGACTTCCAGCCAGAGCTGGTGGCTCAGATCGAACGAGTGGCGAAGCAAAATCAGGTGACGGTCAATACGCTGATTCAGACAGTATGGGGCGTTTTGTTGCAAAAATATAATAACAGTTCGGATGTCGTGTTCGGCAGCGTTGTGTCTGGTCGTCCAGGGGATATTCCAGGTGTGGAGCACATGATCGGGCTATTCATTAATACGATTCCAGTGCGCGTGCAGTCAGAAGAGGGCGAAGCCTTTAACGAGCTGATGAAACGAACACAGCAGCAAGCACTGGCTTCCAATGCCTATGATGCCTTCCCGCTGTATGAAATTCAAGCACTCACCGAGCAGAAGCAGGATTTAATCAATCATATTATGATATTTGAAAATTATCCGGTGGAGCAACAGGTAGAGCAGCTGGGAGGTAAAGGACAGGAACCATTCACGATTTCGAATGTGGTGGCTACAGAGCAAACCAACTACGATCTGAACGTAGCTGTTATGCCGGGAGAAGGTATTAAGATTCGGTTTATGTATAATACGCTCTGCTTTGATCGGAAAGGCATTGAGCGTCTGTATGGACATTTTACCCGTCTCTTGGAGCAAATTTCGCTCAACCCAAATGTTCGGGTTGAAGAGTTGGAATTGGTCACAGCAGCGGAAAAGCAACAGATTACAGCGGCATTTAATGACACTGCTTGTGCATTTCCGTCCAAACAGACGATCCATCAGCTGTTCGAGGATCAGGTGGAGTGTACGCCAGATCAGGTGGCATTGGTGTTTGGAGATCAGAGTCTGACTTATCGGGAGCTGAATGAACGGGCAAATTCATTGGCCCGAATGCTTCAAGCCCAGGGAGTAGGACCTGACAAACGGGTGGGTCTGATGGTGCAGCGCTCCGTGGAAATGATCGTAGGTCTGCTGGCCGTTCTAAAAGCAGGTGGTGCTTATGTGCCAATCGATCCGGAATTTCCGTCCTCTCGTATTGAATACATGCTGGAAGACAGCGAGGCCGCAGTGCTTCTGACCCGTCGTGAGCTGGCAGAAGAGCACCATTGCCATGCCAATACCCTGTTTCTTGAGGATGCCGCATTGTATCAGGGAGAAAGCAGCAACCTGGAGACGATTGCCCGCTCAGAGCATTTGGCTTACGTCATCTATACCTCGGGTTCGACTGGGAATCCGAAAGGAGTTATGCTCCAGCATCGCTCAGTACTCAATTTTATTACCGGGATGCGCGAAGCCATTGACTTTGAAGCGAGCCAAACCATTTTGTCACTCACGACCATTTCATTCGATATTTTCGTCTTGGAAACCATCCTGCCCCTGCTGGGTGGAATGTCTGTTGTGCTTGGTGACCGCCAGCATCAGGTGAATCCGCAGGCGCTGGGTGAGTTGATTACTCAACATTCTATTGAGATGTTGCAAATGACCCCATCCCGGTTGCAAATGCTGCTGGGTCATGAAGCAGGTTCCCGCGCGCTGCGAAACGTGAAGGTCATTATGGTCGGGGGTGAAGCCCTTCCGTCCAAGCTGCTCACAGCACTGCAAGAAATAAACGGTCCCCGCATTTATAACATGTACGGACCTACAGAAACGACGGTGTGGTCGGCCGTACAGGAACTGACCCATGCTCAAGACATTAATATCGGACGTCCTATCGCGAATACCCAAATCTATATCATGAATGCGAGTGGAGAGTTGCAGCCAGTCGGTGTGCCGGGCGAGTTATGTATTGCAGGGGAAGGATTAGCCCGTGGGTATTGGAAACGTGAAGAACTGACGGCCGAGAAATTTGTAAATAATCCGTTTGCTGGCGGCAAGGCAGGCCATGAGCGGATGTACCATACAGGCGATTTGGCGAGATGGACGCCGGACGGCAACATTGAATATTTGGGGCGGATGGACCATCAGGTGAAAATTCGGGGCTACCGGATCGAACTGGGCGAGATCGAATCGCAGTTGTTGCAGGTGGAGTCGGTACAAGAAGCGGTCATCATGGCCCGTGGGGACGAAACGGGCCAAACACAGCTAGTGGCGTACTACGTCGCGAGTCAAGAACTTGGAGCCGGTGAACTGAGACATGAGCTGGGGCGGGAGCTGCCAAGCTATATGATGCCGTCGTATTTCATTCAGTTGGAGCAGATGCCGCTGACACCAAACGGTAAAATCGACCGCAAGTCCCTGCCGGCACCGGAAGGCAGCCTGCAAAGCGGAGCGGATTATGTAGAGCCGCGCACTGCACCGGAACGGGCACTCGTAGCGGTCTGGCAATCCGTCCTGGGCGTGCCAACCGTCGGAATGTTGGACAATTTCTTTGACCTGGGTGGCGATTCGATCAAGGCGATTCAAATCGTGTCCCGTGCGTTCCAGGCAGGCTACAAGCTGGACATGAAGGATTTGTTCCGCTATCCCATCGTTGCAACCCTGGCACCGCATATGCACGAGGCAAGTCGTATGGTAGATCAGGGAGAAGTGAGCGGAGAAACGGCGTTGCTTCCGATCCAGCACGGGTTCTTTGCACAGGAGCAAGTGGATGCGCATCACTTTAATCAGGCCGTTATGCTGCACCGGGAGCAGGGGTTTGACGAAGCTGCTTTGCGTCAGGCGCTTGGCAAATTAACAGAGCATCATGATGCTCTGCGGATGGTGTTCAGCAAGACCGAGCAAGGCTATAAAGCATGGAACCGCGGAATACAGGAAGGCGAGCTGTATCACCTGGACGTGCTGGACTTTAGGGACTTGACGGATGAAGCCATGCTCAGCGCGGCAATTGAGGCGAAATCTAGTGAAATTCAAAGTAGTATCCAACTGCAAGAAGGACCACTGTTAAAGGCTGGTTTGTTCCACTGTGCCGATGGGGATCATCTCCTGATGGCAATTCACCATTTGGTGGTGGACGGGGTATCCTGGCGTATTTTGTTTGAGGATTTGGCTACTGCCTATGAACAGGCCGTTCATCAGGAAGTGCTTCAGCTGCCGGACAAAACGGATTCCTTCCGTTCCTGGGCTGGGCAACTTTCCTCCTATGCGAATAGCCCAGCCATGGAAAGTGAACACGCCTATTGGGAGCAATGGAACACAGCCGCTTGGGCTGACCAAGTACGTTTGCCTGAGGATCAAGCGCAGGCTGAGCCCTTTACCTTGGCTGACACGGATACAGTGGTCGTCCAGCTTACGGAAGAAGAGACCGAACGGCTGTTGAAGCAAGCGCACCGTGCATATAACACGGAAGTGAACGATCTGCTTCTGACTGCTTTGGGCATGATGCTGTACACATGGACCGGCCATGAACGCAGCCTGATCAATCTGGAGGGACACGGACGTGAGGACATTTTGCCGGATACGGACATTTCTCGTACGGTAGGCTGGTTTACGAGTCAATATCCGGTATTGCTGGACATCGGTCGTGATCACGCCTTGTCAAAACAAATTAAACAGGTCAAAGAAAGCCTGCGTCATATTCCGAATAAAGGAATGGGCTACGGAATCTGGAGATATTTGAGTGAATCCGGCCAAACGGTTGGTCATCAAGCTTTTGCCGAGCCACAAGTGAGCTTCAATTACCTCGGTCAGTTTGATCAGGACTTGCAAAACAGCGATATGCGTAGGTCTCCTTACTCGATTGGATCGGTCGTTAGTGACCGGACGAAGATGAAATATGCTCTGGATGTGAGCGGAATCGTAACGAACGGCGTCCTGGAACTGGACATTCGGTATAACGGCAAAGCCTTCCGTAAGGACACAGTCCACATGCTGGCTAATCTGTTAAAATCCAATCTGCTTGAAATGATCGAGCATTGTGTCACACAGGAGCGGACCGAATTGACTCCAAGTGATGTATTGCTAAAAGGTCTGACCCTGGAGCAATTAGATACGATTAAGGAGCAGACCAAGACGGTTGGGGAACTGGAAAATGTGTATCCGTTAACGCCCATGCAAAAGGGAATGCTGTTCCATAGTCTGATGAATGCAGAAACAGGCGTGTATTTTGAACAGGCGACCTTTGATCTGGAGGGCCACTTTGAGTCTTCCCTATTCGAGGAAAGCTTGAAGCTGCTAGTTAGCCGACATGCGATATTACGGACGAATTTCTACAGCGGCTGGCATGGTCAGCCATTGCAGATTGTCTATCGTCATAAAAATCCGAGCTTCCGTTATGAGGATGTCCGAGGGCGTGAGCACGCTGTAGCTGAATTTGTGGCCCAGGACAAAGTCCGAAACTTTGATTTAGGCAAGGATGCGCTCATGCGCGTAACCGTCTTCCGCACGGGTGATAGCTCCTACCGTTTTGTATGGAGCTTCCATCATATGGTGATGGACGGCTGGTGCCTGTCGCTGGTGACGGACGAAGTGTTTGGTGCCTATGTTGCCCTGCTGGAGCACAAGCAGCCAGAGCTCGCACCTGTCAAGCCGTATAGTGACTATATCGAATGGTTGGAAGATCAGGATACACAGGAAGCAACCCGTTATTGGAGCGACTATTTGGCGGACTTTGAGCAGCAAACCTTGTTGCCTGGTGAGAACGCGCAAGCTTCTGTAGTTGCACGGGATGAAGAACCAGACGAAAGCGGTGCGGGGTCCCATTCCGGCTATGTTTCGGAAAAGCTGCCATTTATGTTGGGTAAAGAACGGACCGCGGCATTGAACCAAATGGCCAAGCAACAACATGTCACGATTAACACATTGCTGCAAAGCGTGTGGGGCGTTATTTTACAGCAATACAATAATCATCAGGATGTTGTGTTTGGTGGTGTAGTATCCGGTCGTCCGGCAGACATTCCAGGCGTGGAGAACATGATCGGATTGTTTATCAACACGATTCCGGTACGCATTTGTAGTGCACCGGATGCTACATTTGCTGAAGTATTGCAGCGCACACAGGAGCAGGCTTTGGCTTCTGGTGTCTATGACACGTTCCCGTTGTATGACATTCAGGCACTGACTGAACAAAAACAAGACCTGATTCATCACATTATGGTCTTTGAAAACTACCCGATCGGGCAACAGATGAAGCAGGTGGGCGGTTCTGGTGAGACAAGAGCACAAAATGGCTTCTCTATTGCCAATGTGGCACTTGCCGAGCAAACCAACTACGATTTCAACCTGATTGTCGTGCCTGACGAGGATATCTCCATCCTGCTCGAATACAATGCTCTGGTGTATAGTCGGTCTGCCA